>JBFLYR010000009.1:0-2223 GCA_040756595.1 Pseudomonadota bacterium | reverse complement strand
CATCCTGTCGCTGGTGTTCTGGTCGCTCACGCTGGTCGTGTCCGTCAAGTACGTCAGTGTCATGATGCGCGCCGACAACAAGGGCGAAGGCGGCATCCTGGCCCTGCTGTCGCTGCTTCAGGGACAGGTGCCCTTGGGCTCGCGCGTGCGCCGAGTGCTGATGTCGCTGGGTTTCCTTGGTGCTGCGCTGTTCTTTGGTGACACCCTGATCACGCCGGCGATCTCGGTGTTGTCGGCTGTCGAAGGACTGGAGATGGGCGCGCCTGCTCTGCATCCTTTCATCGTGCCGCTTGCGCTAGGCGTCCTGGTCGGGCTGTTCGCCATCCAGCAGCACGGGACGGCCTCGATCGGCAAGCTGTTCGGTCCGGTCATGCTGGTCTGGTTCGGCGTGCTCGGCCTGCTCGGCGTACTCGCGATTCTCGACCACCCGCAGATCCTCGCTGCGTTGCTGCCGATTCATGCGCTGCAGTTTTTCGCGCAGCACGGGACGGCGAGTTTTTTCATTCTCGGCGCGGTCGTGCTCGCGATCACCGGTGCCGAGGCCCTGTATGCCGACATGGGCCATTTCGGCCGCCATCCGATCCGCCTGGTCTGGTTCGGCTATGTCCTGCCGGCCCTGGTGCTGAACTACTTCGGCCAGGGCGCGTTGCTGCTCGCCGACCCCGGGGCGATACGCAATCCGTTCTATCTGCTGGCGCCGTCATGGGCCTTGTATCCCATGATCGCACTCGCCACCGCGGCGACCGTGATCGCCTCGCAGGCGGTCATCTCCGGGGCGTTCTCGGTGACGCGCCAGGTCATCCAGATGGGCTATGCGCCGCGCCTCATCATTCGCCACACCTCGGCGAGCGAGGCCGGGCAGATCTACATTCCCTTCGTCAACTGGACGCTCGCCGTGGGCGTCGCGCTGCTGGTGCTGGGATTCCAGAGTTCGAGCAACCTGGCCGCGGCCTACGGCATTGCCGTGACCGCGACGTTCGCCATCGATACGCTGCTGCTGGGGCTGGTCATGCGCGTTCTATGGGATGTCGGCCGCAAGACGACGCTCGCGATCATGCTGGTTTTCCTGACCATCGACCTGGCCTTCTTCGGCGCGAACATCGTCAAGATTCCGGATGGCGGCTGGCTTCCCCTGATGGTGGCCATGACGCTCTTCACCCTCTTGGTGACCTGGAAACGCGGGCGCGAGATCGTCGCCGAACGCCTGCGTGAAAAGGCCCTGCCGCTCGCACCCTTTGTCGACAGCCTGCTCGCCAGCCCGCCTCTCCGCGTGCCGGGGACGGCGGTTTTCATGACCGCCGAGCCGAATGGCGTGCCCGCGGCCCTGCTGCACAATCTCAAGCACAACAAGGTGTTGCACGAGCGCGTGGTGATTCTGAATGTCCGCTACGCGGAAGTGCCGTACGTGCCCGACGCTGCCAGGCTGGAGATTGAGAAACTGGCGGAGAATTTCTATCACGTCGTCGTCCGCTACGGCTTCATGGACAACACCGACATCCCCAGGGCCCTGGCGAACTGCCCGTGCGGCATGCAGTTCGACTTGATGGACACGACGTTCTTCTTCAGCCGGGAAAATCTCATCCCGACCCGGGGCGACCGCATGGCGTTGTGGCGGGAGCATCTGTTTGCCGCCATGGCGCGCAATGCCGCGAGCCCGATGACTTTTTTCCGTATCCCGGCCAATCGCGTGGTCGAGCTCGGCGCACAGCTGGAAATCTGAGCTTGGCACCCATGCCATCGCCCGTTGGTTTTCAAGACGATGGTGTACGACGCCTGGCGATGCGCCCGACCGGTTTCGCGGACCTTGAAGGCCGCTCGCCGACGGTTATTGGTCCATCCGTACTGGTTCCTGGCCTGTTTCGATAAAGTCCGGCGCCGGCCGGACGTTAATCCTCTGAGCACACTCGCGGAATGCCCTGTCGAGTGCAACGTGACAGAACCCGCATCCAGGCTGACCGGATCGCGGGGGGGTGAGGAGAGACAGTCATGAACGTCTTATTGATCCGGGCAGGCGTGGTCGCCTGCATGATGGTGCTGTCGAGCCCTGGGGTGCTCGCACAGGATGCCGATGCGATGTCGAAGGAGATGGAAGCCGTGGCCGAGCGCATCCGGAAAGTGGGCGCGGAGTTGCGCGCCGACATCCAGCGCGTGCGCGAGGAACGACTGCGCGCGCTCGAGGAACAGAAGCGGCTCCAGGCGCAGCAGGCGCAGCAGGCGCAGCAG
>JBFLYR010000008.1:0-50116 GCA_040756595.1 Pseudomonadota bacterium | reverse complement strand
AGGACCGTGAAACAAGACCGCGCCAATGATAGTGAGCACCTCGCTCGCGAAAGTAGGTCAACACCAGACTACCCCACAAAAAAACGCCCAACCCTAAACAAGGTTGGGCGTTTTACTTGAAGGGTTCCGGTAGAATCCGCCGCCATGAAAACGACTTTTCTGGACTTCGAGCAGCCGATTGCTGAACTCGAAGCGAAAATCGAGCAGCTACGGTTTGTCCAAGACGACTCAGCTGTCGATATCTCTGACGAAATCGGCCGCCTCGAAGGCAAAAGCGCAGCGTTGGTCAAGGATATCTATGCGAAGTTGACACCTTGGCAAATCGCACAAGTCGCGCGCCACCCACAGCGACCCTATTCGCTCGATTATTTTGAGATGATCTTTACCGACTATGTCGAGCTGCATGGTGATCGGGCGTTTGCCGATGATCATGCCATCGTTGGCGGCATGGCACGATTCAACGGACAATCCTGCATGGTGATCGGTCATCAGAAGGGCCGCGATACCAAGGAAAAAATCCACCGGAATTTCGGCATGCCGCGTCCCGAAGGCTACCGCAAGGCCCTGCGTCTGATGCGGCTGGCTGAGAAGTTCGGCATGCCGGTATTCACCTTTATCGATACACCCGGTGCCTATCCCGGCATCGGTGCGGAGGAGCGTGGACAGTCCGAGGCAATTGGCCGCAATCTCTACGAGATGGCCGAATTGAAGGTACCGCTAGTCTGCACCATCATCGGCGAAGGCGGCTCGGGCGGAGCCTTGGCGATTGCTGCCGGCGACGCGGTGCTGATGATGCAGTATTCAACCTACTCCGTCATTTCGCCGGAAGGGTGCGCTTCGATCCTCTGGAAGAGCGCTGAACGCGCGGCCGATGCTGCCGAAACCTTGGGTATTACCGCCTCACGCCTGAAGACACTGGGGCTGGTTGATCGCGTGGTCAATGAGCCCCTCGGGGGCGCGCATCGCGACCCGCGCACGGCCGCACAATCCTTGAAGAAAGGCCTGCAGGATGCCTTGCGGCAGTTGCAGGGGCTCTCTGCCGAAGAGCTTGTCGAGCGTCGTTACGAGCGCTTGATGAGTTATGGCAAGTACAAGGAAATCACCGAGCATTGACGTGTCCGCATCAGGGCTGACTGTGGGGCTGACTGCAGTACTGACAGCCAGCCTGCAGCGTCACGTTCAGCCTGGACAGCGTCTGGTGGTCGGGTTGTCGGGCGGTGTCGATTCGGTCGTGTTGCTGCATGCCCTGGCCTCTTTGCATCGAGAAAGCGTGTCGGCACTGCATGTCCATCACGGCATCAGTCCCAATGCAGATCGCTGGTCAGGGTTTTGCGCGGAAGTTGCCCGGCAGGTGGGCGTTCCTTTCGAGCGCGCGATGGTCGCTGTCGAACGGTGTTCCGCCGATGGGCTCGAAGCCGCAGCGCGCAGAGCGCGTCATCAGGCCTTTGCGGTCAGCGCGGGCGACTGGATCGTACTGGCACACCATCGCGACGACCAAGCCGAGACGCTCCTGTTCAATCTTCTACGGGGCACCGGCATTGCAGGCGCCGCTGCCATGCGCGAGCGCAGCGGCCGCCTGCTGCGTCCCTTGCTTTCAGTAGGGCGCGACGACATCGAGCGCTATGCGGCCGCGCATCGGCTCGACTGGATCGAAGACGAAAGCAATGCGGACACGCGCCACTCACGCAATTTCCTGCGGCATCGCATTTTGGCGTCCCTGACGCAGCGTTTTCCCGCTGCCGCGAAGAATCTCGCCAGTGCAGCGGCGCGATTCGCCGAGGCGCAGGATCTGCTCGACGACCTTGCGCGCGCGGATCTGGGCAACTTGACGGATTTCCCCGTCCCGGTAACTGACCTGCAAGTATTGGACGAGCCACGCGCGCGCAATGCCCTGCGTTACCTCCTGGTGCTGCATGCCGTACAGATCCCCAGCGAAGCACGCTTGCGCGAAGCCCTGCGGCAGATGCTGACAGCCGGCATTGACCGCCATCCCGCCATGCACCTCGGTGCGTACCGTCTGGTGCGGCGACGCGGACTGATCTACCTCGAGGCAAGCACCGACAGGCGCTGAGCCAGTTCGACGGCCGAGCGCACGCCCATTTTCTCGAAAATGTGTGCGCGATGGACCTCCACGGTGCGCATTGCGATCTGCAATTCGTCGGCGATCACCTTGTTGAGCTTGCCGGCGAGGATGCACGCCATCACCTCACGCTCGCGCTCGGTCAGGGTGGCCATGCGTTCCCCGATTTCCGCCTTCATGCCGTCCTGCCAGCGCCGACTTTCCTCGTGGCGGAGGGCTTCGATCACGCGGTCGGCCAGTTCGTTGTCGTTGAACGGTTTTTCGATGAAGTCGAAGGCGCCACGCTTGAGCGACTTCACCGCGAGCGGTACGTCGCCGTGGCCGGTAAGAAAGATCACCGGCATCGCGCAGCCGCGCTCCAGCAGGTGCTCGAAGAGCTCCGTGCCGGTCATGCCGACCATGCGGACATCGAGCAGGAGGCAGCCGGTCATGTCGTCGCGATAGTCCGCGAGGAAGGCCTCCGCCGATGGCCAGGCGCGGCTCTGGATACCACGCGAACGCAGCAGCCAGGCCAGCGCATCGCGGATCGCGGCATCGTCATCGACCAGATAAGCCAGTCCCGTGCTCATGGTTTAGAGAGCGGCAGTGAAATATGGAATACGGTACCACCCTCTGCACTCTTTGGCACCGCTTCGAACCGGAGCCGGCCGTGATGGGCTTCGACGACCGAGCGGCAGATATTGAGGCCGACGCCGAGCCCTTCGAGCTTGGTCGTGTAGAACGGCTCGAACAACTGCGCGGCGGTTTCAGCCGAGATGCCGCTGCCCCGGTCGGTGATCGAAATCAGGACCTGGCCGTCCGTGACTTTCGCCACGACGGACAGGACCCGCTGGTTTTCCGCGGTCAGCGCCATCGCCTCGATACCGTTGCGCATCAGGTTGAGGATCGCCTGCCCGAGCAGGATGCTGTCGGCCTGGATCGTCGGCAAATCGGGTGCGATATCGCGCACGATGCGCACGCGTTGCCGGCGCGCATCCGCCTCGATCAGGGTGAGCAGATCTGCAAGCAGGACGTCGAGGTCGCAGGGCTCGGTCTTCGGTTCGTGGCGGCGCACGAATTCGTAGATGCGACGGATGATGCGCCCGGCGCGCTGCGCCTGATCCTGGCATTTGGCGAGTGCGTCGTCGATTTCCGCCTGCGGCGCGCCGGCGGCGATGAGGTTGCGGCAGCCCGCGGTATAGCTGGAGATCGCCGATAGCGGCTGGTTCAGTTCGTGCGCGAGGCTCGATGCCATTTCGCCCATCGTGATCAGGCGGGCGCTGGCTTGCAGGCGGGCTTCCTGCTGGCGCGCCAGCTCCTCGGCACGCTTGCGTTCGGTGATGTCGACAACCGAGCCCATCCAGCCCGTGTGTTTGCCCTGGTTGTCGATTAGCGGTGCCTCGATGATCAGCGCGTCGAACATTTCGCCATCACGCCGCTTGAGCTTGATCTCAAAACCTTCAGTAGGGGCCTGGCCGGCGAGCACCTTTGCGTGCATGGCGCGTGTTTCGTCGAGGTATTCCTCGGCCCAGTAGGGCATCGGCGGCAAGCGGCCGACCAATTCCGCTGCCGACCAGCCGACCATGTGGCAAAACGCGGGATTGACGTAGGTTATCTTGCCGTCGAGGTTGCGTGCGCGCAGGCCGGTCTGGACCGAGTTCTCCATCGCCTGGCGAAACGCGACCTCGGTCTGCAGCGCCGATTCAGCCAAGAGCCGGCCCTGCACGTGGCGGCGCAGGGTCCACAAACTGAACAGCACCAGCGCCGCCAGCAAGGCGAGGCCGGCGGTGATCAGTCGGCTTGGCAGCGAGGTCGGCAGCTGATAGGGTGAGGCCCGCAGCATCAAGCCGTGGCCCGGCGGGTCGAAGGGCATCTGGTAATCGTTTTCAGCCTCGATGGTGCCGACATTGGTGCGCTGGCCAAGGGCCTGGTTCGCCTGGTCGACGATCGCGATGTGATAGCGCTCCGCAAGCCACCAGGGCACCGCATCGGCGAGCAGGCGGCGCACGGAATAAACGCCGACGGCAGTGCCGGCGAGTTGCCCACCACGAAATACCGGCACATGCACCTCGAACTGCCAGTCACCTTGCCCGACCGCATAGGCCGGCCCATAGACCGCATGATCCAGCGAGCGTGCCAATTGCTGTACTGCAGCGGAAGGAGCGGGCGCATATCCGCCGGCACCGGTTTCGCCCGGTGGCGGCAGGGCGTGGCGCGTGCGGCCACTGGCATCGAGCCAGAGTAGCTGCGTGATGCCGGTGTTGCTGCCGATGAGCGTGCCCGCGTGGGCGTCGAAACCGTCGCGCTGTGCCATGCGCTGCGGGTCGAAGCGTCCGAGCACGTCTTCGTTGTGGGTGAGGACGAAGCGCAGGGTCTGTTCGAGCCACAGCATGTCGCTGATCAGCGTGGCGCGCTGTTCCTCGCGTTCCGTGCGCTGGATGAACCAGAACAGCGCGATGATGGCAGCGACGAACAGCAGGAAGGAAATACGCGGCAGCCACCACCAGAGATTGCCAAAAGTCGGCGCTGGCGGGACGGCAGGCTTCATATGTTCAGACGCCCAGATAACGGTGCCAGATGCCGTGATCGGCATCCAGTGCGGCTGAGCTTCCCTGCCAGACGATACGGCCCTTTTCGACGATGCTATGATGATCGGCGAGGGCGATCAGCCGCTCGACGTATTTGTCGATGACGAGGATGGTCTGGCCCGCCGTGCGCAGACTGGCGAGGCAGTTCCAGATTTCCCCGCGAATCAGCGGCGCCAATCCCTCGGTGGCTTCATCGAGGATCAGCAGGCGGGGATTGGTCGTCAGCGCGCGGCCGATCGCGAGCATCTGCTGTTCGCCACCCGAGAGCCGGTTGCCAAGGTGATGCCTGCGCTCCGCGAGCTGCGGAAAAAAAGCGAAGACCTTGTCGGCAGTCCATGGATCGCGACTGCCGAAACGGTTCGCGGCGAAAGCGACCAGATGTTCCTTCACCGTGAGATTGGCAAAGATTTGGCGGCCTTCCGGCACCAGCGCGATGCCTAGGCGCGCGATGCGGTCGGGACGGGCGCTGGCGATATTTGCGCCTGCAAAATCAATCATGCCACTACGCGCGGGCAGCATGCCGCAGACCGCGCGCACGGTCGAGGTCTTGCCCATGCCGTTGCGGCCGAGCAGGGTGGCGACTTCGCCTTCATTGATGCTGAAGCCGATGTCGAACAGCACCTGGCTTTCGCCGTAGGCCGCAGTGAGCTGGCTGACTTCGAGCAATGCGCTCATCGGATTTCGTCACCCAGATAGGCGCGGCGCACCTCGGCGTGGTTGCGCACGACGTCCGGTGTGTCGCTGACGATCACGCGGCCGGCGACGAGTACCGAAATACGGTCGGCGAGGCGGAAGACGATATCCATGTCGTGTTCGACCAGCAGCACTGTCTGCTCGCTTTTCAGGGACGCGATCAATGCGGCCATATGGGCGGATTCCTCCGGCCCCATGCCTGCCATCGGCTCGTCGAGCAGCAGAAGTTGCGGACGGGTCGCCAGCGCCATCGCCAGTTCGAGCGCGCGCTGCTGGCCGTGGGCGAGATCGGCGGCGAACTGGCCGGCGGCCTCGGCGAGGCCGACGCGGCCGAGCCATTCCTCGGCTTCCTCGATCATGCGAAAGTCGGCGCTGGCGGGACGGCACATGCGGAAGCTCGAGCCCCAGTCGCGGCGCCGCGACTGCACGGCGAGGCGCAGATTCTCGAGTACCGGCAATTGCGGAAAGATCTGCGTGATCTGGTAGGAACGCGTGATGCCCTGCGCTACCCGTTCATGCATGTCGTGATGCGCGATGTCGGCACCGGCGAAAACGATGCGGCCTTCATCGGGACGCAGCGCGCCGGAAATCAGGTGGATCAGCGTCGTCTTGCCTGCACCGTTCGGGCCGATCAGCGCATGGATATCGCCGCGTTCGATGCACAGGTCGACGCCATTGGTCGCCCATAGGCCGCCAAAGTGGCGCTTGAGTCCGGCGATTTCCAATACCGTACTCATCCGCGACGCCGTCCCACCAGGCCGGCCAGACCCGCTAGTCCATTGGGCGCGAACAGCACCACCGCCAGCAGCGCGAAACCGATAGCGAGATGCGCGTACTCGGTCATCAGCCCGAGCGCTTCCTCCAGTCCGAGCAGGGCGATCGCACCCAGCACGCCGCCGTAGCGCTGGCCGACGCCGCCGAGGATCACCATCACCAGCAACATGCCGGACTGCGTCCAGTAAAGCTGGGTCGGGCTGGCCAGTCCATTCTGGTTGGCAAACAGGGCGCCGGCGAGTCCCGCAATACCGGCACCGATGACGAAGCACACCAGCTTCAGGCGGTCGACCGGATAGCCCAGCGCTTCCATGCGCTGCTCGTTCTGACGCAGACCGGCGAGGGCGCGGCCATAACGCGAGTTTGCCAGTCGCTTGAGGGCGAGCAGGCAGGCGACGAGGGTGGCGAGCGCGACCCAGTAGAGCGTCGTGTCGCTGGTCAGGTCGAAGGGTGCGAGCGTCGAGCGCTGCTCCAGCGGCAGACCGTCGTCCCCACCGGCGCTCTGCAGCGAGATGATCGAGTAGTAGATCATCTGCGCGAAAGCCAGCGTGATCATGATGAAGTAGACGCCGCGTGTGCGCAGCGAAATCGCGCCGATGCCCACTGCCGCGACGACGGCGGCAAGGATCGCGAGTGGCCAGGCAATCCACGCGGAGACGATGCCGGCCTGCATCAGGAAGGCGACGACGTAGGCGCCGCCACCGAAGAAGGCCGCGTGACCAAAGGCGACCATGCCGCCATAACCGACGATGAAGTTGAGGCTGGTCGCCGCCAGCGCGAAGATCAGCAGACGCGTGGCGAAACCGATGTAGAACTCCTCGCCAAGTGCTTGCAGGGCGAAGGGGAGCAACGCGGCGATGAGCAGCACGCCCGCTTCAACGAAGATCGCCTTGTGTGAGCCGTTCATGCGCGTGCCGGAAACAGGCCCTGCGGACGCCAGAACAGAATGGCGGCCATCAGCAGGTAGATCATGATCGAGGCGAGCGCGGGGCCGAGATGACCGGCGACTTCCGGCGAACTCACGGCACGCAGCAGCGTCGGCAGTAGCGCACGGCCGAGCGTGTCGACAATGCCTACCAGCAATGCCCCGACGAGGGCGCCGCGGATCGAGCCGATGCCGCCGATGACGATGACAACGAAGGCGAGGATCAGGATGCTCTCGCCCATGCCGACCTGCACGGCGAGCAGCGGGCCGAGCAAGGTGCCAGCGGCGGCGGCCAGTGCCGCGCCAAGGGCAAACAGGCCGGTGAACAGCCAGCGCACATCGACGCCCAGCGCTTCCGCCATCGGCCGGTTGGCGGCACCGGCGCGCACCCACATGCCGATGCGTGTGTGGCTGACGAGGATGTAGAGAAAGAGGGCAACCAACAGGCCGACGCCGATGATCAGCAGGCGATAGGCGGGATAGCTGAAGCCGGCCAGTTCGACCGGGCCGGCCAGCGCTTCCGGCGGATTCAGCAGCAACGGCTGCGGTCCCCAGATCATGCGCACGAGGTCGTTGGCGATCAGGATCAGCGCGAAGGTGGCGAGTACCTGTGCCAGATGATCGCGCAGGTAGAGCCTGCGTAGCAGCAGAAGTTCGAGCACGATGCCGATGACCGCCATGCCGAGCATCGCAGCAAGCAGCCCGGTGACGAAGGAGCCTGACGCCTGGGCGGCGGCAGCACCGAGATAGGCGCCGCCCATGTAGAGCGAGCCGTGCGAAAGGTTGATCATGTCCATGATGCCGAACACGAGCGTCAGCCCGGAGGCGATCAAGAACAGCATCAGGCCGAACTGCAGGCCGTTCAGGAGTTGTTCGAGAACCAGTTGCGTCATCGGTCGCTGTCAGCGCGTGGGCCCGAGGGCGCAGTGTGGATCAGGCCGGCCGAGGCTTGTTCGGGTTGTTGTGGGGCTTGCCCTGATTATTGCCCTGCGGACGTCCGCCCGGGCCGCCGGGCTTGCCACCGCCCTTGCCCTTCATGCGGTTCTTCTGGTGGAAGCCGCCGCTTGGTTTCGCGCCACCACCACCATAAGCGCCCGTCGGCTGCTGGTTGCCAGCGCGGTTGCCTGGCGCGGTCTGGATCTCGAGCTCGTTGAGTTCGTCCCACTCCGCATCGGTGCGGTCGCGTTCCGGAATCGATTGCAGTTCGCGGATACGACGACGCGGATCGAAGGGTGGAGGAGACGGCGGAACCGGGGCGGCGGCCACGGCGGGTATAGGCGCGGGCGCGGCTACGGCGGGTGCCGGCGCAGGAGAGGAAAGGTCTTCGTTCTCCAAGGGAGTTCCGATCTGTAAAAAAGTGTCAGAAAGTCATATGCGGGAATTTTTCGTCCCGCGGCCTTCGGTTTTCGAAAGCCATGTCGCGCCTGCATTTTTTGCCTTGTCTGGCGCGCGGAGCGTAATTTACCAGAAAACCGCGGCCCGGCCAGCGATTTGGCCGGACCGCAGGATCAGAGCATCAGCCGCAGCTGCCGACGGCGCCGCAGGCGGTGCAGAAGTCGCAGCCATCCTTTTTGATCACGGTCATGTTGCCGCACTCGGCGCACAGCGAACCCTGCGTGACCTTGAGGTCGCCCTTCTTCTCGCTCGGCCGCTCGAGGATGCCCATTTCGCGGGTCGGGAAGCCATGCTCGTCGAGGATGCCGAGCATCGCATAGCGGTGCATGATCAGCCGCGCGATGTAGGCGACGGTGGAGGGCCAGTTCTGCTGCTTGTTCGAGCCGGGCACGCGCGCCATGAAGTCGCCGAGCGGCTCGGGATAGTTGAGCAGCTTGCGCAGCTTCATGCCGATCCAGGCCGGGTCCATCACGCGCATGTCGAGCGAGAGCAACTTGGTCAAGCCGTCGAGGGCGCGCGGGTAGTTGCCCGAGAGCCAGCAGGAATAGGGGCGCGTCACGCCGTCCGGCAGGGTGATTTCCTTGAGACCGAGCACGAAATCCTCGCGCGAGGCCGGGTTGACGATGTCGACCGTCCAGGACAGCGTACCGTCCGTGCCGGTCTTCGGCTCGTCGCGGCTGAACATGCAGTCGAGCACGGGTGTGCAGGCGTCCGTATCGAGGGCGCCGAGCTGCTCGCAGCGGTAGCGGATCACCTGCGCCATCGCCGAGACGGAGCCGGGCATCATCTTCAGTTCGCCATGGGGCGGCATGGCCATCTCGAAGGGTTCGTCACCGATGGTGCCGGCGAGGACATCGAGCTTGAGTTTCAGCCAGGCCGGGTCGTTGGCGCGCATGTCCATCGACAGCGTCTTGGCGACAGCGCCGAGGCCGCGTGGCTGCTCGGTGCCATTGACCCAGATTTCGAAGGGTACGGACTGGCGTTTTTCATTTTCGATCTGGCCGACGAAGAGCGCGAACTCGCCGTGCGGCGTCTCGATCATGTAGGTCCAGGCTGCGTTGCCGTCGGTCAGGCGCGGCCGGCCGGGCCAGCGCAGGCTGGCGAGCACGGGCGCCGGCAGCGAGCCGATCGACATGCGGCGGTTGGCGCAGTCGATGGTGACGTCCTGCGGCTGCTTCTGGTTATGCTGGCTGGCTGGCTGCTGGGCTGGCTGCTGCGGTTCGACCGACAGCACACTGCCCAGCACGGCATTCGGACGATAGGTCGCCAGGCCCTTGAGGCCCGACTTCCAGGCGACCATATAAAGATCCTCGAACTCGGTATAGGGATAGTCGGCCGGCACATTCACCGTTTTCGAGATCGAAGTATCGACATAGGGTGCGACGGCGGCGACCATCTGCTCGTGAGCCTGCGCGGTGATTTCCAGCGCCGTGACGAAATAGTCCGGCAGCTTGGCGGTGTCGCCACCCTGATGCTTGAACAGGCGCCAGGCGTAGTCCTCGACCGCGTATTCCTTGTGCGTGCCGTCGACCATGCGCTTCTTGCGCGTGTAGGTCCAGGAGAAGGGCGGCTCGATGCCGTTCGAGGCGTTGTCGGCGAAGGCCAGCGAGATGGTGCCGGTCGGTGCGATCGACAGCAGGTGCGAGTTGCGGATGCCGTGCTTGCGGATCTGGTCCTTGATCGCCTGTGGCAGGCGCGAGGCGAAGTTGCCGCCCGAGAGATACAGGTCGGCATTGAAGAGCGGGAAGGCACCACGTTCCTTGGCGAGTTCGACCGAGGCGAGGTAGGCGCGGTCGCGCATGAACTCGGAGATCTTGGCCGCGGTGCGGCGGGCTTCCTCGGTGTCATAGCGCAGGCCGAGCATGATCAGCGCGTCGCCGAGGCCGGTAAAGCCGAGGCCGACACGGCGCTTGGCGGCCGCTTCGGCCTTCTGTTGCGGCAGCGGCCAGTGCGTGGCATCCAGCACGTTGTCGAGCATGCGCACCGAGGTGTCGATCACCTTGCCGAAGGCGCCGTAATCGAAGTCGGCGGTCTCGCTGAAGGCCTGGTTGATGAACAGCGTCAGGTTGATCGAGCCGAGGCAGCAGCAGCCATAGGGCGGCAGCGGTTGTTCGGCGCAGGGGTTGGTCGCCTCGATGGTCTCGCAGTAATTGAGGTTGTTGTCCTTGTTCATGCGGTCGATGAACAGGATGCCCGGCTCGGCGTGGTCGTAGGTCGAGCGCATGACCTGGTCCCACAGTTCGCGCGAGGGTACCTTGCGATAGACCCACAGCCCGTCGTCACGCTGGTAGGCGCCGTTCTGCTTGACGTCGTTGGACGGCTCGGCACGATGCACCAGTTCGACATCGGCGCCGGCTTCCACGGCTTGCATGAAGGCGTCGGTCACACCGACCGAGATGTTGAAGTTGGTCAGGTCGCCGCCATCCTTGGCGTGGATGAAGGCTTCGATATCGGGATGGTCGCAGCGCAACACGCCCATCTGGGCGCCGCGGCGGCTGCCGGCGGATTCGACCGTCTCGCAGGAGCGGTCGAACACGCGCATGTAGGACACGGGGCCGGAGGCGCGCGACTGGGTGCCCTTCACATGGGCGCCGACCGGGCGGATGCTGGAGAAATCGTAGCCGACGCCGCCGCCGCGACGCATCGTTTCGGCCGCCTGCGACAGGGCGGTGTAGATGCCGGGACGGCCGTCCACCACTTCGGAAATCGAGTCGCCGACCGGTTGCACGAAGCAGTTGATCAGCGTGGCACACAGGTCGGTGCCGGCGGCCGAATTGATACGGCCAGCGGGCACGAAGCCGTTTTCCTGCGCATCGAGGAAGCGCGACTCCCACAGGGCCTGCTTGTCCTCGGTTTCATAACCGGCCAGGGCGCGGGCGACGCGGGCGCGCACGTCATGGACGTTGCGTTCGTTGCCCTTGGCGTATTTTTCGAGCAGGACCTCCCCTGAGATCTCCTGCGGCAGGGGCAGCCCCAGTTGCCCCGTGTATTCCTGTTCCTGAACGGTATTGCCTTGATCGGTGGTCTGGTCAGTAGTCATGTTCGTCAAGTCGTTGGCTGTTGTTTTGTCGGAAGCTTGATTGGAGGCGAAGCATAGCGGCACCTCAATCACCTGCAAAGCAAAAAATTTTTGCTTCCTGATAAATCAATAACTTAATAATTTATCTAGTAGCTGACAAAATTTATACCACTAGATATAGTAGGTTTTGCGGCAAAAAAAGCGTGCAAAAAATCAGTCTGTTGTACGAACTGAAGCGGGATTCGAAAATCGCAAGTTTTGCTGCAAAGCACCATTCCGGCCCCGTGGCAGGGGCTTGACGAAAACCAAAACCGCAGCTGTTTCAGACCCGATGGGGGCGGAAAAAAGCTTGCCGTATTACTTTAGACGGGATTCGAGAATTTCCCAGCGTTCCAGCAGGCCCAGCAATTCTTCCTCGATGGCTGCAAGCCGTGCCGCGACCGACTGCGCTTCCTGCGGGTTGTCATACAGGGCAGGGTCTTCGAGACGGGCGGTCAGGGTGGCTTGTTCGATTTCCAGGCTGGCGATGCGCTCGGGCAAGGATTCCAGCTCGCGCTGTTCCTTCCATGAGAGCTTGTCGGCCTTGGGCTTGAGTTCCTGCCGTCCGGATTTGGAGCGGTCCGGCTCATGCCGTCCTGTCAGCGCCGACTTTTGGGCAGCGGCTTCTTTGCGGCTGGCCTGGTACGCCGCCCAGTCGCTGTAGCCGCCGGCGTATTCGTGCCATGTGCCGCCGCCCTCGGCGGCAATCGTCTGGGTGACGATTGCGTCGAGGAAGGCGCGGTCGTGGCTGACGAGGAAGACCGTGCCGGGATAGTCCTGCAGCAGATCCTCCAGCAGGTCCAGCGTATCGATGTCGAGGTCGTTGGTCGGCTCGTCGAGCACCAGCACATTGGCCGGCCGCGCGAACAGCCGTGCCAGCAGTAGCCGGTTGCGCTCGCCGCCAGAGAGCGACTTGACCGGCGAACGGGCGCGTTGCGGCGCGAACAGGAAGTCGCCGAGGTAGCCGACGACGTGTTTCTTCGTGCCGGCGATCTCGACCCAGTCCGAGCCCGGCGAGATGATGTCGGCGAGCGTCGCCTCGGGGTCGAGCTGCGCGCGGAACTGGTCGAAATAGGCGATCTCCATCTTCGTGCCGCGCTTGACCGTGCCGCTGTCGGGTGTGATCTCGCCGAGGATCAGCCGCAGGAGGGTGGTCTTGCCGGCGCCGTTGGGGCCGATCACGCCGATGCGGTCGCCGCGCAGGATGCGGGTCGAGAAGTCCTTGACGACGGTTTTCTCGCCGAAGGATTTGGTGACGTGCTGCAGCTCGGCGACGATCTGCCCGCTCTTTTCGCCGGCATCCAGTTGCAGCTTTACGTCGCCAATGCGTTCGCGACGTGCGGCGCGTTCGGCACGCAGCTTGTCGAGCCGCTGCACGCGGAACACGGCCCGCGTGCGGCGGGCCTCCACGCCTTGGCGGA
Organism: Pseudomonadota bacterium; assembly: GCA_040756595.1. Classification (GTDB taxonomy): domain Bacteria; phylum Pseudomonadota; class Gammaproteobacteria; order Burkholderiales; family Rhodocyclaceae; genus Sulfuricystis. The sequence goes on along the minus strand of JBFLYR010000008.1, from coordinate 37,203 downwards.
TCCAGACTTCCTCTTCCTTCAGCAGCTTGTCGGCCCGCGCAGCGGCCTTGGCCTCGTCGGCCAGTTCCTGTTCCTTGCGTGTGCGGTAGGCGGCGAAGTTGCCGGGATAGCTCGCCAGCCGGCCGCGATCCAGTTCGACGACGCGCGTCGCCAGCCGGTCGAGGAAGCGCCGGTCGTGGGTGACGAACAGCAGCGTCACGCCGCTTTCCAGCAGGAAATCCTCGAGCCATTCGATCGCGGCGATGTCGAGGTGGTTGGTTGGCTCGTCGAGCAGCAAGACGTCGGGCGCAACCGCCAGCGCCTGCGCGAGCGCTAGGCGCTTCTTCTGGCCGCCCGAGAGCGTGCCGACCCGGGCGTCGGCATCGAGGCCGAAACGCGCGATCACCTGTTCCGCCTTGGCTTCGAAGGTCCAGACGCCGAGTGCTTCCATCTCGTGCTGCAAGGCGTCCATGCGGGCCATCAGCGTGTCGTGGTCAGCTGCAGCTTCCGCCATCCGATGCGACACGTCGTGATAGTCCGCCAGCAGGCGCGCGGTTTCGCCCATGCCGGCGACGATAGCCTGAAAGACGGTCAGATCGGGATCGCAGGGCGGCTCCTGCGGCACGTAGCCAAGCTTGAGGCCGGGCTGCGTCCATAGCGTGCCATCGTCGAGGTGCGCCCGGCCGGCGAGGGTAGCGAGCAGCGAGGACTTGCCGGTGCCGTTGCGGCCGATCAGCGCGACGCGCTCGCCGGCGTCCAGTTGGAACGCGGCCGCATCGAGCAGGGGGACGTGGCCGTAGGCGAGGCAGCCATTGTCGAGTTTGAGGAGGGGCATGTGTCAGTTGCTGGGCAGTCTGTGCTTGAGTGCTTTGCCCAGTTCGAAGCCGCCCAGCGCCAGCGCCCCGGCGATCACGCCGACCAGCAGGCCGGCCAGTGAAGGGATCAGGCTGCCAAGCAGGCCGAAGCCTTCCGCCCAATATTCAACGATGTGACCGAGGGCAGGTACGCCATGCAGCAGGATGCCGCCACCGACGAGGAACATCGCGGCGGTGCCGACGACGGCGAGCGTTTTCATCAGCTTGGGTGCCGCGAGCAGCAGCAGGCGGCCGATGCCTTGCGCAGCCGCGTTCGGCTTGGCGGCAAGGTGCAGACCGAGGTCGTCCATCTTGACGATGGCGGCGACAAGGCCATAGACGCCGACAGTCATCAGCAGGGCGATGCCGACGAGGACGGCGACCTGTGTCATGAAGGGTTTCTCGGCGACGGTGCCGAGCGCGATGACGATGATTTCGGCCGAGAGCACGAAGTCGGTGCGGATCGCGCCCTTGATCTTCTCGGCCTCGTGCGCCTCGAAGTCGGCGATATCGGCGGCGAGATCCTTTGCTTCCGCATGCTTGCCGTGCAGGAATTTCTCGGCGAGCTTTTCGACGCCCTCGAAGCAGAGGTACAGGCCGCCGATCATCAGCAGCGGCGTGACCAGCCAGGGCAGCAGGGCGCTGATCGCCAGTGCGGCGGGAACGAGGATGGCCTTGTTCTTCAGCGAGCCGACGGCCACCGCCCAGACGACCGGCAACTCGCGGTCGGCATGCACGCCACTGACTTGCTGGGCGTTGAGCGCGAGGTCGTCGCCGAGGACGCCGGCGGTTTTTTTCGCGGCGACCTTGGTCATCGCGGCGACATCGTCGAGGATCGACGCGATGTCGTCGAGCAGGGCGAGCAGGCTGGCTCCGGCCATCGTGTGTTCTCTTTCTTTCTCAGACGATCGTGCAGACGTCGGCGAAGTCCGGGCGCGGACTGCGCGGGAAGAGGGCAGTCGGGTCGCCGTAGCCGACGCTGCAGATGAAGTTGGTCCGGACGTTTGTGCCGGCGAAGAATTCGGCATTCACCTGGTCGGCGTCGAAGCCCGACATCGGGCCGCAGTCGAGGCCCAGCGCACGCGCAGCGAGCATGAAGTAGGCGCCCTGCAGGCTGCTGTTGCGGAAGGCGGTGGCTTCGATCAGCGGCTGATTGCCGACAAACCACGATTTCGCATCGGTATGCGGGAACAGCTTCGGCAATTGTTCGTAGAAGGTCAGGTCCATGCCGAGCAGGGCGACGACGGGTGCGGCCTGGGTCTTGGCGCGGTTGCCTTCCATCAGGAGCGGTAGCAGGCGGGCCTTCGCCGCGGGCGACTTCACATAGACCACGCGTAGCGGCCAGCAGTTGGCGCTGGTGGGCCCCCATTTCATCAGGTCGTGCAGTTCCTTCAGCAGGCTGTCGGGCACGGGCTTGTCCTGCCAGGCATTGTGGGTGCGGGCGGAGCGAAACAGCTGATCGAGGGCGGCGTTGTCGAGCGGCATGGCTTATCCTTTCAGTCTGAAAACAGGGAGGAGTATATGGAACGAATCACCATTTCGCTGGACGAGGCGCTGGCGCACGAGTTCGACGCCCTCATCGAGCGGCGCGGCTACCAGAACCGTTCAGAAGCGATCCGCGACCTGCTGCGCGAGCATCTCGAAGCGGCGCGCCAGAACGAGGCGGCCGGCAGCACGGGCCATTGCGTCGCCAATCTCTCCTATGTCTATGACCACCATGCACGCGATCTGGCCGAACGACTGACCAGTCTGCAGCACGACCACCACGACCTGACGGTGGCGACCATGCATGCGCATCTGGATCACGACAATTGTCTCGAAAGTGTCATCCTGCGCGGGCCGACCGGAGCGGTGCGCGCCTTCGCCGACGCGCTGACCGCCGAGCGCGGCGTGCGCCACGGGCAGATCAATGTCGTCTCGGTCGAAGTCGCCAGCAGCGCGCATACCCACGGCTACCGCCCGCGCGGCGCGGCAACCCACGTACATCTCAAGCCGAAGAACTGATCGCGACGGCTAGGCCGTCGCCAGTGCCGTCCCGCCAGCGCCGACTTTTTCTCTACTCTCGTGCTGGATTCATACGAGTCCGTATCATCAGATCTCGCCCTCCAGGTCATCCTGCAGTGCTGTTTCGTAATCCTGCCCGCCGTAAAACACCCCGATGATCGAAACTTGCCGGGTATCCACGGCGAAGGCAATCACCGTTCGACCTTTGTAGTTGGTGATACGCAAGCCGGGACGAATGTCGTCTCGCTGCGCACCACGTAAAGGAAAAGTTTCCAGCGTCTCGCAGTAGCCGATGATCGCATTGACGTAACGTTCGGCGATGCCGGACGATGTCGCCGCGGCAATGTAGCGGTACAGGTCAGCGAGTTGCTCCTCCGCCTCCGGCGAGAAGACGACGCGGAATTTCATTTCGCCTTTTCGGACATCGCCTTGTGTTCGGCGGCAATCCGCGCGCGTACTTGGTCAGGGCTGACGGCACGGGAAGGGTCGTCCCTCAGAGCATCGTAGGCAGGCCCGACCTGATCTTGCAGCCAGCGCTCCATGGCGCGCTCGCGCGCCATCAATGCCCGCACCCCGTCACGGAATACTTCACTTTCGGTGGCATAGATGCCGGATGCCACCATCGACTTCACCAGGCCGGCCATTTCATTGGGCAGAGTAATGCTGAATTGCTGGGTTGTGCGCATAGCGGTCTCCTGTGGTGGGTAGGATTAAATCCTACACGCATGAGTCGCGCGCTTCAACTCCAGCGCGACCGCGTCCGCCGTCCCGCCAGCGCCGACAATTACCGCTACGATTTCATTCTTGGCTTCTCGGCTTGGAGATCACCGCCGTGGGCAGCAGGAGGGTGACGGTGGTGCCGAGATTGGGCGCCGAGGAAATGTCGATGGAACCGCCGAGCAGTTCGACGACCTCCTTGACGATGGCCATGCCGAGGCCGGTGCCAGGGATGTTGCCGGATGTGTCGGCACGGTAGAAACGTTCGCAGGCGCGCGCCACTTGCTCTTCCGTCATGCCGATGCCGTGATCGGTAATCGCCAGGCTGACCATCGTCTTCTCGCCGACCACGCGGGTGGCCCCCGCAATCATGATGCTCCCGCCCTGTGGCGAATACTTCACCGCATTGCCGAGGATATTCGTCAGCGCCTGCCGCAACTTGGCGGCATCCGCCCGCACGGCCGGCAGGTTGGCCGGCAGGTTCAGGGTCACCGGCCAGCGTTCGGCATCGAATTGCATCGACGACAATACGTCGATGACCAGAGGCGCAAGCGTCACCGGCTCGATCTTGAAATCCTTGCCGCGGCGCGATTCGATGCGGGCGATATCGAGCAGCTCGTTGATGATCTCGATCAGCCAGGCGGTTTGCTTGTGGATGGTCTGGAGCAGATCCTTGCGGGTTTCGGCATCGAAGTCCTGGGCGACGAGCAGTTCGGTGAAGCCGTAGATGCTGGCCATGGGGGTGCGCAGTTCATGGGCGGCATGGGAGAGGAACTCGCTCTTCATGCGATCGACTTCGACCTCGTGCGTCACGTCGCGCAGGTAGAGGATCTGGGAGACCGTCGCCGCGTCGGCGAGGCGCAGCTTGAGCTCGATCACCTGCTTGTTGCCCCGGGCCAGTTCGATCAGGTGGCGCGGCCGTGTTTCTTTCGTATCCAGGGTGGCAGCCGTCTGGGTTTCTTCTGCCTTGCGCAATGCGGTGACGCCATCGAAGGGCGTTGCCGGCAGGCAGTCGTCTGCCAGTTGTGCCGAAAACGCTTCCTCGTCGAGCCCGACGATCTCGGCCTCGCTGTAGCCGGTCATGCGCAGGAATGCCGGGTTGGCATACTTGACGCGACGCGTGGCATCGAAGGACACGAAAGCGTCGGGGCTAAGGCTGAAGATCGCGTCCAGCTGTGCATTGCGGTCGGCGATGCGTTCCTGCGCCGCCCGCTGCTCGGTGATGTCGGTGTGCGAACCGGCCATGCGCACGGCCAGACCCTCTTCGTCGAACAGGGCACGGCCGCGCGCGAGAATCCACTTGTAGCTGCCATCCTTGCAGCGCAGCCGCTGCTCGCATTGGTAGAAGGGGGTTTTCCGGCGCAGGTGTTTTTCGACCTCGGCATACACGCGCCCCTGATCCTCGGGGTGCAGCAGTGCGCTCCAGGCTTCGAGATGGCAACCGATGTCCGCATCCTGATAGCCCAGCATCGATTTCCAGCGCCGTGAAAAAAACACCTCGCCGGTCCGGATGTTCCAGTCCCAGATGCCGTCGTTCGTGCCGGCGATCGCCAGTTCCCAGCGTTCCTGGCTTTCGGCGAGGGCACTCTCCGCCTGCGTGCGCCGCTGGACCTCGGCCGAGAGTTCGACGTTGCGGAACTCGATCAGCGCCCGCTGCTGGTCGGCTGCGGCCTTGTCGGCTTCGAGACGTTCCGCCTGTCGGCGCATGCGGTCGAGCTTGAAGGCACCGTAGAGCATCAGGAGCAGCAGGACGCCGGCACCGATCAGCACGTGAGGTGAAAGCAGGTGGCCATAGACCTGCCGTTCGTTCAGGAACGTGACCAGCAGCATGGCGGTGTCGCGCACCGGCGTTTTGACCAGCAGGTTGTCTTGCAGCGGCGATCCGGCATCGAACGTGCCGAGCACCGTGGTTGGCAGGGGCTGATTGTCGGCGAGCGTCGTCAGCCGGCGGAACTGCGCGTTGTCGAGCGCGATATCCAACTCGCGGCCAGGCAGGCGCTTGCCGTCCTGCAACAGCAACAGCTCACGATAGCCCGCCGACGAATCCGCTGGCAGGAGGTTGCGGTAGAACACTTCGACCGGAAAGACGGTGACGACCGTACCGTCGCGATTTCCCTTGTGGATCACCGGGGCCACGATTTCGATCTGGCCGGTCCAGGCGTCGATGCGCATGTGCGTCTGCAGCCCGGCGCGCAGGGGCGGTGGTGCTTCATCCTTGCGCTTGCGGCTGTCGGCCAGCGTTTCGTTTTGTTCCGAGTAATACACGATGCGCGGGGCCGGGATGTTCCAGCGCTTCGCCAGCAACTCTGCCTGGTTGCTGAAGCGTTCCTGCATGGCCGCCAGCGAGGCATTCAGGCCATAGCGGGGCGACATGCCCAGGTCGCGGTTCAGCAGATAGCTGCGTACCTCGTGCAAGTCGGCGTGTGTGACTGCGGTATCCGTGAGCTGGTCGACCAGATCGCCGAGCGCGGTGGCCCGGCGCATGTTGTCGGCGACCAGGTAGTCCGTGGCCTCCTGCCGCATGCGCTGCGAGGTGCTGCTCGCATAGGTCAGCAGCAGTGTCGAATAAATCGCGAAGGCGATCGCCAGCAGCAGCGTCCAATGCCGCCGCAGCGGTTTCAGGCGTTCCTGCAGTGCCGACGATAGCCCGGACAGCATGATTTATTTGAGCTTGGCGAAGAAGTTCGGAAAGTAGGCGTGGATGCCCGGATAGTACTTGCGCACCAGCTGGTCGTAGGTGCCGTCGGCCTTGATCTTGCGCAGATACTCGTTGAAGGCATCGCGCAACTGGGGCGAGTTTTGCGGGAAGGCGGCGGCCATTTCCTGTTCTTCCGAAATCGGTCCCAGTACTTTGATCCGGCCGGCCCATTTCTGCAAGTCGAGAATCACGTCGGCGACGTCGAGCAGCGTGTACTCCGCCACGCCGTCGAGCATGGCCGGGACCATTTCGTTGATGTTGGTGTTCTTGGTGTAGGGCCGCAGATCGAAGCCCTTGCCCTTGAGGCCATAGCCGGCCGGGTCGAGGCAGGTCTTCTCCATGACCAGCAGGCTCTTCTTGCCGATCATCGCCTTGGTATCATGAATGTCTTTCGCCAGGCTCTGGCTGCCCGGCAGCGGCTGTTGCGCTGCTTCGGCGCGCGCGACCAGCAGGACCTGCGTGGGGAAGACCGGGTCGGAATACAACAGGATCTGCTTGCGCCACGGCAGGACGGTGAAGCCGGTCGCGATCATGTCGCCCTTCACCTCAAAATTGCCGGTGAGTGTGGCCTTGCCGTCGCTGACGCTGACATCCTTGCCCAGCAGGTCGCGGATGATGGTGTAGAAGTCCGAGTACACCAGCTTGTATTTGACGCCGATATGCCGGGCAAAGCCTTGTGCCAGCTCGACATCGAAACCATCACCGGCGCCGGTGACGAAGTTGGCGTACTTGATGCCGAGGTGGCGCAATTCACCACGGGCCTGGATGTCCTTGAGGTCGTCGGCCCAGGACAAGGAAGCGGAGAAGAGCAGGAGAGCGAGGAGCAGGCGTTTCATGAGCTTATTCCTTTCGTGTAAGAGAGATGGTATTCGATGATGCCGCCGGTAACCAGAGGGTGACGGAGGTTCCGGTACCAACTGCCGAAGCGATGTGGATCTTTCCGCCCAGCAGCTCGACGACTTCCTTGACGATGGCCATGCCGAGGCCGGTGCCAGGGATGTTGCCGGACGTATCGGCGCGATAGAAACGTTCGCAGACGCGCGCGGCCTGTGCAGACGTCATGCCTATGCCGTGATCGGCCACGGTGATGCCGACGAACGGTTTGCCGCTGCTGGCGTCGATGACGCCCTGGATCGCGATGGCGCCGCCAGCCGGTGAATACTTGACGGCATTGCCGAGGACGTTGGTAAAAATCTGCCGGAGCTTTGCGGCATCGGCCAGCACGGGCGGCAGAGCTGCGGGAAGATCGAGAATCACCGGCCAGCGCGCCGGGTCGATCTGCAGGGCGGACAGGACCTCGCCGACGAGAGGAGCAAGCGCCACCGCCTCGATGCGGAAATCCTTGCCGCGGCGCGATTCGATGCGCGAGATATCGAGCAGTTCGTTGATGATCTCGATCAACCAGGCGGTTTGTTTGTGGATGGTCTGGAGGAGGTCCCTGCGGGTTTCGGCATCGAAGTCCTGGGCGACGAGCAGTTCGGTGAAGCCGTAGATGCTGGCCATCGGCGTCCGCAACTCGTGCGCCGCGTGCGACAGGAATTCGCTCTTCATGCGATCCACTTCCACTTCGTGTGTCACATCGCGCAAGTAGAGCAGGCGGCTGACCGAAGGGGCGTCGCTGTTGACGCCCAGCAGTTCGATCACCGATTCGCGCGGGCTGCGCAGCGCGAGTAACTGGCGTTCGGCCAGATCCGATGCCGTCCCGCCAGCGCCGACTTTTGCGAAGCAGGGTTCGAGTCCCGGCCACTGTGCCGGGTTCTCGGTACGTTCGCGCAGGCGTGCTTCGAGCTCCTGTTGCGACAGGCCGTATATGTCCGTCTCGCTCAGGCCGGTCATGCGGATGAAGGCCGGGTTGGCGCTCTTGACGCGTCCGTTGGTGCCGAACGAAGCCAGGCCATCCGGGCTCAGTTGCAGGATGGCGTCCAGCTGCGCATTGCGGTCTTCCAGCGCGGCCGCGGTTCGCTTCAGTTCGGTGATGTCGATACGGTTGCCGACAATGTAGCCGCTGGGCGTGCGATGCTCGACGATCAGCAGCCAGCGGCCATCGTCCAGGCGCTGCTCGATGACGCGCCCGTCGGCATTCTGGTGCTGGGTGACCCGCTGCTTGACCCATTCATCCACGTGTCCGAGCGCGGCCTTGTACTGGCCGCGTTCCGCGCCGCGCCGCACGATGTCCTCAAAGCTGTTGCCGGGCACGATCAGGTCGGCACTGGTGGCGTAGATGCGCCGGTAGGCTTCGTTGCAGACCACCAGTCGGTCGTTTTCATCGTAGATGGTGAAGCCCTGCTCGATGCTGCTGACCGCTTCGTGCAGCAGTTGCGTGGTTTTTTCGGCAGCGGCACGAGCCGCTTCGAGTTCCGCCGTGCGCTCCGCGACCAGTTGTTCGGTGCGCAAGGTGCGCCCGCTCAGTACGAGCAGGAAGAAGGCGAGCAGGGCGGAAGCGAGGACACCGCTGGCGAGCGTGGCCCAGGCATACCAGGCCCGATGCGCAAAGGCATAGTCGGGCCGGGCGGAGATGGTCAGGCGCCAGCTGCGGTCACCGAAGCGGAAGTCGGTAACATGCTTGAAGATATGCCTGTCCTGCGCCACCTGATTCTCGTAGAGCAGGCGGTTCTGCGTGGAGGCGTCGCGATCTTCGAGACGATAGTCCAGGCCCGTCCGCTGGAGGGTCTGCATGACAGACTCGAATAACTTGTCGATGTGGATGACGGCCAGGGTGTAACCCACCAAGCCGTCTTTGCCCGCATGGGGAGCCGAATCGAAATAGGGCGTGATCACCAGTGCGGCCGGCTGGTCGCCGGTTTGATTGATCAGGCGGAGACGGGCTGACACGGCTGTTTGCTTGCTGAGGCGTGCCCGTTCGAGCGCCTGACGACGGTGTTCTTCAGAGCTTAGGTTGTAGCCCTGCACGCTGGTAAAGCCCGCACGCGGGTAGATGTACTGCACCGGGAAATATTCAGCCCGCTTGCTTGCCGGCATGTGGCCGGCCGGAATGTTCTCGAAGATGGTGTATTGCGGGAAACCTTCCGCATGCATCGCGGCTTCGTGGGCCGCAAGCTGCGGCTGGCCGACGCGTGGTGCCCAGATAAGGGCCGAGATGGCCGGGTGGCGCGAATGGAGCGCGCCGGCGAACAGGGAAAAATTCCAGCGCGTCATGGCCGGATTACTGCGCCGAAAATCGTTCAGTGTGCTGGAGACGTTCTGTGCATCGCTGAAGGCGGCCTGGATTGCGCTGGCGATCAGGCCGGCTTCATGCCTGAATTCGGCCTGGCGATTGTTTTCTTCGAGGCGGCTGACGACGATGAAGGCGAGGGTCGTCACGCTGAGGGCGAACAGCAGGGGCAAGGCCACGGTTAATCGACGCGGTCGCCAGATTGATTGCGGCGTGCCGGCAATGGCGAGGATGATGGGGGTGACCAGCAGCACGCCAATTGTGTCTCCGGACCACCAGGTCAGCCAGTGGATGATCGAAATGCCGAGTGCCTTGTGCCCGAGCAGATGCAGCGTGAGGTTGCCCACGCTGGTACTCACCAGTGAAGCCAGCGGCCCGCACAACAGGAAGAAGTGCAATACGGCGGGGCCGGTATCGAGCTCCAGTTTTCCCGCCAGGAAACGCTGTACCAGAGCGTGTCCCAATACGGCTTGTGCTGTGATGCCGGTGGCAATCAGGCTGGCGGCCAGCAGGTTGAGGTCTGCTGCGAGCATGAACTGCAGTGGAAACACTTCGGTCAGGAAGCCGCCCAGCCAGACGCCGGGCCAGAGCCGTCGCCCGCGCACCAGCAACATGCCCAGCGCGATGCCGGCGGAAGGCCACACCGCGGAAGCGTAGAAGTAGGGCGATTCGTTGACCCACAATTGGCGAACGAGCCAGCCGCCCGCCGCGTAGAGCAGGGCCAACAGCAGCACTTCTGCGAAGTGGCGGGGTGGGCTTACGCCAAGGGATGGCATGGCTGCGCAAGCGCTGCCTCTTGTTGTTGCCGCAGTTGTGTGGCGATAGCCTCTGGCGGCTGGGGTTTGCCATACAGATAGCCCTGGAACTCGTCGCAGCGGATATCAGCCAGCAGGCGGGCCTGGTCTGCGCGTTCGATGCCTTCGGCGATAGTGGTCAGCTTGAGTGCCTGCGCCATGCTGAGAATGGCGTTGGCGATCGCAAACGCGTCGGCATCCCGGTCGATGTCGACGATGAAGGAGCGGTCGACCTTGATGCAGTCGATTGGCAGGCTGCGAATGCGCGCCAGACTCGAATAGCCGGTGCCGAAGTCATCCACGGCGATGCTCACGCCACGTTTGCGCAGGTTGATCAGATGCGCGAGGCCGATATGCAGACGTTCCATCAGCTGGCTTTCGGTGATTTCGAGTTCTAGCGCCTCCGGGCAAATACCGGTTTCTTCGATGATGGCGTCGACGACGGCAACGAACGCAGGATCATTGAGCTGGCGCGCGGTGATATTGACCGACATGCGCGGCAGGACGAGACCCTCGCGCTGCCAGGCGGCGAGCTGCATACAGGCAGTGCGTAACACCCAGGCACCGATCGGCACGATCAGGCCGGTTTCCTCCGCGATCGGGATGAAGCGGTCGGGCATGATCGTGGCGTGGCCCGGCCAGTTCCAGCGCAGCAGCGCTTCGACCCCGACGATACGCTGGTCCCGGGCGCACACCTGCGGTTGATAGACCAGCCGGAATTGGGTTTCAGCCAGTGCGCGCCGCAGCCCCAGTTCGATTTCAAGCCGTTCCGCCTGAATTTCGCCCAGGTCGGCGCTGAACAGGCGAATGGTATTGCCGCCGGCGCATTTGGCGGCATTCATCGCCGTATCGGCACGGCGCAGCAGGGTATCCGGATCGTCGCCATGTTGCGGAAACACCGCCACGCCGATGCTGGCCCCGATATACAAATCCTGCCCGGCGATCGAAAACGGTTCGGCCAGCGACTGGATGATGCGCTCCGCGACCATCTCGATGGCTTCCTCGCGCACGAGGTCGGGGGCAATCACGATGAACTCGTCGCCGCCGTAGGGGGCAATAGCGTCACGATCCCGGACCACGCGGGATAGCCGCTGGGCGAATGCCTCGAGCAGGCGATCGCCGACCGCGTGACCGAGGGTTTCGTTGATTTTCTTGAAACGGTCGAGGTCGATGAACAGCAGGCCGAGTCCGCCCTCGCCCTGTCGTGCCCGTGCGATCGATCGCCGCAGGAGATCCTGCGAGAGCAAGCGGTGGGGGACGACAGGATTGCTCGCGTTCGCTGTTTGCGTATCGATCAGCCAGTACAGGCGTTCGCCCTGCGCCGCATAAGGTGCACGCAGCACGCGTCCGCCAATGAAGTGTCCTCCGGTTGCTGTCAGTCCGAACTCGATGGGTGTGCTGGTCCAGGGTGCATCCGTTGCGCCCAGTTCCCTGAGCAGGTCGGTGACCGCAGGTCGGTCAGCAGTGTTCACCCGGCACTCCAGCATCTGGCCTTGCAGCGCTTGCGGGTTGCTGCCAAGCAATGCCGCTGCCGTGGGGCTGGCACTCTCGATCAGGCCGCGTGCATCGGTGATGATGACGCCGGTGTCGTTCATGCCCTGCAACAGCGCGGTCAGGCTGTGCTGGATGGCCTCGGCCTGCTGGCCCTTGTCCAGCGCCGCATCGAAGCGGTTCTTGATGTCCTGGTATTCCTGGTAGAGCGCGCCGAAATCCTCGGCATAGCGATCCAGCTGCCGGTTGGCCAGCTCGATGTCGGCCGGGGCTGTGGTGTTCATGGCTGGTCCTTGTTTGGCAAGGTTTCATCGAGGTGGCGTGCGAGTGCAAGCGGGCTGAACGGCTTGGCGAAGTAGGCGTCGGCGCCGGCGCTCATGCCCTTGCTGCGATCGGCATCCTGGCCGCGTGCCGTGACCATGACGACATGGATGCCGCGCAGGTCGCGATCAGCGCGCAACTTCTCGCACAACTGGTAGCCGTCCATCTCGCCCGGCATCATGATGTCGAGAATCACGGCAGCGGGCCGGACGCGCCGCAGGGTCTCCCAGGCTTCGCCCGCTTCGGCGGCCTCGAACAACTCGTAGCGGCCGGTCAGGGTCAGGCGCAACATCTTGCGGATGGCGTCCTGGTCATCGACGATGAGTACTTTTTTCATGAATGGCTCCCGGTGTCGAGGTGTTGTTGCATGGTCCCAAGGGTGTTGAGCAGTTCGCCGATATCCTGGGCGAACTGTTCTGCCTGGCGCATGTGCGGGCAGTTGCCGCAGTCCGGCCGCTCGCGCAGTGATTGCGATTCGCCGGTCGGCAGGGTCAGGTGGAATTCGTTCAGCTTGCCGGTTTCGGTGATGTCGGTCTTCAGCGTGCCACCGTGCAGTTCGATGATGGCGCGCGCGAGGGCGAGATCGAGCATGTACACCTGCTTGCAGCCGGCCAGCTCGGTCTTGACGCTCGCGCGGGGCGACGGCAGCAGGTCGATGGCATTCGGGGCAAGCCGGCCGTGATTGACGTTGCCGGTCACCAGCTGGTGAAAGCCGATCTGGCGCAGGCGCAGCAGGACGTGTGTACCGTCGGGCGCCGCTTCGACGAGCATCGTCAGCAACTGTTGCATGGCCAGGCCGAGCCAGGTCATGCTGCCATAGACCGGGGCGAGGCTTTGGCGGCCGTCGTCGAGACGGAGGCCGACACGGCGCTGCCGGGCGATCTCGGCCACGCTACGCCCGGCATGGCGCAAGGCATCGATCAGCAGGATGCGCTCGTCGGCGAGGATCGAAGTGCCGGTCAGCACCTCGCCCAGCTGGATCATGCGTCCGGCCAGCGTGGAGGTGCGCCGGGCGGTATCGGCGAGCTCGGCGAAGGCGCGCTCGCCCGAGAGCGTGTTGGGCAGAAAGCCGGAAGCACGCATTTCCTCGATGCGCTCGGACAGCTCGGCAACGCGCTTCAGCGGTTCGGCCAGTTCCGTTTGCATGAGGCGCAGGAAGTTATCGATGCCGACTTCGGGAGAGGGCACAGGCTTCGCCGCCGGTGTCGTCGATTGCAGGGTGCGGAGAGTTTGCGGAGCGGACATCGGCGTTCTCCTACAGATAGGCGGCGCGGCGCTCGATCAGGCCGGCGGCAAGTGCACGCAGTTCGTCGAAGGGCACCGGCTTGGAAAACAGGCGCACGTCCCTGGGCAGTCCGCCTTTCGCTTCGATGTCCGCGGCATCGAGGCCGGATACCACGGCGATATCCATGCCGGCACGCAAACTGGAGCCGGCCAGTGAGTGGATCAGCTGGAAGCCATCCATGCCCGGCATGGCCAGATCGGTGATCATCAGGTCGGGGGCGTCGCGGCCGATCAGGATCAGGCCTTCGATGCCATTGTTGGCGGTGATCACGTCGATCGGCAGCTTCCAGCTCGACAGCACGGTCTTGTACAGCTTGAGCAGGATGTTGTCGTCTTCGACGACCAGCACCTTCAGGCGGTCGATGGCGGGGGGTGAAGCCGTTGAATCAGTGAAGCGGGTGGGCAGGCCGCCATCCAGCAGGCGTTGTACCGAGGCGCGACTGATGCGTCGGTGCCCGCCTTCGGTTTTCCAGGCATCGAGTTGGCCATTTTCGACCCAGAGTTGTGCGGTGCGCAGGGAAATGCCGAGCAGTTGAGCGGCTTCGCGGGTCGTGCAATAAGCGGATTGGCTGGGCGGGCGCATGTCTTTAAATGATTAAAGTGATAACGTAAATGCAATGTATATCACTAAGTATCAAATTGCAAGAACTATTTTGCGCACATTTCATTTATTGCGTTATCATTTTTTCCGGGTTTGAATGCTTCGGCTGATCGCGGCGGGAGCTTCGGCCATCAGGGCATGTCCAACTCCGGCGATTTCGATGAGAGTCGCGCCAAGTAGTTTTGCCGCCAGCTTGCGGGCGGATTTGACGGACGTCATGCGGTCGACCGTGCCGGCCACAAGCGTGATCGGGCAATCGATCCGGAGGGCGGTATCGAGTCCGTTGCGGTAGTTGTTGCAGGCGGACAGGTCATTGAACAGTGTGCCTGCCGGCTGGCGTTCCATGATGCGCTGGTTCATGGCGGGCAGCCAGACTCCCTGGCTGCCCCGGTTGCCGCCGCACCATGCCGTGGCCGAGTGCGACCAGCGGTTGATCAGCGCCATGGCCTTCGGTTCGTCATGCCTGGCGGCGTCGAGCAGAGTGGGGGATACCGGCATCGGGATCGCCGTGCCGATCATGACGAGCTGGCTGACGCGTCCAGACAGTTGTGCAGCCGCTTCAAGCGCGACCAGCGAGCCCATGCTGTGGCCGATGAGTGTGAATTGTGCCGTCTCGTCAGCGCCGACATTTCCCAACAGCGCCACGACCCATTCGGCCATCGCCTCGATACTCGGCAGCGGCGCGCCGCTGCTGCGTCCATGGCCGGGCAGGTCGGGAGCGAGGATGTTGCGGTCGGGACCGGCAAGGCGCGTGACCAGCGACTTCCAGACGAAATGGTCGTGCTGGGCGCCGTGGATGAAAACCAGAGTGGGACAGCCGGGAAAATAATCACGCCCGCCCGTGTCGATGAAAACGGGCAGGCCGTTCAACTCGACCTGCATGACCAGTGGTGGTCAGGCGGTCAGATCAGGGCCCAGCAGACGCTCGACAGCCGCGATACGATCCTTGAGCTGCAGCTTGCGCTTTTTCATGCGGCGCATCAGCAGTTCGTCGTGCGGGGGGCTGTCTTCCAGCTTGCCGATGCTCTCGTCGAGATCGTGATGCTCGATCTTGAGATCGGTTAGCAGGGCCTGCAGGGCTTGCGGGTCATCGGGCAGGTTCATGCGATGCATCTTATGCGTGTCGGTGCCGCTTGGCAATGCCATGCCACGGCTAGAATCGGCGCATGACGGAAAAACAAATCGGCCGCTTCGAAATCCGCGGCGAACTGGGGCGCGGCGCGCAGAGCGTCGTCTATCTGGCCTGGGACCCGCAGTTGCAGCGCGAGGTGGCGATCAAGACGCTGCATTTCCTGCAGACTGATCGCGTACGGAACGCCGAACTGCTGCAGGAGGCGCGGACGTCAAGCCGCTTCCGCCACCCCAACGTGGTGCCGATCTTCGATGCCGGCGAGCAGGATGGCGACCCTTTCCTCGTGTTCGAGCGCGTCGATGGCCGCAGCCTCGCGGAGCTGCTCAAGACCGAGGGGCCGCTACCGGCGGTGAAGGCCGTCGCACTGATGCGCCAGGTGGCCGATGCGCTGGCGCAGGCCCATGCGCAGGGCATCATCCACCGCGACCTCAAGCCCTCGAACATCCTCGTCGATGCGCGCGACGGCGCACCGCGCGTGATGGACTTCGGCATCGCCGCGCGCGTGTCGGACATGGCAGCAACCGGGAGCGACCAGAACACCGCCGGGCTGAGCGGAACGCCAGCCTATCTCGCGCCGGAGTACATCAACCAGAAACACGTCGGGCCACAGAACGACGTGTTCGCGGCCGGCTTGGTGCTGCTCGAGACGCTGACCGGCAAGCGCGTGTTTGAGGCCGGCACGGTAGGGGCGCTGATCCAGCGTATTGCGATCGAGCCGGTGAAGTTGCCAGCGTCACCTCCGATCGATCCGAAACTGGGCGGCATTATCCTGCGCGCCTGCGCCTTCGATCCGGCCCTGCGCTACGCGAGTGCGGCCGAGCTTTGCACTGCCCTGACCGAATGGTTGAGCGAAGGCGAAACGGAAGGCGTGGCGGCAGGAGGCAACCATCAGGACACGCTCGAATTCCTGCTGCGGCGCATGCGCCACAAGTCGGACTTCCCCGCGCTGTCGGATTCGGTGTCGGCGATCAACAAGCTGACTTCATCCGAGCATGAGAATGCCAACTCGTTGTCCGAGACCATCCTCAAGGACTACGCGCTGACCAACAAGATCCTGCGGCTGGTGAATTCAGCCTTCTACCGGCAGGCCGGCGGCGGCAACATCAGCACCGTGTCGCGCGCGGTGATCGTGCTCGGCTTCGACACCATCCGCAACATCGCCATCACCGTGCTGCTGTTCGAACACATGCAGGACAAGGCGAACGTCAAGGAACTCAAGGAAACCTTCCTGCGCGCCAACCTCGCCGGCCTGCTGGCGCGGCAAAGCAGCCACGGCGCCCTGCTGGGACGCCAGCGCGAGGAAGCCTTCATCTGCGCGCTGTTCCACGGCCTTGGCCAGTTGCTGGCGCAGTTCTACTTTCCCGAAGAAGTCGAGGAAATCAACAAGCTCGTCGAATTCAAGAAGTTCTCCGAGCGCGCCGCCGCCGTGCAGGTACTGGGCATTTCGCTCGAGGATCTTGGCATCGGCATCGCCGGCAGCTGGGGTTTCCCAAGGACAATCGTCGAGAGCATGCGGCGGCTGCCGGCCGGCGAAGTCCGCAAGCCGAACACCACCGAAGAGGCCTTGCGCGTCATGTCCGGCTTCGCCAACGAGATGTGCGGCGTGCTGGCCGATACCGCCCCGGAGCAGCGCGGCAAGGCGCTGGCGAAGATATCGCAGCGTTTCGGCGCCAGCCTCCAGATCAATGAGCGGCAGTTGCAGGAGAACATGGAGAAATCGGTGGAGGAACTCACCGAGATCGCCTCGATCCTGCACGTCAATCTCAAGCAGAGCCCCTTCGCTCGGCAGGCCGCCAGCTTCGTCGGCGGCGAGGCGAAGGCCGATGCGACGCTGACCCCGCATCATGCCGGTGCGCAGGAAGGCACACTGGCCGATACCTTGCTGGAAGATGCGACCGTGCTCGACGCGGAATTTCCCGACGCCGAGGCTCCTGTTCCCGAGGATGCCCAATCAGTGCTGGCCGCCGGCATTCAGGACATCAGCAACTCGCTGGTCGATGATTTCGCGCTCAACGACATCCTGCGCATCATCCTCGAAACCATGTATCGCGCGATGGGCTTCAAGCGCGTGCTGCTGGCTTTGCGCGATGGCAAGAGCGGCCAGATCACGGGCCGCTTCGGCCTCGGCCCGGACGTCGGCGAACTGGCGAAGCAGTTCCGCTTCCCGCTCACCGAGCAGTTGCACGACGTTTTTCAGCTGGCGACCGGCAAAGGCCTCGACATCATCATCAGTGACATCGACGACCCGAAGATCGCCGACAAGGTGCCGCAATGGTTCCGCGAACGCATCCCGGCCAAGACCTTCGTGCTCTTCCCACTCAATATCAAGGGCCGCCCCGTCGCGCTGATCTATTGCGACAAGGACAAGGCCGGGACGATCGTCATTCCCGAAAAGGAACTGACGCTGCTCAAGACCCTGCGCAATCAGGCGCTGCTGGCGATCAAGCAGGCTGCTTGAGGAAAGTCGGCGCTGGCGGGACGGCAGTACACGGATCAGGTTTGCTTGCCCAGCCTGACCGTGAACCAGAATGTGCTGCCGATACCTTCCTTGCTGGCGACACCGATTTCCCCGCCCATCGTCTGGGCCAGACGCTTGCTGAGCGCGAGCCCCAATCCAATGCCGCCATGCTGACGAGTCAGCGAACTGTCAGCCTGTTCGAAGGCGGAGAAGAGCTGTTTCTGGTCGTCCATGGAAATCCCGATGCCGGTATCGATAACCTCGAAACGAACCAGAACGTCGGAAGTATTTTCCTCAGCGAGCTGGGCGCGCACCGTGACCTGGCCGGCGCGGGTGAACTGGATGGCATTGCTAGTGAGGTGGCCGAGAATATGGCCAAGGCGGTTTGCATCACCCCGTAAGGTCAATTCCGTGAATTGGGGCGCAATGTCGGTTATCAATTGCAGGCCCTTGTCACACGCTTCCTGGCTTTTTCGGTTGACGAGTGGGTCAATGATGGCGCTGATCTTGAAGTCCGCCACCTCGAGGGAAAAACGCTCGGACTCCAGCTTCGAATAATCCAGAATGTCATTGATGATGGCGAGCAGTTTGTCCGAGGATTGCGAAATCTTGGCAAGCAGATCAATCAGTTTTGGATCGTCGGCACGGCGCAGTGCAATCTTGGTTAGTCCCATGATGCCGTTCATTGGTGTGCGCAATTCATGGCTCATGGTTGCCAAAAATGCGGTTTTGGCCTTGTTGGCTGCTTCGGCCGCTTCCTTGGCAATGGACAAGGAAGCAGTACGCTCCTCAACAATATCTTCCAGGTGCCGCCGATAATTCTCCAGTTCAAGTTCGGCAGCTTTACGGTCGGTAATATCGCGGTTGGAAGCACGGCGCCCAAGAGCTTGCCCGCCAGGACCAAAAACCGCTCGGCATCCATGCCATAGCCATCGTTCCTGACCGTCTTTGGTGATGATCCTGAATTCCAGACTGGATACATCATTGTGCTCGGTCTGTTTGTGGTGATCGATGAATAATTGCCGCTCATCAGGATGGACGATATCGAAAAGCAATGAAGGTTTCGAAATGAAGTCGGCTTGTGAATAGCCGCTGATTCTTTGACAAGCCGGGTTGATGAACAGGATCTCGCCTTGCAGACCCTGCCAATATTCCCAATCGTAGGTGAACTCGGCCACTGTGCGAAAGCGGATTTCACTTTCGCGGATCGCCATTTCCGTCAGAACTTGCTCGGTGAAGTCTTGAGCGACCCCAAGCGTGGTTAGCGCGTGCCCATCCGCGTCGCATTGGGTTTCGGCGTGATCGCGTATGTATTTAACCTGCTCGCCCGGCAACGATATTCGATAGGTGAGCTCATAACGACGAAAGCCGCTGAACGAACTGGTCAGTGCTCTTTGCACACGCTCCCTGTCCTCTGGGTGGATTTTGGAAAACCAGGTGTCAACCAGGAGAGGACCAGTGGCAAAGGGCACTTCGAAGATGTTGTACATTTCATCCGACCAGGTGATGGTCTGATCGACATGGTTCAGCCGCCAGCTGCCGATATGG
Source organism: Pseudomonadota bacterium (assembly GCA_040756595.1). Taxonomy (GTDB): domain Bacteria; phylum Pseudomonadota; class Gammaproteobacteria; order Burkholderiales; family Rhodocyclaceae; genus Sulfuricystis. The sequence goes on along the minus strand of JBFLYR010000008.1, from coordinate 18,150 downwards.
GCGACATGCTGGGCATTGCGCATCATGATGTCCTGCTCGGCCAGACGCTGGCTGATCTCGCGATTCTCGGTCATGTCGATGCCAAAGCTGACTACGCCGACAAGGCGGCCATCTTTATGCAATTCGCTGTTTTGCCAGATGATGTAGTGTTCCACGCCATTCTTGGTCAGGATTGGATTCTCGAAATGTCGAGGCACACCCTGCTTCGACAACTCGCGGAACATTTTCCAGACGGCGGGATAGCGTTCTTGCGGCACCAGCGTTGCAAACCAGTTTTTCCCAATCAGTTCCTTGGCCGAATAGCCGGTAATCTGTTCTGATGCTGGATTGATCAGGGTTACCTTTCCCTCGGTGTCGAGTTCGACCACCAGCGCGTTCGACGTGAGCAGAAGTTTTTCTGCGTAATCCTTTTGATTCTGAGCGGCCCGCTGCTCCCGATCGATTCGTAGGACAAAAAAATGGATCAGGCCGTAAAGTGCCACCATGATCATCAGACTGAACGCAGAGAGCAAACCGGCGATATTGTTCGCGGAGCGGATTGGTTGATCCAGTGGAATCCGGATCGAGATCAGTGCCCGGATGCTGTTCGGACTCTCGTGGAAACCACGTTCATCGCCATAAAGCGCAAGCAATTCCGCAGGTGCATCCTTGGGGTCGCCGTGACACTTCAGGCACCCTTTGCTCGAGCGATCAATCGGCAGTGCGACATGCAGGCTAGGTTTCCCATCCTGCTGTACGACTTCGCTAATTTCTCCAACTTCGCCACGATTCATGCGTGCCAGCAGGGCGCTTTCGAATTCGTCAGCCTGGTTAACGGGATTCCGTGGGTTATCGGTAGCCAATTTGAAATAGACCGCTGGCAGTCCGGCTTTTTCGCGTTCCTTGTTAATCAATTCCTTGACGCTACGGGCGATATAGGTGAATGACATCACCTTGGGCGAGAAATAGTCCTTGTAGAGTTGCCCGCTATCCTGCAGACGATAAATCTCGGGTCGCTGGATTTCAGCCACATAACGATGTACCGCCTTGTGGCTCAGCAAGAAATCGAGTGCAGATTTTTGTGCTTCCGCAATCGCGTACTGCTCGGTCTTTTGGTAATAGATCATTACCAAGGCGACATAGGCCACCAGAAATACCGGCAGCAGGATGAGTAGTGTTTGCCGGTTTCCCGGCAAGGATGGCAACCAACTGGACCTAGAGAATTTCATGCTGTGGCTCCTGTCCGGTTGCCGATCAACCGATCAAGCTTGCGCACCACCTCCCTCAGGTGATCGCCGACATTGCTGCTTTCGTCGCGCAGGGAGGCAAGCTGCATGTGGGTGTGCTGGGCCATCTCGGACAAGGTCATTTCCTGGGCCTCGGTCAGGCCAAGGTGCACAAACGCATCGATCAACTCCTCCAGATAGGCTTGGTCGATCTCGGTCGCGCGTATTCGATGTGTCACCTGCAGCTGGTCAATTTCAATGAGTGTGCGCGTCAGTTCAGTAACGGCATCGCTGATCCCGCTGGCTTGTGCCATCTGGCGTTGCATGGTTTCCATGGCCGCCAAACGTGCTGTAGCGCCTTCTACCAGAACGGCCAGATGATCGCGCAGGCGCCCAACCCTCTCTGTATCTGCATCTGCCGGCAAATGGACAAGCAGGGTAGCGGTAGGGTAGTTGATCACCAGCCGGTTACGAAACTGGAAGATGCGTTCCAGTCCGGATGCGTGTTCGAGGATCGAGCATTCAATTGGCGTGCAGACGCCGCGTGGAGACAAACATCGCTGCCCGTTACTGCAGCGTAATGCGAGCAGGCCAATCAGATCGTACTGGCGTAATGCAGCGAATAGTGTGTCCGCGAGCGCTTCTACCGTTTCGCAGGCAAAGGATTCGCGGAGAAATTCCAGAAGAACGCCCATTTCCGCCATCGACGACATGGCGCTGAAGGCAGTGCGTTGCGCATACTGCGCCTGATCCAGCAGTTCGCGCCGATGAGCTGCATTTTGTTGGGCTACTTCGACCTTGCGCGCCAGCTCAACAGGCTCGTAGGGTTTTGCGATGAAGTCGTTACCGCCTGCCTCGTAAGCTGTCAGGCGCGTGTCGAGGTCGTTGTGAGTCGAGATGAAAATAATCTGGGAATACCTGAGACCGGCGGTACGCAGGGCACGACAAGCGTCGATGCCATCCATGCCGGGCATCTCTATGTCGAGCAGAATGACGTCGGGAGTGTCTGTCTCTGCTGCTGTAAGCAAAGCTGCACCATCGGCAAATTCGCAAACGGCAAACCCCTGCGTGTTCAGGATTTCGGTCGCGATGAGCCGTGCGGTGGGATCGTCATCTACGAGATAAACGGGAAATGATTGTTCAGGGCTTGTCATGGATTTATTCCTTATCGTCGCGGTAGCTGGCGGCGATGTCGGCGAACTGGTCGGAGATTTCAACGAATGCCACGGCGATGTCCGGATCGAAGTGGTTGCCCTTGCCTTCGGCGATGATCGCCATGGCGCGTTCGTGCGTAAAAGGTGGCTTGTAGGGGCGCCGCGAGATCAGGGCGTCGTAGACATCGGCGACCGCCATGAGCCTGGCCGACAGCGGAATCTGCTCTTCCGCCAGGCCTTGCGGGTAGCCGCTGCCATCCCATTTCTCGTGATGGCAGTAGCTGATATCGCAGGCGTAGCGCAGGAATCCCCCCGCTTCGCCGAGATTCTGTTCGGCGCGCAGGATGGCATCCCGGCCGAATTCGGTATGCCGGCGCATGATGCGCCACTCCGTTTCGGTCAGCGGACCGGGTTTGAGCAGGATCGCATCGGGGATGCCGACCTTGCCGACATCGTGCAGCGGTGCCGATTTGAATATCATCCGGATGGCTTCTTCATCGAGCATCGGGGCGAAGCGTGGATGATGCTGCAAGTGGCGGGCCAGCGCTTCGACATAGCGTTGCGTGCGCAGGATATGGTTGCCGGTTTCGTTGTCGCGCGCTTCGGCGAGCGAACAGAAGGCGGTGATGACGGCCCCCTGCGAGTTGATAAGCTGTTGCTTCTGTTCAAGGAGTTCGTGCGTGCGATCGAGCACGAGCAATTCGAGCTCCGCGTTCCGCTCGCGCAGCCGGGCCCGTGCATGGGCCAGTTCGAGATGGTTTCTGATGCGCGCCAGCACCACCGGGGGCGAGATCGGTTTGTGGATGAAATCCTCGGCGCCGAGCGAGAGGCCATGCTCCTCGTCGGCACTGCTGTCAAGGCTGGTGAGGAACAGCAACGGGATGTCGCGCGTCAATTCTTCGCTTTTGAGCTGGCGGCACAGCGCGTAGCCGTCCAGATTGGGCATCACGACGTCGGAAAGGATCAGGTCGGCCTGTCCGCCGGCAGCCAGCCAGGCCAAGGCCTCAATGCCGTCCCGCGCCGTATGCACGGTGTAGTAGGGCGACAGCGTGGCATCGAGGATCAGCAGGTTGACCTTTTCGTCATCGACTACGAGGATCGAGTTGGAGGCGCGAGTCATGCTTGTCTTTCACGATGGATTCGGTCATCGAGTTCCGCGAGGAACAGGGTGAGCGTGTCAGCCAGTTGCCGGGCCAGGGCGAACGCGTGGGCGTCCTGTGCCTTGGCGGATTGTTCCGTTTGTGTGGCCAGCTCCTGAACCGCGGGGGCTGCCAGGTTTCCCGACAGCCCCTTGAGGCTGTGCGCGAGAAAGGCCAGAGCCTGGAAATCTCCGGTCGAGGCGAACAGTCCGAGCTTTTCCGGCGACTCGGCATGACTTTCCAGCGCGGAGTGGGCCAGCTGGTCGATGAAATCCTGCTTGCCCCGGAAGCGTTTGTCGAGCACCTGCCAGTCGATCAGGTGACGGACCTCATGAAAACTCGGTGCTGGCAGGACGGCATCAGCGGCCGTGCCGAATGACGTCACTGTGGCCGCAGGCGACGGGTCGGATATGGGAACCGCTTGCGGCTGCGCCGGCCTGCGTCGGGCATGAGCCAGGATGGCTGCCACCAGTTCCTCTGGGTCAATCGGCTTGGTGACATGGGCCAGCATGCCGGCATCCAGGCTCCGTTGCTTCTCCTCGCCCAGCGCGTGCGCGGACAGGCCGATGATCGGGAGTTCGGGGGCGAGCGCCTTGATTTGTCGGGTGGCTTCGATGCCATCCATCTCCGGCATCTGCACATCCATCAGCACGGCATTGAATTCAGCGGAATGCGCTGCCGCCTGTTCGACCGCCAGCCGGCCGTTCTCAACGAAGGTGAAGCAGGCGCCTTCTTCTTCCAGCAGGTCGGCCAATACGAGGCGGTTGACCTCGATGTCCTCGACGGCAAGCAGGTTCAGCCCGGTCAGCCGCTTGAGCGTTCCCGTCGTGGAGTACTCCGTCGCACTTGTGCCAGCCGGTGCCGAGGTCTCCCACAGGGGGAGCCGCAAGTTGAACGTGCTGCCCCGTCCCGGGCTGCTCGTCACCTGGATGTCGCCCTGCATCAGGCGGGCGAGGTGCATCGAGATGGCGAGGCCCAGCCCCGTGCCGCCGTATTTTCGCGTTGTCGTGTTGTCGGCCTGCTCGAACGGCTGAAAGAGCCGGGCGACCTGCGATTCCGTCATGCCGATGCCTTCGTCGGTCACGGCAAACGAGATGGCTTCATCGGCATGCCGCACGTCCAGAATGACCTGGCCGCGTTCGGTAAATTTGATGGCGTTGGAGAGCAGGTTGACGAGGATCTGGCGGATACGCAGTGGATCGCCCATGACCCAGTCGGGCACCTCAGGTGCGACGGTGTGCGTGAGCAGGATGCCCTTGTGTGCGGCACGCACGTTCAGCAGGCCGATGACCGCGTCGATGATCGCGCGCAGCTGGATGGCTTGCGGCTCAATCGCCAGCTTGCCCGCCTCGATCTTCGAGTAGTCGAGGATGTCGTTGACGACCAGCAGCAGGTGCTCGCCGGCGTCGAGGATGCGCTTGCAGGTGTCGTGCGCCTTGCGCCCGCGGTTTTCGCGGATACCGATACGGGCGAGTCCCATCACCGCGCCGAGTGGCGTGCGGATCTCGTGGCTCATGTTGGCGAGGAAGTTGCTCTTCGTTCGACTCAGGTAGCGTGCTTCCGCCAGCGCTTTCATCGTCGCCTCTTCGGCATTCTTGATCTCGGTGATGTCCTGCACGGCGCCGTGCGCCGTGACGGGCTGTCCCTTGCTGAAGAGGATCTCGGCGCGTTCGCGAACCCACTTCACCTGGTCGCCGGCAATGATGCGATGCTCGATGTCATAGGTAGCGCCGGTCAGCGCGGCATTCCAGGCGTCGAGTACGCGTTTGCGGTCGTCCGGATGGACACAGGATGCGAAGAAGGCGAGATCCAGGGGCTGGGTCTGGCCAACCCCGAAGATGCGATAGGTTTCCGCCGACCAAGACAGCCTGCCGCTGCTGATATCCAGTTCCCAGCTGCCGAGATGGGCGATCGTCTGGGCACGCTCCAAGTCCGCGGTGCGCTGGGCCACCAGTTCCTCAAGCTGCTGACGATGGGCTTTCAGCACAGCTTCGCTTTCCCGTAGCGCCATTTCACCACGCTGGCGCAGGATGTAGCTTGCGAGAATGCTGGCGACGGTTTCCAGAAAATCCGCACGCTTGCTGTCGTCCTGGGTGCCGGCGTGCAGATAGAGCACGATGACGCCGATGACTTCCCGTTTGCCGTCGAGCAGCGGGACGCAGTAATGGCCGTGGTCCGGCATGTCGGGGTAGGTGACATCGTGGCGCGCATCGACATGGCTGGAGAACACCGTGCGCCGACTGGCGGCGGCCTTGCCACACAGGCAGCATCCGAGTGGCAGGTGGCGACATTTCACCTGCACGCCGTCCGGCAAACCGCGGGACACAGTCAGTTCAAGGTGTTTGCCATCCACGCCCATCAGGTGGATGCCGCCGCGGGGCTGGATATTCAGCCAGGGAACGGTCAGTAGTTGATCCAGAAACTGTTCGAGCGTCGCTTCGAGCGCTTGCCCATGCAGGACCGTTTCGAGAAGTAGCCGCAGTGTCGTTTGCTGCTCGCGATCACGCTGGATTTCCTGTTCCGCGAGCTTGCGGTCGGTGATGTCGATATGGCTGACGACCAGGCTGCCTTCGGCGGTACGCAACGGGCTGACGCGCATGGCGAACCAACGCTCCTGATCAGGCGAATGGCAGGGGTATTCGAGTGCGAAGGACTCGCTGCGACCGGCCAGCACGCCTTCGATGCCGGTCAGGGCGCTCCGTGCGAAAATGTCGCCCCGGGCCTGGCGGCAGCTGTCGAGGTAGTTGAGGCCCTGGCCCCGCCAGGTGAGCGCGTCGGCGGCGTTGCGGGAAGCGAAGGCATGCCAGGATTCATTGACGTGGAGAATGGTGCCATCCTTGTCGATGACGGCAATGGCATGGGGTAGTGAATCGATGATGGCACGGGCAAACTCGCCGTTCTCTTTTTGTGCGGCTTCCGCAGCGAGGAGTTTCCTGTAATTGCGCAGCAGGAGGGTCGTGGCCAGGGCTGTCGCCAGGCCGAGGGCGACGATGACGGCGAATCCGGAATGCTGGGTGTCATGGAAATAGGCATGCTCGATGCCGACAACGAGCAGGATGGGGAGCAGGCTGATCAGCGTTGCCAGCAAGACCGACCCGCTGAATGAGCGCCTGCCGTTCTTCCCTGGCTCGCTCGACCGCGTCCCCGATGTTTTTACCGCCCCCGGCAAATGCAAAACCGCCTCCTGATGCAAGTCTTTCTATTGGCAGGCGGGATCTGGGCCTTCAAGCATGCTTTCCGACGGGGGCAGGGTCGGAGCGCGAACTACTATGTAGCTAATATTAGCTAATAAGTATCATGAACAGCAATGATTAACCATACATGTTCGGATAGTATTTGATGCAAATTTGAGTTTTTTCAGTCTGATTGTGTTTCTATAACAAACTACATAAGTGAGCCATATGCCATCAGTTCATCTTCTCCTTGTCGACGACGACCGTCTGGTGCTGGCCACCTTGTCGAAAGGTCTGCGTGACGCGGGTTACGAAGTGTCAACGGCGGAGAGTGGCAAGGCTGCCTTGGAACTGGCGGCGAAACAGCCCTACGATCTTGCCGTGCTGGATATCCGCATGTCCGGGCTATCGGGTATCGAAACGGCCCAGAGCTTGCGCGAAGCGCACGGCGTGCCTACCCTGTTCCTGTCTGCCTATGGCGAGCGTGAACTGGTCGTGCAGGCCGCTGCCGCTGGTGGCTTGGGTTATGTCGTCAAACCGGTCGATGTCGTCCAGCTGATTCCGGCCATCGAGGCGGCACTGGCGCGCGCCCGCGATCTCAAGGCATTGACGGAAGCGCGCGCGCAGCTTGAGCAAGCCCTGGCCGGTGGTCGTCAGACCAGCATCGCGATCGGCATTCTCATGGAACGGCGTGGCCTGTCAGAGCAGGCCGCCTTCGACTTGCTGCGTACCAGCGCTCGCATGAACCGCCGCAAGCTTGAAGACATTAGCCGCGAATTGGTCGAAGCGGAAGCTCGCCTGAATCATGTCTAGGTTCCGTTGGCTCCGCTCTGTCCTGGAGACGCGTGTGTCGGATAAGGGATTGTGCTATGCCTGATCGCAGCAAATCCGAACAGGAATACCGCATCATCATCCAGGCTTCCATGGACAGCTTCTGGAAGGTTGGAGCAGATGGCCGGATCATCGACTGCAATGAAGCCGCCTGTGCCATGCTGGGCTACAGCCGGGACGAGATGCTGACGCTCTTTCTTCACGACGTCGATCTGATCGAGGACGAAGCCAAGGCCGCCGAGCATGTGCGCATGGTCATCGCGCAAGGCCATGACCGATTCGAGACGCAGCATCGCCGCAAGGACGGCAGCAGCATCGATGTGGAGGTCAGTGCCTATTGCGTGCCGGGTGCCGAGGCGCCACTGCTGTTTGCTTTCTCTCGCGATATTTCGGCACGCAAGGCCGCGGACAAGGCGCTGCGCGAGAGCGAAGCACGCCTGGCCAGTGTTCTGCGTGCCGCTCCCGTGGGCATTGGGGTTCTGCAGCAGCGTATCTTTCAGGACGTCAACGAAACCATGACTGTCCTGACCGGGTACCGCCGGGAAGAGTTATTGGGACAGTCCGCGCGCATGCTCTATGCAAACGATGCCGATTACGAATATGTTGGCACCGAGAAATATCGCCGTATCCGCGAACAGGGTGTCGGCAGCGTGGAAACCCGGTGGCGTTGCAAGGATGGGAGGATCATCGATGTGTTTTTGTCCTCCACCCCGATCACACCGGGTGACCTGACCGGCAAAGTCGTGTTTACCGCCGAGAACATTACCGAGCGCAAACAGGCCGAAACTTCACTTCGGGAGAGTGAGGAACTGAATCGCAGTACTTTGCAGGCCCTGCCAGCCCATATTGCGGTGATTGGTGGCGATGGCTGCATCATTGGCGTCAATCAGGCCTGGAACGATTTTGCGCGGAGCAACGCCGCCGGCAATTTGCCCACGGTAGCTGTCGGCGCCAATTATCTCGAGATCGTGAGGCGAGCGGCTGACCAGGATGAGCTAGCAAGGCGCGCGATTGACGGGATTGAAAAGGTGCTGAATGGCTCGATGGCGCAATTCGAGCTGGAATATCCCTGCCATGGTCCGAGCGAACAACGCTGGTTCCGCATGACGGTCGTGCCGTTGGGGATCATTACGCGGTGCGGACTGGTAATTTCGCATTCCAACATCACCGAACGCAAGCAGGCCGAAGATGCCTTGCGCGAAAGCGAGGAGAGCTACCGCTCGCTGGTGGCGACCAGTCTGGATGCGGTACTGATGACCGCACCAGACGGCCGGATACTGCTTGCCAACGAGGCGGCCGCCCGGATGTTTGAATGTTCGGTCGAGGAGGTATGCCGGCGGGGCCGCAATGGTGTAGTGGACCTGACGGACCCGCGTTTGCCTTTGCTGGTTGCCGAGCGTGCCCGTACCGGGCGCGTCCATGGCGAATTGACCTTCGTGCGAAGTGACGGCACCAAGTTCCCGGGCGAAGTATCGTCGGTGTTGTACGGCGACCGCAACGGCGAAGTCAGAAGCAGCATGGTGATTCGTGACATTTCGGAGCGCAAGCTGGCCGAGGCCGAGCGCCAGGCGGCCATGGAGCGCCAGCGCGATACCTTGGTACGCGAAGTGCATCACCGCATCAAGAACCACCTGCAGGGCGTCAGCGGCATGTTGCGTGGCATGGTGAGCAATTATCCGGAGAGCGCGATTCCTCTTGGGAAGGCGATCGAAAAAGTGCGGGCGATTGCCCAGGTCTATGGCTTGCAGAGCAGCTGTGATGATGCGCGGGTACGATTGTGCGATCTGGTGCGGACCTCTGCCGAGAATATGATCGGAGCGGTTTCAATCGTCTGTGATTTGCCGCCTGCAGGTAACGAAGCCATCCTGGCTCCGGAAGAGACGGTTCCGCTGGCGTTGGTTGTCAATGAACTGTTGACCAATGCCTTGAAGCATATCGAGTCGGTCGATCCGCAACGTCCGGTCAAGGTAGAGGTGAGCATCAGGGAACAGGCTGCTTGTGTTGAAATTCGCAGCGGGCCGGCACAGTTCCCGCAGGGTTTCGATTTCGTTCGACAGAAAGGTATTGGCACAGGCCTGGAACTGGTGGCAGCATTATTGCCTCCGCAGGGTTCAAGGCTGGAATTCCGGCAAGAAGCCGATGAAGTGTTGGTTCGGCTTGTACTCGAATCGCCGGTGATTTCAGCAATCAATCGACTGGCGTGATTAGCCTAACCACTTGAAACTCGGCGCTGGCAGGACGGCACTGAATGGCGTAGTATTAACATACGTTATAACATGGAGTCGGCCATGCATACCCTCAAACTCGTCCAGATCGGCAATTCCGTTGGTGTCGTCCTGCCCAAGGAGGTGTTGGCGCGCCTCAAGCTGGAGAAAGGTGAATCGGTGTATCTGACCGACACGCCCTACGGGATGGCGATTACGCCCTACGACCCGGCCATCGATGACCAGATTGCTGCCGGACGCGAGTTCATGCGCGAGTATCGCGATACGTTTCATGCATTGGCGAAATGAGTTGGCGCTGGATAGATAAACGTGCGCTTCTGATGCTGCACGATGAGAGTCTGGTCGACCATGGCGGTGCTCCGGGTTTGCGCGATGAGGGTCTGCTGGATTCGGCGTTGGCGCGCCCGCTGAATCTGTTGGCATACGGTGATCCTGATTTCGCCGATCTGGCTGCGGCCTACGGCGTTGGCTTGGCGAAGAATCATCCTTTCGTCGACGGCAACAAACGCGCGGCATTTCTTTCCGTGGGCTTGTTCCTGATGCTGAACGGCTACCGCCTGACAGCCGGGCAGGCCGAGGCCACGATTGCAATGCTCGAAGTCGCTGCCGGCGAACTCGACGAGGCCGCCTTCGCGTCGTGGATCCGCGACAACAGCCGGATACGATGAACAAGGCATTCGTCAAGGAAGCGGAAGGCGACGACGAGGACGACGATCTCCCCGGTCAGCCGTCACTCCCCGTTGGCACCAAGAACTACATGACGCCCGCCGGCCATGCGGCGCTGCGCGCGGAGTTCGAGCGGCTGATCAAGGTCGAACGGCCGCATCTCACGCAGGTGGTGGCCTGGGCGGCGAGCAACGGCGACCGTTCGGAGAATGGCGACTACATCTACGGCAAGAAGAAGCTGCGCGAGATGGACCGGCGCATCCGCTACCTGACCAAGCGGCTCGACAATGCCGAGGTGGTCGATCCGGCACGGCAGCAGAATCTGGAGCAGGTGTTTTTCGGTGCCACTGTGACGGTGATGCACCTCGGTTCCGATACTGCTGTGGATGTGACCTACCGGATCGTCGGTATCGACGAGGCCGATCCGGCCACCGGCAGGATCAGCTGGATCTCGCCGCTGGCGCGCGCGCTGCTCAAGGCGCGCGAGGGCGATATCGTTAAATTTCAAAGCCCTGCAGGCTTGCGCGAGATCGAGATCATCGAGATTTCCTACGAGGCTTGAAAAGCCGGACTTAACCACCATCTCAGCGGGGTCGTTTTACTGAGGATTTTTCCATGAGCACCGCTACCGCTGAAAAAGAGACGCTAGGCTTTCAAACCGAGGTGAAGCAGCTGCTTCACCTGATGATCCACTCCCTCTACAGCAACCGCGAGATTTTCCTGCGCGAGCTGATTTCCAACGCTTCCGACGCCTGCGACAAACTGCGTTTCGAATCGCTGCACAACGCTGCCATGATGGAAGGCGGCGATGACCTGAAGATCCGCATCGGCTACGACAAGGACAATCGCACGCTGACGATCGCCGACAACGGCATCGGCATGAATCGCGACGAGGTGATCGCCAACCTCGGCACCATCGCCAAGTCCGGCACGCGCGAGTTCTTCTCGCAGCTCACCGGCGACCAGCAGAAGGACGCGCACCTGATCGGCCAGTTCGGCGTCGGTTTCTATTCCTCGTTCATCGTCGCCGACAAGGTAACCGTGCGCACCCGTCGTGCCGGCGAGACCGCCGATCAGGGCGTCGAGTGGGTGTCGGACGGCGGCGGCGAATTCAGCATCGCCATGATCGATCGTCCCACCCGCGGTACCGAGATCACCCTGCATCTGCGTGCCGATCAGGACGACCTGTTGTCGTCGTGGAAGCTCAAGTCGATCATCCGCAAGTATTCCGACCACATCGTCCAGCCGATCGTGATGAAGGGCGAGAAGTGGGACGAAGAGAAGAAGGCGCAAGTAGAGACCGACGAGGACGAGACCGTCAATCAGGCTTCTGCGCTGTGGGCCAAGTCGAAGAGCGAAGTCAGCGAGGACGACTACAAGGCTTTCTACAAGCATGTCGGGCACGACTACGACGAGCCGCTGGCTTGGACGCATGCGCGTGTCGAGGGCAAGAGCGAATACACCCAGCTGCTGTACATCCCGGCCCACGCGCCTTTCGACCTGTGGGACCGCAACGCCCGCCACGGCATCAAGCTCTATGTGCGCCGCGTCTTCATCATGGACGATGCCGAGCAGCTGATGCCGCTGTATCTGCGCTTCGTGCGCGGCGTGGTGGACAGCGCAGATCTGCCGCTCAACGTCTCGCGCGAGATATTGCAGGAATCGAAGGACATCGAGGCGATCCGCAAGGGCTGCACCGCCAAGGTACTCGGCCTGCTCGCCGACCTGGCCGAAAAGGAAAAAGACAAGTACGCGCAGTTCTGGGGTGAGTTCGGCAAGGTGCTCAAGGAAGGCATCGGCGAGGACTTCGCCAACAAGGACAAGATCGCCGGCCTGCTGCGCTTCGCTTCGACCGAGGCCAACAGCGCTGACGAAACCGTCGCGCTGGCCGACTACATCGGCCGCATGAAGCCGGAGCAGGACAAGATCTACTACGTGACCGCCGAGACTTTCAACGCCGCGCGCAATAGCCCGCATCTCGAAATCTTCCGCAAGAAGGGCATCGAAGTGCTGCTGCTGTCAGACCGTGTCGACGAATGGGTGGTGTCGCACCTGACTGAATTCGAGGGTAAGCAACTCGTCTCGGTCGCCAAGGGCGGCCTCGACCTCGGCAAGCTGGAAGACGAAGCCGAGAAGCAGGAAACCGAAAAGGAGGCCGGCGAGTTCAAGGAACTGACCGACAAGATCGCCAAGAGCTTGGGCGAGCGCGTCAAGGAAGTGCGCGTCACGCACCGCCTGACTGACAGCCCCGCCTGCCTCGTCGCCGACGAGCACGACGTGTCCGGCAACCTCGCGCGCATCCTCAAGGCGGCCGGCCAGAAGGCGCCCAACGCGCAGCCGATCCTCGAAATCAATCCGAAGCATCCGGTGGTGCTGCGTTTGAAATACGAGGAAGCCAAGTTCGATGACTGGTCGGCGGTGCTGTTCGAACAGGCCATGCTCGCCGAAGGCGGTCAGCTCGACGATCCGGCGACCTTCGTCAAACGCATCAACGACCTGATGCTGAGTATGTCGCTCGGCGGCAAGTAAGGAAGTAAACTGGGCAACAGTCAACTCAGCGAGATGAACATGTTGCCCAGATTTTCAGCTTTTCCCGGCGTTGCCGGTCCCGTCGTCACGGTTGTCATCGATGGCTTCGGCCTGGCGAAGAACGAAGTCGGCAGCGCCATCGCGGCGGCACGCAAGCCGGTCCTCGACCGCCTGTTCGCCAGCTATTCCAACGTACGCTTGCGTGCCCACGGCAAGGCGGTCGGCATGCCATCCGACGGCGACATGGGCAACTCCGAGGTCGGCCACAACGCCATCGGCGCCGGGCAGGTCTATGCGCAGGGCGCGGCGCTGGTGTCCGACGCGATCGCTTCCGGGGCAATCTGGACTGGACAAGCTTGGCGTGAGATCGTTGCCGGCGCGAAAAATGGCAAATGCGCCGGGCGCGGCGTTCTTCATTTCCTCGGCCTGTTTTCCGATGGCAACGTGCATAGTCATATCGACCACCTCAAGGCGCTCGTGGTGCGCGCCAAGGAGGAGGGCATCCGCACGGTACGCGTCCACGTCCTGCTCGACGGGCGCGACGTGCCGGAAACCAGCGCCCTCGATTACGTCGAGCCCTTCGAAAAATTTTTGACTGGCCTGAATGACGACGGCTTCGATGCGCGCATCGCCTCGGGTGGCGGACGCCAGAACATCACGATGGATCGCTACGAAGCCAACTGGGCGATGGTGGGCAAGGGCTGGCGCGTGCATGTGCTCGGCGAAGGTGATCAGTTTCCGGATTGCGCCGCGGCCATCAAGGCACTGCGCGAAAAATATCCTGGCACGATCGATCAGGACCTGCCGCCTTTCGTGATCGCGCAGGAGGGCAAGCCCATCGGCACCATCGAGGACGGTGATTCGGTAGTGTTCTTCAACTTCCGTGGTGATCGCGCGATCGAGATCACGCGTGCTTTCGAGGAGGCCGCCTTCGACAAGTTCGACCGCGTGCATTTCCCGAAAGTCACTTACGCCGGCATGCTGCAGTACGACGGCGATCTCAAGCTGCCGAAGCGCTTCCTCGTCGCTCCGCCAGCGATCCGCGATACGTCGAGCGAATGGTTTGCGAGGTCCGGGATTCGTCAGTTCGCCTGCTCGGAAACGCAGAAATTCGGCCACGTCACGTATTTCTGGAACGGCAACCGCTCGGGCAAGCTCGATGGAGAAACCTGGCAGGAAGTGCCGAGCGACGTCGTTCCCTACGAGCAGCGGCCATGGATGAAGGCGGCAGAGATCACCGACGCGATGATCGCGGCACTGCAGAGCGGCCAGTACCAGACCCTGCGCTGCAACTTCGCCAACGGCGACATGGTCGGACATACCGGTAATTTCCGCGCGGCGACGATGGCTATCGAGGCCGTCGACCTGGCGCTAGGGCGCCTGCTGGCGGCCGTCGATGCGGCCGGCGGCGTGGCGCTGGTGACGGCCGACCACGGCAACGCCGACGAGATGTTCGAGCTCGACAAGAAAACCGGGCAGCCGAAGACCAACAAGGATGGCAGTTTCAAGGCCAAGACTGCGCACACCCTCAATCCGGTGCCACTCATCCTTTACGACAATGTCACTGGAGGCAAGCTGGCGCTGAAGCAGACGGAAACCGCCGGCCTGTCGAACATCGCAGCGACGACAGCCAACCTGCTGGGTCTGGAAAAGCACCCGCGCTGGGACGAAAGCCTGCTGGTCGTGAAGTGAGTCATCCGGATCGGCTCACCGGGCTGCCGCCCCTGATCGGGCCGGCAGCCCGCGTGCTGATCCTCGGCTCCTTTCCCTCAGCTGCGTCGCTGGCGGCGCAACAGTATTACGCGCACAAGCAGAACCAGTTCTGGAAGATTCTCGGTGCGGTGATCGGCGCTCCGCTATACGAGATGGACTACGCGGCGAAGCAGAGTGCAGTCAAAGCCGCCGGCATTGCCATCTGGGATGTCTATGCCTCGTGCGAACGCACTGGCAGCCTCGACAGCGCGATCCGCAACGGCCAGCCCAATGACTTCGCCAGCATCAAAAAGTCGGCGCTGACAGGACGGCACCTTATGCCGCGAGTTTGCTTCAACGGCCAGGCCGCCGGCCGCTTCGCGCCGCAACTGCAGGCTCTCGGCTTCGAGACGCTGGTCCTGCCTTCGACCAGTCCGGCCAACGCGACCTGGAGCTTCGCGCGCAAGCTCGAAGCGTGGCGGGAAGCCCTGAGAACTGACTAAGCAAGAATAACAACGAGAAAGCATCAGGCTGTTTTTCCCATTTCAAGCCACTTGAGCAGGATGGCGTAGAGATCGTCTGGATCGACTGGCTTGGGAACGAAGTCGACCATTCCGGCGGCGATGCATTGCGCACGGTCTTCGTCGAAAGCGTTGGCGGTCATGGCCAGGATGGGCGTGTTGCCGCATTCCGGCAGGGCGCGAATGGCGCGGGTGGCTTCCAGACCGTTCAGGACGGGCATCTGGACGTCCATCAGGATCAGGTCGTAGCGGTTGGCGCGTGCCTTGGCGATCGCTTCGACGCCATTTTCCGCCGTGTCGACGACAAGGTTGGTATCACTCAGCAGTTCCCGCGCCACCAGTCGGTTGATGCGGTCGTCCTCGACGAGCAGCAGTCGTGTACCGGCAAATTCCTGGCGCAGGGTCACCTCCGCCGAGGCGGAGACCGGGGTTGATAACGTCTGCGCTTCGCCATGCCGCAAGCGGGCGGTGAACCAGAACCGGCTGCCACGTCCCGGTTCGCTTTCGGCACCCGCATCGCCGCCCATCAGCCGCGCCAGGCGCCGGGTGATCGCCAGTCCGAGGCCGGTACCGCCGTGCACGCGGCTGGGAGAGGCGTCGCCCTGCTCGAACAGTTCGAACAGCCGGGGCAGGGTGTCGGGTGCTATGCCGCAGCCGGTATCCTCCGTTTCGAAACGCAGCATCAGGGTTTCGGCGTCCTGGTCCAGCACATCGGCGCGCAGGCGGATGACGCCCTGATCCGTGAACTTGACGGCATTCCCCGCATAGTTGAGCAGGGCCTGGCGCAGCCGCATCGCGTCTCCACGTACCCAGAGCGACAGGTTATCGCCTCCGATCTCGATCCGGATCCCCTTGGCCTTGGCGCCCTCCTGGACCAGCGAGCGAACCTGATCGAGAATCGTGCCGAGAATGAAATCTTCCTCCCGCAACTGCAGCTTGCCGGCCTCGATCTTGGACAAGTCGAGGATGTCGTTGATGAGCGCCAGCAGATGCTGTCCGGCGCCCTGGATCTTGTCGAGCCAATCCTGCTGCAGTGAGTCTTGGATCCGGCGCCGCAGCATGTGGGTCAGACCGATGATGGCATTCATCGGCGTGCGGATCTCATGGCTCATGTTGGCGAGAAAGGCGCTCTTGGCGACGTTGGCGATTTCCGCCTGCAGCTTGGCTTCCGTCAGTTCGGCGGTGCGCTCCGCCACCTGCTCCTCGAGGTGGAGGCGGTGCCGGTCGAGTTCCGCGCCGATCAGCTTTTGCGCAGTGATGTCGCGGTTGCTGCCGCGTCGGCCCAGCGGACGACCGTCGGCGGCGAAGATCCGCCGGCAGTGGTGGGCGACCCAGCGGATTTCGCCAATGCGGTGGATGATGCGGAAGACCAGTTCCTCCGTATCGTCGCTGGCCGCGTCGAGATGCGCTTGATACATCGCGCGGTCGTCCGGATGGACGATTTTTTTCAGGAGATCGGCATCGGCCAGAAATTCCCTAGGCGCGTAACCCGAGATGCTTTCGCTGGCTGGCGAGATATAAGTGAAGTGGCCCGCGTCGTCCACAGAAAATATCCAGTCGTTGGAGTAATCGGCGATCAGGCGGAAGCGCATTTCGGACTCGCGCAGTGCGAGTTCGGCACCGCGCCGATCGGTGATGTCCTGGCCGGAGCTCAGTGTGCCGACAATCGTGCCCTGCGCGTCGGGTAGCCAAGCATTGTGCCAGGCGATCAGCCGCTCGGCGCCATCACGGCAGCGCACTGGGTTCTCGAAGTATTCGGCGTTCGCGAGCTCGCCGGCCATGATGCGCTTGAACACGGGGAACACCCGTTCCAAGCCATCCGGCTGCGGCAGGCAGGTGGCGAACCAGTTCCGGCCCAGCAGGTCGGCCTCGGCATAGCCGAGCAGCGTGCAGCCGGCGCGGTTGATCATGGTGATCGTCCCTTCCGCGTCGAGCGCGACCATCAAGGTCTGCACGGTGTCGAGATAACGCTGGTTGCGTTCGTTTGCCGCATAGACGTCGCGCCGGCGGCGCTGATACATCCAGAGGCCAGTGGCTGCCGCTACCGCACCGGCCAGCCAGAGCACGGCCAGCGTGATCGCTTCGCGCCGCCAGTCGGCGAACATGGCATCGTGATCGCGGCTCAGCCCGACGACGAGGACGCCATCGCCAATCCGCAAGGTGCGCAGCGCGGCCAGCCGCGTTTCGCCACTGGCCAGGCAGGGACTGACCAGCACGTTTTCCTCTCCGCCCAAGGCCATATGGCGCGCGAAGAGCGAATCCGGTTCCCGATGGGACGCTTCATGCATCGTCTGGCGGGCGTCGGCCGGCAGCGCCAGGATGAGCGTGCCGGCGCCGTCGGCGAGCATGGCGCGCATGTCGGCGGCGAACAGCAGGGGTTCGAGCGTCCGGCCGAAAAACGCCGGATCGAAGGTGGCGACCGCGACGCCGGCGAATTCGCCGCGCGGCCCCTCAATCCGGCGCGACAGCGCGAAGGTCCACGCGCCCAGCACGGTTTCGAAGGGCGGCGACAGGATGCTTGTGGCGTTGTTGGCGGCGGCACGCGCCCGGATGAAGTATTCGCGCTGGGCGAAATTCCTGCCGTGCAATTCGCCCTGGTTCGATGCCAGGGTGATTCCGTCGGCATCGAGCAGCAGCAGGCTGCGCACGCCATGCAGCAACGCGACGCGGCTGACGAGACGTTCACTGGCGTCGTGCCAGCCATCGGTTCGTGCTGCCCATTCGGCACGGTCGCGCTGCAGCGTCACCAGCGCGGCGTCGGCCGACCGCAACTGCTGCATCAACGCATCGGCGGCGATGCGTGCGTGGCCACTCAGATGCTTGCGGTTGCTGGCATCAATGGCGTGGTACGCGGAATAAGCATGCCAAGCCAGCACGGCGGCGAATACCAGCAATCCGCCAGCTAGCAGGAGCCAATGGGTCAGGAAAGTTTTGCGCATCGAGTATGCGGGGGGGGGGGGGGGGGGGGGGGGGCCAAGCAGGTGGGGGGGGTGGGCGGGGGGGCGGGCGGGCGAG
>JBFLYR010000007.1:0-108640 GCA_040756595.1 Pseudomonadota bacterium | reverse complement strand
GTTGCTGCTGCTCGCCTGGCGCGGCGGGCTGCGACCGCAACGCCTGCTGCTCGCCGGCGTGATTCTCTCGTCGGCGTGGGGCGCGGTCGTCACGCTGCTGCTCGCGCTCGCCCCGGACGCGCCGCTGCGCGGCATGGTGTTCTGGCTGATGGGCGACCTCTCCGGCGTCGAACCGGGCATGGCCGCATGGCCCCTGCTCGGTGCGCTGCTCGCCCTGCTGGCGGCATGGCCGCTGGCGCGCGGCTTCGACGCGCTCGCTCAGGGCGAGTTATCAGCCCGTGCGCTTGGCGTACCGGTCGACCGCCTGCGCGTCGTTGCGCTCGGCCTTGCCGCCGTGATCACGACTCTCGTCGTGCTGGTCGCCGGCAGCATCGGCTTCGTCGGCCTCGTCACGCCCCACCTGCTGCGGCTGGCCGGCCTGCGTCGCCATCGCGTCCTGCTGCCAGGCTGCGTGCTCGGCGGCGGCATGCTGCTGCTGCTCGCCGACCTGGCCGCGCGCACTCTCGTCGCACCGCTGCAACTGCCGGTCGGCGCCGTCACCGCCGCGCTCGGCGCGCCGGTCTTCCTCTGGCTGCTGGCACGCAACCCGCGATGAAACTCGCGGCCCACCAACTGTCGGTCAGTATCGGCACCGTGACGGTCTGCCGCAATCTCGATCTCGCCATCGAAGCCGGCAGCCGCTGGGCGATCCTCGGCGTCAATGGCGTCGGCAAGTCGACGCTGCTGACCACGCTGGCTGGCCTGCGCCCGCCGGACAGCGGAGAGATTCGCATCGACGACCAACCGCTTGAAAGTCTCACTCCACGCGAACGTGCGCGCCGCCTCGGCCTGATGACGCAGGAAGACAGTTTCCACATCAGCGACCCTGAGACCACCGCACTGGAGGTCGCCCTGCTCGGCCGTCTGCCACATCTGGAGTGGTGGCGTGGTGAAACCGATCACGACCTGCTACTTGCGCACACTGCGCTCGAAGCGGTCGGGCTGCGTGATATCGCGACCCGGCGCACGACCATGCTTTCGGGCGGCGAGCGCCGTCGCCTTGCGCTAGCCGCGCTGCTGGCGCAGGAGGTGCCGCTGTGCCTGCTCGACGAGCCGAACTCGCACCTCGACCTGCACCAGCAGATCGCCTTCATGGACTTGCTGATCGGCTGGGATGGCCGCACGCTGGTGATGACGCTACACGACGTCAACATCGCGGCACGCTACTGCACGCATGCGCTGCTGCTGTTCGGTGATGGCAAGTGGTGCGCCGGCCCGCTGGCCGAAATGCTTTCCGCCGAGGTACTGACACGGCTCTACCGCCATCCGGTCGTGGCAGTCAACACCGACGCGGGCGTCGCCTATCTTCCGCGCTGACGCGAAACATCAAGCGCAGCACAAAGTTGTTCAACGCCATCGAGGATGCGCGGTGTGTGCCGCTGCATCAGGTCCGGCGGAATGAAAAATAGGTTGCCCTGACGCACTGCCTTCAATTGCGGCCAACGCTGCCAGTCATCCAGCCATTCCGGCCGCTCCCGATCCATCCCGCTGGCGACGATGACCTCCGGATCGGCGCGCAACACTGCCTCGAGATCGACTGTTGCAGCTGGTTGTGTCAGGGCAGCGAAGACATTACGGCCGCCGCATACGGTCATCGCGTGGCTGATGAGGTGTGCGCCACCGACAGTCATCAGCGGCTGGTTCCAGATCTCGTAGAACACGCCGACCGGCGTGGCAACGGCATGGCGCATGCGCAGCCTGGAAAGGCGCTGCTCGAAATCGCGTGCAGCAAATTCCGCTGCTACCCCGGCCAGCACGCCGACCTGCCGCAGGCTAGCGGCGATGTCTTCGAGCCGGCGCGGCTCGCTGACGAAGACCGGAATGCCCAACCGGCGCAACTGCGCGAGCTGGCCAGGCGGGTTCCCGCTTTCCCAGGCGATCGCTAGATCGGGTTTCAGCGCCGCGATACGTTCCAGATCAAAAGCCGCATGGCTGCCGATGCGCGGCAACCTGTTTGCCGCCTCCGGGTAATTCGAAAACTCGACGGCACCGACCACCTTGCCGCCCGCACCGGCGACGTAGAGCAGTTCCGTGACATGCGGCGCGAGGCTGACGATGCGTTGCGCCGGACGCGGCAGCACGACGCGGTTGCCCGCATCATCGCTGATGGCAATCTCCGCATGCGCCGTCGCCGCCAGCAGAAAAATCAGCGCGGCAAGCAGTAGTTGCCGTCCCGCCAACGCCGAGTTTTGCAACCTATGCTTCATTCGAACGTGTAGCGCACGCCAAGATGGAAGCTGCGGCCATCGGCGGGATAGAAATAATGTCCGCTCCAGGGTGAATAACCGGCATACGTGGCGTAGTGCTTGTCGAGGGCATTGAGTACGCGCGCGATCACCGTCCATGGCTTGAACTGCCAGGCAGCCTGTAGGTCTAACGTCGTATAGCCACCAAGATCGCCATGGGCATTGGCGAAGTCGCCGCTGTAGCGGCGCGTACCGACATGGTTGACGATGGCGGTATAGCTACCCGCTTGTCCAGCATCCCAAGCGAGTTGCACGGTCGCCTTGTCGCGCGGTACCAGCGGGACTTCCTTGCCGGCATAGGGACCGTCACGGAATTCGGCAGCGGTGTAGGCATAGGCCAGCTTTGCCTTGAAGCGCTCGGCGATGCGCCAGTCAAGTTCGGTTTCAAGACCCTGGCGACGGGTTGGGTCAAGGTTGACGTTCGCCCCGAAACCGCCGCCGGCCGAACCGTCGTAGCCGATCTCGTCAGTCAGCTGCATCCGATAGAGTGACGCGCGGCCCTGCACTGGCCCGAACGTGGCGCTGCCGCCGATTTCCGCGATCCGGCCATGCTGCGGCTTGAGGTCGCCGACGAACACGGGCGTGCCGAAGCTGTCGAACCCGAACAGTTCGTCGGTGTTGGCAAAGCGGAAAGTGGTGCCGACCTTGCCGTAGGCGCGCCAGCCTTGGCCGTTGTAGGCGAGGCCGGCATCGAAGGCCGTGCGCTGACGCGTCGCGCTGCCGTCCATCGATGTCATCCAGAGATAAGCATCCTGGCGGGCACTTTGCTCCATGCGCTGGGTGCGGGCGCCGAGAGTGAGTGCCCAGGCCTGGTTCAGCGAGGTGATATTTTGTAGATAGAAGGCTGTACTTGTCTGCGCCGCGCTCTGGCGCGCGTAATTCGAATAGCGAGCTTCGATGTCGCCATCGTAGTAGTCGAGGCCCATCACGGTCTCGCTCGCCAGGCTGCCGAGGCCATGGCGCCATTTCAGGCGCGGCGTGAAAGAGACATTCTCCCTGGCGCGGTTGGTGGTGCTGCCGAAGGAAGCATAAACCGCGTGCTGGTCTTCCTGCTCCGCAGCGAGTTCCGCCTCCAGCGTCAGCGCATCACTTAGTGCCAGTCTTATGCCGGGACGCAGCCTGTAACCGTCGCGCTTTTGCCAGTCATTCAGCTTGGTACTGCTGCGCGGATCGGTGCGATAGGCGGCGCTGCCCAGCGAGCCAGGCAGGCCGGACGAATCCTTGTAGGCCGCATAGTCGATGAAGGCCTCGCCGGCACGCAGATAAAGGCCGGCACGACCTGACAGCGACTGCTGGTCCTGTTGGCTGTTGCGGCGCCAGCCATCGGCTTCGGTATGACGAGCGAAAACATTGAAGTAGCCCTTATCGTTGCCGGCTGCGGCGCTGGCATTGAGGTTGCGCTGGCCGAAGCTGCCAACATCGACGCCGACCGACACGCGCGAGTGCCCTGACTTGTCGGTGACGATGTTGATGACACCACCTGTAGCGCGATCGCCGTACAGCACGGTGCCGGCACCGCGAATGATCTCGATGCGCCGGATGCTTTCAAGCGGAATCGCCGACCAACTGACCGAGCTCATATCGATCGGGTTGAGGCGCTGGCCGTCGAGCAGAATCAACCCGTTGCTGGTTGCTGCTTCGCCAAAACCGCGCAAATCGACGCTGGCATCCATGCCAAGACTGCCATAGAGCGAGCGAACATCGACACCGGCATGGTTGCGCAGGATGGAGGGTAAGTCGAAGGCCGGCGTGTTGCGGATTTCTTCGCGCGTGATCACAGTGATGTTGGCGGGTACGCGCGGATCGATTTCCTGAAAACGCGTCGCCGTGACGACGATGGCCGCTTCGTCCTCGACCGGCGCGGCAAATGCAGGCTGAAAAGCAATGGCAAGCGCGATGGCGATGGCCGTGCGTGTAGATTGGATAGTCATTTGATACTCCCTGTGCGGCCAGCGTCCCCGCAGGCCGGTGATCAACACGAATGCACAGGGAATGAGGGCGTGGGCAGAGACGATCCACCGACGCACCGCACCCCGCAGCGCATTCAACCGGATCGTCCGTGGCCGGTCTCCGGGCTTGGAAGTCTTGAACCGCCGCCTTCCCGGGAATTTCCCAGTGGCATTTGGACGGTTCCGCACTTCCTTACCGTTGCGGGGGCAGCACAGGCATTGTCGTGGCGACGCACCTGTTTCCCGTTTCACCTGCCGGTCTTGCAACCGATCAGGCACCAAGGACGAAGCAAGGCGATTATAGAGATGCCGTCCCGCCAGCGCCGACTTTTCGCGCCGCGCTATTACGGCATCGCCTTCAAAAGCGGCGCGAACTGCTTGACCGGTAACCGTTTTTCCAACAAACTGCGCGCCCATGAGCACCCCGCTTGCCAGTCTCGAACAGAAAGTCGAGCAGATCGTCACCCTCTGCGCAGCCTTGCGCGCCGAGAATCATCGGCTGCGCGATCGCGTAAGCACGCTCGAAGGCGAAAAGCAGGATCTCGCGGAGCGCATGACGACCGCGCGCACACGTCTCGAAGGCCTGATGGACAAGCTGCCCACCGAATGAGTACGACACTCGACATCAAGATTCAGGGACGCGAATATCGCGTCGCCTGCGCGCCTGAAGAAGCGGGTTCGCTGCAAGCCGCGGCGGAATTGCTCGATGCGCGCATGTGCGATATTGCCAAGGCGACCAAGAGTACCGGGGAAAGGCTCGCGGTAATGACTGCGTTGAATCTTGCACACGAACTGAATTCAGCACGGCAGAATGCCACGGTAACGCCAGCGGATCAAGCCATTGACGACGCGGAGTCGATGGGTAGAATCAAGGCCATCGAAGCACGGCTGGATGAAGTACTCGCCCCGCAGGAAAAACTCTTCTGACACTGGGTACTGCGGCGAGCGAAGCGGCTAGGCTTCAAACGGTTTCAAGTTTTCCCTGCGGTGTTCGCCAAGGCCATACATTCCTTGAACCAATGCTGATTGGCATCGGTCGCCGCCCAGAGACGCCGCCGTTGTGAGCACTCCTCGTCGAGTGCACCTGAAGCGGCAGGAACGCGACCATTCTGGACCCAGGTTCAGGATGCCGGCCAAACGGCACTCGCGGGGAATCTAACAAACGCGGTCATGTACTCATGGCCGCGTTTTCTTTCGGAGCAAGAGCGCATGCGCTACTGGCTGATGAAAAGCGAGCCCTCCGTCGTCGGCATCGACGACGTGCTCGCCATGCCGAACCGGACGGTCGACTGGTGGGGCGTGCGCAACTACCAGGCACGCAACTTCATGCGCGACCAGATGAAGGTGGGCGACGGCGTATTCTTCTACCACTCGTCCTGTCCCGAACCGGGTATCGCCGGGCTGGCGGAGGTAGCGAAGCTGGCCTATCCTGACCGCACGCAGTTCGATGCCACCAGTCCCTATTTCGACCCGAAGTCGACGCCCGAAAACCCGCGCTGGGTGAATGTCGATGTACGCATCGTCAAGAAAACGCGCCTCGTCGGCCTCGACGAGCTGCGCGCCCATCCCGAGCTCGCCAACATGCGCGTGCTCCAGCGCGGCAACCGGCTGTCGATCACGCCGGTCGACCCCGCGGAGTGGGATTTCATCGTGCGGAAGCTGATGAAGTGACGCTCTGGCTACTCGGCTATGTCGCGCTAGGCGCCGTGGCGGGCTTCTTCGCCGGCCTGCTCGGCGTTGGCGGCGGCGCGATCATGGTGCCGGTGCTGGCGCTGATGTTCGCCGCGCAGGGCTTCCCCGAAACGCATCTGATGCATCTCGCGCTCGGCACTTCGATGGCGGCGATCGTGTTCACCTCGATCTCCTCGCTGCGTGCCCATCACAGCCATGGCGCGGTGCGCTGGCCGATCGTAAAGATCATCACGCCGGGCATCCTCGTCGGCACCTTTCTCGGCGCGCAACTCGCGAGCCTGATCCCGACACGGCCGCTGGCGATCTTCTTCACCGTGTTCATGAGCTATGTCGCCTTCCAGATGCTGGCGAACATCAAGCCAAAGCCCTCGCGCCAATTGCCGGGGTCGGTCGGCATGTTCGTCGTCGGCAGCGGCATCGGCGCAGTCTCCGCACTCGTGGCCATCGGTGGCGGCTCGCTGTCCGTGCCCTTCATGACCTGGTGCAACGTCAAGATGCACGACGCGATTGGCACCTCGGCGGCTATCGGCCTGCCGATCGCCGTGGCCGGTACGCT
This sequence comes from Pseudomonadota bacterium, assembly GCA_040756595.1. Taxonomy (GTDB): domain Bacteria; phylum Pseudomonadota; class Gammaproteobacteria; order Burkholderiales; family Rhodocyclaceae; genus Sulfuricystis. The sequence continues at coordinate 102,158 of JBFLYR010000007.1, read as the reverse complement.
CGGCTATCTGGTCGGCGGCTGGAACGCGACGGCATTGCCGGCATTGAGCTTCGGCTACGTCTATCTGCCCGCGCTTGCCGCCTGCGTCGTGGCAAGCATGCTCACCGCACCTTTTGGTGCAAAGGCCGCGCACAGCCTGCCGGTCGCGACGCTGAAAAAGATTTTCGCCGGCGTTATCCTGCTGCTTCTTGCCAAGATGGTGCACGGCCTGCTCTGATGCCGTCCCGCCAGCGCCGACTTTTTAACTGCCGATGAACCTGCTGCTGCAACATGCCGACCTGATAACCCGCTGCCGCAAGCGCGGCGAGGTCGAGACCGCGGCGGTCGAAGCCATCCATTGTTGCCTGAATGCGCAACGCACCGAACTGCACAAGGTCTTCATGCAATCGGGCGATGTGCTGGTCGGTCTTTCAGCGGAAATCGAAGCCGCCGGCGCAGTCACATCGCACGACGACGGTTTTTCCTGGCCCGAGCGCACGGGATCGATCGAAAGCACGCCGCATTTGCAGGCGTGTTTCGGCAGCGACGCGCCACTGGCCGAAATGCTGGCCACGGGCGAAGCGCGCATCACCCTGATGCTGCGCACCCAGTTGCACGAGCCTTACGGTTTCCTCGTGATCGTGCGCCCTGCGGCACTGACCGAGGCGGAACTCGACATCGCGCAAGGCATCACCGCCCTGCTGCGGAACGTGCTCGCGCTGCTCGAATACGGCGAAACCGACACGCTGACGCGCTTGCTGAACCGCAAGACCTTCGACGAGTACCTGATCAACATCCTCGCCAACATCCCGAAACCGGATGAGACGAAAAGTGCGACTCAGGAACGCCGGCAGAACCATCCGCAAGTGCGCGACCACTGGCTCGCGGTGATGGACATCGACCATTTCAAGTCGATCAACGACCGCTTCGGCCACCTGATCGGCGACGAGGTGCTGATCCTGATGTCCGACCTGATGCGTGACAGTTTCCGGGTCCAGGACAAGCTGTTCCGCTTTGGCGGCGAGGAGTTCGTCGCCCTGCTGCGGCCGGCGGAACTCGCCCATGCGAAACGGGCCTTCGACCGCTTCCGTGCACGCGTTGAAAGCCATGCTTTCCCGCAGGTCGGCAACGTAACGATCAGCATCGGTTTCGCCCGCATCAGGCTCGGGGACACACCCTCGCTCGTGCTCGACAGCGCCGACGAAGCGCTCTACTGGGCCAAGGAGAATGGCCGCAACCAGTGCCACGCCTATGAGACGCTGATCGAAACGGGCAAACTGAAGCGGCCGGCGGAAGCCGCATCCGAAATCGAGTTTTTCTAGGCGGCTAGCCTGCGTCTACCCAGCGCAGGATCGGCGTCCACTGCTCCAAATCCTGTGCTGCGCGCGAGGCGGAAAGATCGAAGATCGTCAGCCCGTGCGCCGCTGCCTGAACGTAGTTCTGTGTGTCGCGCAGATGGGCGATCACCGGCAGTCCGGTGTTCTGCAGGAAACGTTCGAGTTCCCCTGCCGCACGCGTGCGCGCGTCGACGCGCATGCCGACGACAGCGATCTCGACTGGATGCTTGCGCAAGGCCTTTTCTTCAAGCATTTCATCGAGGAAACGGCGCGTCGCGAGGATGTCGAACAGCGACGGCGCCAGCGGCACGATGACGCGATCGACCAGCTTGAGCACATGCGCGAGCTTCTTGCCATGCAGGCCGGCCGGCGTGTCGAGGATCACGTGTTCCGTGCCCGCGGGCGGCCGGGCGGGCTCATCGGCCTTGAGTTCCCATGAAGCAATTTTCGGCAGGACTGGCGGCCGCAATTGCAGCCAGGCTCGGGAGGACTGCTGGCGGTCGATGTCGCCGAGCATGACATGGCAACCACGCCGGGCCAGTCCGCCGGCCAGGTTGGTCGCCAGCGTGCTCTTGCCGACGCCGCCTTTCGGATTCGCGATCAGATAAGTCTGCATAAATCTACGGTAGCAGGATGGTGGAACCGGTGGTCTTGCGCGCGGCAAGATCGATGTGCGCCTGCGCCGCATCCTTCAGGGTATAGGTCTGGTTGACCTCGATCTTCACCTTGCCGGAAACGACGACATCGAACAACTCCTGAGCGGTGGCCAGCAGGTCGGCTCTTTTCGCCACATAGGCGAACAACGACGGCCGCGTCAGGAACAACGAGCCGCGCTTCGAGAGTTCAAGGGTATCGACGGGCGGCACCGGCCCGGAGGCGTTGCCGAAGGTGACCATCATCCCCAGTGGTCTCAGGCAGTCGAGCGAACCGGTGAAGGTGTCCTTGCCGATCGAGTCGTAGACGACGGGCACACCCTCGCCATTGGTGATTTCCTTGACGCGCGCGACGAAATTCTCGCGCGTGTAGATGATTGGATGGTCGCAGCCATGCGCCTTGGCCAGTGCGGCCTTTTCGTCCGAACTCACGGTGCCAATCACGGTGGCGCCGAGCGCCTTCGCCCACTGGCAGACAATCAGGCCGACGCCACCTGCCGCTGCCTGAATCAGGATCGTATCGCCCGGCTGTACGCGATAAGTGCGACGCAACAGGTATTGCGCGGTCATGCCCTGCAGCATCATCGCGGCGGCAGTGTTGAAGTCGATACTGTCTGGCAGCTTCACGAGCCGATCGGCAGGGATGTTGCGCACTTCCGCATACGCCCCCGGCGGGCCGCCCGCATAGGCGACGCGATCGCCGGCCTTGATGTCCGTCACCGCGCTGCCCACCGCCTCGACGACGCCCGCGCCTTCGAGGCCGAGACCGCTTGGCAGCGGCAGCGGATAGAGGCCGCTGCGGTGGTAGATATCGATGAAATTCAAACCGACGGCTGCATGGCGCACTCTCGCTTCATTGGGTGCCGTCTCGCCAACGCCGACCTCTTCCCAGCGCAACACTTCGGGACCGCCGGTTTCATGGATGCGGATCGCATGTGTCATCGAACTCTCCTAGTTGCGCAGATGGTTGGCATCCACCACCGCCAGCGCGGTCATGTTCACCAACCGGCGCACGGTTGCGGTCGGGGTCAGGATATGCACGGGCTTGGCGGCGCCGAGCAGGATCGGGCCGACCGTGATGCCTTCGCCGTTGGTTTCCTTCATCAGGTTGAAGGCAATGTTGGCGGTATCGACGTTCGGCATGATCAGCAGGTTCGCCTGGCCCTTGAGACGGCTGCCGGGATAGGTGCGGTTGCGGATCTCCTCGTTGAGTGCCGCATCGCCGTGCATCTCGCCATCGACTTCGAGGTCGGGCGCACGCGCGGTGATGATTTCGAGCGCATGTGCCATCTTGCGCGCGGCATCAGAGGGCACGCTGCCGAAGTTCGAATGTGAGAGCAGCGCCACCTTCGGCGCCAGACCGAAGCGGCGCACTTCGTCGGCCGCCATGAGGGTCAGATCGGCGATCAGGCCGGCGTTGGGATCTTCGTTGACATAGGTGTCGCAGATGAACAGCGTGTGGTGCGGCAGCAGCAGCAGGTTCATCGCCGCAAAGCAGTGCGCGCGCGGCTTCAGGCCGATCACGTCACGAATATGGTGCAGGTGCTGGCCATGCCGGCCAACCATGCCGCACAGCATCGCGTCGACATCGCCGCGCTTGAGCAGCATCGCACCGATCAGCGTGGTATCTGAACGGAGCGCCTGCTTGGCCATTTCCTGCGTCACGCCCTTGCGGCCCATCAACTGGTGATAACCCGTCCACAGGTCGCGGTAGCGCGCATCGGAATCCGGATTGATCACCTCGAAATCCCGGCCGGGCCGAATGCGCAGACCGGCGCGCTCGATGCGCATCTCGATGACATCCGGGCGGCCGATCAGCACCGGCTGTGCCAGACCTTCGTCACGCACTGCCTGCACCGCACGCAGCACGCGCTCCTCCTCGCCCTCGCAATAAACGACGCGGCGGGGCGATTGCTTGGCGGCGGCAAACACCGGCTTCATCACGAAGCCGGAGTGATAGACGAAGTTGTTGAGCTGGTCGCGGTAGGCATCGAGGTCGGCGACCGGCCGGCGCGCCACGCCGGAATCGGCTGCGGCCTGCGCCACCGCCGGCGCGATCTTGACGATCAGGCGCGGATCGAAAGGCTTCGGGATCAGGTATTCCGGGCCGAAGGCGAGTGCATCGTCGCCATAAGCCATCGCCACCACGTCGGAAGCTTCGGCCTGGGCCAACTCGGCAATCGCACGCACGGCGGCGAGCTTCATCTGTTCGGTGATCGTCGTTGCACCGGCGTCGAGCGCACCACGGAAGATGAAGGGGAAGCACAGCACGTTATTGACCTGGTTCGGATAGTCCGAACGTCCCGTCGCGATGATCGCGTCGTCACGCACCGCCTTGACTTCCTCAGGCAGGATCTCCGGCGTCGGGTTGGCGAGTGCGAGGATCAGCGGCTGCGCGGCCATCTTCGCCGCCATGTCCCGCTTCATCACGCCACCGGCCGAAAGGCCAAGGAAAACGTCGGCACCGGCGATCACCTCGCCGAGCGTGCGGGCGTCGGTTGCCTTGGCATAGCGCGCCTTGATCGGGTCCATGTCTTCCTTGCGTCCCTCATAGGCGACGCCATGGATGTCGGTAACCCAGATGTTCTCGATGCGCACCCCGAGATTCACCAGCAGGTCGAGGCAGGCCAGTGCGGCCGCACCGGCGCCCGAGGTGACGAGCTTGATCTCATCGATCTTCTTGCCGACCAGCTTGAGGCCGTTCAGCACGAAGGCCCCAACCACGATCGCCGTGCCGTGCTGGTCGTCGTGGAACACCGGGATATTCATGCGTTCGCGCAGCTTGGCCTCGATGGTGAAACATTCGGGGGCCTTGATGTCTTCGAGGTTGATGCCGCCGAAAGTCGGTTCCATCGCGGCGATCATGTCGATCAGCTTGTCGGGATCGGGTTCGGCCAGTTCGATGTCGAAGACGTCGATGCCGGCGAACTTTTTGAACAAAACCCCCTTGCCTTCCATCACCGGCTTGGCCGCCAGCGGCCCGATGTTGCCGAGGCCCAGCACGGCCGTGCCGTTGGTAACGACACCGACAAGGTTGGCGCGCGCGGTGAGCCGGCAGGCTTCGCGTTCATCGGCGACGATGGCGTTGCAGGCCGCCGCCACACCCGGGGAATAGGCCAGCGCGAGGTCACGCTGGTTGGTCAGGCCCTTGGTCGGAACGACCGAAATCTTGCCCGGGGTCGGGCTGGCGTGATATTCGAGCGCGGCGGCAGTGAGATCCTTGCCGTCTTCGCCGTCGTTATTTTGTTCTCCACTCATTGTCGCGGCTCTGTCATTGGAATCACGCAATCTTACTCCGCCGCCTGGCAAACGCCCGGCGACGGGTGTGCGAAAATCGCGCATCCCTTCATCAGCAAATCATCATGAAACGCGTTGTTTTCAATCAGAAAGGCGGCGTCGGCAAGAGCACGATCGCCTGCAACCTCGCCGCCATCGCCGCGCAACGTGGCGCCCGCACGCTGGTGGTCGATCTCGATCCCCAGGCCAATTCAACCCGCTACCTGCTCGGCGCCAGCGAACCCGAGACCACGGTCACCGAATTCTTCGACCAGATGCTCAATTTCAAGCTGCGCCCCAAAGCGACCGAGGAATTCATCCACGCCACACCATTTGCCAACCTGTCGATCATGCCGGCCGATGCCGCGCTCGAGGAACTGCAGGCCAAGCTCGAATCGCGCTACAAGATCTACAAGTTGAAGGAGGCACTCGATGCTCTTGATTTCGATGAAATCTGGATCGACACGCCGCCAGCGTTGCACTTCTATACACGTTCGGCGCTGATCGCCGCCGACCGCTGCCTGATCCCCTTCGACTGCGACGAGTTCGCGCGCCGCGCGCTCTACACGCTGCTCGACAATGTCGCCGAGATTCGCGCCGACCACAACGCCAACCTTGCGGTCGAGGGCATCGTCGTCAATCAGTTCCAGTCGCGCGCCAGCCTGCCGCAGCAGGTGGTGCAGGAACTCAAGGATGAGAAACTGCCGGTGCTCGAACCTTTCCTCTCGGCCTCGGTGAAAATCAAGGAATCGCATCAGCAGGCGAAACCGATGATCCACCTTGACGCGCGCCACAAGGTGACAGGCGAATTCGAGCGCCTGTTCGACACGCTGCAGGGCAAGCGCAAGCCTGCGAAGCAGAAGAAATAGCGGCGAGTGCCGTCCTGCCAGCGCCGACTTTCATTCACATGTTCCTGCTCGCTACCGTCAGCGTCCTGCTGGCCATCACGCTCTGGGTGGTCTGGCGGCGCAATGTCCGATTGGGGCGCGAGCGTTTCATCCGGGAATATGCCTGGCCGAAAGGCCTGCTCGACCGGCTCGGCAAGCGGCGGCCGGAACTGGGCCTCAAGGACCGTGCGCTGGTGGCGCGCGGACTGCGGCAGTTCTTCCTTGCCCATCACTTGTCGGGCAGGCGCTTTGTCTCGATGCCCTCGCAGATCGTTGACGATCTCTGGCACGAGTTCATCCTCTACACCAAGGGCTACGATGCCTTCTGCAAGCAGGCTTTCGGTCGCTTCCTGCATCACACGCCTGCAGTCGTGCTGGGTACGGAACAACAGAACAACGAGGGTTTGCGCCGGTGCTGGTATTGGTGCTGCCGCGAGGAGAACATCAACCCGCAGCACCCTTCACGCCTGCCCCTGCTGTTTGCCCTCGACAGCAAGCTCGGCATCGCCGACGGCTTTGTCTACGCGCCCGATTGCAAGGGGCTGACCTCGAACCAGAACGGAACGCCGCATTGCGGCGCCGACCTGGGCAGTGGAAGCGGAGCCGATGGTGGCGGGGGCTGGAGCGATGACAGTGGCAGTGACGGCGGCGATGGCGGAGGTGGTTGCGGCGGAGGCGGCGACTAGCCGCCCAGAAAGTCCCGCAGCAGACGAGTGAACAACTCCGCCTGCTCGATCACCAGCTGGTGCGAGGCTTGCGGAATGATCTCCAGCCGCGCGCCGGGAATCGCAGCGGCGATCGCCTGACTCGCGGCCGGCGGCGTGCCGGGATCGTCGGCGCCTACCACCACCAGCGTCGGTGCCTTGACCGCGCCAAGCTTTTCGGTCAGGTCGAGCGTGCAGATCGCCGCGCCCCAGCCCGCGAAACCCGCTACCGGCGTTGCCGCGACCAATGCGCCGATGCGCGCCATCACCTCGGGATGCGCGGTCCGGTAGGGAGCGGTAAACCAGCGCGCCAGCGTGGATTCGACATGGGCCTGCATCCCTTCACGGCGCGCGACGGCAATGCGTTCGTCCCACAGCACACGCGCTTCCGGAGGAATGCGGCTGGTGGTACTGACGAGGGCAAGGCGATCCAGTCGTTCTGGATGCGCCAACGCGAAATGCTGGCCGAGCATGCCCCCCATCGACAGGCCGACGAAATGCGTGCGTTCGATCTGCAACGCATCGAGCAGCCCGACCAGATCATCCACCAGTTGCGGAAAGGCATAGTCACCTACCGGCGCGCTGCTCCTGCCGTGACCGCGCGCATCGTAGCGCAGCACGGTGAATTGCTTCCCGAGTTTGGCTGCCAGTGCATCCCACACCGTGCGATCGGTAGCCAGCGAGTGGGCGAGCGTCACCCATGGTCCGTTGCCGGAGAATTCATAGTGGATCTCGATACCGTTGGCCTTGATTTTCATGCGGGCTCCAGTTTGGCGACGGACAGGGCCAGCCACTTCATGCCGGCATTGCCGAAGTTGATCTGCACGCGGGCGTCAGCCCCGCCGCCCTCGGCATTGACGATGACACCGAGGCCGAACCTGGCGTGCATCACTGTCTGACCGATGCGCAACTCTCCGCTGCGCTGCGGGCGCGGCGCGGAACCGAAAGTCGGTTCTGGTGGGACGGCACCATAGGCAGGCTTGTTGGCCCGCGCAGTCAGGAACTTCAGCAGCCCGGCGGGAATCTCCTCGATGAAGCGCGAAGGCAGGTTGTAGCGTGTCTGGCCGTGCAGCATGCGCGTCTGCGCGTGGCACAGGTAAAGCCGCTGACGGGCGCGCGTGACGGCGACGTACATCAACCGGCGTTCCTCCTCCAGCCCCTTGTCTTCCACGAGGCTGTTCTCGTGCGGAAACAATCCCTCCTCCAGCCCGCAGATGAAGACGACGTTGAACTCGAGGCCCTTGGCCGAATGCACGGTCATCAATTGCAGCGCATCGTCCCCCTCGCCAGCCTGATGTTCGCCGGCCTCGAGCGCGGCGTGGGCGAGGAAGGCAATCAGGTCAGCCGACAACTCGCCCTCGTTGTTGACCGCGCCTTCCTCGGCAACGAAGCTGCTCGCGGCATTCACGAGTTCGTCGAGGTTGGCGAGCCGTTCCTGGCCTTCCTTCTCGTTCTGGTAGTGCGTGCGCAGGGTCGAGAGGTCAAGCACATGCTCGACCAGTTCGGGCAGCGGCAGGGACGCCGCTTCGCGCAATTTGACGATCAGGGCGGCGAAAGCGGCGAGCTTGGCGCCGCCCGCGCTGGTCAGCTGCGGGATCGCGGCGTGCAAACTGCAGCCCTGCGTCTTGGCGGCGTCGGCGAGCTGTTCGAGCGTCCGAGCACCGATGCCGCGTGTCGGGAAATTCACGACGCGGACGAAGGCCGTATCGTCGTCCGGGTTGGCGATCAGGCGCAGGTAAGCCAGGGCATGCTTGATTTCGGCACGCTCGAAGAAGCGCAGGCCGCCATAGACGCGATAGGGGATGCCGGCATTGAACAGCGCGTGTTCGAGCGCACGGCTCTGCGCATTGCTGCGATAGAGCAGCGCGATTTCGGCGCGCGCATGGCCATCATTGGACAGCGCCTTGACCTCCTCGACGATGAAGCGCGCTTCGTCGCCGTCGGAATACGATTCATGGACGCGGATCGGTTCGCCGGACCCTGCCTCGGTCCACAGGTTCTTGCCAAGGCGCGAAGGGTTGTTCTGGATGATTGCATTCGCGGCGTCGAGAATGTTGCCGTGCGAGCGGTAGTTCTGCTCGAGGCGGATCAGATTCGCGACCTTGAACTCGCGCTCGAAGTCGCGCATGTTGCCGACATCGGCGCCACGGAAGGCATAGATACTCTGGTCGTCGTCGCCGACGCAAAACAGCGCCGCATGTTCCCCAGCCAGCAATTTCAGCCAGCGGTATTGCAGTTTGTTGGTGTCCTGAAACTCGTCGACGAGAATATGCCGGAAGCGCTCCTGGTAGTGCCGGCGCAGCGGCTCGTTGCGCTCCAGCAGCTCGTAGCAGCGCAGCAGCAATTCGGAAAAGTCGACCACGCCCTCCCTCTGGCACTGCGTCTCGTAAGCTTCGTAGAGCTCGACGCGTTTCTTCGTCCAGTCGTCCCAGGCTTCGACTGCGGCGGGGCGCAGACCGGCTTCTTTTTGGGCATTGATGAACCAGGTCAGCTCGCGCGGCGGAAACCTCTCATCATCGACATTGAGCGATTTCAGCATGCGCTTCACCGCCGACAACTGATCGGCGGAATCGAGGATCTGGAACAGCTGGGGCAAACCGGCATCGCGGTAATGGGCGCGCAGCATGCGGTTGCACAAGCCGTGGAAGGTGCCGACCCACATCCCCTTCACGTTGATCGGCAGCATCGTCGACAGGCGGGCGAGCATTTCCTTCGCCGCCTTGTTGGTAAAAGTGACGGCCAGGACGCCCTGCGGGCTGACCTGCCCGGTCGAGATCAGCCAGGCAAGGCGGGTGGTTAATACCCGCGTCTTGCCCGACCCGGCCCCGGCGAGGATCAGGGCGTGCTGTGGCGGCAAAGTCACGGCCGCCAGTTGTGGTTCGTTAAGCCTTTCCAGTAAATTCAATGGGTTACCTTTTCTTCGTAAGTTTCATAGTCTACACGCTGGGGCTTGAACTTTTCGGCAGAAGCACAATCTCATGTTTTAATGCTGCACTGCAACACAACCTGAAAGGAGCCGTTCATGAAAACGACACCTCACCTTGAGCACGGGCCAAAAATCCTGCCCTGGCTGGCCCACAAGGCCGGCATCTCCCTGTCGCGCGCCGAAGTCCTGTGGCACGCGGCTCGCTGCCATGCCGAAGCGCTCACCGGCGAGACTGACACGCCGGCCTACTGGAGCACAGCGATGGATCGCCTGGTGGAACTGATCGCTGCCGAAAGCCTGCGCGAAGATGCCACCGCCTTCGGTTGGCGCCAGTGGACTCGCCACCATAAACGGGCTTGGGCAGCGCCACTTGCCATCCTCGATGCGCTGACGCTCAATAGCGTGCGCGGCTGGCGCTTGCTGCGTCCGTTACAGCTCGGCTGAAAGCCTTTGCAGGTGGGGTGGTGCGTATAATTCGACCTTTCGTCGAATCCACGCAACATCCCACCCATGCAGGAAAAATACAGCCCCAACGAGATCGAGCAGGCCGCCCAGGCGCACTGGAATAGCACCCGCGCCTTCAACGTCGCGCAGGATCCATCCAAGCCGAAGTATTACTGCCTGTCGATGTTCCCCTACCCGTCGGGCAAGCTGCACATGGGCCACGTGCGCAACTACACCATCGGCGACGTACTGTCCCGTTCGCACAAGATGCGCGGCTACAACGTGCTGCAGCCGATGGGCTGGGACGCTTTCGGCCTGCCCGCGGAGAACGCGGCGATCCAGAACAAGGTGCCGCCGGCCAAGTGGACCTACGACAACATCGCCTATATGAAGCAGCAGCTCCAGTCGCTGGGTTTTGCCCTGGACTGGGAGCGCGAGCTGGCGACCTGCAAGCCTGAGTATTACAAGTGGAACCAGTGGCTGTTCCTGCGCATGCTCGAAAAAGGCATCGCCTACAAGAAGACGCAGGTCGTGAACTGGGACCCGGTCGACCAGACCGTACTGGCCAACGAGCAGGTGATCGAAGGCCGCGGCTGGCGCACTGGCGCGCTGGTCGAGAAGCGCGAGATTCCCGGCTACTACCTCGGCATCACGCAATACGCCGATGAACTCCTGAGTGCGCTCGATACGCTGCCCGGCTGGCCCGAGCGGGTGAAGCTCATGCAGGCCAACTGGATCGGCAAGAGCACCGGCGTGCGCTTCGCCTTTCCGTATGAGCTGGATGGCAGGCGTGACTTGATGTGGGTGTTCACCACCCGCCCCGACACCATCATGGGCGTCACCTTTTGTGCCGTCGCCGCCGAGCATCCGCTGGCGACGCATGCCGCGCAGAACAATCCCAAGCTCGCCGCCTTCATCGACGAATGCAAGCACGGCTCGGTCATGGAAGCCGACCTGGCGACGATGGAGAAGAAGGGCATGCCGACCGGCATCTTCGTCGAGCATCCGCTGACGGGTGCGAAGGTCGAGGTCTGGGTCGGCAACTACGTGTTAATGAGCTACGGCGACGGCGCTGTGATGGGCGTGCCGTCCCACGATGAGCGCGACTTCGCCTTTGCCAAGAAGTACGGCCTCGAAATCAAACAGGTCATCGCAGTTGCCGGCCAGACCTTTTCCTTGGACGGCTGGCAGGAATGGTATGCCGACAAGCAGAACGGCGTCTGCGTCAATTCCGGCAAGTACGACGGGCTCGGCTACGCAGCAGCCGTCGATGCCATCGCCGCGGACCTCGCCGCCAAGGGCCTCGGCGAGAAGAAAGTGCAATTCCGCCTGCGCGACTGGGGTGTTTCGCGCCAGCGCTACTGGGGCTGCCCGATCCCGATCATCCATTGCGATGCCTGCGGTTCGGTGCCGGTGCCCGACGACCAGTTGCCCGTCGTGCTGCCCGAGGACTGCGTGCCGGACGGCTCGGGCAATCCGCTCAACAAGCGTGCCGACTTCCTGAACTGCGCTTGCCCGAAGTGCGGCAAGCCCGCGAAGCGCGAAACCGACACGATGGACACCTTCGTCGATTCGAGCTGGTACTACGCCCGCTACGGCGTCGATGCCGCGACCCGCAGCGCCAACGACAAGATGGTCGACGCCGGCACCCAGTACTGGATGCCGGTCGACCAATACATCGGCGGCATCGAGCACGCCATCCTGCACCTGCTCTACTCGCGCTTCTGGACCAAGGTGATGCGCGATGTCGGGCTGGTGAAACAGGATGAGCCCTTCGCCAACCTGCTGACGCAGGGCATGGTGTTGAACCACATCTTCAGCCGTCGCACCGACAAGGGCGGCATCGAGTATTTCGCCCCCGAGGAAGTTGACCTCGTGCGCAACGAGGGCGGCCATGTGACGGGCGCCACGCTCAAGGCCGATGGCTCGACCATCGACTACGGCGGCGTCGGTACCATGTCGAAATCGAAGCGCAACGGCGTCGACCCGCAGGCCTTGATCGAGCAGTATGGCGCCGACACCGCGCGTTTCTTCATGATGTTCGCCTCGCCGCCCGAACAGACCCTCGAATGGTCCGACAGCGGCGTCGAAGGCGCCTACCGCTTCATGAAACGCGTCTGGGCGTTCGGCCATGGGCTGAAGTCACAGGCAACAACAGGCGAAGCTGGGCCGTTGCGCCGGGAGATCCACCTGCTGCTCAAGCAGGCCAACTACGACCTGTCCAAGCTGCAGTTCAACACCGTCGCCTCGGCCTGCATGAAGATGCTCAATGCGCTGGAGAAGGCGCCGGCCGATGCGCATGCACGCGAAGGCTTTTCGATCCTGCTGCGCGTCCTTTCTCCCATTGCCCCGCACATCACGCATGCGCTGTGGATCGAACTGGGCTATGGCACGGATATTCTTCAGGCGTCCTGGCCCGAACCGCTCGACGCCGCGCTGGTGCAGGACGAAGTCGAACTGGTGTTGCAGGTGAATGGCAAACTGCGCGGCAGCATCAAGGTGAAAGTCGGCGCTGACAAGACGGCAATCGAGGCAGCCGCGCTCGCCAGCGAGGCTGCGCAGAAATTCATGGAAGGCAAGCCGGCGAAGAAAGTCGTTGTCGTGCCGGGACGCCTCGTCAACATCGTGGTCTGATCATGCGCAACCTCATCCTGCTCTTTGCTCTCGTTCTCTCGGCTTGCGGTTTCCAGCTGCGCGGCAGCTACAACCTGCCGTGGGAAACGCTCGCGATCACCGGCGTACCGGAACACAACGAGCTCTACTTCCAGATCAAACGCAGCGTCGAGTCCGGTTCGCAGACAAAAGTGGCCGCTGATGCCAAACAGGCGAGCGCAACGCTTGTCGTCCTCCAGAACCTGCAGCACAAGAGCATCCTCTCGCTGTCCGGCAAGGGTCTCGTGCGCGAATTCCAGCTCACCCGCACCTTCATGTACCGCATTCAGGATGCGCGGGGGAAAGAGTTATTGCCCGCGAGCCAGATCGTCCTGCAGCGCGACCTGACTTTTGACGACGAGCGCATCTTCGCGAAAGAGGCCGAAGAAGCAATGATCTGGCGCGAGATGCAGCAGGATATGGTGCAGCAGCTGCTGCGCCGGCTGGCTGCCAGCAGCCGCAACCTCAAGGGTTAAGTCACCGTGCAGCTGCGTCCGGAACAACTGGCCGCGCATTTGGAGAAAACGCTGCAGCCGCTATATGTGCTGCATGGTGACGATCCGCTGCTGACCATCGAAGCCGGCGACGCCCTGCGTGCTGCGGCGCGCAAGCAGGGCTACGACGACCGCACGGTGCTGGTGGTCACCCCTTCATTCAAGTGGGAAGAGCTGTTCCACGCGGCGGGCAACCTGTCCCTGTTCGGCGGTCGCACGCTCATCGACCTGCGCATTCCCACCGGCAAGCCGGGGCGTGACGGCGGTGAGGCGCTGCAGCGCTACGCCCGCGACCTGCCCACCGACACGCTGACGCTGATCACCCTGCCCGAGATGGACTGGCGCGCGAAGAAGGCTGCCTGGTTCACCACGCTCGTAGACGCCGGCGTGGGTATCGAATGCAACGCGCCGCCACTCGCCCAGCTGCCACAATGGATCGCGCGCCGTCTGGCCTCCCAGCAGCAGACCGCGCCGGCCGAGGCACTCGAATTCATCGCCCTGCACGTCGAGGGCAACCTGCTCGCTGCGCATCAGGAAATCCAGAAACTCGGCCTACTCCATCCGCCGGGCACGCTGACGTTGCAACAGGTGTCGGCCGCTGTACTCAATGTCGCACGCTACGATATCGACGACCTCAAGAATGCCCTGCAGGCGCGCGATGCGGCACGCTGTGCGCGCACGCTCGAAGGACTCAAGGCCGAGGATGCCGCGCCGCCGCTGGTGCTCTGGGTGCTGGCCAACGAAGCGCGCCAACGCATGCACCGCGCCGCCCTCTTGCATGCGGCGCGGATTGACCGCATCATCAAGGGCCTGAGCCGGGGCGACCTCTGGGATGAATGCCTGCAGCTCGCCCTGCGATTGACGAAAGCTTCCACATGAACGCACCGCTGAACATCAACGACTACATGGAGACCCTGGGCCGCCAGGCCCGCGCCGCCTCGGTCGAAATGGCTGCCGCCGCCACCGCTGCGAAAAACCTCACACTACTGGCGCTGGCGCGCCTGCTGCACGAGAATGCCGCAACGCTTGATACGGCCAACGCGAAAGACCTTGCGGCCGGTGCCGCCGCTGGCCTGTCAGGCCCGCTGCTCGACCGCCTGAAACTCGATCCGAAGGTCATCGCCACCGTTGCCGAGGGCTGCGAACAGCTAGCCGCGATGCCGGACCCGATCGGCGAAATCACAAACGTCAAGCGCCGTCCGACCGGTATCAGTGTCGGCCAGATGCGCGTGCCGCTTGGCGTGTTCGGCATGATCTACGAGAGCCGCCCGAACGTGACGATCGAGGCCGCGTCGCTGGCGATCAAGAGCGGCAACGCCTGCATTCTGCGCGGCGGCTCGGAAGCGATCCAGTCCAATCTCGCGCTGTGGCGTCTCGTGCAGGCCGCGCTAGTCGAAGCGGGTTTGCCGGCCACTGCCGTACAGCTGGTCGAGACGACCGACCGCGCGGCGGTTGGCCGCCTGATCGCCATGCCCGATTGCGTCGACGTCATTATCCCGCGCGGCGGCAAGGGCCTGATCGAGCGCATTGCGAACGAAGCGAAGGTGCCGGTCATCAAGCATCTCGACGGCAACTGCCACACCTACATCGATGCGCAGGTCGACCTCGAACAGGCCCTCATCGTCACCGACAATGCCAAGACGCAGAAGTACAGCCCCTGCAACGCCACCGAGTCGCTGCTGGTTCATGCCGATCAGGCCGCGGCCTTCCTGCCCCGCATCGGCGTGATCTTCGCGGCCAAGGGCGTCGAGATGCGTTGCTGTCCGCGTGCGAAAGCGATCCTGACGAACATCCCCGGTGCTCAGGTGGTCGACGCGGCCGAGTCGGACTGGTCGGAGGAATACCTCGCGCCGGTCATCAGTGTGAAGGTGGTGGACTCGCTCGACGAGGCGATCGCCCATATCAACCGCTTCGGATCGCATCACACCGACGCGATCCTGACGACGCACCATCCCAACGCGATGCGCTTTCTGCGCGAAGTGGATTCGGCGAGCGTGATGGTGAATGCCTCGACGCGTTTCGCCGACGGCTTCGAATACGGCCTCGGCGCGGAGATCGGCATCTCGACCGACAAGTTCCACGCCCGCGGGCCGGTCGGCCTCGAAGGACTGACGTCACAGAAATGGATCGTTTTCGGCAACGGGGAGGTACGCTCATGAACGAAGCTCATCCTGGCGCCGCCGACTACGACGCCATCGTCAGCTTTCCGGGGTTTTCCGTCGGTGTTTGCAGCGATGACGAAACCATTGTCGCGATCGATTTTCTCGAGCCCTGCGACGAGCGCGAAGGACGCCAACCGCTGGCGCAGGCCGCCGTGCGTCAATTGCACGCCTACCTGAAAGACCCGAACCACGTTTTCTCGCTGCCGCTCGCGCTGGCGGGAACGGACTTTCAGCGCAGGGTCTGGAAAGGCATCGCCGCCATCAAGCCCGGCAAGACGCGTACTTACGGGGAACTTGCCGAAAAGATCAAGAGCAGTCCGCGCGCAGTCGGCAACGCCTGCGGCGCCAATCCCTACCCGCTCGTCGTGCCCTGCCATCGCGTCGTCGCGGCCAATCAGGGGCTGGGTGGATTTGCCCGCCAGCGCGGCGGCTTCCTGCTCGACGTGAAGCGCTGGCTGCTCCAGCATGAAGGAAGTCTGTAGCCCGCTGCTGGACGAATTCGTCGACGCGCTCTGGCTCGCCGACGGACTAGCGAAGAACACGCTGGCCGCCTACCGTTCCGACCTCGCCCTGTTCGCCGGCTGGCTCGCCGCCCGCAATGTCGCGTTGCCCAATGCGTGCGAAACGGACATCGACGCCTATCTCGCCCATCTGCACGCACGCGAACCCCGCCCGCGCCCGACCACCCTGCGCCGGCTGCAAGCCGCGCAGCGCCGTTTCTACCGCTGGCTGATCGAGCAAGGACGCATCACCACCGATCCGCTGCTCAACATCCAGCCGCCGGTGCTGACGGAGCGCTTTCCGAAGACGCTGTCCGAAATCAACGTCGAGGCCCTGCTCGCCGCACCGGATGTCGCTACCCCCCTCGGTCTGCGTGACCGCGCGTTGCTCGAACTGCTCTACGCCACCGGCCTGCGCGTGTCGGAACTGGTCGGCCTGAAATTGTTTTCACTGAGCCTCGACGACCGCGTCGTGCGCACCTTCGGCAAGGGCGGCAAGGAACGCCTCGTCCCGCTCGGCGAAGTCGCCGCCGACTGGCTGACACGCTGGCTCGGAGAAGGCCGGCCGGCACTGCTCAAGGGCAGGAATTCGGACTACGTCTTCGTCACGGCACGCAAGAGCAGCGCAGGCATGACACGCCAGATGGCCTGGGCGCTGATCAAGAAGCACGCGGTCACCGCCGGAATACCCCGCGAAAAGATCTCGCCGCACGTGCTGCGCCACGCCTTCGCGACGCACCTGCTCAATCACGGTGCCGATCTGCGCGTGGTGCAACTGTTGCTAGGTCATGCCGACATCTCGACGACACAGATATATACTCATGTGGCCCGCGCGCGCCTGAAGGAACTGCACGCGCAGCATCATCCGCGAGGCTGACATGAAAACCCTAGAACGTCCGCCGGAAACGCCGGCAACCCAGTTTCTCCAGAAGAACCGCATTGCGCATTCCAATCATCTCTACGCTTATGAGGAGCACGGCGGCACGAAAGTGTCTTCGCGCGAACTCAACGTCGCCGAGCACGCCGTGGTGAAAACGTTGGTGATGGAGGACGAGGCGAAGAAACCCCTGATCGTGCTGATGCATGGTGATCGCAAGGTATCGACGAAGGAACTTGCGCGCCAACTCGGCGTAAAGAAGGTCGCGCCCTGCACACCCGACGACGCCCATCGCCACACCGGCTACCTCGTCGGCGGCTGCTCACCCTTCGGCACGAAGAAGAAGCTACCCGTGTGCATGGAGAAGACCATCCTCGACCTGCCGCTGATCTACATCAACGGCGGCCAGCGCGGCTATCTTGTCGGCGTGCATCCGCACGACCTGTTGCGCGTGCTGCTGCCGAAAATCGTCGAGTGCGGACAGGCGTAAATCTGCGGGTGGTGCCGTCCTGCCAGCGCCGACTTTTATCTTGACTTGTAGGTCGGCAGACCGATCCGATAGCGAATCGCCAGCAGCCGCAGCGCCAGCACCAGCAAGCCGCCCGCGGTAGCGCTGACTGCCTCGCTGACACCCAGGTGGAAGGTGCCGGCCAGCACCAATGCGCCGAGCCAGGACGCCGTGACATACAGCGTGCCGGGGCGCATCACCAGCGGCACTTCATTGACAAGGATGTCGCGCAGCATGCCGCCGAACGCACCGGTGACGACGCCCAGGATCGAGGCCGGCAGCCAGTGCACGCCATTTGCCAGCGCGATCTGCGTGCCGACCACGGTGAACAGAGCGAGGCCGACGGCATCGGGAATGACGAACAGGCCCGGACGGATGCGGATGCGCCGTGCCAGCACGAAGGTGGCTACCACGCTCAGCAGTCCGCAAACCAGATAGTCGACGTTCGCCAGCCAGAATACCGGACGGTTGAGCAGGATGTCGCGTACCGTGCCGCCACCGAGGCTGGCGGCCAGGCCGACGATGGTCGCACCGACCAGGTCCATGTGCTTGTCCTCGGTTTCAAGCACCGCCGAGGCGGCGTTGACCGCCACGGCGGCCATGCCGACCGCGTAGATCAGCTCGGAAGTCGCGCTCACTTTTTCTCTTGTCGGGCCCGTTCGATCTGCACCCCGACGCGCCTGACGCCACGCGCGATGCCGACCTTGGCGATCGAGACCTTGACCCACGGCGCGCGAAACTCGTCGAGCAGCAGGCCGATGAGGTATTCGCCGAGGGTTTCGAGCAGGTTGAAGTGACGTGCCGCGAGCTCTTCGCGGATGCGGGCGATCACCACGGCATAGTCGATGGTCTTGGCGATGTCGTCGTCCTGCGCCGCCTCATCGGGCACGCCGAAGATCAGCGAGAGGTCGAGCGTCTGCGGCGCGGCCCGTTCGCGGTCGTAGATGCCGACATGCGCCTCGACACGCATGTCTTCAATAAATATGAAATCCATATCGCGGCCTTGTTTACAATCCGGGGCATTCTATGGAAACCCTCGCGCTTTACCTAATCCTCGGCTACCTGATCGGCTCGCTGCCGTTTGCGGTGATCGTCTCGAAGCTATTCGGCCTCGCCGACCCGCGCAGCTTTGGCTCGGGCAATCCCGGAGCGACCAACGTGCTGCGCACCGGCAACAAGGCGGCGGCCCTGCTGACCCTGCTTGGCGACGCTTCAAAAGGTTTGTTTGCGATGTGGCTGGTCGCGAAAGTCGGCGCTGGCGAGATGGCAATCGCGCTGACCGGACTCGCCGCGTTTCTTGGCCACCTCTACCCGCTGTTCCTCAAGTTCAAGGGCGGCAAAGGCGTCGCCACGGCCATCGGTATATTGATCGGATTGGATGGCTGGATCGCGCTCGGCGCGGCGGCCGTCTGGCTGGCGACGGCCCTCGTGTCACGCTATTCGTCGCTTGCCGCGATCACCGCCGCCGCCGTGGCGCCGACGCTCGCGCTGGCCTGGCACGGCCCTGGCGCAGTTGCGGTCGTCATCGGAACGATGTGCCTCCTGCTGATCTGGCGGCATCGCGGCAACCTCGGCCGGCTGATTGCCGGTACCGAGAACGCCATCGGTAGCAAGAAAAAGAAGGCTTAGTCCGTGGCCAGCGGCCAGCGCGGCTTAACGACGAATGCGCCGTTTTCTGTCTTAGCCTCGCCTGCCAGCAAGCGCTGGGCGCCAGCGAAGGCGATCATCGCGCCGTTGTCGGTACATAGGGCCATTTCCGGGTAGCACACGCGCACGCCCTGTTTTTTCGCCGCCGCGTCGAGCCGCGCACGGAGACGTTTGTTCGCCCCGACGCCGCCGGCAACAACCAGCGTCTTCAAGCCCCGCGCGCGGCAGGCCGCCAGCGCCTTGGTCGCCAGTACCTCGGTGGCCGCTTCCTGGAACTCCGCCGCCAGATCGGCCTTGTCCTGCGCCGAGAGCGGGCGCTCGCGCGCAGCGGTCAACACCGCTGTCTTGAGGCCGGAAAAACTGAAGGTGAAATCGCCACTGTTAAGCATCGGCCGCGGCAGTTTGAACTTGCCCGACGTACCTGATTCCGCCAGTTGCGCCACCGCCGGCCCGCCGGGGTAGCCAAGGCCAAGCAGTTGCGCGGTCTTGTCGAAGGCCTCGCCGGCGGCGTCATCGAGCGATTCACCCATCAGTTCGTAGTGTCCGACGTGCTGCACGCACATGATCTGCGTGTGTCCGCCGGACACCAGCAGGGCGATGAAGGGAAAGCCGGCCGGTTCGCTCGACAGCAGGGGAGAGAGCAGATGGCCTTCGAGGTGATGCACCGGCAACGCCGGCACGTCCAGCGCCAGCGCCAGTCCTTCGGCGAAGCTCGCGCCGGTGAGCAATGCGCCGGCCAGCCCCGGCCCGGCGGTATAGGCGATGGCGTCGATGTCCGCCTTGGCAACCCCCGCCTCAGCCAGGACCTGCTGCAGGAGCGGGGCGAGCCGGCGAATATGGTCGCGCGAGGCCAGTTCGGGCACCACGCCGCCGTAATCCTCGTGCATCGCCACCTGCGAATGCACCGCATGGGCGAGCAGACCCCGCTCATCGTCATAGAGGGCGAGGCCGGTTTCGTCGCAGGAGGATTCGATACCTAATACCAACATCGGCAAATTTTACTTTGACAAGCGTCCGGAAATGGCTAAAATCCGCGCCTCTTTGTCACATCAACCCTGTTAGGAAGCCCGCATGCCCGGTATTCGCGTCAAGGAAAACGAGCCTTTCGAAATTGCCATCCGTCGCTTCAAGCGCACCATCGAAAAGGCCGGCACGCTCACCGAACTTCGCGCCCGCGAGTTCTACGAGAAGCCCACTTCCGAGCGCAAGCGCAAGCTGTCTGCCGCCGTGAAGCGCCATCACAAGCGCATCCGCAGTCAGCTCCTGCCGCCCAAGCTGTACTGATCCGTTTAGATCGCCAGCAGATACCGCCCCAACCGTGAAGGGGGGCGGTTTTTGTGTTTGTGGAGAACATATCGATGAGCTTGAAAAACCGCATCACCGAAGACATGAAATCCGCCATGAAGGCGAAGGAAACCGCGCGCCTCGGCGCGATCCGTCTGTTGCTGGCGGCGATCAAGCAGAAGGAAGTCGATGAGCGCATCACGCTCGACGATGCGCAGGTGATCGCCGTGATCGAGAAGATGCTCAAGCAGCGCAAGGATTCGATCACTCAGTACGAGGCTGCAAAGCGCCAGGATCTGGCCGACGCCGAGAAGTTCGAGGTCGGCGTACTGACGGCCTACATGCCGCAGGCGATGGGTGCCGACGAAGTGGCCGCCATCGTTGCCAAGGCCGTCGCCGATTCCGGGGCGAAAACCCCTGCCGACATGGGCAAGGTAATGGCGCTGGTCAAACCGCAGATCGCCGGCCGCGCCGACATGGGCGAAGTCTCCAAGTTGGTGAAAGCAAAGCTCTCCATCGGCGCATAATCTCCGGGTGATACCGGAAAGCTTCATACAAGAGCTGCTCGCCCGCGTCGACATCGTCGACGTGGTTGAGCGCTATATCACGCTCAAGAAGGCCGGCGCCAACTACCAGGCCTGCTGCCCTTTCCACTCGGAAAAAACGCCTTCCTTTACGGTCAGCCAAGCCAAGCAGTTCTATCACTGCTTCGGCTGTGGCGCGCATGGCAGCGCGATCGGCTTCGTCATGCAGTACAGCGGCCTCGGTTTCATCGAGGCGATCGAGGAACTTGCCGGCCAGCTGGGCATGCCGGTACCGCGCGAGGTCGGTATCCGTGCGCAGGAAAAGGCGAAGCAGCAGCCCCTGACCGAGCGCATGGCGCGCGCGGCGCGCTTCTACAAGGACCAGCTCAAAGCCTCGCCCAAGGCCATCGACTACCTGAAAGGCCGCGGGCTGACCGGCGAGATCGCCGCCCGCTATGGCCTCGGCTATGCACCCGACGATTGGCAGGGCCTCCAGCAAGTCTTCACTGATTACGCCGATCCGGCCATGGTCGAATGCGGCCTCGTCATCGAAAACGAGCAGGGCCGCCGCTACGATCGCTTCCGCGACCGCGTCATGTTCCCGATCCAGGACACGCGTGGCAACATCATCGGCTTCGGCGGGCGCGTACTCGGCCAAGGCGAGCCCAAGTACCTGAATTCGCCGGAAACACCGCTCTTCCACAAGGGTGAGGAGCTCTACGGCCTGCCGCAGGCGCGCAAGGCGATCCAAGAACAGGACATGGTCCTCGTCGTCGAGGGCTACATGGATGTCGTTGGCCTCGCCCAAAACGGTGTCGAGAACGTCGTCGCGACGCTCGGCACGGCCGCCACCGGCAGCAACATCCAGCGCCTGATCCGGCTGGCTGACCGCGTCGTGTTCTGCTTCGACCGTGATGCCGCGGGGGAACGCGCCGCCAAGCGCGCCATGGAAGTCAGCCTCGAATACCTCGTCGACGGGAAGAGCGTCGAATTTCTGACTATGGACGGCGATCAGGACCCGGACGAATTCGTCCGCGAGCATGGTCGCGAAGCCTTCGTCCAGCAGACGCAGAACGCCGCCCGCCTGAGTGACTTCCTCATCCGCAAGTTGAAGCAGGAGAGCAATACCCGCACGGCGGAAGGTCGCGCCAAGCTGGTCAGCGAGGCTAAACCCTTGTTGCAAAAGATATCCGCGCCGGTCCTGCGCGTGCAGATCACCCAGGAAATCGCCAAGCTCGCACAACTTTCGCAGGCCGAACTTGAGGCACAGTGCGGCCTCAAGCCCTTGGCTCGTAACCGCTCATATGGCCAGTTTGCACCACCGCCCGCGCGTGCGCGGCCGGCACCCAACTCGCTGGAGCACAGCCTGCTCCTGACCGTGCTGAGCCGCCCGGAACGCGCCGCCCGGCTGCCGCTGGAGCTGATCGCACGCGATAGCGCCGAAGGTGAAGCCCTGCTGGCCGTGGCCGAGGCGGTTGAACATGCCGCCTTGCCGGGCAACAACCTGGGGTTGGTCCTCGAACATTTTCGCGGCAGCGTGCATGAGGAAATCATTGCCCACCTGGCCGCACAGATCGAAACAGCGGCCGGAGACGAGGGCGAGCAGGAAACCATTTTTACCGATGTGGTCGAACGCCTGCGCGGGCGCGACCTGCGCCGCCAGATCGACGCACTGAACGCCAAGGCGCGGGCGTGCAACCTTACCGCCGATGAGCGACGCACGCTCGCGGAGCTCCTTGCGCGCAAAAGCGCTTGATCTATAAAGTGTATAATTACAGGTTTTCCCTCGAACCGAGTCGAGTCCATGCCCAAAACCGCCGCGAAGCCGAGCAAAGCCATTTCCCATAAGCCTGCCGCCAAGGCGGTCAAGACAACGGGCAAGCCCGCAAAGCCCATGGCCAAGCCGGCCGCGAAACCGTTGGCCAAGAAGGCCGTCAAACCGGTTGCTCCGGCCAAGCCGGTAGCAAAGAAACCGGTCGCCAAGCCCGCGGCGAAATCCGTGGCCAAGCCCGCAGTCAAACTGACAGCCAAGTCTGTACCGAAATCGGTCCATAAGGCAGCGGAAATCAAGGCCAAGGCGGTACCAGTCGAAGCCGTCAAGCCGGGCAAGGCTGCCAAGCCGGTTGCCGTCGAGCCAGCGCCGATTTCTGTCGCACCCGCCCCTGTGGCCGCGCCCGCGCCCGAAGCCGCCCCTGTCAAACTGTCGGCCAAGGCGAAGAAGCTCCGCGACAAGCAGATGCTAGCCGCCCTCGAACAGGCCCAACCGACCACGGCCGATCTCGAATCTCGTCGTACGCGCTTGAAGAGCCTGATCACGCTGGGCAAGGAACGCGGCTACCTGACCTACGCCGAGATTAATGACCACCTGCCGGACGATATCGTCGATGCCGAGCAGATCGAGTCGATTATCAGCACCTTCAACGACATGGGCATTCAGGTCTTCGACCAAGCGCCCGCGCCAGAAGAAATCCTGCTCGCCGAACAGGCTTCCGCCCCGGTCGATGCCGACGAAGCCGAGGAAGAGGCCGAGCAGGCCCTGTCGTCAGTCGATTCGGAATTCGGCCGTACCACCGACCCCGTGCGCATGTACATGCGCGAGATGGGCACGGTCGAACTGCTGACCCGCGAGGGCGAAATCGAGATCGCCAAGCGTATCGAGGATGGCCTGAAGCATATGGTGCTGGCGATTTCCGCCTGCCCGACGACGATCACCGAGATCCTTGAAATGGCCAACAAGGTTGCCCTCGAGGAGATGCGTATCGACGAACTGGTCGATGGCCTGATCGATCCGGACGCACCCGACGAGGACATCGAAGCCAAGGCCGGCAGGGATGATGTCGAGAGCGATGAGCTGGAAGACGACATCGACATGGATGACGAGGAAGCGGCCGAGGCCCGCGTCTCCGCGTCGCTGCTGCAGCTCAAGCAAAATGCGCTGGAGCGCTTCGCAATCATCCACCAGTTGTACGGCAAATTGATGCCGGCGCTGGTCAAGAAGGGCTCGCAGGACAAGGGCTATCTGCGCATCCAGAAGCAGATCTCCGCCGAACTGATGAACATCCGCTTCACCGCACGCGCCATCGAGCGCCTGTGCGACTCAGTGCGCGGCATGGTCGAGGCAGTCAGAAACCACGAGCGCAAGATCCTGCATCTCTGCGTCGATAAGGCGCACATGCCCCGCCCGCACTTCATCAAAGTCTTCCCGGGCAATGAAACCGACATGGAGTGGCTCAAGCACGAAGTCCAGTCCGGCAAGCCCTACGCGTCCGCGCTAATGCGCGCCGCGCCGGCCGTGCTCGAAGAGCAGCAACGGCTGATAGACCTGCAAAACCGCATCGGCATTCCGCTCAAGGAACTCAAGGACATCAACAAGCAGATGTCCACCGGCGAAGCCAAGGCCCGCCGCGCCAAGCGCGAGATGACCGAGGCCAACCTGCGCCTGGTGATCTCCATCGCCAAGAAGTACACCAACCGCGGCCTGCAGTTCCTCGACCTGATCCAGGAAGGCAACATCGGTCTGATGAAGGCGGTGGACAAGTTCGAATACCGCCGCGGCTACAAGTTCTCGACCTATGCGACGTGGTGGATTCGCCAGGCGATCACGCGTTCGATCGCCGACCAGGCGCGCACCATCCGCATCCCGGTGCATATGATCGAGACCATCAACAAGATGAACCGCATCTCGCGCCAGATCCTGCAGGAAACCGGGCAGGAACCCGATCCCGCCACGCTGGCGATCAAGATGGAAATGCCCGAGGACAAGATCCGCAAGATCCTCAAGATCAGCAAGGAGCCGATCTCGATGGAAACGCCAATCGGCGACGACGACGACTCCCATCTCGGCGATTTCATCGAGGACCAGTCGACGCTGGCACCATCCGACGCCGCGCTGTTCGCATCCCTGCGCGAAATCACCAAGGACGTACTCGACAGCCTGACGCCGCGCGAAGCCAAGGTGCTGCGCATGCGCTTCGGCATCGAAATGAACACCGACCACACGCTGGAAGAAGTCGGCAAGCAGTTCGACGTCACGCGCGAACGCATTCGCCAGATCGAAGCGAAGGCACTGCGCAAGCTGCGCCACCCGTCGCGCTCGGAAAAACTGCGCAGCTTCCTCGACGGCAGCGAATAGTTTTCACCGGGCCGTGCGCAGCTAGAAGATGAGCCACAGACAGTGCGATTGCACGTCAAGGCAAAGTCGGCAAAGCGGCGTTCGGACCGTGGGCCTGTAGCTCAGTCGGTTAGAGCAGAGGACTCATAATCCTTTGGTCCTGGGTTCGAGTCCCAGCGGGCCCACCAAAAATAAAGAGCTCGTAGCGATGCGGGCTCTTTTCATGTCTGGCCTCTGTAATGCCAGAGGCCCTTTTGCTTCGGGGACCGCCTTTAGGGATGCCGCTCTAGTCGATCGCGTGATGGAAGCCGCTGTCGGTGTGGAGGTCGAACTGGAAATGACCCGTAGCCATTGATATTGGCTGCTCCTTGTCCCCAAACCCCCTACGAAAAAACGCCACTTTTAAGGTTTTCGTCCGGTACTCCCCTGTGCAGGCTTAAGATGCATATACCACGCAGGCGTGAATTACCTGTCTTCGGACTGAGTTCGGACCATCAAGGGTGACACATGAAAAGAACCCGCCATTACATCGCAGGCATCGCAGCCATTTTCCTGCTGTCCGCAGTCAGCCAACTGAATGCTGCGGAGCCTGAACTTCAGCCACGTTTGACGCCGGAAAGCGACGCTGGCCGTTGGTTCACAGCGGAATACTTGTATTGGTTTGGGAAGGGCCAAGGTTCGCCGGTGCTCGCCACCGCAAGCCCGTTGGGTACGCCCCAGGCCCAGGCGGGCATCTTGTCCTCTGCCACGACAACCTCGCTCTTTCGGGTTGGGGATAACACGGACGGCTCGGCCTCCGGTGCTCGCCTCCGTTTCGGCTTCTGGTCTGATTCCGCGCGTACCAAAGGCTGGGAAGGGAGTGTTTTCGGGATAGTGAACAATGACACGGCCTTTGCCGCCGGCGCGGGTGACTACCCGATATTGACACGACCGTTCCTGAATACCGCGACAGGCCAGCAGGATGCACTTCTGCTGACCTACCCTGGCTTAGTGAGTGGTCGCATCGACATCCGCGAGACCTCGCGTCCGATGGGTGTCGACTTGGTGTTGCACAAGGAGATCTGCCCAGCTTGCTCAACGGGCAGGGTCTATGGATTGATCGGCTACCGCTATCTGCGTCTGGCAGAGAAGCTGGACATCGCCACCCACCAACTCGGTTTAAGCTTCCCGATTGCCGGTTCCACTTTCGATGCCTCCGACCGGTTTGCTACCACCAACAATTTTCATGGCCTCGATCTTGGGCTGAAAGGGGATGTGGTCAACGGGCCATGGGTGCTGACATGGCAGGCGAAGGTCGCCATCGGCATGGCATTCAGCAAAGCTCAAATCAACGGCGCAACCACCATCACGCCTGCTCTTGGTTCCAGTTCTACACAAGCCGGAGGCCTCCTTGCCCAACCATCGAACATCGGCACGTATCGTAAGGATCGGTTAGCCCTGGCACCGGAATTGGCTGCGCACCTTTCCTACCGGATTAACCCGAATACCAGAGTCTTTGCCGGCTACCAATTGACCTATCTGAGCAACATCGTGCGTCCGGAAGACGTCATCGACACCACAATCAATCTCAATCAGCCCGGCACGCCGGCCCGACCCAGCTATACAGCGAGAACATCCGACTATTGGATACAAGGAATTAACGCGGGCATTGCTTTCGATTTTTGATTGCGCGCGAAATCGACATCTGCAGCACACATGTCGGCATGCCGAGGCGGGCGATCTGCGGGCCCACCAATTACTGCCGATTGTCATTTGCTTGCGCTTTGTTACTACAATGCAGCAAATGGCCAAGCTTGGCGACCCCTCCGATCCTCTGCCACAACCCAGCGCGGATGATGAGCTGCGCCGGTTGAGGGCACGCCTCGATACCGAAATTGCCACGCGGCAGGGCGTGGAAAAACGCTTGGCCAACCTGCAGACGGCCTACTCCCGCTTCGTTCCGCCCCAGCTGGTAGAGCTGCTGGGCAAGGAAAGCATCCTCGATGTCGATTGGGGCAACCAGGCCGAGAAGAAGATGACCATCCTGTTTTCCGACATCCGCGGCTTCGCGTCGCTGTCGGAACGGATGTCGCCGCAACAGTGTTTCGACTTCATCAATGCCTACCTGAGCTTCATGGAGCCGGTGGTGCTGTCCCATGGCGGCTTCATCGACAAATACATCGGCGACTCGGTAATGGCGCTGTTTCCCTCGCGCGGCGACGACGCCTTGCATGCGGCGCTAGGCATGCTGGCGGAGCTCAACAACTTCAATGCCCAGCGCTCGGTGCAGTTGGCGGAATTGCCACCCGACCATCCGGAACGCCGCCATGGCAGCGACATCCGCATCGGCATCGGCCTCAATTCGGGCCTGCTGATGCTTGGGGTCATCGGCGGCAGCAAGCGCATGGAAGTTACCGTGATCAGCGACGCGGTCAACCTCGCGTCGCGCGTCGAGACGCTGACGAAGACCTATCAAACGCCGGTGCTGCTGACCCAGCACACGCTCAACAGCATCCGTCATGCGGGCGATTTCTCGATCCGCTTCATCGATCGCGTGCGCGTACGCGGCAAGCACCTCGCCCAGTCGATCTACGAAGTCTTCGATGCCGACCCGCCGGCCCTCAAGGCAGCCAAGCTCTCCAGCCGCGACACCTTCGAGGATGCGCTGGCCCACTATCATTTTCGCCGCATGGATGATGCGCTGACGCTATTCAGCGATTGCCTCGAACACAACCCCGGTGACACGCCGGCGGCGGTATATTGGCAGCGCTGCCGCCAGGCCAACCGCAATCACCTCGTCGATGCGGGTGAGAGCGACAGCCTCGCCCAGTGGCATCCCGAATACCTGATCGGCTTCGCCGGGCTGGATGAAATGCACCAGGTGATTTTCAGCCACATCGTCGCGCTGGCGGAAGCGCTGCAGGAAGACGCCACCGGCCGGGCCGAACAGCTCATAGCTAAGCTGATCGAAGTCACGATGGAGCATTTCGACGTCGAAGAGCGCCTGATGGAGGCACACGGCTATCCGCATTCGCCGCAGGCCGAGCATCACCAGCAGCATGCCAAGTTCCGCGAATTCCTCGACGCCCTATTCGCCGAAATCCGTAGCGGCCAGACCTCCACGCTGCGGCTCGCCTTCCGCTGCCAGTTCCTGCTGCTGGACTGGTTCATCAGCCACATCAGCATCACCGACCGCCACCTCGAGCGCTATCTCGCCAGCCGGCTGACCCCGGATCTTTCGCTCTGAACGCGATCCGCTAGAATCAGCATTCCGTCTCTCCGGAATCAAGCACTATGAACGTCGTCATCGTCGATGACACCCAGATCAACGTCACCCTGATGCAGGCGCTGGTCAGCCGCATCGAGGGCTGCAAGCCGATCGGGTTCACCGATTCGGCGGCTGGTCTGCAATGGTGCATCGACGGTAACCCCGATCTCGTCATCGTCGACTACATGATGCCCGCGCCGGACGGCATCGAGTTCATCCAGCGCCTGCGGGCCGTGCCGAGCAAGGCGGATGTGCCGATCCTGATGGTCACCGCCGACCACGAAAAGGAAGTGCGCTACCGCGCCCTCGAGACCGGCGCCAGCGACTTCCTCACCAAGCCGATCGATCGCATCGAATTCACCTCGCGGGTGAAGAACATGCTCGCGATCCGCAAAAGCCATCTGGCACTCACCGACCGCGCGGCCTGGCTCGCAGCCGAAGTCGACAAGGCGACGGCGGAGATCCGGGAACGCGAGCGCGAAGCCGTGTTCCGGCTGGCGCGCGCGGCCGAGTTTCGCGACCCGGAAACCGGCGCGCATATCCAGCGCATGGCGCACTACTCGAAGCTGATCGCCGCCGGCATCGGCCTCGACGCGGCCCGGCAGGAACTCATTCTCGAAGCCGCCCCAATGCACGATGTCGGCAAGCTTGGCACCCCGGACATGATCCTGCTCAAGCCGGGCAAGCTGACGCCGGAAGAGTTTGCAGTGATGAAGCAGCATGCCACGATTGGCTGGGAAATCCTGCGTGATTCGTCGGCGCCGACCCTGAAAACCGCCGCCGAAATCGCCTGGACCCATCACGAGAAATTCGACGGCAGCGGCTATCCGCGCGGACTGAAGGGCGAGGACATCCCGCTCTTCGGCCGCATCGTCGCAGTCGCCGACGTGTTCGATGCGCTGACCTCCGCCCGGCCTTACAAGAAGGCCTGGGAATTCGACGCGGCCTGGGATTTCATTCGCGAAAATCGCGGTTCGCACTTCGATCCAAACTGCGCCGATGCCTTCCTGGCCCGGCGCGACGAGGTGCTGGCCATCCGCGCACAGTTCCGCGATCCCGACGAAGAACTGCTGGCCTAAATCAGCGGCAGCGCGGCGCCTTCCTGCTTGAGGGCGGCACGCGCGGCACGCCAGTCCGGGTAAATGCGCTCAACCAGCCGCCAGAAGCGCGCCCCGTGGTTCATCTCGACCAGATGCGCTACTTCGTGGGCAATCACGTAATCGATGGTCGCCGGGGGCAGGTGGATCAGGCGCCAGTTGAGCCGGATGCCGCTCCTCGCGCTGCAGCTGCCCCAGCGCGTACGCGCGGAGCTCAGGCCCAGCGGCGGCACTGCGCGGCCGATCTGCCCCGCCATGTCGATCAGGCGCGGCCGGAAGTGTTCCAGTGCGCGCCGCTGCAATGCCCGCCGTGCCAGCAGGGACAGATCGGCGGCCGGCCGCGCGGCGAGCCAGAGTTCGCCACCGCTTCCACCGTCATGCCAGTAGCCGCGATTACCACCAGACGTCACGCGCACGCGCACTTCCGCGCCCAGCACCGGCAGGCATGCGCCATCATGGATAGTCAGGTGGCGCCGCGCTGCCTTGCCGGCATGTTCGTCGAGCTTTTCCAGCACCCAGTCGCCATGGCTGCGCAGAAACGCCTCGATTTCTGCCAGTGGCACATTGCGCGGCGCACCGACCGCCAGGCCACGCTCGTCGATGCGCATTGCCAGCCGCCGCCGGTCGCGGCGCAGCGTATAACCGACGATACGGCCGGCGAGGATGATGTGATGGGATTGGGTCGCCTGGCCGCCCAACGGCGGAGCGAAGCGAAACAGCTCGAGCTGGTCCGGCATTAGTGCAGGGCGAACAGGTCGTCGCTGGCCGACGTTGCCGACCCCTGCGACAGCGCATGGCCCAGCACCTGCTCGACGACGGCGAGCGGCTGTTCGATCAAGCGCCAATGGCAGCGCAGCAGGTCGCCTTCGCCATCATCACCGCCCTCACGCTTTGCCCAGTCGCCGCGCTTGCCGAAACACAGGACGACGCGCACGGGGTGCCGTCCCGCCAGCGCCGACTTTTCGGTAAATACCCGCAGCGCTTCGTCGCGCAGCCAGCTTTCCGCCGCATCGCGGATCTGGCGTGGCGTCGCCGCCGGCGGCAGGGGTAGATGCAATTCGCCATCGATGCGCAAGGGCTCGCGCGCCGCGGTATCGAGCACCAGCGTCAGGCGGCTACCCAGATAAACGATCGTGCCGCCCGCCTGCCAGGGCGAATCCTTGCTGTCGGTCGCGGCATCAAGCCGCAGATTCAGTTGCGGGGTGTGGGGCGGCATGACGATAAAGATGCGGGCTGATGCGCTGCATCTCGGCTTCGATCCAGCGTTCGGCAAGTGCATTCACTTCCTCGGCGGTCCTGCCGGCCGGATCGATGCTCGGGCCGATACTGACGGTAACCGTGCCGGGGGTCTTGAGGAAGGCCTGACGGCGCCAACACTCGCCGGAATTGAGCGCGACCGGCACGACGGGCGCACCGGCGGCGGCGGCCAGGAAGGCGCCACCAACCTTGTAGCGGCGCTTCTGTCCAGGCGGCACACGCGTGCCCTCGGGAAACACGATCACGCTGTAGCCCTCGGCGAGGCGCTGCTTGCCACGCTCGGCCACCTGATTCAGCGCCTGCTTGCCGGCCGCGCGGTCGATGCCGACGAAGGGCATCAGCTTGAGACCCCAGCCGAAGAAGGGCAGCCAGTGCAGCTCCTTCTTGTAGACGAAGGAGGTCAAGGTGAAGATGGTTTGCAGCGCGAAGGTTTCCCACGCCGATTGGTGCTTGCTGAGGATGACGCAGGGCACGGCGGGAATGTTTTCCGCGCCCACGATGCGCGTCCTGATGCCGAGCAGATGTTCGATCAGCCACATCACGAAGTGGATCCAGGGCATCACGAAAAGTCGGCGCTGGCGGGTCGGCAGCCAGAACACCAGCAACAGCGCGGTCACGATCAGCACGGTCGTCACCGTCATCACGAGCATAAACAGGAGAGAACGCAGGAAGATCATGTCGTGAGATGTGCCACGGCGGAAGCGAGGTCCGGGAAAACGAAGCTGTGGCTGGGCAGGGCGGAATCCTTTTCGGTCTTCTTGCCCTTGCCGGTCAGCACGAGGATCGGTTGCGCACCCACCGCCACCGCCGATTCGAGGTCGCGCAGCGAATCGCCGACCACCGGCACGCCGGTGAGGCTGACGTTGTAGCGCGCGGCGATCTCCTTGAGCATGCCGGGCTTGGGCTTGCGGCACTCACAGTTGTCGGCATTCGTGTGCGGACAGAAAAACACCGCGTCGATGCTGCCGCCGACATGGGCGACGGACTTGATCATCTTGTCGTGGATCGCGTTCAAGGTATCCATGCCGAACAAGCCGCGGCCGATGCCCGACTGATTGGTGCACACGACGACGCGATAGCCCCACTGGTTGAGCCGCGCGATCGCTTCTGGGCTGCCGGGGATCGGGATCCATTCGTCCGGCGACTTGATATAGAGATCGGAGTCGTGGTTGATGACACCGTCGCGATCGAGGATGATGAGTTTCATGCGCTCAACTTCGAGAGATCGGCGACGCGGTTCATCGCCTGATGCAGGATCGCCAGCAGACCGAGGCGGTTGTTACGCAACGCGGCATCCTCGACATTCACCATCACCTTGTCGAAGAAGGCATCCACCGGCGTCCTGAGCGCGGCGAGCGCCTGCAACGACGCCGCGTAGTCGCCGGCAGAAAACGCGGCGTCAGCCTTGGGTTTGACCTCGGCGAGCACGGCATTGAGTGCCAACTCGGCAGGCTCCTTGAGCAGCACGGCATCGACTTGTGCCGTCACGTCAGCGCCGACTTTCTTGAGGATGTTGCCGACGCGCTTGTTGGCGGCGGCGAGGCTGGCAGCTTCGGGCAGCGCGGCGAAGGTGCGCACGGCGGCGAGGCGCTTCGGGATGTCGCCGAGGCGCTGCGGCCGCAGGCTGACGACGGCATCGACTTCCAGCGCCGAGTAGCCTTGCTCGCGCAGGCTGCCGGCAAGACGTTCGTAGATGAAATCGGAGAGTTGCCCGGCGACTTTGGTGTCAGCGACGTTGGCGGCACCGAACAGCCACGCGAGATCCAGCGGCAGATCCTGTTCGATCAGCATGCGGATCACGCCCAGCGCATGGCGGCGCAGCGCGAAGGGATCCTTGTCGCCGGTCGGCAGCTGGCCGATGCCGAACATGCCGGCCAGCGTCTCCAGCTTGTCGGCCAGCGCGACGCAGAGGCCCACCTGGCCGCGCGGCAGTTCGTCGCCGGCGAAGCGCGGCTTGTAGTGGTCCTCGATCGCGTCGGCGATCTCGCCGGGCAGGCCGTCGTGCAGCGCGTAGTAGCGGCCCATGATGCCCTGCAGCTCGGGAAACTCTCCGACCATGTCGGTGAGCAGGTCGGCCTTCGAGAGCAGCGCGGCCTGGTCGGCTTGCTGAGCCAGCTTCTCGCCGCCGAGATGTTGCCCGATCGCACTGGCAATCGCCGCGACACGCTGGGCACGCTCGCCCTGGGTGCCGAGCTTGTTGTGATAGACGACCTTCGCCAAGCCCGGAATGCGGTCGGCCAGCGATTTCTTGCGATCCTGGTCGAAGAAGAATTTCGCGTCGGCAAGACGCGGGCGCACCACGCGCTCGTTGCCGCCGATGACGGCGGAAGCGTCATCCGGATTGATGTTGCTGACGACGAGGAACTTGTTGGTCAGCTTGCCGTCCTTGAGCAGCGGGAAATACTTCTGGTTGGCCTTCATCGTCAGGATCAGGCATTCCTGCGGCACGTCGAGGAATTCCTTCTCGAACTGGCAGGTCAGCACGTTCGGGCGCTCGACCAGCGCGGTCACCTCGTCGAGCAGCGCCTCATCCTCGATCGGCTGCAGGCCTTCCTTGGCTGCGGCGGCCTTGAGCTGCTTCTCAATCTCGGCGCGGCGGGCGGCGAAGCTGGCGATCACTGCGCCTTCGCTTTCCATCTGCTGCGCATAGCTGTCGGCATCCTTGATCGACACGATCAAATTCTTCGCCTCGAAGCGATGGCCTTGTGTCTCGCGACCGGCGGTGAGGCCGAGCACGGAGATCGGCACCACGTCAGCGCCATGCAGCGCGACCAGCTTGTGCGCAGGGCGCACAAAATTCACGCTGCTCCAGCCGTCGGCGAGCTGGTAGCTCATCACCTTCGGGATCGGCAGTCCTGATAATGCTGCCTCCAGCGCAACCTGCAAGCCTTCGGCGAGCGTTGCGCCGGGGACCACGCTATCGAGGAACAGCGCTTCGGCCTTGCCATCCATGGCACGTTTGAGGGTCGGCACGACGGAGGCATCATTTCCAAGTGCGGCGAGTTTCTTGAGCAGCGCAGGCGTGGCGTTGCCGGCAGCGTCGAGCGCGACGGCGACGGGCATCAGCTTCTGCTGGACCTGCTTGTCGGCGGCTTTCGCGGCGACGTTGGTCACATGCACGGCGAGGCGACGCGGCGAGGCAAAAGCCGTCGTGGCCGGTTCATCGACCAGCCCGCTGGACTTCAGTTTGGCGGCCAGCGTGGTGGCGAAAGACTCGCCGAGCTTCTTGAGCGCCTTGGGCGGCAGTTCTTCAACGAACAATTCAACGAGCAGGTTCTTCATGCCGCTTTCTCCAGCTTGGCCAACACTTCTGCGGCATGTTCCTGCGGCGCCATCGGGAAGCCGAGGCGGGCACGGCTGTCGAGATAGGCTTGCGCGACGCTGCGCGCGAGGTTGCGGATGCGGCCAATGTAGGCGGCGCGCTCGGTGACGGAGATGGCGCCGCGCGCGTCGAGCAGGTTGAAGGTGTGCGCGGCCTTGAGCACTTGTTCGTAGGCCGGCAGCGCGAGCTTCTGCTCCATAAGGTGTTTCGCGTTGCCCTCGTGCGCGCCAAAAGCAGTCAGAAGAAATTCGACGTTGCTGTGCTCGAAGTTGTAGGCGCTCTGCTCCACCTCGTTCTGGTGGAAGACATCACCGTACTTCAGGCCGGGCGCATAGACGAGATCGAAGACATTCTCGACGCCCTGCAGGTACATCGCCAGCCGTTCGAGGCCGTAGGTGATCTCGCCGGTGATCGGCTTGCAGTCGATGCCGCCGACCTGCTGGAAGTAGGTGAACTGCGTGACCTCCATGCCGTTGAGCCAGACCTCCCAGCCCAGGCCCCAGGCGCCGAGCGTCGGGTTTTCCCAGTCGTCCTCGACGAAGCGCACGTCGTTCTTCTTGAGGTCGAAACCGAGCGCTTCGAGCGAGCCGAGGTAGAGCTCGAGGATGCTCGCCGGCGCGGGCTTGAGCACCACCTGATACTGATAGTAGTGCTGCATGCGGTTGGGGTTTTCGCCGTAGCGGCCGTCTTTCGGGCGGCGCGAGGGCTGGACGTAGGCGGCCTTCCACGGCTCCGGGCCGATGGCGCGCAGGAAGGTGGCGGTGTGCGAGGTGCCGGCACCGACCTCCATGTCGTAGGGTTGCAGCAGCGCACAGCCCTGCTGGTTCCAGAATTCCTGCAGCCGCAGGATGATCTCTTGAAACGTTGGCTTCATAACGAGGCGGAAATTCGATAAAAGGCGATTTTACCGGCTTCGCCGTTGCCGATAAGCCCGCAAGAACGTGGGCAAAATCGCGCCAATCGCGATTAGCAATGCGAGGGCGTTGCCCCAGCGGGCAAAAGGCGTCTGGCCGGCGAAGCCCTGTGCCTCGACGCGCAGCGCGCCGGCGGTGAAGGCGGGCAGCGCAGCGAGCACGCGCCCGTCCGGCGCGATGGCCGCGGTGATGCCCGTATTGGTCGCACGCAGCATGGTACGGCCGGTTTCCATGGCGCGCAGCCGTGCGATCTGCAGGTGTTGCGGCTGGGCGAGCGAATCGCCGAACCAGGCGGTATTCGACAGATTGACCAGCAGCGTCGCCTGCGGCAGGGCGCGGATGATCTCCTCGCCGAACAGGTCTTCGTAGCAGATGTTCGGAGCGATCTTCTGGCCAGCGATCTCCAGCGCTGGCTGCACACGCGGGCCGGCGGAAAAGTCCGCCATCGGGATATGCACCAGATTGAAGAACCAGTCGAAGCCCGGCGGAATGTATTCACCGAAGGGCACAAGGTGCTGCTTGGCGTAGGTTTGAAAAGTCGGCGCTGGCGGGACGGCATCTTTGCTAACGGCGATGGCGCCATTCACGTAGCCACCTTCGCGGTGGCGAATGGCGATGCCGAGCAGCGCGTCGCCGTGCTGCGTCAACGCCTTCAACACGTCGCGTGGCAGTTCATCGAAGAACAGCGGGATCGAGGTTTCCGGCAGGATGTTCAGCGCGGCGG
This sequence comes from Pseudomonadota bacterium, assembly GCA_040756595.1. Lineage (GTDB taxonomy): Bacteria > Pseudomonadota > Gammaproteobacteria > Burkholderiales > Rhodocyclaceae > Sulfuricystis. The sequence continues at coordinate 66,632 of JBFLYR010000007.1, read as the reverse complement.
GATTCTTCTGCGCGAGGTCGACGTAGGTGTCGATCGACAGCGGCAGGCGCTCGGGCACCCACTTGAGGCTCTGCGGTATGTTGCCCTGCAGGAGGCTGACATTGACAGGTTTGCCGGCCGGCTGCGTCCAGTCCATGCCGCGCAGCAGTACGCCGCCGGTGATGATGGCGACAATCGCCAGCAAAGTAGCTCGACGACGTGGCTCAAGGGCGAGCAAAGCAGCCATCAACACGACGAGAAAGCCGATGCCGTAGCTGCCAAGCACGGCGGCGTAGCCGGCGAGCGGGCTGGGCGGCGTCTGCGAGTAGCCGAGTGCCAGCCAGGGGAAGCCAGTGAACAACCAGCCGCGCAGCCATTCGGTGAGCGTCCACAATCCCGCGAATAACAACGCATTCTTGAAAAACTCGGCGCTGGCGAGACGGCAGTATGCGTAACCAGACAGCGCGTGGAACAGCGCGAGGTAGGCACAGAACAGTACCGTCGCAGCAATTGCAACCGGCGCGGCCATGCCGCCGACGTCGTGCAGGCTGACATAGACCCACGACACGCCGGCGAGAAAGAAGCCAAGGCCGTAGCAGAAGCCGAGCCATGCCGCGCCACGTGGAGAGGCTTTCTGCCAGAGCCGGAACAACAGCGCGAGCGTGACAAAAGGTAACGGAAAGATTTCGAATGGCGCGAAGCCGAGGATGCTCGCACCGCCCAAGGCCGCCGCCAGCAGGGACGGCGGGAATTTCATGCCTGCGCTGTTTGGGTTTCGAGCGCCAGCCGCTTCTGCGGATCGACCAGCAGGGTATGGACGCGGCGGCTATCGGCGCGCAGCACCTGCAGGCGGATGCCTTCGATCACGACCACTTCGTTGCGCTTGGGCAACCGGCCCAGTTCGGAGATCACCAGTCCGCCGACGGTGTCGAAATTTTCGTCCGAGAAGCTCGTACCGAAGGCCGCGTTGAAATCCTCGATCTCGGTGGTCGCCTTGACGCGATAGCGGCCCGCGTTGTCGAGCACGATGTTGCCGGCGGCTTCGTCGAAGTCGTATTCGTCTTCGATGTCGCCGACGATCTGTTCGAGCACATCCTCGATGGTGACGAGGCCGGCGACGCCGCCATATTCGTCCACGACGATGGCCATGTGGTTGCGCGAGGCGCGGAACTCGCGCAGCAGCACGTTCAGGCGCTTCGATTCCGGCACGAACACCGCCGGACGCAGGCTGTCGCGCAGGTCGAACTCGCGGCCGGCGAAATGGCGCAGCAGATCCTTTGCCAGCAGGATGCCGATCACGTCGTCCTTGCTCTCGCCGATCGCCGGGAAGCGCGAATGCGCGGTGTCGAGCGCGAAATCCACGACTTTTTCGAGCGAATCATGGATCGAGACGACATCCATCTGTGCGCGCGGCACCATGATGTCACGCACCTGCATTTCGGAGACGGACAGCGCGCCTTCGATGATCGAGAGCGCGTCGCCATCCATCAGGTTGCGGTCATGGGCACCGCGCAGGAGCTGCAGCAGTTGTTCGCGGTCTTCGGGTTCGCCCAGCAGGAGGAGCGAAAGTCGTTCAAGCAGTGACGGTCGACTAGGTGATGGGTCCATATTCAGCCATAAGGATCGGGGATCCCGAAACGGGCAAGAACTTCGCGCTCGCGCGCTTCCATTCTGGCGGCATCGGCCGCGCCGGTTTCGTGATCGTATCCCTGTAGGTGGAGCATACCATGCACCACCATGTGTGCCAGGTGTGCCCCGAAGGGCTTGCCCTGTTCCTTCGCCTCGCGACGCACCACGGCGGTGCAAATCACCAGATCGCCCAGCACCGGTTGCGTCTCGTAAACAAACGTCAGCACATTGGTCGCGTAATCCTTGCCGCGGAAGTCGCGATTGAGTGTGCGGCCCTCTTTGGCGTCAACGAAGCGCACAGCGAGTTGCGCCGAGGTTTCCTGGGCTGCCTTCACCCAGCGGCGTACCTGCGACCGGTCGGGCAACTGCGCATCAGTGCAGCCGTACTGCACCGCCAGCGACAGTTCAGGCGAGTTCTTTTTTCGCATTCTTCTCGTAGGCGGCGACGATGCGCGCAACTAGCGGATGGCGCACGACATCACCAGCGTCGAAATCGGTGAAGGCCAGCCCGCGCACGCGAGCAAGAATGCGCCGGGCCTCGACGAGACCGGATTTCTGGCCCTTCGGCAGGTCCATCTGCGTGATGTCGCCGGTCACCACTGCCTTGGCGCCGATGCCGATGCGGGTGAGGAACATCTTCATCTGCTCGGGCGTGGTGTTCTGCGCTTCGTCGAGGATGATAAAGGCGTGGTTGAGCGTGCGGCCGCGCATGTAGGCGAGCGGCGCGACCTCGATGCTCTGCTTCTCGAACATGCGCGCCACCTTGTCGAAGCCCATCAGATCGTAGAGCGCGTCGTAGAGCGGCCGCAGGTAGGGATCAACCTTCTGCGCCAGATCGCCGGGCAGGAAACCAAGGCGCTCGCCAGCCTCGACAGCCGGGCGGGTCAGCACGATGCGCTGCACCTGATCGCGCTCGAAGGCATCGACGGCGCTGGCGACGGCAAGATAGGTCTTGCCGGTGCCAGCCGGGCCGATGCCGAAGGTAATGTCGTGCTCCTGAATGTTCTTCAAGTACTCGACCTGGTGCGGTGTGCGGCCGTGCAGATCGCTTTTCTTCGTCAACAACCCTGCCGCCGGTTTGGTGGTCTGGCCGCGATTGCGCAGCTCGACGAGGCCAAGTTGGATGTCGTCGACCGACAGCGGCGCCACAGCGTGGGCATAAAAATGCTTCAGCGCCGCCGCCGCGAGTCGCGCCTGGGCCGGATCGCCATCGATACGGCAATGCTCGCCACGCCGCAACAGCGTGACATCGTACGCCATCTCGATCTGGCGCAGATTCTCGTCGAGCGTACCGCAGAGGTTCGCCAGCCGCGTGTTGTCGAGCGGCTGCAGTTCGATCGCAAGTCCCTTGGTTTTCATGCCGTCCTGCCAGCGCCGACCTTTCAGCGATTCTCGGCGAGGTTCGCCTCGGCAGCGGAAAGGATCCAGATGCGATAGACCGCACCCATCGCATCCGTCTGGAAGCGCACCGGTGCGGGGGCCTGCATCATCATCGGCGGGATCGCCATGTTGAGCTCGTTGCGGATCACGACACCGGGCGACAACAGGTAGGTCTGCCCGTCGATCTGCACCTGTCCGTTCCATGGCGGGTTCATCACCCCTTTTTTCGTTTCCGTCGGCAGGGTGCGGACAATGCCCGTCGCCGGCGCAACCGGGGGAGGTGCCAGCACGCCCTGCACGACCGAACCGACGATGGAGCCAACGATGGCAGAAGTTATGGGGTCCATGGCATCTATCATAGTCCTGATTGCGGCAGGCGTGACACCATCAAAGTCGGGTTTGCTATAGTCATATTTTTCGCAACAACCGACAGGAGAAATACATGAGTGGATTCATGCAGGAATTTCGGGAGTTTGCCGTCAAGGGCAACGTGATGGATCTCGCGGTTGGCGTCATCATCGGCGGTGCCTTCGGCAAGATCGTCGATTCGGTGGTGGGCGACCTGATCATGCCGATCGTCGGCAAGATCTTCGGCGGGCTGGACTTCAACAACTATTTCATCGCCCTGTCGGGCCAGACCGCGACCACGCTGGTCGAGGCCAAGAAGGCGGGCGCCGTCTTCGCCTACGGCAGCTTCATCACCATCCTGCTCAACTTCATCATTCTTGCCTTCATCATCTTCCTGATGGTCAAGCAGATGAACCGCCTGAAGCGCGAAGAAGCCGCCGCGCCGGCCGAGCCGCCCCCGACGCCGGAAGACGTCATCCTGCTGCGCGAGATTCGTGATTCGCTGAAAAAGTAAAACCCGCCCCCCTTCGCCCCCCTCGCGGGGGGTTCGATTCAGTCGGCGACGAACGGGTTGTTGCGCCGTTCTTCGCCGAAGGTGGACATCGGCCCGTGGCCGGGGATGAACGCGAAGTCATCCCCGAGCGTGAACAGCTTCTCCCGGATGGCGCGTATCAGCGCGCCATGGTTGCCACGCGGGAAATCGGTGCGGCCGATCGAACCCGCAAACAGCACATCTCCGACAATCGCCAGTTTCGATGGCCGGTGGATGAAACAGACATGCCCCGGCGTATGCCCGGGCGTATGCACGACATCCAATACCTGATCACCCACGGTCACCGTGTCGCCATCCTCTAGCCAGCGATCTGGCTGCAGCGCCGGCGTATCCGGAAAACCGAACATGCGGCACTGCTCCGGCAGTTGCTCGAGCCAGAAGACCTCTTCGCGCTGCGGGCCCTCGACCGGTACGCCGAGTCGCTGTGCCAGTTCCGCCGTGCCGCCGACGTGATCGATATGACCGTGCGTCAGCAGGATCTTCTCGACTTTCAGGTCGCGTGCAGCGATTTCCGCCAAGATGTTGTCTACATCACCGCCTGGGTCGACCACCGCCGCACGACGGGTCTCGGGCTCCCAAATCAGGCTGCAGTTCTGTTCAAAGGGGGTAACAGGAAAAATGAGGTAGTTCATGGCACGATCTTATCTCATGCAAGGATAGTCACCGGTGTACCATCGCGGGCACACCCAACGGAGGGGTCATGACTACCAACAATAAATCATCCATCCTGCGTCGCCTGATGCTAGCCTATCTGAGCTTCGGCCTCGGCGTGGCAATCATCTTTCCTTTCTACGCCGCCTATTTCGTCGAGTGGAAGCCCGGCATGCTGCCGTGGTTCGTGGCGGGCTGCGTGGTCGCCGGCCTGTCGATCGGGGTCGCCAACTACTATCTGCTGAACCTGATCCTGCTCGGCAAGCTGCGCCGCATCGCCGAAGTAGCGAACCAGATTTCCCGCAAGGACCTCACGCACCGCTGCGCCATGCAGAGTGCCGACACGATCGGGGAAATCATCACCAGCTTCAACGCCATGTCGGACAACCTGCGCGGCCTGATCGGCGAAACCGGCAAGCTCGCCGGTAGCGTAAACCGCGATTCACACGACATCCATGTCTTCTTCACTGGCGTCGCCGGCCAGCTCTCCGAACAATCGGGGCAAGTCGATGACATTCGCGGCGCCATCGGCGAACTCGCCAATACTGTCGGCGACATCGCCAATCACGCCAACGCCACCGCGACCCGTGGTCGTGCCGCCGCCGAACAGGCCACCGCCGGCAGCCGCATCGTGCAGGCGACCATCGACGGCATGGAGCAAATCAGCGGGCGCGTCGCCGAGGCCGCCGATGCCGTGGAGAGCCTGCGTGCCCGCAGCCAGCAGATCGACGCCATCGTGCATACCATTCGCGATATCGCCGATCAGACCAACCTGCTGGCCCTGAATGCCGCCATCGAAGCGGCGCGTGCCGGCGAGCAGGGCCGTGGTTTTGCCGTCGTCGCCGACGAAGTCCGCAAGCTCGCGGAGCGCACGACGACAGCCACCGGCGAAATCAGCACAATGATCGGCGGCATCCACCAGATGATCGACCAGACGGTCAAGACCATCGGCGAGGGTGCCCAAACCGCATCCGCCGGCGTCGGCAAGGCCCGCGATGCGGGGAGCGCCCTCGCTGAAATCGTTTCCGGATCCGCCGAGGTCACCCACCTGATCGACGAAATTGCCCAGGCCACCGACCGCCAGCAAAGCAGCGTGCATCAGGTCGGCGAGAGCATCACGCGCATCGCCGAATTGATCAGCCAGATTCGCGACGCCGTGCATGACGGCGCACAGCGAGCACAGGCAATGGCAGGCATGGCCGAATCCTTGCATCAGACCGTGGCCGAATTCAGGACCGAAAAATAAATACCGCCGCCTCTCCCCTGATCGTCGAGCGACTCGTCAAGTCCTACGGCGAAAAGCGCGCCGTGGATGGACTGTCGTTCACGTTGAACCGCGGCGAGTGCTACGGCCTGCTCGGCCCGAACGGTGCCGGCAAAACCACCACGCTGCGCTGCTGCCTCGGCCTGACCGCGCCCGACAGCGGCACGATCCGCCTGCTCGGCGAGCCGGTACCGGCACGGGCGCGCGAAGCGCGGGCGCGCATCGGTGTAGTCCCGCAGTTCGACAACCTAGACCCGGATTTCACCGCCGCCGAGAACCTGCTGGTCTACGGGCGCTACTTCGGCCTGCCCGCGGCGACGATCCGCGCGCGCATCCCGGCACTGCTCGATTTCGCCGGCCTGTCCAGCAAGGAAAAGATCGGCATCCGCACCCTCTCGGGCGGCATGAAGCGGCGGCTGACGCTGGCTCGCGCGCTGGTCAATGACCCCGAACTACTGGTGCTTGACGAGCCGACGACCGGCCTCGACCCCCAGGCGCGCCACCTGATCTGGGATGGCCTCAGGAAGCTGCTCGACGAAGGCAAGACGATCCTGCTCACCACGCACTTCATGGACGAGGCCGAGCGCCTCTGCGACCGGCTGGTGATCGTGGACAACGGGCGCATCATCGAGGAAGGCTCGCCCCGCGCGCTAATTGACGAGCATTTCCCCGTCTCGCCTTCTGCGCTGCGGCCCGCCAATCTCGAGGATGTTTTCCTCGAGCTCACCGGTCGCGAGCTAAGGGAATAGCGATGCGCTTCCCTGATCTCTCCCTGCGCGCGCTGGCCGTCTGGCGGCGCAACTTCCTTGTCTGGCGCAAGCTCGCCCTGCCTTCGCTGCTCGGCAACCTCGCCGACCCGATGATCTACCTGTTCGGTCTGGGTTATGGCCTCGGCGGCCTGCTGCCGCAGATCGAGGGCGTGTCCTACATCGCCTTCCTCGCCGCCGGCACGGTGTGCGCCTCGACCATGAACGCCGCTTCCTTCGAAGCGCTCTATTCGGGCTTCTCGCGCATGCACGTGCAGCGCACCTGGGAGGCGATCATGAACGCGCCGGTCTCGCTCGACGACGTGCTCGCCGGCGAATGCCTGTGGGCCGCCGCCAAGGCCAGCCTGTCGGGCGTGGCGATCCTCGCGGTGATCTGGGCGCTCGGCTACGTCGCTGGACCGCTCGCGCTGTGGGCGCTGCCGGCGATTTTCCTCACCGGACTGTGCTTCGCCGCGCTCGGACTGATCATCACGGCCGTCTCGCCCTCCTACGATTTCTTCATGTACTACTTCACGCTGTTCATCACGCCGATGGTGCTGCTGTGCGGCGTGTTCTTCCCGGTCGATCAGCTGCCGCCCTTCGTGCAGACGGCCGCGGCCTGGTTGCCGCTGTGGCACTCGGTGGCGCTGATCCGGCCGGTGATCTTCGGCCAGCTGCCGACGGACATACTGCTGCATATCGGCGCGCTGACGGCGATCACCGTCGTCGCGTTCTGGATCGCGGTCGTGCTGGCGCGCCACCGGTTCCTCAAATAACACCAATAAATTTTCCTGTTTGACGCCGGCTGCGCAGTCGCGCGATACTGCGCGCAGCGGTCAGGAAGGCAACCCCCTCCGTACTGCAACAATCGGTCGGCACGGGCTACCCGCCATGCGCCGCGCCAAAACGACAACGCACGACACGATCAAGCGAGGAGTCGACGATGAGTCAGAACGCGCCCGCACCATTGCGGCTGCACGTACCCGAGCCTACCGGACGGCCGGGACAACACACCGATTTTTCCTACCTGCATCTTTCGCCCGCCGGCGCCGTACGCCGCCCGCCGATCGACACCCAGCCCGTCGATACCAGCGACCTCGCCTTCGCGCTGATTCGCGTGCTCGACGCTGACGGCAATGCGGTCGGCCCGTGGGTGCCCGACCTGACGCCCGAGCAGTTGCGTTTCGGCCTGCGTACGATGCTGAAGACGCGCATCTTCGACGCGCGCATGCTGATCGCGCAACGGCAAAAGAAACTCTCCTTCTACATGCAGTGCCTCGGCGAGGAAGCCATTGCCGTCGCGCACGCCCTGGCGCTCGAACCGGGCGACATGAATTTCCCCACCTACCGCCAGCAGGGCCTGCTGATGGCACGCGACGTGCCGCTCGTCGAACTGATGTGCCAACTGTTCTCGAACGAGCGCGACCCGATGAAGGGCCGCCAGCTGCCGGTGCTCTACTCCTACCGCAAGTACGGCTTCTTCAGCATCTCCGGCAACCTCGCGACGCAAATGCCGCAGGCCGTCGGCTGGGGCATGGCATCGGCGATCAAGGGCGACACCAAAATCGCGTCGGGCTGGATCGGCGACGGCTCGACCGCCGAGGCCGATTTCCACACCGCGCTGACTTTCGCCCATGTCTACCAGGCGCCGGTGATCATCAACGTCGTCAACAACCAGTGGGCGATCTCGACCTTCGAGGCCATCGCCGGCGGCGAGGGCACCACCTTCGCCGCACGCGGCATCGGCGCCGGCATCGCCTCGCTGCGCGTCGATGGCAACGATTTCCTCGCGGTGCATGCTGCCTCACGCTGGGCCGCCGACCGGGCGCGCGGCAACCACGGTCCGACGCTGATCGAATGGGTCACCTACCGCGCCGGCGCGCATTCCACCTCGGACGATCCGACCAAGTACCGTCCCGCCGACGACTGGGAACACTTTCCGCTCGGCGACCCGATTGCACGCCTCAAGCAGCATCTGATCGCTATCGGTGCATGGTCCGAGGAAGCACACGCCGCCGTGCAACTGGAACTCGAAGCCGAAATCGCCGCCGCACAGAAGGAGGCGGAAAGCTACGGTTCGCTCGCCGACGGCCATGTGCATAGCGCCGCCTCGATGTTCGAGGATGTATACAAGGACATGCCCGCGCACCTGTTGCGGCAGCGTCAGGAACTGGGGATCTGATCATGGTTGAGGAAAAGAAAACGGCGGCGATGACCATGATCCAGGCCCTGCGCTCGGCCATGGACGTGATGCTGGAACGCGACGACAACGTGGTGGTCTTCGGCGAGGACGTCGGCTACTTCGGCGGCGTGTTCCGCTGCACCGAAGGCCTGCAGCAAAAATACGGCAAATCGCGTGTGTTCGATGCGCCGATTTCGGAAAGCGGCATCGTCGGCACTGCGGTCGGCATGGGCGCTTATGGATTACGCCCTGTTGTCGAGATCCAGTTCGCCGACTACTTTTATCCCGCCACCGACCAGATCGTCTCAGAGGTGGCGCGGCTGCGCTACCGCTCGGCCGGCGAGTTCATCGCGCCACTGACGATCCGCATGCCTTGCGGCGGCGGCATCTACGGCGGCCAGACGCACAGCCAGAGCCCGGAAGCCTTCTTCACCCACGTCTGCGGGCTGCGCACGGTGATGCCGTCCAACCCCTACGATGCCAAGGGCCTGCTGATCGCCGCGATCGAATGCGACGACCCGGTGATCTTCCTCGAGCCCAAACGCATCTACAACGGCCCCTTCGACGGGCACCACGACCGTCCGGTGATTCCATGGTCAAAGCATTCCCTCGGTGAGGTGCCGGACGGCCATTACACCGTGCCGCTCGACTCCGCCGCCGTGTATCGCCCCGGCAACGAACTGACCGTGATCACCTATGGGACGATGGTGCATGTTTCCGAAGCGGCAGCGCAGGAAAGCGGCATCGATGCCGAGATCATCGACCTGCGCAGCCTCTGGCCGCTCGACCTCGACACGCTCGTCACCTCGGTGAAGAAGACCGGCCGCTGCGTCGTGGTGCATGAGGCCACGCGCACCAGCGGCTTCGGCGCGGAACTCATCGCACTGGTGCAGGAACACTGCTTCTACCATCTCGAAGCCCCGATCGAACGCGTCACCGGCTGGGACACCCCGTATCCCCACGCACAGGAATGGGACTACTTCCCCGGCCCGAAGCGCGTCGTCGAGGGCTTCAAACGCGCCATGGAGAAAAACTGATCATGGGCATTCACATCATCAAGATGCCGGACATCGGCGAAGGCATCGCCGAAGTCGAACTCGCGGCGTGGAACGTTCAGCCCGGCGACACCGTGGTCGAGGACCAGACGCTCGCCGATGTGATGACCGACAAGGCCACTGTGGAGATTCCCTCGCCCGTCGCCGGCAAGGTGATCTCCCTCGGCGGCAAGGCCGGCGACGTGCTGGCCGTCGGCAGCGAACTGATCCGCCTCGAGGTGGCAGGTGCAGGCAATCTGCGCGAAACCGCTGCTGTCGCCATCGCCGAACCGCAACTGGCACCCGCTGCACCGCCACCACCGAAACCCGTGGTGATCGAACCAGCCACCCCTGTGCCAACGCCGCAAAAGTCGGCGCTGACGGGACGGCACCCCTCGCCCATCCGCCAGCCCGGCGAGAAACCGCTTGCCTCGCCTGCCGTGCGCAAATACGCCTGGGATCGCGGCATCGACCTCCAATTCGTGTTCGGCAGCGGCCCGGCCGGGCGCATCCTGCGCGAGGATGTCGACACCTATATCGCCGGCAAGCAGGGATCGCCAACCGGGGTGCCATCATCGCAACGCGCGCGGCTCGAGTGGGAGGAAGCCATCCCCATCATCGGCCTGCGCCGCAAGATCGCGCAGAAGATGCAGGAAGCCAAGCAGCACATTCCGCACTTCGCCTATGTCGAGGAAATCGACATGACCGAGTGCGAAGCGCTGCGCCAGCAGCTCAACGCGAAGTACGCCGTGACGCGCGGCAAGCTGACCCTGCTGCCGCTGCTGATGCGCGCCATCGTGCTCGCGGTGCGCGAATTCCCGCAAGTCAATGCGCGCTACGACGACGTGGCCAATGTCGTCACGCGTTACGGCGCCGTGCATCTGGGCATCGCCACGCAGACCGATGGCGGCCTGATGGTACCGGTGCTGCGCCACGCCGAAACGCTCGACCTCTGGTCGACGGCGGCCGAGGTGACGCGCCTCTCCGAGGCCGCGCGCACGGGCAAGGCAACGCGCGATGAGCTCACCGGATCGACGCTGACGATCACCAGCCTCGGCGCGCTCGGCGGCATCGTCTCGACGCCGGTCATCAACTATCCCGAGGTCGCAATCGTCGGCGTCAACCGCTTGGTCGAACGGCCGATGCTCCGCAATGGCCAGGTCGTCGCGCGCCAGATGATGAACCTCTCCTCGTCCTTCGACCATCGCGTCGTCGATGGCATGGACGCGGCGCGCTTCATCCAGTGCGTGCGCGGCTATCTCGAATTCCCCGCGACGCTGTTCGTCGAATGAGGTCACACGATGCTCACTGAATCCACCACACTCCTCGTCATCGGCGGCGGACCCGGCGGTTATGTTGCCGCGATCCGTGCCGCGCAACTGGGCATCCCCACGCTGCTGGTCGAGGGCGAATACCTCGGCGGCACCTGCCTCAACGTCGGCTGCATCCCCTCGAAGGCGCTCATCCACATCGCCGACGAATTCGAAAAGACGCGGCAATTCGCCGGCGATTCACCCTTGGGCATCAAGGTGCAATCGCCCGCCATTGACATCGCCAAGGCCGTGCATTGGAAGGACGGCATTGTGACCAAGCTCACGACCGGTGTGGCGGCCTTGCTGAAGAAGGCCGGCGCGCGTGTCGTCAAGGGCTGGGCACGCATCGTCGATGGCAAGACCGTCGAGGTCAGTCCCGCCGACGGCGGCGACCCGTGGCGCATCAACTGTGAACATCTGCTGCTCGCCGCCGGCTCGGTCGCCACGCCGCTGCCGAACCTGCCTTTTGGTGCAGGGGGCGGCAACGTGATCTCCTCCACCGAAGCGCTCGCGCCGGCCACGCTGCCCAAGCAACTTGTGGTGGTCGGTGCCGGCTACATCGGCCTCGAACTCGGCATCGTCTATCGCAAGCTGGGCGTCGAGGTGGCTGTCGTCGAAACGCAGGCACGCGTGCTGCCGGCCTACGACGAGGAACTCACCAAGCCGGTCGCCGCCTCGCTGCGCGCGCTCGGTATCGAGGTGCATACCGGCTGCGCGGTGCGCGGCCTCAACGCCGCCGGCAATGCCGTGCGCATCCGCAACCTCGCGGGCGAGGAACGCGAACTGCCCGCCGACCGCGTGCTGGTCGCCATCGGCCGCCAGCCGCGCAGCGCCGGCTGGGAGCTGGAAGCGCTCGGCCTCGCGATGAGTGAACGGGACGGCCGCGCCGTGCGTATCGACGCGCAGTGCCGCACGTCGATGCGCAACGTCTGGGCGATCGGCGATCTCACCGGCGAGCCGATGCTTGCGCACCGCGCGATGGCACAGGGCGAGATGGTCGCCGAGATCATCGCCGGCAAGCGGCGCGAATTCGTGCCGGCTGCCATCCCGGCGGTCTGCTACACCGACCCGGAAATCGTCGTTGTCGGCCAATCGCCGCAGGAGGCAGAACAGGCGGGACTCGACTGCATCCACGCCCATTTCCCCTTCGCCGCCAACGGGCGTTCTCTAACCCTCGAATCGGCCAGCGGCTTCGTGCGCGTCGTCGCGCGGCGCGACAACCACCTGATCCTCGGCTGGCAGGCCGTCGGGCGCGGCGTCGCCGAGCTTGCGGCGGCTTTCTCACAATCCATCGAGATGGGCGCCTGCCTCGAGGACGTCGCCGGCACCATCCACGCGCACCCGACGCTGGGCGAGGCGGTGCAGGAAGCCGCGCTGCGCGCGCTGGGTCACGCGCTGCACGTTTGAAAAGTCGGTGCTGGCGAGACGGCACTCAGCCCTTCGCCAGCGCCTGCTCGATGAAATGGCGCGGCACGCGGGTTTTCGGTACCCGGTTGTCGAACCAGTTGCGCACATCGTCATCGAGGCCGAGGCCGTGCATGTAGTTATAGATCGCCTTGTTGAGCGCGACGCCAAGCGCGGCATGGTCGACGCCTGTCGGGTCGATGAACTGCACATCGTTCTTCGCGAAGCTGATCTGCGGCAGCGGCTTGAGCGCAACGCCGTATTGCTCCGGATGCAGCCCGACGGGTGAATGTACGGTGCAGGCGAAACGATGCCAGAAGCCGGACTGGATGCAACCGGCCGCGAACAGCTGCCGCACGTATTCGAGTTCATCGACGGTGTCCTGCACGGTCTGCGTCGGGAAGCCGTACATCAGATAGGCATGCACCATGATCCCGGCGTCGCTGAAGGCGCGGGTAACGCGCGCCACTTGCTCGACCGACACACCCTTCTGCATCAACCTGAGCAGGCGGTCGGAGGCGACTTCGAGCCCACCCGACACGGCAATGCAGCCGCTGTCCGCGAGCCGCTGGCAGAGTTCCGGCGTGAAGGATTTTTCGAAACGGATGTTGCCCCACCACGAGATCGCCCGATTGCGCTGGTGCAGTTCGTCGGCCAATGCGGCCAGCGCCTTGGGCGGCGCGGCTTCGTCGACGAAATGGAAGCCGGTCTGCCCGGTTTCGGCAATCACGGCTTCGATGCGGTCGACCAGCGTCACGGCGGTTGCCGCGTCGTAGCGCGCGATGTAGTCGAGCGAAGTATCGCAGAACGTGCATTTTTTCCAGTAGCAGCCGTGAGCGACGGTGAGCTTGTTCCAGCGCCCGTCAGACCAGAGCCGGTGCATGGGATTGAGCATGTCGAGTACCGACAGATACCGGTCGAGCGGCAGGCCGTCCCAGGTCGGCGTGCCGACCTCGGCGAAGGGAATGTCCGGTTCGTTGGCGTTGATGTAGCGCACCTTGCCCTCTTCGCGCAGGAAAGTACGCACCAGTTGCTCGCGCGAACGCTCGCCGCGCAGATGTTCGAGCAGCGCGAGCAGCGGGCGCTCGCCAGCGTCGAGCATGACGTAGTCGAAGGCGTCGAAAACGCGCGGTTCAGTCAGCTCGCGCAATTCGGTATTGGCGAAGCCGCCGCCGAGCACCGTGACGATGACCGGATCGTGTGCCTTGATCGCCTGTGCGATGCGGAACGCGCCATAGACGTTGCCCGGGAAGGGCGCGGAGACCAGCACGATGTTCGGCGCATGGCGCACCACGGCGGCTTGCGTCAGCGCCTGCAGGGTGCTGTCGACCAGCGTCGGCGCCGCGGCCAGCGCGGCGGCGAGCGGATCGAAACTCGCCTGACTCAGGGCCAGCGATTCCGCGTAACGCACGAATTCGAAGCGTGCATCGACCGCTTCGCGCAATACGTCGGCGACGTCATTCAGATAAAGCGTGGCGAAGTGCCTTGCGCGATCCTGGATACCGAGCGCACCAAACGCCCAGGCCAGTGGATCGCCGCCTTCTTCATCCACATACGCATCGAGTGACGCGAAGCGCGGTCCTTCGGGCAGGAAGTCGCGCCCGGCGATGCGCCAGGCCAGACTGGGATCACGCCCCTGCAGGAAGGCGACCGCCGGTTCGATGGTGGCGACATAGCGTTCGAACTGCTGGTCGAAGGCCCGGACGGCAGGTGTGCGCTGTCGCTTCGGCAGGGCCGCGATGCACGCTCTGACTTCCCGCAGGCCAGCCGCCGAAAACAGCCGCAGGACCAGCGCCAGCGCAAGATCTTCCTGCATGGCGTTCACGTCGCGAGAACGCAGGAAGCCGGTCAGGTAGGCGGTCGATGGATAGGGTGTGTTGAGCTGCGTCATCGGCGGAATGACGGACAGCACGCGTGGGGTCATGGTGAAAGATGTCACGGGACTAGAATAACAGTACGATCCAATTGTGAGGAAACCGAGATGGCCCACCCCCTCGCCGGCCTGCCGGCCCCTGCCGACAGCCTGACTGACATTCCCGCACTGCTTGCCGCCTATTGTGGCCCGGCCACGCAACCGGTCGCCTTCGGCACCAGCGGCCATCGCGGCACGGCGCTCAACGGCAGCTTCAACGAAGCGCACATCCTCGCGATCGCGCAGGCTGTCGCCGAATATCGCGCACAGGCCGGCATCACCGGCCCGCTGTTCCTCGGCATGGACACCCACGCCCTCTCCGCGCCCGCGCAGCAGAACGTCATCGAGGTGCTGGCCGCGAACGGCGTGACCGTGCATCTGCAGCAGGATGGTGGCTACACACCCACGCCGGTGATCTCGCGTGCCATCCTCGCGCACAACAAAAGTCAGCTTCCGCGTGACGGCACTGCAGACGGCATCGTGATCACGCCCTCGCACAACCCGCCACGCGACGGCGGCATCAAGTACAACCCGCCGCACGGCGGTCCGGCTGACACCGACGTGACCGGCTGGATCGAAAACCGCGCCAATGCACTGATGGCCGATGGAAATCGCGATGTGAAACGCATGGCCTACGAGGCGGCGCTCGCGGCAGCGACCACACACGCCGTCGACCTGATGACACCCTATATCGCCGCGCTCGGCGAGGTCATCGACATGGAGGCGATCCGCAACGCGAAGCTGAAGATCGGCGTTGATCCGATGGGTGGCGCGGCCGTCGCCTACTGGCAGCCAATCGCCGCGCATTACGGCCTCGACCTCACGGTGGTGAATCCCAAGATCGATGCGGCCTTTGCCTTCATGACGCTCGACCACGACGGCAAGATCCGCATGGACTGTTCGAGTCCGTATGCGATGGCCAGTCTCGTCGGCCTGAAGGACCAATTCGACATCGCCTGGGGCAACGACGCCGACGTCGACCGCCATGGCATCGTCACGCCCTCGGTCGGGCTGATGAACCCGAACCACTACCTCGCCGTCGCGATCAATTATTTATTGGCCCATCGCCCGCAATGGTCGCAGGGCGCGGCCGTCGGCAAGACGCTGGTGTCGAGCGGCATGATCGACCGCGTAGTGAACGGCCTCGGCCGCACGCTGCTCGAAGTGCCGGTCGGCTTCAAGTGGTTCTCGCAGGGCCTGCTCGAAGGGACGATCTGCTTCGGTGGCGAGGAAAGTGCCGGCGCGAGCTTCCTCAAGCGCGATGGCTCCGCCTGGGCGACCGACAAGGACGGCATCATCCTAGGCCTTCTAGCCGCGGAGATCACTGCCGTCACCGGCAAGGACCCGGGGCGGCACTATCAAGACCTCGCGGCGAAGTACGGATCGCCGCATTACCTGCGCATCGACACGCCGGTGACCCCAGCGCAAAAAGCCGCCTTCAAGAAACTGTCGCCCGAGCGCGTTTCCGCATCAACGCTGGCCGGCGAGCCAATTACCGCGCGGCTGACCCGCGCCCCGGGCAATGGCGCATCGATCGGCGGCCTCAAGGTAACGACGCCCAACGGCTGGTTCGCCGCACGTCCATCCGGTACCGAGGATATCTACAAGCTCTACGCCGAAAGCTTCACGAGCGCGGAACACCTGCAGCAAATCGTCGCCGAGGCACAGAAGATCGTCGCGGACGCGCTGGCTTGACGAAAATCTTCGCGCAAAAAACCAGCATTCCCCACCGACACGGCTCTCAATTATCAGAACATCACATATTCCTCTCTGTCGGGATTCTTTACACTCATCCTTTCCCCCCCATTGTTGATATATGTCTAAGTTATTGAATATAAATTATATTTTTCGCATGGTATCCAATATGCTTGGAACAGTCTGTCAGTAGTTTTTCAGAATGTTCATTCAGTATTTTCGAGGGGAAGATGACATGACAGCATTTCGTAAAGCGCTTATTGCGATGACCGCCTGCCTGTCCATGGCGAGCGTGCAGGCTGCCCAGGTTGATGTTCAATACTCGGTTTCTGGCAGTGCCAATAACTGGGTTCTCGATTTCTCCGTGACGAACAATATCCTGTCTTCCTCATCGGGAATGGATATTTATTTCTTCGGGGTACGACTGCCTGCTCGAGATATCGCCGGCAGTCCGTCGGGCTGGAATTCAAATACGTGGACAATTTGGAATAACAGCGGCTATGGCGGGACAGATGGTTTCAACAATAACTGGATAGCGGGGGCAAATGGTGCGCCTGAGGAAGTTCAGTTTGGAGAAACACTTTCCGGATTCCTGGTAAACGTCATGACAGCCACAGCGCCACTCAGTGTGGACTGGTTTGCTTACGGTTATGGCGACACCTATACCGGCTCTTTCGATGACACTGTTTACGACTCCTTGGCTAATCCTGGTTTTGAAGGGACCGCAGGTGAAGGGACTAATGGCGTACCGGAGCCGGCTGCACTGGCTCTACTTGGACTTGGCTTGGCTGGGCTTGCCGCAACGCGTCGAAGGAAGCTTTGACTTCTAACCATGGCAAGCTTAACGGCAGTCCCGCTTCGGCGGGGCTGTTGCTTTTGAGCGGTCCTTGATCTATCCGGGTTTGCTGCCCAAGTAGCGCGGCTCGTCGTAGAGCGATTCGTAGACGACCTGCTTCACCTCGGGATGGTCCGGCACAAGGTAGAGCACCGGCATCAGCATCTCCTCGAAGATGCCGCGCAGGCTACGCGCGCCGGCCTTGTATTCCATCGCCAGCTCGGCGATCTGCTCGAACACTGGTGGCGCGATTTTGAGTTCGACGCCGTCGCGCTGCATGATGGCGCGGAACTGCTTGTAGAGTGCACTCTGCGGCTCGGTCATGATGCGCACCATCATCTCGCGCGTCAGCGGCCGGACGCGCGAAACGATCGGCAGGCGGCCGGCGAATTCGGGGATCAGGCCGAACTTGAACAGGTCGGTCGGCTTGATGCGCGCATTGAGGCGGTCGAGGACTTTCTGGTTGTCGTCTTCGCCGGTGGCGATGAAGCCGAAGGTATGCGTTTGCGACAGGATCTCGTCGATGCCGACGAAGGCGCCGCCGCAGATGAAGAGAATCTGCGTCGTGTCGATGTGGCTGCCGCTCTTGAGCCCATTGAGTTTTAGCGGCGCGCCTTCCATGATCTTGAGCAGCGCATGCTGCACGCGCTCGCCCGCCGGGGTTCGCGCCCCGCCGCCGGCTTCGGGCGGGGCCTTCAGCTTGTCGATCTCGTCGATGAAGATGATGCCGCGTTGCGCCTTGGCGAGGTCGCCGCCGGCCTTCTCGATCAGGCGCAGCAGGATCGCCTCGATCTCTTCGTTGACATATTCGCTCTGCGCCAGCGAGGTGGCGTTGGCGGTGACGAAGGGCACGTCGAGCGCCTTCGAGAGCGTCTCACAGAGCAGTGTTTTGCCGGTGCCGGTCGGACCGACGAGCAGCACGTTGCTCTTGACGATCTCCAACTGGTCGGCCTGCGCGAGGCCGATCTTCTGGTAGTGCGTATAAACGGCGACCGCGAGCTGCTTCTTGGCATCGTCCTGGCCGACCACGTGCTGGTCGAGGTAGGCGACGATCTGGCTGGGCGTGAGCTTCATGACCGCTAGAATAGCAGCATGGAAACATTGCTGGTAATCACCAACCTGCCCGACGCCTACAGCGCCCATGCGCTTGCTGGCACGCTGGTCGAGGAGCATCTTGCCGCCTGCGTGAATATCCTCGCGCCCTGCCGCTCGGTGTATCGCTGGCAGGGCAAGCTGGAAAATGCCGAGGAAGTTCCCGTGCTGATCAAGACCACGGCGGCGCGCTATGCGGCGCTGGAAGCGGCCATCCGCGCCCGGCACCCGTATGAACTTCCGGAGATCATCGCAGTCCCAATCGATCGCGGCCTGCCGGCGTATCTGGAGTGGGTCACTGCCGAAACCACAGAATCCACCGAAGCGACGACACCATGCTGATCCGACTCCTTGCATTTTTTTGGCTGGCATTTTCAGGGCTGGCCCAGGCTGCCGAACCGCTCGATCCCGAGCAGGCCTACAAATTCTCTGCCCGCGCGCTCGATGAAAAGACCATCGAGGCGCGCTGGGACATCACGCCCGACTATTACATGTACCGCGAGAAGATCGCCTTCCGGGCGGACGGCGCGAAGCTGGGCACACCGGAACTGCCCAAGGGCAAGGAAAAGGACGACGAGTTCTTCGGCAAGGTCGAGACCTACCGCGGCACGTTGACGATCCGCATTCCGGTAATCGAGGGCAGCGGCACGCTCATGCTCAAGGCCGATTCGCAGGGTTGCTGGGACGAGGGCATCTGCTATCCGCCGATGACGCAGGAAGCCAAGTTGACGCTGGCCGCGATGAGCAGCTCGGAACCGGTCAGTAGTGCCGTCCCCATCAACACGGCGGGCCGGCTTGATGCCGTCCCGCCAGCGCCGACTTCTGAAGTCACTTCTTCCGATGGCGATGAGTCGGGCCGCATCGCCCAGCTGCTCAAGGGCAGCGGCTTCTGGGTCGCGATTGCCAGCTTCTTCGGCTTCGGCCTGCTGCTGTCGCTGACGCCCTGTGTCTTTCCGATGATCCCGATCCTCTCCGGCATCATCGTCAATCACGGCCACGCCGTCTCGCACACCCGCGCCTTCATCCTGTCGCTGGCCTACGTGCTGGGGATGGCGATCACCTACGCCGCCGTCGGTGTCGCGGCGGGTTTCAGCGGCACGCTGCTCTCGGCCGCGCTGCAGAATGTCTGGGTGCTCGGAACCTTCGCGCTTGTGTTCGTCGTGCTGTCGCTCTCGATGTTCGGCTTCTACGAGCTGCAGCTGCCGACGGCCTTGCAGTCGAAACTCTCGGATACGGCCAACCATCAGGGTGGCTCGCTGCCGGCCATTGCGCTGATGGGCGCGCTCTCGGCCCTGATCGTCGGGCCCTGCGTCGCCGCGCCGCTCGCCGGCGCGCTGCTCTACATCGCTCAGACCAAGGACGCCGTGCTCGGCGGCGCCGCGCTGTTCGCCATGGCGCTCGGCATGGGCGTGCCGCTGCTCGCGGTCGGCGTGTTCTCGCGCTCGTTGCTGCCCAAGGCGGGCCCGTGGATGGAAGCCGTCAAGAAATTCTTCGGCGTGCTGCTGCTCGCCGTCGCGCTGTGGCTGGTCTCGCCGGTGCTGCCGTCGTGGGCCGTGATGCTCGGCTGGGCGGCGCTGCTGATCGTGCCGGCGATCTTCCTGCGCGCGCTCGATCCGCTGCCGCCGAATGCAAAGAACTGGCAGCGCTTCTGGAAAGGCGTCGGCCTGCTGATGCTGCTCGGCGGCACGGCAATGCTTGCCGGCCTGCTCGGCGGCAGCCGCAACCCGCTGCAGCCGCTGGATTTCCTGCGCGCGTCGCAGGCGGGTGCCGGCACCAGTTACGCAAATGAGGCGCCGACTTTCGAGAAGGTGAAGACCATCGCCGAACTCGACGCCCGCGTGGCGGCCGCGATCAAGCCGGTGATGCTCGACTTCTATGCCGACTGGTGCGTGAGCTGCAAGGAGATGGAAAAGTTCACCTTCAGCGATTCCGCGGTCGCCGCGAAGATGAAGGAATTCGTGCTGCTCAAGGCCGACGTTACCGCCAACAACGATGACGACAAGGCGCTGCTCAAGCGTTTCGGCCTATTCGGCCCGCCCGGCATCATCTTCTTCCAGAAAGGGCAGGAAATCCGCAACCTGCGCGTCGTTGGCTACCAGCCGGCCGAACAGTTCCTGCCGACGCTCAACCAGGCTGCGAAGTAACCACGCCCTATTTGCGTTCCATCTCGCGGCCGACCACACGTCCGACATAGCCGCCGGCGACTGCACCAGCTACCGTGCCCGCCGTGCTGCCGTAAGTGAGCGACGAGCCGACAACGCCACCCACCACCGCGCCGGTCACCATGCCGACGTCCTGCTTGCTCGGATTGGACGAGCAGGCCGTCAGGAACAACGCGGTCACACCGGCCGCAACGAGATTCATCTTGCGCTGCATACGAACTCCTGTCGGTAACGAGAGGCTACATGGTGAAGCAGGTTTGCCCCGGCCGCCACTGTCGTCTACCGGCGACAATTTTCGGCTCGGGTTTGACACCCGGCCGCGTGGCGACGAAACTACCGGCCTTCCCATCCATGTTCGTCCAGAGGATTCATTATGTTCACCGGCATCGTCGCCACCACCGGCAAAATCACCCACCTGCAACCGCTCGAAGAAGGCCTGCGCCTCACCGTCACCGCGCCCGGGCTTTCGCTCAAGGATGTCGCGCTCGGCGACTCGATTGCGCACAGCGGCGTGTGCCTCACCGTCATCGCCAAGAAGAAGGGCGCCTATCTGGTCGACGTCTCGAAGGAGACACTGAACTGCACCGTCGGCCTCGACCAACTTGAGGGTGAGGTGAATCTCGAGAAGGCGATGCGACTGTCCGACTTCATCGGCGGGCACCTGGTTTCCGGGCATGTCGACGGGGTTGGCGAAGTGCTGAAGTTCGAACCGGTCGGCGAATCGCACGAGCTGGTCATCAAGGCGCCGAAGAACCTCGCCAAATACATCGCGCGCAAGGGCTCGGTCACCGTCGATGGCGTCTCGCTGACCACCAACAAGGTGAAGGGGCGGACGTTCTCGATCAACCTGATCCCGCACACCGTCGAGGTGACGACGCTCAAGCGCCTGCATCCCGGTACCAAGGTAAACCTCGAAGTCGACCTGATCGCACGCTACGTCGAGCGCATGCTGAAAGCCGAGTAGCGCGAGGCATGCCGTCCCGGCGCTGCTCATGGCCGCTGCGCCCCCCACCTACGTTGGGGCCCCCTTCTCTATTCGCAGCTTCAGGCGCCGACTTTCTATTGTTCGGCCGCCTGCTGGTGCCGGTGGAAGTACTGCCGGCTTACCGCATTGTGAATTTCGCCGAGGTCGCTCTGCACCTGGTCTAGGTATTCGTGCAGCACGGTTGGCTTGAGGTCATCGACCACCATTCTCTCGACGCGCCGCCAGCACTGACGCACCTTCTTCATCGCCTCCTTGTGCTCGGGCAGCACTGACAGGCAGCCCTCGATCTCGGCCATGCAGTGCAGCACCGTGCGCGGAAAGTGCGGATCCTTGAGCAGGTAGTTCACCACATCATTGCCGCGCACATGCACGCCGACATGGCGGCGATACATCTGCAACGCCGACAGGGCGTTGAGCGTGGAGAGCCACATGCGCTCGACCGTCACCGCGGCGAGCGCCGGGTCGCGCGGCAGCCGCACGGCCGAATTGACGTCGATGATGCGCGTGGTCATGTCGGCGCGCTCGAGGTTGCGGCCAAGCTTGATGAACTGGTAGGCGACGTCCTCGCTCATCGAACCGGTCAGCAGGCCGATGATCGATTCGCGCCGGCCGATCACGCCCTGCAGCAGCTCGTTGCGGGGACCGCGGCCGATGCGCGCGCGATCGGCGTTGTCGCGGATGTAGAGGTAGAGGCTGTTGATGCGCTCCCACAGATCCATCGGCAGCACTTCGCGCACCGTGCGCGCATTCTCGCGCGCGTTGTGGATACAGGCGAGGATCGAGCTCGGATTGTCCGGTTCCTCGATGAGGAAGGGGATGATGCTGTCCTCATCGATGACCTGCTGTTCCGGATAACGTTCGGCGTAGAGGTGGTCGAGGCCGGCGACCTTGAGCAACACGTCCCAGCCGAACGAGGCGCTGCGCGGCAGGTCGAGCCGCACCTGCGTCATGCTGTTGATGAAGCGCGCGGTGTTCTCGGCGCGCTCGAGGTAGCGGCCCATCCAGTAGAGGTTTTCGGCGACGCGCGAGAGCATCAGGCGTCCTCCTCATGGGTATCCACGATCCAGGTGTCCTTGCTGCCACCGCCCTGCGAAGAGTTGACCACCAGCGAACCCTCGCGCAGCGCGACACGCGTGAGGCCGCCGGTCGTCGCGTAAAGCTTGTCGGACTGCAGCACGAAGGGCCGCAGGTCGAGGTGGCGCGGCGCCAGCTTGTCGCCGATCAGCGTCGGTGCCGTGGAAATCGACAGTGTCGGCTGCGCCATGTAGTTGCGCGGGTTGGCGCGGATCAGTTCGGCGAATTTGCGGCGCTCTTCGGCACTGGCGCGCGGCCCGATCAGCATGCCGTAACCGCCCGATTCGTTGGCTGGTTTGACCACCAGCTTGTCGAGATTGGCGAGCACATGGTCGCATTGATCTTCAACCATGCACATCCAGCTCGGCACGTTGGGCAGAATCGCGTCCTGGTCGAGGTAATACTTGATCAGTTTCGGCACGAAGGTATAGACCACCTTGTCATCGGCAACGCCGGAACCCGGCGCGTTGGCGATGCCCACCTTGCCAGCCCGCCATGCCCTCATCAAGCCCTTGACGCCGAGCGCCGAGTCTGGCCGGAAGGCCTCCGGATCGATGAAGTCGTCGTCGATGCGGCGATAGATCACATCGACGCGCCGCTGCCCCGAGATCGTCTTCATGTAAACGCAGTCGTCGGCCTGCACGACGAGGTCGGAGCCCTCGACGAGGATCGCGCCCATCTTCTGCGCGAGATAGCTGTGCTCGAAGTAGGCCGAGTTGTAGATGCCCGGCGTCAGCACGACGATGACGGGGCGGTCACCGGGGCGCGGTGACAGGGCTGCCAAAGTGTCATAGAGCTGGGCCGGGTAGTCATCGACCGGCAGGATGTCGCTGGCCTTGAACAGCTCGGGAAACAGCCGTTTCATCAGCTGGCGGTTTTCCAGCATATAGGAGACGCCCGAGGGCACGCGCAGGTTGTCTTCGAGCACATAGACGGTGCCGTCACTGTCGCGCACCAGATCAGTGCCGCAAATGTGCGACCACACCCCAAAACGGGGCGTCATGCCCATGCACTGCTCGCGAAAGTTCTTCGAGCCCTCAAGCACCTCGAGCGGAAACACGCCGTCCTTGACCACCTGCTGGCCGTTGTAAAGGTCGTCGATGAAGAGGTTGAGGGCGGTCAGGCGCTGTTTGAGGCCGGCGTCGATGCGCGCCCACTCCTTGCTGGACAGTGTGCGCGGAATGATGTCGAACGGCCAGGCACGGTCGATGTTCCCGGCGTCACTATAGACCGTGAAGGTAATACCCATGGCCATGATCGCCGCGTCGACGCTCTCGCGGCGCGCGACCAGTTCCGGTGCGCCGAGCCGGTCGAGGTACTCGAACAGGACGCGCGCGGCCGGCCGTGGCTTGAGTTGCGTGTCGAGCAACTCGTCGAAGACTTCGGGCTGGGGATAATTGTGCAGTTTGACGGACATGGAAAAGTGCAATGCAGCAAACGTGCCCGCTCCCTGGAGGGATTTCCTCGTCGGCATTTGACTTGCTAGCGCATACAATCCGGATGACTCATTAATTCGCTGCAAGCCATTACTCCATGACCTATTGCCTCGCCATCAACGTCAATGACGGCCTGATCCTCTGCTCGGATTCGCGCACCAATGCCGGCACCGACAACGTCAGCGTCTATCCGAAAATGTTCACCTTCGCCTGGCCGGGGGTGCGTTTCTTCACCCTCCTCTCGGCCGGCAATCTGGCGACGACGCAGGCAGTCGTGAAGAAGCTGAACAGCGACATTCCCGCCGGCCTGGTGCCGAACCTGACCACCGTCGCCACCATGCAGGAAGCCGCCGACTACGTAGGCATGATCAGCACGCAGCTGCAGAAGGTGCATTCCACGCGGGACATGGGCTGCACCAACTTCGAATCGACCTTCATCCTCGCCGGGCAAATTGAAAAGCAGACCCCCGAGACCTACATGATCTATCCGCAGGGCAACTACATCCACGAATCGCCCGAGCATCCCTTCCTGCAGATCGGCGAGATCAAGTACGGCAAGCCGATCCTCGACCGCGTCATCAAGCGCGAGGTACCGCTGGCGCCCGCCGCGCGCTGCGCACTGGTGTCGATGAACTCGACGATCCGCTCCAACCTGACTGTCGGCCCGCCCGTCGAACTGCTCGTCTATGAACGCGACAGCCTGACCAAGGGACGGCACATGGTGTTCCGCGAGGACGACCCCTTTGCCCACGAACTTTCGGAACGATGGAGCGAAGGTCTGTTTCTTGCGCTCGACAAG
Organism: Pseudomonadota bacterium; assembly: GCA_040756595.1. Classification (GTDB taxonomy): domain Bacteria; phylum Pseudomonadota; class Gammaproteobacteria; order Burkholderiales; family Rhodocyclaceae; genus Sulfuricystis. The sequence continues at coordinate 42,159 of JBFLYR010000007.1, read as the reverse complement.
CTGCCGCATTTCGACTGGGAAAAACCTCCGGCCTAAACGCAAGGCACGATGCTTGCGTGCATGTGGTGTCTAACTACGCTGTGAGACCTGCATGTCCATCCACGTCGCCATCCGCCACACCACGCATTACAAGTTTGATCGCCCGGTTTCCCTGAGTCCCCATGTGGTGCGGCTCAAGCCCGCCGCGCACAGCCGCACGCCGATCGAGAGCTACAGCCTCAAGATCAAGCCGGAAAAGCATTTCATCAACTGGCAGCAGGATCCGTTCGGCAACTACCTCGCGCGGCTGGTGTTTCCCGAGCGCGCCACTGAATTGCTGATCGACGTCGAGGTAATCGCCGACCTGACGGTCATCAACCCCTTCGACTTCTTCGTCGAGGAATACGCCGGGAAATGGCCCTTCGCCTATCCGGCCGCGCTGGCGAAGGAACTCACGCCCTATCTCGAAAAGGAAATGCCCGGCCCGCTGCTCAGCGCCTATCTGGCGTCGATCGAGCGCACGCCGCAAACCATTGTCGACTTCCTCGTCGAGGTCAACCAGAAACTCCAGCAGCACATCGGCTACACCATCCGCCTCGAGCCCGGCGTGCAAAGCTGCGAAGAAACGCTCAAGAAGAAGCTTGGCTCCTGCCGCGACACCGGCTGGCTGCTGGTGCAGATCTTGCGCCATCTCGGCCTCGCGGCGCGTTTCGTTTCCGGCTATCTGGTGCAACTTACCGCCGACGAGAAGTCGCTCGACGGCCCCTCCGGCACCGCGGTCGATTTCACCGACCTGCACGCGTGGTGCGAGGTGTACATCCCCGGCGCCGGCTGGATCGGCCTCGACCCCACCTCCGGCCTGTTCGCCGGCGAAGGCCATATCCCGCTCGCCAGCACGCCGCACCCGTCGAGCGCCGCGCCGATCGACGGCTGTACCGACCAATGCGAAGCGACGCTCGAATTCAGCAACACGGTCACACGCTTCAAGGAAGACCCGCGCGTCACCAAGCCCTACACCGAAGAACAATGGGCGCAGATCTGCGCGCTCGGCCGCCTCGTCGATGACAAGCTGCAGGCGATGGACGTGCGCCTGACGCAGGGCGGCGAACCGACCTTCGTCTCGATCGACGACATGAACGCGCCGGAATGGAACACGGCCGCGCTCGGCGAGCACAAGCGCGAGCGCGCCGAGGTGCTGGCAAGGCGGCTGATGAAACAGTTCGCGCCGGGTGCGCTGCTGCACACCGCACAGGGCAAGTGGTATCCGGGCGAGCCATTGCCACGCTGGGCGCTCGGCATCTTCTGGCGCAAGGATGATGTGCCGGTCTGGCGCGATCCAAAGTGGCTCGCCGAGCCAAAGGATTACGGTCACACGGTCGAGGACGCGCGGCGCTTCGCCGAAACCCTCGCGCGCCACCTCGGCCTCGCTTCACGCTACGTACAGCCCGCCTACGAGGACGCGCTCGTCGCGCTGGCGCGCGAAGCCGAGATTCCCGTGAATCTCGACCCCGCCAGGGCAAAGCTCGATGATTCACTCGAACGCCGCAATCTCGCCAATACCCTCTCGCGCGGCCTCGACACGCCGACCGGCTTCGTGCTCCCGCTGGGCTGGAACTGGAGCGTCGGCTGCTGGTATTCGGCGCCTTGGGAAACGCGGCGCGAGCGCCTCTACCTCGCGCCCGGCGATTCGCCGCTCGGCTTGCGCCTGCCGCTCGCCGCGCTGCCGTGGGTCGCCGAAGACAAAGTCGAACTCGTCGGCGAAGTCGATCCTTTCGCGCCGCAGGCGCCGCTACCCGATTTCCACGGCGAGGTCGCCGCGCGCTATAGCCACTTTGAAAAAGTCGGCGCTGGCGAGACGGCATCCGTACGTCCCGAGATCCACCCGCAGCCGCCCGGCGACCGTTCGAAGATCGCCATCGAAGTCCCGCATACCGCCCTCGGCGTCGAGGCACGCGATGGTCGCCTGCACGTCTTCCTGCCGCCGATGCAGCGGCTCGAACATGCACTCGACCTGATTGCCGCCGTCGAACATACCTGCGCCGCATTGCGGATGCCCGTGGTGCTCGAAGGCTATGCGCCGCCGTCCGACGGTCGCCTGATCAAGCTGCTGGTCACGCCCGACCCCGGCGTCATCGAAGTCAACGTGCACCCGGGGCACAACTGGGAAGAGCTCGAACACATCACCACCACGCTCTACGAGGAAGCCCGCCAGTCGCGTCTCGGCACCGAGAAGTTCATGCTCGACGGCCGCCACAGCGGCACCGGCGGCGGCAACCACGTCACCCTCGGCGGCGCGACACCAGCCGACAGCCCCTTCCTGCGCCGGCCCGATCTGCTGCGCAGCCTCGTCACCTACTGGCAGCACCACCCGAGCCTCTCCTACCTGTTCAGCGGCCTGTTCATCGGCCCGACCAGCCAGGCGCCACGCGTGGATGAAAGCCGCCCCGAACGGCTCTACGAGCTCGAGATCGCCTTCCAGCAGATGCCCGCTGGCGAAATCCCGCAGCCGTGGCTGGTCGACCGCCTGTTCCGCCACCTGCTCACCGACATCACCGGCAACACGCACCGCGCCGAGTTCTGCATCGACAAGCTCTACTCGCCCGACAGCGCGTCCGGCCGGCAGGGCCTCGTCGAGTTTCGCGGTTTCGAAATGCCGCCGCACGCGCGCATGAGCCTCGCGCAGATGCTGCTGCTGCGCACCCTCGTCGCGCGCTTCTGGGCCAAACCCTACGCGCAGCCGCTGGTGCGCTGGGGCACGGCGCTGCAGGATCGCTGGATGCTGCCGCACCACCTTTGGGCCGACCTGAAGCAGGTGGTCACCGAACTCAACGAAGCCGGCTTTCCCATCCAGCTCGACTGGTTCGCGCCCTTCCTCGAATTCCGCTTCCCGCGCTATGGCGGCCTCCAACTCGGCGACATCGAACTCGAGATCCGCGCGGCCATCGAACCCTGGCATGTGCTCGGCGAAGAAACCACCGGCCTCGGCACCGCGCGCTTCGTCGACTCCTCGGTCGAGCGCGTGCAGGTCAAGCTCAGCGGCGCGACCGATGGCCGTTATGCGGTCGTCTGCAACGGCCGCCGCGTGCCGCTCAAATCGACAGGAACACATGGCGAAAGCGTCGCCGGCGTACGCTACCGCGCGTGGCAGCCACCCTCGGCGCTGCATCCGACCATCGGCGTGCATGCGCCGCTGGTGTTCGACCTCGTCGACCTCTGGAACGACAAGGCTGTCGCCGGCTGCACCTATCAGGTGATGCATCCGGGCGGCCGCAACTACGAGCACTTCCCGGTGAATGCCTACGAGGCCGAGGCGCGCCGCCACATCCGCTTCCGGGCCGACGGCCACACCATCGGCAGCTACACCCCGCCGCCGTGGGTCAATGCGCTCGACCGCTTCATGCCCGACGGCACGCGCCTCGGCCCGATGGCCCCACCCGCCGAAGAGGGGTATCCGGAATTTCCCTATACGCTCGACCTGCGGCGGCACGCATGAACGGCACTGAAGCATGGCGACTGACCAGGAGAGCAGCACATGAGTTCACTTAATTTCATCGGCGGCGAAAAGGGCGGCGTGGGCAAATCGGTCGCCGCGCGCGTCCTTGCCCAGTATTTCATCGACAAGGACCACCCCTTCACCGGCTTCGACACCGACCGTTCGCACACGTCCTTCACCCGCTTCTACGCCGACTATGCCGCGCCAGTGATCGTCGATCGCTACGAAGGCCTCGATCTGATCGCCGCCGTGTTTGAAGAAACCCCGCTCGAGGGGAAGACAAAAAGCGTGATCGTGGACCTCGCCGCGCAGACCGCGGCACCGCTGGCACGCTGGATCCACGATTCCGACCTGTTGACGCTGCTGGCCGAGATGGGCGTGACCGTCAACTTCTGGCATCTGGCCGATGAGGGAAAGGACTCGGTGGACCTGCTGGACCGGCTGATCAACACTTATGGCGCAGGGCCCAACTACTTCGTCGTCAAGAACCTGGGGCGCGGTTCCGACTTTTCACAACTGGAAGAATCGCCGGCGATGAAGAAGGTCGCGGCCCTCGGCGGCAAGTTGATTGCCCTGGCGGAGTTGCACGAAGCCAGCATGCGCAAGATCGACCGCCAGAATGCCAGTTTCTGGGCCGCCATCAACAGCCGCTCAGGTCCCGACACACTAAGCATGCTGGAGCGCCAGCGTGTCAAAACCTGGCTGCGGTCGACCTACGCCACGCTGGACAGCCTGCCGCTGGTCTAGGCGATCAACCCGAATCTCCCAAACGCTCAGCCTGCGGCGCCGGTGAAAGTCGGCGCTGACAGGACGGCACCTGCCGTCCTGCCGCAGCAGTGTTTACACCCCGTGGTTCTTGAACCACTCCTGCAGCCGCTTCCAGCCGTCCTCTGCCGCGTCCTTGCGGTAGGTGCCGCGATAGTCGGCATGGAAGGCGTGCGGCGCGTCGGGATAAATATGGATCTGTGACTTGCCGCCGGCTTTCTTCAGCGCCATCTGCATCGAATCGACATCTTCGAGCGGGATGCCCTGGTCCTTGCCTCCGTAGAGGCCCAGCACGGCACCCTTGATTTCGCCGGCGATGTCGAGCGGCCACTTGGTCGTGCGGTCGTTGACCTCGCCGTCGATACGGCCGTACCAAGCCACGCCCGCCTTGACGTTCGGGTTATGCGCGGCGTAGAGCCAAGTCTGGCGGCCGCCCCAGCAGAAGCCGGTGATGCCCAGCCGCGCCGGATCGCCGCCATTGCTTTTCGCCCAGCTCGCGCAGGCATCGAGGTCGGCCATCACTTCCCGATCCGGCACCTTGGAAATGATGCCACCGAGAATGTCCTGCACATTGGTCAGCTTGCGCGGGTCGCCATACCGCGCGAACAACTCCGGTGCGATAGCCAGGTAGCCGAGCTTGGCGAGGCGACGGCAGACGTCGGCGATGTATTCGTGCACGCCGAAGATCTCGGAAACAACAAAAATAGTCGGCAGGTTCTTGCCGCCGGCCGGCATGGCGCGATAGGCCGTAAGATCGCCGATCTTGATCTCGCCGGCGGTCAGGCCGTCGGCATCGGTCTTGATGGCGGTTTGCGCCATGATCGGCTGCGCGGCGAGCGCGAAACCGACGCCGAGCGCGGTGGCGACGAAGCCGCGGCGATCGAGCTTGGCGGCGGGAAACAGGCTGTCGAAATCGGGATTGCTTCTCTCTGTTGTCATGGTGTTCTCCTCTTGTTATATGGGTACTGCCGGGGGTGTTACATCAGCACGATGTCGTACTGTTCCTGATTGTAACTAGGCTCGGCATGCAGCGAGATCGGTCGGCCGATGAAGTCGGACAGCATGCCCAGTGCCTGCGATTCCTCGTCGAGGAAGAGGTCGATGACGCCCGGTGCGGCCAGCACGCGCATCTCGCGTGCCTCGAACTGGCGCGCCTCGCGCAGCAGTTCGCGGAGGATCTCGTAGGCCACGGTCTGTGCCGTCTTGACCACGCCGCGACCGCCACAGGTCGGGCAGGGTTCGCACAGCACCTGCGCCAGCGATTCGCGGGTGCGTTTCCGCGTCATCTCGACCAGCCCGAGCTGGGTGAAGCCATTCACGGTGATGCGCGTATGGTCGCGCGCCAGCGCCTTGTTGAGCTCGGCCAGCACGGCGTCGCGATGCTCGGCCGATTCCATGTCGATGAAATCGACGATGATGATGCCGCCGAGGTTGCGCAGGCGCAGTTGCCGCGCGATGGTCTGCGCTGCCTCGAGATTGGTCTTGAAGATGGTGTCGTCGAAATTGCGCGCGCCGACGAAGGCGCCGGTGTTGACGTCGATCGTCGTCAGCGCCTCGGTCTGGTCGATGATCAGGTAGCCGCCGGACTTGAGGTCGACGCGCCGTGCCAGCGCCTTCTGGATCTCGTCTTCCACCGCGAAGAGATCGAACAGCGGCCGCTCGCCTTTGTAATGCACGAGCAGCGGAGCCAGCTGCGGCATGTACTCTTGCGCGAAAGCCGAAAGTTTCTGGAAGTTTTCCCGCGAGTCGACGACGATGCGCGTGGTCTCCGGCCCGGCGAGATCGCGCAGGGCGCGCTGGCCAAGCGTCAGGTCATGGTGCAACATGGCCGGGGCGGAGCCGGAGGCAATTTGCGCGCGGTGGCGAATCTCCTGCCAGAGCCGGCGCAGGTAGGCGATGTCGGCGGAAAGCTCTTCATCCGTCGCCTTCTCGGCCATGGTGCGCACGATGAAGCCGCCCGCCTCGTCGGCCGGCAGCAGGCTTTGGATGCGCTCGCGCAGCCGTTCGCGTCCCGCCTCGTCCTCGATTTTCTGCGAGATGCCGATGTGCTTTTCCTGCGGCAGGTAAACCAGCAGGCGGCCAGCGATCGAGATCTGCGTCGACAGGCGCGCACCCTTGGTGCCGATCGGATCCTTGAGGGCCTGGACCATCAGGGTCTCGCCCTCGGCGATCAGGCGCTCGATCGGCCGCGCGTTGCCGTTCTTCTCGCCGAAGATGTCGGCGACATGCAGGAAGGCGGTGCGTTCGAGGCCGACTTCGATGAAGGCCGACTGCATGCCGGGCAGCACGCGCACGACGCGGCCGAGATAGATGTTGCCGACGATGCCGCGCCCGCCGGTGCGCTCGATGTGCAGTTCCTGCACGGCGCCCTGCAGCATCATGGCGACGCGCGTTTCCTGCGGCGTGATGTTGATCAGAAACTCTTCATTCATATCGGGTAACCGAACTCACGCAACAGCAGGGCCGTCTCGCACAACGGCAGGCCGACGATGCCGGAATGGCTGCCGCGAATCTCCTCGACGAAGACCGCCGCGCGACCCTGGATGCCGTAGGCACCGGCCTTGTCGCGCGGCTCGCCGCTCGCGACATAGCGCTGGATTTCATTCTGGCTAAGCGGGCGGAAGCGCACCTCACTGACCGAAAGGCGTGTCTCGATGCGGTTTTCGTGGGCGATAGCGATGGCCGTCAGCACGCGATGCGTGCGGCCGGACAGGTGTTCAAGGATCGCGGTCGCTTCGGGATTGTCGCGCGGCTTGCCGATGATTTCACCATCGACATCGAGCGTCGTGTCGGCCGCCAGTACCAGTCGCGGCGGCAGGCGCCGATAGGCCAGCAGGCGCATCCCCTGTCGTGCCTTGGCCGCCGCCACGCGCAGCGCATAGACATCGGGCGCTTCGCCGGGCAGCACATCTTCATTGGTTTCCGGATCGGTGCGCGTATCGCTGCGAAACAGCAGCAGGTCGAAGCGCACGCCGATCTGCGTCAGCAGTTCACGGCGACGCGGACTCTGTGAGGCAAGGTAGATGCGCGGCTCCAATGTCGTCACATCAATCCCTCATTAATCCCTGTGATAAGGATGGCCGCAGCGCAGGCTGTGGGCGCGATAGAGCGCCTCGGCCAGCACCACGCGCGCGAGGCCGTGCGGCAGGGTCAGCGACGACAGTCGCAGCTTCTCGTGCGCACCCTGCTTGAGCGCGGGAGCCAGGCCATCCGGACCGCCGATGAGGAAGGCCACGTCATCACCACCGTCCTGCCACTGGCCGAGTCGTTGCGCCAGCGCATGGGTGTCGAGCGTCTCGCCGCGCTCGTCGAGCGCAATGCGGCGACAGCGGTCCGGCAGTGCAGCTTCGATGCGCTTCGCTTCGGCGGCCATCATGGCGTCCACGGTCTTGCCCGTGGTGCGCGGCTCGGGCTTGATCTCGACCAGTTCCAGCGGCAGCTCGCGCGGCATGCGCTTCGCGTATTCCGCAAAGCCGGCGTTCATCCAGTCCGGAAGACGCGTGCCAACGGCGGCCACGATCAGCTTCACTCTCCGGCCGGCGCCTTGGTGGCCCCCGCGGCACGTCGGGGCTTGGTCTGCCAGAGCGATTCGAGGTCGTAATGCTTGCGCACGTTGGGCTGCATCACATGGACGACGATGTCGCCCGTATCGACCAGCACCCATTCGCCGGCATCCGCGCCCTCGACGCCGAGAATTTCGCCGCCCGCTTCGCGCACCTTCTCCTCGACGTTGCGCGCGAGGGCGCGCACCTGCCGGTTCGAATCACCCGTCGCGATGACGACGCGCGCGAACATATCCGACAGCTTGCGCGTGTTGATGACTTCGATCTCCTTGCCCTTGATGTCTTCGAGGGCGGTGACGACGATGCGTTGCAGTTTGCGGATGTCCATGAATTACGATCGATAAAGATGATGTTGATGAATATAGTCGAGAACGGGGCCGGGCAGCAATTCAAGCAGCTTCGCGTTCGGCGCGCCCGCCGCGATGAGTGCGCGTGCCTCGGTGGCCGAGACCGTGCCGGCGACGAGTTCGAAAGGGAAAATGCCTCCGGCGGGTTCCTGCGAAAAGTCGGCGCTGGCGAGACGGCACCTGCCGAGCAAATCGACCAAGGTAGCGTCGACCGCAGCGAGCGGGAAACCCGGCCGCGTCGCGACGGCGATATGCGCGAGGCCGAGAATCTCCTCCCAGCGGTGCCAGGTACGCAAACCCCTGAAAGCATCGGCGCCCATCAGCAGCACGAGCGGTTTCGCAGGACCATAGTGGCGGCGCAGGCGCGCCAGCGTATTCACGGTGTAGCTCGGTGCGCTGCTGTGAGCCTCGCTCGCATCGAGCGCGAAGCGGGGTTCGTCCGCTATGGCCAGCCCTACCATGGCGAGCCGGTCTTCAGGGGTCGCCTGCGGTGATGCCCGATGCGGCGGTCGGCCGGCGGGAATCCAGCGCACCTGCGCGATGCCGAGACGTTCGAGCGCGGCGCGAGCGAGCGCGAGGTGGGCAAGATGGACCGGATCGAAAGTGCCGCCGAGAATACCCAGCGGGCTGCCGGGATCAGGCATTCGTATCGACAGCGGGATGGAAGATGTCGCGGTAGCTGACGTAGATGCTCGCGGTCAGGATCGGCGCAACGAGGAAGACCAGGATCATGCGCAGCGCGACGAAGGCCGCGGTCAGCGCCATGCCGGAGATCTGGCCGATGACGATGAGGATGAAGCCCGGCAGGATGCCGGCTAAGGCGATGCCGACGGCGACGAACATGGCCATCGCGCGCCAGTTGCGGAAGCTCGCCACCGTGCTGAAGAACAGCGACTTGAACGGGCTGACGCGATCCCAGCCGACCAGGAAGGGCGCGAACCAGAAGGCAATGATCAGCGGCGTCGCCAGCAGCAGCACCTGCATCAATTTGCCGAGCATGGCGGCTTGCGCCGCGGCTTCGGCGGCCGCATCGCCGCCTGCGCCCGATGCCTCGCCTTCACCCATGTTCGGGGTGTCGGGCAAGGTCAGCGACCCGGCAAGCGGGTCGGTGCCGTCATTCAGCAGCATGCTCAGCAGGATCACCAGTACCGCGCCGATCAACTGCAGTCCGCCCAACCGGATCATGGCGGGGAAATTACCCGCCACGCCGTGCAGCAGGCCGGCCTTGTCAGGCCGGCGATCCAGATCGACGAGGCGGCAACCGTTGGCGACGATCAGCGTCATCACCGGCAGCAGCAATGGCAGCAGCACCGGGCCGATGCCCGGCAACACCACCGTGAGGAACTGTACGGCGAGCAGGTAGATGAGGGTCAGCGCGGTGATGAGCGGCGGGTTGCGGCGAAACAACCGGATGCCCTCGAAAAACCAGAAGGCGCCGCGAACCGCAGGCAGACGACGCGCTTGCATGGACTTGCTGCGTCGTCAGCTCAGAAGGTGTGGATGACCCACATTGGCACGGAGATGCCCTTGTCGCCGACGCCAGTTTCTTCGCGGGCGAAGCTGCCGTCGCCCTTGCGGTCGATCAGGTAGTACGGCGTGCCATGCGGTGGCGTCACCTTGACCATGTAGAGCTTGCCATTCACGCGATACTCCTCGACGCGATCCTCGCCGCGCTTGCGGATCGTGACCTGCGGCTCCAATGAGGCATCGGCCATGCCCGGTGGCGGCGGAGGCGGCTCGGGCAGCGGTTGCAGATCGGCGGGACGCTGCTGCGCGGCGGCGGTCAGGGCGAGGGCGCTGAAGCAGAGAGCGGAAAGAAGGCGGAACAGTGTGTGGCGCATTGGAGTTTTCCGGATGGGATGACGTGATTCTAGCTACAAATTCAGTAGCAGATCGTGCTCGGCCGGGATGCGCTCGAAGCCGCGCGTCTCGTAGTGTTTGAAGATCGCCGCGACAATCGCTTCCGGCTCGTCGATGATCTGGATCAGGTCCATGTCTTCCGGGTTGATCATGCCCTCGGCAACCAGCCGCGCGCGGAACCAGTCGACCAGGCCGTTCCAGAAACCGTCGCCGACGAGGATCAGCGGCATGCGCGGCGATTTGCTGGTCTGGATCAGCGTCAGCGCCTCCAGCAACTCGTCGAGCGTGCCGAAGCCGCCGGGCATCACCACGTAGGCGGCGGCAAAGCGCACGAACATGTACTTGCGCGCGAAGAAGTGGCGGAAGCTCTGCGAGATGTCCTGATACGGATTCGACTTCTGCTCCATCGGCAGCTGGATGTTCAAGCCGATGCTGGGACTCTTGCCGTGGAAGGCCCCTTTGTTGGCCGCCTCCATCACGCCGGGACCGCCACCCGAGATCACCGAGAAGCCCGCGTCCGACAGCAGGCGGGCGATGCGCTCGGTCATCTGGTAGTAGGGCGAATCGGGCTTGACGCGGGCGCTGCCGAAGATCGACACGGCCGGCCGCACCCCCGCCAGCCGTTCGGTCGCCTCGACGAACTCTGACATAATGCCAAACACCCGCCACGCCTCGCGTGACGACGATGCCGGCGCCGCCAGCCGGGGATCGGCAATTTTCGGCAACTTGTCTTTCGCGCTCATCCCATGCTCCTGCTTGTTGACGGTTCCTCGTATTTATACCGCGCTTTTCACGCCCTGCCAGATCTGCGCAACCACGCCAACGCGCCGACCGGCGCCATCAAGGGCGTGCTGGCGATGCTGCGTCGGCTGGTCGCCGACTATCCGGCTGCCGACAAGCGCGCGGTCGTGTTCGACGCCAAGGGCAAGACCTTTCGCGACGACTGGTATCCCGACTACAAGGCGCACCGTCCGCCGATGCCCGACGACCTCGTCGCGCAGATCGAACCATTGCACGCGGCCATCCGCGCGCTCGGCTGGCCGCTGCTCTGCATCGAGGGGGTCGAGGCCGACGACGTGATCGGCACGCTGGCTACGCAGGCGACTGCGCGCGGCGAGGACTGTGTGATCTCCACCGGCGACAAGGACCTCGCCCAACTGGTGAACCAGCACGTCACATTGGTCAACACCATGTCCGAGGAAATCCTCGATCCGGCCGGTGTCACCGCCAAGTTCGGCGTGCCGCCCGAACGCATCGTCGACTATTTGGCCCTCATTGGCGATACCGTCGATAACGTGCCGGGCGTCGCCAAGGTCGGCCCCAAGACCGCCGTGAAGTGGCTCAACGAATACGGTTCGCTCGACGCCATCGTCGGTCATGCCAGCGAGATCGGCGGCGTGGTCGGCGAAAACCTGCGCAAGCATCTCGACTTCCTGCCGCTCGGTAAAAAGCTCGTGACCGTCGCCTGCGACCTCGATCTGCCCGCCACCGAATTGACGCCCGCCGCACCCGACGCGGACAAACTCAAGACGCTCTACGCCGACCTCGACTTCAGGACCTGGCTGCGCGAACTGAATGGGGAAGCCGTGGAGAAGGTGCCCGCGCGGCCGAAGAAGGCAGCAGGTGCCGTCTCACCAGCGCCGACTTTCGACACCAAGGACACTACGGACACGGATCGTTCGGCCTACGCCTGCATCCTCACCCCGGCGCAGCTCAACGACTGGCTGCAGCGCCTGAACGCCGCCACACTTGTTTCCCTCGACACCGAAACCACCGCGCTCGAACCGATGCAGGCCAGGCTGGTCGGCATGTCGTTCTGCATCGAACCCGGCCAGGCCGCTTATCTGCCGCTCGACCACCACTATGCGGGCGTTCCCGATCTGTTGCCGCTGCACGACACGCTGGACAAGCTCAAGCCCTGGCTCGAGTCGGCGTCTCACCACAAGGTCGGCCAGCATCTCAAGTACGACCGCCATGTCTTCGCCAACCACGACATCGAATTGCGCGGCATCGCCGACGACACGCTGCTCGCATCCTATGTGCTCGAATCCGACCAGTCACACGAACTCGGTTCGCTGGCCGAACGCCACTGCGGCCTGAAGACGATCAGCTACGACGACGTCACCGGCAAGGGTGTCAATCGCATTTCCTTCTCGCAGGTGGCCATCGAGCGCGCCGCGCAGTATGCCGCCGAAGATGCCGACGTCACGCTGCGCGTGCATCAGGCACTCGCGCCGCGCCTCGCGACCGAAACAAAACTGGAGCATCTCTACCGCAACATCGAATTGCCGGTCGCGGCGATCCTCTATCGCATGGAACGCCATGGCGTGCTCATCGACACACAGTCACTCGCGCAGCAGAGCGATGCGCTCGGCCGCCGGCTGATGGAGATCGAAGCCACGGCGCATGCGCTCGCCGGCCAGCCCTTCAACCTCAATTCGCCCAAACAACTCGCCGAGATCCTGTTCGCCAAGCACGGACTGCCGGTGGTGAAGAAGACCCCCTCGGGTACGCCCTCGACCGACGAAGAGGTGCTGCAGAAACTCGCCGAGGACTACCCGCTGCCCAAGTGCCTGCTCGAACACCGCACGCTCGCCAAGCTCAAGGGCACCTACACCGACAAGCTGCCGAAGATGGTGAATCCGGCCACCGGCCGCGTGCATACCAGTTTCTCGCAGGCTGTCGCCGTCACCGGCCGGCTCGCCTCGTCCGACCCCAACCTGCAGAACATCCCGATCCGCACGCCGGAGGGCCGCCGCATTCGCGCCGCCTTCGTCGCGCCCGCCGGATGCCGTCTCGTCAGCGCCGACTATTCGCAGATCGAACTGCGCATCATGGCACACCTCTCCGGTGACGCCGGCCTGCTCGATGCCTTCGCGCGCGGCGAGGACGTGCATCGCGCCACCGCAGCCGAAGTCTTCGGCATCACGCCGCTCGAAGTGACGAACGAACAGCGCCGCGCGGCGAAAGCCATCAACTTCGGCCTGATCTACGGCATGTCCGCCTTCGGCCTCGCCAGGCAGATCGACGTGGATCGGTCATCCGCGCAGACCTACATGGACCGCTACTTCGCGCGCTATCCCGGCGTCGCACGCTACATGGAAGAAACGCGTGCAACCGCGAAGGAACGCGGCTACGTCGAGACCGTCTTCGGCCGCCGCCTCTGGTTGCCCGACATCCGGTCATCGAATGTCGGCAGACGCCAAGGCGCCGAGCGCGCCGCCATCAACGCACCGATGCAGGGCACCGCCGCCGACCTCATCAAGCTGGCAATGATTGCCGTACAGGGCTGGCTCGACGGGGAAGGTTTGAAGTCACGCCTGATCCTGCAGGTGCATGACGAACTCATCCTCGAAGTGCCCGCCAGCGAACTGGAGATCGTCAAACACCACCTGCCGCCGCTGATGGCCGGCGTCGCCAAACTCGCCGTGCCACTGCTCGCCGAAGTTGGCGATGGTCCCAACTGGGACGAAGCCCACTGAGCTTGCTAGGGTCCATCCAGCGCGTCGTTGAACTGCTTGACCCGGTCGGCGCAGCTTTCTAGGAACTCGATCATCACCAATTCGTCGGCCAATCCATAGAAAGCTGCGATCTCGGCTTGCGGCGGGCGGGGAATCTCCATGGCGAGATTGAAACCCAGCAGACTCGCGCAGTTGTCGGCCAGTGCCACGGCGGCGGCGAGGTTCCGTGCATTCGGCACCAGCGTCGTATCGTGATGATGCTCGGCAACGGCCGCCAGAAAATCGGGCAGGCCCCAGACGGACATCAGCCGGGCGCCCAGGGCTCGGTGGTCGAAGCCGAGGATGGTCGCCTCCATTTCATGCAGGGGCACACTATTCCGCACCGCCGGATCGAGAATGTCTCCTTGGTAGCGCATGCCCAGCTGCGCGACCAGCGCGACGCGCCCGATGTCATGCAGCAAGCCTGCCATGAAGGCATCCTCGGCCAGCGGGCGGCTGGACTTTTCAGCAAGCATCTGCGCCGCCACGCCAGTCGCCAGTCCGTGCTGGAGCAGCGGCACCATGAGCCTCATTTCGTCGGCACCGAGCATCTGCGCCTTCAGGGTATAGGTCCACACCGCCATGGCAAGGCTGCGGATGGTTTTCGCCCCCAGCACCAGGGCCGCCCGGGCCACCGACGCGATCCGTCCGCGCTGCCCGTAGAAGGGCGAATTGGCGACCTTGAGGATCTTCACGGCGAGCGCCGGTTCGGTCTCGATGACCTCGGCGAGTTCCTGGGTAGTGCAATCGGGGAACTCGAGCAATTCGAGGAGGCGCACCGTCGCCTTCGGCATCACCGGCAACCGGGAGGCGCCCTGGATGAAGCTGTCGATGGCGATTGAGCTCATTGGACTATTTGCCAACGGCGAGGCGGTCAGCGAGGATGGCCGGCAGACCGAGCGCGCGAATTTTTCCAGCGGTAATTTCGTGCGGATAGGGCACGCGGTGATAGGCGAGCGTCGCTCCGTCGAAGGTCACGAAACAGGCGCGGGGATCACGGTCACGCGGTTGCCCCACGGAGCCGACGCTGGCATACAGCATCTCGTCCTCCGGCACCTGGAATTCATGGCAGCCTTCATGCGGGTGGAGGAAACCCTCGCGCGTTGCCAGGAAGGGTTTGTGGTTGTGCCCGACGAAGCAGATGCGGAAGTCGGTGAAATCTTGCTCCAGCGAGGTCAGGATCTGGTCGAAATTCGAATAGCCCTGGCGATCCGATTCCAGGATGTACTCGTTGAGGCTGTTGCGCGCCGAACCATGCACGAACAGTAGTCGACCCTCGCGATGGGAAGACTTCAGCCAAGCGATGCTTTCCAGCAGGCCGGCTTCCCGAATGCAGGTTCGCGTCCAGTCGACCGCCCGCTGTGCCGTCGGGTTGAAGTCGGTTTCGCGATTGCCCGCATGCACGACGCCGTATTCGTGATTCCCCATCAGCCGCACCTGACAGCGCCGGGTCACGAGTTCGAGACAGGCAGCCGGATCAGGGCCGTAGCCGACGACATCGCCGAGCGAATAGATGGCCTCGACCTTGAGCGCATCGATTTGCGCCAGTACCGCCTCGAGCGCTTCCAGATTGCCATGCACATCCGAGATGACCGCGATCGTTCCCATGGCGGCGAGTTTACTCCGCGCGCAAGGCCTCGACGGGATCGAGCCGGGCGGCGCGGCGCGCCGGCAGCACGCCAGCCAGCAGGCCGATCAGGATGGCCACGATCTCGGCCAGCACGACAAAGGACAGCGGCGTCTGCACCGGCAGCGCGGGGAACAGCAGGTGGGCCAGCTGCGCGATGCCGATGCCGAGTGCGAGGCCCATCACGCCGCCGAGCGCCGACAGCGCAACCGCCTCGGAGAGGAAGATGCCGAGGATGGTGCGTTCCCGCGCACCCAGCGCCTTGAGCAGGCCGATCTCGTTGGTGCGCTCGGTGACGGCGATGGTCATAATCGTGATTATGCCGACGCCACCGACGAGCAGCGAGATGCCGCCGAGCGCGCCGACTGCCAGCGTCAGCACGTTGAGGATCTTCGACAACGTGCGCAGCATGTCTTCCTGCGTCGTCAGCGTGAAATCCTCGCGCCCGTGCCGTCCCGCCAGCGCCGACTTTACGGCCGCCGCGACGTCGCCGGCATGCAGACCCTCGCGATAAGTCAAGTGGATGCGCATCAGGCCCTCGCGGTTGTAGAGCTCGAGCGCCCGCGCCGTGGGGATGAAGACCGTGTCGTCGAGGTCCATGCCGAGGAACTGGCCCTTCGGCGCGACCACGCCGACGATGCGGAACTGCATGCCGCCGATGCGCAGGCGCTGACCGAGGGCATTGTCGCTGCCGAACAGTTCCTGCTTCAGCTTCGGCCCCAGCACGGCGAGCGGCCGCGCATGTTCGAAACTTTCCGCAGGCAGGAATGTGCCGCCCTGCAGCGTCATCTTCATGATCTCGAGCGTGCCCGGCCCGACGCCCTGCACGGTAGTGCGGCGCAGGCGGCCATTGGCGGCTACTTCCGAATTGCCCCAGACGTTGGGCGTCACCGCGACGATGCCCGGCACACGCGTAAGGGCCTGCGCATCTTCCAGCGTCAGCAGCCGCACCGTCGTCTGCAGGCCGCCCGGCCCGCCGCTGGCCTTGGTCTTGCCCGGCGCGATCTCGATGACATTGGTGCCGAACTGGGTGAATTCGGCGAGCACGAAACGATGCACGCCCTCGCCGATGCTGGTGAGCAGGATCACCGCCGCGATGCCGACGGCGATGCCGAGCAGCGTGAGAAAGCTGCGCAGCCGGTGCGCGGTAAGCGAGCGGGTGGAGAGCGTAAAAAGATCGGCGATCAGCATGTTCAGTGCTTCATCAAAGCCTGCACCGGATCGAGCCGCGCCGCGCGATTCGCCGGCATGACGCCGAACAGCAGGCCGGTGACGAGCGCCGTGCCGAGCGCAGCGGCGACCGCCCAGTCGGGCGGATAGGCCGGCAACACCTTGATCGCCGTGCGCAGCGCGAAAGCCCCGGCCTGTCCGAGCAGATAGCCGGTCACGGCACCGGCGGCTGACAGCAGCGCCGCCTCGGCGAGGAAAGCATTCCGGATCGCCGCACCCTCCGCTCCAAGTGCTTTCAGCAGACCAATCTCGCCGGTGCGCTGCGTCACCGCGACGAGCATCACGTTCATGACGAGGATGCCGGCCACGGCGAGGCTGATCGCCGCGATGCCGGCCACGCCGTAGGTCAGCGTGCCGAGGATGCGGTCGAAGGTCGCCAGCACGGAATCCTGCGTGATCACCGTGACATCGAGTTCGCCATCGTGGCGCGTCTTGAGGATGGCTTCCACCTGCGTCTTGGCGGGTTCGATGAGGGCGCGCTCCTTCGCCTCGACGAGGATGCGGAACAGCGTGTTGCTGTTGAACATCGCCAGCGACACCGCCACCGGCAGGATCACCACTTCGTCGGCGTTCATGCCGAGACCCTGACCGGTGCTGGCCAGCACGCCGATCACGCGCACACGCCGGTCGCCGATGCGCAGCACCTTGCCGATGGCGGATTCGATGCCGAACAGTTCGCTCTGGATCTTCGCGCCGATCACCGCGACCGCCGCGTTGGGCTCCTCGGCCGGCAGGAAGCGGCCCTGCGCGAGGTCCATGCGCCGCAGCTTGAGGTAGTCGGGCGTCGTGCCGACGATGGTGACATCGCGCAACTTGCCGTTGTAGACCGCTTCCGACGTGCCCACGGTCAGCGGCGCAGTGCGCAGCACCGCCGGCGCGCGCACGAGCGCTTGGGCGTCTTCGACGGTCAGGTCGCGCGGCGTGCTGGTCACGGCATTCACCGGATTGAAGCCGCCGGTTTCCGAACGGCCGGGCAGGACGATGACGAGGCTGCTGCCGAGCGAGGAAAACTCGTTGATCACATAGCGGCGCGCGCCGTCGCCGAGCGCGGTGAGCACCACCACCGCGGCGACGCCGATGCTCATCGCCAGCACCATCAGGAAGGTGCGCAGCGGATAGCCGGTCGCGGCACGCGTGGCGAAGCGCAGGGTGTCAAGCGGCGTCATGGGCCGTCAGTCAGTCATCCGAAATTTTGCGGCCGTCCTGCATGACGATGCGCCGGCGCGCATGGGAGCCAAGGGCAGCGTCATGCGTCACCATGATCAGCGTAACGCCGGTCGCATTGAGCATTTCAAGGAGACGCACGACTTCCTCGCCAGTAGCGCGGTCGAGGTTGCCGGTTGGCTCGTCGGCGAGCAGCACGGCTGGCTGCATGATCGTCGCACGCGCGATGGCGACCCGTTGGCGCTGGCCGCCGGAAAGCTGGTCGGGCCGGTGGTCGGCGCGGTTGGTCAGGCCGAAGTCCTCCAGCGCCTTGCCGACGCGCCGCGTGCGTTCAGCCGGCTCGATGCCGGCGAGCATCAGCGGCAAGGCGACGTTCTCGGCGGCGGTGAGGCGTGGTACGAGATGGAAGCTCTGGAACACGAAGCCAATGCGCTCGCGCCGCACGCGCGCCTGCTCGTCGGCGGTCAACGTGGTCACATCGCGGCCTTCGAGCCGATAGATGCCGGCATCCGGCCGGTCGAGCAGGCCGAGCAGGTTGAGCAGCGTCGATTTGCCCGAGCCCGAGGCGCCCATCACCGCGACATACTCGCCGGCCTCGATGCTCAGGTCGAGGTTGGCCAGCGCATGCACCGCGCTGTCGCCGAGCGTGAAGACCCGCTCGATGCCGCTCAACTCGATGAGCGCCATTACTTTTCCTCGACGACCGTGGCGCCGGCTTTCACGCCTTCCTTCTCGAGCGAGAGCACGATGCGGTCGCCGGACGCCAATCCTTCGAGTACTTCGGTGTATTCCCAGTTGGCGAGGCCCGGTTTGACCTGCCGCACCTCCAGCTTGCCATCGGCGCCGAGCAGCAGCACACGGTTGCCTTCCTGCAGCGTGGCGGTCGGGATACGCGTCACGTTGTCGCGTGCTGCCAGCAGGATCTCGACGTCGGCACTGTAGCCGACGAGCAGGCCTTTCGCCTCATCCGGCGCGTTGAAATCGACTTCGACATCGACAGTGCGTGCCTGCTTCTCGACCGCCGTCACATAGGGCGCGACGCGCTTCACCTTGCCATCGAACACGCGGTTCGCGTAGGCGTCGAGGCGGATGCGCACGGCCTGGCCCGGATGGATTTTCGGCGCGTCGAGTTCGTCCATCGGCGCCTTGACGTAGAGGCAGCTGTCGTCGATCAGGTCGATCGCCGGCGGTGTCGGCACGCCGGGGGGTGAAGGCGTCGAGTATTCGCCGACCTCGCCGACGATCTTCGCCACGGTGCCGTCAAAGGGGGCGTACAAGGCGATGCGGCCCTGCTCGATCTCGGTCACGCGCACGCGCGCCTCGGCCTGCGTCACGTCGGCCTTTGCCGTCGCACAACTCGCTTGCTTCGCCTCGGCTTCGGCTCGCGCCTGTTCCTCGCGCGAAATGGAAACGAAGCCGTCCTTGCGCAATTTTGAGATGCGCCCGGCTTCGCGCGCGGCGTTGGCGGCTAGGGCGCAGGCTTCGCCGATGCGCTGGCGCGCGAGGTCGCGCTGGGCGAGCGCCAGCGCGCGTTGCGCCTGCTGGTCGTCGTTCCACAGCTTGAGCAGCAACTGGCCCTTCTTGACGCGATCGCCTTCCTTGACGTTGAGAACTTCGATGCGCCCGCCCATGATCGTCGAGAGCTTGGTGCGCTGACAGGCTTCGACCGTGCCGGCACGCGTGTTGGCAAGCGTGGCTTCGACCGTGCCCGCGGCGACGGTATGGAGGCGCACCGGGATCGGTTTCGGCCGGGTGAACCCGCCAATGGCGACGGCGATGATCGCCAGCACGGCGATGGCGATGAGGAGGCGGCGCAACAGTGGGGACATGATCAGGCCTTGCAAAGGGTAAAAGTCGGCGCTGGTGGGACGGCACCGGCGCGATTAAGTTCAGGCAGTTGGCATCATTTTCCGCCAGCTGGCGGCGAATGCGTCGGCTGGCTGTGGCCGGCTGAAATAGTAGCCCTGAATCTCGTTGCAGCCGTGGGCGTTGAGGAAAGCCACCTGTTGCGCGCTTTCGACGCCTTCGGCGACCGTGGTCAGCTTGAGGCTGCGCGCCAGTGCGACGATGGTGCGGATGATCGCCTCGTCGCCGGCGTTCTCGCCAATGCCGGTGACGAAGGCGCGGTCGATCTTCAGCGTGTTGACCGGCATGCGCTTCAGGTAGGCGAGCGAGGAATAGCCGGTGCCAAAATCGTCGATCGCCAGATGGACACCAAGGGCTTGCAAGCGTTCGAGGATGGTCAGTGCATCCTCGATGTTCATGATCACCGACTCGGTGATCTCCAGTTCGAGCGCCGCCGGCTCGAGACCGGTATCGTCCAGCACCTTGCGCACCGTCGCCACGATATCGGCATTCTGGATCTGCTTGACCGAGAGGTTGACCGACACGCGCGGCACCTGCAAACCGGCGGCACGCCAATCCATCATCTGCCGGCAGGCCTGGCGCAGGATCCACTCGCCCAGTTGAATGATGAGCCCGGTTTCCTCGGCGAGCGGAATGAAGCGCACCGGCGCGACGCTACCGAGTTCGGCGCTGTTCCAGCGCAGCAGCGCTTCCGCACTGGTGGGCCGGCCTTCCGGGTCGACCTTGGTCTGGTAATGGACAGTCAGTTCGTTAGCGTCGATCGCCCGGCGCAACAAGCCTTCGATGCGGCTGCGTTCGCGTGCGTAGGCGGTCATTTCCGGCGAATAGAAATGGCTGCGGCTGCGGCCGGCGGCCTTGGCCTGATACATGGCGGTGTCGGCGTTGCGCACCAGCGTATCGACATCTTCGCCGTCGGCCGGATACAGGCAGATGCCGATGCTGGCGGAAACGAAGAGCTCGTACTCGCCGATCAGGAAAGGCTGGGAGAGCAGCTCGATGAGCTTGTCGGCAACATTGCTGGCTTCACTCGCATCCTTCACATCCTCGATGGTGCAGACGAACTCGTCGCCGCCCAGCCGTGCCAGCGTATCGCTGGCGCGCAGGTGGCCGACCAGGCGCTTCGTCGCGGCAACCAGCAGCTCGTCGCCGACCGCGTGGCCGAGGGTGTCATTCACCTCCTTGAAGCGATCGAGGTCGATGAACAATACCGCGAGCTGGCGCTTGCCGCGCGCCGCGAGGCCGATGCTGTGACGCAGCTGGTCGGCGAACATCAGGCGATTCGGCAGACTGGTCAGCGGATCGTGGTGCGCGAGGTGGTCGAGGCGCGCCTCGGCATTGCGACGCTCGACGATTTCGGCCTGCAAGGCTTTCGTGCGCTCCTGTACGCGCAGGTCGAGATCGCGATTGGCGGCTGCCAGTTCGTCGGCCTGTGTGCGCAACAGGCGCTGGCCATGCCGGACGATCACTAGCTGCAGCAGATAGAGCACGGCCAGCACGGACAACACCACCATCCAGACGGCAGTGCGGGCCTCCTCGACCTCGCGCACGAAATGCGTGACGTCCTGATACACCTCGAGCACGCCGACGATCTGCTCGCCGTCGCGCACCGGCACGTAGCTGAAAATGATGTCGAGGTCGGTCTTCGTGCCCTCGAAGGCATCGAACTCGTTGCGGTGGGTCAGCTCGGTCGCCACCTTGCCGCCGACTGCGGACACGAAACCTTTGTTGCTGCGTTTGTCTTCCCCAGTCTGTTTGGGGTCGCTCGAAAACACGGTGACGCCATCGAGGTTGTAGACCTTGACCTTGACAATTTCGCTGTCGCGCATCAGGTTCGCAACCTTGGCCTGCAAGCCGTGCTGATCGGCAAGCTGGCGCAGGCTGGCTGGTGCTGGGTCGACACCGGACGCGGCCAGCAGCGCGAAGTCGCCCCACAGCGCATTGCGGAAGATGTGGGTTGTCGCCACGTTGCGTGATTCCGCGCCGTGCATCAGCTGGGCCGACTCCTGCTGGTAGACGAAGTGCCCGAGCAGGCCACCCACGAGCATGATCAGCACGAAGGACAGGACCGTGAAATAGCGGGTGAGGAAAAAGGTGCGCATCGTCGGTTCCGGGTGCCGTCTCGCCAGCGCCGACTTTTATGTGGTGGACATGCGCTGCCAGTTCGCGGCGAATTCATCCGCGGGCACCGCCTGGCTGAAAAAGTAACCCTGGATCTCGTCGCAGCCCAGCGCTTTGAGATAGTCCAGCTGCTGCTGGCTGTCGACGCCCTCGGCGACCGTGCTCAGGCCAAGGCTGCGGGCCAGGGAAACGATCGTGTCGATGATCGCCTCGTCGCCCGAATTGCTGCCGATGCCGATGACGAAGGCGCGGTCGATCTTCAGCGTGTTGACCGGCAGTTTCTTGAGATAGGAGAGCGAGGAATAACCGGTGCCGAAATCGTCGATGGCGAGATGCACACCGAGCCCGTGCAGCTTGTCGAGGATGGTCAGCGAGTCCTCGATGTTCATGATCACCGATTCGGTAATTTCCAGTTCGAGCGTGGCCGGATCGAGCCCGGTTTCAGCCAGGACGGACTGCACCAGCGCGACGATGTCGATGCGCTCGATCTGCTTGACCGAGAGATTGACCGAGACCTTGGGTACGACCAGGCCCGCCGCGCGCCATGCCACCATCTGCCGGCAGACCTGGCGCAGGATCCATTCGCCTACCGGGACGATGATGCCGGTCTCTTCGGCGAGCGGGATGAAGCGCACCGGCGCGACGCTGCCGAGCTCGGCGCTGTTCCAGCGCAACAGCGCCTCGGCGCCGGTCGGCTTGCCGTCGGGCGAGACCTTGATCTGGTAATGCGCGACCAGTTCGTTCGCGTCGATCGCGCGGCGCAGCAGCGCCTCGATGCGGTTGCGCTCGCGTGCGTAGGCGGTCATTTCCGGCGAATAGAAATAGCTGCAGCCGCGGCCGTTGGCCTTGGCCTGGTACATCGCCGTGTCGGCGTTGCGCACCAGCGTATCGACGTCATCGCCATCGGCGTCGTAGAGGCAGATGCCGATGCTGGCCGAGACGAACAGCTCGTGTTCGAGAATGTTGAACGGCTGCGACAGCAGGCTGATCAGCTTGTCGGCAACGCGGCCAGCTTCGGTGGCGTCCTTGATGTCTTCGAGCACGCAGACGAATTCGTCGCCACCCAGCCGCGCCAGCGTGTCCGAGGTGCGCAGGTGGCCGGCGAGGCGATGCGTCACGGCAATCAGCAGCTCGTCGCCGACCGCATGGCCGAGCGTGTCATTCACTTCCTTGAAGCGGTCGAGGTCGATGAACAGCACCGCAAGCTGACGCGTGCCGCGCGAGGCCAGCGCGATGCTGTGCTTGAGGTTCTCGATGAACATCAGCCGGTTCGGCAGGCCGGTGAGCGGATCGTGGTGCGCGAGATGGTCGAGGCGCTCCTCGGCGTTGCGGCGCTCGACCACTTCCGCCTGCAATTCCTTGGTGCGCAGCTGGACGCGATGATCGAGATCGCGATTCACCTCCTCGAGCGCATCGCTCTGCTTGTCGAGAATGCCCTGCGCCCGGCGCACGACCAACAGCTGGAACAGGAACAGCAGGGTCAGGACCGCCAGCACGGCATTGCGCACGACTTCATTGTCGAAATACGCCCCGACCAACCCGCTCGCCAGCGCGATGAAGATGAAGGACAGCGTCGAGAAGTAGCGCGTCAGGTTGAACATGGCGCTCGTGCCGTCCCGTCAGCGCCGACTGTTAGGAGGTGGCGAAAATCGCATCGGCCGCCGCCACACTTGCGGCGATGTCGGCATCGCTGTGGGCCGCCGAGACGAAGCCGGCCTCGAAGGCCGACGGCGCCAGATAGATTCCTTTTTCGAGCATGGCATGGAAGAAGCGATTGAAGGCTTCTTTATCACAGGCCATCACCTCGGCGTACGAACTCGGGCAGGCCGCGGCGAAGTAGAGGCCGAACATGCCGCCCACCGACTGGGCGCTGAAGGTAATCCCGCGTGCCTTGGCGGCGGCGGACAAGCCTTCGACCAAGGCCTTCGTCTTCGCCGTCAGCGCTTCGTAGAAGCCGGGCGCCGCGATCTTCTTCAGCGTGACGAGGCCGGCGGCCACGGAGAGCGGGTTGCCGGAGAGCGTGCC
Organism: Pseudomonadota bacterium; assembly: GCA_040756595.1. Taxonomy (GTDB): domain Bacteria; phylum Pseudomonadota; class Gammaproteobacteria; order Burkholderiales; family Rhodocyclaceae; genus Sulfuricystis. Next base: position 18,622 of record JBFLYR010000007.1, on the reverse strand, counting down.
GGCCTGATACACCGGGCCAAGCGGCGCGATCTTTTCCATGATGTCGCGGCGGCCGCCGAAGGCACCGAGCGGCATGCCGCCACCGACCACCTTGCCGAAGGTCGACAGATCCGGAGTAATGCCGAACAGGCCCTGCGCCGAGCCGGGGCCGACGCGGAAGCCGGTCATCACTTCGTCGAAGATCAGCACCGCGCCGTATTGCGTGCACAGCTCGCGCATCGCCTGGAGGAACTCGGGCTTGGGCGCGATCAGGTTCATGTTGCCGGCCACCGGCTCAACGATCACACAGGCGATGCCGTTGCCGTGTTTGGCGAAGGCATCACGCAACTGCTGCGCGTCGTTGTAATCGAGCACCAAAGTATGTTGTGCCAAGTCGGCCGGCACACCTGAGGACGACGGGTTGCCGAAGGTCAGCATGCCCGAGCCGGCCTTGACCAGCAGGCTGTCGGCGTGGCCGTGATAGCAGCCCTCGAACTTGACCAGCGTGTCGCGGCCGGTGAAGCCGCGCGCGAGGCGGATCGCGCTCATGGTCGCCTCGGTGCCCGAGGACACCAGCCGTACCATCTCCATGCTCGGCACGCGTTGCGTCAGCAACTCGGCGAGTTCGATCTCACCTTCCGTCGGCGCACCGAAGGACAGGCCCTTCGCGGCGGCGTCCTGCACGGCCTTGACGGTGTCCGGCTCGGCATGGCCGAGAATCAGCGGTCCCCATGAACCGACATAATCGATATAGCGCTTGCCATCGGCGTCGAAGACGTAGGCGCCCTCGCCGCGCGTGAAGAAACGGGGCGAGCCCCCCACCGAGCGGAAGGCGCGCACGGGCGAGTTGACGCCGCCGGGGATGGTTTTCTGGGCGCGGACGAACAGGTCTTCGTTGCGGGTGGTCATTATTGGCGGTCCTTGAACAGCTTCTGGAATTTTTCGGCCTGCTTCTTGATGTCCATCGCATCGAAGAGGTCGGTCAGCACGGCAATCATGTCGGCGCCAGCGGCGAGCACCTGCGGCGCGTTCTTCGTGGTGATGCCGCCGATGCCGACCACCGGCACCTTGAAGCGGCGCTTCGCCTCGGCAATCAGGTCGAGCGAAGCCCTGGTCGCCTGCGGCTTGACGACGGAAGGGAACATGCTGCCGAAGGCGATGTAGTCCGCGCCGGCATCGACCGCCACTTCGGCGCGCGCCAGGTCATCGTAGCAAGACACACCGAGGATGCGGTGCGAGCCGAGCGCATCGCGCGCCGTTTGCAAACTGCCGCCCGGCAGGTCATCGCGGCCGAGATGCGCGCCGTGTGCACCGATTTCGACCGCCAGCCAGACATCGTCATTGACGATCAGTTTCGCGCCGTAGGCCTTGCAGACGCGCAGCAACTCGCTGGCCTCGGCCCGTCGTAGCGGCGCCGGCGCGATCTTGTTGCGGTATTGCACCCATTTCACACCGCCCTGCAGCGCGCTCTCGACCAGTGCCGACAGGCGCGGCAGCAGGTTGTCGTCCGGCGTCAGGGCATACACGCCGCTCAGCGACAGCTTGCACTCAGGCGACACAGGTGCGCTTGGCATTGGCAACCTCCGGGAGGGGGGCGTTCGAATGATTCGTTTGCGGGTTGTTCCGCCACAGGCGGTGCGGAACATGCTGGCCCATGCCCGGCCGGAAACCCTGCGCGAGGCTGTTCCAGGTGTATTCCTGCGCGGCACGCACGGCGTCCGGCATCGGCAGGCCCCAGGCGAGGTTCGCGGCAATAGCCGAGGCCAGCGTACAGCCGGAGCCGTGATAGCTGCCCGGCAGGCGTTGCCAATCGTCGCTGCGGACCGGGCCGTGCGAACCGTAGAGCGTGTTGGTGACGCGCGCGCCCTGCTCGTGGGTGCCGGTAATCAGCACATGGGCGCAACCGGCGGCAACCAGGCGGCGCGCGCATTCGGACAGATTCGGCGTACCCCCACCGAGCTCCTGGGCGAGCCGACGCGCTTCGAGGCTGTTGGGCGTCAGGATGTCGGTGAGCGGCAGCAGCAACTCGATCATCGCATCGACGGTATCCTCATCGGCAAAGGCATCGCCTCGCCCCGAGGCCAACACCGGGTCGAAGACCACCGGCGTGTCGGGATAATCGGAGAGCACTTCGGCAACCGTGCTGATCGCCTCGACGCTGCCGAGCATGCCGAGCTTGAAGACGGCCACCGGCATGTCTTCGAGCAGCGCGCGCGCCTGGTCGGCGACCCAGCCGCCGTCGAGCGGCAGCAGATCTTCGACGCCGACCGTGTCCTGCACGGTCAAAGCCGTCACCACTGTCAGCGGGTGGCAGCCATGGGCAGCCAGCGTCAGCAGGTCGGCCTGCAAACCCGCACCGCAGGTGGGGTCGGAAGCCGCGAAGCTCATGACGATGGGAGGAAGGGCAGTAGACATGGCGAATGAATAAAGCGACGCTGTCGCGCAAGGTTCGGCGATTCTAACCGAAAGGGGGGCGGGTCAAGTCCGGCCGCGCACTCCGGAAAAACGCGCCAGCGTGCGTTCTCGCGCCGCAACATGATCGACGACAGGCGCAGGATAAGCAGCCGGCGGCAGCGGCATTTTCCAGGGGGCGTGGATGAATTTGTCCGGCACATTTTCCAGTTCGGGTACATAGCGGCGAATGAACTTCCCCTGCGGGTCGAATTTCTCCGACTGCGTCACCGGGTTGAAGATGCGGAAATACGGCTGGGCGTCGCAGCCGGTCGAGGCCGCCCACTGCCAGCCGCCGTTGTTGGAGGCGAGTTCGTAGTCGAGCAGCCAGGCGGCGAAGTGCCGCTCGCCCAGCCGCCAGTCAATGCCCAGATCCTTGGTCAGGAACGAGGCGCTGACCATGCGCAGGCGATTGTGCATCCAGCCGCTGTGCAGCAATTGCCGCAGCGCCGCATCGACCAGCGGGTAGCCGGTGCGGCCCGTCTTCCAGGCCTCCAGCAAAGCGGGCGCGTCGTCCCAGACGAGGGCATCGTATTCCGGCTTGAAGCTGTGATCGACCACATCCGGCCGCTGCCAGAGGATCATCTGATAGAACTCGCGCCAGATCAGCTCGTTGAGCCAGGTCTCCGCACCTTTTCCGCGGGCTTGCAGGCTTTCCGCATGGGCAACCGCGGCCAGCTGGCGGATCGAAACCGTGCCGAAGCGCAGGTGCGGCGAGAGATAGGAAACGCCCTTCACGGCCGGGAAATCGCGCGTTTCGTGATAGCGGTCGATGCGCGTCAGGAAGTCTTCGAACAGCTGCGCGCCACCGGACATGCCGCAGGGAATCTTCAGGTCGGTCGGGGCGAATCCGAGGTCCGCCAACGTAACAGTCGGCGCTGGCGGGACGGCACCCGGCGCGGCCAATTGCCCCGGTGCGGAGCTGCAATCATGCGCGGCGAGATCGCCGGGCGTCAATTTCGCCCGCCACGCTCGCGCATAGGGCGTGAACACCGAAAACGGCGTCCCGGCCTGCGTCAGCACTTCGTCGCGTTCGAAGATCACCTGATCCTTGCAGTCGATGAAGCTTCGTCCGGCTGCCGCGAGCGCGGCAGCCACCGTCGCATCGCGTTGCCGGGCGAACGGCTCGTAGTCGCGGTTGGCGAAAACCGCCGCCACATCGAGTTCGGCCGCCAGCCGGGGAATTTCTTCCAACGCGCGGCCGTGGCGCACGATCAGTCCGCCTCCCCTCGCTCGCAGGGCGACATCGAGCTCATTGACCGCCTGCAGGATGAAATCGACGCGCCGATCCGGCCTGGGTAACGGATCGAGAATATCGGTGTCGAAGACAAAGACGCAGAACACCCGGGCATGCGCACGGAGGGCCCGTGAGAATGCGGCATGATCGAAATCGCGCAGGTCGCGCCGAAACCAGACGAGGGCGGGCGAGTGATTTTCCATGGCGAGAGATTACAATGGTCGGCACACCATGAGCGACGCCGCCCGCACCATCGAACCCGTCAGCCTCGCGAATCATTTCCTGATCGCCATGCCGGCCATGACCGATCCGAATTTCGCGCGCACCCTGACCTACCTCTGCGAACACAACGCCGAAGGCGCGCTGGGCATCATCATCAACAAGCCGCTCGAAATCAACCTCGGTTCCCTGTTCGAGCGCGTCAGCGTGCCGCTGGCGCAGGGCGAGAACCAGATCAAGTACCGTGACCTGCCGGTTTACTTCGGCGGCCCGGTGCAGACTGACCGCGGCTTCGTGTTGCACCGTCCGGCCGGCGCATGGCAATCGACCCTGCACGTCACGGATGAAGTCGGCCTGACCAGTTCGCGTGACATCCTGCAATCGATGAGCGATGACGGCAAGCCGAACGACGTGCTCGTTTCGCTCGGTTATGCCGGCTGGGCCGCCGGCCAACTCGAATGGGAGCTGTCGCAGAATGCCTGGCTGACCGTCGCCGCCAGTCCGGACATCATTTTCAGTCTGCCGCCGGAGGAGCGCCTGCCCGCCGCGATGCAGCTGCTGGGCATCGACTTCGCGCGGCTGTCCGATGTCGCCGGCCATGCCTGAGAGTGAAACGGTAATGGCCTTCGACTTCGGGGAAAAGCGCATCGGGGTCGCCATCGGCGAAACCCTGCTGGCCAGCGCCCGTGCGCTGACAACAATCGAGGCAGAGGCCAGCGAACAACGCTTCGCGGTCATCGGCAAGCTGATCGACGAATGGCAGCCCGCTCGCCTGGTCGTCGGCCGTCCGGCGCATGCCGACCGCGATGCACCCCATGAATTCGCCGCCCGCTGCGAGCGCTTCGCCCGCCAGCTCGCGGGCCGCTATCGCCTGCCGGTGGAGCTCGCCGACGAACGCTACAGCTCCGCCATCGCCGAGGAACGGCTCTCCGGCGACAAAAGGAAAAACAAGGCGCGCCTCGATGCCGAAGCCGCCGCCGTCATTCTCCAAGCCTGGTTCGCCAATGGGAAAAATGCGTCATGCAATCACTGCCCCCCGCCACTGAACTGATCGATCAGCTCGTCGCACAGCTGCGGCCCGCGATCACGCCCGCCAGCGTCCTCGTCGGCATCCATACCGGCGGCGTGTGGGTCGCCGAGTCCCTGCACGCCGCACTCCAGCTGGCCACGCCGCTCGCCAGCATCGACACCTCCTTCCACCGCGACGACCATCATCTCGGCAACGGCCTCAAGGCCGCCGGCCGCGTCTCGCACCTGCCGGACGATGTCGAAGGCGCGCACCTGATCCTCGTCGATGACGTGCTCTACACCGGCCGGACGATCCGCGCCGCACTCAACGAGCTGTTCGACTACGGCCGCCCGGCGCGCGTCGATCTGGCCGTGCTGGTCGATCGTGGGGGCCGCGAGTTGCCGATCGCCGCGACCTTTTGCGCCTACACCCTTTCCAAACCGCTGCCCGCCAGCCAGAGTTTCAATTTGGCGCGTGCCGCGGACGGTCAATTGAGTTTCAGCCTGGGGGAAAAATGAACAACCCGCAACTGAACGCACAGGGCGAACTGATCCATCTGCTCTCGCTCGATGGCCTCCCGCGCGAAATCCTGCACGGCATTCTCGACCGCGCCGAGCCCTTCACAGCGGTGGCCGAGCGCGAGGTGAAGAAGGTGCCGCTGCTGCGCGGCAAGAGCGTGTTCAACCTGTTCTTCGAGAATTCGACGCGCACGCGCACCACCTTCGAGATCGCCGCCAAGCGCCTCTCGGCCGACGTCATCAACCTCAACATCAACACCTCGTCGGCGGCGAAAGGCGAAAGTCTGCTCGACACGGTGGACAACCTGTCGGCGATGCAGGCGGACATGTTCGTCGTGCGCCACGCCTCGAGCGGTGCACCCTACCTGATCGCCCAGCACCTCGCCGCGACGAAGCGCGAGCACATCCATGTCGTGAATGCCGGTGACGGGCGCCACGCGCACCCGACGCAGGGCCTGCTCGACATGTTCACGATCCGCCACTACAAGAAGGATTTCACCAAGCTGTCGGTGGCCGTGGTCGGCGACATCCTGCATTCGCGCGTCGCGCGCAGCCAGCTGCACGCGCTGGCCACGCTCGGCGTGCCGGATATCCGCCTCGTCGGCCCGAAGACGCTGCTGCCGACGGCGGCAGCGCAGATGATCGAAGGCGGCGCGATGAGCGCACCACTGCGCGTCTGCCACAAACTCGACGATGGCCTGCGCGGCGTCGATGTCGTGATGATGCTGCGCCTGCAAAACGAACGCATGCAGGGCGCGCTGCTGCCGAGCCCGCAGGAATATTTCAAGTCCTACGGCCTGACACCCGAGAAACTCGCGCTGGCGAAACCTGACGCGATCGTCATGCACCCCGGCCCGATGAACCGCGGCATCGAGATCGATTCCGCCGTCGCCGACGGCAAACAGGCGGTGATCCTGCCGCAGGTGACTTTCGGCATCGCGGTGCGCATGGCGGTGATGAGCATGCTGGCCGGAGGAGGAGTCGCGCAATGAAAATCGAGATTCGCAACGGCCGCGTCGTCGATCCGTCCAGCGGCCTGGACAAGCCCGCCAGCGTGTATGTCGCCGGCAGCAAGATAGTCGGCGTTGGCGAGACGGCACCGCGCGGCTTCCAGCCCGAAGCCGTGCTCGACGCCACCGGCTGCGTGGTCTGTCCCGGCCTGATCGACCTGTCCGCCCGCCTGCGCGAGCCGGGCTTCGAATACAAGGCCACGCTCGAATCCGAGATGGCGGCCGCGGCCGCCGGCGGTGTCACGCGCCTGGTCTGCCCGCCCGACACCGACCCACCGCTCGACGAACCGGGTCTGGTCGAGATGCTCAAGCATCGCGCCCGCCAGCCGGGCTTCGCGCAGGTGCATCCGGTCGGCGCGCTGACCATCGGCCTCGAAGGCAAGCGCTTGACCGAGATGGCCGAACTCGCCGAGGCCGGCTGCATCGCCTTCGGCCAGGCCAGTGTCAGCATCGTCGATACGCAGGTGCTGATGCGCGCGCTGCAATATGCGGCGACCTTCGATTTCCCGGTCTGGCTGCAGGCGCAGGATGCCTACCTGACCAAGGGCGGCGTCGCCCACGATGGCGCCGTGTCCGCGCGGCTGGGCCTTGCCGGCATCCCGGTCGTGGCGGAGACCGTCGCGCTGGCGATGATCCTTCAGCTGGCAGCCGCGACCGGTGCCCGCCTGCATATCCGCCGGGTTTCCTCGGCCGCGGCCCTCGCGCTGATCCGCACCGCGCGTGCCGACGGCCTTGCCGTCACCTGCGACATCACCATCAACCACCTGCACCTGTGCGACCGTGACATCGGCTTCTTCAATGCCCACGCCCGTCTCGACCCGCCGTTGCGCGCCCCGGAAGACCGTGATGCGCTCGCCGCCGGACTCGCCGACGGCAGCATCGATGTGCTGATCTCCGACCACACGCCGGTCGACGACGACGCCAAGCAGACGCCTTTCGACGAAGCCGAAGCCGGTGCCACCGGACTCGAGTTGTTGTTGCCACTGACGCTGAAGTGGGCGACAGAACGCAACATCCCGCTGCCGCAGGCGCTCGCCAGAATCACCAGCGGGCCGGCGCGCGTGCTTGGCCTGACGGCCGGATGCGGCTGCATAGCACCGGGCGCCGTCGCCGACCTGTGCATCTTCGATCCGGCCGCGAAATTTACCGTCAGCCGCGAACGGCTCAAGAGTCAGGGCAAGAACACGCCCTTCCTCGGCCACGAGCTGTGCGGCGAAGTGCGCTACACGCTGACCGAAGGGCATCTCGCCTACTCGGCCGACCGGCTGCTCTGATGCTGGTTGTCTTCAAGTCCGCCGCCAGCGCCGACCTGCTCTACTTCGGCGACGTGGCGAAGCTCATGCTTGAGCTGATGGGCAAGGAAGCAAGCGACCGGGGTGTCGTCACGGTCGAGCAGTTACCGGAAGCAATCGCACGGCTGGCGGCCGCCGTTGCCGGTGACCGGCCGGAGCATCGCGAACATCTTCTCGCCGACGAAACGAAGGAAATCGACCCGGAGGGCAACGAGCGTCCCCACGTCAGCCTGACGCGCCGTGCCCTGCCCTTGCTGGAAATGCTGAAGGAATCGCTGAAGGAAAAAGAGCCGGTGACGTGGGGGGTGTAAGCCCCCTAGAACAACTCCACTTCGCCGCCGCTGCTTTCGACCTTTTCCATCCGCGCGGTCATGTAGGAATCGAGTGCTTCCTTGACGCTCACGCCGTTCAGCACGGCGTCGAACATCGCGCGTTCCTCGATCATGGTGTACTTGGTGAGGATCTCGTCTTGCAGCGCCTTCCATTCGTCGGGGCTGTAGAGTCGCTGGCGGTCGGAAACGAGGTGCGAGAGCCCGGCGAGGCTGTGGCAAACGTGATCGAGACGCTGCACCAGCTTGTCGTAGAACTGGAAGGCGACGATCGCCTGCCGCACCTTGCTGGCCACCAGTTGCGTATTAGCCTGGATATCCGCCTTGACCAGCCCGTTGCCGATCGTATCGGGCAGCGTATCGACGGCTGCATCGATATGCTGCAGGGTGTCGGCCAGCGAGGTGAAGGTATCGGTCAGCACCTCGACGGAACTGTTCGAATCCTTCATCGCCGCCTCGACCTGTCCGGCGGCGAGTTCCAGCATCAACACCGTTTCGCGCACCTGGCTCCAGTCGAGATCCGGTGTCGCCGCGCGCGTGCCGCGCAATTCACCCTGGTTCATGTCCCTGCTCCCCCGTATCGATACAGGGATGTTACCGCGCAAACCGCCGGGAAATCAGTGCGCTCTCAGTGCGCCTTCTCGCCGTCGCGACCGATAAAATTGACCGGGAAGACGACCTGCTCCTCGGCCTTGCGAACCGGCATGCTCTCGTAGTCGGGCATCTGGGCGGCGATGCCGCTGCCCTGCACCAGCTTCTGGATCAGCACCTGAACCTGCTCGGAATAGTAATCGTCGATAATGCGTGTCGTCAGGAAACGCAGTTCGCGCACGCTGTCGGGCACCTCTTCGGGCGTCAGAATCTCGTTGGCGGCGTAGGCGTTGGAGAAGAACGGGCCGGCGATGAACCGCACTTGCCAGTCACCTTCGCCATCCGGTTCGACGATGAAAATGCGGGCGCCTTCAGCGGTCTGTTCCTCATCTTCGGTGCGGTCGCCAAACACCGGCATGGCGCAAAACGCCGCTTGTTGCTTTTGCATTACGAAGGCCACGGCTTCCTTGAAGGACAAGCGGCCATCGTTCTCGATATTCTCTTGCGGGTCGGACATGAAAATCTCCTGGAGGATGGTCAGAGCAGGGGGGCGAGCCATTTTTCGGCTTCTGGAACCGGGTAATTGGTGCGCTTTGCCCAATCTTCAAGCTGGTCGCGACCGATTTTCGTCACCGCGAAGTATTTCGCCTGTGGATGCGCGAAGTAGAAGCCGGCGACCGAGGCGGCCGGCGTCATGGCGAAGTTCTCGGTGAGCCCCATTGCTGCATTAGCGGGCACGTCGAGCAGCGCGAACAAATCCTTCTTGACGGTGTGGTCGGGACAGGCCGGGTAGCCGGGTGCCGGACGGATACCCTGGTACTTTTCGGCGATCAGGTCGTCAACATTCAGCTTGCCGTGTTCACTGTCACGCGCATAGCCCCAGTCGTCGATGCGTATCCGCTCGTGCAGCCACTCGGCGGCGGCCTCGGCGAGCCGGTCGGCAAGCGATTTGAGCATGATGGCGTGATAGTCGTCGTGCTGCGCTTCAAATTCCTTCAGCTTGGCTTCGATACCGATGCCAGCCGTCACCGCGAAAGCGCCGATGTAATCCGGGATTCCCTTCGGTGCAATAAGGTCGGCGAGACAGAGGTTGGGCTGGCCGGTCGGCCGCTCGTGCTGCTGGCGCAGGCCGTGCCAGGTCATCAGCACTTTGTCACGATTTTCGTCGGCATAGATCTCAATGTCGTCACCGACGGAACTCGCCGGGAACAGGCCGAACACCGCGTTGGCAACCAGCCACTTTTCTTCGACGATCTTCTGCAGCATCGCCTGTGCATCGGCGAAGACGCTGCGCGCCTGCTCGCCGACCTTAGCGTCGTCGAAAATCTGCGGATAGCGGCCCGGCAGATCCCAGGTCTGGAAGAAGGGGCCCCAGTCGATGTAGTGCGCCAGCGCTTCCAGATCGATCTTGCACAAGGGGCGAATGCCTGGGCGACGCGGCTTGAAAGGGGCATAGTCGAGCTTGGCCTGGTTGGCTTGCGCAACCGCCAGCGTCAGCAGCTTCACGCCCTGCTTGCCCGCATGTTGCGCACGTACCTTGACGTAATCCGCCGCGATCTCTTCCTTGAAGCCTGCCGCCTGATCGATCGACAGCAACTTGGTGACGACGCCGACCGCACGCGAGGCGTCCGGCACGTAGACCACCGTGCCTTGATAATTAGGCGCAATCTTGATCGCGGTGTGGGCGCGGCTGGTCGTCGCACCACCGATCAGCAGCGGCGCGGTGAAGCCCTGGCGCTGCATCTCGCTCGCCACATGCGCCATCTCTTCAAGTGACGGCGTGATGAGGCCAGAGAGGCCGACCGCATCGGCGTCATGTTCCTTGGCCGCATGCAGGATTTTGTCGGCCGCGACCATCACGCCGAGGTCGACGATCTCGTAGCCGTTGCAGGCGAGCACGACACCGACGATGTTCTTGCCGATGTCGTGCACGTCGCCCTTGACGGTGGCGAGCACGATCTTGCCCTTGGCTGCCGCGCCGGTGCGCAGCTTTTCTTCCTCGATGTAGGGCACGAGGTGGGCGACGGCCTGCTTCATGACGCGCGCCGACTTCACCACCTGCGGCAGGAACATCTTGCCTGCGCCGAACAAATCACCGACGGCGTTCATGCCGGCCATCAGCGGCCCTTCGATGACGTGCAGCGGCGGCTTGCCATTGGCCGCCAGCGCCGCGCGGCATTCCTCGGTATCAGCGACGACGTATTCGGTGATACCGCGCACCATGGCGTGTTCGAGGCGCTTCTCCACCGGCCACTCGCGCCAGGCTAGATCGACGACCTGTTCCTTGGCGCTGCCCTTCACCGAGGTGGCGAACTCCACCAGCGCATCGCCCGCGCCGGGTTTGCGGTTGAGCACCACATCCTCGACCTTCTCGCGCAACACGGGATCGAGCTGGTCATACACGCCCAACTGGCCGGCGTTGACGATGCCCATGGTGAGGCCCGCCTTGATCGCGTGATAGAGGAAGACGGTGTGGATCGCCTCGCGCACCGGCTCGTTGCCACGGAACGAAAAGCTCACATTCGAGATGCCGCCGGAAATGTTGGCGTGCGGCAGGTTGGCGCGAATCCAGCGACAGGCTTCAATGAAGTCGACCGCGTAGTTGTCGTGCTCGGCAATGCCGGTGGCGATGGCGAATACGTTGGGGTCGAAGATGATGTCCTCGGCCGGAAAGCCGTCGCCGACCAGCAGGTCGTAGGCGCGTTTGCAGATGTCGATCTTGCGCTGGTAGGTGTCGGCCTGACCGGCTTCGTCGAAGGCCATGATGATCGCGGCGGCGCCGAGGCGGCGGGCTTCGCGTGCCTGCTTGAGGAATTTCTCCTCACCCTCCTTCATCGAGATCGAGTTGACGATGCCCTTGCCCTGCGCGCACTTGAGGCCCGCCTCAATCACTTCCCATTTCGACGAATCGAACATCAGCGGCACGCGCGAAATATCCGGCTCGCTGGCGATCAGGTTGGTGAAACGCACCATGGCGGCTTGCGAATCGAGCATCGCCTCGTCCATGTTGATGTCGACGATCTGCGCGCCGTTCTCAACCTGCTGGCGCGCAACGGTCAGTGCGTCGTCAAGGCGGCCTTCGAGGATCATCTTCGCGAAGACGCGCGAGCCGGTGACGTTGGTGCGTTCGCCGACGTTGACGAACAGCGAGCCTGCACCGATGTTGCAGGGTTCGAGACCGGAAAGCCGCAGTGAACAGTCGGCGCTGGCGGGACGGCGCGGTTCAATGTTATTCAGTGCAGCCGCAATGGCTTTGATGTGGTCGGGGGTGGTACCGCAACAGCCCCCGGCAATGTTGAGCAAGCCATCCCTCGCCCATTGTGCGAGCTCGTCAGCGAGCATCTGCGGCGTCTCGTCATAGCCGCCGAAGGCGTTGGGCAGGCCGGCGTTCGGGTGTGCCGACACGCAGCAGTCGGCCACACGGCCGATCTCCTCGACGTACTGGCGCAACTCTTTCGCACCCAATGCACAGTTGAGGCCGAAAGAGAGCGGCCGCGCGTGACGCAGCGAATTCCAGAAGGCTTCGGCCGTCTGGCCCGAGAGCGTGCGCCCCGAGGCATCGGTGATGGTGCCCGAGATCATGATCGGCCAGCGGCGGCCGGCTTGATCGAAGAACTTTTCAATCGCGTAGAGCGCGGCCTTGGCATTCAGGGTATCGAAGATGGTTTCGACCAGCAGGATGTCGGCACCGCCTTCGACCAGTCCGCGCGCGGCTTCGGTGTAATCCGCCACCAGCGCGTCGAAGCTGATATTGCGGAAGCCCGGGTCGTTGACGTCCGGCGAGAGCGAGCAGGTCCGCGAGGTCGGGCCGAGCACGCCGGCGACGAAGCGCGGCTTCCCGGGTGTCGAATACTTGTCCGCGACCTCGCGCGCCAGCCGCGCGCCAGCCACGTTCAATTCGTAGGCAAGCTCCGCCAGTCCGTATTCGGCTTGCGAGACGCGCGTCGCGTTGAAGGTGTTGGTCTCGATGATGTCCGCGCCAGCCGCCAGGTAGGCGGCGTGGATGGCACCAATCACGTCCGGCCGCTTCAGGCTCAGCAGGTCGTTGTTGCCCTTGAGGTCGACATGATGATCGACGAAGCGCGCACCACGATAGTCGGCTTCACCGAGACCATGTTTCTGCACCATGGTGCCCATGGCACCGTCGAGAATGAGGATACGCCGCGCGAGCAAGTCGCGCAGCTCGCCGGAGCGGTCAGGTTGCATCGGGGAGCGTCGGAAGTGGTTGAAATCGAGGGAAATTCTACCACGCAGCCGGTTGTCGCCCCGCACTGCACGGACGTTTCAGGCCAGCTTGCCCGCGCGATAATCCGCCAGTGCCTGCTGGATTTCCACCTGCGTGTTCATCACGAACGGGCCGTACTGTGCGATCGGCTCGCCCAGCGGCCGGCCGGCGACGAGCAGCACTTTCGCTGCTTGCAAGGCTTCGATCACGACACCATCGCCGGTATTGGTGAGGATCGCCATGCGGCCTGCGGGAACTTCGGTTCCGGCAATTGAAACGGTACCTCGATAGACGTAGATGAAAGCGTTGTGTTCCGCCGGCAAGGCTTGGACGAAATGCGCGCCCGCCGGCAAATCCAGATCCAGATACAAGGGGGCAGTGGCTGTTCGCGTCACCGCGCCCGATACCCCGTGGCTTTCCCCGGCGATCACGGTGATCGCCACCCCTTCTGCCGTCGTGGTGCGCGGCAGTTCGGCGGCGGCGAAATCGCGGTACCACGGCACACACATTTTTTCGGCGGCCGGCAGGTTGAGCCAAAGCTGGAAACCCTCCATCACGCCCTCTTCCTGCTGTGGAATCTCGGAATGGATCACACCGCGGCCGGCGGTCATCCACTGCACGCCACCGTTCTCGAGCAGGCCCGCGTGGCCGGCGCTGTCCTTGTGCTGCATGCGCCCCGCGAGCATGTAGGTGATCGTTTCGAAGCCGCGGTGCGGATGGTCGGGAAAGCCGGCGATGTAGTCGTCCGGATCATCGCTGCCGAAGGCGTCGAGCATCAGGTAGGGATCGAGACGACGCTGGAGTTCCCCCGTCAGCACGCGCGTCAATCGTACGCCGGCGCCGTCGGAAGTTTCCTTGCCGGTCACCAGCCGCTCGACCGTGCGCTGTACATTGACCTTTGCTTCTGCGTGGGCATTGTCCATGATCCGCTCCTGTATGAAGACACCATGTCGGGTCGATCCTGAAAATCTCAAACGGTTCCGCTGCTAACATCGCGTTCCATGAATATCATCTCACTCAAAACCGCCCTGAGCGACCCCAAGCGCTGGAAACGCTGGGCGCTCGAAGCCTTGCTGCTGATTATCATCGTCGCCGGCATCACCACCTGGCAAAACAGTGGGCTCGCCGATGGCCCGGCACCACCGCTGGCAGGCACGCGCACCGACGGCAGCACGGTAAAACTCGGCCCTGACAGGACGGCACGACTCGTGGTGTTCTGGGCGACCTGGTGCAAAGTCTGCAAGGCCGAGGCCGGCAACATCGAGGCTCTCGCGCAGGACTGGCCGGTGATCACCGTCGCGATGCAGTCGGGCGAACTCAAGGAAGTTGCCGAGCATCTCGAAGAGCGGGGCCTGAAGGTGCCCGCCATCGCCGACGACGACAGCGACATCGCCGATGCCTGGAAGGTACGCGCCGTACCCGCGCATTTCGTTGTCGATGCGGCCGGCAACATCCGCTTCCGCGTCGTCGGCTACACGACGAAATGGGGATTGCGCGCGCGGCTGTGGTGGGCCAACACTTTCCCCTCATGATCTTCCCCTCATGAACCACCCGCCCCTGCGCCTGGCCTGGACGGTGTGGGGGCTGGGTGCGCTGCTCTACCTCTTCGCCTTCTACCAGCGCGTCGCGCCCGCAGTGATGACCGACCAGCTGATGGCAGAGTTCGCCATCGGCGGCGCGGCGCTTGGCAACCTCTCTGCCTTCTACTTCTACGCCTACGTGGCGATGCAGATTCCCACCGGCGTACTGGCCGACCGCTGGGGGCCGCGGCGCGTGCTGGCCGCCGGCGCGGGCATCGCTGCCCTTGGCAGCCTGCTGTTCGCTTTCGCGCCGAGTTTCGGCTGGGCCGCGGTCGGCCGCCTGCTGGTCGGGGCTTCGGTCGCCGTCGCCTTCGTATCGACGCTGAAGCTCGCGAGCCATTGGTTTCCACCGCAAAAGTACGCACTCGCTTCAGGCATGGCCCTGTTCTTCGGCGTCGCGGGCGGCGTGATGGCCGGCGTGCCGTTGCGGCTGCTGGTGGAGAGCTTCGGCTGGCGCATGGTGATGGGCAGCGCCGGCATTTTCGCCTCGCTCCTGTGTATCGCGATCTGGCTCATCGTGCGCGACGACCCCGCCGAGCGCGGCCATGCGAGCCACCATCAACTCGATGGGAAAAGCCATGCCCACGCGCCCGTGCTCGCGGGCATCGTCGAGGTGCTGAACTTCCGCAACATCTGGCTGCTGATGCTCGCGCCGATCGGCTTCTCCGGTGCGGTGCTCACCTTCGGCGGGCTGTGGGGCGTGCCATGGCTGCGGCAGGTGCACGGCCTGGACCCGAAGGCCGCGGCGGCCGTCACCTCCATCCTGCTCGCCGCCTGGGCACTCGGCGGCCCGCTGCTCGGCAACTGGTCGGAAAAACTCGGGCGCCGCAAGCCGCTCTACCTGATCAGCGGCACCATCGCGACCGCCGGCTGGGCGGGGGTGATCTTCCTGCCGCTGCCGCTGTGGCTGATGATCCCGCTGCTGATTGTGATCGGTTTCGCTTCGGGCAATATCATCATCGGCTTCGCCTGGGCCAAGGAATCGGTGCCGCTGCGGCTGATGGGCACGGCATCGGGCGTCATCAACATGGGGCCGCTGCTGGGCGGCGTGCTGCTGCAGCCGGGCATCGGCTGGCTGCTGGACAAGTACTGGAACGGCTTGCAGGAAGGCGGTGTGCGCCTCTACGACGCGGCCACTTGGCAGACCGGCTTCGCCTTGATATTCGTCACCGTCCTGCTCGCCCTGCTGCTCGTACCGCTCGTTCGAGAGACCCACTGCAGGCAGGCCGGCTGAGTGTCGTACCGCCAGCGCCGGGTTTCAGTTGCTCAACCCGCGCCGGTACTGGATCGCCTCGGCCACGTGCGGGCCGCGGATGATGTAGTCACCAGTGAGATCGGCGATGGTGCGCGCCACCTTGAGGATACGGTGGTAGGCGCGCGCCGAGAGGTCGAGCCGCGTCATCGCCTGCTTCAACAACGCCGCGCCAGCGCAGTCAGGCAGGCAATGCTGGTCGATTTCGTCCGGCGTCAGCAGCGCGTTGGGCTTGCCCTGACGCGCGAGCTGCCGTTCGCGGGCAATCGTCACACGTTCGCGCACGACGGCTGAAGGCTCTCCTTCGCCGCGCGTACTTAATTCCGCTTCCGTCACCGCCGGCACCTCGATCATGAGGTCGATGCGGTCGAGCAGCGGGCCCGAGAGCTTGCTCCGATAGCGCGCGATCTGGTCGGGCGTGCAGCGGCAGCGTGCTTCGCCAAGATAGCCGCAGGGACAGGGATTCATCGCGGCCACGAGTTGGAAGCGCGCCGGAAACTCGGCACGCCGCGCCGCCCGTGAGACGCGGATATGGCCGGTCTCCAGCGGTTCGCGCAGGGCTTCGAGCACGCGCCGCTCGAACTCGGGCAGCTCGTCAAGGAAGAGCACGCCGTGATGCGCAAGCGAGATTTCGCCGGGACGCGGCACGCCGCCACCGCCGACGAGCGCCGCACTGGACGATGTATGGTGCGGCGCCTGGAACGGCCGCCGCCCCCAGCGCGCGACATCGAAACCACCGGACAGAGAATGCACGGCTGCGCATTCGAGCGCCTCCTGGGCCGTCATCGGCGGCAACAACCCGGGCAGGCGCTGTGCCAACATGGACTTACCCGACCCCGGGGGGCCAGACATCAGCAGGCTGTGATTCCCTGCCGCCGCGACCTCAAGTGCCCGTTTTGCGGGTAGCTGTCCTTTCACTTCGGACAGGTCGGGCACAAAAGTCGGCGCTGGCGGGACGGCACAGACATGCGGTACGAGCGGCATGGCGCCGGCCAGATGCGCACAGACATCAAGGAGCCCGCGTGCCGGCAGAATCGTCGCGCGTTCGACCAAGGCCGCCTCGTCGGCACTAGCCGCCGGCAACACGAAAGCCCGTCCCGCACTGGATGCCGAGAGGCACATCGCCAGCGTGCCGCGTACCGGACGCAGTTCGCCCGACAGGGACAACTCGCCGGCGAATTCAAGTGCGTCCAATGAATGCGCTTCGATTTGCCCCGCGGCGATCAAGATGCCCAGCGCGATCGGCAGGTCGAAGCGTCCGGATTCCTTGGGCAAGTCGGCCGGTGCGAGATTGACGGTGATGCGCTTCGCAGGGAATTCAAAGCCGCTGTTCTGGATCGCGGCGCGCACGCGGTCGCGCGCTTCTTTAACTTCGGTCTCGGGCAGGCCGACGAGCGTGAAAGACGGCAGGCCGTTGGCCAGATGCACCTCGACCGCGACTTCGGGCGCGTTCAGGCCGGCCAGCGCACGACTTTTCAGGACGGCGAGCGACATGTGCAGCGGACACAAAGTACAGCGGTGGATGACCAACGTTCCGGCATGAGCGTCATTCCCATTGCAAATCTCTGTAAGGCGCCTTGAATGGGCCGGATAACGCAATCGAGGCACGTTGCCGGGCGGCGCCAAGATTCAGCGTGGCCACAAACCGGCCCCGGATGTCACGACCTGCGTCGAGCTCGGCACCCCCTTTTGCCGTGAGCCTGCCGGCATCGAGGAGCAAGTCGCGCAGTTGCGTCTCCCCGCCCTGATGAGTAACTCGTCCGGTGAGCTTGTTGAAGCGGGTCTGGCCACCACTTTCGCCTTTCATCTTGCGCCCGAAATCCACGGTCGCCAGCGTGCCTCTGTCGATGGCGAAGTCACCCGACAGCTGCGCGGTACCTGCCTTGCTGTCATCGAAGAGAGGCAGCGAGAAATTGGCCTTGCCTTCCAGGCGGCCACCCTCCATGAAACCTGCCAGCATCCGTCCCATATCCAGCCCTCTGGCTGTCACATCGCCGGCAAGGATCGCGCCGGCACCCCAGTGCACACGGGCTTTGCCACGGAGTGAGCCACCGAAGAAGGAAGCATCGAACTCATCGAACTCCAGTGCGCGGTGGTCGAGCTTGCCGCTGGCGCTCAGGTCATCCAGCACGGGCAATGCACCGAGCGGCAGGGCTGCCTGGCTCAGCTTCATCTCCAGTCGCATCACCGCGCCGGCAGTCAGCTTAATCTCGACTTTTTTTTCCATGGCGACAATATCGATCTTCTGCCAGTTGCCATCCGCGCCGATGTCCATGCTTGCGTCGAACGCGGGCAGCCGCATCCCCGGCACCTCAAACCTGATGTTGCGTGCCTGCACCTGCCGGACCGGCAATCCCGACGCTGACGACCGGCCGAACAGCAGCCAACCCATGCCTTCCGTGCCGATGACAGGCGCATCGATCTGCAATGAATCCAATGTCATGTTGCTCTTGTCGAACAGCGAGGCATATGAGGTCGGAGCAGTGATCCGGGGCGCGAGAATCTGTCCCGCGTTGCCGATCACCACACCTTCTAGCAGCCATTGCGCCCGCGGCAGGAATGCAACGCGCAACGACTTGATTTTTACGGGTTGCTGGAACCAGGCGCTGGCGGCCTTCTCGAAGTCGGGTATGCGGCTTTCAAAAGACATCACATTCACCGCGATGACGGCCAGCGCAATGAGCGCCACACAACCGAGCGCGACTAGCCTGACCCACTTGATCGGCTCACGCCGTTCAGTACGCACATTCGCCGCAGACAAGCGAGCGCGTTCCTCCGCTTCGCGTCGAGCCCGTTCCTCCGCTTCGAGCCGAGCTTTCTCTTCCGCTTCCTTGCGAGCGCGTTCCTCGGCTTCCTTGCGAGCCCGCTCTTCGGCTTCCTTGCGAGTGCGTTCCTCGGCTTCCCGACGAGCCTGCTCTTCTGCTTCCCTG
>JBFLYR010000006.1:0-129468 GCA_040756595.1 Pseudomonadota bacterium | reverse complement strand
ACAGGCCGGCGCCGGCGAGACCCGCAAGCCCGAGCGCGAAACCACCCAGCCCGACGAACATCGCCAGCAGCATCGCCGTTCCCGCGCCACCGGAAATGCCGAGCACGAAGGGATCGGCGAGCGGGTTGCGCAGCAGTGCCTGCAGCAGGGCGCCGGCCAGCGCCAGCAGGGCGCCGCAGCCGAAGGCTGCGAGCGCACGCGGCAGGCGCAGCGCGAGGATCACGTCGCGTTCCATGCTGCCGGTACCCGTCAATGCCTGCCATGCCGCACCTGGAGTGAAACCCTGTGTGCCGGTTGCCAAGGCCAGTGCGAAAAGTCCGCACGCAGCGAGCAGCAGCAGGGGCAGCAACGCGGCGGGACGCATCAGAGCAGGAAGAGCGTTGCGAGCCCGAGGAAGATGAAGAAGCCGCCGGAGTCGGTGACGGCAGTGACCATCACCGAGCCGCCCACCGCCGGGTCGCGGCCGAGTTTCTGTAGCGTCATCGGAATGCCGACGCCCACGGCGGCGGCAAGTGCAAGGTTGAGCGTCATGGCTGCGGTCATCACCGCGCCGAGGCGCCAGTCGCCGTAGAGCCACCAGGAGATGAGGCCGAGCAGGCTGCCCCAGACCAGTCCGTTGATCAGCGCGACCTTGAGTTCCTTGCGGTAGAGGCGGCGTTCCGACTCCTGGCCGATCTGGCCGAGCGCGATGGCCCGCACGATCATCGTGATGGTCTGGTTGCCCGAATTGCCGCCGATGCCGGCGACGATGGGCATCAGCGCGGCGAGCGCGACGAGCTTCTCGATCGAGCCTTCGAAGGCACCGATCACGCGCGAGGCGATGAAAGCGGTAACGAGGTTGAGCGCCAGCCAGGCCCAGCGGTTCTTCACCGAGTCGATCACCGGCGCGAAGATGTCTTCCTCTTCCTTCAGGCCAGCCTGAGCGAGTTGGTCGGCTTCGGCTTCCTGGCGGATGTAGTCGAGCACAGCATCCACCGTGACACGGCCGATGAGCTTGCCATCGCCACTGATGACGGGGGCGGAAACGAGGTCGTAGCGTTCGAAGGCGTGTGCCGCGGTTTCAGCATTATCTTCGGGGCGCAGCGTCAGCGCATCCTTGCGCATTACCGCTGCTACGGACGTTTCCGGGTCGTTGACCAGGATCGCATTCACCGGCAGGACACCATGCAGATGGTCCTCGCGGTCGACGACGAAGAGCTGGTCGGTTTGGTCGGACAACTCGCCAAGCCGACGCAGATAGCGCAGCACGACTTCGAGCGTGACGTCCTCGCGCACCGAAACGAGGTCGAAGTCCATCAGTGCGCCGACGGCATCCTCATCGTAGGACATTGCCGCGCGCAGTTGCTCGCGCTCCTCGGTGTCGAGGCTGCGGAACACATCCTCCATGACCTCGGAAGGCAGGTCGGGTGCGAGGTCGGCGAGTTCGTCGGCATCGAGCTGTTCAGCGGCCGCCTTGAGCTCGTGCGGCGCCATTGTCTCGATGAGGGATTCGCGCACCACATCCGAGAGTTCGATGAGGATCTCGCCGTCGCGCTCGGCCTTGACCAGATCCCAGACCAGCAGGCGTTCGTCGAGCGGTAGCGCCTCGAGGATGTAGGCGATGTCGGCGGCGTGCAGCTGTTCGAGCTTTTGCGCCAGCTTGGCGAGGTTTTCCTTATGAACAAGCTGTTCGACGAGTTCGTGGCGCGGCATCTCCTGCCGGCGCACGAGATCTTCGACACGCTTCTGCCGGGCAAACAGGTCCCTGATTTCACGCAGGTGCTGTGCGAAATCTTCCTGACGGGTGTCTTCCCGCGGCTCGGCGGGCAGGTCCGTGGGAATTTTGTCCGGTTCGTCCATAACCCGCGATTCTAGGCGCTTGACAGGGTTACGGAATGACGGAGTGCTGCATGCGGCCGAGAATCAGCCGGGTGCGGCGGTCAAGGTAGGCTGAATTCGGGTTTTTCTCGTACTTGCGTGGTGCCGGCAGCATCACGGCGAGTCGGGCAGCTTGCGGAGCATTCAACTGGCCGGCACCGGTACCGAAATAGCGCTGTGCCGCCGCTTCGGCACCGAACACGCCTTCGCCCCATTCGACGACGTTGAGATAAACCTCGAGGATGCGGCGCTTGTCCCACAGCAATTCGAGCCAGACCGTGATGATCGCCTCCTGCGCCTTGCGCCACGGGCTTTTGGCCGAGGACAGGAAGAGGTTCTTGGCGAGTTGCTGGCTGATCGTCGAACCGCCGGCGACGACCCTGCCCTTTTTCTGGTTCTTCTCGATGGCTTTCTGGATGCCTTCCCAGTCGAAACCCTCGTGGTCGATGAACTTGTCGTCCTCGGCAGCAACCACGGCGCGCTTGAGCTGGACGGAGATTCGGCCGTAGGGCACCCAACTGTGGCGCAACTGTGCCTTGGGATTCTTCTCGCGTAGTTCATCCAGCCGCAACGCCATAAAGCGCGT
This sequence comes from Pseudomonadota bacterium, assembly GCA_040756595.1. Classification (GTDB taxonomy): domain Bacteria; phylum Pseudomonadota; class Gammaproteobacteria; order Burkholderiales; family Rhodocyclaceae; genus Sulfuricystis. The sequence continues at coordinate 127,025 of JBFLYR010000006.1, read as the reverse complement.
CTCGCCCGGATCGACGTAGCGCCACCATACTACCCAGCCGAGATACCAACCCTGCCAGAGCAGAAGCAGCAGGCCGGCGATCGCCAACGATTTCAGCAGCCAGCGCGGCGCGGGCCTCATGGCTCAGTCGGCGGCTTGTTCCGTCTTCTTGCGCCGCGGAGCGCGAGGAGTGCGCGGCTTGCGGGCGGGTTTCTTGGCTGGGGCGGGTTCGGCAGCCGGCTCGGCAACGGTCGGCGCTTCAGCTACCGGGCCGGGCTCGGCGGCGGGTTCGGCAGCCGGCTTGGCGGCTTTGGACTTGCGGCCGCCACGCGTGCGGCGCTTGACGGGCGCGGGAACTTCCGCAGCTGGCGCCTCGGCAAAAGTCGGCGCTGGCAGGACGGCACTGTCCTCCACCGGCACGACCAGTTCGACCGGCGCGATTGGCGCGGACGGTTCCGACACGACCGGCGGCAGCACGCTGCCCGGCGCACGCCGTTTCACGTAGGCGCTGTTGGCCTCGCGACCGAATTCGAGTAGGCCACGCTTGTGCGCATCCTCCAGCATGGCGCCGAGCGTGCGGTAGCCGTGATAGTTCTCGTTGAAGCCGGGATGGCGCCGCTTGATCGCCTCCTTGAGCACCGAGGCCCACACCTTCTCGTCGTCGCTGCGGTCCTCGAGTAACGCTTCGAGCGTCTCGACCGCCTTGGTGATGCCCTTGAGGCGCAGTTCCTCCTGCTTCTGCGGGTCGGCCGGCAGGCGGCTCTGTCTGTCTTCGCGCTGGCGCTTGCGCATCAGGTCGTCAATGTAGATGAACTCGTCGCAGTTGGCGATCAGCAGGTCGGAGGTCGATTGCTTGACGCCGACGCCGATGACACGCTTGGCGTTCTCGCGCAGCTTTGAGACCAGCGGCGAGAAATCGGAGTCACCGCTGATGATGACGAAGGTGTTGACGTGCGACTTGGTGTAGCAGAGGTCGAGCGCGTCGACGACCATGCGGATGTCGGCCGAGTTCTTGCCCGACTGGCGCACGTGCGGGATCTCGATCAACTCGAAGTTGGCCTCGTGCATCGCGGCCTTGAAGCTCTTGTAGCGCTCCCAGTCGCAGTAGGCCTTCTTGACGACGATGCTGCCCTTGAGCAGCAGGCGCTCGAGGATCGGCTTGATGTCGAACTTTTCATATTGCGCGTCGCGCACGCCGAGCGCGATGTTCTCGAAGTCGCAGAACAGGGCCATGCTGACGTCGTCGGCGGATTGGGCCATGAAATTTCCTTTATGAATTAGTTGGCCTGCAACTGGTCGCTACCCGTGAAGGACCAGGTGCGGGTGATTTCGATGATGTCGGTGTCGCGGCGGATGGCCTCAGGAAAGCCGGCATAGGGCGCGGCGAGCCGGACGATGCGCTGCGCGGCCTCGTCGAGCAGCTTGTGGCCGGAACCGCGGTTGAGTTCGATACGTTCGAGGCTGCCATCGTTCCGGATCGCCACCGTCAGCACGAGGTTGCCATAGAGGCGTCCCTTGGCCGCCGGTGGATAGTTGAGGTTGCCGACGCGCTCGACCTTCTGGCGCCAATCCTCGACGTACTGCGCGAAGCGGTATTCCTCGACGCGCGCACCAATGAATTTGCGCTTCGGCCGCTGGTTGTACTCCTCGACCGAGCGGGCGATCTCGGCTTCCATGCGCAGCATGGCCTTGGCCGAAGTGACGAGGTCGCGGCCGGAAATCTCGACATCGGGCGCGCGCGGCAAGGGATCGCCGTCGGTTCGCAACGTGCGCTCCGAGCCGGGCCGCGTCATCATCTCGCGCTGCTGCTTTTCGAGCTGGACGATGCGCTGCTGGGCGGCGAGGATGTCGTTGCCCGGCCGTGCTTCGCGCGTGGGTGGCAGGGGTGTCTTCGCCCGCTGTGGCGCTTCGGTGTTGCCGCCCGCATCGAGATTGGCTTGCGCCTTGGCCTGGGCCTTTTCGGGTTTGAGAGCGTGCTTGCTATTGACGAGGATGACGTCGAGCGCCTGTTCGCGCGCGCGGTCGAGCGCTTCCGGCAGTTTGAAATGGATCGACAGCAGGATGGCGTGCAGGAACAGCGACGCACCCAGCGCCAGCGTCAGGTGCCGCTGGGGCGGATCGAGTGAGCGCAGCCAGTTCAGTGTAGCGGGCATCGGGAAATTCTAACCCGCAGCCCCTTCCTCTTCGATGTCACCGGTCCCCGCATCAGCGTCAGCGTTCGGCAGCAATTCGATGAATGTCGCTTGCGCCTCGGCAGCCAGTAGGTCGATACCGGCAACCGTCAGCCGCACGCGTGCGCCGCGTTCCAGGGTCGGCATGCCGGTCGCCTTGATCACCAGCGGGATGATTTCACAGCGCACGATGTTTTCCTTGAGCACCTGCGCCACGACTTCGGTCACGCCTTCCTGCGCCAGCCAGCGTAGGCACCAGTAGCGCTCCATGGCTCGCTGGAACTCGGCGTAGCTCGCGTAGGTCAGCTCGAAATCGCGCAGCGCTGCCATCAAATCGGCCGATTTGGGAGGATAGGGTGGCTTCTCGCCACGCAGCAGGGCAATCAGCTGCCACTGGTTGGCGAGGTCGGCGAAGCGGCGCAACGGCGAGGTCGACCACGCGTAGCAGTCGACACCAAGACCTTCGTGTGGTGTCGCCACCGTGGTCATGCGCGCCTTGCCGGCGGTTTGCGCGCGGTACATGGCGGGGATCTTTGCATCGCGCAGGAGTCCGCCCCAGGTACTGTTGGCGACGATCATCAGTTCGGCGACCAGCGTGTCGAGCGGGCTGCCGCGCGGGCGTTCCTCGATGGCGACGCGCCCTTGGCCCTGTGGCGTGGTGGCATCCCAATCGACGCGGAAGTTGTAGTCCTTGCGGTTCTGGTTGGTGGCGGGCTGCCCGCGGCCCGCCTCGAGCACGGTGGCGAGTTCCCACAGGCGCTTGAGTTCGTCGCGCCAGGGAAAATCGCCCACGCCAACAAAATCCGTCGCCAGCGTTTCCGCGTTGAACACCGGCTCGATGTCATGATGGCGCAGGTTGGCGATCACCGGCACGCATTCAATCTTTGTCTCGTGACCGAGCACGCGCAGGTCGGACGCGACATCGAGGTAGAGCGACAAGGCCGGTACGGTCTGGCCGGCTTCCAGCGTGTGACTGGCGATGACCGCTTCGGGCAGCATGGTGATCTTGCGGCCGGGCATGTAAACGGTGGAGAGCCGGCCGCGCGCGATGCGGCCGAGATCGGATTCCGGGCCAAAACCGAGACTCGGCGCAGCGATATGGATGCCGACGCGCATGCTGCCATCGGCTTGTACCTTTACGGAGAACGCATCGTCGATCTCGGTGGTGTGGGCGTCGTCGATCGAGAAGGCTTCTACGTCTGCTACTGGCAGGTCGGCCGGATCGACCGCATCGGCATAGGCGGGGAAGTCGGTGCCGCCCTTGTTATCCGGGAAATGTTCGAACAGGAAGCGGCCGAGATGAAAGGCGTGGCTGTCGGCCAGCGCGCCGCAGCGGGCGAGCAACTGTTCGGGCGTTTCGCTGCTGTCGGCGCAGGCCGACTCCAGCGCTTTTGTAACGGGCAGGTTGCGGTCGGGCTTGTAGAGCAGCTGGTCGAGCAATGGCGGGATTTCGGGTGGGAGTCGGCCCGCTTTCAGTTCTGCCGCCATGTGCTCGATGGCCAGCGCCTGCTGACGCTTTTTTTCCAGTCCGGCGAGCGCGGCCTGCAGGATCTCCGGCGGCGCCTTGCGGAAGCGGCCCTTGCCCTTGCGATGGAACCAGATCGGCGCGGAATGCAGTCGCAACAGCACGGACGTGGCCTCAATCGGCGAGGGTTTGTGGCCGGCGTATTCCTCAGCCAGACCCTCGAAACCGAATTCGGCCTCGCCGCAGACTTCCCAGAGGAATTCGGTGTCGATATCCGCTGCTGCCGCCTCGGCCTGCGCGAGCAGTTCGCTGGCGCCCGGCGCGGCAAAGCGCAGCAGCACGTTGGCCGCCTTCAGCTTGACGCGCTTGCCGCTGGCGGTGTCGACCTGCAGCGAACTGTCGTTGTCGGCGACGATGGTGCCGGTCTTGAAGGCGCCATCCTCTTCGAAGAGAACATTCATAGGGGAGTGAAAGTCGGAAGGGCCGCGGATTATAGCGGCCGCCTGCAGCGTGCCGTCCCGCCAGCGCCGACTCTCAAATACAACACTTTTATTACAGGCTTCATTACTTTTGCTTGGTGATGTTGCGCTGCAAAACTAGAATCTGCCCGGCAAAAGTCCTGTCTGCCACGACGCAGACCCAACCATTTTCAGGAAAACAACAAATGATCAAGAAACTCATTCCCGCAGCCGTCCTGGCTGCCGCCATGGGCACGGCACATGCCGGACTCGATTTCTATGGTGTGGTAGATCTCAGCTATGGCAAGAATGAACTTGCAAATGATGAGAGTGCCCGCATCCATTCCGGCGGTGATGATGGCGGTGGCGGTGGTGGTTGGCAGGGTAACTCCACGACGCGTGTTGGCCTCAAGGGCGGCATGGACATCGGTAACGGCCTGAAGGCCAATTTCAAGTTTGAAACGGCTGAAATCGATCGTGATCTTCGTGTCGGCAAGTACTCCAAGACCTTCTTCGCCCGTCAGGCCTGGGCCGGCCTCTCAGGTGGTTTCGGTGAGGTGCGCTTCGGCCGCCAGGATTCTGTGCCGTTCCAGGTGATGGCCAATTACGACTTCAACGGCGCGGCGAATGCCGCCTCGGCACTCGCCAATGCCGGTGTGGCTGTCTGGGGTACCGGCCGTCAGACACAATCCCTGCAGTACATTTCGCCGAACATGAATGGTTTCACGGCGCAGGTTGGTTTCGCCGGCAAGGAAGACGGCATTGCCGATGCCAAGGCGGCGACCTCGGCAGCTCTTACCTATGCTGCCGGCAAGTTCTCGGTGAGCGTGGCGGCGGAGAGCAAGCGCACGGATGGCGGCGAAAGTTTCGCTGGTGTGGCTGGTAGTTATGATTTTGGTATCGTCAAGGTCATGGCCGGCTATGCAGATGGCTTCTATGGTACGAACTGGAAGGGCCCCAACCTTGGTATCGTCGCCCCGGTGGCTGGCTTCAACGTCGGTATGCACTATGGCAAGAACAGCGAAACCAAGGATGACGCGACCGAGTTCTTCATCAACCGTGAGATCTTCAAGAACACGTACGCCTATCTGGACTATGGTCACGTGGACTTCAGAGATACCTCCTCGAAGAAAGCCTATGCCTTGGGCGTGATCTACGTCTTCGAGTTGCCCATCCTCAAGTAAGCCGCTCTCCTGCGATTGAAAAGCCCGCTGTGCGCAAGCACGGCGGGCTTTTTTGTTTCAGCTGCGCCGATGCAGCACCATATCGACGGTGTAGAGCGCCAGTCCAGCCCATATCGCTGCGAAGGCGAGCAGGCGTGCAAGGTTCATCGCTTCGCCGTAGAGCTGGATTGCGACGAGGAAGGATAGCGAGGGCGCGGTGTATTGCAGAAATCCGAGCGTCGCGAGCGGCAGGCGGCGCGCGCCGATGGCGAAGAGCAGTAGCGGGATGGCGGTGACGGGGCCGGTAGCGATCAGCAGCAGGCTTGTTCCGGTGTCGTCTCCGAGGCTACCCATGTCCCCAAGCCAAAGCAGGTAGCCTAGTGCGAGCGGTGCGGCGCAGGCGGTTTCGAGCCACAGTCCGCCCGTGGCGTCGAGCGGCAGCTGCTTGCGCAGCAGGCCATAGCTGCCGAAGGTGGCGGCGAGCGCCAGCGAGACCCAGGGCAGGCCACCAACGCGCCAGCCCTCGAGCGCGACACCGAGCGCGGCCAGCGCGACAGCAAGCCATTGGCGTGGCCGCAGGCGTTCGTTGAGCACCATGACGCCGAGCACGATGCTGAACAGCGGGTTGATGAAGTAGCCGAGGCTGGTTTCCAGGATGCGCCCGGCGTTGACAGCCCAGACGAAGATCAGCCAGTTGGTCATCACCAGTGCGGCGGCAAGCGCCACGCGAGCGAGAATGTGCGGGTCGCGCGCAGCGTTCCAGACAGCGCTCAGGCGACCGCGCCAGACGAGCAGGGCGCCGACCAGCAACAACGACCAGACCACGCGATGGGCGATGATTTCGAGTGCCGGCACGGCTTCGAGCTGCTTGAAAAAGATCGGCACCAGCCCCCAGAGCGTGTAGGCCGCCAAGGCCGCGGTAATGCCGTCGCGTTCGGCGCGTTCGGCAGGGTGGGTCACGGCAGTCCGGCGTAGGCCAGCACCTCGTCGAGATAGTCATCCCAGCGCGTGAAGCTGTGGTCGCCGCCGGGCAGCACGGTCTGCTTTGCGCCGGCATAGCGGGCGACTGCCTGCCGATAGTCGAGCGTTTCGTCACCTTCCTCGGCGAGCAGCCAGTAACGCGACGGATTGGAGAGATGCGGTACTTCGAGCGCACGCAATTCGTCGATGTGCTGCCGGCTGAATTCGAACGGCTCGCCGGTGTAGAGCCAGGTCTGCGGGCCGAGGTAGCGTTCGAGTTCGATGGCCGCGACGACGGCGGGATTGATCAGCACGGCGTTTAAACCAAATATTTCAGCGAGATGGGTCGCGTAGAAGCCGCCGAGTGAAGAGCCGACCAGGGTTATTGCCGTCCTGTCAGCGCCGACTTTTGCAATGATGCCGTTGGCCAGCGCAATGGCTGCTTGCGGCGAGGCCGGCAACTGGGGTGCGATCAGCCGGTCGGCGCAGCCGCGCTGCGCCATGCGTGCGGCGAGCGCCTGCACCTTCCTCGACTGCGGCCCGCTGGTAAATCCATGCAGGTAGAGGATCAGTGGGCGGTCCAATTGACGAGGCCCAGCTGCCAGGTGGCGATGACGACGATGCCGAAGATGATGCGGTACCAGGCGAAGATGGTGAAGTCGTGCGACGAGATGTAGCGCAGCAGCCAGCGTACGCAGAGGAAGGCCGAGATGAAGGCCGATACGAAGCCGACGATCCACATGCCCAGATCGTCCCAAGCGAGCAGGTGGCGCTCCTTGTAGAGCTGATAAATCGTCGCGGCACCGAGCGTCGGCACGGCGAGGAAGAAGGAGAACTCGGTGGCAGCCTGGCGCGAAAGACCGAAGAACAGCCCGCCGATAATGGTCGAGCCGGAGCGCGAGGTGCCGGGAATCAGCGCGCAGGCCTGGGCGAAACCGAGCTTGAGCGCGTCCCACGGGCCGATGTCGTCGACCGTGTGGATGGTGATCGTGTGCGTGCGCTTTTCGGCCCAGAGGATGACGAAGGCACCCAGGATGAAGGCGATGGCGACCGGCACAGGCGCGAACAGCGTGGCCTTGATCGCCTTGCCGAACAGCAGGCCCAGCACCGCAAGCGGCATGAAGGCGATGACGAGGTTGGTGACGAAGCGGCGCGCGACCGGATCACCCGGCAGGCCCGCGAGCACCTTGCCGAAGCGGGAACGGTATTCCCAGACGACGGCGAGAATGGCGCCGGACTGAATGACGATCTCGAACAGTTTGCCGCGATCATCGTTAAAATCGAGCAAGTCGCCCGCCAAAATCAGGTGGCCGGTACTGGAAATCGGCAGGAACTCCGTAAGTCCTTCGACGACGCCGAGAATCAGTGCCTGGAGCAGGGGATATAAGTCCATGAATTGCGAGCTGCACAAAGGGCGGCGAGTCTAACATGCTGAAAAAAATCACCGTCGAGCAGGTCACGCTGGGCATGCACATCCACGAGTTCTGTGGTTCGTGGATGGACCATCCGTTCTGGCGCGAGGACTTCGTCCTGCGTGATCCAGCCGATCTACAAGCGATCCGGACCTGTGGCATCCAGGAATTGTGGATCGACGTGGAGAAGGGCTGCGACGTCGAGGTGGTCGGCGTGACCCGGCAGGAATCCGAGGCGCGCATCGACGCGACGCTGGTGCAGATCGCCCAGCCGAAGGAGCCGCCGCCGAAGGTATCGATGGCCGAGGAGGTGGCACGTGCGAAGAAGATCTGCGTCACGGCCAAGAGTGCCGTCGTCTCGATGTTCCAGGAAGTGCGCATGGGCAAGGCCATCGATCACGATGCCGCCGGTGCGCTGGTTGAGGAAATCACCGACTCGGTGGTGCGCAATCCCGGCGCACTGATCAGCCTGGCGCGCCTGAAGAGTGTCGACGACTATACCTACATGCACTCCGTGGCGGTGTGCGCGTTGATGGTGGCGCTCGCCCGCCAGCTCGGCATCGACGAGAAGACCACGCGCGAGGCCGGCATGGCCGGCCTGTTGCACGATCTCGGCAAGGCGAACATGCCGCTGGAGGTGCTCAACAAGCCGGGCAAGCTCACCGACGAAGAGTTCCGCATCATGAAGTCGCATCCGGCCGAAGGCCACCGCATGCTCGTCGAGGGGGGCGCGGTGGGCGAGATTCCGCTTGATGTCGTCCTGCATCACCACGAGAAAGTCGATGGCTCCGGCTACCCGAAGGGCCTCAAGGGTGACCAGATCAGCCTGTTCGCCAAGATGGGTGCGGTCTGCGACGTCTATGATGCGATCACCTCGAACCGCCCCTACAAGGCGGGCTGGGATCCTGCCGAGTCGATTCGCAAGATGACCGAATGGTCGACCGGCCATTTCGATCAGCGGGTTTTCCAGGCCTTCGTCAAAAGCGTGGGCATCTATCCGATCGGTTCGCTGGTGCGCCTCGAATCCGGCCGGCTGGGCATCGTTGTCGACCAGACCGAGAAATCCCTGCTGACCCCCAAGGTGCGGGTGTTCTTTTCCGCCCGGGCGAATATGCACATTCCGCCGGAAGTGGTGGATCTCTCCTTGCGCGGCAGTGCCGAAAAGATCGTTAGCCGCGAGGATCCGGCGAAGTGGAATTTCCCGGATCTCGACAAGATGTGGGGGAGCGTCGATCTGTTCTGATCGACTGTCCGGTCAAGCCTTTTTCTTCGCGGCAGTTTTCTTGGCAGCGGCTTTTTTGGGAGCGGCCTTCTTGGGTGCCGTCGCGCCAGAGCCGACTTTTACAGGCTTGGCGATCGCCTTGGCGGCCTTCGGGGCGCGCTGCTCGAACTCGAAGCCGACCTTGCCGTCGGCGCCGCGCACAAGGTAGGCCGAGAACTTCTTCCGCGTGCGGTTGGAAACGAAGCTCTTGAGCAGTGAGGTCTTGCCGGTTTCCAGCAGCTTCTGCATTTCGGCCTTGCCGACTTCCTGCTGCAGGATCACCTTGCCCGAGCGGAAGTCGCAGGACTTCGCCGCGCCGGTGGCTTTCTCGCAGACGTAGGCCATCGGCTGCTCGAAGACTTTCGCGCCACACTTCGGGCAGGCACCCAGCGGCTCCAGTCCGCTGAAGTCGACTTCCTCGGCAGAATCTTCCTCGTTGCCGAAGTCGAACTTCGGCGCGTGTTCGTCGTCGAGCTTGATGACGGCGGCGAAGGCGCGCCCCATCTTGCTGCGGAAGCCCTGCAACGGGCCGATCTGGCGCTGCTCCAGCAACGTGTCCATTTCCTCCGGTTCCCACTGGCGGCCGGCAATCACCTTCCACAACTTGTAGTCGCACTGGTCGCACTTGAAGTGGCGATAGGTTTCGTGGATCGTGCCGCCGCACTTGGGGCAAGGGGTCTTGAGCGTGCCGAAGTCGGCGTCGGAGAATTCGCCGGTCTTGATGCGCTCGACCATTGCCTGCGTCTGCTCGGTGATATGGGACATGAACTCGTCACGCTTGAGCCGGCCATGCTCCATCTCGCGCAGCTTCCATTCCCACAGGCCGGTCAGTTCCGGCGAGCGGATCTCGTCGACCTTGAGTTGTTCGAGCGCGAATAACAAGTTAAAGGCTTTGGCCGTCGGCTGCAGTTCGCGACCGTTGCGATGCAGGTATTCCTCGGCGATCAGACCTTCGATGGTCGCTGCACGCGTCGCCGGCGTGCCGAGGCCGCGTTCGGCCATCGCTTCGCGCAGCGAATCATCATCCACGAACTTGCCCGCGCCTTCCATCGCCGAAAGCAGCGTCGCTTCGTTGAAGCGTGGCGGCGGCTTGGTGGCGTTGGCCTTGACCTCGACATCGTTGGCCCAGACCCGTTCGTTCTTTTCGAGCTTCGGCAGGTTGGGGTTTTCGTCGTCCTGTTGTGCTTCCTTGCCATAGACGGCCAGCCAGCCGGAGGTGACGAGCACCTTGCCTTCGGTCTTGAAAGGCTCGCCCTCGACGCGCGTGATGCGTGTGGTGACGAGGTATTCGGCGGCTGGATAGAAGATCGCGATGAAACGCTTGACGACGAGGTCGTAGAGCTTCTGCTCCGGCTCGCTCAGGTGCTTCGGCACCGCGCCGGTGGGGATGATCGCGAAGTGATCGCTCACCTTGGTATTGTTGAAGATGCGCTTGGTCGGATGTACCCAGCCGTTTTTCAGCACGTTGCCGGCCAGTGCGCCGTAGCCTTCCTCGGACAGCGCCTGCAAGGTGTCTTTCACCGCGCCGAGGTAGTCCTCGGGCAGGTAGCGCGAATCGGTCCGCGGGTAGGTCAGCACCTTGTGCTTTTCGTAGAGTGCCTGCGCCAGCGCCAGCGTGTTGCGCGCCGAAAACCCGAAGCGGCCGTTGGCTTCGCGCTGCAGCGAAGTCAGGTCGTAGAGCAGCGGGCAGGCCTCGGTCTTGGGCTTCGACTCTTCCGTGACCTCACCATGCTTGCCAAGGCATTTCTTGCGCAGAGCCTCGGCTTTGCTGACATCCCAGAGCCGTTCGGCCCGGGCGTGCTCATCTTCGCCCTTCTTGAATTTCTCGTCGAACCATTTGCCGCGATAGGTGCCAGCAACGGCCTGGAATTCACCTTCGACCTCCCAGTAGTCGCGGGGCAGGAAGGCGCGAATGGCCTTCTCGCGCTCGACGAGGATCGCCAGCGTCGGCGTCTGCACGCGGCCGACGGTGGTCTTGTAGAAGCCGCCTTCCTGCGAATTAAAGGCGGTCATGGCGCGCGTGCCGTTGATGCCGATCAGCCAGTCGGCCTCGGAGCGGCAACGCGCGGCGTCGGCCAGCGGCAGCATTTCCTGGTCGGTGCGCAGATGGGCGAAGCCGTCCTTGATCGCCGTGGCCGTCATCGACTGCAGCCAGAGACGGCGAATCGGCTTGGCGGTTTTCTCGGTCAGCGCGTGCTGGACGACGTAGCGGAAGATCAATTCGCCTTCGCGTCCCGCGTCACAGGCATTCACCAGTCCGGTGACATCCTTGCGCTTGATCAGGCGGGTCAGTAGCCGCAGGCGGTCGGCGGTCTTGTCGATCGGGTTGAGTGTGAAGTGCGGCGGAATCACCGGCAGGTGGGTAAACGTCCATTTGCCACGCTTGACTTCGTATTCCTCTGGCACGACCAGTTCCAGCAGATGGCCGACGGCGGAGCTGAGCACGTAGTGCTCGCTCTCGAAATAGTCGCCTTCGCGGGTAAATCCACCCAATGCTCGGGCGATGTCCTGGGCGACCGAGGGCTTCTCGGCAATGATCAACTGTTTACTCATGGGGGGCGGATGTTAAGCGCCAAACCCACCGGTATGCAAGTTGGGCTAATTCAGCCGCTGGTAGCGTCCGCCCGGCAGCTGGGCGATGCGGCCGTCGAGTTCGAGGGACAAAAGCCGCGCCAGCAGGGCGTCGGCGGGCAATCCGGTACGCCCGATCAGGGTGTCGAGATCGCAGGGATCGCGACCGAGCCCGATCAGGATTGGGTCGGTCTCCGCTTCCGGTACCGGAGCCATGTTTGCAATGGCTGTGGGGCTGACGATATTTTCCCAGCGCAGTTCCTCGATGATGTCACGGGCGGCTTCGACCAGCTTGGCGCCCTGCTTGATCAGCGCATGGCAGCCCTTGGATTGGGGGGAATGGATCGAACCGGGAATAGCGAAGACTTCGCGCCCGGCCTCGGCGGATAGGCGTGCGGTAATCAGCGAGCCGCTCTGCTGGGCGGCTTCGACGACCAGGCAGCCGCGTGCAAGCCCGGCGATGATGCGGTTGCGGCGCGGGAAATTGGCTGCCAGCGGTGGCGTGCCGACCGGGAATTCGCTGACGATCACGCCCTTTGCCGCAATTTCGCGCGCCAGTGCCTCGTTGCGCGCCGGGTAGATGCGGTCGCAACCGGTACCGACCACGGCGATGGTCGATGCCTTTGCCTTCAGCGCCCCGCGATGCGCGGCGGCGTCGATGCCGGCGGCCAAGCCGCTGACGATCGTCAGCCCCGCGCTGGCCAATGTTTCCGCAAAGGCGGTGGCGTTCGCTTCGCCCTGCTTCGTGGCATTGCGGCTACCGACGATGGCGAAAGCAGGCCGGTTCAGCAAGCCGAAATCGCCCTTGGCATAGAGCAGCACGGGTGGATCCGCCGCCGTCAGCAGTGCCTGCGGGTAGGCTGCATCCGCCAGTGTCAATATATGGTTGCCGTCTTGTGTGGCCCAGACGAGGCTGGCTTCGATTTCGCGAGCCGCGTCATGCGTGACGAGCCGCTCGGCCAGCGCGCTGCCCAGCACACTGCGCAGCGCGCCTCCGGAGGCGGCGAAAATCGCGACAGGTTGGCCGAAGGCCTGCAGCAAGCGGCGCTGACCTTCGCCGCCGATGCCGGGAATCAGGGTCAGGCGCAGCCAGTGGGCCAGTTCGTCTGGCGTGGACACGGCTGCTCCTGAAAGGGTGTTACGGCTTGCGCACCCGGTCGCCTTCCATGACGGGGCGTTGCGCCTGGGTGATCAGCGCATAGGAAACCCGGTCGAAGACGCGGAAAATGAAAGCCAGGCCGATGCGCTCATCGGGCAGTGTATGCGTTTGCATCTTGTCGTCCTCGAACCGGTTCGAGACGGTGGGGCCCGCACGATAAATGGCCAGCACGTGGCCGACTTCGAGACCGTCTGCCTTGCCGCGCGACAGGGAGACGACCGAATTCACCGCCGCTTCGCCGACGCCGCCGTAGATCAACATGACACGGCCGTTGACATCCTGCGTCGGGGCGTGGGGAACATAGCTCATCACTTCGGGACGCTCGGCCGGCACGAGATAGTCACCGCGGCCGATCTCCTGCTTGACGCTGGTGATCTCGAGCGGCAGCACGTCGGCCCGCTCGCCGGACGGACGGGCGCTGCCGAGATAGACCGCCTCGATACCGAGTACCTCTTTGGTTTCCGGATCCTTGAGCGGCCGGCCGGGACGGAAGACATGCCAGCGCTTGACGGCCGGATCGGCGTTGTTGGTCGCGTAGATCTGGTCGCCGGTGCCGGTATATACGCGGCTTTCCTGCGTGGCGACGATGCGTGGCGAATTGTCGAAATCGCCGGCGTTGATGACCAGTGGCTGCGACAGGAAAGGTTCGATCGCGCCGGCGGGGATGGCGGGAATTTCCTGCGGTGGGGTCTCGACCCGAACTTGGGGCCCGAGTTTGACGAGATTACCTATCTTCAATGAAGGGTCGCCGCCGCTGCGGTCGAGGATCAGCACTTGGCCGGGATAGATGCGATGCGGATTGCGGACCTGCTCCGCGTTCATCTTCCAGAGCTCGGGCCAGCGGAAGGGGTCTTTCAGGAACTTCGAGGAAATGCCCCACAGCGTGTCGCCGGGTACCACGATGTGACGCTCCGGTGCATCCGCCGCCAGTTCGAGTGGCTTGGCCGAATTGCCCTGCGCGAAGGCGGCAGTTGAAAAACTCAAAAACAGGGCGAATATAATGCGTCGCATAGATCTAACCTCCGGGCTATGCACGGATTCTGCCCGCAAATTCCGCAGGCATCAACCAGTTAAAGACGATTTTCATGGCCTTATTGCCCATATTGCGTTACCCCGACCCACGCCTCCACACCGTCGCCAAACCGGTCGAGGCGGTCGATGCCGGCATCCGCAAGCTGGCGGCGGACATGCTGGAAACCATGTACGAGGCGCCGGGCATCGGCTTGGCGGCTACGCAGGTCAATGTGCATAAGCGCGTGCTGGTGCTCGATGTTTCCGAGGACAAGTCGCAGCCGATGGTCTTCGTCAATCCCGAAATCCTCTGGCGCGAGGGCGAATGCGTCGGTGAGGAGGGTTGCCTGTCCGTGCCGGGCATCTACGAGACCGTCAAGCGTAGCGAGCGGGTCAAGGTCAGGGCGCTCAACACCGAGGGGCAGTCCTTCGAACTGGAGGCTGACGGTTTGTTGGCGATTTGCCTGCAACACGAGATCGACCACCTCGATGGTAAGGTCTTCGTCGAATATCTGTCGTCGTTGAAGCTTTCCCGCATCAAGGCCAAGCTCGCGAAGCAGGCGCGTATTACAGCGTGAGAGTTGCATTTGCGGGCACGCCGGAGTTCGCCGCAGTCGCCCTGCGTGCGCTGCTCGAAGCGGGTTTTGATATTCCATTAGTGCTCACACAGCCCGACCGGCCGGCCGGCCGTGGCCAAAAACTCGTTGCCAGCCCGGTCAAGCAGGTTGCGCTGGCGCACGGCATTCCGGTGCATCAGCCCGAGCGGCTCAAGGATCCCGCCACCCACGCGCCGCTGATTGCTGCCGCACCGGACGTACTGGTCGTCGCGGCCTACGGCCTGATCCTGCCACAAGCGGTGCTGGATATTCCAAAGCGCGGTTGCCTCAACATCCATGCGTCGCTTTTGCCGCGCTGGCGCGGCGCGGCGCCGATCCAGCGCTGCCTTGAGGCGGGCGATGTAGAAACCGGCGTGACCATCATGCGCATGGAAGCTGGTCTCGACACGGGCCCGATGCTGCTGGCTTACTCGATAAAAGTCAGCGCTGGCGAGACGGCATCCGGGCTCCACGACAAGCTGGCGCTGCTGGGTGGCCGGCTAATCGTGCTCGCCCTCCAGCAATTGGACAGTCTCAAATCGGTACCGCAGCCGGCAGAGGGCGTGACCTATGCCAGCAAGATCGACAAGGCCGAGGCTGCGATCGACTGGACGCAGCCGGCCGCAGTCATTGAACGGCGCATCCGTGCCTTTGACCCCTTTCCTGGCTGTACGGCACGGATCGGTGATGCGACGATCAAGCTGTGGCGTGCGGAGATGGCGACAGGCACTGGGCAGCCGGGCGAAATCCTCGCCGTTGCGTCGGAAGGCATTATGGTTGCCTGTGGAGAAGGCGCTTTACGGCTGGTCGAACTGCAGAAGCCGGGCGGGCGCCGTCTCGCCAGCGCCGACTTTCTGCATGGCTTCCCCGTGATGGCCGGCCAGAAGTTCATTTGATTTCCCCGCCGCTTTCCGCTTCTCTCCGCGCTGCCGCACCCGCGGTGGCGGCCGTTCTCGCCGGTCGTACGCCCGACGCCTTGCTGGCCGGCATCGAAGCGGCGCTGCGTCCCGCCGTGCTTGATCTCGTGTTCACGACGCTGCGCGATTATGGACGCGGCGATTTCCTGCTTGGCTGCCTGCTCGAAAAACCGCTCAAGGACAAGGCGGCGCGTGCCTTGCTGCTGGTCGCGCTGGCGCGGCTGGAGCGACGACCGGAAGAGGCGCACACGCTCGTCGACCAGGCCGTCACGGCCGCCGGGAAACCCTTCAAGGGGCTGGTGAACGCAGTGCTGCGCAATTTCCTGCGCCGGCGTGACGAACTGCTGGCGGCGGCCGATGCGGACGCAGTGGCTCGCTGGCGTCATCCACAGTGGTGGTTGGACAAGCTGCGTTCCGCCTATCCGGAAGCATGGGAGCGCATTGCGGTTGCCGGCAACAGTCATCCACCGCTGTGCCTGCGCGTGAATGTCCGGCGTCCGCCGAGTGACCCGATCGATGGCCAGTTGCTCGGCGACGGCGCCATCCTGCTCGAAAAGCCGGTACCGGTCGAACGCATCCCCGGGTTTCGTGAAGGCCGCGTTTCGGTACAGGACTGGGGTGCCCAGCAGGCCGCGCGGCTGCTCGACGTGCGGGATGGCCAGCGGGTGCTCGATGCCTGCGCCGCGCCGGGCGGCAAGACGGCACATCTGCTGGAGCTGGCCGATCTCGACCTGACCGCGCTCGAACTCGACCCGCAACGCGCGCGTCGTATCGCCGAAAACCTCGAGCGGCTGGGGCTCAAGGCAAACATCCGGGTGGGCGACGCCAGTCGTCCGCAGGACTGGTGGGACGGCAAATCCTTCGACCGCATCCTTGCCGATGTGCCCTGTTCGGCCTCAGGCGTCGTGCGCCGTCA
Source organism: Pseudomonadota bacterium (assembly GCA_040756595.1). Lineage (GTDB taxonomy): Bacteria > Pseudomonadota > Gammaproteobacteria > Burkholderiales > Rhodocyclaceae > Sulfuricystis. The sequence goes on along the minus strand of JBFLYR010000006.1, from coordinate 110,986 downwards.
CCCGGACATCAAGTGGTTGCGCCGGCCGACGGATGTGGCGGCTTTCGCACAGACGCAGGCCGCTATTCTCGATGCATTGTGGCCGCTGCTGGCCCCCGGTGGCAAAATGCTCTACTGCACCTGTTCGGTATTCCCCGAGGAAAACGGCGAGCAGATGTGCGCCTTCGTGGCGCGTCACCCGGATGCGCGCCGCCTGACGACGGGCGGCGACAATCCGGAATTGCAACTTTTGCCTGCGGCCACGCATGACGGCTTTTATTACGCACTGCTGGAGAAAGCGACTTGAGCGGACCGTGCTGCTGGCCGCGTGGCTGGTCCTGGGCCTGCTGTGGTTCGCCATCGCGCAGGCCGGCAGCATCGAACCGAAAAGCGCGACGCTGACGCCTGACGAGCGGGGCTATGCCGTTACCGCCGAATTCGCCATCCAGATCGGGCCGCGCCTTGAGGATGCCGTCAGCAAGGGCGTACCGCTGCATTTCCGTTTCGAGATCCAGATCAAGCGCAAGCGTTGGTACTGGGCCGACGAGCACGTGGCAGGCCGCGTGCTCAAGTATCGCCTGAGCTACCAGGCGCTGACGCGCCAATACCGCCTGTCTCTGGGCAACCTGCACCAGAACTATGACTCATTGGATGAAGCGATCCAGGCGCTCGGGCGGGTGGCTCGTTTGCACGTGGTCGAGAAATCCGTACTGCCTTTCGGCGAACCGCTGACGGTTGCGGTGCGCTTGTCGCTCGACCACACCCAGCTGCCCAAGCCGCTGCAGGTCGATGCACTCGCCGATCGTAACTGGCAAGTGGATGCCGGCATCCTGACCTGGCAATTCGTGCCCGGAACGGACCCGCAATAATGATCATCGCCCTGGCGATCGCCGCCGCCCTGGGCGGCATGCTGGTGATCCTGCTCGCCTCGGCGAGTGCCGACACGGCCCTGTTCGCCCGCCATACACCGCTGTTGATCGGCATGAACGCGCTGGCGGCGCTGGTGCTGTTGGGACTGGTGATGACGCAATTGCGCCGGCTGTGGCGTGATTACCGGCAGGGGGTGTTCGGCGCGCGGCTCAAGTCGCGCCTGCTTTTGATGCTGGCGTTGATGGCGGTGCTGCCGGGCGCGCTGGTGTATGCGGTTTCGATGCAGTTCGCGGTCAAGAGCATCGACTCGTGGTTCGATGTGCGCGTTGAGGCGGCGCTCGATGGCGGACTCGACCTCGGCCGCGGCGTGTTCGACGCGATGCAGGCCGACCTGCTCGTCAAGGGCCGCTCGATGGCCTACGACCTCGCCGACTTGCCGTCACCGGGTGCGGTAATGCTCAACCGGCTGCGCGAACAGGCTGGCGTGAATACTGCCGCGCTGATGACAACGAACGGCCATCTGATCGCCAACAGCAGCGGCGATTTGCAGGGCTTGCTGCCCGCGCTGCCCGACGTTGCGCGTTTGCGACAGGCCCGGCTGGGCTCGGGGATTGCCCGCGTCGAAGGTGATGCGGCGGCCGGTTTCGTCGTCCGTGCGCTGATTCCGGTCGGGGTGTATCGCCTCGATGCCGAACCGCTGGTGCTGCAACTGGAACAGCCGGTGCCACCCGCCATCACGCAAAGCGCCGCGCTCGTTGAAGCGGCACAGCGCGATTACCAGGAACTGCAACTCGGTCGTGCCGGCCTCAAGCGGCTTTACACCTTGACGCTGACCTTCGCGTTGCTGCTGGCCTTGTTCGCTGCCATTGCGCTGGCCTTCTTCCTTGCCGCGCGACTCGCCAAGCCCTTGCTGATGCTCGCCGAGGGCACGCGTGCCGTGGCGGCGGGTGACCTGACGCCGCGCGCGGCCCTCGAGACCGACGATGAACTCGGGGTGCTGACCCGCTCCTTCAACGAAATGACCGTGCAGCTCGAACAGGCGCGCGTCGAACGCGAGGCGGCGCAGCGCGCCGCCGTCTGGGGCGAAGTGGCCAGAAGGCTCGCGCACGAGATCAAGAATCCGCTCACGCCGATCCAGCTGTCCGCCGAGCGGCTGCAGATGAAGCTGAGCAACAAGCTCGATGCCGACAGTGCGGCGATGCTGGAACGCAGCACGCGTACGATCGTCGAGCAGGTCGAGGCGATGAAGAACATGGTCAACGACTTCCGCGATTATGCGCGTTTGCCGCCGCCGGTTTCCCGGCCGCTTGATCTCAATGCGCTGGTGACGGAAGTCCTCGATCTCTACACCGACGGACCGGTTGCGGTGAGGGCGGAACTCGATCCGATCCTGCCGCCGGTGCTGGCCGATGCCGACCAGATCCGTCAGGTGCTGCACAACCTGATCAAGAACGCCGGCGAGGCGTCGAATGAAAAAGTCGGCGCTGGCGGGACGGCACCGGTGACAGTGGCAACCCAGTTCAACGGCCGCATGGCGAAACTGACGGTGAGCGATAGCGGCCCCGGCTTCCCGCCGGAAATCCTCCAGAACGCCTTCGAGCCCTACGTGACCACCAAGCCCAAAGGCACGGGCCTCGGCCTGGCCATCGTGCAGAAGATCATCACCGATCATGGCGGCACGATTACGCTCGCCAACCGTTCCGGGGCACACGGCGGCGGCGCCGAAGTGAGTGTGCAATTGCCACTGAATCGACCGCTACATCATCATTCCCAACACGACGTCACAACGGCATAATTCCAGCATGTCACAAATTCTGGTCATCGACGACGAAGTCGGCATCCGCGAACTGCTTTCCGAGATCCTCACCGACGAGGGACACGACGTCGCCATTGCCGAGAACGCCACGACGGCGCGCGCCTGGCGCGACGAGCGGCGCCCCGATCTGGTGCTGCTCGACATCTGGATGCCGGATACCGACGGCGTGACCCTGCTCAAGGAATGGGCGGCCAACGGCCAGCTCAACATGCCGGTGGTGATGATGTCCGGCCACGCCACGATCGATACCGCCGTCGAGGCGACGCGCATCGGTGCGGTGGGTTTCCTCGAAAAGCCGATCGGCATGCAGAAGCTGCTGGCGGCCGTCAAGCAGGGGTTGGAACGTGCACCGAAGTGCGGCGCCACGCTGACGTTGGCTGCCTTCCCGCGCTCGCATGCCCTGAAGGATCTGCGCAAGCGCCTCGAACAGGTTGCGGCGAAAAGCCGTGCCGTGCTGCTGCGCGCGCCGGCAGCCTCGATCGTCGAACTGACCGCGCGCACCCTGCAATCTCCCGGCAAGGCCTGGATCGACCTCGGCCACGATTCGAATCCGCTCTCGCTCGAAGTGCTGGCGCAGGCCAGCGGCGGGGTCTTGTATTGCGGCGAACTGTCCAAGCTGACGCGCCTGCAGCAGAAGAATCTCGCTTTCGCCCTTGATCGTCTCGAACGCCATAACCTGCGACTGGTGGCGGCCACGACCCTGGATGCGGTCGCTCTGGCTGCGCAGGGCTGGGACGAAGCCGTGCTCGACCGCCTCTTCGACATCAGCATCGGTTTGCCAGCGATGGCCGAACTCAAGGATGACGTGCCTGATCTCGCCACGCACATCCTGACGCAACTGGTCGAAGCCGGTGAGGTGCCCAACCGGCATCTCGCGGTCGCGGCACAGAACGCGTTGCGCCAGCATCCGTGGCCCGAGGGTTACGCGCAGCTGAAAAGCGTCGTCAAGTCGCTGGCGCTCGCCGCGCTCGATGAGGAAATCGGCGCCGAGGATGTGCAGCATCTATTGACGCCCGGTGCCGCTGCCCTGCCCGATATTCCCCCCGGCCTGCTGCCCGAAATGCTCACCTTGCCCCTGCGCGATGCGCGCGAGATGTTCGAGAAGCTCTACTTCGAACACCATCTGCGCATCGAAGGCGGCAGCATGACGCGGCTGGCGGAAAAAACCGGCCTCGAGCGCACCCACCTGTATCGCAAGCTGAAGGATCTCGGTCTGCGCAACGCATCGAAAGGCGAGGAAGAGTGAAAATCCTGATTCTCGGTGCCGGCCAGGTCGGCGCCAGCGTGGCCGAGGCGCTTTCCTCGGAGGCGAACGACATCACCGTCATCGACCAGGACCGCGATGCACTGGCGGCACTGGCCGACCGGCTTGACGTGCGCACGGTGGCAGGCAATGCCGCCTATCCGAACGTATTGCGCGAGGCCGGCATCGAAGACACCGACATGCTGGTTGCCGTCACCCAGTCCGACCAGACCAACCTCGTCGCATGCAAGATCGCGCGCAGCCTGTTCAATGTCAGCACGCGCATCGCCCGCCTGCGTTCGCCCGACCTGCTCGATGCCGAGTTGCTCTCCAACGATAATTTCGCCGTTGACTACGCGATCTGTCCGGAACAGGACATCACCGACTACATTGCGAAACTGATCGAATTTCCCGAGGCCCTGCAGGTGCTCGAGTTCGCCGGCGGACAGGTCACCCTGGTTGGCGTGCGCGCCAAGCCGGAAGGCCTGCTGGTCGGCAAGCCGATCCGCACCATGCGCGAACACCTGCCGCCCGGCGTGGACGCGCGCATCGCGGCGATCTTCCGCGAACACCAGCCGCTCGATCCGGACGGCCACACCATCATAGAGCCGGGCGACGAGGTATTCCTGCTCGCCGACAACCATCACATCCGCCCGGTTATGAAGGAACTGCGCAAGAGCCTCGAACCGGTACGCCGCGTCATGATCGCCGGCGGCGGCAATATCGGCCAGCGCGTCGCCAAGGCACTGGAACAGGACTACGAGGTCAAGCTGATCGAAGTCGATCGGCGCCGTGCAGAGGTCATCGTCGGCAAACTCACCAATACCCTCGTGCTGCATGGCGAGGCGACCGATGAGAACCTGCTGGCGCAGGAAAACATCGACGAGATCGACATGTTCCTCGCGCTGACCAACGACGACGAGGACAACATCATGGCCGCCTCGCTGGCCAAGCGACTCGGCTGCAAGCGCGTGCTGGCGCTGATCAACCGCCGTGCCTACGCCGACATGGTGCAGGGTGGGCCGATCGACATCGGTCTCTCGCCGGCGCAAGTCTCGATCGGCGCGCTGCTGACGCACGTGCGGCGCGGCGATGTCGTCAAGGTGCACAGCCTGCGACGTGGTGCCGCCGAAGCGCTCGAACTGATCGCTCACGGCGACAAGAAATCCTCGAAGGTCGTCGGCCGGCGCATCGAGGACCTGCCGAAGATCCAGGGTGCGCACATCGGCGCGATCGTGCGCAGGAGCAAGCAGGCCGAAACCCTCAGCAAGGAGGGTTTCCTTGTTTACGACAACGCCGAACGCGTCATCATTCCGCACCACGATACGGTGATCGAATCCGACGACCATGTCATTGTCTTCTGCGTGCGCAAGCGCGAAGTCGCGCAGGTCGAAAAGCTCTTCCAGGTCGGCTTCCAGTTTCTCTGACGGACTGACATGCACCGCTTTTATCCGCTGCTCCGCGTCTTCGGCGCGCTGCTGATTGGTTTTTCGATTTGCCTTGCCATACCGATGGCGGTGTCGTGGTACGTCGACGACGGTGCCCATTCCGCTTTCGACGAAACTTTCGCAGCGACGCTGGCCTGTGGTCTGGCCCTGTTCGTCAGCCTCTATCGCGAGCGTCGCGAAATGAAGATTCGTGACGGCTTCCTGCTCGTCGTGCTGCTGTGGACGATCCTGCCCCTGTTCGCCAGCCTGCCGCTCTGGCTGCATCTGGATATCTCCTTCACCGATGCCTATTTCGAGGCGACCTCGGGCCTCACGGCGACCGGCTCGACCGTCCTGTCGGGCCTTGACCAGTTACCCCTGTCGATCAACTTCTGGCGTACCTTCATGCACTGGATCGGCGGCATGGGCGTGGTCGTGCTGGCGGTCGCGATCCTGCCGCTGCTGGGCATCGGTGGCCGGCAGATGTTCAAGGCCGAGACGCCGGGTCCGATGAAGGAAACCAGCCTGACGCCCCGGATCGCCGAAACGGCCAAGGGGTTGTGGAGCGTGTACCTGATCTTCACCGTGGCCTGCGGCTTCTCGCTGTGGTCCTTCGGCATGGAACCCTGGGATGCGTTGATGCACGCATTCACGACGCTGGGACTCGGCGGGTTTTCCACCAAGGATGCCAGTCTCGGTCATTACGCCAGCCTCCAGATCGAGATCACGGTGATGTTCTTCGCCCTGCTGTCGGGCATCAACTATGCGACGCACTTCATGGTGCTGCACAACCGCACCCTCGATCCCTACCGGCACGATCCGGAAGCCCCGTATTTCCTCGGCGTGCTGGCGCTCAGCATCCTCGCGCTGACCCTGTATCTTTTGGCGTTGGGAACCTTCGGCGATTTCGGCGAGGCCTTGCGCTATGTCGCCTTCCATTCAATTTCGCTGGCCACTTCACTCGGCCTGGCAACCACCGACTATGGCCAGTGGCCGTTCTTCGCCCAGATCTGGATGCTGTTCCTCGGCAGCTTCATCGCCTGTTCCGGTTCGACCGGGGGCGGCATCAAGATGATTCGTGCCATGATCCTCTACAAGCAGGTCTATCGTGAATTACTTCATGCCATGCATCCCAGCGCGATCTGGCCGGTACGCATTCGCGGCGCTGTGGTTTCGCAGAATGTGCTGTCCGGTGTCATGGCTTTCGGCTTCATCTATATGGTCAGTATCGTGTCGCTGACCCTGTTGATGGCGGCGTCGGGCCTCGACATCGTCACGGCTTTCTCGGCGGTCGTTGCCACGCTCAATAACACCGGCCCCGGCCTCAATCTCGTGGGCCCGGCGACGACCTTTGCCGTGCTGAACGACTTCCAGACCTGGATCTGCACCTTTGCGATGCTGCTCGGCCGGCTGGAGATTTTCACCCTGCTGGTCGTGCTGATGCCCGCTTTCTGGAGAAAGTAGGCGGCGAGTGCCGTCCCGCCAGCGCCGACTTTTGTTTACACCGTTTTTATACGGTCTGTAGGACACTGCGCGTTTTCCGCACCGCACCATCGTCCTTGAACACTACCTGGTCCCGCTATCTGCTTGTCGTCGCGCTCTGCGCGCTGACCACCCTGCTCGCCCTGCCGCTGCGCGGCTGGCTTGATCTGGCGAACATCGTGATGCTGTTCCTGCTGCTGGTGTTCGTTGTCGCCGTGCGGCTCGGACGTGGCCCGGCGGTGCTGACCGCCTTCCTGAGTGTCATCGCCTTCGATGTGTTTTTCGTCCACCCGTATCTTTCGCTCGGCGTCGACGATGCCCAGTATCTCGTCACCTTTGCTGTCATGCTGGCCGTCGGGCTGATCGCTTCGCATCAGGCGGCGCAGCTGGTCGCCCGCACCGAGGAGGCGAAGGCGCGCGAGCATGCGATCCAGACCGAGAAGCTGCGCGCATCACTGCTTTCCTCGATTTCCCACGATCTGCGCACACCGCTGACCAGCCTGGTCGGCATGGCCGATTCGCTGGCGGACCCGCGGGCCGGTCTGCCCGTCGAGGTCGGCGAGAAAGCGGGCATCATTCGTGACCAGGCGCATGCCATGCATCGTATGGTATCCAACCTGCTCGACATGGCACGGCTGCAGTCCGGCCGGGTGGCGATGAACCTGCAATGGCAACCGCTGGAGGAAATTGTCGGTTCGAGCGTACGCCTGCTGGAAGACGTCCTGTCAGCCCGGCGGCTGGATATCGACCTGCCTGCCGATCTGCCGTTGATCCGTTTCGATGCCGTGCTGATGGAGCGGGTGCTCTGCAACCTGCTGGAGAACGCTGCGAAGTATTCCCCGCCCGATGCGGTTATCCGGCTCGCAGCGCGTACGCGTGACGGTCGGCTCGAAGTGAGCGTCTGCAACACCGGCAGCATGTTTCCGGCGGAGCGGCCCGAGCAGGTTTTCGACCTGTTCGCGCGCGGCTTGCAGGAACCCGCCGTAGCGGGCACCGGCATCGGTCTGGCAGTTTGTCGCGCGATCATCGCGGCACATGCGGGTACGATCGTCGCGGAAAATCGTGACCAGCAGGCCTGCGTGATCTTTACGCTGCCGCTCGGCACGCCGCCGTCGGTGGAAGGCGAATGAGCATGGGCGAACCGCGCGTGGTGGTGGTTGAGGACGAACCGCAGATCCGCCGTTTCGTCAGCGATGCCGTGCGCAAGGAAGGCTGCATTGTCGTCGAGGCTGGCACGGCACGCGCCGGGTTCGACGCCGTCGCCGCTGGTGGCGTACAACTGGTCGTCCTCGATCTTGGCCTGCCCGACATCAACGGCATCGATTTCATCCGCGAACTGCGCATCTGGTCAGGCATGCCGATCCTCATCCTTTCAGCGCGTGCGGCGGAACAGGACAAGATCGCCGCGCTCGATGCCGGCGCGGACGACTACCTGACCAAGCCCTTCGGCGTTGGCGAGCTGTTGGCACGCCTGCGCGTCCTGTTGCGTCGTCATGCGCAGGGCATCGAGGCGACACCGCTCCATCGCTTTGGCGGTGTCGAGGTCGATCTCGCCCATCATTGGGTCAAGCGGGACGACATCGAGGTCCGCCTCACGCAACTCGAATTCCGGCTGCTGGTGGTGCTGCTCGCCAATGCCGGCAAGGTGCTGACCCATCGGCATCTGATGCATCAGGTCTGGGGTCCGGGGCGCGCCGAGCAGGAGCACTACGTGCGCATCTACGTCGGGCGCCTGCGCCAGAAACTCGAGCGCGATCCGACACAACCGCGCCACATCCTCACCGAGACAGGTGTCGGCTACCGCTTCCAGCCATGAAACGCTTCTATCCTCTGATCCGCGTCTTCGGCGTGCTGCTGATGTGCTTCGCGCTGACCATGCTGGTGCCGCTGCTGCTGTCGTGGGTCTGGCAGGATGGGGCAACGACGGCCTACGATGAAGCCTTTTTGCTGACCTTCTGCACTGGTCTCGGCCTTTGGTGGTCGGCGCGCCGCGCGACCACCGATCTCAAGGTGCGCGACGGTTTCCTGATGGTGGTGATGGTGTGGACGCTACTGCCGGTCTATGCCGGGTTGCCCTTGATGCTGCATTTGGAAATCTCCTTCACCGATGCCTACTTCGAAGCGGTATCCGGGCTGACTACGACCGGCGCGACCGTGCTGGTCGACCTCGACCATCTGCCGGCCTCGATCAACCTCTGGCGCGGCCTGATGGTCTGGCTCGGCGGCATGGGCCTGATCGTGCTGGCAGTTGCCGTCCTGCCGCTGCTGGGCATCGGCGGCCGGCAGATGTTCAAGGCCGAGACGCCGGGGCCGATGAAAGACGCGCAGCTCACGCCGCGCATGACGCACACCGCCAAGGGGCTGTGGGCCGTCTATGCCGCCATCACACTGTTGTGCGTGCTGGGTTATAGATGGGCCGGCATGGACTGGTTCGATGCCGTGATGCACGCCTTCACCACCATGGGCCTGGGTGGATTCTCGAGCCACGATGCCAGCTTCGGTCACTGGAATTCGCCCGCCATCGAAGCGGTGGCGATGTTTTTCATGCTGCTGGCGGGGATCAATTTCGCGACGCACTTCCTGGCCGTCCATGGCCGCAGCATAAGCCCCTACCGGCATGACCCCGAGGTCGGCTGGTATCTGGTGGCTGTCATCGGCAGTGTGATCGGCATCACGATCTTTCTGGCGGTAAGCGATGTCTATCCGGATTTTGGTACGGCGCTGCGCTTCGCCGCCTTCAACGTCGTCTCGATCGCCACGACGACCGGCTATGCCAACACCGACTACAACCTCTGGCCCGCTTTCGCGCCGCTGTGGATGCTGTTCCTGTGCAGTTTCGCCACCAGTGCCGGCTCGACCGGCGGCGGCGTGAAAATGATGCGTGCCATCATCCTGTTCAAGCAGGTCTATCGCGAGCTGATGCGGTCCATGCATCCCAACGCAATCTGGCCGGTGCGTGTCGGCGGGGCGCCGGTCGAGAACAAGATCCTGTTCGCGGTGCTCGCCTTCGGTTTCATCTATATGGTGACCATCGCCACGCTGACCCTGCTGATGTCATTTTCCGGCCTCGATAGCACCACCGCGTTTTCGGCGGTGGTGGCCACCGTCAACAACACCGGGCCGGGGCTCGACAAAGTCGGGCCGGCGACGACCTACACGATCCTGAACGACTTCCAGACCTGGATCTGCATCTTCGCCATGCTGCTCGGCCGGCTGGAAATCTTCACGCTGCTGGTCGTGTTGACGCCGGCATTCTGGAAAAAGTAGACGGCGGGTGCCATCCTGCCAGCGCCGACTTTATTGAGCGTAGCGATCACCAAGTCTCCCCTTCCGAGAGGAAGGGGCTGGGGATGGCGGGCTTGGCGGTGTCAGTCGCCGAAATTCGTACCCACGCGCCGCGCCGACAGAATCAGCGGATGGTCCAGTGGTACGGCCTTCACCTTGCCAGCGCAGTCCTCGATCTTCAGTGCGCGCGTGCCCTCGCCGTGCGAGGCGACCAGCACGCCGTACTGCTTCTTGGCGATCAGGTCGGCGGCGGCGGTGCCGAGCCGCGTGGCGAGGATGCGGTCGGCTGCCGAAGGCGTGCCGCCGCGCTGCAGGTGACCGAGGATGGTGACGCGCGCCTCGAGGCCGGTGAGCTTTTCGAGCTGCTGCGCCAGGCGCAGCGTACGGCCGGCGTAGATCAGCTCGGCAGCATCGGCTTCAGTGTCGTCCATCTTCTTCGCCAGTTTCGGGTCGGCCTTGGCCTTTTCCTTGGCGGCTTTCTTCTTCAGTTTCACTGCGGCGAGCGCGGCGAGGTCCTGCTTCGAGATCGCGCCTTCGGCGACGGCGACGATGGAGAATGGCCGCCCTTTGCGGCTGCGCTCGCGGATCGATTCGGCGATGCTGGCCGGGTCATAGGGAATTTCCGGAATCAGGATCACGTCCGCGCCTCCGGCGATGCCGGCACCCAGCGCCAGCCAGCCGGCACGGTGGCCCATGATCTCGACGACGATGATGCGGTGGTGGCTGTGCGCCGTGCTGTGCAGGCGGTCGATGCACTCGGTGGCGATGCCCAGCGCGGTGTCGAAGCCGAAGGTGGTGTCGCTGCCCCAGACGTCGTTGTCGATGGTCTTCGGCAGGTTGATGACGTTGAGCCCTTTTTCCTTGAGGCGCAGCGCATTCTTCAGCGTGCCGCCGCCGCCGAGGCAGACGAGGCAGTCGAGGTGGTTGTCGTGGTAGTTGCCGGCGATCGCGTCGGTCATGTCGAGGATCTTGCCGCCGACCGGCATCTTGTGCGGCTTGTCGCGGCTGGTGCCGAGGATCGTGCCGCCGGTGGTGAGGATGCCCGAGAGCTGGCCACCATCGAGCGGCATCGTGCGGTTCTCCATGAGGCCGCGGAAGCCGTCGCGGAAGCCGATGACATTCATCTTGTAATGACCCATCGCGGCCTTGCCGACGCCGCGGATGGCCGCATTGAGGCCGGGGCTGTCGCCGCCGGCGGTGAGGATGCCGATTTGTCGTGCCATGACGATCTCCGTGATTGCGCCTGGCAGGATTGTCCGACATTTCATCAGGGTCAGCATGCGATAATTCGATTACTGAATAGGAAGATCTCCATGGCCCGCCCCAAGAACGACAATTTCCTGCGCGCGCTGCTGCGCGAACCGACCGACACCACGCCGCTGTGGCTGATGCGCCAGGCGGGCCGTTACCTGCCGGAGTATTGCGAGACGCGCAAGCGGGCCGGCAGTTTCCTGCAACTGTGCAAGTCGCCGAGCCTCGCCTGCGAAGTCACGCTGCAGCCGCTGGCACGCTATGACCTCGACGCCGCGATCCTGTTTTCCGACATCCTGACGGTGCCCGACGCGATGGGGCTGGGCCTCTATTTCGCGGAAGGCGAAGGGCCGAAGTTCGAGCGTCCGCTGCGCGAGGAATGGGCGATCCGCGACCTCGCCGCGCCCGATCCCTGGGATCATTTGCGCTACGTGATGGATGCGGTCACCGAGATCCGCCGCGCGCTCGACAACAGCGTGCCGCTGATCGGCTTTTCCGGCTCGCCCTTCACGCTCGCCTGCTACATGGTCGAGGGCGGTTCGTCCGACGACTTCCGTACGGTCAAGACCATGCTCTACGATCGCCCCGACCTGCTGCATCGCATCCTCGACGTGAATGCCAAGGCGGTGACGAACTACCTCAATGCCCAGATCGAATGTGGCGCGCAGGCAGTGCAGATTTTCGATACCTGGGGCGGGGCGCTGTCGCACGCCGCCTACGAGGAATTCTCACTGGCCTACATGAAGCAGGTGATCGACGGCCTGAAGAAGACCCACGACGGCGAACGCATTCCCTGCATCGTCTTCACCAAGGGTGGCGGCCAGTGGATCGAAAAGATCGCCGCTTCCGGCTGCGATGCGGTCGGCCTCGACTGGACGACGGATATTGGTGCAGCGCGCCAGCGTGTCGATGGCAAGGTGGCGCTGCAGGGCAACATGGACCCGCTGACGCTGTTCGCTTCGCCCGAGGCGGTGGCGAGAGAGGCGACGCGCGTCCTCGACTGCTATGCCGCAGCAGGTGGTGGCAATACCGGCCACGTCTTCAATCTCGGCCACGGCATCAACCAGCACACCCCGCCCGAAAACGTGACGGTGCTCGTAGACACTGTCCACGCCTACAAAAGAAAATGAGGCAGCCGGGAAGCCCCAGCCGGCTTGCCCGTCCGACACCCTGCCGTGCCGAACCGCACCCTGCAAGGGTTTCGACAGGGGTCGAATAGTTGACTTATTCACAGATTGATGTTCCCCCTCATCAGTCAGTGGTTATCCTGATGCTTATGGTCGGGAAATTGCTAATCTATTGTTTTAAATGTAAATAATCTTTGTCTAATGTTGCACTACCATGACTTTGGTAGAACTGGCAAGGCTGCGCTGCAACAAGCTGCGTTATTACTCACAAAATTATCCACAGCTTGTTTGGCTGCTGAAAAAGGCTTATCCGGCAAGAGATTAAAGCTGTTAGTGAAGAATCACTTGAAGTAACGCTGCTAAATGTCGATCCTCCAGATTGCCCTCGATGTTCCACTTCCCCGCCTGTTCGATTACCGGCTGGAGGGGGATGTTGTGGCAGGAGCGAGCGGACGATTGGCGCAAGTGCCATTCGGCAGTGGCAGCAAGATCGGCGTCGTGCTGGGCGTTGTCGAGCACAGTGATCAGCCGGACGACAAGCTGAAAACCGCGGAACTCATCGACGACCTGCCGGCGCTGCCGGCCGACTGGGTCGAACTGTGCCGGTTCTGCGCGCGCTACTACCACCATCCGCTCGGCCAGGTGATGGCTTTCGCCCTGCCGCCACTGCTGCGCAAGGGCAAGAAGCCGCGAGCGCTGAAACTAAAAGTCGGCGCTGGCGAGACGGCACCCAGCAGCAATGAGTCGACAGCCGACCAGGCTGCCGCCATCGCCGCCATCGTCAGCGCGAGCAGCTTTCAAACTTTCCTGCTCCACGGCGTCACAGGCAGCGGCAAGACCGAGGTCTATCTGCGCGCCATCGCTGAGGTGATCGCGCGCGGCGGGCAGGCGTTGATGCTGGTGCCCGAAATCGCGCTGACGCCGCAACTCGAAGCGCGCGTGAGCGCCCGCTTCCCCGGCGTGCATGTCGTCTCCGCCCACAGTGGCGTGGCGGATGCCGCACGCGCACGCGCCTTCCTCGCCGCGCTCGAGGGACGTGCGGCCATCGTGCTGGGCACGCGGCTGTCGGTCTTCATGCCGATGCCAGCACTGCAACTGATCGTGGTCGACGAAGAGCACGACGCATCCTTCAAGCAGCAGGAAGGCCTGCGCTACTCGGCGCGCGACGTGGCGATCTATCGCGCGCGGCAACGCGACATCCCCATTGTGCTCGGTTCGGCGACGCCCTCACTGGAAACCTTCCATCATGCCGAAAGCGGGCGTTACACCAGACTCGAGCTGCCAGAGCGCGCGGTGGCTGCCGCTGAACTGCCGACCGTCGTTACCGTCGATACGCGCAAGCAGAAGCTCCAGGATGGTCTTTCCGCCGAACTGATCGCCGCCGTCGGCGCGCGCCTGCAACGCGGTGAGCAGAGCCTGCTCTTCCTTAATCGGCGTGGCTACGCGCCCGTGCTCGCCTGCCCGGCCTGCGGCTGGATCTCGCACTGCCGGCGCTGCGCCGCGAATCTCGTATTGCATCTTACCGACCGCCGCTTGCGCTGCCACCACTGCGGACTTGAAGTGGCGATCCCCCACGCCTGTCCCGATTGCGGCAACCTTGACCTACAGCCCTTCGGGCGCGGCACGCAGCGCCTGGAGGCCAAGCTTGCCGAGCAGTTTCCGGATGCGCGCATTCTGCGCATCGACCGCGACTCGGCCGACTCGCCAAAGAAGTGGCAGGCGCTGCTCGCGACGATCCACGCCGGCGAAGCCGACATCCTCGTCGGCACGCAGATGCTGGCGAAGGGCCACGATTTCCCGAAGCTCACGCTGGTCGGCGTGGTCGGCGCCGACGCCGCGCTGTTCGCCGCCGACTTCCGCGCGCCCGAGCGCCTGTTCGCGCAGATCATGCAGGTCGGTGGGCGCTCCGGCCGGCATGACCTGCCGGGCGAAGTGCTGATCCAGACCGAATATCCCGACCATCCGCTCTACCGCGCGTTGGTCGGGCATGACTACGCGGCCTTCGCCAACGCACAGCTTGCCGAACGCGCGGCCGCCGGCTTCCCGCCGTTCGCCTTCCAGGCCATGCTGCGCGCCGAAGCGCGGGAATTGGATCAGGCGCTGGTTTTCCTGCGGGATGCCGTCTCGCGAGCACCGAGTTTCGCGGAGGTGATGCTCTACGACCCGGTGCCGATGCGGCTGGCGCGCCTGAAGAATCGCGAACGCGCGCAACTGCTGGTCGAATCACGCAGCCGGCCAGTCTTGCAGGGCTTCCTGACGGAATGGATGGAGACGCTTTACACACTCAAGACGCCGCGCGAGCTGCGCTGGCATCTCGATGTCGATCCGCTGGAGTTCTGAAGGGTAGACTGGCGCCTGTACCCGGGATTGTGGATATGAACGACAACGGAAACCTGATCGAAATCGAAGCACTGCACTTCGCCTACGGCACCAACCGCGTGCTGCGTGGCATGCAACTGGCTGTGCCGCGCGGCAAGGTAGTGGGCATCCTCGGCGTCAGCGGCGCGGGCAAGAGCACCATCCTGCGGCTGATCGGCGGCCAGTTGCGGCCCCAGCGCGGCAGCGTGCGCTTTGCCGGCAAGATCGTGCATGAACTGGATCAGACGGGCCTGTACCAGTTGCGCCGCGAGATCGGCATGATGTTTCAGGCAGGCGGGCTGTTCAGCGACATTTCCGTGTACGACAACATCGCTTTCCCGATGCGCGAGCTGACCGATCTGCCCGAGGAAATCATCCACGACCTCGTGCTGATGAAACTTCATGCGGTGGGCCTGCGCGGCGCGAGCCAGCTGATGCCCAACGAACTGTCGGGCGGCATGGCCCGGCGCGTAGCACTGGCGCGGGCGATCGCGCTCGACCCCGTGCTGACGATGTACGACGAACCGTTCGCCGGCCTCGACCCGATCTCGCTGAATGTCATCGCACAACTGATCCGGCGCCTCAACGATGCGCTGGGTGCCACCTCGATCATGGTGACCTACGACGTGCCGGAAACCTTGAAGGTCGTCGACCTGGCCTATTTCATTCACGACGGGGTCGTAGTGGCCAGCGGTACGCCCGAAGAACTCAGCAATTCGAAGGATCCGGCCGTGCACCAGTTCATCCACGCCAAGCCCGACGGCCCGGTCGCCTTCCATTACCCGACCGTGTCCTACGCGAGCGATCTGCGCATCGGCGCCTGACGTCGGGAGCAAAAAAATGGCGCCGAACGGGCGGCGCCAAAAGGGGTGAGGAAACCGGAGAAAAAATCAGGCGGCAAGCTGGTTTTGTTTCTTCGCGATGCAGACGCAATCGCGGCACAAGCACAGGCAGACGCCGGCCATGGCCAGCAAGCCGAGCCCGATCAATGCCACGGCATAGTAATTGTGCGACGCACCAAAAACGCTCGTGATGCTCGCAACGCCCAAAACCAATGCAACGATGGCGATAAACAGATTGATTGTGAAGAACAAGACTTTCATGACTTTCCCCTGATCTTGGTTGAAAACTGGAGCCTCGTTTGAAGCTGTGGTGCTACCATATCCGCGATGATGCATCGCAACAAACGATCAATTTTCATCCGACAGCCCAGAAAAACTCATCCATGGCCTATCGACTGCCGCCGCTGAACGCCTTGCGTGCCTTCGAGGTCGCCGCACGTCATCTCAGTTTCAAGAACGCGGCGCGCGAACTGTGCGTCACGCCGACCGCGATCAGCCACCAGATCAAGATGCTCGAGGACTATCTCGATCAGGAATTGTTTCTGCGCCTGACCCGCTCGCTCGAACTGACACCGGAGGGCGAGGCGATGCTGCCCAAGGTGCGCGAAGGCCTCGAATGCTTCGCCGCGGCCGTCGAGAATGTGCGCCTCCAGCAACCGAAAGGACGCCTCATCGTCGTGGCACCGCCCTCCTTCGCGGCGCGCTGGCTGGTGCCGCGCCTGAAGCGCCTTTACATGCTGGAACCGGAATTGAGCCTGCATCTCGTCGGCTCGCTGAACGCCATCGAGAATGCGGAAGCCGATGCGACTTTCGCCTACGAGAGCATCGACCTGCGCGAAGGCGATTCACCGCTGGCCATCTGCTTCGGCAACGGCGATTACCCGGGCTTCCACGTCGATCGGCTGTTCGCCTCGGATTACGTCGCGGTGTGCAGCCCGAAGCTGCTGGCAGGCGGGCATCCGCTGCGTCACCCGGTGGACATTCGCCATCACACGCTGATCCACGACGACACCATCGCCAACGAGCGGGCGCGGCCAAGTTGGGAGGAATGGGCGCGGCTGGCCGGCGTAACGGATGTCGACACCAATGCCGGACCGCATTTCTGCGATTCCGGCCTGGCGCTGGTCGCCGCCATCGACGGCCTCGGCATCGCCCTTGCCTCGAAGCCGCTCGCCGCTGCCGAGATTGCGGCCGGGCGCCTCGTCGCACCGTTCAAGGTCGCGGTACAGCAGCCCTACGCCTACTACCTCGTTGCACCCGAAGCCATTTCCGTACGACCGGCGGTCGAGTTCTTCCGCCGCTGGCTGATCGGCGAAGCCGAAGCGATGAAGGAATCAGCCCGGCTGGCGGCCTGAGTGGGTGACGCCCAGCAGGAACCAGCCCCAGCCCGCGAGCTGCAGTACGAGCAGCCCGGCGAGGCTGGCACGGTAGGCGGCATCCGCCGCGAAACCGGTCGCCTGAAGGCCATCGACGGCGACGCCGAACAGCCACTGGATCGCGAAGGCGCCGACGAAGGCACCGAAGTTCAGCGCCGTATTGACGCGCCCGGCCAAAGCGACGGGGAATTCGGCGGAGAGCAGCGCATAAGCGAGGTTGCTCACCGAGAACACCAGGCCGAGCGCGGGCCAGAGCAGCCAACTCGGCCCGATGCCGAGCACGATGCCGAGTGTCGCCGCCATGCCGCAACCCATGCCGATCGCGAGCAGCCGCGCGGGGGGCAGGCCGGCATGGGCAAGGCGACGCACGAAGAAGGCGATGAGCAGGAAGCCCACCAGCATGGCGCTGGCCATCAGCAGCAGGTGGAAGGCAGCAGCTTCGCGTGTCAGACCGTTCACGCTCATCATGAAAGGCAGTGCCCAGAGGCCTTGCAGCGCCATGAAGCCGCCGACGATCATCGTCGTCTGCGGCGCGTAGCGCCAGAAGGCGCGACTGCGGTAGATCGTGCCGAGGCCGGCGAGCTGCTGGGCGAGGGATTCACGCTGCGTGCTGCCCGGCTTCTCGGGGGAGGTGAAGATCAGCGCGGCAACTCCCACGGTGACGACTGCGAGTGTGAGGAAGATGCCGCGCCAACCGAGCAGCGGCAGCAGCGCGCCGAGGGGCGAACTGGCCGCCAGCGCGCCGAGACCGCCGGCGGCCATGATGGCGGCGTTGAGCGAAGCCTGCCGCTCGACGGGGAACCAGATCGAGAACGACTTGAAGCTCGCCATCAGGCAGGCCGAAACGCCGAGGCCAATCAGCGCGCGGCCGAGCGTCAGCTGGGGCATGCCGCTACCCAGTGCGAACAGCGCGCAGCCGATGGCGCAGATCAGCAGCAGCGCCGCCTCGACGCGGCGCGGACCGTAACGGTCGAGCAGGATGCCCAGCGGCAACTGAAAGGCCCCGAAGGCGAGCAGGTAAACCGAGGTCAGCAGGCCGAGGTCGGCTGCCGTCAGTCCCAGGTCGCCGCGCAATTCGGGCGAAATGACGGCGTTCGCGTTACGCAGCAGGTAGGAGAGGAAATAACCGACCGCGAAGGGAATGAATACCCGCGTCCACGGGTTGGGCGTGACGGCAGTGTTCACGCGACCCGGTGTTCGGTAAGGAAGTCGCGTACCCAGTGCTCGGCCCGTGCACCCGAAAAGCGTCCTTTGATCTCGCCGCCAATGAAGAGCAGTACGGTCGGGAAGCCCTTGAGGCCGTAGCGGCCAGCCAGCTTCATGTTCGCGCCTTCATCGACCTCGACCTTCGCCAGTTTGATGCGGCCCGCCAGCGCGGTGGTCACGCGGTCGAGCACCGGCGTCAGCGCGCGGCAGGGCGGGCACCAGTCGGCCCAGAAATCGACGATCACGGGCGTGGTTTTCGAGGCCTCGATCACCTGTGCCTCGAAGTCGTCGAGATCGACATCGAAGATGAAATCGGGTTGGGGATGGGGATGATGCATGTGCATTGTTTATTCGTTCCAGAGCCAAGCCGCACCGCGCACGCCGGACGAGTCGCCGTGCTGGTTCTTTACCAACTGCGTGGCGACATGGTCGGAAAACACCCATTCACCCCACAGGCGGGGAACGCGATCATACAGCCGGTCGAGGTTCGACACGCCGCCGCCGAGCACGATCACGTCCGGGTCGAGGATGTTGATCACCTGCGCGAGCGCGCGCGCCAGCCGCCGTTCGTAGCGCTGCAGGGCGGCTTCGTCCCCCGCACCACCGTCGGCTGCCAGCGCCGGGCCGGACAGGAAGGTTTCAATACAGTTCGTACGACCGCAGTAGCAGGGTCGCTGGATGTCTTCTCCGGCCAAACGGTTATGTCCCCATTCACCGGCGATCGCGTTCGGCCCGACCAGCACTTCGCCGCGCACGACGATGCCGCCGCCGACCCCCGTGCCGAGGATCACGCCGAAGACGACCTCCGCACCCGCCGCCGCGCCGTCAGTGGCTTCGGACAGCGCGAAGCAGTTCGCGTCGTTGGCGATACGCACCGGCCGGCCGAGCGCGGCCTCGAGGTCGGCGCGCAGTGGCTGGCCGATCAGCCAGGTCGAGTTGGCGTTCTTGATGAGCCCGGTGACCCGCGACTCGGCACCGGGTATTCCTACGCCCACGGATGCCGTCTTGCCAGCGCCGACTTTTGTTTCAGCGGATTTCACCAGCGCGGCGAGGGTGACGACAGTGGCTGCGTAGTCGCCGCGCGGCGTCGGCACGCGCTCGCGCAGCAGTTCTTCGCCCGCATCGCCGAGGACGATGATTTCCGATTTCGTGCCGCCGAGGTCAATGCCGATCCGCATGATTCTGAGCGATTCGCGCCTTGTTGCCCCAGACCCAGACGTACTGCGCGCCCGAAGCGATGACGGTGAACGCGACGACGGCGAGGTAGGGCATCAGCCAGGGATCGCTGCCGATCCACTGGTTCGCCAGCATCAGCGCGAGGGCGAGCAGCAGGAATTCGAGCACGGTGTTGAGCTTGGAAAGCCGCGTCGGCGCCATTTCGAGCGAACCGACGACCTGCCGGTAGGCGAGCGCACCAGCGACGATGACGAGGTCGCGCAGGCTCATCAGTGCGGCGATCCAGACCGGCAGCGTGCCCTGCGTGGCGAGGATCCAGGCGATGCCGAGGATGGTGAGCTTGTCGGCGATGGGATCGAGCAGCGCGCCGAGCCGCGACATCTGGTTCAGCTTGCGCGCCAGCCAGCCGTCGAGCCCGTCGCCGAGGCTGGCGGCGACGAACAGCCAGAACGCGATCTCGTATTGCCGGATCGCCAGCGCCCACAGCAACACCGGCAGCAGGCCGAGGCGGATGAAAGTGATGACGTTCGGTACGGTCAGGACGCGGTTCGATCGCATCGCATGATTTTTACACGAGGCACCGCAGTGCCGCCAATTGACGTTTGGCGGCGGGTTCGCTAAGTTGCTCGGGTTTTGCAGCTTGTCGCCAACAACAACCAAAGGAGATAGACGCAAATGAAATCCACCGCACGCACGCTCATCGCCGCCCTCGGTTTCGCCACGAGCCTGGTTTCCACGACCGCTTTTGCGCAAACCGCCTGGGACATGCCGACGCCTTATCCGGCCACCAACTTCCACACCGAGAACATCCAGCAGTTCGTTGCCGACGTTGCCAGCGCCTCCGCCGGCAAACTCAAGATCACCATGCATCCGGGTGGCTCGCTGTTCAAGGCCAACGAGATCAAGCGCGCGGTGCAGGGCGGCCAGGCGCAGATCGGCGAGATCCTGCTGTCCGGCTATTCAAATGAAGATCCGGTCTTCGGCGCCGATGGCGTGCCCTTCCTCGCCACCTCCTTCGTGGAATCGAAGAAACTCTGGCAGGCGCAGAGGCCGGTGCTTGAGGCCAAGCTGGCCAAGCAGGGCATCAAGCTGCTCTACTCGATCCCGTGGCCGCCGCAGGGCATCTTCGCCAAGAATCCGATCAATGCTGCGGCCGACCTAAAGGGCGTGAAGTGGCGCGCCTACAGCCCGCAGACTTCGCGCATCGCCGAACTGGTCGGCGCGCAGCCGGTCACTATCCAGGCCGCCGAACTCTCGCAGGCGCTCGCCACAGGTGCGGTCGGTGCCTTCATGACGTCCGGCGCAACCGGCTTCGACAGCAAGGTCTGGGAGCAGGTCAAGAACTTCTACGACGTGCAGGCCTGGCTGCCGAAGAACGCGGTCATGGTGTCGCAGAAGGCGTTCGACGCGCTCGACAAGGCCACGCAGGAAGCCGTGCTGAAGTCGGCTGCTGTTGCCGAGGAACGCGGCTGGAAGCTCAGCGAGGAAAAGACCAAGTTCTATCTCGGCGAACTGGCCAAGAACGGCATGAATGTCGTACCGCCCTCCGCCGCGCTCAAGGCTGATCTGGCCAAAGTGGGCGAGACGATGGTCGCCGAGTGGGCGAAGGCTGCGGGTACCGATGGTCAGGCCATCCTGAACGCCTACAAGAAATAACGCGCTTTGAAGCGCGCCCTCGATGTGCTGTACGGTGCCGCCGCCTGGGCGGCGGCGCTGTTCATGATCGGCACGCTGGCGATGATCCTGTTGTCCATCGCCGGCCGGCTGCTGGATTTTCATGTGCGCGGCACCGACGCCTACGCTGGCTATTGCATGGCCGCGGCGGCCTTCCTCGCGCTCGCACACACCTTCAAGCGCGGCGAACATATCCGCGTGACCTTGTTTCTCGACCGCTTCGGCCCGACGACGCACCGCGTCCTGCAGGTCTGGTCGCATGGCGCCGGCCTGTTACTGGCCGGATTGCTGGCCTGGTTTTCCATGCGGCTGGTATGGCAGTCGTTCCAGTTCAACGACATCTCGCAGGGCAACGACGCGACGCCGCTGTGGATTCCGCAACTCGCGATGGCGCTCGGCAGCCTGGTTTTCGCCATTGCCATGGCGGATAGTTTCATGGGCGTGTTGCGCCATCACGAACCACGCCATCGAGCCACAGACGCCGAACCGGTGCGGGGCGAATAGTGGACGGCCTGATCACCTTTGCGCTGATCGTTTTCCTCTTCGCCCTGCTGGGCAGCGGGCTGTGGATCGGCCTCGCGCTGCTCGGCGTCGGCTGGCTCGGCATGGAGTTGTTTTCCGCGCGCCCCGCCGGCGATGCGATGGCGGTGACGATCTGGGGATCGAGTTCCGCCTGGACATTGACCGCCCTGCCGATGTTCCTCTGGATGGGCGAGATCCTGTTTCGCACCCGCCTGTCCGAAGACATGTTCAAGGGACTTGCACCCTGGCTTGAACGCCTGCCCGGCCGCCTGCTGCACACCAACGTGATCGGCTGCACGATCTTCGCTGCGGTGTCCGGCTCGTCGGCCGCCACCTGCGCCACGATCGGCAAGATCACGCTGCCCGAACTCAAGAAGCGCGGCTATCCCGAAGCGATCACCATCGGCACGCTCGCCGGAGCGGGTACGCTCGGGCTGCTGATCCCGCCGTCGATCATCATGATCGTCTATGGCGTCGCGGCCGAGGTCTCGATCGCCAAGCTGTTCATCGGTGGCGTGCTACCCGGCGCGTTGCTCGGTCTGTTGTTCATGGGCTGGATCATCGTCTGGGCGCTGCTGCATCGCGATGCGATTCCGCCGATGACGGAGCACACCCGCTTCCGCGAGAAAATATTCGCCGCGCGCCACCTGATTCCGGTGATCGCACTGATCGGCCTCGTGCTCGGCTCGATCTACACCGGCATCGCCACTGCCACCGAAGCCGCGGCGCTCGGCGTGGTCGGCAGCCTCATTCTCGCTGCCACACAAGGCTCGCTCAACTGGAAGACCTTCCACGACAGCCTGCTCGGCGCGACGCGGCTTTACTGCATGATCGCACTGATCCTCGCCGGCTCGGCCTTCCTCACGCTGTCAATGGGCTACCTCGGCCTGCCGCGCCATCTCGCCGAATGGATCGGCAGCCTCGGCCTGACGCCGTTCTGGCTGCTGTTCGGGCTGATGCTGTTCTACATCGTGCTCGGCTGCTTCCTCGATGGCATCTCGATGGTGGTGCTCACCATCGCGGTGATCCAGCCGACCATCACGGCCGCTGGCATCGATCTCATCTGGTTCGGCATCTTCCTTGTCGTCGTCGTCGAGATGGCGCAGATCACGCCGCCGGTCGGCTTCAACCTGTTCGTGCTGCAGGGCATGACCGGCAAGCAGATTACCTGGATCGGCTGGCAGACGTTGCCGGCCTTCCTGCTGATGCTGTTCGCGGCCTGGCTGCTCTACGTCATGCCGGAGCTCGTGACCTGGCTGCCCGGCAAGATGGTCTGATGGCTCCAAGGCTGCTGGAACTGGGCGATACCGCCCTGACGCTGGAACTGGGCGAGCGCATCGATCCCGCTGTTAACGCAAGGGTGATGGCCGCGCGCGATGCGCTCGCTGCGGCCTCACTGCCGGGCATCACTGACCTTGTACCGACCTACCGTTCGCTGACCGTGCATTTCGATCCGCTCATCATCGACCGCGCCGCGCTGGCCGCGCAGCTGCATGCTGCTGCGGAAACCGCGCAAAAGTCGGCGCTGGCAGGACGGCACCTCGAAATTCCCGTGCGCTTCGGTGGCGAGGACGGGCCCGATCTGGAAGATGTTGCCACCGCGACTGGCCACAGCGCGGACGAGATCGTCGCTACGCTGTGCAGCCTCGATCTGCGCGTCTATCTGATCGGTTTCCTGCCCGGCTTCCCCTACATGGGCGACCTGCCCGAGTGGTTGCGCCTGCCGCGCCGCGCCACGCCCCGGACGGCGGTACCTGCCAACAGCGTTGCCATCGCCGGCCCGCAGGCGGCCGTCTACCCATGGCAAAGCCCCGGCGGCTGGCACCTGCTCGGCCGCACCACGGCGCAGATGTTCGACGTCCACAATGTCGAGCGCCCCGCGCTGCTCGCGCCCGGCGACACGGTGAGGTTCGTGCGTGTCTAGCGTGCTTGAGGTCCTCGCCTGTCCGGTGCCCGCCAGCACCCAGGACCTGGGACGATACGGCTATCGCCACTTCGGCGTGCCGGTTTCCGGCGCACTCGACAATGTGAGCTTCCGGCTGGCCAATGCATTGGTACGCAATCCGCCGAACGCTGCGGCGCTGGAGATGCGCCTGACCGGCCCGCGCCTGCGCGCGCAGGCGCCGGTCCGTGTCGCGCTCGCGCACGCCGAAGCGACGATCGAATGCGCCGACGGCAGCCGCAAGCCGCTGCCGACCTGGCAGAGTACGACACTCGCCGCCGGCGACATCCTCAAGATCGGCACAGTGCAGGGTGGGGCGGGTTACCTCGCCGTCGCCGGCGGCTTCGACGTGCCGGCGGTACTGGGTAGCCGCGCCACCTATGCACGTGCCGGCTTCGGCAGCCTGCTGCACGAGGGGATGTTACTGCCGGTGGGCGCGGCCGACCTGTCAGGCCCGGAACATGCCGTCATGCCAGCGCCGACTTTCGAAGCTGGCCCGATCCGCGTCATCCCCGGCCCGCAGCGGGAGATGTTCACCGACGCGGCGTTCGCGACCTTCATTTCCTCCGACTACAACGTGACGCAGGAAGCCGACCGCATGGGGCTGCGCCTCGCCGGCCCGTGCTTACGCCACGTCGCCGGCGCCGACATCGTCTCGGATGCCGTGACGCCCGGCGCGATCCAGGTTCCCGGCGATGGCCGGCCCATCGTACTGCTGGCCGACTGCCAGAGCGTTGGCGGCTACGCCAAGATCGCCACCGTGATCGCCGCCGACCTGCCGCGCCTCGGCCGCCTGCTGCCGGGGAACACGCTGCGTTTCGCCGTGGTCGAAGGCGAACAGGCACTTGCCGCGCTGCGTGCCAGCGAGGACGGGCTGGCGCAGATAATCGCCGGCCTGCGTCCCGTCAATGTCGGGGGTGTCGACCTCGAAGCCCTTTACCAAGCCAATCTCGTCGATGGAGTCATTGATGCCCACTGAGAAGACCATCAACCTCAATGCCGACCTCGGCGAAAGCTTCGGCCCTTGGGTCATGGGTGACGACGATGCGCTGCTCGACGTCGTCACCTCTGCCAATCTCGCCTGCGGCTTCCACGCCGGCGATCCGGACGTGATGCGCCGCACCGTGCGCGCCTGCGTGGCGAAGGGCGTCAGCATCGGCGCGCATCCCGGTTACCACGACCTGCAGGGTTTCGGCCGGCGCGCGCTCAAGCTTACACACGGCGAAATTGAGAACCTGATCGCCTATCAGGTGGGTGCGCTGGCCGCGATCGCCGCGCTGGAAGGTGGCAAGCTCACGCATGTCAAGCCGCACGGCGCGCTCAACAACCAGGCCTGCGCGGACGTGGGCATCGCCGCTGCCATCTGCCGCGCGGTGCGCGGCGTCGATCCCGACCTGATCCTGCTCGCGCCGGCTGCGTCGGCGCTGTTGACCGCGGGACGGGATACCGGATTGAGAGTCGTCGAGGAAATTTTTGCCGACCGCGCTTACCAGAATGACGGTCAGCTGGCGCCGCGCGGTACGCCGGGCGCGATGGTGCATGGGGCGGAAAATTGCGCCGCTCATGTGCAGGCCATGCTGGCTGCCGGCGCGCTGATTACGCTCTCCGGAAAGCGCATCCCGACGGCTATCGGTAGTGTCTGCGTGCATGGCGACGGGGCCGAAGCCGTGGCCGTGGCGCGTCACCTGCGCAGGGCGCTGGAGCAGGGGGGCTGGAACGTCGTTCCGCTGCCCGCGCTTTGATCCGACAAGGCATTGACGGGAAACTGCAAAACCCGGATAATCCGCGTCCTTCCGCGCTGCAGCATCCTTGCGCAATCATGTGCAGCCGGAGATTGGGGAGTCGCCAAGCTGGTTAAGGCACCGGATTTTGATTCCGGCATGCGTAGGTTCGAATCCTACCTCCCCAGCCAGAATATCGCGGGCAGTCTCACTTGATAATTGGGCTGCCCGTCTCGCTTTCAGGGACGCCATGGCCTACGACAGTCTGATGGTCTTTACCGGTAACGCCAACCCCAAGTTGGCGTCCGACGTTGCCAAGCGTCTCAACATCTCGGTGGGGCGTGCCAGCGTTGGCCGTTTCTCCGACGGCGAAAGCAACGTTGAGCTGCTCGAGAACGTGCGCGGCAAGGATGTCTTCATCCTCCAGCCGACCTGCGCGCCGGCCAACGACAACCTGATGGAACTGGTGATCCTCGCCGATGCGCTCAAGCGTGCCTCGGCCGGCCGCATCACCGCCGCCGTGCCCTATTTCGGCTATGCCCGCCAGGACCGCCGCCCGCGCTCGGCACGCGTGCCGATCGCCGCCAAGGTGGTCGCCAACATGCTGCAAGCCTCGGGCGTGCAACGCGTGCTGACGGTCGACCTGCACGCCGACCAGATTCAGGGCTTCTTCGACATCCCGGTCGACAACATCTACGCCACGCCGATCCTGCTGGGCGACATCTGGCGCCAGCGCCATGACGACCTGATGGTCGTCTCGCCCGACGTCGGCGGCGTGCTGCGCGCCCGCGCCGCGGCGAAGCGCCTCGAAACCGATCTCGCCATCATCGACAAGCGCCGCCCGCGTGCCAACGTTTCCGAAGTGATGCACATCATCGGCGACGTCGAGGGCCGCAGCTGCGTGATCATGGACGACATCGTCGATACCGCCGGCACGCTGTGCAAGGCGGCGCGCGCGCTCAAGGAACATGGCGCCAAGAAGGTGATGGCCTACTGCACGCACCCGGTGCTGTCGGGCAGCGCCATCCCGCGCATCGCCGAATCTGATCTCGACGAACTGGTCGTCACCGACACCATTCCGCTGCGCGAGGACGCGCTGGCCTGCGAGAAGATCCGCGTCGTGCCGATTTCCGGCCTGCTGGCCGAAACCATCATCCGCATCAGCAACGAAGAGTCCGTCTCCTCGCTGTTCATGGAATAACCGTTTTTTCAACCGCACTGCCTGGTCGCGGGCAGGGCATTTTTCTGGAGCAAACCATGCAATTTGAAATCAACGCCAACAAGCGCGAAGTGCAGGGATCGAGTGCGAGCCGCCGCCTGCGTCGTGCTGGCCGGGTTCCCGGCATCATTTACGGGGGTACCGCTACCCCGCTGATGGTCGACTTCGATCACAACGAGCTGTACCAGGCCATGCGCAAGGAAGCCTTCCACTCCTCCATCATCAACATGGATGTCGGTGGCGCCAAGGAAATGTGCCTGCTGCGCGATGTGCAGATGCACGCCTACAAGATGCAGATCAAGCACGTCGACTTCCAGCGTGTCGACGCCACCCACGCGATTCACCAGAAAGTGCCGCTGCACTTCGTCAATGCTGACATTGCGCCGGCCGTGAAGCTGCACGGCGGCATGATTCAGCACGTCATGACCGAACTCGACGTCAAGTGCCTGCCGCAGAACCTGCCCGAGTTCATCGAGGTTGATCTCAAGGATCTCGACGGCAGCCATCCGCTGCACGTTTCCGAGCTCAAGCTGCCCGCCGGTGTCGAGACCGTGCATCACGGCGAAGGCGACCCCGTGGTTGCCGCCGTGGTGGTACGGGGTGCCGGTGCGTCTTCCGACGAGGTGGTCGAAGCCGCCCCGGTCGAGACCCAGGTCATCACCGAGAAGAAGCCGGCCGCAGCTGCCGCCGCGCCCGAGAAGAAGGGCGAGAAGAAGTAATTGTCTTCTCCCTTGCGCCTCGTTGTCGGCCTCGGCAACCCGGGACCCGACTACTCCGAAACCCGGCACAACGCCGGGTTTTGGTTTTGTGAGCGCCTCGCGCGCGAGCTGAATGTCTCGTTCGCGCGCGAATCCCGCTATCAGGGTTTCGTCGCCAAGACGCGGATCAACGGCACTGACTTGTGGCTGCTGATGCCGCAGACCTTCATGAACCGCTCCGGCCAGTCGGTGCAGGCGTTGATGCACTTTTATCGCATCGAGCCCGCCGAAATGCTGGTCGTGCATGACGAACTCGACATCCCGCCCGGCCAGTCGCGCCTCAAGTTCGGCGGTGGTCTCGGCGGCCACAACGGCCTGAAGGACATCACCGCCCACCTCGGCACGCAGGATTACTGGCGCCTGCGTATCGGCATCGGCCATCCCGGCGACAAGAATGACGTCGTGAACTATGTGCTCAAGCCGCCGCGCAAGGAAGAGGCGGGCGAGATCGACGCCGCCATCGATCGTGCGCTGCTGGCCTGGCCCCTGCTGGCGAAAAACGATTTCAACGCCGCGACCCAGCGTATCAACGCCAAGCCAAAGCCCCCGGCACCCCCCAAGCAAGAAGAACCGAAGGAAACCCCATGAGCCTCAAATGCGGCATCGTCGGCCTGCCCAACGTCGGCAAGTCCACCCTCTTCAATGCCCTGACCAAGTCCGGCATCGCGGCGGAGAACTATCCCTTCTGCACCATCGAACCAAACGTCGGCATCGTTGAAGTACCCGATCCGCGCCTCGCCAAGCTGGCCGAGATCGTCAAGCCGCAGCGCGTGCTGCCGGCGGTGGTCGAGTTCGTGGACATCGCCGGCCTCGTCGCGGGCGCCAGCAAGGGCGAGGGCCTCGGCAACCAGTTCCTCGCCAACATCCGCGAGACCGACGCCATCGTCCATGTGGTGCGCTGCTTCGCCGACGAGAACGTCGTGCATGTGGCCGGCAAGGTCGATCCGCTGTCCGACATCGAGGTCATCGATACCGAGCTCGCGCTCGCCGACCTCGCCACCGTCGAAAAAGCCCTCAACCGCTACACCAAACAGGCCAAGTCCGGCGGCGACAAGGAGGCCAAGCTGCTCGTCGACGTGTTGACGAAGTGCATGGCGCAACTCAACCAGGCCAAGCCGGTGCGTGCGCTCGACCTCTCGAAGGAGGAATGGAACAACCTGCGCCCCTTCTTCCTGCTCACCGCCAAGCCGGTGCTGTACGCCGCCAACGTCAAGGAAGGCGGCTTCGAGAACAACCCGCACCTCGATGCGGTGATCGCGCATGCCGCCAAGGAAAACGCTGACGTCGTTCCCATCTGCGCCGCCATCGAGGCCGAGATCGCCGACCTCTCCGACGAGGACAAGGAAGTCTTTCTGGCCGACATGGGCCTGCACGAGCCGGGCCTCAACCGCCTGATCCGCGCCGCCTATCACATGCTCGGCCTGCACACCTATTTCACCGCCGGCGTCAAGGAAGTGCGCGCCTGGACCATCCATCACGGTGATACCGCGCCGCAGGCCGCGGGCGTGATCCACACTGACTTCGAGCGTGGTTTCATCCGCGCCCAGACCATCGCCTACGACGACTTCATCGCCTGTGGCGGCGAGCACGGCGCGAAAGAAGCCGGCAAGATGCGCGCCGAAGGCAAGGAATACGTCGTCAAGGATGGTGACGTGCTCAATTTCCTCTTCAACGTCTAGCGCTCACAAAACTCGGCGCTGACAGGACGGCAGTGCGACAATGCTCGCCATGAGCGAGCGACCGCAAAGCCTCGGCGAGGAAATCGCCAACAGCGTCAGCCATGGCGTGGCGCTGCTGGCGGCCATTGTCGGCGCGCCCTTCCTGATTGGTGCGGCCCGCGATTTCGGCGCCGCCAACATCATCGGCGCCAGCGTGTTCGCGGTGACGATGATCCTGCTCTACCTCACCTCGACGCTCTACCACGCCATCCGGCCGGGCCCCCTGAAGCAGGTGTTCCGCAAGCTCGACCACAGCGCGATCTACTTCTTCATTGCCGGCAGCTACACCCCCTTCGCGCTGGGTGCACTGGGCGGCCCGTGGGGCTGGACGCTGTTTGGCGTCGTCTGGACGCTGGCCCTCGCCGGCACCGTGCTGAAGACCTTCAATCGACTCTCGCATCCATGGCTCTCGACGGGCCTCTATCTCGTCATGGGCTGGCTGGTGCTGATCGCGGCCGTACCGCTCGCCGAGCGCGTCCCGGGGCCGGGCATCGCCCTGCTCGTGGCCGGCGGCATCGCCTATACCGCGGGCGTTGCGTTCTACATGCTCGATTCGCGCATCCGCTATGCCCACGCGATCTGGCATGGCTTCGTTGCCGCCGGCACCAGTTTCCACTTCTTCGCGGTGCTGAATTACGCGGCGTGACCCTTATTGCCAGCCGGTCGGTTGGGCGGATTGCCCGCAGGGCATCTGGAACACGCGGCGGTCTTCGAGCCGCACCGCGGTTAGCGCGCCGCCCCACAGGCAGCCGGTATCGAGCGCCAGCAGTTTGTCCGTCTGCCGGAATCCCAGTGCCGACCAGTGGCCGCAGAGGATGGCGTGGTCGGCGCTCCGGCGATCGGGCGCGTCGAACCATGGCACGCAGCCGGCCGGGCCGCGTTCGGGTGGGCCTTTGGCGCCGGGCGCGCGGAATTCCATGCGACCTTCCGGCGTGACGAAGCGCATGCGCGTCATCGCGTTGACCACGACGCGCAATCGATCCCAACCGGCAAGATCGTCGCGCCAGGCATCGGGTTCCGAACCCCACATGTTGGCGAGGAAATCGACGTAGTTCGGCGCGGTGAGCGCGGCGCTCACCTCGTCGGACAGTGCCTGTGCCTTGGCGACGTCCCATGACGGCAGCAGGCCGGCATGTACCATGGCCCATTCATTTTCAACATGAAACAGTGGCAGCGACCGCAGCCAGTCGATCAGGTCGCTACGGTCGGGCGCGGCGAGGATGGCGTCGAGCGTGTCTTCCTTGCTGGCCTTGCCGAAGCCGGCGGCCTGCATGACCAGATGCAGGTCGTGGTTGCCGAGCACGGTGACCGCCGCGGCCCCGAGTCCTTTCACGAAGCGCAGGATTTCGAGCGATTGCGGGCCACGATTCACCAGATCACCGACGAACCAGAGCCGGTCCTTGTCGGGCGCAAAGCCGATGTAGTCGAGCAGCCGCTTGAGCGGGTTGAAGCAGCCCTGCAGGTCGCCGATTGCGTAGGTGGCCATCAGAAGTCCAATGCTTTCAGTACGTCGGTTGGGGCGATGCCGGCCACGCGCACGCGCTTGGCACGTGCGGCGAGTCCGCTGATGACTTCCACTGCCGTCCTGCCAACGCCGACTTTTGCGGCGATGAAGGCGATGAGCGCGGCATTGGCCTTGCCATCGACCGGCGGCGCGGCGAGGCGAATCTTCAGCGCAGCGCCATGCCGGCCGACGACCTCGGTCTGCTTCGCGCCGGGCTGGATGTGCAGGTTGAGGATCACGTCGTCACCGTCCTTGCGCAACCAGTCATTCATCAGTGCAGGTTTTCCAGCACGATCAGCACGACCTGCAGCAGCAGGATGACGACCAGCGGCGAGAGATCGATGCCGCCGCCGAAGATCGGCACGACGCGGCGTACCGGCGCGAGCAGCGGCGCGGCCAGCCCGTTGAACAGTGGTGCGGCCGGCGAATGGGGCGAGATCCATGACATCAGTGCGGCGAGGATCACCACGCCCATCAGCAGGTAGATGAACATCTTGAGCACGGCAATGACAGCGACCCAGGCGATGGCGAGAAAGCCCGCCAGAGCGACGAGACTGCCAGCCGCCAGGCTGGCCATGACGGCCAGGTAGGCGAACTGTGTCAGCCAGGCCGCGAACACGCTGGCGAGGTCAATGCCGAACAGGCCGGGAATGATGCGCCGCAGGGGCAGCACCGCCCAGTTGGTGAAGGTAATGACGAACTGGCCGACCGGATTGCGGAAGGGCGCGCGCATCCACTGCATCCACACGCGGGCGAGGAAGGCAATGGAGAGCAGGCCGGCGGCGGTGCCGAGCAGCAAGGAGAGGATCTGAATCAGCATCAGTTTTGTCCAAGAATTTGGCAGAGTTCACGGCCGCGCGCGGCGGCGGCTTCGACGCCTTTCGCGATGGCCGCGTCGACGGCTTCGGTGTTGAAGGTTTCAATCGCGGCGGCGGTGGTGCCGCCTTTCGAAGTGACGCGGACGCGCAATTGCGCCACATCCTCGCTGCTGGATTCGGCCAGCTTCGCCGCGCCGAGGAAGGTTTCGATCGCCAGCAGGCGGGCGGTTTCGGCGGGCAGGCCGAGGGCGACGCCCGAGTTTTGCAGGGCTTCGATGAAGTAGAACACATAGGCCGGGCCGCTGCCCGAGACGGCGGTGACGACGTCCATCAGGGCTTCATCCTCGATCCAGAGGGCGTGGCCGACCGCCTTCAGGATTTTCTCGGCGGTTGCCCGTCCTTCATGATCGACGGCCGGATCGGCATACAGGCCGGTGATACCGGCGCCGATCAGCGCCGGTGTGTTGGGCATGCTGCGCACGAGCCGGCTGTAACCGCCCAGCCAGCGGCCAATGTCCTTCAATTGCAGTCCGGCCGCGATGCTGATCACCAGTTGATCCTTGAGCTTGCCGGCGGCGGGCGCGATGGCCTCTTTCATCAGTTGCGGCTTGACCGCGAGTATCAGCACCTCGCAGTTGAGCGCGGCCGCGTCGATAGCGGGCGTGCAGCGTACGCCGAAACTTTCGGTCATGCGTACGCGGGTTTCCTCAACCGGGTCGACGACCTGCATGCCGGCGGCGGAATAGCCCTGTTTCTTCAGGCCGCCGATGAGGGCGGTGGCCATGTTGCCGCCGCCGATGAAGGTAATTTTCATTGTGCGTAGTTCCTCTCACCAAAGATCGCCGTGCCGACGCGCACGAGCGTCGCACCTGCCATGATCGCATCCTCGAGGTCGTGCGACATGCCCATCGAGAGCGTGTCGAGCGCCAGTCCTTCAGCATTCAGCCGGTCGCGCAGATCACGCAGCACGCCGAACTGCCGTCTCGCCAGCGCCGAGTTTTCCGCTTCGCTACCCTTGCCCGGCTCGGGAATGGCCATCAGGCCGCGCAGCCGCAGGTTCGGCAAGTGCGCCACGGCATGGCACAAAGCTGGCGCTTCGTCGGGCGCACAGCCGCTTTTGCTGGCTTCGCCGCTGACATTCACCTGCACACAGACGTTGAGCGGCAGCGAGTCGGCAGGCCGTTGCGCGGACAGGCGCTCGGCGATCTTGAGGCGCTCGACCGAGTGTACCCAGGCGAAATGTTCGGCCACGGACTTCGTCTTGTTGCTCTGCAAGGGGCCGATGAAATGCCATTCGAGATCAAGGTCGGCCAGTTCCACCTGCTTGGCGAGCGCCTCCTGCAGGTAGTTTTCGCCGAAGCTGCATTGGCCGGCAGCATGCGCTTCGCGCAGTGCGGCGGGCGGGAAAGTCTTGCTTACGGCCAGTAGCGTGACGCTCGCCGGATCACGGCCGGCGATGGAACAGGCCCCGATAATGCGCCTTTTCACGGCTTGCAGGTTGGCGGAAATTGTTGTCATATAGAGGCTGATTGCTAACTTTCAGTATACCGAAGCGGCTTGAAGCACCCAATCCTGGCCGCGCTGGAGCTTCCTAGACATGGATATCACCGAACTGCTGGCGTTTGTCGTCAAAAACAAGGCGTCCGACCTGCACTTGTCCTCCGGCCTGCCGCCGATGATCCGCGTGCATGGCGACATCCGGCGCATCAACCTGCCGCCGATGGAGCACAAGGATGTGCATGCGATGGTGTACGACATCATGAACGATGCCCAGCGCAAGCACTATGAAGAAACGCTGGAGTGCGACTTCTCGTTCGCGGTGCCGCAACTGGCGCGCTTCCGGGTCAATGCCTTCGTGCAGAACCGCGGCGCTGCGGCGGTATTGCGGACCATTCCTTCAAAGGTGCTGACGCTCGAACAGCTGAATGCCCCGAAAATCTTCGCCGACATCTCCAATCAGCCGCGCGGCATCGTGCTGGTCACCGGCCCGACCGGTTCGGGCAAATCGACGACGCTGGCGGCGATGATCGACTACATCAACGACAAGGAATTCGGCCACATCCTGACCGTTGAGGACCCGATCGAATTCGTCCACGAATCGAAGAAGTGCCTGATCAACCAGCGCGAAGTCGGCCCGCACACGCTGTCGTTCAACAACGCCCTGCGTTCGGCGCTGCGTGAAGACCCGGACGTGATCCTCGTCGGCGAAATGCGCGACCTCGAAACCATCCGCCTCGCGTTGACCGGCGCCGAGACCGGCCACTTGGTGTTCGGCACGCTGCACACCTCGTCGGCGGCCAAGACCATCGACCGGATCGTGGACGTCTTCCCGGCGGCGGAAAAGGAAATGGTGCGTTCGATGTTGTCGGAGTCGTTGCGCGCCGTCATCTCGCAGACGCTGCTTAAGACCAAGGATGGCAACGGCCGCGTCGCGGCGCACGAGATCATGATCGGCACGCCGGCGATCCGCAACCTGATCCGCGAGAACAAGATCGCGCAGATGTATTCGTCCATCCAGACCGGCCAGCAGTTCGGCATGCAGACACTCGACCAGTGCTTGCAGGATCTGGTCAAGCGCAATGTCGTGTCGGCGGCCGAGGCACGCAACAAGGCAGCCAATAAAGACAACTTCCCCGGCTAAGGATTTCGGAACCGACACATGGAACGCGACGAGGCACTCAAATTCCTCTACCAGCTGCTGGCGATGATGGTGCAGAAGAAGGGTTCCGACCTCTTCATCACCGCCGGTTTCCCGCCCGCCATTAAAGTGGATGGCAAGATCACGCCGGTGACGGCGCAGGCGCTTTCGCCGCAACACACGCTCGAACTGGCGCATTCGGTGATGAACGACAAGCAGGCGGCGACTTTCGAGGAAAGCAAGGAGTGCAACTTCGCGATCAGCCCCGCCGGCATCGGCCGCTTCCGCGTCAATGCCTTCATCCAGCAGGCGCGCACCGGCCTCGTGTTTCGCACCATCAACACCTCGATTCCGAAATTCGAAGACCTCGGCCTGCCATCCGTGCTCAAGGATATCGGCATGACCAAGCGCGGGTTGGTACTGTTCGTCGGCGGCACGGGCTCGGGCAAGTCGACCTCGCTGGCGGCGATGATTGGCTACCGCAACGAGAACAGCTACGGCCACATCATCACGATCGAAGACCCGGTCGAATACGTGCATGACCACAAGAATTGCATCATCACGCAGCGTGAGGTCGGCGTCGATACCGATTCGTGGGAAGCTGCGCTGAAGAACACGCTGCGCCAGGCGCCCGACGTGATCCTGATTGGCGAGATTCGCGATCGCGAGACGATGGAACATGCGATCGCCTTCTCCGAGACCGGTCACCTGTGCATGGGCACGCTGCACGCGAACAACTCCAACCAGGCGATGGATCGCATCATCAACTTCTTCCCGGAGGAGCGCCGCCCGCAGTTGCTGATGGACCTGTCGCTAAACCTGAAGGCGGTCGTCTCGCAGCGCCTGCTGCCCGCGCGCGAAGGCAAGGGACGCGTCGCGGCCGTCGAGATCCTGCTCAACTCGCCGCTGATTTCCGACCTGATCGGCAAGGGTGAAGTGCATGAGATCAAGGAGATCATGAAGAAGTCGCGCGAGCTGGGCATGCAGACCTTCGACCAGGCGCTCTTCGATCTCTATGAGGCCGGCAAGATCAGCTACGAGGATGCCCTGCGCTTCGCCGATTCGATGAACGAAGTGCGCTTGCAGATCAAGCTGCATGGCAAGGAATTGGCCGAACGCGACCTGCAGGGCGGCATCCAGCATCTCGACATCGTGTAATCCGTCAGCCACGGCGAACCGACCATGAATATTCCAACCAATCCCGAAGCCAGCGAAATCGAAAAGTTTCCCCATGTGCAGAAACGTATCTGCATGTTGTGGGGCACGCAGGAGCTCGATGGCCACATCAACCACCTGCTGACCGATTCGCGCGACGGCCAGCGCAGCGGCTTTCCCATCGAGGTGACGGCTGAACTGCTGTTCCTCGCCGAACTCAACAAGCTGATCCGGGCCATCGACCTGTCCCGCAAGCTCAAGATCCCGCTGCGCGAGGCTTACCAGAAGATCGACAAGAAGGATCGCGGCGCCGATCTCGGCGACCCGACCGATCCGCTTTCCGGGCGCGATTCGTTCGCGCGGGAAGCACAGGAACTGGGCGTCCGACCACGGCCGGTACGCAAGGCTGAGGAAAGCGACGGTTTCCTGGCCACGATCGGCAAGGGTGTGTTCTCGCTATTCACGAACAAGGCCGTACTGTTCCTGGTCGTGCTGCTTCTCGCCTACCAGTACATCCTGCCGCTGTTCATGAAATAGCGGCGGTTATTTTCGCGCACTGCCCGCGACGATTGCGAAACCGTAGAGGCGACATTCGAGCGCGCCGTTGAACAGCGGCACTTTCCTGTCCGGCCGCAGGCCGATCAGTTTAGGCAGACGCGTGTCCGCCGACAGCAGCCAGCAGCGCCAGCCGGCAAAACGCTTCTTCAGCACATCGCCGAGACGCGGGTAGAAGGCCGCCAGTTCATCCAGTTCGCCAATCCGTTCGCCATACGGCGGATTGGTCACCAGCACACCGGTCGCGGCCGGTGGATCGATTTCCAGCAGGTCGGCGCGATGCACCTCGATCAGGTCGTCGAGGCCGGCATGGGCGAGGTTTTGCATGCAGCGCGCCACGGCGTCGTCATCGCGGTCGCTGCCCCAGATCGGCAGTTTGTTTGGCGCGATCACACGATGGTCGGCGGCTTCGACGCACAGCCGCTTCCAGAGCGCCGGCTCGTAGTCGAGCAGCTTGGTGAAGCCGAAGTCCTTCATGTCGCGTGCCAACCCCGGTGCGTCGCCGAGCGCCATGCCGGCCGCTTCGAGCAGTAGCGTGCCCGAACCGCACATCGGATCGAGCAGGGGGGTGCCGGGCGTCCAGCCGGCGAGGCGCAGGATGCCGGCGGCCAAATTTTCTTTCAATGGTGCGGCCACCTTGGCGATCTTCTGGCCGCGCAGCCAAAGCGGTTCGCCGGAGGTGTCGACGTAAAGCGTGGCGGTCTTGTCGGTGACAAAGAGGTGGATGCGCACGTCGGGCGCGGCGGTGTTCACGTCTGGCCGCTTGCCGAGATCGGCGCGGAAGCGGTCGCAAACGGCATCCTTCACCTTCAGTGTGATGTATTCGACGCTCTTGAAGGGTGCGCGGATCGCAGTGACATAGACGCGGATGCTGCGGGAAACATCGAAGATCTGCGGCCAGGCGATGTCGTAGGCCTGTTTGTAGATATCCGCTTCATTGTGAAAGTCGGCGCTGGCGAGACGGCGCAAAACACGTGTCGCGATGCGCGAGTGCAGGTTCAGCCGGTAGCCGGTTTCCTTGCTGCCCGCGAAACCGGCGCCACCGGGCGTGATCGCGACATCGGTGCCACCGGCGGCGGCGATGTCCTCGGCCAGCAGGGCTTCGAGGCCGCGCGGGCAGGTGGCGAAGAAATGCCCGGCTTGCGGGGTGACCGGGCGGCGGACAATGCGGCGAACTGGACGAGCGTCACTCAAAACGGTTTCACCACGACGAGGATCACGACGGTGAGCAGTACCAGCACCGGCACTTCGTTGAAAAAGCGGAACCAGACATGCGAGCGCACATTGCTGCCGGCCTGGAACTGCTTGAACAGCTTGCCGCAATAGAGGTGATAAATGACGAGGCCGGCAACGAGCGTGGTCTTGACGTGCAGCCAGCCGCCGCCAAAACCGTAGCCGAACCACAGCCACAAGCCGGTGATCACGGCGAGTGCACCGATCGGCGTGACGAATTTGTAGAGCTTGCGGGCCATGACGAGCAGGCGCTCACGCTCGGCCGGGCTGTCGGCCGGTACCATGGCCAGATTGACGAAGATGCGCGGCAGGTAGAACAGGCCGGCGAACCAGCTGACGACGAAAAAGATGTGGAAGGCTTTCAGCCAGAGCATGTCGGATTCCTCAAAGCGGCTTCAATCCCGGCATCGACGGTGGGGTAGCGGAGTTTCAATTTCAGTTCGCGCTTCATGCGCGTGTTGTCCAGTCGTCGCGATTCGCTCATGAAGGAGAGCAGCATGGGCGACAGGCGCGTCTGGATTTCGGTGCGCGCCATGCGCGGCGGGCGGGCTAGCTGGAAGGCGTCGGCGAGCTTGTCGAACCAGTCGCCCATGCGTTCGGCGGAATCGTCGCAGATGTTGTAGCAGCGGTTCGCGCCGCCGCGTTCCAGCGCCGCGATGCAGGCCGCGGCGAGATCCTCGGCATGGATGTGGTTGGTGAAGACGTCGTCGTCGGCGTTGAGCACCGGATCGCCGCGCCGCACACGTTCGAGCGGCAGACGATCGGTCGCGTAAATGCCCGGCGCGCGCAGGATGCTGACGCGCATCTTGGACCTGCGCAACAGCGACTCGGCAGCGACGCGCCGACGCGCGCGCGCGGTGCTGGCGGCGCAGGGGCGCGATTCGCGAACAACCGCACCAGCACAGGGGCCATACACGCCGCTGGTACTGATGTACACAAGTCGACGTGGTAGACTCCGCGCCCTTGCCAGCGTCGCCAGCAGGTGCTTGGTGCGCGGGTCGCCGGCCCCTTCGCTGGGTGGCGGCGCACTGTGCAGCACCGCATCGGCGATGCCTGCAAGACGACGCAGCGAGGTGGGTTGGTCGAGATCTCCGCGTATCTGCTTCACTCCTAGAGTATGCAAGGCCGGGTCGATGCTGCGCACCAGCGCAGTCACCTGCCAGCGGCGTGTCAGGACGGGCAGTGCGCGGCGGACGACATCACCGCAACCGACGATCAATAACCTTCTTTTTTTCACCGGACGATTATCGCATGGCGCCCCCAGTCACCCATTCAGTCACTCTGCAACCCAGCGGCCACCAGTTCAGCGTCGCGGACGGTGGTACGATCCTCGAAGCGGCGCTCGATGCCGGCATCAACCTGCCCTACGGTTGCAAGAATGGCGCCTGTGGCGCCTGCAAGGGCAAGGTCTTGAGTGGTCAGGTTGATCTCGGCATCGCCCAGGACAATGCCCTGCCCGCCGACGAACGCGTTGCCGGCATGGCGCTGTTCTGCTGTGCGAAGCCCCTGTCCGACGTGACGCTCGAAGTGCGTGAAGTCAATGCGGCGCGCGATATTCCGGTGAAGACATTGCCCTGTCGCGTGCAGGCGCTCGAACGCGTCGCCGCCGACGTGATGGTGATCCGCCTCAAGCTGCCGACCAATGAACGCATGCAGTTCCTCGCCGGCCAGTACATCGAATTCCTGCTCGCCGATGGCAAGCGTCGCGCTTTCTCGCTGGCCAGTCCGCCGCATGCCGACGACCTGCTTGAACTGCACATCCGTCATGTACCGGGTGGCAACTTCACCGACCACGTGTTCAACAAGATGAAGTTGAAGGACATCCTGCGCATCGAAGGACCGCTCGGTTCATTCTTCCTGCGTGAGGAATCCACCAAGCCGATCATCCTCGTCGCCGGCGGTACCGGTTTCGCGCCGCTCAAGGGCCTGATAGAACATGCGTTGCACATCGGTATCAAACGTCCGATGCAGCTGTATTGGGGCGCGAAAAACCGCGCCGGACTGTACCTGAATGGGCTCGCCGAAAAATGGGCGGCGGAAAACGGTATCGCCTATGTCCCGGTACTATCGGAACCCGATGTGGCTGATAACTGGACCGGGCGTACCGGACTGGTTCATGAAGCGGTGCTGGCCGATCATCCGGACTTGTCGGCCTATCAGGTCTATGCCTGCGGCGCGCCGGTGATGTGCGAGGCGGCGCTGAAGGATTTCACTGCCCGGGGCTTGCCGCGGGAAGAGTTTTTCGCCGACGTGTTCAGCTACGCACCCAAATAAGGTGCCGTCCCGCCAGCGCCGACTTTTACTCGCCTAAATAGGCAGCCCGCACGCGCGGGTCGGCGAGCAGCTTGTCCGATGTGTCGGCCAGAGTGATCTTGCCGCTTTCCATCACATAGCCGCGCGAACAGGTTTGCAGCGCGAGGCGGGCGTTCTGTTCCACGAGGAAGATCGTTACGCCCTCGGCGGCGACGGCGCGGATCACCTCGAAGACTTTTTCCACCATCAGCGGAGCGAGGCCCATCGAGGGTTCGTCGAGCAGCAGCAGTTGCGGCTTGCCCATCAGCGCGCGACCGATCGCCAGCATCTGCTGTTCGCCACCGGAGAGCGTGCCGGCAACCTGCTCGGCGCGTTCCTTGAGGCGCGGCAGCAACGTGTAGATATGCGCCATGTCGGCCGCGATACCCTGGGTGTCGTTGCGGTGGTAGGCACCCATCGCGAGGTTTTCGGCAACTGTCAGGCGCGCGAAGATGCCGCGCCCTTCGGGCACCAGCGCGAGCCCCTTGCCGATCAGCACATGGCTCGGTTGGCGGTCGAGACGTTCCTTGCGGTAATGGATTTCACCGGAGGAGGGGATCATGCGTGCCAGTGCCTTGAGCGTCGAGGTTTTGCCTGCACCGTTGGCGCCGATCAGGCAGACCAGCTCGCCTTCCTCGACGGCGAAGGAAACACCTTTCACGGCGGCAATGCCGCCATAGTGCACTTCGAGGTTGATCGCTTCCAGCAACGCGTATCCCTTATCTGAGGTACTACTCGCCAACGCTGCCCCCGAGGTAGGCTTCGATGACCTTCGGATCTTTCTGCACCACGGCGGGCACGTCCTCGGCGATCTTCTCGCCGTAGTCGAGCACCGCGACGCGGTCGCACAGGCCCATGACCAGTTTGACGTCATGCTCGATCAGCAGCACGGTCAGGCCGTCGGCGCGCAGCCCCACGATCAGTTCGCGCAATCCTTCGGTTTCGGTGGCATTCATGCCGGCCGCGGGTTCGTCGAGCGCAAGGAGCTTCGGCTCGGTCGCCAGCGCTCGCGCGATTTCGAGACGGCGCTGGTCGCCGTAGGAGAGGTGGCGGGCGAGATCGCCGGCGCGGTGGGCGATACCGACATAGCGCAGCAACTCCTCGGCGCGTCGCTTGATGGCGGCTTCCTCCGCGCGTTGCGTGCTGGTGCGCAGGATCGCGCCGAATACGCCGGCCTTGGTACGCACGTGACGACCCACCATGACATTCTCGATCGCGGTCATGCTGCCGAACAGGCGGATGTTCTGGAAGGTGCGTGCGATGCCGGCTTCCGCGACCCGGTAGGGGCTAGCCAGGTCGAGCGCCTGGTCGTCGAACAGCACGTCGCCGCTGTCACGCGCATACAGGCCGGTGAGCACGTTGAAGAAGGTGGTCTTGCCGGCACCGTTCGGGCCGATCAGTCCGTAGATTTCCTGGTGGCGGATGGTCAGCGAGACATCCTTGAGCGCCTGCACGCCACCAAAGCGCTTGCCGACGCCACGGGCTTCCAGCAGAACCGGGCTGGCCGCGCTCATGCGGACGCTTCCTTAGCCTCTTTCATTTCCTGCTTGTGACGCGACTCGGGCCACAGGCCGGCGGGGCGGAAGCGCATGGTGAGCACCATCGCGATGCCGAACAGCAGCATGCGCAGTATCTCCGGTTCGATCAGCGAGTGGCCGAACAGGGCTTTCTGGACCGGCTCGACCGTATAACGCAGGAGCTCGGGAACGAAGGACAGCAGCAGCGCGCCGGCGATCACGCCCCAGACGTTGCCCATGCCACCCAGCACCACCATCGCCAGAATCATGATCGACTCGTTGAGGATGAAGCTTTCCGGGCTGACGAAGCCCTGCATTGCCGCGAACATGCCGCCGGCGATGCCGCCGAAGCTGGCGCCCATGGCGAAGGCGAGCAGCTTGACGTTGCGGGTGTTGATGCCGGCCGCCTTGGCGGCCACCTCGTCCTCGCGGATGGCGATCCAGGCGCGGCCGATGCGCGAGTTTTGCAGGCGCAGATTGACGACGATGATCAGCAGCAGCAGCAGCAGCAGAACGTAGTAGTACTTGGTTGGTCCGGTGAATGGAATGCCGAACAGCGTGTCGGTCGTCATGAAATTCATGTCGCCGAGCTGCATGCCGTCAATGCGCGTGACGCCTTTCGGGCCGTTGGTGATGTTGAACGGCGCCGACAGGTTGTTCATGAAGATGCGCACGATCTCACCGAAGCCGAGCGTGACGATGGCGAGGTAGTCGCCGCGCAAGCGCAAAGTCGGCGCTCCCAGGACGGCACCGGCAACGCAGGCGCATAGCGCACCGATCGGCAGGATCACCCAGAACGGCAGGTGCAGGCCGAAATGCGGCGAGGCGAGCAGTGCCCAGATGTAGGCGCCGACGGCGTAGAAGGCGACGTAGCCGAGGTCGAGTAGGCCGGCCATGCCGACGACGATGTTGAGGCCGAGCGAAAGGAAGACGAACAGGATCGCGAGGTTGGCGATGCGCACCCAGGCCGTGCCGACCTGCGTCAGCAGGTGTGGCAGGATCAGCAGCGCCAGTGCGATGAGGATCGTGCCGAGAAGCTTCCGGTTCATGCCCGTTCCGAAACGCGTTCGCCCAGCAGTCCGGAGGGCCGGAACACCAGGACCATGATCAGCACCAGGAACGCGAAGACATCCTGGTAATTGCTGCCGAACAGCACGACATGGCCGTCGGCCACGCAGCGCTCCATCAGCATCCCCTCGGAACCGACAACCGGCCATTTGCAGAGGTCGGAGATTTCGCTGATGTAACCGGTGCCCAGTGCCTCGACCAGGCCGAGCACGATGCCGCCCAACATGGCACCGGCCAGGTTGCCGATGCCGCCGAGCACGGCCGCCGAGAAAGCCTTGAGGCCGAGGATGAAGCCCATCGTGTAATGGGCGATGCCGTAATAAGTACCGTACATGACACCGGCGACGGCCCCCAAGCCGGCCGCGATGACGAAGGTGCCGGCAATGACGCGGTTGGCGTCGATGCCCATCAGGCCGGCGACATTGACGTTTTCGGCGGTTGCGCGCATGGCGATGCCGAAGCGCGTGCGGTAAACGAACCAGGTCAGGATGCCCATCAGGACGACTGACATCAGGATGATGGCGATCTGCACGCTGCTGATAGCTGCGCCGCCGATGCTGAAACTGGCGTTTTCCATGATCTGCGGGAAGGCGCGCGGGTCGCGGCCCCAGACCAGCAATGCGAGCTGCTGCAGGATGATCGACATGCCGATCGCGGTGATCAGCGGCGCGAGGCGCGGGGCATGGCGCAGGGGGCGATAGGCGAGGCGTTCGAGCAGGAAGCCGACCGTCATGCAGATCGGGATGGCGGCGAGCACGCCGGCGAGCACGATCACGATTGGCGGCAGCGGGGTGCCGGCGCCGACGATGCCCATGATGACCGTAAAGGCGACCATCGCGCCGATCATCACGACTTCGCCGTGGGCGAAGTTGATCAGCTGGATGACGCCATAGACCATCGTGTAGCCAAGGGCGACGATGGCGTAGACACTGCCTGTGGTCAGGCCGTTGATGATTTGCTGAAGGAAGATATCCACGGGCGCGGATGATACTTTAGAAACAACAACGGCGCCCCTCGGATTTCCGCAGGGCGCCGTTGCTTTACACGACTATCGATCAGCAGGGAGCGTCAGGGCTGCAACCCAGCTTGGCATACTCGTCCAGCGTCAGGGACTTGCCACCCTTGATGATGGCGAACGGTGCGACCTTGCCATCCTTCATCGCAAAGATGGTGATCTCGGCGTCCTTGCGGTCGCCCTTCTCGTCAAACTCGATGTCGCCAGAGGCGCCCTTGTGTTTGTTCGTGGCCAGTACCGGCAGATACTTGGCCGGGTCGGTCGAGTCGGCCTTCTTCATCGCCTCGATCATCAGCATCGCCGCGTCGTAGGTGAAGGGCGAGTAGAGGATCGGCTCGATGTTGAACTTGGCCTTGTAGGCGTCGAGGAACTTCTTGCCTGCAGACTGCACGGGGATGCCGGCCTGCGAGCAGACCAGGCCTTCGGCGGCAGCGCCAGCGAGTTCGGCCATCTTGTCGGTACAGGCACCGTCACCATAGGCAAACACGGCGGCGATCTTGAGCTCGCGCGCCTGCTTGAGCAGCGGGCCGCCGGTGGCATCCATGCCGCCATAGAAGACGACATCGGGCTTCTTGCCCTTGATCTTGGTCAGCACGGCCTTCCAGTCGGCGGTCTTGTCGGTGCCCTTCTCGCGCGGCAGCACCTTGATGCCGGCAGCCTTGAGGGTCTTCTCGACTTCGTTGGCGAGACCTTCGCCGTAGGCGGTGGCATCGTCGATGACGGCGGCGACCTTCGGCTTGGCACTGGCGATCAGGTAGTTGGCGACGGCGGGGCCTTGCTGGTCGTCACGTGCGACGACGCGGAAAACGCCCTTGAATCCCTGCTCGGTCAACGCGGGGTTGGTGGCGGAGCCGGAGATCATCGGCAGACCGGCCTGATTGTAGATGGCGGAGGCGGGGATCGTGGTACCGGAGTTCAGGTGGCCGACGACGCCAACGACCTTGGCGTCAACCAGCTTCTGGGCGACGGTGTTGCCGACCTTCGGGTCGGCCTGGTCGTCTTCCGCGATCAGTTCGAACTTGATCGGAGCGCCGCCGATCTTGATGCCGGCTGCGTTGGCTTCGTCGATCGCCAGGCGGGCACCGTTTTCATTGTCCTTGCCGAGGTGGGCGATACCGCCGGTGAGCGGGCCAACGTGGCCGAGCTTGACGACGACGGCGGCGGGTGCGGCGGGCGCAGCCGGTGCGGCAGCGGGTTTCGGGGCTTCTTCCTTCTTGCCGCAACCCATCATCAGGACGGCGGCGGCGACAGACAGGGAAAGGACTTTGACAGAGGTGTTCATCGGGAGGGCTCCATTCAAGTTGGATTTATTGGGGCGAAGCGAACGGCGATTCTTGCTTCAGTGGGGCGGCTTGTCAATTGATAACTGTTTTCAGCCTATCAAACGATAAACGATGACTATGGCGATGAACAGTAGCAGGGCGAGAAATTCCATGCCGACGATCATCAGCGAAATGCGGCGCGACATCGGGCTCATGCGCAGCCAGAAGCGGTCGAGCAGCCAGTGGGCAAGGCGGGCGCGGCGATCGGTGCGGGCGGCATAGGTCAGGTAGCCCGCGGCCGCATCCACCCAGAGATTGAGCTCGGCAAGCCGTGCGGTTTCGATCGGCGCGGGGAAGATCTCGTGCCAGTCGAGACGTGTCTTCATCTCGCCTTGCGGCGTCAATGTCAACGTGATCGTGCGTGGCGGATCTCCGGTCAGGGCAATCGTGCCGCCGCTGCTGGAAAAGTCGGTGCTGGCGGGACGGCAGTATTCCACCTCCTGCTCGCTGCGCTCGTAACGTACTTTCAGGATGTGCGGATCGCATTTCCTGTCGAGCGAAACCACTTCCCATTCCGGATTGAGGCGGTACCATGCCTCACCATCGCGAAAAAATTGCGCGACCAACTCGGCCGGTGCGGCGATCAGCAGGCTGCGTTCATAGGGAAAGTCAGACACGACAGAGCAACACCGGCACGGCGAACTTGCCGTCGAGACGTCCGGGCAGGTCGCGCGAGGTCCAGCGTTCGTAGCGGCCGTTGAATCGCTTG
This sequence comes from Pseudomonadota bacterium, assembly GCA_040756595.1. Taxonomy (GTDB): domain Bacteria; phylum Pseudomonadota; class Gammaproteobacteria; order Burkholderiales; family Rhodocyclaceae; genus Sulfuricystis. The sequence goes on along the minus strand of JBFLYR010000006.1, from coordinate 66,168 downwards.
CCGCCGAGAATGACAAGATCGTAGCCGCCAGCGGTGACCAGACGTGGAATCACATCTTCGGGCTCGCCATATTGCAGGAGCCGCCCGACGGAAACACCCGCTTGCTGCGCTTGTGCGATGAAGGCATCGAGGGCGGATTCGCCTTCGGCCGCGAGGCTGCGATCGAGGTGTTCCCGGCATTCGTCGCGATTCGCGGCGTAGATCTCGTGCGTGAATTTCTTCAGGTAGGGATCGACGACGTACAACGCATCGAGCACCGCACCGCCGCGCGCGAGATCGAGCGCACGCGCGCAAGCGACTTCACTGTGCGGTTCGCCGTCGAGGCAGAGCAGGATGCGGGAAAAGTTCATTGGACGATTAAGTAAAAAAGGGGCATCCGTGGATGCCCCTGATTTTCCCCTTTTCTGGTCAGTTGCGGATCAACCCTTGACCTTGAAGGCGTCGCCACCGATGGCCATGACCGCGATGGCAGCCAGCACGGCCTTCAGCGTTGCGGAAACTACGCCGATGAAGAAGGCGGTGCCGCCGGCTTTCTTCAGATCGTCGAAGGCAATGTTGAGGCCGACGCCCGCGAAACCGATCGCGAAGAAAATCTTCAGCAGGTCACCAGACAGGATCTTGCGATGTTCGGCGGTGAACATGCCGAATTCGTTCATCGTTACCATGATGAAGAAGCCGAAGACGAAGATCGGGAACTTGCTGGTCACGACTTCCCAGACATTGATCTTCTGTCCTTCATGGCCGGCCTCGACGGCGGGCTTCACGACGTAGAAGTAGATCGCCCACAACACGATCAGTGGAATGAAGCCGACGCGCACGATGTTGATGACGTTGGCCGTCAACAGCGAGTCATGGCTGTACCACGAGGCCGCAGCGACGAGCTGGGCGGTGTTGAGGATCGCCGTACCCACCCACGCACCGAACACCGGATCGCTCATGCCAAGTGCCTTGCCGATGTAGGGGAAGGTGAACAGGCCCAGCGTACCGAACAGCAGGATCGTGCCGATCGCGTAGAAGAAGTCTCGCGGCTTCGAGTTCACCACCGGCGCCACGGCCACGGCGGCCGAAACGCCACAGACGCCGACGCCAGCACCCATCAGCCCGGCCAGACCAGAGTCGAGCTTGGCGCGCTTGCCCCAGTAGGAGATCAGCATCTGCGTGCCCATGACGAAGGCCAGCACCAGCACGAGGCCGAATACGCCGACTTTCAGCACATCGGTCCACATGTAGTAGGCGCCGAGGATGATGATGCCCGGCTTGATCAGCGGTCGGGCGGCGATCGTACCGGCCTTGAAGATCTCGGGCAGGCCAATTGTGTTGCGGATCAGCATGCCGACCAGCAGCAGCATCGCTACATAAGTGAGCTGGAAGGAGATCATCAGGTTGCCGAAGGACAGGTTGCCCGGAATGGCCTTGGCCTGCGAAACACTGTTGAACTCGCTTTCAGTAATCACCGTGGGCTTGGACGGCTTCTTGGGCGCCTTGGCAGCCTTGTCGCCAGCTGCCTTCGCTTCCTTGTATTTCTCCTCGGCCGCCTTGAACTCCTCGGTCTTCTTGGCGAAGCCGTCCGCCTGTTTCTGCTTGTAGGCCGCGTAGTCCGCGGGCGCCTTGCCTTCGTTGACGGTCTTGAGGACTTTTTCGGCTTCCTTGTAGTGACTGTTCCACTTGCCCATCGTGGCGTCCCACTGCAACGCCATCCAGCCGAAGATTGCACAAAGGATCAAGCCTGGCAGCATCTTGGGAAGATTTTCCAGACTGAACTCGACACCGATTCCACCACCTCCTGAACTACCCATTTTTTCTCTCCCGAATCAGAAGAACAGCGATTTGAAGAAGCCGGGACCAACCGCCCCGCTCAGCACCAGCACGACCGTAATGGCGGCGAGGGCAAGTACGAAGTAATCCTCCTTCCGCTCGGCGGAGAAGGTCGATTTCGCCTTTTCTTCATAGGCGTCGTGTGTTGATTTTTCGCTCATGCATCACTCCTTCTTTATTTGACGACGGTAACCGCAAGGGGCTTGATTCGATGCCCCGGTTTTAGAGGCTGATGGAGCCGGTGGAGCAGTCGGTCGCGACTACAATCATCTTCATGCCCGCCTCCTCGTGTATTAGTATTCGGTGAAATCAGCCACTTTTGTTACTGGATAAAAAGTCTAGCGAGAACACTTTCCTGCTGGCTATTGGTGCATGGATTAGCCAGCTATACGAAATGCCCAATTTACAAACAGCGATATTTGTGCTCGCGTGCTGCTTCGCCGTCATCGGTGGAGCCGTTGCGGATACGCCCCAGCGGGTGCGTGTCGCCGTACTTGCCGACAAGGGTGTGGAGGCTGCCGAGGAGGAATGGGATTACGTACTCGACTGGCTGAACCATGATGTGCCCGGTTACGAGTTCGTTATCGTCGCGTTCGACCATCCCGAGCTGCGCGAAGCGGTGCATGCCGGCAATGTAGACTTTCTCATCACCAATGCCGGCAATTACGGCGAGTTCGAGTATTCGGAGGGCGTGTCGCGCATTGCGACGCTGGATTCTCCGCTGGCACTCTCGCCCAGCCGGGCGGTCGGTTCGGCCGTCGTCGTGCGGGGCGATTCCGGCCTGACCGAACTTGCGCAACTGCGGGGCAAACATCTGCTCGCTGCCAGCCACGATGCCTTCTGCTGTTATCAGATTGCCGCACGCGAACTGGTCGAGGCCGGCGTCGATCCGGAAAAGGATCTGGGCGAGCTCGAATTCACCGGCTTCCCGATCCAGTCGATCGCCCGCGCGGTCAGGGATGGCAAGGCGGATGCCGGGTTCCTCAAGACCTGTCTGCTCGAGCAGATGATCGACAGCGGCGCGCTCAAGGCGGGGGAACTGCGCGTACTTAATCCGCAGGACATTCCCGGTTATCCCTGTCAGACGACTTCGCGCCTTTACCCGGACTGGGCCTTTGCCGCCCTGAAAGGTACGGCCACCGACCTGTCCCGCAAGGTCACCGTGTCGCTGCTGGAAATGCCATCATCGCCGGAAGGCTATCGCTGGGCGATCCCGGCGCATTATGCGGTGCTCGACGAGTTGTTCCGCGATCTCAAGCTGGGCCGTTATGCCAATTTGCAGGAGGTGACCCTGACGGACCTGGTGAGCCGCCACCGTTACACCCTGTTGGTAATTGCCTTGCTAATTGTGCTGTTGCTCATCCACACGATCCGCGTCGACTATCTCGTCACCCGGCGCACGCGCGAACTGCAACGCGCCCACCAGGAAAAGGAAGACATGGCCGAGGCGATGCGGGAACGCCAGCAGGCGCTCGACCATTCCAGCCGGCTGGCCGTGCTTGGCAGCATGGCCAGCGCCATCGCCCATGAACTCAAACAGCCCCTCGCGGCAATCGACAACTTTGCGCGCGGCATCGATCGGCGCATTGCGGCGGGGCGCCTCGAACCCGAACCGTTGCGCGATGGTTGCAACGAAATCACCCTCCAGAGCCAGCGGGCCGATGCCACCATCGAGCGCATCCGCAATTTCGCGCGCAAGGGCAGCAGCACCATGCAGTCGGTGAATCTGCTCGCCTATGTGCGTGAAGCTGTCGAACTGTTCGAAGTCGCCCATCCCGAAGCGAACATCCAGTGGCTGAGCATGAATCGGCAGGACGATACGCGGGTCAAGGCCGATCCGATCCAGATCCAGCAGGTCACCTTCAATCTGCTTAAGAATGCCATCGATGCCCAGAGCATGCAGGGCCGGGCCAGGGCCGCGATCACTGTCAGTCTCGAGCGCGAGGGAGCGGGTTACCGTGTCGGGGTGCGCGATCAAGGGGGCAACCTGACCGAAGAACAGGTTGCCCATTTGTTCGAGCCCTTCTTCACGACCAAGAGCGATGGCCTCGGCTTGGGGTTGGCGCTGAGCAAGTGGATCATCGATGCACATGGTGGCACGCTGAAACTGACCCGGGAAACCGCCGGTGTCTGCGCCAGTTTCTGGTTGCCGGAGGAGCAGCTTGATGAATGAGCAGGATGCAATCATCTACATCGTCGACGACGACGATGCCATGCGGCGTTCGCTGGCCTATCTGCTCGACTCGGCGGGCTGGCAAACCCGCGCGCTGGCCAGCGGGCGCGAATTCCTCGATAGCTATGACGGCCACGTGCCAGGCTGCCTCGTACTCGACGTCATGATGCCGCTGATGGGGGGCATGGAGGTCCAGCAGACCCTCGGCGAACGCAGAATCAGCCTGCCGATCATTTTCCTCTCGGCGCATGGCGACCTGCCCATGGCGGTGCAGGCGATGAAGCGCGGTGCCTTCGATTTTCTCGAGAAGCCCTGCAAGGATCATGTCCTGCTCGATGCGGTCGGCCGCGCGGTCCGGCAGAGCATCAAGCAAAGCCTCGATCAGGAACTGGTGGCCGAAGTGCGGACCCGCATCGAGTCACTGACCCTCCGGGAGCGCGAGGTCGCCGCGTGCCTCGCAGCAGGCGACTGCAACAAGACCATTGCACGCAAGCTCGACATCAGCGACAAGACCGTGCAGGTGCATCGGCACAATGCCATGGAGAAACTGCAGGTTCACTCCACTGCCGAGATCGCGCGGCTGATCCTGCTGGCCGGCGAACCGAAACCGCCGGGCTGAAATGACAACGGGGAGCCGAAGCTCCCCGTCATTGCTGAATCGAACCGCGAATGGATTACTTGGCGCCAGCCAGAATCCACTTCACCAGCGTCTCGATGTCGGCATCCTTGACTGCGGCGTTCGGCGGCATCGGGATCTCGCCCCACACGCCCTTGCCACCGGCCTTGACCTTGGCGGACAGCTTCTTGACGGCGTCCTTCTGGCCTGCGTACTTCTTGGCGACGTCCTGATAGGACGGACCCACCAGCTTCTTGTCGACGATATGGCAGGACATGCAGTTGCTCTTCTTGGCCAGGTCGAGGTTGGCCATGGCGGGAGCGGAAACCATTACGCCGGCGGCGATTAGGGCGGCAGCGACAATTTTCATTTCATTCTTCCTCGTATCGGTTAGGGGGTCAAAACTTCGCCCGGCAGTCTAGCGGAAATCGGTGCGTTTGAGAAGAATTCGCCCGGTTTTCAGTCACTTGTCGGTACGCTGCATATAACGTCGCTGCACGCTGGCGGGTTGACAGAGAGTTCCGTCGCCAACGCCAGCAACAGGGTCGCACAGCCTGCCGGTTGTTGCCCGAGTTGCGCGCCAAAGCTCAGCACGGTGCGTCGGGCCGCGCCGAGGTACCGCCCTTCGCCCAACCGCTGGCCCAGTCGTTGCAGCGCCAGCGCCGCGACGCCGTTGCCGGCGGGCAGGGCATTGTCGTGAGCCGTTTTGGGCCGCTGGATCAGCGCCTCGTGGTCATGGGCGGTGAAGAAGAAGCCGCCGCTCTCCTTGTCCTCGAACTGGTCCAGCAGGGTATCGGCGAGGCGGCGCGCGAAATCCGCATCCGATGCCCTGGGATCTGACTCCATGAGTTCGAGCAGGGCGGCGAGCAGGAAGGCGTAATCGTCGAGATAGGCGGGCAGATGCGCCTTGCCGTGGCGCGAGGTGGCCAGCAGGCGACCATCCTGCCAGTGCCGTGTGCGCAGAAAATCGAGTGCGCACCGGGCGGCAGCCAGCCAGTCGGGACGTTCGAAGATGCGTGCCGCCCGGGCCAGTCCTTCGATCATCAGCGCGTTCCAACTGGTCAGGATCTTGTCGTCGCAGCCGGGCCGCACACGTTTTACGCGTGCGGCGAACAGCTTGGCGCGCGCGGATTCGAGCAGTGCAGTTTCGTCTTCCGCCAGCGGCGCGGCGACCTTCAGGTGCCAGTGCTTACCCTCGAAATTCGGCGTCTGGTCGAGGCCCCAGTGCCGTCCTGCCAGCGCCGACTCTTGCGGCGAGAGCAGCAGCGCGACCTGGGCGCGATCCCAGACGTAGAACTTCCCCTCTTCATGCTCCGAATCGGCATCGAGCGAGGAGTAGAACGCGCCCTCCGGGCTGGTCATCTCGCGCTGCAGCCAGCCGACGATGCCTTCGGCCACTTCCTTGAAATATGCGTCGCCGGTCAGCGCGTACGCATCGGCATAAAGGCCGAGCAGCGGGCCGTTGTCGTAAAGCATCTTCTCGAAGTGCGGGATTTCCCACTCGGCATCCACGCTGTAGCGGCAGAAGCCGCCGCCGAGCTGGTCGTGGATACCGCCTTCCGCCATGCGGCGCAGAGTGAACAGCGCCGCATCTTGCGCTTCAGGATCGTTCGGACGGTGCAACAGGAAGGCGAGATCGGTGGGATGCGGGAACTTGGGTGCGCCGCCGAAGCCGCCGTGCTGTCGATCATGGCTGCCGAGCAGGATCGATCGCAGATGGTCGATCGGCTGGTCGTCGAGTTCAATGGCTTGATCGGATGGGCGGCGGTTCATGACCGCGAGCAGTTCGCGATTCTGCTTGTCGATATCGTGTCGGCGCGTGCGCCAGATTTCGCCGATGCGCTCGCACAGCTCGACGAAGCCGGGCAGGCCGTAGCGCGATTCTTTCGGGAAATAGGTGCCCCCGTAGAAGGGCGTGCCTTCGGGCGTGAGGAACAGCGTCAGCGGCCAGCCGCCGGCGCGGCCGGTGAGCATCTGATGCGCGCTCTGGTAGATCTGGTCGAGGTCGGGACGCTCCTCGCGGTCGACCTTGATATTGACGAATAGCCGGTTCATGACCGCCGCCGTTGGCTCGTCCTCGAAGGATTCGTGCGCCATCACATGGCACCAGTGGCAGGCCGAATAGCCGATCGACAGCAGGATCGGCTTGTTATCGGTGCGTGCCTGCGCTAGCGCGGCTTCGCTCCAAGCTTGCCACGCGACGGGGTTGTCGGCGTGCTGGAGCAGGTAGGGGGAAGTCTCTGCGGCGAGACGGTTGTTACTGTTCATGTCGGGTCTCCATCAGGAAACCCGACTATACCTGATCAGATTAGTCGGCTATAGCCGATCAGGGCATCAGGTCCTTGAGCAGGCTGTCGACATCCTTCTGCGACAGGCGTTGTTCCTCGGTCGGTCCGCCTCCCTCGACGACGATGATCGCGCCGACCAGCGCCTTCATCGCCTTGCGCAGCGCCTGACCGGCGAGATCCTGGAATTCCTGCGCGACGATGATGTTGGTCAGGTGGCCGCTGACGCCGGCAAGCTTCTCTTCGAGTTCCTTGCGGCTCCAGTCCTTGCCGAGCGAAGTTTGTGCTTCCTTGACCAGTTGCTTGGCGGCTTCGGCCTCGAGTAGTGACTTGGTCGCCGCATCGGCGGTCATGCGCTCGACGCTGCCGAGGATGGACGACACTTCTTTCGGGTTGCCGGCCGAGCGCTTCGAGAGTCCCTTGGCGGCCTGGTTGAGCTCTTTTGCCAGTTGCTTGAGTTCGTTCAGCACCTGGCCGGTGGCTTGTACGGGTTTCTTCGGCGCCGGTTTCCTGGCGGGTTTGACTGCCTTGGGCTTGCTCGCAGCTTTCATGTTTTCCCCTTTTGCTTTTTTATCCAAACAGCGTGCGCCACCAGCGCTTGCGGCCTTCCGGCAGCGGCCCGGCCGGCTTGAGATCTTCCGGCGGCACGCGGCACAGAATCCAGCCCGGCAGCGGCGGATTGTCCGAAAAGCCGCAGGATACGCCGAGATTGTTCGGGTCGAAAATCTTGACGAAGCCCGGCGTTTCGAGATTGTCGGCATAGACGATGCCGCAATAGTCGTGGTGGTGTTCCTTGTGCAACAGCGCGTCGATCTGCGCGATGAAGGCGCTCACCGATTCGGCCGTGGCCGGATTGGAGGGCGGTGTTTCGCCGACCGCATAAACGTACCAGTCGGCCGCGGGATCTATGCGCTGCCAGAAGGCATCGAGCTGTTCCCAGGACATCACTGACCAAAGGCGGCCGGTGAAGAGTGCATTGAAGTCGCTCATGAAATCTTCGCAACGTCGCGCACCGCGCCCATGTCCGCCGAGGTGGCCATGGCGGCATAGGCCTTGAGCGCGGCAGAGACGGCGCGCTCGCGCTTTGCCGGCTTCCAGGCCGCGGCACCCCGTGCTTCCATGGCTGCGTGCCGTCTTACCAGCACCGAGTTTTCCACGGCGAGATGGATGCGGCGGTTCGGAATGTCGATCTCGATGGTGTCCCCTTCCTCGACCAGCCCGATCGCGCCGCCGGCCGCCGCTTCGGGCGAAGCGTGGCCGATGCTAAGTCCTGATGTGCCGCCGGAGAAACGGCCGTCGGTGAGCAGCGCGCACTGCTTGCCCAGCCCCATCGATTTCAAATACGAAGTCGGGTAGAGCATCTCCTGCATGCCGGGACCGCCCTTCGGGCCTTCATAGCGGATCACCACCACATCGCCCGCGACGATCTGGCCGGCGAGGATTTTCTCGACTGCTTCCTCCTGCGATTCGCAGACGCGCGCCCGGCCGGTAAATTTCAGGATCGAGTCGTCGACGCCCGCGGTCTTGACGATGCAGCCCTTCTCGGCGATGTTGCCGTAGAGCACCGCAAGGCCGCCGTCCTGCGAATAAGCATGTTCCCTGGTGCGGATGCATCCGTTGGCACGGTCAAGGTCGAGCGTCGGATAGCGGCGCGCCTGCGAGAACGCCACCTGCGTCGGCACACCGCCCGGCGCTGCGCGATAGTAGTCGTGGACCTTCTTGTCGGCGTTGCGCTTGACGTCGCAGCAGTCGAGCTGCTCGCCGAGCGTCGGGTACAGCACGGTCGAGCAGTCGCGGTTGATCAGGCCGGCGCGGTCGAGCTCGCCGAGGATGGCCATGATGCCGCCGGCGCGATGCACGTCTTCCATGTGGTACTTCTGGGTGGCCGGTGCCACCTTGGCCAGGCAGGGCACCTTGCGCGACATGCGGTCGATGTCGGCCATGGTGAAGCTCACGCCGGCTTCCTGCGCGGCGGCCAGCAAGTGCAATACCGTGTTGGTCGAGCCGCCCATGGCGATGTCGAGGGCGATGGCGTTCTCGAAGGCATCGAAGCCGGCGATGCTGCGCGGCAGGACGCTGGCGTCGTCGTTGTCGTAATACCGCTTGCACAGATCGACGATTACCTTGCCGGCCTTGACGAAGAGCTTCTCGCGGTCGGCGTGCGTCGCCAGCAGCGAGCCGTTGCCCGGCAGCGAGAGGCCGAGCGCCTCGGTCAGGCAGTTCATCGAGTTGGCGGTAAACATGCCGGAGCAGGAGCCGCAGGTCGGGCAGGCCGAGCGCTCCATGGCATTCACTTCCGCATCGCTGTTCTTGCTATCGGCTGCTTCCACCATCGCATCGACGAGGTCCACCATGCGGTACTCGCCATGCCACTTGACCTTGCCGGCTTCCATTGGCCCGCCGGAAACGAACACGGCGGGAATGTTGAGGCGCAGCGCGGCCATCAGCATGCCCGGGGTGATCTTGTCGCAATTGGAGATGCACACCATCGCGTCGGCGGTGTGCGCATTGCACATGTATTCGACCGAATCGGCGATCAGTTCGCGCGAGGGCAGTGAATAGAGCATGCCGCCATGGCCCATGGCAATGCCGTCGTCGACGGCGATGGTGTTGAATTCCTTGGCCACGCCGCCGGCCGCCTCGATCTCGCGGGCGACCAGCTGGCCCATGTCCTTCAGATGGACGTGACCGGGCACGAACTGGGTGAAGGAATTGACGACGGCGATGATGGGCTTGTCGAAGTCGCCGTCCTTCATGCCGGTGGCGCGCCACAGCGCGCGGGCACCGGCCATGTTGCGGCCGTGGGTCGAGGTGCGGGAACGGTAGGCGGGCATCTGCTTCTCCTCTGGGGGGCGCGCTTGGGCGCGACGTTAGAATGCCAAAGATTCTAGCCTAGCCCTATTCCCCTGCCACATGCTGACTCACCCCCAGTTCGACCCCGTTGCCCTCGCCCTCGGCCCGCTTGCCGTGCGCTGGTATGGCCTGATGTACCTGCTGGCGTTCGTCGCCTTCCTGTGGCTCGGCAAGCGGCGCGCGGCGACGCAGCCCTGGCACGGCCTGACCCCACAGCATGTCGACGACCTGCTGTTCTATGGTGTGCTCGGTGTCGTCCTCGGTGGCCGGCTCGGCCAGGTACTGTTCTACGAGCCGGGCTACTACCTCGATCATCCGCTGGAAATCCTCGCGGTGTGGCAGGGCGGCATGAGCTTCCATGGTGGTTTTCTTGGCGTGCTGGCGGCGATGGCGCTGTTCGCACGCAAGCATGGCCTGGGTTTCTGGCAGCTCACTGATTTCATCGCGCCGTTGGTGCCCATAGGATTGGGCCTGGGCCGGGTGGGCAACTTCATCAACGGGGAATTGTGGGGTAGGGTGGCGGATGCCGCGCTGCCATGGGCGATGATATTTCCGCAGGTCGACAGCCTGCCGCGTCACCCGTCGCAGCTTTATCAGGCATTCGGCGAGGGCCTGCTGCTGTGGGTGCTGCTGTGGTGGTTCTCGTCGAAGGCTCGGCCGCGCATGCAGGTCTCGGCGCTGTTCCTGATCGGCTACGGCGTGGCGCGCTGGGTCGGCGAGTATTTCCGCGAGCCGGACCATGGCATCTTCGGGGTGTCCTACGTCGTCAGCATGGGACAATGGCTCAGCCTGCCGATGATCGTGATCGGCGTTTATCTGTTCGTGAAGCGGAGAAAAGCATGAATCGTCCATTCAAGGTGCTGGGCATCCAGCAGATCGCCATCGGTGGCCCGTCGAAGGACAAGCTGCGCACGCTATGGGTCGATAAGCTTGGTCTCGAAGTCACCGGTAATTTCGTCTCCGAGCGCGAGAATGTCGACGAGGACATCTGCGCGATGGGCAAGGGCGCGTACAAGGTCGAGGTCGACCTGATGCAGCCGGTCGATCCAGAAAAGAAACCCGCCGTGCACGCCACGCCGCTCAACCACGTCGGTCTGTGGATCGACGATCTCCCGAAGGCGGTGGAATGGCTCACCGCGCAGGGCGTGCGCTTCGCGCCGGGCGGCATTCGCAAGGGCGCGGCCGGTTACGACATCTGCTTTCTGCACCCGAAGGCGAACGACGAATTTCCGATTGCCGGCGAGGGTGTGCTGATCGAACTGGTGCAGGCACCGCCCGAGGTCATCGCGGCCCTTTCATAAAAGTCGGCGCTGGCAGGACGGCACCAGTAAGGCATCGTGGCGGGTTTCCTCCACCATTTCACGCTCGCCAGCCCGCTGTTCCTGCTGGTGCTGGCCGGCTACGCGCTCGCGCGTTTTGCGCACTGGCCGGCGAGCGTGTCCGAGGCGCTCGGGCGCTTCGCCTACGCGATTGCCATTCCGGCGATGCTGTTCCGCATGATGAGCGACTTCTCGCGCATGCCGCCGGTCGATGCGCGGCTGCTGCTCGCCTTCTTCGGCGGTTGCCTGATTGTCTTCGTCATCGGCCGGCTGGTCGCGCGCGGCCTGTTCCGCCTCGACGGCGTGGCGCAATCGGTGTTCGCGCTCGGCGGCGTGTTCTCCAACAACGTCATGCTTGGCATCGCCATCGCCAAGACCACGCTCGGCGACGCGGCACTGCCGGTGGTGTCGATGGTCATCGTCTTCAACGCGCTGATCCTCTGGACGCTCGTCACCGTCTCGGTGGAATGGGCGCGGCATGGCGAGTTTTCGCTGCGCGGCTTCGGCAAAACCACCCGCGGCGTGCTCACCAATCCCATCGTCGCCTCGATCCTCGCCGGCACGCTGTGGGGCTTCGTCGGCATCTCGCTGCCGGCCTTCGTCGATGCGCCGCTCGCCATGCTCGGTCAGGCGGCTGTGCCCCTCTCGCTCTTCGCGCTCGGCATGGGCCTGGCCGAATACAAGATTCGCGAGGGCCTGAACCAGAGCTTCGCCATCTGCGCGATCAAGCTCGGCGTGCAGCCGCTGGTCGTCTGGCTGCTGGCGCGGGCACTCGGCCTGCCGCCGCTGGAAACCCAGGTGGTGACGATGCTTGCCTCACTCGCCATCGGCATCAACGTCTATGTGATGGCGCAGCAGTTCCGTTCGATGCAGGGGCCGGTCGCCGCCGGGCTCGTGCTGTCCGTGCTGCTGTCGTCCGTCACCACGCCGCTGGTATTGACCCTCACCGCCAGTTAGTGGCGAAACCGCCGTCCCAAGGATTTACTTGCGGCGGGGCTAGGGTGCGATGACTGTCTCAGTACGGCCAGAAGCGGTCAGCGGTTGAGTCATCCAGAAGCTGCCGCATGGTTCCATGGGCAGATTCAAATGCTGGCAGAATTCGACAGACTCTTTGGCACTGGATGCAGTCTCAAAGCATCTGCCAATTCAATTGAAACGCAATGGTCCGCACCAATAGGGACCGACAAGTTATCTGCCTCGAGTTCGAGAAACCCATCATAATCAGCAGTTACCTCAGCCCGCATGGTTGATCGACAAATGTTCAACAAACGCCGCACATAACGCACGAGTTCTTCGATCCATCACCAACAGAAAGCGCGAGAGTGAAGACAACGTCGAACACGCAGCCACTGCCCGCTACATCCGCCGCTTTGCCCCCGCCCCTCTGGCGCATCCGCCTGCAGGCAATTGCCTGGTTCGTGCTGGTTTTCGCGTTCGTGTTCGGCCTACCCATTCTCCTGGGTTGGGGCTATGGCCTGCTCGCCTTGCTGGTGGTCATTGCGGCGGTGCTGGCCGTCGCGAGCGTGCGGCTTCTTCGACGATTCTCCCCCACTGCTGCGGGGCGACCGTTCGCTTCGGTCTTGCTGCGCAGCCTGCTCGGCTGGACACTGATCCTCGGGGTCCTGGTTGCGGCGCCGTTCTACTACCTGATGGTCGTTACCGATACCCGGCCGGCCACGGTTCCGCAGGTGGCACTAACCAACGGCGCGAAGCGCGTGGTTTTCCAGGGCATGCAGCACATCGGCTCCGAGCACTTCTACCAGGCCGTCATCTACGATGTCGAGAAGGCCTTGTCGGAGGGCTACGCCAGCTGGTACGAAGGGGTGCAGACCCCTACGCCGGAATCGAAGGCCTTCTTCGAGAAGTTGTCGCACGAACTCGTGGGCGGGAGCGACCTGAGCGGAATCTACAAGTCGATCGGCGAGATCTGCGGGATGAAGTTCCAGCTTGACTACTTTGGCCTGCTGGAAGCCGACAAGGCCGAACATCCGAAGCGCCACCTCGTTGCCGACGTCGATGCCCTGGAGCTCAAGGCGGAGTACGAGCGCCTGATGCGGGAGGACTCGGCCTTCGCGAAGGCGCATGCGAACGACTTCAAGCCTAAGCACGCAATGGAGGACAACGCGTTGGTGCTGAAAGTTGTCGAATGGTTGAAGAATGGGAGTGAGTCACAAAAGACTCTTGGCGGCGTTGCGTGCCGGGGGCTGTTCTCCCTCAACCAACCCGCTGAAGACAGTCCTCCCGGACATATGGCGCCGGTGATTCTGGATTTCCGCAACCGCGCCCTCGCGCAGCGAATCATGCAGTCCAGCGACGACAAGATCTTCATCACCTACGGGGCGGCCCACCTGCCCGGCCTGATGACGGAGTTGCGCAAGCTGGACGCGAAATGGGCGGTAGGTTCGGTGAAGTGGCTGCGCACCATCGAGGCCCCCGAACACATCGAGGGGAAGTTGCGCGGACTGAGCCAATGATCTCTGCCATCAACGCTATCGGGAGAACCCTGTCATGACGGAAACTTCCCGTTCCGAGTTCGGCCTCCTGCGCCGCATCCTCGCTTCGCCGCCGGCGCGCGTCCTGGCGCTCGGCGTTGCCTTGCTGGTGCTGATGGGTCTGAGCGGTGATGTCCAGACCAGCTATGCGGATGCGCCCGTGAAGGCGGCCGCCCATGTCATCGCGCTGGCCATCGCGGGCATTGCCCTCTATAGCGCGCATGCGCACTTCGTCGAGCGGCGCGGCGTTTCCGAGCTTGGCACGCCGGGGATGGGCCGCCAACTGGGGGCCGGGTTGCTGGTGGGCGCGGGTCTATATGCCGCCTGCGAGCTGGCACTCATGGCCTTGGGCATCTATCGTATCGAAGGCCTGAATCCGTGGAGTTTTCTCATTCCTGCGGTCGCCATGGCCGTGAGTTCCGGCGTTTTCGAGGAACTGCTGTTCCGTGGTGTGCTGTTTTTATCGGTGGAGAAGTGGTTGGGCAGCTGGGTGGCGCTTGCCGTTTCGTCACTCGTGTTCGGGCTGACCCATCTGATGAATCCGCAGGGCACGCTGGAGGGCGCGTTGTTCATTGCCGTCGAGGCCGGCATCCTGCTGGGGGCGTGCGTGATGTTGACGCGCCGGCTGTGGCTGGGCATGGGATTTCACATGGCGTGGAACTACACGTAGCAGGCCATTTTTTCGAGCATCGTCTCGGGCAACGAACCGCAACAAGGCCTGATCCGTTCGACCGTCAAAGGCCCGGACTACCTGACCGGCGGCAGTTTCGGCGTCGAGTCCTCGGTGCTGGCGCTGGTGCTGTGCACCACCACCGGGATCGTGATGCTGGTCATGGCGCATCGACGGGCGCTGGTCGTGCCGCCGATCTGGAAGCGCACCGGCTGATCTGGCCTCCCCGCTCGCGATCCAGCAAGCCCGTCACCCGCCCGGCTGCGGCGGGTCTCGCCTACCGCCGCCGGGAAGGTCTGCTTTCCTTGCACGCGAACGGCAGCTTGGGGTCGTTAGCAGCTGTGCTATTTGCCTTCCGCTTCCCTAAGACGCTGATCGGCCTGTTTCTGGGTTTCGTCCAGTTGTCTGACGATCTGCTCTTTCGTCTCTTGTGCCTGCTGCACTTCCTTGGCCTTCAGAGCGGCCGCCGTCGCGGCGGTGCCCGCCGATTCGATGCCACAACCCGCAAGACAGAGCAGGAACAGGGGAAGGATTCGTGGCCTCATGATTTCTCCTGGTTCAACGACAAGACCGTAATTGTCAGACACAACAATAGTCAGCTTGTGCGAGACGGCGCTAGTTGAGAAGTTCCAGCGGCAGGCGTACCGCCATGGCGACCGCGAGTGCCGCGCCGACCGATAGCACGACCGAGAAGAAGGCCTCGCGCTTGCCGAGCAGCTTGAGCATCATCGCGAAGGTCGACACGCAGGGGACGTAGAAGGTCAGGAAGGCGAGGAAGGTGGCAATCTGCGTGGTGCTCAGCACGCCTGTCAGTTCCTGCGTTCCAAGTGCCTGAAACACCATCAGCAGCGAGAGTTCCTTGCGCAGCACGCCGAACAGGATCGGCACGCCGAGCACGACCGGCAGGCCGAGCCACCACGAGGTGATGGGCGTGAGCGCGAGGTTGATCCAGTCGTCGGCGCCGAAGTGCGCGAGCAGCGCGAGCACGATGCTGCCGGCGACGAGCAGCGGCAGCACGATGGTGACGATGTCGCGGCTGCGATCCCAGGTGTTCCAGAGCAGCTTGCGCAGCGTCGGCAGCGCATAGGGCGGAATCTCCTGGATCATGCCCGGCGTGGTTTCTGGGTAGCGGTGCTTGAGCAGCTTGCCGATCAGGCTGACGACGATGGGCGCGAGCATGAACAGCGCGAACACGCCTAAGCCACCGAGGTATTTGCCGCCGAGCGCGAGCAGGATCGCCGAGCGCGCCGAACAGGGCAGGAAGGTGATCAGCAGCGCCGCGACGGTGCGGTCGCGGCCGTGCGTGACGGCCGCCGTGGCGGCCAGCGCCGGCACATTGCAGCCGAGGCCCATGAGGAAGGGCAGGGCGACGCCGCCGTGCAATCCGAGTTGGTGGAAGCCACGGTCGACGACGAAGGCGACGCGATGCATGATGCCCGACTCTTCGAGGAAGACGAGCAGCAGCACCAGCGGAATCATGTAGGGGATGACGATGCCAGTCAACCCGATGAAGCCATCGAGGATGGCACGGCCAATCACGCCGGCGAGGTCGGTCGGTTGCCAGGGTGCCGCCCATTCGATCAGGCGCGCGACGGTCAGCCCGTCAAGGAAGGCGCTGACCTCGAAGACGAAGAACAGCACCAGCGCGAATATCACTAGCGTGCCGGCGAAACCCCAGCGCGGATGCAGGAACAGTTCGTCGGCCCAGCGTTGCCAATGTGGCAGTTTTTCGCCGCCGCCGGGGCGTGTCACGGTTTCATAGAGCAGGGCGGCGCGATGGTGCCGGTCGGCGTGGATTTCGTCGGTGAGCGGGCGTGGCAGCACGGCATCTGCCGTGTCCCGCGCGGCGAGCAGGGCAGTGTGACGGAAGGCGAAGTGGCAGCGCAGTTCCTGCGCGAAGTAATCGTCGTTTTCCGCAAGCTGTAATGCCAGGAAAGTGATGGGGACGACGAAGGCCTTGGCGACATCGGCCTGAGCGGCGATCTCGGCGATTGGCGCAAGCTGCGCGGCAATGTGGGGGCTGGGCGGCTGCGGTGTCGGTGCGCGCTTCTCGCGCGCGGCGCGCACGACGGTGGTGAACAGGTCGGCCAGCCCGATGCCCATGTGCGCCACCGTCGGCACGACCGGCACGCCAAGCTTGTCCGACAGCGCGCGCACGTTGATGAACAGGCGCTTGCTGCGTGCCTCGTCCATGCGGTTGAGGGCGACGACCATCGGTTTGCCGATCTGCGCGAGTTCGAGGGCCAGTTCGAGGTCGCGTTCCAGCGCGGTGGCGTCCATCACCAGCAGCAGCACGTCGGGCGCGGCGAAACTCGATTCGGGCTGATGTGCCTCGTGGTGCGCGATGACCGGCCAGCGGTCGCCCCAGAGCAGATACTTGAGCACGACCGGCACGTCACCCGCGAGCGTGTGAAACGTGTCGATGGCGGGCAGGTCGACGAGCGAGATCTGGTCGAGGCCGACCTCAACCTGGCATTCCTCGTAGGCGGGGCCGACGCCGGCGAGCCGCTCGTGGTGCACGACCGTGCTCGACGCGGCGCGGAAGATGCGGCTCTTGCCGGCGCGTGATTGCCCGATCAGCGCGACGCGCGGGCAGCGGCTGCCGCGCAGCAGCGGGCCGGCGAGGGGGAAGGTATGCGGGGAAGCCAAGATGCCGCGATTATCGCAGCAGATTCACGACAAAAGTTCGGCAAAACTGTCGATGGCGGGGTAGTCGCGCGTGTCCTTCGGCGGTAGTTTCGTGTCGGGCGTGCGCACGGCGAGCAGGTGTCTGATGCCGTAGGCGCGTGCGGCGTCGAGTACCGGCAGGCTGTCGTCGACCAGGAGTGTGCGTGCGGGGTCGAAGGGCTCGATGGCCTGCAGCTTTTCCCAGAAGCCGCGCTGCTCCTTGGCGAAGCCTGTTTCGTGCGCGCTGACGAAAGCGTCGAAATGCGGTTCGAGGCCGGTTTTCGCCATCTTGAGAGTCAGGCTCTTGTGATGGGCGTTGGTCGCCATCACGACGCGCTTGTTCAGCCGGCGCAGCAAGGCGAGGAAATCGACGACCGCCGGATGCACGGCGATCAGGTGCGATACCTCTTCCTTGAGTTGCATGATGTCGAGTTCGAGCTCGGTTTCCCAGTAGTCGACCGAATACCAGTCGAGCGTGCCGGCGCGCGCGTGGTAGCGCGCCATAAGCTCATCGCGCGCGATGTCATGCGGCAGGCCGCGCGCCTCCGCGTAGCGCAGCGGCACATGGGCCTGCCAGAAATGGTTGTCGAAATGGAGGTCGAGCAGCGTGCCGTCCATGTCGAGCAGGACGGTGTCGACCTCCGCGAGCTTGGGGAGCTCAGGGTTTGAGGTAGGCATAGCCCTCATAGGTTTGCAGCTTGCCGACCTCGGCGACGCCGGACGGGACGATCTTCGCTTCGGAGATCACCAGTTTCGGATCGATCTTGCGACTGGTCAGCGTGAAGTTGCAGACGCGGAAATCGACGCCCTTGGTGACGAGATCCTCGACGATGATCTGGTAGGGGTTGCCATTCTTGTCCTTGGCGCCGTCGAGCAGGAAGTCGATGCCGAGCGCGTGGGTGACGACGGTGATCTTGGCGTTGGGCTCGGCGGCCAGGTGGTTGCGGATGTTGCGCAGGCCGTTGCTGGCCTGGTCGAGGCCGAGGTTGATGTGATAAATGGTCTTGGTTTGCTTGGGCTGTTCCGGCGTGCTGGCGCAGCCGGCCAAACCGACGGTACCGGCAATCAGCAGCAGGGATAGCGTGCGTTGGATCGTGTTCATCGGGTCTCCTCCAGATGGGTGAATGTGCGCCGCGTCTTATGCACGGTCGCCGACAGCTTAACAGCACATAAGTAAGGAAAAAACCCTGATTGAATCAGGGGCGAACTCATGGGCGTAAGTAGGCCCAGCCTTGCTGCTGGCGCTTCATCAGTTCGACGTAGCCGGCGACGCTGATCTTCACGCCATCGATGAGATCCTCCTTGGCAAGCTTTTGCGCCTTCATCGAATTGCCGCAGGCGACGAATTCGACACCGGCCGCGAGCGCATCCTGCACGCCATTGGCGGCGAGCGATTCGGCCGTGAGCATGCCCAGCCCGGAGCCGATGGCGACGACGGCGATGGCCACGTTCTTCGCGCCGAGTTCGACCTGGATGTTGTGGATATTGACGAGCACATCGTTCCACTTCTTCACGTTGTCTTCGTTGATCTGGATGACGATGCGGTTCTTGGCTGCCGATGCCGTCTTGCCAGCGCCGACTTTTTCGGCAGCGCTCACGATGCCGAGGGTGCCCAGCATGAAGCAGAGGGCGAGCAGAAAATGTTTCATGGCGATCCTCATTGTCCGGTAAACGCGGGCGGCCGCTTTGCGCGAAAGGCTGCCAACCCCTCTGCGTAGTCTGCACTATCCAGAAATGCAAAGGAAGATCGTAGTTCTATTGCCGAGAGCGGCGCGTCCTGCTGCAGACGGGCGATCCACTGCTTGTGCCAGCGGGCGACCAATGGTGCGCCGGCGGCGATACGCTTGGCTGTGGCGCGGGCTTCGTCAGCCAGTTCGGCATCGGTGACGATGCGCGTCAGCAGACCTTTTTCATACGCTTCCTGTGCATTGAGCAATCTACCTTCGAGCAGGATCTCCTTGACCACGGCGGGACCGACGAGACGCAACAGGCCGGCAAGTTCGCCGGGATACATTGAGAATCCCAGCTTGTTGATCGGCGCGCCGAATTTCGCCGACTGGCCGGCGATGCGCAGGTCGCAGGCGCAGGCAATCTCCAGCCCGCCGCCGATGCATGGGCCGATGATTTGTGCGATCACCGGGTGTCGGCAAGAAGCGATGGCGTCGAGCGCGTGTGCGACGTCGGCATGGTAGGCCAGCGCGCCTTCGAGCGTGGCGCGCAATTGCTGCATTTCGTCCAGATCGCCGCCGGCGGCGAAGGCCGCGCCCTCGCCGCGCACGATCACGCAACGCAGCGTTTCGTCCGCATCCAGCGCGGCGAAAACCTCCGCCAGCCGCCGCCACATGGCGGCGTTCAGCGCGTTGAGCTTGTCGGGGTTGAAGAGCGTGACGGTGGCGATGCCGCCGTCACGCGTGGACAGAATGTCCGGCGCCACTGCTTACTTGTGCAGGCGGTTGACACCGATCATCTTGAGCACGTACTTCTCGTAGACCGGCTCGGTATTGCCCTTCTTCATCTTGCGGATGAAGTACTTCTCGTAGCCGACCTTGGCGAGATGCACCCACTTGCCCTTGTTGAACCAGCTGACGTTGCGCGGCGGGATCTGCGGAATCGCCACGAAGGCCGCCCCGCTGTCGCCGAAGTCGGCGAGACAGACGGCATTCCAGGTGGCCTTCTGGTCGGGTTCCTTGCCATCCATTTGCAGACGGATGTTATGCACGGTCGCGGTGACCATCGACTCGATCATGTAACCGGTCTTCGGCGTGCCGACCGGGATCGGGGTCGCTTCGACGGGCGGGATGGCGACGCAGACGCCCACCGCGTAAATGTTCTTGTATTTCGGGTTGCGCTGGAACTGGTCGACGATCGTGAAGCCGCGCGGATTGGATAGTCCCTCAATGCCCGAAACGGCCTCGACACCCTTGAAGGCAGGCAGCATCATCGAGAACTTGAAGGGCAGCTCATGTTCCTTCTTGGGCTGGCCGGCGTCGTCGTGCTCGGTGACGAACATCTTGCCGTCCTCGACCTTGGTGACCTTGGCGTTGCAGATCCATTTGATGTGCTTCTCGCGCAGGATCGATTCAATCATGCCCTTCGAATCGCCGACGCCCCCGAGGCCGAGGTGGCCGACATAGGGCTCGGCGGTGACGAAGGTCATCGGCACCTTGCTGCGGATCTTGCGGCGGCGCAGGTCGGTGTCCATGATCATCGCGAATTCGTAGGCCGGGCCATAGCACGAGGCGCCTTGGTAGGCACCGACGACGATATTGCCGGGATCCTTGACGAACTTGTCCCACTGTTTCGAAGCCTTCTCGGCGTGATTGACCGTGCAGACCGATTGCGTGTGATGCTCGGGACCGCTACCTTCGACTTCCTCGAACGCTAGCTTGGGGCCGGTCGAGATGATCAGGTAATCGTAGGCGACCGACGAGCCGTCGATCAGTTCGATGCGGTTTTCCTCCGGATGCAACTTCTTGGCGGCCTTGGCGATGAAGCTGATGCCCTTGCGCTCGAGGTACGGCCCCATCTCGAACGTGATGTCTTCACGGGTCCGCCAATTGACCGCCAGCCAGGGATTCGACGGGGTGAACTGGAAATAGGGGTGCTCGCTGACGACGGTGACCTTGTCGCTGGAACCGACTTGTTCTTTGATGTCGTACGCGGCGGTCATGCCACCGATGCCGCCGCCCAGAATTACGATGTGTGCCATGGTGGGATTCCTTATTCTTCCGCGAATACGTTGTCGATTGCCGCGACGCCCGCGTCGACGACCTGTTTGAGATCTTCAGGACATTCGTCCTGATCGAGTTCCAGCGTGGCGTAGAGCGCAAGCGACTTGAGCGCGAGCGCGATCTTGTGCACCTCCGCGGCGGTGTCGTCATCGATCTTGATGCCCGGTTGCAACTTCCAGTCCTTTGCCTTGGTCATGGTTTCCTCCTGCATGCTATGAAATCGTCTGTCGCGAGAATACACCGTGCTGATGAGGCCATCAAAAGTCGGCGCTGGCGGGACGGCACGTTGCTATCATTCGTGACTCAATAATGAATACCAGCCGGAGCCACCGGCGGGAGTGGAAACCATGAGCAAGCAACCGGAAGTGACGGTCCCGGGACTCGATGCCTGGGCCAAGGCCGCCGCGAAGTCTGCGCCTGACGGTGACGTAACGAAGCTGAACTGGACGACCCCCGAGGGGTTGACCGTCAAGGCGCTCTATACCCAGGCCGATATCGCCGGCCTGCCCTATGCCGACACCTTGCCCGGCTTCGCGCCCTTCCTGCGCGGGCCGCAGGCGACCATGTACGCGGCGCGGCCGTGGACAATTCGCCAGTACGCCGGATTTTCGACTGCCGAAGAATCCAACGCCTTCTACCGCAAGGCGCTGGCTGCCGGCGCGCAGGGCGTCTCGGTCGCCTTCGACCTCGCGACGCATCGCGGCTACGATTCCGACCATCCGCGCGTCGTCGGCGATGTCGGCAAGGCGGGCGTGGCGATCGACTCCGTGGAGGACATGAAGATCCTTTTCGACGGCATTCCGCTCGACAAGGTATCGGTGTCGATGACCATGAACGGTGCCGTGCTGCCGGTGCTGGCAGGTTACGTGGTCGCCGCCGAGGAGCAAGGTGTGCCGCAGGGCCAGCTCTCGGGGACCATCCAGAACGACATCCTCAAGGAGTTCATGGTCCGCAATACCTACATCTACCCGCCGGCGCCGTCGATGCGCATCATCGCCGACATCATCGGCTATACGGCTTCGCACATGCCGAAGTTCAACTCGATCTCGATCTCCGGCTACCACATCCAGGAAGCCGGAGCGACGCAGGCGCTGGAGCTGGCCTTCACGCTCGCCGATGGCATGGAATACGTGCGTACCGCGATGAAGAGCGGTCTCGACGTCGATGCCTTCGCCGGTCGCCTGAGCTTCTTCTTCGGCATCGGCATGAACTTCTACCTCGAGATCGCCAAGTTGCGCGCCGCGCGCTTCTTGTGGTGGCGCATCATGAACGAGTTTGGCGCGAAAAATCCGAAGTCGCAGATGCTGCGCACGCACTGCCAGACCTCGGGCTGGTCGCTGACCGAGCAGGACCCGTACAACAACGTGGTGCGCACCGCGATCGAAGCCATGGCCGCCGTCTTCGGCGGCACGCAATCGCTGCACACCAATTCCTTTGACGAAGCCATCGCGCTGCCGACCGAGTTTTCGGCGCGCATTGCCCGCAACACGCAGATCCTCATTCAGGAAGAGACGCACATCACCAACGTTGTCGATCCGTGGGCCGGCAGCTACATGATGGAGAAGCTGACGCAGGACATGGCCGACATGGCCTGGGCCACGATCCAGGAAGTAGAGCAGATGGGCGGCATGACGCATGCCGTCGAGACCGGCTGGGCCAAGCTGCAGATCGAGAAGTGCGCCGCCGAGAAGCAGGCGCGCATCGACTCCGGGCAGGACGTGATTGTCGGCGTGAACAAGTACACGCTGGCTCAGGAGGATGTGCTGGAAACCCGCGAAGTCGACAACCATGCCGTGCGCGATGCGCAGATCGCACGGCTGCAGAAGATCAAGGTCAGTCGCGACACGACGGCAGTCCACGCGGCGCTCGATGCGCTGACTGCCGCCGCCGAAAGCGGCGAGGGCAACCTGCTCGACCTCGCGATCAAGGCAACGCGCCTGCGCGCGACGGTCGGTGAAATTTCCGATGCGCTCGAGAAGGTCTATGGCCGCCATCGCGCCAGCAATCAGGTCGTGTCGGGTGTTTACTCCGCTGCCTTTGGAGCCAGTCCAGGCATCGACGAATTGCGCGAACAGGTCGAGGCATTCGCTGACGCCGAGGGACGCCGGCCGCGCATCATGATCGCCAAGCTGGGCCAGGACGGCCACGACCGTGGCGCCAAGGTAGTCGCGACGGCCTTTGCCGACCTCGGCTTCGACGTCGACATCGGCCCGCTGTTCCAGACGCCGGAAGAAGCGGCGCGGCAGGCGATGGAAAACGACGTGCATGCGATCGGCGTGTCGACGCTCGCCGCCGGCCACAAGACGCTGGTGCCGCAACTCGTTGCGGCGCTGCAGAAGGAAGGCGCCGCCGACATTGCCGTCTTCGTCGGCGGCGTGATTCCGGCGCAGGATTATGAAGCCCTGAAGGCAGTGGGCGTGAAGGGTATCTTCGGTCCCGGCACGCCGATTCCGCAATGCGCTCATGAAGTGCTGCGCGCGATTCGCGGCGCCCACCTGCCCGCCGACTGAATATGCTGCCAGCAGGCCTGTCCCCGGAAGATCGCGAACTGGTTGACGGCGTGATCGCCGGCCAGCGCCGCGCGCTGGCGAAGGCCATCACGTTGATCGAATCAAGCCGTGCCGATCATCAGGAACGCGCCGCCGCCGTGCTGGATGCCCTGCTGCCGCATACCGGCCGCGCGCTGCGCATTGGCCTGACCGGCGTGCCGGGGGTGGGCAAGTCGACCTTCATCGAAGCGTTCGGCCTGCACCTGATCGAACAGGGACTCAAGCTCGCGGTGCTGGCGATCGATCCTTCGTCGTCGCGTAGCGGTGGCTCGATCCTCGGCGACAAGACGCGCATGGAAAAGTTGAGCCAGCAGGAGGCCGCTTTCATTCGGCCCTCGCCTTCGTCCGGCACGCTCGGCGGCGTCGCCGAGAAGACCCGTGAGGCATTGCTGGCCTGCGAAGCGGCCGGCTTTGATGTGGTGATCGTCGAGACGGTCGGCGTCGGCCAGTCCGAGACCGTGGTGGCTGGCATGACCGATGTCTTCGTCCTGCTGCAGTTGCCCAATGCCGGCGATGACCTGCAGGCGATCAAGAAGGGCATCATGGAACTGGCCGACGTGGTGATCTATAACAAGGCCGATCTCGATGCCACGGCGGCGGAGCGTGCCTGCCTGCAAATGCGTTCCGCGCTGGCACTGCTGCATGCGTCCAGCCCGCACTGGCAGCCGCCGGTACTGAGTACCAGCGCGCTGCACGGCACGGGTATCGACAAGGTCTGGCGGACGCTGCTGGAATTTCGCGACACGATGACGGCACACGGCGAATTCGCGGAGAAGCGGCGGCGCCAGTCGATCGACTGGATGTGGTCGATGATCGACGCCGGACTGCGCCATCGCTTCCGCGAACATCCCGCGGTGAAATCGACATTGCCCGAACTGACCTACGCCGTATCGGCCGCTACGGTAACGCCGACCGTGGCGGCGCACCGGCTGTTGAATCTGCTGAACCGGTATTTTTAGGAGAAATCGATGCACGAAATCATTGAACAACTGGAGAGGAAGCGCGAGCAGGCCCGCCTCGGCGGTGGCCAGAAGCGTATCGACGCCCAGCACAAGAAGGGCAAGCTGACCGCGCGCGAGCGCATCGAGCTGTTGCTCGACGATGGCACCTTCGAAGAGTGGGATATGTTCAAGGAGCATCGGTGTACCGATTTCGGCATGGCCGACAACAAGGTGCCCTCTGACGGCGTGGTCACCGGCTACGGCACGATCAATGGCCGCATGGTCTTCATCTTCTCGCAGGACTTTACGGTCTTCGGCGGCGCGCTCTCGGAAGCGCATGCCGAGAAAATCTGCAAGATCATGGACAAGGCGATGCAGGTCGGCGCGCCGGTGATCGGGCTCAACGACTCGGGCGGCGCGCGCATCCAGGAAGGTGTCGCGGCGCTCGGGGGCTACGCTGATGTTTTTCAGCGCAACGTGATGGCGAGCGGCGTGATCCCGCAGATCTCGCTGATCATGGGTCCCTGTGCGGGCGGTGCAGTGTATTCGCCGGCGATGACAGACTTCATCTTCATGGTCAAGGACACGTCCTACATGTTCGTCACCGGCCCGGAAGTCGTAAAGACCGTGACGCACGAAGAGGTGACCGCCGAGGAGCTCGGCGGTGCGCTGACGCACACGACGAAATCCGGTGTCGCCGACCTGGCTTTCGAGAACGATGTCGACGCGTTGATCCTGCTGCGCCGCTTCTTCAATTACCTGCCGCTCAACAACAAGGAAAAGCCGCCGATCCGGCCAACACCGGATTCCGCCGACCGGCTCGACTACTCGCTCGACACGTTGGTACCCGACAATCCGAACAAGCCCTACGACATCAAGGAGCTGATCCTCAAGACGGTCGATGATGCCGACTTCTTCGAGTTGCAGCCCGACCACGCCAAGAACATCGTGATCGGCTTTGCGCGCATGGAAGGCCAGACCATCGGCATCGTCGCCAACCAGCCGATGGTGCTGGCCGGCTGCCTCGACATCAAGTCCTCGATCAAGGCGGGCCGCTTCGTGCGCTTCTGCGACGCCTTCAACATCCCGATCGTTACTTTTGTCGATGTGCCGGGCTTCATGCCGGGTACCGCGCAGGAATACAGCGGCATCATCAAGCATGGCGCCAAGCTGCTCTATGCCTACGCCGAATGTACGGTGCCGAAGGTGACCGTGATCACGCGCAAGGCTTACGGCGGGGCCTACGACGTGATGGCCTCGAAGCATTTGCGCGGCGACGTGAACTTCGCCTGGCCGAGTGCAGAGATCGCCGTGATGGGTCCGAAGGGCGCGGTCGAGATCATTTTCCGCGAGGAGAAGGGCGATCCGGAGAAGGTCGCGGCACGCGAGGCCGAGTACAAGGCCAAGTTCGCCAATCCCTTCGTCGCCGGCGCGCGCGGCTTCATCGACGATGTGATCCAGCCGCACGAAACGCGCAAGCGCGTCTGCCGTTCGCTGGTGATGCTACGCAATAAAGACATCAAGAATCCGTGGCGCAAGCACGGCAACATTCCGCTCTGAGCGCCGGGAGAAATCAGACATGTTCAAGAAGATATTGATTGCCAACCGCGGCGAGATCGCCTGCCGCGTAATGAAAACCGCGAAGAAGCTGGGCATTGCCACCGTCGCCGTCTATTCCGAGGCCGACAAGGATGCCTTGCACGTCGAGCTGGCCGACGAGGCCGTCTGCATCGGGCCGGCGCCGTCGAAGGATAGTTACCTGGTGATGGACAAGATCATCGCCGCCTGCAAGCAGACCGGCGCCGAGGCGGTGCACCCCGGCTACGGTTTTCTCTCCGAGAACGCCACTTTTTCGAAGCGTCTGGAAGAAGAAGGCATCGTCTTCATCGGCCCGAAGCATTATTCGGTCGCGCGCATGGGCGACAAGATCGAGTCGAAGAAGCTGGCGCTGGAGGCGAAGGTCAATGTCATCCCCGGCTACAACGACGCCATCGACACACCCGAGCAGGCGGTGAAGATCTCACAGGATATCGGCTACCCGGTGATGATCAAGGCCTCGGCCGGCGGCGGCGGCAAGGGGCTGCGCGTCGCGTACAACGACAAGGAGGCCTTCGAGGGCTTCGCGTCCTGCAAGACCGAGGCGAAGAATGCCTTCGGCGACGATCGTGTCTTCCTCGAGAAGTTCGTCGAGGAGCCGCGCCACATCGAGATCCAGTTGATCGGCGACGCCCACGGCAACTGCATATACCTGCAGGAACGCGAGTGCTCGATCCAGCGGCGTCACCAGAAGGTCATCGAGGAGGCGCCTTCGCCCTTCATCGACCCGGTGATGCGCAAGGCCATGGGCGAACAGGCCGTCGCGCTGGCCAAGGCGGTGAATTACCAGTCTGCCGGCACGGTCGAGTTCGTCGTCGGTGGCAAGGACAAGAGTTTCTACTTCCTCGAGATGAACACGCGACTGCAGGTCGAGCATCCGGTCACCGAATGCATCACCGGTCTCGACCTCGTCGAGTTGATGATCCGCGTCGCCGCCGGCGAGTCGCTGCCCTTCAGGCAGGAGGATGTTCAGCTCAACGGCTGGGCGATGGAGTGCCGCATCAACGCGGAAGACCCGTTCCGCGGCTTCCTGCCTTCCACCGGCCGGTTGGTGAAGTTCGCCCCCCCGGCGGAAATTCCGGGCCATGTGCGCGTCGATACCGGGGTCTACGAAGGCGGCGAAATCTCGATGTATTACGACTCGATGATCGCCAAGCTGATCGTGCATGGCGCCACGCGTGACCAGGCAATCGCGCGCATGCGCGACGCGCTGAACGCCTTCGTGATTCGCGGTGTCGCGTCCAACATCGCCTTCCAGTCGGCGCTGATGCAGAATCCGCGCTTCACCTCCGGCAACTTCAACACCGGCCTGATCGCCGAGGAATACCCGAAGGGCTTCGACGCCTCGATGGTGCCGCACGACGATCCGGCCATGCTGATCGCCGTGGCCGCCGCTATGCACCGCCAGTTCCTCGAGCGCAACGCGGCCATCACTGGCCAGATGCCTGGCCATGAATACAAGCCGGCGTCGAGTTTCGTCGTGCGTCTTGAGGATGGATCGGATCACGAGGTGCGCGTGCTGCCGGCCGTCGATGGCGACAGGAATGTGGGGGGCTGGCAAGTCATTTATGCCGGCGAACGCTACGAATTGCGCAGCAACTGGCAGTATGGCCAGCCGCTCTATCAGGGCACCCTCAATGGCGAGGCCTTCTGCATGCAGGTCGAGCGCTGCGGCCTCAAGTACCGGCTGTTCCACTGGGGTACGCAGGCCGACATCATGGTGATGTCGCCGCGCGCCGCCCATCTGCAGGCGCTGATGCCGAAGAAGGCGCCGCCCGACATGTCGAAGTTCCTGCTCTCGCCAATGCCCGGCCTGCTGACGCAAATCGCCGTCATACCCGGCCAGGAAGTAAAGGTCGGCGAAGTGTTGGCGAAGATCGAGGCGATGAAGATGGAGAACGTCCTGAAAGCGGAGCGCGACTGCGTCGTCGAGGCGCTGCTGGCGAAGCCGGGCGAGAGCCTCTCGGTCGACCAGCCGATCATTGGCTTCAAATAAGGGCTTCAAGTAAAAGTCGGCGCTGGCGGGACGGCACGGATGGCAACGCTCGACCATCTCGTCATCGCCGCGCGCGATCTGGACAGCGGTACACGGTGGCTGGAGGAGCGGCTAGGCGTGCCGCTCGCCCCGGGTGGCGTCCACGCGGCGATGGGAACGCACAACCGCCTGCTGAGGTTGGCCGGTGGTGAGCGGCTCTATCTCGAACTGATCGCCATCGACCCCGCCGCGTCGCTACCCGGCCGGCCGCGCTGGTTCGGGCTCGATGATCCCGCGTTGCAGGCCCGGCTGACCGAACGCCCGCACCTGATCCACTGGGTGGCGCGCAGTGACGATCTCGCTCGTGAAACCACCCCGGCGCATGGCGAAATCCTGGCCATGCAGCGAGGCGACTATCGCTGGCGCATCACCGTGCCGGTCGATGGCCGCCTGCCCGATGGGGGCCACCAGCCGACGTTGATCCAGTGGGATGTCCCCTTCCATCCGGCCGAACGCCTGCCCGAAACGGGTTGCACATTGCTGTCGTTCGACACCTCCCATCCGGACCATCTCCTGGCCACCCTCGCCACCCCGCGCGGACACATCGCACTGGATTGATTCTGGAGGGCTTTTGTCCCTCTTATCGGTAAATTCCGACCAATACCCAAAGTTAGACTCCGGGGACACGGTTAATCAGGTCCGGACATGGCATTTGGGGAAAACAAGTCGAGCGGCGGCGGATGGACATCGGTGGTTTTCGCGACCGATCGCGTGACCATTGCCGAGATCGCACGTCCGGCCGATGGTAAGCCCCAGGTGCGTTCCTGCGAGGGTTTCGCCCGCGAAGGCAGCGAGCTCGAGACGCTCAAGCGCCTGAACAACGCCAAACGGCTGGCCCGCAATCGCTGCACCACCCTGCTGACTGAAGGCCAGTACCAGTTGCTGCAGATCGACATGCCGGGCAATGCCGCAGAGCTGCCGCGCGATGAACTGCGCGAGTCGCTGCGATGGCGCGTCAAGGAAATGGTGGATTTCCCCATCGAAGCGGCCGGCATCGACCTGCTCGACATTCCGGCGACCGGCAACCGCAATCCGCAGTTGTGGGTCGTGGTGGCCAGTCACGACGTGCTGCAGCCGCGCATCCGCCAGTTTCAGGATGCCCGGGTCGGCCTCGCGGCAATCGACATTCCCGAACTGGCCCAGCGTAATCTCGCGAGCCTGTTCGAGGAAGCCAACCGCGGGCTGGCCTTCCTATCTTTCGATCGTTTCGGCGGGCGTCTCACCGTTACCTATCGGGGCGAGCTTTACATGACGCGCCACATCGACGCCAGTGCCGTGGAACTCGCCGGCCCCGATGCCGCCGCGCTGCACGAGCGCGTGCTGCTCGACATCCAGCGCTCGCTCGACAACTTCGACCGCAACTACAGCGCCATCAACCTGACGCGCCTGCTGGTGGGCCCCATCCCGCATGCGGGTGGCGAAGCCTTTGTCGATTACCTGCGCACCAACCTGTCGCTGCCGGTCGCCAGCGCAAACCTTGCCGAGGTGATGGATTTTGCGCAGACCCCCGAACTGGCCAATCCTGCCGCGCAGGCCGATGCCTGGTTGGCGCTGGGGGCCGCCCTGAGAGACTGACGATGGCCCAGCAGATCAATCTCTTCGATCCCGCCCTGCTGAGAAAGCGCGACTGGTTCGCGCTGGCGAACGTGGTGCTGGGTGCGGGCCTCGCGGCCGTGCTCGTCACCGCCGCCGGTTTCGCCGCCCGCAGCGGCCTGCCGGCATTGCAGGCACAGGCGGCCACGAGCGAAACCCAGCTGAAGGCCATGCGCGATCAGGTGCTGGTGCTCGGCCAGCGTGTCGCG
This sequence comes from Pseudomonadota bacterium, assembly GCA_040756595.1. Lineage (GTDB taxonomy): Bacteria > Pseudomonadota > Gammaproteobacteria > Burkholderiales > Rhodocyclaceae > Sulfuricystis. Next base: position 36,624 of record JBFLYR010000006.1, on the reverse strand, counting down.
GAGCGCAAGGCGGATCCACGTATCGAGCAGGAACTGGCCACGGCCCGTCGGCTGGCCGAAGCACGCGGGGAGGTGCTGCAAACCCTGCGTCAGGGACTGGAGTCTGACGTGCCATCCTACGCGGAGTACCTGCGCGGGCTGGCGCGCCAGTCGATGACGGGCCTGTGGATCACGGGTTTTGTCTGGGACGCGGCGAGCGACAGCATGGAAATCCGCGGGCGCACCACCGACCCGGCCGTGTTGCCCGAATACATTCGCCGCCTCAATCGCGAGCCGGCATTCCGCGGCCATGCCTTCGCGGCGCTGAATGTGGCCGAGGGCAAGGTGGATGCCGCCAGTGGCACCAAGGCGGCCGCGCCCAGTGAAGCGCCGCAAAAGGCAGGCTTCCATGAGTTCACGCTGGTGCCGGTCAAGAGCGGCGAAATGACCAAGCCCTCGGACGGGAGGCAGGGATGAGTGCGCTGCAAGCCCGCTGGCAGGAATGGTCGAAGCGTTTTGCCGCCCTGCAGCCGCGTGAAAAATATCTCGTCGTTGCAGCCGTCGCGGTGGCGATCCTGTTTGGCGGTTACAGCCTCTGGATCGAACCGGGAATGCAGCAAACCGACCGCCTGAAAAAATCGCTGGCCCAGCAGCAGGCCGAGCAGGCCCAATTGCAGGAGCAGGTTGCGGCGCTGGCAGTGCGTAACAGCGATCCCGACTCTGCAAATCGTGCGGAACTGCAACGTTTGCATGCGGCGGTGGCTGCGACGGAGCACGAGATCGGCGCTTTCGGCAACACCCTGGTACCGCCGCAACGCATCCCGGCACTGCTGCAAACCCTGCTGACGCGCCATCGCGGCCTGATGCTGGTGAGCATGAGCACCTTGCCGCCCCGCCCGCTGATCGAATTGCCCGCCATTGACCCGACAGGCATGCAGCCAGCGCATGAACCCGCACCACTGCCGGGCGGCAACCTGTACAAGCACGGCATCGAGATCAAGCTTGCTGGGGGCTATCAGGATCTGCTGGCATATGTTGCCGAACTCGACGCCAGTCCGCAGAAGCTGCTGCGCGGCGGCATGAGCCTCGTCGTCAGGCAGCATCCGGTCAGCGAACTGACATTGACCATTTACACACTCAGCCTGGATTCGACATGGCTCGTCGTCTGATCGCCCCCCTGTTGTTGTGCATCGCCTGCGCGGTGCAGGCGCAGATTGCCGATCCGACCAAACCGGCGATCGATACGGGTGCTGCCGCAGCGGGCCTGCCACTTGTCCCGGCCACGGCGGGCCTGCAGTCGATCATCCAGCGCAAGGGCGGCAAGCCGGCTGCGCTGATCAATGGCGTGGTGGTCGAACTGGGCGGCAAGCTTGGCGAAGCCCGGCTGGTGAAGATTGGCGACGACTTCGTCGTGCTGCGGGGAGCCATGGGCAATGAAATCCTGCGCTTGACACCCGATGCCGAGAAGAAGGCCGTGAAGAAGGAAAAGAAATGAGAGGTGGAATCATGCGAGCCCTGTTCCTGCTGGTCGTGCCGGCCTTGCTCCTGGGTTGCAGTTCGCCGCAGCCGCGTCCCGACACCGTGCGCGAGCATATTGGCGACGAAATGACCCAGGCACTGAACAACCGGAAATCCGCCGAGGTTGCCGAGCAAGCCCTGCTGGCGCCGCTGAGCATCGAGTTGCCCAGACAGGAAGTCAGCGAACCCCGTTTCGACCTGTCGATCATCAATGCCCCGGCCACACAGGTGTTCATGGCCATCGTCACCGGGACGAGCTACAACATGCTGGTCGGCCCCGAAGTGGCCGGCACCCTCACCATCAATCTCAAGGACGTCACCGTGCGCGAGGCGCTCGAGTCGATCCGCGAGCTTTACGGCTATGAGTTCACCATCAAGGGCAAGCGCATCACGATCCATCCGAATACCTTGCAAACACGCGTGTTTCAGGTGAACTACCTCGCCAGCCGGCGTCAGGGTGCGACCGAGTTGCGCGTGACTTCGAGCTCGATTACCGGTACCGGTGCGACCACGAATGCCGCGCCGCCCGTGAGCGGCGTGACACCGGTCCCCGCTGCCTCGGGGTCCGGCACCGCCACCAACACCCTGACCAGCCGCGTGCAGACCAATACCGATACCGATTTCTGGCGCGACCTGCAAACCGCGCTGAGCACCATCGTCACCGGCGAGGGGCGTAGCGTCGTGGTCAACAGCATTTCCGGCGTGGTCGTCGTGCGCGCCTTCCCGGGCGAGCTGCGCGCTGTCGAGCAGTATCTCAAGGCGACGCAGGTGATGGTCGAACGGCAGGTGATGCTCGAGGCGAAGATCATCGAGGTGTCGCTCAAGCGGGAATACCAGACCGGGATTAACTGGAGTACGTTCAATGGCCGGAACAACCGGGGAAGCTTCGGCGTGCTGCAACCGGGCACCACGCTGAATCCGCTGGGGGCGAACATGAGCGGCAATGGCCTGACGGACGCGCTACCCGGACTGGCCGGCACGATGGCCGCCACGGCCCTTGGCAACGGCTTCATCGGCCTCGCCTTCCAGTCCGCTAACTTCGCCGCGCTGTTGAACTTCCTCGAGACGCAGGGACAGGTCTCCGTGCTGTCGAGCCCGCGCATCGCTACGCTCAACAACCAGAAGGCGGTGCTCAAGGTGGGTACCGACGAGCTCTTCGTCACCAACGTGACTTCCACCACGACCAGCACGACGGCCGGTACAACATCGACGCCGAGCGTCACGCTGCAACCTTATTTCGCCGGCATTTCGCTCGACGTGACGCCGCAGATCGATGACGAAGGCAACATCATCCTGCACGTGCACCCGGCGATCAGCACCGTGGCGGAGAAGGAAAAGATCGTCGACCTCGGCACGATGGGCCAGTTCAAGCTGCCGCTCGCCACATCGAGCGTGAATGAAACAGACAGCATCGTGCGCGTGCTCGACGGCAATATCGTCGCGATCGGCGGCCTGATGACGCAGGGCTACTCAAGCGAGAACAGCGGCTTGCCGGGTACGGTCAATTCGCCGGCGGGCGTGCTGGCCGGGCAACGCGGCAGTACCCTGAGCAAGCGCGAACTGGTGATCCTGCTCAAGCCGACTGTCATCCAGGATGACCGGTCGTGGATGCGCGACCTACAGCAAAGCAGCGAACGGCTGCGTAATTTCGACCTGCCGCCCCTGGCCGTTCCCCTGCAGTGACTGTCTATCTTGCTCATTTCGGACTGAACCAGCTGCCGTTCGGGATCACCCCCGATACCGAGTTCGCCTACCCGAGCAAGAGCCATCGCGAGGGCATCAACCTGCTGCTGTTCGCGCTGGCGAGCGGCGAAGGCTTCATCAAGGTGGTCGGCGAGATCGGCACTGGCAAGACCCTGTTGTGCCGCAGTTTCCTGCGCGAGTTGCCGCCGGAATGGCAGGCGGCCTACATTCCCAATCCGCAGATGGATCCGCGCGAACTGCTGCTCGAGATCGCCGATGAACTGGGCGCGGCCGAAGGTGCGAAGGACATCTCGCGACTCGTCAAGCGCATCAACCAGCGCCTGATCGAGATCGCTGCGGAAGGCCGCAAGGTGGTGCTGTGCATCGACGAGGCACAGACCATGCCGCGCATGACACTGGAAAGCCTGCGGCTGCTGTCGAACCTCGAGACCGAAAAGCGCAAGCTGCTGCACATCATCCTGTTCGGCCAGCCCGAGCTCGACGAGATGCTGTCGACGCACTCCACCCGGCAGATACGCCAGCGCATCGCCTTCGCCCATCGCCTGCGTCATCTCGATGCAGAGGAAGTAAAGAGTTACGTCGAGCAGCGTCTGAGCACGGCCGGTTATCGGGGCGAACCACTATTTACCCGCGGGGCATTGCGGGCGCTTTACCACCGCTCCGGCGGCACGCCACGCCTGGTCAATATCCTGGCCAACAAGTCCTTGCTGGCGGCTTTCGGCGAAGGCCGGTTGCATGTCGAACCGAGCCATGTCAAGGCAGCGGCGCGCGACACCGACGGCGCCCTGAGCAAGCCGTGGTGGATCTGGTAGGGAAAGGGGCACGATGAGTATCATCAACCAGATGCTGCGCGATCTCGATGCGCGCCATGCCAGCGCCAACGAACGCTCCGGCCTGCCGTCGAACCTGCGCACCCTGCCCCCGGAACAGGCGCCGCGCTCGAAAACCTGGCTTCTGCTGGTGGTCGGACTGTTTGCCGGAGCGCTGATCGCCTGGCTGGTGGTGAGCCAGCCGGCCGCAATACCGGTGGCGCCACCACCAGTGGCGGCCTTGCCTTCCGTTCCTTCGGTGGCACAGCCGCAGTCACAACCGCAACCCGCACCCCCCCCGCCGGCGCCTGTGCCTGAATCGCCGCCGCCACCCGTACCGAAACCGGCCCCGGTAGTAAAGGCGCCCGCACCGGTATCAGCGCCAGCGGTAAAACCCATCGACAAACCCGCCGATAAACCTGCGAAGCCGGTCGTGCCCCAGGCAGTTGTCGCTGTGCCGGCAGGAGAAGGACAGATCGACAAGCAGCCGAAGGGGGGCATGTCACGCGAGCAGGCGGAACCGGAATACCGCAAGGGCATGCAGGCCGCCGGGATCGGGGACTACGGTGCCGCGCTGCCGGCACTGCGCCGTGCGCTCGAAATCGATCCCATGCATGCGAAAGCACGTCAGGCGCTGCTGTCGGTGCTGGCCAGCAGTCGTCAATGGGATGAAGTGAAGCAGGTCGCCCGCAGCGGTTTGGCGTTGGACCCGGCACGGACCGGCTGGGCCAGCATCCTCGCGCGCCTCCAGCACGAGCAGGGTGATACCGAGGGCGCGGTGAAGACGCTGGAGACGTATGCCGCACATGCTGCCGGAGATGCCGACTATCAGGGCCTGTTCGCCTTCCTGCTGCAGAAGCAGAAGCGCTATGCCGAAGCCGCGCAGCGCTATCAGGCGGCGCTCGGACTGCGTCCCGGCGAAGGCCGCTGGTGGTTCGGGCTTGGATTGGCGCTCGAGGGCGCCGGCCATGGCGACGAGGCGAAAGCCGCTTTCGGCAAGGCCCGCGACGCCGGCAACCTGCCCGCCGACATGCTCGGCATCATCGAGCAGAAACTCAGGTAAGCGTCTTTATTGCACGTGTCGCAACCCAGTTGATGACGCGTGCCGCACCGTGATCCTTCAGGGTGCGGGCAATGGCATCGAGCGTCGCGCCGGTGGTCATGACGTCGTCGATGACGATGACGGTTTCTCCCGTCAGGTCGCGATTGCATTCGAAGGCATTGTGCACATTGCCCTTGCGCGCGCGCCATGGCAGCTTGCTTTGCGGCAGTGTTTCTTTCGATCGGACGAGGCTGCTCGCATCGAGCGGCAAGGCGAGCGCACGAGCCAAAGGCCGGGCAATTTCCAGCGCCTGGTTGAAGCCGCGCTCGCGCAGGTGCTGGCGCGATAGGGGTACCGGCATGATCAGGGTTCCGTGCGCCTGAGCGGCTACCAGCATGCATTGCGCGAAAAAGTCGGCGCTGGCGAGACGGCTCCTGAACTTGAGATCCCGGATCAGGTGGTCGATCGGATAGGCGTAGCGCAGCGGCGCCAGCGTCGCGTCGAATGTCGGCGGCGATTGCAGGCAGGCGCCGCAGGCCGGGACGGGCATGGGGACCGGTTGGGCGCAGATCGAACAAAGTGGCGCCGACAAGATGGGCAGGTCTGCGGTGCAGCCAACGCACAGCGCGGTACGGGAGCGTTCGCCACAGAGCAGGCAGGCGCGCGGCAACAGGGTATCGAGAAGATCCGAAAACATGGACATCGCGGGATAATGGGCTTATGAGTTCAAGAAAGTCATTTGCGGCCGCCGCTGCATCCTACGACAGCGCGGCGGTGCTGGCGCGCGAGGTGGGCCAGCGCCTGGCCGACCGGCTCGACTGCGTGAAGCTGGCGCCACGCCGCTTCGCCGACATTGGCTGCGCGACCGGCGACGGCGTGCGTGCACTGATGCAGCGTTTTCCCGAGGCCCTGCCGCTCGCGGTGGACTACGCCCAACCGATGCTGGCTGAAGTGCAGGGCCGTGCCGGCTGGTGGGAACGGCTGCGCGACAGGGCGCCGCGCTGCGTGAATGCCGACATGCGCGCGCTGCCCTTCGCGGCGAACAGCCTCGACCTCGTCTGGTCGAACCTGATGTTGCACTGGATGCCCGATCCAAAATCCGCATTTGCCGAACTCCATCGCGTGCTGGTCGAAGGCGGCCTGTTGCACTTCGCGCTGCTCGGCCCGGATACGCTCAAGGAGTTGCGTGCCGCTTCTGCAAAAGTCGGCGCTGGCTGGACGGCACCCACCTTCATCGACATGCACGACATCGGCGACATGCTGATGGCTGCGGGCTTCGGCGACCCGGTGATGGAGATGGAAATGCTCACGCTGACCTACCGCACGCCGCGTGACTTCCTTGCCGACCAGCGTCGGCTCGGTGTGCGCGACGGCCTGCTGGGCAGCCAGGGTTGGCGCGACTGGCGCAAGATCTTCGCGGCGTGGGAGCGGCTGGAAGGACTGCTGCCGGCGCGCTTCGAGATCGTCTATGGCCACGCCTGGAAACTGGTGCCGCGCAACACGCCGGATGGGCGTGCCATCATGCAGTTTCAGCGCTTCAGTCGCTCGGCTGGATCGGAATGATGCGGTTCCGAATTTTGGGCTGATATTTTCCTGCGAGCTGGTCGCGGCGCTCCACTTCGCGCCACCACGCACGCAGGCCGAGCAGCACGGCGAGGATGCCGCCGTAGAGCAGCGGCTGCGACTGGTCGGCCTTGACCAGCCAGCTGTAGTGCAGCACGGCGAGAATGCCGATCGCGTACACCGTCCGGTGCAGCGCCTGCCAGCGGCGGCCGCCGAGCCGACGGATGGCCCAGTTGGTCGAGGTCGCAGCCAGCGGCACCAGCAGCACAAAGGCCGCCATGCCGACGGTGATGAAGGGCCGCTCGATGATGTCGCGGGCGATTTCGCCCCAGTCGAAGAACTGGTCGAACCACAGATAGCTCGTCAGGTGCAGCACGGCGTAGAAGAAGCTGAACAGGCCGAGCATGCGCCGCAGCCGCAGCGCCGCATGCCAGCCGGTGAGCTTGCGCAGCGGCGTGACGGCGAGCGTGATCAGCAGGAAGTTGAGCGTCCAGGTGCCCATGCCGCGCGTTACCGCCTCGATCGGGTTCGCGCCGAGCGTGTCGTGCCAAGCGCCCCAGCCGTAGTACGCCAGCGGCAGCAGCGACAGCATGAAGACGACAAATTTCAACAGCGCGATCGGCATCAGAAGTGTTTCTTCAGGTCCATGCCGCTGTAGAGGCTGGCGACCTGATCGCCATAGCCGTTGAACAACACGGTGTCGCGCTTCATGAATTCGCCGATGCGGCGCTCCTTGGCTTGACTCCAGCGCGGATGCGGCACGTCCGGATTCACGTTCGAGTAGAAGCCGTATTCGCGTGGTGCCGCCTTCATCCACGAACTGCGCGGTTCGTCTTCGACGAAGCGGATCGTCGTGATCGATTTCGCGCTCTTGAAGCCGTATTTCCATGGCACGGCGATGCGCAGCGGCGCGCCGTTCTCGTTCGGCAGGATGTCACCATAGAGGCCGAGGACGAGCAGCGTCAGCGGATGACGTGCCTCATCGAGCCGCAAGCCTTCGACGTAAGGCCAGTCGAGCACGCGGCTCCGCACGCCGGGCATGGTCTCGGGCTGTACCGCCGTGAGGAACTCGACGTACTTCGCGCTGCCGAGTGGTTCGACCTGCTTGAGCAGGATGTCGAGCGGAAAGCCCAGCCAGGGAATCACCATGCTCCAGCCTTCCACACAGCGCAGCCGGTAGATGCGCTCTTCGAGCGGGGCGAGCTTGAGGATGCTTTCGATGTCGAGCGTGACCGGTTTCTTCACCAGCCCCTCGATCGTCACCGACCACGGGCGCGTTTTGAGCTTGTGGGCATGCTGCGCCGGGTCTTCCTTTTGGGTACCGAATTCGTAGAAGTTGCTGTAGCCGGTGACGTGCTTGAGTGGCGTCTGGGCTTCGCTGGTGGAAAAAGGGCTTTTCTTCGCGCCGTCGCCCAGCTTTGCCGGCGTGGCAAAAGTCGGCGCTGGCAGGACGGCACTGGCCAGTCCGATGCCGATTGAAGTCTTGAGGAATTCGCGCCGGCGGGCATACAGCTCGGGCGGGGTGATCTCGGAGGGGGCGGGCGCGTTGTTCATGGGTATTGGTCGGCAGACGGAACGAAATCTTACGACCCGTTTCGTCTGTCGGGGTTCAATCGGGCAGATCGTCGGGGTGCGTTTGCAGCCGACCAATCAGCGCACGCAGGCGGGCCGGGCGGAAAGGCCGTGTCAGCAGCAGGCGCGGGGCCTTGCCGGGTTGCTCGCCGAGCGCCGGGACCGGTCCGCTGCAGATGATCAGCGCGGGCAGTTCATGCCCGAGTTTCGCGGCGACCCGGTTCATCCAGTCAAGGCTGTTGGCCACCTCGGCGCTGCCTGCGGACAGGTCGAAGATGACGAACTGCGGAGGATCGTCGGCGGACAGTGAACTCCAGGCCTCAGTGAAGGTCGGTGCGTACTGGACGCTGAACTGCCAGCTTTCCAGCAATGCGGTCAGCTCATCCAGTTCGGGACGTGCCGGACCGACCAGCAATGCCGGCGTGTGTTCCGCGGTGGGTTTGCCACGGGGTATGGCCTCCTCTGCCGCGCCGGGAACCGTCAATGGCACGCTCAGCGCGAAACGTGACCCCTGGCCCACGCGCGAGCACAGCGAGAGTGGATGGCCGAGCAGGTTGGCCGACTTGCGCACGATCGCGAGCCCCAGTCCCAAGCCTTTCTCGGCATCGCGTTCCGGGTTGTCGAGTTGTACCAGCTCATCGAAAATTGTCTCGCGCGCCTCGGGCGGAATGCCGGGGCCGGTGTCCCAGACCTCGATGCGCGCCTGCCCCGTGCCACGCCGGCAGGTGACGAGGATGCTGCCGTTGCTTGTGTGCTTGACGGCATTGCCGATCAGGTTGATGAGGATGCGGTGGAGCAGGGCGGGGTCGGTCAGCAGCCAGCAGTCATGGATACGGCTGCGCAGGCGCACCTGTTTCGCGGCGGCGGCCTCCGCAAAGCTGTTGACGACCTGGCCAATCGCCTGGGTTGCCTGTACGGGGCGGGATTCGACGCGCAGCACCTGGCCGTCGAGGCGCGAATAGTCCAGCAGCGTGCCGAGCAGTCCCTGAAGATTGCTGACCGTCTGGGCGAGTTGGCCCAGCTTGGGCTGCAGGTCGGGCGCGAGATTCTCGCGCTGCAGGCGGGCGACGAAGAGGCCGAGCGCCTGCGCGGGCTGGCGCAGGTCGTGGCTGGCTGCCGCGAAGAAGCGGCTGCGCGCGCGGGCGGTGTGGTCGGCTTCGTCCCGCTCGTGGCGCAGGGTTGCGGTGGCTTCGATGATGCGCTCGGCCAGCTGTTCCTGCGTCTGGCCGACGGCTGCGGCCATGGCATTGATGCCCTCGGCCAGCTTGCCGAGTTCGTCATGGCCATGCGGCTTGACCCGGAGATCGTGTTTGCCGCGGCCGATGCCTTCGACGACATGGCCGATGTCGGTCAGCGTGCGGATCAGGCCGCGCGAAAAGGCGATGGCCAGCAAGACCACGAGCAGCAGCATCAGGGCCGAAATGCCGGCCGCCTTGACCGCGAATGCCGCTGTTTCCTCATGCAGCGCCTTGGTCGAGACTTTCAACAGCAATTGTCCCAGGGGCGGGGCGTCGACATCCGGGGTCGAGGCGTAGAGGTCCGCACTCGCGAGGCGGGTGGCGCGGATCGGCAAGGCATGCCAGTGCTCGACGCCGACGCGATTCCCGGCCATGACGAAACTTTCGAGGATCTGCTCTGCGGGGGGCAGTTGGTCAGGTGGCAGGGTGCTGGCCAGCACATGGCCCCGCGTGTCCAGAAAGGCTGCGGCGAGCACGTCAGGTTCGCTGTTTGCCACTTTTAGCAGGTTGCGCAGCGCCTCGTTGTTGCCGACAAACAGGTTGTATTCCGCCAGCGCGGACAACTGGCGGGCGACCGCGGCAAGGCGGCGGTGCTGTTCGGCCTCGGTCTGCCGCATCTGGCCGATGACCAACAGGCCAGTGACGAGCACAGCCATGAGGATCGCCGGCCCGAGCACGGTGAGCAGGATGCGGCTGCGAATCCCGAGCGACTTCATCTGGGTGATGCGCAAACAAAAAGGGGCGGCAACGCGCCACCCCGATTTGCTTCCAGCGCGCTATCCGGCTTGTTCAATGGAGCCCGGCGATGTAGTCGGCGACGGCATGCACTTCGGCATCGGTCATCTTGATGGCAACCATCTGCATCATGCGGTTCGGATCGTTGGCGCGTTCGCTGTTGCGGAAGGCCTTGAGCTGTGCTTCCGTATATTCCTGAAACTGGCCGGCGATGCGCGGGTACTGGACGGGGATGCCGGCGCCCGTCGGGCCGTGGCAGGCGGCGCAGGCAGGCAGGCCCTTGCTGGCGTCGCCGGCGCGGTAAATCTTCTTGCCGAGTTCGAGTGCTGCGCGGTTTTTCGCTTCGCCACCGTTCTGCTTCTGGCTGGAGAACCAGGCGGCGAGGTCCTTCATCTGTTCTTCACTATAAGGGGCGATCATGCCGTTCATGATGGCGTTGACGCGCTCGGACTTGCCATCGGGACCCGCCTTGAAGTTCTTCATCTGCTTGAACAGGTAACCGGCATGCTGGCCAGCCAGCTTCGGGTTCGCGGCGGTCGGGCTGTTGCCGTCGGGACCGTGGCAGGCGATGCAGACGGTCATGGCGATTTCCTTGCCCTTGGCGGCATCACCCTGATAGGTAGCGGGCTTGGCGGCATCACTGGCATGGGCAGCGGATGCCAGTGCGCAAGTGGCGACGGAAACCATCAAGCTGAACGGAAAGCGGATCATCGTGAAGTTCCTCGAAAATTTGCCCTATGGAAATAAGCCAATGAGCTGTCCGATTAACAAACGCGCTATTCTATATCAGCCCGCTTTGGTATTAACGCGCCCACGCCGCCCGGTTCATGTCTAAAAACCTGTTTCGCCACGCAGTTTTCGAAATTTCCGTCGCCGATCCCATGACTTTGCCGCAGGCCGGCGGAGCCGAAATTGCCTTCGCCGGACGCTCCAATGCCGGCAAGTCTTCGGCGATCAACACGCTGGCCGGACATACGCGTCTTGCCTATGTTTCGAAGACGCCGGGCCGCACCCAGCTCATCAACCTGTTCCGCCTCAAATGCGGCGCGGCGATGGTCGATCTGCCCGGCTACGGCTATGCCGAAGTGCCCGAGGCGGTGCGCAAACAATGGCAGGGCCTGCTTGAGCATTACCTGACACGGCGCGTGGCGCTGGTCGGCCTGGTGCTGATCATGGATGCCCGCCGGCCGTTCACCGAGCTCGACCGCCAGATGATTGGTTGGTTCGGTAGCAGTGGCCGACCGATTCACTGCCTGCTGACCAAGGCCGACAAGCTGACCCGGCAGGAGCAGGCCAAGACGCTGGCGACTGCGTGCCGTCTCGCCAGCGCCGACTTTCCACGGGTGCCAATCACCGTGCAGTTGTTTTCGAGCCTGAAGAAGACCGGGATCGAGGAAGCCGAACAGGTGATTGGAGAATGGCTGGGCCAGAAAGAGAAAGGGTCCTCGACCAAAGGGGATAAAGTCGAGGACCCAAATACCTCGGCGAGCGCCGAAGTACCCGCTCAGGGAGGAAAAGCGGGGGACGATTCGTCACCGTCCGGATAATAAGATAGGTAATGTATTAAAAAGTTCAAGTATTTTTTTTGAAGGCCAAGACCATGATTATTAAAGGTGTATTTCCCAGCACGCGCATGCGCCGCATGCGCCGCGACGAGTTTTCCCGCCGCCTGATGCGCGAATCGACCATGACGCCGGCCGATTTCATCTATCCGGTATTCGTGCTGGAGGGCAAGAAAAAAGTCGAGAAAGTGGCCTCGATGCCCGGCGTCCAGCGCATGACGCTTGACCGTCTGCTGCCGGTGGCGGAGAAGGCACTGAAATTGGGCATTCCGGCGCTTGCGCTGTTCCCCGTGATCGACGCCGCGAAGAAAAGCGAGGATGCAAAGGAAGCCTGGAACCCGAAGGGGCTGGTGCCGACCGTGGTGGCGAAGCTGAAAAAGGAGTTTCCCGAATTGGGCGTGATCACCGACGTGGCGCTCGATCCCTACACCAGCCACGGGCAGGACGGCCTGATCGATCCGGCCGACCCGCGTGGCTACGTGATGAACGACGAAACCATCGAGGCGCTGATGAAGCAGGCGGTCTGCCACGCGCATGCCGGTGCTGATGTCGTGGCACCTTCGGACATGATGGACGGCCGCATTGGCGCGATCCGTGCGGCACTGGATGACGACAAGCAGATCTACACGCGCATCCTCGCCTATTCGGCGAAGTACGCGTCGAGCTTCTATGGCCCCTTCCGCGACGCGGTCGGTTCGGCGGGCAACCTCGGCAAGGGCAACAAATATACCTATCAGATGGACCCGGCCAACACCAACGAAGCGCTGCGCGAAGTCGCGCTGGACCTCGACGAAGGTGCCGACATGGTGATGGTCAAGCCGGGCATGCCCTACCTCGACATCGTGCGCCGCGTGAAGGACGAATTCGGCGTGCCGACTTATGCCTATCAGGTCAGCGGCGAATACGCGATGCTCAAGGCCGCCGCGCAGAACGGCTGGCTCGACCATGATGCCGTGATGATGGAGGCGCTGCTCTCTTTCAAGCGTGCCGGCGCCGATGGCATCCTGACGTACTTTGCGCTGGAAGCAGCGGAGTTGCTAGGAAAGTAGCGGCCACTGGCCCGCCCAGCGGGCCAGCGGGTCGTCCTGGAAGCCGCTCTTGACGAAGCGGTGCAGCCGGCCGAGCAGGTGGCACACCAGCAGGTCGGCATGCGCTGAGCAGTCGTGCTCCGTCGGCAGCGCATTTTGCGCGACGGCGATTTTCAGCGCCTGCTTCAGAGAGGCTTCAAGGCGTTCGAACAACTGGTTGATGCGTGCCTGCAGGCGCGGATGCTCATGCACGAGGGCATCTCCGATCATTACGCGGGCGAGGCCACGGTTCTTCCCGGCGAAACGCAAGCTCGCGGCGAGCATCAGTTCAGCTTGCCTCAGGCCGCTCGGCTCGTCGGCGACGATCTGCCCGACGACCGAGAAGATGGCGTTCTCGATGAACTCGATGAGCCCTTCGAACATGCGCGCCTTGCTCGGAAAGTGACGGTAGAGCGCGGCTTCGGAAACATCGAGCCGCGCGGCGAGCGCGGCCGTCGTGATTTTTTCGCCGGCCGGATTCTCCAGCATCGCGGCGATGGCCTGAAGGATCTGGAGCTTGCGGTCGCTGGCTGGTGTCATCGCGTCAATCCCAATCGCGGAAGGTCGAGCGCCGATTGTATGCGGACATCCACGTAAGCGGGCACTCGCGCAGCCCGCGTCACCAGCACCGTTTTCATGCCCAGGCGCTTGGCGGCGCGCAGGTTGGCGGCGGTGTCCTCGACGAGGATGCAGCGACGCGGATCAAGATTTTCCTTGTGCAGCAGCTGGCGGAACGCCCCGGTGTGCGGCTTGGGGGTAAAGCGCAGGCGTTCGATCGTCCAGACGCTGTCGATCAACTGGCGGATGCCGATCAGATCCAGCACTGCTTCGACATAGCGCTGTGGCGCGTTGGAAAAGATGATCTTGCGGCCGGGCAGGCGCCGCAGCATGTGGCGCAATGCACGTTCATGCACGACCATGCGCGGCAGTTCGGGGAGGAAATCGTGCGTCACGGCAAGGAAGTCATGCGGGTCGACGCCGTGGTGACGCACCAAGCCGGTCAGCGTCGCACCGTAGCGTTGCCAGTAATGGTCGCGCAGGTCCTTCGCCGCTACGTCGTCCAGGCCGGCAACGCGCGCCACATAGGCACACATGGCGCGACTCATGAAAGGAAAAATGTGCGGGTTGGCGTCGTGAAGCGTGTTGTCGAGGTCGAACAGCCAGACGCGCCGTTCGCGCATCACTTCGACTTGATCAACGTGCCGACGCCTTCATCCGTCAGGATTTCGAGCAGCAGCGCGTGTTCGACGCGACCGTCGATGATGTGCACGCTCTTCACGCCGCTGCGCGCCGCGTCGAGCGCCGAGCCGATCTTCGGCAGCATGCCGCCGGAAAGCGTGCCGTCTTCCACCATCGCGTCGATGTCCTTGGGCGTCACGCCGGTGAGCAGTTCGCCGGCCTTGTTCAGCACGCCCGGCGTGTTGGTCAGCAGAACCAGTTTTTCAGCCTGCAGCACTTCAGCGATCTTGCCGGCGACGACGTCGGCGTTGATGTTGTAAGTCTCGCCCTCGGGGCCGACGCCGATCGGCGCGATCACCGGAATGAAATCACCCTTGTCGAGGAAGGCTATCAGCGAGGGATCGATTGCGGTGATTTCGCCGACCGAGCCGATGTCGATCATCTCCTCGGGCTTGTCCTTGTTCGGCAACAGCAGTTTCTTCGCGCGGATGAAGTTACCGTCCTGCCCGGTCAGGCCGACGGCCTTGCCGCCCGCCATGTTGATGAGATTGACGATTTCCTTGTTCACCTGTCCGCCGAGCACCATCTCGACGATGTCCATGGTTTCCTCGTCGGTGACGCGCATGCCCTGGATGAAGGTGCCCTGCTTGCCGACGCGCTTGAGCAGATCCTCGATCTGCGGACCGCCGCCATGCACGACCACCGGGTTCATGCCGACCAGCTTGAGCAGCACCACGTCGCGTGCGAAGCCGTCTTTCAGCAGCGGATCGGTCATCGCGTTGCCGCCGTATTTGATGACGATCGTCTTGTCGAAGAAGCGCTTGATGTAGGGCAGGGCTTCGCCGAGGATCTTGGCCTTGGTGGTGGCGGGCAGCGTGTCGGTGGTCATGGCGTGGGGGAGGAAATGAAGACGGCGGAATTCTACTTCCGCCGTCCTCTTTGGTGCCGTCCTGCCAGCGCCGAGTTTTATGCGAACTAATCGATCGCGAGGCGTTTGGATTGGGCGACGGCTTTCTTCGGCAGCGTCAATTCAAGCACGCCATCGGTGAATTTGGCATTTGCGGCCGCGTCGTCGATGTCCTGTCCCAGATTGAAACTGCGCGATACCTTGCCAAAGTAACGTTCGGAACGCAGTACGCGTTCGCCTTCCTTCACTTCCTTTTCTTCCTTGCGTTCAGCGCTGATCGAAACGACCGGGCCATCAATAGTGACGTGGATATCATCCTTTTTGATGCCGGGCATTTCGGCATGCACCACATATGCCTTGTCCTGTTCCTTAACGTCCAGTTTGATATCCGGCGCCTCCAAACCCTTACCCATTTCGACGGGTCGCACAAAGAAACCGCGGAAGAAATCATCGAACGGATCGTGACGAGTCAGCTGGTTCATGGCTTCCCTCCTTTCTGGTTGGTGAACTCAATACATAACTAGACCGGCCGCGCCAAAATTTCAAGGGCGGCTATCATCGTCCCATGCAATCGAAGCAAGAACCGGATCGGTCTCCAGGAGTACAACGTTGCCCCGCATGCGGGCGTGAATTTATCTGCGGTATGGCGGCAGGCGATCAACATTGCTGGTGTGCCGATCTGCCACCTGTCAGTGTTCCTGCCACCGCACCCGCCGGCTGCCATTGCCCCGACTGTCTGCGGAAAATGCCAGGAAAAACCGCTTGTTCCAGCTAATCCGGTCCCGGCTGTGCCGTTAGCATTCATCCGACATACTGCCTGTGAGGGGGAATCGGAATGGACAGAAATGGATTTATCTACGATGCATTGCCCTACCTTTACACGATCGGCGGGGTACTGACGCTGTTGTTGTCTACGGAAACGATCGGGCGCATCAGCGCGTTGCTGCTCATTTCCGCCGCCATGCTGATCTTTCATCTGCGCTTGATGTATCGCTCGGAACGAGCCACCAGGGCCGAAATGCGCCTGACAGCGACAAGCAAGGTGCTGGCCGAGACCAAGCGCAACCTGATGAAGCACACCAGAACGGCCTAGCGCCTGCCGTTCAGTCCCAGCATCAGGATCGCGTCGCGGTTCGTCCACGAAAAACAGGCCGCCGCCGCTTCACGCCAGGGCAGCCAGCGACAGTCCCGATGCTCTCCCGGTGCCGTGGTGATCTTCGCTCCGGCGGGAACGCAGAGACTGAAGACATGTTCGGTGTTGTGCGTCACGCCCGCCGGATAGCGATCGCGCCATTCGGCAAAAATTTCGAAGCGGTTGGCAACGCGCCAGTCCCGTAGCTGGTCGGCGGAACAGGCAATGCCGGTTTCTTCGGCAACTTCCCTCACGGCGGTTTCCCGCAGCGATTCGCTGCCTTCCTGACTGCCGGTGACCGACTGCCAGTAACCTGGGTGCGCGGCGCGCTCGAGCAGCAGCACCCTGAGTGCCGGATCATGGATCACGACGAGGATGGAGACCGGTTTTTTCGTGCCCGGCACGGCTTTTTTTAGGCGATATCCGACAGCCAGCTGATGCCGTCAGCCTGCATGTCGACGAAGCACCACAGGGGGATGCCCTGTTCGCGCCACTCGTTGGCGGCATCCTCGAAGACCTGCAGGGTCTGGACGAAGTCGGCCTCTGCGCGGCCGTGAATGCCGTCACAATGCTCGAGGATGACGACGTAGCCCTCGGCGGGAATCCAGCCCAAATCGGCGAGGCAGTCCATCAGCGCATCCCAGTTGTGTCCGAACCACTCTGGGAAACGCATTGCCCGGCCGATGGCCTCCAGCAACGCGGCCTTGTCCTTCGCCTTGGCAAGATCGACGCGGAAGACGAAATAGCCGTTGTGCTCGGCTGCCGCGACCAGCGCTTCCTCGCCATCCAGGGGCATGTGATAGACGCCGGCATGCTCGACACGCGTCAGCAGGTGTTGATAATTCATTCGGCGATCTTCCTGAAACTGCGGTAGTGGTCGGCTGTGTACCAGCAAGCCTTGGGTTGTCGCGCTTCCCAGCCGCCACAGACGATGCGTCGCGCGCCGCGATGACGCAAGCCGGGCGTGGGCACGGTGTATTCGCGATAATAGCCGCGGTTCTGTTGCGGCAACAGTCGTTCGAAATTACGGAAGACGATGCCGTCGCGCTTGTGTGGAAACGGGCCGCCTGCCGCAATTAGCGCCATGACCTCGCGCCCTTCGGGCGGCAGGTCTGCCAGCGGGATATCCTGCGCCTGCGCAAATCCTAACGCGCAGGCCAGCAACAGTCCGGCAATGAATCTCATCAGGCCTTGGCGACCTCGGCTTGACTTATTTCGACATCCGTTTGGACCTTCTGGCGCAGTCGGATGTGCAGTTCGCGCAGCTGCTTCTCGTCGACCGGCGAGGGTGCGTCGGTCAGCAGGCACTGGGCGCGCTGGGTTTTCGGGAAGGCGATCACGTCGCGGATCGATTCTGCACCGGTCATCATCGTGACGATGCGATCGAGGCCGAAGGCCAGGCCGCCATGAGGCGGGGCACCGTAGCGTAGCGCATCGAGCAGGAAACCGAACTTCAGGCGTTGCTCATCTTCACCGATGCCGAGGGCTTCGAATACCTTGGCCTGGACTTCGGCCTTGTGTATCCGCACCGAGCCGCCGCCGATTTCCCAGCCGTTGAGCGCGAGGTCGTAGGCCTTGGCGAGACAGGCACCCGGATCGGTCTTCATCAGTTCCTCGTGGCCGTCCTTCGGCGAAGTGAATGGATGGTGGCAGGCTGACCAGCGCTTTTCTTCCTCGTCATATTCGAACATCGGGAAGTCGATGACCCAGAGCGGCTCCCAGGCCTTGCCATTGACGTAGCCCTTTTCGTGGCCAATCTTGATGCGCAGCGCACCGAGCGCGTCATTGACGACCTTGGTCTTGTCGGCCCCGAAGAAGATCAGGTCGCCGGATTCTGCGCCGGTACGCGCGACGATGGTTTGTAGCGCCTGCGCGTGCAGGTTCTTGACGATCGGCGACTGGAGTCCTTCTTCGTTGAGCTTGGTAACGTCATTGACCTTGATATAGGCGAGGCCCTTCGCACCGTAAATTTTCACGAACTCGGTGTAGCCGTCGATCTCGCCGCGTGAGAGGCTGGCGCCCCCGGGGATGCGCAGGGCGGCGACGCGGCCTCCGCTGGTGGCCGGCCCGGAGAACACCTTGAAGGCGACATCGGCAACGGCGTCGGTGACTTCGGTGAGTTCAAGCGTCACGCGCAGGTCGGGCTTGTCGGAGCCGAAGCGGCGCATGGCTTCCGCATAGGTCATGCGCGGGAAGGGGTTCGGCAAATCGACGGCCAGCGTTTCCTTGAACACCGTGCGGATCATGGCTTCCATGAGTGCGGTGATCTCGGCTTCGGTAAGGAAGGAGGTCTCGATATCGACCTGGGTAAATTCGGGCTGGCGGTCGGCGCGCAGGTCCTCGTCGCGGAAGCACTTGACGATCTGGTAGTAACGGTCGAAACCGGCGACCATCAGGAGTTGCTTGAAAAGTTGGGGCGACTGCGGCAAGGCGAAGAACTGGCCAGGATGGACGCGCGAGGGCACAAGGTAATCGCGCGCGCCTTCGGGGGTCGACTTCGTCAGCATCGGCGTTTCGATGTCGATGAAGCCGTTCGCATCAAGGAAGCGGCGAAAGGACATCGCCGCCTTGTAGCGCAGCATCATGTTCTTCTGCATTTGCGGGCGGCGCAGGTCGATCACGCGATTCACCAAGCGGACGTTTTCCGAGAGATTCTCTTCGTCCAACTGGAAAGGGGGCGTGACGGCGGCGTTGAGGATCTCGATCTCGTGGCACAACACCTCGATCTCGCCCGAGGGCATGTTGGGATTCTCGGTGCCGGCCGGCCGGCGGCGCACCTTGCCGATGATCTTGAGCACGAATTCGTTGCGCACGGCCTCGGCGAGCTTGAACATCTCGGCCCGGTCGGGATCGCAGACAATTTGAGCAATACCTTCGCGGTCGCGCAGATCGATGAAGATCACGCCGCCGTGGTCGCGTCGGCGGTGGTTCCAGCCGCAGAGAGTGACGACCTGGTCGACATGGCTGGCGTTGAGCTGGCCGCAGTAATGAGTACGCATGATGGTTCCGATGATGAAAAGTCGGCGCTGGCGGGACGGCACCGGGGGTTGATTATTCGTTCTGCGCGCGTCCGACGAGATTTGGGTTGCGCGGCTGAGGCGGCACGACGCCCATCGACACGATGTATTTCAGCGCATCGTCGATGCTGATATCGAGCTCGATGGTCTCGCTCTTCTTCACGAAAAAGAAGAAGCCGTTGACCGGGCTGGGGGCAGTGGGGATGAAGACGCTGACATGCTCATCCGGGAGCATTTCGCTGATCTGATGGGAGGGCGAAGAACCGGTCTGGAAGGCAACAGACCAGGCTTCGGTGTGCGGGAAACGGACCAGCAGCACTTTGCGAAAAGCCTCGCCGTTGCCGGAGAAAAGGGTGTCCGAAACCTGCTTGACGCTGTAGTAGATCGACTTGACGATGGGAATGCGTGCCAGCAGGCTTTCCCAGAAGCGCACCAGTCGCTGGCCAATGATATTGGTCGCGACAATACCCGTCAGGAAGATGACCAGCAGGGTCAGCAAAGCGCCGGTGCCGGGGATGTTGAAGCCGAGCAGGTTGGTCGGGTGAATCGCTTCCGGCAGCAGTCGCAAGGATTGATCCATCGTGCCGACAATGGCAGTCAGTACCCAGACGGTGATCGCCAGTGGGATCCAGATCAGGAGCCCGGTGATGAAATACTTTTTTGCGGGTTTCACGCGGTTTTTCAGCTGCAGGACGGGCAGGAACCGGTGCCGCCTTGGCAGGGTGGCGGATTTTCGGATTTGGGCTTGCTTGAAGAGGCGCCGCCCTTGAAGTCGGTCTGGTACCAGCCGCTGCCCTTCAATTGAAAGCCGGCGGCAGTCAGTTGCTTGCTGAAGTTTTCGGTATGGCATTCCGGGCAGGTCGTGAGCGGGGGATCCGACATCTTCTGCAGGACGTCTTTCTCGAAACCGCATTGGCTGCAACGGTAAGCGTAAATGGGCATGATTCTCTCCGGGAAATTTCGCAAATTATATAAGCGCCTGAGGTAAAAGGCGTTCGTGCCAGCTTAATTCGGCGTCGGGGAGAGGAAATTCAAGCTCAAACCAGGCCGAGATAGGTCTGATTGATCTGTTTGCCCCAGAACAGGGCAATGACCCCGGCAGCGGCGAGGTAGGGGCCGAAGGGAATCGGCACGTTGCGCCCATGCCGGGCGAGGACGATCAGGGCAATGCCGACGAGCGCGCCGACGAAGGAGGACAGCAGGATGGTGACCGGCAACATCTGCCAGCCAAACCAGGCGCCGATGGCAGCGAGCAGCTTGAAATCGCCGTAGCCCATGCCCTCCTTGCCGGTGGCGAGCTTGAATGCCCAATACACCAGCCAGAGCGCGAGATATCCGGCCGCAGCACCGATCACGGCGTTGGCCAGCGTTGTGAACGTCCCGTTGAGGTTGATCAGCAGGCCGGCCCAGACCAGTGGCAGGGTGATGTCGTCGGGCAGTAACTGGGTATCGAAATCGATGAAGGTCAGGGCAATCATCGCGGCGATGAACAGCAAGGCACCGGCAGATGCCGGCGTGAAACCGAAGCGCCAGGCCGCGTAACCGAACAGCAGGCCGGTCAGGGCTTCGACCAGCGGATAGCGCGGGCTGATGGCTTTTCCGCAGCCCTTGCAGCGTCCTTTCTGAATCAGGAAGCTCAGGATCGGGATGTTTTCCAATGCGCTGATCGGGTGCCCGCAATGCGGACAGCGTGAGCGGGGCTTGATGAGCGACAACGGCTGGGCGGCAGGTGGTGCATTTCCCGCGAGTTCGGCACACTGGCTACGCCAGTCACGTTCCATCATGATCGGCAGGCGATGGATGACGACGTTCAGGAAGCTGCCGATCAGCAGGCCAAACAGGGCACAGACGGCAGCGAGTGTCGCCGGGTCCAGGTTTTCCATGGGCGATGCCTAGACGACTGCGCCGAGTTTGAAGATCGGCAGGTACATGGCGATGATGATGCCGCCGATGAGTACGCCAAGAACCACCATGATCAATGGCTCCATCAGGCTGGACAGGCGTGCGACGGCATCGTCGACCTCGGCTTCGTAGAAGTCGGCGATCTTGCCGCTCATGGCGTCGATCTGGCCGGATTCCTCGCCAATCGAGATCATCTGGATCGCCATGTTCGGGAAAACGTTGGTGTTTTGCATCGAGACTGTCAGGCTCGAACCGGTGCTGACCTCCGCCTTGATCTGCTTGGTGGCTTGGCTGTAAATGTAGTTGCCCGATGCGCCGCCTACGGAATCCAGCGCCTCCACGAGCGGTACGCCGGCAGCAAACATGGTCGATAGCGTGCGCGTCCAGCGCGCCAGCGTCGCCTTGCGGATCACCTCGCCGAAGATCGGCAGGCGCAGGGCAAGACGGTCCATGACGATTTGCATCTTCTCGGAGCGCTTCCAGAAGTAGAAGAAGGCATACAGACCACCGCCAATCACGCCAAAGATGATGTACCAGTATTCGACGAAGTAATCCGAGATCGCCATGACAATCAGGGTCGGGCCCGGCAGATCGGCGCCGAAGCTGGTGAACACCTTCTTGAACTGTGGCACGACGAAGATCATGATCACCGCAGTGACGATGAAGGCAACGACCAGCACCGAAATCGGATAGAACAGCGCGCTCTTGATCTTGGCGATGATCGCCTGGGTCTTTTCCTTGTAAGTGGCGAGGCGATCCAGCAACTGGTCGAGAATACCGGCCTGCTCGCCTGCCTCGACCAGATTGCAATACAACTGGTCGAAATGGAGCGGATGTTTGCGGAATGCCTGGTTAAGCGCCGAGCCGGTTTCCACGTCCATCTTGATCTCGGCGATCAGCCGGCCCATGGCCGGGTTGCTGGCGCCCTTGCCGACGATATCGAAGGATTGCAGCAATGGCACACCGGATTTCATCATGGTGGCCATCTGGCGCGTGAACAGGGTGACATCCTTGTCGGTCACTTTGCCCTTGCCGCGCAGGGACTGCTTGCTCGTTTTCGCAACGAGGATGCCCTGGCGACGCAATGTGGTGCGAACAACAGTCGGCGAGGCGGCGCGCATCTCGCCGCGCACGATTTTGCCGCTCTTGTCTTTACCCTCCCAGGTGTAGGTTGCCAGGGAGTCGTCCCGTTTGGGCGTTGCCATGCCTGCTCCTTGCATTATTTATGCAGACTGATAATGCCCTGCCTGCGCAGCCTTGTAAAGGTCGAATAACTCGGAATTTCCCCGTATCCAGCTGTCAGTAAGGCTAGGGCCGGTGGATTTTGACGGTTTTTACCCGCCGGTTTTCGGTCTGGATGATCTCCATCGGGATGCCATTGATACGCAGGCCGACACCGATTTCCGGGATGTCGCGCAGATGCTCGAGGATCAGGCCGTTCAGTGTTTTTGGGCCGTCGATAGGCAGTTCGATGCCGAGCAGACGGTTGATGTCCCGCAGGCTGTGGCTGCCATCGACGATTGCCTCGCCGGCTTCATCCCAGCCCGCTGCGGCTTCGCTGCCGGGCATGCTGGTGGTGAACTTGCCGACAATTTCCTCGACAATATCCTCGATCGTGACGAGTCCGAGCAACTCGCCGTATTCGTCGACGACCAGACCAAGCCTTTGCCGGTTTTCGCGAAAAAACCGCAGCTGGTCATAAGCCGGGGTATCGGCAGGAATGAAATAGGGATCCGCCATGTCCTGCCGCAAGACCTCGTGATCGAGGATGCCGCCGAGTGCCATGCCCACCATGCGGCGCATGTGCAGGATGCCGATGATATTGCCCGGATCGCCTTCATAGACGGGCAGGCGCGTATGGAAGCTGGTGGCCAACTTGTCGGCGATGTCGTCGATCGGCGCGGCGATGTTGATGCTCTCGAAATCGCCGCGCGGCGTCATGATGTCCTCGACGGTGATGTGTTCGAGGTCGAGCAGGTTGACGAGGATTTCGCGATGGGCACCTGGCAGAAAGTGGCTTGATTCGAGTACCACGGAACGCAACTCCTCCGTGGTCAGCGCAGCGGGCTCGTTGCTGGTCGGCTTGAGGCGTACCAGATGCAACAGGCTGCTGGCGAGCAGATTGACGAACCAGACCAAAGGGTAGGTTGCGCGCAGCAGCGGCCAGAGCAGGTAGGCGAGGATAACTGCGAGCCGGTCGGCGTTCGCTGCGCCGATGATCTTGGGTGTGATCTCGGAAAAGACGAGGATGATGAAGGTGACGAACAGGGTGCCGGCGGCCAGCGCCCATTCCTCCTCGCCAAACAGCTCGATGGCGATTACGGAGACCAGCGTGGCCGCCGCCGCATTGACGAGGTTGTTGCCGAGCAGGATCACGCCGAGCATTTTGTCCGTGGTGCCCAGCAATTCGAGCGCCAGTCGGGCGCCGCGATGACCCTGTCCAGCAAGATGGCGCAGCTTGTAGCGATTGGCCGCCATCATGCTGGTTTCGGTCATCGAGAAAAAGCCCGAAAGTACCAGCAGAATCACCAGCACGATGGATAGTGCCGAAAGCGGGTATTCCTCCATCAGGCAGAACGACCGAGCAGGACCTCAAGCACGAAGCGGCTACCTACGTAAGCCAGCAGCAGGACGCCGAAGCCGGCGAGCGTCCAGCGCAGGGCCTTGCGCCCGCGCCAGCCATAACGATGGCGACCGAACAGCAGCGCGGCGAAGATCAGCCAGGAAAGGATGGCGAATACGGTCTTGTGATTCAGCGGCAACGCCTTGCCGAAGATCTGTTCCGAAAATAGGATGCCCGAGGCAAGCGTCAATGTCAGCAGAAAGAAGGCAATATGGATCAGCCGGAACAGCAATGCTTCCATGGTCAGTAGCGGCGGCAGACCGGCGAACAGCGGCGTCATGCGGCCGCGGTGCAGGCGTTTTTCAGTGACCGCCATCAGGATGGCGTGCAGCGCTGCAAGCGTGAACAGGCTGTAGGCCAGCATTGCCATTAGCAGATGGATGCGAAACGCCAACGATCCGGCATTCACCAGAATGTGCTGACTGGGGAGCAGCAATGGCAGCAAAACGCACACTGCCGCCAGCGGCAGGCCGAGCATCTGCAGGCCTTCCATGCGCGCGTAGAAGCTCTCGACCCAGTAGAAAGCAACGGCTAGCCACATCATCAGAGAGAGGGCGACGGCAAAGCCGAAACGGGTCGATTCGCCCCCGGCGGGATGAACTTCGATCCCCAGCGTCAGCCCGTGCAGCCCCAACGCGATGACGAGCCACGCCCGTTCCCAGACTAGCAGTCCCTTGACGGGCTGGTCGAGAACGGCACCGCGCCAGCGGGTGCGCCAGAAATGCCCCGCCAATCCGACATACAGCAAGGCTGCAAGCGAATGGAGGAGGGGGGTATGCAGTAAAATCGACGGCATATTAGAAGTCTACACTAAGCCCATGCTCGACAATCTGACACAACGACTGGCCAAGGTCGTAAAAACCCTGCGCGGACAGGCGCGCCTGACTGAAGACAACATCGCCGAAATGTTGCGCGAGGTGCGCATGGCGTTGTTGGAAGCCGACGTTGCCCTGCCGGTGGTCAAGGACTTCATCGCCCGCATCAAGGAAAAAGCGGTGGGCCAGGAAGTGGTCGGATCGCTGACACCAGGCCAGGCGCTGGTGGGCGTCGTCCATGACGAACTGACCGCGCTGATGGGCGGCGAAAAAGCCGAATTGAACCTTGTGACCCAGCCGCCAGCGATCATCCTCATGGCGGGCCTGCAAGGCGCGGGCAAGACGACGACGACCGCCAAGCTCGGCAAGTGGCTCAAGGAACGTCAGAAGAAAAAGGTGCTGGCGGTCAGTTGCGACGTCTATCGCCCAGCTGCCATCGAGCAGCTGAAGACGGTGTCCGCACAGGCGGGCATCGATTTCTTCCCTTCCTCCGTCGGCCAGAAGCCAGTCGAGATCGCCGCCGCCGCCCTCGATTACGCGAAGCGCCATTTCCACGACGTGCTGTTCGTCGATACGGCCGGTCGCTTGGCCATCGACGAGGCGATGATGGCTGAGATCCGCGAACTGCACGCGCAGCTCAAGCCGATCGAAACCTTGTTCGTCGTTGATGCAATGCTCGGCCAGGACGCAGTGAATACCGCGAAGGCCTTCAATGAGGCGCTTCCGTTGACCGGTGTCGTACTGACCAAGCTTGATGGCGATGCGCGCGGCGGTGCGGCGCTGTCGGTGCGTCACGTCACCGGCAAACCTCTCAAGTTTGCCGGCGTCGGCGAGAAACTCACCGGTATCGAGGAGTTCCACCCCGAACGTATGGCCAGCCGCATCCTCGGCATGGGCGACATCCTCGGCTTGGTCGAGGAGGCACACCGCAATGTCGACCAGGAGAAGGCGCAGGAATTCGTCAAGAAGATGAAGTCCGGCAAGGGCTTCGACCTCAACGACTTCAAGGCGCAAATCAGCCAGATGCGCAGCATGGGCGGCATGGGTGCCCTGCTCGACAAGTTACCGGCCCAGTTCAGCGCCATGGCGCAGCAGGCCGGTGGTGCGGTCGAGGACAAGGCCGTGCGACGCATCGAAGGCATCATCAATTCGATGACGCCATCTGAACGGGCAAAGCCTGAGCTCATCAAGGCCAGCCGCAAGCGACGCATCGCCACCGGCGCCGGCGTGCAGGTTCAGGAAGTCAATCGCCTGCTCAGCCAGTTCGAGCAGACGCAAAAGATGATGAAGCAGTTCTCCAAGGGCGGCATGGCGAAGATGATGCGTGCCGCGAAGGGGCTGATGGGCCGGGGCGGCATGCCGGGGATGCCGAAATAAAAAGTCGGCGCTGGCGGGACGGCACTACTGTCGCGCCTGAATGACACGCGGTCCCCAGCTCCACTGTTTTTCCCACGCGGCACGTACCATATTCGGATACTCCGACCGGCCGAGGCTGCCGTTGTAGCGGCCGAGCGCGCGAAATAAATCGCCTTTCTCGATGTCGAGATAATGGCGCAGGATCGTGCAACCGAAGCGCAGGTTCGTGCGCAAGTGGAACAGATTGCTGTCCGGATTGCCGATCAGTCCGACCCAGAAGGGCATGACCTGCATGAAGCCGCGCGCGCCGGCGATCGACACCGCATGTTTGCGGAAGCCGCTTTCCACCTGGATCAATCCCAGAACCAGCTGCGGATCGAGTCCAGCGCGCTGGGCTTCGTAGCGCACGGCCTTGAGAAATTCGAGTCGGCCTTCGCGGTCGGGCATGCGCCGTTCCAGCCGCCGCGACATTTCCGTCAGCCATTCGATCTTTTCCTCGATGCTGGAAAATTGCGGCTCAGGCGTGGCGCGATCGGAAACCGCGGCATGCAACGCCGCCTGAACGCTGGCGGCGAGAGGCTCGTACTTCTGTGCGCCTGCCTTGGCTTGCAGGGCAAGGCAAGCCAAAAACAGAAAGACGACTACGCGCATGCCTTCTGGCGTGCCAGCGCGGCAATCTCGGCTAGCGGAACCTTGGTAGCGGCAGTGTCGCGGCGGTGCTGGTACTCGACCAGGCCTTCCTTGAGACCGCGATCGCCGATCGTAATGCGATGCGGCACGCCGATCAGTTCCCAATCAGCGAACATCACGCCGGGCCGCTCGTCGCGGTCGTCGAGGATGACGTCGATGCCGGAGACGACGAGTTTTTCGTAGAGATCAAGGGCCGCCTGACGCACGGCTTCCGATTTGCCCCAGCCGACCGGGCAGATCGCCACGGTAAAGGGCGCGATCGAATCGGGCCAGATAATGCCCTTGTCGTCGTGATTCTGTTCGATCGCAGCACCGACGAGGCGCGTGACGCCAATGCCGTAGCAGCCCATCACCATCAGCTGCGGCTTGCCATTCTCGTCGAGGTAGGTGCAGTTCATCGACTTGGAGTACTTCGTACCGAGGAAAAACACGTGGCCGACCTCGATGCCGCGCTGGATGGCCAGCTTGCCCTTGCCATCGGGCGATGGGTCGCCCTCGATGACGTTGCGGATATCGGCGACGATATCCGGTTCCGGCAGGTCGCGGCCCCAGTTGATGCCCTGGATGTGGAAATCGATCTCGTTGGCGCCTGAGACGAAATCGCTCATGTGGGCGACCGTGCGGTCGGCGACGATCTTCATGGGTTTCTTCGTGTTGATGGGGCCGAGGAAGCCCGGCGGGCAGCCGAAGTGTTCGACGATTTCCTGCTCGGTGGCGAAGCGGAAACCGTTGTCCAGTCCCGCGACCTTGCCGGCTTTGACTTCGTTGAGATCGTGATCACCACGCACCAGCAGCAGCCAGATTTCCGCGCCCAGTGGCGTATCGGCGGCGAGCACGATGGACTTGACCGTGCGTTCGAGGGGCAGGCCCAGCAGCTTGGCGACATCCTCGCAGCGCGAGGCATTCGGGGTGGCGACCTTCTGCATTGGCAAAGTCGGCGCTGGCCGGACGGCACTCAGGGGCAGCGCTTCGGCAAGTTCGATGTTGGCGGCGTAGTCGGAGTCGGGGCAATAGACCAGCAGATCCTCGCCGGTGTCGGCGATGACCTGAAATTCGTGCGACAGCGAACCGCCAATCGCACCGGTATCGGCGCGCACGGCACGGAAGCTCAGTCCGAGCCGCTCGAAGATCTTGACGTAGGCTGCATACATCGCCTGATAGCTCTTCTCGGCATCGGCCTCGTTGCGATCGAAGGAGTAGGCATCCTTCATCGTGAATTCTCGGCCGCGCATCACGCCGAAGCGCGGACGGCGTTCGTCGCGGAACTTGGTCTGGATGTGATAGAAATTTTTCGGTAACTGGCGGTAGCTGTGGATCTCGCTGCGCGCGATGTCGGTGATGACTTCTTCCGAGGTCGGCTGGATGATGAAGTCGCGGTCGTGGCGGTCTTTCACGCGCAGCATTTCCGGCCCCATCTTGTCCCAGCGGCCGGTTTCCTGCCACAGTTCGGCCGGCTGGATCAGCGGCATCAGCAGTTCGATCGCGCCAGCGCGATTCATCTCTTCGCGGATGATCGCCTCGATCTTGCGGATGACCCGCAGCCCCATCGGCATGTAGCTGTAGATGCCACCGGCCAGCTTGCGGATCATGCCGGCGCGGGTCATCAGCTTGTGCGAGACGACCTCGGCATCGGACGGGGCTTCCTTGAGTGTGGCGATGAAAAACTGGCTGGCACGCATGACGGGATTTCCTTGGTTCGACAATAAGCTACGGATTTTACCTGCCCGCCCGGCTTTCCTCGATCAGGCGAATGTGGAACAATCTGTCCCAGACAAACACATTGGGGTTCCATCATGCTCGATCGGGAAGGTTATCGCCCGAACGTCGGCATCATTCTCACCAATCAGCGTTACGAGGTGTTCTGGGGCAAACGGATTCGCGAACATTCCTGGCAATTCCCGCAGGGCGGGATCAAGAAGGGGGAAACGCCCGAAGAGGCGATGTTCCGCGAACTGTACGAGGAAGTCGGGCTCAAGCCCGAGCATGTCCGTATCCTCGGCCGCACGCGTGATTGGCTGCGATACGACGTTCCGAAACATTGGGTGCGCCGCGAATGGCGCGGTACCTACAAAGGCCAGAAACAAATCTGGTTCCTGTTGCGGCTGACTGGCCGTGACAGCGACATCAGCTTGCGCGCCACGCCCAAGCCGGAATTCGACGCCTGGCGCTGGAGCAATTACTGGGTGCCGCTCGAGTCGGTGATTGAGTTCAAGCGTATGGTCTATGAGCAGGCGCTGACCGAACTGGCGCGACTGCTGTTTCATTCGCCGATGCGCATACCCGGCTGGTCGCTCACTGTCAGGCAGGCACCGGAAGAGCGGGAACGGGTCGCCGACCAATGAAGCGCTTCGCGTTCCTGCCCTTCTTGCTGATTAGTCTGCTGCTTTCCGGTGCAGCCCTGGCTGGCCTCGGCCTGCGTGACGACGACGATCCGGATGCTCCCAAGTGGGAAGAAGAGGCACTGCAATTGCCCACCTTCCCGCAGGAAGCCAATCTGCGCGAGTTCTATGTCAGCGCAACGACCACGCACAAATATTTCATCGATGCCGCCACGCTGAGCGTCGGCAAGGATGGCGTGGTGCGCTACGCGCTCGTGGTGCGCACCAGTGGCGGTGCCACGAACATCACCTATGAAGGCATGCGCTGCGAAAGCCGCGAATACAAGATCTATGCGACCGGGCATCATGACGGGACCTGGACATTGGCACGGCGCAGCGTATGGCGCCCCGTCGAGAACAAGCCAACCAATCGGCATCATGCAGCACTGTCTCGTGATTACTTCTGTCCGGTCGGCAACGTGATTTATACGGCGGACGAGGGGCGTGAAGCCCTGCGTCTGGGCAAGCACCCCAATGCAAATTAGGAGCCGGACGTGAGCTTACTTGATCCGTTGATTCTGCAAATCGACCAGGCTTTGCGCACTGTTTTCGCCAAGGCGCCAACCTCCCGAGCGATGCCAGGTGAAGACTTGCCTGAAGCCGAGATGACCGAGTCAGAACGCAATCATATTGCTGCGCTGATGCGCATCAACCATGTCGGCGAAGTCTGTGCGCAGGCGCTTTATGCCGGCCAGGCTTTCACCGCCAAGGAGAGCGTCGTCCGCGAGGCGCTGGAGCATGCCGCCTGGGAAGAAACCGAGCACCTCAACTGGACCGAGCGGCGCATCGAGGAGCTCGGCGGTCGGAAAAGCCTGCTCAATCCGCTCTGGTATGCCGGCGCCTGGACAATTGGCGCCATCGCCGGTCGCCTGGGCGATCCGGTCAGCCTGGGGTTTGTCGCCGAGACCGAGCGCCAGGTCGAGGCGCATCTGGACAGCCATATGAGCCAGTTGCCGCCTGCCGACCTGCGCTCTCAGGCCGTCATTGACCAGATGAAAGCCGACGAAATCTCCCATGCCCAGACGGCGCTCAGTCTGGGCGCCGCCGAGTTGCCGCTTGTCGCCAAGGGCGCAATGAAAGTGGCGGCCAAGT
Source organism: Pseudomonadota bacterium (assembly GCA_040756595.1). GTDB lineage: Bacteria > Pseudomonadota > Gammaproteobacteria > Burkholderiales > Rhodocyclaceae > Sulfuricystis. The sequence goes on along the minus strand of JBFLYR010000006.1, from coordinate 6,744 downwards.
TCATGACGAAGACCGCTTACTGGGTTTGAGACAGGCTCAAACCTCGACGATTTCCCATGTGTGATTCATCAGGGCGGTTTTGCCCAGCATGATCGAGGCGGAGCAATACTTTTCCGCCGACAGCTTGATCGCCCGCTCGACGGCCTCCGGTTTCAATTCACGCCCCGTGACGACGAAATGCATGTCAATGCGGGTAAAAACCTTCGGATCTTCGTCGGCACGCTCCGCAGAGATCCGGACGGCGCAATCGACGATGTCCTGCCGACCCTTCTTCAGGATCGAGACGACATCAAATGACGTGCATCCCCCCGCGCCCGCCAGCAGCAACTCCAGCGGCCGGGGCGCCAGGTTGTGACCGCCCGCTTCGGGCGCGCCATCCATGGCCACCATGTGGCCGGTGCCGGTTTCCGCGATGAAACTCATGCCGTGATGGTGCCAACGTACCGTGCATTCGAGCATTGCCAATCTCCTTGTGAGGTCTGGACGATTGTATTCGGTCGCGGCCGGGCAAAAGTCGGCGCTGGCGGGATGGCACGGAATAAGGGTGGAAAAATGTTTGACTTTTCATGCTTGCCTGGGATACCATGCGCGGCTTTCCGCGTTGCGGGCCAGTTGTTTTCGGTTCGTGCGCCAACCAAGTTGTGTGAATCAGGTAGCAAGGACCCTCCATGAAGACTTTTTCCGCCAAACCGCATGAAGTCAAGCGCGATTGGTTTATCGTCGACGCCTCGGACAAGGTGCTCGGCCGTCTGGCCGCTGAAATCGCTCGTCGCCTGCGCGGCAAGCACAAGACGGAATACACGCCGCACGTCGATACCGGTGATTACATTGTCGTCGTCAATGTAGACAAGCTGCGCGTGACCGGCAACAAGGCGCAGGACAAGAAATATTTCCGCCACTCCGGCTTCCCCGGCGGCATTTACGAGACCAATTTCATCAAGCTGCAGCAACGCTTCCCTTCCCGCGTCCTCGAAAAGGCCGTCAAGGGCATGTTGCCCAAGGGGCCGCTTGGCTACGCCATGTTGAAGAAAATGAAGTGCTATGCCGGCGGTGAGCATCCGCACTCGGCACAGCAGCCCAAAACGCTCGAAATCTGACAGGACTGAGAGAAATTATGTCGGCCAATTACTACTATGGCACCGGACGCCGCAAGACAGCGACGGCCCGCGTGTTCCTGAAAAGCGGCAGCGGCAAGATCGTTGTCAATGACAAGCCGGTGGATGAGTTCTTTTCCCGCGAAACTGGCCGGATGATCGTGCGCCAGCCGCTCGAACTGACCCAGCATCTGGGCACATTCGACATCATGGTTAACGTCACTGGCGGTGGCGAATCCGGTCAGGCCGGTGCCGTGCGCCACGGCATCACGCGTGCCCTGATCGAATACGACGCCGCCTTGAAGCCCGAGCTTTCCAAGGCCGGTTTCGTTACGCGCGACGCGCGTGAGGTCGAGCGCAAGAAGGTCGGTCTGCACAAGGCGCGCCGCCGCAAGCAGTTCTCGAAGCGTTAATTATTTCGCTTCTGCAAAAAGCCGCCTTCGGGCGGCTTTTTTGTCTCCGGTCATTGTCGGTTATGATGACCCGCTCAAAAGAATTCTGGAGCACTGGACATGATCAAGGTTGGTATTGTTGGCGGTACGGGTTACACGGGCGTTGAATTGCTGCGCTTGCTGGCGCAGCACCCGGAAGTAGAATTGACGGCGATTACCTCACGTGCCGAGGCCGGCAGTGCGGTAGCCGACATGTTTCCCAGTTTGCGCGGCCGTGTCGGTCTGCGTTTTAGCGATCCGGCCGCCGCTCCGCTGAAGGACTGCCAGATCGTCTTCTTCGCCACGCCCAACGGTGTGGCCATGCAGCAAACCCGCAGCCTGCTTGATGCCGGCGTACGCGTTATCGATCTGGCCGCGGATTTTCGCATCAAGGACACCGCCGTCTGGGAAAAATGGTACGGCATGACCCATGCGGCCCCGGATCTCGTGGCCGAAGCGGTCTATGGTTTGCCGGAATTGAATCGTGCGCAGATCAGGGGGGCGCGGTTGGTCGCGAATCCCGGTTGCTATCCGACAGCGGTGCAACTTGGTTTCCTGCCCTTGATCGAAGCGGGCTGCGTCGATATCAATCATTTGATCGCCGATGCCAAATCGGGTGTTTCGGGCGCCGGCCGCAAGGCGGAAACCCACATCCTGTTCGCTGAGGCTTCCGACAATTTCAAGGCCTATGGTGTGGCTGGCCATCGCCACCTGCCGGAAATCCGCCAAGGCTTATCTGGAATTGCCGGTGCCCAAGTCGGGCTGACTTTCGTTCCCCATCTGACGCCAATCATTCGTGGCATCCATGCGACGCTGTATGCGCGCATTACACGCGAAGAGGACTTCCAGTCGCTATATGAAAAACGCTTTGCAGGCGAGAGTTTTGTCGATGTACTACCGGCCAAGTCACATCCCGATACCCGTTCGGTTCGGGCGGCAAATACCTGTCGCATGGCCGTGCATCGTCCTCAAGGTGGCGATACCCTCGTTGTACTTTCAGTGATCGATAATCTGGTCAAGGGTGCTGCCGGGCAGGCCGTGCAAAACATGAATTTGATGTTTGGCTTAGACGAATGCCTTGGTCTTACACAAGTTCCCGTCTTGCCTTGATTCTGCGGCGCTTGCGCGGCAAGTCAGGCATTTTTGCCCCACAAGTCGCTGTCCGGACGCAAGTCCCCTGGCGTTTGAGAGCATTCGGGATCGCGGTTATTCTTATAGTGTTAGCCGGACTGGCAGTTTGGGTTTTCGATTTCGGTCGGCAGATCGCCGGCTTCAATCAGAATGAAATCAGCGCCCTGCAGGCTGCGAATGCATCGCTGGAGCAGGAAGTTGCAAAATTGCGCGGGCTGCTGGTAGCAAGCGAGAACGATCTGCAAATAGAGCGGGCGACACAGCAGCTACTTACGGATAGGCAGAGCGCGCTGCTGGAAGAGAACGCCCGGCTCCAGGAGGAACTTGCAGTGCTGGAGCGCCTGTCAAAGATCAAGAAAAAATAGTCTAGGTCATGGTTTCCAAGGAGCATCGACATGTTCGGAAAGACAAACAAACCCAATAGCCGTATCGATACCCTGATCGGAGCAGGAACGACGATCGAGGGCAATGTCACCTTCACGGGTGGATTGCGTATCGATGGAGAAGTTCGCGGGAATGTCTGTGCAGCGGGAGACCACCCGGGCACCCTGGTGATCAGCGAACACGCGCGGGTCGATGGGGAGGTGGTTGTACCTCATCTGGTGGTCAATGGCTCAATCAACGGCCCCGTGCGCTCGACCGATTCGCTTGAGCTGCAACCGCGTGCTCGCGTCGCCGGTGATGTCGAGTACAACTCGATCGAGATCCATCTGGGCGCAGTTGTGCAGGGCCGTTTGTTGCATCGAGGCGCGGGTTCTGCCAAAGCTGTAGAGTTGAAGCTGGCAAACACGCATTGAAAAAAATTGTAGTACCGCAATATGCTGCATTTGACCGGCACTACCCTGCATTGGATAATGTGCCGCTGAACTAACCCCCAGGAGAAAAAAGATGAATGCGCCCGCCGAAATGACCGCCCCGCTGATTTTTACCGACAGCGCGGCAAACAAGGTCAAGGAACTGATCGTTGAAGAAGGTAATCCAGAACTGAAGCTGCGGGTTTTTGTAACCGGCGGTGGCTGTTCCGGTTTTCAGTACGGGTTTACGTTTGACGAAGTGACCAACGAAGACGACACGATCATGGAAAAAAATGGTGTCACGCTGCTGATCGACCCCATGAGTTTCCAATACCTCGTTGGTGCCGAGATCGATTACAGCGAGGGCCTGCAAGGCTCACAGTTCGTCATCAAGAACCCGAATGCGACGAGTACCTGTGGCTGCGGGTCATCTTTCTCGGCCTGACGCACACTGATCCGTACGAAAACGCAGAGGGCGCCCAATTGGGCGCCCTCTGCGTTAATGGTCAGTCGAGTAGTGCAACCCGTGTATCCCGAATGGCTTCGATCTGCATTGACAAGTCAGCCACCTTGGCTCTGTAGGCAGGCAACTGCGCACGATCAAGCGGTGCCGCATCGGGCAAGGCTATCGTGAGCGGATTCCGATGGATGCCATCGACCCTGAACTCATAGTGAAGGTGCGGTCCGGTGGCAATTCCGGTGGCGCCGACATAGCCGATTACTTCGCCCTGTGACACGCGGGTACCCTTCTTCATTCCTGCGGCAAATCCCGAGAGATGGCCATAGACAGTGATTCGGTTGCCTGGGTGACGCACCATTACGACCTTGCCATAGCCGCCTTGGGTGCCGGCAAAATCTATGATGCCGTCTCCTGTCGTTTTAACGCGCGTGCCGGTCGGGGCAGCATAGTCAATGCCGCGATGCGCTCGGGTTTCACGTAATACCGGGTGATAGCGTGCATTGGAAAATCCCGAGGAAATGCGGGAAAACTCCAGCGGGGAACGCAGAAAGGCTTTTCTGACGCTTCGCCCCTCTTCGGTATAGAAGCCGCCGTTACCATTTTCTGGCTGGTACCAAAAAGCACGATATGGCTTGCCGTCATTGATGAACTCGGCAGCGAGAATGCGCTGCGTGCCGATGGCTTTTCCTTGATGGCTTGCGGTTTCGTAAATGACCGAAAACTTGTCGCCCTTGCGCAAGTCTCGGTGGAAATCGATGTCTCCACCAAAGATATCCGCCAGCTGCACGGCAATGCTATCCGGAATTCCGGCAGCATCGGCCGCACCAAAGAGGGAGTGCTGGACTATGGCTGACTTTAGGGTGACTTTTGCTTCGACATCGAGCGTCAGAATGTCTGCAGTAAAGCCATCAGGCGTCCTTCCGACGAAAAGGGCGGTCGCGCGCTCTCCATTGAAAGGAAAAACCAGGGACAGCAATTCCCCGTCTTCGGTAACCTGTGCGCTGAACGTCTTTCCGGGAGCGAGTTGGCGGGCAAGCGCACCGGCCTTTGTATCACTACGAAGAAACTGAAACGCTTCCGCATCGCTGATACCCATCCGGTCAAGAATGCTGGCCAGGTTGTCGCCGCGTTGAATGATGATTTCGCGCGCATGACGATTTACAGCAACTGCTATTTCACCGGGAACCGGTGTTGCGACATTCTCGATGACCTCTTCAAGTTTTCCATCGAAGACCACCGTGTTTTGCGCTGTACCAAAAGCGGTCGCCATGAATAACATGGCTACAGCACCAGTGCCGGCAAGCCACAAGGGACGTGTGGCTTTGCGAAGAAAGGAGGTGCCGATTGCTTGGTTTAGAATTGGCTGCATGGCAATAGTCGTCTGTGCCTTGAATAGCATTCAAGTCTAGCAGACTATCAACTCATTGAATATCCGGTAATAAAGCATGACTGATGTCGAATCCCAGCTTACGCTGATCAAACGTGGCGCAGAGGAACTGTTGGTTGAAGCTGAACTTCTGGAGCGACTGAAGAACGGGCGTCCACTCAGAGTGAAAGCGGGTTTTGATCCTACTGCGCCGGATTTGCACCTCGGGCATACGGTACTCATCAACAAGCTTCGCCATTTTCAGGAACTCGGTCACCACGTAATGTTCCTTATCGGCGACTTCACGGGAATGATCGGTGATCCGACTGGCAAGAATGCAACCCGCCCACCTTTGTCGCGAGAACAGATCGAGCAAAATGCGCGGACTTATCAGGATCAGGTCTTCAAAATCCTTGATCCGGAAAAGACTGAGATCTGTTTCAACTCTAACTGGTTTGATATCCTGGGTGCGGCGGGAATGATCAAACTGGCGGCCCACCACACGGTTGCCCGGATGCTGGAGCGCGATGACTTCGCTAAACGCTATGGTGGTAACCAGCCAATTGCGATCCATGAGTTTCTGTACCCGCTCTGTCAGGGTTATGACTCAGTTGCCATGCGTGCTGATGTCGAATTAGGTGGCACCGACCAGAAGTTCAACCTGCTGGTTGGCCGCGAGTTGCAGAAGCATTATGGCCAGCCACCGCAATGCATCCTGATGATGCCATTGCTGGAGGGCCTGGATGGTGTCAACAAGATGTCCAAATCGCTGGGTAATTACATTGGCATTGCCGAGCCACCCCAGGAAATCTTCGGCAAGCTCATGTCGATTTCCGATGATCTGATGTGGCGTTATTACGATCTGCTGTCATTCCGTTCCAGCCAGGATATTGCCAATCTGAAGCGGGATATGGAAGCGGGAATGAATCCGCGCGACATCAAGGTCATGCTTGCGAAGGAGTTGGTCGCACGCTTTCATGGCAAAAAGGATGCCGATAGGGCGCATGAAGGCTTTCTGGCGCGCTTCCAGCGCGGCGCAATGCCCGAAGACATGCCGGAACTGTCAATTGCCGCAGCGTCAATTACACAGGTCATGAAGCAGGCTGGCTTGGTCGCGAGCACTTCCGAGGCCATGCGCTTGATTGATGGCGGCGGTGTACGTCTCGATGGCGAAAAGGTCAGTGACAAGGCTTTGATGCTGTCAGCGGGGAGCACACTTGTCCTGCAAGTAGGAAAGCGAAAATTTGCCCGCGTTACGCTTTCCTGAAAATTATTTTTAAGAGTCGTTGACGTGACTCGATGAATACGTATAATGCGCCGCTCTTCGCTGCTTGATGCAGCGCGTTCTTTAAAAAAATAACAGCCGATAGGTGTAGGTGCTTGCTGAGTCGAGCTGGTGGGTTTGGGTGTTGGTAGCGAGATCGAAGCTACTGACATGGGGTCTGAGGGGAACCTTGGATTTTGGCCG
>JBFLYR010000005.1:0-169949 GCA_040756595.1 Pseudomonadota bacterium | reverse complement strand
TGGAACCCATCGGGTATATTCCGCCGGCAGAAGCCGAGGCAAACTACTATCGACAACTCTCCCAACAGTCAGTTGCCACGGTCGCTACTTAATCTAAATGGCCTCCACGAAACCCGGGGCGATTCACGGATGGCCCGAATGGTTGTGCCCAAGATATTGGCCACATCACCGATCTTATGGAATAGATTTTGTTCTTCCAGCATTACATGCCAACAAGCTGTGCTTGATACCCCTTGCTCCTGACAGCATCCAGTAGTGCTGCAGGGTTGGTTTTCTCCGAGTTATACAAAACTACAAGCATATGTGGCAGATTGAATCGGGGTGCAATCACTCCATCAATCTCGCGCATGGACGATTCCAACCCCTGTTGCGTCACGGTATCCAATGTTTGATCGATGTGAATCGTGATGTCTGGTGTGTGCATGGCAATCTCCATATCTTACGTTAACGTGAGATATTAATATCTTCCGATGACGTGAGATTGTCAAGCCTGTTTTGACGCTGTTGCGATTTCTATGGCGGGTAACGGAAAGCCAAAAAAGTCGGCGCTGGCGGGACGGCGCGGAGGGAAGTGCCATCCAGTCTGATGCTGCTTATGCCGACATGTCGGAGCGCCATTTGGCAGGTGCGCTGGCCGAAATACGCCCCAAAAGGACGTATTTCAAATTCCTGACGCCTGTCGTCGAAGCCAGAATCGGCGCCCATGTCGGTTCCTGTTCGGCTCTCCTTCCTGCTGTTTCTCTGGCTGCCGTCGGCGGTATTTGCCATCGATCTCGGATCGGTCGGGCCGACCTATGAAATCGGCGAACCCGACCTGATCGAAGTGATCCAGTCCCGGTTGCAACAGATGGCGAAATCCGGGGATCTGGCGCGCAAGCAGGTGGAATATCGCGACCGCGTTGTCCGGGGAATTGAATCGCCGAAAACGATCTCCGGCATCAAGGCGACGCAAACCCCCAGAAGCTTCCATGTCCATCCCGCGATGGTTCTGGCCGGCGATATTCGCAATGCCGAAGGTCACCTCCTGTTTGCCAAGGGGACGCAGATCAATCCGCTGGACCATGTCGCACTGACGAGGAAGTTGGTGTTTTTCGATGGCGGGGATAAGCAACAGGTCGCATTTGCCCTGCGATCGATGGGCGAGTCCGGCAGGGGTGCCAAGCCCATTCTCGTTGGCGGGCAACCCCTGAAGCTCATGCGCAGCTGGAAGCGTCCGGTCTATTTCGACCAGGGCGGCACGTTGGTCAGGCGGCTGGGTATCCAGCAGGTTCCGGCCATCGTCAGTCAGGACGGCAAGAGGTTACGTATCGATGAAGTTCGTCCGTAAGATTTTTCTGGCGATGCTGGTGCTCGCATCTTCATCGGCATGGGCAACGGCCACCTGCACAGGTCGTTTTGCCAATCCCATCACCGACATCTGCTGGAGCTGCATGATGCCCTTGCGCTTCGGTGGCATGGATCTGTTGTCGCTCGATCAGGAAGATACCCCGAACCCGGGCGGTTCCCCGGTCTGCTTTTGTCCATCCCAATTGCGTGCCGGTTTCAAGGTGAGCTTCTGGGAGCCGGTGCGGCGGGTGGATGTCGTTCGCCGTCCGTTTTGCATGACCAGCCTGGGCGGGATCGAACTCAATCCCGGCTTCGATGCGCCGCGGGGATCGCGCTTCAGTCAGGACAGCACCTCGACATCCTCCTTCTATCAGGTCCATTGGTACGTCGATCCGGTCATTTTCTGGTTGGAGGCGATCTTCGACAACGCCTGCTTGGAGCAAAGCTCGTTCGACGTGGCGTATCTCACCGAGCTGGACCCGATGTGGAATGACGATGAATTGACTTTCATTTTCAATCCGGATGTGGCGTTGTTCGGCAGCCTTCCGGCACGCGCGGCATGTGCGGCCGACTGCGTGGCCGCGACCACCGGGTTTCCGTCAAATACCTTGTTCTGGTGCGCGGGCTGCCAGGGCAGCCTGTATCCCCTCAATGGCAACGTGCAGGCCCATATCGGCGGCGTGCAGGCCTCCAGCCTCGAAATGACTCGGCTGATTGCCAAGATGCACCGCGAGGGTTTGATGTGGGCCGCTTCGGGGGAAGACGGTCTATGCGGCTACTACCCGCAGCCGATCATGGACAAGACCAATTACAAGTACCAGATGCTGTACCCGATTCCGCAGACCGAAAAAATCGCCGGAAAGTGCTGTCAGCCATTGGGCCGCTCGACGATCTTGTGGGGCGCCGGCAAGGAGTATCCCTTCGAGGGCGAGGATTTCGCCTACATGGTGTTCCGCAAGCGCAACTGCTGCCAGGGAGCGTTCTGAGCGATGCGCCGTTGTTCAGTTCCGATTCTGATTGCCGTCTGGTGGAGCCTGACCTCTGCGGTATGGGCGCAAGCCGCACTGCCTACCGATTTCGATGTGCGTCAGGCGCAACAGCGTATGCAGGCAGTCCTCGGCGGAGATGATGGCAAGAAAGTGACGTCTCCCGCGGCGCCTGTGGTTCCCCGTGTGGAGAACCTGCCCAAGCCAGAAACCCGGAATACGGATGTGGGCCAGATCGCCGAATCTTTCCGTTCCTTGCCGATATCCAGGCCAGCGGCATCGACAGGGAGGACGGAATTGATGGTGTTCGTTTCCTTTTCGATGCCAAAGGGGTCGCTGGAACGCATCGTCGCCGAGTCGGAACGAACGGGTGCCGTTCTGGTTCTGCGCGGACTGAAGGGCAACTCGCTGACCCGGATGGGCGAGGAGATCGCCCATCTGGTCGGAAAACGGAACGTGACGGCAATCGTCCATCCGCCCGCATTTACCCAGTTCAAGATCACGCAGGTGCCTGCGCTGGTGCTGGTCCAATCGTCACAGGCGAATCGAATTGGCACCGATGGTTGCGCATCGCCATCGAGCTTCGTGAAGGTCGATGGCGATGTGAGCCAGGGATATGCGCTCGATCTGATCGAACGACAGGCGCCCTCTTGGACAGAGCAGGCAAGGCGCTTCGCCGCAAAACTGGAAGGTCGCCGACAGTGAAAGCAATCGGCCTTCTTTGGGGATTGCTGGTTCTGTTGATCGGGCCGGTTGCTGCGCAAGGCTACGATGCGACGACGGCATTCAGCGATGGACGATCGCTCGGGTCAGGAGTGATCGGAGGAGCGCAGCAGGGTATTGGCACGGCGAATGCCGCGACCATCGTTCCCGGCTATGGACAGTCCACCAGCCAGACCGGACTGTTCCAGGGAGGGCAGGGGCAACTTTCTGGTTCTGGTGTTGCCAAGGTGATGGACTGCTCGACTCAGACACCGGATGCGGATGCGTATCGGCGGCAGGAATGCGATGCGGTGAATTTTGTGGCCAACAACCCCAGTGTGCGACCGGACTTTTCGATTGACCGAGCCACCGATCCGCTGATCACCCGCAATAACGCGATAGCCGCCAACCCGACGATTCAGCTCGGTGGATTCAATATCGGTGCTGCGACGGAACAGTGTCGTGTTGTTACGGAGACGACGCCGGCGGTGTTCTCGACGGAAATCTGTACCGAGTACCGCCCCGTCACCAGCAACTACTGTTCGACTGCGCGCCAGATCAGCGTCGATCAGCATCACCTGTATCAATGTGTCGAGCAGATGCAGACCTTGAGCAACGCCAGTTGCTACATCGGCCGGCAAATTGCGGTCAGCACGAGCTACAACTACCAGTGCAACCAGACGGTTCAGGGATACGAGACCTTGAGCTGCCGTCGTGGTGTCTCTGTCACGGTTGGATTTGGCCAATGTACGCCGGGTGCATGGCTTGGCCGCACGGCATTCAAGGACTGTAGCTGGTGTGTCGATCCCTACATGGCCATGAATGTCTTCTGCGGGAGCAATGGTCGCTCGTATGAAGTCGAGCCCTATCGGTCCTACGACGGGGTGAATCGCTACGACTACAACTGGATCGGTTATCCATGGAACGGCAGCTATGGCCGCTTCCCCGTAGCCGTTGCGCCAGGCCAGTCCGTGACCGACTACTACGTCAGCAACCTGGGCTTCGGCTGCAATCTGTATGTGTATTTCAGCGTCAGCTGCAACAGCACGACCTGTACCCCTTCGATGCGCAACGTCAGTTCGGGATGCAATTCATCCGGGGGAACCGGGACGGGGGCGCCATTGCAACTGCCGATGTCCAAGACGGTGAGCAACTGGACATCGAACCAGTGTGCGACATTGCAGCAACGGGCGCAATGATGAGGCACTGGGCGGTCGTCGTAGGCTTGCTGTTATCGATATGTCGCTTGGCGCTGGCTGGCGATTGCCGCCTGGATGGTTCGACCTGCGTCGATACGGCGGCAAGCAAGACGATTTCCGGCGTGGTGGTAACGCTTGCCGAAGTCGGTGGATGCTGGGAGTACCAGGACACCTACACCTGCATCAAGCCCAACTCCATCGACTACTGCTCGGCATTGACCGCGGCGGGTTGCGGACAAACCAGTTCGGTGTGCAGCGATACCGCGTTCAACGGCACGTGCAATACCTACACCAAGACTTTCCGCTGTGGCGCCAGCCAGGGAGCCCCCACCAATACGGTGAGGCTCGACAATACCTATACACTGGTGACGGACACAGCCAATACGAGTCAATGTTCGTCCTATGCGCAGAATTCCCGTTGCCGCCTGTCGGCGCATACGTGCGTTGATTCCACGCCCTGCAAGCTCGATTCAAGCGGCGCGACAGTGTGTCTTGCGGGCGTCACGCCACCGGCGGGGGGACTGAATTCCACGGCCACCTGCTGGCAGTATCAGGATGATTACTCCTGCATTGCCGACAACCACATCGACTACTGCGCGGCCATCAAGGCGACGCAAGGGTGCACTCAGATCAGCGCCACCTGTGACAGCACGGCCTTCGATGGCTCTTGCAACCAATATACCCGGCGCTATCAGTGCACCAACGTCACCGCATCGACCGCGACACCGACCGTCGTCGAACTCAATACCTCCTACACGATCACGTCCAACACGCTGGATACCAGTCAATGCACGTCGTATGCTACCAGCGCGAACTGCGTCCATGCCGCCACGACGTGTACCGACAGCACCCCCTGCAAGACGATCAATGGCCTGCAGGTCTGCCTGACAACAGTCTCGCCTTTGCCTAGCGGTGCGCAAAGTGCAGGGGACTCCTGCTGGGCGCGAACGGAGGACTACACCTGCGCGGGTTCGACGCTCACGAATGATTGCCAGCCCTTGATCGATCGCGGATGCACGTTTGTCTCTTCACAGTGCATCGACCCCTTGTCTTCGGGTGGCTGCGACATGAGCGAACGGACCTATTCATGCCAAACCTCGGCGGCGACGCAAACGCAGCAGACGGTCTGCGACCAGCGATCTTTCTGTCAGGGCGGAAGCAACTGCTTCGATACGAGCAACCCGCCCGATCAGGACTTCGGGCGGGCGATGGCCTCGATGGAGGCGGCCCGTGAAGCCGGGGTGTATGGAGCCGATCTGACTCTGTTCAAGGGGGCAGAGGAACGGTGTCGCAAGAAGCTGTTCGGCCTGGTCGATTGCTGCAAGAAGGGTGGGGGCGGCGCTGCGCGATCCAACCACAATCTCATGGCCACCGCCATGCAGGGCGTGATGATCGGCGGGCAACTGGCCATCAATGCGGGTAGCAAGTACATGTTCGACTTCATGTACCCGGAGTTCACCAGTTATGTCGAAGCCGGTGCGCAAGCCATGATCTCTTCGGAGGTGTTGTTTACCCCAACGAATTTCCAGCCGTCCTTCACGTTCTATGGACTGACCTTGTCGACGGGAACCGTGTCCAGCGGACTGCTTGGAGGGCCGATCTACTCGCTGGGATCGCTCGGCAGCTTCAATTTCTATTTCGATCCGTATTCGCTGGCGGCCGCCATCGCCTTGCAGCTGTTGTCCGAGCTGCTGTCCTGCGAACAATCGGAACAATTGCTGGCCATGCACCGCGATGCCAATCTTTGCGTGCATGTTGGTTCCTACTGTTCGGCGCGGGTGCCGATCATCAAAACCTGTATCGAGCAGACCCAGTCCTACTGCTGCTTCAACTCCAGACTGGCCAGGATCATCAACGAACAGGGCAGGGGACAGATCGGAAAGACCTGGGGCAGCGGCAAGAATCCCGATTGCTCCGGCTTCACCACGGCCGAATTCGAGCAGCTCGATTTTTCCCGGATCGACATGAGCGAGTTCATCCAGGAGGTGGCATCCAGTGTCCGATTGCCCGATGTGTCGTCCTTCGGGCAGAACGTCCAAACCACCGTGCAACAGCGCGTGAATAGCTATTACAACCGATGATGCGATCTGCAATGGCCCTTTGTTTCTTTGCGCTCCTGACGAGCGCCGATGTTCTTGCCGCTGATCTGAAGCAGCACCTGCTGACGGCAATCGATGCGCCCAATGGCATGGCCGAAGGGAGTCTGGATGGTAGCATGGCTGAGTTCTTCAAGGCACAGACCCGTTCGTCTGCGCCGGTCATGGTCAAGGTCAGGACCTTGCAGCGATTCCCGACAGCTGGATGTGCCCGACTGGAGGCGACCCTGATCCAGGAGGGGGTGCCGACTCAGCAAGGAAGCGCCATACCGTATGCCATTCGCTATGAGATCAACCTGTGCCGGGATGGACGCCCGCCCACGGAAGGCATGGACCTCGATGCAGCGTCACGGGTACTGTCCCGCAATGTGCCTTCGCGACAATGAGAGAATCCCATTTTTTCCACACACCGAAGGGAGTACCTTGATGAACAAATCCGAGCTTATCGAAGCGTTGGCGACAAAGGCAGAACTGTCCAAGGCCGCTGCTGGCCGCGCCCTGGATGTCCTGATCGAAGAGATTGTGACGGCCGTCTCCAAAGGGGATACGGTGCAACTGGTTGGCTTCGGAACCTTCAAGTCCGCAGCCCGTGCTGCTCGCGAAGGCAAGAACCCGAAGACGGGAGAGAAGCTCAAGATCAAGGCGACAACCGTCCCGAAGTTCACGGCCGGCGCCAATTTCAAGGAAAAAGTTGCCAACAAGGGCAAGGCCAAGAAGAAGTGAAGCTGGTGGTCGTTGCCGGAAGGCAGCAGCGACCATAAGAATAATCAGCGATCGCTGAGTTTTTCTTGCTCCAGAGGACGGAGTAGGGGAAAATTCAACGGTCGTTTATCTTTTGGGGCGCGTCATGGCCAGGGAAATCAGGATCACCTCTGTTCGGGAGCTGGGGGATACCGTGCGACGGGTTCGCAAGGAGTCCGGCCTGACGCAGCGGGATGCCGCCGCTTTGTGCAATGTCAGCCTGCCGTTCCTGAATGGTGTTGAGCAGGGAAAGGCGACCGCCCAAATCGGCAAGGTGCTCGCCGTATGTCAGCGTTTCGGTATTGAAGTCAGATTGGGGCTACCCATGGCACCCGAGACAACAGGTAACGGCGCATGAGCCGGTTGCGTGTTCTGGCCAATGGCGACCTGGTGGGCTTTCTCGATGTTGCCGAAGGCCGCTGGTCGTTCGACTACGACGCTGGATGGAGTGCCTACGCCTTATCGCCTTCCTTTCCGTTGACGACACGAACGTATCGGGACTTGGCCGATATCCGTCACGTGGAATGGTTCTTCGAGAATCTGTTGCCCGAGGGGCGATTGCGCGAGTTGATTGCGTCGAGGGATCGTATCGACCCGAAGGACACCTGGGCCTTGCTGCTTCGTCATGGACAGGATACGGCCGGTGCTCTATCGTTGCTTCCCGAAACAGTGGACGCTTCCGGCGTACAGGAGAAGCTGTTGCCTCTGTCGCGAGACGCCCTGCAAGACAAGATCCAGGAGTCGCGCTCGCGCAACTTGCCATTGATGGCATCCTGGGACGATATCCGCATGTCGCTGGCCGGCGCGCAGGAAAAGCTCGGGTTGCGCATCGACGCACAAGGCGCCATGTTTTTGCCCGAAGGAACAGCGGCCTCGACCCATATCGTCAAGCCCGAGAACGCCAGCGCGGACTTCCCCTTTTGTCCGGCCAATGAATTTTTTTGCATGCGCTTGGCCGCTGAGCTCAAGGTGCCGGTGCCTCAGGTGGATTTGCTGCATTTGCCGGAACCTCTGTATGTCATTGAGCGCTTTGACCGCGCTCCGGATGTGAAGACGATTCGGCGATTGCATCAGATCGACCTGTGCCAAGCCCTTGGGGTTTCGCCATCGAAGAAATACGAGAGTGAAGGGGGGCTGGGGTTACAGCACCTGTTCGATCTGGTCAGAAGTCCGTTCATCGATCGCCCCATTGTGGCGACCAATGCCATCTTGCAGTGGGTTGCATTCAACTATCTGGTCGGCAACCTCGATGCGCATGCGAAGAATATTGCCTTCCTGATGCGAGGTCAGAAGGCGGCCGTGGCGCCGTTCTACGACATGCTTTGTGTCGAGGCTTACTTGCCGCGAGCAACCATGTCGATGGCCATCGCTGGTGAAAACAAACCGGGCTGGATCGAAGGGGTTCATTGGGATGCCATGGCGCTTGAAGCCGGCGCGGCGCCACGATTGGTTCGCGGCATTCTCTCGCGGATGAATGCCGAGTTGCCTGACGCAATATCTCGGGTTATCGGCGACGAGCGGCTCACCGAGGATGAGCGTGACTTTATCCGGGGAAAAGTTCTCCCGGTTATCGAAGAGCGCTGCCAGTTTCTCGCCGATGCGCTCAAGATGCGGCAATCAACCAAGGATGAACTGATCATGTGCCGCGCACTCTCTCACGATGTGGTCGAAAGAATAAAAGCGGCAGGCGAGTAGAAGTACCTGTTCAGCATTGACCTGTTACGGCATGCGCCTGTCCGCACTATGCCGATCTGATACATTGCGGTGCTGGTCGAATTTCAATCATCGAAGCGAGGGCAATCAACGTGGCGAATTTTGCAGCCGCACTACGAGAGGAAGTTATCCGTCTGGCGCGCAAGGAACTACGCACCGAAACCGCAGGATTGAAAAAAGCTGTGGGTCGTTATCGATCCGAAATCGGGCTGTTCCGGTAAATCCTACGGAGAGATGAGATGACCGGCATCCCGGAGATGGTGTATCCACGCGGGTTTTCCAGGACTCGGGTAGGTACAACATTATGGGAGCGATCATCCCGGCGAAGATTTTGGGGCTTGAGGGGCAAGTGATCAAGGAAGTTGTGTTCAACGAAGAGAGCGGGCGAGTGCGGGTCATCTGCGACCGTGACCGCCGCCGCCGTCCGTTGGATCACCGCACGGGGCGACATGGCACGGTCAATCGCCTGTTGCGGCGGACGGTGCAGGACGTCCCGCTCGGCGGACACCCCTGCGAAGTCGAGATCGAGTACGCCGAGACGTTCCTGTCGCCAGGGCATGTCCGCGTGGAGGCATTGCCCTTCGTGTTGCCCAAGGCGCGCGTGACGAAACGCTACGCCCGGCTGATTGCCGGCATGGCGCGGCACATGCCAATTTCGACGGTGGCGCGCCACACGGGCCTGTCGTGGGACTCGGTGAAGGCCATCGAGTGCGCGCATCTGGCCGAGACGATCCCGATCCCACGTCCGCAGACGCTGGAAGGGATTCGCTATCTCGGCGTCGATGAAGTCGCGCGCGCCAAAGGGCAGAGCTACTTCACGCTGGTCTATGACCTGTCGCCTGGCGCTAACCATGGTCGTATCCTGTGGGTCAAGGAAGGGCGCGAGTCCGCTGTGCTGATCGAATTTCTCGACGCCCTCGCGCAAGAGTGCGCCGACGGCATCGAGGCCGTTGCGCTGGACATGGGGCCGGCCTACATCGCCGCCGTGCGGGAGGCGCTGCCCAACGTGGCCATCGTCTTCGACCGCTTCCACGTCATGCAGATGTTCAGCAAGGTAATTCGCGATTGCCGCCGCGCCGAGTTCAAGGCCGCCAAGACGTTCGGCGATCTGACCGGGCAGCAGACGATCAAGGGCAGCCTGTGGCTGCTGCTGTCGAATCGCACCACGCTCAAGCAAACCGATCAGGAGCGGCTGGATCAACTGCTGGCGCAGAACCAGCCCCTGGCCTCCCTCTATGCGCTCAAGGAACAGTTGCAGCGGTTGTGGCTGCCCAATTCCACGGTCGCCGAGATGGCCCAGCGTCTCGACGACTGGTGCGGCTTGGCCAAGGCGGCCAACATCGCTGGACTGAACAAGTTCGTGAAGACCTTGCTGGCCCATCGCTCCGGCATCTGCGCTTACGCCGATCATCGAATCACGACTTCCCGCCTGGAAGCCGGCAACGTGTCCATCGCGCTACTGCGACGCCGTGCGCGTGGCTTGCGCGACATGGCGTATTTCAAGCTCAAGATCTTCCAGCTCAATACCGAGGACACGCCTTCGTTCCTCTATGCCAAAATGCCGAAGGCATCACGACAAACCCAGGCTTCTGCCGTAGGAAAGCCGTGAACAGCCCGAAATCGCTACCTTGAAAAAACGCTTGTCGGCGGTCGAGCAAGAGCTTTCTCGGCAACACAAGGGAAGCTCGCAAGCGGCTATCGCACATGATGCAGACCAGTCTGCATCCAAGATCAGATTCAGCGCCAAGGGATTTCGATCCATGAGGGAGCGACTCGAACTGTCTGCTCCGGAAGTGGCTGGGCTTCTGCTGGTGTCGGTTCAAACTGTCTACAACTGGGAAGCAGGCACGTCACGCCCTCGCGAACCGCAGCTATCCGCAATTGGAGTGCTCAGGAAAACCGGAAAGCGCGAGCTTGCTGCCAGGTTGAGTGCGGCAGCGAAATAGTCATTTCTTCACTGCGCCACCGGTGCGGCGTAATTGGTCGATATACCCGGCCAGATCCTCGACATGAACGTAGCGCCGTCGGGCCTGCAGGATGGTGGGAACAGGAAACACCCCCTTGCTGATCTGGTTGTGTGCCGTCCTGAGGTTGATGCCAATTTCGCGAGCAGCCATGGCGAGCGGAAGCAGAGAACGGCTGTAGCGGCGGGAAAGAATCTCCATGCTGTTTCCTGTGATGGCGTGGCTCATTTGGAACTCCATTTTGCGATGCGCTGATCGTAGCAATGGAGGGGTGGGGCTTGTGACTGAAACGCGACCGTAAAGGTCGTATTTCAAATGTCGCTCTCCGTGAGTAGTAGCTTGCATGGCAGCTCCTGACTGTTTGATTTGTCGCCAGCTGGTTCGGGTGTGTAGTTTCAATCTGTCAGATAACACGCCTCGAAATACGCCCTTTTCGGGCGCATTTCGATCCCGCGACATCCCATCGCATCCCTACCATTCACTTTGTCCTGACCATCGAGGTCAAACATCAAAGTTGGTATGGTGAATGGAGCATGTGCAATGAATACGTTGGATTTACTGATGACCGCTGCGGGTGGGAAGGCGATCATCACGGAACGTGAAGCGGGCGAAATTCTCGGTGGTGTGTCCTTAAAGCGACTTCGAAATTTACGTTCAGAAGGGAACGAGCTGATCCCAACCATGCAGATCGGAGGAAGGCGTTTTGTCTGTTTGACCGACTTGGCCGATTTTGTCGATCGCCAAAGGTTGGGAACGCCGACAGTTCCAGATCAACCCAGAGTAAGTGTTAAGACCAAGCGACGTGCCGTTGGTCGCCCCAAAAAAATTGTCAAAACCAGAACGAGACCATCAAATTCTGGTCAGGATGGGCATGAAAATTAAGTCTGAAACGTCTGGCGGGAACAATTCGGGAACAGGTCTGACGGGATCGGATGGGAATTCCGGGAACAATTTGGGAACACTTGGGAACAAAAAGCCGACTTTCGTCGGCTGTTTTGCTTCTACTACGGTCTGCCACCTCGTGGATGATTTTGCCAATTTACCTTATAAATCAAGGCATTTGGCGGAGAGGGAGGGATTCGAACCCTCGTTAGGATATTATCCTAAACACGCTTTCCAGGCGTGCGACTTAAACCACTCATCCACCTCTCCGCGGTGGTTTGCAGCAGGGCGCGGATTCTAGCAGAGTCAGCCTTCGCTGTGCCTGAGCGAAAGGTCGATGGCGCGCACGTCCTTGGTCAGCGTGCCGATCGAGATGCGATCGACGCCGGTTTCGGCGATGGCGCGGACGGTGTCGAGCCGTACGCCGCCCGAGGCTTCGAGCGCGGCACGGCCGGCGGTGAGGCCCACGGCCTGGCGCATCTGGTGCAGGTCCATGTTGTCGAGCAGGATCATTTGGGCGCCGGCGTCGAGCGCTTCGGCGAGTTGTTCCAGCGTTTCGACTTCGACCTGGATGAAGACGCCGGCCGGGGCGAGCTGGCGTGCCTGCTCGAACGCGGCGGTGACGCTGCCGGCCGCGATGATGTGGTTTTCCTTGATGAGGATGCCGTCGTAGAGGCCGATGCGGTGATTGGCGCCACCGCCGCAGGTGACCGCATATTTCTGGGCGCGCCGCAGGCCCGGCAGGGTTTTGCGGGTGTCGACGATCTGCGCTCGCGTGCCGGCGATGGCGTCGACGTAGTGCCGCGTCTGGGTCGCGGTGCCGGAGAGCAGTTGCAGGAAGTTGAGTGCGCTGCGTTCGCCGGTCAGCAGGGCCCGGGTTTCGGCCGCGATCGCGCAAATGGTCTGGCCGGCGACGATGTGTTCGCCATCCCGCGCCAGCCAGTCGATGCGGGCGCCGGGATCGAGATGCCGCAGGCAGGCGTCGAACCAGGCAGTGCCACAGAGCACGGCAGCTTCACGGCAGGTGACGATGCCGGTTGCCGCCTTCCCGGCGGGGGCGAGCAGGGCGGTCAGGTCGCCGCTGCCGATGTCCTCGGCCAGCGCGGCTTGTACGTTGCGTTCGACTTCGACAACGAGATCGGGCGGAAAAGTCATGAGGCTGTCCATTCGTTGAGGAGGCGTCGCGCGGGGTCGATCAATTCGCCGGCGCTTAGTCCGATGGGGCCTTGACCTTCTGCCACACAAACATCAGCGGCCGCACCGTGCAGATGCACTGCGACGAGGATGGCTTCGAGCGGCGTCCAATGCTGGGCCAGCAACGCGGCAAGCATGCCGGTCAGCACGTCGCCGCTGCCGGCGCTGGCGAGGCCGGGGTTGCCACTCCTATTGACGAACCAGCGGCCGTCGGGCGAGGTGACGATCGTGCCGCAGCCTTTGAGCGCGACGTGGGTGTTGAAGCGCCGGGCCAGCTGCAGCGCCGCGCCGAGGCGGTCGGCCTGCACGGTGGCCGTGGTGCAGCCTAGCAGCCGCGCCGCTTCGGCGGGGTGGGGTGTGATGAAAGTCGGCGCTGGAGAGACGGCACACTTGCGTTGCAGCTGCGGTGCTTGCGCCAGCAGATTGAGGCCGTCGGCGTCGATGACGCACGGGAGTTGGCTGTCAAGTGCCTGCGCGAGCAGTTCGCCCGCTGGCATGGATTGGCCAAGCCCCGGACCGATCGCGAGTACCGTCGCCGAATTCAATGCATCTTCCGGTTTGCGCAGCATCAGCTCGGGTTGCACGGGATCGACCTGCAGCGCTTCGAGCATGCCGAGATAGACGCGTCCGGCCCCCAGCCGGAGTGCGGCGCGTCCGGCGAGCAGCGCCGCCCCGGCCATGCCGGGAGCGCCACCCAGGATGGCGACGCTGCCGAAGCTGCCCTTGTGGCTGTTGCGGGCGCGGGGGTTCAGACAGACGCGGAAAAGATCCGGCGTGATGACGGTGCCGCAGTCCTTGCCCACGCTCAAGCCGAGGTCGCAGACTTCGATGGTGCCGCAATGATCCGGGCCGTCGCCGGTCAGCAGGCCGGGCTTCAGCGCGATGAAGGTGACCGTGCGCGTGGCGCGGATCACCGGTCCGATGACCTTCCCGGTCAGGGCATTGAGACCGCTCGGCGCATCGAGCGCGAGGATGGGGCTGCCACTGGCGTTCGCACGTTCGATCCAGTTCGCGTATTCGCCTTCGATGACGCGCGCCAGCCCAATGCCGAACAGGCCATCGATGATCAGGCCGAACTTGCCGGCGGGATAGTCGCCGCTGCAGTGGCCGCCTGCAGCGATCCACGCCGCATGAGCAGCACGCGCATCTGCGGGCAATGTGTCGGGTTTCCCGGCGAACAGCACGACCGGTTCGTGGCCTGCTTCCTTAAGCCGGCGCGCGACGACGAAAGCATCGCCGCCGTTGTTGCCCGGGCCGGCGAGAATGAGCGCGCGGCCGGCGAGCGTTTCCAGCGCGACACGGGCGGCACAGGCGCCGGCACGTTCCATCAGGGAAGGGGTGACGTGCGCGAATTCCACTTCGAGCGCGCGCAGTGCCGTGGCTTGCAAAATGGTGGTGTTCATGGCGATGATTGTAGGTGATAGAGTGTTTGCCTGCTGTGAGGAATCGAACATGAACCTGACTTTTCTACCTGAACTCGCGACCCGCATCGCCACGCTGCGCCGCGATCTGCATGCCCATCCGGAACTGGCTTTCGAGGAGAACCGCACGGCCGGGGTGGTGGCGGCACACCTGAAGCAGCTCGGCCTCGAAGTCTTCGAGGGCATCGCGAAAACCGGCGTGGTCGCGCGCTTGAAGCTGGGCGACAGCCCGTGCGCCATCGGCCTGCGTGCTGACATGGATGCGCTGCCGCTGCCCGAACTCAACGGTTTCCCGCATCGCTCGCGTCACGAGGGCCGCATGCATGCCTGCGGCCACGACGGCCACACGGCGATGCTGCTCGGCGCCGCCGAGGCGCTCTCGCTCCTTTGCCGGGAAGGGCAGGTGCATTTCGATGGCACGGTCTATTTCATCTTCCAGCCGGCCGAGGAACACGAAGGCGGCGGCCGCGTGATGGTCGAGGAAGGTCTGTTCGAGCGCTTCCCGATGCGGATGGTGTTCGGTCTGCACAATTGGCCCGGCCTGCCGGCCGGCAGCATCGCGGTGACCGAAGGCCCGGTGATGGCCGGGGCCGATCGTTTCGAGATCACCATCAACGCGCGCGGTGCGCATGCCGCCATGCCGCACCAGGGCACCGACGCGATCCTCGCCGGTGCCGACCTGGTGCAAGCCTTCCAGTCGCTGGTCAGCCGCGTGACCGATCCGCTCGACTCAGCCGTGGTCAGCGTGACGCGCTTCCACGCCGGCCATGCCGACAACATCCTGCCCGAGCAGGCCGTGCTAGGCGGCACGGTGCGCAGCTTCCGGCCGGAACTGCAGGATGCGCTGGAAGCCGGGCTCGGTCGCATCTGCACCGGCATCGAAACGACGCATCGCGTGCGTATCGAACTGCACTACGAGCGTGGCTATCCGCCCACCATCAACGCCGAAGAACCGAGCTTCATCTGCCGCGAAGTCGCGCGTCAGGTCGTCGGTGGAGAGCACGTATTGACCCACCTGAAACCGAGCATGGGAGCGGAAGATTTCGCCTATCTGTCGCGTGTCGTGCCCGGTTGTTATATCTGGCTCGGCAACGGGCCGGGCGAAGGCGGTTGCATGCTGCACAGCCCGCACTACGACTTCAACGATGGGATCATCGCTACCGGCATCCGCTACTGGGTGCGGTTGGTGGAAAAGGCACTCGCGCCAGGCTAATCCGCCAAGCGCCGGATCAGATCGAACAGCCGGTTGTAGAAATCCGGGTCGGCGACGGTTTCCTCGCCAACCTTCACCATTGCCTCCTTGCTGTCGGCACCCCACGGTAGCGAGATCGAGCCGACGCCGGCCACGCTGAGGCCCGTATTCGCCGAAGTGGATTTCAGTTCGTAACGCGTCTGCACCGCGCTGGCGAAAATCGTCGTGCCGCCCCCCACCGGCAGGCAGACGAGCGTGATCTCGAGGCGCATCTGGTGGGTGCTTTCGGGCTGGAAATACTTCGTCGCGCGCAGGTTCTGTTCGGCAACCGTTTCGAGCAGGTAGCCCTGGCTCAGCAGTGCGCGCTGGCCGACCCGGCAAGCGGCTTCCGGTTTGAGGCCCAGCTCGTGCTGGAAGGGTGAGTAAGGCGTGAAATTTTCCGCCTCGTAGGCCGGCGGGGGTGCTTTCGGTGGTGTGCTGCAGGCGGCCAACATCAGCGCGCAACTCATCCCCGTGGCAAGGCGGAAGGGTCGTCGCAAATTCAGGAAGTGGAGGGACATCGGCAGGGCTGCGGCATGAATCGTTCAATGGCCAATTCTAGAAGATATCCATGCTGTCCCACAGGCGCCGAGTTTCGTGGCTTAGCCCGTCACATTGTCCAGCTCGACCCGGTTGCGGCCGGCCTCCTTGGCGCGGTAGAGCGCGGCATCGGCACGCTCGATGGCAGCGTGGATGTTCTCGTCAGGCATTACCGCGGTTGCCCCGACGGACACGGCAATCTTGAAAACGTTATTGCCGTCGTTGATGCCGTCCCGCCAGCGCCGACTTTTTACATCACCTGCAACAGTGCAACCGGATAGCTGGCAAGCACCTCGGAAAGCATGAACCCACCGGCTGGCTTCCCGCTTGCGCCGGTGAGAAGGTTTTTCCAGGGCCGGTCGCGCAGGCCAGTCGGTAGATCGAGCGCCGTGTCCTGCCACACCGCGTCCCCTAGGGGCAGGCCGCCCGCTTCGCCGAGCAACTTGTAGGTGAGGCGGGGGATGACGGCGACGATCGCCTGGTCGCCCCACCGGCGGGCGTAGGCGCAGACGTGGTTCGCGCGTTCGCCTTTCACGGCGAGCGGCAGGTAGTCGCCGTCGCGGAACAGCTCCGGCGCTGCGGCACGCAGGGCCAGCGTGCGCCGGATTAGGGCGAGCTTGTGGCGCGGATCGGCGAGCGGGCTGGCCAGGTCGAAGCGGTCGATCCGGTCGAGCAGTTGGCGGCGCAGGTCGTAATCGACCGGGTGACGGTTGTCAGGATCCACCAGGGTGAACTGCCACAGCTCGCAGCCCTGGTAGATGTCGGGCACGCCGGGGGCGGTGAGTTTGAGCAGCGTCAACGCAAGACTGTTCAACAGGCCGTGATGCGCGATGCGCCGTGCCTGCGGTACGAAGTCGGCGAGGAAGAGGTTCTTGTCGCCGGGGGCGAGCAGCGCGGCGATGAAATCGGCAAGCGCGACTTCGTAGTCGGCATTGACATTGACCCAGCTGCTGTGCGTCTTCGCTTCGCGGATGGCCTTGTTCATGTAGGCCGTGATGCGCGCGCGGTAGGCCTCGAGATCCGGCGCATCGTCGAGCGGCCAACTGCCAAGCAGCGTCTGGTAGAGCAGCACTTCGTCGTTGGCGGAGGGCGCCGCCAGGCCGTCGATCTCGCGCTTGCGGCCGCGGTTGATGAGGCGCCAGCGCTTGAGCATCAGTTTCCAGTGTGCCGGCATTTCGGACAGCACGTCGATGCGGCAGCGCACGTCCTCGCTGCGTTTGCTGTCGTGCGTCGAGGTGGCGAGCAGGTTGTGCGGCCAGCGCTTGATCCGTTCGCGCGTGGCGGCATGGTAGCCGGCCACCGAGATGCCGAAGCGCTTCGGTTCGCCGCCGACGTCGTTGAGCGAGGTCAGGCGCAGGTAACGATAGAAGCTGGTGTCTTCGACGCCCTTGGCCATCACCGGCGACGAGAACTGCTGGAACTTCATGGCGAAGGCGATGACCGCCTGGCGATCATCCGCATCGCAGCCGAGGGCCAGGTCGGTGGTCAACACGTCCTGCACGAAAGCGTAGATGCCCGGATCGGCCGTCGGACTTTTCTTGCGTGCCACGGCGACGGCCCATTCGATGTGGCGCCGGTCGTCGGCGGACAGGCCGCTGGCATTCACGTAGCTGCGATAGACCGGGAAGCAGGCGACGATCTCGGTCAGTGCGTCCTTGAGGCCGTTCAGCGTGAAGTCGCAGGTATCGCGGTCGCGCGCCGCGATGCGCGCCAGGCGATGGGCCAGCACCGCTAGTTCGCTGGCCAGCGCCGTCTCCATGATCAGCTTCTTGGCGATGTAGACCAGTGCCTCGAAATCGGACGGGGTGCCAATGAAGTCGTCGTAGATGCGGGTCATGCGCCGTGCGGCGGCGGCATCGACGAACAGGTTGTTGGCGAGGTTGGCGAAGCGATAGCCGGTGGCGCCGTGGATGGGCCAGTCGGGAGGCAATTGCTCGTGCTCGGCGAGGATCTTCTCGATGACCAGGTAGAGCGGCAGCGGCTGCACGGGGTCGAAGGCGCCGCCCTGCGCGGCGGCCTGCAGGCGACGGAAGTAGGCACCGGGGTCGTAGAGGCCGTCGGGGTGGTCGATGCGCAGGCCATCGACCTTGCCTTGCCGGACGAGATCGAGAATCAGCCGGTGGGTGGCCGCGAACACGGCATCGTCTTCCATGCGCAGCGCGGCGAGGTCGTTGATGTCGAAGAAGCGGCGGTAGTTGATCTCGTCGGACGCGACGCGCCAGTAGGCAAGGCGGTAACCCTGCGCCTGGATCAGCTCGTGCAATGCATCGAAACTGCTTGCCATGCCGGGCTGGCCGTTGAGTTCGGCCAGGTTGGCCGCGATGTGTTCGGCGATGGCGGGTGAAGCCATGTACAGGGCGGCGAGATGGCGCTTGTGCACCTCCTTGTCGCGCTGGCGTTCGGCGCGGCGTTCCGGCTCGACCGCCATGCGCCCGGGCAGCCGTGCAAAGGCGGTGAGCAGGGACTGCAGCTCGCTGAAGCCGCTGTCTTCCTCGCCCAGCGTGCCGCCCAGCCGGGCGATCTGGCGGCCGATGACTCGCGGGTAGGTGACCGGGTCGAGCGGCAGGCGGTGCTGCCAGTAGTACAGGCTCAATTCGCCAGTCGCTGCATCGAACTGCAGTTGCAGTTCGCCACGATTGAGTACCGCGCCATAGTGGTCGCCCAGCAGGGGCAGCAGCACCTTGCCCTGCAGGGCGGGATTCAGCGGTTGCCAGTCGATGTCGAAATAATCGCCGTGCGCGGCGGCCGGTCCGTTTTCCAGCACGTCGAGCCACCAGGCATTGTCGGCGCCCATCACGCCCATGTGGTTCGGCACGACGTCGAGGATCTGCCCCATGCCGTGCGCCGCGAGCGCGGCGACGAAGCGCTCGAATGCTTCCGGCGTGCCGATCTCGGGATTGAGCCGGGCGTGGTCGACGATGTCGTAGCCGTGGCCGCTGCCGGAACGGGCCCGCAGGTAGGGCGAGGCATAGACATGGCTGACGCCCAGCGCGGCGAGATAGGGGATCAACGCGGTAGCAGCGTCGAAGCCGAAGTCCTTGTTGAACTGCAGCCGGTAGGTGGCGCGGGGAATGAGGGCGACGCGTGGCTCCGTCGCTGCGTCGTGCGGCGTGACCGCGCTGCCGCGTTCGCGCCGCAGCATTTCGCCGAAGGCGCTGAAGCGTTCGTCGGCCGGCCAGGCTTCGAGGTCGAGCACCAGCCGGCGCCGCCAGTTGGGGTGCTGGTGGTCGAGGGTGCCCGGCAGGTTGGCCTGCTCGACCGTGCCGAGTATGTCCTCGGGTTGTACGACCAGCACGCGCGCCGGACTGCGCGCCAGGTAGGCATGGATGGCCAGCGCATAGGGGAGCGAGATCTCAGGAACCGCCACGGGATGGATGCTGCCGCCGGCGGGCAGCAGGCGCTCCTGTTCCAGCGCGACGAGCAGGCGTGCGCGGTCCTGCGCGCGTCCGACCACCATCGCGGTGCGCTGTTCCTCGCCCGGAAAGAGCGCCAGTGCGCTGCGGACATCGAGATCCGATCCTTGCCAGAAGCCGGCCAGCGTCGGCATGTCATGGGTGCTGACCGCCACCAGCGCCTGGTCGGGGAATTCGGCCGGGGCGAGGAAGCTGCCATCTGCAGCGCGTTCCTCGACCAGCGGCCGGTAGGACAACAGCCGCGCGGCAGCAAGGCGGTCACGGAAACCGGCCGGCACGGTGCCGAGATCCTCGCCGATCACGAGGCACTGGTTGCGCTGGCTTTCGAGCGCGACGATGCCGAGCATTTCGTCGAGCGGATAGCGGACATACGCCCCTGCGCGCGGCGAGCCGCCGGCCGGTACCCAGAACAGCCGCGTCAGGCTCATGACATGATCGATGCGCAGGGCGCCGGCATGGCGCATGTTGGCGCGTAGCGCCTCGATCAGCGGAGCGTAAGCCGCCTGTCGCAGGCG
This sequence comes from Pseudomonadota bacterium, assembly GCA_040756595.1. Classification (GTDB taxonomy): domain Bacteria; phylum Pseudomonadota; class Gammaproteobacteria; order Burkholderiales; family Rhodocyclaceae; genus Sulfuricystis. Next base: position 150,026 of record JBFLYR010000005.1, on the reverse strand, counting down.
TTGCGGGATCAGTGGCGGCAATCCCCAGTCCTGGCCGTTGAGGTTGATCGCCTCGGGCGGTGCGCCGGTATAGGCGCCATTTGCGTACACGCCCTGCCAGCCCCAAGTGTCGGCGCCGCCGGGATTCACGCCAACCGCAAAGTCGGCGTACAGGCCGATGCCGAGGCCGCGCCGCCACGAAAGTCGTCCTGCCTCGGCAAGCTGGTTATCGGCCTGCCATTGCAGCCAGGCTTGGCAATCGACGGCATCGGCATGCGCGGCAACGAAGGCGGCGACGGCCGGGCCATCCGGATCACGGTATTCCGCCGGCCAGGCCGGCCAGCCCCAGATGTTCGCATCCTGACGGCGGAAGTGCGCCTGCAAGGCCTCGAAGCGTGCCAGCCGCTCGACGGCCGCATCCGCTGCAGCACGATAGCGGCGAAAATCCTGGGCGCGCTCCGAGTCGCAGGCGAGATGCTGTTCGGCGAAGTGGCGCCAGAGAATCCGCAGCACGTCTTCCTTCGCCGCGGCAATGGCCGGATAGTCGATCAGGTCGCCCGCGCGGAGTGCGCGCAAGTGCTGCTGGAACGCCGGGGACGCGACATGCTCCTGGGCCGCGCGGCATTCGTGAAACTCGGGCATCGCCTCGATGTCGAGGTACTGGATGTTGAGTCCGCAGCGCGAGGAGGGACTGTAGGGGCTGAAGTGCGCCGGCTGGTCGGGAAACAATGCGTGCAGTGGATTGACGCCGACGATGCCGCCACCGGCATCGGCCGTCTGGTCGACCAGATTGATCAGGTCGGTGAAGTCGCCGATGCCCCAGTTGCGTCGCGAGCGCAGGCCGTAGAGTTGCACGGCCGGTCCCCAGACGCGTCCTTCGCCCGCGATCGCCGCGGGCTGGAAGCAGGCGGGCGGCACGACGATCAGCGGCATCGGGAAGTCTTTTCCGGCCGGGGCGTGCAAGACGAACCGGTGGTAGCCGGTCGCGCGCTCGGCAGGCAGGACAAGGCGATGGCGCACGAAGTCGGCGCTGGCGAGACGGCAGGTTTCGCGGTAGACCAAGTCCTCCGGATGGAATTCGCCGTTGCGGGTTGTGCCATCCTCCCGTTGCAGCGTCCATTGCCAGCGCTGCTGATGTTGTGTGGGCAGGGTGATGTCGATCTCGATCGGCCGGTCGGCGGGGCAGACGCAGACGGGAGGCACGGGCTGCCGCCATGCTTCCTCCAGCAGCATGGCCAGGATGCGCGCGGGATCTTCGGTGTCGATCGGGAGGTGCATGGCCGTCAGCAGCGCGCGGCGGGTTGCGTCGCTGGTCGGATGGGCTTCGCCCCAGACATCCGTGTACTCGTCGGCGATGCCGCAATGGCGCGCCAGTGCCTGCAGCGCGGATGAGTTGGTGTTCATGCCCGGGCCTCTCCGTCCAGTTGCCAGAGGACCGACCAGCGTGGCAGGCGGCCTTCGGCCCGGACGTTGGTATTCAGCGGTGGTATTTCAAAGAGGCTGCGTCCCGTCGTTGGCATGATGCCGGCCAGGTCATCCGGCCCGAGGTTGGCCGTCAGCGTCAATTGCTTGTCCTCATCGAGCGTCCATTGCACACGGAAGGCGCACGACCCGAGGCGCACTACACGCGCACCGGATTCCATGCCCGGCAGGCGCGGCACGATTTCGACGCGGCGCACGGCCAGCAATAGCTTGTAGAAGGAATGCATGCGCCGGTGCGGCGGCAGCGCCAGGCTTTCCCAATCGAGCACGCAGTGCGCGTGGGTCGCGGGGGCGTTGGGATCGGGGATGCACTCCCGCGCCGCCGGATCGGCGAAGCGGGCGAACGCCGCGAATTCGTTGCGCCTCCCTTCAGTTACGGCCTGGGCGAGCTCGGCGCCGAAATCGCAGAAATACAGGAAGGGCTGGCTGGCGGCGAATTCTTCGCCCATGAACAGCAGCGGTATCTGTGGCGCCAGCAGCAGCACGGCAGCGACCGCCTCGAGCGCCTCAGTCGGGGCGAGATGGCACAGGCGTTCTCCGCAGGCGCGGTTGCCGATCTGGTCGTGCGTCTGCAGGAAGTTGATGAAGGCCGTGGGCGGCAGGTAACTGCTGGGTTCACCGCGTGCTTTGCCACCGCGGAAGGGCGAGGGTTCGCCCTGCCAGGCGAAGCCTTCGGCCAGACAGCGCGCCAGCGGCACGAAGGGGTCGGCGGCATGATCGGCGTAGTAGCCGTCACCTTCGCCGCTGGCGATGACATGCAGCGCATGGTGGCAGTCGTCGTTCCATTGCGCCACGCCGTCGAGGGTGCCGTCCTGCCAACGCCGACTTTTCAGATAGCGTGCTTCGTTCCTGTCGTTCTCGAGGATCAGATGGAGGTGGCGCTGCTCCCGGGCGGCGAGAGCCTGCACCGCGTCGCGGATTTCCTCGACGATGTCGGGCGAACTGTCGTCGCGGATGGCATGGATCGCATCGAGGCGCAGCCCGTCGAGGTGATATTCCGCCAGCCAGTACAGCGCATTGTGGATGAAGAAATCGCGCACCGTGCGGCTGTGCGCGCCGTCGAAGTTGATCGCCGCGCCCCACGGCGTGTGATGGGCCGGGTTGAAGAATTCCGGGCAGTAGGCGTGCAGATAGTTGCCTTCGGGGCCGAAGTGGTTGTAAACGACGTCGAGGAAGACCATCAGGCCGCACGCATGGGCGGCATCGACGAGGCGCTTGAAATCCTCGGGGCGGCCATAGGCGGCGGCGGGCGCGAAGGGCAGCACGCCGTCGTAGCCCCAGTTGCGGCTGCCGGGAAAGGCGGCGACCGGCATGATCTCGAGCGCTGTGACGCCGAGTTCGGCCAGGTAGTCGAGCCGCGCTGCCACGCCGGCAAAATCGCCGGCGGCCGTGAAGGTGCCGACATGAAGTTCGTAGATGATGGCTTCGTGCCACGGTCGGCCGCGCCAGTCATGGTCTGACCAGTCGAAGGCGCACGGGTCGATGACTTCGGACGGCCCATGAACGCCCGCTGGGTTGCAGCGCGACGCTGGGTCCGGCACTCGCAAGCCATCGGGAAGCTGGAAGCGATAGCGCGTGCCTGGACCGGCAATACCCGGGGTGGTGAGGTCGCGCACGTGCCAGCCATCGTCCCGCCGGAGCATCGGAAAATCGCCATCCTGTGCGCCTTCGATGCGCAACAGGACGGCCGGCACGGCAGGCGCCCAGAGGCGGAACTGCACGCCGCCCGGTTCGAGCAGGGTGGTGCCGAAGGGCATGGTGTGTGCGTGACTTACCCCATGGTGGATTCCCTTTCGAGTTTGCGCAGCAGGCTGAACAACGGGACGGGCAGCCAGTCCGGACGCTCGTCCATTTCGTGGCGCAATTCGTCGAGTGCCTTTTCGAGGGTGAAAAAGTCCAGCAGGGATTGCGTGCTCTCGAGTGTGTTTTTGAACGCCGGACATTGCGCGGTCGTCGCGTAATAACCGGCGAGGAAGGCGGCGGAGGTTTCCATTTCCCAGCGCTGCACCAGCGGCCCGAGGCGGTGTCGGTCTGCCGGGCGCTCGACGGTCGCACGGTTGGTGGCGACGGTGGCGACATAGCTGAAGCAGCGCAGCATGCTGGCCACATCGCGCAGCGGGCTGTGCTTGCGGCGACGCTGGGCCAGTTCGCGCTCGGGATTGCCTTCGAAGTCGGTGATGAGGAAATCGTTTTGCACCAGCAGTACCTGGCCGAGGTGGAAGTTGCCGTGGTAGCGCGTCTTGAGGCCGATGATGCCATCCAGGTGATGGGGTGCGAAGTGCCCGAGCAGCATCTGGCGCCGGGCGAGCAGGCGGTCGATGCCGGCGCGGATGTCCTCAGCGACCGTTGCACGGCGTGCTTCGATCGCGTCCAGTGCCGCGACGGCGGCAGTCCGTGCCTGCTGCGACCAACCGTCGAGATCCTCTGGCGTGATCGGCTCAGGCGCGAAGGCGGGGTCATCGGTCGGCCGGCAGAACGCGAGATGCAGTTCGCCGGTGCGTTGCCCGAGGATCTCCATGAGCGCGATGAAGAAGCCGTGCGGGCTTTCGCTACCACCGATCGTTTCGGGGTCGTGCTCGGCCAGTTGTTCGGCCAGAAAGCGGTCGACGTAGTCGAGCGCGTAATTCCAGCCGATGTTCTGGTGTTCGACGTAGGGTTGCAGCAGGGCCAGCGTGTAGTTCGCACCGTCGCTGCCGCACAACTCGATGGCTCCGGCGACCGGTACGGCATGGTCGAAATGCGCCGTTTCGGCGAGGAAGCGTCCAACCTCGACTTCGGGGCTGGTACCAGCCTGGATGCGGCGGTAGCCCTTGAGGAACATCCGGTTGCCAAAATACACCGCCGTGTTGCTCTGCTCGAGTGCCGGATGGCGCACGGCAGCGTCCAGGCCGTCGGCCAGAGTGGCGTAGGGGGCGAAGGCGCGAAATTCCAGACGGGCCTTGCCGCATTCGAGATCGAGGTTGCCCGCGATGCCGCGGACGAGCGCGCGGCAGAAATGCTCGTCGCCGAAGGCACCATAGAGAATGCCCATACGCGCCTTCTGTCGCACCCGGGCGAGCGTCCAGGGTGCGAGTGAGGCGAGCTGCGCTTCGCTGCTTTCATCCTCCCAGCGGATGGCCAGCGGCAGGAAATAACGCTGTGGCGCGAGACCGGTGCAAGCGACCTCGATGACGGTGAGCAGCCAGCTGCCTTCGGGCGTGTTCCATTCGCCTTTCTCGATCAGCGCGAGGCTTTCGATCGGGCGGTTGCCCCCCCTGAACCAGCGCTTGGTGCCGAGGTAGGGACCGATCACCTTGTGCTGCAGTTGTTCGGTGGTGGTGGCGGCAATGGTGCGGCGGACCAGGCTGGCATCGGCCTGTCCGCCTGCGATCGTCATCCAGCCTTCCGTGAGGACCAGCACCGGCAATTCCGGACGGGCGAGACGCTCCTCGTGCCAGTAGGGTACCTCGACGTCGGCGGCAAGCCGAAAACCATAGTAGCCGTAGCCTTTCAAGGTCAGCAGGTAGGGCAGTGCGCCGACCGGCGGGAAAGCGGTGCCGCCGAGCAGTTCCACCGGCACACGGCCCTTCCAGGCGGAAAGGTCGAGTTCGACCGGCTGGGCGCTGCGCGACAGGTTGGTAACGCAGAGCAGGATTTCGCCTTCGTGCTCGCGCACGTAGGCAAGCACCTTGCGGTTGCCGGGCTCGAGGAAATGCAGGCTGCCGCGGCCGAAGGCACGATGCGCCTTGCGTACCGCGATCAGGCGCTTGGTCCAGTGCAGCAGCGAGGAGGGATTGCGTTGCTGGGCTTCGACGTTGACCGCTTCATAGCCGTAGATCGGGTCCATGATCGGCGGCAGATAGAGCCGCTGCGGATCGGCGCGCGAGAAGCCGGCGTTGCGGTCCGGGCTCCACTGCATCGGCGTGCGCACGCCGTTGCGGTCGCCGAGGAAGATGTTGTCGCCCATGCCGATTTCGTCGCCGTAGTAGAGGATCGGCGAGCCGGGCATCGTCATGAGCAGGAAGTTCATCAGCTCGATCTTGTCGCGGCTGTTCTCCATCAGTGGCGCGAGGCGGCGCCGGATGCCGACGTTCACGCGCATGCGCGGATCGGCGGCGTACATGCTGTACATGTAATCGCGCTCGCGGTGTGTCACCATCTCGAGGGTGAGTTCATCGTGGTTGCGCAGGAAGATCGCCCACTGGCAGTTGTCGGGGATGGAGGGCGTCTGCTGCATGATCTCGACGATCGGGTGGCGGTCTTCCTGGGCGATGGCCATGTACATCCGTGGCATCAGCGGGAAGTGGTAGGCCATGTGGCATTCATCGCCGTTGCCGAAGTATTCGCGCACGTCCTCCGGCCACTGGTTGGCTTCCGCCAGCAGCATGCGATCGGCGTAATGGGCATCGATCTCGGCGCGCATCTTCCTGATCACCGCATGCGTTTCCGGGAGGTTTTCGTTGTCCGTTCCTGCGCGCACGCAGAGGTAGGGGATCGCGTCGAGCCGCAGGCCGTCGACACCGAGGTCAAGCCAGAATCGCATGATGCGGATCACCGCCTTCACGACCTCGGGGTTGTTGTGATTGAGGTCAGGCTGGTGCGAGAAAAAGCGGTGCCAGTAGTAGGCCTGCGCCACTTCGTCCCAGGCCCAGTTCGATTTCTCGCTGTCGGTGAAGATGATGCGTGTTTCCGGGTAGGTCTTGTCCGTGTCCGACCAGACATAGAAATTGCGCTTGCTCGAACCGGGCGCCGCCTTGCGCGCAGCCTGGAACCACGGGTGCTGGTCGGAGGTGTGGTTGATGACCAGTTCGGTGATGACCTTCAGGCCGCGCCGGTGGGCCTCGCGAATGAAGTTGCGGGCATCGGCCAAACTTCCATAGTCCGGATGGACGTTGCGGTAGTCGGAGATATCGTAGCCGTCATCCTTGAATGGCGACGGGTAGAACGGCAGCAGCCAGATCGTATTGACGCCGAGATCCTGCAGGTAGCCCAGCTTTTCGGTGAGACCGAGGAAGTCGCCGCAGCCATTGCCGTCGCTGTCGCAGAACGCCTTGACGTGCAGTTCGTAGATGACCGCATCCTTGAACCAGAGCGGATCGTTGTCGCTGTGAGTATTCATGGATTGCGGGCGATGGCGACCTGCAGGGGCGGCGCGCTGCCGTCCTTGAGTTGGCCTGCATAAAGGGTCAGGTGGGGGAAGGGGATCTCGATGCCGGCTGCGTCGAAGGCGTACTTGAGGCGGCGCAGGTATTCGCGCCGCACGTTCCACTGCTCGATCGGCGCGACCTTGAAGCGACAGCGCAGGATCACCGCCGAATCGCCCCAGCTCTCGACGCCGACGATCTCTATGGGCTCGAGGATGCGTTCCTGCCATTGCGCGTCAGCGCGCATCGCTTCGCCGGTACTGCGCATGACGTCGAGCGCGGCGTCGACATTTTCGCGATAGGCGATGCCGGCGTCGATCACCGCAAAGGCAAATCCACGCGTCTTGTTGGTGACCGTGGTGATGTTGCCGTTGGGGATGAAATGCACGTTGCCATCGTAGTCGCGCAGTTGCACATAGCGCAGGGTAATGTCCTCGACCACGCCGCCGATGCCGGCCACCGTGACGACGTCACCCTGACGCATCTGGTTTTCGAGCAGCAGGAAGAATCCGGTGAAGTAGTCCTTGACGAGGCTTTGTGCGCCAAAGCCGATCGCCAGCCCGACCACGCCTGCCGCGCCGAGGATCGGGGCAACCGAAATGCCTAGTTCCCCGAGGATCAGGGTGCCGGCAACGAGCGTGATGAAGACCGATGCGCTGTAGCGGAACACGCGCCCGAGCGTGGCAATCCGCTTGACCTCCTCGCTATCGTGCATGTTGCGGCTTAGGTATTCCCTCAGCCCGCGGATAAGGCGGTGCGCGAACAGACTGAACACCCAGGCGACCGTCACGATCAGGGCGATTCGCAAAGCGCTCAGGACGCCGGGCGATAAATGGTCGATTTGGTTGATCAAGTTTTCCATTGCCTTAAAAATCAGTTGACAAATATGTTTAATAGAAACATTATTACACAAACATATATAACTTGCAATAAAGGAACAACAGTGACTGATTCAGTACCACGAAACAACCGGCTTCAAGGGGTAGGCAAAAATGACTTGGCCACGCCCGACGCGACATTCAGCAAACTGTTGCAGCTGGTGCGACTGACCCAGAACGGAATGCGCAATATAGACAGTAGCCATGGATTGAGTGGATCTCAACTCTGGGCCTTGTGGCATATCTCGGCACGTCCGGGCCTGCGTGTCAGCGAACTGGCCGAGGCGATGCTGATCCACCACTCCACCGCGAGCAACATGCTGGACAAACTGGAGGACAAGGCCTTGTTGCGACGCGAACGACAGACCGCGGACAATCGCGTCGTGCGCTTGCACCTGACCGACGCAGGCAAGGAACTGGTGCGGGGGGTGCCCGGGCCGTTGCAGGGCCGGCTGCGCAACGCCTTGCAGCGTGTGCCCGGAAAAACGCTGGAAGGTCTGTTCTTGGGCTTGTCCAGCCTGCTCGACGAAATGAGCGCAGCGCCGAAATAGTCCCTCAGTGAGTGGGAAAGGAGTTCGTCATGCAACTCTTCACGATTTTCGCCATGCTATTCACCGCCGGGGGCGTGATGTTCGCATTCCAGAACAACGTGCCCGTGACGGTCAATTTCTTCCTGTGGCGCTTCGACAGCTCCCTGGCGATGGTCATGCTGCTCGCCCTGGTGACGGGCGGCATCATCGTCGCGCTGGTGTCGACGCCAGCGACGGTGAAACGGCAGTGGGCCCTGAGCCGCCTGCAGAAGCGAGTTACCGCGCTCGAAAAGGAGTGCAGTGCCCTCGAGATGGACCTGCGTGAGGCTCGTGCAGTGCGTGACACAATCGTCACGTCCGAACCCGCAACGCCCTCTGGCGTGATGGGCTTCAAGCGGCTGTTCTTCGAGCCGAAGAAGGTGCCGCCTGAGACAGTAAGCGATGATGCGTCACCCGACAAGCAGTCATAGCAATGACTGTGATGTTCAAGGATTCAGGAAGTTTGGAGGCGCGACCCAGAATCGAACTGGGGTAGACGGATTTGCAATCCGTTGCACGGCCACTATGCGATCGCGCCGGTACCAAATCGAAAAGGGGGAAGCAACTGCTTCCCCCTTGATAACCTGGAGCGGGAGACGAGTCTCGAACTCGCGACCTCAACCTTGGCAAGGTTGCGCTCTACCAACTGAGCTACTCCCGCAGGAAGTCGCGCATTCTACCAACAGAATGCGCCGTGTCAACGCATACCCGGAAGTTGAAAATCAGGCGACGGCAGCAGCGAGCGTGACCCGGTTGCGCCCTTGTTGTTTCGACAGATAGAGCGCCGCATCGGCGCGGGTGATCAAGCGCTGTTCCGATTCGCCGGGGTGCCGGCAGGCGACGCCCAGCGAGATCGTCACGTTGGCGACGATTTCGTTGCTGCCTGTACGCTTGATGCGGCTGCCCTCGACAATCTTGCGAATCTTTTCGGCGAGGGAATGGGCTCCCTCGATGGGTGTGTCAGGCAATACGATGACGAATTCCTCGCCACCATAACGGGCAGCGAGATCCTTGCCCTTGACGTTGTCACGCAGGATGGTGGCAATCGCGCGGATCACCTTGTCGCCAAAAAGGTGGCCATAGTTGTCATTGACCTGCTTGAAATGATCGATGTCGACCATAAGCAGGCTGGGTCCGGGGGTATCGGGTGCGCTGGTGGCGAGGCATTGGGCAAGCGCGCTGTCGAAGCTGCGGCGATTGGCCAGACCGGTCAGACCGTCGATCATCGCCTCTTCGCGGGCACGCCGAACTTCCTGCTGCAATGCTTCAACTTCACGACGGCTTTCGTCGAGGTGGGCGTTGAGGGTCTTGACCGTCTGCTGCATGTCGCGGGAGTAGTGGAGCAGATCTGCGATGCCATGCGACAGCGTCGTGGTGAACTTGCCCGCGGCAATGTCGGAAGACCAGCGTTCCAGTGCCTGACCGAAGTTGCCCGCCTCGTCCGCCGCCTGTGCGGTAGTGGCGGATATGTTGGCCATGACCTTTTCGAAGTCCTGGCTGACGCGGCGGGCGATGGTTTCGTCGATTTCCGCAATGTGGTCGCGATAGAGCTGCTGGACCGCCGTGTCGTCGAGGAGCCGCTCGTTCTGCGTTAGTTCGTCGATACGCTGGCGCAGCGCCGGATTGATGCCGGAGACATACTCGTACCAGACGGCGTAACTGACGGGATGCAGGCCGGCGGCCTGCTTCGTCATCAACTGCAATGCCTGGCGCAAGTACTCGGCGCTTTTCTCGATGCTGTCGTGATATTCCACAACTCCTCCACTCCATTTCCCGCCGCGGGCAACGACGGTATGGCGAACGATCTATGACATTCGATCAAGGAGTTTACGGCAATAAGCTTCAGGATTGTAGGGCGGGTGTGCGATAAGGCTGGATGGCCTGCAACAGTTGGTTGAATACCTTGGGCGTGCCGCCGATGATGTTGCCGGTCTTGAGGTAGTTGCCTTCGCCGGACAGGTCGCTGACGAGGCCGCCGGCTTCCTGGATCAGCAGCGCACCCGCGGCCATATCCCAGGGGGCGAGGCCGAATTCCCAGAAGCCGTCGATGCGGCCGGCCGCCAGCCAGGAAAGGTCGAGCGAGGCGGAACCGGGGCGACGGATGCCGGCGCTGCGGCGCGTCATTTCCTTGAAAATGGCGAGATACGGTTCGACATGGTCGAACATGCGATAAGGAAAGCCGGTGCCGAGCAGGGCTTCCTCGAGCTTGGTGCGCTTGCTGACGCGGATGCGCTTGTCGTTGAGAAAGGCGCCGGCGCCCTTGCTGGCAGTGAATAGTTCGTTGCGGTTCGGGTCGAACACGACAGCATGCGCCAGCACACCCTTGTGGGCGACAGCAATCGAGACCGCGTATTGCGGGAAGCCGTGGATGAAATTGGTGGTGCCGTCGAGCGGGTCGATAATCCACTGGTATTCGGCGTTGTCGGTGTTGCCGCTATGGCCGGACTCCTCGGCGAGGATGGCATGGCTGGGATAGACTTCGCGCAGCGTTTCGATGATGGTGGCTTCGGCGGTACGATCGACTTCGGTGACAAAATCGTTCTGCTGTTTGACGCTGACCTTGATCTGACCGAGGTCGAGGCTGGCGCGGCCGATAACGCTGCCGGCGCGGCGGGCGGCCTTGATGGCCGTGTTGAGCATGGGATGCATGGCGGATTCTTGTTGGGAAAGTTGATGAATTCTAAACCGTCGGCCCTGCCGCCGCCCGAAAGCTTTCAGCGCGTGCGCATCGTGCTCTCGCACACCAGCCATCCCGGCAATATTGGTGCGGCGGCGCGCGCGCTGAAAACGATGGGGTTTGCCCGACTCGTGCTGGTCAACCCGAAAATCTTCCCCGATCCGCAGGCGGAGGCCATGGCGTCCGGCGCGGGCGATGTGCTGGCAAACGCGCAAGTGGTCGGTTCGCTCGCTGAGGCTTTGCATGGCGTGACGCTGGCGCTGGCGCTGACCGCGCGCCGGCGCGATCTGGCGACCGAGCCGCTTTGGGCGCGCACGGGAGCAGCTGAACTGGCGACGGTGGCCGCGCACGACGAAGTGGCCTTGGTGTTCGGCAACGAAACCTCCGGGCTGTCGAACGAAGACCTCGCGCTGTGTAGCCGCTGGGCGACGATTCCTGCGAATCCGGAATACAGTTCGCTCAATCTCGCCGCTGCCGTTCAATTGCTCTGCTACGAGCTAAGGATTGCGCTGGGTGCCGTCTCGCCAGCGCCGACTTTTACCGCGGCCGGCACGCCGGCAACGCATGAGGAGGTCGAAGGCCTGATGGCGCATCTGGAAAGCGAGGCGGTGGCGAGCGGTTTTCTCGACCCCGACAATCCGCGCCGCTTGATGCTGCGTCTGCGGCGGTTGTTTGCACGGGCCGGGCTGGAAAAGGAGGAGGTCAACATCCTGCGTGGGCTGCTGGCGTCGTTCCGGCAGCCGACCGGGAAGCGGCATCAATCAACGTAGCGGCGCTTGATATTGCCATTAGCGATATTAAGTTGACCGGTGTTATCGGGAATTCTAGAATTCCCACAAAACAACTAAGGCTTCATTGGATTCCATGTTCTCCCGCCTGCGTGACGATATTGCCTGCGTTTTCGAGCGCGACCCCGCCGCCCGTTCCACGTGGGAGGTGCTGACCTGCTACCCGGGGTTCCATGCCCTGACGTTGCACCGGTTCTCCCACTGGTTGTGGGGGCATCGGCTGCGCTGGCTGGCACGGCTGTTTTCCCACTTGACTCGCTTCATCACCGGCATCGAGATCCACCCCGGCGCGACGATCGGCAAGCGCGTCTTCATCGACCATGGCATGGGCGTGGTCATCGGCGAGACGGCCGTGATCAACGAAGGTTGCACGCTGTATCACGGCGTGACGCTGGGCGGCACCTCCTGGAACAAGGGCAAGCGCCATCCAACATTGGAGCGCGGCGTGGTCATCGGCGCCGGCGCCAAGGTGCTGGGTCCGATCACGGTGGGCGAGGGGGCTAAGATCGGTTCGAATGCGGTCGTGGTACGCGAAGTGCCGCCAGGTGCCACGGCTGTCGGCATACCGGCACGTATCGTCGAGCCGGGGCAGGCGCAGGCGCGTCAGGAAAAAGCCGAGAACCTCGGCTTCTCGGCGTATGCCGTCACACGCAGCGAGGACGATCCGGTGTCGATGGCGATCCATGGCTTGCTCGACCATGCGGTCGAAACCGACCGCAGACTCGCCGCGCTCCTCAAAACCATGGAGCACGCCGGCGTGTCGATCGAGGACGATGTTGCCGTGGCGGACAAATTCGACCCCAATCACTTGTCAAAAATAGTGGATTGAGTAGTTGACTAATTTAATCGGGAACTATATCTTCACACCAACAGTCGGACAACTGGCTGCCCTTTCTTAAACACGAACAGCGATCCTGACGAGGTATCCCCATGAGACTGACAACCAAAGGACGTTTTGCGGTGACGGCGATGATCGACGTGGCTCTGCGCCAGCATGCAGGACCGGTCACACTGGCCGGCATTGCCGACCGCCAGAACATTTCCCTTTCCTATCTTGAGCAATTGTTTGGCAAGCTGCGCCGCAACCATCTGGTGGCGAGCACGCGTGGGCCTGGCGGCGGCTACACGTTGGCCAAGCCGCTGACGGCGGTGTCGGTGGCCGACATCATCAGCGCTGTCGACGAGCCCCTCGATGCGACGAGCTGTGGTGGTCGCGGCAACTGTCACGACGATCATCCGTGCATGACGCACAACCTCTGGATGAGTCTCAACATGCGCATGCACGAATACCTCAGCTCGGTGAATCTCGACGACCTCGTGCGCCAGCAGGGCGTCAAGGGCAGTGCCGACGAAGTGCAGCCGGCGGCCCTTGGCAAGATCCCCTCCCGCCGTATCCCGGTGATGGTGACCGCCTGAATTCCGGTCCGATGTTTCAGCCCATCTACCTCGACCATAACGCCACCACGCCGGTTGCTTCGGCCGTGCTGGATGCCATGCTGCCGTTTTTTGCGCAGCAGCACGGCAATGCGTCGAGCCGCCACGAATTCGGCCGGGCGGCGCGGCGGGCGATTGACGAGGCGCGTCAGCGTGTCGCCTATGCGGTGGGTGCGCATCCGACCGAGGTGATCTTCACCAGCGGCGGCTCAGAGGCCAATAACCTGTTCATCAAGGGTGGGGCAGCAAACCTGGTTGCCGGCACGGTGGCGATCTCGGCCATCGAACACCCCTGCGTTCGCGAGCCGGCAAAAGCCCTGCGCCGTGCAGGCTGGCGCTTGCGCGAGATCGCGGTGGATGGCGAGTGCCGTCTCGCCAGCGCCGACTTTCATGCGGCGCTGGCGGAGCAGCCGGCGCTGATTTCGATCATGCTGGCCAACAACGAGACCGGCGCGATTCAGGATATCCCGACACTGGCTGCGCAGGCGGCTGCTACGCGAGCATGGTTTCACACCGATGCGGTACAGGCACTGGGCAAGGTTTCGCTGGATTTTCGTTCGCTGAATGCGGCGGGCGTACATGCCATGACGCTGTCCGCCCATAAGCTCGGTGGGCCGAAGGGCGCAGGTGCGTTGATTGTCGACAAGCGCGTCGATCTCGCTCCGCTGATCGACGGCGGCGGCCATGAGCGCGGCTTGCGTTCCGGCACCGAGAACGTGCCGGCCATCGTCGGTTTTGGTGTTGCGTGCGAAGCGGCGGTCAATAGCTTGAAGGAGGTGCCCCTGCAGATGCGCCAGTTGCGCAGCAGTCTCGAGCGCGGACTGGTGGCGCAAGGTGCGACGATCTTCGCCGCCCATGCGGAGCGCCTGCCCAACACCGTTTATTTCTCACTACCCGGCATCGATGGCGAAACGCTCGTCGCCAAGCTCGACCGGGCGGGGTTCGCAGTGGCTAGCGGCGCGGCCTGTTCCGCCGCCAACCCCGAACCCTCACACGTATTACTGGCCATGGGCATCGCACCCGAAACGGCACGCGGGGCCGTGCGCGTCAGCCTGGGCCGGCAAAACACGGCGGACGATGTCGCGGGATTCCTGCGCGCGCTCTCCGCAACCGTTTCACAACTGCAAGCGCTGACCTCATTGGCTACCCAAGTCGTCGGCTGAACCGGAGTACATCAATATGCTGAAACTGCCCATCTACCTCGACTACTCGGCGACGACCCCGGTCGATCCGCGCGTGGCCGACAAGATGATTCCCTGGCTCGTCGAGAAATTCGGTAACCCGGCCTCGCGTTCCCATGCTTTCGGCTGGGAGGCGGAAAAGGCCGTCGAGGAAGCGCGCGAACAAGTCGCCGCCCTCGTCAATGCCGATTCAAAGGAAATCATCTGGACCTCGGGTGCCACTGAGTCCAATAACCTCGCGATCAAGGGCGCCGCGAACTTCTATGCCGGTACGAAGGGCAAGCACATTATCACCGTCGCCACCGAGCATAAGGCCGTGCTCGACACCGTCAAGGAACTCGAACGTCAAGGCTTCGAGGCGACCTACCTCGAACCGCAGCCGAACGGGCTGATCACGGTCGAGCAGTTCAAGGCGGCGTTGCGCAAGGACACCGTGGTTGCTTCGGTGATGGCGGTCAACAATGAGATCGGCGTGATCCAACCGATCGCCGAACTGGGCGAGATCGCCCGCACCAACGGCACGATCTTCCACGTTGATGCCGCGCAGGCCACCGGCAAGATGCCCATCGATCTGGGCAAGCTCAAGATCGACCTGATGTCCTTTTCGGCGCACAAGACCTATGGACCGAAGGGCATCGGCGCGCTGTATGTGCGCCGCAAGCCGCGCATCCGCCTCGAGGCGCAGATGCATGGCGGCGGCCACGAGCGCGGCATGCGCTCCGGCACGCTGCCGACGCACCAGATCGTCGGCATGGGCGAAGCCTTCCGCATCGCCCGCGAAGAAATGGCGACCGAGAACGAGCGCATCCGCATGCTGCGCGATCGCCTGCTGAAAGGTTTGTCAGATATCGAGGAAACCTACGTCAACGGCGACATGGAGCAACGGGTGCCGCACAACCTCAACATGAGTTTCAACTTCGTCGAGGGCGAGTCCCTGATCATGGCGATCAAGGATCTGGCCGTGTCGTCGGGCTCGGCCTGCACCTCGGCCTCGCTGGAGCCGTCCTACGTGCTGCGTGCGCTCGGCCGCTCGGACGAACTGGCACACAGCTCGATCCGCTTCACCATCGGTCGTTTCACCACGGTTGAGGAAATCGACTACGCCGTGAAACTGCTGCACGACAAGATCGGCAAGCTGCGCGAACTGTCGCCGCTGTGGGAAATGTTCAAGGACGGCATTGATCTCAACACCGTGCAGTGGGCTGCACATTAAAGGAGTCGCACCATGTCTTACAGCACCAAGGTCATCGACCACTACGAAAATCCCCGCAACGTCGGCTCGTTCGGCAAGGACGAGGAGGGCATCGCCACCGGCATGGTTGGCGCGCCCGCCTGCGGTGACGTGATGAAGCTGCAGCTCAAGGTCGGCAAGGATGGCGTCATCGAGGACGCCAAGTTCAAGACCTACGGCTGCGGCTCGGCCATCGCCTCTTCCTCGCTGGTCACCGAGTGGGTCAAGGGCAAGACGCTCGACCAGGCGCTTGACATCAAGAACACGCAGATCGCCGAGGAACTGGCTCTGCCGCCGGTGAAGATCCACTGTTCGATCCTCGCCGAGGACGCCATCAAGGCGGCCGTCGCCGACTACAAGAAAAAGCACGCGGAGTGATGCCATGTCGGTAACCATGAGTGAAGCCGCTGCGCAGCATGTGTCCCGTTATATTGCCAAGCGTGGCAAGGGCATCGGCATCCGCCTTGGCGTGAAAACTTCCGGTTGCTCGGGCATGGCCTACAAGCTCGAGTTTGCCGATGTCGCCGATCCCGAGGATATCGTCTTCGAAAGCCATGGCCTCAAGGTGCTGGTCGATCCGAAAAGTCTGCCCTACCTGGACGGCACCGAACTCGACTTCGCCAAGGAAGGGTTGAACGAGGGCTTCAAGTTCAACAACCCGAACGTCAAGGACCAGTGCGGTTGCGGCGAAAGCTTCAACGTCAAATGACGGTGTTCGACCCGAGTCAGGATTTCTTCGCATTGTTCGATTTGCCGCGCCAGCAGGCGCTGGAGGTCGATCGCCTTGAAGCCTTGTATCGCGACATTCAAGGAAAAGTGCATCCGGACAAGCATGCGCATCTTTCGGATACCGAACAGCGCATGGCGATGCAACTGGCGACGCGCGTCAACGAGGCTTACCTGACCTTGAAGGACCCGCTCAAGCGAGCGCGTTACCTGCTCGAACTGGCCGGTCACGACGTGCGGCTCGAGACAAATACCGCCATGCCGGTCGAATTCCTCATGGCGCAGATGGAGTTGCGCGAGGCGGTGGCCGATGCGAAGGAGGGCGGTGAAATCGATGCCCTCGACGCCTTGCATCGTCGCCTGAAAAAGGAAATCTGCGCCGAATTTGCGACGCTGCAAGACACGCTGGATGCCGGCGACCATGCACGCGCCGGCGAACTGGTGCGGCAACTCATGTTCCAGGAAAAGCTGCTGCACGAAATCGGCGACGCACTGGAAGTTCTGGAAACCTGACGGCTCCCTGAGGGAGCGTTTACACACAAAAAAATAATGGCACTGCTACAAATTTCCGAGCCCGGCGAGTCGGCCGCCCCCCACGAGCATCGGCTGGCAATCGGCATCGACCTCGGCACGACCAACTCGCTCGTCGCCACCGTGCGTAGCGGCATGGCGGTCGTCCTCAATGACGAACTCGGTCGTTCCCTGCTGCCTTCCATCGTCCGCTATGCGGAAGGGGGCAAGGTCGAGGTCGGCTACGACGCGCAGGCGCAGCAGGCCGCCGATCCGCGCAACACCATCGTGTCGGTCAAGCGCTTCATGGGGCGCGGCCTCAAGGACATCGAGCACAGCGAAAGCATGCCCTACGATTTTGTCGAGGCCGAGGGCATGGTCAAGTTGCGCACCGCGCAGGGCGTGAAAAGTCCCGTCGAAGTCTCGGCAGACATTCTGCGGGCCTTGCGTGAACGCGCGGAGCTTTCGCTCGGCGGGGCATTGACGGGCGCAGTCATCACCGTGCCCGCCTATTTCGACGATGCCCAGCGCCAGGCCACCAAGGATGCGGCGCGACTAGCCGGCCTGAATGTCCTGCGCCTGCTCAACGAGCCGACGGCCGCGGCGATCGCCTACGGTCTCGACAACGCAGCAGAAGGCATCTACGCGGTTTACGACCTCGGCGGCGGCACCTTCGACATCTCGATCCTCAAGCTGTCGAAGGGCGTATTTCAGGTGCTCGCCACCGGTGGCGATTCGGCGCTCGGCGGCGACGATTTCGACCATCGCGTGTTCTGCTGGATCATCGAGCAGGCGAAGCTGGCCCCGCTCTCGCATCAGGATGCGCGCCTGCTGCAGATCCGTGCCCGCGAGGCGAAGGAATACCTGACGACGCATGGCGAGGCACCTGTGGTCGCACGCCTATCCACCGGCGAATTCATCGATCTCAAGCTGACCACCGCGATCTTCACCGAGATCTCCCATACCCTCGTGCACAAGACTCTCGGCCCGACGCGCAAGGCGCTGCGCGATGCGGGTCTATCACCGGACGAGATCACCGGCGTGGTGATGGTCGGCGGCGCGACGCGCATGCCGCAGATCCAGAAGGCCGTCGAGGATTTCTTCGGCTGCGAACCGCTCAACAACCTCGACCCCGACAAGGTCGTGGCGCTCGGCGCGGCGACGCAGGCCAACCTGCTGGCCGGCAATCGCGCTGCTGGCGACGACTGGCTGCTGCTCGATGTGATTCCGCTGTCGCTCGGCCTCGAAACGATGGGCGGGCTGGTCGAGAAGGTCATCCCACGCAACTCGACGATCCCGATCGCACGGGCGCAGGACTTCACGACCTTCAAGGACGGCCAGACCGCGATGGCCCTGCACGTGGTGCAGGGCGAGCGCGAACTGGTCTCGGATTGCCGCAGCCTCGCGCGCTTCGAACTGCGCGGCATTCCGCCGATGGTGGCGGGCGCGGCACGCATCCGTGTGACCTTCCAGGTCGATGCGGACGGCCTGCTGTCAGTGAATGCCCGCGAACAGACCACTGGCCATGAGGCGCACATCGAAGTGAAGCCTTCCTACGGACTGAGCGACGACGAGATCGCCGCGATGCTCAAGGACAGTTTCACGCATGCTTCGGACGATGCCTTCCGGCGCGCGCTGCGCGAGGCGCAGGTCGAGGCGCAGCGCCTCGTTGAGGCCGTCCAGTCGGCACTCAAGGAAGATACACACCTGCTCTCCACCCTGGAGCGCGCCCATATCAACAACTGCCTCGCAAAGCTGCAAAGCGTGCTGGTCGGCGACGACCGCCGTGCCATCGACGCCGCGATGGATGCGCTGTCGAAAGGTACCGCCGAATTCGCCGCGCGCCGTATGAACCAGAGTGTTCAGCGTGCGCTGTCCGGCAAGAAGATTGAAGAAATGGATCAACTATGACGCAACTTATCATCCTGCCGCATGTCGAGTTATGCCCGGAAGGAGCGGTGATCGACGCCGAACCCGGCACCTCGATCTGTGACGCCCTGCTCGACAACGATATCGAGATCGAACACGCCTGCGAGAAATCCTGCGCCTGCACGACCTGCCATGTCGTCATCCGCGAGGGTTTCGAATCGCTTGATGAAGCCGATGAAGTGGAGGAAGATTTGCTCGACAAGGCGTGGGGGCTGGAGCCGACTTCGCGCCTCTCCTGTCAGGCGCTGGTGGGTGAAACCCCGCTGGTGGTAGAGATTCCGAAATACACGATCAACATGGCCAAGGAAGGACATTCAAAGAAATGAAATGGACCGATAGCCTTGATATCGCGATCGAACTTGCCGAGCGTCATCCCGACGTCGATCCCAAGGCGCTGAATTTCGTCGACCTGATGCGCTGGACGATGGAGCTGCCCGGCTTCGAGGAAAACGAAAGCCATTGCGGCGAGAAGAAGCTCGAAGCCATCCAGCAGGCCTGGATCGATGAAGTCGAGTAATTCTGCCGCGCTGGCGTTCCTGCTGTTGTGTGCATCGGCTCTGTTTGCAGCCGACCAGCCGGTGGGCATCACCGCGCAGCAGCCCTACATGGATGTGATGCACGACGGCAAGCTCGTGCGCGTCCAGCGCGAGCCGGACAACTTCAACCAGATCGATCCCGACTTCGCGATGACCTCGCGGCCCTGTCCGCCCTACTGCATCCAGCCGATGCATCTGGCACCCGGCATCGAGACGATCGGCGAACTCGAAATGCTGAACTACATGCAGCGCATCACGCGCCGCGACGACGGCATCATGATTCTCGATTCGCGCGAAGCCGAATGGCTGGTGCGTTCCGGCATCATTCCCGGCGCGATCCATCTGCCGTGGGATCGCCTGCATCCGGGCCACGCGAAACCGGACGCCATCGCGGAGATCCTCGAACTGGATTTCGGTGCTAGTCGTTCCGGCGCGTTGTGGAATTTCGAGAACGCGAAGACGCTGGTGTTCTACTGCAACGGACCGTGGTGCGGCCAATCGCCGACCAACATCAAGCAGTTGCTGGCGCTGGGCTATCCCGCGCACAAGCTCAAGTGGTACCGCGGTGGCATGCAGGTCTGGAAGAGTCTCGGGCTCACCACCGCGCCGTGGAAGAAAAAATAATCCTCGTCGATACGCACTGCCATCTTGACGCGGCGGAATTCGACGCTGATCGCGATGCGGTGTTCGCTGCGGCAACAGTCGGCGCTGGCGGGACGGCAGCGGTTGAGACAATGGTCATTCCCGCCGTCGAACGTGCCAACTTCGGTGCAGTCGCCAGCATCTGCCGCGAATACTCAGGCTGCGTGCCGGCCTATGGTATCCACCCGCTGTATGTCGAGCGCGCCCGCCCCGAAGACCTCGATGCGCTGGGCGAAACGCTGGCCCGCGAACCGGCGGTCGCAATTGGCGAGATCGGTCTCGATCACCATGTCGAACCGCGCGATGATGCCCGTCAGGCGTTGTATTTCGTCGAACAGCTGAAGATCGCACGTGCCTTCGATCTGCCCGTGCTGCTGCACGTGCGCAAGGCCATCGATCCGATCCTCAAGCACCTGCGCGAGAACCGTGTCCGGGGAGGCATCGCGCATGCCTTCAATGGCAGCTGCCAGCAGGCGGACGAGTTCATCAAGCTCGGCTTCAAGCTCGGCTTCGGCGGGGCGATGACCTTCTCGGGCTCCAGGCGTATTCGCGAGTTGGCGGCGACCCTGCCGCTCGACAGCATCGTGCTGGAAACCGATGCGCCGGACATTCCGCCGGTCTGGAAAAACGGCGGCAGAAATACCCCGGCCGACCTGTTGCCTATTGCCGAAACACTGGCAAAATTGCGCCAGCTGCCGCTGGCGGAAATCGCGGCGGCAACGACAAAAAACGCGCGGGCCGTACTGCCGCGACTGAACAATTCCAACACCACAACCGGAGAACAACCATGACGACCGTTACACTTAAAGGCAATCCCTTCCGCGTCGATGGCACGCTGCCGACCGTCGGCAGCGCTGCGCCCGTGCTGACCCTGACCACCGGCGAACTCGCCGACGTCACGCTGGCCAATTACGCCGGCAAGCGCAAGGTGCTGAACATCGTGCCGAGCCTCGACACACCGACCTGCGCCACCTCGACCCGCAAATTCAACGAGTCTGCCGCGACCCTCAAGAATGCAGTCGTGCTGGTGGTTTCCGCCGACCTGCCGTTTGCTGCTGGCCGCTTCTGCACCACCGAGGGCCTGAAGAACGTCGCCCATCTGTCGACCTTCCGTCATCCCGAGTTCATGCAGGCCTGGGGCGTCCTGATGGCCGAAGGCCCGCTGGCCGGGCTGACCGCGCGTGCCGTCGTGGTGCTCGACGAGAACAACAAGGTGCTGCACAGCCAGCTTGTGCCGGAAATTGCCCAGGAACCGGATTATGACGCGGCGCTGAAAGCCCTGTAATCAGCCTCCGCTGCCAACAAAAAAGCCCGGCATGCCGCAAGCCGTTCACCTTTTCTGTTGAAAAGATGAGGGGCGCATAACCCTGCATCGCGGCGCTGGCAACAAAGGCACACCAGAAGGGCCTCCGAGGTCGGAGGCCCTTCGTTTTGGCGCATGCACCCAGCTACGAGGGGGCCTTGGGCAGGTCAGCAGCTATTTCGGGGAAGAGGAACGCAACGAGAGCGTCATGCCGGCGATCGGGGGCAAACGCAGAGTCTCCGCAAGACCATGCCTCACGGTATGCCTTGACCTTGACGGACCTCCATTTCCCGGTCGCGTCTTCGGCCACGATTTGCTGTCCGCGCCCGTGCGCGGCGAGCACGAGCTTGAAGGGCCAGAGGTGTCCCTTGTGCTTGTCGAAGACGTGGTGGGCGATCTTGACGAGGTCGGCGTAACGCCAGCCGACGGGGCGGCCTTCTGCGGCGGAGTAGAGCGTGTCGAGAAGGGAGACCAGTCCCTCCCCGTCGCTTGGCCATCTCGGGAGGGAGATGCCGCGTTCGGAGAGCCTCCTGCGCAGGTCGAGCCATCTCGCATCGTCATGCGTGCCGCCCCTCGCCATCCAGAATTGTCGGAAGTCCCGACGCAGGGGCCAATCCTTCGTCAGGGCCTCGCAGCGCTTCCGCGCCGCGTCCGCATCGAAGAGAAACGCCCGCTGCCTGTCCCGCTCCACCGTCAGTTCGCCGAACCCGGCGTGCCGCCTCCGCTGGCTCCACAGGATTTGACCATCCTCGAACGACGGCTCCGACCACACGCAGTCGAGGACGAGCGATCCTGCCGCCTTGGACGCCGCGAGGGTTTCCTCGCTCGCCACGAAGGCGTTGCGGTTGTTGTTGTAGAACACGTCCTCCTGGGTGAGCCGGGCGTCCGCCATGTCGAAGCGGTTGAACACCCAGAACAGCAGCCCGCCGTTGCGCAGGTAGAAGTCGCGGCGTTCGGCGATCACCCGCAGGAACGTGGTGGAGAGTTGCACCTCGAAGGCAACGGGCAGCGCCCCCTTCCAAACGGCCCTCACGTCGGGTTTGCGTCTGCTGTTGGCGTCCTCCCCCTTCCATACCCGCTCGATCTCGACATCGGAGAAATCGGGGTCTCCACGAAGGCTTTCGGCGATGATGTCCTTCATCCGCTTGTGGGCGGCGGACTCCCGGGCTCCGTCGTATTTCATGGCAAGGATGCGCTCCTCGCTCAACCCGCCCTTGGTCCTCGCGGGGCACCGGCCGTCCTCCGTCTCATGCCGCAGGTAGAACCGACGCTCTTGGGCAAGCGACACCAGATGGACGGGCACCGCGCAGAGAGGGCAGGCCAGCGGCGGCTTTCCTGCCGCGATGCCCTGCCTCAACGCCATCCGCAGTTGCAGGGCCTTCTCGTAGTCATCGCCGACCACGTCCCGCACGGGACGGATCTCCCCCGTTTCGAGGTCGAGGGCCTCCGCGATCTCTGGATCGGCGACGACGAGGGACGATGTCTGCTGTCGTGACATACCGACAGAATACATCGGGAAATCACGTATCCGCCCGCTGCGATGCGGGTGGCTTGCGCTCATGCTTGGCTCGGAGATTCCGCCTGTCTCTCGCGTCCAACCATTTCCTCACGGCCTCACGCACGACATCGCTCATACGCTTGTCATCCTCCTCGCAGGCCTTCACGAGCCGTTTCCGAAGCGTCGTCCTCAAATAGAGCGTCAAGTTCGATTTCTCGGAATTGATTCTTTGCGGCATCTTGCCTCCTGCCACGATTGATCCGTATGCCCTTATTACCTGCTTCGCCCGCCCGGCAAAGCAATAGGACGCGGCGGGTTTCCGACAAACGGTGCCCCTCATCCTTGCACTCCGCTCTCATAAAAGAGAAGTTGATTGAGAAGTGGCGGGGCCATCTTGAAGCGATTAGCCGCATGGTGGCAGTAGCGAAGCAGCCAGTTCCCGGACAAAAACAACAACAAAGGGGAATGCGATGTATCGGGTTGATCGAAACAATTTCTACGATGAGCAGAAAAAGGCCACCGTCTACACGCCCGATGATCTTAGTTTGTTTCTCTTCAAGTTGCTGCGTCCCGTCTTCGACAAGGATTCGATCAGCATATTCGATCCGTGCGTCGGGAAGGGCTCGCTGCTGGCGCCATGGAAGAACGACGGATTTGAATGCATCGGGACGGACATCGAAAACCAAGGGTTCCCAAGGACAAGGGTGGCGAACTTCTTGGAGACGAAGCGAGCGGACTTGAAGACCAAGAAGCGGATCGGCCTTGTGTTGATGAATCCGCCATTCAACATCGACGCCAAGACAAAGCAGTTCATCAAAGAGAACTACTCCGGCCGCCCGTTGTTGCCGGAAGTTTGGCTTCAAAAAACGATTGAGCTATTCGGGACCGATATCCCAATCGTCATGTTCACCCCTTACGGGTTCAGGCTCAATCAGGGAAGCGAGAGCAAGCGGCTGACGAAGTTTATGAACGGGACATACCCACCCATTACGTCCATAGTCAGCCTTCCGAAGGATGTTTTTCCCGGAGTGCTGTTTCACAGCGAGGTGTTGATGTTCAACATCCAAGGCGTCCCGCCCCATCAGTTCTACAAGAGCGGCTTGGGGGCGAAGTGATGGGTGCAAGGAATACGCTTCGAAAGAACTCCGAACAGCACAAGCCGAAAAACACCAAGTCGAAGGTTGATGACAAACGTATATACCGGGCAATGGAGCTTGTCATCGAGTATTTGAAAGAGAGATTTCCCGAGTGGGTCGGCGACAATGGAGACTATGACCTGAAATTCTCCAAGGAGATCACAATTGAGCAGATGATCGGCGTGATCAGGCAACGCCAGCTACGCACTGAATTCGACTTGTCCGTTATCGACAGGTCCATTAGACCTGATGGCGGATTGATTGCCCTTGTCAGGAAAAACGCCAGTGAAAGGGAGTATTACAAAATCGTTCTGATCTCCGAAATCAAACGACAAGGGACGAATGACGAACGGGAAAAGGAGGGAAAAGAGAAGCAAGCTGTCGGCAACGCAATCGAGAGGCTAGGGAAAAATCTGACCGGCATTCGCGCGATGCTCAACCATGAAGCGGTAACTCCATTCGTGTGTTTTGGTTGGGGCTGCGATTTTGACGACAGCGAGAAGACAGTGATGTCGAAGCTGTGTTTGCTCAACGAGTTTTATCCGATCAACAAGACATACGTCCTTAAAAGAGACGGTGATGCAAACCATTCGAGATTCGCTCCCGTTTCCATGTTCTTTCGCACCGAGCAATGGTCTGTCGATGAGATGGTGAAGATCATGAAGGAGGTTGCCGAAACCACTCTTCGGCAATACCTGCACTGACCAATACGGCGGCGGCCAACATCACCTGAAATAGATGATGTCGTTCAAGTCCAACGGAGCCTTGGCGAGACCGAGCCGTGTGGCCGGTGTTTCGGGCGGACGCTTTTCCTTCTCGACGATCAGCCCGTCATCCGGACGGGACGACTTCTTCCGGCCCTTCTTCGGCTGGATGGTCCAGACGTAGTTGTGGCAGGCCCGGATGATCGTCTGGATCTTGGAAACCTGCTCGGGCTTGAACGGGGAGTAATAGCTATACACCCTGCCCCTGTTCGCCGATGAGCGCACGGGCCGTTCGAGCAACGACGAGCGGCGGCGCAGGCGGTTGAAGAACGAATCGACGGCGTGCAGCGACGCCTTGTTGTAGAGCCACGCCAGATGGTCCTCGTCGTATCCGCCGATGTCCGTCAGGTGGCACACGGCCTTCTCCGGCTCCGACAGGCTCGGCAGCGGCATGGACACCCAGCGATCCCTCCAAGGGCCGATCTCGCGGGCCTTGGCGATCCGGTCTTTGAGCACGAGCAGCTTGACCCCGCTCTCGTCGAGCGTCGGATGGGCGGCGGCCACGAGGGCGAGTTCCCGCTTGGCGTCGCGGATCAGCTTGCGCTTGTCGTCGATGATCATGTCCTTGGCGATCCGCACGTAGAAGGCGTCGCACCTTCCGTCCGAGATCCGGTCCCGGAACGCCGACAGGCAGGCCGCCCGCATGCCCGAGTCTTGGTCGAGGAAGAACCGGACCTTATCGACTCCGGCGAACAGCCGCCGCAGGGCCATGAAGAAGCCATAGAGGGTGTATTCCGAATGGACGAGCATTCAGGCTTGGCTAACCGTTTTCAACAGAAAAGGTGAACGGCTTGGGCATGCCGGGCTTTTTTTCGTCCGGACGTGGTTTAGTCCAGTACGTGCGAGACGAGGCCGTCCGCCAGTTTCGGCTCGAACCAGGTCGATTTGGGCGGCATGACCTGATGGCTGTCGGCGACGGCCATCAGTTGGTTCATGCGCGTCGGATACATCGCGAAGGCCACCGCCATCTCGCCCGAATCGACGCGCTTCTCGAGTTCGCCGAGGCCGCGCATGCCGCCGACGAAATCGATGCGTTTGTCGCGGCGCAGGTCGGTGATGCCGAGGATCGGGCCGAGCACGTGGTTGGAGAGCAGCGAGACATCGAGGCCGGCGACCGGATCCTTGCTGAACAGTTTGGGATCGAGATTCAGCCGGTACCAGCGCTTCGGCAGGTAGAGGCCGATTTCGCCGGGGCAGGCCGGTTTCACGGCATCGCAGCTGGGTGAGACGAGGAATTTTTCACTCAGTCGGGCAAGGAATTCGTCGGCTGACAATCCGTTGAGATCCTTGACCACGCGGTTGTAGTCGAGGATCTGCATCTGCCGGTGCGGGAAGATCACCGACAGGAAGTAATCGGAAGACTGTTCGACATCGTCCTGGCGGCGCGCGGCGGCGACGCGCGAAGCGGCGGCCGAACGATGGTGGCCGTCGGCAATGTAGAGCGCCTCCATGCCATCGAAGCAGCGCGTGATGGCATCGATCTTTTCCGCGTCGGTGCAGACCCAGATCTGGTGCCGGATACCATCGTCGGCTGTGACGTCGGCATCTGCCTCGCCACGCGAAATCTCTGCGATCAGGCCATCGGCGACGGCAGATTCCGGATAGGCAAGCAGTACCGGGCCGGTCTGGGCGTTGATCGCCTCGATCTGGCGCACGCGGTCGTCCTCCTTGTCAGGGCGCGTGAACTCGTGCTTCTTGATGCGGTTGTTGTCGTAGCAGGGCACGGCGGCCACCGCGACCAGTCCGGTCTGCTCGTGCATGCCCATGGTGAGGCGGTAGGCGTAGTAGCAGGGCGCTGCATCGCGCGTCAGCACGCTGGCTTCGACCATGCGGGCAAGATTCTCGGCAGCCTTGGCATACACCGACGGATCGTAGGGGTCGGTTTCCGGCGGCAGGTCGATTTCCGGTTTGGAAATGTGCAGGAAGGACCAGGGCTTGCCGGCCGCGCGTTCCCTCGCTTCGTCGCTGGAGAGCACATCGTAGGGCGGTGCGGCGACTTCGGCGGCGCGCCCCGGCGCGGGCCGCAATCCACGGAAGGGCTTGAGCAGCGTCAGCATCAGGCCGCCTTTCTGTCAGCCCGGCCCGCCAATGGCCCACGCAGGATGTCGTAGGCCTCGCGCAGCATCTTCTCGGTGGTCGGCCAATCGACGCAGGCATCGGTGACCGAGCAACCATATTTGAGCTGTGCCAGGTCGTCGGGAATCGACTGGTTGCCGGCCTCGATGTTGCTCTCGATCATGAGGCCGATGATCGACTTGTTGCCGAGACGGATCTGGTTCACGACGTCGTGCATCACCAGCGGTTGGCGATCGGGGTTTTTGTAGCTGTTGGCGTGCGAGCAATCGACGACGATGTTCTGCGGCAGCTTCGCCTTGAGCAGCCCCTGTTCGGCGATGGCGACACTGACCGAATCGTAATTCGGCCGGCCGCCGCCGCCGCGCAGCACGAGATGGCCGTAGCGGTTGCCGTGGGTGCGCACGACAGAAGTGCGGCCCTGCATGTTGATGCCGAGGAAACTGTGCGGGTGCGAAGCGGACAGGATCGCATTCACGGCGGCTTCGACCGAACCATCGGTGCCGTTCTTGAAGCCGACCGGCGTCGACAAGCCAGACGACATTTCGCGATGTGTCTGTGATTCGGAGGTACGCGCACCGATCGCGGTCCAGGTGATCAGGTCGCCAAGGTACTGCGGCGAAATCGGATCGAGTGCCTCGGTACCCGCAGGCATGCCGAGTTCGTTGAGCGCGAGCAGGAATTCGCGTGCCCGCTGCATGCCTTCCTCGATGCGGAAGGTGTCGTCCATGCGCGGATCGTTGATGTAGCCTTTCCAGCCCGTCGAAGTGCGCGGCTTCTCGAAATAGACGCGCATCACCAGCAACAGGGTATCGGCAACCTCATCCGCCAGCGCCTTGAGGCGGCGGGCATAGTCGAGCCCCGCGACCGGGTCGTGGATCGAGCAGGGACCAACGACGACCAGCAGGCGCGGATCGCGGCGGTCGAGGATCGCCTCGATGGCGCGCCGTCCCGCCACCACCGTTTTTTCGGCAGTGTCGGTGAGCGGCACGCGGGCATGGATTTCCTCCGGCGTTGGCATGGCATCGAAGTTTTCGATGTTGAGGTTTTCGGTTTGTTGCATGGCAAGTTTTCCTTTGATATCAGTTGGCCATTCTAGCCGTCTTGATGAGCATTGATCTGACAGTTCGAACACCGCGAATGCATATATTCATGGCATCCGCGGGAGCGCCGGGCGTAGAATCAAACCGCTACTTTAGTTATGCAACTTCAGCATGGGTACCCACAAAAACTCATCATCCATCGCCTTTCTGCTGCGCATCAAGGGCGTGCGATTGTGGGTCCTGATGGCCACCGTGACGATCGTTGCGGCGGTGGGTATCGTCTCGGCGATGAGCTGGCTGATCAAGGGCGAAGTCACGTGGGATTACGTGCTGACAGGCCTGGTGACGGCGGTGATTGTCGCGCCGGTGAGCCTGTCCTTGCTGACCCAGTTGCTGAACGAGCTGGCAGCGAGCAACGAGGCCCGACTGGCGCATCAGCTGACGGAAACCCGTAGTCGTCTCAACGGTGCGCTCGACGAATCCCGCAAGGTGCTGCAGACCATCGTCGATACCGTGCCCATGCGGGTGTTCTGGAAGGACCACAATTCGCGTTATCTGGGCTGCAATCCGGCCTTTGCCCGCGATGCCGGGAAATCCAGCCCGCAAGAGTTGGTCGGCCTGGATGATTTCCGGATGGGGTGGATGGAGCAGGCAGAGCTGTATCGCGCCGACGACCGCGCCGTCATGGAGTCCGGCCGCGCGAAGCTGGCTTACGAGGAACCGCAGACGACACCGGATGGCCGGCAGATCTGGCTGCGGACTTCGAAAGTACCCTTGCGCAATCCGCAGGGCGCGGTCATCGGCGTGCTGGGCGTCTATGAAGACATCACCGAATACAAGCAGGCCGAGGCGGAGCTCGATCGCCACCGCCATCATCTCGAGGAACTGGTGGCGCAGCGCACCGACGAACTCGGCCGGACCGAGGCGCGCGCCAGCCATATCCTGCGTTCGAGCGCGGATGGGCTGTATGGTGTCGGTCGCGACGGCCGGGTTACCTTCATCAATCCGGCGGCGTGCGCGCTGCTTGGCTACCCGGCCGAAGCGGTGATCGGTCGTTCGGCCCATGAACTGTTCCATCACAGCCGGCCGGATGGCACGCCCTATCCGGTCGGGGAGTGTCCGTCGCATGGCGCGCTGAGTACGGGTAATGCGGTACGCGTCGACAGCGAGGTTTACTGGCATGCCGACGGCTCTGCCGTGCCGGTGATGTATGCCGTCCATCCGATGGCGAATGCCGGCAAGGTCGACGGCGCGGTGGTCAGTTTCGTCGATATGAGCGAGCAGCGCGCGGCTGCGGCGGCGCGCGAAGAGGCGCTGGTCGCCGCAGAGAACCTGGCGCGCGTGCGGCGCGAGTTCCTCGCCAACATGAGCCACGAGATCCGCACGCCGCTCAACGGCGTACTCGGCTTCGCGCAGATCGGTTACCGGCATTATCAGGACGCGGACAAGGTGCGCAATGCCTTCGAGAAGATCATCGCCTCGGGCAATCTGCTGCTTGGGGTGATCAACGAGGTCCTTGATTTCTCGAAGATCGAGGCGGGCAAGCTCACGGTTGAACAGGTGGTGGTGAATCTCGACCAACTCATCGAGCATTCGATCGACCTGATTCGCGAACGTGCGCAGGGCAAGCGGCTCGAACTGGTCGTCGAGCGCATGCCGAACCTGCCGCAGGCCTGCATGGGAGATGGCTTGCGCATGGGGCAGGTACTGCTCAACCTGCTTTCGAACGCCGTCAAATTCACCGAAAGCGGCACCATCGCACTGGCGATAGCGCTGCGTGGCAGCCGGCTTGTCTTCCGGGTCTGGGATACCGGCATCGGCATGACGCAACAGCAGATCAACCAGTTGTTCAATCCCTTCCAGCAGGCCGACGGCTCGACCACGCGCCGTTACGGCGGCACCGGTCTGGGCCTCGCGATCAGCAAGCGACTGGCCGAACTGATGGGCGGCGACATTCGCGTGCAGAGCGAAGTCGGCAAGGGCAGCACCTTCGAGTTCTACCTGCCTTTCATTCCTGCGTCGGCTGCGGACCTGCAAGCCGAGGCTGCCGCGGAGTTGCCACCGCATGCGCGCTCCGACCAGCCCCTGGCCGGACTCCATTTGCTGGTGGCCGAGGACAACCCGCTCAATCAGGCCATGCTGCGCGATACGCTGATCGAGGCAGGGGCCGCCGTGACCGTGGCCGATGACGGCCGTGTAGCGGTCGATCTGGTGAGGAAGGCCGGTCCCGGTGCCTTCGCACTGGTGCTGATGGATGTCCAGATGCCGGAATTGAACGGCTACGAGGCGACCCAGCAGATCCATGCCTTCGCGCCGGATCTGCCCATCGTCGGCCAGACCGCGCACGCCTTCGGCGAGGACCGCGCGAAATGCCTTGCTGCCGGCATGCTGGCGCACATCCCCAAGCCGATCGACCCCGATGAGCTGGTGCAGCAGGTATTGCTCTACGCCAGGCGCAGCGCGACTGGATGAAGCCGCCCACGCACATCCGCTGGAGCCTGTTGCTACCCTTCCTGCCCGTGCTGTGCGGGCTCCTGCTGCTGGTCGTCGATAGCCGGCCGCAACAGGCGCTGCGCAATCTAATTTTCGACCAATACCAGCGCTGGCAACCGCGCGCCTATGTCGATGTGCCGGTGCGTATCGTCGATATCGACGAGGCAAGCCTCGCCCGGCTGGGACAGTGGCCCTGGCCGCGCACGCGCATCGCCGAGCTGCTTCAAAAAGTCGGCGCTGGCGGGACGGCACAAGCTGGTCCCGCCGCCAACATGGAGACGGCACCCATTGGATTTGATGTGCTCTTCGCCGAGCCCGATCGCACTTCGCCGCGCGAAGCCGCCGCGAGCTGGCCCTTGAGTGCCGTGCAGCGCGCTGCCCTTGCAGCGCTGCCCGATCACGATGCCGCATTGGCCCGCGCACTGGCGCAGACACCCGCGGTGCTCGGCTTCGTTGCGACAGACAAAGCCTCGGCTCCGCCCGAGCTGAAGGCGCGCTTCGTCCAGACGGGCACGGGAGCGGAGCGCTGGCTGCATGGCGCTCCCGGGGCCGTCACCGCGCTACCGCAACTTGCAGCGGCTGCCGCTGGCTTGGGCGCTTTCAGCTTCGTGCCGGACAGCGACGGCATCGTGCGGCGTGTGCCACTGGTGCTCGAAATCGCGCAGACGCCGGTACCGACTCTGGTGAGCGAGATGCTGAGACTGGCGGAAAACACGGGCAACATCGTGTTACAAGGCGCGGGCGAAGATGCCGGTCTGGATGCGGTGCGGATCGGCGCGCGCACGATTCCCGCCACGCCGGCCGGCGAAGTCTGGGTGCATTACACGCCACCGGTTGCCACGCGCACCATTCCGGCCTGGAAGGTCCTCGACGATGCGGCGACACGCGCCAGCCTGGCGGGCAAATTCATCCTGATCGGCAGTTCCGCACAGGGCTTGCTCGACCTGCGCTTCAGTCCCTTCGGGCCGCTTCCCGGTGTCGAGATTCACGCGCAGGCGCTGGAACAGATCCTGATCGGGCACTATCTTCAGCGTCCGGGCTGGGCGCGTGCAGTCGAAGCGCTGGCCCTGATGCTGGCCGGACTGGGCATCGGTTTTCTAGCCTTGCGTACCAAGGCGCTAGTTGCTGCCGCTGCCTGTGCGCTGACCATCGTGCTGCTGTTTGTTGCCGGTTGGCATGCCTTTGCAGCGCATGGCCTGCTGCTCGATGTCGTCACGCCGGCCAGCGGTGTCCTGCTGACCTTCATCGTTTGCAGCCTCGCGCATCACTTCGTCAGCGAGCGCGACGAGCGCTGGATCAAGACGGCCTTCGCGCGCTATGTCTCGCCCAACCGCGTCGAATACCTGATCCGCCATCCCGAAGCGATGGAACTCGGCGGCCGGCGGCAGGAATGCAGTTTCATCTTCACCGATCTCCAGGGCTTCACCGGCCTGATCGAAAAAATCGCGCCGGCCCAGGCCGTGACGCTGCTCAATGCCTATCTCGACGAGATGATCGCCATCGTCTTCCGCCACGACGGCACGCTCGATCGCATCATCGGCGATGCGCTGGTCGTCATGTTCTCGGCACCGGTACGCCAGCGCGATCACAAGCATCGCGCGCTGGCCTGTGCGATCGAGATGGATGCCTTCGCCAGCCGCTATTCCGCCCAGCAGCAGGCGCAGGGCATCGCATTCGGCAAGACGCGCATCGGCGTGCATGCCGGCAACGTGACGGTTGGCAATTTCGGCGGCTCGCGGATGTTCGACTATCGTGCGCTGGGCGATCCGATCAATACCGCGGCACGGCTGGAAAGCGTGAACAAGCATCTCGGCACACGTCTCTGCGTGTCGGAAGCCATCCTCGCGGCCAGCCCGAATGTTCAGGTTCGCCCCGTCGGGCAATTGGTGCTCAAGGGCAAGACCGAGGCGCTCAGGGTGTTCGAGCCGCTCGTGGCCTCATTGGTACCGCACTACGCTCCACTGGTGCAATACCGGGCGGCCTTTGCGGCCATGCAGGAGAAGCGACCCGATGCGGATGCGCTGTTCGCACAACTGGCGGCGGACTATCCCGACGATCCGCTGGTCGCCCTGCATCATCGCCGGCTCGCGGCGGGCGAGCAGGGCGATCTGATCGTGATGCAGGATAAATAACGCTCAGGTTTGCAGCACCTTCTTGAACTCGGGGTTCGCGATCCACGCCAGCACGGTTTTCAGCGGCATCGGGTGCCCGTAGAAATAACCCTGGGCAATGTCGCAGCCCATGTCCCTCAACTGGTGGGCGATTGCAGCCGTTTCGACACCCTCGACGGTCGTCGTCATGCCCAGCGTCTTGGCGAGGGCGTTCGCGGTGTTGACGATTTCCAGCCCGCGCGGCAGGAATTCGGATTCCTGAATGAAGCTGCGGTCGATCTTCAGGCAGGAAATCGGCAGCTTGTTCAGGTAATCGAGGCCGGCATAACCGGTGCCGAAATCGTCCAGCGCGATTGAAACGCCCAGTTCGGCGAGGTTTCTCAACACGGCAATGATCTGGTCGAAATCCTCGATCACGAGGGTTTCCGTCAGTTCGACCTTGAGTTCCTGTGGTGCGATGCCAGCCGTGTCGAGCAGCTGGCGAATCGTGTCGACGATATCCGGCTTGATCAGCTCGACAGCAGAAAGATTGACGCTCAGGAAGGGCCGCTGCTGGCCGACCGCGTGGCAGGCCGCGCGCAACTGGGGCCAGTCGGCGAAGGCCTGCTTCAGGACCCAATAGCCGACCTGATGGATCAGCCCGGTCTTTTCCGCGAGGCTGATCAGGTTGGAAGGCATGATGGTGCCGAGCAGGGGATGATGCCAGCGGATCAGCGCCTCGAAGCCGGCGATCTCCTGATCGGCGAAGCCGACCATCGGCTGGTAGGCCAGGTCGAGGCCGCCGTGCTCGACTGCGTAGGCGAGTTCCTGCGCCAGCATCAGCGTCCGCGTGGCCGTCGTTTCGTCGAGGTTCTCCGCGGAGATGTCCTTTGGAAACCGCGAAAAGGCATCCGACAGTTCGGTGCGTTGCCGGAAGCGTTCCAGCAGCAGGGTCATCAGGTAGCGCACGACCGGGTCGGTACGCCGCATCAGCTCCTGGACATGTGTGCGGTCGATGCGCAACATCGTCGCGGGCGTCACGGTGCGGATCGTCGCGGTGCGCGGCAGCCGGTCGAGCAGGGCCATTTCGCCGAATAACTCACCCGGGCCCATCGTGGCGATGAACTGGCCGCCACCGGAAAGCACTTCGACGTTGCCGACCTCGATGACATAAGCGGAATCGCCGATGTCCCCCGCAGTGCAGATGGTGTGCCCGGCGGGGAAATACTCGCGAGGCAGGCAGTCTTCAGAAATGATCGAGGTTGTCATCAGATGGCCAGGGATTCAGCGGATCGAGACCTCGACGCGGCGGTTGCGTGGTTCCGCCGTTTCGTCCGGCGTTTTGACGAGCAGGTTCGACTCGCCGTGGGATTCGACGCTCAGGGCGGCGGCCTTGAGGCCCTTTTCCTTGAGCTGGTCGGCAATGGCCTGGGCGCGCTTGAGGGCCAGCGCGGCATTGGTGTCCGCCTTGCCTACCGTGTCGCTGTGGCCGATGATGGAAACATCCACCCCCGGTCGGTTGGTCACGCTCGCGATGATCTGCGGCAGCAGGCCGGCGGATTCGGCCGTGAGTACCGCGCCGCCGCTGACGAAGTAGAGCAGGTAGCGCTCGGGCAGCAGGGGACGGGCGGCCATCGCCGCGCCGAAATCCTGCTTGAGCTTTTCGTCGTTGACCGGCGCGGCCGGCTGGGAGCCGTCCAGCGGCACGCCGGTTTTTGCCTTGTCGATCACTTGTTCGCCCTTGCTGCCACGCACGACGACCTTGCCGGTGCTGCCGTCCGGGCTTTCGAGCAGGGCGACATAGGAAACCGGCTTGGGCGGGCTGGCACAGGCACCCAGCAGGGTGGCCATGGCCAAGGGAAGAAGCAAGGGGCACAGGTGCATGTTCATGGTTTCGCCTCCGGTTCGACCTTCGCGACGAAATGTGTGCCACGGATGCCAATGGTGCCGGTCGGCGTCTTCACCGCAACCGCATCGGGCCTGAGTTTGGCGATCACGCCGGAAACGTAGTTGAGGCTGCCCTTGAGCAGGTTCGTGACCAGCGCGAGTTTGCCTTCGCTGGGCTGGTAGACATATTCGTCGATGGTCAGGTCAGTATTCGGGCCGCAGGACACGACGGTCTCGTCCTTGAAGGTCACGCCGATGCTGCCTTGTGCGCCGGTCTTGAGTTGGCTGCCGAGGTGGATCGGGGTTCCCGGTTGCGCTGCAGTGCGGTTTTGCGCGGTGATCACGAAGGCTTCGCCGCTGGCGGTCTTGACATAGCCAATAGGTTCGCTGCGCTCGTCCGCGGCGTGAATGGACAGGCTGAACAACAATCCCAGCAACACGATGACATGGCGCATGGCACTCTCCTTTGTAGGTCAGGCGCCGCCGAGACGCTTGAACAGATCCTTGATCGCGGCCGTGCGCTCCTTGAGTGTGGCGGTCGCTTTGGTCCAGCCCAGTTTATCCGGCCCGGCCAGCTTGTAGGCGCGGTCCTTCTGGATGAGCTGAATGATTGTCAACGGCTCGATGGGCGGATTCTTGACGAACTGCAGCGTGATTGAAGCCGGACCGGCATCCAGTTTGGCTATGCCGAGTGGCTTACCGAGCAGGCGCAGGCGATGGGTTTCGATCAGGCACTGGGTCTGGGCGGGCATTTCCCCGTAACGGTCGATCAGCTCTTCCTGCAGGGCCTGCAAGGCTTCCGCGGTTTCGCTGTTGGCGAGGCGCTTGTAGAGCGTCAGGCGCTCATGCACATCCGGGCAGTAGGCATCGGGCAGCAGGGCGGGGAAGCGCAGGTTGATCTCGGCGGTAATCGACAGGGGCTGGGTCAGGTCGGGGATCGCCTTGCCTTCCTTGAGGGCGCGCACCGCCGCGTTGAGCATGTTGGCATACATCGCGAAACCGATTTCGTGGATTTCGCCCGACTGGTTCTCGCCCAACACCTCGCCGGCGCCGCGAATTTCCAGGTCGTGCATGGCGAGGAAGAAGCCGGAACCGAGTTCCTCCATCGCCTGGATGGCGTCGAGCCGGCGCTGGGCCTGCGCCGATGGCTTGGCATTCTCGTCGGTGAGCAGGTAGGCATAGGCCTGATGGTGGCTGCGGCCGACCCGGCCACGCAACTGGTGCAACTGGGCGAGGCCGAACTTGTCGGCGCGCGCGATCACGATGGTGTTGGCATGCGGGTTGTCGATGCCGGTTTCGATAATGGTCGAGCAGAGCAGCAGGTTGTGTTTTTGCTGGGTGAACTCGCGCATCACGCGCTCGAGTTCGCGCTCGGGCAACTGGCCGTGACCGACCACGATGCGCGCTTCCGGCAGCAATTTCTGCAACCGGTCGCGCATATTCTCGATGGTATCAACTTCATTATGCAGGACATACACTTGGCCGCCGCGCTTGAATTCCCGCAGGCAGGCTTCGCGAATCAGTCCGTTCGACCACTTATGCACGAAGGTCTTGATCGCCAGGCGTTTCTGCGGCGGCGTGGCGATGACCGAAAAGTCGCGCAGACCTTCGAGCGAAAGACCCAGGGTGCGGGGAATGGGTGTGGCGGTCAGCGTCAGTACATCCACCTCGGCGCGCAGGGCCTTGAGTGCTTCCTTCTGGCGCACGCCGAAGCGGTGTTCCTCGTCGATGATGACGAGGCCAAGTCGTTCGAAATTCACATCCGGTTGCAACAAACGATGTGTGCCGATCAGGATGTCGATTTTGCCCTTGGCCAGCAAGGCCACGGCTTCATCCTGTTCCTTCTTCGACTTGAAGCGCGAAATTTCCGCAACCTTCACCGGCCAGTCGGCAAAACGGTCGGCGAAGTTCTGGTAATGCTGCTCGGCGAGCAGCGTGGTCGGGCACAGCACGGCGACCTGTTTGCCGTCGGCGACGGCGACGAAGGCGGCGCGCATCGCGACCTCGGTCTTGCCGAAGCCGACATCGCCACAGACGAGGCGGTCCATCGGCTTGCCGGAAACCATGTCGGTAATGACGGCGCCGATGGCGGCCAGCTGGTCAGGTGTTTCCTCAAAACCGAAACCGGCTGCGAAAGTTTCGAGGTCATGCGTTTTGAAGGAGAACTCGTGACCCTTGCGGGCGGCGCGCTGGGCGTAGAGGTGCAACAGTTCCGCGGCTGTATCGCGCACCTGTTCGGCCGCCTTCTTCTTCGCCTTTTCCCACTGGCCGGAACCCAGCGTGTGCAGCTGTACCGCTTCCGGGTCCACGCCGCTGTAGCGCGAGATGACCTCAAGCTGGGCGACCGGCACGTACAGCTTGGCTTCGTTGGCGTATTCCAGTTGCAGGAATTCAGCATCGCCATCGCCCAGATCCATATGGACGAGGCCAAGATAGCGGCCGATGCCGTGGCTTTCGTGGACGACCGGGTCGCCGATCTTGAGTTCGGAGAGGTCGCGCAGCCAGCCTTCGAGGTTCGCGCGACGCGTGTCCGCACGCTTGTGGCGCGGGCGGGCGGTGGCCGCGTAGAGCTCGTTTTCGCTGATGACCGCAAAGTCTTCCAGCCGAAAGCCGCCGGAAACGGGTGCGTGGGCCAGCATCAGCCGAGCATCGCCAGCGAGGAAGGCCGCGAAGTCGGCGCAGGGCGTCGCGGTCAGGCCGTGTTCGGCAAGATATTCGTTGAGCGTTTCGCGGCGGCCGGCGGATTCGGCCAGCAGCAACACGCGGCCCGAGGTGGCAGCGAGAAACTGCCGCAGCGCCTTGAGGGGATCGTCGGCCTTGCGGTCGACGGCGAGGTCGGGGAGTTTTTGTGCCGTCTCGCCAGCGCCGACTTTTGACAGGTATTGCGCAAACTGACTGGCAGTGATGAAGAAGTCTTCCTCGCGCAGGAAGATGTCCTGCGGCGGCAGCACCGGCCGCGACCGGTCGCCGCCAAGCATCTTGTAGCGCGACTTGAGGTCGGTCCAGAACTCCGCCAGCGCCGTCGGCACGTCGCCGTGCAGCAGCAGGTCGCTATGCGCTGGCAGGTAGTCGAACAGCGTCGCGGTCGTTTCGAAGAACAGCGGCAGGTAGTACTCGATGCCAGCCGGGAGGATGCCGTTCGACACATCCTTATAAAGCGAAATGCGCGAGGCGTCGCCCTCGAAGGCCTCACGGAAACGTTGGCGGAAGGTGGTGCGGCCCGTTTCGCCGGCGGGGAATTCGCGCGCCGGCAGCAGGCGGATCTCCGGCACCGGATAGAGGGTGCGCTGCGAATCGACGTCGAAGCTGCGCAGCGTCTCGATCTCGTTGTCGAACAGTTCGATGCGGTAGGGCAGTTGCGTGCCCATCGGGAACAGGTCGACGAGTCCGCCGCGCACGCTGTACTCGCCCGGCGCGACCACCTGCGTGACATGCTGGTAGCCCGCCAGCGTCAGCTGTGCGCGCAGTTTCTCGATGTCGAGCTTGTCCCCGCGCTTCATGAAGAAGGTGTGGGCCGCGAGGAAGCTCGGCGGGGCAAGGCGGGTGGCCGCCGTCGGGGCGGCGCAGATCAGCACGTCGCACTGGCCTTGCGTCACGGCGAACAGCGTCGCCAGTCGCTCCGACACCAGATCCTGATGCGGCGAGAAATGGTCGTAGGGCAGCGTTTCCCAGTCGGGCAGCAGATGCACGCGCAAGGTCGGCGCGAACCAGACCACCTCCTCGGCAAGGCGCTGCGCTTCGAGCGGGCTGGCGGCAAGAACGGCGAGCAGACGCTTGCCGTCGTTCCGCCGGGCAAGTTGCGAGATCGCGAGCGCGTCGCAGGAACCGGCGAAATCGGGAAGGGAAACACGCTGTCCGGCCTTGGGCGCGGCCGGCAGGGAAAGCAGGGAGGTCATCGAAAAAACAGGAATGCGAGGCCGCGATTATCGCATTTGCCCGTGCGGTGCCCGGCCGTCCTGTCAGCGCTTACCCCATTCCTGGGCAGCTTCGAGACTGTGCAAGGTCTTTGATTCGTAGGCGCCCCATACCTCTTCCATGACGTGGAAGACGCGATCCAGTGTGCTGGACGATGTCTTGCTGGGAATGATGGCAATGCGCTGGCCCGGGCTCAGGCTCGCCGCGCGTGCATCCTGAACCGCAAAATCCCTGAGCTGGTCGACCGAAATCTCGATTTCATCAGCGTCGGAAAAATCCCAGATCTGGTAGCGCCACTGCGCGAATGCCGGCTCTGCCATCAACTTCTCGTTCAGCACATAGATTTCGCCCCCGCGGACAATGCCGAAGAGAGTGACGATAACGCCGTCCGGTTCGATGGTGATTTTGCTGGGCATGATGCTGACGGGTTGGAAGTTTACTTGTCCGAAAGTGATAGATTAGCACCGAGTCCAGCAAAACTGGCCGCAAAGCCGCGCCGCAGCCAGGTCTGCACACGCGGCGAGTCGATTACCGCCGTGCGGAACGCGTACGCCAGCAGGCCATAGGCGAGGAATACCACGAAGGTCATTCCCATGAACACGCTGCTCAGCACTAGCAGGTGTTGCAGCGGCGTGGCCGAACTGGCGGGCACGAACTGCGGCAGGAAGGCGAGGAAGAAGATCGTCAGTTTCGGGTTCAACAGATTCAGCAGTACGGCCTTCATGACGATGCCGAGCGCGCTGCTGCGCGTCGGCGTCACGTCGAGGGCGAAGGCGGCCTTGTCGCGCCACGTCGCCCAGGCCAGATAGAGCAGGTAAGCCACACCCGCGTACTTGAGCAGCACGAAGGCCAGCGCGCTGGTGTGCATCAGCGCAGCCAAGCCGAACACCGTCGCCAGCAGGTGTGGCACGATGCCCAGCGTGCAGCCGATGGCTGCGTACATGCTCGCAACGCGGCCCTGGATCAGCCCGGTGGATACGGAGAAGATCACGCCCGTGCCGGGAATCAGGACAATGATCAGCGAGGTGACGAGGAATTCGAGGGTGATCATGATGGCTAGAACGTCAGTTCGAACTTCGCAATCGAATGCGTCACCGGCCGGTCTGCGGCGGTGCCGTCGGGGTGCGCGACCTTCTGCATGCCGTAGAGTTGGAACGTGACCGCGTCCAACTGCGGGTCGACCGTCACCAGCCCGAAGTTGCAGTCGGTGTAGAGGGCGAGCCGCTTGAAGTGGTAACCGTCATCGGATTCGCCTTCGTCCGGCACCGTGTTGCCCAGCACCCAGCCGAGGAAGCGCGGCTTGTTGTAGGTCAGCGCACTGGAGGTCAGCTGGTAGATCGTCGCGCCGGTCTGTTCGTCCGTCATGCGGAACACCGCCGAGATGTGCACGTCGCCGCTCAGGATCGATACCTTGATGCCGCGCGCGGCCGTCCGGAACAGCGCCTTGAGCAGTTGCCGCCGCTCCTTGTCGTGCAGCGCGTGCTCCCACGAGTCGCGCAGGTCGTCCTGCAGGTTGGCCAGGTCGGCGAGGACGTTGTCGTCCGCGTTGGCGAACACCGGCTTCATGTGCAGCACCGGCACGGCCGCCACCACGAATAGATACTTCGTCGCGGCGGGGTCGAGCGCGTCGAGCCAGTGGGTGAAGCGTTTCATCTGCGCCTTGCCGAGGATGCGCGCCTCGGCGCGGTTGATGTCGCGGTTGCCGCGCCCGTCGAGCACATACACCGCCGTGCTGCCGCAGTCGATGGCGTAGTCGTACTGGCCCGCCGGCGTGTCTGGGTTGTGGCTGTGCTGGTATTCGGCATAGACCTGTTTGGCTGCTTGTTCCATGCGCCCAAGCAGTTCGAGGCAGTCGGCGCGGCTGAGCCCCTTCTCCTTGCGCTCGGGAAAGCGCTCGTCGAGTTCGTCGTCCTTGCCGCCCGCGAGCCGGAGCGAGCCCCAGCCGTCGGCCAGTTCGTGGTCGTCCCAGATCATGTAGGTGGGGAAGTTCCCGAAGGCCTTGCGGACGGACGGAAAGCCCCAGTAGCCGCGATAGATGTCGCGGTACCAGCTCGCCATCTCGTCCTGCGTCGGGCCGAGTTGCCCGCCCGCGCGGCTCATCGCGCCGTTCAGGTATTTCCAGATGTCCAGCGAGGTCACGCCATCGACATACACCTGGTCGCCGCCGGCGAGCAGGAAGCGGAAGTCCTTCGCGTGATGCCGCTCCATCACTTCGTTCAGGCAATCCCACATCGCCATGCCACTGACTTCGGTCTTGCCGAACAGCGTGGTGGCGTAGGGCATGTGGCAGGAATAGAAGGCGAAGGACAGCGGCGCATCCAC
The DNA here is from genome assembly GCA_040756595.1 of Pseudomonadota bacterium. Taxonomy (GTDB): domain Bacteria; phylum Pseudomonadota; class Gammaproteobacteria; order Burkholderiales; family Rhodocyclaceae; genus Sulfuricystis. The sequence continues at coordinate 109,817 of JBFLYR010000005.1, read as the reverse complement.
GGCCGGCAGGGTGCGGAAGCGATACGGTTGGTCCTGCCCGAGCAGGATGCGTTCCTTGCCGTCCTCGGTGCCGAAGAGCGCGTAGCGGTACTCCGTTTCCGGTTCAAGGTTTTCGATCTCGGCGACGGCGGTCGAATCGCTGGCGTAATCGGGCACCACGAGCGGGATGCAGCCGACGTAATCCGGCAGCGCCGCCTTGCCCGTGTAGGGCACGGCCTTGAAGCCGCCGAACAGCACGTCATCCGGGTCCGCGCTGGCAGCGTAAACCCACACCTCGTAGTTCCCCGGCGCGGCTGTGCGGAACCAGATCTTCGCGGTTTCGGCCGTCACATGACCCACGATCGCCGCGCGCTTCAGCCGGGGGTTCGGCCACGGACGATCGTTCTTGTAGATGAAAGAGGCGTTCATGTTTGACCCCACTCGATGACGGACGGATTAGCCTAACACGACTTGCCATGGTGCCGTCCCACCGGCGCCGACTATTTCAGCCCTGTGCTTTCTGATTAATATGACTATAATATTGAGCGTACTAAGTTAAATATATAACTAATGCTCAATAAAATAGGCTTTAAGTTTAGCGTGGCAAGCGAGATTCGGGCGGCTCTGGCGGAGCGCCTGAAGGCGCTTCGGCTCGCCCAGAATTTGCAGCAGAGCGAGTTGGCCGCCGCCGCGGGCGTGTCCCGGGGCACCGTGCAGAATCTGGAAGCCAAGGCGCAGTGCTCGTTCGATTCCCTGGTGCGTGTCGCCATGGCCCTCGGGGTGGCGGACGATCTGGCAACCGTGTTCGTCCGCCAGCCGACTTCGATCGCGGAAATGGAGCAGGCCGCACAACCCACTCGCCGCCGCGCGTCCGGCCCGAGGCGGACATGAAGCGGCTTTCCGTCCTGTATTGCGGCTGGGGCGAGCGCTGGCCGTTGGCGACGCTGGCGGATGACGGCACAAGACTGCTCTTCGAATATACGGACGAAGCCTTGCGCCAGCGGCTGGAGCTTTCGCCGCGCATGCTGAAGCTGCAAAGCGCCGCCTACGGCAATTTTCCCGACTACCTGATGCGCTTGCCCGGCTTGGTGGCGGACTGCTTGCCGGATGGCTGGGGTCTGCTGCTCATGGATCGGACATTCCGCAAACTGGGGATGAAGCAGGTGTCGCCGCTCGATCGGCTGGCCTTTATCGGCGACAAGGCTATGGGCGCACTTGCCTTCGAGCCGGCCAACGAAGATGCGTTGCCGGACGGGGACGTGAATCTGCTCGAAGTTGCCAAGTCGGTGCGCACGGTTCTCGACGGCAAGGATGTCGATGTGCTGCGGCAACTCATTTTGCTCGGTGGCTCGCCGCACGGGGCGCGGCCGAAAGCGTTGGTGCATTACGACCCCGCGACCCAGGTCATGCGCACGCACGGCGATGGGGCCGGCGATCCGTGGCTGGTCAAGTTCCCGGCCCGGGAAGAGCACAAGGACGCCTGTGCCCTGGAGCACGCCTATGCGACATGCGCCGCCGACTGCCAACTGGAGATGCCCGCGACCGCGTACTTCGATCTCGGCCGGCAATACGCTGCGTTCGGCATCAAGCGCTTCGACCGCCAGGCGGGCATGCGGGTGCCCATGCACACTCTCGCCGGCCTGCTGCACGCGGACTTTCGTCTTCCTTCAGTCGACTACACCACGTTTCTGCGCGCTACTCGCTTCCTTACCCGCGATGAGCGGGAGGTGGAAAAAGCCTACCAGCGGGCGGTCTTCAATGTCGTCTTCAATAACCGCGACGACCACACCAAGAACTTCGCCTATTGTCTGGATGAGCGCCGCCGCTGGAAGCTGGCACCCGCCTACGATCTTTCCTTCAACACGGGCCCCGGTGGCGAGCACCAGATGGATGTCTGCGGTGAGGGGCGATCGCCCGGCAAGGCCGACTTGATGAAGCTGGCCGTAGAGGCAGAGGTGCCGCGGGAAAAAGCCGGGGCAGTCATCGACCGGATCACCGCGGTTGCGGCAAGCCTCAAGGCGCGGCTGGCCGATTACCCCATTCGCCAGGTTCGTCAGCGCGAAGTCGCGGCGGCAGTCGAAGCCAATCTGGCGCGGTTTCGGTGATCGAAACTCGGCACTGGCGAGACGGCGTTATTTCTAGCCGCCGAAGAATTCCCTGACCTTGTCGAGCCAGCCCTGCGCCTTGGGGTTGTGCTTCGCGGCGTTGCCTTGGCTGATTTCCTCGAACTCGCGCAGCAGTTCCTTTTGCCGCTCGGTGAGGCTCACCGGGGTTTCGACGACGACGTGGCAGAGCAGGTCGCCCTGCGCGATCGAGCGCACGCCCTTGATGCCCTTGCCGCGCAGGCGGAAGACCTTGCCGGTCTGTGTTTCGGTCGGCACCTTGAGGCGCGCGACGCCGTCGAGCGTGGGAATCTCGATTTCGCCGCCGAGCGCGGCGGTGGTGAAGCTGACCGGCATCTCGCAATGCAGGTCGTCGTGGTCGCGCTGGAAGACAGCGTGCGGCTTGAGGTGGATCTGCACGTAGAGGTCGCCGGGCGGGCCGCCATTGACGCCGGGCTCGCCCTCGCCGGAGAGGCGAATGCGATCGCCCTCGTCGATGCCGGACGGAATCTTGACCGACAGGGTCTTGTGCTGTTTGACACGTCCCGCGCCGTGGCAGGTGCCGCAGGGGTCGGCAACGTAGCGGCCGCTGCCGTGGCACTTGGGACAAGTCTGCTGGATCGAGAAGAAGCCCTGCTGCATGCGCACCTGGCCGTGGCCGCCGCAGGTCGGGCAGGTCTTGGGCTCGCTGCCTTTTTTCGCGCCGGAGCCGTGGCAGGTTTCGCACTCGGCCATGGTCGGGATGCGGATGCGCGTCTCGGTGCCGCGCGCGGCTTCTTCAAGGGAGACTTCGAGGTTGTAGCGCAGGTCGGCACCGCGATAGACGTTGGAGCGCCCACCGCCGCCACCCATTCCACCAGCACGGCCGCCGAAGATGTCGCCGAAGATGTCGGAGAAGGCATCGGCGAAGCCTCCCATGCCCGCGCCGCCGCCCATGCCGGCCTGCGGGTCGACGCCGGCGTGGCCGTATTGGTCATAGGCCTGGCGCTTGGCGGCGTCGGAGAGGATCTCGTAGGCTTCCTTGGCTTCCTTGAAGAGTTCCTCCGCCTTAGGATTGTCCGGATTGCGGTCGGGATGGTGCTTCATCGCCAAACGGCGATAGGACTTCTTGATCTCTTCGTCGGATGCGTCGCGATTGACGCCGAGCACTTCGTAGTAGTCGCGTTTTGCCATGACTGCCCCAAAAAACGCCAATAAACAAAATGGGGCCGCGGCTGAATTTCCAGCCGGCGGCCCGTACTTCGGTTACTTCTGTTGCCGGCGGATTACTTCTTGTCCTTCACTTCGGTGAATTCGGCATCCACCACGTCGGCATCGTCTTTCTTCTCCTGCTTGGCTTCGCCGCCTGCCGCAGCACCAGCCGCACCCGGCTGCTGCTGCGTTTCGGCGTAGATCTTCTCGCCGAGCTTCTGCGAGGCGGCGGCCAGCGCCTGTGTCTTGGCTTCGATGGCGGCCTTGTCGCCTTCCTTCATGACTTCCTCGGCTTCCTTCACCGCGGCCTCGATCTTCGCCTTTTCGTCGGCATCGATCTTGTCGCCGTGGTCGGCCAGCGCCTTCTTCACGGAGTGCACCATCGCGTCGCACTGGTTGCGGGTCTCGACCAGTTCGTGCGCCTTCTTGTCTTCCTCGGCGTGGGCTTCGGCGTCGCGAACCATGCGCTGGATTTCGTCGTCGCTCAAGCCGGAGTTGGCCTTGATGGTGATCTTGTTTTCCTTGCCGGTGCCCTTGTCCTTGGCGGAAACGTGCAGGATGCCGTTGGCGTCGATGTCGAAGGTGACTTCGATCTGCGGCATGCCGCGCGGGGAGGGCGGGATGTCGGTAAGGTTGAACTGGCCAAGGCTCTTGTTGCCGGCGGACATTTCGCGCTCGCCCTGCAGCACGTGGATGGTCACGGCCGACTGGTTGTCGTCGGCGGTGGAGAACACCTGGCTGGTCTTGGTCGGGATAGTCGTGTTCTTGGTGATGAGCTTGGTCATCACGCCGCCGAGCGTCTCGATGCCGAGCGACAGCGGGGTGACGTCGAGCAACAGCACGTCCTTCACTTCACCTTGCAGCACGCCGCCCTGGATCGAGGCGCCCACGGCCACGGCTTCGTCGGGGTTGACGTCCTTGCGCGGCTCCTTGCCGAACACTTCCTTGACCTTCTCCTGCACCTTGGGCATGCGCGTCATGCCGCCGACGAGGATCACGTCGGATATGTCGTCGATCTTGACGCCGGCATCCTTGATGGCCATGCGGCAGGGAGCGACGCAGCGCTCGATCAGGTCTTCGACCAGCGCCTCGAACTTGGCGCGGGTGATCTTCAGCGCGAGGTGCTTCGGGCCGGAGGCGTCCGCCGTGATGTAGGGCAGGTTGATTTCGGTCTGCTGGTTGGAGGACAGCTCGATCTTGGCCTTCTCGGCCGCTTCCTTGAGGCGCTGGAGGGCCAGCACGTCGTTCTTGAGATCGACGCCCTGTTCCTTCTTGAACTCGGTGACGATGTAATCGATGATGCGCTGGTCGAAGTCTTCGCCGCCGAGGAAGGTGTCGCCGTTGGTGGAGAGCACTTCGAACTGGTGCTCGCCCTCGATCTCGGCGATGTCGATGATGGAGATGTCGAAGGTGCCGCCGCCGAGGTCGAAGACCGCAATCTTGCGGTCGCCTTCCTGCTTGTCGAGGCCGAATGAGATCGCGGCCGCGGTCGGCTCGTTGATGATGCGCTTGACCTCGAGGCCGGCGATCTTGCCGGCATCCTTGGTGGCCTGGCGTTGCGAGTCGTTGAAGTAGGCGGGCACGGTAATGACGGCCTCGGTAACTTCTTCACCCAGGTAGTCTTCGGCGGTCTTCTTCATCTTGCGCAGCACTTCGGCGGACACCTGCGGGGGCGCCATCTGCTTGTCGCGCACCTGCACCCACGCGTCGCCGTTGTTGGCCTTGACGATCTTGAAGGGCATCAGGTCGATGTCCTTCTGCACTTCCTTTTCCTCGAAGCGGCGGCCGATCAGGCGCTTCACCGCGAACAGGGTGTTCTTGGCGTTGGTGACGGCCTGGCGCTTGGCGCTGGCGCCGCACAGGATCTCGCCGTCCTCGGTGTAGGCGACGACGGAAGGCGTGGTGCGCGCGCCTTCGGAGTTTTCGATGACCTTCGGCTTGCCGCCTTCCATGATGGCGACGCAGCTGTTGGTGGTGCCGAGGTCGATGCCGATGATCTTGCCCATTTTCGTGTCCTTTAGTGCTGAATTTTGTGGAGAAATCTAACCTGCGTTCAATATGGGGTTATCGCCCGCCGCTTCAAGCTGTCATTTGGGTTTGGCGACGGTGACCAGCGCCGGACGCAGGATGCGTTCGTGCAGGGCATAGCCCTTCTGCAGCACGCTGACGACGGTATTGGCTTCCTGTTCGGCATCGACCATGGCGATCGCCTGGTGGAAATGCGGGTCGAACTTCTCGCCGAGCGGATTCAGCTCGGTCACGGCGGATTTCTCGAAGGCGGCGACCAGCTGCTTGAGCGTCAGCTCGACGCCGGCCTTGAGCGCGGCGGCATCCTGCTGCTCGTTGGCGAGGGCGGCTTCGAGGCTGTCCTTGACGGCCAGCAGCTCGCCGGCGAACTTCTCGGCCGCGAACTTGTGGGCCTTGGTGACATCTTCCTGCGCACGGCGGCGCACGTTCTCGGTTTCGGCCTTGGCACGCAACCAGGCGTCGTGATGCTCTTCCGCCTTGAGCTCGGCGGCCTTGAGCAGTTCTTCGAGGCTGGGCATGACTTCGGGCGTAGCAGCCTGCTCCGCGGGTGCCTCGGGTGCCGTCTCGCCAGCGCCGACTTTTGCTTCGAGCTCTGTAGCTTGGGAGTTCTGTTCTTCCTGCATGGGAAAAAGCCTTTGAAAATTAAACCTTAAGGACAATGGGGGCACTCCGCCCTTTTTCAAGGGCGGAGTGCGCTGGCGAACGGGAAATCAGGTGCGGAAGCGGCCTACGCTGCTTTGCAGCTGGCTGGCCAGCGTTTCGAGTTGCTGGGCCGAGTCGGCCGTCTGCTCGATCGAATTGCTGTTGTCCTGCGCCATCGCGGCAATGGCTTCGATGTGCCGGAAAGCCTCGGTGCTCAGGCGGCGCTGCTCCTCGGTGGCGCTGGCGATTTCATCCAGCCCGAGACCGACCTGCTCGACCGACTGGTTGGCCTCGGCGATGGCGGCGGCGACAGCATCGAGCGAACGCTCGCCGGAAGCGATATCGGCGAGTCCTTCCTCGATCGACACGCGCACGGCATCGGATTTGCTGCCCAGCGTGCGCGTGACGCTGTCGATGGCGCTGGCGGAGGTCGCCGACTTTTCGGCGAGCTTGCGCACCTCGTCGGCGACGACCGCGAAGCCACGGCCCTGTTCGCCGGCGCGCGCGGCCTCGATGGCGGCGTTGAGGGCAAGCAGGTTGGTCTGATCGGCGATGTCGCGCACTTCGCGCGTCATGTCGGTGATCGAAGCGGTGCTGTTCATGAATTCGGTGACTGCGCCGGCCATGCCATTCACCGTCTGCTTGACCCGGCCGATCTCGGTGATCAGCTGTTCGAGCGTTTGCGTGCCCTCATGCGAGCGTTGCAGGCTTTCACGCGACTGCTCATGGACCTTTTCGGTGCTGACCGCGACATCGACGATGCTGCGCACCATGGTCTCGACAGCAGTCGTCGCGGCGCGGGAATTCTCGGATTGCCGGTGCGAGCTGTCGGCCACCTGCTTGGCGCCGCCGACCAGTTCATGCGCGGCACCGGACACCTGTCCGGCCGAATCGCTCACCTGCCTGACGAGTCCGCCGAAATTGGCCATCATGTCATTGAAGACCTTGCCGGCCTGGCCGATTTCGTCGCTGCTTTTCACTTCGAGGCGGCGCGTCAGGTCGCCTTCGCCGCTGGCGATCGCGCGCAAACCAGCCACCATCTCATCGAGCGGTCGCGTCACGACCCGGGTGACGAAGATGTAGATGAAGGCGAGCAGCGGGAGGCTGACGACCACTGCGGCCAACAGGGATTTGACGCGCTGGGTGGCAACGGCAGCATTCACGTTGTCGAGCGAGACCTTCATGCTCACCGCGCCGAGCACGGTGCCTTCCGGCGTCTGGTGGCAGAGGATGCAGTCCTTGCCGAGATAGTTCTTGCTGGCGAGCGTCGGTCGCACCACGCGCAGGTATTCGCCCTGGCTGTCGCTCTGGATTGCGGAATATTCCTTGCCGCTGGCCAGCACCTGCTGTTCGGTCGCATCGGGCGCCGCGTCCTTGGCCGTGCCGGGGCCGTACAGCTTGCTGACCGCATCACCGCGCAGCACCTTGAGGTCGCGAATGATCGAGAGCTGATTGATCTGGTCGAGGAAGACCTCGCGCTGGGCAATGGTGCCGGTGATCATCATGCCGGTGAGGCCGGCCAGCGTCGCCTCGTGCATCGAGAGGGAGAACTGCTTGGCTTGCTCGATGGCCGTGTCGCGATTGACCTTGCTTTCCCAGACGATCACACCGGTCCAGGCGATGACCAGCATCAGCCAGATCACGGCGGTCAGCTTGACCCAGATCTTCATGTTGGCGAAACGTGGAAGTGGCATAAGTATTCTTTCTCCCTCTCTCAACAAAAATTGTAACTTAAGGAAGGGGAAACATGCCGAGTGTCGAAATCCGCTGCGTGGATTAAGATGGCGCGACGATGAATACGGATCTCAACATCCCGCTGTCTGATGACGAGCTCGAGGAGCTCGATCAGTTCCTGATGTCCGACGCCACCCGCGAGGAAGCGATGGACATCGCCATGCTCGACGGCTTTCTGACCGCACTCGCCGTTGGTCCCAACACGCTGCCGCCCAGCCGCTGGATGCCGGTGATCTGGGGCGGCGAAATGACTTGGGAAAGCGAAGTCCAGGCCAAGCGCATGATGTCCCTCGTGTTCCGCCACGCCAACGACATCCTGTTCACCCTGCGCAGCTATCCCGACGATTTCGAGCCGCTGCTCTACGAGCGCGAACACGAAGGCAAGAAAATTCCCATCATCGACGAATGGTGCATCGGCTTCGTCCGGGGCATGGCGCTCGACGAAGCAGCGTGGCGGCCGCTGCTCGACACGGAAGAGGGCGAAGACATGGTCTTTCCGATCATGCTCTATGGCACCGAGGCGGGCTGGGAACAGCTGCGCGATGACCCGGCGCTCGAAAGCCGCCATGAGGAATTCGCGGCAATGCTCGGCGACAGCGTCATCGCGATCATGGATTGGTGGTTGCCGTCGCGCAAGGCCAAGGCGACGCTGCGCCGCGAGGAACCCAAGGTCGGGCGCAATGATCCCTGTCCCTGCGGCAGCGGCAAGAAGTTCAAGCAGTGCTGCGGCGGGCCGAAAACCCTGCACTAAGCGGCACTAAACCGTCAGGTCGATTTCCTGCAAACTGCCGGCCTGGCCGGCCTCGGTCAGATAAACGCCACTCGCCTTCACCACGCCGAGGTCCGCGTTGTCACTGCCGCGTAGCGCGAAGGGCGAGGCGACATGGGCAAGGCCCAGCGCGCCGATGCCCAGTTCGGCGAGCGACTTGAGGGATCCGTTATCTTCCGCTGCGGGCGTCCAGACCGACAGCCTGTCGTAGCTGCTGTCACTTTCGTCGATCCAGCCATTGCCGTCCTCGTCGAGGCGGGCGAGTTCCTCGAAGCCGTTGCCGGTGCCTGGCCCGAACAGTTCGCGGCCGGCGTCGATCTTGCCGTTGCCGTTGAGATCGAGCGCCAGGTAGCCGCTGCCGGAGGCGAACAAAGGCAGGGTTTCCTGCTTGCCATCGCCATCGAGGTCGAACTTGAAGTGCCGGCCGTTGAGACCGGCCAGTTGCGCCGCCGTACCGTCGAAGTTCACCACCAGCGGGTCCTTGCGCACCGCATCGCCGGCACGCACGCTGACGTTGGTTTCCTCGCGATAGCTGCGCGTCATCTGGAGGTCGAGCGTGAAGCTGATTTCCTGGCCGTCCGCCGTGCGGATCGTGCCTGCTGCGGAAAACGTGGTTTGCTCGAACTCTTCATAGGTTGCGTGGTAGTCGTACTCGACGCCCCAGCCGGCTTGCCCGGAAGACGTCGCGGCGAGTTCGGTGGTGCTCGACTGCGTTTCGACACGACGGATGCTGGCAGCGAAGTCGTCGAGATCGATGGTGCGGATTTCTTCGCCGGTGAGCAATTCGAGCATGCGCTTGATTAGCACGATGAAGGGATCGTTCTCGGCCGCTTCGCAGGCGGATTCGATCGCCTGTGCCTCGCCGCAAGTTGCAGAAGTCGGCGCTGGCGGGACGGCAGTTTCGCGCGCCCATGCCTGTCGAGCAGCGGGCGAGATTGAAGGTGTGCCGCTACGTTGGCCCTCGAAGTCGGGGCGCGGGCCGCGCCAGGCGCGCAGGCTTTCGGTGCTGTGCTGGTGTTGCTTGGCGACGTGATCGGATCGCAAGGCCAGGTCGGACGTGGCGATTTTCATGGCTCACTCCCAAGGTCAATGGAGTGAGTAACGTCCTGTTTTTGCAGGACTTGAATGTTATTTTGGCAAGTGCTTGGAAGTCAGCGGCTTACGACGCGGACTTCACCCAGCGGATGATGTTTGCCGCATCCATGGCGCCGGACTGGCGCGCAATCTCGCGACCACCCTTGAACAGGATCATGGTCGGGATGCTGCGAATGCCGAACTGGGCGGCAGGGGCCTGGTGTTCCTCGGTGTTCAGCTTGGCCAGTCGCACATGGGGTTCGAGTTGGCGAGCAGCCTGCGCGAAGGCAGGCGCCATCATGCGGCAGGGGCCGCACCAGGGCGCCCAGAAGTCGACGAGGACGGGAATCTCGGAGCGACCGATGTGTTTTGCGAAGCTGGCGGCATCGAGTTCGACCGGATGGCCCGCGAACAGGAGCTTCCCGCATTTGCCGCAATTGCCGCCGGCATCAAGCTTTTCGACGGGGACGCGGTTGGGTGCGTGACAGTGCGGGCAGACGATGATCAGGCTGTCGGACATGCTTATTTGATATGGCTGAGGGCAAGATCAGCGAGGGCCGCGATCCAGTCCGGCCGCTCGTTGAGGCAGGGAATGTAGTGGAAGGTTTCGCCGCCGTGTTCGAGGAAGGCTTCGCGGCATTCCATCGAAATCTCTTCGAGGGTTTCGAGGCAGTCGGCCGGGAAGCCGGGGCAGAGCACATCGATACGTTTCAAGCCACCGCGCGCCAGTTCTTCCAGCGTCGGCTGGGTGTAGGGCTGCAACCACTTGGCCGCGCCGAAACGCGACTGGAAGGTCGCCATCCATTTGTCGGGCGCGAGGCCGAGCGCGGTAGCGAGCGCCTGCGCGGTGGCCTTGCACTGGTCGGCGTAGGGATCACCGCGATCGACCGAGCGCTGCGGGATGCCATGGAAGCTCATTACCAGCTTCTCGCCCCGACCGTGCGCCTGCCAGTGTTCGCGGATGGAGGCGGCCAGCGCGCCGATGTAGCCGGGGTCGGTCGGGTAATCCCTGACCCAGCGAATGGCGGGCGGTTGTTTCTGGCGACCCAGCCATGCATTGATGGCGTCCTCGGTGCTGGCGGTAGTGCTGCCGGCGTACTGCGGATAAAGCGGCAGGATGACGATCTCGTCGGCACCCTGTGCGACGAGGCGGTCGAGTACCGAAGGAATTGATGGATTCTGATAGCGCATCGCCCAGTCGATCAGCAGATCTTTCCGGCCGCGTTCGCCGAGCAGGCCCTTGAGCAGCTTGGCCTGACGCTCGGTGTGCAGCTTGAGCGGTGAACCTTCGGAGGTCCAGATCGTCGCGTACTTGGCGGCGGACTTGGCCGGGCGCGTGCGCAGGATGATGCCGTGCAGGATCGGCAGCCACAGCAGGCGCGGCAGCTCGACCACACGCGGATCGCCGAGAAATTCGGCGAGATAGCGTTTGACGGCGGGCGCGGTCGGTTCGTCGGGCGTGCCGAGGTTGAGGAGGAGGATGGCTGGTTTGCTCAATTGGGACCTAATTGGGACTGAGGGCGGAAGACAGCAGTCGCGCGGTGACATCGACGATGGGAATAACGCGCTCGTAGGCCATGCGCGTCGGCCCGATCACGCCGATGGTGCCGAGCACCTGTCCGTCGACCTCGTAGGGCGCGGCGACCACGCTGCACTCGTCGAGCGGCGCGATGCCGGATTCGCCGCCGATGAAGACATGCACGCCCTCGGCGCGGGTGGACAGGTCGAGCAGCTGCATCAGGCCGGTGCGTTGCTCGAAGAGGTCGAAGAGCTGGCGCAGCCGTGCCATGTTGGTCGACAGGTCTTCGCTGTCGAGCAGGTTCTTCTCGCCGGTGATGACGTATTGCTGCGTGGCTTCGCTGGCCGCTTCGGCGCCAGCATCGGCGGCGGCGTTCATCAGCTCGGTCATGTCGCTGCGCAGCTGCTGCAATTCCTGCTGCAGGCGCTGGCGGATCTGCATGAAGTCGAGGCCGGCGAAATTCTGCGTCAGGAAGTTGGCGGCCTCGACCAGTTCGCTCGGCGTATAGGGCCGCTGCGTCAGCAGGATGCGGTTCTGCACCTCGCCGTCGGCCGTGACGATGATCAGCAGGATGCGCGTTTCGGTGAGGGCGAGAAATTCGATCTGGCGAATCTTCGGGGCCTGGCGGCGCGGGGCGATAACGACGCCGGCGAAATGCGTCAGTTCCGACACCATCTGCGAGGCGTGGCTGATCACGCGCTGGGGCACGTCGGGCAACAGCGCGCCCTTGATTTCGGAAAGGTGTTGCGGGTCGAGCGGCCGCACGGTGAGCAGGGTGTCGACAAACAACCGGTAGCCGCGCGGCGTCGGGATACGGCCGGCGGAGGTATGCGGGCTGGCGATGAAGCCCATCTCCTCGAGGTCGGCCATCACGTTGCGGATCGTCGCCGGCGAGAGTTCGAGGCCGGAATATTTCGACAGCGTGCGCGAGCCGACGGGCTGTCCCTCGACGATATAGCGTTCGATCAGGGTCTTGAGCAGGGTCTGGGCGCGCGGGTCGAGCATGGCGGGCAGATTGTAGCGGACGGCTGGATTACAATCCCCACGCCATTTACTGCCGTCTAGCCAGCGCCGACTTTTCGATGTCAAAACAACTGAATGTGCATGCCCTGGGCCAGGTATTCACCCCCGCCGCGGTGGTGGATCGCATGCTCGCCCTGCGCAAGCGGCGCGGGCGCAGCCTCGACCCGGCGGCCGGCGACGGCGCCTTCTGCACGCGCTTCAACGGTTGCGAGGCGATCGAGATCGACCCGACCGTGGCACCGCCCGGCGCGAAGGTCATGGACTTCTTCGCACTGCCGCTCGACGAGAAGTTCGACACGATCATCGGCAATCCGCCCTACGTGCGCCAGCAGGACATCCCGGCCGAGACGCTGTCGCTCCTCGACAGCGTGCTGTTCGACGGGCGCAGCAACCTCTACCTCTACTTCATCGAGAAGGCGGTGCGCCACCTGCGGCGCGGTGGCGAACTGATCTTCATCGTGCCGCGCGAATTCACCAAGCTGACCGCCGCGCGCAAGCTCAATGCCTTCCTCTACGAAGAGGGCGACATCACCGACTTCATCGAGCTCGGCGACGCGCGCATCTTCGGTTCGCACAACCCGAACTGCGCGATCTTTCGTTTCGAGCGCGGGCGCCACGAACGCCGGCTCAATGATGGCCGCCATTTCGAACTGGTCGACGGCCAGCTGATGTTCCTGCGCGGCGACTATCGCCTGCCGCTGGCCGACCTGTTCGATGTCAAGGTCGGCGCGGTGTCGGGCGCCGATGAAATCTTCGAACATCCCGAAGGCAACGCCGAGTTCGTCTGTTCCAAGACCATCGACGATGGCCGCACGCGGCGCATGATCTTCGGTGAGGTTCATCCGCAACTCGAAGCCCACAAGGACAAGCTGCTGGCGCGGCGCGTGCGCCCCTTCGACGAATCGAACTGGTGGCACTGGGGCCGGCTGCATCATGTCGTGGAAGGCCCGCGCATTTACGTGAACTGCAAGACCCGCCGGCCGCGGCCCTTCTTCCTGCACGACTGTGCCAACTACGACGGCTCGGTCCTGGCGCTGTTCCCGCGAGTGCCGGGCATGGATGTCGCGCTGGCGGCCGACATGCTCAACGATCAGGTCGATTGGGCGGAGCTCGGCTTCATCTGTGACGGGCGCTTCCTGTTCACACAGCGCACCCTGCAGAATTGCCTGCTGCCACCGGTGTTCGAGAAATTGCAGCAAATGGCGCAGGCGCGGAGGAGAGTGGCATGACCGAATTTCGCACGATTGTCCTGTTCGGCAAAAGCGGCAGCGAGGATGCCGTCGCGGCCGTCAATCTGTTGCGCGCGCACTTGCTGGCGCGCGGCATTGCGGTACTCGACGAAGCCGACGCAGGCACTGCCGATGTGGCGATCGTGGTCGGCGGCGACGGGACGTTGCTGTCCGTTGCGCGCCGGCTGGCCGGGCACGACGTGCCGCTGGTCGGCATCAACCAGGGACGACTCGGTTTCATGACCGACATTGCGCGTACCGACATGCTGCCGGCGATCGACCGCCTGCTGGCAGGCGAATTCACCCCCGACCGGCGCATGCTTATCGATGCCTGCGTGCTGCGCGATGGACAGTCAGTGTTTAGCACGCTTGCCCTCAACGAAGTCGTCGTGAACAAGAGTGACCTTGGTCGCATGATCGAGATCGAGGTACTGGTTGACGGCCAGTTTCTCTACGTGCTGCGCGCCGACGGCATGATCGTCGCGACGCCGACCGGCTCGACCGCCTATGCGCTTTCGGCCAACGGACCGATCCTGCAGCCGGCCGTACCGGGCATTGCGCTCGTTCCGCTGTGCGCGCATGCGCTGACCTACCGGCCGATCACGATTCCCGATTCGAGTTGCGTCGAACTCAAGCTGGTGCAATCCTATGGCGGCCGTGTGCACGTCGATGGCCAGAGCTTTTTCGACGTGAAGGCGGACGACACCGTGCGGCTGACGCGCTCTGCGCATGCCGTGACGCTACTGCATCCACCCGGCTACAGCTACTTCGCGATGCTGCGCGAAAAGCTCCACTGGAGCGCCACACCGCACAGGTAGTTCATGCTGCTCCAACTGAATATCCGCAACTTCGTTATCGTCGACCGGCTGGAACTCGAGTTCACCGGTGGCTTCGGTGCGCTGACCGGCGAGACCGGGGCGGGCAAGTCCATTCTCGTCGATGCACTGTCACTCGCGCTCGGCGAGCGCGCCGATGCGGGCGTAGTGCGCACGGGTGCGGAGAAAGCGGAAGTCAGCGCCGAGTTCGAGGTATCGCCGGATTCGCCGCTGGCCGATTGGTTGAAGGCAAACGACTTCGATGCCGACTCCTGTCTGCTGCGCCGCGTCGTTGATGCCGCCGGGCGGTCGCGCGCCTGGCTCAACGGCACGGCGGCGACGCTCGGCCAGTTGCGCGAGGCGGCGGAATTCCTGTGCGACATCCACGGCCAGCATGCCCATCATTCGTTGCTGCGTGCCGATGCCCAGCGCGCCTTGCTCGATGCGCATGCCAATGCACAGACGCTCGTGCGTGACGTGGCGGAAGCATTTGCCCACTGGCGCAAGCTGCGCGAGGCACGCAAGGCTGCGGAACAGGATGTTGAAGCGACGGCGCGCGAGCGGGATTTGCTTGACTGGCAGGTGAAGGAATTGGAGGCACTTGGTTTCGAACCGCAAGCCTGGCAGGACACGGAACAGGAGCAGCGCCGGCTGGGCCATGCCGCCAGCCTGCTGGAAGCGAGCGATGCGGCCCTCGCCGCACTGGACGATGGCGATGCAGGAGCCTTGACGCCCTTGCAGCATGCAGGTGGGCGACTCACCGAACTGACCGCCGTCGATCCGCAATTGGCCGAAGCCGCGCAACTCTTCGAGGGTGCGCTGATCCAGCTCGAAGAGTCGGCGCTGGCACTACGGCGTTACCGCGATCGCCTCGACCTCGATCCGGCCCGGCTGGCCGAACTCGATGCCCGCATCGACGCCGTGACGCAGATGGCGCGCAAGCACCGGGTGCCGCCCGAGGAGTTGCCTGATGTGCTGGCACGCCTGCAGGCCAGGCTAGCCGAGCTGACGCTGGTGGCCGACCCTGCCGCGCTGGCGGCGCGCGAGCAAGAAGCCGCAGCGGCCTACCACAAGGTGGCAAAGCGCCTGAGCAAGGAACGCCAGCACGCGGCGAAGAAGCTGGGCGAAGCGGTGACCCATGCGATGCAGGAGCTGGCGATGCCCGGCGGCCGCTTCGAGATCGTGCTCGACTCGTTGGTGGAAGGCGCCTCCTATGGGTTGGAAACTGTCGAGTTCCTCGTCACCGCGAATGCCGGGCAGCCGCCGCGTCCGCTCGCGAAAGTTGCGTCCGGCGGCGAACTGTCGCGCATCGGTCTCGCATTGCAGGTGATCGCCAGCCAGTCGCACGCTGCCGGCACGCTGATCTTCGACGAAGTCGACGTCGGCATCGGCGGGCGCGTCGCCGAAATCGTCGGGCATATGCTCAAGCAACTCGGTTGCGACCGTCAGGTGCTGTGCGTCACCCACCTGCCGCAGGTCGCGGCCTGCGCGCATTGGCAGTGGTCGATCCGCAAGGAGGCTGTCGGCGAGAACACCGTCAGCCGCGTCACGCCGCTAGACGCCAGTGGGCGCGTCGAGGAAATCGCCCGCATGCTTGGCGGCGTGAAAATCACCGATACCACACGCCAGCACGCGCGGGAGATGCTGGGCTTTTAGTTCCGCACGCTCACGGCAGCAGCGCATGCACGAAGGCATCGTTGCGCGCCATGGCTCTTTCGTCGGGCGGCAGGAAGGATTCGAACTGGCTCTTCTGCAGGAATTCCCGGCCGGCCGGCGTATTCCCGAAACTCAGCAGTCCCTCGCGCAGGCGCAGGATGGTCGCCTGATCGGTGCCGGGCGGGCACATCACCAGAAATGAGTTGGGGTTCGGCGGCGGCGCGCGGAAGATTTCTGTGAGCTGGCCGTGCTGTTCCGCATTGACATGAACCCACTTGTCCCAGAGCAGGGTGGGCGTTGCGCCGGCGGCGGCTTCACCCTTGAATACGGACTGCACGACGTTGGAAAAGGTGGCCGTCTCGATCACGTCGAGATTCTGGCCGGGCTTGATGCCTTTTTTCTGCAGTGCTTCTTCGGCGAGCAGATAGGTAACTGAACGCAGGCTACCGGTGGCCATGCGCTTGCCGCGCAGCTGGTCGAGCCGGGTAATGCCAGAGTCCTTGCGCACGAGGATGACCGTGGCGGTTTGCTGGCCGGACATCGCCACCAGCTGCCAGCCATCGCGTTTTTGCGCGAGGCGGCCCATATGCGGTGCGGTGATCACCAGATCGTAGTCGCCCTTCGCCGTGCGCTCGACGAAGCTCAGGAAATCGGGCGCGGATTGCATGCTGACCTGCTTGCCCAGGGTCTGCTCGATATGTTTCCGCAAAGGTGCCAGTTGCTCGATCATCTGGCTCGGCGAAAGGTAGGGAAAAACCCCGAGAACGATGGCCGGGGGCTGTTGCGCGCTAAAGCACATTACGGGAAGCCAGAGCGCCAGGATCGCAAAGAATCGGGCGATGCGGTTCATGCCTACATCTTTATATATATTGATGCATGTCAAATGCACATGTTGTATTCAGTACACATAATATAACCAAAGTTACATCTGAATCATAGTGTAACTCTAGATCGGGGGTGGCAAACAATGAAGACAATCAAGTTGGTGGATGATTCCGTCACCCTTCTGTTGTCGATCACGAACATGCTGAGCAAGGCCGGCTGCCGCGCTCACTTTTGCCTAAGATCGTCGCGATGATGAGCGGGGTTGTCGAGTTGTTATCGACCGCCGGCGTTGGCTTGTCGCCAAGCGGCGATGTTGTCGATCATGGCGCGCAGCAGAGGAACAAGTTCTTCGCCGCGTGTCAGAGCCTGTTCGGCTTTGCCGTCCTTGGCACTCTGTTCCGTTGCCAATGCCAACGCAAGAACTTGCGGGGCGTTGAAGTTGGCGCAGATCCCCTTGACGCTGTGTGCCAGAAATCCGAGATCCCGCAAGTCACGCTTGACGATCGACTGAGCGATCTTCTCCGGCAGATCGGTAAACGCCTGCAGGGCGACCACGCTGAGTTTGGCGACGAACTCCTGTCTGCCGCCGAATTGGGACAGTACCGCGGTCCAGTCAACGACGTCATTAGCATCGTGGTTCGGGGCCTGGCTCATGGCGCACCTCGCGACGGGAGGGTGCCGCGGCCAATTAGGCTGCCGATGACTTCGAGCAACTTTTCATACGCGACCGGCTTCGTCAATACCTTGATGCCTTTGGGTATCGTGCCGCGCGCCTTCACTTCGTCCTGATCGAGCATGGTGACGACCACGATGGCCACCGACGGTTTCAGCTTCGCATGCAGTTCCTGAATCAGATGGTAGCCATCCATGCCCGGCATCATCAGGTCGGTAATGA
Source organism: Pseudomonadota bacterium (assembly GCA_040756595.1). Lineage (GTDB taxonomy): Bacteria > Pseudomonadota > Gammaproteobacteria > Burkholderiales > Rhodocyclaceae > Sulfuricystis. The sequence continues at coordinate 92,336 of JBFLYR010000005.1, read as the reverse complement.
TCAGGTTGGGCATCTGCTGCCCCGTGAGCAGGAGTCCCTCGAAGCCGTTCGTGGCCATCACGAGGTTGATTTCGATCCCCAGGTCAGTCGCCATCCTGCCGATCTGATCTTCATAGACCAAGCGCTGCACGGGATCGTCTTCGACGATGAGTACGGTGGATTTGGCGGGTTTGTGGGCGGCATCCAGCACGTCCAGTTGTTTTCGGCGCAGTTCTTCGATGCTGGCAACGGGTATGCGCCGATGCCCACCCGCCGTCTTCCACGCCGGCAGGATGCCAGCCTCGACCCAGCCCTGCACAGTGCTCAGGCCTACGCCCAGCAGCCGCGCAGCCTCACGGGTCGTGATGAATTCATCCTGTGGCGTTTGCGGCTTGTTCGACATGTCGCGTCTGTTGAGATGCAAGAAATTCTTATGCGTAATCCTATCTCATATATGGAGCAAAAACAATAAAAAATATATTTGTCAAATCTGTCATATTTGTGATATCTTGGTAAAAAGATCAGTGGCAAGGCGTCAAGCGAGACCAGCCGAATCAGACATTGCTGCACTTGTTAGTCATTATTTGAAGGGGCGACGCGAATGAAAACGATCATGCTGGTGGACGATTCCGCCACCATCCTGTTGTCCATCACGAACATCCTGACCAAGGCAGGTTACGGCGTGGAAAAGGCGGCCAACGCCAACGAAGGACTGACCAAGTTCAAGTCCGGCGTGAAGGTCGATCTGCTGATTACCGACCTCAACATGCCCGGCATGAACGGCATCGACTTCATCAAGGAAGTGCGCAAGCTGCCGCAGTACAAGTTCATGCCCATCCTGTTCCTGACCACGGAGTCCCAGCAGTCGAAGCGCATGGAGGCCAAGGCGGCCGGCGCGTCCGGCTGGCTGGTGAAGCCGGCCACCGCCGACGAGCTGCTCAATACGATCAAGCTGGTGCTGAGGTAATCCCGGATGGACTTCATCCAGTTATTGCGGCGTGCCGGTTTGGTTGCCCTGATTGTCGGCTTTGTCGCTGCGGTTGTTGTTTACTTGTTCAACGAATGGTTCCATCACACTTTTCAGCCGGCGGTCGGACTTGACTCGCCCTTGGGTGATGCCCTTGGAACTTTCTTCATTGTTCTGGTAGCCTTTCTTGCGCAGCGGGGGGTATCCATTGCCTTCTACAAGGACTGGATGCTGGGACTCGGTAAGCGGCAGGCGGAAGAAAGCTACCGGGCCGACAGCTATGTCGCGGCGGCCGATCAGGTGGGTGGCGAACTCAAGCAGTTCGGCACCTTCAACGATGTCGTGCGCGGGCAACTGGGCACCATCGTCAATGAGACCGAAAAGGCGGCTTTCGACATCACCAGCCGCCTGCAGGCGATCGACGAGACCATCACCCGCATGAGCCAGATGGTGGATAGCTCAACTCAGGAAACCAATGACCTGATCGCCGCCTCCGAGGCGCGCATCAGCCAGAACCGGCAACTGATCGAGCGACTCGATTCCTACATCGCCCAGCGTGTCAGCGAAGCGCAGGCCGACCAGCAGCGTATCGCGACGGTGGTTGGCGAGGCGCGTTCGCTGACCAAGCTGATCGACCTGATCAAGAGCATTTCCGGCCAGACCAACCTGCTGGCGCTGAATGCGGCGATCGAGGCGGCACGGGCGGGCGAGGCGGGGCGTGGCTTCGCTGTGGTTGCTGACGAGGTGCGCAAGCTGTCGGCCGAGGCCGACAAGGCCGTGGGGCAGATCAACCAGGGCATCCAGCAGGTGGCGAGCTCCATCGAAGCGCAATTCCAGCAGAAGCTCGCGCACAGCAATATCGAAGCCGAGCGCGAAGCCCTGCAGAGTTTCTCCGGCCAGCTCAACGAACTGGGGCGCGACTATCAGGCGATGTCGCAGCACGATGCCGAGGTGCTCGCCCGTGTGCGCGAAGCCAGCCAGAAACTGTCGTCGATGTTCATGGATGCGCTCGCCAGTGTGCAGTTCCAGGATGTCACGCGCCAGCAGATCGAGCAAGTAATCAACGCGCTGCAACGACTTGATGGCCACGCCGAGTTGCTGGCCGGACGGCTGGCGCAGTTCGACGATCCGAACTTCGAGTTGCGGCCGCTCGCCCATCATCTCGACGAGATCTACAACAGCTATGTGATGAGTTCGCAGCGCGATACGCACCACAGTGCCCTGAAGGATGGCGTGGCCGCAGGCAGCCGCGACGGCCCCAAGGTTGAATTGTTCTAGGGAGGAAGAACCGTGACCGAATTTGCTACTCAAACGACAACCGACGGCGCGGTACATCTCATTCTCGACGGGCCGATGACGATCTACACCGCCGGCGAGATCAAGGCGCAGCTGCTCGACGGCATCGTCAATGCCACCATCGTCGAGCTCGACCTGTCGCACGTCGGCGAAATGGATACCGCCGGCTTCCAGCTGCTGGTGATGGCCAAGCGCGAGGCCCAGCGCCTCGACCGTGCCCTGCGCATCGTCGCGCATAGTCCGGCCGTGCGCGAAGTCATCGACTTCTACAACATGGACGCCTTCTTCGGCGATCCGATGATCATTCCCGCCGAGCACTGAGCGGAGGACTAACACTCATGGAAGAGATCTACAGCGTATTTGCCCAGGAAGCCCGCGAACAGCTCACCGCGATGGAAGACGGCCTGCTGCGCATGGAGCAGGGCGATCATGATGCGGAAACCCTCAACGCCATCTTTCGCGCTGCCCACACCATCAAGGGCGCGTCCGGCGTCGTCGAGCTACATCACATCGAGAAGTTCACCCACATCCTCGAAAACCTGCTCGACAAGCTGCGCAACGAGGAAATCGAAGTCAGCCCCGAGCTGATCACCGCGCTGCTCAAGGGCTGCGACCATATCGGCGCATTGCTCGATCGCGTCGATCAGGGGCAGATGGACGAGGATGCCGGCCTGCAACAAGCCGGCGAGGTAAACGCTGATGTGCTGCGCGGTTTCACCAACGTGCAGGTTGCCGACAGCACGGCCATGATGCCCGATGCGAGCGTTGGCACCGTCGAACGCGCCGGCGGCGAAACGGCGATCAGCGATTGCTGGCATGTGTCGATCCGCTTCGGTCGCGATGTTCTCAAGATGGGAATGGAGCCGCTGGCCTTCCTGCGCTACCTGTTGAATCTGGGTGAGATCGTCCATCTCGAAACGCTTTGCGACGCACTGCCTACGGCCGCCGACATGGACCCGGAGTGCTGCTACCTCGGCTTCGAGATCACCCTGCGCTCGCACGCCACCAAGGACCAGATCGAAAACGTCTTCGCCTTCTGTCGCGACGAATGCGAGCTACACATCCTGCCGCCGAACAGCAAGGTGGCCGACTTCCTCGGCCTGATCGAACGCCTGCCCGAAGAGACGATGCGGCTCGGCGAGATCCTCGTCAAGTCGGGCGCGCTGACGCAGGAAGAACTGGATGCCGGGCTGCGCCGCCAGGAAGCCGCCACGCGCATTGCCGAGGCCACTGAACAGGTGCCGCCGCAGATCGGCGAGATCCTCGTCGAAAAGAAAATGGTGCAGCCCGAGCTGGTCGAAGCCGCCGCCGCCAAACAAAAGCAGGTGGCCGACAAGAAGTCGGCCGAATCCCGCCTGATCCGCGTGCAGGCCGACAAGCTCGACCAGTTGATCGATCTGGTCGGTGAACTGGTGATCGCCGGTGCGTCCGCCAACCTACTGGCGCAGAAAAGCGGGCAGGGCACGCTGGTCGAGGCCACGTCGGTGCTGTCGCGTCTGGTCGAGAACATTCGCGACTCTGCGCTGCAGTTGCGCATGGTGCAGATCGGCGAGACCTTCAACCGCTTCAACCGCGTGGTGCGCGACGTGTCCAAGGAACTCGGCAAGGACATCGAGCTGGTGATTTCCGGCGCGGAAACCGAGCTCGACAAGTCGGTCGTCGAGAAGATCGGCGATCCGCTCATGCACCTCGTGCGCAACGCGATGGACCACGGCATCGAGCCGGCGGCCGTGCGCGCCGCGGCCGGCAAGCCCGAACGCGGCCGCGTCGAACTCAATGCCTTCCACGATTCGGGCAGCATCGTCATCGAGGTGGTCGATGATGGTGGTGGCCTGAATGCCGAGAAGATCCAGGCCAAGGCGATCGAGAAGGGCATTCTCCAGCCCGGCCAGACCTTGTCCGAACAGGAGATCGTCAACCTGATCTTCGAGGCCGGCTTCTCGACGATGGAGAAGGTCACCAACCTGTCCGGCCGCGGTGTCGGCATGGACGTGGTCAAGCGCAACATCCAGGCCTTGCGCGGCACCGTCGATGTGCGGACCGAAGTCGGCGTCGGCTCGCGCTTTGTCATCCGCCTGCCGCTGACACTCGCGATCATCGACGGCTTCCTGACTTCGGTGGATAACGCCGCTTATGTCATCCCGCTCGACAGCGTGGTCGAATGCCTCGAGCTGCGCGATGACGACACGCGCGGTCACATGCTCAACCTGCGCGGCGAAGTGCTGCCCTTCATCCGCCTGCGCGAGTTCTTTGATGTTGAGGGTGCGCCGCCATCGCGCGAGAACGTCGTCGTCATCGCCGCCGGCGGGCGCAAGGCCGGCATCGTGGTCGACCAGCTGCTCGGCGAGTTCCAGACCGTCATCAAGCCGCTCGGCAGCCTGTTCAAGCACCTGCGCGGCATTGGTGGCTCGACGATTCTCGGCAGCGGCGAAGTGGCGCTGATCCTCGACGTGCAGGCGCTCACGCACCTCGCCACGCAATCCGAGGAACGCCGTACCCAGCCGCGCCATGCCCTGCCCGCGGAGGAGCGGGAATGAATTCCATCTTGATCGGTGCCCCGTCCTGCCAGCGCCGACTTTTGCAGCACAATATTTTTCGTAGGGAGTAATCATGTTCAAAAATCTAAAAATCGGCGTACGTCTGGGCATCGGTTTCGGCCTGATCTTGGCCTTGCTGATTGCCATATCTGCCATCAGCATCATGCGGCTCAACGATCTCAACACAGAGATCGAAAATCTGGTTACCGACAAATATCCGAAGACCATCGATGCCATCGATATTGTCAGGGCCATGAACGGGGTTGCACAGATCAACCGTAACCTGCTGCTGATCAGTGACCCCGAGGAAATCAAGAAGCAGATGTCCCGGCAGGCAGATCAGCGCAAGATCATCACCGACAACGTCGACAGCCTCGAAAAGCGCATCACCTCTGACGAAGGCAAGCGTCTGATGGCGAGCATCAAGGAAACCCGCCAGGCCTATGTCGCCACCCTCGAGAAATATCTCGGCATGGTCAAGAACAACGAGCGTGACGCCGCCATGAAGCTGCTCTTTGGCGACTTTCGTCCCGTCACCGACGCCTATCTGGGCGCTATCCGCCACCTGATCGACTATCAGGACAAGCTGATGAAGGATGCCGGCAAACATGCGGATGAAGTTGCTGAAAGTTCGGCCCGTCTCGTCACCATCATGGCGGTTGTCGCCACCGTGATTGCTGTTCTCTTCGCCTGGTTTGTCACTGTCAGCATCACCAAGCCGGTCTCCGAAGCCGCCGCGGCCGCAGGCGAACTCGCCGAAGGCAACCTGACGGTGAAGATCAAGGCCGACAGCAAGGACGAGGTCGGCCAGTTGATGGGTGCCATGGAGACCATGATCGGCAAGCTAACCTCGATCATCAGCGAGGTGAACGTAGCGTCGGATGCATTGAACAACGCCGCCGGCCAGGTCTCGGCGACGGCGCAATCACTCTCGCAGTCCAGCTCCGAACAGGCCGCCTCGGTCGAAGAAACCACCGCCTCGGTCGAACAGATGACCGCCAGCATCAGCCAGAACACCGAGAACGCCAAGGTCACCGACGGCATGGCCTCGACGGCCGCCGTGCAGGCCCAGGAAGGTGGCGGCGCAGTCAAGGAAACTGTCGATGCAATGAAACAGATCGCCGACAAGATCGGCATCATCGACGACATCGCCTACCAGACCAACCTGCTGGCCCTCAACGCCGCAATCGAAGCCGCGCGTGCGGGCGAACATGGCAAGGGCTTCGCCGTCGTCGCCGCCGAAGTACGCAAACTCGCCGAACGCTCGCAAGTTGCGGCGCAAGAAATCGGTCAAGTCGCCAGCTCGTCGGTCAAGCTCGCCGAGAAAGCGGGCTCACTGCTCGACGAGATGGTACCGAGCATCAAGAAGACCTCCGATCTCGTGCAGGAAATCGCCGCGGCCAGCCAGGAACAAAGTTCGGGCGTCGGCCAGATCAATGGCGCGATGGGCCAGCTCAACAAGGCGACGCAGCAGAACGCCTCGGCTTCCGAAGAGCTCGCCGCCACCGCCGAGGAAATGGGTGGGCAAGCCGCGCAACTGCAGGAGCTCATGTCCTTCTTCCGTCTCGACACAAGCGCAAAAGTCGGCGCTGGCGGGACGGCACGCAGCCGTCCCGCTGCGAAAGCCGTGGCTGTTGCACCGCGTGCGAGTGCTGCGGGGGTCGGCAAGTTCAAGGCTTCCGCCGCGGACGAGCAGGATTTCGAGCGCTTCTGACCAGTCGATGAGGAGAACACCATGAGCAATCTGGTCAAGGCAGCCGCCAGCGCGGTCACCGCCAGCAAGGCGGTCGCGACCGGCGGTGGCGACGCCCATCAATACTTGACTTTCACCCTCGGCGGCGAGATGTTCGCCGTTGGCATCCTCAACGTGAAGGAGATCATCGAATACGGCAATCTCACCGAGATTCCGATGATGCCTGCCTTCATTCGTGGCGTGATCAACCTGCGCGGCGCGGTGGTGCCGGTGGTCGATCTGGCCGCTCGCTTCGGCGGCAAGTCGAGCGAGGTGCAGCGCCGCACCTGTATCGTCATCGTCGAAGTGACGCAGGACGATGCCAAGCACGACATCGGCATCATGGTCGATGCGGTGTCGGAGGTGCTGGAAATCCCCGCCGGGGAGATCGAACCGCCGCCGTCCTTCGGGGCGAAGATTCGCGCCGACTTCATCGCCGGCATGGGCAAGGTGAATAGCAAGTTCGTCATCATTCTGGAAATCCAGCGCGTGCTGTCTGTCGATGAGATGGCGGTGCTCGCCGACATGAGTCAGTCAGGTCAGGAGTCATCCCCCGCGAACTGACCCGCATAACAGCAAAGGAAGGAGATCGCCATGCTCGCTCAACTGAAAGTCCGGACCCAACTGCTGGCGCTGGTCGGCGTCAGTCTGATGCTGTTCATCATCGCGGTGGCGATTGCCGTGCTGGCACTGCAAGCCAGCCAGCAGCGTTTCCAGGAATTCGTCGATCGCGATGCGGTGCGACTGGCGGCCTTCAACGAGATGTATGCGCAAGGCCTGCAGAGCGGGCAGGCGCTGCGCAACATCATGCTCGATCCGGGCAATCCCAAGGCTTACGACAACCTCAATCTCGCGGTTAGTGATTTCGAGGCCGCACTGAAGAAGGCCAACGAATTCAGCAAGGGACGCGCGGATCTCGCGCCGATGCTGGAAAAGGTCGGCACGCTCTCACAGAAGCAGCAGGCGGCGCGCACGGCGGTATTGGCCGAAGTGAAGGCGAACAAGATCGACGAAGCGAAAGCCAGGCTCAATAAAGAAGAAACGCCGGCCTGGCGCGGGTTGAAGAAAGACCTGCTCGAAGGCATCGCGCTGCTGTCAGCCGAAGCCGAGAAGACCAAGGAACAGCTGGCGGCGGAAAGCCAGAGCAAGCAGCAGCAGATCATCGTCGTCGCGGTCGTGGCGATCCTGGTTATGCTGGCCATCTCCTTCCTGATCGCGCGCAACCTGCTGAAGCAGCTGGGCGGCGAACCGGCCTATGCGGTCGAGGTGATGCATCGCGTGGCGGAAGGCGACCTGAGCGACGAGGTGGTGGTCGCGGCAAAGGACGACTCCAGCTTGCTGTTCGCGATCCGCAAGTCGAACGAGAGCCTCGTGCGCATCATCGATGAGGTGCGTACCGCGGCGGATGCCCTGATGAACGCTGCCGGACAGGTGTCGTCCACGGCGCAGAGCCTGTCGCAGTCGAGTTCCGAGCAGGCAGCCTCGGTCGAGGAAACCACCGCGTCGATCGAAGAGATGACTGCCTCGATCAACCAGAACAGCGAAAACGCCAACGTCACCGACAAGATCGCCGGCAAGGCCGCGCAGCAGGCGGTGGATGGCAGCCAGGCGGTGCGCGACACGGTCGATGCGATGAAGCAGATCGCCGACAAGATCGGCATCGTCGACGACATTGCCTACCAGACCAACCTGCTGGCGCTGAATGCGGCGATCGAGGCCGCGCGCGCCGGCGATGCCGGCAAGGGCTTCGCGGTCGTCGCAGCCGAAGTGCGCAAGCTCGCCGAGCGTTCGCAGGTCGCGGCGCAGGAAATCAGCCAGGTCGCCGGATCATCCGTCAGCCTGTCCGAGAAGGCCGGCCACTTGCTTGACGAGATGGTGCCAAGCATCAAGAAGACCTCCGACCTCGTACAGGAAATTGCCGCCACCTCGCATGAGCAAAGCTCCGGCGTCGGCCAGATCAACGGCGCGATGGGCCAGCTCAACAAGGCGACGCAGATGAATGCTTCGGCCTCGGAAGAGCTTGCGGCGACGGCGGAAGAGATGAACGGCCAGGCGGCACAATTGCAGGACCTGATGGGGTTCTTCAAGCTCAAATCATGAAAGTCGGCGCTGGCGGGACGGCACCCGCCAGTCGCGTCAGTCCCCAACCGCCATCTGCATGGGCAATCTCTCGCACCCCGAAATCACCGACGCTGAGTTCGCGCAGTTCCAGCGTCTGATTTACCAGATTGCCGGCATCAGCCTCGCCGACAGCAAGAAGGTGCTGCTGGTCGGCCGGCTCGGCAAACGACTCAAGGCGCTCGGCCTGTCCAGCTTCGGCGCTTACTACAAGCATGTCGCCAGCGGCAACGATCCGGGTGAACGGCAGGCGATGGTCGACCTGCTGACGACCAACGAAACCTACTTCTTCCGCGAGGAGGCGCATTTCGATTATTTGCGCCAGACTGTGCTGCCGCAACATCCGCCGGGCGAATCCTTCGATGTCTGGAGCGCGGCGTCGTCGACGGGTGAGGAGATCTACACGATCAGCATGGTGCTGGGCGACGAGTTGGGCGTGACCGGCAAATGGTCGATTCTCGGCACGGACATCAGCACGCATGTGCTGGCCATTGCCCAGCGCGGCCAATACTGGCTCGACCGCGTGCGCGGACTGCCGCAGGACTATCTGCGAAAATACTGCCTGAAAGGCGTGCGCGCGCAGGAAGGCACGTTCCTCATCGCCCCGGAATTGCGCCGCCATACGCGCTTCATGCAGGTCAACCTCAACACCACGCTTCCCGAGCTCGGCAGCTTTCATGTCATCTTTCTGCGCAACGTGATGATCTATTTCGACAACGACACCAAGCGCAAGGTCGTGGCGCGGCTCGTGCAAAAACTGCGCCCCGGCGGCTACCTGATCGTCGGGCATTCCGAAAGCCTCAATGGCATCAACGAGACGGTGCGGATGGTCAAGCCGACCATCTACCGGCTGCCCGGCTAGCCATGGACAAGATCAAGGTCATGTTGATCGACGACTCGGCGGTGGTGCGCCAGGTCAATCGCGAGACGCTCGAAAAGGCGCCGGACATCGAGGTGATTGGCGTCGCGGCCGATCCGCTCTATGCGCTGGAAAAGATGAAGCTCGCCTGGCCCGACGTGCTGGTGATCGACATCGAGATGCCGCGCATGGATGGGCTGACTTTTCTCAAGAAGATCATGGCCGAGCATCCGACGCCGACGGTCGTCTGTTCCTCGCTGGCCGAGAAGGGCGCCGCCGCGACGATGGAAGCGCTGGCGGCCGGTGCGTTGGCTATCATCACCAAGCCGAAGCTGGGCGTAAAGCAGTTCCTGCAGGATGCCGCCAACGATCTGGTTTCTGCCGTGCGCGCCGCGGCGCGCGCCAACATCCGGCGCATGGTGCCGGAGGCAAGCGCATTGCCCGGACTGCGGCCAAAACTCACGGCAGATGCCGTGCTGGCCGCGCAGGCGGCCGGCATGCGCGCCATGGCCGAGACGACCGACAAGGTGATCGCGATCGGCACTTCGACCGGCGGCACGCAGGCGCTCGAAGCGGTGCTGACGAAGCTGCCCGCCGTGACGAGCGGCATCGTCATCGTCCAGCACATGCCGGAGAAGTTCACCGCGATGTTTGCCGATCGGCTGAATTCTCTCTGCGCCCTCGAAGTGCGCGAAGCCTGCGACGGCGACCGCGTGCTGCCCGGCCGTGCGTTGATCGCACCAGGTGGCCGCCACATGATGCTCAAGCGCAGTGGCGCGCAGTATTACGTCGCCGTGGCCGATGGCCCGGTGGTCAATCGCCACAAGCCCTCGGTTGATGTGCTGTTCCGTTCCGTCGCGCAGGTGGCCGGGCGCAATGCGCTGGGCATCATCATGACCGGTATGGGCGACGATGGCGCGCGCGGCATCAAGGAAATGCACGATGCAGGTGCGCAAACCGTCGCAGAAGACGAATCGACCTGCGTGGTCTTCGGCATGCCCAAGGTGGCCATCGACCTCGGCGGTGTCGACAAGGTCGTGCCGCTCAACCTCATTCCACAGGAGATCATCGCCTACGGGCGATAGCACGCCATGGTCGATCCCTCCCCCATTTCCGGCCGCTCGCTCGAACGTTCCGCACTGAACATCAATCCGGGCGGCTGGTCGGTGCAGACCGAGCGGCCGATCGCGACGCTGCTGGGTTCCTGCGTGGCCGTGTGCTTCTACGATCCAAAACTCAGGCTCGCCGGCATGAACCACTTCCTGCTGCCGAGCCGCGCCAGCACCAAACTGGCCGACGAGGATGTCGTTCTCAACGGCGACTATGCGATGGAGGTGTTGCGCAACGCGATGTACGCCCGTGGCGCGCAGGCGAGCCGCCTCGTCGCCAAGGCCTTCGGCGGCGGCAACATCGTCAGCTCGATCCAGATGGCGATTGGCGAGCGTAATGCCGATTTCGCGCGCGAATGGCTGGCACGCGAGAAGATTCCGCTGGTGGCTTCGGATTTCGGCGGCGCATGGTCGCGCAAGGTGATCATCGACCCGGTGAGCGGCGATGCCTTCTGTCGCCGGACGCCGATCAACAAGCCCGAGGTGCTGGCAATGGTCAAGGCCGAGAGCGATTACGAGAAGTCGCTGATCGCGACCAAGGCTGCCGTTCCGAGCCAGGGCAAGAAAATCGAGCTATTCTGAGGGTCACACCCGAACAATCGGTAACGAAAGATGGAGGGGTAGCGATGAACATGGAAACATCCGGGCCGGATATCGATGCGGCAGCTGCCGAGCGTTACCGCAAGCTTGCCGCGACGGCCGCGCAGGGCGAACTGGTGTTTTCCTCGTCCGCCGAACTCGGCCTGCGCATCAAGAATGCGCTCGACGATCCCGACGGCACGGTCGATCAGGTAGCCAAGCTCATACAGGCCGAGCCCCTGCTGTCCGCGCGCGTCGTCGCGGTGGCCAACTCCGTCGCCTACAACCCCGCCGGCCGGGAGATCGCCGATGTGCGGCAGGCCGTGTCGCGGCTGGGTTTCAGCACCTTGCGGTCGCTGACCATGTCGATGCTGGTGCGGCAGATGTCCGGCCAGCCCAAGGATGCGCGTCTCAAGGCAACGATCCAGCAACTCTGGGAACATACGGCGCATGTCTCTGCCCTCGCGCGCGTGATCGCGCGGCGCGTCACGCATCAGGATCCCGAAACTGCTCTGTTCGCCGGCATTCTCCATGAAGTCGCGGGCTTCTATCTCATCGCGTGTGCCGCGGACGTTCCCGCACTGGCAACGGGCATTCCCGCCGACTGGCAGAACGGGGGCGAGGTCATCATCGGCCGTGCGCTGCTCAAGATCCTCGAAGTGCCGGAAGCGATTGCCACCGCCATCGAGGACCTGTGGGAAGGCTATCTCGCCATGCCGCCGGTTTCGCTCGGCGACACGCTGCTGCTCGCGGAACAGCTCGCGCCGGTACCATCGCCGCTCTATTGGGCGCCCGATAAGAGCACCGCAGGCGAGGCCGGCAAGCCGCACATCGAAATGATCATCGATCAGGAGACGCTGACCGGTATCCTCGAAGAGTCGGCCGCGGAAGTGCGGTCGCTGCTACAGGCACTCAGATAGGTCGGCAATGCACAGCGGGTGCCGTCCTGCTGGGCGGCGTACGCGTCATGTGATCTTCTTCATATGATTGCACTGCATTGGTGCGCATATGTCTGTTCAATTTTCTGATTTCTAAGTGTATTGTGTTCCCTGCTACAACGTCCAATGGTCAATTCTCGGGGGGGCATATGACTATCGCTAGGCGGCTGTACCTATTTGCTGTGATGGGAGTCTTTGGGCTGCTAGTGCTGGGGGGCATTGGTTTGTATCAATTGTCTCGCTTCAGCAATGAGGCCTCAGCAAATCTCGACGAGATTGCTGCAGGTATTGACGACATGGTTGATCTGAAGGCTGCCCATGTGGCTTTCAAGACCCAGGTTCAAGAGTGGAAAAACATCCTGATCCGCGGCAATCGTCAGGAAGATTTCGACAAATATCTTAAGCAGTTCGGTAACGAAGAGGCCAAAGTACAGGAACTGCTCGCCAAATCCGTCAAAGACATGCGTGCCCGCGGTGAGGATGACAAATTCATCGCCGATATCGAAGCGCTCGCCAAGGAACATCAAGCACTGGGCATCAAGTATCGGGAAGCTCTGAAACTGTTCGATGGTGCGGATCGTGAGGCTGGTCGCAAGGTCGATCAGGCCGTCAAAGGAGTGGACCGTGCCACCGCGACAGGCATGGACACGCTCGTCGCAAAATTCGAAGCTGATGAGGTTGCTCACTTGCGACACCAGAAAGAGCAATTGAATGAAGATTTTCTGGCCAGTCGCAATATGCTGATCGGTATTGTGTTATTCGTTGCTCTCGCGGCCAGCATTGCTGTCTTCAGAATTGTTCATGGCATTCGAGGATCGCTTGATGCCATGAAGCATGGCGTAGAAGAAATTCCGAAAACCTGGGATTTACGTCTGCGGGTGCCGATATCGGGTAACGATGAAATCGCGCAAACAGGTCGTTCGATCAACCTGTTGCTTGAGAATTTCCATGATGTCGTAGGACGTATCATCGCCAATGCCCAACAAACCGCCAATTCCTGCGGGACGATGGCAGCCTCTCTGCGCGAGATCGAACATGCAATTTCCCAGCAGCATGATGCAACCAGTGCCATGGCTGCAGCCGTCGAGGAGTTGACTACAAGTTTTGCGCAAATCCACAGCAATGCGAATGACTCTCTCACCGCGACTGGTGAGGCAACGCAGTCAGCACTGTCAGGAGATCGCGTCATTGGTGAAGCGTCGGCTGCCATGTCCAGCATTGTTGGCAGCGTTCAAGGTGCTGCATCAGTGATTGAACGTGTCGGTAGCCAATCGAACGATATTTCGGCGATTGTTCAGGTAATCCGTGAGGTAGCGGATCAGACCAATCTGCTGGCACTCAATGCAGCGATCGAAGCTGCACGTGCGGGTGAACAAGGCAGAGGGTTTGCAGTTGTCGCCGATGAAGTTCGCAAGCTCGCTGAAAAAACCACCAGTTCGGCCGAGGAAATCAAACGCATGATCGATACTGTCCAGCAAAGCTCAGGTGAGGCTGTCAGCGATATTCGTCGTGTGGTGGGGCAGGTCCAGATCATCAGCGAAAAATCGGCGCGTGCTCAAGCCGCGATAGAGGATATACGCTCACATACCCAGAAAAGCGAGACGTTCTCGCGTGATATTACCTATGCGCTTGGCGAGCAGTCCTCTGCCAGCACATTGATTGCGCAGAATGTCGAAACCGTGGCTCGCATGAGTGAAGAAAACGCCAACAATGTCAGTCGCGCGGAAGTTGCCATGCGCGACCTCGAAACCGAGTCAAGAACACTTCAGGAAGCTGTTGCACGGTTTACCATTTAATTCTTGATGGGTCTTCCTGATGCAGAAGGTGAGGGGCCTTTGGGTGTCAGTATGAGTGAGTTGATCGAATTTCTTTCCGAGGATGACGTTTCGGGCAAGAGGGTTGCCTTGGATCGGCCATGGAAAATATTGGTCGTCGACGATGATGCCGAGGTACATCAGGCAACCGCTTTTGCGCTCAATAGCCTACCCATCCTCGGTCGTCCGATCGAGATCCTCAATGCGTACAGCGCTCGGGAAGCACTAAGTCTATTGCGTCATGAAGCAGACGTTGCAGTGGTTCTGCTCGATGTCGTTATGGAAAGCCCAACCGCCGGGCTGGAAATTATCTCCGCGATACGCAACGAACTGTGTCTTACCAGTCTGCGCATCGTCCTGCGCACCGGACAGCCTGGTTACGCGCCGGAAATCGAAACGATCCAGCGTTACGATATCAACGACTACAAAACAAAAAGTGAACTGACACGCACCAAGCTGTTCACGACGCTTTCCGCGGCCTTGCGTGCATACGACCAGATCTGCCGCGTTGATTTCAGCCGTGGGAGGCTCGAGGAAATCGTGCTGGCCAGCCGCCGCCTGCTGACCGCAGCGAACTACGACGGTTACCTTGCCGACAGCCTGACTCAGGTTGCGGCTTTTCTTGGCGTACCACCCGATGGCGTGATCTGCACTCTGTCAGAGTCTGGCGACATGCCAACGGTGATTGCCGGTACCGGCCGCTATCAGGGAATGAGTGGCCGTCGGCTCGAAGAAGTGGCGCCTACTGAAGTGGTTCCGTTCATCAACCGCTGTCACGCGGAGAGTCACGGAATCTACGGGCAGCACGGTTTTGCTTTCTGCTTGAGTGGTGCCGATACCGGACCGTTGGTGGGCTATCAACATCTGCCCGAGACCATGGAAGTCGATAACTACCTGCTCGATGTGTTCAGCAACAGCATCGCAGTCGGTGCGGAAAAGATGTGTCTATTGGATCGACTCCATGCCGCAGCCTACACCGACACTCTCACCGGCCTGCCGAACCGTACAGCCCTCATCGAGGAACTCGAGCACCGCTGCAGTATCGGCACACAATGCCAGAACATACTGGCCCTGATCGATATAGATCAATTCTCCGCGATCAACGACATGTTCGGTCATGCCTATGCCGACCAGTTGCTGCGTTCAGTAGCTCATCGACTGACGGCAGGTCTGGCCAATAGCTGTTATGTGTCGCGCGTTGGCAATGACACCTTCGCTGTCTTCGGCGAGAAGGATATCGTTCATCCAGACGTCTTGCGCCCGCTGTTCGCGGCACCCTATCTGTTCGATGACGTCGAGCATGCTGTCTCTGTTTCGATGGGGGCGGTTCACTTCGAAGGAGGTGCAGTGACATCGGGCGCCGACGCACTCAAGGATGCCTCGATTGCGCTCAAGCGGGCAAAGATGAACGGACATGGGCAGGATGCCTGGTTCACCGCTGCCGCCGGCGAGGAAACGCGGGAACATGCCCGCCTGCTGCATGCTTTGCGCCATGCCTTCCGCATGGATCGATTGTTCCTCGTCTATCAGCCGCAAATCGATCTCGGCAGTGGTCGGGTCATCGGGGTCGAGGCCTTGCTGCGTTGGCGCGGCGAGGACGGTCTCTATATATCCCCTGACCGTTTTATCCCGCTCGCCGAAAGTTCCGGGCTGATCGTCGATCTCGGCGAATGGGTATTGCGTATGGCTTTGCGTGCTGCAGCAGAATTACAGCTCAATGGCTTTCCACGGCTATCGATGGCCGTCAACGTCTCGGCCCCGCAGTTCGCTCATCCGAACTTTCTGGCCATGCTCGACAAGGCCCTTGCCGCGAGCGAAATACCGCCGGAACTGGTGGAGCTCGAGATTACCGAGTCTGTCGCACTGCTCGGTGCCGACTCGGTCGCACGCTTGCTTCAGGGCGTCAAACAACGCGGGATAAGCATTGCCATTGACGATTTTGGTACCGGATACTCTTCATTGTCGTATCTGGATCGACTCCCTGCCGATCGGATCAAAATTGATCGCTCATTCGTTAACGCATTGCATGCGGGTGAGCGGGGCGCCCGCATTGCGGAGATGGTCATTCCGCTCGGCAACCAACTCGGCTTGCGGGTATTGGCCGAGGGTATCGAAACCGCAGAGCAGGCTGCTCGCCTCCGTCAGCTGGGCTGCCACGAGGCTCAGGGCTATCTTTATGCGCGGCCAATGCCCTTGCCGGATCTGCTCGTCTGGTTGTCTGAGCGCAAACCTCAATAGCATGATGAGATTCATTACCTCGTTTCTATGCTGCCTGGCGGTGCTTGCAGGTTGCTCATCTGGCGAACCGATCAAGCTTGGTTACCTCGGTGGCTTGAGCGGACGTGTCGCAGACCTCGGCGAAGCCGGCCGCAATGGTGTGCAACTCGCTGTCGACCAAGTCAATGCGGCGGGTGGGGTCGGTGGCCGTCAAGTCGACCTGATTATTCAGGATGATGGTCAGGATTCGCAAAAAGCCCAGGCAGCGATAGATGCCTTCGTTGCGGCGGGTGTGAGGACCGTGATCGGCCCAATGACCAGCACCATGGCCATCGCTATCCTCGACCGTAGCAAAGAAGCAGGACTGTTGTTGATCAGTCCGACCGTCACCGCCAGTACCCTGTCAGGACGGGATGACAACCTGTTCAAGGTGGTTTCCTCGACCCAGAAGCATGCTCAACTCTCCGCCGACTCGCAGTTCGATCAAGGCACTCGGCGCATTGCTGCAGTGTATGACTTGGGAAATTCCGCTTACACCGAGGATTGGCTGCAGCAGTTCCGGAAGGCTTTCGAAGCGCGTGGCGGGAAGTTTGTTGCTGCCGAATCGTTCAAATCGGGGGTTGATGTCAGTTATGGGACTGCAATCAGCAAACTGCTGGGCAGCGAAGCCGACATGCTGCATTTCGTCGCCAGTGCCACCGACACCGTAAGGCTGCTGCAACTTGCGCGCGCCAATGGGTTCGAACAACCGGTGTCGGCCGCCACCTGGGCCGCGACCGAGCAATTGATCGAACTGGGCGGACGTTCTGTCGAGGGGCTCCGGCTGACTCAGTATTTCGATCGTGACGATTCGTCTCCCGCCTATCGCGCCTTTCACGAAGCCTATGTATCACGGTACAAGCAAGAGCCAGGTTTCGCCAGCGTTGCGGCTTACGATGCCGTACGTGCAATTTTCGCTGCGATCGCCAAGCAGAAGAATCGCGAATCCCTCAAGTCAGCCCTGCTGACGGCCGGACCCTACGAGGGCATCCAGGGAAGCTGGCAGTTCGACCCGTATGGTGATGCGGAGCGCGATGCATGGGTCACCGTGGTTCGCAGTGGCCGATTTGCTCGTGCCAATTGAGCATGCGCGAGTTCCGGCTGCGAACCTGGCTGATGCTGCTGATGACGACAGCCATCATCCTGACATTTTCAATTGTCGGCGCAGCAATCCTGACCTACCGCCTGCCGCAAATCGAAGAGCAGGGCCGTACTCAGGCACATTCTTCTGCGAAACGGATGGCCCGTCTGACGGAGCAGTTTCTCGGTGGAGTCGAGGAACAACTTCTGCCGCTTACGGAATTGCTGGCCAACCGGCTGCCACAGGATATTCAATCCTATCTGAACGCCATTGCCGGTGAAGGCAATATCTTTGACGCCATCTCGGTGATCGACATCGATGGCCATGTCAAGGCGGTCGGCTTGCCGCTCGGCAGGCGCGCGGCTGCCGGAGATCTGTTGAATGCCGATCTCTCGGCGAATCGACTTTTTATTTCCGCACGCAACATCAGCAGCCATGCCGCCAATTCCATCGGGGTGGTGTGGAGTGATAAGTATCTCTCACCGCTCGCTGGCGAAATGACGGTTGGACTTGCCCTCCATGCAGGGCGCCATACGATCATCGGTGAACTTTCGCGGCATCGTCTGCTGGCCATGCTGCAAGGTTTCGGTCGCGAGGGGAATGCTCATGTCACGATCGTCGACAACCGCGGACAGTGGCTGGCCTCGACGAATCCTGAGCCGGTGATGGCGCATCACAATTTCAGCAACCTGGCCTCGTTTCAGGCCATCGTTGCCGGATCTGCCCTGCCTTCCTATGAGATATTGGGTGGCAAAAAAGTCCTGCCTGGTGGTGCCTATTCGACCAAACTGGGTTGGGTGTTCGGTTCCGCCGCACCGGCAGGTTGGGATCATCCAAACTACCGGGTTACCATCCTGCTTGTGCTACTGGGCCTGATTGCATCGATTGCAATCACCATGATGCTGGCGCCTTTCTGGGCCATGCAAATGGAAAAGCCGATCCGCCAGATGATCGAATATGCGCACAAGATTGCCGCCTTCGACAACCCGGATATCACGCCCCGTCACGGCAATGTGACCGAACTCAATCAGCTTGGCAACGACCTCGGCATCATGGGGCGGGCCATCAGGGAGCGAGAGGAGGGCATGCGGCGCAGTGAGGAGCGTTTGCGCGCAACGCTCGAGCAAACGCCTTCGGTTGCTGTGCAGTGGTATGACCGTCATGGCCGGATACTGTTCTGGAATCATGCATCGGAGTACTTGTATGGCTATACGGCAGCAGAGGCGATCGATACCGTTGTCAGCAAGACTCCGCTGATCTACCTGGACCGCCAACAGGCGAATGCTTTTGTCGGCTTGCTGTCCGAGATCGAGCGCAGTGGGCGACCCAGCGAGCCGGGCGAGTATTTATTGCGACGCAAGGATGGTGCGCTGGTGACCGTATTGGCCTCGACCTTTGCGATTCCTAGTGATGCTGGTGAGCCGGTCTTCGTCTGCATGGACGTAGACATCACGAAACGCAAGGAAGCCGAGGCGGCACTGATCGAAAACGAGAAGAAACTTCTGGCCATTTTCAATGCTTCGCCGGCGCCGATGAGCGTTTCGAATGTGAATGATGCCTACCGTCTGGTTGATGCCAATGCCGCCTGGTCGCGTCAGTTTCAGCGGGATGTCGACAAGGTCCGCGGCAAAAACGGCAGTGAAATGGGACTTTGGGCGGAAGATATGGATCGCCAACGGTTCCTCAGTCAGGTCGAAGAAGCGGGCCGTACCGACAACTTCGAGGCCTGGCTGGTCAGCGGCGATGGTAGCCATCTGCTCTGCACCATATCTGCCCTGGAGGTAAATATCGGTAGCCAGCGGTTGATGTTGATGATGGCGGTCGATATCACGGAACAACGGCGTATCGAGAACGAAATTCGCCAACTCAATACCGAACTCGAGGATCGTGTCGTACGTCGTACCGAGGACTTGGCGCAAGCCAAGGATGAACTCGAAGCGATGGTGGAAAACCTGAAGGCGACGCAGGCCCAACTGGTTCAGTCGGAAAAGCTTGCTGCCCTCGGCAATCTGGTTGCCGGTGTGGCGCATGAACTCAACACGCCTATCGGCAATGCCCTGATGGCGATCACGACGCTAAATGACCAGCTTGCCGGCTTTCGCTCGTCGTTATCGACCGGCATACGCCGCTCCGATTTCGACAGTTTCCTCGGAACGGTGGATACGGCGGGCGATATCGGTGTGCGCAACCTGCAACGTGCGGCCGACCTGATCACCAGCTTCAAGCAGGTCGCAATCGATCAAACCAGCGCGCAACGCCGACGTTTCCAACTTGCAGATCTGGTGCATGAGATCAAGGTGACGCTGCAGCCCACACTCAAGCGCACACCCTATGTCATCGAAAGCGAAGTGCCTACCGGTCTCGAATTTGACAGTTATCCAGGCCCGCTTGGCCAGGTGCTTGCCAACCTGATCAACAATGCAATCCTGCACGGTTTTGCCGGTCGCGATCACGGCACCATCCGGATTACCGCTGCTGTAGCGCCGCACGACCAGATCAGCCTTACCGTTGCTGATGATGGCAGAGGTATTCCCGAAGACCTGCAAAGGCGCGTTTTCGATCCCTTCTTCACGACACGTCTCGGCCAAGGCGGTTCGGGCCTTGGCCTGCACATCGTATTCAATGCTGTGACCGGCCCGCTCGGTGGCAGTGTCAGCCTGGATAGCCACGAAGGCGTGGGCACCACTTTTGTGATGCTGCTACCGCGGAAGGCGCCTCTTTCCCACGTGATCTGAAAGCATGAGGGGCTGTCAGTTCCGGCTTTTATCCGCGCTCTTCTTCGGCCAGCCTGAGGATATAGGCGGAGAAGTCCGGATCTTCGCCACGCAGCAGTTCGGGCAGGTCGGTGCGGAAATCCTCGCGGCCACACCATTCGCGCATGTAGTCGTCCCATGAGTGCCAACGGCGGCGCTGCTTCTCGCTCATGCCTTCCTCGTAGAGCAGCAGGTAGGCGCGCTCGAACAGCGAGATCAGCATGTCGAAGATGACGCGCATGCGTTCACGCTGTTCGTCTGTCAGATCGGGCGTCGGTGCCTGGCTGCGCAGCTTGAGGTCCGGGTTGGCGAGCACGACTTCAAGGAAGTCGATGTAGGCATCGGAAAGCTGTTGCCACGAGGCTTCTTCCTCGTTCTCGCGCTCCTTGCGCTGCTCGAAGAAAAATACCCCGATGGCGAAGGGCAGGCCGACGACCGTGACGACGTAGGAGAGCAGTTCCCAGGTTTCGAGTGTCACGGTGCCGTCTCGTCAGCGCCGACTTTTCCTCATTTCGCCATCTTGCACTCACCGACATAGGCGTCGGCATGGTCGGTGAAGATGGTGCCCATCAGCTTGTTGGTGATGCGGCCCTTTTCATCCTTGCGCACGACGCGCAGGAAGTAGTCCTGCACGGGATAGTGGTTGCTGTTGAACTTGAACTTGCCGCGCACCGAGGCGAACTTGGCGGCTTCGAGGGCCTTGCGCACCGCTACCTTGTCGTCAAGCTTGCCCTTGGTATCGCGCACGGCTGCGTCCATCAGCATCGCGGCGTCGTAGCCCTGTGAAGCGTAGAGCGAGGGGATGCGCTTGTATTCCTTCTCGAAGTCGGCGACGAATTTCATGTTGGCGGCGTTGTCGAGGTCGTGCGCCCAGTGTGAGGAGTTGAAGGTGCCGAGCATCGGTTCGCCGACCGCCGGGATGATGTCCTCATCAGCGGCGAAGCCGGAGGTGATCAGGCGCATTTCCTTCGACAGGCCGGCGGCGACGAACTGCTTGATGAAGTTGATGCCCATGCCGCCCGGCAGGAAGAAAAAGACTGCGTCGGGCTTGGCCGCGCGCAGCTGGGCGAGTTCGGCGGCGTAGTCGAGCTGGCCGAGCTTGGTGTACATCTCGTCGGCCATCTTGCCCTTGAAGAAGCGCTTGAAGCCGTTGAGCGCGTCCTTGCCGGCGGGGTAGTTAGGCGCGACGCCGATGACGTTCTTGTAGCCCTGGTCGGTGGCCCACTTGCCCATGGCTTCGGCGACGTTGTCGTTCTGCCAGGCGACGTTGAAGAAGTAGGGGTTGCATCCGCTGCCCGCGAGTTGCGAGGGGCCGGCGTTGGCCGAGATGTAGAAAGTCTGGCTGTCGAACACCGGCTTGGCGACGGTGAGCAGGATGTTCGAGAAGACGATGCCGGTCATGAAATCGACCTTGTCCTTCTTGAGGAAGCGCTCGGCGATCTGCTTGCCGGTATCCGGTTTCTGCTGGTCGTCGGCGATGATGACTTCGGCGGGCAGGCCGCCGAGCTTGCCGTTGAGGTGTTTCATGGCGAGTTGGAAGCCGTCGCGGATGTCGACGCCGAGGCCGGCCGCCGGTCCGGAGAGCGTCGAGACGAAGCCGACCTTGACGGCATCTGCAGCTTGGGCAGCGGACAGTGCGGTGGCGAGCAGGGCGGCGAGCAGGGTGCGTTTCATGGTGTCTCCTCTTGTGGGAATGGAAATAGTGGTTATAGCGAATCTCTCCAGACGCGAATCGCGCCGAAGGTTGCGGCGTCGTTCGTGGGGCGATGTCCGAGGTGCGCGGTGGCGGCGGCGATGACACCGGGTGCCGACCAGCGCAGGAAGGGGTTGGTGGCCAGTTCGTCGGCCAGCGTGGAAGGTACGGAAGGCTGGCCGGCGGCGCGTTGGGCTGCGACAGCCACGATGCGTGCATCAATGGCGGTGTTGTCCGGCTCGACGGTCTTGGCGAAGCGCAGGCAGGATTGCGTGTATTCGTGGGCGCAATACACCTGCGTGTCGGGCGGCAACGCGGCGAGGCGGGCCAGGGAGGCATGCATCTGCGGCAGAGTGCCTTCGAAGACGCGACCGCAGCCGGCGCCAAACAATGTGTCGCCGCAGAAGAGAATGCCTGGACGATAGAATGCGATATGACCCAGCGTATGTCCCGGCACCTCAATCACCTCGAATTCGACCCCCAGCACGGTGACACGATCGCCGTCGCGCAGCGGATGCGTCACGACCTCGGCGGCCTCGCGCGCCGGGCCGTAGACGGACACAGGGTATCGCGCCATGAGTTCGGCGATGCCGCCGATGTGGTCGCCGTGGCGGTGCGTAACGAGGATAGCCGTCAGGCGAGCGCCGACTTTTGCGAGATAGCGTTCCACCGGCGCGGCTTCACCCGGATCGACGACCACGACCTGGCCGTTGTCTCTCAGCGCCCAGATGTAGTTGTCTTCGAAGGCGAGGATGGGTTCAATCTGCATGGCGGTCGATTGTAATGGCGATTCAGCGATTTTCCGACTGGCTGGAAACTTCGCAGGGGCAGTACGTGCTCGGCTGGGAGCAGACCAAGCTCGATAACCTGCTGGCGGACATCTTCGGCTTCAATGCCGTGCAGATCGGTTTTCCGCAGGTGGATTTCCTGCGGGCGAACCGCATGCCCTTCCGTTTCTACTGCTGCGACCATGCCGGCGTGGCGGTGAAGAGTGATCCGCACCATCTCCCGTTCGCGACCAACAGCCTCGATCTCGTCGTGTTGCCGCATGTCCTCGAATTCGACGCGAATCCGCACCAGATTCTGCGCGAGGTCGACCGCGTGCTGGTGCCGGAAGGCAGCGCGGTGGTGGCCGGCTTCAATCCCTTCAGCCTGTGGGGTCTGCGCCGGCTGGTCGCGGGCAAGCACGGCGAAGCGCCGTGGCAGGGACGCTATATCAGCGTGCCGCGTCTGCGCGACTGGTTCGCGCTGCTCGGCCACGAAACGCGTGCAGGCGCCTTCGGTTGCTATGCGCCGCCCGTCCAGCAGGAGAAATGGTTGCAGCGCTGGCATTTCATGGAGCCGGCCGGTGACCGCTGGTGGCCCATAGCGGGTGGCGTCTATGTCGTGCAGGCGATCAAACGCCAGCAGGGCATGCGTCTGATCACGCCGAAGTGGAAGGATCGCATGGCGCGGGCGAAGGCGCTGGCGCTGATGCCGCAGAAGCCGCTAGCGCAGAAGAATATGGAAATGAGGGATATGGAACATGAGTGAGGTCGTCGAGATATTCACCGATGGCGCCTGCAGCGGCAATCCCGGTCCCGGTGGCTGGGGTGCCTTGCTGCGCATCGGCGCCACGGAAAAGGAGCTGTCCGGTTACGACCCGGCGACGACCAACAACCGCATGGAACTGATGGCGGTGATCGAGGCGTTGCGGGTGTTGAAGCGGCCGGTGACGGCGCGCGTGCATACCGATTCGCAATATGTGCAGAAGGGCATCAGCGAATGGATCCACGGCTGGAAGCGGCGCGGCTGGAAGACCGCCGACCGCCAGCCGGTGAAGAACGCCGACCTCTGGCAAACGCTCGATGCGCTGACGGTTGGCCACCAGATCGAATGGTTATGGGTGCGTGGCCATGCCGGGCATACGGAGAACGAGCGCGTTGATGCGCTGGCGCGAAAAGCGATTGAGACAAGAAAATAGGAAATGAGGCGATGAGCGAGGTGCGACAGGTGATGCTGGATACCGAAACGACGGGACTCGAATGGCGGGCAGGCGATCGCGTCATCGAGATTGGCTGTGTCGAGTTGCTCAACCGCAAGCTGACCGGCAAGCATTTTCATCGCTATTTGAACCCGGAGCGCGCGATTGCGGCGGGCGCGCAGGCGGTGCATGGCCTGACCGACGAGTTCCTCGCCGACAAGCCGAAGTTCGCCGAGATCGCTGATGAGTTGCTGGAGTTCCTGAACGGGGCCGAGGTCATCATCCACAATGCTCCCTTCGACGTCGGTTTCCTCGATTACGAACTGGGCCTGATCGACCGCGAACCGCTCAAGACGGCCTGCGACACGATCACCGACACCTTGAGGATGGCGCGCGACCTGCGCCCCGGCAAGAAAAACAGCCTCGATGCGCTCTGTTCGGAGTTCGGTGTCGACAATTCAGGTCGGCAACTGCATGGCGCGTTGCTCGACGCGGAACTGTTGGCCGAGGTTTATCTCGCCATGACGCGTGGACAGGAAAGCCTGATGATGGACCTCGACAGCGGGGCTGCCGAAGCGATTGCCTTCATCCGTGGCGAACATCCGCCGATTCGCGTGGTGGCCGCTTCGGAAGCGGAACTGGCCGAGCACGAACGCGTGCTTGCCGAGATCGACAAGGAAAGCAAGGGCAAGACCCTTTGGCGGGCCTTGCTAGCTTAGATTCTGAAGAGGTAGACGCCGGCAGCGATGCTGGCGACGATCGCGGCGATGTAGAGCACGGTCGCGACCAGCGTGTCCATGCGCAGGCCGAAGTCGAAGCAGGTGCAGCGCAGGCGGTGCGCCGAACTCCACAGCGACAGCGCGACGATGCCGAGCACCGCCAGCTTGGCGAGCACGCAATCGGCCAGCCAGCTGTGCATGCCTTCGTAAGTCAGTCCGGCGGGCACCTTGCCCAGCGCAACCATCAGGGTGAGCAGGGCGATCACCGGGATGAAGAAGGCGATGACCGTGCCGCCAGCCGCGAACGGGAACCAGACGACGGGTTTGTTGGATTTGGCCATGGTCAGAACACCCCCGCAAGCAGGATGATGATGACGGAGAGCACCGCCCAGATGACGTAGTGCGCGCCGGTGATCGTGCTGCCCGGCACGAAGTCTTCGCCGATCTGGATCTTCATGGCGACCTGCGTGGCGTTGAACCAAGTTGTCGCGTGATACAGCGCGGCGATGAAGGCAAGCACGTGGAAGGCGATCGACAGCGGACTTTGCAGGGCAAGCAGGAAGCTCTCGTAGCTTTCCTTGCCGCCGGCCAGTGCGCCGAGGCCGAATACCAGCAGCACGCAGTAGGCACCGACGAAGATGCTGGTGACTTCGCGCGACATGTAGCGCAGGTAGCGCGGATGGCGGAAGTACCACGAGGTCGGCGGTACTTCGCGGATCAGGGGTTTCTGGCTCATTTTCCACCTCCGGGAAGCAGGTGCTCCTTGATCCAGTCGAAGGAACTGGCGATCTTCATCTGTTGCAGCGCGCTGGCCGGATCGACGTGGACCGGGCAGACTTCGGAGCAGGCACCGACGAAGGTGCATTCCCAGATGCCTTCCTTGGTGGCGACGACTTCCTGACGCTCGTCACGGCCCTGGTCGCGCGAATCCTGGTTGTAGCGGTGCGCGAGCGCGAGTGCCGCGGGGCCGATGAAATGCTTGGTCAGGCCGTATTCCGGGCAGGCGGCATAGCAGAGCGTGCAGTTGATGCACATCGCGTACTGGCGGAAACGCAGCAGTTCCTTTGGCGTCTGCTTGTATTCACCTTGCTCGATCGGCTGCTTTTGCTTGCGGATGATGTAAGGCTTGACGCGCTTGAGCTTCTCCATGAAGTCGTCGGGCGCGGTGACCAGGTCGCGCTCGACCGGGAAATGCACCAGCGGCTCGACGCGGATCGTGCCTGGGTAGTTGCGCAGAAAGGTATGGCAGGCCAGCTTGGGCTCGCCGTTGATCATCATGCCGCAGCTGCCGCAAACGGCCATGTGGCAGGACCAGCGGAAGTTGAGCGTCGGGTCGAGCGTTTCCTTGACCTTGTTGAGCGCGTCGAGGACGACCCACTCTTCGAGGCAGCTGACCTCGTAGTGCTGGTAATGGCCTTCGGTGTCGGTGTCAGGGTTGTAGCGGAAGACTTCGAGCTGGATCACGCGTTCCTTCATTTGTGATCTCCCGAGTAGTCGCGGATGCCTGGCTGGGATTTCGTGATCACGACGTCGAGGTAGTCGATGCGCGGTGCATCGGTACCCTGGTGATACACCATGGTGTGGCGCAGGAAGTTCTGGTCGTCGCGTTCGGGGAAGTCGAGGCGCTGATGCGCACCGCGCGATTCCTTGCGTGCCAGTGCGCCGACGGTGACGGCCTCGGCGCAGTCGAGCATCGACCCGAGTTCGAGCGTCTGGAACAGATCGGTGTTGTAGACGTTGGTCTTGTCGGTGAGGGTGACGCGGTGATAGCGGTCGCGCAGTTCATGGATGCGCGCGACCGCTTCCTTGAGACCGGCTTCGGTGCGGTAGATGCCGGCGTTCTCTTCCATCGTGGTCATCATTTCCTTGCGCAGGCCAGCAACCGACTCGGTGCCGTCGGCGCGCGAGAACAGCGCGCGGATGCGCTGCTGCGTCTGGTCGGCGCAAGCTTCCAGTGCGGCTGTATTGGCGGCGGGTGCCTTGGCGATGTGCTCGATGGCCGAGAGCGCAGCGCGCTTGCCGAACACCAGCAGTTCGACCAGCGAGTTGGAACCGAGGCGGTTGGCGCCGTTGAGGCTGACACAGGCGCATTCGCCGGCGGCGAACAGGCCGGGCAGGGGCGTGGCCGCCTGCGTGTTGGTCGAGATGCCGCCCATCATGTAATGCACCACCGGGCGGATCGGCACGGGATCCTTGACGATGTCGACGCCCAGGTAGCTTTCGGCGAGTTCACGCACCAACGGCAGACGTTCGTTGATCTTCTTCTCGCCGAGGTGGCGCATGTCGAGCAGCACGCATTCGCCCCACGGCGTGGTGACGGTCGTGCCCTTCTGCAATTCGTGCCAGTAGGCCTGGCTGACGCGGTCGCGCGGGCCGAGTTCCATCGTCTTGAGCTGCGGCTGGCCAACCGGTGTTTCCGGACCCATGCCGTAGTCCTGCAGGTAGCGGCGACCGTTTTTGTTGACCAGGATGCCGCCTTCGCCGCGACAAGCTTCGGTGAGCAGGCTGCCGGTGTTCGGCAGACCGGTCGGATGGTATTGGACGAACTCCATGTCCTTCAGTGGCGCACCGGCGCGATAGGCCATCGCCATGCCGTCGCCGGTCTTGATCGCACCGTTGGTGGTGAAGGGGAACATGCGTCCCGCGCCGCCGCCGGCGATGATCACTGCCTTGGCGTGGAACTGGCGTATCTGGCCGCTGCGCATGTCCATCGCGGTGAGGCCCTGGCAGCGGCCGTCATCGACGAGCAGGTCGAGTGCGAAATACTCGTCGTAGCGCTTGATCGAGTCGAACTGCAGCGAAGTCTGGAACAGCGTGTGCAGGATGTGGAAGCCGGACTTGTCGGCGGCGAACCAGGTGCGCTTCTTCTTCATGCCGCCGAAGGGACGCACGGCAACCGAGCCGTCGGCCTCGCGGTTCCACGGGCAGCCCCAGTGTTCGAGCTGGAGCAGTTCCTTGGGTGCTTCGTGCACGAAATACTCGACGCAATCCTGGTCGGACAGCCAGTCGCCGCCGCCTACCGTGTCGTCGAAGTGTGTGTCGAAACTGTCGTCCGGCTTGATCACGCCGGCTGCACCACCTTCCGCCGCGCAGGTGTGGCTGCGCATGGGGTAGACCTTGGAGATGAGTGCGATACGAAGTTTCGGATCGGTTTCTGCGAGGGCGATTGCGGCTCGCAGTCCGGCGCCACCGGCGCCGATGATTGCTACATCAGTCTGGATGGTTTCCATTTTTGCCTATTCCGGTTCGCCCTTATGGGGCAAGCTATGCTGCAGGGCAGCATTATGCAAAGTCCGGATGCCTTCGTGGATACAAAGTATTTATCAGGCCGGCTCGAAAAATAGCGCGGCCAATGGCGGCAGGTTCAGCAACAGCGAGTGATCGCGGCCATGGTGGGCCCAATCCTGGGCCTGGCAGCCACCAGCGTTGCCTTGCCCGCTGCCACCGTAGCAGGGCGCGTCGCTGTTGAGCACTTCGCGCCAATAGCCACCAGTGGGTACGCCAACCCGGTAGTTCTCACGAAATACCGGCGTGCCGTTCAGGATCACGAGCATCGTCTCACCGTTGGGGCCGCGCCGCAGGAAGCTGATGATGCTCTCGTCGCTGTCGTGGCAGTCGATCCATTCGAAGCCGTCGTTGCTGAAATCGCGGCTGAACAGGGCCGGCCGCGATTTGTAGACGCCATTGAGATCGCGCATCCAGGCTTTGGCACCTGCATGCGGCCAGAACTCCAGCAGGTGCCAGTCGAGGCTGGTGTCGTGATTCCATTCGCGCGTCTGACCGAATTCGCAACCCATGAACAGCAGCTTCTTGCCCGGATGCGCCCACATGTAGCCGAGCAGCAGGCGCAGGTTGGCAAAGCGTTGCCACTCGTCGCCGGGCAGCTTGCCAACCAGCGAGCCCTTGCCATGCACCACTTCATCGTGCGAGATCGGCAGCATGAAGTTTTCGTGGAAGGCGTACCAGATGCTGAAGGTGATCTGGTCGTGGTGATATTTGCGGTGGATGGGTTCATGGGCGAAGTAGTCGAGTGTGTCGTGCATCCAGCCCATGTTCCATTTCATGCCGAAGCCGAGGCCGCCGATCCAGGTCGGGCGCGACACCATCGGCCAGGCGGTCGATTCCTCGGCGATGGTCTGCGTGTCGGGAAAGTCGCGATAGACCGCTTCGTTGAGCTGGCGCAGGAAGCCGATGGCGGCGATGTTCTCGCGCCCGCCATGTTCGTTGGGAATCCACTCGCCTGCCTTGCGGGCGTAGTCGAGATAGAGCATGGAGGCGACGGCATCGACGCGAATGCCGTCGATGTGGTACTTATCGAGCCAGAACAGCGCGCTGGAGAGGAGGAAGGAACGCACCTCGTGGCGGCCGTAGTTGAAGATCTGGCTGCTCCATTCGGGGTGATAGCCCTGGCGCGGATCGGCGTGTTCGTAGAGCGCGGTGCCATCGAAGTAGGCGAGGCCGTGCTGGTCGTTCGGGAAGTGCGAGGGCACCCAGTCGAGGATCACGCCGATGCCGCGCTGGTGCAGGTGATCGACCATGAACATGAAATCCTGCGGCGAACCATAGCGCGAGGTAGGTGCGAAGAAACCAGTGACCTGGTAGCCCCATGAGCCGTAGAACGGATGCTCCATCACCGGCAGCAGTTCGACGTGCGTGAAGCCCATGTCCACGCAGTAGTCGGCAAGCTGCGGCGCGAGGTCACGATAGCCGAGCGGCTTGGCGGGATCGTCCGGCGAGCGGCGCCAGGAACCGAGATGCACCTCATATACCGACTGCGGCGCATCGAGGGCGTTGGCCTGCTTGCGGCGGGCCATCCAGTCGGCATCGTTCCAGGCGTAATCGAGTTCCGCGATCACCGAGCCGGTCGCAGGCGCGACCTCCGCGGAATAGGCGAAGGGGTCGGCCTTGTCGACCTTGTAGCCATGGAGGGCGGATTCGATGTGGAACTTGTAGCGCTGGCCGGCCTGCGCTCCGGTGACGAAGCCTTCCCAGATGCCCGAGTTGGCATGGATCTGCCGCAGCCAGTGGCTGTGGCGATGCCAGCCGTTGAAGTCGCCCATCACCGAAACAGCGTGGGCATTTGGCGCCCAGACGGCGAAATGGCAGCCAGCGACACCGTCGCGGGTTTCGGGGTGCGCGCCGAGGCAGTCGTGGAGTCGCGTGTGACTGCCTTCGTGAAACAGGTGCAGGTCGAGGTCGCTGAGCTTGCTGCTGATAGTCTGGATGGACGACATGGCGGTAGGTACAGTCTGGTGGCAGGACGATCTGCCGATCAGACCGCATTAGACCGCTAGATGAGCGGCTTGGAAAGAGGGGAAATCGCGCGCGTGCCCATGTCGCGCAAGCGGCTGACCATCATCTGCACCAGCATGACCAGAAACTTGTTGGCCAGGCGGGGATGCAAGGCTAGTATTTCATTGAGATCGGATTTCGACAGCACCGCGAAGCGCGTCGGCTCGGCGGTGATGCAGCTGGCAAAGCGCCGTTCGCCATCGATCAGCGACATTTCGCCGAGAATGTTGCCGGGGCCGACCATCGCCAGGCTATGCACGGCGCCGCCGATATCCGTCTTGCGCACGATGACCTGCCCGGAGAGCAGCAGGATCAGATGGTCGCCTTCCTCGCCTTCCTCGAGCAGCACCGTGCCGGCCGGGGCGCTGAAGCAGTGCATGAACTGACAGAATTCCTCGATCTCGTAGTGGTAGAACTCGTCGAAGAGAACTTCCTTGTTGATGGACTCCATCACTACATCGACAAAGCCGCTCGCGCCACCGAGATATTCGATGTCGCGATACAGGAAAGGGCGGGGATCCGTGCTCATGGTGTGCGAAGCATATCAGGTCAAGAGAAAATCGGCGCTGGCAGGACGGCACATTGCCTACTTGCCTTCGATCCTGAGGGGGCCACTGCCCGAATAGCGGTCGAGGGCGAGGTAGATCACCGGCGTGATCAGTAGCGTGATGACCTGTGAAAAGAGCAATCCGCCGACGACCGACAGGCCGAGCGGCTGGCGCAGTTCGGCACCCGCACCGAGGCCGAGTGCGATCGGCAGGGCGCCCATCAGCGCGGCCGAGGTGGTCATCATGATCGGCCGGAAGCGGACCAGGCAGGCGCTACGGATCGCCGCGCGCGGATCCATGCCCTGCTCGCGCTGCGCTGCGAGCGCGAAGTCGATCATCATGATTGCGTTTTTCTTGACGATACCGATCAGCATCAGGATGCCGATCATGGCGATGATCGAGAGGTCCATACGGAACAGCCAGAGCATGCCCAGTGCGCCGACGGCAGCGGAGGGCAGACCGGCGAGGATCGTCAGCGGGTGGATGTAGCTTTCGTAAAGCACGCCGAGCAGTACATAGATGACCAGCAGCGCGGAAATGATGAGGATGATCTGGCTGCCCTGCGACGCCTGGAAGGCCGCCGCATCGCCGCCCCAGCTGGTCAGGATGCTGACCGGGAAATTGAGCTCCTGCCGGTATTTCTCGATGTTCCGCGAGGCATCGCCGAGCGCGGCGTTCGGCGCGAGGTTGAAGGAAATCGTGATTGCGGTCAGCTGGCCGGCATGGTTGATCGACACGGGCCCGACTTCGCGCTCGACCGTCGCGATGCTGGCCAGCGGCACGAGGACGCCTCCCTTCCCGCGCAGATGGATTTTGTTGAAGGCGCTTTCTTCCGCGCGGTCGTCCGCGCCCAGCTGCATGATGACCTGGTAGCTGTCGCTGGACGTGTAGATCGTGGACACCTGCCGCTCGCCGAAGGCGCTGTACAGGGCCGAACGGATATCGGCGATTTGCACGCCGAGCAGGTTCGCCTTGTCGCGATCGATGTTGAGGCGCGCCTGCAAGCCCTTGAGCTGGGCATCGGTGGTGACGTCGCGGAACAACGGATCGTCGCGCAGGCGTGCCACCATGCCGTCCGCCGCATCGCGCAGCTCGCCGGTCTTCACGCTGCGCAGGATGTACTGGTAGCGGCTCTTGCTGGGGCGTCCGCCGAGCCGCAGGTTCTGGATCGGGTTGATATACACGGTCACCCCCGGCACGCTGCGCACTTCACGGCGCAGCGACTCGACGACCTTGTCGATATGCGGGCGCTGGTCGCGTGGCTTCAGGCTCATGAACATGCGCGAGCTGTTGCTGTCCGTGGCGTGGGCGATGAGGGTGTCGACGGCGGGATTGGCACGGATGATGTCGCCGGTGCGATGGATCAGCTCCGTCATCGCGGGGAAGGAAATGTCTTCGACTGCCTCGACGGTGATCAGCGCCTGGCCGATGTCCTCGTTCGGGAAGAATCCCTTGGGCAGTTCAGTAAATAGCGCCCAGGTGCCGGCCAGCGTGGCGAGGGCGATGCCGAGCACGGTGCGCGTGTGCCGCAGCGCCCAGTCGAGCGCGCGCGCATACCCGCCCTGCAGTTTCTCGAAGCCGTTTTCGAACCAGGCAGTGAGGCGCAGACTACCGGCCTCGGCATCCGCATGGCGGATGAAGCGGCTCGCCAGCATCGGGATCAGCGTCAGCGACACAACGGCGGAAACGAGGATGGCGATGCCGACCACGGCGGCGAATTCATGGAACAGCAGGCCGATCACGCCGGGCATGAAGAAGATCGGGATGAATACCGCCACGAGCGAGACCGAGATCGAGATGATGGTGAAGCTGACCTCGCGCGAGCCGCGCAGGGCGGCCTGCAATGGTGTTTCGCCATTCTCGACGTGACGCACGATGTTTTCGAGCACGACGATGGCGTCATCGACGACGAGGCCGACGGCGAGCGTGATCGCCAGCAGCGAAATATTGTCGAGGCTGTAGCCGAACAGGCGCATGAAGGCCACCGTGCCGAGCAGCGAGATCGGCAGTGACAGCGCCGGAATGATGGTGGCGCTTGGCTTGCGCAGGAACAGGAAGATTACGCCGACGACCAGCATGACCGTGAAGCCGAGCGTGATCTGCACGTCGTGGATCGCTTGGCGGATTGAGAAAGAACGGTCATTGCGCAGCTTGAGCTCGACCGATCCCGGCAACTGGGCGACGATGCCGGGAATGGCGGCACGGATCGCATCGACCGTGGCGACGGTGTTCGCTCCGGGCTGGCGCAGCACCGACAGCGTGATCGCGCGCTCGCCGTTGGCCCAGCTGGCCGTCTTGATCGACTCCACGCTGTCCTCGACCGTGGCGATGTCGGCAAGATGTACCGGCCGGCCGCCGGGGGCGGTGGCGACGATCAGCTTGGCGAAGGCCGCGGCATTCTCCAGCTGGCGGTTCGCCTGGATGGTCAGGGTCTGGCGTGGTCCGTCGAGCACGCCGACCGGCGAATTGGCATTCGCGCCGCGCAGGGCATTGGCGACATCGTCCAGCGTCAGGTTGCGTGTCGCCAGCGCTTCGGCGTCGAGGCGCACGCGCACGGCGAACTTCTTCTGCCCGTTGATATTGACCTGAGCGACACCCGACAGGGTCGACAGGGTAGGCGCGATCAGCTTGTCGGCGAAGCTGGTGAGATCCGACAGCGGCATCGAGGGCGAGGTCAGCGACAGGAAAAGGATCGGTGCGTCCGCCGGATTGACCTTGCGATAGGCCGGGGGTGTGGTCATTTCCGCCGGCATGGCGCGCTGGGCGCGCAGCAGGGCAGCCTGCACGTCGATCGCGGCGCTGTCGATGCTGCGATCCTGGGCGAACTCCAGCGTGATCGAGGTGTTGCCCAGCGTGGAACTCGAACTCATCACCTCCAGCCCGGAGATCGTCGAGAACTGCCGTTCCAGCGGTGTCGCCACCGAAGAGGCCATCGTCTCCGGGCTGGCGCCCGGCAGGTAGGCGGTGACCGAGATCGTCGGCGTGTCGTAGCTGGGCAGCGCGGCGATGGGCAAACCGATGTAGGCGAGGATGCCGGCCACGATGGCGGAGGCCGACAGCAACACAGTCATTACCGGACGGCGGATGCAGAGTTCGGAAAGATTCACGATGGCTTTTGCTTGCCCTTGCCTGTGCCGGGTGCGGCAGGTTGATCCGGCTTCGCTTCGCTGACCGCACTGCCGGGCCGCAGGTTCTGTGCGCCTTCTACCACGACGCGGGTGCCCGCGGCCGGGCCCTCGATGACGGCGTGGCCATCCTGCACCAGCAGTACTTTCACCGGGGTGATGCCGACCTTGCTCTCCGCGTCGATGACGTAAAGGAATTTACGTTCCGGACCGGTCTGCACGGCTTGGACCGGCACGGTAAGCACCCCGGTCAGGGTGCGTGGCGACAGGCTGATCATGACGAACATGCCGGGCCAGAGTCGGCTGTCCGCGTTGTCGAATTGCGCTTTCAGGCGGATCGTTCCGCTGCTGCTATCGACGGCGTTGTCGATGAACACCAGCAGGCCGGTCCGGCTGGGCTGGCCGCTTTCTTCGAGACGGGCGGCGACTTCGACCTTGCCCTGCGCCAACGCTTGCTGCAACAACGGCAACTCGCGCTCGGGCAGCGTGAAGCTGACATTGACCGGGTCGATCTGCGTGATGCTGACGAGCGGCGTACCGCCCGGCTGCACAAGGCTGCCGGGATAGACATTCACCGCCCCGATGCGGCCGGCGATGGGGGCGACGATCTCGCCGTAGCCGCGCGCGACGCGGCTGGCTTCGATCACGGCCTGATCGGCGGTCACTTGCGCCCGCAGGCTGTCGACCTGGTTCTGCACCGCATCGAGCGCCGTCTGCGAGATGAACTTCTGGGCGAACAACTCGCGCT
Source organism: Pseudomonadota bacterium (assembly GCA_040756595.1). Classification (GTDB taxonomy): domain Bacteria; phylum Pseudomonadota; class Gammaproteobacteria; order Burkholderiales; family Rhodocyclaceae; genus Sulfuricystis. Next base: position 58,230 of record JBFLYR010000005.1, on the reverse strand, counting down.
GGCGCTTGAGGTTGCGCTCGGCATTGGCGAGGTCTGCACGGCTCTTGGCTGCCTGCGCCGCAGCCTTGCCGAGGTTTGCTTCTTCCATGCGGGTGTCGAGCGAGAACAAGCGGTCACCCCGCCGGACGAACTGCCCTTCCTTCACATGCACGCTGCGAATCGTCGCACTGATCTGGGCGCGCACATCCACCGACTGCAGTGCGCTGACCGTGCCATTGGCGCTCAGTCGCACCGGCACATCGGCCGTGGCGATTTCGGTGCTGACGACGGGGATGACGCCCGGCCCCTTCTTGGCTTGTGGTGCGGCGGCTTGTTCGCGCCAGTACCAGCCGCCGGCGGCGAGGGTGGACAGTACGACAAGGGTGACGATGAGGCCGGTCTTGCGGGAAGATGAAGCGGGTTCTTGCATGATCGAATCACTGAAAAGCCGAACCTTGGATTTTGCGCCAAACGGACCTGTCAATCGCGATTTTTTCTGAAAAGTCGCTCACCGTTGCGATAGGCGATCTGCGAGGCCACATCGGGCGGCAGTTGCGCCAGCCATTGCCGGTAGCCGCCCATGATCCCGGCGTAGTTGTCCCAGCGCTCGTCGATCCAGGTGTCCGAGCCGACGAGGAAGCGGTCGGGAAATTTTTCGAACAGCCGCTTCCATTCGGGAATGAGTTTGCCGCCGCCGTCGGTGATGCCGTAGCGGTAGGAGAGTTCGCACCAAAGCGTCGGATGGCGCTGCAGGTAGGCCTCGACTTTCTCCGGCGCAGTCGAGAAACCCGTGTGCGCCCAGATGATCCTTGCCTGCGGATTGTGCCGGAAGAGGATTTCCAGCGCTTCGTCGTCGGCGTGGGCATGCAGATAAAGACCATGTTTCGCGGCGAAAGCCACGGTGGAACTCACTTGCGGCGCAGCGGCGGCCTGCCCGGACAGATGGAATTCGCCGATGCCCCGATAATAGCCGCGCGCGAATTCCGTGGCGATCAGTGCCTCGGTCTGCGGATCGCTCATCCAGGTCTGGATGTCGGGGCGCACCCGATAGGGACGGATGAAGGGCACGACCCAGAGATCCTTCGCGGCGCCGAGCGAGGCTTCGTAGAGCGCGCGCGTACCGTCGTTCGGCCGGCTGGTGGCGAGGATGCCCATGATGTTCTGCGCGCGGAAGAGCGCCAGCACCTTGTCGAGCGGGAAGTGTGGCGCCGGTTCCCAGTTGTAGTGAAGATGGGCGTCGAACAGCGGCAGCTTCGGGAGTGCTTCGTCCGCATGCGCGGGGCCGAGAATGGACAGGCCGACAATGAAAACCGCGAGGCGGATGCGCGTCATGGCTGTCTCCGTGGGTGGGGTGCGAACAGTGTTCAGCAAACCGTCCTGAACGTCAATGCCGTCGAAGTCGGCGCTGGCGGGACGGCACTCTCAATGCATGTCTGCGTAAAATCGACTGCATGAAGTCTTCTTCTGTTCCACACATCCGCATCGCCCGCGTCGATTATGGCAATCCCGCCGACTGCGCGGCACTCGTGATGCTGCTGGATGCCTATGCCTGCGATCCGATGGGTGGCGGTGAGCCACTGGAAGCCGCCGTCAAGGAACGCTTGTGCGCGGACCTCGCGCGTCAGCCGGGCGCGGCGAGCTTTCTCGCCTGGAATGTGGCGGGGGAAGCGGTCGGCCTGATCAACTGCTTCCTCGGCTACTCGACTTTCAAGGCGCAACCGCTGATGAATGTGCATGACCTCATCGTCCTGTCCAGCCAGCGAGGGCAGGGCATCGGCCAAGCCTTGCTGGCATCCGCCGAGCAACATGCCCGCAGCCTCGGCTGCTGCAAACTCACGCTGGAAGTGCTGACGGGCAATGCCACGGCCATGGCCAGCTACCGGCGTTTTGGCTTTGCGCCCTATACGCTCGATCCTGCCGCCGGGCAGGCGAGTTTCATGCAGAAGTGGCTGTGAGCGATCAGCCGAGCAAGGTTCGTGCGGACCACAGCACGCCCATGCCGAGCAGGAATGGCAGCCAGGGGTTGCGCCATTTCAGCGCGACGATGATGACCGCCAGTCCGGCGAGCAGCTTGGCGTTGAGGGGCTCGAAGCTCCCCTGCACCAGCAGCAGGTCCGGCACGATGAGTGCCGAGAGCGCGGCGACCGGCGCATAGCGCAGGGCGCGCTGCACCACGGCGGGCAAGCGTCCTCGTTCGCCGATGACGATGAAGCTGCCGCGCGTCACCAGTGTGGTGAGCGCCAGCAGCACGAACGCGATCCAGAGCCAGACGCCTTCGATCATGTGTCCGCCTTCTTGCCGTGCCAGTGCTCGGCGGCGAAGCCGGCCGCGATGCCGAGCAGGATCGCGGCGAACAGGCCGAGGCGCAGCGGCAGGCCGCGCAGCAGCACCGCACCCAGCCCGCCCACCAGCGCGGCGATCAGCATGGGCCGCGAACGCACCATCGGCACGACCATGATCATCAGCGCGATGGTGCCCATGAATTCGAGCGACCAGTCACGGGGAAAGAAGCCGGCGCCGAACACACCGACCAGCACGCCGCTTTGCCAGAGGATCCAGCCATAAATGGAAGGGGCAATGTAATAGCCCCAGCGCCAGACCGGGTCGCGCGACTGGGCGAGTTTTTCGCCCAGCACGGCGAAGGCCGTATCGGTGAGCAGGAAACCGCCGACGATGCGGCGTGCGAGCGATTGTGCATGGAGCGCCGGGGCGACGGCCGCGCTGAAGATGACGAAGCGCAGGTTCAGCACCATGCCGGTGACGAAGATCAGCCACAGCGGGGCGCCGCTGGCGATCAGCGGCAGGGCGCCGAGCTGTGCGGTGGCGGCATAGACGAGCAGGCTCATGCCCATCGATTCGAACTCGTCCATGCCGATCGAGCGCATCGCGATGCCCGTGACGATCGCCCACGGAATCACGCCGACCGAGATCGGCATGAAGGCGCGCAGGCCAGCTTGCGCGCCTTCGCGGAATGCGGAATTCAATGGCATTTAGGACGTCGTTCGGGTCAAAAGACAAAGGCCCTGCATGCGCAGAGCCTTTGAGCTTTGGTGGGCGGTACTGGGATCGAACCAGTGACCCCTGCCGTGTGAAGGCAGTGCTCTACCGCTGAGCTAACCGCCCGGTTAGCGTTTCGGGCCATCTAGCCGCCCGAAAGGGACGCAAATTATAGCGGCTAATTTTCCTTACAGCACGGCAGCGACAGCCTTGACTACGTAGTCGATGTTCTTCGTGTTCAGGGCGGCGACGCAGATGCGGCCGGTGCCGACGGCGTAGATGCCGTACTCGGCGCGCATCTTTTCCACCTGCGCGGCGGTGAGGCCGGTGTAGGAGAACATGCCACGTTGCACGTTGATGAAACCGAAGTCCTGCTTGGTGCCGGCCTCCTTGAGCTTGGCGACGAAGCTGGCGCGCATGGTGCGGATGCGGTCGCGCATGCCGCCGAGTTCGGCTTCCCACATCTGGCGCAGCTCGGGGCTGGACAGGCAGGCCGCGACGATGGCGCCGCCGTGGGTGGGCGGGTTGGAATAGTTGGTGCGGATCAGGCGCTTGATTTGCGACGTGACGCGGGCGGCTTCGTCCTTGCTGGCGGTGACGACGGTCAGCGCGCCGACGCGCTCGCCATAAAGCGAGAAGGACTTGGAGAAAGAGCTGGCGACGAGGAATTGCAGGCCGGAGGCGGCGAACTGGCGCACGGTTTCGCCGTCCTGCTCGATGCCGTCGGCGAAGCCCTGGTAGGCCATGTCGATGTAGGCGACGAGGTCGCGTTCCTTGATGGCGGCGATCACTTCCTTCCACTGGTCGTTGGTCAGGTCGGCGCCGGTCGGGTTGTGGCAGCAGGCATGCAGCAGGACGATGGACTTGGGCGGCAGCGTAGCCAGCGAGGCCTTCATGGCGGCAAAGTTGACACCGCGTGTGGCGGGATCGTAATAGCCGTAGCTGTCGACCTTGAAGCCGACGGCCTCGAAGAGCTGGCGGTGGTTTTCCCAACTCGGGTCGCTGATATAGACGGTGGAGGTAGGCAGCAGGGCCTTCAGGTAGTCGGCGCCGACGCGCAGGGCGCCCGTGCCGCCGAGGCACTGGAAGGTGGAGGCGCGGCCGGAGCCGACGATTTCGGATTCCTTGCCGAACAGCAGGGCCTGCACGGCGCCGTTGTAGGCGGGTGTGCCCTCGATGGGCTGGTAGCCGCGCGGCGGCTGGGATTCGAGGCGGGCCTTTTCGGCAGCCTTGACCGCGGCGAGCAGCGGAATCTTGCCGTCGTCGCCGAAATACACGCCCACACCGAGGTTGACTTTCGCGGGATTCTTTTCGGCGTTGTAGGCTTCGGTCAGGCCCAGGATCGGGTCGCGGGGGGCCATTTCGACGTTGGCGAAGAGGGAAGTGCTCATGGCGTCAATGCTCCTGAAAAATGTGAGAGGGGAATCGCGCAATAATAGCCCAATCGCGCAGCCATGCCGCAGTGCCGCAATCAAAATTTAAGCTCTTATGTCTTATGAATGATGAAGTTGTGGAGTATCCGGGCAGCCCGTTCCGCCTGCACGAACCCTTTCCTCCGGCGGGCGACCAGCCCGAGGCGATCCGGCTGCTGACCGAAGGCATCGAGGATGGCCTGAGCTTCCAGACCCTGCTTGGCGTCACCGGCTCGGGCAAGACCTACACGATGGCCAACGTGATCGCCCGGCTCGGCCGGCCGGCACTGGTGCTGGCCCACAACAAGACGCTGGCGGCGCAGCTTTACTCCGAATTCCGCGAGTTCTTTCCCGAGAACGCCGTGGAATATTTCGTCTCCTACTACGATTACTACCAGCCCGAAGCCTACGTTCCATCCCGCGACCTGTTCATCGAGAAGGATTCGGCAATCAACGAGCACATCGAGCAGATGCGCCTCTCGGCCACCAAGTCGTTGCTGGAACGGCGCGACGTCGTGATTGTCTGCACCGTGTCGGCGATCTATGGCATCGGCGACCCGGTCGATTACCACGCAATGATTTTGCATCTGCGCGAGGGCGAGAAGACCGGCCAGCGTGAGATCATTCGACGATTGAGCGAAATGCAGTACGAGCGCAACGAGATGGATTTCCACCGCGGCACCTTCCGCGTGCGCGGCGACGTGATCGACATTTTCCCGGCGGAAAACGCCGAGAGCGCCCTGCGGGTATCCCTGTTCGACGACGAGGTCGAAACGCTGACGTTGTTCGACCCGCTCACCGGCCACACCAAGCAGCGCCTTGGCCGCTTCACGGTGTTCCCGTCGAGCCACTACGTTACGCCGCGCGGGACGGTGGTCAAGGCCATCGAAAAAATCAAGGCGGAATTGCGCGAGCGCACGGCGTTCTTCTATGCCGAGCAGAAGCTGGTGGAGGCGCAGCGCATCGAGCAGCGCACGCGCTTCGACCTCGAAATGCTCGACCAGATCGGCTTCTGCAAGGGCATCGAGAACTATTCGCGCCATTTGTCGGGCCGCAAGGCCGGCGAGCCGCCGCCGACGCTCTACGACTATCTGCCACCAGACGCGATCATGTTCATCGACGAGTCACACGTGACGATTCCGCAGGTCGGCGCGATGTACAAGGGCGACCGTTCGCGCAAGGAAAACCTCGTCAACTACGGCTTCCGCCTACCCTCGGCACTCGACAACCGGCCGCTCAAGTTCGAGGAATTCGAGCGCCTCATGCCGCAGACGGTGTTCGTTTCGGCCACGCCAGCCAACTACGAGCAGGAGCATCAGGGGCAGGTGGTCGAGCAGGTGGTTCGGCCCACCGGCCTCGTCGACCCCATCATCGATGTCCGCCCTGCGGTCACTCAGGTGGATGACCTGCTGTCCGAACTCAAGAAGCGCGTCGCGGAAGGCGAGCGCGTGCTCGTCACCACGCTGACCAAGCGGCTGTCCGAGCAACTGACCGAGTTCCTCGCCGACAACGGCGTCAAGGTGCGCTACCTGCATTCGGACATCGATACCGTCGAGCGCGTCGAAATCATTCGGGATTTGCGTCTCGGCGTGTTCGACGTACTGATTGGCATCAACCTGCTGCGCGAAGGTCTCGACATTCCCGAGGTGTCGCTGGTGGCGATCCTCGATGCCGACAAGGAAGGCTTCCTGCGTTCCGAACGCTCGTTGATCCAGACCATCGGCCGCGCGGCACGCCACCTCAACGGCACGGCCATCCTCTATGCCGACCGGATCACCGAGTCAATGAAGCGCGCGATGGCCGAAACCGAGCGGCGGCGCAACAAGCAGCTTGCCTACAACGTGGCGCACGGCATCACGCCGGTGGGTGTGAAGAAGCGTATCAAGGACATCATCGACGGCGTCTACGACACCGAAAGCCTGCAGCGCGAAATGAAGGTCGCGCAGGAAGCGGCCAAGTACGAGGCGATGAGCGAGAAGGCGCTGGCGCGCGAGATCAAGCGGCTGGAAAAAGCTATGCAGGAGCACGCGAAGAATCTTGAATTCGAGCAGGCCGCCGCCGCGCGCGACGAACTGTTTCACCTGAAAAAACTCGCCTTCGGCGATTCAGGGCACGACGCGCCACCGGTGTGAAAGTCGGCGCTGGCGTGACGGCACTTGGGGCGTGAACCGGGAACCGCTACATGGAGTGGAAGCCAATCGTATTTCCCTCCGTATCGCGGGCCAGGGCGATGAAGCCGTGTTCGCCGATTGACATCTTTTTCTGAACGACGGTGCCGCCATTTGCTGCAACGCGGGAGAGTTCGGTGGCGCAGTCCCGGCAGCCAAAATAAACCAGCGTGCCGCCGCCGGGAGAGGCAAAGCCGTCCATCTTGACCAGCATGCCGCATGCGCCATAGGTGGTCTGCGCAGTCGCCTTGTCGGATGGGAATGCCCACATTTCCATGTTCATGTCCGGTGTCGGCGCGGACATTTTTTCCAGCTTGACATCGAGCACGGCCTCGTAAAACTTCCTGGCGCGTTGCATGTCCTGCACGTAGATTTCAAACCAGACAACGGGATTGCTTGGCATGATGAATCTCCTTGGGTAGTTGGGGCTGTAAGTTTTTCTCTGTCCGTACGACTAAGCTGCATTGTCGACGGAGCAAGCATGACACGATTTCCTTTACTGTTGATGACGGCCCTTGCGGCGACGCTGACATTTTCCGGCAGCGCGTTGGCTGCCGAGTGTGCAGCGCAAAGTGGCAAGCAGACCAACGCACTGATCGAGCTCTATACCTCCGAGGGCTGCAGCAGTTGTCCGCCTGCCGATCGCTGGCTTTCCGGTTTGCTGCGTGACTCGGGGAATATCGTGCCGCTGGCGTTCCATGTCGATTACTGGGATTACATCGGCTGGAAGGATCGCTTCGCCCAGGCCCGCTTTGCGGACCGCCAGCGGCAGATCAGCCAGCTTGCGGGCGGACGCTTCGTCTATACGCCACAAGTCATGCTGAACGGGCGGGATTACCGCGGCTGGCAGAGCAGCCGCTTCGTCGCCGATGTCGCCGCGATTAATCAGGTGCCAGCCCGGGCCCGCATCGAACTCAGGCTGACGACATCTCCCGGCGCGATGGATCTCGTGGCCAATGCCAACAGTACGCAGACCGGTGCCGTGTTCTATATCGCGCTATACGAAAACCAGTTGAGCAGCGATGTGAAAGCGGGTGAAAACAGCGGCGCAAGGCTTCTCCACGACTACGTCGTGCGCGAATGGCTCGGTCCCTATCCCGTTGGCGAGTCAAGGCAGCTCAGGATAGCGCTCAAGCTGGACTGGCAGCCTGCCAGCCTGGGGCTTGCGGCCGTGGTGCAAACGCCTGGCAAGGGCGAGGTATTGCAGGCGTTGGCCCTGAAATACTGTGGCGCGCCCGTCGTGCCCGACCGGCGCTAAAAGTCGGTCGTGGCGGGACGGCACTTGTGGAGTGACGTAACCGCTCAGTCCGGAATTTCCGCCTCGACGAGCTTCGCCAGCAGCATGAGCGATTCCTGCCAGCCGAGATAACAGGCCTCGGCAGGAATGGCGTCGGGAATGCCTTCCTGCACGATGCTTAATTCCGTTCCACAAGACACCGGTTGCATGCTCACGGTCGTCTGCATTTCGCCGGGCAGGTTGGGATCGTCGAACTTGTCGCTGTAGCGGAGGGTTTGATGGGGCACCAGTTCGAGATACTCGCCGCCGAAGGCGTGGCTGTGGCTGGTCGAGAAGTTCGTGAACGACATCCGGTAGGTGCCGCCGACCCGGGCATCCAGATGGTGTACCTTGCCGGTGAAGCCGTTGGGCGGCAGCCACTTGGCCATGGCGTTGGCGTCGAGGAACGCCCGGTAGATCCGTTCCGGCGTGGCGCGGAGTACCCGGTGAAGCCGAATGGTGCTGGACATGATCGCCTCTCCTTTCCGTCGGTGACAAACGACGGGTTAGACTCGGCGCAGAACGGTTAGTGCCGGTGGTATTACCTGCGCGCTTTTCTTTCCAGCGCGGCGGCGGCCTGTTTCTTGTTCTTCGGGGCGGCGCGGCGGCGTCTGGGCTTGGCGTCTTCGTCCGCGCCTTCCGGTTTCTGGCGCCAGAGGATGAGAATGTTGCCGATCTGCTGCACGGGCGCGCAGTCGAGTTCGGCGCAGATCTGTTCGAGCAGGGCGGTGCGGTCGTCGCGCTCGATACCGTGGAGTTTGACCTTGATCAACTCGTGGGATTTGAGCGACAGGTCGATTTCCTTGAGGACATTGGGCGTCAGCCCGTTGCCGGCGATGGCGACGGTCGGATTGAGATGATGTGCGGCGGCGCGCAGCGCACGGACTTCGGTAGGCGATAATGGGTTCATAGACGGATTTTAGATGAGCTGGACAAAATGAGCTGGACTACCAAGCAGAAAAAGAAAAGCAAGCAGTGGATGCAGGCGCATGTGAACGATCCCTACGTGCAGCAGGCGCAGAAGGAGGGGTGGCGCGCGCGCGCGGTGTTCAAGCTGAAGGAGATCGACGAGAAGGACCATTTGCTGAAGCCGGGCATGACGGTGGTCGACCTCGGCGCGACGCCGGGCAGTTGGTGCCAGTACGCGGTGAAGCGCATCCAGCCCGGCGGACGGATCATCGCGCTGGATTTGCTGAATTTCGAGCCGATTCCCGGCGTCGAGTTCATCCAGGGCGACTTTCGTGAGGATGCGGTTCTAGAGCAGCTAAAGTCGGCGCTGGCGGGACGGCAGGTAGACCTTGTTTTGTCGGACATGGCGCCCAATATGACGGGTATCGCGGCAACGGACAGTGCGCAGGTGCTTTATCTGGCTGAACTGACACTGGATTTTGCTCGTCAGCATTTGAAACCTGGCGGCGATTTGCTGGTCAAGGTCTTTCAGGGTGCGGGTTTCATGGAGTTGCGCAAGGATATGCAGGCAGTTTTCGAAACCCTGGCCACACGCAAGCCGGCGGCATCGCGGGATCGCAGCGCCGAGTTGTATCTGCTGGCGGGGAACAAACGGTTAACATAGAATCAGGCGCTTGAAAGCGAAAGAGAGGCTACAGCTTGAATAATTTCTTCAAAAATATGGCGATCTGGCTGGTCATCGGCGTAGTGCTGATGACAGTGTTCAATCAGTTCAACACGCGGCAATCGCCCCAAAGCACGCTGGAATACTCCGCTTTCCTCGACGAGGTGAAGCAAGGCCGCATCACCAAGGTGGTGATCCAGGGCCGCACGCTCGACGCCACGACGGTCGAGGGCAAGAAGCTGACGACCTATGCGCCGGCCGACCTGTGGATGGTTTCCGACCTGCTCAAGTACAACGTCAAGGTGGTCGCCAAGCCTGATGAGGAGCAGTCTTTCCTCATGAACATCTTCGTCTCGTGGTTCCCGATGCTGCTGCTGATTGGTGTCTGGATTTTCTTCATGCGCCAGATGCAGGGCGGCGGCAAGGGCGGGGCATTCTCCTTCGGCAAGAGCCGGGCGCGCGTGCTCGACGAGAACAACAACACGGTCACGTTTGCTGACGTGGCCGGCTGCGAGGAGGCGAAAGAGGAGGTCTCCGAACTGGTCGATTTCCTGCGCGATCCGTCCAAATTCCAGAAACTCGGTGGCCGCATTCCACGTGGCGTGCTCATGGTCGGCAGTCCCGGCACTGGCAAGACGCTGCTGGCGCGCGCGATTGCTGGCGAGGCGAAAGTGCCGTTCTTTTCGATTTCAGGTTCCGACTTTGTCGAGATGTTCGTCGGTGTCGGTGCTGCGCGCGTGCGCGACATGTTCGAGCAGGCCAAGAAGGCCGCGCCCTGCATCATTTTCATCGACGAAATCGACGCGGTCGGCCGGCAGCGTGGCGCCGGTCTCGGTGGCGGCAACGACGAGCGTGAGCAGACGCTGAACCAGTTGCTGGTCGAGATGGATGGCTTTGAAGCCTCCGCCGGCGTGATCGTCATCGCTGCAACCAACCGTCCCGACGTGCTCGATCCGGCGCTGCTGCGTCCGGGCCGCTTCGACCGGCAAGTGGTGGTACCGCTGCCCGACATCCGCGGTCGCGAGCAGATCCTCAAGGTGCATATGCGCAAGGTGCCGCTGGCGCAGGATGTCGAACCTTCCGTATTGGCGCGTGGCTGCCCCGGCTTTTCGGGCGCAGACCTCGCCAACCTCGTCAACGAAGCCGCACTGTTCGCTGCCCGCGCCAACAAACGCCTCGTCGATATGGAAGACTTCGAGCGCGCCAAGGACAAGATCATGATGGGTGCCGAGCGCCGCTCGATGGTCATGCCAGAGGAAGAGCGCAAGAACACGGCCTATCACGAGTCCGGCCATGCGGTTGTCGCCAAGCTGCTGCCGAAGACCGATCCGGTGCACAAGGTCACCATCATCCCGCGTGGTCGCGCCCTGGGCGTCACGATGCAATTGCCGACCGAGGACCGCTATAGCCAGGATCGTGAGCGCCTGCTCAACACGATTACCGTGTTGTTCGGTGGCCGCATTGCCGAAGAGTTGTTCATGAACCAAATGACGACAGGTGCCTCAAACGACTTCCAGCGCGCGACCGATCTGGCGCGCCGTATGGTCACGCAGTGGGGCATGTCCGATGCGCTGGGGCCGATGGTCTACGGTGAGGAAGAGGGCGAGATTTTCCTCGGCCGCTCGGTCACCACCCACAAGAACATGTCGGAAGCCTCGTTGCAAAAGGTCGATGCCGAGATCCGCCGCATCATCGACGAGCAGTACGCGCTGGCGCGTCGACTGCTCGAAGAGAACCGCGACAAGGTAGAGGCAATGACCGCTGCGTTGCTCGAACTCGAAACCATCGATGCCGATCAGATCAACGACATCATGGACGGCAAGGCCCCGCGCCCGCCCAAGCCTTCGGCACAGCCACCCAAACCGGCCCCCGGCGACGGTTCGCCGGGCGCGGCACCGAATGCGGCTGCACCGGCATAGAAAACCTGGTGCGATAACAAGCCACGAAAATAACCTGTCGGGGCAGTCGGATATCCGGCTCGCCCCGATTAAACGTTGACGTGGATCAGATGACGTTTTTTCCTGCTCGTTAGAATTGCCTTATGTAACTGTGCCGTCGCGACGGCATGTGGGTGGATATTTGTTGCCCAACACGAGGTATTTCAATTAACAGGAGGATCGTTGTGACCCCAAGCAAGATCTCTGCGGCTGATCCGGCCAAGGAAAAAGCATCCGATTGTCCGGTGCAGCCTGCCTCGGCAGACCCTTCACAGAATGTCCTGAAAACCACGCGCCGCGATTTCTTGAAGACGGGCGGCACCCTGAGCTTGTCTTCGCTGATGGGAACGGCAGCCCTGATGACCCAGTCTGATGATGCCCATGCGGCAATCGAATGGGCCGAGCACTTCCAGAAGAACTATCGCCTGATGACGCAGGCGGAAAAGGATGAAGCGCGCAAACGGCTCGAAAAGCGCTATTCCGAAGAATATGGCAAGGAGGTTTCGGTCGATACCACCGAAGCCCAGCCCGGCGTGCTGATGGGCTATGCCCTTAACATCCGCAAGTGCATCGGCTGCCGTCGCTGCGTCCATGCCTGCGTTGCCGAGAACAACCAGTCGCGTGGTACCAAGCGTCCGGGCGAGAAGATCGAATGGATCCAGGTGCTGCGCATGGAGCGCGGCGAGTTTGCACAGGACAAGATGAACCACGGCTATCCCGAGGGCCTAGGTATTCAGGTCGGCGGCAATGCCTACACGCCTGCCGGCCAAGTGCTCGAAGGCCAGTACCATTACAACCCCGAGAAGGTACCGGAAGAGGATGCCACCTACATGCCGATCGCCTGCATGCAGTGCGAAAAACCGCCCTGCGTCAAGGTCTGCCCGGTGCGCACCACGTATCGCGAAGGCGACGGCGTGGTAGTGATCGACTACAACTGGTGCATCGGCTGCAAGATGTGCATGAACGCCTGCCCCTACTGGGCGCGCCGCTTCAACCTCACCACGCCGGTGCTGCCGAAGGAAGACATGAACCCGGTCACCCACTATCTGGGGAACCGGCCGCGGTTCCGCGGTGTGGTCGAGAAATGCCACTGGTGCCTGCAGCGCAGCCGCCACGGCCGTTATCCGGCCTGCGTCGAGGTCTGCCCGGTGGGTGCCCGCAAGTTCGGCAACCTGCTCGATCCCGAAAGCGAAGTGAGCAAGATCCTGCAGCGGAAGAACGTCTTCCGCCTCAAGGCCGAGCTCAACACCTTCCCGAAATTCTTCTACTTCTACGATTGAGGAGCCGGACCGTGCTAACCAGTTTCCTTTCCGACTATGTGCGCTACGTCCTCAAGGGCGGTACCAAGTTCTACACCTGGATGGCCTCCCTCGGCGTGCTCATGGTCGGCATGATGTATGTCTTCTATCTGCAAAACACCGATGGCCTGATTGTGACCGGCATGACCAGCCAGATCAGTGACGGCCTCTACCTGGCCAACCTGGTGTTTCTGGTGGGTGTGGCCGCAGGAGCAGTCACCATCGTCTTTCCGGCCTACGTCTATCACCACGAGGGCATGCACAAGGTGGCCGTGCTCGGCGAGATGCTGGCGATCACCGCCGTAATCATGGTGATGGTGTTCGTGTTCGCCCACATGGGCCGGCCCGACCGCCTCTGGCACATGTTTCCGCCCCGTGGCATCTACAGCTTCTCCTCGATGCTGGGCTGGGACGTGATGGTGCTCAACGGCTATCTGATCCTGAATGCCATCTGTGGTTTCTACTACCTGTGGTGCAAGTACACCGGCAACCCCATTAACAGGAAATGGTTCATCCCCTTGGTTTATGTTGCCATTGTCTGGGCACTGTCGATCCACACCGTCACGGCTTTCCTGATGGCCAACAACCCGGCGCGCCCCATGTGGTTCCATAGCATGATGCCGATCCGCTTCATCACGACGGCGTTTGCCGCCGGCCCGGCACTGATCATCCTGATCTTCCTGGTCGTCCGCAACAACACGAAGTTCTGGGTCGATGACAGCGCGATCAAGCTGCTCACCACGATCGTTCAGTTCTGCCTGGGCATTGCGATCTTCTTGACGATGTCGGAAGTCGTGATCGAACTCTATGCCCGCACCGAGCATGCCAACGGCCTCTACTACCTGATGTTCGGCCTGCATGGCCTCACTGGCTTGGTGCCGTGGTTCTGGAGTTCGCTGGTGCTGATGGTCGGCGCCTTCATCCTGTTTCTGGTCCCACGCTTCCGCAACGACTTCAAGTTGCTGACCATCCCCTGCGCGATGGCCTTCGCTGGCATCTGGATCGAAAAGGGCATGGGGCTGATCGTTCCCGGCTACATCCCAACACCGATCGGCGAAGTCACCGAGTATCACCCCAGCTTCGTCGAGTGGCTGTTGGTGCTTGGCATCTGGGCATTCGGCTTTTTCATCCTGACCATCCTGCTCAAGGGCGCCATTGGCATCCTGCTGGGCGACATCAAGTTCGGCGCCGGCAAGACCGTCGCAGCCGCAGCGAAGTGAGGCAACAATCATGAATAAACTCGCTCTCTACACGACAGTTCTTGCACTCTTCGGCGGTGGGCTGTATGCAGCCGTCGCGGCGGAAAAGAATGAAGCACCCGCGCAAGCTGAAGCGGCGCCTGCGGAAGCAGCCCCGGCTGAAGCTCCCAAAGAAGCGGAGCCCGTCGTTTGCTTCGAAAGCCGCAAGGGTGCCTCGGAAGTCACGCAAAAGGATGTCAAGCCTGGCTGGCCCAATGTCAAGTGCTCCCCCACCACGGGTGCCGCCCTCTGGTATGGCGATCCGTACGACGGCACCGTGCCGATGGGCAAGATGCCGCTGCTCGACAAGATCCCGGAAGGGCATGCCCTCATCAAGCCGCGCACGGAGAAGCTGGCGCTCATGCCCTTGTGCGGCACGGCTTGCCATAACGGTGTGGGTCCGAAGTTCACGCCGCCGACCTTGCCGAAGGACAAGAAGCCAACGCCGATCCCGACCATGGCCGGCATGGTTCCGGATCTCGCCAACTTCCAGCATGGCCGCGAACGCATCTGGTGCCTTGACTGCCACCACACTACGCAACGCAACAAGCTGGTCGACAACTTCGGCGACCCGGTCAGCTTCGACCAGCCGCAGCTGCTATGCGGCAAATGTCACGGCGACAAGTTGCGCGACTGGCGCGATGGTATCCACGGCAAGCGCATCGGCGAATTCGCCAGCAACGGCAAGAAGCGCTGGTTCACCTGTACCGAGTGCCACAACCCGCACAACGTGCAGGATGGCACGCGCAACCGGGGCTTCGCCCAGCTGCAGCCCGAGCCGTCGCCCCAGTTGCCCAACGGCATGAAGGACATGAAGCACGAATTGCTGCATCCCATTCCGCATTGATGTCCGATTCGCCTGACCAGCCAAAGCCAGCCCGGGGGGATCCAACATGGATCCCCCCGGCGTTGACGCGTGAGGAAAAAGTCCGCAACGTCGGCAAGACACCGGTTTTTTTCGGCCCGCCGCTGGCGATCCTTACCGACGGGCATAAGAACACGATGGAAATCAGTGGCAGGCTCAACCGTACTGCGGAACGCTACCTCGAAATCATGCGGGTTCATGGCCTGCAGCTCAGTGAACCTGAGCGCCAGTGCATCGCCCATATCTGCAACATCGGCTTCATGTCACCGCTCGAAATTCGTGAGCTGCCATTCGAGGTTGGATTGACACAGTTCGAATGCGAAGGCTTGGATAAGCCGGCACTCAAGGCAAAACTTGAAGCGGCCAGTTTCGTTGATCTGGTCGTCGTCGTCGAGTCGCTCGGCTTTTAATCAGGAGTAAGCAATGCCCAATCGGGTGCAATGGGACCCGCGCTTCAGCGTGGGGAACGAGATCATCGATGCGCAACACAAGCATTTCCTCGACCAGTGCAATGGACTGGCCGATTGTCTTGATGCAGGCGGCGATGCGTGCGACCAGAAATTCGATCAACTGTTCACCGCGTTGATGGCAGGCGCTCGCGATCATTTTGCGGCTGAGGAGGCCAGGCTGGCTGGTCACGGCTATCCCGATCTGGAAGCACACCGCAACGAGCAGGAAGAGTTCGCCTTTCTGGCTAACGAGATCGTCACCACGGATAATTTTGACCGAGAAGAGCTCCAGACCTTCCTGGCGCTATGGTGGGTCGGGCATATCATGGGTGCTGCCCGGGGCTATCGGGACTACCTCGCCTAGTCAGTTACTGTTTTACCCGGCCTAGCCAATGCGCGAGCGTTTCGCGTAAGCGCGCGGCATCGATCGGCTTGGCGAGGTAATCGTCCATGCCGGCGGCCAGGCAGCGCTCGCGATCCTCGGCAAAGGCATCGGCAGTCAGGGCAATGATGGGGATACGGGGCACTGCATTGTCCAGTTCCCATTGCCGGATCTGCGCCGTGGCAGCCAGCCCGTCGAGTACGGGCATCTGCACATCCATGAGGATCAGGTCGGGCTTTTCGGTTTCGGCTGATTTGATCAAGCGGGTGACGCCTTCCTGGCCATTTTCGGCCATATCCACCGTCAATCCAATTTTGCCGAGCAGCGTACCGATCACCAGGCGGTTGGTTCTATTGTCTTCGACGACAAGAATGCGGCCGTTCAAACCTCGAACCAGAGGATCGTGCGTCGCTGTCGGGCGGGAGTCACGATTGCTGCCACGGCTGTCGACGTCCGGCGCCAGTGGGGTCAAAGCGACGCTGAACCAGAAGCGCGAGCCTTGTCCGACTTGACTGTCGACGCCAGTCTCGCCTTTCATCATGTGCGCAAGACTGCGGACGATGGACAAGCCCAAACCGGTGCCCCCATACTCGCGCGTGATCGAAGAATCTACCTGGGTAAATGGCTGGAATAGCCGCGACAGCTTGTCCGCAGGAATGCCGATACCGGTATCGCGTACGGAAAACTCAAGCATGCATCGCTCGGGCGTACTCTCGATTTCACGGACGCTGAGGCAGATTTCCCCCTGATGGGTGAACTTCACCGCGTTGCCGACCAGATTGGCAAGCATCTGGCGCAGGCGATGGGAGTCGCCGCGATAGCGTCGGTTGCCCTCAGGCCCGTCGGTTGTCAGGGCGATCTTTTTATCGGCTGCGGCTGCGGCGAACAGCAGCGCAGTTTCGCGCAATATCTGTCTGGGTTCGACTACCCCATCTTCCAGTTCGATCCTGCCTGCCTCGATCTTCGAGAGGTCAAGGATGTCGTTGAGAAGGTTGAGCAAGGTCTGTCCCGAATTCAGGATGGTCCGGGCGTAATCAAGACGCTCCCCTTCTTCGAGCCCGGGAATGAGCAGCAGTTGCGCCATGCCGATGACGCCATTCATTGGCGTGCGGATTTCATGGCTCATCATCGACAGAAACTCGCTCTTGGCGCGATTGGCCGCCTCCGCCGTATTCTTGGCAGCCAGCAGCGTTGCCTCAGTCTGCTTGCGCACGGAAATATCGCGGAAGGCCGTGACCGAGATGCCGGTTGGCCGGTGGTTGCGGTCCAGTATCGGTCGCGAGGCCACGCCGACGTTGATCAGGGCACCGGCCTTGGATCGGAAGATCTCGTCACCCTGAAAGGCGCCCCCCTGCTTGACGACGGAAAAGATCGGGCAATTTTTATGGGGAACACGATCGCCATTGGCGGCATGCGCATGAAAAATGTCGTGACCGATCTTGCCGATTACGTCGGCCGGCGCATAGCCGAGTATTTCCTCGAATGCCGGGTTGATCATCCGGATGGTCCCGCGCGCATCCATCACATATATGCCATCGGCGATGGTGTCGGTAATGGTGCGCAGGTGCTCCGCTTCACGGGTTTGCTGCTCACGGGCCTGCCATAAGCGGTAGGCGAGGAACAGTAATGTCGCCAGTGCCAGCGTGGCCAGTGCCAGCATACGAATGAACTCGTTGCGTAGTGCCCCAAGGTAAGGCGCCGCGGTGTAGGAAACGACATACGCGACCTGGCGCTGGGTGACATCGGCCACTGGCGAGAAAGACACCGCCCAGAACTCGCCTTCGATCTCCATCGGCAGCGTGAAACTATCGCCGGCGGCCATGCGCGTGTGTACCGCGGTTGAAGATGCCAGCGCCGCATCCAGGGAGCGCATCTTGGGAGTGGGTGGCGGGGGTGAATCCGGCAATTTCAGTTCCGGATCCTCAACGAAATAATCCGCATTCATCGGCCAAGGCACATACAAATTGCGTGTATCGGCAAACACCACGTTTTCGACTGAGTCGCGACGCAATACGAAGGCATATTCGCGGCCAGGATCGATGCGGGTCATCGTTTCGCGGATCGACCGGAATGTCACGCTGGTTTCCACGCTGCCCAGATGGCGATCCTGATCGAAGAGCGGGAAGACGTAACGAAAGCCGGAGACGATGCGACCGGCTTCGAAACCGAAGACCATGCGTTTCTCGGTATTGGCGATGCGGAGGGACGGGCGTACGTCGAAAAGCGGATCGCCGAACTTGTCGAGCGCGTGGAAGCGCAAGTAGCTATGGCCTGTGGAAGTGTGAAAGTGCAGTTGCCGGATACCCTGTTTGACGAGATCGTCGTAGGTCTGTGCCAAGAGACGATACAACTGGCCGCGCGCGGCAGGATCGCCGTCGATGCCGCGGGCGAAGATGGTGATGGTGTTCGGCTTGTTGATGGTTTCGGTAAAGAGCACGCGGGTGGCCAACGCATAGCTGTCCACGCTGGCACGATAAGCGGTTGCCACCACCGAGGCATGCTGGTCGAGATAGCGCCCCTGCTTGTATTGCCAATTGTCTTGCAACAGGGCGGCTGTCAGGATCCAGGCAAGCGCGAAGCCTCCCAGCCAAATAAGGATACGGCGCTTGTTGCTGGGGCTGGTGGCGTACATCAAAAGTTGTCTCGTTCCGGAATGTCGGCGCGACCACGCAGCTGGCGAACGGCGTCATAGTCCCTGTCATTCGCGGGTACTGCGCCATGGCGAATATTGTCGCCCCAGGATTTCGTCGTGCCCGGCTGCGCACGGGTCAATGCTTGGCGAATCTGTTCGATGCGCTCGGCAGAAAGGCGCGTACCGTTGGCGATCAGTGCAAACGAGGGCAGGGGTGGCGACTCCGCCAGCACCATCAAGCCCAGATGCAGGTATTTTCGGCCGATGGCGGTTTTCAGGCCGCCGGCATCGTAATCGCCGCGCGCCACGGCCAATGCCACCGCATCATGCTTGTCGAGATAGCGGTAGCGGTTTTTTTCAAGATCACTGCCGGCACGGCGCAACAGGCCGTCGGTAGACAGGTAGCCACAGGTCGATAGTGGCTGCGTGAGGGCGATCCGCAGGCCTTTAATGTTCTTGAGGGCAAGTTTGCGTTCTTCAAGCGCAACAATCGCACAGGAATAGGTTGGCTGGCCGTTCTGTTCGTTGAAATGCACAACCGGCGTTGCAGCGGGAAACTTTTCCTTGAGCGTGACATACGGCAAGGGACCGAGATAAGCGAGATCGAGCTTGCCGGCGCGGAACTTGTCAAGGATCTTCCCGTAATCGTCGGAATATTCGATCCGCACCGGCTCGCCCAAAGATTTGCCCAGATAGTCGAGCAAAGGCTTCCATTGGGTCGAAACGGTTTCGGGAGACTCCATTGGCAATGGGGCAAAGGCCAGCGGCTCCGCCATTGTGGCATTCGTGCCCGTTAGAACGAGCAAGCCGTATGCGACTGTCAAGGCGGTCGATGGTTTGCGGAGCAACTGGGTCATATTGACGGCCGGAAAAAACACAAGTGCTAGCTGAAGAACCTGACGTGAGCTCGTACATATGCTTTCGATATATGCTCATGATAGCAATGTCGTGCCGTTCCGCCAGCGCCGACTTTCGTGCAGAATGCCGTCCCGCCAGCGCCGACTTTATACATTCGCGGAGAACGATCAATGAGCGATCCCCAATTCAGTTTCACCCTCGAGCAACAGGACGACTACGCCTTTCTCGTGCGCTTCGACAATGACTTGCCAGCGTTGCTGACCGACGAGCCGGCGCCGCTCGGAAAGAATGCCGGCCCGAACCCGTCGCGCCTGATTGCGGCAGGTGTGGCGAATTGTCTCGGCGCGAGCCTGCTGTTCGCATTGCGCAAATTCAAGAACGAGCCGGGCAGGATCACCGCGACGGTAACGGCGCAGATGGGGCGCAACGAGCAGAAGCGCCTGCGCATCGCCCGCATGGACGTGGAGCTTCGCTTCACTGCAGCAGCGGCAGAGATGGAGCATATCGAACGAATCATCGGCATGTTCGAGGAGTACTGCGTCGTCACGCAAAGCGTCCAGACCGGCTTCCCGGTCGACGTCACGGTGTATGACGGTACGGGCGTCAAGCTGAAATAGCCGCCCCAGCCGGTAGAATCCGGGCCATGACAACGCTATGTTGCGGCCGTTACCGGCTGTCACTTTCCGCCCGGGATCGCCCCCTGATCATGGGTATCGTGAACCTCACCCCCGATTCGTTTTCGGGCGACGGGGTGGGCAACGATGAACGCATGGCGATCGCGCGCGCCGACGCGCAGCGCGCGGCCGGAGCGGACATCCTCGACCTCGGGGCCGAGTCCTCGCGTCCCGGGGCAGCACCGGTGCCGGTCGAAATCGAGATTGGCCGGTTGCTGCCGGTGCTTAGGGCCGTGCGTGACTGGGGCCTGCCGGTGTCGGTCGATACGACCAAGCCGGAGGTGATGCGCATGGCGATCGATGAGGGCGCGGTGCTCATCAACGACATTGCCGCTTTGCAGATGCCCGGTGCGCTGGAAGCCGTGGCAAATAATGATGTCGGTCTCTGCCTGATGCACATGCAGGGCGAGCCGCGCACGATGCAGGCGAATCCGCATTACGACGACGTGGTTGCCGAAGTGCGCGACTTCCTTGCTGCGCGCATGGCAGCGTGTGAATCTGCGGGTATCGCCAAGGCACGACTGCTGGTCGATCCAGGCTTCGGTTTTGGCAAGACGGTTGAACACAACTACATGCTGCTGCGCGAGCTGTGGCGTTTTGAAGAACTGGGTGTGCCGGTGCTGGCAGGACTGTCGCGCAAGTCGATGCTCGGCGCGGTGACTGGTCAGCCGAACGGCGTCGCTCGGCTGCCAGCCAGCGTGGCAGCAGCGGTTTTAGCGGTCGAACGCGGTGCGCGCATCGTGCGTGTGCATGATGTCGCCGCGACCAAGGATGCTTTGGCGGTTTGGGCTGCCATGGAAGGGAGAAAACAATAATGGCAAGACAGTATTTCGGTACCGATGGGGTGCGTGGCCGCGTCGGCAAATTTCCGATCACGCCGGATTTCGCGCTGCGGCTCGGTTTCGCCGCCGGCGAAACCCTGGTCGCCCATGCGCAGCAAAAGGGACTCGCCAAGGAGGGTGAGCGACCTGCCGTGCTGATCGGCAAGGACACGCGCATCTCCGGCTACATGCTCGAAGCCGCGCTGGAATCCGGCTTCGCCGCCGCCGGCGTCGATGTAATGCTCTGCGGGCCGCTGCCGACGCCGGCCGTCGCCTACCTCACGCGTGCGCTGCGGCTCGCCGCCGGCGTGGTGATCTCGGCCTCGCACAATCCCTATGACGACAACGGCATCAAGTTCTTCGCTGCCGGCGGTTACAAGCTGCCCGACGCGGTCGAGGAGGAGATCGAAGCGCGTCTGAATGCGCCGATGGGCTGCCGCGACTCGGCGCAGCTCGGCAAGGCACGGCGCATCGACGATGCCGCCGGTCGCTACATCGAGTTCTGCAAGAGCACCTTCCCGAACGACCTCGATCTGCGTGGCCTGAAGCTGGTCGTCGATTGCGCGCATGGCGCGGCTTACAGCGTCGCGCCCAAGGTGTTTCACGAGCTGGGTGCGGAGGTGATCGCCGTCGCGGCGACGCCCGATGGTCTCAACATCAATGCGGGCGTCGGGGCAACCAAGCCGAATTTCCTGCGCGAGCAGGTGGTGCTGCACAAGGCCGATCTTGGCTTCGCGCTCGATGGGGACGCGGATCGCCTGATGATGGTCGACAGCAGTGGTCGCCTGTTCGACGGCGACGAACTGCTCTACGTCATCGCGCGCAGCCGTTCAGGCTTGCCCGGATTGGTCGGCACATTGATGAGCAACCTTGGCTTCGAGCAGGCGCTCGGTCGGCTGAGCATCGGTTTCGTGCGTGCCAAGGTGGGTGATCGCTACGTGCTCGAGTTGATGCAGGAAAAGGGCTGGACGCTCGGCGGCGAAAATTCCGGCCACATCATCTGCCTCGATCGCCACACGACGGGCGATGGCATCGTCGCCGCCCTGCAGGTGCTGGCGGCGCTGCGCACACGCAAGGAAACGCTGGCGCAGGCCTGCGTCGACCTGACGATGTTTCCGCAGAAGCTGATCAACGTGAAGTTCGCCAAAGCTTTCGACTGGCGTGCCGATGTCGGCATCCAGACTGCATCGGCACAGGCCGAGCAGCTTCTCAACGGCAAGGGCCGCGTGTTGCTGCGGCCGTCGGGTACCGAGCCGCTGCTGCGCGTGATGGTCGAAGGGGAAAACGAAGCCCTGGTTCAGGCGCAGGCCGAGGCGATCGCGGCGGCAGTGCGGACGGCCGCGGAACGCGCTTGATCAGAGTGTCGCGTTCACGACTTCTTCGGCGTCGGTTTCGAGGGTCGCGAGTTCTTCCGGCGTGATGTGCAGTACGCGCAGGCTGGCCGCGCCCAACTTTTCCCATTCCTGATCGGGATAGAGGTCGGTGTAACGCTGGATCAGATGCTGGGCCACCATCGTCAGCGCGATGTAGCGGCTGGCGTTTTCCGGAATCATCGTGGCAACGTCACCGTCGATTGCAGGCGCGTAGTGGTGATAGCGGATGCCTTCGCAGATTTCGGCAGGCAGCATCCAGTCTTCGGCGAATTCGGCGCCGATGATGGCGTGGTTGATCGCCAGCAGTTCATCCTCGATGGTGGTGAAGAGCCGTTCCTTGTCTGCTTCGGCCTGCTTGAGGATGTCGCAATATTCCGGGAAGGGAATCATCAGTACGGGCATGCCGCAGTCGCGGAACAGGCCGAAGGTGTAGGCGTCTTCCGAACGAAACTGGATGCGCTTTTTCAGCCGCAGGGCCAGCCAGCCGGAAACACGTGCCATGCGCGACGAAGCTTCCCAGAAACGGTCGAGATTCGGTAAGTTGGGGAAGGCGCGCTGCAGTGCAATGCCCGCGATGGTAGTCACCGTCAGCTTGAGTCCGAGCACGAGCAAGGCTTCGAGGATCGAGCGAACGCGTCGGCCGACGCCGAAATACGCGGAGTTGGCGACCTTGATGACGCTGGCCGCGAGGCCCATGTCGCTGCTGATGATGTCGGCGAGCAGCTTGAAGTCGGGTTCGTCCTTGCGCATTTCGTTCTCGATGCGCGCGAGGATCGTCGGCCGCGGCGGAATGCCGATATCGCGCAATTCCTTGCCGATGCGGAATTCAATATCGTGATTCTGCGGGTGTTTCTCAGCAAGTTTCATAGCGTGCGTATCCATGTCGAGCGGGGGCAGGACTCATTGGATACTTATAACGAACGCAATATGACTTTCTTTAGGTGGGGTGCAGGGCCGTGCCGTCCCGCCAGCGCCGACTATTGCAGTTCAGCCGAACAACACCAGCCCCCAGGTCGCCAGGACGTTGGTCAAGGCAAGCAGCACGGCTGCGCTGCCGATGTCCTTGGCACGCTTGGCGAGGTGGTGGCGTTCGAGCGAAACGCGATCGACCACGGCTTCGATGGCCGAGTTGATGAGCTCGACCATCAGGACCAGCAGCACGCTGGCGATCATCAGTGCCTTGCCGGTGCCACTGGCGGGCAGGAACAGCGCGACCGGGATGAGTACTGCAGCGAGCAGGGTTTCCTGCCGGAAGGCGTCTTCGTGGCGATAGGCCGCAGCAAAACCGTCGAGTGAATAGCGGAAGGCGTTGATCAGGCGGGTGAGGCCGGTCTTGCCTTTGAAGGGGCTTTCGCTGGCGTGGCTGCTGTCTTTCATGTCCATGCGCGGAAGATAACAGTTTCCCGCTGCGGAAAAGTTACATGATCTTCGTACCGATCCACCAGAAGGCGGCGGCAATCAAGCCGCTGGCGGGAATCGTCAGCACCCAGGCAACCGCAAGGTTGATCGAAATGTCCCAGCGCACGCGTTTCATGTTGTGCGCGGCGCCAGCGCCGGCGATGGCGCCCGTAATGGTGTGCGTGGTCGATACGGGAATGCCGCCGAGCGTGGCGAGACCGAGGCTGATCGCGCCGCCCATCGAAGCGCAGGAGCCGCTGACCGAGTTGAGCTTGGTGATCTTGGTGCCCATGGTCTTGACGATGCGCCAGCCACCCAGATAGGTACCCCACGCGATGGCGAAGTAGCACGAGTAGATCACCCAGTTCGGCAGGGTGGCAACATCGGTCGTCGCGGCACCCGCCGTGATCAGCAGTAGCCAGATGATACCGATGGTTTTTTGCGCGTCATTGCCGCCATGCGCAAGGCTGTAGGCGCCCGAGGCGAAAATCTGGGCGTAGTTGAACCATCGTCGTACTTGTCCCGGCGTTTTCTTGCGAAAAATCCAGGCGACCAGCACCATCAGCAGGCCGCCAATGAGGAAGCCGACGAAGGGCGAGATGACGATGAACAGGAGGATCTTGCCGAAGCCGCTCCAGACGATCGGCGCGAGGCTGCCGGCCTTGGTTAGCGTAGCGCCCACCAGTCCGCCGATCAGCGCGTGCGAGGACGAGGAGGGGATGCCGTAGTACCAAGTAATGATGTTCCAGGCGAGGGCGCCGCAGAGCGCACCGAAGATCACGTAGTAATCGACGAAGCTCGGATCGACCGTGCCCTTGCCGATGGTGGCGGCCACCTTGAGCTGGAAGACCCAGAGCGCGGCAAAGTTGAAGAAGGAGGCAAATAGAACCGCCTGCTTCGGGGTGAGCACGCCGGTGGCGACGATGGTGGAGATCGAATTGGCGCCATCGTGGAAGCCGTTCATGAAGTCGAAGGCCAACGCGACGAAAATCAGCACCGCAAGGATGCCGACGCTGATGGTCAAACCTTCCATGATGGCTTGCCTTTCAGGCGTTCTCGATGAGGATTTCTTCGATGATGCGGGCCGTGTACTGGCACTGGTCGAGTACGTGTTCCTGCAGGAAGTAGAACTCGCGCAGGCGGATCGCCGTCCATATCTGACTCTCGTCCGCGAACAAGCGGGTGACCGCCTTCTTCAGCAGCTTATCGGCCTTCGACTCGATTTCCTCGATCTCGTGACAGAGGTTGATCGCCTCCTTGGCGCGCGCCTTGTCGCCCAGCACGATCACGGCACGATTGAGGCGCAGGCAGGCGTCGGACGTAAGGGCAGCGAGTTCGCGCGATTCGGGCGTCGAATCGGTGATGTGGTACATGCCGACCGCGTTGGCAACATCCTGCAGCTTGCCGAGGATCTGGTCGAGCGCCAGCGTCAGGGCATGGATTTCGTCACGGCTGAACGGCGTGATGAACGATTTGTGCAGCAAGCCGATCATTTCCATCTTGATCTTGTCGCCGCTGCGCTCGTTCGTCACGATTTCCTTGACGAGGGCGTCGAGTTCGCTGGAGTTGGTGCCGAGCGAGTTGGTCAGGCGGAGGGTGGCGTTGGCAGCCGCGACCACGCGGTCTGCATGAGCGTTGAAGAGTTCGAAGAACTCCTTGCGGTGGGGCATCATGCCGCTGAACATGCCAGTTCCTTTGCAAACTATTGGGGAAACCTTACTGATGGAAATATTACAGAATTGTGACGCCCAATGCTCGCCCAAGCCAATGCAAAATCCTTATGCGTTGCTTTCGATTGACCGGACCGGGGGGCATCAGTAGAATGCGCGCTCCTCGGGGTGTAGCGCAGCCCGGTAGCGCGCTTGCTTTGGGAGCAAGATGTCGAAGGTTCGAATCCTTTCACCCCGACCAGACGCCTGCATCCCCGACCGCCTACATCCGCTGAGCGGCCGCCCGTAGCTCAACCGGATAGAGCACCGGCCTTCTAAGCCGGGGGTTGTGAGTTCGAGTCTCGCCGGGCGGACCAGTTTCAAAGGTGGTGGCTGTAGCTCAGTTGGTAGAGTCCCGGATTGTGATTCCGGTTGTCGTGGGTTCGAGTCCCATCAGCCACCCCAATAAAACCGATGGGCTGCAAGATCTCCTCTTGCAGCCCATTTTCATTTCTTTTCGCTGCCTGTACCCGCGTGACCCAACGAGATTTTTCCACCCTGTCGCTGCCGCCGGCGCTGCTCGCCAATCTTGATCGCCTGGGTTATCGCAGCATGACGGCGATTCAGGCGCAAAGCCTGCCGCTGATCCTCAAACGGCGCGACCTGATCGCCCAGGCAGATACCGGCAGCGGCAAGACGCTGGCCTTCGCCATCGGCATCCTGCATCGGCTCGATCCGGCCGATTTCGGCATTCAGGCACTGGTGCTGTGCCCAACGCGCGAACTGGCCGACCAGGTGGCCAAGGAGCTGCGCCGCGTGGCCCGCTTCGCCGACAACATCAAGGTGCTGACGCTCTGCGGTGGCACGCCGATGGGGCCGCAGAGCGCTTCGCTGAAGCACGGCGCGCACATCGTCGTCGGTACGCCGGGCCGCATCCAGGACCACATGAGCCGCGCCGGCATTGACCTGTCGGGCGTGCGCACGCTGGTGCTCGACGAAGCCGATCGCATGGTTGGCATGGGTTTCTTCGACGAGATCAAGGGCATCGTCCGCGCCTGTCCGCGCGAGCGGCAGACCCTGCTGTTCTCGGCCACCTATCCCGACGACATGAAGCAGGCCAGTGCCGCCTTCCTGAACCATCCGGAGGAACTCGTGGTGTCGGCTGCGCAGGACGCCACCCGCGTCGAACAGCGCTTCTATGAGGTCGCGCACGAAAAACGCAATGCTGCCGTCGCCCGCCTGCTTGCCCACTTCCGGCCGGAATCGACACTGGCCTTCTGCAATACCCGCATTCATTGCCGCGAGTTGTCGGCCGAACTGCGCGCGCAGGGCATCTCCGCGCAGGCCATGCATGGCGAACTTGAACAGCGGGAGCGTGATGAATTGCTGATGCAGTTCGCCAACCGCAGCTGCTCGGTGCTGGTCGCCACCGACGTCGCCGCACGCGGTCTCGACATCCATACAGTCGACGCGGTGATCAACGTAGATGTCGCCAAGGACACCGAAATCCATATCCACCGCATCGGCCGGACAGGTCGGGGCGACGCCGTCGGGCTGGCGCTGAGCCTGTGCGCGCCGAGCGAACGCAAGTGGGTCAAGCTGATCGAGGCCTGGCAGGGTGGTCCGGTGCGCTGGTTTCCGCTCGCCGATCTGCAGCCTGCCGCCGGCGAGACCTTGCAGGCGCCGATGCAGACCCTGCGCATCCTGGGCGGTCGCAAGGACAAGCTGCGCCCGGGCGACCTGCTCGGCGCGCTCACCGGCGTTGCCGGCCTGAGTAAGGAGCAAGTCGGCCGCATCGATGTCTTCGAAGAGAACTGCTACGTCGCGCTCGACCGCCGCGTTGCGGCACGGGCGCTACGCAGCCTCGCCGATCAGGGCATCAAGGGGCGGCGTTTCCGCATGAACCTGCTCGCTTTGACGTAAGCGTATTTGCTAATCGATGCGTTGAGCCTGGACCTTGCCATAGGCTTCGAGTAGTCGCTGGTGCAGGGCGCAGCCCTTGAGATCTTCTCCCGGAGTGGCGGTCGCAAAGAAACGTTGTGTGCCATCCAGCAACGCTGCTGCGGTAGCGACGGTTTCCGGCCCGAACAGGCTTTCCAGTGCATCGCGGCAGTCGTTCCCGAGGTCTTCGAGACGCCGCAATGCGTCGAGGCAGCGATAGATGTCGCGACGGTCGGTATTGATCTCGTCGAAATGTGCGGTCCAGTCGAGTCCCTCGTCCAGCGCATCCGCGTCGCCGCAGGCCAGCGCCAGCAAGGTTTTGAGTTCACCGACGCGCAAGTCTTCCCACAGCGTACCGGGGTCGGCGGCCAGGCCGATCAACTCGCGCACCAGTCGCTGGTCGTCGATGCCGGATTCGTTGAGCGCATCCAGCAGTGCAGCGCTGGCGTCATCGTCGAGTTCGGACAGGTTCAGGATGGCCGGGCGCAGGGTATTGCCGCGGGAATTGTTTTCCCATTCGAGATCATCGACCGGGTAGATCTCGGACATGCCTGGCACGAGGATGCGGCAGGCGTAGACGCCCAGATGCTGGAAATCGGCGATGTAGACGTCGTGTCCCAGCGCTTGGATGCGCTCGATGAGCCACTGGCAATCGTGGTCGGTGGCCGCATCGGGCGTGCTGAAGTTCCAGTCGCAGAATTCGAAGTCGGGCGTGGCGCCAAGGAAATTCCAATGCACGATGCCGCTCGAATCGACGAAATGGATTTCGAGATTCGGAGCGCTGGCGATTTCATCGAGGTCGAAACCCGGCGGCGGGAAGCCGTCGAGTGCGTCCAGCGCGCGGCCCTGCAGCAGTTCGGTCAGCGCGCGTTCGAGCGCGACGTCGAAACGCGGATGGGCGCCGAAGCTGACAAAGCAGCCTTGGTCGCGCGGATTGAGCAGCGTGACGTTCAACACCGGGTAATGGCCGCCGAGCGAGGCATCCTTGACGAGGATGCCGAAGCCGGCCTTGCGCAAGGCTGCGATGCCGGCGGCGATGTGCGGATAGCGCGCGATGACTTCTTCTGGAACATCCGGCAGGCAGAGGCCTTCCGCGAGGATCCGGAACTTGATGTGGCGTTCGAAGATCTCCGACAGTCCCTGGGTGCGCGCTTCGGTTGGCGTGTTGCCAGCCGACATGCCGTTGCTGACATAGAGGTTGCCGATGATGTTCACCGGAAACCAGACGGTCTTGCCGTCGCGCTGGCGCACATAGGGCAGGGCACAGATGCCGCGCTCGGCGTTGCCCGAGTTGAGATCGACAAGGACGCTGGCCGGGATGCTGCCCTCCGGGTTGTAGAAGGCCTGCAGTTCCGGCGTCAGCAGAGCCTTGGGCCATTTCCCGCTTTTCGTGAGCGGAAACCAGCGCTCGCGTGGGTCATGCACGAAATCACGCCGGGCGATCTCTGCGCCGAGGTAATAGTGCGTCCAGAAGTAGCGGGTCGACAGCCGTTCGAAGAATTCGCCGAGTGCGCTGGCGAGGCAGGCGAGTTTCGAGGCGCCCTTGCCGTTGGTGAACAGCAGCGGGCAATCCCGATC
Organism: Pseudomonadota bacterium; assembly: GCA_040756595.1. Lineage (GTDB taxonomy): Bacteria > Pseudomonadota > Gammaproteobacteria > Burkholderiales > Rhodocyclaceae > Sulfuricystis. The sequence continues at coordinate 29,732 of JBFLYR010000005.1, read as the reverse complement.
GCGCAGATGCACCGACCAGATGCCCTCCACCGGGTTGAGCCACGAGCGTTCCTCGACATGGAAGCCGAGCCGGGCCAGCCGCTGTTGCATCGTGGCGATGGAGGTTTCGAGCGCGGCATCCTTGCCGGCGATATAGGTGGCTTGGCGCATGGTTTCACGGTCATTGAGGGCGACTTGAATCTAACACAGGCGGTGCCATGTATCCTTCGCACTTTGCGGGAGACACCATGTCAGAACAAACCTTTGAAGCCAAGAACGAACTGGAAAAGAAACTGCTGGCCGCCATCAATGGCGAGCTGCCGGGCGAGGAATTCATGAACGAACTGCTGACCCAGCAGATCTTCATTCCTATCAAGGATGACCGGGACAGCGGCATCCCGGGATTCCAACTCACCAACAAGGCGACGCCGCTGGTGGTGCAGGATGATGAAGGGCGGAATATGCTCGTGCTGTTCACTAGTCCGGAACGGGCGAAGGAGTTTCTCGTCGATGTGCCGGGTTATAGCGGCGGGCTGCTCGCGGATTTCGCCTGGATCGTCGAACGCATGGAACCCGGTTTCTCGATTGCCGTGAATCCGGGCCTCGAACTGGGCATGGACATCGAACCTGATGACGTGACGCAGATGCTGGAGGTTCTGGCGTCGCGCACAAAGACGAACTGATGAAGCCCGGCTACGTGCGCCCGCTTGACCTGAAGCAGGGCTGCGTCGACATGACGCACGGCGCGGGCGGTCGTGCCATGGTGCAGCTGATTTCCGAGCTGTTCGCGAAGCATTTGGGCAACGAATACCTTGGGCAGGGCAACGATGGTGCCGTCCTGCCAGCGCCGACTTTTGCTGGGAAGCTCGTGTTGGCCACCGACAGCCATGTCGTTTCGCCACTGTTCTTTCCCGGCGGCGATATCGGCTGCCTGTCGGTGCATGGCACGATCAACGATGTGGCCGTGATGGGCGCGACACCTCTCTACCTCGCGGCGGGTTTCATCCTCGAGGAAGGTTTCCCGCTCGCCGACCTCGCACGTATTGTCGAGTCGATGGCACAGGCGGCGAAGGAGGCCGGCGTGCCGGTCGTCACCGGTGACACCAAGGTGGTCGAACGCGGCAAGGGCGACGGCATTTTCATCACGACGACCGGTATCGGCGTCCTCCCCGAAGGGCGCGACATCGGCGGTGCGAAAGCGCGACCGGGCGATGCGATTCTCGTCTCCGGCAACCTCGGCGATCACGGCGTGGCGATCATGAGCCAGCGCGAGAACCTGAGCTTCGATGCGCCGATCGCCTCCGACACCGCGGCGCTCCACGGACTGATCGCCACACTACTGGATACCGGCGCTGACATCCGCGTGTTGCGCGATCCGACGCGTGGTGGTCTCGCGGCGACCCTCAACGAGATCGCGACGCAGTCGGGCGTCGGCATGATGCTGCAGGAGAAGGCGATCCCGATCAATCCGATCGTCGATGCCGCCTGCGAATTCCTCGGCCTCGATCCGCTCTACGTCGCCAACGAAGGCAAGCTGGTCTGCGTTTGCACAGACGTTGATGCCGACTGCCTGCTGGCGGTGATGCGCGCACACCCGCTGGGTGCGAATGCCGCGAAGATCGGCGAAGTCATCGCCGACGACCACCACTTCGTACAACTAACGACCACACTCGGCGGGCGTCGCATCGTCGATTGGCTGGCGGGGGACCAACTCCCGCGCATTTGTTGAAGCACATCTGTCCGTGATCTACGGCATTACTGATCTGGCGACCTTCATCCTCGGCACGATCTTCATCGTGCTGCTGCCAGGCCCGAACTCGCTGTATGTGATGACCGTCGCCTCGCGTTGGGGCATCGGCGCGGGCTACCGGGGTGCCTGCGGTATTTTCGTTGGTGACGCCATCCTGATGACCCTGTCGGCTACCGGTGTTGCCTCGGTATTGCAGGCCAATCCGGCGGTGTTCATGGTTCTGAAGTACGCGGGGGCCGTCTATCTGGGCTGGCTGGGCTTCGGGTTGTTGCGCTCGGCCTGGCGCACCTGGCGCGGACAGGCGCTGCCGCAACCTCGGCAAGAAAAACTGGATCAATCGCATCCCTTCAGGACGGCCCTGGTCATCAGCCTGATGAACCCGAAAGCCATCCTGTTCTTTATTTCGTTCTTCATCCAGTTCGTGGCGCCGGAGTATCCGCATCCCGCATTGTCATTTCTGATCCTGGGGGTCATCGTCCAGATCTGCAGTGCCCTGTACCTCTCGGTGCTGATCTTTGGTGGGGTTCAACTGGCGCAGCAGTTCCGGCGGCGCCAGCGCCTGTCGGCTGCCGCCACGGGCAGCGTAGGCGGCCTGTTCATCGGCTTCGGCGTCAAGCTGGCGGACGCCTCGCTTTGATCCAAATGACAAACCCCGCATCGTTACCGATGCGGGGTTTGTCGATCAGCTTTGGGGGGTAGCCTTAAACGGTGACTTCCTCCGCAACCTCGACGAACTGCGGAATTTCGTTGAAGTTCATGTAGCGATAGACGTCGGCCGATTTTGATTCGAGCGTCTTCACCTGTGCCAGGTACTCGGCTACGCTCGGGATCTTGCCCATCAGCGCGCAGACGGCTGCCAGTTCGGCGGACGACAGATAGACGCGCGTGTCGATGCCAAGGCGGTTCGGGAAGTTGCGCGTCGAGGTCGACACTGCCGTGCTGCCTTTCTTGATCTGCGCCTGGTTGCCCATGCACAGAGAGCAGCCGGGCATTTCCATGCGCGCACCCGACTTGCCGAGCACCGAGTAGTAGCCTTCCTCGTTGAGCATCATCGCGTCCATCTTGGTCGGCGGCGCGATCCACAGGCGGGTCGGGATGTCCGACTTGCCATCGAGGATCTTGCCGGCAGCGCGGAAGTGGCCGATGTTGGTCATGCACGAGCCGATGAAGACTTCATCGATCTTGTCGCCGGCGACGTCGGAAAGCATCTTGACGTCGTCCGGATCATTCGGGCAGGCCAACAACGGTTCCTTCACCTCATTCATGTCGATGTCGATCACGGCGGCGTATTCGGCGTCGGCATCAGGTTCGAGCAGCGTGCCATTGGCGATCCAGTCTTCCATCGCCTTGATGCGGCGCGCGAGGGTGCGCTTATCCTCGTAGCCTTCGGCGATCATCCACTTCATCAACGTGATGTTCGATTTGAGGTACTCGATGATCGGTTCCTTGTTCAGACGCACGGAGCAACCGGCGGCGGAACGCTCAGCGGATGCGTCGGTCAGCTCGAAGGCCTGTTCCACCTTGAGGTCGGGCAAACCTTCGATCTCGAGGATGCGGCCGGAGAAGATGTTCTTCTTGCCTTTCTTTTCGACAGTCAGCAGGCCGGCCTTGATCGCGTAATAGGGAATCGCATTGACCATGTCGCGCAGCGTGATGCCGGGCTGCAGCTTGCCCGAGAAGCGCACCAGCACGGATTCCGGCATGTCGAGTGGCATTACACCCGTGGCGGCGGCGAAGGCGACGAGGCCGGAGCCGGCCGGGAAGGAAATACCGATCGGGAAGCGGGTGTGCGAGTCGCCGCCGGTGCCGACGGTGTCGGGCAGCAAGAAGCGGTTGAGCCAGGAGTGGATCACGCCGTCGCCCGGCTTGAGCGAGATGCCGCCGCGCGCGGTGATGAAAGATGGCAGCGTGCGGTGGGTTTTGACGTCGACCAGCTTCGGGTAGGCGGCGGTATGGCAGAAGGACTGCATGACCAAGTCGGCGGAGAAGCCGAGGCAGGCGAGATCTTTCAGCTCGTCGCGCGTCATCGGGCCGGTGGTGTCCTGGCTGCCCACCGAGGTCATCTTCGGCTCGCAGTAGGTGCCGGGGCGGATGCCCTTGCCATCAGGCAAACCGCAGGCGCGGCCGACCATCTTCTGGGCCAGCGAGAAACCCTTGCCGGAATCGGCGGGGTTCTGCGGCAGGCGGAACAGTGTCGAAACCGGCAGGCCCAGCGCTTCACGCGCCTTGGCGGTGAGGCCACGACCGATGATCAGGTTGATGCGGCCGCCGGCACGCACTTCGTCGAAGATGACGTCGGACTTGACCTTGAATTCGGCGATGACGGCACCGTTCTTCAGGGCCTTGCCTTCATAGGGGCGCAGTTCGACTTCCTCGCCCATGCCCATCTGGTTGACGTCGAGTTCGATTGGCAGCGCGCCGGCATCTTCCATGGTGTTGTAGAAGATCGGGGCGATCTTGCTGCCGAGGCAGACGCCACCGAAGCGCTTGTTCGGCACGTAGGGGATGTCTTCGCCCGTGAACCACAGCACGGAGTTGGTGGCGGACTTGCGCGAGGAACCGGTGCCGACGACGTCGCCGACATAGGCGACGAGGTTGCCCTTGGCCTTGAGTGCGTCGAGTTGCTTGATCGGGCCGCGTTCACCAGCCTTGTCGGCCTCGATGCCGGGGCGCGGGTTCTTCAGCATGGCCAGCGCGTGCAGCGGAATGTCGGGGCGGCTCCAGGCATCCGGGGCCGGGGAGAGATCGTCGGTGTTGGTTTCACCGGTGACCTTGAAGATGGTGACCTTGAGCGATTGCGGTACTTCGGGACGGGCGGTGAACCACTCGGCATCCGCCCAGCTTTGCATCACGGCCTTGGCATTCGCGCTGCCTGCCTTGGCCTTGTCGGCGACATCGTGGAAGGCATCGAACATCAGCAGCGTGCCCTTGAGGCCGTTGGCGGCGACGGCGCCGACTTCGGCATCGTCGAGCAGGTCGATCAGCGGCTTGACGTTGTAGCCGCCGAGCATCGTGCCGAGCAGTTCGGTGGCCTTGGTGCGCGAAATCAGCGGGCATGCCGTCTCGCCAGCGCCGACTTTTGCGAGGAACTTCGCCTTGACTTCGGCGGCGTCATCCACGCCGGCCGGCACGCGATAGGTGATCAGGTCGACGAGGAAGGCTTCCTCGCCCTTGGGCGGGGCCATGAGCAGGTCGACCAGTTGCTGAGTCTGTTGCTTGGTGAGCGGCAGGGGCGGGATGCCCAGCGCGGCGCGTTCGGCGACATGGGCACGGTAGGCTTCGAGCATGGTGTTTCCTTTCGGTCGGGGGAATGTGGATTATTACTTGCAGTCGCCGAGGCGGCGACCTTTTATGAAGGATTGCATTTCGCCCATGCCTTGGTCGGGCGTCATGCGCAGTTTCTGTTCGAAGGCGAAGGCGGTCGCCGACATCGTGCCCTTGACCGAGCCGGCCATCTTCGTACCGTCGGCCGCACAGGTCATGTCATAGCTGATGTTGCCGCCGGCGTTCTTCATGTTGCTGATGGTGCATTTGCTCTTCTCGTCCATGCCGTACTGCTTGCCGGAGGCGATGTCCTTGGCGGTGTAGCAGTGCGTGAATTTGTTGGGTGGCATGGCCATGCCCTGCATCTTCATTTCGGCGGTGAGCTCCCATAATCCGGGCGTCATCTCCTGCGCGAAAACGGAGGAAGCGCAGCTGATGAAAGCGAGAGCGGGAAGCAGGCGTTTCATGTGAGTTCCTTTCAGGCAGGGTGGAAGTTGAAAAAACGGGCGGTACTCGCGGGCAGTTCGGCCCCGGTGGAGTGGGCTCTTTGCAGCAGTTCCCAGTAATAGCGGTAGGAGGCGCGATCATGCAGGCGGCCATCGATCTGGATCGGTCCCCAGTCGGCATCGCTGGCCGTCGCGAGGATGGTCGCGGCTGTGAGGGTTTCATCGAAGCTTGGACGCATCGCCTGCACGATCGGTTCGATCTGGTTCGGATGGATGCTCCACATGCGCAGGAAGCCGAATTCTTCGCGCGCGCGGTGGGCATCGTCGGCAACCACCGACGCATCGCGAAACTCGGTGGTGACATTGTGCGTCGGCACTATGCCGTTGCCGAGTGCGGCCGCCGCGATTTCGCATTTCGCCCGCACGATCAGCGGATGCGCAAACTGGCCCGGCGAGCGCATGGCGCTGGCCGGAATGGCGCCATGGTGGGCACTGACGAAATCCATCAGGCCGAAGTCGAGCGATTCGACCTGGGGCAGGGCGGCGATCTGCCAGGCATCGTGCAGTGCGCCGGGTGTCTCGATCAGCACATGCACGGGAATATTCAGGTCGTATCTGTGACGGGCGAGTGTATCGTTGATCCAGGTGAGTTGGGTCTGCACGTCGACCAGGCAGGTCGGCTTGGGCAATACGATGTAGGGAATTCTAGGTGCGGCTTCGCGCAGCAGGATTTCGACTTCGGCGCGCCAGAAATCGTGATGGGCATCATGGATGCGCACGCCCATGCGGCTGAACCTGTTATCCGGACTGTTGAGCAGGCGGGCAACCATGGTGGCCTGCTCGATCTCGCCACCAGCCGGCGCACCATCTTCGCAGTCGGCAGTGATATCGAAGAGCGGAACGCCGTCGGCTTGCAGCTTTGTTTGGAGCTCCAGCGCCTTGCGAATCAGCTTTTCGCTGCCGGCGAAATGCTCACAGGCGGCGAGGGCCGGGAACGGCCGGCCGCCTGCGTAAAGAACATCGGCGGGATGGAGTGAGGTCTTCATCCGATGGCCCGCCGGGGTGACGCTGCTCAGGCGAACAGGTCCTTGACGCCGTCGCGCTCTTCCTGCAGTTCCTTGAGCGTGGCATCCATCTTCTGACGCGAGAACTCGTCGATTTCGAGGCCCTTGACGATTTCCCACTTGCCGTTTGCGCAGGTGCAGGGCATACCGTAGATCATGCCTGCGGGAATGCCATAGGAACCATCGGAGACGACGCCCATGGTGACCCACTTGCCATTACTGCCGAGGTTCCAGTCGCGCATGTGGTCGATGGCGGCGTTGGCGGCGGAAGCAGCGGAGGAGAGGCCGCGTGCTTCGATGATCGCGGCACCGCGCTTGCCGACCTTCGGGATGTACTCGTTCTTGTACCACGCGTCGTCATTGACCAGCGCCGGGGCGGCCTTGCCGCCGAGGGTGCAGAAGCGGATGTCCGGATACATCGTCGGCGAGTGGTTGCCCCAGATGACCATCTTTTCGACGCTATCGACGGCTTGACCGGTCTTGCTGGCGAGCATCGACATCGCGCGGTTGTGGTCAAGGCGCATCATTGAGGTGAAAGCGGTCTGCGGCAGGCTGGGCGCGGCATTCATGGCGATCAGCGCGTTGGTGTTGGCGGGGTTGCCGACGACGATAAGCTTCAGATCGCGTGCGGCGGCGGCATCCAGCGCCTTGCCCTGTTCGATGAAAATCTTGGCATTTTCGAGCAACAGGTCCTTGCGCTCCATGCCCGGGCCGCGCGGCTTGGCGCCGACTAGCAGAGCTTGTTGAGCATCCTTGAAGGCGACCTTGGGATCGTCGGTGCCGATCATGTCGGCCAGCAACGGGAAGGCGCAATCTTCGAGTTCCATCATCACACCCTTGAGGGCCTTCTGCGCTTTTTCCATCGGCAGTTCAAGCATCTGCAGGATGACGGGCTGATCCTTGCCGAGCATTTCGCCGCTGGCGATGCGGAACAGCAGTGCGTAACCGATTTGACCGGCGGCGCCGGTAACGGCGACACGAACGGGGGCTTTGGCCATGTGGAACTCCTTAAGTTGGTTGCAGAGGGACAAACAGTTAAAACCGGAAAATCATAAGATGCATTGCTGCGCCGTGTCAATATCTATCATACAACATATATAAGACATATATTATTCTATGGACGTTGAGAAATTTTTATGGTTCAATGCGCTTCCATGATGCAGCAGACACCCGCTGATTCTCCCACTTTCAGCCCCCTTTATCGACAGATCAAGGGCCTGATCCTGCAGGCGCTAGAGAACCGTGAATGGCGTCCGGGTGAAGTGATTCCGAGCGAGATGGAGCTGGCCAGTCGCTTCAGCGTAAGCCAGGGTACGGTGCGCAAGGCCATCGATGAAATGGCCGCAGAAAACCTGCTGGTGCGGCGCCAGGGCAAGGGCACCTTCGTTGCGAGTCATAGCGACCCGCGTGCGTTCTACCGTTTCCTGCGTCTCGTGCCGATTTCCGGCGAAAGCGAACATGCGAAGAGCGTGCCCCTGGAATGCTGGCGCGCCAAGGCCGGACCTGAAGCCGCGCGCGTGCTCAGCATCAAGCCGGGCGATTCAATCATCATCGTGAGGCGCGTACTGGAATTCTCGGGCAAGCCGGTTGTGGTCGACGAGATCTACCTGCCCGGAGAAGTCTTTACCGGGCTGACGCTCGATGTGTTGAAAGAGTCGCAAGTTTCCCTCTACAGCCTCTTCGAGGCGAAGTTCGGTGTGCGCATGATCCGTGCCGAGGAGCGTTTGCGGGCCGTTGCTGCTGACCGCACCAGTGCCGAACTGCTGCGCGTGAGCGAAGGTAGCCCGCTGTTGTCCGTCGAACGGACCAGCTACACCTATGGTGATCGTCCTGTGGAATGGCGGCGCGGCCTGTACTCGACCGATACTCACTGTTATTTGAACGAGTTGAGCTGAGGCGTACGCATAACAGGCCCTGTCCGGGTAGTAAGATATTGCAAAGCATCAATATTGAGGTGTTACTTATGTCGGAAATTGCGCGTAAACGACCTAAATACCTGAATCTTTTTCAGATAAAGCTGCCTATTGCTGGTATTGCATCAATATTGCATCGCATCAGTGGCTTTGGGCTTTTCCTGATGCTTCCATTGCTGATCTGGTTGCTGGAGCTCTCGCTGGGATCGCCGGACTCCTATGCGACCTTGCAATCGATCGTCGCCCATCCGCTTGCCAAACTGGTATTGATCGGTTTGCTCTGGGCCTTCCTGCATCACTTCTGCATGGGAATCCGCATTCTGCTGATCGACATTCATATCGGTGTCGATAAGGCGCAGGCAAGCAACTCGGCCAAAATGGTTCTGGCGGTAAGTTTGCCCTTGACCCTGATCCTGGGGGCGAAACTATGGTGAATCGCAAGATTGTCGGTGCCCATTATGGCTTGATCGACTGGCTGGCCCAGCGTGTTACCGGCGTTGTCATGGTTGCCTACACCCTGATTGTCGCCATCGCGTTGCGGCAGGGTGCGGGGGCGAATTACGCCAGCTGGCATGCCTTCATGTCGGCTGACCTGATGCGCTTCGTCACCTTCCTGTTCATCGTCAGCCTGTGTTGGCATGCCTGGGTCGGGGTGCGAGATATCTGGATGGACTACATCCAGCCTGCCGGCATCAAACTCGTCCTGCACGTCCTGACCCTGCTGGCCCTGATCGGTTATGCCGGCTGGGCAGTGCAAATCATCTGGAGGCTGTGAGCGCAACATGAGCCAGCAAGTTACTGTTCGCAAGTTCGATGCGGTCATTGTCGGTGCCGGCGGTGCCGGCTTGCGTGCCGCCATCCAGCTATCCGAAGCGGGTCTCAAGACCGCCGTGCTGACCAAGGTGTTTCCCACACGCTCGCACACGGTTGCCGCGCAGGGTGGTGTGGCTGCCTCTCTGGGTAACTCCGAGGAGGATCATTGGCACTGGCACATGTACGACACCGTCAAGGGCTCCGACTGGCTTGGTGATCAGGACGCGATCGAGTTCATGTGCAAGAAGGCCAACGAGTGCGTGATCGAGCTTGAGCACTACGGCATGCCTTTTGATCGCCTCGACAACGGTCGCATCTACCAACGCCCCTTCGGCGGCCACATGTCGAACTTCGGAGAAAAGCCGGTGCGCCGCTCTTGCGCCGCTGCCGACCGCACTGGCCACGCGATGCTGCACGCGATGTACCAGCGCAACGTCAAGGTCAACACCCAGTTTTTCGTCGAGTGGATGGCGCTCGACCTGATCCGCGACGCGGCAGGGGAAGTGCTCGGCGTCACCGCCATGGAAATGGAAACCGGCGAGATCTATGCCTTCCATGCCAAGGCCACCATCTTCGCCACCGGCGGCTCGGGCCGCATCTACTATTCCTCGACCAACGCCTTCATCAACACCGGCGACGGTGTCGGGATGGCGGCGCGCGCCGGCATTCCGCTCGAGGACATGGAGTTCTGGCAGTTCCACCCGACCGGTGTCGCCGGCGCGGGTGTGCTGATCACCGAGGGGGTGCGCGGCGAGGGGGGCATCCTGCGCAACAGCAATGGCGAGCGCTTCATGGAGCGCTATGCGCCGAACGCCAAGGATCTCGCCTCACGCGATGTCGTGTCGCGCGCCATGGTCACCGAAATCAACGAAGGCCGCGGCTGTGGGCCCAACAAGGATTTCGTGCTGCTCGACATCACGCATCTGCCGCCCGAGACGATCATGAAGCGGCTGCCCGGCATCCATGAAATCGCGCTGCAGTTCGCCGGCGTCGACGCGCTCAAGGAGCCGATCCCGGTCGTGCCAACCTGTCATTACCAGATGGGCGGCATTCCGACCAACTACCACGGGCAGGTCGTCGTGCCGGGCAGGGACAACCAGAGCGAAGTCGTACCAGGCTTTTATGCCGCGGGTGAATGCGCCTGTGCTTCGGTGCATGGCGCGAATCGCCTCGGTACCAACTCGCTGCTTGACCTGTTGGTGTTCGGTAAGTCGGCCGGCGAGACGGCCGTCGAAGAACTGAAGAAGTCGCCCAAGACCCACAAGGACCTGCCGGCCGACGCCTTTGACCGCACGCTATCCCGGCTCGATCGCCTCAATACGCAAAAGGGCGGGGCCAGCGTGCATGAAACACGGCTCGCCATGCAGCGCACGATGCAAAAGCATGCCGGCGTGTTCCGCTTCAACGATCTGCTCAAGCAAGGCGTGCAGAACATTCTCGAGGTGCAAAAGGATGTGCAGCGCACCGAGATCAAGGACAAGTCCAAGGTCTTCAATACCGCCCGTATCGAGGCGCTGGAACTGGACAACCTGATCGAGGTGGCGGTAGCGACGATGGTCTCGGCCGAGGCGCGCAAGGAATCGCGCGGCGCTCACGTGCGTGACGATGCGCCGGATACGGCCGAGCGTCCGAATGGCCGCGATGACGCGAACTGGCTGAAGCACACCCTCTGGTACAAGGAAGGCAACCGACTGGATTACAAGCCTGTCACCCTGCGGCCCATGTCGGTCGACACCATCGCGCTGAAGAAGCGTGCCTACTGAACGAGATCAAGCATGACGCAAGCTACCCAAACGCGCACCCTTCAGTTCAAGATCTACCGCTACGATCCGGATCAGGATCAGAAGCCCTACATGCAGGACATCGCGGTCGAGATCGATGCGACCGATCGCAAGTTGCTCGACGCCATGGTCAAACTCAAGGCCGTCGATGATTCCATCGCATTCCGCCGTTCCTGCCGAGAAGGTGTCTGCGGGTCCGATGCACTCAACATCAACGGCCGCAACGGCCTGGCCTGCCTGACCGACCTGAACACTTTTCCGGAAGGCAAGCCGATCGTCCTGCGCCCACTGCCCGGCCTGCCCGTCATTCGCGACCTGATCGTCGACATGACGCAGTTCTTCAAGCAGTATCACTCGATCAAGCCCTACCTGATCAACAACGACCCGCCGCCGGAGCGCGAGCGCCTGCAAAGCCCGGAAGACCGCGAGGAATTGAACGGCCTCTACGAGTGCATCCTCTGCGCTTGCTGTTCGACTTCCTGCCCGTCGTTCTGGTGGAACCCGGACAAGTTCGTCGGCCCGGCCGGTCTGCTGGCCGCCTATCGCTTTATCGCCGATACCCGCGATCAGGCCACCAGCGAGCGGCTCGATAACCTCGACGACCCATACCGCCTGTTCCGCTGCCATACCATCATGAATTGCGTCGATGTCTGCCCGAAGGGACTCAATCCCACCAAGGCGATCGGCAAGATCAAGGACATGATGGTGAAGCGGGCGATCTGACTCATGCATGAACAGCAACGCGTCCGCACGGAAAAACTGCGCTGGCACAGCCGGCGGGCGCTGCTTGAACTCGATCTGGTGCTGCAACGCTTCTGGCAGCGGCAACCGGACATTCTGGGGGAGAGGCAGGCGGAGAAACTCGAACGCCTGCTGGCAATGGAAGACCACGACTTATGGGACCTGCTGAGCGGACGCCGTGCCAACGACGATCCGACCGTGCAGGACATGGTCGCACTGCTGCGGCAGCCGGCCGGCAACTGATTTTCGACTATCTCTACGGGAGACTGTAATGACGCAAAGTACTGCAACCCTGACGTACAACGGCAAGACCACCGAATATCCTGTCTATCAAGGCAGCATCGGCCCGGATGTGATCGACATCTCCAAGTTGTATGCACAGACCGGCGCCTTCACCTATGACCCGGGATTCATGTCCACGGCGGCCTGCAAGTCTTCGATTACCTATATCGACGGCGACAAGGGCGAGTTGCTGTACCGCGGTTACCCGATCGAGCAGCTGGCCGAGAAATGCAACTTCATGGAAGTCTGCTACCTGCTCAAGGATGGCGAACTGCCCAACAAGGCGCAATACGATGACTGGGTCGGAAAAGTGCAACGCCATACCATGGTGCATGACCAGCTGACGCGCTTCTACAACGGCTTCCGCCGCGATGCGCACCCGATGGCGGTGCTGGTCGGTGTAGTCGGCGGCCTGTCGGCCTTCTATCATGACTCACTCAACATCAACGATCCGGAGAGCCGCCTCGTTGCGACGATCCGCCTGATCGCGAAGATGCCGACGATCACGGCGATGGCCTATCGCTACAACAACGGCCTGCCGTTCATGTATCCGAAGAACGACTACGATTACTCGACCAACTTCCTGTACATGATGTTTGGCACGCCCTGCGAAGAGTTCAAGCCGAATCCCGTGCTGTCCCGTGCGCTCGATCGCATCCTGATCCTGCATGCTGACCACGAGCAGAATGCCTCGACCTCGACGGTGCGTCTGTCCAGTTCCTCCGGTGCCAACCCCTACGCCTGTATCGCGGCCGGCATCGCCTGCCTGTGGGGCCCGGCGCACGGTGGCGCGAACGAAGCCTGCCTGAAGATGCTGGAAGAGATCGGCGACGTGTCTCGCGTCGGCGAATACATCAAGCGCGCCAAGGACAAGAACGACTCCTTCCGCCTGATGGGTTTCGGCCACCGCGTCTACAAGAACTTCGATCCGCGCGCCAAGCTGATGCGCGAAACTTGCCACGAAGTGCTCAACGAACTGGGCCTGCACGACAGTCCGCTGTTCAAGCTGGCGATCGAACTCGAGCGCATCGCACTGGAAGACGATTACTTCGTCCAGAAGAAGCTCTATCCGAACGTCGACTTCTATTCCGGCATCGTGCAGAGCGCTCTGGGCATCCCGACCAACCTGTTCACCGGTATCTTCGCGATGGCGCGCACCATCGGCTGGGTTGCGCAGTGGTCCGAGATGATCGGCGATCCCGAGCAGAAGATCGGCCGTCCGCGCCAGCTGTTCACCGGCTCGCCCGCGCGCAACGTTCCGGATATGGCTGCCCGCTGAGCGCAAGTTACAGGGGACATCCGCAACGATGTCCCCTGGTTTTCCACCCCCGTCCACACATCGAGGTGATGGCATGATGAAGCAGATGTTGTCCAACTCCTATCTCTTCGGGGCGAATGCGCCCTACGTCGAGGAGTTGTACGAAAGTTACCTGGCGAATCCGTCCTCCATCGATCCGGCCTGGCGCGACTATTTCGACAAGCTCGCGAACCTGCCGGGAGCGGGGGCCTACAACGGGCCGGATGTGGCCCATACGCCGATCATCAACGGCTTCGCGCAGCGCGCCCGCGAAGGCTGCATGCGCGTCGCCCAGATCGCCGGCAACGCCGAGAAGCAGACCAAGGTCCTGCAGATCATCAATGCCTACCGCTTCCTCGGCAATCGCTGGGCGCAACTCGATCCGCTCAAGCGCCATGCGCGTCCCGAAGTCGCCGAACTGGAACCTTCCTACTACGGCTTCACCGAGGCTGATCTATCGTCCCCGTTCCGCACCGGTTCCTTCGACATGGGCGTCGAGGAAGCAACCTTGCGCGAGATTCTCGAGGCCTTGCGCCTGCGCTATTGCGGCCATATCGGCGCGGAGTTCATGTATATCTCCGATGTTGCCCAGAAGCGCTGGATCCAGGCCCGCTATGAGCCGCCGCGCGTGCAGCCACGCTATACACCGGAGGACAAGCGACGCTACCTGATGTCGATTACCGCGGCTGAAACGCTCGAGCGCTACCTGCACACCCGCTATGTCGGCCAGAAGCGCTTCTCGCTCGAAGGCGGCGAATCGATGATCCTCGCGATGGATCAACTGATTCGTGTCGGCGGCACCCTGGGCATCAAGGAAACCGTCATCGGCATGGCGCACCGTGGTCGCCTCAACGTGCTGGTCAATACGCTCGGCAAGCAGCCTGCGATGCTGTTCGACGAATTCGAAGGCAAGAAGAAGAGCGACCTGATCGCCGGTGACGTCAAGTACCACATGGGTTACTCCTCCGACGTCGCTACGCCGGGTGGTCCGATGCACCTGACGCTGGCCTTCAACCCCTCGCACCTCGAGATCGTCAACCCCGTGGTCGAGGGTTCCGTCTATGCACGCCAGGTGCATCGCGGCGCGAATGGGAAGAACGAAGTGCTGCCCGTTCTGATTCACGGTGACGCGGCCGTGGCGGGGCAGGGCGTCAACCAGGAAATGCTCAACTTCTCCCAAACGCGCGGCTATGGCACGGGGGGTACCGTGCATATTGTGGTGAATAACCAGATCGGCTTCACCACCTCCGATCCGCGCGACCTGCGCTCCTCACTGTATTGCACCGACATCTTCAAGATGGTCGAGGCGCCGATCTTCCACGTCAATGGCGACGATCCGGAGGCAGTGGCTTTTGTCACTCAGTTGGCCCTCGAATTCCGTCAGGAATTCAAGAAGGATGTCGTTATCGACATCATCTGCTTCCGCAAGCTGGGCCATAACGAGGCCGACGAGCCGATGGTGACCCAGCCCTTGATGTACAAGAAAGTGGCAGCGCATCCGGGCACGCGCAAGTTGTATGCCGACCGGCTGATTGGCCAGGGCATCATCGAGGATGGCGAAGATGAGCAGATGGTCAAGGATTACCGTGCTGCCCTTGATGCCGGCAAGCATCTCAAGGATCCGGTCATTACCGACTTCAAGAACCCGATGGCGGTTGCCTGGGCACCCTATATCGGCGCCCAATACACCGAGAAGTGCGACACGACGGTACCGCTTGCCGAACTGCAGCGTCTCGGTCGCCGCCTCGTCGATGTACCGCAGAATTTCGTCCTCCATCCGCGTGTGCAGAAGGTCATCGATGACCGCAAGCTGATGATCGATGGCAAGTTACCGCTGGACTGGGGCATGGCCGAAAACCTGGCTTATGCATCGTTGTTGGCCGCCGGTTACGGCGTGCGCATCTCTGGCGAGGACGTCGGTCGCGGCACCTTCTTCCACCGCCATGCGGCCTTCCATGACCAGAACCGCGAGAAGTGGGACGAAGGCACCTGGTGGCCGCTGAAGAGCCTGCAGGAATCACAGGGCATGTTCCAGTGCTACGACTCGGTGTTGTCCGAAGAAGCGGTGCTGGGCTTCGAATACGGCTATGCCACGGCGACCCCCGGCGAACTGGTGGTCTGGGAAGGCCAGTTCGGCGATTTTGCCAACGGCGCGCAGGTGGTCATCGACCAGTTCCTCGCTTCCGGCGAATCCAAGTGGGGCCGTGCCTGCGGCCTCGTCCTGCTGCTGCCGCATGGCTACGAAGGCCAGGGGCCGGAACATTCATCGGCGCGCATCGAACGCTATCTGCAGCTGTCGGCGGACTTCAACTGGGAAGTCTGCATGCCGACCACACCCAGCCAGATCTTCCATCTGCTGCGGCGCCAGATGCTGCGCAAGCAGCGCAAGCCGCTGGTGGTGTTCACGCCCAAATCCCTGCTGCGCAGCAAGGATGCGACGTCGAGCCTTGAAGACCTCACCAACGGCACCTTTCAGACCGTGTTCGGCGAAGTCTATCCGCACGACCCGAAGAAGATCACGCGCGTGGTCTGCTGCACCGGCAAGATCTATTACGACCTGCTCAAGGTGCGTGCCGAGCGCAATCTCGATCACATCGCCATCCTGCGCACGCCGCAGCTGTATCCCATGGATGACCGACGCCTCGAAGAGGAACTCGCCCGCTACCCGAAGATGAAGGAACTGGTCTGGTGTCAGGAAGAGCCGGAAAACCAGGGTTCGTGGTTTGCCAAGCATCATCGGCTGGTACAACTGGTCAAGAAGGGCCAATCGCTGCATGTCGCCTCGCGTCCTGCCTCTGCCTCGCCGGCGGTGGGCAGTGCCGCCAAGCACGCCGAACAACAGAAGGCCGTCGTCGAGGCTGCCCTCGGCGACCTCAAATAACCTCGTACGGAGCATTCCATGCTGATCGAAGTCAAAGTCCCGCAACTGTCCGAGTCCGTCGCCGAAGCGACCCTTGTTAGCTGGCACAAGAACGTGGGCGATGCGGTGGCCCGCGACGAAAACCTGATCGACATCGAGACCGACAAGGTCGTGCTCGAACTGCCGGCCCCCGCTGCGGGTGTGTTGGTCGAGGTGGTCAAGGGCAATGGTGACACCGTTGTTTCCGGCGAGTTGATCGCCCGCATTGATACCGAAGCCAAGGCCACTGCCAGTGCGGCTGCCCCCGCTCCGGCTACCAAGGCAGAAGCGAAGGCCGCGATGGTCAAGGCGGCTGCCGCTCCCTCAGGGACCGGTCCAGCGGCCCGCAAAGCACTGGCCGAAAAAGGCATCGATGCCACTGCCGTGCAGGGTAGCGGCCCTGGCGGACGCGTCACCAAGGCAGATGTGCTGGGTACTGCCATCCCAGCGGCCGCAAAGCCTGCCGCACCGACACAAAGTGCCGTCCCGCCAGCGCCGACTTTTGCAGCGGCACTGCCGCAACCGCCAGCGGTCAATACCGATGCGATCCTCGCCGATCGTCCCGAGCAGCGCGTGCCGATGTCGCGCCTGCGTGCCCGCGTCGCCGAGCGCCTGATCCAGTCGCAGTCGCAGAACGCCATCCTCACCACCTTCAACGAGGTGAACATGGCGCCGGTGATGGAACTGCGCAAGAAATACCAGGATAAGTTCGAGAAAGAGCATGGCGTGAAGCTCGGCTTCATGTCCTTCTTCGTCAAGGCGGCCGTCGCGGCGCTGAAGAAGTTCCCGGTCCTCAACGCCTCGGTCGATGGCTCCGACATCGTCTATCACGGCTATTTCGACATCGGCATCGCCGTCGGTTCGCCGCGCGGCCTCGTCGTGCCGATCATCCGCGATGCGGA
Source organism: Pseudomonadota bacterium (assembly GCA_040756595.1). GTDB lineage: Bacteria > Pseudomonadota > Gammaproteobacteria > Burkholderiales > Rhodocyclaceae > Sulfuricystis. The sequence continues at coordinate 12,601 of JBFLYR010000005.1, read as the reverse complement.
TCAGTTGAGCCTCGCCCAGATCGAGAAGAAGATCGCCGAATTCGGCCAGAAGGCCAAGGATGGCAAGATTTCCATCGAGGAACTGACCGGCGGCACGTTCTCGATCTCCAACGGCGGCGTGTTCGGTTCGATGCTGTCGACGCCGATCATCAATCCGCCGCAGTCGGCCATTCTCGGCATCCATGCCACCAAGGATCGCCCGGTGGTGGAGAATGGCCAGATCGTCATCCGGCCGATCAACTACCTCGCCATGTCCTACGACCACCGCATCATCGATGGACGCGAAGCGGTGCTGGGCCTGGTGACGATGAAGGAAGCGCTCGAAGATCCTGCCCGCCTGCTGCTCGACATCTAACAATACCGAGGAGACGCCCATGGCCAACAAGCAATTCGACGTCGTCGTGATCGGCGGTGGCCCCGGTGGCTACGTGGCTGCCATCCGTGCCGCGCAACTGGGTTATGCGGTGGCCTGCATCGAGTCCGATGCCTACGCCGATCCGAAAGGTGAAGTGCGCCTCGGCGGCACCTGCCTCAACGTCGGCTGCATACCCTCGAAGGCGCTGCTGCGTTCCTCTGAACTCTACGAGGAAGCGGACCATGCCTTCGAGATGCACGGCATCTCGGTTTCCGACCTGAAGATCGATGTCGTCGCGATGATGCGCCGCAAGGACAACATCGTGACGCAGCTGACCGGTGGCATCCGTGGCCTGTTCAAGAAGAACAAGGTGACGCTGCTGCCCGGTCGCGGCAGCTTCGCCGGCCGTGAAAACGAACTCTGGCAGATCAAGGTAACCGGCAAGGAGGGCGCCAGTGAAGTCGTCGAGGCGCTGCATGTCATCGTCGCCACCGGCTCGTTGCCGCGGCAACTGCCCGGTATTCCGGTCGATAACGAAACGATCTGCGACAACGTCGGCGCGCTCGCGCTCGGTGCGGTGCCGAAGCGCCTCGGCGTCATCGGCGCGGGTGTCATCGGCCTCGAACTCGGTTCAGTCTGGAAGCGCCTCGGCGCCGAGGTGACTGTCCTCGAAGCCATGCCGGATTTCCTCGCCGCCGCCGATCCCGCGATCGCGAAGGAAGCACGCAAGATACTTACCCAGAAGCAAGGTCTCAAGATCAACCTTGGCGTCAAGATTACCGGCGTCAAGCAGGGCAAAAAAGGCATTACCATTGATTACGAGATGGGTGACGAAGTCCTCAAGCTGGAATGCGACAAGCTGATCGTCTCGGTCGGCCGCGTGCCGAGCACGCAGGGCCTGAATACCGAAGCCGTTGGCCTGAAGATCGACGGCCGTGGTTGCGTCGAAGTCGATGAGCACTGCCTTACCAACCTCGAGAACGTCTGGGCGATCGGCGATGTGGTGCGCGGTCCGATGCTCGCGCACAAGGCCTCGGAAGAGGGCGTGATGGTCGCCGAGCTGATCGCCGGTCAGGCCGGGCACGTCAATTACGATGCGATTCCGTGGGTCATCTACACGCATCCCGAGATTGCCTGGGTCGGCAAGACCGAGACCCAGCTCAAGAACGATGGCATCGAGTATCGCGCCGGCCAGGTGCCGTTCCTCGCCAACGGGCGTGCGCTGGGGCAGGGCGATGCGAGTGGTTTCGTCAAGATCCTTGCCTGCGCGCAAACCGACCGCGTGCTGGGTGTGCACATCATCGGTGCCAATGCTTCCGAGCTGATCGCCGAGGCGGTGACCGCCATCGAGTTCGGCGCGTCATCCGAAGACATCGCGCGCATCTGTCATGCGCACCCGACGCTTTCGGAAGTGATGCACGAGGCCGCACTGGCCGTGGACAAGCGCGCACTACACTTCTGATTTGCCCGCTGCATTGCCGCACCGCATCCTCGACGTCCCGAAGGACGGGATGATCGAGGGCTTCCATGCCGCACTGCAGGTGCGCGGCAGCGTCGCCGATCCCGATCAACTGCTGGCAGCGATGCGCCTGCAGCAGTTCTACGACCAGTTGATCGCTTTCAAGGCAGCGCGGCGCACGAAGCTGCGCAAGCTGCTGGTGCATCCGGAGTTGCCAAAGGGCGTCTGGTTCTGGGGCGGCGTGGGACGCGGCAAGACCTTCCTGATGGACTGCTTTTTCGCTGCGGTGCCTTACCAGCGCAAGCGGCGCGTGCATTTTCATGCCTTCATGCGCGAGATCCACGAGCGTCTCAGGGCCTTGAAAAGTGAAGTTGATCCACTGGCGAAAGTGGCGGCACAGGTGGCGCAGGAAACCCGCCTGATGTGCTTCGACGAATTCCATGTTTCCGACATTGCCGACGCGATGATCCTGGGCCGCCTGATGCAGGCGCTGTTCGACGCCGGCGTGTTGTTCTGCATTACTTCCAACTATGCACCGGACGACTTGTATCCGAACGGCCTGCAACGCGAACGCCTGCTGCCGACCATCGCCCTGCTGAACGAGAAGCTCGATGTGATCCGCATTGATGCCGGCATCGATTACCGCCTGCGCGCACTGGAACGAGCCGATGTCTATCTGCTGCCATCCGCCGGCGCTGCCGAGGAACTGCTGATGCGTACCTTCGGCCAGATGGTGCATGGTGTGGGCCATGTACGTCCCATCGAGGTGCTGGGTCGCACCATTCCGGTCGTGCATCGCGCGCCGGGTGTGGCGTGGTTCGACTTTTCCGTGTTGTGCGGCGGGCCGCGCTCGCAGAACGACTACCTCGACATCGCGCATCGCTTCCACACGATCTTCCTCTCCGGCGTGCCGCGCATGAGCATGGAGATGGCCAACGAGGCGCGTCGTTTCACCTGGCTGGTGGATGTTTGCTATGACCACCGCGTCAAGCTGGTGATCGCCGCTGCGGTGCCGGCCGAGGAGCTATATGTCGCCGGGCCACAAGCCGCCGAATTCGCGCGCACGGCGTCGCGCCTCATCGAGATGCGCTCGCACGAATATCTGGCCAGTGCGCACCGGCGCCACGAAATGCCTGTGCCGGCGCAGTAGTGCCGTCCTGCCAGCGCCGACTTTTCAGCCAAGCCACTGCGGATAGGGTTTCCAGCTGGCAACCCAGTGGGGCAGCTCGGCTGCCGGCATCGGCTTGGCAATGCCGTAACCCTGCGCAATCGAGCAGCCCAGCGCGAGCAACGCGACACCGACCTCGGCGCTTTCGACGCCTTCGGCGATCACCTGTCGCTTGAAGGTGCGGGTCAAGCTGATGACGCCCTCGACGATGGCATGGTCTTCGTCATCCGTGAGCAGGTCGCGCACAAAGCTCTGGTCGATCTTGAGCGCATCGACGTGCAGGCGCTTGAAGTAGGAGAGCGAAGAGTAACCGGTGCCGAAGTCGTCGAGCGCGAAACTCACGCCCAGCGCATGGCAGGCATCGATGACCGCAGCGACGCGCACGACATCCTCGAGCGCGGCGGATTCGACCACTTCGAGTTCGAGTGCAGCGGGCGGTACTTGCGGATACTGTTGCAGCAGGGTGGCGAGACGTTCGGTGAAGTTCGCTGCCTGCAGATGGCGCGGCGAAATGTTCACGCTGATGCCCAGGCGCAGGCCGATCGATTGCCACTCGGCAAGTTGCGTCAGCGCCGCGGCGATGACCCATTCGCCCAGCGGGATGGCGAAATCGGTGTCCTCGATTTCGCCCAGGAAACGGTTGGGCGGCAGGAGGCCTTCGTCGGGATGCTGCCAGCGGATCAGTGCCTCCGCACCAATCACCGTGCCGCTGCGCATGTCGACCTTGGGCTGGTAGAACAGCACGAACTCCTTCTGCATCAGTGCAGTTTCGATGCGGGCGCGGTTGCTGCGCTGTACCTGCACCTGCCGGTCCTGCTCGGCATCGAACAGGTGGTAGCGGTTGCGGCCGTTTTGCTTGGCCACATACATCGCCTGGTCGGCGTGGCGCATCAGCGTGTCGGCATCGGCGTCGTCGAACGGGTACAGCGTGAGGCCGATGCTGGCCGTGATGTTGATGATCTTGCGGTCGAGCACGTAAGGCTTGCCCAGCGCCTTGAGCAGGCGCTCGATTGTCTGTGCGCACTCATCGATCGTACCCAGATCGCTCAGCAGCAGGACGAACTCGTCACCGCCGAGTCGGCAGACCGTGTCATCGGCACGGATGTGCTCCTTGAGGCGCTGCGCCACCATCACCAGCAACTGGTCGCCGGCCTTGTGGCCGAGCGTGTCGTTGACCGGCTTGAAGTTGTCGAGATCGAGGTAAACGATGGCGAGCAGGCGCTGGGCGCGTTGCATCCGGGCGATGGCCTGCACGAGGCGGTCGGCCAGCAGGATGCGGTTCGGCAATTGCGTCAATGGGTCGTGGTGGGCGAGGAATTCCAGTTCGTGCTGGTAGCGGTTGCGTTCAGCGGCATCGTGCGCCAGTGCAGCGGCCATCTGATTGAAGTTCTCGGCCAGCACACCGATTTCGTCGCGGCTGCCGGCATCGATCGAAGCCGAGAAGTCACCCTGGGTGACGCGGCGTGTCGCGTCGAGCAGGCGGGCGATGTGACGGGTGAACAGGTAGCCGAGCGAGGCCAGCAGCAGCAGTGAAAGCAGCACTGCGGCGCCGGCGATCATCAGGCTCTGCTTGAGGACATTGCCGCGCAACCCGGCCAGATTGACCAGCGACAGGCCGAAACGCACCGTGCCGACGCGGGTGTCACCCGGCAGGGTGAGCTGCATGCGCGTATCGTAGGTCAGGTCGGACAGGGCCGACAAAACGTTCAAATCCTCGGCAAGCTCGACCGGCACGTCGCCGGCCTTGCCCAGCAGTTCACCGCGCGGGCCAAGCACCACGATGTAATGGAACTCGGCGGGTTGCGTGCCCATCAGGCGGCGCAGGATCGATTCGATCTCGCTGTGGTCGCGCTGGAAGACGCGGCCGGCGAGCGAGGCATCGAGCAACGGGGTCAGGGCTTCGAGGCGTGCCTGGGTCTGGGTTTCCAGCGCTTCCGTGACCAGCCGGTAACTGTTGGCAAGCAACAGGCCGAGCATGAGGACCTCGACAATGATGGCCATGGCCACGAACCGGAAGCGGATCGAACGGTGCCAGGGGATGGAGGAAGGCTGCACGTCGGCCATTGCTGGATCAGGGTTTGCCGAATACGGTGGTATAGGGGTCGATACGCTTTAGCGTGGCCGCGTCGATCGGGCGAAAGTCGATCTGCTGGGTCTTCTCGAAATAGGCTTTTCCGGCGGGTGTGCCGGAAAAATCGAACAGGGCCTGCTTCAGCCGCTTCAAGTCGGCATTGCCGAGGCGCGGATGCGCCAGCAGCAGGAAGCCCGGCACCGTCTGCGAACGCCAGATTTCACGCAGGACACGGTGCTTTTCCGGCGGTGCGTTGTCCCACAGCAGGGTGCCGGTTGCACCGGCATCGGCCTCTTTGCGCACCAGGCTCTCGAGCACGTTCGAGAAGTTGGCGGTATCGACAAAGCGCACGTCGCGGCCGATGGAGAGGTCATGTCTTTCGAGTTCGCGCTCGACCATCTGGTAGCTCATCGACAGCCGGGCGCCGACAGCCAGCGAACGTCCCTTCAGATCGGTGATCTTGTTGATAGGGCCATCCTTGCGCGCGAGGGCGACGATGATGATCGAGTAGCCGGTCTGCGCCAGTGCGCGATAGCCATCACGCTGCTCGGCGAGACGGCCCATGTGTGGTGCGGTGAAGATGATGTCGTATTCGCCCCGGCGGGTACGCTCGATGAAGGCATCGAAGTCGGGCGCCGAACGCAGGCTCACGGGACGGTTGAGTTGCTGCGCCAGATGGTCGCGCAGAGGCGAGTAGCGGTCGGCAATCTGGCTGGAAGAGAGGAAGGGATAGATGCCTAAGACCAGTTCGCCGGCGTCCGAACCGGCCCGGGCCATGGAGATGGCTGCCAGGGTCAGCAAGGCTGTCAGCAACAGTTTGATGTACGCACGCAAAGTCCGGGTTCCTCCCCGCCATCATTTTCCCACCAGATTACTTTGCCGGAAATATCGACATTTCATGCATGACGGCATGAAAAAACGGGCTTTTCAGCCCGTCGAGGCAGGAATTTTGCCGGTTTCGCCCGCGACACGAAAGGCATAGGCGGCGATCGGCGGGCCGATTGTCTCGAGGATGGCCACCGCGGCGAGGATCAGCGCATTAAGCTGGGCCGCCTCGAGCGCGAACAGGGTGTCGGCGGTCTGGGCTAGGCCGATGGCCAGCCCGGCCATCGGCACCAGCAAGAGCCCGGTCGCGGCGGCGGGACGCGATTGCTTTTCCTGGGCGTAGGCGATGCCGAACACCGTCAGCCATTTCGCCGCGACGCGGATGGCCACCAGCAGGATTGCCACCCAGCCGACGCTGCCGAGTTCGCCAAGGTCGATTTTGGCGCCGGCATAGACGAACAGCACCACGAAGAAGAGTTCAAAAGCCTCGCCGAAGGCAACATCCGAAATCAGGTCCTCACGCTCCAGCGTACGCACGACGATACCTATGGCGAGCGGGACGAACAGCGCCGACAGGTTCAGTGCATCGGCAATGCCGACCCCGAGCATCAGCGCCCCGATGATGAGGGCGAGTCGGTACTGGGCGGCAGAACGCGTCTTGCGGGCAACGAGAACCAGGATCGCAGCAATTACCAACGCGACGACCATCGATCCAAGCAACTGGTATATCGGCTGCAGCAGGGCCTTCATCCAGCCGGCGTCGACGGCCAGATAGCCGGCGGGCAGCAATGCCGAAAAGGCGAAGAAGGAAAACAGGTTGTTGAGGGCGACCAGTTCCTTGCTGCGCTCTGTGACCGGGCCGGCAGCGCCGACTTCATGGGCGACGTGGATCAGCACGGCGGGCGAGGAGGAAATCACGATCGCCGAGGTCAGTCCTGACACCAGCGTCGGCAGGCCAAGCCAGTTCAGCAGGAAGAAGCAGGCGAGAAATGTCGCCGTGCTTTCGACCGCGCCAAGCAGTAGCGTGCGCCGGTCACGCAGCAGTGCGCGCAGGTCGAGGGAAAGGCCGAGACGATACAGGATCAGCCCGAGGGCCACGTCGATGAGCGGGCGTGTCATCCCGAGTGCTTCGCTGCTCAACAGGTTGAGTCCGGAGGGGCCGATCGCCAATCCGACCGCCATGAAACCGGTGATTGATGGCAGCCAGGAGATGCGATGCGCGAGATAGCCGCCCAGCACGCCGAAGATCAGCAGCGTGCCGAAAGCGATCTGGGTGTTGAATTCGGGTGGCCAGCCGGGAAGGAAGTCCATTTACGCTTCCGTCAGCCGTTTGAGCGCATACAGCCGGTCGAGGGCTTCGCGCGGCGAGAGAGTGTCCGGATCAAGCGCCTGCAGGGCTTCGACGGCGGGATGCAGCGGGGCTGCAAAAGTCGGCGTTGGCGCGACGGCACCGAACAGATCCGGTTGTGGCTGTGCCGCAATAGCGCGGTTTTCCAGTTCGACCAGCCGCCGCTGCGCCTCGCGCAGCACGGCCGGCGGGATGCCGGCCAGCGCGGCGACATGGAGACCGTAGGACTGGGATGCCGGGCCGGGTTCGACCGCGTGCATAAAGACGACCGTCTTGCCGTGCTCGACCGCGCCCAGATGCACGTTCGCGCATTCGGCATGATCTGTGGCGAGTTGCGTGAGTTCGAAGTAGTGGGTGGCGAACAGCGTCCAGGCGCGCGTCTTTTCGACGAGGTGGCGGGCGATGGCGAAGGCCAGCGCGAGGCCGTCGAAGGTCGATGTGCCGCGTCCGATTTCGTCCATCAGCACCAGCGATTTGTCGGTCGCGCCGTGCAGGATCGCCGCCGCCTCGGTCATCTCAACCATGAAGGTCGAGCGGCCCGAGGCGAGATCGTCGGATGCACCGATACGGGTGTGGATCGCGTCGACCGGGCCAAGCCGGCAGACGGACGCCGGCACGAAGCTGCCGCAATGGGCGAGCAGCACGATCAGTGCGGTCTGGCGCATATAGGTCGACTTGCCGCCCATGTTCGGGCCGGTGACGATCAGCATGCGGCGCTTCGGCGAGAGGTCGAGATCGTTGGCGATAAACGAATCGACCTGTCTTTCCACCACCGGATGGCGGCCAGCGCGGATCTCGATGCACGGATGCTCGACGAACGTCGGCCGGCAATAGTCGTAGCGCTGCGCGGCCGTTGCGAAGGCACACAGGCCGTCGAGCTGCGCCAGCGCGCGGGCGATGCGCTGCAATTCGACGATGTGCGCGGTCAGCGCATCGAGCAGTTCGTCGTAGAGGTGCTTTTCGAGTGCCAGCGCACGCTCGTTCGCCGACAGCGCCTTGTCTTCGAAGGCCTTGAGCTCGGGCGTGATGTAGCGTTCGGCGTTCTTCAGCGTCTGGCGGCGGCGGTAATCGTCCGGTACCTTGTCGGCATGCGCGTGCGTGACCTCGATGTAGAAGCCATGCACCTTGTTGTATTCGACCTTGAGGCTGGGGATCGCGGTGCGTTCCTTTTCGCGCGCTTCCAGTTCGATGAGGAAAGCGCCGCAGTTGGACTGGATCGCGCGCAACTCGTCGAGTTCGGCATCGAAGCCCGTGGCGATGGCGCCGCCGTCGCGCAGCAGGGCGGGCGGGTCGATTGCCATTGTGCGTTCCAGCCGGTCCAGGCAGTTGGCGGGGATGGCGAGGTCGTCGCGCAAGGCTTGCAGCAAGCCTGTGCAACTGGCGAGCAGCCCGGCGATCTCGGGCAGTTGCCTGAGTGTTTCGCGCAGCGCGGCCAGTTCGCGCGGCCGTGCCGACTTGAGGGCGATGCGGCTGCCGATGCGCTCGACGTCGGCGCTGCCTCTCAAGTGGGTGATAAGCGCTGCAAGCGGTCCATCATCCAGCAGCGCTGCGATGGCGCCCTGCCGTGCCGCGGCGATGGAACGGTCGGTCAGCGGGTGATGCAGGCAATGGCGCAGCCAGCGCGTGCCGGCGGCCGTGGCGCAGGTGTCGAGCAGTGACAGCAGGGTGGGAGAGGGTTCCCCACGCAGGGTTTCGGTGAGTTCGAGGTTGCGGCGCGTCGCGGCATCGAGCCGTAGCCATTGCGATTCGCGTTCGAGCGTCAGGCCGGTCACATGGGTCAGCGCCTGCAACTGTGTCGCCTGCGCGTAGCGCAGCAACGCGCCGGCGGCACCGAGCGAAAGTGACGCTTCCTCTGCATCGGGAATGAAGGCGGCGAGGTCGCGCGTGCCGAATTGCGCGGTCAGCAGCTGGGTCGCGCTGGCAGTGTCGAAATGCCAGTCGGGCCGTCGTCGTACATTGGCCAGCGCCGACTTTTGCTCGGGTAGCGAAAGACTCGCGGTTTCGCCGAGCAGGATCTCGGCGGGCTTGAGGCGGGTGAGTTGCGCGGTCAGGGCGCTCGCGGTGGTTTCGAGCAGACGCAGATCACCACTGGCGAGATTGAGCCAGGCCAGCCCGATGCGTTGGCGTTCCTGGCTCATCGCCAGCAGCAGGCTGTCGCTGCGGTCGTCGAGCAGCGCCGCGTCGGTGAGCGTGCCGGGTGTGACGATGCGTACCACCTGCCGCTCCACCGGCCCCTTGCTGGTGGCTGGATCGCCAATCTGTTCGCAGATTGCTACCGACTCCCCAAGCTTGACCAGCCGCGCGAGATACTGTTCGACGGCGTGATAGGGAACGCCGGCCATCGGGATCGGCTGGCCGGCCGACTGGCCGCGCTTTGTCAGGGTGATGTCGAGCAGCCGCGCCGCGCGTTCGGCATCGGTGTAGAACAGCTCGTAGAAATCACCCATCCGATAGAACAGCAGCACGTCCGGATGTGCCGCCTTCAGCCGCATGTACTGCTGCATCATCGGCGTGTGCGTATATAATACTTCTTTAGTCATCAAATTCAATAACTTAGTATATTTATTTAATTTTATTGGGGCAAATTTGGGGCAATTTGTACGAGTTTCTTCATGCCCTGCCAGATGCGCCCCAGCTCTCTGGGGGACTCCGAATCTATCCAACGGCCATAGACCTTCACGAGCATCGAGTAATCGCTGTGCCCCATCTGGTTGGCGATAAATGCTAGGTTACCGCGTGCCGTGAGGTTCCAGCAGGCATAAGTGTGGCGAGTCTGGTAAGGCGGGCGATGCCGGACCTCGGCGCGCCGGATCAGGTTGCTCCACTTCGTGTTCCATGCACTCGGTACATACCATGCATTCACATTGATTTTGCGTGCCTGCGTCTTCGGTGACAACAGCAGCCGGACGCGATCAACACGAGACTCATGACGATTCAGCCAGACTTCCAAGTCCATCGCATCACGCGTCAGTGCATCTTCGATTAGTACCTTGAGTGCAGATTGTGCTGGCGGGAACAGCAGGATGGTCCGCTCCTTGTTCGTTTTCGGAATCTTGAAGGTCAGCGACTGTGTGACTGAGCGCCTCACCGTCAGCTTGCTCAGATCGGTGGCAATGTCCTCCACAGCGAGCCCACACAACTCGCCCGGCCGCAGGCCTGTGTAGAACGCGAGTGTCACCGAGGCTGCGTCTACCGGATGCAGGCAACCCTTCGTGATCAGTGCGTTGTACTCTTGATAAGTGAACGGGTCCGGATCCTGGTTGCTCTTGGTGAAGCGCGTGCAGTGCTTGGCCAAAGCTTCGGTGCAGTAGTGGTTCTGCTCGCACCAGTAGAGAAAACCCGCAAATGTGGCGAGGTAGTGGTTTACTGTCGAGACGGCCCGCGTCTCGATCAAGTCCACACGCAATTGCTGGATGTCTGCCGGGATCAGGGCATCAGCCAAGCGGTTCCGTCCGATGGTGTTGAGACAGGCGTCGATCGCCACCTGATAGCGGTTTTGTGTTTCGGCAGTGATGTCCACTGCCTTGAGTGGCATGTACCGTTCGGACAGGTCGCCAAGACGCTTGCTTGCGGTCCCGGTTTGGTCGCTCTGCCGAGAATGAGGGAAAAACTCGGACTCGTTATAGACCCCCGTTTTGAGCGCATACATGGCGGCGCTGCGAAGGCGAGCCGCATGTTTCAAGTTAGCCTTGGTTGGCTCGATCCCCAGCGTATGACGATGTCGCACCCCCTTGTGCATGAATGCCACGCGAATCGACTTTCCATGCACTTCGATGCCTGGAAGATTGCTGCTCATCACGGTATCCATCTGCGCCGCCATCATCATCCTCCCGAAATTACTCCTGGTTGTTTCTGTCGCTGGCTTGCTGCTTGCGATTTTCTCGTCCGGTCTTGAGCTTGAACAGCTCAAACAGTCCAGGGTGCATCTTGCGATCCCCTGCCTCCCACTGCTGCCAAGTACGCAACGATGCATGCACCACGGCACCGGCTTCCGTTTGCGTCAAACCCGCTGCGGTTCTGGCCGCACGAATGTCATCAGGCTCGGGGGGCGTGGCAGTTGTCGAAGCCGAAATGTTGTTGCGTCGGTTGAGCGAGCGTGGCATCGCGTGAGTCCATGTGCGCCATCACGCCTCGCAGGACAAGGCACCCGCGCCGACTGTTGGCAGTCGGCGAAAGTATACGCTCATTGAGCGTATGGATCAACGATGCCGCCGCAGGACTGCTCCAAGCAGAGAAGAGCAAAAGTGTGGCTAACGTGAACGACTGACCGGTATCAATGCGCAGCCAGTTGCCTGCCGCTCTCCACCCAGCGCTCAAACTCTTCCAAGTTCACAAGAATGCGGCCATCCGGCGCTTTGCGCCAGATACGGCCTTGCGACCAAGTGCCGTTCTTGACCTTGTGGCGTACCGCGTCTTCGCTGTATCCAGTGATCTCTGCGAATCGGTTGATCAGCACCCATCGACTTGGGTTGCTCATGTTTCGCTCCATGGGTGCGCCGGTTCGGCTCGGATTGAGGCTGACATCGGCAATTTCATGTCTGTTGATATAGTCTCGCCGATCTCCGTTTTCGAAAACCCGCTCGGGCGTGCATGGGCGTACGCCGGGCGTGGGTGGCAATTGCGCATTCACATTCAGGCCAAGCTGGTGATTGAGGCAGAGTCTGATGTCTGATCGCTAGAGATTCGACGCGGGTTTCGGCCGTGATGCCGGCTCTTCTTTCGCGGCCGATTTTCTGAATTCCCGATCCCGTGCCATGAATGATTCCAGCATGTGCGGGATCAATGTAGCGGCATCGACCGATTCGCCGTAGGTCTGCGCATGCAGCGCGGCGTAGCGCTCCAAATCGGCCTTGAGCGTGACCGTTAGTGAGACAGTGAGTTTTACGGTCTCGGTTTTCGGCAGCGGCCCCAGCCGCAGCTTGCCAGTGGGTGTGTTCATTGCGACGAACCTCTCTGGAAGAACAGCGGCTGGTACGGGCGCAGGATCAGATCCTTGTTCACCATGACCCGCATCGGGAAGCCGGGACGGATAGTGAGCGTCGGCTGGATACTCACGTTGCGTTTGGTGATCTCCTGACCGACCTGGTTCACGGTGTCCTGCGCGCTCTGGCGCGTGGCGATGACGACCTTCCCATCGCTGCCGCCGCGATCAGGCGCGGCAAGTTCGGCGCCCACGCCGAGCAGCGTGGACAACGCAGCACCGGCAAGGATGCGATCCCAATGCCAATCGACGCCATCCTCCAGCCCTGCATAACCAGCCGGGTCGATGCCGGGCAGACGGTCGAGCGAAATCGACGAGGTATCGGGCAGGATCAAGCGCGTCCACACCAGCAGTACCCGTCGCTGACCGAAGGCCACCTGGCTGTCGTAGCGGC
>JBFLYR010000004.1:0-363292 GCA_040756595.1 Pseudomonadota bacterium | reverse complement strand
GGGGGGGGCATCACATCTTGCCGGGTTCGTCGGTGAGCAGGGCAGCGATGCCGTCGTCCGGTGCAAGGGCCATCAACACGGGGCACAGGCCGATCGGCGTGCCGGGGTCGCATGCTTTGGACAACGCTTGCAGTTCAATCTTGATGCGGTGCAGTTCGCTGATCTGGCTGTCGAGTTCCAGCAATTTGTTGGTGACCCGGCAATGCATGTGATGGCATGGATGCTGGCGATTGGCCAGCATGTCGAGCAACTCGCCGATTTCGGACAAGCTGAAGCCGAACTTCTTGGCACGCAACACCATCTGTATTCGCGCCAAGGCTTCGGCAGAGTATTTCCGGTAACCGGAAGGTGTACGCGGTGGCGCTGGGATCAAACCCATCCGCTCGTAGAAACGAATCGTACCTGTTGGCAACCCTGTCAGGCGGGCCAACTCGCCTATGCCGTAACTTTCCATCTCCCCCTCGAAGTGGTGGGCTACAAACTATCAGACAGCGCTTATAAAGCTTGTACTTACTCGAAGGTCAACAAGTGAAAGGGGTATAGGGGAAAAATAGGAAAATTCCGAAGTAGCAGCCTAGATCATCGGAGCGGAAAAGCAAGGCCCTGGCTCTTGAGGCTGCGGCGCCAACTTTGGCGGTATAGTCACGCTTCATGGATGCCAATGCCAAACAGAATGCGCAGGAACGCCGGCTGACCCTGCTTGAAGTCGTCGATGCGCTGATCGAAGCCGGCAAGGTGCCGCGCGAGGAAGCCGAAAAGTTTCGTCAGGAACGCCGCTATTACCGTGGCGCCGCGCATCCGATTTCGGTGATTGCGGAACAGCGCTGGAAGTCGCCCGAACCGCCCCACAAGCTCGTCGATCTCGAAAGTCTCACTGAATGGCTGGCCTGGCGGTACAACCTGCCCTATTACCACATCGATCCGCTCAAGGTGAATCTGGCGGCCGTCACCGACGTGATGAGCTCCGCGTACGCGAGCCGTTTCCGCATCCTGCCGGTCGAGGTGCGCGCCACCGAGGTGGTGATCGCCACGGCCGAGCCCCATATCCGCGGCTGGGAGGAAGAGCTCAAACCGATCCTGAAAAAGGACATCCGGCTCGTCATCGCCAATCCCGAGGACATCGCACGCTACCAGGTCGAGTTCTACAACCTCGCGAAGTCGGTGAAGGGTGCGCTGGCGCGCGGCGACGTGGCGCGTACCGGCATCTCCAATTTCGAGCAGCTGGTCGAGCTCGGCAAGGGCAAGGCTTCGCTCGACGCCAACGACCAGCACATCGTGCTGATCGTCGACTGGCTCTGGCAGTATGCCTTCGAGCAGCGCGCCTCGGACATCCACATCGAACCGCGCCGCGACCTCGGCATCGTGCGCTTCCGCATCGATGGCGTGCTGCATCAGGTCTACCAGATCCCGATGCCGGTGCTGAACGCGATGACCAGCCGCATCAAGATCCTTGGTCGCATGGACGTGGTTGAAAAACGTCGCCCGCAGGATGGCCGCATCAAGACGCGCTCGCCCGATGGCGACGAGATCGAGCTGCGCCTGTCGACGCTGCCGACCGCCTTCGGCGAAAAACTGGTGATGCGCATCTTCGATCCCGAGGTGCTGGTGCGCGATTTCACCGACCTCGGGTTTTCCACCGAGGATGCGACGCGCTGGCAGGAGATGACCGGCAAGCCCAATGGCATCATCCTCGTCACCGGCCCGACGGGTTCCGGCAAAACCACCACGCTCTACTCGACGCTCAAGCAGCTGGCGACACAGGAAGTGAATGTTTGTACGCTCGAGGATCCGATCGAGATGATCGAGCCGGCCTTCAACCAGGTGCAGGTACAGCCCGACCTTGGGGTCAATTTTGCCGCCGGGATTCGTGCGCTGATGCGCCAGGATCCGGACATCATCATGGTTGGTGAAATTCGCGATTTCGAAACCGCCGACATGGCGGTGCAGGCGGCATTGACCGGACACCTCGTGCTGTCGACTCTGCATACCAATGATGCGCCGACCGCTGTCACCCGGCTGCTGGATCTGGGCCTGCCGCCTTACCTGCTGCAATCGACCGTGCTGGGTGTGATGGCACAGCGTCTCGTGCGTACGCTCTGCCCGCACTGCAAGCGCGCCGAGCCGCTCGATACCGAGGACGAAGTGCTGTGGCAGGGGTTGGTATCACCGTGGAAAGCCAAGAAGCCGGCGCAGCTCTACCATCCAGTCGGCTGTCTCGAGTGCCGCATGACCGGCTACATGGGACGCGTCGGTCTCTACGAAATCATGCCGATGACGATCGACCTCAAGTCGATGATCAGCGCCCACACCGACCTCGCCGCGCTGCGTGAGCGCGCCATCAAGGGCGGCATGCATCCGCTGCGCATCGCCGGCGCGCGCAAGGTCGCCGCCGGCCTGACGACCATCGAGGAAGTGCTCAAGGTGGCGCCGCCGCTGCAGGATCTGGTGCCGGGCCAGTAAGCCCGAAATAACTAGCCCTGCGACGCCGGCGGCAAACCGAACCGGGCGCTAAACCAGAATGTCGAACCCTTGCCGGGCTGGCTGGAAACGCCGGTCGTGCCGCCCATCAGTTCCGCCAGGCGCTTGCTGAGGGCCAACCCCAGCCCCTTGCCACCGTATTTGCGTGTCGTCGAGCCATCGACCTGCGTAAAGGGTGAAAAGAGAATGGCCTGCTTTTCCTCGTTGATGCCGATGCCCGTATCGCTCACGGCGAAGCGGAGGTTGAGCGTACCCGCGGGTGCTGGTCCGGCAATGTTGACCTCCAAACGGATGGCGCCACGCTCGGTGAACTTGATGGCATTGCCGATCAGGCTGGCGAGGATGTGCTGCACGCGCATGGCATCGCCGATCAGGTGGGGTGGTACATCGGGCCCGATCGTCTGACTGTAGCCCAATCCCTTGTCGGCGGCGAGCCGGGTGTATAGCACGGCGATACCTTCAAGCAGTTCGTGCAGATCGAAGTCATTCCGCTCGATGCGCATCTGGTTCGCCTCGATCTTGGCGTAGTCGATGACCTCGTTGAGCGTATTGAGCAGTTCGGCAGCCGACACGTCGATGGTTTGCACGAATTCGCGCTGTTCCGCATTGAGTCCGGTGCTTGCCAGCAGCTGCGTCATGCCGATCACGCCATTCAGCGGCGTGCGGATTTCATGGCTCATGTTGGCAAGAAACTCGCTCTTGGCCCGGGTGGCCGCTTCGGCTTCATCACGGGCCCGGGCCAGTTCGGCGTTCGCCGCGGATAACTCGGCGGTGCGCGCGGCGACGCGCGATTCGAGGTGGGCCGTGCTGTCGGCGACCGTTTCCGCCATGGTGTTGAAGGCCGTCGTCAGCGTGCCGACCTCGTCACGGCCATGATCGATGACGCGGGTCTCATAATGGCCATTCGCTAGCGCCGCCGCGCCATCTGCCAGCCGTTCGATGCGCTTCAGCACCATGCGGTCGAGCAGCCAGATCAGCACGGCAAGCAGCAGCAAGCCGGCAACGATGAAGGTCGTGATGAAGGGTTTGCTCAAGCGTGTGCCGACCAGGCTGCTGCTGTCCATCACGGTCAGGTTGTACCAGCCGATGTCCGGCATGTGGGCCAGCGCGACGAGGCGCGTCTGGCCGTCGAGCGTCAGGCGCAGGGTTTTCGTTGCATTCGGGGGTTGATTGGCGAACCAGGTCAGCGCGTCCCTGAGGGCCTGCCGTTCGCTGTCATTCGGCAGCAACGTGAACAAATTGTGGTGCATGTCGGTACCACGGTTTTCAGCATTCAAGTCGATCAGGCGACGATCCGGATGTGCCTGGATCGCCCCGCTGCCGTTGACCAGTACCGAGTAAATGTCCGGCTCTCTTTCCTGCACCAGCAGCTTGACGAACTCCGAGATGTCGATGCCACTGCCGACGACGGCGAGCAGCTTGCCGCCTTCGCCACGCACCGGCACATTGATCCAGACCTTGGTGGTGCCCAGTACCTGATTGACGTCGGGATTGAGCTGGTAGCGGCCGGGCATCTTCGCCACGCCGAAATACCAGCTGTCGGCAGGATTGGCCGCCGAGAGGGTCTGCGTCATTTCGCGCCCGCGGTAGCTGTCATCGCGATCGTTGAAGTAATAGTGCCTGGAGGCGTCGATCACGAAAAACCAGCTGCCGTCGCGGAACAGCTTGCGGTAGCTATCGAGTTCGGTGAGGGCGAAGCGTTTGAGGTCCGGATTGTTTTCCGCCTGTGCCCAGGAACGCAGGAGGGGCGAGGCGGCCATCTGCCGCGCGAGGGTCACTTCCGTCATGATCGGCGCGAGGATACGTTCGCGGTCGAGCAGCGCCTGACGGGCGGCGAAGCGATCGGCCAGCGACTCGACGATTTCGCCCGTGACGCGATTGGCGACCCAGAGCGCGACGATGCCGGTGGCCAGGAACAGGGCCAGGACGATGAGTGTGAAGCGGCCGCGCAGGCTGGTCAGTCGCATCGTTCAGCCACGCTTCCGGATGCAGTCCAGATAGGCTTCGCCGTCCAGCGGAGCACGGTCGCGCTGGGCGCGCCAGAGCGTTTCGCCGAGGCAGTCGAGGATGTCGTGCAGGGCGTCGTGATAACTGCCGTAGTGCGAACGCCGACTTTCGAACAAGGCCCGAATGCCGGACGGCTGGTCGATCGACAATTGTTCCTCGATGGCAAGGTGCAGCGACAGGTGCAGGAAAGGATTCATCGCGCCGTCCTCCGGTGTCCATTCTCGCGTCAGCGCGTCTTCCGCCGACAGCAGTTCATGGTACTCCGGATGCATCGTGATGATGTCGGCGGCGAGCGTTTCGAGCGCCGTGGCCGGTAGCTTGCCGACGCGCTTGCGCCAGGCGTCGATCAGGAACTGGCGAGCCTGGTCGCGGCTCGGGTTAAACATCCGTTTTCTCTTGGTAGCCGCAGACGTCGCGAATCACGCAGCGCCAGCATTCGGGCTTGCGCGCCTTGCAGACATAGCGGCCGTGCAGGATCAGCCAGTGATGGGCATGCTGGCGATATTCCTGCGGCACGGCCTTGAGCAACTTCTTTTCGACGGCGACGACATCCTTGCCGGGCGCGAGGCCGGTGCGATTGGCGAGCCGGAAGATGTGCGTATCGACGGCAATGGTCGGTTCGCCGAAGACGATGTTGAGGATCACGTTCGCCGTCTTGCGGCCGACGCCCGGCAGGGCTTCGAGCGCGGCGCGGTCGTGCGGCACCTGGTTTCCATGTTGCGTGGCGATGCGTTGCGCGGTGGCAATGACATTCTTCGCCTTGGTCTTGTAGAGACCGATGGTCTTGATGTAGTCCGCCAGTTTTTCTTCACCCAATGCGGCGATCGCGGCGGGGGTCGGCGCGTCGCGGAACAATGCGCGCGTCGCGAGGTTGACGCTCTTGTCGGTCGCCTGCGCGGAAAGGATCACGGCGACCAGCAGCTGGAACGGCGAGGCGTAGGCCAGTTCGGTTTTTGGTTCCGGGTCGATTGCCGCGAGCCGCCGGAACAGTTCCTCACGCGCGGC
Organism: Pseudomonadota bacterium; assembly: GCA_040756595.1. GTDB lineage: Bacteria > Pseudomonadota > Gammaproteobacteria > Burkholderiales > Rhodocyclaceae > Sulfuricystis. The sequence goes on along the minus strand of JBFLYR010000004.1, from coordinate 357,802 downwards.
GGGTCTCATGCGGACGATGTGGCGGCCTGCGCGAGTAGCCTGGCCTTGGCGCGCTGGTTGGCGCGGTGGTCGAGCCAGTTGCGGCCGGCGATCATCAGGCCCAGCACGAAGAAAGCGCCCGGTGGCAGGATGGCGAGCAGGAAGCCGGGATAGTCTTCCGGCAGGATCTGCCACGCCGTCGCGCCGGGGATGATCATCTCGATGCCGGAGAACAGCGTGCCCTGGCCGATGAATTCGCGGAGCGCGCCGAGCAGGCCGATGACCCAGACGAAGCCGACGCCCATCACGATGCCGTCATAGGCGGCGAGGCCGGCGGAATGCTTCGCTGCGAAGGCCTCGACGCGCGCCAGCACGATGCAGTTGGTGACGATCAACGGGATGAAGATGCCGAGCACGAGATAGAGGTCGTGCAGGTAGGCATTGAATAGCAGGTCGATGATGGTGACCAGTGCGGCGATGATGAGGATAAAGACCGGGATGCGGATCTCGTAGGGAATGAAGCCGCGCAGGGCCGAGACGGCCAGGCTGGCAAGGCCCATGACGAGGATGGTGGCGATGCCGAGGCTGACCGCATTCACCATCGTGCTGCTGACGGCGAGCAGCGGGCACAGCGCCAGCAACTGGGACAGCACGGCGTTCTGCTTCCACAAGCCGTTATGGGCGATCTCGCGATACACAGAGGTGCTCATGGACTCTTCTCCTCGTAGCGTGCGCCTGCGGGCAGCCGGTAAAGCCGGTCCTGATGATCCAGTGCCCAGCTCATGGCGCGGGCGGTCGCCTTGGTGACGGCACGGGCGGAAATCGTCGCGCCGGCACGCTGGTCAAATGCGCCGCCATCTTTCTTCACGCGCCATTTTTCCGGCGGTGTGCTGGCGAAGTCGCGGTTGTCGAACTGGCTGATCCATGGCTCGGCCTTGTTGCGGTCCTTCTTCGGGTCGATGTAATCGCCCAGCCCGGGCGTTTCCTTGTGCTGCGTCACGCGCACGGCGGCAAGGCGGCCGTCAGCCCGCACCGCGAGGATCAGGCGGATCTCGCCCGAGTAGCCGTCGAGGGCGGCGGTTTCGAACACCAGCGCCGCCGGTTCGCCCCCCTTGCGCGCGCGGTAGAGGCGCGTGGCCTCGGCCAGTCCAAGTTCGGGCAACGGCGGCAGTTCGACGGCATCGGCCAGCAGGTCGTTGTCGTAGATGTCAGCGGGCAGTACCTCGGCGATCAGCCGCCGCTTGGCGTCGAGTGCCGTGGCCTGCAGCACCGGCTGGGTAATCTGGTACACCTCGGCCATGAGTGCCGTAAAGACGAGAGTGAACACCAGCAGGATCATCGCCGTGCGTAGCGAGATGCGCACGGCGCTGCTTTGCAGGGGCTCCGGCTGCGGGGCGAGGGGTTGTTCCGTCTCGCTCATGCGTCGGGCTTCCTCTTGTGGCCGAAGACCTTCGGCTGGGTGTTCATGTCGATCAGCGGCACCAGCAGGTTCATCAGCAGGATGGCGAAGGCCATGCCGTCCGGGTAGCCGCCAAAGCTGCGAATGATCCAGGTGAGCGCCGCCGCGCCGACGGCGAAGATGAGCTTGCCGAGCGGGGTGGTGCAACCGGAGACGGGATCGGTGGCAATGAAGAAGGCGCCGAGCATCGCACCGCCGGTGAACAGGTGGAAGTTCGCGCCGACGAAGTAGGCCGGGTTGATCATGCTGAACACGCTGGCGATGATACCGAGCGTGACCATGAAGGCAACGGGGACGTGCCAGGTGATGATGCGCTGCTGTAGCAGCCAGAGGCCGCCCAGCAGGTAGCCGCCGGCAATCCATTCCCAGCCGTGGCCGCCGATGTTGCCGAAGGTGGCATGTGAACCCAGGATGCCGGCAACCGTGGCACGGGCGTCCGGATCGCGCAGGATGGTGCGCAGGGCGTCGAGTGGGGTGGCCATCACGAGAGCGTCGAGCTGGCGGTCGCTGAAGAAGATCGCTTGCAGCATCGGCTCGAAGGCATTGAAACCGGAGCGTGGCCACTGCGACATGAGTTGCGGGTAGGCGACGATCATCGCGCAGAACGCAACCATCGCCGGGTTGAAGGGGTTCTGGCCGAGACCACCATAGAGGTGCTTGGCGATCACGATGGCGATCAGCACGCCGACGACGGTCAGCCACCACGGCGCGATCGGCGGGAAGGTCAGCGCGACCAGCCAAGCGGTGACGAGCGCGCTGCCGTCGCCGAGGAACTGCATTACCGGCTTGCCACGCAGGCGCAGCATGATCGCTTCGGCAACGAGCGCCGTAACCGAGGCGAGCGCGATCTGCACGAGGATAGCCGCGCTGAAAAACCAGACATAGGCGGCGATGCCGGGCAGCAGTGCGATCAGCACCTTGACCATCACGCTGCGGACGCTGGCGGGTTTGAGGATGTGCGGGGAGCTGTGCATCAGGCGCTGTCCTTTTCCTTTTGTGCCTGCACACGGGCTTGTGCGGCGGCGATCAATTCCGCTGCTGTCTTCGTTTTACCTGGCTCGCCGGCTGGCGCTGTCTCCGATTTACCAGTCTCGCCGGCTGATGCCGTCTCGCCAGCGCCGACTTTTTGCGCCTGGGCGGCCTCTTCCTGCGCCAGCTTGGCCTTGGTTTCGGCGGCCTTGGCGGCGAGCTTGGCGGCTTTCTCGGCCTTCTCGCGCTCCTCACGGAACTGGCGAAACTCGTAGCGTTCGCGGGCCGTGTCGGCCGATGCTTTCTCGCGCTCGCGCGCGCGGATCTCCGACTTGGCGAAGCGGTAGTAATCGACGAGCGGGATCCGCGAGGGACAGACGAAAGCGCAGCAGCCGCATTCGATGCAGTCGAACAGGCTGTATTCCTGCGCCTTGCCGAAGTTCTTCGATTTCGCGTACCAGTAAAGCTCGTGCGGCTGCAAAATCATCGGGCACGCCAGCGTGCAGGCGCCGCAGCGGATGCAGGGCATCTCGGGCAGCGGCGGCGGAAACAGCTTTTGGCTCATCGCCAGCAGGCAGTTGGTCGCCTTGACGACCGGCACCGAAGTGTCGGACAGCGTGAAGCCCATCATCGGCCCGCCCATGACGATGCGGTCGGTGTCGGCCTGCGGTGCACCGAGCGGGATCAGGGCATCCATCGGCGTGCCGATCAGTACTTCAAAATTGCGCGGCTGGTTGTAGTTGCCGGCCAGCGTGACGATACGCGAAATCAGCGGTTCGCCATGCAGTACCGCGCGGGCCACGGCATAGGCCGTACCAACGTTGAAACACTGGATGCCATATTCGGGACTGAGCTTGCCGTAGGGCACCGCGATGCCGGTCAGCACGCGGATCAGTTGCTTCTCGCCGCCCGCCGGGTAGAGCGTGGGAACCGTCGCGACTTGGCAGCTCTCGCAACCGACTTCGCCCAGCGCGGTACGCAAGGCCGCCGCGGCTTCCGGCTTGTTGTCTTCGACGCCGAACAGGATGCGTTTCGCGCCCATCAACCGGCCGAGGATGCGTGCACCGGCGACGATGTCGTCGGCGCGCTCGCGCATCAGGCGGTCGTCGCAGGTGATCCACGGCTCGCATTCGGCGCCGTTGATGACCAGCGTGTCGATGGCGACATTCGCCTTGACGTGGCTGGGGAAGACCGCGCCACCGAGGCCGACGATGCCGGCATCGCGGATGCGGGCACGCACGATCCCGGGATCGGTATTGAACGGGTCCAGCGGTATGCGTTCGGCCCACGCATCGGCGCCATCGGGCTCGATGACCGCGCAGGGCGCGGCGAGTCCGGACGGATGCGGCAGCATGCGGGATTCGACCGCGATCACCGTGCCCGAGGTCGGCGCGTGCACGGTGGTGCCGAAGGCGCCTTCGGCCGAGCCGATCATCTGGCCCTTGAGCACCTTTTCACCCGCGCGGGTCTGGATGGTCGCCGATCCCGTCGCGCTCTGGCGGAAAGGCACGACGAGCAACTTGGGCAGCGGCGCGGCGGTGATGGTCGCCCCTGCGGATTCCTGCTTGTGCGAAGCGGGCTTGACGCCGCCGGGGAAGCGGAACAGTTCAAGCATGCTGCACCGCCTTGACGGGAATCACCGGATATTTCCACTTCCAGGTGTCGATGGTTTCCGGCAAGGGCTCCATCGAAATGCAATTGACGGGGCAGGGCGGCAGGCACAGTTCGCAGCCGGTGCATTGCGCGGCGATGATGGTGTGCATCTGCTTGGCGGCACCAACGATCGCATCGACCGGACAGGCCTGGATGCATAGCGTGCAGCCGATGCAGGTCTGCTCGTCGATCAACGCGACGCTCTTCGGCTTCTCCACGCCATGCTCGCCCGACAATTCCTTGTACTCGCGGCCCAGCAGATCGGCCAGCTTGCGGATGCCTTCCTCGCCGCCGGGCGGGCAGCAGTTGATGTCGGCCTCACCTTTGGCGACCGCTTCGGCATAGGGCTTGCAGCCGGGATAGCCGCACTGGCCGCACTGCGTCTGCGGCAGGATGGCGTCGATCTTCTCGACCAGCGGATCGCCCTCGACCTTGAAACGCACGGCGGCGAAGCCGAGCGCCGCGCCCAGCACGATCGCCCCGAAGGCCATGACCAGGATCGCGGAGAGCATTTACTTGTATTTATCCAGACCGGCGAAGCCCATGAAGGCCAGGCTCATGATGCCGGCCGTGATCATGGCGATGGCGGTGCCGCGGAAATGCACCGGCACATCGGCACCTTCGAGCCGCTCGCGGATGCCGGCGAACATCACCAATGCCAGCGTGAAACCCAGCGCGGAACCGAAGCCGAACAGCATCGACTCGACGAGGTTGTGGCGCATGCCGATGTTGAGTAGCGGTACGCCAAGCACGGCGCAGTTGGTGGTGATCAGCGGCAGGTAGATGCCCAGTACCTGATGCAGCAGCGGACTGGTCTTCTGGATGACAAGTTCGGTGAGCTGGACGATCGCCGCGATGGTGACGATGAATGACAGCGTGCGCAGGTAAAGCAGGTCGTTGGGCGCCAGCAACCAGGTATCGATCACGTAGCTGGTCGCACAGGCCAGCGTCAGGACGAAGGTGGTCGCGGCACCCATGCCGACGGCGGTTTCCAGCTTCTTCGACACGCCCATGAACGGGCACAGGCCGAGGATGCGGACGAAGACGACGTTATTGACGAGAACGGCGCCAAGGAGAATGAAAAGGTAGCTGGTCATGATCGCAAAAAACCGGGCTAGCCCGGCGACCACGAATTATCCCGCTTTCGTGGCGACGCAACAACCCTGAGGCATCAAGTGTTATGAGCCTGGCCGGCTTCCAGCCACTTGAGGACGATTTCGAACAGGGTATCGGGCGTGACCGGTTTCGCGATGAAATCGTTCATGCCGGCGGCCAGACATCTTGCCTTATCGTCGGCGAAGGCATTGGCTGTCATCGCAATGACCGGCATCACCCCCTGACCTGGAGGCAGGGCGCGAATCCGGCGCGCGGCCTCCAGTCCGTCCATCACCGGCATCTGCATGTCCATCAGGATCAGGTCGTAGGCCTGTTGTTGCACCATTTCGAGTGCGCGGGCACCGTTGGCGGCGATGTCGACGGCGAGCCCGGTGTCCTCCAGCAGGGCCAGGGCAACCTCGCGATTCACGAGTTCGTCCTCCACCAGCAGGACATGACGCCCGGCATGCCTGGCCATGAGCCGTTCTTCAGCCGTTTCCGCATCCGCATGGGCCGATGCCGGATGCGCCTGAGCACCTTTCCCGAGACGCACGGTGAACCAGAAAGTACTGCCCTGGCCGGGTTCGCTGCTGACACCGGCGTCGCCGCCCATCAATTCGGCCAGCTTGCGCGTGATGGCCAGTCCGAGTCCTGTGCCGCCAAAGCGGCGGGTGATCGAGTTGTCGGCCTGCTCGAAAGCGGAAAACAGCTTGGTCAGGGTTTCCGGGGCGATGCCGATGCCGGTGTCCGCAACCTCGAAGCGCACGTTCATGTGGGTGTCGTCCTCGTCGACCTCGAAAACCCGCAGGCAGATCGTCCCGGTGTCGGTGAACTTGATGGCGTTGCTGGCGTAATTGAGCAGGGCCTGCTGGATGCGGGTCGGGTCGCCGAGCAGCCGTTGCGGCGGCAGACGCGTATCGACGATCATCCGCAAGCCTTTCGCCCGCGCACGTTCCTGCAGCATGGCGACCACGTTGCCGATCAGGTTGTCGATGCGGACATCGGTTTCTTCGAGCGCGAACTTGCCGGCCTCGATCTTCGAGAGGTCGAGAATGGCGTTGATGATATCGAGCAGATGCCGGCCGGCCGTTTCGATCTTGTCGAGCCGATCGGCTTGCGCCGACGTGATGCCCGAGCGCTTGAGCAGATGCACCATGCCCGTGATGGCATTGAGCGGGGTGCGGATTTCGTGGCTCATGTTCGCCAGGAAGGCGCTCTTGGCGACGTTGGCCGTCTCCGCGGCTTCCTTGGCCACACGCAGTTCCTCGGTGCGCTGCGCAACCAGCTCTTCGAGATGCAGGCGATAGTCTTCGAGCTCGGCTTCGGCTTTCTTGCGCGCGGTGATATCCATGTGGATGCCGATCATGCGCAAGGGTTTGCCGTCCGCATCCCGCTCGGTGACACGGCCGATCGAATCGATCCAGAGCCATTCGCCGTTCTTGTGCTGACGGCGGTAGGTCATTTCCCGGGTTTCGCCGCTTGCGAGCGCCTCCTGGAAGATGGCGTACAGCTTCGGCTGGTCTTCCGGATGCACGTGTCCGAACCAGTAGTCGAAGTTGGTCTGGAAGCTGATCGGCTCATAACCGATCATGCGGGCATACTCCGGGCTGACGCTGACGCGGCCGGTGGGGATGTCGAGGTCGAACCAGCCCTGCCGGGCAACTTCGAGCGCCATGCTCAGGCGCGCATCGTGAGCGCGCAATTTCGCCTCGATTTCCTGCTGGCGCGAAATGTCGCGGCTGACGCCAAACAAGGCAGGCTGACCACCCCATTGCCCGGCGACGACGCGGGTTTCGACCGGAATCAGTCGGCCGTCGGCGGTCTGCAGCGGGATCGGACAATAATCGATATGACCGGCCAGCATTTCACCGACGATGCGTAGCGCTTCGGCATGGCGGTTTTCCGGATGGACAGCAAGAACGCTGCGGCCTTTGAGGTCGGCTTCGGCATAACCCAACCGTTCGGTAACGACCCGGTTAACGCGCTGGATATTGCCTTGGCCGTCGAGCACGAACAGGAAGTCGTCGATCGTGTCGAAAAAGGTGCGGAAATTGGCCTCGCTTTCCTGTAGCCGAGTTTCCGCCTGCTTGCGGGCGCTGATGTCACGGGTCACCGTGATGACCACGTTTTCACTGCCAAACCGGGCTCCGCTGGCGCTGACCTCGGCGTCGTAGATGGAACCGTCGCGCCGGCGGTGGCGGGTTTCGAAAACCTGCTGGGTATGCGGCAGGTCCGCGAAGCCCGTGATGATCTGCTCTTTCGTGAGATTGGCTTCAATATCCCACGTGTATAAGTTCAGCAATTCCTCGTGGCTGTAGCCGAGCATTTCCCCGAATCGACGATTGGCCTCGATGATGCGGTGATCCTGATCGAAGATGGCGATGCCGTCGGTCGAGTTTTCGACCAGAACGCGCAGGCGCTCGGCATCATTCTCCCTGGCAATCCGGGTAGCCTTTTCAGTCACGTCGTTGAGCGGCTGTCGATCCATGTCCTGCATCGTTTCCAGTTCCTGTCAGTCAGACAAAACCTTGCGAAATGTATTCATTTCGGTTCTGATTTCTTCCAGTAGTTCACGAATGGTTTCAGCATGCATCTTCACGCTGTTGGGTTCGCCTAGGAGCGTATCGAGATGGGTGGCCAGCGTGGCAATCTCGGTCAGGGCCAGTGTGCCGGCTGCGCCCTTGAGCGAATGAATCTGGCGCTTGGCCTCGGCGCAGTCGCCAGTGGCCAGGCAATGTTCCAGTTTGCCCCAGTCTTCCCCTTGTGATTTGAGGAAATTGCGCAGCAGGTTGATATATCTGCCCGTTTTGCCGTGCAGCAGTTTGAGACCATAGTCGACATCGATGCCGGACAGGATTCTCAGGCGCTCGAGAATTTCCGCATCGCTTGCGGCTGGTACGGCTGGCGTGGCCGGGGCCGGAGACGGTGGCGGGGGAGGGCTGTCCGGGATTGCATTGCGCTGCGGCAGCCACTTCAGCAAGGCGTCATAAAGTGTCGCGGGATCGACCGGTTTGGTGAGCATGTCGACCATGCCGGCTGCGAGGCAGGCGCGGCGATCCTCGGCAAAAACGTTGGCGGTCAGGGCCAGGATCGGAATGGCGGCACGTTCGGGCATGGTGCGAATCGTTCGTGCCGCTTCGGTGCCATCCATCACGGGCATCTGCATGTCCATCAGGATGAGGTCGAAGTGCTGCAGGCGGACCAGTTCGACGGCTGCACGGCCGTTTTCGGCAACCGCGACATCCATTCCCGTGGCGTGCAGCAGTTCCAGCACGACTTCGGTATTGATGGGGTTGTCCTCGGCCAGCAGGATGCGGGCACCGCGATGTCCCTGCAGCAAGCGGGCCTCGGAACCCTGGCCCGCATGAGTGGCGGGTTGTTGCGGCATCGGCCCGTGGCCGCGCTGCAGGGGCACGGTGAACCAGAAGGTGCTGCCATCGCCTGCCGTACTGTCAGCGCCGACTTTTCCGCCCATCAGCTCGACGAGGCGCTTGGTCAGCGCCAGCCCGAGGCCGGTGCCGCCATATTTACGTGCGGTCGATTCATCGGCCTGCTGGAAGTTCTGGAACAGACGGTCGAGTTGTTCGGGGGTCAGGCCGATGCCGCTGTCGGCGACTTCGAAGCGGCACAGCAGCCCGTTCACTTTATCTTCGAGCAGCAGGGCGCGGAGGGTAATCTTGCCCTGCTCGGTGAATTTGACGGCATTGCTGGCGAAGTTAAGCAGCGCCTGACGCAGCCGGATCGCGTCGCCGCGCAGCCACAGGGGAACACCATCAGGATCGATTTCGAGCGTCAGTCCTTTCGCGCTGGCAGACTCGCGGATCATCGAGGCGACATTGTCGAGCACTGCGGAAAGATGGAAGTTGTCGGTTTGCAGTTCCAGCCGGCCGGCCTCGATCTTCGACAGGTCAAGGATGTCGTTGATGATCGACAGCAGGTGACGTCCGGCGATTTCCATCTTTGCCAGCCGTTCGACCTGCTTGGGCGTCAGGCTGTCATCGTGCATCAGGTGATTCAGGCCCAAGATCGCATTCAGCGGCGTCCGGATTTCGTGCGACATGTTCGCGAGGAAGGCGCTCTTGGCCCGGTTGGCGGCATCGGCCGCTTCCTTGGCCTGTAACAAGGCCTGCGCGGCTTCCTTGCGCTGCGCGATATCCGACATGAAGGCGATGAACTTGGGCCGTTCGCCCGCCGTACCGGCATGATAGAAGATTGTCATTTCGACCGGCAGGAGGTGGCCATCCTTGGTCTTCTGCGTCGTTTCGAACTGGAGCCGTTTTTCCTGCCGGATGCGCTCTCTGACTTCATCGTAGGTTTCCACGGGGAAGTTGGGATCGATATCCGTCACGCGCAGTTGCAGGTATTCGTCGAGGGTGTAGCCGAGAAATTCGGCGGCATACCGGTTGGCATAGGTGAATTGTCCGGTTTCGTAATCGGCCCAGGAAATGCCGATGCCGACGCTGTCCATGGCGAATTGCGTTTCCTGCAATTGCTGGTGGGCCATCTGCAATTCAGATGTCCTTTGTGCCACGCGCTCTTCAAGCTCGCTATTGAGTTGTTGCAGGGCTTCTTCGGCGCGCTTGCGTTCGGTAATGTCGTGCGAGGAATTGAACAGCACCATCCGGCCTTCCAGCAGCAAGGGATAGCCGCTGACCTGGACGGGAAATACAGGGCCATCCTTGCGGCGGTGCAGGGTTTCGAATTCGACGCGGGCCGGGCTTTCGAGCTGTTGCTGGAGCTTGATCTGCCTTTCTTCTTCGGTCAGGCTGGCATCCCACTCGCGGACGTTCATGCCGATCATTTCTGCGCGCGTGTAACCCAGCATGGCGCAAAAGGAGTCGCTGGCCTCGATCAGATTGCCATTGCCATCGAGGATATGGATGCCGTCGCTGGCGTTGTGCAGCAATGCAAGGTATTTCTCGTTTTCGCGCTGCAAGGCCGACTGGCTGGATTGCAGTCGATACAGGAACCAGCCCAGCAGCGCCAGGGCAACGAATACCAGCAGGGACGAAAGGTAGGCAGTGTTGCGCCAGGAGTGGAATTGTTCTTCAACGGCGCGGCCGACCAGGACGAAGAACGGGTAGTCGCTGATCTTGTGGAAGGCGAAGATCCGGTCGACGTTATCTGTCTTGCCGACGTAGCGAACCACGCCGGAAGTTTCGCCCGCCTGGATGCTCTGGTAAGGCAGGATGCCGGTCGCAAGGTTGTTGGCTTTTTCGGCGACCTCCGGCCAGCGCACCACCAGCTTGCTGTCGTCGCTGCGCCGAATGCTGACCATGCCGTGTTCGCCGACCTGCAACTGCGAGAAGATGCGGGCGTAGTGATCAAGATTGATCGATGCGCCCAGCATGCCGACGAACTTGCCGTCATGGTCGAGCAGGGCGCGGTAGGCGGCGACGACCATCCGGTCATTGGCACGGGCCTTGAGAGTTTCCGTGAAGTGCAGTTTGTTATCAGGGTTGCGCCGTGCAGCCTGGAAGTGTTCCATGTCTGCGATGTTGATGCCGTCAGGCCTGGTGTAGCTGCTCAGGCGCAGCTTGCCCTCTTCGTCGAACAGGCTGAAGCCGTAAATCTCGGGAAATTTTTGCGCGAGCGCGGCGAGGCGGCGTGTGATGAGCTCATGTTCATGCGCCGGAATTTGCGTGGGTGCCCGGCCCGCCAGCAACTGGTCGGCAATCAGGTTCGCGCTGGCTTCGAGCCGTCGCAGCGTGGCATCGACCTGGCTGACCAGCACCAGCGCTTCGTTGCGGCTGGCGGTCCTGACGGACTCTTCGGTCTGCTTGTAGGTGACCAGTAGAAAAAAGGCGAGCAGCAGCAGGACCAGCGAAGAGAGCGCAATGAAGTTCGCCAGATAGTTGAAGCTGCGAGGCGGCGGGTCGAGCACAGGCTGGAGCGGGGGATTTGCAGGAACCACTGGATTCGTTTTTATGGGTTCAGGGTGCGGGCGATTCTAATCCCCAGCCCGGTCGCGTGGGTATTACCCGAGCAGTCCGCTCAAGTTGGCGCTGGGGGGGCCGTCCTGCCAGCGCCGACTTTTGTTTATTCCTCGCCCAGTTCCGCCAGCAGCAGATTCTGTGCGCAGGTGCGCACGCGGCGCGAGGGCTTGATACGGTAGTTGCCCTCGCTGTCCATGTCCCAGGCCTGGCAGTTGTCGGCGAGGTAGCTGCGCAGGCCTTCCTTCATCACACGGCGCTTGAGCTTCGGATCGAGCACCGGGAAGGCGACCTCGATGCGGCGGAAGAAGTTGCGCTCCATCCAGTCGGCGCTGGCGAGGTAAAGCCGGTCGGCACCGTCGGCATGGAAGTAGTAGATGCGATGATGTTCGAGGAAGCGACCGATGACCGAACGCACGTGGATGTTCTCGGACAGTCCCGGCACGCCCGGGCGCAGGCAGCAGACGCCGCGCACCAGCAGGTCGACTCGGACGCCGGCCTGGCTGGCGGCATAGAGCGCCTCGATGATTTCCGGTTCGAGCAGCGAGTTCATCTTGGCGATGATGTGGCCCTTGCGCCCGGCCCTGGCGATTTCGGTTTCGGCGCGGATGGCTTCCACCATATTGGCGTGCAGCGTGAAGGGTGCCTGCCAGAGGTGGGTCAGCGCGCTGGCCTTGCCCAGGCCGGTGAGCTGCTTGAAAACTTCATTGACGTCCTCGGCCATCTCGTCATTGCAGGTCATCAGGCCGAAATCGGTATAGAAGCGCGTGGTGCGCGGATGGTAGTTGCCGGTACCGAGATGCACATAGCGACGATAGCCTTGCTCTTCGCGGCGCAGGACGAGCATCAGCTTGGCGTGGGTCTTGTAGCCGAATACACCATAGACGACGTGGGCACCGGCCTCTTCGAGCCGTGCGGCGATCGAGAGGTTGGCTTCCTCGTCGAAACGCGCCATCAGCTCAACGACGACGGTGACTTCCTTGCCCTTTTGGGCAGCACGCAGCAGGTGTTCCATCAGCACCGAATCGGTGCCGGTGCGATAGACGGTCATCTTGATCGCCACCACCTGCGGGTCGTCAGCCGCCTGCTTGAGGAACTCGATGACCGGCGTGAAGGATTGGTAGGGGTGGTGCAGCAGGATGTCGTTCTTCTTGATCGCGTCAAACAGGTCGTAGCGACCGGCGAGCTGCTTCGGCAGACCGGGCGAGAAGGGCTTGAACTTGAGATCGGGACGGTCGACGCGGTCGGGCACCGACATCAGGCGCACCAGGTTGACGATGCCGCGCACCTGGTAGAGATCGGCGTGCGTCAGGCCGAACTGCTGGAGCAGGAATTCGCGCATTGTCTCGGAGCAGTTGTCGGGCACTTCGAGGCGCACGCCGTCGCCGAAGTGGCGCTGCGGCAATTCGCCCTGCAGCGCGGTGCGCAGGTTCTTGACTTCTTCCTCATCGACAAACAGGTCGGAGTTGCGCGTGACGCGGAACTGGTAGCAGCCGAGGATGTTCATGCCGGTGAACAACGCGCCGACATGGCGGTGCAGGATCGACGACAGGAAGACGAAGCCGTAATCGACGCCGGTCAGCTCACGCGGGAGCTGGATCACGCGTGGCAGCGCGCGCGGCGCTTGCACGATGGCGGCACCGGAGCTGCGGCCGAACGCGTCCTTGCCTTCGAGTTCGACGGCGAAATTCAGGCTCTTGTTGAGGACGCGCGGGAAGGGGTGGGCCGGGTCGAGGCCGATCGGCGTCAGCACCGGCATCACTTCGCGACGGAAGTAGTCATGGATCCAGGCTTGCTGCGCCTCGCTCCATTCCGAACGCTTGTAGAAAAAGATGCCTTCCTCGCGCAGTGCCGGCAGGATCACCTGGTTGAGCAGCGCGTACTGGTCCTCGATCAGCGCGTGCGCTTCCTGTGTGATCCGGCGGAACACCTCCTGTGCGCTGCGCCGGTCGGCGCCGGTAACGCTGGTGCGCAGCTTGATCTGCTCCTTGATGCCGGCAACACGGATTTCGAAGAATTCGTCAAGGTTGGACGAGACGATGCAAAGGAAGCGCAGCCGTTCCAATAGCGGCACCTCGGTGTCGGCAGCCTGCGCCAGCACGCGGCGATTGAAGGCGAGCAGCGATAGTTCGCGGTTAAGAAAATGGTCGGCGGGAAATTCGTGCGGAGCGGTGAGGATGTTCATGTAGTTGTGTGCCGGGTGGTAAGTCCGGCAGGCTGGAGCGTTCAAGTGACATTAGTATGACATGCCGGTGTGCCGTCCCGCCAGTGCCGATATTATTAGCCCCCCGCACTCGCAAAAACAGCTCGCTGCCCCCACAGGGGGGCTCGGCTTGGGACGGCCCTGCGCCGAGTTTTGCCGGCCCGCTGGGCTAGAATCCGCACACCGCCAATCACGGACTGGATTGCTCATCGTGGTTCATGAACACGTCGCCGCCGTCGACATGGGTTCCAACAGCTTCCGCCTGCAGGTCGGACGCATCGTCGGCAACCAGATTTATCCGCTCGACGGCCTCAAGGAAACGGTCCGCCTCGCCGCGGGTTTGGGCCCGGACAAGCTGCTCGACGCGGCCGCGCAGGAACGCGGGTTGGTCGCGCTGGCCCGCTTCGGCGAACGCCTGCGCGGTTTCGCGCCCGACTCGGTGCGGGCTGTCGCCACCAACACCCTGCGGGTGGCCAAGAATGCACCTGCGTTTCTGGAACAGGCGGAAGAAGCGCTCGGCTTTCCGATCGAGGTCATCGCCGGTCGCGAAGAAGCGCGCCTGATTTATCTGGGCGTGGCGCATACCCTGCCGAACCAGCGCAGCCGTCATCTGGTCGTCGATATCGGTGGCGGTTCGACCGAATTCATCATCGGCCGCAACATCAAGCCACTGCACCTCGAATCGCTCTACATGGGCTGCGTGAGCTACAGCCTGCGCTACTTCCCGAATGGGCGCATCGACAAGCGCGGCATGAAGGAAGCCGAACTGGCGGCCCGCCGCGAATTGCAGACCATCGTGCATACCTATCGCGCCACCGGCTGGGATGTGGCGGTGGGGTCATCCGGCTCCGCCAAGGCAATCTGCGACCTGCTCGAATTCAACGGTTTCGCCAGCGGCAGCATCACGCGCGATGGCCTCGAACGGCTGCGCAGCCGCCTGATCCAGGCGGGCCATGCCGCTCGGGCCGGTCTGGATGGCATGCGGCCGGAACGCGTGCCGGTGATTCCCGGCGGCGTGGCGATCATGTCGGCCGTGTTCAAGGAGTTCGGTCTCGAAGACATGACGTTTTCCGAAGGGGCGCTGCGGCTGGGCGTGCTCTATGATCTGCTTGGCCGTTATCACCACGACGATTTGCGCGAGGCGACCGTCAGCCGCTTCATGCAGCGTTACGAGGTGGATCGCCGGCAGGCGGCGCGCATCGCCACGACCGCGCTCGATTTCTACCAGCAGCTACGGCCGCAGGATGACGTCGAAACATCGCCTGCCGCGCAGTTCCTCGCCTGGGCGGCGCGCCTGCACGAAGTCGGCATCTCGATCGCACATTCGAGTTACCACAAGCACAGCGCCTACATCCTTGCGAATGCCGACATGCCGGGGTTTTCCCGGCGCGACCAGGCCTTGCTGGAGCGACTGGTGCTCGCCCACCGCGGCAAACTGGAGCGCGTGCAGGTGCTGACGCGGCAACAGCAGGAATCCCCCGAGTGGCTGCTGATCTACTGCCTGCGCACCGCAGCGCTGCTGCACCGCGCCCGCGACGATGCGCCGATGCCTGAATTTCGCGTCCGGGCCGGAGCGAAGGGTTATGACCTCCATGTCGATCGCGACTGGCTGGCGGCCGCGCCGCTGACGGCCACCGTGCTGGACGAGGAAGTCCAGCAATGGGCGAACGTCGGCATCGAGTTCAGGGTACGCGGTCAACGGACGAACGGATAGCTACCCCGTGCGCGGCGCCGAATTCTCGGAACAGCGTGGTGCCGATGGGGGGGTGGAGCTGATTCTTGGTGGGCGCTGGACACTGCGCTCGATTGCCGCTGCCGGCCCCGAATGGCGTGCACGCCTGCGCCTTGGTGCCCGTCTGCCGGACATCCGCTGGGATTGCCGCGCCATCGAGGCGCTCGATTCGGCCGGTGCCCTCCTGCTGTGGAATATCTGGAGCCGACAATTTCCCGAGCACCTGCAGATCGATCCCGAGCACCAGAGTATCTTCGAGCGGGTCGCCGACGCGGGGGAGGCGGATGTCGAACCGCCGCGCCCACCCTTCGCCTGGCTCGAAATGCTCGGGTTCATTGCCCTGGGGTTGCTGCGGCATCTGCGGGCCTTCGTCACGCTGCTGGGACAACTGGTGCTCGACGGCCTGCACCTGCTGCGTTATCCCGGCGATCTGCCGGCGCGGGAGATCTCCGCCAACATCTACAAGAGTGGCGTGCGCGCGATGCCGGTCACCGCGCTGGTCGGCTTCCTCATCGGCATCGTGCTGTCTTACCTGTCGGCACTGCAATTGAGCCAGTTCGGGGCCGACATGTTCATCGTCAATATCCTCGGTCTCGGCATCATCCGCGAGCTCGGCCCGGTGCTGGTCGCCGTGCTGGTGGCCGGGCGGTCCGGCTCGGCGATGACGGCACAACTGGGCGTGATGCGCGTTACCGAAGAAATTGACGCGCTCGCCGCGATGGGGGTGCCGCGCGGGCTGCGCCTGATTTTTCCGAAGGTCGTCGCACTGGGCATCACGATGCCACTGCTGGTGTTGTGGACGTCAGCCATCGCGCTCTTCGGTGGCATGGTGGCGGCGAATATTCAGCTCGACATCGGCTACGGCTTCTTCATCGAAACCCTGCCCAAGGCGGTGCCGGTGGCGAATCTCTGGATCGGTCTCGCCAAGGGGGTCGTCTTCGGTGCGGCCATTGCGCTGGTCGCCTGCCATTTCGGCCTGCGGGTCAAGCCGAATACCGAAAGCCTGTCGTTCAACACGACCGCCTCGGTCGTTTCCGCGATCACGGTCGTGATCCTCATCGACGCGGTGTTCGCCATCGCCACGCGCAGCATCGGGTTGCCGAAATGAATGACGCCGTCGTCAGCGTGCGCGACCTGTCGACCCGTTTCGGCGGCCGCTGGGTGCACCGTCATCTGGATCTCGATATCCGGCGCGGGGAGATGGTGGCGCTGGTGGGGGATTCCGGCAGTGGCAAGACGACCCTGCTGCGCCAGATGATCGGCCTGCTGACGCCGACCGAGGGCGAGATCCGCCTCTTCGGCGAGCCGCTGTTCGGTGGTGGTGTTGCCCGGGAGCGGGCGCTGCGCCAGCGCTTCGGCGTGCTGTTCCAGCAGGGCGCTCTGTTTTCGGCCTTCAATGTCTTCGACAACATCGCCTTTCCGCTGCGCGAGCTGAAGATTCTCGACGAGGCGACGATCCGTGACCTCGTCATGCTCAAGTTGGAGATGGTCGAGCTGTTGCCGCGTGACGCCATGCTGATGCCGGCCGAACTTTCTGGTGGCATGATCAAGCGCGTCGCGCTGGCGCGGGCGCTGGCGCTCGAACCGGAACTGCTGCTGCTTGACGAACCGACCGCCGGCCTCGATCCCGACCGTTCCGAAAGTTTCGAACGCCTGACGCGCATGCTCGGCGAAGAGCTGGGCCTGACTGTGGTGCTGGTGACGCACGACCTCGACACGCTGGCCGCGCTGGCGACGCGCGTGGCGGTGCTGGCCGAGCAGCGCATCCTCGCCTATGCCGCGATCGAGGAAATCATGCGCATCGACCATCCCTTCGTGCATAATTTTTTCCATTCCAGCCGCGGTCGCCACGCACTCAATCATGCCCTCTGAATTCTGATCATGGAAAACCGCTCCCATGCCCTGCTGGCCGGGCTGTTCGCCATCGTCTTCCTGGTCGCTGCCGCGCTGGCACTCTGGTGGCTGGGCGGCAAGCGTGACCAGACACATACCTACCTGCTCGAAACGCGCGGCAATGTGACCGGCCTCAATCTGGAGGCGCAGGTGCGCTACCGCGGCATCAGCGCTGGCAAGGTCAAGGACATCCGGACCGATCCGGCCGATCCGGCCACGCTGCTGGTCGAGATTACCCTCGGCCGGCAATATCGGCTCACCGACAAAACGCTGGCGAAGCTCAACACCCAGGGCATCACCGGGCTGGCCTATGTGATGCTGGAAGAGGGCGGCGCGAATGGCAGGCCCCTCGATCCCGACGACAGCAATCCGCCACGCCTGCGGATGCAGCCCGGGTTACTGGAAAAGCTTGGCGACAAGGCCGGCGACATTACCGGGCAGGTGGCCGAGCTGAGCACGCGCCTCAATCGTCTGCTCGATGACCGCAATCTGCAGAATCTGCAACGGACCTTCGACAATCTCTCTACCGCTTCCGCAAGCCTGAAGGACTTGCCGACCATCATGGCCGGGCTGCGTGCCGCGTTGTCGGAGACCAATATCGGCCGGCTCAACGGTTTGCTCGCCAGCCTCGAAAAAACCACAGGCGAGGCTGCACCACTGGCTGCCGAAGCGCGTACCTTGCTGGCGACCTTGAATGGCCTGGCGCAGCGGCTCGACGGGCTCGCGCTCGGCGCCGGCAAGGTCGGCGACCGGCTCGATGCCGAGACCCTGCCGCGTGCCGAAGCGCTGATGCGCGACGTGGCCGCCGCCACGCGGCGCCTCGACCGGTTGATCGACACGCTCAACGATACGCCGCAAGCTATCCTGTTTGGCACCACGCCCCCGCGCCCCGGCCCCGGCGAAAGCGGTTTCGTGGCTCCGGCGGTGAAGGAATAACTTATGCGGTATGTAATTGCCATCCTGTCTGCCTTCCTGCTCGCGGCCTGTGTCGGCAATCCGCCCCGCCCCGTCGATATTGCGCGTCACGATCTGGGCGATCCGGCTGAACAAAGTGGTCGCTGGCCGGCGACCGGTGTCACGATCTCCCGCATCGATGTGCGCGTCGCCGCCTGGCTCGACTCGCCGATGCAGTTGTACCGCTTGAGCTATGCCGATCCGCTGACACGGCTCAGCTATGCTGAAAACCGCTGGGTCGCGCCGCCGGGCGAATTGCTGGAACGCTGGTTGCAGCGGCGCATCCTGTCCGGGCAGAACGCGGATGCCGGACCGGGCTGCCGCCTGATCGTTTGGCTCGATGAGCTCGAACAGCGCTTCGATGGCCCGCGTGCAAGCCATGTTGTGCTCGAAGCGCGTGCCAGCCTGCAGCCCTTGCGGGGCGATACTGTCCTCGCGCAGCAGGTATTCCATATCGTCAAGACGGCCGAATCGCCGGATGCACGAGGCGGTGTGCAGGCGACGCGTGCCGGTGCCGATGCCTTGGCGCAGGACCTCACCCGCTGGCTCGCCGAGCTGACCCGCGAGCGGCCGCAGACCGCCGCCCAATGCAAGGAGAAATGAACATGACAGAAGAAGCGTTGCTGTTGCGCCACGACCATGAAGGCGTTGTCACCCTCACGCTCAACCGGCCCGCGCAGTTCAATGCGTTGTCCACTGAACTGCTGGAGGCGTTGCAGTCGGCACTGGTAAAAGTCGGCGCTGACGAGACGGCACGTGTGGTCGTCATCGCCGGCGCGGGCCGGGCCTTCTGTGCCGGCCACGACCTCAAGCAGATGCGCGCCAACCACGACAAG
The DNA here is from genome assembly GCA_040756595.1 of Pseudomonadota bacterium. GTDB lineage: Bacteria > Pseudomonadota > Gammaproteobacteria > Burkholderiales > Rhodocyclaceae > Sulfuricystis. The sequence continues at coordinate 339,096 of JBFLYR010000004.1, read as the reverse complement.
ACCTACATGCAGGCGCTGTTCAGGCAGTGCGGCCGCGTCATGACGATGCTGACCGAGCTGCCCCAGCCAACCATCGCGCGCGTGCATGGCATCGCGACGGCCGCCGGCTGCCAGCTCGTCGCCAGTTGTGATCTCGCCGTGGCCGCCGATGTGGCGAAGTTTGCTGTTTCAGGGATCAATGTCGGCCTGTTCTGTTCGACGCCCGCCGTTGCGCTGTCGCGCAACATGGGCCGCAAGCAGGCGCTGGAAATGCTGCTGACTGGCGAGTTCATCGACGCCCTCGAAGCGCAGCGGCGCGGCCTCGTCAATCGCGTCTGCCCGGCCGATGCGCTTGACGCCGAGGTCAGGCGCCTCACCGACAGCATTTGCGCCAAGTCGCAGACCGCCATAACGATGGGCAAGCAGCTCTTTTACCACCAGCTCGAAATGGGGCTGATGGGCGCCTACCAGCTTGCCAGTGAGACGATGGCCTGCAACATGATGACCGACGACGCTGTCGCCGGCATCGACGGTTTCATGAACAAAAGGAAAGGCTAGTCGCGAATTGTCGCGGGCGCGACAACGGCGATACGGGCAACACAGTAGATTCGCCCGACAATAAACAGATCAGGAGAGCAACATGAAGGTCCTTGTGCCCGTCAAGCGGGTAATCGATTACAACGTGAAGGTGCGCGTCAAGGCCGACCAGAGCGGTGTCGAGCTGACCGGTGTCAAGATGGCGCTCAACCCCTTCGATGAGATTGCGGTGGAAGAGGCGGTGCGGCTCAAGGAAGCCGGCATCGCCACCGAGGTGGTTGCCATTTCCTGCGGCGCGACCGTCTGTCAGGAGCAGTTGCGTACGGCGCTGGCGTTGGGTGCCGATCGCGCCATCCTCGTCGAGACCGATGCCGCGCAGGCCGAGACGCTGCAATCGCTGGCGGTTGCCAAGCTGCTCAAGGCCGTGTGCGACAATGAACAGCCACAACTCGTGATCCTCGGCAAGCAGGCCATCGACGACGATGCAAACCAGACCGGCCAGATGCTCGCCGCGTTGCTCGGCTGGCCGCAGGCCACCTTCGCATCGAAAGTGGTGGTCGCTGAAGGCAAAGCAACGGTGACGCGTGAAATCGATGGCGGACTTGAAACGCTGGCGCTCAAGCTGCCGGCCATCGTTACCACCGACCTGCGCCTCAACGAGCCGCGTTACGCTACGCTGCCCAACATCATGAAGGCCAAGAAAAAACCGATGGATGTGCTCAAGCCGGCCGATCTGGGCGTCGACATCGCCCCGCGGCTTGCCACGCTGAAGGTTGCCGAGCCGCCGAAGCGGCAGGCCGGCGTCAAGGTTGCGGACGTCGCCGAGCTGGTGGCGAAACTCAAGAACGAAGCGAAGGTGATCGCATGAGCATCCTTGTTATCGTCGAACACGACAACGCCAGCCTGAAGGCTGCGACCCTCAATACCGTTACTGCTGCCGCAAAGATCGGCGGGGATATACATTTGTTGGTTGCCGGTAGCGGCTGCGCCGCTGCCGCACAGGCCGCCGCCACGCTTGCCGGCGTGGCCAAGGTGAAGCTTGCCGATGCGGCCCACTATGCCGACCAGACCGCCGAGAACCTCGCCGCACTCGTTAAGGACAACGCCGCCAGCTACACCCATATCCTTGCCCCGGCCACCACCTTTGGCAAGAACCTGCTGCCGCGTGTCGCCGCCTTGCTCGACGTCGCCCAGATCTCCGAGATCTGTGGCATCGAAAGCCCCGACACCTTCATCCGCCCGATCTACGCCGGCAACGCCTTGGCGACCGTAAAGAGCAGCGATACAGTCAAAGTCATCACGGTACGGACGACGGCATTCGATGCAGCAGGGCAGGGGGGCACTGCCTCCGTGGAAAGCATCCCCGCCGGCCCCGACCTCGGCCTGACGCAACTGGTCGGCCGCGAGCTGACCAAGTCGGCACGTCCCGAACTCGGCGCGGCGAAGGTGATCGTCTCCGGCGGCCGTGGCCTTGCCAGTGGCGAGAACTACCATCAGCTGCTTGAACCTTTGGCCGACAAGCTGAATGCTGCGCTCGGTGCAAGCCGGGCGGCCGTCGATGCCGGCTTTGTGCCGAACGACTACCAGGTTGGCCAGACCGGCAAGGTGGTCGCGCCGCAGCTCTATATCGCGATTGGCATTTCGGGCGCGATCCAGCACCTCGCCGGCATGAAGGACAGCAAGGTCATCGTCGCGATCAACAAGGATCCGGATGCGCCGATCTTCTCGGTGGCAGACTACGGCCTCGTCGGCGACCTCTTCAAAATTGTGCCGGAACTGACGGCAGCACTGTGATGTCCTTTCCGGCATGAACTTCACCGACGGCCTATTCGGCGACTTCTGGGCATACGGGGCCTTTTTCCCGTATGCCCTGCTGTTGCTCTGGGCCGTCCGTACTGCGCCTTGGAAGCGCCTCGCAGACAACGACCAGATGCATGTCTGGATGGGGACGATCGTCGTGCTGGCGGTGGTGTGGAGCCTCAAGGCCGGCGCCAAGCCGGGCCTGCATCTCCACCTGCTCGGGGTGACTGCCTTCACGCTGATGTTTGGCCGACAGCTGGCCATGATCGGCTTGTCGCTCGTGCTGGCTGCCGTGACCTTCAACGCGGGCCTGAAGGGCATCGAGGGCTGGCAGGTCTTCGCGCTGAATGCGCTGGCGCTGATCGTGGTGCCCGTTTTCGTCGCGCATGTGGTACTGCGCTTCGTCGAACGCTACCTGCCACCGAACATCTTCGTCTTTTTTTTTGTTGCCGCCTTCTTCGGCGGTGCACTGGCAGCGGTGGCCAGTGGCTTGTTCAGCGGCCTGCTGTTCTGGGGGGCCGGCATCTATAGCTTCGACCTGCTGATGTCGGATTACCTGCTCTTCTACATCCTGCTCGGCTTCGCCGAAGCCTGGCTCAATGGCGCTGCCATCACATTGATGGTTGTTTATTACCCGCGCTGGGTCGGCAGTTTCGATGACCGGCGCTATCTCTGGCAGAAAAAGGAACCGCGTTCATGAACTACGCCGCCCCGTTGCAGGACATGCAATTCGTGCTGAAGGAACTCGCCGGACTGGATGAGATTACGCAATTGCCGGGCTGCGAGGAGGCGACGGCGGATGTCGTCGCCGCGATTCTTGAAGAAGCCGGCAAGTTTGCCGGTGGCGTATTGGCGCCGCTGAATCGGGTCGGCGACCGCGAAGGCACGCAGTGGTCTGACAAGTCCGTCACGATGCCGGCCGGCTTCGGCGCTGCCTATCGCCAGTTTGTCGACAACGGCTGGATGGGCCTCGGCCATGATCCGGAATTCGGCGGGCAGGGCCTGCCGCGCGTGGTTTCGGCTGCGGTGCGCGAGATGTGGAAGTCCGCCAACCATGCCTTCGCGCTCTGCCCGATGCTCACCGACGGCGCGATCGAGGCGCTGGAGCTGTGCGGCTCGCCGGAACAGAAGGCGGCCTATCTACCGAAGATGGTATCCGGCGAATGGACCGGCACGATGAATATCACCGAGCCGCAGGCCGGCTCCGACCTCGCCGCGATCCGCGCGCGCGCCGAGCCGCAGGCGGATGGCAGCTATCGCATTTTCGGCCAGAAGATCTTCATCACCTACGGCGAGCACGATCTTGCCGAAAACATCGTCCACCTCGTGCTGGCACGCCTTCCGGACGCACCGCCCGGCGTGAAGGGCATTTCGCTGTTCGTCGTGCCGAAATTCCTCGTCAATGCCGACAGCAGCCTTGGGGCACGCAACGATGCGTACTGCGTATCGATCGAGCACAAGCTCGGCATCCATGCCAGCCCGACCTGCGTGATGAGCTTCGGCGACAACGGTGGCGCTAGCGGTGAACTCGTCGGCAAGCCGAACGAAGGCTTGAGGTACATGTTCATCATGATGAACGCGGCGCGCTATGCGGTCGGCCTCGAAGGGCTGGGCAATGCCGAGGCGTCCTATCAGCACGCGCTGGCCTATGCCAAGGAGCGCGTGCAGAGTCGCGCGATCGAAGGTTCCGCTGATTCCGTCGCCATCGTGCAGCACCCCGACGTGCGGCGCATGCTGATGCTGATGAAGGCGCAGATCGAGGCGATGCGCGCGCTCGCCTACGTTACGGCCGCCGCGCAGGACAAGGCGCTGCATCATCCCGACGCGGGCGAGCGGCAGCGGAACCAGGCTTTCGTCGATCTGATGACGCCGGTGGTGAAGGGCTGGCTCACCGAAACTGCCAACCGTATTGCCTACCTCGGCGTGCAGGTGCATGGCGGCATGGGTTTCATCGAGGAGACCGGTGCCGCGCAGTTCATGCGTGACGCGCGCATCACGACGATCTACGAAGGCACTACGGGGATACAAGCGAATGACCTGATCGGCCGCAAGATCGCGCGCGAGGGCGGGGCGACGCTGAAAACTGTGATCGCGCAGATGCGCGCGACGCAGTCCGATCTCGCCGCCAAGGGTGATGCCGATTGTCGTGCGATCGCGGCGGCGCTGGGCGAGGGCATCGATGCGGTCGCGGCAGCCGGCGACTACATCGTCGCGAACTATGCTGCTGATGTGCGTGCGGTCGCGGCGGGCGCCGTACCCTTCCTCGAACTGCTGGGCATCGTTTCCGGCGGCTGGCAGATGGGGCGCGCCGCGCTGGCGGCCTGTGCAAAAGTCGGTGCTGGCGAGACGGCACCTTTTTTCGCGGCGAAGCTGAAAACCGCGCGCTTCTATGCCGATCACGTGCTGGTCGAGGCGAACGGACTGGCGCGGCGCATCACCGCCGGCGGCGCGAGCGTGCTGGCGCTGAACGAAGCCTCGCTCTGACAATCGCGATGACGTTTGCTGCAGGCAATTTGTTTTCCGGATTGCCGGCGTCGGCCGATCAGGAGCATTGTGAAGCATTGCTGATGCGCGCGGGCCTGCGCATCGAGCGCATCGTTTCGACCGGACAGGCCAGTCCAGAGGGATTCTGGTACGACCAACCGGAAGACGAGTGGGTTGTCCTTTTATCGGGAGCGGCGAGCCTGCGCTTTGAAAGCGAAGTTGAAGCGCGCGACCTCAAACTCGGCGACTGGCTGCATATTCCGGCACATGCGCGGCATCGTGTCGAATGGACTGATGCAGCACAGCCATCGATCTGGCTGGCGGTGCTTTTCAAACCGTAAGTGCCGTCCCGCCAGCGCCGACTTTCACATCCCCTGATAGATCGGTCCTTCGCCGCCCTGCGGCGTCACCCAGTCGATGTTCTGGCCCGGATCCTTGATGTCGCAGGTCTTGCAGTGCACGCAGTTCTGCGCGTTGATCTGCAGGCGCGCTTTGCCCCCTTCCTCGACGATCTCATAGACGCCGGCCGGGCAGTAGCGCTGTTCGGGTGCGCCATAGAGCGGCAGGTTGTGGGCGACAGGCGCGGCATCATCCTTGAGACGCAGATGGCAGGGCTGGTCTTCCTCATGGTTGGTGTTGGAGAGGAAGACCGACGAGAGTCGGTCGAAAGTGAGTACACCGTCGGGTTTCGGGTAGTCGATCGGTTGGCATTGTGCGGCCGGCTTGAGCTTGGTATGGTCCGCGCTGAGCCGCAGCGTCCAGGGTGCCTTGCCACGAAACACTTGCTGGTCGATGCCGAACAGTACCGAGCCCTTCCACAGGCCCTTGGCCATCAGCGGCTTGAAGTTGCGCGCGCGATGCAGTTCGTCGAACAGCCATGAGGCACGGAAGGCTTGCGGGTAGGCGGTAAGTTCATCCCCGCTGCGATTCTCGGCCAGCGCGGCGGCTGTGGCTTCGGCCGCGAGCATGCCGGACTTGATCGCACTGTGCGAACCCTTGATGCGCGAGGCAACGAGGAAGCCCGCATCGTCACCGATCAGCGCGCCACCGGGAAAGATCAGCTTTGGCAGCGCCTGCAGACCGCCGGAGGCGAGGGCGCGCGCGCCGTAGGCGAGCCGCGTGCCACCCGCGAAAATCGGACGTAGCGCGGGATGCGTCTTGAGCCGCTGCATTTCCTCGAAGGGTGCGAGGTAGGGGTTCTTGTAGCTGAGGCCGACGACGAGGCCAAAAGAGACGAGGTTCTGCTGGGTGGCGTTGGCGTAGTGGTAGCAGAAGCCGCCGCCGTAGGTATCGTTGTCCAGCGGCCAGCCGGCGGTGTGCATCACCCGTCCCTTGACGTGCTGTTCCGGCGTCACCTGCCAGAGTTCCTTGATGCCGATCCCATAGACCTGCGGGTCGGCGCCGGCACGCAGGTTGAAACGCTGCTCGAGCCGTTTGCCGAGGTGGCCGCGGCAGCCTTCGGCGAACAGCGTGTATTTCGCGCGCAGTTCCATGCCCGGCTGGAAGTTGGGCCCGGGCGTGCCGTCCTTCAACACGCCCATGTCGCCGGTGATGACGCCGGCCACACGATCGCCGTCGTAGAGCACGTCCGCACCCGCGAAGCCGGCATAGACCTCGACGCCCAGGGCTTCGGCCTGCTGGCCGAGCCAGCGGCAGACGTCGCCGAGGCTGATGACGTAGTTGCCGGCGTTATGGAAGCAGGCCGGCAGCAGAGCGGCGGGCAGGGCATAGGCGCCCGTTTCGGTGAGGAACAGCAGACGGTCTTCGGTGACGGGCGTGTCGAGCGGGGCGTCGCGTTCCTGCCAGTCCGGAAACAGTTCGGTCAATGCGCGCGGGTCCATCACCGCACCGGAGAGGATGTGGGCACCGATTTCCGCGCCCTTGTCGATCAGGCAGACGTTGATGCCTGCATCGAGCTGCTTGAGCCGGATCGCCGCCGCGAGGCCCGCCGGGCCGCCGCCGACCACCACCACATCGAATTCCATCGCCTCACGTGCGATCGCTTCCATCGTTCTCCTCCTGAGTGGTGTTTGCGCGTGATTATAATTTGCCGACCCCATTCTGGCGCCGGCAATCATGGAACATCCTCACCATCTGGTACATGTGACGCACATTCCCGTGCGCTGGGGCGACATGGACGCACTCGGCCACGTCAACAACACCGTATATTTCCGTTATGCCGAGCAGGCGCGCGTCGATTGGCTGATGGCGCTCGACTATGCCCTCAATGTCGCGGCCGACGAGGGCGTGGTGATCATCAATGCGAGCTGTACCTTCTTCAAGCCGATCACTTATCCGGCGACTGTCGAGGTGCGTACGCTGATCGGCAAGCCGGGTCGCAGCAGTCTGCCAACTTTCTATGAAATGCGCTGCCTCGGTGACGAAACGCTGTATGCCGAAGGTGCCTCGAAGCTGGTGTGGTGGAATCCGCGCACCGGCAAGTCCTTGCCATTGCCCGACTTCATTCGGAATGCCTACCCCCATGAGTGAGCAACTGATGTGGCAGCCCCCGGCAGCACGTGCCGCTGCCGCGAACCTGACCGCCTTTGCGGCGCGCGCCAACCTGCCGGCGGACTATGCCGCGATCCATCGCTGGTCGATCGAGCATCCTGCCGACTTCTGGTCGCTGCTCTGGGACTTTGCGGAAGTGCGGGGAAAGAAGGGGCAATGCATCCTCGTCGATGGGGACCGCATGCCCGGTGCGCGCTGGTTTCCCGATGCGCGACTGAACTACGCACAGAACCTGCTACGCCGGCGCGACGACGGCACGGCGCTGGTCTTCCGCGGCGAGGAGAAAGTCAGCCGCCGCATGACCTACGGCGAACTCTATCTGCGCGTCGCGCGCCTCACTGCGGCGATGAAGGCGGAAGGCATCGTCGCCGGCGACGTGGTCGCGGCTTACATGCCAAACCTGCCCGAAACGCTGATTGCGCTGCTGGCTGCGTCGTCGCTCGGCGCGATCTTCACCTCGGCTTCTCCCGATTTCGGCGTTCAGGGCGTGCTCGACCGCTTCGGCCAGGTACAGCCCAAGCTGCTGTTCGTCGCCGACGGCTATTTCTACAACGGCAAGCCGCTCGATACGCTCGACAAGGTGCGCGACATCGTCGCGGGCCTGCCCTCGGTGCGCAAGGTCATCGTTTCGCCCTACGTGCATGAGACCGGGCATGATCTGTCACGCATCCCGAATGCCGTGACGCGCGGTGATTTCGTCGCACCCTGGCGCGCGCAAACCGAGATCGAGTTTTTGCCGCTGCCCTTCGACCATCCGCTCTACATCCTCTATTCGTCAGGTACCACGGGCGTGCCCAAGTGCATCGTGCACGGCGCCGGCGGCGCGCTGCTGCAGCACCTGAAGGAGCACCGCCTGCAATCAGACGTCAAGCCCGGCGACAAGGTGTTCTACTTCACCACCTGTGGCTGGATGATGTGGAACTGGCTGGTTTCGGCGCTCGCCTCCGAGGCGACGCTGCTGCTCTACGACGGCTCGCCCTTCGTCGGCCGTGGCCGCGTGCTGTTTGACTACGCGCAGGCCGAAGGCATGACGCACTTCGGCACCTCGGCGAAGTTCATCGACGCCTGCGCCAAGATCGAACTCAAGCCGCGCGCGACGCACGACCTGTCCGCCTTGCGCGCGATGTTCTCGACCGGCAGCCCGCTCTCGCCCGAGAGCTTCGACTACGTCTATCGCGACATCAAGGCCGACCTGCAACTCGCCTCGATTTCCGGCGGCACCGACATCGTCTCGTGCTTCGTGCTCGGCAACCCGATCGGGCCGGTGTGGCGCGGCGAGATCCAGTGCGCCGGCCTCGGCATGGCGGTCGATGTGGTCGACGAGAATGCCAAACCCGTGGTTGGCGTGAAGGGCGAGCTGGTCTGCACCCAACCCTTTCCATCGATGCCGGTCGGCTTCTGGAACGACCCGGACGGCGCGAAGTACCGTGCCGCCTATTTCGAACGTTTTCCCGGCATCTGGTGCCACGGCGATTTCGCCGAGAAGACATCACATGGCGGATTCATCATTTATGGCCGCTCGGACGCGACGCTCAATCCCGGCGGCGTGCGTATCGGCACGGCGGAAATCTACCGGCAGGTCGAGAAGCTGCCCGAGGTGCTCGAATCGATCGTCATCGGTCAGGACTTTGAGAATGATGTCCGCGTCGTGCTGTTCGTCAAGCTCAAGGAAGGCCTGACGCTTGACGACGTGCTGGCCAAGCGCATCAAGGAGCAAATCCGCGCCAACACCACGCCGCGCCACGTGCCGGCGAAGATCCTGCAGGTGGCCGACATCCCGCGCACCAAGAGCGGCAAGATCGTCGAACTCGCCGTGCGCGAGGTCGTGCATGGCCGTGCCGTGAAGAACAGCGAGGCGCTGGCGAATCCCGAGGCGCTCGAACTGTTCCGCAACCGGGCAGAACTATTGAGCTGAGGTTTCTGCCGTCCAGCCAGCGCCGACTTTTTCAACCGCGAGAGTATCGGCCAGCCATGGCAGCGTGTCCTTCAGCGCGGCGGCGAGCGTCCATGGCGGATTGACGAGAAACACGCCGCTGCCGTGCATGCCCATGCCATCGGCGGCGGGCGGTTGCACGGTGAGCGTCGCGTTCAGCCACTCGGGTGCCAGCTTCTTCAACTTGCCGGCGAGCGTGATGCTCTCGTTCTTCTGCAGCAACGGGTACCAGACCATGAAGGTACCGGTAGCGAAGCGCTGCAGGCCTTCCTTGATTGCCGTGACGACCTGCAGGTAGTCGCGCTTGTCCTCGTAGGCCGGGTCGATGAGCACGAGACCGCGGCGCGATGGCGGGGGCAGCAATGCCTTCATGCCCGTGAAACCGTCTTCCTGCTTGATCGCCACGCGCTTTTGCGCATCGGGCGCGGCGCCGGCGATGTTCTGCGCCAACAGCTTGACGTCGGCGGGATGCAGTTCGAACAGGCGCAGCTTGTCGGCAGGCCGCATCGCACGCAAGGCGAGCAGGGGAGAACCGGGATAACGCTTGATCTTGCCGTCCGGGTTGTCGACGCGCACCGCCTCGACATAGCGGGCGAGCAACTGGGGCAGGTCAGTGCGATTCCACAGCCGGCCGACGCCATCCGCGTATTCGGCGTGCGTCGTGGCACGGCCGGCATCGAGGCGATAGCCACCTGCGCCGGCGTGCGTGTCAATCAGCCAGTAGGGTTTGTCCTTCTGGTTGAAATAGTCGAGCACCGCGAGCAGCACCGAGTGCTTGAGGACGTCGGCATGGTTGCCGGCGTGGAAAACGTGTCTGTAACTCAGCATGGTCGGCGACTAGAATGGAATCCATGAATGATACGCAACAAGGTGAAAGAATCTCCAAGCTGATGGCGCAGCGCGGGCTGTGCTCGCGCCGCGAAGCCGATGCCTACATCGAGCGCGGCATGGTCTATGTGAACGGCGAGAAGGTGACGCAGCTTGGCACGCGCTGTGCGCCGGACGCCGAGATCGTGCTGGCGACCAAGGCACAGAACCAGCAGGCCGCCCTGGCAACGATCATCCTGCACAAGCCGATCGGAGTCGTGTCTGGCCAGGCCGAGGATGGTCACCAGCCAGCCATCGTGTTGATCAAGCCCGATACGCAGATGGCCGGGGACTTTCAGCGCTTTCGCCCGATCCATTTGAAAGGCCTCGCACCCGCCGGGCGGCTCGACATCGATTCCACCGGCTTGCTGATCCTGACGCAGGATGGCCGCGTGGCGCGGCAGCTGATCGGCGAAAACAGCGAGATCGAGAAGGAATATCTGGTGCGCGTCGAGGGAGGACTCGACGAGGAAGGCCTCAAGCGACTGAACCACGGCCTGTCGCTCGACGGCAAGCCCCTGAAACGGGCGAAGGTACGCTGGCAGAACGAGGACCAGCTGCAGTTCATCCTTAAAGAAGGCAAGAAGCGCCAGATCCGCCGCATGTGCGAACTTGTCGGTTTGCGCGTCACCGGCCTCAAGCGCGTGCGCATCGGCAAGGTGATGCTCGGCGACCTGCCGCTCGGGCAGTGGCGCTTTCTCAGGCCGGATGAAAAATTCTAGAACTCGGCGCTGGCGGGATGGCATGCTAATGTTTGTACCATCAAGCCGGGAGGAGGGGAACCATGGTTCAGGATGACAATGCAGTTCGCAAGGCGACGATGGAAGCCGAACATCACGTGCAGTTCGAATTGATCCGCGCGCTGCAGGATGCGGTGACGGCACGGCAGGACGGACCGACGGTCGAGGCGGTGCTGGAGCGCCTGATCGACTACAGCGAGGCGCATTTCCTTTCCGAGGAGTTGCTGATGCGGCTGGCCAGTTACGACGATTTCGAGGCGCATGCCGAACACCACCGCCAACTGCTGGAATCCCTGCGTCAGGCGCAGGAGAAGTTTCGCGCCACCGGGCAGCACGCGCTGCTCGACAATGTTCCCGCATCGACGCTGGATTTCATGCACCGGCATATCGAGACGAACGATGCGCGCTTTGCCGATTGGCATGCCGATGTCGCTTCATCAGAACCGAGGAGCCAACCATGCAACTGACCAGCAACAGTTTCCGTGACGGACAGAAGATTCCCGGCGACTTTGCCTTCTGCATTCCCGCCGCAACCGGCCATGTCTGCCTCGGCGGCAACCGCAACCCGCAGCTCGCCTGGTCCGGCGCGCCCGCCGGGACGAAATCCTTCGCGGTGATCTGCCACGATCCCGACGTGCCGAGCCGTGGTGACGACGTCAATCAGGAGGGACGCAGCGTACCGGCGTCACTGCCGCGCGTCGATTTCTTCCACTGGGTGCTCATCGACCTGCCGGCGAGCTGCATCGAGATCCGCAACGGCGAATTCTCGGCGGGCGTCACGCCGCGCGGCAAACCGGGCCCGGCGGCGCATGGCGCACGGCAGGGCATCAACGACTACACGGGCTGGTTCGCCAACGACCACGACATGAGCGGCGACTACCATGGCTACGACGGCCCCTGCCCGCCGTGGAACGACGAACTGCGCCATCGCTACGTGTTCACCGTCTTCGCGCTCGATGTCGAGCGGCTGTCGCTGGAAGGCAAATTCACCGGTCAGCAGGCACGTGACGCGATGCAGGGTCACGTCCTCGCGCAAGCAAGCCTGACGGGCCTCTACACGCTCAATCCGGCAGTCAAGCTGTAAGGGTCAGGCGAGGTCTTCGCGGCGCAGCAGGAAGATCTTGCCTTCGCCGCTCTCGGTGTCGAGCCAGGTGAGCGGCAATTCAGGGAATGCGGCGTCCATGAGGTCGCGATTGTGGCCGACCTCGACGGCCAGCAGGCCGTGCGGCTTGAGGTGGGCTTTCGCGCCGGACAGGATGCGGCGCACGATATCGAGGCCGTCATCGCCGGCCGCCAGTGCGTTCTCGGGTTCGTGGCGGTATTCGGCGGGCAGTTCCTGCATGGCCTGCGTCGTGACGTAGGGCGGGTTGCTGATGATCAGGTCGTATTTATTACGTGGGCGCTTACCGAGGCCGTCGAACAGGTCGCCCTGCACGAGGCGGACGCGTTCCTTGAGGCCGTAGTCGGCGACGTTGCGCCTGGCGACCTCGAGCGCATCCTTGGAGATATCGGCAGCGTCGACCTGCGCATGCGGGAAGGCATGCGCCATCAGGATCGCGAGGCAGCCCGAGCCGGTGCAGAGGTCGAGCGCGCTGTCGATCGATTCGGGATCCTCGACCCAGGGCGAAAAACCCTCGACCAGCAGGTCGGCGAAATAGGAACGCGGAATCAGCACGCGTTCATCGACGTAGAAGCGCAGGCCGGCCTGCCAGGCTTCGTGCGTCAGGTAGGCGGCGGGCAGGCGGCGCGCGATGCGCTGCTGCAGCAGTTCGAGTACGGCGAGGCGCTCATGGTGCGTGAGGCGCGCGTCAAGGTAGGGTTCGAGTCGGTCCGGCGGCAGGTGCAGCGCATGCAGGATCAGCCAGGCGGCTTCGTCATGGGCGTTGTCGCAACCGTGGCCGAAAAACAGCTTGGCCTCGTTGAAGCGGCTGGTGCCCCAGCGCAGCCAGTCGCGGATCGTGTGCAGGTCGTCGAGGAGTTCGGACATCGCCGTGGCCGCCGTTCAATGATATGTTGGCGGCGATTCTAGCAACGCCCTTATGGAGTAGGAGGGACGACATGTTTACCAAACCAACGTTTGCCTTTCTCGACGAACTGGCCGCCCACAACCGGCGCGACTGGTTCGAGGCCAACAAGGCGCGCTACGAGGCGCTGGTGCGCGAACCGGCGCTGAAATTCATCGCGGCAATGGCGCCCGAACTCGCCCGCTTCGCGCCGCATTTCCGTGCCGACCCGCGCAAGCTGGGCGGTTCGCTGATGCGGGTGTATCGCGACACGCGCTTCGCGCGCGACAAGACGCCCTACAAGACCAACCCACCGCGTGGCTACGCCGCCGACCATCCGGCCATCGGGGATCTAAAGCGCAAGGACTTCATCGGCCTCGCGCCATTGTCGCGGCAGGAAACGCTCGGCACGGGACTGGTCAAACGCACGGCAAAGCAGTTCGCCGCCGCCGCGCCCTTCATGGCCTTCCTGTGCGAAGCCGTTGGCGTCCAGTACTGATCGCGATCCGAAAGTCGGCGCTGGTAAGACGGCAGGCTGTGACCCAAGTCCTACGCAAAGTTGGTTAAATCGATGGCAATCCAAGCCATGCCTTCGCCTCGGCCATGGCACGAAAGACTCGGGTCGTGTAAGCGTTTAAGGGGTCATGAGCGTAGGCATTCGCTACTGCTACAACCTCGGGGAGGATCGCGACTATTGCGATACGGATATTCGGGTTGATGGACGCTGCAGAATGGTCAATGGCAGCAATCTCCTCAATCTCGTGGGACGAAGCTTCCAATTCGGCACAGTCGAGGAAATCGTTGATGACATATCGAAGATCGTCGAAGCGCGAATCTCCTTCAGTGTCGTTAACGCTGGCCAACAGTTCACGGCCAGTGACCTGGCCGAAGTACCGCTTGATGACTCCACTCGGGGGTTCCCAAACAATCTCGAATCCCATGATCATCCGTAAATTGGCCGCATATTGTTTTCATATTACTACCGAGTGCTCGACGATCAATTCAAAGGAAGTGATGGCGAGCTCCGCCTGATACAAACAGACACACTTTATTCCCGTGGTTTGGTCCTCGTTGCATGGCGGTCGGACGTTATGGATACCAGCAACAACAAGGAGACCACCATGAACAAGAAACTGACCCTGTCCGCCGTCATCATTTCGACAACCCTGCTGAGCACCGCCGCGCTGGCACGCGGTGGCGACCGTGACGGCTGGCACGACCAACGCCACCATGGGCATCATGGCTGGCGGCCCGCGCCGGCGCATGTGGCGTATGCGCCGCCCCGGCCGGTGTATGTCCGCCCGCCGGTCGCGTATTACCAGCCCGCTTATCGCCCCGCCTACTACGCGCAGCCCGCATATGCGCCGGCGCCGGCCTACTACGCGCCTGCCCGCGCCTATTACGGCGGGAATCGCGTGGCGGGGCAGGTGGTCGGCGCGGTCGCCGGGGGCGTGATCGGCAATGCCATCGGACACGGCGGCCTTGCACCCACGGCCATCGGCGCGGTGCTCGGCGGCCTCATTGGCGGCGATCTGGCCGACTGAAACTGGCGCCGACTTTCAGGTCAGCAGCTTGCGGAAGGTAGCCTCGTAGATGCGCGTCAGCGGTTCGATGTCGGCGAGGGCGATGCACTCGTCGATCTTGTGGATCGACGCGTTGACCGGGCCGAACTCGACAACCTCGGGGCAGATGGCGGCGATGAAGCGGCCGTCCGAGGTGCCGCCGGTGGTGGAGAGTTCGGCGGTGATGTCGGCTTCGACCTGGATGGCCTCGACCAGCGCGCTGACCAGCCGGCCGGGCTGAGACAGGAAGGGCTGGCCGCCGATCTTCCAGTGCAGGTCGTATTCGAGGCTGTGCCTGTCGAGGATCTGGTGCACGCGGTTTTGCAGGCCTTCCACCGTGCTGGCGGTCGAGAAGCGGAAGTTGAACAGCACGTCGAGCGTGCCCGGCACGACGTTGGCGGCGCCGGTGCCGGCATGGATGTTCGAGATCTGGAAGCTGGTCGGCGGGAAGAATTCGTTGCCGATGTCCCAGTGCGCGGCGACAAGCTCGGCCAGCGCGGGCGCGGCACGGTGGATCGGGTTCTTTACCTTTTCCGGATAGGCGACGTGGCCCTGCAGGCCCTTGACGACCAGCCTGCCGGTGAGCGAGCCGCGCCGGCCGTTCTTGATCGTGTCGCCCTGTTTGTCAACCGAAGTGGGCTCGCCGACGAGGCAGCAATCGATGTGTTCGCCGCGCGCCTTGAGTGCTTCGACGACCTTGACGGTACCGTCGGTGGCATCGCCTTCCTCGTCGGAGGTGAGCAGGAAGGCGATGGACCCGTTGAGTTCCGGCGCACTGGCAAGCAAGCGTTCGACGGCGACGATACCAGCCGCGACCGAGGTCTTCATGTCGCCGGCGCCGCGGCCGTAGAGAAAGCCGTCGCGCTCGGTCGGCACGAAGGGGTCGGATTGCCACTTTTCGACAGGGCCGGTCGGCACGACGTCGGTGTGGCCGGCGAAGACAACCAGCGGCTTGGCGGTGCCGCGCCGTGCCCAGAGGTTGCACACGCGTCCGGTCGGCCCGGTACTGTCCATGCGTTCGCAGACGAAGCCGAGCGGGGCGAGCCGGGCTGCAATCAGGTCGAGGAAGCCGGCGTCCTCGGGGGTGATCGATCTGCGTGCGATCAGGTCTTTCGCGAGGTCCAGGGTGGGCGTCGCGGACACGACCTCAGTCCATCCGCAGGGTAAATTCGGAGAAATTCGCGCCGGCTTCGGAGGTCGTGTTGGTGGCGTCCGGATTGGTCAGCGGTGCGCGCGGCTTGTCCTCGGCTTTCTTCTCGATGGCGGCGTTGTTGATCAACCAGTGCAGGTTGTTGGAGGAATCGGCGTTGCCGAGCGCTTCCTCGATCGTGATCGTGCCGGCCTTGTAGAGCGCGTGCAGCGATTGCTCGAAGGTCTGCGAGCCCGGCGACATGCTTTGCTCCATCGCCTCCTTGATGCCGTTGAGGTCGCCCTTTTCGATCAGCTCGCCGATATAGCGCGAGTTGAGCATCACTTCGACCGCCGGCAGGCGCGTGCTGTCGGGCTTCTTGACAAGGCGTTGGGAGATGATGGCCTTCAGCGTCACGCCCAGGTCGGCGAGCAGCGCCGGCCGGTTCTCGAGCGGGAAGAAGCTGATGATGCGCGACATCGAGTGATAGCTGTTGTTGGCATGCAGCGTGGCGAGGCAGAGATGGCCGGATTGCGCGTAGGCGATCGCCTGCGTCATCGTCTCCTTGTCGCGGATCTCGCCGATGAAGATGCAGTCCGGCGCCTGACGCAGGGCGTTCTTCAGCGCGATCGGGAAGGCGCGCGTGTCTGAGCCGACTTCGCGCTGGTTGACGATGGATTTCTTGTTGGTGAAGATGAACTCGATCGGGTCTTCGAGCGTCAGGATATGGCCGGACATGCGCTCGTTGCGATAGTCCAGCATGGCGGTGAGCGAGGTGGTCTTGCCCGAGCCAGTGGCACCGACCATCAGCACCAGGCCGCGTTTCTCCATGATGATGTCGGCCAGCACGGGCGGCAGGTTGAGCGTATCGAGCGCCGGAATCTTCGACGGGATGTAGCGGACGACGAAGGCCGCCGTGCCTTTCTGCCGCATTACGGAAACGCGGAAGTTGCCGACGCCTTCGAGCGCGTAACCGGTGTTGAGTTCAAGCGTGTCTTCGAATTCGGCGAGCTGGCGCTCGGTGAGGATTTCCTGCAGCAGCCCCATCACGGTGGCGGCATCCATCGTCTGCTGGTTCACCGGCACGGCCACGCCGTTGATCTTGATGTTGATGGGCGCGCCCACCGAAACGAAGATGTCCGAGGCATTCTTCTCGGCCATCAACTGGAACAGTCTGTGCATTGCGCCCATCAGGATCCTCCTTGGTTACGGCAGTTTCTAGTCTAGCGCGTCAGCGCGTCCGCCGGCTCAGCCGCGGGTATTCGACTGCGACGGGAAATCGTCCAGCGCGACGTCCGGCGCCGGCTTCCAGCCCTTCTTGCGGTGCTCGGCGATGACGTTGGTGAAAATGCCGCCGCGCACATAGAAGCGCGCGGTCAGGCGCATGAAGCGCGGCTTGGTTGCCTTCACCAGATCGTCGAGGATGCGATTGGTGACGTCCTCATGGAAATGGCCTTCGTCGCGGAAGCTCCAGATGTAGAGCTTGAGGCTCTTGAGCTCGACGCAGAGCTTGTCGGCAATATAGTCGAGCGTCAGCACGGCGAAATCCGGCTGCCCGGTCTTGGGGCAGAGGCAGGTGAATTCCGGGATTTCCATGTGGATCCGGTAGTCGCGCTGCGGGGCCGGATTGGGAAAGGTTTCGAGAGTCTTGGTCGGTGCGGAGGGCATGGCGGCTGAGTATGAAAATGTCAGCGCGGATTATAAGGTGCCGTCCTGCCAGCGCCGACTTTTGTGGATGCTGCAATTTGTTGCAATTTTGTGGCGATTGGGGAGAATACGGCCCACGCAGCGGGCCCCGGGCCTGACTGAACAACACCAACAATCATGGAGGAAATGCAATGCTCAAGTCACGCCTGATTCCCGCCCTCGTTGCCATGGCTTTTTCCGGCAGTGCAACTGCCTCAGGTTTTGCCTTACAGAACCAGACTGGTTCCGGTAACGGCAATGCGTTTGCGGGCGCTGCGGCAGCGGCCGAGGATGCGGGCACGATCATGTGGAACCCGGCGGGGATGAGTTTTCTGCCCAAGGGACATAACATCGCTGTGGCCGGCACCTTGCTATATCGCGATATCGATTATTCCGACAACGGTTCGACAGCATTGGTGCCTGCACTGGGTACGACAGACGGTGGCAATGCAGGTGGTTTATCCCTGATTCCTGCGGGTTATTGGGCGTACGGTATCAATGATCGGTTGTCGGTAGGCGTGGGTGTGTCACCTACGTTTGGTAATGTCACCGAATATGATTTTGATTTTGTCGGGCGCAATGCTGGTTATTTCGCTGAGATCAAGCAGATCAACATCAACCCATCCATTGCCTATCGGGTGAATGACAAACTGTCACTCGGTTTTGGTCTGAACTTCGCACACAACACAACGCATTTCAAACAGGGGCTTGCACTGGGTGCGCTGGCTGCCACGACTAATCACCTCGATGTCGAGGGTGATGACTGGGCGATGGGCTGGAACTTTGGTGCGATGTTTCAGGTTTCGCCTAGCACACGTATTGGCTTGTCTTATCGTTCAGAATTGACATTCAAGCTTGAGGGAGATCAGTCTGCCAGTATCTCCCCGGTCAATGCCGCCACGGTCAGTCAGGATATCAAGGCAACCTTGAAGACCCCTGCCAGCGTCTCCATTGCTGTTTCACAAAAGTTGAATGACCGCTGGGAAATGCTTGGTGATATAGGCTGGACCGACTGGAGTGTCGTCGATATCATTCAGTTGAAGAGTAAGGCGACAGGCGGTAACCTGAGCGCGCTCAGTTACAATTTCAAGGATACGTGGCGCATCGGTTTCGGCGCCAACTACCAATATAGTGACAAGGTGAAAGTCCGCTTTGGTATTGCTCATGACAAGTCACCAGTGAAAAGTGCTGCTGACCGCACCATGACCTTGCCTGACTCTGATCGCACTTGGCTATCGATTGGTGCCAAATATCAACTGTCGCCTAAGTCCTCTCTCGATGTTGGCTATACGCATATTTTCTTCGACAAGGAAAAGACTGCCAGAGCTGTCATGTCGGGTCCCATAGCGATTCAAACTATCAACGGCGAATGGAGCAACAGCGTCGATATCCTGTCTCTTCAGTACAACCACAACTTCTGATCGTAGTTATCAGAAACAACCGATCCCCGGCCTGACCGGGGATTTTTTTGATGCTCGGCAATACAGGTTCGCGTGAGGAGGAGAAACTCATGGACAAGATCTGGCTGAAGAGTTATCCGCAGGGTGTGCCTGCCGAAATCAGCATTGACGGCGTTGGCTCGCTGGTCGATTTGTTTGAAATGACCTGTGAGAAGTACGCCAACCAGGTTGCTTTCATCAGCATGGGGGCAACGCTGACATTCCGCCAGCTCGACCAGCGCAGCCGTGAATTCGCTGGCTGGCTGCAGTCACTGGGCTTGCAGAAGGGCGACCGGGTGGCGCTGATGATGCCCAACCTGCTGCAGTATCCCGTGGCCTTGTTCGGTGTCCTGCGTGCCGGGTGCGTGGTGGTGAATTGCAATCCGCTCTACACGCCGCGCGAGCTCGAATACCAGTTGCAGGACTCGGGTGCGAAGACGATCGTGATCGTCGAGAACTTCGCCCACACGCTGGAGCAGGTGCTGCCCCGTACCGCCGTCAAGCATGTGGTCGTGACCCCGATGGGTGAGATGCTTGGCCTGGCCAAGGGTGCGCTGGTGAATTTTGTCGTGCGCAAGGTCAAGAAATTGGTGCCGCCCTGGCATATTCCCGGCTCAATCAATTTCTTCCAGGCGCTGGTAGCGGGCCAGAGCCATGGCTTGACGCCGGTTCCGCTGGGTTTGGATGACATTGCCTTTCTGCAATATACCGGCGGTACGACGGGCGTTTCCAAGGGGGCGATCCTCACGCATACCAACATTTGTGCGAATGTCACGCAGGCGTCCGCCTGGATCGCTCCGGTGTTGCGCGAGGGCAAGGAACTGATCGTTACGCCGCTGCCGCTGTATCACATCTTCGCGCTGACGGTCAGTCTGACCCTGATGCGTATGGGCGCGCGCAACCTGCTGATAGCCAATCCGCGCGATATCCCGAATTTCGTCAAGGAGTGGCGCAAGTATCCGATCTCGGTAGTGACGGGAGTCAACACGCTGTTCAATGCGCTGCTCAACCACCCGGACTTCGCGAAGCTCGACTTCTCGCCATTGCGCGTGACACTGGGCGGCGGCATGGCCGTGCAGGCACCGGTGGCCGAGCGCTGGCTCAAGACGACCGGCATACCCATGCTGCAGGCATATGGCCTGACGGAAACCTCGCCGGCAGTGACGATCAATCCGCTCGACATGAAGGCATTCAACGGGGCGATCGGTCTGCCCATTTCCTCGACCGAAGTGTCGATCCGCGACGACAACGGCAAGGAAGTCAGCATTACGCAGGTCGGCGAAATCTGTGTGCGCGGACCACAGGTGACGCATGGCTACTGGCAGCGGCCGGACGAAACGGTGCTGGTGTTTACTGCGGATGGTTTCCTGCGTACCGGCGACATGGGTTATGTCGATCAGGAGGGCTACGTTTTCCTCGTCGATCGCAAGAAGGACATGATTCTCGTCTCGGGTTTCAATGTCTATCCGAACGAGGTCGAGGAGATAGTCGCGCAGCATCCGGGGGTGGTCGAGGTCGCTGCGATCGGCGTGCCGGACGAGCGCTGCGGCGAAGTCGTCAAACTCTATGTCGTGCGGCGCGATGCCAACCTCACCGAACAGGCGATAATCGATCACTGCCGCGGCCAGCTCACCGGCTACAAGATTCCAAAGCATGTCGAATTCCGCGACAACCTCCCAAAAACCAACGTCGGCAAGATCCTGCGGCGGGCGCTAAGGGATAGCTGATGCCGATTCCGGATCCGCTCGGCAAACATCTGGCGCTGCCCGTCATCGGCGCGCCGATGTTCCTCGTCTCGAATCCGGATCTGGTCGTCGCGCAATGCCGCAACGGGGTGATCGGCGCGTTCCCGGCGCTGAATGCCCGGCCAGAGTCTCAGCTCGACGAGTGGCTGACGCAGATCACGGGCGAGCTCGTGAACGCTCCGGCAGCGGCACCCTTCGCCGTCAATCAGATCATCCACCAGTCGAATGCGCGGCTTGAACATGACCTGACCCTGTGTGTGAAGCATCGGGTGCCGCTGATCATCACCAGCCTGCGCGCGCCGAACGACATCGTGAAGTACGTGCATGCCTACGGCGGGCTGGTCTTCCATGATGTGATCAGCGTGCGGCATGCCGAAAAGGCGCTGGAGGCGGGCGTCGATGGCCTGATCCTCGTCTGCGCCGGTGCCGGTGGGCACGGCGGCAACCTGAGTCCTTTCGCCTTGGTCCGCGAAGTGCGCAAGTTGTACGCCGGGCCGATTGCGCTTTCCGGCGCCATCACCTGCGGTAGCGCGATCCTTGCCGCGCAGGCGATGGGCGCCGATTTTGCCTACATGGGCACGCGTTTTCTCGCGACCCGTGAAGCGCATGTCAGCCCGACCTACCAGCAGACGCTGCTGGCCGCCAAGGCGGCCGACATCGTCAATACGCCCTATTTCAGCGGCGTGCCGGGCAACTATCTGCGGCAGAGTATCGTCGCCGCCGGACTCGATCCCGACCAGTTGCCCGAGCGTGACAAGAGCGCGATGGATTTCGGCAACACGGCAGGCATCAAGGCCTGGCGCGATATCCTGAGCGCGGGGCAGGGCGTCGGGGACATCGACGAAATTCTCTCCGTAGCAAATCTGGTCGATAGGCTGAAGCAGGAGTACACCGCTGCCAAAGCCTGCTTGTGCACGGCCTGAGGTTGAGCTCATGAACCAGCAGTTCGCCAGCGACAACTACGCCGGCACCTGTCCCGAAGCCCTGCAATACTTCCTGCAAGCGAACGCCAGCGGCCACGAAACGGCCTACGGTGATGATCGCTGGACGCAGCGTGTGTGCGACGCCATCCGCGACCTGTTCGAGACCGACTGCGAAGTGTTCTTCGTTTTCAACGGCACGGCGGCCAACTCGCTCGCACTGGCTTCGCTATGCCAGAGCTACCACTCGGTGATCTGCCATGAGTTTGCGCACGTCGAGACCGACGAATGTGGGGGGCCGGAATTCTTCTCGAACGGTTCCAAGCTGCTGACGGCGCGTGGCGCGAACGGCAAGCTGACGCCGGAAGCGATTGAGGCGCTGATCACCCGGCGCAGCGACATCCACTATCCGAAGCCCAAGGTGGTTTCGCTGACCCAGGCCACCGAAGTTGGCACGGTCTATACCGTGGAGGAGATTAGCGCCGTCACGGCCGTCGCCCGGCGACGCGGCCTGAAAGTGCATATGGATGGTGCGCGCTTCGCCAATGCCGTGGCCGCGCTGGATGTGCATCCGGCCGACATCACCTGGCGGGCAGGCGTGGATGTCTTGTGTTTCGGTGGCACCAAGAACGGCCTGCCGGTGGGCGAATGCGTGGTGTTCTTCGACAAGGCGCTGGCGCAAGACTTCGCCTATCGCGTCAAGCAGGCCGGACAGCTCAGTTCGAAAATGCGCTTCATCTCAGCGCCATGGCTGGGCCTGCTGGAAAACGAGGTCTGGCTGCGCAACGCCCGTCACGCCAATGCGATGGCGTGCCTGCTCCATGAACGCATCCGAGGTCTGCCGGGCGTGAAGATCCTGTTTCCGGTCGAGGCCAATGCCGTGTTCGTCGAACTGCCCGCAGCCGTCGCTGACGCCTTGCGTGAGAAGGGCTGGCGCTTCTACCACTTCATCGGGGCAGGTGGCTGCCGTTTCATGTGCGCGTGGGATACGCAACCCGAAACCATCGAGGCCTTCGCCGCTGATCTCGCCGCTCTTTGCACGGCTTGACCAGCGCGGGTGCCGTCCTGCCAGCGCCGACTTTTACGCAATCTGTAACTGTGCCGGATCGAGCAGCAGGTAGCGTGCGTAGCGGCCTTCTTCACGGTCGCCATCATCGCTGACGATGATGATGCGTTGCTGCCCGTCGATCAGGGCGGGCGTTACGCCTTCGGCATGTTCGAAACCCGGCAGGCCGGGCACGACGACCGGCCGTGCTGCTCCATCGTGATGTCCATTCCAGAACCTCAGCCGGAACTGCACCTGTTCGCGCGCCATCGGGCCGCTGATGATCAGATAGCCCTGCAGCGCTGGAATCCATGACAAGCCGCGAATGCCGTCGCCGCCAAGGTCAAGCGTATCGAGTGTGTCGAGCGCGGGCGCTACGCGCGGTACTTCACCGGCATCGAACATCGCGGCAGGATTGTCGACGCGGGCGATGATCGCCTTGCCATCGAGCAAAGGGCTGCGCAAGCCGATCAGCAGTTGCTGTGTGTCGGGTGCAATATCGAGTGCCTCGATGTTCAGGCCGCCATCTGACTTCACATCCAGCACCTCGGCTGCGGTGGCCAGCACGGGGTGTGCGGCGATCAGACGGGATTTCAAATCCGTCGCTACTGCGGGAGTGACGATGCGGTCGCCCTCAATGCGGAAACGCACCAACTTGTTACGCGACTTTTTCTCGTCGCCATCGCCAGTCCGCGAATGCGAAGTGATCGCGTAAATGTTCCCGGCGGCGTCGAGCGTCAGCCCTTCGAGGTCATCGAGTTTGCCAAGGACATCATCGGCATCGCGTTCGACTGGCCGGCTATCGATGTGCCCGTCGCTGCCGATTGAAATGAGACTGAGCGGATGCTGCTTTTCATCCTCGACGACGAGGAAGCGGCCGTCGGGCAGTTGCTGGACCGCCGAAGGCTCGTAGATTCCGGTGAGAGGCTGGAAGGAGGGCATGTTCAAGCTGACTTCTGCAAACAGGTCACCGCATCATGCACTGTATTGCCAATCGAAACGCCAGCTGATTTTGCCTGCCGGTTAACCGCCGAGACGATGCCATTTTCCAGTCCGTCTCGTGCCTCGCCGATGCGTGCCGAATCGTGGCTGTAGGTGGCACAGATCACATCGGCCGCTTCCAGATGGTCCAGCGCGACGATGCCGGCACGCTCCTTGCCGATGCCGCCATCGTTGAAGAAGACGGCATGGGGCGGCGGCTGGATGCCCAGCGCGTAAACACTGACCGAGCGGCCGCCATGCGAACCGGAGACGATCACCGCGCCGGACATGACAGGCGTGATTTCAGTGATCGAATCGATCAGGTAGAGCGCCCGCACGCCGCGCGTTCCTTCATCAGTAGCCGAGGGTTTGCGGCAACCAGAGCGCCAGTTGCGGCATGGCGGCGACGAGAGTCAGGGCCAGCAACATCGACACTACGAACCACATGACCCACTGCACGGTGGATTCGATCGAGATACCCGCGATACGCGAGGTCACCATCAGGTTGACCGCCATCGGCGGCGTGAATTGGCCGATGGCCATGTTCATCGTCATCAGCACGCCGAACCAGACGAGATCCCAGTGGAATGCATTGGCGATCGGGATCAGGATGGGCAGGAAGACGAGAAAGATCGACACCGCATCGAGCAGCATGCCGGCGATCAGCAACATGATCATGATCATCGCCAGCATCAGCCATTCGGCCGAGGTGATGCCGATCAGCGTATGGGCGAAAGCGTCGAAGGCACCGAGCGTCGAGCCGGCATGGGCGAAGACGCCGGCTAGCGAGATGATGATCATCACCACGGCCGATATTTCGGCGGAGACTACCAGCACGTTATAGACGTCGCGCCAGGATAGCGAGCGATAGACCACCAAACCGACGAACAGGCCGTAGAACACAGCGACCACCGCGGCCTCGGTGGGTGTGAATACCCCTGAACGCAGGCCGCCGAGGATGATCACCGGTGCCAGCAGTCCCCAACTGGCTTCCTTGAAACTTTGCCAAACCGGAATCTTTTCTTCGACCGATTGTGCTCCCCAACCCTCGCGCAGCGAGAGATACAGTACCGGGATGATCAGCGCCAGGCCGGCCAGCATGCCGGGGATGAAGCCGGCTGCGAAGAGCGCCGGCACGCTCGCCGTCGGCACGAGGATGCTATAGACGATGAAGGCAATCGAAGGCGGAATCAGGATTGCAGTCGACCCGGCGGCGGCGATCAGGCTGGCGGAGAAGGCGCGCGGATAGCCCTGTTTGGCCATGCCGGGAATCATCACCATCGCGACGGCGGCGGCGTCTGCCGGGCCGGATCCCGACATGCCGCCAAGCAGCATGCAGACCAGCACGGCGACGATGCCTTGCCCACCACGCCGGTTGCCGACCAGGGCGCTGGTGAAATTGACGATACGCAGCGCGACGCCGGCGCGCTCGAAAATCATCCCGGCAAGAATGAACACCGGCAGGGCGAGCAGGGGATACTTCGCGAGGCCGGCATAGACGTTGGTAGGCACGGACATGATGCCGAGCCCTTCTGTCAGGATGACGGCAGTACCGGCGGCACCCAGTGCCACGCCGAGCGGGGCGCCAAGCAATAGCAGCACCGTAAAGCCGAGGAACAGGATCAGGCTGCCGATCAGCATCAGGAGATCTTGTGGCGTAGCAGGCGCACGAGGCGTCCGGCGATGCGCAAGTCAATCAGCGCGGCCAGCAGGGGCAACCAGAGGGTGTAGATCCACTGCGGGATGCCGATGCCGGGCGAGGTGGTTTCGTAGTTCCAATCATCGAGCAGCAGCCGGACGCCGTAGCCGGCGATGATGGCGAACAGCACAAGGGCGATCATCATGACGCCGATTTCGATTTTGTGGGCGAGGGCAGGCTTCAGCTTGTCGACGAAGAAACTCACGCGGATATGCACGTTCTTGGCGAAGGCCGCCGACGCGCCGAAGAAGGTCAGTACTACCATGAGGAAGACGGAAAATTCCTCGGTGAAGGCGAAGGATTCATCGGTGAAGTAGCGCACCAGCACGTTGGCGAAAGTGATCAGGCAGATCAGCGCCATCGCCAGCGCGGCGAAGAATTCCTCGATGCCAACCGGAATACGTGGATGATCAGGGCCGGAGTGACCAGCCTGGTCAGGATGTTCGTTCATGGAAAGCCGGGAGCGATGGGCCATGCGGATGGCTCCATCGCTCGGGAGACAGGTTTACTTGCGGGCGGCGATAGCCTTTTCGGCCTTGGTCACGAGATCCTGGCCAACGGTCTTGGACCATTTCTTGTAGACCTTCTGCGTGGCCTTGACGAAGGCTTCGCGTTCGGCAGGTGTCAGTTTGACGACATTGACACCCAGCCCTTCGACCGTGGCAATCATCGAAAGGTCAGGCGCGATCAGGCCTTTGCGCGCCAACTCGATGACTTGCTTGCCGGCTTCGACAGCCGCTTCGCGCACGATCTTCTGGTCTTCCGGCGTCCAGCTGGCCCATACTTCCTTATTGACGACAAAGATCAGCGGGTCGGCGACGTAGCCCCACAGCGTGACGTTCTTCTGGCCGAGGGTGTGCATCTTGGCGGCGGTGAAAATCGTCAGCGGGTTTTCCTGGCCGTCGACGGCGCCGGAGGCCAGCGCGGGCTGGGCATCGGCCCAGCTCATCTGCGTCGGGTTGGCGCCCAGCGCGGTGAAGGTTTCGTTGAAGATCGGCGAGCCGACGACACGCAGCTTCAGGCCTTTCAGGTCGTCGGGGGTACGGATCGGACGCTTCGAGTTGGTGACTTCGCGATAGCCGTTTTCACCCCAGGCGAGCGGCACCACGCCCTGCTTTTCGAGGATCTTGAAAAAGTCCTTGCCGACTTCGCCTTGCGTCAAGGCATCGATGGCCTTGTAGTCGGGCATCAGGAAGGGCAGCGAGAACAGGTTGAGTTCCTTGATCTGCGGTGACCAGTTGATGGTCGAGCCGATGGCGAGGTCGATGACGCCCTGGCGGATTGCGGTGAATTCGCGCGTCTGGTCGCCGGCGACGAGGGAAACGCCCGGGTAGAGCTTGATGTTGATGCGGCCCTGGGTGCGTTCGCGCACCAGGTTGCCCCAAATTTCGCCGCCCTTGCCCCAGGGGAAAGCGGTGCCGACGACGGTCGACAGGCGATATTCGGGCGCGTACTTGGTTTGGGCGGTGGCGGGCAGGGCACAGGCCAGCGCGGCAGCGGACAGGGTGAGCAACAGGGTTCTACGCAGCATAGGGGTCTCCTCGTGAGTGAGTGGGTTGAATGGAGCTTCTTGCTATCTCCCAAGCATGGAAGACTAGCATGGCTTGAACTGGAGCAGGGCGTCGACCAGGCGTTGGACGGGCACATGCGCGGCGGTTTCCAGCGAATTGGCATAGCCGACGGGAATGCGCGGCGCACCGACGCGCTTGACGGGAATGCCGAGTTCCTCGGCGATTGTCGCGGCGATCTCGGCACCGAAGCCGGCGACCTGGATAGCCTCGTGCGTGATCAGCGCACGGCCGGTGCGCGCGGCCGAGGCAAGCACGCATTCCCGGTCCCAGGGCCAGAGGGTCCGGAGGTCGATCACTTCGACCGACAGGCCTTTCTGTGCGACCTGTGCAGCGGCATCGAGCGCGACTTGTACCTGCTTCGACCAGGTGACGAGCGTGACATCGGTGCCCGGACGCACGATCTTCGCCTTGCCGAGTTCGATGCGTGCGGATGGATCGACTTCGCCGCTCATGCCCCAGAGCATCTTGTGCTCCATGTAGATGACCGGATCGCCGCAGGCCATGGCGGCCTTCAGCAACGCATGGTTGTCGGCGGGTGTGGCCGGGGCGACGACGACGAGGCCGGGGATGTGCGCGAACCAGGCCTCGAAGGATTGCGAATGCTGCGCTGCCGAGGCATTCCAGATGCCAATGGGCAGGCGCGCGACAAGCGGCACGCGCCCTTGGCCCCCGAACATGTAGCGATTCTTGGCCGCCTGGTTGACGATTTCGTCGATAGCGCAGAGCGCGAAGTCGGCGACCCGCATCTCGACGACCGGACGCAGGCCTGTGAGCGCCATGCCGACCGCGGCGCCCATGATCGCGGCTTCCGAGATCGGTGCATCGATGACGCGCGCCGCACCGAATTCGTTTTGCAGTCCGGCGTACTGGCCGAAGATGCCGCCGCGGCCGATGTCCTCGCCGAGGGCGACGACATGCGGATCGGCACGCATGGCGGTGGCGAGCGCCGCGCAGGCAGCTTGCGCATAGGTCATTACAGCCATTGGTCCGCTCCCGTGTCCTGAATGTCGGTATAGGCCAGTTCGGGCGCAGGCCAGGGGGCTGCGCTTGCAGCGGCCACAGCAGTGTCGATTTCCGCCTTGGCTGCTGCATCGATGGGGGCGACCGAGATGCCTTCCGCCGCAAGCAGCGCGGCGGCGATCTTCAGTGGATCGCTTTCGAGCGCACGTTCAACCTCGCTCTGCTGGCGGTAGGCGGCCGGATCGACCGAGACATGGCCTTTCACGCGGTAGGTCAGGGCATGCAGCAAACGCGGGCCGCTGCCGGCGCGAATCTCGGCGACCAGCTTTTCAGCGGCCTCATACACCGCTTCCACATCATTGCCATCGACCGTGATGGCGGGGATATCGAGGCTCAGCGCGCGTACTGCCGCGCCGTCGCCGGCGGTCATCGTGCCAGTGGCCGTGGTGGCCGAGTAGCGATTGTCCTCGCAGACGAACAAGACGGGCAGCTCATAAACGCGCGCCCAGTTGAGTCCTTCGAGGAAGGGGCCGCGGTTGATCGCACCGTCGCCGAAAAAGCAGGCGACGATGGCGCCCGTGCCGCGAATCTTCGCCGCGTGCGCCGCGCCCACGGCGATCGGGATGCCGGCCGCGACAACGCCGTTGGCACCGAGCATGCCGACCGAAAAGTCGGCGATGTGCATCGATCCGCCCTTGCCGTGATTGGTGCCGGTGGCGCGGCCGAACAGCTCGCACATCATCGCCGTCGTGTCCGCGCCCTTGGCAAGGGTATGGCCGTGGCCGCGATGGGTCGAGGTCAGGTAGTCGGACTTCTCAAGGCAGGCGCAGACGCCGGCGGCGACCGCTTCCTGTCCGGTGGAGAGATGCAGTGGGCCGCGCACCAGCGCAGTACCAGTGGAACTGCTGCCGAAAGCGGCAACACCGCCGCGGCTGGCTTCCTCGGCGGCGTTCTCGAAGGCGCGGATGCGTGCCATGGTGCGATAGAGGGAGAGCAGGCGTTCAGCCTTGTTCATGTTCGTCAGGATGCGGAAGAAAAGCCGGCAGTCTATTCAATGCCATGCCGTCCCGCCAGCGCCGACTATTACAGAATCCAGTTGAGCAGCCACAGCGCGGCGAAACCGCTGCCGATAGTCAGCAGGGTGTTCTTCCAGATCGCGGCGACGGCAATGGCGACCAGCCCGGCCCAAAAACGCGGGTTGGCGAAGCCAAGTTCAACCTGCCCGGCGACCAGCAGCAGTTCAGGCACGGTGATGGCGGTGAGTGCGGCGATCGGCACGAAGGGCAGCCAGCGGATGAACCAGTCCGGCGGACGGTAGTGGCCTTCGAGCGCGATGAAAGAGTAGCGGATCGCGAAAGTCAGCACGCCGCAGGCGATCCAGAGCAGCAGCAGGGCGGTCTGGCTCATGCTGCCTTTTTCCCCTGCATGAAGGCGCCAGCAGCCAGCCCGGCGAGCGCGGCGGCGAACAGACCGGTCTTGTAAGGCAGGGCGACCAGCAGCACGGCGACGGCGCCGGCCACCAGCGCGGCGACGAGACGGGCTCGGCTGTCGATCAGCGGTACGACGATGGCGATGAAGGTGAGTGGCAGGGCGAAATCGAGCCCGAGGTCGGCCGGCAGTTGCGCGCCGACCAGCACGCCGGCCAGCGTCGACAGTTGCCAGCCAAACCAGAGTGCGAAGCCGGACCCGAAGAGAATCCAGTGCGCTTGCGGCGAGCGCGGCTCGGCCAGCAAATGGGGAATCGCGGCGGCATAGGCTTCGTCCGTCAGCAGGTAGGACAGCAGCAGCTTCCAGCGGCGCGGCAGGGCGTGGAGCACCGGGGCGACCGAGGCGCTGTAAAGCGCATGGCGCAGGTTGATCAGACCGACCGCGCCGACCATCAGCAAGGCCGGCGCACCCGCGCCAACCAGTTGAGCCAAAAGGAATTGTGCCGAGCCGGCGAAGACCAGCGAGGACATCAGGAAGGCCGCCAGCGGCGGAATGCCGCTTTGCAGCGCCACAACGCCATAGATGACTCCGAAGGGCGCCACACCCAGCATCATGGGCAGCAGGGCACGAACACCCAGCAAAAAGGCGGCGGTGGCGGTCATCGGCGAGCGCTAGTCGGCAAAGGCCGGGATTCTAAGGCCGGCCGTTTATAATCCGCCGTCCTAAATCAATTCCCGCCCTCCTGTGCGCCTCACCAAGCTCAAGATCGCCGGCTTCAAGTCATTCGTCGAGCCGACCACCGTCCTGTTTCCCAACCAGCTTGCGGGCGTGGTCGGGCCGAACGGCTGCGGCAAGTCGAACATCATCGATGCCGTGCGCTGGGTGCTGGGCGAATCCAAGGCCTCGGAATTGCGTGGCGAGTCGATCCAGGACGTGATCTTCAAGGGCTCGGGCGGTCGCAAGGAAGTCGGCCGCGCCAGCGTCGAGCTGTTCTTCGACAATGCACAGGGGCGGGTGTCCGGCCAGTGGAACCAGTACGCCGAGATCACGGTCAAGCGCATCCTCGACCGCGAAGGCAATTCCAGCTATTACATCAACAACCTGCACGTGCGCCGGCGCGACGTGATCGACCTGTTCCTCGGCACCGGCCTCGGGCCCCGCGCTTACGCCATCATCGGCCAAGGCATGATCTCGCGCATCGTCGAGGCCAAGCCCGACGAGTTGCGCTTCTTCCTCGAAGAGGCGGCGGGCGTCACAAAGTACAAGGAGCGCCGCAAGGAAACCGAGGGCCGTCTGGAAGATGCCCGTGAGAACCTCGCCCGCGTTGATGACATCCGCGGCGAACTCGAAAGCCAGGTCGGCCGGCTGGAGGTCCAGGCCGAAGTAGCTGGCCAGTATCGCGACCTGCAGTTCCAGTTGAATCGTCGCCAGAGCCTGTTCTGGCTGAAGAAGCGCAACGACGCGCAGGCCGATGCGGTCAAGCTCGAGCGCCAGGTCGCCGAGCAGATCAACAAGGTCGAGGCCGAAACCGCTGCGTTGCGCGAGATCGAGGCGCGTGTCGAGCAGGCGCGCGAGGCGCATTTCGCCGCTTCCGACACCTTGCACGCCGCCCAGGCAGAGATGTACTCGGCCAATACCGAGGTCAAGCGCCTCGAATCCGAAATCAGCCATATCCGCGATACGCGCATGCGTCTCGAGACGCGGCTGGGACAGCTCGAAGGCCAGGAACAGCACTGGTCGGGCGAGATGCGCCGGGTCGAGGAAGAAGAGTTGCGCTGGAACACGCTGCTCGAAAATTCGCGTGAACGTGCCCTGACCGCCGCGGCCCGCCACGAGGAAGCCGCCGCTCGGTTGCCCGAGGCTGAGGAGGCCGTCAAGGAAGCCGAAGCCCAGGTCGGCGAGGCACGCAAGGCGTTGAATGCCGCCGAGCAGGCCCTGCGGCTGGCCGAAGCCGATCGCGGCCATGCCGTGCGCGCGCTCGACAACCTCGCCCAGCGCCGCCAGCGCATCGATGCCGAACGTGCGAGCCTCGTCGCGCCCGATGCGGCCCGGCTGGTGGCCGCGCAGGAAACCGAGGCGCAGGCGGAAGCCGTGCTGGAACAGGATCAGGCCCAGCTTGCCGAGTTGCAGACCCGTCAGCCGGTACTCGAAGCCGCGCTGCGCGACAAACGTGAGGCACTGCAAACCGCGCATCGCAGCGTGATGGCCGCCCGGGCGCGCCATGACGCGCTGGCGCAACTCCAGGCCCGCGTAGGTCAGGGCGGTGACCTGTCGGGCTGGTTGTCCGACCTCGGTCTCAAGGATGTCCACCCGCTCTGGCAATCGCTGCAGGTCGATGCCGGCTGGGAAACGGCGGTCGAGGCGGTGCTGCGCGAGCGCCTGACGGCACTGCCCGCCGATAAGGAACAACTCACGCTGGCGCTGGCCTCGCCACCGCCGGCCACCGTGGCGCTAGCCCGGCTGGGTGACGGAACGCAGACTGCCGCGATGGCTGATAGCCTGCGTGGCAAGGTCCGCTGTGCGGATGTACGCTGGACGCCGGTGCTGGATGAATGGCTGGGCGATGTACGCACCGTCGCCAACGAAGATGATCTGATTCAAGGCAATGGCTGGTGCGTCAGCCGTGCCGGCCATCTGGCCACGCCGCACGGCCTGACGCTGTATTCCCCCGACGCGAAGACCCACGGCGTGATCGAGCGCCAGCGCGAGATCGACGAGCTGGCAACGCAGATCATGGCCTTCGAGGAAGTCGAGGCGCAGGCACGCGAGGCGCAGGGCGAGGCCGAGCAGGCCGTTGCCGCCGGTCAGCAGCAGCTGGCCGAGTTGCGCCGCAGCTTGCAGGAAGCGCAGCAACGTCTGCATGAGGCGCAGGTCGAAGCGCTCAAGCTGACTCAGGAACAGACCCGTCACGACGAGCGTGCTGGACAGATTGCCCGCGATCTCGAAGAGATCGTGCGCGTCGAGGAAGAGGAAAAGTCCGCGTTGCTGGCTGCCGAGGACGAAGCCACCCGAGGCCGTGATGCGCTGGCGGCGGCGCGTGCCCGTGCTGAAGCCGCGCAGGAATTGCAGCGGCAACGCGATACCGCCTTGCGCGAGGCGCGTGCGCTGGAACACCAACTGGCGCGCGAGGCGCAGGACGCCGGGTTCTCCGAGAAGGAATGCCATTCCAAGCTGGAAGACAATGCGCGCGCCGCCGAGACTGCGAAAACACAACTGGCGCAGGTCGCGCACGATCGCGCGGCTGCCGCGCAGGATCTGGCCGCCATCAGCGACGTGGTGATCCAGGAGCAATTGCAATCAGCCTTGTCGGTCAAGAGTACGCAGGAGTCGGCGCTGGCGGAACGGCGCAATGCGCTCGAAACGGCGGCCGCTCAGTTGCGTAGCATCGACGAGGAGCGCCTGCGCATCGAGCAGGGTTTGCAGCCGGCGCGCGACCGCATCAACGAACTCAAGCTCAAGGAACAAGCGGCGCACCTCAACGTCGAGCAGTTCCAGGAGCGCCTCAAGGAGGCGCACGTCGTCAGTCCCGAGGACGAGGAAGCGCTGGCCGCCGAGCTGACACCCGGCCTGCGCGACGGCACGCTGCAGGGCGACATTACCCGCCTGACCACCGAGATCGAAGCGCTCGGCCCCGTCAACCTCGCGGCGCTGGATGAGCTGGCGACAGCAAAGGAGCGCAAGGGCTATCTCGATGAGCAATCGGCCGACCTGACGACGGCGATCGGCACGCTCGAGGATGCGATCCGCCGCATCGACCGCGAGACGCGCGAGCAACTGCAGGATACCTACGACAAGGTCAATACCAGCTTCGGCACGCTGTTCCCGGAACTTTTCGGCGGTGGCGAGGCGCGCCTGATCCTCACCGGCGACGAGATCCTCGATGCCGGTATCCAGATCATGGCGCAGCCGCCGGGCAAGCGTAATTCGACGATCCATCTGCTGTCGGGCGGAGAAAAGGCGCTGACGGCCATCGCGCTGGTATTCGCGCTGTTCCAGTTGAACCCGGCGCCGTTCTGCATGCTCGACGAAGTGGACGCGCCGCTCGACGATTCGAATACCGTGCGTTATTGCGAGATGGTCAAGCGCATGTCGCGCCAGACGCAGTTCGTCTTTATCACGCACAGCAAGATCACGATGGAAATGGCGCAGCAGCTGATCGGTGTAACGATGCAGGAGCAGGGTGTGTCGCGCGTCGTCGAGGTTGATATCGAGGAAGCGCTGCGCATGGCCGACAAGGAAGCAGCCTGATGAGGGAGGCAACATGAGCGATCTGCAGATTGCCATGATCGTCCTGGGCGTGGCGCTCGTCGCCGCGGTCTGGTTCTACAACCGCTGGGTCGAGAAGAAGCATCGCCAGCGCGCCGAACAGATGCTGCCGCGGACAACG
Organism: Pseudomonadota bacterium; assembly: GCA_040756595.1. Taxonomy (GTDB): domain Bacteria; phylum Pseudomonadota; class Gammaproteobacteria; order Burkholderiales; family Rhodocyclaceae; genus Sulfuricystis. The sequence goes on along the minus strand of JBFLYR010000004.1, from coordinate 305,690 downwards.
GACGACGTGCTGAAGGCACCCGAAGCCGAGAAGACCGAGCCGGGCATTGCCCCGTTCGTCGATGATGAACCCGCGATCCGGACGGTTCCCGAGTCGCGGTCTTTTCAGCCCTCTCCTCACCCGGATGCCGTCCCGCCAGAGCCGAGTTTCATGGATGCGGATCTGCCGCTGGAGCCCGAGATGGCGTCGGTGGCCAATGCAACCGAAGTGGATCTGCTGCTCGACATCGAGGAACAGACTGCGGATGCCGTGTCGATCCCCGTCCCGGACGAGTGGGGCGATGGCCGGGCGGATTGCCTGCTGCGCATGGAATTCGTCGCGCCCGTGCCGCTACCGGTGCTGTGGGAAGAGCATCGCGACTGGTCCTCGCGTATCGACAAGCCGATCCAGTGGCTCGGTCTCGACGAGAAGAGTGGTCATTGGCGTACCCTGTTCCCGCAGGACTCCGGCAGCGTGAAACATCTTGCCGTCGCCCTGCAACTGGTCGACCGGCTCGGGGCGGTCAGCAAGGAATCGCTGCAGATTTTCATCAATGGCGCTTCCCGCCTCGCCCAGCGCTTCGTCGGACGTGTCGAGACACCGCCGCTTGAGACGCTGCTCGAACGCGCGCAGGAACTCGATGCCTTCTGTGCCTCGGTGGATCTGCAACTCAGCGTGCATGTCCTGCCGCAAAATACGGCCCACATGTCCGGTGCGCTGCTCAAGCCCTTGCTCGATCACTCTGGCCTGAAGTTAGAAGGCGAGCGTTTCGTCGCAACCGATGAAACTGGTGCCGAAGCGTTTGCGCTGATCTGTCGCTCGGCTACCTCCTTCCCCGCCGAGCGGGTCGAAGCAATGGAGCTGATCGATCTGATTTTCAGTCTCGACGTGCCACGTGTCGCCACCGGCGCACAGACTTTCGACCGCACGATCACCTTTGCCCGCCAGTGTGCAATGACTTTGGGCGGGCAACTGGCCGACGCGCACCGGAAACCATTGCCTGACGCCACGATCGCCACGATCCGCGGTCGCATCGAGGAATTGCAGAATCGCATGGCCGACCGGGGCATTGCCGCCGGCGGGGTGCGCGCGCTGCGCCTGTTTGCTTGATGCCAGAGAGTCCGCACAGTCGCGCCGCATTCCTGCGCGCCGAAATCGAACGTCACAATCACGCTTACTACGTCCTCGACGTGCCGACGATTCCAGACGCCGAGTACGACAAGTTGTTCCGTGAGTTGCAGGAAATCGAGGCGGCGCATCCGGAACTGCGCACAGCAGATTCGCCGACGCAGCGGGTCGGCGGTGCGCCACTGCCGGAATTCAGGCAGGTTCAGCACGCGGTGCCGATGCTGTCGCTCAACAATGCCTTCAGCGCCGAAGAGGCTGAAGCCTTTGATCGCCGTTGCCGCGAAGGGCTCGGCAAGGAAACTATCGATTACGCGTGCGAGCCGAAATACGACGGGCTTGCGATCACCTTGCGCTACGAGCAGGGGATTTTCGTGCAAGGTGCGACACGCGGCGATGGCTTTACCGGCGAAGACGTGACGCTGAACCTGCGCACGGTACGCAACATCCCGCTGCGACTGGCTGGACCAGATGTTCCGCCCGTGCTCGAAGTGCGCGGTGAGGTGTTGATGCTGCGCCGCGATTTCGAACGGCTCAATGAACGCCAGCGGGAACGCGGGGAAAAGGAGTTCGCCAATCCGCGCAATGCCGCCGCAGGCAGCCTGCGCCAGCTCGATCCCAAGATTACCGCGAAGCGGCCGCTGCGCTTTTTCGCCTATGGCATCGCCGACGCAGGTGCCGTCTCGCCAGCGCCGACTTCTCACAGTGGCATGATGGATCGCCTCGCCGGCTGGGGATTCCCGGTGGCGCAGGAGCGCGCGGTGGTGAAAGGGGCGACCGGTTTGCTCGACTTCTACGAGTGCATCGGCAACGCGCGCCGCGAACTGCCCTACGACATCGATGGCGTGGTTTACAAGGTTGACCGGCTTGCCGATCAGGAAACGCTGGGTTTCGTCTCGCGCGCACCGCGTTTCGCCATTGCCCACAAGTTTCCGGCCGAGGAGGCACTGACCACGGTCGAGGCCATCGACGTGCAGGTTGGCCGTACCGGAGCGATCACGCCGGTGGCCAGGCTCGCGCCCGTATTTGTCGGCGGCGTGACGGTGACCAACGCCACGCTGCACAACGAGGACGAAGTGCACCGCAAGGATGTGCGCATCGGCGACACGGTGATCGTGCGTCGCGCCGGCGACGTGATCCCCGAAGTGGTGGTGGTAGTGCCGGAGAAACGTCCCCTTCTCGCGCCCGAATTCGTCATGCCGAAAACCTGCCCGGTGTGTGGCTCGGCCATCGAGAAGCCGGAAGACGAAGCGATCGCCCGCTGCACCGGCGGGCTGTTCTGCCCGGCACAACGCAAACAGGCGCTGCTGCACTTCGCTTCGCGGCGCGCCATGGACATCGAGGGCCTCGGTGAAAAACTGGTCGATCAACTGATCGACAACGCCATCGTCAAGACGCCGGCCGACCTCTACAAGCTCGGTATTCTGGCGTTGGCGAATCTGGAACGCATGGCCGAGAAATCGGCGGCGAACCTGCTCGCGGCCATCGACAAGAGCCGGCAGACCACGCTGGCGCGCTTCGTCTTCGCCTTGGGCATCCGCAATGTCGGCGAAGCGACTGCCAAGGATCTGGCACGCCATTTCGGCTCGCTGGATGCCTTGATGGCCGCTAACGCTGAGCAGTTGCAGCAAGTGCCCGACGTCGGCCCGGTAGTGGCGGCGTCGATCGCCCGCTTCTTCACCGAACGGCACAACGTCGAAGTGATCGAACAGTTGCGTGCGGCGGGGGTGCGCTGGGAAGAGGGCATGCCGAGTCTCGTTGCGAGTTCCGCGATCGCAGGCAAGACCTTCGTGTTGACGGGCACCTTGCCGACACTGACGCGCGAGGATGCCAAGGAGCTCATTGAGGCGCGTGGCGGCAAAGTGGCCGGCTCGGTCTCGAAAAAGACCGATTACGTCGTTGCCGGTGCCGAAGCGGGCTCCAAATTAACGAAAGCGCAGGAATTGGGCGTTACCATTCTGGACGAGACACAATTGAAGGGGTTGCTTGCATCATGAAAAAGGTTACCAAAGCGGTCTTTCCCGTTGCCGGCATGGGCACACGCTTCCTGCCCGCGACCAAGGCGAGTCCGAAGGAAATGCTGCCGATCGTCGACAAGCCGCTGATCCAGTACGCGGTCGAAGAGGCGGTCGCCGCCGGCATCACCGACATGATCTTCGTCACCGGCCGTTCGAAGCGCGCCATCGAAGACCATTTCGACAAGGCCTACGAACTCGAAAGCGAACTCGAGCGGCGCGGCAAGACCCAACTGCTCGAATTTGTACAGAACCTGCTGCCGAAGAACATGAACTGCATCTACATCCGACAGTCTGAAGCGCTCGGTCTGGGCCACGCGGTGCTGTGTGCCAAGCCGGTGGTCGGCGACGAGCCCTTCGCCGTGTTGCTTGCCGACGATTTGCTCGATGGTGATGTCCCGGTCATGAAGCAGATGGTGGATGCCTATGACTATTACCGTTGCTCGGTGCTCGGCGTGCAGGATGTTCCACGCGCGGACACCGCCAGCTACGGCATCGTCGCGGCCAAGCCGCTGGCCGAGCGTGTCGAGCGCATCGACGCGATCGTCGAGAAGCCGAAACCCGACGTTGCGCCATCGACGCTGGCCGTCGTCGGCCGCTATGTGCTGACCGCGCGCATCTTCGACCATCTCGAAAACGCGCAGGCCGGCGCCGGCGGTGAAATCCAGCTGACTGACGCGATTTCGGCCTTGCTTGCCGAACAGCAGGTGCTGGCCTATCGCTACCAAGGCGTACGCTACGACTGCGGCTCGAAACTCGGCTATCTGCAGGCAACCGTTGAATATGCGCTGCGCCATGCCGAGGTCGGCGCGGACTTTGCCGCTTACCTGCGCTCGCTGGAGAAACTGCCTTGATGCCAACTAACGCTGACCTGCATTGCCACTCGACTACCTCCGACGGGTTGATGTCGCCTGCCGCGCTGGTGGAGCGCGCCAAAACGAATGGGGTCGACCTGCTGGCGTTGACCGACCACGACGAAATCGGCGGGCTGGACGAGGCAAAATCCGCTGCGGATGCGCTTGGCTTGAACTTCGTGACGGGCGTCGAGATCTCGGTGTCCTGGGGCGACGACCAGACCGTGCATATCGTCGGCCTGAATTTCGACCATCGCTATCCCGAGCTGGTCGCCGGTCTGGCCCGCGTGCGCAGCGGACGCGATGCCCGCGCGGGCCTGATGGCCGTCGAGCTGGCAAAAGCTGGCATCGATGGCGCCTACGAAGGTGCGCTCAAGTATGTCGGTAATCCGGCACTGATTTCCCGGTCGCATTTCGCTCGCTACATCGTCGAGCGCGGTTTTGCGCCGGATGTGAAGACGGTGTTCGATCACTGGCTGGCCAAGGGCAAGCCGGGTTATGTCAGTCATTCATGGGCGGAGTTGCAAGAGGCGGTCGACTGGATCAAGGCCGCGGGCGGCATCGCGGTGATCGCTCATCCGGGCCGCTACCGACTGACGGGTGCCGAGCGCCGTGAGCTGTACGTGGCATTCAAGGAGTGCGGCGGGCAGGGCATCGAAGTGGTATCCGGGTCGAGCAACGATGCCGAAATCCGCGAGATTGCCGGCATCGCACGCGAGTTCGACTTCCTCGCGTCACGGGCTTCGGATTTTCACGGGCCGGGCGAGAGCTATATCGACCTGGGCCGCATGGTGCAATTGCCATCCGACCTGAAGCCTGTCTGGGTAGATTGGAATTGATGAACTGATGGCCGATTATTTCGAAATCCATCCGAAAAATCCGCAGCCGCGCCTGATCGCGCATGCGGCCGAAATCATTCGCAAAGGCGGGTTGGCGGTGTTCCCGACCGATTCGGCCTACGCACTGGGCGGGCATCTCGGCGATGCGGCGTTGCTGGATCGTATCCGGCGTATTCGCGGCGTCGACGATCGTCATCATTTCACGCTGATGTGCCGCGACCTGTCCGAGATCGCCACCTACGCGCGCGTCGACAATTCGCAATACCGCATGCTGAAAGCGGCGACGCCGGGCAGTTATACCTTCATCCTCGAAGGCACCAAGGAACTGCCGCGCCGCGTGCTGCATCCCAAGCGCAAAACCATCGGCCTGCGCGTGCCCGATCATCCGGTCGTGCTGGCGTTGCTGGCCGAGCTGAACGAACCGATCCTGAGCTCGACACTGATCCTGCCCGGTGACGTCGAGCCGCTGTGCGACACCGAGGAAATCTGCACCCGGCTCGACAAGCATGTCGATCTGGTGATCGATGCAGGTGCCTGCGGCAGCGGCGCGACGACCGTGATCAACCTGGTTGGCGGTGCGCCGGAACTCCTGCGGGCTGGCAAGGGGCCGCTCGAACCCTTCGGGCTGGGTGGCGACTGAGCGTCGACTAAAATCCGCCTCCTCAATGGATAACCTGATCCAAACCCTGGCGATCTACGCCATCCCGGTCATTTTTGCCATCACGCTGCATGAAGCGGCGCATGGCTATGTGGCGCGCCATTTCGGCGACCCGACCGCATGGCAACTCGGACGCATCACCCTCAACCCGATCAAACATGTCGACCTGTTCGGCACGCTGCTGATGCCGGCCTTGCTGCTGTTCGTCAGCAAGGGCGCCTTCCTGTTCGGCTGGGCCAAGCCGGTGCCGGTCGATTTCGGCCGCTTGCGCAAGCCCAAGCAGGACATGCTCTGGGTGGCCGCGGCCGGCCCGGGCGCCAATCTGTTCATGGCCTTCACCTGGGCGCTGGTGTTGAAGCTGGCGGTGATCATGCCGGATAACGCGTATAGTCTGCCGCTGGCCGAAATGGCACGCGCGGGCATCAACGTCAATGCGGTACTGATGCTGTTGAACCTGTTGCCGATTCCGCCGCTGGATGGCGGGCGTATTGCGGTGAGTTTGCTGCCACCGCCGCTGGCATGGAAATTTGCCCAGATCGAGCGTTACGGTTTCGTCATCCTGCTGGCGCTGATGTTTCTCGGTGGCCTCGAACTGATCCTGACGCCGCTGATGCGCATCTTCCTTTTCTTCATCAAGAATCTTTTTGCTCTCTGATCAATCATGTTCGTCGAACGCGTTCTTTCCGGCATGCGCCCCACGGGCCGCCTCCATCTCGGTCATTACCATGGCGTACTGGCCAACTGGATCAAGCTCCAGCACGAATTCCCCTGCCTGTTTTTTGTCGCTGACTGGCACGCGCTGACGACGGCCTACGACGAGCCGGGCACGATCACGCAGAATACGTGGGACATGGTTGTCGATTGGCTGGCGGCGGGTGTTGATCCGGCTCAGGCAACCATCTTCATCCAGTCGCGCGTGCCCGAGCATGCCGAACTACACCTGCTGCTGTCGATGATGACGCCGCTGGGCTGGCTCGAGCGCGTTCCGACCTACAAGGACCAGCAGGAGAAGCTGACCCACAAGGACCTGACGACCTATGGCTTCCTCGGCTACCCGCTGCTGCAGGCGGCCGACATCCTGATCTACCGCGCCGACAAGGTGCCGGTGGGCGAGGACCAGGTGCCGCACATCGAATTCACGCGCGAGATTGCACGCCGCTTCAATCACCTCTACGGTCGCGAGCCGGGCTTCGAGGACAAGGCGAAGGAGGCGGTGAAGAAGCTCGGTAGCAAGCGCGCCAAACTTTATGAAGAACTGCGCACGCGCTTTCAGGAACGCGGGGAGGCCGATGCGCTGGAGCAGGCGCATGCAGTGCTCGACGAGGCACAGAGCCTGTCGCACGGTGACCGCGAGCGCCTGTTTGGCTATCTCGAAGGCAGCGGAAAGATGATTCTCGCCGAACCCGGCGCGCTGCTCACCGAAGCATCACGCATGCCCGGTCTCGACGGCCAGAAGATGTCCAAGTCTTATGGCAACACGATTGCCTTACGCGAGGACGAAGAGTCGATCCGCAAGAAGATCCGCACCATGCAGACCGATCCGGCACGCGTACGGCGTACGGATTGCGGTGATCCCGACAAGTGCCCGGTCTGGCAGTTCCACCTGATCTACTCGAACGACGAGGTCAAGGCCTGGGCCAGCGCCGGGTGCCGTTCGGCGGGCATCGGCTGCATCGAGTGCAAGCAGCCGGTAATCGAGGGCGTGCTCAAGGAACAGGAGCCGATGCGCGAACGCGCGAAGATGTACGAGGAAGACCCGCAACTGGTGAAGAATATCATCGCCGATGGTTGTGAGAAGGCCCGCAAGCTGGCGCAGGAAACCATGCGCGATGTGCGCGAGGCGATCGGGCTGGATTATTCGTGAAGAAGGCGGCCGAGACGGAATCCGCCGACGAGGCGCAGTTGCTCGCGATCATTCGCGAGAGCTTCGTCGAGCGCATGCCCTTCAACCGCATCCTCGGCATCGACGTGCTGTCATTGCACCACGATCGTCCGGAATTGCGCTTCGACATGCGGCCGGATCTGGTGGGCAACTACACGCGCAACATGCTGCACGGCGGCGTGATCTCGTCGGTCCTCGACGTCGCGGGCGGGCTGGTGGCTTTCCTTGGCGTGCAGCAGAAGCTGAAAGGCAAGCCGGTGGCCGAGATAGTGGAACGTTTCTCCCGCATCGGCACGATCGACCTGCGCATTGATTACCTGCGTCCGGGGTTGGGCGAGTGGTTTCTGGCGCGCGGTTTTCCGCTGCGCACCGGCAACAAGGTCGCGGTCACGCGCATGGAACTATTCAATGACCGCGAAGACCTGATCGCGGTCGGCACGGCGGCATATACGGTGTCATGATGGAAGAAACAAAAGTCGGCGCTGGCGAGACGGCACAAACGGAGCCGCCGCATATCCCCAAGCTCTACGGCGAGCCGCTGCCGGACCTGCCGCGCGACCTCTACATCCCACCGGATGCGCTCGAGGTCTTCCTCGATGCCTTCGAAGGCCCGCTCGACCTGTTACTCTATCTAATCCGCAAAGCCAACCTCAGCATTCTCGATATTCCGATGGCGCCGCTGACGGCGCAGTATCTGGTCTATGTCGAGGCGATGCGCAAGACGAATCTGGAGCTGGCGGCCGATTACCTGCTGATGGCGGCGATGCTGCTTGAGATCAAGTCGCGCATGCTGCTGCCGCGTCCGCCGAAAGCCGAGAGTGGCGAGCCGGAAGATCCGCGCGCCGAACTGGTGCGCCGCCTGATGGAGTACGAGCGCATCAAGCTGGCTGCCGCGCGCATCGATGCCCTGCCGCAGGCGCATCGTGACTATGAGTGGGCATCGGTGTGGATCGCCGACAAGGTGGCCGAGCGCCATCCCGATGTCAGCGTGCATGATCTGCAAGTGGTCTGGCTTTCCCTCATGCGACAGGCGAAAATGAAGCAGCATCACCGCATCCAGCGCGAGGAACTCTCGGTACGCGAGCACATGGGCATCATCATGCGGCGTTTGCAAGGGCGCGGCTATGTGGTCTTTGAGGACCTGTTCGAGCACGCGATCGGTCATGCGGGAATGGTCGTGAGCTTCCTCGCCATTCTGGAACTGGCCCGCGAGAACCTCGTCGAACTGACCCAGAGCGAGGCCTTGGCACCCATCTATGTAAAATTGCACGATGCTGCAACTCTACAAGCCTGAAGACTACAAGCGCGTTCTCGAAACGGCGCTGCTGGCGGCGGTCGAACCCTTGCCCCTGGCCGAGCTGAAGAAACTGTTCGACGATCCCTTCGACGACGATACCTGGCGCACGCTACTGGACGACCTGCGCCGTGATTGGGCGGAGCGGGGCGTCGAACTCGTCCAGCTTTCCTCGGGTTGGCGCTTCCAAACCCGCCCGGAGTACCAGGTTTTCCTCGACCGCCTGAAGAACGAACGGCCCCCCAAGTATTCGCGTGCCGTCATGGAGACGCTGGCGATCATCGCCTACCGGCAACCCGTTACGCGTGGTGATATCGAGGATATTCGCGGTGTTGCCGTGTCGCCCAATGTCATCAAGACCCTCGAAGGGCGTGGCTGGATCGATGCGGTCGGCCATCGCGATTCGCCCGGCCGGCCGGCCCTGTATGCCACCACCCGCAAGTTTTTGGATGATCTCAGTCTGCGCAGCCTTTCCGAGTTGCCGCCGCTGGCCGAGATCGAACGGATGATCGATGCCCAGCCAAACGAAACCAGCGAAATCCCGGAAGTCACCGCAGCATCCGACGAGCAGCCCGTCGCCCCGTCCGGCAGCGAAGTCGACCCCGCGCAAAGCGACGCCTTTCCGGCCGCCGAGCAAGCCGCCTAACAAGCAGGCGAAGCCAGTCGCTCAGGCAGCCCCTGCCGGAGCCGAGGAGACCGTCAAGCTCCAGAAGGCGCTGGCGGATGCCGGTTTGGGCGCACGCCGGGAGATCGAGGAGTGGATCGCCGCCGGACGCGTGCACGTCAACGGGGAAATCGCCCATCTTGGCCAGCGCGTGGCGGTCACCGACAAGATCAAGGTGGGCGGCCGGCTGGTCAACCTGCATTTCGCCGCGCGCGTGCCGCGCGTCCTGATCTACCACAAGCCCGAAGGCGAAATCGTCTCGCGCGATGATCCGCAGGGACGCCCCAGTGTTTTCAATGCCTTGCCGCGCTTGCGCGGGGGGCGCTGGATCGCCATCGGCCGGCTCGACTTCAATTCCTGCGGGCTGCTGCTGTTTACTTCCGACGGCGCACTGGCCAACCGGCTGATGCACCCGCGCTACGGGATCGACCGCGAATACGCCGTGCGCGTGCTGGGTGCCATTGACGAAGATTCGCTGAAGAAGCTGACCGAAGGCATCGAACTGGAAGATGGCATGGCCAAATTCATCCGCCTGCAGCCGGCGGGCGGGGAGGGGGCCAACCACTGGTATCACGTAACGCTGGAAGAAGGTCGCAACCGCGAAGTGCGACGCATGTTCGCGGCGGTCGGGGTGACCGTCAGCCGCTTGATGCGGGTGCGCTATGGGCCGATCGTTCTGCCCAGCAATCTAAAGCGCGGCCAGTGCTACGAACTGGAACCCAGTGAGGTGCAGGCCCTTCTGAAGTTTCTGCAAAGGAAAAGTGAGGATTAAGGGACGATAGAAATTGCTTTGCCGCGCAGACACTTGTACAATGCGCGGCTTCACTAGGTCGCGACCGCGTCGTTCAGGCGCCGGGCGTGAAAACAAGAAAATGGGCGGTTGGCCCATTTTTTTTTGTTGCGGCACAACAGGATAGGAAAAACGGCAGGAATGGCAGATCTGGCAGGCATCATCGAACAGGCAGTCGTCGGGTTGGGCTTCGAACTCGTGGATTTCGAGACGAGTCCGCGCGCGCGCCTGTTGCGCGTGTTCATCGACCGTCCCATCGCCAATGTGGCGGATGCCGCAGTGGCTGACATCCGCAGCGGTATCACCGTCGAGGACTGCGCTGCCGTCAGCAATCACCTGACCCGCTTGTTTACGGTCGAGAACATCGACTACGACCGGCTTGAGGTGTCCTCCCCGGGCATGGATCGCCCCCTGAAGAAGCTGGAAGATTATGTCCGCTTCGCCGGGCAGGACGTACAGATCAAGCTGCGCATCCCGGAGGGTGTACAAAGAAATTTTTCCGGAACGATCCTTTCCTGTGCTGAGGGTCAGGTGCGAATCGGAACCACCGAGGGCGAGCGCGAGTTTGCCTTTGAAAATATCGACAAGGCCCGTTTGGTGCCGAAGTTTTAAAGCTATTTGAGTATTGGAGATAACCATGAGTCGTGAGTTGCTGTTGTTGGTCGATGCCCTGGCACGGGAAAAGAATGTCGACAAGAACATCGTTTTCGGTGCCCTCGAGCTGGCGCTCGCATCCGCTACCAAGAAACGCATTCACGATGAAGCCGACGTGCGCGTCGAAATCAACCGCGAGACCGGTGAATACGAGGCCTTCCGCCGCTGGCTGGTGCTGGATGACGAGGAGGTCGAGATTCCCGCCCAGCAACTCGGCCTGACTGAGGCGCGCGAGGACGATTCCGAAGTGCAGATTGGCGACTTCATCGAGGAATCGCTCGAAGCCGTCGATTTCGGCCGCATCGGCGCCCAGACCGCCAAGCAGGTGATCCTGCAGAAGATCCGCGATGCCGAGCGCGAACAGGTGCTCAACGACTTCCTCGAACGCAAGGAACATCTCGTCACCGGCACCATCAAGCGCATGGAGCGCGGCAACGCGATCATCGAAGCCGGCCGCATCGAAGCGCTGCTGCCCCGCGACCAGATGATCCCGAAAGAAAATTTACGCCCCGGTGACCGCGCCCGCGCCTGGCTGATGAAGATCGACCGCCAGGCCCGCGGCCCGCAACTGATTCTCTCGCGTACCGCGCCGCAGTTCATCATGAAGCTGTTCGAACTCGAAGTGCCGGAAATTGAAGATGGCCTGCTCGAGATCAAGTCGGCGGCCCGCGATCCCGGCGTGCGCGCCAAGATCGCCGTCAAGTCGAACGACCCACGCGTCGACCCCATCGGCACCTGTGTCGGCATGCGTGGCTCGCGCGTCACTGCCGTGACCAACGAACTTTCCGGCGAACGCGTCGATATCGTGCTGTGGTCGGCCGATCCGGCGCAGTTCGTGATCGGTGCGCTGGCACCGGCCGAAGTCAGCTCCATCGTTGTCGATGAAGAAAAACACAGCATGGACGTGGTGGTTGATGAAGCCAACCTCGCCATCGCCATCGGCCGCAGCGGCCAGAACGTGCGGCTCGCTTCCGAGCTGACCGGCTGGACGATCAACCTGATGACGGTCGAGGAATCGCAGGAGAAGCAGGAAAAGGAAACCTCCAGTATTCGCGAACTGTTCATGGAGAAGCTCGATGTCGATGCTGAAGTCGCCGACATCCTGGTGCAGGAAGGCTTCTCGACGCTGGAAGAGGTGGCTTATGTGCCGCTGGCCGAAATGCTCGAAATCGAGGCTTTCGACGAGTCGACGGTCAATGAGTTGCGTGACCGTGCGCGCAATGTGCTGCTGACCGAGGCCATCGTCAATGAGGAAGAACTGGAAAAGGTTGCCGACGACATGCTGGAACTCGATGGCATGGACAAGCCGCTGGCCGCCAAGCTGGCCAAGCAGGGCATCTGCACCCGTGACGACCTGGCCGACCTCGCGGTCGATGAGTTGATGGAAGTATCAGGCATCGACGAAGAGCGGGCCAAGGCCCTGATTACCGTGGCACGTGCTCATTGGTTCGCCGATGAGCAACAGTAAGGAGGCGACACCATGTCAGCCCAGATGAATGTTGCCCAATTTGCCGCCGAGCTGAAAATGCCGCCGGTGGCCCTGATCGAACAGCTGGCGAAGGCCGGCGTCGTCAAGCAGACGAGCACCGATACCCTGACCGAACAGGACAAGACGCGCTTGCTTGATTTCCTGCGCAAGGCGCACGGTGAAACCGTGCCGAAGGCGAAGATCACCCTGACACGCAAGCAGACCACCGAGATCAAGTCCGCCGATGCCTCTGGCAAGGCGCGGACGATCCAGGTCGAAGTGCGCAAGAAGCGCACCTTCATCAAACGCGATGCCGAGATGCCGGCGGAGGCACCCGTGCCCGAGGTGGTGGCTGAACCGGTTGCCGTCCCGCCAGCGCCGATTATTGATGCCGAGCAGACCGCATTGCGCGAAGCCGAGGCGAAGCGCCAGGCCGAACTAGCCGCCATCCAGGCAGCCGAACTGAAGGAAAAACAGGAGCGTGAAGCCAAAGCCGCCGTGGCGCGTGCCGAAGCCGAAGCGCGCCTCGCACAGCTTCAGGCCCAGACCGAAGCTGCGGCTGCGGAAAAAGCGGCTACGCCGCAAGCAGAGCCGGCGAATGTCAGCGGCACGTTGCACAAGCCGACGACAGCTACGAAGCCGGCTGATGGTCAGCGCAAGGGCGAGAAGAAGGGCACGACGACAGCACCCAAGGGTGACGACAGCCGCAACCGCCGTGGTGGTCTCAAGACGCGTGGCGATACGGGCGGCGGCACTGCTGGCTGGCGCGGTGGCCCGCGCGGGCGCCATGGGCGTCATCACGAAGAAGAGCGCGCCGCGCCCCAGCCTGTCGAGCAGGTGATCCGCGAGATCCATGTGCCGGAAACGATTTCCGTGGCCGATCTGGCGCACAAGATGGCGGTCAAGGCGACTGAGGTCATCAAGATCCTGATGAAGATGGGCATGATGGTCACCATCAACCAGCATCTCGATCAGGAAACCGCAATGATCGTCGTCGAGGAAATGGGCCACAAGGCCTTCGCCGCCAAGCTCGATGATCCGGACGCCTTCCTCGACGAAGAGAATGCGGAGCACAAGGATGTCGAAGCGCTGCCGCGTGCCCCGGTCGTGACCGTCATGGGCCACGTTGACCACGGCAAGACCTCGTTGCTCGACTACATCCGGCGCGCCAAGGTGGCTGCGGGCGAAGCGGGCGGCATCACCCAGCACATCGGTGCCTACCACGTCGAAACGCCGCGCGGCATGGTCACCTTCCTCGATACCCCGGGCCACGCCGCCTTTACCGCGATGCGTGCGCGCGGTGCGAAAGCGACCGATATCGTCATCCTCGTGGTGGCGGCTGATGACGGCGTGATGCCGCAGACGAAGGAAGCGATCCATCATGCCAAGGCCGCCGGCGTGCCGCTGGTGGTGGCGGTCAACAAGATCGACAAGCCCGATGCCAACCCGGATCGTGTGAAGCAGGAACTGGTTACCGAGGGTGTCGTGCCGGAAGAATATGGCGGCGACTCGCCCTTCTGCCTGGTATCCGCCAAGAAAGGCACCGGCATCGACGAATTGCTCGAGCAGGTGCTGCTGCAAGCCGAAGTGCTCGAACTCAAGGCACCGAAGGATGCACTGGCCAAGGGGCTGATCATCGAAGCGCGACTCGACAAGGGCAAGGGCCCGGTGGCGACGATGCTGGTGCAATCCGGCACACTGAAGCGTGGCGACGTGCTGCTGGTGGGCCAGGTCTATGGCCGCGTGCGCGCCATGCTCGACGAGAATGGCCGCTCGGTGGATGAAGCCGGTCCGTCGATCCCGGTCGAAATCCAGGGCTTGTCGGACGTGCCGGCGGCTGGCGATGACGTGATGGCGCTCGCCGACGAGAAGAAGGCGCGCGAAATCGCGTTGTTCCGGCAAGGCAAATTCCGCGATGTGCGTTTGGCCAAGCAGCAAGCCGCCAAGCTCGAAAACATGTTCGAGCAGATGGGCGAGGGCGAGGTCAAGACGCTGGCGATCATCATCAAGGCCGACGTGCAGGGTTCGCAGGAAGCGCTGGCGCATGCGCTCGCCAAGCTGTCGACCGACGAGGTCAAGGTTAACGTGATCCATGCTGCCGTCGGTGGCATTTCCGAGTCGGACGTCAACCTCGCGCAGGCCTCGCGTGCCGTCATCATCGGCTTCAACACGCGGGCCGATGCTGGCGCACGCAAGGCGGCCGAGAACTTCGGCGTCGATATCCGTTACTACAACATCATCTATGACGCCGTGGATGAGGTGAAGGCGGCACTATCCGGCATGCTGGCGCCCGAGAAGCGTGAAAACGTGCTGGGCGTGGTCGAGATTCGCCAGGTGTTCCGCATTTCCAAGGTCGGCGCGGTGGCGGGCTGCATGGTGCTTTCCGGCCTCGTCAAGCGCGGTTCGATGGTACGTGTGTTGCGTGACAACGTCGTCATCCATACCGGCGAACTCGATTCGCTGAAGCGTTTCAAGGATGACGTCAAGGAGGTCAAGGAAGGCTTCGAGTGTGGCCTGTCGCTGAAGAACTTCAATGACATCAACGAAGGCGACCAACTCGAGGTCTTCGAGGTACAGGAGATCGCGCGCACACTGTAATGGCGCGCTGAAAGTCGGCGATGGCAGGACGGCACCAGGGACATGGTTTTTCACGCGGGGATCGCGTGGCGGAGCAAATCCGCCGCGATCTCGTCGATCTGCTGCGGCAGGTGAAGGATCCGCGCGTTGCCCAGCTGCTGCCGCTGGTGACCATCACCGATATCGAGGTGACCGCTGACTACGCCCATGCCAAGGTGTTCTATACCTCGCTGGCCGGAATGGAGCGTGGTCCGGAAATCGCAAAGGGGCTGGCACACGCAGCCAGTTTTTTGCGGCGCGAACTCGGCCGCCGCCTGCACATCCACCACATTCCTGAACTGCACTTCGTCTTCGATGCCTCGGTCGAGCGTGGCACGCGGCTGTCGCAACTGATCGACGCTGCGGTCGAGTCAGACAAGCACGGTGAATAAACCCCGACGCGCCCCCCGGCGGCGTGTCGATGGCGTATTGCTGCTCGACAAGCCACAGGGCATGAGTTCGAACGCTGCACTGCAGAAGGCGCGCTGGCTGTTCAATGCCGAAAAGGCCGGTCACACTGGAACGCTCGATCCCATGGCGACCGGCCTGCTGCCCTTGTGCTTCGG
This sequence comes from Pseudomonadota bacterium, assembly GCA_040756595.1. GTDB lineage: Bacteria > Pseudomonadota > Gammaproteobacteria > Burkholderiales > Rhodocyclaceae > Sulfuricystis. The sequence goes on along the minus strand of JBFLYR010000004.1, from coordinate 290,286 downwards.
CGAGGCGACCAAGTTTTCCAGCACCCTGCTCGATGCCGACAAGACTTACGAAGCGACGGTGAAGCTCGGCATCGTCACCGATACCTGCGATGCCGAAGGCAAGGTGCTGGCGACGCATCCCGTCACGATCACCGAAGCCGATGCGCTTGCCGTACTGCCACGTTTTACCGGCGAAATCGAACAAGTGCCGCCGATGTATTCGGCGCTGAAGCGCGAGGGGAAACCACTCTACGAACTTGCCCGCCAGGGCATCGAGGTCGAGAGGGCGGCACGCAGGGTGACGATCCACGCCATGGATATGCTGGCGTGGCGCGGTGACACTTTCGATTTGCGCGTTGTTTGCAGCAAGGGAACCTACATCCGCACGCTTGCCGCTGACATTGGTGATGCGCTCGGTTGCGGTGCCCATCTGTCCGCATTGCGCCGCACGCGGGTTGACAACCTGGAAATTACGCAGGCGGTGACGATTGAAACGATCGAAACCCTGCCAGCCGAACAGCGCGACAGCCTGCTACAGCCGGCCGATGCATTGTTGGCGGAACTGCCTGCAGAACACTTGAATGAGGCGGACGCTGCTCGTCTGTTGCAAGGACTACCGATTCGCTGGAAAGGCATGCCGTCCTGCCAGCGCCGACTTTTCGGCCCGCAGGGTTTCATCGGGCTGGGCGAATGCAGTGAAGATGGCTGGCTGAAGCCAAAAAGACTGATTGCAACACGCGCTGCAAGCAATTGATTCGTTTATAATCCGCGGCTCTTTTTTCCGCGGTTGTCGCGCTCTATCAAACCGGGGCCGCAACCGATTTTTCAACCAAGCGTTTGAGAGAAAACTCCATGGCTATCCAAACCGCCGACAAGGCAAAGATCGTTTCCGATTTCCAGCGCAAGCAGGGCGATACCGGTTCCCCCGAAGTGCAGGTCGCCCTCCTGACTGCGCGTATCAATGACCTGACCGGTCACTTCAAGACTCACGTCAAGGATCATCACTCCCGCCGTGGCCTGCTCAAGATGGTGAGCCAGCGCCGTAAGCTGCTTGACTACCTCAAGGGCAAGAATGCCGACAGCTATCGTGCGCTGATCGAGCGCCTCGGCCTTCGCAAATAAAGGGAACTTCCGTGCTCACACCTATCAAGAAAAGTTTCACCTACGGTGCCCATACCGTCACGCTGGAGACCGGCGAGATTTCGCGCCAGGCCACCGGCGCCGTGCTGGTCAATGTTGATGACACCGTCGTGCTCGCCACCGTCGTTGCCAAGACCGAAGCCAAGGCCGGTCAGGATTTCTTCCCGCTGACCGTCGATTACGTCGAAAAAGTCTATGCCGCCGGCCGCATTCCCGGTGGCTTCTTCAAGCGCGAAGGCCGTCCGTCCGAAAAGGAAACCCTAACCTCGCGCCTGATCGACCGTCCGCTGCGTCCGCTGTTTCCGGATGGCTTCTACAACGAAGTGCAGGTCATCATTCACGTGCTGTCGAGCAATCCGGAAGTCGATCCCGACATTCCCTCGATGATCGGCGCCTCCGCCGCGATGGCGATCTCCGGTGTGCCCTTCAATGGCCCGATCGGTGCCGCCCGTGTTGGCTACATCGATGGCCAGTACGTGCTCAACCCGACGCGTACCCAACTCCTCGACAGCCAACTCGACCTCGTCGTCGCCGGCACGCAAACCGCCGTGCTGATGGTCGAGTCCGAAGCCAAGCAACTATCTGAAGACGTGATGCTCGGCGCCGTGGTGTTCGGCCACGACCAGATGCAGGCCGCGATCAAGGCGATCAACGAACTCGTCGAAGTCGCCGGCAAGCCGGAATGGAACTGGCAGGCGCCCGCCAAGGATGAGGCACTGATCGCCAAGGTTGCCGCGCTGGCCGAAGCCGATCTGCGCGATGCCTATCGCATTACCAGCAAGCAGGCCCGCACGCAAAAGTGCCGTGAAGTAACGAACAAGACCATCGAAGCGATTTGCGCTGGCGAGGGTGCTCCCGATGCGACCGCTGTCGGCAACCTGATCTTCGAACTCGAAGCCAAGATTGTCCGTAGCCAGATTCTGAATGGCGAGCCGCGCATCGACGGTCGTGACACGCGCACCGTGCGTCCGATCACCGTGCGTTCCGGCGTGCTGCCGCGTACCCACGGTTCGGTGCTGTTCACCCGTGGCGAAACCCAGGCGCTGGTCATCGCCACGCTGGGCACCGGCCGCGACGAGCAGATCATCGATGCCCTGCAGGGCGAATATCGTGATCGCTTCATGCTCCACTACAACATGCCGCCCTTCGCCACCGGCGAAACCGGCCGTGTGGGCAGCCCGAAGCGCCGCGAAATCGGCCATGGCCGCCTCGCCAAGCGCGCGTTGATTGCCGTGTTGCCGTCCGCCGAGGAATTCGGCTACTCGATGCGCGTCGTGTCCGAAGTCACCGAATCGAACGGTTCTTCCTCGATGGCTTCCGTCTGCGGTGGTTCGTTATCGCTGATGGATGCCGGCGTGCCCCTCAAGGCACACGTTGCCGGCATCGCCATGGGCCTGATCAAGGAAGGCAGCCGCTTCGCAGTGCTGACTGACATCCTCGGCGACGAGGATCACCTCGGCGACATGGACTTCAAGGTCGCCGGCAGCAAGGATGGCGTCACCGCGCTGCAGATGGACATCAAGATCCAGGGCATCACCAAGGAAATCATGCAGGTCGCGCTGGCGCAAGCCAAGGAAGCACGCCTGCACATCCTCGGCATCATGGAAGCCTCCATGTCCGGCCATCGTCAGGAAGTCTCGAACTACGCACCGCGCATGATTAGCATGAAGATCAATCCGGAGAAGATTCGCGACGTGATCGGCAAGGGTGGCGCGACCATCCGCGGGCTGACCGAGGAAACCGGTTGCGTCATCGATATCGAGGACGACGGCACCGTGACCATCTCCTCCGTGAGCTCCGAAGCCGCGCAAGTGGCGAAGAAGCGCATCGAGGACATCACCGCCGAAGTGGAAGTGGGCAAGATCTACGAAGGCACCGTGCTGCGTCTGCTCGATTTCGGCGCGATCGTCCAGATCCTGCCGGGCAAGGACGGCCTGCTGCACATCTCCCAGATCGCCAACGAACGCGTCAATGCCGTCTCCGACAAGCTCAAGGAAGGCCAAGCCGTGCGCGTCAAGGTTATCGAGATGGATGACAAGGGTCGCGTGCGTCTTTCCATGAAGGCCCTGCTGGCCGAAGCCGCACCCGCTGCCGAGGCACCTGCCGCGCAGTAACAGGCAGAACTGCACCAACAAAAAAGGACGCCTCGGCGTCCTTTTTTGTTGTGAAGCGTGGCGAAAATTACTTCGCCATCTGCTTCTCGCGTCTTTCTTCCAATTCCTTGCAGTCGATGCACATTGTCGCGGTCGGGCGCGCTTCGAGGCGCTTCAGGCCAATCTCGACGCCGCAGCTCTCGCAGTAGCCATACTCGCCGTTCTCGATCAGGGCGATCGACTCGTCAATCTTCTTGATCAGCTTGCGTTCGCGGTCGCGGTTGCGCAATTCAAGGGCAATGTCGGATTCCTGGCTCGCACGATCATTGGGGTCGGCGAACACCGTCGCTTCATCTTGCATCGTATGCACGGTTCTTTCGATATCGCCAGCCAACTCGCCCTTCAGTGCATCCAAAATTTTCCGAAAGTGCGCGAGTTGCTTTGCGTTCATGTATTCCTCGCCTTTTTTGGCGACATACGGAGGAAATTGTTTGTGCAGAAAGTCTTCAGCCATCTTGCTTGGGTCCGGGGTGGGCAAAAAGTGAGAGTTTATAAACGAAACATCTGGTAGCCGCAAGTTTTAGCAGATTATGCGTTGACGAAAAAAGCAGAAGTCCATATCATTCGCGCCTTGCAATTCCTCGATAGCTCAGTCGGTAGAGCGCCGGACTGTTAATCCGTAGGTCCCTGGTTCGAGCCCAGGTCGGGGAGCCAGAATATACAAGGGTCTAGCCTAATCCGCTAGGCCCTTTTTCTTTCCCGGTGTAGGAAAATCGTAGCGTTCCGTTACGCATTTGAGGGAGTGTTGAAATGATGCATTTTTCAAGCAGGGGCGCTTGGTTGTTGCCCGCGATTTCGTTGTTCGTCGCGGGTTGCGGCAGCATTAATATCTGGCCTTTCGGGGAGAGCAAGTCCCAGAGCGTTTCCCGCGGGCCGGAGAACGCCACCGAGTATCGATGCGACGGTGGCAAGCTGTTTCATGTCCGCACTCTGGAGGCCGGAAAATCCGTGTGGGTCATCCTGCCGGACCGGCAGGTACGTCTCGACCGGGTCGCCGCGGAGGCAGGGAATCGCTACAGCAACGGTATCGCGGTGTTGAACATTGGCGATGCGGGGGCGACCCTGACCGATGGACCGGCCATTTCATATTCCGGTTGCAAGGCGGTCACGACGGGCAAGCCGTAGCGCGTCGTCCCATCCGAATTCCCGGATGACGGCGGCGAACTGATCGCCGACCGAAGCATGCATATGCATGGCGCGGCCGTTCTCCGGGTGACGGAAATGAATGTCGGTGCAGGCCAGCAGCAGCCGGTGGCAGCCGAACTGGGTCTGGAAAAAACGGTTGTGGATTCCCTTGCCGTGTGTGGCGTCGCCGATGATCGGATGGGCGATGTGCTTCATGTGGCGGCGCAACTGGTGGCGGCGGCCGGTATGTGGTTCGAGCGCGACCAGCGCATAGCGCGCCACCGGATATTTGTCGACTGCATAGGGAAACTCGGCGCTGGCGAGACGGCAGTAATCGGTCAGGGCGGGCTGGGGTGCGCCTGAATCACCGTCCGCGTAAGCATCCCGCTCGCGGGTGAGCGGATGGTCGATGGTGCCGGATTCCGGTGGCCAGCCGCGCACGACGGCGAGATAGGACTTGCGGACTTCGTGACGTTCGAACTGTCCGGCGAGATCATGCGCCGCCTCCGGATCGAGCGCGAACAGCATGACGCCCGAGGTGCCCTTGTCGAGTCGATGCACCGGGTAGACATGGCGACCGATCTGGTCGCGCAAGGCCTGGACAAGGATGCGGGTTTCGTGCCGGTCAAGGTTGCTGCGGTGAACCAGCCAGCCGCTCGGCTTGTCGATGGCGACCAGCCGGTCGTCACGATGCAGGATGGTCAGCATCGTGCACGAGGTAGAGCCCGATATTGAGCATCACGACTTGCTGACCAAGCATGACGACGCTGCCCGGCCGCCGGTTGTCGCCCGTGTCGCTGTACTCGAAGAAGTAGGTGCGGCGCAGCAGCAGACGTCCATCGTCATCGCGCGCGGGTTTGAGATTCGCGATCGAAACGGTTTCATCGAGGAACTGGAAACCCTCGGCGCGGCATGCATTGCGCGCGGCACGCACGGCGATCTCCCGCACCTTGATGCTGTCGAACCACAGCCAGGCGAGGGCGGCCAGAAGCAGGATGCTGATGATCTCGAACCAGTACATGCCGCTATTATCACCGAAGCATCGCCGCTGCCGCCGCAAGCAGTGAAGTGGCGATAACATGGCCGTCCGTGTTCACCTTTCGATATGCAATCATGGCCGCCACCCACCTATCCCGCATCGGAACCCCGCTCAGTCCTTCCGCCACCAAGGTCATGCTCCTCGGTGCCGGCGAACTCGGCAAGGAAGTCATCATCGCGCTGCAGCGCCTCGGCATCGAGGTGATCGCCGTCGACCGTTACCCTAACGCCCCCGGCATGCAGGTCGCGCACCGCTCGCATGTGATCGCGATGACGGATGCCGCTGCCCTGCGTGCGGTCATCGAGGCCGAGCGGCCGCATCTGGTCGTGCCCGAGATCGAAGCGATCGCTACTTCCGTATTGGCGGATGTCGAACGCGAAGGCATTGCCGAAGTCATCCCCACGGCGCGCGCTGCGCAATTGACGATGAACCGCGAAGGCATCCGCCGGCTGGCGGCCGAGGAGCTCGGGCTGCCGACTTCGCGCTATGCCTTCGCCAATTCCCTCGCTGAATTGCAGGCAGCCATCGACGCGGGCATTGGGTACCCCTGCGTGGTCAAGCCGGTGATGTCGTCGTCCGGCAAAGGCCAGTCGGTGCTGCGTGTTCCGTCCGATGTGGAGAAGGCGTGGAACTACGCGCTGGAATCGGGCCGCGTAAAGGAGGCGCGTGTGATCGTCGAGGCCTTCGTCGATTTCGATTATGAGATCACGCAACTGACGGTGCGGGCCATCGGTGCCTCGGGTCAGGTCGAGACCTTCTTCTGCGAGCCGATCGGCCACGTGCAGGTCGCTGGAGACTATGTCGAATCCTGGCAGCCGCAGCCGATGTCGCCGCTGGCGCTGCAGCGCTCCCGCGAGGTCGCCGCGAAAGTGACCGGCGCACTGGGCGGCCGTGGCATCTTCGGCGTCGAGCTGTTCATCAAAGGCGACGAGGTCTGGTTCTCCGAGGTCAGCCCGCGCCCGCACGATACCGGGTTGGTGACGCTGGCGTCGCAGTGTCTTTCCGAGTTCGAACTGCACGCGCGTGCCATTCTCGGTCTGCCAGTCGATACCTCGTTGCGTCGTCCGGCGGCATCGGCCGTCATCTACGGCGGCATGGCAGAGCAGGGCATCGCCTTCGAGGGTATTGCGGAGGCCCTTGCGGTGCCGGAATCCGACCTGCGCCTGTTCGGCAAACCGGAAAGTTTCCTCAAGCGGCGCATGGGCGTGGCCGTGTCGAATGCCGACACGACCGACGAGGCACGGGCGCGGGCAAAACTCGCCGCGTCGCGCGTCAGGCCTGTCAAATTTGGCTGAAAACCTGCGCAGGTTCGCGCTGCTTGGTGCGGCCTTATTGTTGGCCGGTTGTGCGACGACGGAATTCGGGCCGCAGTTGCCGGGCGATCTGGCCCGCCGGCCGGATGGCTCATCCGGCAAGCCTTGGTCAACGTCGCTCGAAGCCACGGAAGTGCGCACGCGCATCACCCGGCTGCTGCCAGGCAATGTCAAGGATAGGTCGGGCTGGGCTGCCGATTTCCATACGGCCTACGAACACCTGAAAATTCCGCATGCGGCCGAAACGTATTGCGCAACTTTGGCCGTCGTCGAGCAGGAGTCGACCTATCAGGTCGATCCGGCGGTGCCGAACCTGCCGGCCATCGTGCGCAGGGAACTGGATCGGCGTGCCGGGAAATACGGCATTCCGAAGCTGATCATCGCTGCCGTCCTGAAGAAGTCATCGCCCGATGGCCGCAGCTACGACGAGCGCATCGATGCGCTGAAGACCGAGAAGCAGCTCAACGCGCTGTTCGAGGACATGAGCGGCGAACTACCCTTCGGCAAGCAGTTGCTGGCCGACTACAACCCCGTGCGCACGGCCGGGCCGATGCAGGTGAGCATCGAGTTCGCCGAGCGGCACGCTCAAGAGAAGGCCTATCCCTATCCGGTGGCGAAGACGTTGCGCGATGAGGTGTTCACGCGCCGGGGCGGCCTCTACTTCGGAGCGGCAATTCTGCTTGACTATCCCGCGCCCTACGACGACGTGGTCTATCGCTTCGCCGACTTCAATGCCGGGCGTTATGCCAGCCGCAATGCGGCGTTTCAAGCCGCGCTGAACCGGATCTCCGGCAAGTCGCTGGCGCTCGACGGCGATCTGCTGCGCTACGACGATGACGAGCCGAGTGATGTGCCGAGCCAGGTAGAAAGCGCATTGGTGTCCATGAGCACTGCGCTGAACCTGAGCGCCCGGGAAATCCGTCGCGACCTGCTGCGGGAGAAATCGGCCGGGTTCGGCGCGACGACGCTGTACGAGAGGGTCTTCGCACTGGCCGACCGGAAGGCCGGCCAGCCGCTGCCGCGTCAGGCGATGCCGCGCATCGCCCTGAGCAGCCCGAAGATCATCCGCAAGCTGACGACCGAGTGGTTTGCGACACGCGTGGCGGAGCGCTACAAGCGTTGTCTGGCGCGCGCTGACTGAAATCGCGACGCGCGGGTGCCGTCCTGCCAGCGCCGACTTTTCGTTCAGCTATTCAATTCAGCTTAATTGAGCTTCTTTGGCGGCTTGTGCAGCTTGAGGACGTGCGCCGACTGTGGTTCGTCGCTGAAGTGCGGCCGTTCCTTCGCGGTAAAGCCGGCTTCCTCGGCGAGTTCCTTCTCGCGCTCGGCGATCAGGCCGAAGAGGTCGCGGATGTCGTGGATCGTGCTTTCCGTCAGCGGATGCGTCTCGCCGGGACGCGGCGTGGTGTCCTTGACGATATTGCCGAGCACCTTGCGCAGCACGCGCAGGATGCGTTGTTCCTTCGAAAGGCCTTCGATGCCCATGGTCATTCTCCGTGTTCGCCAAGGATGCATCTTAAGCCTAAAGCTGGGCAGCCTTGAATGTGTTGCACTGGTTCATGTCGCCACTCTCCAGTCCGCGCTTGAACCAGCGCACGCGCTGCGCGGAGGTGCCGTGGGTAAATGCATCCGGCACCACATAACCGCGCGCTTCCATCTGCAGGCGGTCATCGCCGATAGCCGTGGCCGCCTTGAGTGCTTCCTCGACGTCGCCCGGTTCGAGGAGCGGCCGCTCGGCATCGGCACGGGCGGCCCAGACGCCGGAGAGGCAGTCGGCCTGCAACTCCAGCTTGACCATCAGGGCATTCGCGGCGGCCTCGTTGCTGGCGGATTGTTGCGCCTGATGCACCTTCTCGGAAATGCCGAGCAGATGCTGCACATGGTGGCCGATTTCGTGGGCGATGACGTAGGCCTGCGCGAAGTCGCCCGGCGCGCCGAAGCGCGATTGCAGGTCCTTGAAGAAATCGAGGTCGAGATAAACCTTGCTGTCGGCCGGGCAGTAAAACGGTCCCATCGCTGCCTGTCCCATGCCGCAGGCCGATTGCGTCGCGCCGCTGTAGAGTACCAAGCGCGGTTCCTGATACTGGCGGCCGGCGGCGTTGAACTGTGCGTGCCAGACCTGCTCGGTCGAGCCGAGCACCTTCGCGACGAAGCGCGCGACCTCGTCGTCGGCCGATGGCCGGCCGGCGGGGACGCTCTGCGGGGCGGGTGCGCCCTGGAACTGCGAGGCGACGTTGATGACGGTGCCCGGATCGATGCCGAAGAAGTAGCTGGCGACCAGCGCCAGTACGATGGTGCCGATGCCGACGCCCCGGGCGCCGCCCGGCATGCGCATGCCGCGCCGATCCTCGATGTTGCTGCTTTCGTCCTGATCTTCCAGACGCATGGTCGTGTTCCCTGTCAATCCGATTGGAATATCTTACACGCTAGGCGGGTTCGAAATGTTCCAGCACCAATTGCACGTTCGCCTCGCCTTGCCATTCGTTGATGTCGAGGCGGAAGGCGGCACGGATGCGCTCCGGCGCGCCTTCGGCATGATTGAAGCGGATCGCATCGAAGCGTGTGCGGCCTTTCTTCAGCGTCAGCTTCAGGTGCTTGTCCTTGAGCAGGCGCTGCTGCACGACCTCGAATTCGTCGGCGAACAACGGGGCGGGGAAAGCCTGTCCCCAGATGGCCTCCTGCAGCAGTCGCGCCGAGGTCAGACCGTAATAGGCGGCTTCGAGCGGGCCGTCGGTTTCCAGCGTGCGGGTCAGCGCGGCGGGGGCGAGCAGGGCGCGTGCGACCTTTTCGAAGAGTGCCTCGAAGGCCGGCAGGTCATCTTCCATCAGCGTCAGCCCGGCAGCTGCAGCGTGGCCACCGAAGCGCTTCAACAATGCGGGCTGCTGCTTGGCGACGAGATCGAGTGCGTCACGCAAGTGCAGGCCGGGAATCGAGCGCCCCGATCCCTTCAACTCACCTTGCTCACCTCGCGCGAAGACGAAAGTTGGCCGGTGCAGTTTCTCCTTGACGCGCCCGGCGAGGATGCCGATCACACCCTGATGCCAGACGGGGTCGAACAGCGTCAGGCTGGCGCGTTCTGCAGCGTCGATGCCTTCGAGCTGGATCGCGGCCGCCTCGCGCATGTCGGCCTCGATGGCACGGCGTTCGTGGTTGATGGCGTCGAGTTCCTGCGCGATGTTGAGCGCGCGGCCCATGTCGTCGGTGGCGAGGCATTCGATGCCGAGGCTCATGTCGGCGAGGCGTCCCGCCGCGTTGAGGCGCGGGCCGACCGCGAAGCCGAGATCGAAGGTACTCGCCCGTGCCGGATCGCGGCCTGCCACTTGCAGCAGCGCGGCGATGCCCGGCGTCATGCGGCGTTGGCGGATGCGCGCGAGGCCCTGTGCGACGAGGATGCGGTTGTTGCGGTCGAGCGGCACCACGTCAGCCACCGTGCCGAGCGCGACGAGATCGAGCAGTTCGGCGAGGTTGGGTTCGGCGGACTTGAACCAGCCGCGCTTGCGCAGTTCGGCGCGCAAGGCCAGCATCACGTAGAACATCACGCCCACGCCGGCGATACCCTTGCTCGCGAAGCGGCAGCCCGGCTGGTTCGGATTGACGATCGCATCGGCGGCGGGCAGCTCATTTGCCAACTGAGCGCCAGGCAGGTGGTGGTCGGTGACGATCACCGTCATGCCCAGCCGCTTCGCTTCCGCCACGCCGCTTACGCTGGCGATGCCGTTATCGACCGTGACGAGCACGTCCGGCTGCTTCGCCTGTGCCAGTTGCGCGACTTCGGGCGAAAGTCCGTAGCCGGTCTCGAAGCGGTTCGGCACGAGGTAATCCACCGTGGCGCCGAACATCCGCAGCGCGCGCAGTCCGACCGCGCAGGCGGTCGCACCGTCGCAGTCGTAGTCGGCGACGATGAGGATTTTCTTGCCCGCCGTCACGGCATCGGCCAGCAGCGCTGCAGCGGTATCGATGCCCTTCAATCCCTCCGGTGGCAGCAAGGCCTTGAGCTGCGTGTCGAGTTCGTCGGCGACCGCGATGCCGCGCGCCGCATACAGCCGTGCCAGCAGCGGATGGATGCCCGACTGCTCCAGCATCAGCCGCGCGCGTTGCGGCACGGGACGCTCGACGATCCGAGTCATTTCAGTTCCGTCAAGGGAAGCGGTTTGCGCCAGAAGCGCAACAGGTCGCTGCGTTTCAGTTCATATGCCACCGTGGCGGGGGAGTGGCCGAAACGTGTACCGATCACGCGCAGTCCGGTGCATTCGCCACGCTTCAGCGCTGCCACCGCCGGTGCCAGCCAGTCGCATTCCAGCGCCAACAGCGCTTCCCGCCAGGCCAGCGCTTCGAGCGTGCGTGCTGGAGTCGTGAGACCCTCGAGTATTGCCAGCACGCGACCGTTTGCGGGCTGGTAGCGGGCGGGTGGCGCAGAGCTGGTCATGCCGGCGTGCGCGCAAACTCCCGCAACGACTGGATCGTCGCTCCATACGGTCTGGAAGTTGACCTGAATGTCGTTCGGCAGGCGGCCCTGTCCCCACGGCCAGAGACTGTTCACAATCGGTCGGTTATCCGCTTCGCGCTGGCGATTGACCGGATGCGCATGCAGGATCGTCTGCGCCTCAGCCAGCAAGCGGCGCCACACCGCACCGTCCGCACCGCCGGGCAAGTTGGGATCGATGGCCTGCTGGATTGCATCCGGGAGCGGAATGGTTTCCAGCGTAAGCGGCTGTTTCAGTTGAAGTTCCCAGCGACCAGGCGCCGAAGCGGAGAGTTCGCCCCAGTCGGCGAAAAGTGGTGTAACTGCCTCGATCAGTGCGGCAGCTTCCGCATCGGAGAGTTCGAGTTTGGTGGGGTCATCAAGGGTTACGCCCTCGGATGCGACATGCCAGCGCACCGGGTCGAGGCATAGCCATTCACCTTGTGCCGTCCCGCCAGCACCGAGTTTTCTCGCCGCAGCCGCTGGCAGGTCGTCCAGTCCGAACGCGCTCGGCAGCCAGTCCTCCGGCAATGCGCGACGTGCGCCGCTGCCAAGGACTAGCGACAGCGTTGGTGCGTTCAGGTCATACGTGATGTTTTCGAGGATTTCGACCGGTAGCAGCAGGCCGGGAACCATCAGAGTTAGGTGCATGGAAAATGCTAGCACACCAATAAAACAAAACGCCCCCGCCTTGAGGGCGGGGGCGTTTAGCTGCCGTAACTAACTTCTTACGCTTTCTTCTCGCGGCGACGAAGGCCAGCCAGTCCTGCCAGACCTAAGCCAAGAAGTGCCAATGAACCGGGCTCAGGAACGTTTCCACCTTGACACTGTGGAGCGGTCGGGTTGGCTACACAGAAATCGATGATTTCCTGAAGTTTCGCGGTCGTGAAATCGATGGTGAATTGTGTTGGGTTGCTGTTCAGAAAACCAAGATCGAAGAAACCCAGATAGTCGAGATCACTGTCCGCATCAGGACCATCGGCCACAGAGTAAGCTGCTTGATCCCACTGGTACTTCAGACTGAGCGGAGCGATAACGTTCAGCAGATAGCTTCCGGCAGTCATATTGGCACCCAGTGCTGCTTCGGTAATTCCGCTACCCTGGTCGGCGTTTTCGTCTGTGATCAGGATGATGATCTTGGACGCGTTGGTAGACCATGAAAAGCCCGTCCTAGCCCAATCGGCAGCATGATATCCACGCTCTGTACCACCATAGAGATTGTTCGGAACAATGGCGTTGGTAATGTCACTAATGTTGCTGGTGAAGTTGACATACTTGCTGTAGCTTGGAGCGCCGGCTTCGTTACCAGCATAGTATTCATAGCCCGCCAAACCATAACGTGCCGTAACGCCACCTGCTAGCAGTTGTGTATTGATGGCGGAGATGCTGTTCGCTAGCCAAGTATACTCGTCGCCCATGCTGCCGGACTGATCGACGACAAAAGCCACGTCAGCAAACAAAGCAGCTGAAGCGTTTGTCGCGACTGTGGTCATCAGCGCAGCCCCTAATGCCAAGCTAATCGCGGTCTTTTTCATGATTTCTATCCCTAATTGAAAAGTTGTCACAATGAAATCGCCTTACACAATGCTACTAGCAAATACGGTACCAACATAGAATATATTATGTATATCAATGCCATATGAACAGACTAATCAATTTTTCTGCAGGGGTGTGTAAAAACTTTCGACATTCAGATTCTTCTTTTTCCTTCAAATCATATGTGTGATGAATCCTATCTTGAACTTGCCTAAGTCGGATTCGAAGCGGTGCGATCACGCAACTGCCGGCAGGTAGAATGCCGTCCCAATGGCATTCGAAACCCTCATCGGTCTGCGCTACACGGCGGCACGCAAGCCTGGCGGCGGCAACCGCTTCATTTCCTTCATTTCGCTGATTTCCATGCTGGGCCTGGCGCTCGGCGTGGCGGCGCTGATCGTCGTGCTGTCGGTGATGAACGGCTTCCAGAAGGAATTGCGCACGCGCATCCTCGGCGTGGCCTCGCACGCTCAGATCATGGGCGCCGAGGGCGAACTCGACAACTGGGAGGCGGCGGTCGCCAACGTCGGCAAGCATCCGCGCGTCCTGGCGGCGGCGCCCTACGTGCAGCAGCAGGGCATGCTCTCGCTGGCCGGGCAGGTGAAGGGTGTGCTGGTGCGCGGCATCCTGCCGGGCGAGGAGGAGAAGGTCGCCGATTTCGCGCGCCACATGAAGGTCGGCAAGTTGGAGCGCTTGCAACCCGGCGAATTCGGCATCGTGCTCGGCGCGGAACTGGCCTATGCGCTGCGCGCCTTCGAGGGCGACAAGGTGACATTGATCGCGCCGCAGGGCATGGTGACGCCGGCGGCGGTGCTGCCGCGCATGAAACAGTTCACCGTGGTGGGCATCTTCGAGGTCGGCATGTTCGAGTACGACAGCGGCCTCGCGCTGGTGCGCATGGAGGACGCACAGCGGCTCTACCAGATGGACGCAAATGTCTCCGGCGTGCGCCTCAAGCTCGACGACCTGTTCGCCGCACCGCAGGTGGTGCGCGAACTGGCCGGAAAACTCGGACCCGACCTGCGTGCCACCGACTGGACGCGCAGCCACGCCAACTTTTTCCGCGCCGTGGCGATCGAAAAGAACATGATGTTCCTGATCCTGCTGCTGATCGTCGCGGTGGCGGCCTTCAACATCGTCTCGACGCTGGTCATGACGGTGACCGACAAGCGCGCCGACATCGCCATCCTGCGTACGCTGGGCGCCAGCCCGGGCAGCATCATGCGCATCTTCATCATCCAGGGCACGCTGATCGGCGTGATCGGCCTCGCGCTCGGCATCGCGGGTGGCGTGGCGCTGGCCTTGAACGTGGAAACCGTGGTGCCCTTCCTCGAACGCATTTTCGGCATCCAGTTCCTCGCCAAGGACGTCTATTACATCTCCGACCTGCCGTCCGACCTGCACTGGTCGGATGTCTGGATCATCGCCTCGACATCCTTCGTCCTGACGGTGCTGGCGACGCTCTACCCGAGCTGGCGCGCGGCGCGCGTGAATCCTGCGGAGGCGCTGCGGTATGAGTGATGCCGTCCTCCAGTGCGTAGGTCTTTCCAAAATATTCCACCAAGGCTCGGTGGAGGTGCCGGTGCTCATGGGCGTCGATTTGAAAGTCGGCGCTGGCGAGACGGCTGCCATCGTCGGCGCGAGCGGTTCGGGCAAGAGCACGCTGCTGCACCTGCTCGGCGGGCTCGACACGCCGACCGCAGGCACGGTACATCTGCTCGGCAACGATCTGTCCAAGGTGTCGGAAGCGGAGCGCGGCCGGCTGCGCAACGAAGCACTCGGCTTCGTCTATCAGTTCCACCACCTGCTGCCGGAATTCACCGCGCTGGAAAACGTTGCCATGCCGCTGCTGATCCGGCGCATGGACAAGGCGGCAGCGGAAAGGCAGGCGTCGGAAATTCTTGCCGAGGTCGGGCTGGGTGCGCGGCAGAAGCATCGCCCCGGCGAACTGTCCGGCGGCGAGCGCCAGCGCGCGGCGCTGGCTCGCGCTCTCGTGACCCAGCCCGCCTGCATTCTTGCCGACGAGCCGACCGGCAACCTCGACCGGCATACCGCCGACGAGGTCTTCGCGCTGATGCTGCGCCTGAATGCCGCACACGGCACCAGCCTAGTCATCGTCACGCACGACATGGCGCTTGCGGCGTCCTGCCAGCGTCAGCTGTCGCTGGTGGATGGGCGTCTGGCTGCTTAAGCCTTGAAGCGCGCCACCGAGGCGCGCAGATCGGCGGCCAGCATGTCGAGTTCCCGTGCGGTGGCGTTGTTCGATTCGGCGGCCTGCGAGTTCTGTTCGGTTTTCTGCGCGATTTCCTCGATGCTGTTGGCGACCTGGCGTACAGCGGCATCCTGCTCGCGCAGCGCCGCTGAAATGGCCATGACATTGCTGGCGACATCCTGCGAGCCGGCGTCGATGCGTGACAGGGCTGTTTCGGTTTCGCCGACGAGCCGCAGGCTCGCATCAGCCTGGCGATTCGCCTCGTTCATCGAATTCACGCTGCCTTCGACGCCCGCCTGGATCGAGGTGATCAGGCCGCCGATTTCGCCGGTGGCCTTGGCGGTGCGTTCGGCCAGCTTCCGCACCTCGTCGGCGACGACCGCGAAGCCGCGGCCTTGTTCGCCGGCACGCGCTGCCTCGATGGCGGCGTTGAGGGCGAGCAGGTTGGTCTGCTCGGCAATCTCCTGAATCACCTGCACGATGCCGCCGATCTGCTGTGAGGAATCACTCAGCGCGGTGATGCGCTCGGCGGAACTGTGGATCAGGTCGGCGATCTGGCGCATGTTGGTCACCGCTTCGCCCATCACGCGCATCGCGGCAAGCGTGTCGTTGCGGGATGCGGCCACCAGCTGCGCGGCATTTTCGGCGTTCGCGGTGGTTTCGCTGACGCGCACCGAGGCATGCTCGAAGGCGTTCGCCACGGCGGATGTCGCTTCGGCCTGCGCTTGTGAACTGGAACGTACCGCATGGCTGGACTCGGCCAGCGCGTGGGCGGCGGTGGTGATGCGCTCGCTCGACGTCTTCATGTCGGTGACGATCTGCCGGAAAGTGTGCATCAGGTGGTTGAAGGCATGGCCGGCCCGCACGACTTCGGCCGGGCCGGTTTCCGGCACGTCGCGCGTGAAGTCGCTTTCGCGGATGGCGAATTCGGCCACTTCCACTTCGGCCTGCAGCGGTTTGGCGACGCTGGCGGAAACCCAGAAGAGCGCCGCGATCACCATTGCGACGGCAATGGCGGAAAGCAGTACGTAGCCAAGCAGGGCGCGCTGGCCGCCGGCAACGATGTCGGCCGTGGTGGTGCGCAAGCCGTCGATGGCGACGTTCTCCGTACCGTGTAGCGCATCGATCTTGCGCGTGATGGTGGCGAACCACTGTGTCGGGTCGATATCGAACCCGCCCGTCGCGGATTTTTCGATCAGTACGTCGCGCATGCGCTGGACTTCCTTGCTGTCGGGGCTGACGAGCACGGTGGCGAGCGACGCCATTTCGGTTTTGCCGGCAGTACTGCGGAAGATATCGAGATAAGCTTCCTGCCGGATGTGGCGTTCGAAAATGACGCGGAAGCGGGCCGGTTCGACAGCGTTGGCCGCGAAGGCCGCAGTGGTCAGCGCGCGTTCCTGACCGGCCTGCTCCTTGGCCCGGACCAGCGCGAGGTAGGCGACGGTCTGCTGGACGACCAGCGGGCTGCTGCTGAACTGGCCGCTGGTGCCGATGACATCGATCAGCGCCGAGATGGTTGACGTGTAGGCTGCCACCTCGTCGGCGACGCTGATCTCGAACTTGTCGGCACGGGCACGGACGTCTTTCAGCGCTTCGAGCTTGTCCTGCGCTTTCTTGAGGGCGACGCCCAATGCTTCGTGGCTGGCCGCAGCCTGCGCTTCACCGAGATAGGCAGCATGGTTCGAATCGGTATTCTTGCGGATGCCGGGCAGGGTGTCGGCGAATTTGGCGCCCTTCGATTGAAGGAAACCCGCCGTGGCGCCGCGCTCGATCTGCAGCGTGTGGATCACTTTCCCGGCCGCGACCCCGACCTTGAGCACTTCCTGGGTGAGTGTCGCGCTGCGGTAATCCATATGGGCATTCCGCAACAGGTTGGTGGCTGTGACGGCCAGCACAAGCAGTGGAACCAGGGCGAGCAGCAGCAGGCGCTGGCGTATCGTCGAGGATTTCATTGGCCACCTCCGGGAGGGCGGGATGTCAGTCACTTGCGAATATCATGCTTGGCAGCACGGCTTGCTTTGCGGTGAATCAATTTTCGGATCAAATAAATGCGCCACGCGAGCCGCATGCCGAAATAGCCTAGCACGGCGAAGACGGTGGCCAGCAGCGTGACGCCGACGATCAGCGGCAGGCCGAGATGGCCGAGCCAGGCGATGGAGGCGCTGAACCACGCGCCGATGGCGCTGAA
Organism: Pseudomonadota bacterium; assembly: GCA_040756595.1. Lineage (GTDB taxonomy): Bacteria > Pseudomonadota > Gammaproteobacteria > Burkholderiales > Rhodocyclaceae > Sulfuricystis. The sequence continues at coordinate 273,139 of JBFLYR010000004.1, read as the reverse complement.
GTCGAATTCCGGCGGTGGCACGAAACCGCTGTTGCCGCCGACGATCAGGCTACCCAGCCAGTAGGCGAAAAGGTAGAGCGGTACGAAAGTGACAGGATTGGTGTAAAGCGTTGTGAGGATCGCGATCGGCAAGTTGATGCGGAAAATGATGGCGCAGATGGCCGCACCGAGCATCTGGAAGGGCGCCGGGAACAGGCCGCAGAACAGGCCGGCCGCCACGCCGCCGGCGGCCGAGTGGCGATTGATGTGCCACAGGCGCGGATGCAGCAGCGTATTGCGGAACGGGTACAGCCAGCGGTTCTCCTTCACCGCCGCGTGGTCGGGCATGTATTTGCGTAGCCAGCTTCTCATGGAGCCATTGTAATCATGCCGTGGCGGGTGCTTTCCTTCGCGTTCGGTGTCTGGCTGCTGCAGCAAAGTGCTGTCCTGCCAGCGCCGACTTTTCTCGCGGGACTGGGCGTGGTGGGCGTCAGCCTCTTCTTTCCGCGGGTGCGCGGATTGGCCTTGATTGGCGCGGCGTTGCTCGGCTGCGTCTGGGCAGGTGGCTTTGCGCACTGGCGGCTGGCCGATGCGCTACCGGTGGAGTGGGAAGGTCGGGACATCGAGATGACCGGCATCGTTGCTGAACTGCCGCAGAAATTCGAGCGGGGCGTGCGTTTCGTCTTCGTGCCGGAGACAGCGGCCGCGCCGGTGCCCGCACGCATCGTGTTGAACTGGTATCGGCATGTCGAGACTAAAGGCGATGAGGAGGGCGATGAAGACATCGCCCCGGCGGGCGCCTTGCCGCTGCCGCATGCCGGCGAGCGCTGGCGTTTCGTGGTACGGCTCAAGCGTCCTCACGGCAACGTCAATCCACATGGCTTCGACTACGAGGGCTGGCTGTTCGAGCGCGGCATCCGCGCGACGGGATACATCAGAAAATCGGCGCTGACGGGACGGCACGATGCGCCAAATCTCTCCGTCGCGCGTTTGCGCGAAACAACGCGCAAGCACATCGAGCGTGCACTGCCGGACAAACCCTACGCGGGCGTGCTGACCGCGCTGGCAATCGGCGACCAGCAGGCGATCGTGCCGGAACTCTGGCGCCTGTTCGCGGCGACCGGAATTACCCATCTCATGAGCATTTCTGGACTCCACGTGACGATGATCGGTGGCTTGATCGCATGGCTGACGTTGGCGCTATGGCGACGCCACCCTCGCTTGCCATTGGTTTGGCCGAGCCAGAAGGCCGCTGCCGTCGCAGGATTCACCGGCGCATTCGCCTATGCCTTGCTGGCCGGCTTCGGCGTGCCGGCGCAGCGCACGCTCTACATGCTCGGCGTCGTTGTGGCTACGCTGCTGTCGGGCCGCAATGTCGCCACGCCGACGGTGCTCGGTGCCGCGCTGTTGCTGGTGCTGCTGCTCGATCCGTGGGCAGTGTTGTCCGCCGGCTTCTGGCTGTCGTTTGGTGCGGTCGCACTTCTGTTCTACGTGGCTAACGGCAGGCTGGGGCCGCTTCACTGGCTGATCGAGTGGTTGCGCGCGCAATGGGCGATCACGCTCGGCATGATCCCGTTGCTGCTCGCCCTGTTCCAGCAGTTCTCGCTGGTCTCGCCTCTTGCCAACGCGGTTGCGATCCCGCTCGTGAGTTTGCTCGTCACGCCGCTGGCGCTGCTCGGCAGCGTTCCGGGTCTGGCGTGGGCGCTCGATCTGGCTCATCTGCTGCTGGTGCCGCTGCTGGATTTCCTGCGCTGGCTTGCCAACTGGCCCGGAGCGCTGTGGCAGCAGCATGCACCGCCGCCATGGGCCGTGCCACTGGCCTTGCTGGGGGTGGCCTGGATGCTCCTGCCGCGCGGCTTCCCGGCGCGTTGGGCCGGGCTGCTGCTGTTCCTGCCGCTGCTCCTGATGGTGCCCGAACGTCCAGCGCCGGGTGAACTGAAGCTGACGGTGCTCGATGTCGGACAGGGTCAGGCCGTGCATGTGCAGACGGCAACACACGACCTGATGTTCGATACCGGCCCGAGCTTCGGTACGCAGTCCGATGCCGGCAGTCGCATCCTCGTGCCCTATCTGCGCGCCAGTGGCGTGCAGCGGCTCGATACGCTGATTGTCAGCCATGCCGACAAGGATCACGCCGGCGGTGCGGATTCATTGATTGCAGCCGTGCCAGTCGTGACTGACGAAAGACGCTGTGTCGATGGACTGGCCTGGGAATGGGATGGCGTGCGTTTCCACGTTCTGCATCCTGCGGCGGCGGATTACGAAGGCAGGCGGCCGAGCAACGCACTGAGTTGCGTCCTGAAGATCGAATCCGCTCATGGCAGCGTGCTGATACCCGGCGACGTCGAGGGCCGGGCGGAAGCCGAGTTGCTGGCGCGGCATGGTACCGATCTGCGCGCGAACATCCTCGTCGCGCCGCATCACGGTGGGAAGAAAACTGCATCGCCCGAATTCGTCGCCGCGGTGGACGCGCGCGAGGTGATCTTCCCGGTTGGCTATCGCAATCGCTTCGGCCATCCGCATCCCGACGTGCTGGAACGCTTCGGCACGGCACGCATCCATCGCACGGACCGTGATGGGGCCGTGACGCTGAAAGTCGGCGCTGGCGGGACGGCACTACGGCATGAACGGGAAGCGCGCCGCCGCTACTGGCAGAATAGGGCCTTCGCTGAAAAGGAATAGTCGCCATGCGCCAGAAATTCATCCAGTGCCTGTCTCCCGCCGGTTTCCACAAGATGGCCTATGTGGAGTGGGGCGATCCGGCCAATCCGCGCGTGCTGGTGTGCGTGCATGGCCTGACGCGCTGCGGGCGCGATTTCGATTTCCTCGCTCAGGCGCTGTCTGGCGAGTATCGCGTCATCTGCCCGGATGTCGTGGGGCGCGGGCAAAGCGACTGGCTGCGTGATCCGCAGCATTACGCAATCCCACAGTATGTGCAGGACATGGTTGCGCTGCTGGCGCGACTCGACGTCGAGCAGGTCGATTGGCTCGGCACTTCGATGGGCGGCATGATCGGCATGGCGATCGCCGCGCAGCCGCAATCACCGCTGCGCAAGCTGATCCTCAACGACGTCGGTCCCGTGATCGCGGCCGGCGCGCTGGCGCGCATCGGCGAGTATCTCGCCACGCCGCCCGATTTCGCTTCTCCGGAAGAGGCGGAAACTTATATCCGCGTGATCGCGGAACCCTTCGGCAAGCTTACCGATGCGCAGTGGCGGCATCTGACCGCGCACGTCATCAAATCGGGCCCGGCAGGGCGCTACCAGTTGCGCTACGATCCCGGCATCGCCGCGCCGTTCGCGGTGGCGGCTGGCGAGGGCAAGGACATCGAGCTCTGGCCGATCTACGATGCGATTCGTTCGCCCACGCTGGTGATCCGTGGCGCGCGTTCCGACCTGCTGTCGCGCGAAACCGTGGCCGCGATGATGGCACGCGGCCCCAAGGCGAGTAGCGTCGAAATTCCCGACGTCGGCCACGCGCCGATGTTCATGGATGACACACAGGTCGCCGTGGTGCGTGAGTTCCTCGCCTGACGGACTGCTACAGCCGGGGGTACGTCCGCGCGAAGTCTGGGCGTGGGCGATGTTCGACTTCGCCAATTCGGGTTACACGACGGTCGTCATCACGGCGATTTTCAATGCCTATTTCGTTGCCGTCATCGCCGGTAGTGCCGTGTGGGCCACCTTCGCCTGGACCGCCGCGCTGTCGGTCTCGTATGCACTGATCCTGCTGACCGCACCGCTGCTCGGCGCGCATGCCGACCTGCACGGCAAGAAACGCTGGTTGCTGCTGACGACCTTGGGCTGCGTGCTGGGCACCGCTGGTTTGTCTTTGGCTGGCCCCGGCGATCTCGTGCTGGCGCTGTGCTTTTTGGTGATCTCGAATCTCTGTTTCGGTAGCGGCGAAAACCTGATCGCAGCCTTCCTGCCCGAACTTGCGCGCAAGGAAAGCCTCGGCCGTGTCTCGGGCTGGGGCTGGGGGCTCGGCTATCTCGGCGGCCTGGCAATCCTCGCCGCCTGCCTCGGCTGGATCAACCGGGCGCAAGGGCAGGGCCAGACGGCGGCAGACTTCGTGCCGGCCTGCCTGCTGATCACAGCCGCGCTGTTTGCCGTCGCGTCAGCGCCGACTTTTCTGTTCCTGCGCGAGCGCAGGCCGGCTGAAGTCACTGCCATTCCATCCGCATGGCAGCGCGTGCTTGCCACCGTGCGGCATGCTGCCCACTACCGCGACATGCGGCGTTTCATGCTCTGCATCGTGTTCTATCAAGCGGGTATCCAGACGGTGATTACCTTGGCGGCGATCTATGCCCAGCAGGCAATGGGCTTCTCGACGCAACAGACGATCCAGTTGATCTTCGTCGTCAATGTCACCGCCGCGCTGGGTGCCTTTAGCTTCGGCTATTTGCAAGACTGCATCGGCCATGTGCGCGCGCTTGCGCTGACACTGGTCGGCTGGATCGCCATGACGCTGATCGCCTGGTCGGCGCAGTCCGAAATGATGTTCTGGCTCGCGGCCAACATCGCCGGACTGTGCCTCGGCGCCAGCCAGTCGGCGGGCCGCGCGCTGATCGGGCTGCTGGCTCCGGAAGACCGCCATGGCGAGTTCTTTGGCTTGTGGGGTCTGGCCGTCAAATTGTCCTCGATCCTCGGGCCGCTGACCTATGGCACCATGACGTGGATCACGGCGGGCGACCATCGGCTGGCGATTCTCGTCACGGGTGTCTATTTCGTGATCGGCTTGGCCATACTCGCGGGCGTCGATGTCGAGCGCGGCCGCAAAGCCGCTTCTGGTAGTTAGAGTAGAATTCGCGGCGGCGGGTCTCCCCGCATTGCGGGGTGGTGAATCGGGTCAGGGCCGGAAGGCAGCAGCCACAGCCATTTACTGCAAGTGCCGGGGGTCAGGCTCGCCACCTTCCCTTCTTCTGTCGCGTGTAACGGGCTTCATAAACGGTTACAAAGACGACATGCCTCGCTTACATCCGGGGCGCCTAATCTCTCCTGCCAACACACCACTCACTAGGAGAGCACCATGAAACGTACTTACAAGATCATTGCCGGTTTGATTCTGGCTGCCGGTATCGGCGGCGTCGCCATCGCGCAGGGCGGCCCGCGCGGCATGGGCTGCGATGCACAAGGTTCGATGGGCCCCATGATGGGCATGGGTCCCGGCGGCCCGATGGGGCGACATGCTGCCATGAAGGTCGATCCGTCGCAGCGCGCCGAACGCCATCTCGCCATGCTGAAGTATCAGCTCAACGTCACGGATGCACAGGAACCACTGTGGCAGGCCTATGAGCAAAAGATGAAGGCCGAGGCGGGTAAGGGCATGCAGGCATTCCGCACGCAGACCGGCGACGACAAGCTGACTGCTCCCGAGCGCATGGCGAAAATGCAGAAGCTGATGCAGGAACGCGTCGATGCGATGGCCGGCGTGCATGACAGCTTCAACCGCCTTTACGAAGCGCTGACGCCAGAGCAGAAGCAGAAAGCCGACCAGTTCGCTGCCAGCATGGGTCCCGGAAAAGGGGGCAAGGGTGGCAGGATGGGTGGTCCGGGCCGCATGATGCCGCCTGCCCAGCCGGCACCGCAAAGCTGATTGTTTAAGTCCTTCAACAAACGGGCGTTTCCTGACGGGGCGCCCGTTTTCGTTTGTTAGAATCGGGCCATGAGTTATCAGGTACTGGCCCGCAAGTGGCGCCCCAAGTCTTTCGACACGCTGGTTGGGCAGGAGCATGTCGTGCGTGCCCTGACGCACGCGCTCGAACAGCAGCGCCTGCACCACGCCTATTTATTTACCGGGACGCGCGGTGTCGGCAAGACGACCATCGCGCGCATTCTCGCCAAGGCGCTGAACTGCGAGAAAGGCATCACCGCGACGCCCTGCGGCGTTTGCTCCGCCTGCCAGGAAATCGATGCCGGCCGCTTCATCGACTATGTCGAGATGGATGCCGCCTCGAACCGTGGCGTCGAGGACATGGCGGCGCTGCTCGAGAAGGCCGCCTACGCGCCGAACAGCGGTCGTTACAAGGTGTACATGATCGACGAAGTGCACCAGCTGTCCGGCCACGCTTTCAACGCGATGCTGAAGACGCTCGAAGAGCCGCCGGAGCACGTCAAGTTCATCCTTGCCACCACCGATCCGCAGAAGATTCCGGTGACAGTGCTGTCGCGCTGCCTGCAGTTCAACCTCAAGCAGATGCCGCCGGGCCACATCGTCGATCACCTCTCGCGCGTGCTGGAAGCGGAAGGCGTCATCTTCGAATCCGGCGCGCTGCACCAGATAGCCAAGGGCGCCGCCGGTTCGATGCGCGACGCGCTGTCGTTGCTCGATCAGGCCATTGCCCATGGCGCCGGCCGCATTGAGGAAGAAAGCGTGCGTACCATGCTCGGCACGGTCGGCGACGAGCATCTCTTCGCGTTGCTCGACGGCATCGCGGCGAATGACATCCATGCCATGCTGGCTGTTGCCGATGCGATGGAAGCGCGCAGCCTGAGCTTCGACTCGGCCCTGCAGGAGCTGGCCACGCTATTCCACCGCATCGCACTGGTGCAGTTCGCGCCGAATGCGATCCTCGACGAAACCGAGCGCGCGAAGCTTGCTGCTTACGCCGAACGCCTCGATCCGGAGTTCCTGCAACTCTGCTACCAGATCGTGACGCATGCGCGTGATGAGCTGTCTCTTGCGCCCGATGAAACGGCCGGTTTCGGCATGGCGCTGCTGCGCATGCATGCCTTCCGGCCGGCCAGTGGAAATGAACCCGCGAAGACCGCAACAGTAAAAGTCGGCGCTGGCGGGACGGCACCGCGCCCGGTAACTGCTCCGGCTACTGCTGTGTCAGCGCCTGCGCGCGTGCAACTCGCACCGACAGATGACTGGCATGCGCTGGCCGACAGCGGCCAGCTGACCGGCATGGCACGCCAGTTGGCCCAGCACTGCGAGCAGGTCGAACGCAGTGAAGGCAAAATCGTGCTGCGCCTCGCCCCGGCGCACAAGCATCTGCAGGTACATCAGGACAAGCTGCGCGCGGAGCTGATCAAACAATTCGGCTCGCCGCTGCAACTCGATATCCGGATCGACGAGCCCGCCGGCGAAACACCCAAATCCCGCTCCGACAACATCAAGCGCGAACGGCAGGAGCGCGCTATCGAGTCGATCGAAAGCGATCCTTTCGTGCGCGAGGCCTGCGACCTGTTCGACGCGAGTATCGACGAATCCACCATCAAACCCATTTAAGGAACATGACATGCTGAACAAAGGCGGTATCGCCAACCTGATGAAACAGGCGCAGAAGATGCAGGAAAACATGCAGAAGGCGCAGGATGAACTGGCCAACCTCGAAGTCGAAGGCCAGTCCGGCGCGGGCGCGGTGAAGGTCGTCATGACCTGCAAGCATGACGTCAAACGCGTCATGATTGATGCTTCGGTGATGGACGACAAGGAAATGCTCGAAGACCTGATCGCGGCTGCCTTGAACGACGCCAACCGCCGTGCCGAAGCGACTTCGCAAGAGCGCATGGGCTCGCTGACCGCCGGCCTGCCGCTGCCGCCGGGCATGAAGCTGCCGTTCTGAGGCGTTCACAGTGCAACAACGCATCCTGTTCGTCTGCATGGGCAATATCTGCAGATCACCGACTGCGGAAGGCGTGACGCGTGCCGTTGCCGAAAAGAAGGGGCTGGTTGACCGGTTCGAGTTCGATTCGGCCGGTACGCATGGTTACCACATCGGCAATCCACCCGATGCGCGCGCCCGCGCTGCGGCCGCGAAGCGCGGTTACGACCTTTCGCCGCTCAAGGCGCGGCAAGTCAATGAGTTCGACTTCGTGCGCTTCGACCGTATCCTGGCGATGGATCGCGACAATCTGGAATTGTTGCGGAAGGCCTGCCCGGAGGAGCATCACGCAAAGCTGGGGCTGTTTCTCGAATATGCCACCCGCAGTCCTGGCGACGAAGTGCCCGATCCCTACTATGGCGGGCCGGAAGGTTTCGAGCGCGTACTCGACATGATCGAGGATGCGGCCGACGGCTTGCTCGATCAGTTCGCCAAAAAATAAGGGACGCCCGCAGGCGCCCCTTATTTGATTGTCGCCCCGAATTACTGGCGCGGCTGTTGGGTTTCCACCATCTGCAGTGGCTCATTGCTGATGACGGCAACGGGCTTGGGCTTGCGTCCCAAGGGCTGCGCGGGTGCCTCGATGACCGGCGCGCTGGCCTTGCTCGAAGTTTCGATCAGCTGCAATCCGGCCTTCTGCAGTTCGTTCGAAAGGTCGATGGGCTCTGCCGGTGCAGCGATGGCGGCGGGAATATTCGCCGACACGGGTGTCGGTTCCGGCGCAACTTCGATGACGGCAACCGGTTCGCTGGCGACTGTAGCGGGAGCGGCAGTGGCGTCGGCGACGGGTTCGGGCGCCTCTTCCTGAACAGCGACCGGAACCACCTCGACAGCGGGTTCAACGACAGGCGCGGCAAAAGTCGGCGCTGGCGGGACGGCACTGGCTTCCACGACTGCGGATGCTGTTTCCGGCACGGCTGCAGTTTCGATCATTGCCGGTGTGCTTTCCGCTGCGACTGGCGTGGAAACGGCAGCTACGGCGGCGGCAACCTCATCCACCTGACGTTCGCCACGATTGCGTCCGCCGCGGCGACCGCGACGGCGACTGCCATCGGCATTGGTTTCGGGCGGGGTTCCGTCGGCCTGAGCGGCGCTCATGACGGCCTGATTTTCAGCGGGTTCGCCGGCGGGTTTCTGGCGGGTCTGGCGCGCCTGATCCTTGTTGTCGCCGCGTTCGCGCCGCTCGCCACGTTCATTGCGATTCTGGCGGCCTTCGCGTTGCTGCTCCTTGCTGCCCTCGGGACGTTCCGCACGTTCCTTGCGGTCGCCGCGCTCGGGACGTTCTCCGCGCTCTCCGCGATCATTACGGTCGCGACCCTCGCGACGGCCACGGCCGCCGCGTTCGCCACGCTCACTGCCTTCTCCGCGCTCACCACGATCCCGGCGGCCGGGACGCTCTGATTTCTTCGGGGTCACCTCGACGACTTCTTCCTTCTTTTCGCCGCCGGTCAGCCAGGACATGATGCGGGCAAAAATGCCGGGAGCCGGTGCAGCCGGCGCGAATTCCTTCGGTGCGGCGATCGGCGCGGGCTGGTCGGGGGTGATGCCCTTGACGGCAGCTTCGGCACGTGGCGCACGGGATTCGCCGGCAGCGGTTGTCGCGGCTTCCTCTTCGGTCGGCTTGACGGCCATTTCATAGCTCGCGAGGGCAGTGCCTTCGAGATTGAGCTGGTCGTGGCGCAGGCGGATGATTTCGTGCTGGGGCGTTTCGAGATGACGATTCGGGATGATCAGCAGATTGACGCGATGGCGCATCTCGATGCGGGCGATATCCACGCGTTTTTCGTTGAGCAGGAAGGTGCCAACATCGACAGGCACCTGCACGTGCAGCGCGCCAGTGTTTTCCTTCATCGACTCCTCTTCGAGGATGCGCAGGATATGCAATGCGGCCGACTCGGTGCTGCGAATGTGGCCGGTGCCGGTGCAGCGCGGGCAGGTGATGTAGCTGGCCTCGGCAAGGGCAGGACGCAGGCGCTGGCGCGAGAGTTCGAGCAGGCCGAAGCGTGAGATCTTGCTGGTCTGGACGCGCGCGCGGTCGAAATGCAGCGCGTCGCGCAGGCGGTTTTCTACTTCGCGCTGGTTTCTCGCCGATTCCATGTCGATGAAATCGATGACGATCAGGCCGCCGAGGTCGCGCAGGCGCAGCTGGCGGGCGATTTCGTCGGCCGCTTCACAGTTGGTGCGGAAGGCGGTTTCTTCGATGTCGGCGCCTTTGGTGGCGCGGCCGGAGTTGACGTCGATGGAGACCAGCGCTTCGGTGTGGTCGATGACGACCGCGCCGCCGGAGGGCAGGTTGACCTGCCGCGAGTAGGCGGATTCGATCTGGTGTTCAATCTGGAAACGCGAGAACAGTGGCACGTCATCGCGGTAGCGTTTGACGCGCGCGACGTTGCCTGGCATCACGTGGGCCATGAACTGCTGGGCCTGTTCAAAGATGTCGTCAGTGTCGATCAGGATCTCGCCGATTTCGGCGTGGAAATAATCGCGGATCGCGCGGATGACAAGGCTGGATTCCTGATAGATCAGGAAAGCGCCAGCCTGTGCCTTGGCGGCACCGTCGATCGCGCCCCAGAGTTGCAGCAGGTAGTTCAAGTCCCACTGCAGTTCCTCGGCGCTGCGGCCGATGCCCGCGGTGCGAGCGATCAGGCTCATGCCGCCGGGGACTTCAAGCTGGTCCATTACTTCGCGGAGTTCCTGGCGGTCCTCACCTTCGATGCGGCGCGAAACGCCGCCGCCGCGCGGATTGTTCGGCATCAGCACGAGGTAGCGGCCGGCCAAAGAGATATAGGTGGTGAGGGCGGCGCCCTTGTTGCCGCGCTCGTCTTTCTCCACCTGGACGATGAGTTCCTGGCCGACCTTGAGCGCGTCCTGAATGCGGGCGCGACCGGGTTCGACATCGGGCTGGAAGTAGCTGCGCGAAACTTCCTTGAAGGGCAGGAAGCCGTGGCGCTCGGCGCCGTAATCAACGAAAGCCGCTTCGAGGCTGGGCTCGATGCGGGTGATGACGGCTTTGTAGATGTTGCTCTTGCGTTGCTCTTTTGCGGCCGATTCGATGTCGAGGTCGACCAGTTTCTGGCCATCGACGATCGCGACGCGGAGTTCCTCGGCTTGCGTCGCATTGAACAGCATGCGTTTCATGTGTGCTCCCGGTGCGCAACTCGGCAGGCAGGAAGGCACGACAAATCACACCGCTAGGATGTGGCGGCGTTTAACGGATTTGCAGGATCTGAATCATCGGTGTGGGATGAGGGAAAGGGCAAATGGGTTAGTAAATTTGTCGGATGCGCTGCCGTTTCATTGTGGCAGCGCGTATCGAAGCCTGTCTTGTGCGCGAAAAAATGTCTTGAGACGATAGTAGTATCGCTGCTTCAGGCGGGCGATCTACCCTTGGGCTGCAGCCATATCGGCAGGACGCCCCGGCACCACTTCGGAATGCCGGGCACGCCGTACGGAGACGGCTGAGCGCGAGCATTATATTGGAAATGAAAGACTTGAGTAAAGAATCGGCCACCTTCCTTGAGGTTGGCGAGGATGGTGCCGGGCAGCGGATCGACAACTATCTCCTGAAGATCCTCAAGGGTGTGCCAAAGAGCCATGTCTATCGGATTCTGCGCAGCGGCGAGGTGCGTGTGAATAAGGGCAGGGCGGCGGTCGACCGGCGTCTGGAGATGGGCGACCGGGTGCGGGTGCCACCGGTCCGGGTTGCGGAATCCAAGGACGAGACGAAAGTGCCGGCCCGTGACTTCGCGGTGGTATTCGAGGACGACGCCATGATCGTCATCGACAAGCCAGCCGGGGTGGCGGTGCATGGTGGCAGCGGGGTCGATTTCGGCGTGATCGAGCAGATTCGCCGGGCGCGGCCACAGGCGAAATTCCTCGAGTTGGCCCATCGGCTTGACCGCGAAACCTCCGGCCTGCTGATCATCGGCAAGAAGCGTTCGGCACTGACCAAACTGCACGACCTGTTTCGTGATGGCGGCATCGACAAGCGTTACTTGACTCTTGTAAAGGGTCATTGGCGCGACAAGTTGCGCAACGTGAAGCTGCCCCTGCATAAATACCTGACCCCGGAGGGCGAGCGTCGCGTCCGGGTGGATCCCGAGGGCAAGGAAGCGCATTCGATCATGCGCCTGCAGGAGCGCTGGAATACCCCGACGGGCACCTTCAGCCTGCTGGAAGTGGAGTTGCGCACCGGGCGCACCCACCAGATCCGCGTCCATTTTGCCCATCTGGGCTTTCCCATCCTCGGCGACGAGAAATACGGAGATTTTGCCCTCAACAAGGACTTGCAAAAGTCCGGGCTGAAACGCATGTTCCTACACGCGGCGTCGATACGGCTGCCGCATCCGTTGAGTGGAGAAAAACTCAGTCTGGCTGCCCCCTTGCCGCCTGAACTGGAGAAATTCCTGAAGAAAATTGGAAACGCCGATGAAACGCTATGAATTGATCGTGTTCGACTGGGATGGCACGCTGATGGATTCGGCGGCGATGATCGTCGACAGCGTACAGGCTGCCGCGCGCGATCTCGGTCTGGAACCGCCTTCCGAACAGCGCGCCCGCCACATCATCGGCCTCGGGCTGGGCGATGCCTTGCGTCATGCCATGCCGGACTTGCCTGAAGATCATTATCCCGAGCTTGTCGAGCGTTACCGTCACCATTATTTGTCCCGCGATCATCAGCTTGTGCTGTTTGCCGGTGCTGATGCGCTGATCCGTCAATTGTCCGAAGACGGTTTCCGGCTCGGCGTGGCGACCGGCAAGTCGCGCGCCGGACTGGACCGTGCCCTCGCGCATACCGGGCTGGGCGAGCTATTTCACGGCTCGCGCTGCGCCGATGAATGCCATTCCAAGCCGCATCCGCAGATGATCGAGGAATTGATGGCAGAATTTGCCGTCCCGCCAGCGCAGACTTTGATGATTGGCGATACGACACACGATTTATTGATGGCGCATAACGCCGGTGTCGATGCGGTGGCGGTCAGCTACGGCGCCCATACCCGCGACGGCCTTGCGGAAGTCAATTACCGCTATTGCGCGGATTCGGTCGCGGATCTGAAAGCATGGCTGAAAGAAAACGCCTGATCTGCACCAGTGCCGAGCTGGCCGAGGGCGGGATTGGCGTACGTTTTGAAGTCGATGCCATCGGCGGGCCGGAACCGGCCTTTGCCGTGCGATTTCGTGGTCAGGCGTATGCCTATCTCAATCGCTGCGGACATACGCCGATCGAACTCGACTGGAAACCCGGCGAATTCTTCGATATCAGCGGGCTATACTTGATTTGCGCCACGCATGGCGCGCTTTTCGACCCGGCGAGCGGAGCCTGTCTGGGCGGTCGTTGCAATGGCCGCGGACTGGATGGCTTGCGCATCATCGAGGATGCGGGCGAGGTTTATCTGATTGAGGAAGGTGATTGACGTGGCAGAAGAAGGCAACTGGGAACGCAAGACACTGGAAAAAGTGGCGCTGGCCGCTGTAGACGAGCAGCGGCGTGCACGGCGCTGGGGCATTTTTTTTAAGCTGCTGGGTTTCGCCTACCTGACCGCTGTGCTGCTGACCCTGATCGACTGGGACGCCATGAGTCCGGAAAAGCATGAGCACCATACTGCGCTGGTCGAATTGAACGGGGTGATTCAGGCGAAGGGCGACGCCAACGCCGATGATGTCATCAGTGCATTGCAGTCCGCCTTCGACGACAAGGGTGCGGCCGGCGTGATCCTGCGCATCAACAGTCCCGGCGGCAGCCCGGTGCAGGCGGGCATCATCGCCGACGAGATTGGGCGCTTGCGTGGCAAGCATGCCGACAAGCCCCTCTACGTCGTGGTCGAGGATGTCTGCGCTTCGGGTGGCTACTATGTCGCGGCGGCAGCGGACAAGATCTACGTCGACAAGGCCAGCATCGTCGGCTCGATCGGCGTGCTTATGGATGGTTTCGGCTTCACGGGCAGCATGGATAAGCTGGGCGTCGAGCGGCGCTTGCTGACGGCCGGCGAGAACAAGGGCTTCCTTGACCCGTTCTCGCCACAGAACGAACGGCACAAGGAACACGCACAGGGCATGCTCAACGACATTCACCAGCAGTTCATCGACGTGGTGCGCAAAGGCCGTGGCGCGCGCCTCAAGGAAACGCCCGAGATGTTTTCCGGCCTGATGTGGACGGGCGCGAAAAGCATTGAGCTTGGCTTGGCTGATGGCTTCGGCACCGTCGATACGGTTGCGCGCGACGTGATCAAGGCCGAGGACATTCGCGACTACACGGTCAAGCCGAATTTTGCCGAGAAGTTCGCTCGCCAGTTCGGGGCCTCGATGGCCGACGGACTCGGCAGCGCGCTGTCGCGTTTTACTGTCCGCTGAGAAGCAGGAATACCGTCGGCCGATGTGAAAAGTCGGCGCTGGCGGGACGGCACTTCCAGTCGGCAATGCGTCGCGTTGCGACGCTTTCACTGGCCAGCGTCAGGTCGGTGGCGACGCATAGCAGCGTGTTCGATTGGCAGGCGGCCAGCAATGCACTGAACAGCGCTTCGTTGCGGTAGGGCGTTTCGATGAACAGCTGCGTCTGCCGCTTCTGGCGCGATTCTTTCTCCAGTTCGACGATGCGTTTGCTGCGCTCGGGTTCGCGTTGTGGCAAATAGCCGTGAAAGGCAAAGCGCTGGCCATCGAGCCCGGAGGCCATCAGCGCGAGCAGCAGGGAAGAGGGGCCAACCAGCGGCTTGACTGGAATGCCGAGCTCATGGGCTCGCCGAACGAGCAGGGCGCCGGGATCGGCGACGCCAGGGCAACCGGCTTCCGACATCAGTCCCAAATCGTTTCCCGCAAGCAGGGGGGCCAGCAGGTGTTCGATGTCCTGCGGTTTCAGTGGTTCCGGCAGTTGTTCGATGGCCAGTTCGCGCAGTGGCACCGGATGGCCGAGCCATTTCAACGATGCACGTGCCGTCTTGGCATTTTCGACGACGAAATGATGCAGCCGGCAGGCAGTGTCGCGTGTTGCCGTGGGCAGAACATCGGGCCAATCCGATTCGCCAAGCTGGGTCGGCAGCAGGAAGAGCGTTCCTTTCAAGGGAGGGGGATTCCCTCGGCCCGCAGCATCTCGGCGAGCGCGATCAGTGGCAGGCCGACCAGTGCGGTTGGATCGTCGCTGCGCATCCATTCCAGCAGGCTGACGCCCAGACCTTCGGAACGGGCACTGCCGGCACAGTTCAATGCATCTTCCTTGTCCATGTAACGCTCGATTTCCTCGTCGGAGAGTTCGCGGAAGCGCACCTCAGTCGCCACGCCGCGCACGTAGTGGCGGCCGCTCTGCGCGTTCAGCAGGCACAGGCCGGTATGGAATACGGCGATTTTCCCCGACAGGCTGCGCAGCTGGAGCCGGGCTTTTTCGCGGTTGCCGGGTTTGCCATAACGCTGGCTGCCGCTATAGGCGACCTGGTCGGAGCCGATGATGAGAGCGTTGGGGTATTTCTCGACCACTGCTGCTGCTTTGGCGACCGCCAACCGCTCGGCGGTGGCGGCTGGCGCCTCTCCGGATAATGGTGTTTCGTCGGTTTCCGGTGAGGTTACCTCGAATGGGAGATGGAGGCGGCCGAGCAGTTCGCGGCGGTAGGGAGAGGTAGAGGCGAGGACGAGGCGCGGCATATTCACGGTTATCGAATGTTTTTGCAGGCTTTTTTCGCAACAAGCCTTTGACGTAAACAGGCGGGGCATGATAACATCCGCGCCCTTTATGTCGTGCCGGGAAGAACTTGATCTCGCTGGAGCAGTCATCGACAGCCTGAAATTTGCGGCGGATGAGGACTGCATTACCGGCAAGCTTGCAATTACCCAACTGACGCGCCTGTCCGAAATGCTGGCGAATCAGGACGGTTGGCTGGATTGCAGGCTTGAAGGCTATCGCCTCGAGAGAGAAGGGGAAACCCGTCTGGGTCTGCATTTGCGTGTATCTGGCCGGTTGCGCTTGCATTGTCAGCGCTGTTTGGCCGAGTTTGAATTCGATTGTGTCATCGACAACCGGTTGCTATTGATACCACCGGGAGCCGAATGGCCTGAAGAGGAACTGGAGTCCGACGACTTCGACGCGATTCCCGCGAGCCGGGAGTTGTCGGCGATGTCGCTGGTCGAGGAAGAAGTGCTGCTGACGTTGCCGCTTGTGCCGCGTCATGCGGATTGCCAACCGCCGATCGGGATCAGCGGGGCAGAAATGGAAAGCGAGCCATCGCCGTTCGCGGTGTTGGCAGGTTTGAAGAAGCATTAACTGAATTTGAAGGCAAGAAGGAGTCATCATGGCTGTCCAGCAGAACAAGAAGTCCCCCTCCAAGCGCGGCATGCACCGTGCCCACGATTTCCTGAGTGCACCCCCGCTGGCCATCGAACCCACCACGGGTGAGGTGCATATGCGTCATCACATCTCCCCGTCCGGCGTGTATCGCGGCAAGAAGGTCATCAAGACCAAGGGCGAGTGATCCGGTTTCACCCGGAAACGGCCGGACGTGCGAACGTCCGGCCGTTTCCTTATGGGTTCCTGACTGAATGACCATTACCCTGGCCATCGACTGCATGGGTGGTGACCACGGCCCGTCCGTGGTCGTGCCGGCCGTATTCGAATTCCTGCAACACGATCGCGACTGTGCTGCCATCCTTGTCGGACGGGAGGAGGCCTTGCAGCCGTATCTCGCCAAGGCCGACGTTGCGCTGAACGGGCGCTGGACGGTGCAGCATGCGAGCGAGGTCGTCGACATGCACGATCCCGTCGCGACCGCCCTGCGGCTAAAGAAGGACTCTTCGATGCGCGTGATGGCCAACCTCGTCAAGGAGGGGCAGGCCGACGGCGCCGTATCCGCGGGCAATACCGGCGCACTGATGGCGATCTCGCGCTTCGTGCTGAAAACCCTGCCGGGAATCGACCGTCCCGCCATTGCCTCTACGCTGCCAACGATGCGGGGTCACACCTATGTCCTCGATCTGGGTGCCAACGTCGATTGTGCACCGGAACACCTCCTGCAGTTCGGCATCATGGGCGCGATGCTCGCGGCCGCGCTCGAGCACGATGAGCGACCCAGCGTCGGACTGCTGAACATCGGCGAAGAAGACATCAAGGGCAACGAAGTGGTGAAGCGCGCCGGCGAACTGCTCAAGGAAAGCGGCCTCAACTTCATTGGCAACGTCGAAGGCGACGACATCTACAAGGGCACGTCGGATGTCGTGGTCTGCGATGGTTTCGTCGGCAACGTGGCGCTGAAGACCTCCGAGGGCCTGGCACGCATGGTCAGCACTTTCCTGCGCCAGGAGTTCTCGCGCAACCCGCTCACCAAGCTGGCGGGGCTGATCGCCATGCCCGTGCTCAAGGCGTTCAAGGCACGCCTCGATCCGCGCCGTTACAATGGTGCCAGCCTGCTCGGCCTGAAGGGCGTTGTGGTCAAGAGCCACGGTTCGGCAGATGTTTTCGCCTTCCGCCATGCCCTCGAACAGGCGGCAGAAGCGGCACGTCAGAACCTGCCCGAGAAGATTGCGGCACGCATGGCGGCCGCCATCGACAATCTTGGGCCAGCGCCGACTCTTTGCGATTAAAAGGTAAGCGATGATCTATTCCCGCATCACCGGTACCGGCAGCTATCTTCCCGGCGATCCCGTAGACAACACCGCGCTGATCGCGGCCAAGGGGCTCGACTCCTCGGATGAGTGGATCGTCGAACGCACCGGCATCCGCACGCGCCATCTGGCGCCAGCCGGCGTCGCCGCGAGCGATCTGGCGCTGGTGGCCTGCCAGCGGGCGCTGGAAGCCGCCGGCTGCCAGCCGAACGATATCGATCTGATCGTGCTGGCGACCTCGACGCCGGATTTCGTTTTTCCGAGTACCGCGACGATCCTGCAGGACAAACTGGGAATCACCAACGGCGCGGCCGCCTTCGACCTGCAGGCAGTCTGCAGCGGTTTCATTTACGCGCTGGCGACCGCCGACAAGTTCATCCGTTCCGGGTCGCACAAACGGGCGCTGGTCGTTGGCTCCGAAGTGTTCTCACGCATTCTCGACTGGCAGGATCGCGGCACCTGTGTGCTGTTCGGCGACGGGGCCGGTGCGATCGTGCTGGAAGCGTCCGACCAGCCGGGCATCCATGCGACGGCGCTGCATGCCGACGGGCGCCATCGTGACATCCTTGCCGTGGCCGGCCACCTGAGTGGCGGCCAGCCGATCGGCGACCCCTTGCTGCGCATGGATGGTCAGGCCGTGTTCAAGTTCGCCGTCAAGGTGCTCGCCGAAGTGGCCGAGGAGGTCGTCGCGGCAGCTGGCATGACCAAGGATCAGATCGACTGGCTGGTGCCGCATCAGGCCAACATCCGCATCATGCAATCGACGGCCAAGAAACTGCATCTGCCGTCGGAAAAAGTCATCGTCACTGTCGATCGTCACGGCAACACGTCAGCCGCCTCGATCCCGCTGGCGTTCGACGAAGCGGTGCGCTCGGGCAAACTCGGCGCTGGCGAGACGGCACTGCTGGAAGGCGTCGGCGGCGGTTTCACCTGGGGTGCCGCCCTGATTACTCTGTGAGGTTTCAATCATGAAATTCGCATTCGTGTTTCCGGGACAAGGTTCGCAATCGCTGGGCATGATGGCCGCGTATGGTGACAGCCCGGTCATCCGCGCCACTTTCGATGAGGCTTCCGCTGCGCTAGGGCGCGATCTCTGGCAATTGGTGACCGAAGGTCCCGCCGAAGCGCTGTCGCAAACAGTCAATACCCAACCCCTGATGCTGACCGCAGGCATCGCCGTCTGGCGCCTGTGGCAGGAGAAGGGTGGATTGCAGCCGGCCATGGTCGCCGGCCACAGCCTCGGTGAATACGCTGCGCTGGTTGCTGCCGGCGTGCTCGACCTGAAGATGGCTGCGCCGCTGGTCGAGCTGCGTGCCAAGGCGATGCAGGATGCCGTGCCCGCGGGTGTCGGCGCGATGGCAGCGATCCTCAGTCTCGATGCAGAAAAAGTGAAGGCGATCTGCGCCGAGCAGGCGCAGGGCGAGGCGGTACAGGCCGTCAACTTCAACTCACCCGAACAAACGGTGATCGCCGGCCACAAGGCGGCGGTCGAACGCGCCGCCGAGGCTTGCAAGACGGGCGGCGCCAAGCGTGCCGTGATGTTGCCGGTCTCCGCACCCTTCCATTCCTCGCTGATGCATCCGGCGGCTGAACGCCTGCAGGCTGCGCTGGCCACTCTGGATTTCATGGCTCCTGCGATCCCGGTGGTAAACAACGTCGATGTCGCCCTAGTCGCCGATCCGGTAGGCATCAAGGCCGCGCTGGTGCGTCAGGCTGCCTCACCGGTGCGCTGGGTCGAGACGATGCGCGCGATGCAGGCGGCCGGCATCACCCATGTCTTTGAATGCGGCCCCGGCAAGGTATTGGCCGGGCTGACCAAGCGCTGCGCCGACGGACTGGCCGGCGGCGCCATGAACGACCTCGCGGGCGTAGACTCGACGCTCGCTCTTGTGAAAGGATGATCATGAACGAATCCCTGAAAGGACAGGTCGCTTTCGTGACCGGCGCATCGCGCGGCATTGGCGCGGCCATCGTGCAGGCGCTGGGCCAGCGCGGTGCGACCATCGTCGGCGCTGATATCAACGAAGCGGCTGCCGCTGAAATCCAGAAGGCACTCGACACCGCAGGTTTCCCCGGTTGGGGCGCGGTGCTCGACGTGACCGACGGGGCGGCCTGCGAGGCCGTCATTGGCGAGGTTGAGAAACGCTACGGCGCCGTGACCATCCTGATCAACAACGCAGGCATCACGCGCGACAACCTCGCCATGCGCATGAAGGACGACGAATGGGATGCCGTCATCAATACCAACCTGAAGTCAGTGTTCCGTCTCTCCAAGCTGGTGCTGCGCGGCATGATGAAGGCGCGTACCGGCCGCATCATCAATATTTCCTCGGTGGTCGCATCTTCAGGCAACCCCGGCCAGATCAACTACGCGGCCTCCAAGGCCGGCGTGGCCGGGCTGTCACGCTCGCTGGCGCAGGAAGTCGGCAGCCGCAACATCACGGTCAATTGCGTTGCACCGGGCTTCATCGATACCGCGATGACCCGCGCGCTTTCCGACGAACAGCGCAATGCGCTGATCGGAAAAATTCCGCTGGGACGGCTGGGGCAGGTGGAGGACATCGCCAACGCGGTGGCCTTTCTGGCCGGGCCGGAGGCCTCTTACATCACGGGCACGATGCTGCATGTCAATGGCGGCATGTACATGGTTTGAACCGTCAAAGGATTTTGAAACCTTTTTGCTAAACTACGCGGGTTTAAAACACCCGCCTTCACAGGGAAGGAGCAATCACAATGGATAACATCGAACAGCGCGTCAAGAAAATCGTTGCCGAACAACTCGGCGTGAACGAAGCCGACATCAAGACCGATTCGTCTTTCGTCGATGACTTGGGCGCCGATTCGCTCGACACGGTCGAACTGGTTATGGCTCTCGAAGAAGAATTTGAGTGCGAGATTCCGGATGAGGAAGCCGAGAAGATCACCACCGTCCAGCAGGCGATCGACTACGTCAACAATAATCTCAAGAAGTAATCCCAAGGGGCCAAAGGGTATACAAGTGCCCTTTGTTTTTTTGTGCCCTTTGTTTTTTCCTGCATCCCCTAGGAGATAGCCTTGTCGCGTCGCAGAGTCGTCGTGACCGGTCTGGGACTCGTCTCGCCGGTCGGCAATAATGTTGCTGATAGCTGGAATGCCATCCTTGCCGGCACGAACGGCATTGGCCCGATCACCCGCTTCGACGCATCCGCCCTCAAGGCGCGCATCGCCGGCGAGGTCAAGGGTTTCAATGTGGCAGACTACCTCTCGCCAAAAGAAGCGCGTCGTATGGATGTCTTCATCCACTACGGTATGGCGGCGGGGATTCAGGCATTCCGTGATTCCGGGCTGGTTGCGACAGCGGAGAATGCTGACCGGATCGGCGTGAATATCGGTTCCGGCATCGGCGGCCTGCCGATGATCGAAGAAACGCACAACGATTTTCTCGCCGGTGGTCCGCGCAAGATTTCGCCTTTTTTTATCCCGGGTACGATCATCAACATGATCTCGGGCAACCTGTCGATTCTGCTCGGCCTCAAGGGGCCGAACATCGCCGTGGTGACGGCGTGTACGACGGGTCTGCACGCCATCGGCACCAGCTTCCGCATGATCCAGTACGGCGATGCCGATGCGATGGTCTGCGGTGGCGCCGAATCGACCGTGACACCGCTGGCCGTCGGTGGTTTCGCCTCCGCACAGGCATTGTCCACACGCAACGACGATCCGGCGACGGCGAGCCGTCCGTGGGACAAGGGGCGCGATGGCTTCGTGCTCGGCGAAGGCGCCGGCGTGATGGTGCTCGAAGAATACGAACATGCCAAGGCACGCGGCGCGCATATCTACTGCGAACTGGCCGGCTTCGGCATGAGTGGCGACGCCTATCACATGACGGCGCCCGATACCGACGGGCCGCGCCGCAGCATGATGAATGCGCTCAAGGATGCCGGCATCAATGCCGACCAGGTGCAGTACATCAATGCGCACGGTACCTCGACGCCGCTCGGCGACAAGAACGAAACTGAGGCGATCAAGCTGGCTTTCGGCGATGCCGCACGCAAACTCGTAGTGAATTCCACCAAGTCGATGACCGGCCATCTGCTCGGCGGCGCCGGTGGACTGGAGTCGGTGCTGACCGCGCTGGCCGTGCATCATCAGGTCTCACCACCGACGATCAACATCATCGAGAAGGATCCGGAATGCGATCTCGACTACTGTGCCAACCAGGCGCGTGACTTGAAGATCGACATTGCCATCAAGAATAACTTCGGGTTCGGCGGCACCAATGGAACACTCGCCTTCAAGCGGGTGTAGCTAGCGGTAGCGGGCAGTGCAGTGCCCATCACCATTGCGATCGATCGACGGCAGCCGCTCGCGCGGCTGCTTTGCCGTGGTGATATCGTTGCGCTGACATTGCATGCCGATGGTCGCTTGGAGATCGAACGTCGCGGCGCATGGGTCAAGGCGGAGATCGAATCCAGCACGACGATTTATACGCGTCTCGTCATCCTGCGCATGCGCATTAACGACCGCATTGAGTCTTTGGTACTGCCGCGTACGGCGACTGGCGACGACGCGCTTAGGCGACTACGCGTCTGGTTGAAATGCAAAGCTAACGCTTTGGTGTGAGAACGGTATTGCGCGCCTTGGGCTTCATGTTCGGATAGTCGCGGCTGAAGTGCAGGCCACGGCTTTCCTTGCGGCGTAGCGCGCACTCGACGATCAGGTGCGCGGTTAACACAAGATTGCGCAGTTCGATGAGATCGTTGCCGACGCGGAAGTTCGCGTAGAACTCGTCGATTTCCTTTTCCAGCAAACGGATGCGGTGCTTGGCACGTTCCAGCCGTTTGCTGGTGCGCACGATGCCAACGTAGTCCCACATGAAGCGACGCAGTTCGTCCCAGTTGTGGGAGATCACGATTTCCTCGTCAGCGTCGGTGACGCGCGACTCGTCCCAGTGCGGCAGTTTCGGTGACTTGTGCGGCTTCTGGTTGCGGATGTCGTGCGCGGCCGCTTCACCATAGACGAGACATTCGAGCAACGAGTTACTCGCCAGGCGATTCGCACCATGCAGGCCCGTGCAGGAGGCTTCGCCGAGTGCATACAGCCCGGGTACGTCGGTACGTGCATCCAGATCGACGACGATGCCACCGCAGGTGTAGTGGGCGGCCGGGACCACCGGAATCGGTTCCTTGGCGATGTCGATGCCCAGTTCGAGGCAGCGGGCGTAGATGTTGGGGAAATGTTCGCGCAGGAAGGTTTCTCCCTTGTGCGTCATGTCGAGGAAGACGCAGTCGAGGCCGAGCTTCTTCATCTCGTAGTCGATGGCGCGGGCAACGATGTCGCGCGGCGCGAGTTCCAGGCGCGGGTCGTGCGCGGTCATGAAGCGGGTGCCATCTGGAAGACGCAGGATGCCACCTTCACCGCGCATCGCTTCGGTGATCAGGAAGGACTTGGCGCGCGGGTGGTATAGGCAGGTCGGGTGGAACTGGATGAACTCCATGTTTGCGACACGGCAGCCCGCGCGCCAGGCCATCGCGATGCCGTCGCCGGTGGCAGTGTCGGGATTGCTGGTGAACAGGTAGGACTTGCCGGCGCCGCCGCTGGCGATGACGGTGTTGGGCGCGGCCAGCGTCAGAATCCGTTCGCTGTCGAGGTCGAGGACGTAGGCGCCCCAGCAGCGCTGGGTCTTCAAACCGAGCTTGCTGCCGGTGATCAGGTCGATGGCGATGTGACGCTCCAACACGGTGATGTTGGGGTGCTGGCGGACTTTTTTGCTGAGCGTCTGCTGGACCGATGCACCGGTGGCGTCCGCGACGTGGATGACGCGGCGGGTGCTGTGGCCGCCTTCACGCGTCAGGTGGTAACCGCCCTGGTCGCGGGTGAAGGGCACGCCTTGCTCGATCAGCCAGTCGATGGCCATGCGGCCATGCTCGACGACGAAGCGGGTAGCGACCGGGTCGCACAGGCCGGCGCCGGCAACGAAGGTGTCCTGGATATGCGATTCGACCGAATCGGTACCATCCAGCACCGCGGCGATGCCGCCTTGTGCATAGTTGGTCGCGGTATCGTCGATCATTCGCTTGGTCACCATCGCGACGCGATGCGTGTCGGCGAGGCGCAAAGCGAGTGTTTGGCCGGCGAGGCCACTGCCGATCACGATGACGTCGAAGGCTCTCAAATAGTCGTCTTTTACCATGATGCAAATGACTATATCACGACGGTTATGGAACTAATCCCGATTTGGTGAGTCACTTGCGCAGCGAGAGTTTGGAGCCGAAAGTGCATAAAGAGAAGGCGGCTATACTGATGCGCCAGTCTAATTTGATAACAAGATCGCCACGTCATGGGAGAGCGCGAAGCCGATTTGCAGCTGGTCGAACGGGTACAGTCCGGCGACCGGGAAGCGTTCGGCCTGCTGGTCAGCAAGTACCAGCGCAAGCTGTTGCGCCTGGTGATGCGTCTGGTGCGCGACCCCGCCGAGGCCGAGGATGTGACGCAGGAAGCTTTCATCAAGGCATACCGGGCACTGCCGAATTTTCGTGGCGAGAGTGCCTTCTATACTTGGCTGTACCGCATCGGCGTAAATACCGCCAAAAACTGGCTGGTGGCACACGGCCGGCGCATGCCGGTGATGAGCGAGATTGTCGATGACGATAGTGAGGGCATCGAAGATGGCGTTCTGCTACGCGACGACGAAACGCCCGACCGGGTGCTCATGTCGCGGCAGATTGGGGAAACCGTGAATGCCGCCATGGGTGCCCTGCCCGAAGATTTGCGCACGGCCATCAGCCTGCGCGAGATCGAAGGTTTGTCTTATGAGGAAATTGCCCAGGTGATGGATTGTCCGATCGGCACGGTGCGCTCAAGAATCTTTCGCGCGCGCGAAGCGATTGCCGTACGGCTCAAACCGCTGCTGGATACCGCGCCGGATCGCAGATGGTAGTTTGGAGAAAGCTATGAAGATTGAACAAACGCCGGAAATTTCCGCGCTCTTTGATGGCGAACTGGAAGCGCATGAAGTCCGTGCCGCCATCAAGGCAGGCCTGAACGATGCCGACCGCTGGCGGATCTATGGTCTTATTGGCGACGGCCTGCGGGGCGAACCTGTCGATGTTCCGGACATGACTGCGAGCGTGATGGCCCGTATCGGCGAAGAGCCGGTCGTGCTGGCACCGCGCAACCTGAGGTCGCAGCGACGCCATCATCCCTTGCTGGCGCTGGCGGCATCCGTTGCGGGTGTGGCCGTCGTCGGCTGGGTTGCTCTGACCGGCAACCCGCAGTCCCCCGCAACTGAGCACACTCTGGCCGGGGTTCAGAGGGGCAAGATGGAAATCTCCAGTGCCGTCCCGCCAGCGCCGACTTTTGCGCAGGCGCCGCAAGTCATTCTTCAAGGCGACATGAGCGAATACCTTCTCGCCCATCATGCGCAGGCGTCGGCCGGAAGGCTCGGCGACAGCACCAAGCAGATTCGCACCGTAGCGATGCGGCCGGATCGTCCATGAAACGGTTTGCGTTGGCCTGGGTCTGGTTCGCGGCCGGATTCGTCAGCCCCCTGGTTTGGGCTCAGGCTGCACCGGCCCAGTCGGAAGGATTGCAGTGGTTGCAACGGGTCTCATCTGCCGCCCAGAAGCTCAACTTCAGCGGCACCTTCGTCTATCGCAATGGCACGCGCAGCGAAACCTCGCGCATCATCCATCTGGTCAGCAATGGCAACCAGATGGAAAAGCTCGAGGTGCTCGATGGCAGCCCGCGCGAAGTCATCCGGAACAACGATGAGGTCAGTTGCTATTTGCCGGAAAGCCGGCTGGTGATCATCGAGCAACGCAGCGTGCGCCGCGGCTTCCCGGCCTTGTTGTCAGGTGGGCTGGCGGGATTGAACGACCATTACCTGATTCGCAAGGGAAACAACGCGCGGGTGGCCGGTTTCGACAGCCAGATCATTCGCCTCGAACCACGCGATACCTGGCGCTACGGACATCGGTTATGGGTGGACATCGGGTCCGGCCTCCTGTTGAAGGCGGATATCTTCGATGAGCGTGGCGAAGCGCTCGAATCGATGGCTTTCACCGATCTGCGTATCGGCGAGTCGATCCGCCCCGAGGCGCTCAAGCCGAGTTACGCTGCAAGTGCTAGGGAAAGCTGGAAGGTACGGCAGGCGAAGCTGAGTGATTTGCGCGACGACGCGCCTTGGGTGTTCCGGACCGATCTACCGGGTTTTCGCAAACAGGTCGCCCTGCGCCGCAGTTTGGGCAAAGATGGCGCTGACCTGAACATGCTGCATTGGGTATTCTCGGATGGCCTGGTTGCCTTGTCCGTGTTCATCTCACCCCTGCGTCCGCCGGCCGAGGGCGGCGAGGAAAGTTTTCAGACCATGGGGGCACTCAGTGTGGTGAAGCGCGTGGTCGATGGTCACCAGCTTGTGGTCATGGGTGACCTGCCACCGGCGGCCCTCAAGCACTTTGCGGAGGGCGTCGGAGTGCGCAGCGAATGAACGAGACCGACGCGACCGTCGTACGCCTCGAAGGCCCGAACGCGTGGGTACAGGCGGCAGGTCCGGCGCCGGCTTGCGGCAGTTGTGCACAGAAAGGCAGCTGCAATACTGCGGGCGCGGCCGGCATCCTCGATGAACCCGGTGCAAAGGCGCGCAAACCATTTTTGTTGTGCCTGCCGAACACGATCCATGCCCGCCCGGGCGACGCAGTCATCATCCATGCCGCGGATGGCATGGTGCTGAAAGCTGTGTGGCGGGCTTACGGCATTCCACTGCTGCTGGCACTCGCGGGGGCCATGCTGGCAGTCGCTCTCACAGACAATGAGATCCATGCCATCGCGGCAATGTTGTTCGGCCTGTTTGCCGGCTTTGTGCTGATGCGCATGAGGGGGCTTGATTCGTCCCGGCCGGAACCTATTTTGTCGATGAGTTTCAAACAGTCTTCTGTTATTTCCGTCAAAGGTCGCTAAACATGTTGAAAAAATGGTTGTTGGCCGTGTGGCTGGGTTTGTTTGCTTTCGGGGTGCAGGCGCAGTCACGCGAACTGCCCGATTTCGCCGATCTGGCCGAAAAGCAGGGCATTGCCGTGGTGAACATCAGTGCAACTCAGGTCTTGCGCAATCATCCACGCATCGGCGGATTCCCGTTCGACGAAGATGATCCCGCCTTCGAATTCTTCAAACGCTTCGGGCCGCGGGCATTCCCGGGCATTCCCAATATACCGCGCGAGTTCGAGAACAAGTCGCTCGGCTCCGGCTTCATTGTCAGTGGCGACGGCTACATCCTGACCAACGCCCATGTCGTCGACGCGGCCGACGAGGTAGTCGTCAAGCTCTCGGACAAGCGCGAATTCAAGGCCAAGGTGATCGGTGCCGACAAGCGCACCGACGTGGCCCTGATCAAGATCGAGGCCAGCAATCTGCCCAGCGTCCGGCTGGGTGATCCCGCAAAGCTGCGTGTCGGAGAATGGGTGGTGGCGATCGGCTCGCCCTTCGGCTTTGAAAGCACTGTCACGGCAGGCATTGTCAGTGCCAAGGGGCGGTCGCTGCCACAGGAAAACTTCGTGCCTTTCATCCAGACTGACGTCGCAATCAACCCCGGTAACTCCGGCGGTCCGCTCTTCAATATGAAGGGCGAGGTGGTCGGCATCAATTCGCAGATCTACAGCCGCTCGGGCGGCTATCAGGGCATCGCCTTCGCCATTCCGATCGACGTGGCGATGGAAGTGCAATCCCAGTTGCGTTCTTCTGGCAAAGTCAGCCGTGGCCGTATCGGTGTAGCTATTCAGGAAATTACTAAAGAACTGGCTGACTCCTTCGGTCTCGGTAAGCAGCAAGGGGCGCTGATCGCTTCGGTGGAAAAGGATAGCCCGGCTGACAAGGCGGGGCTGCAGGTGGGGGATGTCATCCTGCGCTTCAACGACAAGGCTGTGACGCAATCCTCCGACCTGCCGCGCATGGTGGGTAACACCAAGCCCGGTACGAAGGCTACGATGCATGTCTGGCGCAATGGTGCCGGCAAGGATCTCGGCATAACCGTTGGCGAGATGCCGGAAGAGCAGGTTGCGCGCGGGATGCGCCGCGGCAAGCCGGCGGAGGCGGTACCGGCAAACCGCTTGGGTTTGATCCTGTCCGAACCGACCGCCGAACAGAAACGACAACTGGGCATACGCTACGGCCTGATTGTCGAGGATGTGCGCAATGGTTCGCGTAACGATTTGCGACAGGGCGACGTGATCCTCGCGTTGATCCAAAAGGGGGTGCAAAGCGAGGTCAAGACTGTCGAGCAGTTCAATAGCCTGCTGGCCAAGACTGAAAAGGATGCAAACGTAACGCTGTTGGTAAAACGTGGTGACAGCCAGACTTTCGTCACGATCAAGCCGACGCAGGATAAATAGTAGAATCCGCCATCGCTTTCCTACGGGCGCCTGCCAACGCAGGCGCCTTTGTTTGTTTTGAACCATATCCGCAACTTTTCCATCATTGCCCACATCGACCACGGCAAGTCGACGCTGGCCGATCGCATCATCCAGCGCTGCGGCGGCTTGTCGGACCGCGAAATGTCAGAGCAGGTGCTCGACTCGATGGACATCGAGCGCGAGCGCGGCATCACCATCAAGGCGCAGACGGCCGCGCTCTGGTACCAGGCGCGCGATGGCAAAAAATACAATCTGAATCTGATCGACACCCCGGGCCACGTTGATTTTTCCTACGAGGTGTCTCGCAGCTTGTCGGCCTGCGAAGGTGCGCTGCTGGTCGTCGATGCCTCGCAGGGCGTCGAGGCGCAGACCGTGGCGAACTGCTATACCGCTCTCGATCTGGGTGTCGAGGTCGTGCCGGTGCTCAACAAGATGGACTTGCCGCAAGCGAACCCGGATGGTGCGCGCGAGGAGATCGAAGAGGTTATCGGCATCGATGCCACAGATGCGATTCCCTGTTCGGCCAAGACCGGCATGGGGATCGAGGATATTCTCGAAGCGGTGATCGCCAAGGTGCCTGCGCCCAAGGGTGACCCGGCAGCTCCTCTCAAAGCCCTGATCATCGATTCGTGGTTTGACAACTATGTCGGCGTCGTGATGCTGGTGCGCGTCATCGATGGTTCCCTGAAGGCCAAGGACAAGATCCGGCTGATGTCGACGGGTGCGGTGCATTTGTGCGAGCAGGTCGGCGTGTTCTCGCCAAAGTCGCTGCCCAAGGAACGGCTGTCAGCGGGTGAGGTTGGCTTTATCATTTCAGGCATCAAGGAATTGCAGGCGGCAAAAGTCGGCGATACCGTGACGGCCGCAGATCGTCCGGCGACCAAGGCCTTGCCCGGTTTCAAGGAGATCAAGCCGCAGGTGTTTGCCGGCCTCTATCCGGTCGAGGCGAACCAGTATGACCAGTTGCGTGAATCGTTGGAAAAGCTGCAACTCAATGATGCCTCGCTGCATTACGAGCCGGAAGTGTCGCAGGCGCTCGGCTTCGGTTTCCGTTGCGGCTTCCTCGGCCTGCTGCACATGGAAATCGTGCAGGAGCGCCTGGAACGCGAATTCGACCAGGATCTGATCACCACGGCGCCGACGGTGGTCTATCAGGTGCGCATGCGTGATGGCACCGAATTGCTTGTCGAAAACCCGTCCAAGCTGCCGGAAATCCAGAAAGTCGAAGAAATTCGCGAACCCATGATCACCACGGCGATTTTCGTGCCGCAGGACTATCTTGGCGCGGTGATTACCCTGTGCGAGTCGAAGCGCGGTTCGCAGGTTGATATGCGCTATCACGGTCGGCAGGTGCATGTGACCTACGAGATGCCGCTGGCCGAAGTGGTCTTCGATTTCTTCGACAAACTCAAATCTGTCTCGCGCGGCTATGCCTCGCTCGACTACGAGTTCAAGGAATACCGCGCAGCGGATGTGATCAAGCTCGATATTCTCATCAATGGCGAGAAGGTCGATGCGCTGTCCGTGATCGTGCATCGTGCCAACGCCAACTACCGCGGTCGTGAACTGGCGTCCAAGATGCGTGGCCTGATTCCGCGCCAGATGTACGACGTGGCCATCCAGGCGGCCATCGGTTCCACCATTGTGGCGCGCGAGAACGTCAAGGCGATGCGCAAGGACGTGCTGGCCAAGTGTTATGGTGGCGACATCACGCGGAAGAAAAAGCTGCTGGAAAAACAGAAGGCCGGCAAGAAGCGCATGAAACAGGTAGGCAGCGTGGAAATTCCGCAGGAGGCCTTCCTTGCCGTTTTACGCGTGGACGACAAATAACCATGAACTTCGCCCTGATTCTTTTCATTTTGCTGGTCATCAGCGCCATGCTGTGGATTGCCGATCATTTCGTGTTCCGCAAGCGACGCGCACCGGATGCCAAGGAACCGGTCTGGGTGGAGTACGGCGCCAGCTTCTTTCCGGTGATCCTGATTGTTTTTCTGTTGCGCTCATTTCTCGTCGAGCCTTTCAAGATTCCCTCGGGTTCGATGATCCCCACGCTGCTCGTGGGCGACTTCATCGCAGTGAACAAATACACCTACGGTATTCGCCTGCCGGTCATCAACAAGAAGATCATCGAGCTGAACCAGCCTGAGCGGGGCGATGTGGTGGTGTTTCGTTACCCGCCCGATCCCTCGCTCGATTACATCAAGCGCGTGGTGGGCTTGCCGGGCGACCGGGTGGCGTATCAGAACAAACGGCTGACGATCAACGGCAAGCCGGTGGACATCAGAAAAACCGGAGATTATTTCGATGCCGAGCGTCTCTTTTATACGCCGCGCTACGAGGAAGTGCTGGGCCAAAAGGAACACATGCTCCTGATCGAAGATGATGCACCGGCCTATCTGCCGCATGTGATGCAGTTTCCGCAGCGCGATAAATGTCACTACAATACCGAGGGTGTCGTCTGCGAAGTTCCTGCAGGCCACTATTTCGTCATGGGGGACAATCGGGACAACTCCCAGGACAGCCGGGTATGGGGCTTCGTGCCTGACGAGAATCTCGTTGGCAAGGCGTTCTACATCTGGTTCAATTTCAGCGATCTGAAGCGTATCGGCAGTTTCCGCTAGCGAGGAGCAAGGGATGAAAGCAAGACAGCAAGGTGTAACCCTCTCCGGTTTGTTGGGTGGGGCTTTTGTCGTGGCCATCCTTGCACTTCTTGGCATGAAGGTTTTCCCCGAATACATGGAGCACAAAGCCGTTGCTGATGCCGTCAAGAAGGTCGCATCGGGTGCGGGACCGGAAACGTCTGTCAGGCAGGTGCGCGACGCGTTCGATCGCCAGGCCAACGTCGATTACATTTCAGCCATCACCGGTGCCGATCTCGAGGTTACCAAGGAGGCGGGTGCCATCGTGATCGAATATTCATACGAAAAACGCATCCCCCTGGTGGCGAACGTCAGCCTGCTGCTCGACTTCACGGGTTCGTCCAGGAACTAGGCTTGTCCTCGCGGTTGGAGCAGTCATTCGCGCACCACTTTTCACGGCCTGAGTTGCTGCGTCAGGCCTTGACGCATCGCAGCCATTCTTCTCCCCACAACGAGCGACTCGAATTTCTCGGCGACAGCGTGCTGAACTGTACGGTCGCGACGTTGCTGTATCAGCAGTTTCCCAACCTCAAGGAAGGTGAGCTTTCGCGCTTGCGCGCCAACCTGGTGCGCCAGGAGGCTCTGGCCGAAATTGCTGTCGACCTCAAGTTGGGCGATGCCTTGCGACTGGGTGAGGGCGAACTGAAGAGCGGCGGTTTTCGTCGTCCCTCGATTCTTGCCGATGCGCTCGAAGCCATCTTTGGTGCCATTTATCTTGATGCCGGTTTCGATGCCGCGCGCGCCACGATCGAGCAGTTGTATCGCTCCCGCATTGCCTCGATTGATCCGCGCCACACCAACAAGGACGCCAAGACGGCCTTGCAGGAATGGTTGCAGGGACGCCGCCTGCCGCTGCCGCATTACGAACTGGCGGAAACCCATGGTGAGGCGCATGCACAGGAGTTCGTCGTTCATTGCAGCATTCCGGACATTGATCTGCAGGTCACAGGCCGTGGCCCGAGCCGGCGTGCCGCCGAGCAGGAAGCTGCGCAATCCGCATTGTCAAAACTGACCCAGTCATGACGACACCCGCAAATTTCCATGCCGGCTATCTGGCCATTGTCGGCTGTCCGAATGTCGGCAAGTCGACCCTGATGAACCGGTTGATCGGTGCGAAGCTCAGCATCACTTCGAGCAAGGCGCAGACGACACGGCATCGCATCCACGGCATCCTCACGACCGATGACTGCCAGTATGTCTTCGTCGACACGCCGGGCGTCCAGATGCAGCACCGCACGGCGCTCAACCGCGCGATGAATCGCACGGTGACGGGCGCATTGGCCGATGTTGATGTGATTCTTTTCGTCATCGACGCCAAGCGTTGGCGCAGCGAGGATCGCGAGGTGCTGGCGCGGTTGCCGGCCGACCGCCCGATCGTGCTGGTGATCAACAAGGTCGACCGCCTGACCGACAAGAATTCCTTGCTGCCGCTCATGGCGGCCATCGCGAACGAGCATGCCTTCGCCGACATCGTGCCGGTCAGCGCCGAGAAAGGCGAGAACCTCGACACCCTGCTCAAGGTGGCCGGCAAATATCTGCCCGAGGCGTCGCAGATCTTTGAGCAGGATGAATTGACCGACCGCTCCGAGCGCTTCCTGGCGGCGGAATTGCTGCGCGAGAAGCTGTTCCGCAATCTCGGCGAGGAACTGCCCTACGGCATCGCGGTCGAGATCGAGAAATACGAAGAAGTGGATGGCGTGCGACGCATCCACGCGGCGGTGATCGTCGACCGGGACGCGCACAAGGCCATTGTCATCGGCCGGGGCGGCGAACGGCTCAAGCGGGTCGCGAGCGACGCACGCAAGGACATGGAAAAGCTCTTTGGCGGCAAGGTCTGGCTGGAAACCTGGGTCAAGGTGAAGAGCGGCTGGGCCGACGATGAACGCGCCCTGAAGAGCCTCGGCTACGAATGAGCGGGGCACGTCAGCGCATCGACGGTGCGGCGGCATACCTCCTGCATGCCTACCCGTACAGCGAAACCAGCCTGATCCTCGAAGTCTTCGCCCGTGACCATGGACGTCTGGCCATGCTCGCACGCGGGGCGCGGCGCCCGCGTTCGGCACTGCGCGGGGTCTTGCATGCCTTCCAGCCGCTCGAACTGGGCTGGTTCGGTGGCGGCGAAGTCAAGACGCTGGCCAAAGCCGAATGGATGGGTGGCATTTCCCTGCTGCAGGGTGAAGGCCTGCTGCTGGGCTACTACCTGAACGAACTGCTGCTCAAGCTGCTGCCGCGCGAAGATGCGCACGCGGTTTTGTTCGATGCGTATGCCTCCGCTTTGGCTGCCTTGTCGCGCGGCGTGACGGAGACTGCCGAACTGCGTCGTTTCGAGAAAACCCTCCTGCGCGAACTCGGTTACGGGCTGGTGCTCGATCGCGATGCGCATGGCCAGACGGTCGATGCCGGGCGAAGCTACCGTTATCAGGTCGAACGTGGCGCGGTGGCTGCCGACGCAACGGATTCCGGGCAAGCGATCAGCGGCAAGACGCTGCTCGATCTGGCGGGGGATAATTACGCCGATGCGCGCAGCCTGGCCGAAAGCAAGCAACTCATGCGCTATCTGCTGTCGCACTATCTGGCCGGCCAGCCCCTGCAGACCCGGCGGGTGTTCATCGAATTACAGGATGTTTGAGTGGAGAACGACATGATTTACCTTGGAGTCAATATCGACCATGTGGCGACGCTGCGCCAGGCACGCCGTACTTATGAACCCGATCCGGTCTGGGCGGCCGCCGAAGCGCATCTGGGCGGCGCGGACGCGATCACCGTCCATCTGCGCGAAGACCGCCGCCACATCGTCGACCGCGACGTCGAACTGCTGCGCCAGAGCGTGCAGACCAAGCTCAACCTCGAAATGGCCGCCACCGACGAGATGGTCGGCATTGCCTGCCGCCTCAAACCAGAGATGTCCACGCTGGTGCCGGAAGGCCGTCACGAGGTCACCACCGAAGGCGGGCTGGATGTGGCCGGTCAGGAGGCGCGGCTCAAGCAGGTCATCGCGCGCATGCAGGATGCCGGCATCTACGTCAGCCTGTTCATCGACGCCGATCCGCGCCAGATCGAGGCAGCCGCCTGCGTCGGCGCACAGGCCTGCGAAATCCATACCGGCCCCTACGCGCACGCCTTCCACGAGAACGGACGCGACATCGAAAGCGCGGCAGCACAGGCCGAACTGAAAAAAGTCGGCGCTGGCGGGACGGCAATCATCGACCTCGGCATGCGCTTCAATGCCGGCCATGCGCTCAACTACGTCAATGTGCAGCCGATCGCGGCCCTGCCGGGCATCTGCGAACTGCATATCGGCCACGCCATCGTCAGCCGCGCGGTCTTCGTCGGCCTGCGTCAGGCGGTGGCCGAGATGAAGGCCTTGATACGCGGATGATCCATGGCGTCGGCACCGATCTGGTCGCGATCGGACGCATGCGGGCGTTCTGGGAGCGCCACGGCGAACGGGCGCTGGAGAAGCTGCTCGCTCCCGAGGAGCGCACTGCCTGCCGCGCGAGCAGCGACCCCGGCCGTTTTCTGGCCAAGCGCTTTGCCGCCAAGGAAGCGCTCGGCAAGGCGCTCGGCACCGGCATCCGCGCGCCGGTGCTGCTGCCGGCCATCGCGGTGACCCACGATGAACTCGGCAAGCCCTCATTCAGCTTTGGCCCGGAACTGGCTGACTGGATCGGGCAACGCGGACTGACCTGCCACCTGTCGCTGAGCGACGAAAAGGATCATGCACTGGCCTTTGTCGTGATAGAGGGAAGATGAGCTACGGTCCCTTGATGATCGACGTCGCCGGCACAGAAATGACTGTCGCCGAGCGCGAACGCCTGCTGCACCCGCTGGTCGGCGGCGTCATCCTGTTCGCCCGCAACTATGCCGATCCGGCGCAACTCACGGCCCTGTGTGACGAAATCCATGCGTTGCGGTCGCCGCGATTGCTGATCGCCATCGACCACGAAGGCGGGCGCGTGCAGCGCTGCCGCGAAGGCTTTACCCGCGTGCCGGCGATGCGTCGGCTCGGTGAATGGTGGGATCGCGAACCGGCCGCGGCAACCGCCGCCGCACGTGACATCGGCTATACGCTCGCCGCCGAACTGCGTGCCTGCGGTGTCGACCTGTCATTCACCCCGGTGCTCGATCTCGACTACGGCGTCAGCGGCGTGATCGGCGACCGGGCCTTCCACCGCGATCCCGGCGCAGTCGTCGCGCTGACCGGGGCGCTGATCGCAGGTTTGCACGCCGCCGGCATGGCCTGCTGCGGCAAGCATTTCCCCGGACACGGTTGCGTCGCCGCCGATTCGCACCTGGCGATCCCGGTCGATGAGCGCAGCTTCGCCGAGCTGGCCGATGACCTGCTGCCCTACCGAAAACTCAAGCTGGATGCGGTGATGCCGGCGCATGTGATCTTCCCGCAGATCGACAGTCGCCCGGCCGGTTTTTCACCGGTCTGGATCGACAAGCTGCGGAATGATTTCGGTCATGCCGGCGTGATCTTCAGCGACGACCTGTCGATGGAAGGGGCCAGCGTCGCGGGTGGTATCGTCGGCCGTGCCCAAGCCGCTTGGGCAGCTGGCTGCGACATGCTGCCGGTTTGCAACAAGCCGGAAACGGTGGTGGAGCTATTGGAGAACTGGAAGCCGGAACTGCTTCCCGAGCGCAGCGACCGTATCGCGGCACTGCTGCCGGTGCAAGCCGCGCCGGACTGGAGCGATCTCGCCCGGCAGTGTGCTGCCGGACGAGATGCTTGTGCGTCGCTGATTACTTGACGCGGTTCTTGTATTCGCCGGTGCGGGTGTCGATTTCGATCTTGTCGCCGGTGACGACGAAGATCGGCACCATCACTTCCATGCCGCTCGGCTTGATCTTCGCAGGCTTGAGTACCTTGCCCGAGGTGTCGCCCTTCACGGCCGGCTCGGTGTATTCCACCTCGCGCACGACGCTGTTGGGCATCTCGACCGAGATCGCCTTGCCATCGTAGAACACCACTTCGACTTCCATACCGTCATCGAGGTAGGGGATCGCGTCGGCCATGTTCTCGGCTTCCACTTCGTACTGGTGGTACTCGCTGTCCATGAAGACGTACATCGGATCAGCGAAATAGGAATAGGTGCACTCCTTGCGCTCGGGCACGACCTGCTCGAACTTGTCGTCGGCCTTGTAGATCGCTTCGGAGGGGTTGCCGGTCAGCAGGTTCTTGAACTTGAACTTGACGACGGCGGCGCTGCGGCCACCCTTGTTGTATTCGGCCTTCTGGACGACCAGCGGATCGTTGCCGATCATGACGACGTTGCCGGCGCGGAGTTCCTGTGCGGTTTTCATGGTAAATGCCTGATTGGGGAAAATAAAAGGCGCGGATTATAGCTTTTCCCGACAGAACTTGACGAGATTTGTTGCCAGATCGCCGTGGGCGGCAATCTGGCGCGCCCAGCCGGGCGCGGCGGCGGCCAGCACGGGCAATTGCGCCGCAAACGAGGACCAATGAGCCGGCCAGTCCAGCGCACTGTCGCCGTTCCAGGCACGGAAGAAGCTGCGCAGTGCCGTCCCATCAGCGCCGACTTTCGCATACAAGTTCAGGAAGGCCTCCAGCTTGGCCAGATG
The DNA here is from genome assembly GCA_040756595.1 of Pseudomonadota bacterium. Taxonomy (GTDB): domain Bacteria; phylum Pseudomonadota; class Gammaproteobacteria; order Burkholderiales; family Rhodocyclaceae; genus Sulfuricystis. Next base: position 237,362 of record JBFLYR010000004.1, on the reverse strand, counting down.
CACGTTTTCCGCCTGCGGATAGGCCTGCCAGACAAAGGGCCGCCCGGCCCACTGGGCGCGCACGAAGGAATCCTCGCCGCGCACGAAATTCAGGTGGCAGCGGGCCAGCAGGGCGTCGTACTCGGTCTGGGGCAGGAAGGGCAGGGCGTGCAGGGTCAGGTTGCCGTGCCGCGCCGTGGCGCCTTCCGGAAAGGCTGCGCCAAGCCAGTCTGCCACCTGCCGCCTCGGCAGGCCGGCGCAGACATGGCAGGTGATCGGCCGGTCGCCGTCGCGCCACGCGGCGAGCAGCGCAGGCAGTTGCGGGTTCTCGTAGCAGAACAGGGAGACTTCCAGTGTTCCCGAGAAACTCGGCGCTGGCGGGACGGCAAGGTCGCGTTCCCGCAACAGTCCGCCCGTGCCCGGTACGAAACCGGGAAAGAAAAAATGTTTGACCAGCGGCGGGTGGGGCGAAGGCAGGCCATGGCAGCCGGCCACCCAGTCCTCGGCCGACAGGTACTCGAGGTTGAGCCAGACCGGCGGGCGAGCTTGCTGCGCCATTGCGTCGACATAGGCGGCAGACAGGTTGCAGGCGAAGGCCTCGATGACGATTTGGGCCGGATCGACCCCGATGAGGTCGCTTGTCCAATGACGGACGTCGACAACGTCCTGTTTCGGCGCGAGCAGGGCGATCGGCGCCGGGTCGTCGATCCACAGCCTGACCCGCCATCCATGTTCGGTCGCCAGCTGCCGCGCCAGCCGCCAGCAGACGCCGGCGTCACCGAAGTTGTCGATGACGGCGCAGAAAATGTCGCAGGAAAAGTCACCTAGCTGACGAGCGCTTGCTGGCACGGTAATGTTAGGCGTCAATACCCAGTTTCACTGGTAGGTTTGACCAGCATGCTTGAGCCAGCCCGCTTCATGGCGACCGCCGGGGTCATGGTGGGTCCAGTGAACAACGCCACCCTTGTCATTCCACTCGTACACGCCATTGAAGGCAACGGAGTCCCCGGATTTCAGCGTCGCAATGCGGGGAGCCAAATCGATGTTGTGCGCAATGAGAATGGTTTGGCCGGAAGTAAGTGTGAGGATGAAGCGTTGATGGCGACTGCCATCATTGTCGTCGGCAAGCATCCTTGAAACCACGCCTTCGCCTTGAACTTGTACGCCACTCTTCTGCTCATCGAATGCCGCCTGGATTGCGTTGGAGGAACTGAAGTACCCGGTGCCCGATTCTGTTGACGGGGACCCTGTGAGCTGGCGAAACCCGTTGGTCTCATCATGTCCTATGTAGAAGGCTGCCGCCACGGCGGCGATTAGCAGTATTTTTTTCATTTGTACTTTGTGGGTTATCGGATGACAGGGAGGCGCTTCATCGCGGCATCAGCGCGAACACGCCCCAGCCCACGTATTCCCGCGTGTACGTGGCGTGGCGCACGGGTTCCGAGGTCAGTTGGGCGCGAACCTCTTGCGCCAGCTCGTCGCCGGGATTGGCTTCTAGCCAGCGGCGCATGGTGAGCCATTTGGCCGCCTCGTACCTGTCCCAGCCGTCCTGGTCGGCCAGAATCATTTCAACCACGTCGTAGCCGAGGCGACCGAAAGACGCGAGAAGTTCCGGGAGCATGAGAAAGTCCGAGATCGTGTGTGCAAGGCACCCCTTGGCCACCTCTTCCGTCGGCGGCAACTGCCGCCAGAATGGCTCGCCGATGAGGATGATCCCGCCGCTGCGCAAGCTCCGCGCCAGAAGGCCGATCGTGCCGGCAACGCTCCCGCCGATCCAGGTGGCACCGACACAGGCGGCCACATCGACCTTCCCGTCAGCGACATAGCCGGCAGCATCGCCATGGATGAACGTGACTTGATCGGCAACGCCGAGCTCCACGGCACGGTGTTTCGCCTGCTCGGTGAACAACTGGCTCATGTCGATGCCGGTGCCGGCGACGCCGTGATCGCGTGCCCAGGTGCATAGCATTTCGCCCGAACCGCTACCGAGGTCGAGCATGCGCGCTCCCGCTTCCAGACGCAGCGCCGCGCCGAGCGTCGCGAGCTTTTCGGGCGTGATCGGGTTGTGGATGCGGTGAGCGCTTTCAGTGATGTTGAAAATCCGCGGGATGTCCATGGTGGAAAGTTCCTGAAGGGGGTGAATCGACCCGGCCACGGCCTAGCGCAGCGCCCCTGGGCGCTTGGTGTCATGCACCGGCCTTTGCCTCCACCCGGGCATCGAATTTCTTTTTATTGATGACAAAACGCTCGTGACGGCCTCTTGAAATCAGGTCTATGCCATCGTGTGCCTCAACAGCAAAGGTGAGCTTCTTTCCTTCAACGGCAATCAGCTCAACTGTTGCGGTGACCTCAAGTCCGGGCGGCGTAGCAGCCTCGTGACTTACGTCGATGTGGGTTCCGACGGTCTGCTCTTCCGGCCAGTCCAGGTGTGGATTGATCGCCTTGATGCACGCCCATTCAAGCAAGCCGACAAGGAAGCCCGTGGCAAAGACTTCAGGCATTGCCACGAACTCATCGGACTCGGGATAAAGCGCGGGAACCGTTTTCGATGGAGGTACCTTGAACTTGTGTTCGTACTTGATACCGGGCTTGAGCGATTCCTTCATTTCGTCTCCGAGGGGTGAGATCACAAGGGTGGCAATAGTCGGCGCTGACGAGATGGCGCATAACGATTGAGATAACCGGCCACCGGAGCCACAAAGCGGCGGAGAGAACCTGCAAGCGCAACTTGCAGGCAGTCCGTGTTGACAGAATGGTTAGGTGGCTTTGTCATACTCACCTGCGAACGTTACGTTCATGCCGAATATGCCAAGCCAGTTTTCCTCCGTAACGATTAGTCCACCGTCAGCGAATTTCAACCACGCGTGGTATTCCCGATTTTCACCGGGATATGGCCACCGATACTCGATGGTGTCTCCGTGAATCTCGGCAATGAAGTCAAGGTCTCCAATGTTCGGGCCATATTCTCTGTGTGTTCCCCAAAGGGCGGTGCCAGTGACGTGATACCGGCCATCCGCGAGCCGATGAACCTTTAGTTCGGCACTTTCATATTCTCCAGCCCTGATGTAGTGACCAGATATTAGGTCAGCCACACCAGTCGCTTCACCGAACTGAACTTGGGCACCAAAGGCCAATTGGATGGCAGCGTACAACTCGGAGCGGAAGTGTTTTACCTCCGGTGGTGTGAGGTTCTTACTCTGCCTTGTGGTGCTGTCGTATTGGTCATGGTGGTCGAAACAGAGAAATGCCAAGTTCTCTTCGGCACTATTCGATGCATTTCCATCGAGATGGGCAATTTGTCCCTGACGGATAGAGGTGTCGCGATTCAAGCCGAAACAGATGCAGCAGCGGCGCCTCGACTGAAGCAATACGCTAGCTTGGCTGCTTGGAGAAATTGGCTTACGTGGCATAGTGAGTTAAGCCTCCTAACTTTTAAGCAATCGTCCCAAAGGAATGGGGCGAAAGCTTTTCATATTCTGGCAGATGTCAATCAGATCAAAATGATGGCCTAGAATCAGGCCTCCCATGTGACAAGCTGAAACTGATTTCAAATGGCCGAACCTCCCAAGCTGCTGGACCGGGTGCGCGAACGCATCCGCCTGAATTAATACAGCATACGCACGGAGCCAACTTATGTCCATTGGGTACATTGATTCATTCTGCATCACGGCAAGTAGGGCTGGGTGACGAGCCTGCTCGACCACTTCGGGTTGTGATGCGCATGCCGTCCCGTCAGCGCCGACTTTCATGAACGATAGGGTGTTCGACAGCAAGTCTTTCCTTGCCACGCTGACCGATGCGCCGGGGGTGTATCGCATGCTCGACGCGGCCGGCGCGGTGCTCTATGTCGGCAAGGCGAAGAACCTAAAGAAGCGGGTGTCGTCCTACTTCCAGAAGACCGGCCACAGCCCGCGCATCGCGCTGATGCTGCAGCAGGTGGCGGGTATGGAGACGACGGCGACGCGTTCCGAAGCCGAGGCGCTGATCCTCGAAAACACGCTGATCAAGAAGCTCAAGCCGAAGTACAACATCCTCTTCCGCGACGACAAGTCCTACGCCTACATCGGGCTGTCGGGCGGGGAGTTCCCGCGGCTGTTCTACCATCGCGGCGCCTTCGAGAAGAAGTCGCACTACTTTGGCCCCTTTCCGAGCGGGCTGGCGGTGCGCGAGTCGATCCAGCTGATCCAGAAGACCTTCCTGCTGCGCACCTGCGAAGAGGCAGTGTTCGCGCATCGCTCGCGGCCCTGTCTACTGCACCAGATCCACCGCTGCAAGGCGCCCTGTGTCGGACGGGTGTCGGCGGAAGAGTACGCGGCGGACGTGAAGCTGGCCGAGCTGTTCCTCAAGGGCCGGCACGGCGAGGTGATCGACAAGCTGACGCGGCAGATGGAAGCGGCGGCGGCCGCATTGCACTTCGAGCAGGCGGCGGCGCTGCGCGACCAGATCAAGGCGCTGCAGGCGGTGCTGCATCGGCAGTACGTGAGTTCGACGAAGGATGCGGACGTGGACATCATTGCCGCCGTTGTCGAGCGCGGCGAGCTGTGCGTCAATCTCGCGATGGTGCGCGGCGGGCTGCATCTCGGCGACCGGGCGCATTTTCCGCAGGCGGGGCTGGAGGCAAGCGCCGTTGAAGGACTGGCAGCCTTCCTCGAGCAGCACTATGCGGAACATGAAAAACCGCCGCGCCTGATCCTCGACCCGTGGCCGCTGGAGGAGGTGCCGGCCAGCCTGCATGCCGGCCCGCCGAAGAACGAGATGGAACGGGCCTGGCTGGAGATGGCGGCGAACAACGCCCGGCTGGCGCTGACGGCCCGGCGGCAGGCGACGGCGCGGGCGGGCGGGCGGCTGGAGGCCTTGCGCGCGGCGCTCGACCTGCCGGAGCTGCCACGCCGCATCGAGTGCTTCGACATCAGCCACACGATGGGCGAGGGCACGGTGGCGTCCTGCGTGGTTTGCGTCGATGGGGCGATGAAGAAGGGCGACTACCGGCGCTTCAACATCGAGGGCATCACGCCCGGCGACGATTATGCGGCGATGCGGCAGGCGCTGACGCGGCGCTACGAGAAAGTCAGCTCCGGCGAGACGGCACCGCCAGACCTCGTTTTGATCGACGGCGGCAAGGGGCAGCATGCCGTGGCGCGCGAGGTGTTCGCCGAGCTGGGGCTGGGCGATCTGGCGAGCATCGGGGTAGCCAAGGGCGAGGAACGCAGGCCCGGACTGGAAACACTCTTCGTGCATGGCCGGGATCAGCCGCTAGAATTGGCCATGGACAATGCCGGCTTCCACCTGATCCAGGAAATCCGCGACGAGGCGCACCGCTTCGCGATCGTCGGCCATCGGGCGCGGCGCGCCAAGGCGCGCGGACGCTCGGCGCTGGAAGACGTGGCCGGCATCGGCCCGACGCGGCGGCGCAACCTGCTGGCGCATTTCGGCGGACTGGACGGCGTCAAGGCGGCGACCGTCGAGGATTTGTGCCGGATTTCCGGCATCAGCCGTAAGCTGGCCGAGGCAATCCATCGGCAATTACATCAGACATGATTTTCAACCTCCCCAATTCGCTGACCTGGACGCGCATCGTCCTGATTCCCGTGGTGATCGGGGTGTATTACCTGCCCCTACCGCTGCATGAGCAGAACCTGATCGCGACGGTGGCCTTCGTCGTCGCGGCGATCACCGACTGGTTCGACGGCTGGGTGGCCCGCAAGCTCGGGCTGACCTCGGCCTTCGGGGCTTTCCTCGACCCGGTGGCCGACAAGCTGATGGTCGCGGCGGCGCTGATCATTCTGGTGCAGCTCGACCGTGCGGATTCCGTCGTCGCCATCATCATCGTCGGCCGCGAGATCACGATTTCCGCGCTGCGCGAGTGGATGGCGCATATCGGCGCGGCGAAGAGCGTGGCGGTGTCGTTCATCGGCAAGCTGAAAACCACCGCGCAGATGGTCGCCATCCCGATGCTGCTTTATTACGACCCGCTGCTCGGCCTGCCCATCGCCGGCATGGGCGAGGCGCTGATCTGGCTGGCCGCCGCGCTGACGCTCTGGTCGATGGGCTACTACCTCGGAAAAGCGTGGCCCGAAATTAGAAGCAAGGGTTTTTAGTCGGCCGGTCTTTCCGGTATCATTCGGCTTTCCCGCTACGGCCGCTTTATGTGGCATTTGCCATGACCAAATATGTCTTCGTAACGGGTGGTGTCGTGTCCAGTCTGGGCAAGGGCATCGCCGCCGCCAGCCTCGGAGCGATTCTCGAATCGCGCGGCATCAAAGTCACCCATCTCAAGCTCGATCCCTACATCAACGTCGACCCCGGCACGATGTCGCCGTTCCAGCACGGCGAGGTCTTCGTCACCGAGGATGGCGCCGAGACCGACCTCGACCTCGGCCACTACGAGCGCTTCACCAGCGCCAAGATGGGCAAGCGCAACAACTTCACCACAGGCCAGATCTATGAGTCGGTGATCAAGAAGGAACGGCGCGGCGAATACCTCGGCAAGACGGTGCAGGTGATCCCGCACATCACCGACGAGATCAAGCTGTCGATCAAGCGTGGTGCCGAAGGCGCGGAAGTGGCGATCGTCGAGATCGGCGGCACGGTGGGCGATATCGAGTCGCTGCCCTTCCTCGAGGCGATCCGCCAGATGGGCATCGAGGAGGGCAAGAACAACGCCTGCTATATCCACCTGACGCTGGTGCCCTACATCGCCTCGGCGGGCGAACTGAAGACCAAGCCGACGCAGCACTCGGTCAAGGACCTGCGTGAGATCGGCATCCAGCCCGACATCCTGCTGTGCCGCGCCGACCGTCCGATTCCCAGCGAGGAGCGCCGCAAGATCGCGCTGTTCACCAATGTCCAGCCCGAGGCCGTGATCGCCGCGCTCGATGCCGACTCGATCTACAAGATCCCCGGCATGCTGCACGACCAGATGCTCGACGAGATCGTCTGCCACAAGCTCGGCATCCTCGCCAAGGCGGCGAACCTGGCCGTCTGGAAGAAGCTGATCGATGCGCTCGAGCATCCCGAGCACGAGGTCGACATTGCCTTCGTCGGCAAGTACGTCGACCTGACCGAATCGTACAAGTCGCTGACCGAGGCGCTGGTGCATGCGGGCATGCACACGAAGAGCAAGGTGAAGATCCACTACCTCGACTCCGAGGAGATCGAGAAGCACGGCCCGGCCTCGCTGAAGAAGATGGATGCGATCCTCGTGCCCGGCGGCTTCGGCGTGCGCGGCACCGAGGGCAAGATCGTCGCGATCCGCTATGCGCGCGAGCACAAGGTGCCGTACCTGGGGATTTGCTTGGGCATGCAGCTCGCCACCATCGAGTTCGCGCGCCACATGGCCGGCTGCGACGGCGCCAACAGCACGGAGTTCGATGCCGACACGCCGCACCCTGTCGTCGCGCTGATCACCGAATGGGCCGACCGCGAAGGCCGCGTCGAGAAGCGCGATGCCAAGTCGGACCTCGGCGGCACGATGCGCCTCGGCGCGCAGAAGTGCCCGATCAAGGAAGGCACGCTGGCCGCCAGCATCTACGGCAAGGAAGTCAATGAGCGCCATCGCCATCGCTACGAGGTCAACAACGCCTACGTGCCCAAGCTCGAGGCGGCCGGCCTCGTCATCAGCGCGCGTACGCCGACCGAAAACCTGCCCGAGATGATGGAGCTGCCGCAGACCATGCACCCGTGGTTCGTCGGCGTGCAGTTCCACCCGGAATTCACCTCGAATCCGCGCACCGGCCATCCGTTGTTCATCGCCTTCGTAAAGTCGGCGCTGGCGCGACGGCAGGAAAAGCAATCATGAAGCTCTGTGGCTTTGAAGTCGGCCTCGACAAACCGTTCTTCCTGATCGCCGGCCCCTGCGTCGCCGAGTCAGAGCAACTGTGCCTTGACGTCGCCGGCCGCATGAAGGAAATCACCGGCAGGCTGGGCATTCCCTACATCTTCAAGGCGTCCTACGACAAGGCGAACCGCAGTTCGGGTCAAAGCTTCCGCGGCCACGGCATGGACGAGGGCCTGCGCATCCTCGCCGAGGTGCGCCGCCAGATCGGCGTGCCGGTGATCACCGACGTGCATACCGAAGCCGAGGTTCCCGCCGTCGCAGCCGTGGTCGATGTGCTGCAGACGCCGGCCTTCCTTTGCCGGCAGACCGATTTCATCCAGGCCGTCGCCACCTGCGGCAAGCCGGTGAACATCAAGAAGGGCCAGTTCCTCGCGCCGGGCGACATGAAGCAGGTCGTCGCGAAAGCCAAGGCTGCCAATGGCGGCGCGGACACGATCATGGTCTGCGAACGTGGCGCCAGTTTCGGCTACAACAACCTCGTTTCCGACATGCGCTCGCTGGCAATCATGCGCGAGACGGGCTGCCCGGTGGTGTTCGACGCGACGCATTCGGTGCAATTGCCCGGCGGGCAGGGCACCAGTTCGGGCGGCCAGCGCGAGTTCGTGCCGGTGCTGGCGCGCGCGGCGGTCGCCGTCGGCGTCGCCGGCCTGTTCATGGAAACGCACCCCGATCCCGCCAAGGCACTGTCGGACGGCCCGAACGCGTGGCCGCTGCAACAAATGGAAGCGCTGCTCACCACGCTCATGAAACTCGATGCTGTCATCAAACAGCAAGGTTTCGGGGGTGGAATGTGACCAAGCCCGCCTATCTGGTCGTCGATGCCAAGTCGTCCGATCCGCAGGCGATGCAGCGCTATCGCGATCTGGCGCAAGTCGCCGTGGCGAATTACGGCGGCCGCTATCTGGTGCGCGGCGCGCCCTACGAGGTGATCGAAGGCGACTGGCGGCCGCAGCGGCTGGTGGTCGTCGAGTTCCCCTCGATGGAGAAGGCGAAAGCGTTTTACGAATCACCCGAATACCATGCGGCCCGCGCGGCGCGTGCCGGTGTGTCGGATTTCGACATGCTGCTGGTCGAAGCTTATTAATCAAACTAGAGAGGAAACCCCAAATGAGTGCCATCGTTGATGTCGTCGCCCGCGAGATTCTTGATTCACGCGGCAATCCCACTGTCGAAGCCGACGTCCTGCTCGAATCCGGCGTGATGGGCCGTGCCGCCGTGCCGTCCGGTGCCTCAACCGGCTCCCGCGAAGCCATCGAGCTGCGCGACGGCGACAAGGCGCGCTATCTTGGCAAAGGCGTGCTCAAGGCCGTCGAGAACGTCAATACTGAAATTTCCGAGGCCATCATCGGCCTCGACGCCGAGGAGCAGGCCTTCATCGACAAGGCGCTGATCGAACTCGACGATACCGACAACAAGTCGCGCCTCGGCGCCAACGCCATGCTGTCCGTCTCGATGGCGGTCGCCAAGGCGGCGGCCGAAGAGGCCGGCCTGCCGCTCTACCGCTACTTCGGCGGTTCCGGCCCGATGACCATGCCAGTGCCGATGATGAACGTCATCAACGGCGGCGCGCACGCCAACAACAACCTCGACATCCAGGAATTCATGATCCTGCCGGTCGGGGCGGGCAGTTTCCGCGAGGCGCTGCGCTGCGGCGCCGAGGTCTTCCACAACCTCAAGAAGCTCGTCGACAAGAAGGGCTACCCGACGACGGTCGGTGACGAAGGCGGCTTCGCGCCCAACGTTGCGGGCAACGACGAGGCCATCGAGCTGATCCTCAAGGCCATCGAGGTCGCCGGCTACACGCCCGGACAGGACGTCGTGCTCGGCCTCGATTGCGCCGCTTCCGAGTACTTCAAGGACGGCAAGTACATTCTCGGCTCCGAAAAGCTGGAGCTCGATTCGGCCGGCATGGTCGATTACCTCGCCACGCTGGCCGGCAAGTACCCGATCATCAGCATCGAGGATGGCATGGCCGAGGGCGACTGGGAAGGCTGGATCAACCTCACCAGCCGGATCGGCAAGAACATCCAGATCGTCGGCGACGACTTGTTCGTCACCAATCCGAAGATCCTCAAGGAAGGCATCCAGCGCGGCGCCGCCAACGCCATCCTGATCAAGGTGAACCAGATCGGCACGCTGACCGAGACCTTCGCCGCGGTCGAGATGGCCAAGCGCGCGGGTTGGAGCAACGTGATCTCCCACCGTTCGGGCGAGACCGAAGACTCCACCATCGCCGACATCGCCGTGGGCCTCAACGCCGGCCAGATCAAGACGGGTTCGCTGTCCCGCTCCGACCGCATCGCCAAGTACAACCAGCTGCTGCGCATCGAGGAAGATCTGGGCGATACGGTCGTCTATCCCGGACTCGACACCTTCTACAACATTCGCAAGTAAGCCACTGCTGAATGAAGTGGCCGACCTGGGTGCTGGTCGCTCTGCTGGTCCTGCTGCAGTATCCACTGTGGTTCGGCAAGGGCGGCCTGCTCCGGGTGCGGGACATGGAGCGGCAGGTCGCCGCCCAGCGCGAGGTCAATCAGACCCTGGAAGTGCGCAACGCCTCGCAGGAAGCTGAAGTGCGCGACCTGAAGTCGGGCTACGAAGCCATCGAGGAACGCGCCCGCTACGAACTGGGACTCGTCAAGGAAGGCGAGGTTTTCGTGCAGACGCCGCAGAAGAAACCCTGACCGGCACCGGGTCCGTCCCGGCGCCGACTTTCAGTCAGTCAGCTCGATCTGTCCGCTGACATTCACCGTGACGTTCGACTCGCCGGCTTCGACCGGCATTGGTGCCGACTCGGCGGACGCCATCATCGCGGCGCCGCGCGCCATCGGGTAGGGCTGCGGGAAATGTCCGCCGGAATTGACGCTCATCTGGCGGATCTTGTAGGGCTTCTTCAGCGTCGCGGCGATGCGTGCCGCCTTGGCGTTGAAGGCTTCGATCGCTTCGAGGGTTACGTCGTCCTCGGCCTTGCGGCGCGTTTCCGGCGCGGGCGAGAAGTTGATGCCGCCGATGGCCAGCTGGCCGCCCTGCAGCTTGCCGACGGCGGTCGACAGCGCGGCCGCGTCGCGACTTTCGAGCAGCAGTTCCGAGCGTATGCGCCAGTTTTCGATGACGCGGCCGGTCTTGCTGTAGATCGGATAGGTGTGCGTGCCGCCGCTCTTCACGGTGATGCCCGGCTGGGCCTTGGCCGTGGCGAGGCCGTCGGCGATGACGGCCTTGACCTTGCGCGCGACCTCGGCCGGATCGCTGCCGGTCAGTTCGACGTAGGCGCTGGCGCGGCCGAGATCGTTGGCGACCGGGCGCTGCACCTCGACGCGAAAGTCGATCAGCGTACCGGCAGGTTTGGCTGGCTCGACGGCAAACGCTGGCAGCACGGTGAAAGCGAGCAGGAACAGGGCACGTTTCATCTGTCGATCTCCTCGAGGAATTGTCGATAGTTGAGGGCGTTGCTGACGTAATGCTCGGCCGAATGGGCCATGCGCGCAATGTGCTTCTCGGTCAGTTCATGCACGACGCGGCCGGGCGAGCCGACGACCAGCGAGTTGTCGGGAATCACCTTGCCTTCAGGGATCAGCGCGCCGGCGCCGATCAGGCAGTTCTTCCCGATCACGACGCTGTTGAGCACGATCGCGCCCATGCCGATCAACGAGCCGTCGCCGATCGTGCAGCCATGCAGCATGACCATGTGTCCCACCGTGACGTCGCGGCCGATGGTCAGCGGGATGCCGTCGTCCGTGTGCAGGATCGAACCGTCCTGCACATTGCTGTTTTCTCCGATCAGGATGGGGTCGTTGTCGCCGCGCAGCACGCAGTTCCACCAGACGCTGGTGTTGGCGGCGAGGCGCACGTCGCCGATCACCGTGGCGTTGGGCGCGATCCAGGCCGAAGCGTCGATCTGCGGCGCTTTTTCACCGATACGATAGACGGGCATTACAGTGTTTCACCCAGGGAAATATCGACCATCAGGTCGTCGGAAAGCTTTTCCAGTTCGAGCTTCAGCGCGCGGGCGTTGAAGTCCGGCGCAGCGAAGAGTTCGGCCTCGGCATGGAAAAGCACTTCGGCGGACATCGGCGCGCTGCTGGTATAGGTCGCCAGTTCTTCGACGTTGACCGCATGGCGTGCCAGCACCTGCGCGACTTCCCTGACGATGCCGATGCGGTCGTGGCCGACGAGGTTGAGCGTGAGGTGCCGTCCTGTCAGCGCCGACTTTTCAGAGCCACCGGGTCCGGCGATTTCGGCGCTTACCTTGAGGCCGGAGAGTTTGGCCAGCGCAGCCTTGAGTGCATCGACCTGGTCGGCTGGGACCGCCACATTGACGATACCGGCGAACTTGCCTGCCAGCTGCGCCATCGAGGCTTCGAGCCAGTTGCCGCCATGCGTGGAGATCGCGGTGGCGAGTTCCTCGACGAGGCCGGGCCGGTCGTCGCCGATGGCGGTGAGGACGAGATGTTGATCAGCCATTTGCATAGTCCTCCATCGGCACACAGGCGCAGTGCAGGTTGCGGTCGCCATAGACGTCATCGATGCGATTCACCGACGGCCAGAACTTGTTGGCAGCAACCCACGGCAACGGGAACACCGCCGTCTCGCGCGAATAGGGACGATCCCACTCACCGATGATGTCAGCCTGCGTGTGCGGCGCGTTCTTCAGCGGGTTGGCGTCGGCCGGCCATTCGCCGGCTTCGATCTTGCGGATCTCGTTGCGGATGGCGATCATCGCGTCGATGAAACGATCCAGTTCGGCCTGGCTTTCCGATTCGGTCGGCTCGACCATCAGCGTGCCGGCGACCGGGAAGCTCACCGTCGGCGCGTGGAAGCCATAGTCCATCAGCCGCTTGGCGATGTCGATCTCGGCGATGCCCGTCGCCGCCTTGATGGCGCGGATGTCGAGGATGCATTCGTGCGCGACACGGCCGTGGGCGCCGGTGTAGAGCACGGGATAGTGGTCCTTGAGGCGCGCGGCGACGTAGTTGGCGTTGAGGATCGCCACTTCGGTGGCCTGCTTCAGGCCGCTGCCGCCCATCATCGCGATGTACATCCACGAGATCGGCAGGATCGAGGCGGAGCCGAAAGGCGCGGCAGAGACGGCACCCTGCGATCCGACGCGGTCGCTGGCGAAAACGTGGCCCGGTGCGTGGGGTGCCAGATGGGCCTTGAGGCCGATCGGCCCCATGCCGGGACCGCCGCCGCCGTGTGGAATCGCGAAGGTCTTGTGCAGGTTGATGTGCGAGACGTCGGCGCCGATGTGGCCGGGCGAGGTGAGTCCGACCTGCGCGTTGAGGTTGGCGCCATCCATGTACACCTGCCCGCCGTGGGCGTGGATGATCTCGCACATTTCCCGGACGGCTTCCTCGAACACGCCGTGCGTCGAGGGGTAGGTGATCATCAGGCAGGAGAGCTTGTCGGCATGCTGCGCTGCCTTGGCCTTCAGGTCGGCCATATCGACGTTGCCGCTCTCGTCGCACTCGACGACGACGACTTGCAGGCCGGCCATGTGCGCGGTCGCCGGGTTGGTGCCGTGCGCCGACTTCGGGATCAGGCAGATGTCGCGGTGGCCCTGGCCCTGGGCGGCCTGATAGCGGCGGATCGAGACCATGCCGGCATATTCGCCCTGCGCGCCGGAATTGGGTTGCATGCAGAGCGCATCGAAGCCGGTGATCGTGCACAACCATTGCGACAGCTCGCCGATCATCTGCGCGTAGCCGGCCGCCTGGTCGGCGGGCGCGAAGGGGTGCAGCGCGCCGAAGGCCGGCCAGCTCACCGGCATCATCTCGGCGGCGGCGTTGAGCTTCATCGTGCATGAACCGAGCGAGATCATCGCGTGATCCATCGCGAGGTCCTTGTTCTGCAAACGCTTGAGGTAGCGCAGCATCGCATGCTCGGTGTGGTGGGTGTTGAACACCGGATGTGTCAGGATGGGCGAGGCGCGGCGCAGATTGGCGGGGATCGCGTCGGCGACGTCCGCGGAGAAATCGATGGTCTTGTCGAGTAGTTTCGCGAGGGCAGCGACGTCCTCGCGGGTGGTTGTTTCGTCGAGGCTGATGCCGACGGTTTCCGCGTCAATGTGACGCACGTTGAAGGCGGAGTTTTTTAGTAGTGCCATCCCGCCAGCGCCGACTTTTACAGTAATCGTGTCGAAGAAACTCCCCGTCACACCCAAGGCCTTGGCCAGCAGGCAGGTCAGGCGGTGGATGCGTCCGGCGATGCGCTTCAGGCCCTCCGGCCCGTGCCAGACGGCGTACATGCCGGCCATGTTGGCAAGCAGCACCTGCGAGGTGCAGATGTTCGAGTTGGCCTTCTCGCGGCGGATGTGCTGTTCGCGTGTCTGCAGCGCCATGCGCAGGGCGGTCTTGCCGCGCGCGTCCTTCGAGACGCCGATGATGCGGCCCGGTACCGAGCGCTTGTGTTCGTCCTTGCAGGCGAAGAAGGCGGCGTGCGGACCGCCGTAGCCCATCGGCACGCCGAAACGCTGGCTCGATCCGAACGCGATGTCGGCACCCATTTCACCCGGCGATTTCGTCAATACGAGTGCAAGTAGATCGCAAGCAATAGCGGTGACGGCGTTCTTGGCCTTCAGGGCGGCAATGGCGGGAGTGAAATCCTTGATTTCGCCCTTCGCGTTGGGCGTCTGCAGCAGCGCGCCGAATACGTCATGGTCAGTGGCCTTTTCAGCAGCGCCGACGATCAGCTCGAAGCCGAAGTAGGCCGCACGGGTGCGGATGACGTCGATAGTCTGGGGAAAAGCATCCTCATCGACGAAGAAGGCATTGCTCTGCGATTTGCTCGAACGGCGCGCCATGGTCATCGCTTCGGCAGCGGCGGTCGCTTCGTCCAGCAGCGACGCGTTGGCGAGTTCCATGCCGGTCAGGTCGATCACCATCTGCTGGTAATTCAGCAGCGCTTCGAGGCGACCCTGAGCGATTTCCGCTTGGTAGGGCGTGTAGGCGGTGTACCAGCCGGGATTCTCCAGCACGTTGCGCTGGATCACCGGCGGCGTGTGGGTGCCGTAGTAACCGAGGCCGATGAAGGATTTGCGGACCTGGTTTCGGTTGGCGCGCTCCTTGAGCTTCGCCAGGGCGGCATGCTCGGTCATCGGCGCGCCGAGCGCAAGCTCGGCGGGCAAGCGGATGCCGGCGGGCACCGTCTGGGCGATCAGTTCGGCGCGATCCTTGACGCCGATCGCCGCGCACAGGGCAGCCTGCTCGGCCGCGTTCGGGCCGATGTGACGCGCGACGAACTCGTCGCGGCCTTCGAGTTCGTCGAGGGTGGCCATCTTCAGGACTCCGCTTCGACTTTCGTGTAGGCGGCGGCGTCGAGCAACCCATCAAGATCAGCAGGATTGGCGGGTTTGATTTTGAACAGCCAGGCGGCGTAGCAGTCCTGATTGACGCTTTCGGGCGCGGCGATGGCGTCTTCGTTCTTCGCCACGACTTCGCCAGCGATCGGTGCGTAGATGTCGGAGGCGGCCTTGACCGACTCGACGACGGCGCATTCCTCGCCGGCTTTCACGACGCGGCCAGCATCCGGCAGCTCGAGGAAGACGATGTCGCCCAGCGCTTCCTGAGCGTGGAAGGTGATGCCGACGCTGACGCTGCCGTCGGCTTCCTGCTTCAGCCATTCGTGGGTCTTGGTGTATTTGAGATCGGCGGGGATGGACATGGTGGGCTCCTGAAACGAATTGGAATTAGATAAGGGGTTTGCCGTTGCGGGCGAAGGGCGGCTTGACGACTTTGGCCTTGAGCAGCTTGTCGCGGATCGCCACCTGCACTTCATCGCCGGGCTTGACGCCGGCGGGCACGCGCGCGAAGGCGATCGACTGGTTGAGCGTAGGTGAGAAAGAACCTGAAGTTGTTTCACCATCTCCTTGTTCTGTAATGACTTTCTGATGGCTGCGCAGCACGCCTTTGTCGAGCAGTACGAGGCCGAGCAGCTGGCGCAGTTGGCCTTCCGACTGCCGTCTCGCCAGCGCCGACTTTCCGTTGAAGTCGCGGTTCGCATCCTTGAAATCGAGCGTCCATGTCAGGCCGGATTCGAGCGGATTCTGCGTTTCGTCCATATCCTGCCCGTAGAGGTTCATGCCCGCTTCGAGGCGCAGCGTGTCACGTGCGCCCAGTCCTATGGGCTTGACGCCAGCGGCCAGCAATTTCTGCCAGACACTCATGGCTTGCGTAGCGGGCACGCTGATTTCGAAACCGTCCTCACCGGTGTAGCCAGTACGGGCAATGAGCCAATCCTGCCACTCGGCTGCCTGGAAAACGCCCAGCAGTTCGCTGGTTGCCCGGGTTTCAGGAAAGGCCTGCCAGAATTTTTCGCGCGCTTGCGGACCCTGCACGGCGATCATCGCGAGGTCGCGGCGCGGCGTCAGGCTGACGTTGAAATTCGCGGCCTGCGCCTGCATCCAGGCGAGATCCTTGGTGGCGGTGCCGGCATTCACGACGATGCGGTACTTCGTTGGCGTGAAGAAATAGATGATCAGGTCGTCGATGACGCCGCCGTCGTCCTTCAGGAGGCAGGAGTAGAGCGCCTTGCCAGGCAAGGTGAGCTTGGCAACGTCGTTGGCGACAAGGCGGCGCAGAAAGGCTTGTGAATCGCAGCCAACGAGGTCGATGGCGAGCATGTGCGAAACATCAAACATGCCGGCCACACGGCGCACGACGTGGTGCTCCTCGATCTGCGAACCGTAGTTGATGGGCATTTCCCAGCCGGCGAAGTCAACGATCTTCGCCCCGGCGGCAACGTGGGCGTCATACAGCGGGGTGCGCTGAACCATGATGGATGATCTCCAGACAATAGGCGTCAGGTTGTAATCCCTCCCGCACAATGCGGCAAAGATACCCCCTCTGTCTTTTACCTGAGAGATTCACGGATGGCAAAATCCGCTTGCTCCTTCGGTGCGCCGGACGACGAACTATCCGGCGGCTCTTCAGAGATCAACCGCAACATCGGTCCTTTTGCCTGAGAGTTTCCGGGGCGGTTGCTCCTTCGGCGCTGCGCCTGACCGGGGTCAGGACAGGCTCTCCCGATGTTGCGTCGGCTAGTGCCGACAAACCTGTATGGCGAACATAGCATTTTCGAAAAAATGCCGTCAAGCCAACTTTACTGGCGCCGGCAATCCGCCCAGCAGTTGGGGGTTTCGTAGATGCGTACCCGCTCGAGGCGCAGGTGGTTGCCGTAGATGTCCCGGTAGGCCGGATCGAGCCGGTCGAAGGCAATGCGGGCGAGATTCTCTGCTGTCGGCACGCGGTCGAGCACGACCGTCTTGTGGCCGGGCAGGCTGGCGAGAAAGGTGGCGATCTGCGTGTCGCCGCGCCAGACGAGGAAGGCATGATCCCATTGCTCGACGACTTCCCGCATGGCGATGGCCTTGACCTCGGAAAAGTCCATCACCATGCCGTTGTGCGGCTGTCCGGCGGCTTCGATCACGTCGCCGGCGAGCGTGATCTCGATGGCATAGCGGTGGCCGTGCAGGTGACGGCACTGGCTCTGGTGGTCGGGGATGCGATGGCCGGCATCGAATTCAAGGCGGCGGGTGATCTGCATGGCGGGCGTGTCAATCCTGGGAGCCGCGAAGTATAGTCCGCCCCATGGCGCAACTTTCAATTCGTGACCACAGCCGCGAGAGTAGCGGGATGACCTACGTCTATCCGGTGGTTTCGCGCCGGGCGGGCGGGGTGTCGGTCGGCATCAACCTGAATCCGAACAATGCCTGCAACTGGCGCTGCATCTACTGCCAGGTACCCGACCTCAAGCGCGGCGGACCGCCGCCGCTCGAACTGAGCCGTCTGGGCAACGAACTGCGCGACCTGCTGAACTGGCTGTACGTCGGGGATTTCCTCGACCGGCATGTGCCGCCCGAGGCCCGACGTGTCGTCGATATCGCCTTTTCCGGCAACGGCGAGCCGACCAGCGCAGCGGAGTTTGCCGATGCGGTGGCCCTTGTGGGGCGAGTGCTCGACGAACTGGTATTGCCGACACTGCCCAAACTCAGGCTGATTACCAATGGCAGCCTGCTCGACCGGGCCACCGTGCAACGCGGGATCGCCCTGCTCGGCGCCCGGGGGGGCGAGGTCTGGTTCAAGGTCGATGCAGTGGGCGTTGCTGCGATGCGGCGCATCAACAACGTCGCCTACCAACCGGCGACAGTGCTGCGCCGACTGCAAATATGCGGAGAACTCTGTACAACCTGGGTACAGACCTGCGTGTTTGCGCTGGATGGCGAGCCGCCGGATATGGCGGCTCAGGCGGCTTATTTCGACCTGCTCAGTGCTGCACGGAACAAACTGGCAGGCGTTCATCTTTACGGACTGGCGCGTCCCTCAATGCAGCCGGAAGCCGCTCGCCTGAGAGCCTTGCCTGCGGAATGGCTGGACAGCTTCGCCCAGCGGATTCGCGAAAAAATCGGGCTGACGGTGCGCGTCAGCCCTTAGTAAAGCCCGAAGCAGTCCAAAGTGTCTGGCTTTAGCCCTTCTTCTGGGCTTTGGCTTCCTTCTTGAGTTCCTTGAAGAGGTCTGATTTCTTCGTCTTCAGAAATTCGACGACCTCGTAATCCTCTTTCTTGATCTTCTGGATGTCGATCTGTTCGACATGCACGAGGCGCAACAGATGCTGGACGGGGCGGGGCATGTTGCGGCCGCTTTCATAGCGCGAACCGCCGCTTTGCGTCACGCCGAGTTTCGACCAGAACTGCTGCTGATTCAGGCCGAGTTTGCGGCGGATTTCCCGGGCATCGATTTTATCCATGCATTTCATGTGGTTATCCTTTAGTTAAATATGCAACGAATATGATGAGCGGTTTGTTTATACAACGGAAGTAATATCATTGCAAGCACATTGAATAATTGCATGCCATACATACTCGAAACGATGGACTTAACCGCCGGTCTGCCTTTCGGATAAAATGCACCCCTTTGCTTATTTGGATCAAATATGGCGCTGATCGTTCAAAAGTACGGGGGCACCTCGATGGGCAGCCCCGATCGCATCCGCGACGTCGCCCGGCGTGTGAAACGCTGGAAGATGCAGGGTAACCAGGTCGTAGTCGTGGTTTCCGCCATGAGCGGCGAGACCAACCGCCTGATCGCCCTTGCCAAGGATGTTTCACCTCAACCTCATCCGCGCGAACTCGACGTGATGATTTCCACGGGCGAACAGGTCACCATCGCGCTGCTGGCGATGGCCCTGAACGATATCGGCGTCAAGGCCAGGAGCTACACCGGTGCGCAGGTCAAAGTGCTGACGGATAGTACCTTCACCAAGGCGCGCATCCTCTCGATCGACGAACAGAACATGCGCCGCGATCTCGATGACGATACGGTGGTCATCGTCGCGGGCTTCCAGGGTGTCGATGAAGAAGGGAACATCACCACGCTCGGTCGTGGCGGTTCGGATACGACCGGTGTCGCTCTGGCGGCGGCGCTCAAGGCCGACGAATGCCAGATCTACACAGATGTCGATGGCGTCTATACCACCGACCCGCGTATCGTCCCCGAGGCCCGTAAACTCGACACCATCACCTTCGAGGAAATGCTCGAAATGGCGAGCCTGGGCTCCAAGGTGCTGCAGATTCGCTCGGTCGAATTCGCCGGCAAGTACAAGGTCAAACTGCGCGTGCTGTCCAGCTTCGAAGAGGAGGGGAAGGAAACCCCCGGCACGCTGATTACCGTTGAGGAAGACAACAAAATGGAACAACCGATCATTTCCGGAATCGCTTTCAACCGTGACGAAGCCAAGCTGACCGTGCTGGGCGTACCCGACCGTCCTGGCATCGCCTCGCAGATCCTCGGCCCCATCGCCGAAGCCAACATCGACGTCGACATGATCATCCAGAACGTCGGCCACGATGGCACGACCGACTTCTCCTTCACCGTGAACCGCAGCGAATACGCGCGCACGCTGAAGATCCTCGAGGAACAGATCAAGCCGCATATCGGTGCGCGCGCCATCGAAGGCGACAACAAGATTTGCAAGGTATCCGCCGTCGGCGTCGGCATGCGCTCGCATCCCGGCGTCGCCAGCAAGATGTTCCGTTTCCTGGCCGAAGAAGGCATCAACATCCAGATGATTTCCACCTCGGAAATCAAGATATCGGTGGTGGTCGACGAGAAGTACCTCGAACTCGCCGTGCGCGTTCTTCATCAGGCTTTTGGTCTGGATAGGGCACCCGCCTGATTGACCGTATCAAGGGAGGACGGGTATCATCCGCCTCCTTTGGAGAAGTGGCCGAGTGGTCGAAGGCACGCCCCTGCTAAGGGCGCATCTGGGCAAAACCTGGATCGAGGGTTCGAATCCCTCCTTCTCCGCCAGAATCACACAAAGGCGGACTACGGTTCGCCTTTTTGCTTGAAAGGCATGACATGTTTGATCTCGTTCGCAATAACAAAAAAATTGTCCAGATTGTTCTGGCGCTCATCATTCTGCCGTTCGCTTTATGGGGTGTGGATTCCTATGTGAGTGGAGGAGGTAGTGCGAACGAGGTTGCGAATGTCGGCAAGACACCAATAACCCAGGAGGAATTCCAGCGCTCCTTGACCGAACAGCAGGAACGTCTGCGTCCGCAAGTGGGCAGCAACCTGGCCCTGCTGGAAAGCCCGGAATTCCGGCGTGGCGTATTGCATGAGCTGATCAACCAGCGGTTGCTGTTGCTGCATGCCAGCCAGGCACGGATGGGCATCAGCAACGAGGCGTTGTCGGGCTTCATTGCTTCCTTGCCGGCCCTGCAGGAAAACGGCAAATTTTCGCGCGAGCGTTACGAGCAACTGGTGGCTGGGCAAAACATGAGTGTAGATCAGTTTGAACAGATGCTGCGGCGCGATTTGCTGACGCAGCAGGTCACTATGCCCGTCGCTAATGCGGCTGTTGCCGGCAAACTGCCGACCGATCGCTGGCTTGTGGCGCAACTGGAAGAGCGTGAAATTTCCGAAGCAACGCTGCGTGCCGAGCAGTATGCCGCCGTCAGCAAGCAGGATGAAGCGGCGATCAAACGGTATTACGAAGAAAACCGTGTGCGCTTCGAGCAGCCTGAGCAGGTACGGGTAGAGTATCTCGTCCTGAACCAGGACAAGATGATTGCTGACGCCAAAGTTACCGAAGCGGATATCAAGGCAGCGTATGAAGCAAATGCGGCCCGCTATCGAAAGCCCGAGCAGCGGCGCGCCAGCCATATCCTGATCCGTGCCGACAAAAATGCTCCGGCGAGTGAGGTCAAGGAGGCTGAAGCCAAGGCTGCGCAGTTACTGGCGCAACTGAAAACCAGTCCGGGAGACTTCGCCAAGCTGGCGAAACAACATTCCCAGGATCCGGGCTCGGCTACCAATGGTGGTGATCTTGGCTTTTTCGGGCGCGGCATGATGGTCAAGCCGTTCGAGGAGGCAACCTATGCACTGCAGGAAAACCAGATTTCCGAAGTCGTGCGTTCCGATTTTGGTTTCCACATCATCAAGCTCACGGGGATTCGTCCTGAACAGGCGCAAAAACTGGAGGAAGTGAGCAGCGAGATCCTGGCCGAACTCAAGCGTCAGGCAGGAACGAAGCAATATGCCGAAGCTGCGGAGGGATTCTCCAACCTCGTCTATGAGCAATCCGACAGCCTCAAGCCGGCTGCCGAGAAATTTGGTTTGGCCGTGCAGACATCGGAATGGCTGGCCAAGGATGGGCAACTCTCCGCGCCGTTCTCGAATGCCAAGCTTGTGCAGGCCGTGTTTTCCGAGGATGCCATCAAGCACAAGCGCAATACCGAGGCCATCGAAGCCGGTGCGAACACGCTGGTGTCCGCACGGGTGATCGAGCACAAGCCCGCCGAATTGACACCGCTCGCCAAGGTGGCCAGTACGATCGAAAAAGTGCTGGAACGCGAAGCGGCACTGCTCAAAGCCGCCGATGCTGGTCGGGCCGAACTCGACAAGTTGAATCGCGGCGAAAAGTCCGCTTTGAATTGGGGAACGCCGCGCACGATCAGTCGCCTGCACGCGCCGAATCTGAGCCAGGAGGCGGGCATGGCCATTTTCGGAGCCGCTGCAATCAAGCTGCCGGCCTATGTCGGCGCGAAAACCCCGACTGGATTTGCCCTGTATCGTATTGACAAGGTCAAGGCTTTCGACCCGACGGCAGAGGGTGAGGCCGCCGCCCGTGCCGATGCGCTACGCCAGCAGTACAACGAAGTGCTGGCGCGGGAGGATTTGATCAACTGGCTGGCTGCATTGCGTCAGCAGTATGGTGTGAAGATCAACAGCGCCGCATTGGAACGCAAATAAAAAAGTCGGTGCTGGTGAGACGGCACCGACTTTCAGTTTCAGCCTGATATTCAGGCGGGCAACGGCTCCGCATTGCCCATGGCGACGTTGTGCGTGCCGCCATCCACATACAATACTTCGCCGGTGATGCCGCTGGCCAGATCGGACAGCAGGAAGGCGGCCGCGTTGCCGACTTCATCGATCGTCACGTTACGGCGCAGCGGTGCGTGGTGGGCGTTATAGGCAAGCAGCTTGCCGAAATTGCCAATGCCTGATGCGGCGAGGGTCTTGATCGGGCCGGCAGACAAGGCATTGGCGCGGATGCCCTGCGGGCCGAGGCTGAAGGCCAGATAGCGCGTCGCCGCCTCGAGGCTGGCCTTGGCCAGCCCCATCGTGTTGTAGTTGGGCATCGTGCGTTCGGCACCCAGATAGGACAGGCACAGCAGCGACGGGTTGTTGCCCTTCAGCAGCAGGGCGCGGCCGGCTTTCGCCAGCGCTGGGAAACTGTAGGACGAAATTTCATGCGCAATGCGGAAGGATTCGCGCGAGATGCCGTCGAGGAAGTCGCCTTCGATGGCCTCGTTGGGCGCGAAGGCGATCGAATGCACGATGCCCTCGATGCCATCCCAGCGCTGGGCGATGGCGGCGAAGGCCGCTTCGATCTGCGCATCGTCGGCCACATCGACCTGATAGATCATGTCGCTGCCGAACTCGGTGGCGAACTTCTGGATGCGCTCCTGGAAGCGCTCGTTCTGGTAGGTAAAAGCAAGCTGCGCGCCTTCGCGATGACATGCCTTGGCGATGCCGTAGGCGATTGACCGGTTGGACAAGAGGCCGGTGATGAGAATACGTTTGCCGGCGAGAAAGCCCATGTTCATTCCTCCAAAATTCCCTTCCGTTGCGGACGCGGGATTATAGCCGCGATTACATTACACTTCGGCCATGCGCTGGCTTTCGCTTTCACTGTTGAGTTTCGTGCTGACCGCGTGTGGTGCGACCTGGAACGATCCTTATCCGGCAACGGATCGCGGCCGCAACATTCTCTACACAGCCTTCACCGACCGGCCCAAGCATCTCGACCCGGTGCAGTCCTACAGCGAGGACGAGATCACCTTCACCGCGCAGATCTACGAGCCGCCGCTGCAATATCACTATCTGCGGCGTCCCTACGAATTGATTCCTGCCACGGCGATGCGCGTGCCGCAGCCGAGCTATCTGGATGCGCAGGGCAAGCCCCTGCCAATTACCGCAGAGGCATCGCGCATCGCCTTCACCGATTATGTGGTCGAGATCAAGCCGGGCATCCGTTTCCAGCCACATCCGGCCTTCGCGGAACAACCAGCGGACATTTCAGGCTTCTTCACGCTAGCCGATTTTCCTAAACGCGGGACGCGCGAACTCGTCGCGGCGGATTTCATTTATGGCATCAAGCGGCTTGCGCATCCGCACTTGCATTCACCGATCCTCGGCTTGATGGGCGAGTACATTGTCGGCCTGACCGAACTCGCGCAATCGCTGCGAAAGTCGGCGCTGGCGGGACGGCACACCGAATGGATCGATCTGCGCAAAGTGACGCTGTCGGGCGTCGAAGTCATCGACCGCTACCGCTATCGCATTCGCATCAAGGGCAAGTATCCGCAGTTCCTCTATTGGCTGTCGATGCCTTTTTTCGCGCCGATGCCCTGGGAGGCCGATCGTTTCCACAGCCAGCCCGGCATGGCCGAAAAAAACCTGACACTCGACTGGTATCCGGTCGGCACCGGTCCCTACATGCTGACCGAGAACAATCCGAATGCCCGCATGGTGCTGGAACGCAACCCAAATTTCCGTGGCGAGACCTATCCCTGCGATGGCGAACCCGAGGACAAGGCGAGCGGCTTGCTCGACGATTGCGGCAAGCCGTTGCCCTTCATCGACAAGGTCGTGTTCACGCGCGAGAAGGAGCAAATTCCCTACTGGAACAAGTTCTTGCAAGGTTATTACGATGCCTCGGGCATCGCCTCGGATTCCTTCGATCAGGCAGTGCAGGTCGGGTCGGGCGGCGAAATTTCGCTGACGCCCGAGATGCGCAAACAGGGCATCCGCCTGACAACCTCGGTGGCAACCTCGACCTTCTACATGGGCTTCAACCTGCTTGATCCGCTGGTGGGCGGCAACAGCGAAGCAGCGAAGAAGATCCGGCAGGCGATTGCCATCGCGATCGATCAGGAGGAATTCATCTCGATCTTCCAGAACGGCCGTGGCATTGCCTCGCAAAGTCCGCTGCCACCGGGGATTTTCGGCTATCGCGAGGGCAGGGCGGGCATCAATCCGGTGGTGTATGACTGGACTGAGAATGGTCCCCGGCGCAAGGATGTGGCCGTGGCGAGGAAGCTGCTCGCCGATGCCGGCTGGCCAGGCGGGCGGCATATACGGACGGGTGAGCCGCTGGTCGTCAATCTGGATACCACCGCGACCGGCGTCGGTGCGAAGACGCGCATCGACTGGCTCAACAAACAGTTCCAGAAGATTGACATCCAACTCGTCGTACGCAGTACCGATTACAACCGCTTTCAGGAAAAGGTGCGCAAGGGTGCGGTGCAGCTGTTCTACTTCGGCTGGAACGCGGATTACCCTGATCCGGAAAACTTCCTGTTCCTGCTCTACGGTCCGCAAGGCAAGGTCAAGCAGCAGGGAGAGAATGCATCCAACTACGCCAGTGCCGAGTTCGATCGGCTATTCGAGAGAATGCGCACGATGGAGAACAGTCCGGAGCGTCAGGCGATCATCGACCGCATGCTGGCCATCCTGCATGAAGACACACCGTGGGTCTGGGGCTTTCATCCGAAGGATTACAGCCTGCGCCATGCCTGGCTGCTAAACCGCAAGCCAACCAAGGTGGGCAACAACACGCTCAAGTATCAGCGTGTCGATGCAGCGTTGCGGGACAAGTTGCGCGCGGAATGGAACCAGCCGGTGTTCTGGCCGGTAATACTGTTCACCCTGATGCTGGCGGGAATTGCCCTGCCGGCGATCATCGGGCACCGGCGACGCGAGGCCGCGACCGCCGGAAGTTGATCAAGCGGATCGGGATGCCCGCACCAGGTAATTGACGCTGGTGTCGCTGCCAAGTGAATAGGTCTGCGCCAGCGGGTTGTAGCTCATGCCGATGATTTCCTCGACATCCAGCCCGGCCTGCCTGATGAAACGCGCAAGCTCTGCCGGACGCAGAAACTTGGCATAGTCGTGCGTGCCTTTCGGCAGCAGCTTGAGGATGTATTCCGCCCCGATCACCGCGAACAGATAGGACTTAGGGTTGCGGTTGAGCGTGGAGAAAAACAGCTGTCCGCCCGGTTTGACGAGCTGGGCGCAGGCCGCGACGATCGAAGCGGGATCGGGCACGTGCTCGAGCATTTCGAGACAGGTGACGACATCGAAGCTGGCCGGCATTTCCGCAGCGAGGGCTTCGGCGGATACCAGCCGGTAGTCAACCTTCTGGCCGCTTTCGTGGAGATGCAGCGTTGCCACCGCGAGCGGCTTCTCCGACATGTCGATGCCCATGACGTCTGCGCCAAGTGCTGCCATGCCTTCGCTGAGCAGGCCGCCGCCACAGCCGACATCGAGGACGCGTTTGCCGTTCAGGCCAGCGCAGCGATCGATCCAGCCGAGGCGCAGCGGATTGATGTCGTGCAGGGGCTTGAACTCGGAATGGGGATCCCACCAGCGGTGGGCCAGATCGCCAAATTTGGCGAGTTCCTGCGGGTCGAAGTTGGCGGTGGTGCTCATGACTATTCCTTGAAAAAGAAAAGCCCTGCAAGGCAGGGCTTGTTCTAAAAGCCTGTGAAGGCTTTTCTCGTGCGGGTAAAACCCTGCTTAGTTCTGTGTGCCGATCACTTCGATGTCGACGCGGCGATCAGGCTGCAGGCACTCGACGAGTTGCTTGGTGCGCTTCTCGCTCTTGCCGCACTTGCCGGCGGTGACAGGTTGCTTCTCGCCCTTGCCTTCGGCGTAAATGCGGTTGGCTTCGACGCCCTTGCTCACCAGATAGTCCTTGACGGCGGCAGCGCGACGCTCGGACAGCTTCTGGTTGTAGGCATCCTTGCCCAGACGGTCGGCGTGGCCAACAGCGATGATAACTTCCAGCTTGATGGCCTTCATGTCGCCAGCCAGCTTGTCCAGCTTGGCTTTGCCTTCATTGCGCAGCACGGCCTTGTCGAAATCGAACAGGGCGTCGGCGGCTAGCGTCACCTTCTTGGCAGCGGGCTTCGGAGCCGGTTTGGCAGCGGCCGGTTTGGCAGCGGCGGGAGCAGCGGGAGCGGCAGCCTTGGGCGCCAGATCGGGATCGCACTCGGCGATCGCCATAGCGGGTGTCCAATACCCGGTACGCCAGCAGAGGCCAAAGCCGCTCTTCGCGACATCGCCACGCTGATCGATCACATAGCCGACGGTGCCGTTCATGTCGACGCCGGGGGTCAAGGCTTGAGCAGCGCCAGCTCCGGCAATCAGAGCGGCCAGCAGAACATTTTTGGTGACGAGCTTGATCATGTTTTTTCTTCCCTAGGATGAGGATATTGAAAAAGAATTTAACGACGTTCGCAATATTAGCCGCTTTTTCTTGTGCAACAAAGAGCCAACTAAGTTAATCGATGTCCAATTCATGTTTATTGGATATGCGATTTTGCCACATTAATGTGCTCTGCAGCAAGGCGGGAATCATTGAATCAACAGGGATTGTGTCTTTAATTCGCAACTTTCCCGCGACCCAGACATGGGTTATGTACTCCCTGCCGGCGGTGTAAACCAGATGGGAAATCGGGTCATAACAGGGTTGCAAATCCCATTCGTCGAGGCGCAGGGCAAACAGGTCTGCCTCTTTGCCTGGCAAAAGCGAACCGATTTTGTCGTCCATCCCCAGCGCTCGGGCGCCATCGAGTGTGGCCATGCGCAAGGCCTGATGTGCGGGCAGGCAGGCAGCATCATTGCTTCCAAGCTTTGCCAGCAGGGCGGCATGGCGCATTTCCTGCAGAAGATCGAGACGATTGTTACTGGCTGCACCGTCACTGCCCAAACCGACGCTAATGCCGCGTGCCAGGAGTTTCCCGACTGGAGCCAGGCCGCTGGCCAGCTTCATATTCGAACTTGGACAATGGGCGACGTGGCAGCCCTGCCGGGCCAAAAGGTCGATTTCGTCATCGTTCAGATGCACGGCATGGACGGCAATGAGTCCAGGACCAAGCAGTCCCAGCCGGTATAACCGTTCCAGCGGTCGGACGCCATGTTCCTTGAGGCTGCCGGCGATCTCGTCATGGGTCTCTTGCACATGGATATGGACAGGCAGGTCGAGTTGGTCGGCAAGGGCGGCGACCCGCTCGAAGGTCTTGTCGGCGACGGTGTAGGGCGCATGCGGGGCGAGGCAGAAGGAAATCAGGGGTTCGTCGCGCAGTGCGTCCCGCGTGGACAGCCCTTTGGCCAGGTAATCATCCGCATCGCAGCCATACACACTGGGGAACTCGAACACCGTGATGCCGAGCACGGCACGCATGCCGGCCGTCAGGGCGGCTTCTGCAGCCGCTTGCGGGAAAAAATACATGTCGTTGAAGCAGGTGATGCCCCCGCGCAGCATTTCCCAGCAGGCGAGCAGGGTGCCATCACGAACGAATTCCGGCGACACATGCCGGCTTTCCGCCGGCCAGATACGTTCCTGCAACCAGCGCATCAGCGCTATGTCGTCGGCGTAACCGCGCAGCAGCGCCATGGCGGCATGGGTGTGGAGATTGACGAGGCCCGGCAGCAACAGGTGGTTGGTCAGCTGGAAATGCTGTTGCGGAACAAAGCGCTGGCGCGCTTCTGCTGTGGGTAGGATGGCAAGGATCCGCCCCTCATGAATCGCCAGACTATGGTGCTCGAGTACCGTGTCGGCCGGCTCGACGGGAACGATCCAGCGGGCATCGACAAGTTGATCGATTTCCCGGGGCGAGGTATCAGTCTTCATGCGTAAAAATGGTTAAGCGACAAGGCCTTGGCTAGCTGCAAGTCCTTCAGTTTAGCGACTTTCACGTGCTAGAATTCGCGGCTTTTCAAGTGCTCCA
Source organism: Pseudomonadota bacterium (assembly GCA_040756595.1). Lineage (GTDB taxonomy): Bacteria > Pseudomonadota > Gammaproteobacteria > Burkholderiales > Rhodocyclaceae > Sulfuricystis. The sequence continues at coordinate 209,250 of JBFLYR010000004.1, read as the reverse complement.
TTTTGCCGGGCAATTCATCTCATGACCACTGCTTTTGCCAAGGAAACCCTGCCCGTCAGCCTCGAAGAGGAAATGCGCCATTCCTACCTCGATTACGCGATGAGCGTGATCGTCGGGCGAGCGCTGCCGGATGCCCGAGATGGCCTGAAACCCGTCCATCGCCGCGTATTGTTCGCGATGCACGAGCTGAACAATGACTGGAACCGCGCCTACAAGAAATCGGCGCGCATCGTCGGTGACGTCATCGGTAAATACCACCCGCACGGCGACACGGCGGTCTATGACACGATCGTGCGCATGGCGCAGGACTTTTCGCTGCGCTACATGCTGGTCGATGGCCAGGGAAACTTCGGCTCGGTCGATGGCGACAACGCGGCGGCGATGCGTTACACCGAAGTGCGCATGGCGCGCATTGGTCACGAACTGCTGGCCGACATCGAGAAGGAAACCTGCGATTTCGGCCCAAACTACGACGGTTCGGAAAAGGAACCGCTGATCCTGCCGGCCCGCATTCCCAACCTGCTGATCAACGGCAGCGCGGGCATCGCCGTCGGCATGGCGACGAACATCCCGCCGCACAACCTCAACGAGGTGATCGATGCCTGCACCGCGCTGCTCGACAATCCGGCGCTCGACATCGATGAGCTGATCAAGATCATACCCGCGCCGGACTTCCCGACTGCCGGCCTGATCTATGGCGTGTCCGGTGTTAGGGAAGGATATTTAACCGGCCGTGGCCGCGTCATCATGCGCGCACGCACGCATATCGAAGAACTGAAGAGCGGACGGCAGGCCATCATCGTCGATGAGTTGCCCTATCAGGTCAACAAGAAGACCTTGCAGGAAAAGATCGCCGAACTGGTCCATGAAAAGAAGATCGAGGGCATCTCCCATATCCAGGACGAGTCCGACAAGTCGGGCATGCGGCTGGTGATCGAGATCAAGCGCGGCGAAGTGCCCGAGGTGATCCTCAACAACCTGTACAAGCAGACGCAGTTGCAGGACACTTTCGGCATGAACATGGTGGCGCTGGTCGATGGCCGCCCACAGCTGCTGAACCTGAAACAGCTGCTTGAATGCTTCCTGTCGCACCGGCGCGAAGTGATCACGCGACGCACGGTGTTTGAGCTGCGCAAGGCGCGCGAGCGCGGTCATGTGCTGGAAGGTCTGGCCGTAGCGCTCTCGAACGTCGACGAGATCATCGCGCTGATCAAGGCCGCGCCGACGCCCGCGGATGCGAAACGCGAGCTGATGGCGCGTACCTGGCGTTCGACGCTGGTCGAAGAAATGCTGTTGCGTGCCTCGGCCGAAGCCTCGCGTCCCGAAGGACTGGCACCGGAATTCGGCATGTCGCGCCGCGGCTACCTGCTTTCCGACGTACAGGCGCAGGCGATTCTGGAACTGCGCTTGCAGCGCCTCACCGGCCTTGAACAGGACAAGATCCTCGCCGAGTACAAGGAAGTGATGGAGATCATCACCGATCTGCTCGACATCCTCGCGCGCCCCGAACGCATCACCCAGATCATCAGCGACGAACTGGCGGCCATCAAGGCGCAGTTCGGTGACAAGCGCCGGTCTGAAATCGTGCTGCAGACCGCCGACATCAATCTTGAGGATCTGATCGCCCGCGAGGATATGGTCGTTACGCTCTCGCATGGCGGCTACTTCAAACGCCAGAGCCTTGACGACTACCGTACGCAGAAGCGCGGCGGACGCGGCAAGCAGGCGGCGGCGATCAAGGAAGACGATTTCGTCGATAGCCTGTTCATCGCCAACACCCACGACTACATCCTCTGCTTCTCGAATCGCGGCCGGGTCTACTGGCTCAAGGTCTACGAGGTACCGGAAGGCACGCGCAACAGTCGCGGCAAGCCGATTGTCAACCTGTTCCCGCTGGAGGAAGGCGAGAAGATCACTGCCGTCCTGCCAACGCCGACTTTTGACGAGAGCCACTACATTTTCATGGCGACCGCCATGGGCACGGTCAAGAAGACGCCGCTCACCGACTTCGCCAACCCGCGCAAGGCCGGCATCATCGCGGTCAGCCTCGACGAGGGCGACTATCTGATCGGCGTGGCGATCACGGATGGCAGTTGCGATGTAATGCTGTTCTCCGATGCCGGCAAGGCGGTGCGCTTCGCCGAGGACGACGTCCGGCCGATGGGACGCAATGCGCGCGGTGTGCGCGGCATGATGCTGGAAGACGGCCAGGCCGTGATCTGCATGCTGGTCGCCAAGGATGAAAGCCTCAACGTGCTGACCGCCACCGAAAACGGCTACGGCAAGCGCACGCCGATCGCCGACTACACCAAGCACGGACGCGGCACCAAGGGCATGATCGCCATCAGCACCTCCGAGCGCAACGGCGCGGTGGTCGGCGCGGTGCTGGTCGAGGAAGCCGACGAGGTGATGCTGATCTCCACCGGCGGCGTACTGATCCGCAGCAAGGTCGCTCAGGTGCGCGAGACCGGCCGCTCGGCGCAGGGCGTGCGGCTCATCAACCTCGACGATGGCACGCGGCTGGCGGGCATCGAGAAAGTCATCGAGACGGACGAGGAACAGGAAGCAGGGGAATAATGCGGCCATTCAATTTCAGCGCCGGTCCGGCGGCCTTGCCGGAAGAAGTGCTCCGGCAAGCGGCGGAAGAGATGCTCGACTGGCATGGTGCCGGCATGTCCGTGATGGAAATGAGCCATCGCGGCAAGGAATTTACGCAGATCGCCACGCAGGCCGAAGCCGACCTGCGCGAATTGCTGGCAGTGCCGGCGAACTACAAGATCCTGTTCATGCAGGGCGGCGCCATCGCCGAGAACGCGATCATTCCGCTCAATCTGCTCGGCACCAGGAAGACTGCCGATTACATCGTCACCGGCACCTGGTCGGCCAAGTCGTTCAAGGAGGCGAAGAAGTACTGCACGCCGCACCTCGCGGCCGGCGCGCTGACCGGACCCTACCTTGCCGTCCCGCCAGAGCCGACTTTTCAGTACTCCGACGATCCGGCCTACCTGTTCTTGTGCAGCAACGAAACCATCGACGGCGTCGAGTTCCAGCAACTGCCGGAAACGAAAGACGATGTGCCCATCGTCGCCGACATGTCGTCGAACATCCTCTCGCGGCCAATCGACGTGTCCCAATACGGCCTGATTTTCGGCGGTGCGCAGAAAAACATCGGCCCGGCCGGCCTGACGCTCGTCATCATTCGCGAGGATCTGCTCGATCGCGCCCTGCCGGTCTGCCCGTCGGCCTTCGAATACAAGACCGTGGCCGCGAACGGCTCGATGTACAACACGCCGCCGACCTACGGCATCTACATCGCCGGACTGGTGTTCCAGTGGCTCAAGCGGCAGGGGGGGCTCACAGAGGTCGAGCAGCTCAACAACGCCAAGGCGGCGCTGCTCTACGGTTATCTGGATTCCACGGAGTTCTATCAAACCCGTGTCGAAAAGCCGTTCCGCTCGCGCATGAACGTGCCATTCTTCCTGCGTGACGAATCGCTCAACGAGGCCTTCCTTGCCGGCGCGAAAGCCGCGGGGCTGTTGCAACTCAAGGGCCACAAGTCGGTCGGTGGCATGCGCGCCTCGATCTACAACGCCATGCCGCTGGCTGGCGTACAGGCGCTCGTCGCCTTCATGAAGGAGTTCGAACGTACCCATGGCTAGTCAGGAAGAAGAGCTCGGCAAGCTCCGCCAGGGCATCGACGCTATCGATGGCGAGGTGCTGCACCTGCTGTCCGACCGCGCCAAACTGGCGCAGCGCGTCGGCGAAATCAAGCACGGCAACATCTACCGGCCTGAACGTGAGGCGCAAGTCCTGCGCCGCATCGCCGAACTCAACCCCGGCCCGCTGCCGAACGCAGCGGTCAGGACCATTTTCCGCGAGATCATGTCGGCCTGTCTGGCGCTCGAACAACCGCTCAAGATCGCCTATTTTGGCCCTGCAGGTACGTTCACCGAATCGGCGGCAAAGAAGCATTTCGGCTCCGCGCCCACCTTTACGCCCTTCCTGACCATCGATGACGTGTTTCGTGCCGTCGAATCGGGGCAGGTCGATTACGGCGTGGTGCCGATCGAGAATTCGACCGAAGGTTCCGTCGGTCGCACGCTCGACCAGATGCTGACTTCGCCCCTGATGATCTGCGGCGAAGTGAACCTGCGCATCCACCAGAACCTGATGACGCGCGCCGCATCGCTGGACGGTGTGAAGAAGCTGTATTCGCACGCCCAGTCTTTGGCTCAGTGCCATGAGTGGCTGAGCCGCAACCAGCCAAACCTTTCGCGCGTTCCGGTGGCGAGCAATGCCGAGGCGGCGCGCATGGCGGCGCAGGATCCCGAAGCCTGCGCCATCGCCGGCGAAGCGGCGGCGCGGTTGTACGAACTCAACATCCTCGCGGAAAACATCGAGGACGATCCGAACAACACGACGCGCTTCGTCGTGCTGGCCGGCCACGATGCCGGCCCGTCGGGGCGTGACAAGACCTCTTTCGTCTGCTCGGCGCAGAACAAGCCGGGCGCTGTGCACGACCTGCTGACGCCGCTCAAAGGCCACGACGTTTCGATGTCACGTTTCGAGTCGCGCCCTGCACGCGGTTTCGGCAACTCACGCTGGGAGTATGTCTTTTTTGTCGACATCGAAGGGCATCGCAGCGAAGCCAAGGTGGCCGCGGCCCTCGATGACCTGCGCGGCTGCGTCGGTTTCCTAAAAGAACTCGGCTCCTACCCGCGCGCGGAGAAATGAACCCATGAGCATCGTTGAACAAGGCCTGTCCTACGTCCGCAAGATCTCGCCCTATGTGCCGGGCAAGCCGATCACTGAACTGGCGCGCGAGATGGGGCTGCCGGTGGAGAGCATCGTCAAGCTGGCCTCGAACGAAAATCCGCTGGGCATGAGCCCGAAGGCGCGCGCGGCAGTCGAAAAGGCCATCGCCGGCATCGAACGCTATCCCGACCAGTTCGAGCTGATCGCGGCGCTGGCCGAACGCCTCGGCGTTGCTCAGAACCAGATCGTGTTGGGCAACGGTTCGAACGACGTGCTCGACCTCGCGGCGCGTGCCTTCCTCGCGCCCGGCCGGTCGTCGGTGTTTGCACAGCATGCCTTCGCCGTCTATCCACTCGCGACGCTGAGCGCGGGTGCCGAGTGCGTCGCCGTGCCAGCGAAACATTATGGCCACGATCTGGCTGCGATGAAGTCTGCCATCCGATCGGATACGCGATTGGTGTGGATTGCCAACCCGAACAACCCGACGGGCAATTTCCTGCCGTACCCCGAGATCAAGGCTTTCCTGCAAACCATGCCGGCCGATGTCGCAGTGGTGCTAGACGAGGCTTACAACGAATACCTGCCGCCGGCCGAGCGTGTCGACACCGTCACCTGGCTCAAGGAATTCCCGAACCTGATCATCACGCGCACCTTCTCCAAGATCTACGGATTGGCTGGATTGCGCGTCGGTTTTGCCATTGCTTCGCCCGAGTTGGCTGACCTGATGAATCGCGTGCGCCAGCCGTTCAACGTGAATAATCTCGCCATCGCCGCAGCCGCTGCAGCACTCGACGACCATCTGTTCATCGCCGAAAGCTTCCAGTTGAACCGGCGCGGCATGGAGCAGATCGTCGCCGGCCTGAAGCGGCTCGGGTTGGAGCACATTCCTTCGCACGGTAACTTCGTCACCTTCGCGGTCAGGGACGGCGCTGTGGTCAACCAGAAACTGCTCAAGCAGGGCGTCATCGTGCGGCCGATTGGCGGCTACGGCCTGCCGAACCATCTGCGCGTCACTATCGGCCTCGAAACCGAGAACGCGCGCTTTCTCGAAGCGCTGGAGAAATCCCTCTGATGGCGGGGAAGGTTGTCGTCTGTGGCGTCGGGCTGATCGGCGGCTCTTTCGCACTGGCCATAAAGTCGGCGCTGACAGGACGGCACTGTCCTCGCATCGTCGGCATGGGGCGTACCCGCGCGCCGCTGGAGCATGCGCTGCAGCTTGGCGTCATCGACGCGATCGCCACCGACTGGGAAAGCGCGCTCAAGGGCGCCGATCTGGTGCTGCTCGGCATGCCGGTCGGCCAGATGCCGGCGGTGATGCAGGCACTGGTGCCGCACCTCGAACCGCAAACCATCGTCACCGATGGCGGCAGCACCAAGTCGGATGTCGTCGCAGCCGCACGCGCGGCTTTCGGCGACAGGATCGGCCAGTTCATACCCGGCCACCCGATCGCCGGTGCCGAGAAAAGTGGCGTGACAGCCGCAAAGGGCGACCTCTACGTCGGCAAGCGAGTGGTACTGACGCCCCTGCCGGAAAACCGGCCTGAGGATATCCAGGCTTTGCGCACCGTCTGGGAAATTTGCGGTGCAAAGGTTTCCGAACTGGCGCCGGCCGATCACGACCGTGTCTTTGCAGCGGTCAGCCATCTGCCGCACCTGCTCGCCTTCGCGCTGGTGCATGATCTGGCCGAGCGCGACAACGCCGACCAGCTGTTCGGCTTCGCCGCCAGCGGCTTTCGCGACTTCACGCGCATCGCCAGCAGCCATCCTGAAATGTGGCGTGACATCTGTATCGCCAATCGCAACGCGCTGCTCAAGGAAGTCGATGCCTTCATGACCGAGCTGCTGAAGACGCGCGTGCTGCTCGCCTGCGCTGACAACACCGGGCTGGAAGCGATGTTCGCCGCAGCGCGCGCCCGGCGCGACGCCTGGCTCGAAACCCTCTGATTTTTTCAACATCCCAATGGAATTCATTCAACTCCCGCCCCTGCGTCGTGCCGCTGGCACGGTGAAACTGCCTGGCTCGAAAAGCATCTCCAACCGCATGCTGTTGCTCGCTGCGCTGGCCTCGGGCACGACCGAAATTCGTGACCTGCTCGACTCCGCCGATACCAAGGTGATGCTCACCGCGCTAGCCTCGCTGGGCATCGGGTTGGAATCGAAGGGACCCAACTGCTGGCGCGTGCGTGGCGCAGGCGGGGCTTTCCCGGTCAAGCAAGGCGATCTTTTTATGGGCAATGCCGGCACGGCGATCCGCCCGCTGACGGCAGCGCTGGCACTATCCGGTGGCAACTACAAGATCAGCGGTGTGCCGCGCATGCATGAGCGGCCGATCGGCGATCTGGTCGATGGACTGCGCCAGATTGGTTGTGATGTGCGCTATACGGGCAAGGACGGCTATCCGCCGCTGGAACTCCATCCGGCCGATATCAAGCTGGACGGACCGATCAAGGTGCGCGGCGATGTGTCCTCGCAGTTTCTCACCGCCCTGTTGATGGGTTTACCGCTGATCGGGAAAACGGCCGTCATCGAACTAACGACCGAGCTGATCTCCAAGCCCTACATCGAGATTACGCTCAACCTGATGGCGCGCTTCGGCGTCAAGGTCGAGCGCGAGGAATGGAAGCGCTTCACGATCCCCGGCGGGCAGGGCTACCGTAGTCCCGGCATCGTGTATGTCGAGGGCGATGCCTCGTCGGCGTCCTATTTTCTTGCGGCCGGCGCCATCGGGGGCGGTCCGGTGCGTGTCGAAGGCGTAGGCCGGCAGAGCATCCAGGGCGACGTCAAGTTTGCCAACGCGCTGGAAACGATGGGTGCGCGCATCGACTGGGGCGACAACTGGATCGAAGCCGCCGCTCCGGCCGATGGACAGCTCAAGGCCTTCGACCTCGACCTCAACCACATTCCCGATGCGGCGATGACATTGGCCATCGCCGCGTTGTTCGCTGACGGGAAATGCACGCTGCGCAATATCGCCTCGTGGCGTGTCAAGGAAACCGACCGCATCGTCGCGATGGCCACCGAATTGCGCAAGCTCGGCGCGACGGTCGAAGAAGGCGAAGACTGGATTGCCGTCCAAATGCAACGAGGTGATCCGGCAAGTGCCGTCTCACGTGCGCCGACTTTGCATGCCAATGTCGGCATCGATACCTACGACGACCATCGCGTCGCGATGTGCTTCTCACTCGCTGCGCTGGCTGGCGTGCCGGTGCGCATCAACGACCCGAAATGCGTATCCAAGACCTTCCCGGATTACTTCAATGCGTTCGCCCGCGTCGCCGCGCCGGTGATCGCCATCGACGGACCTTCGGCCTCGGGCAAGGGGACGGTCGCGCAGCGCGTCGCACAGAAGCTTGGCTTTCATTTCCTCGACAGCGGTGCCCTGTATCGCCTGACCGCGCTGGCGGCTTTGAAGTCCGGTGTGTCACTGGATGACGAAACAGCGGTAGCCGGTGTGGCAGCCAGTCTGCCGGCAGAGTTCGTGGGGGAGGAGATTCTGCTTTCTGGTGAAGATGTTACCGAGGTGATTCGTGCCGAAGAAGTGGGCAACGGCGCCTCGAAAATCGCCGCCATGCCGGCGGTGCGGGCGGCCTTGTTGGACCGCCAGCGCGCCTACCGGCGCTTCCCGGGACTGGTGGCCGACGGCCGTGATATGGGTTCGGTGGTCTTCCCCGATGCACCGGTGAAGGTCTTCCTGACGGCTTCGGCGGAGGCTCGTGCCGAAAGACGTTATAAGCAGTTGATCGACAAGGGAATGCCTGATAACATGCGTCCCCTTTTGCAGGACATCGTGAGCGATCTCAAGGAACGTGATGCCCGCGATGCGGCAAGACCCGTAGCACCCCTGAAGCAATGCGCCGATGCCGACTTGGTGGATACCACCGCATTGAATATCGACGCAGCCGTGGCAGCCGTGATGGACAGCCTCCATCGCAAGCTGCCGTTTTTTAACTAACCCGTTGTCAAGACGGATATTTCTTGGAACCTTAACCCTTTATGTCTGCTACTGCCGCTGCCGTGAGTGATAACCCGATGGAATCCTTTGCCGCCCTTTTCGAGGAAAGCCTTTCGCGCCAGGAAATGCGCGCCGGCGAAGTTATCACGGCTGAAGTTGTCCGCATCGACCAGAACTTTGTGGTCGTCAATGCGGGCCTGAAATCCGAATCTTTCATCCCGGTCGAAGAATTCAAGAACGACCGCGGCGAAGTTGAAGCCAACCCCGGCGAGTTCGTGCAAGTCGCCATCGAGATGCTTGAAGACGGCTATGGCGAAACCCGCCTGTCGCGCGACAAGGCCAAGCGCATTGCCGCCTGGAACGATCTCGACAAGGCGCTCACCGACAGCATCCTCGTCAAGGGTGTGATCACCGGCAAGGTGAAGGGCGGCCTGACGGTCATGACCAACGGCATCCGCGCCTTCCTGCCCGGCTCGCTGGTCGACACCCGTCCGATCAAGGACACCACCCCGTTTGAGGGCAAGGAATACGAATTCAAGGTCATCAAGCTCGACCGCAAGCGCAACAACGTCGTGTTGTCGCGCCGCGCCGTGCTCGAAGCCAATATGGGCGAAGAGCGTCAGAAGCTGCTCGAGAATCTGACCGAAGGCACGGTCGTCAAGGGTATCGTCAAGAACATCACGGAGTACGGCGCTTTCGTCGACCTCGGCGGCATCGACGGCCTGCTGCACATCACCGACCTGGCTTGGCGTCGCGTGCGTCACCCGTCGGAAGTGCTCAACGTCGGTGACGAAGTCACCGCCAAGGTACTCAAGTTCGACCAGGAAAAGAACCGCGTCAGCCTCGGAATGAAGCAGCTGGGCGAAGATCCGTGGGTGGGCATCGGCCGCCGCTATCCGTCCGGCACGCGCCTGTTCGGCAAGGTCACCAACCTGACCGACTACGGTTCGTTCGTCGAAATCGAGCAGGGCATCGAAGGTTTGGTGCACGTCTCCGAAATGGACTGGACCAACAAGAACATCCACCCGTCCAAGGTTGTCCAGCTGGGTGACGAAGTCGAAGTGATGATCCTCGAAATCGACGAGGACCGTCGCCGCATTTCCCTCGGCATGAAGCAGTGCCAAGCGAACCCGTGGGAAGACTTCTCGATGAACCACAAGAAGGGCGACAAGGTGAAAGGCGCCATCAAGTCGATCACCGACTTCGGCATCTTCATTGGTCTCCCTGGCGGCATCGATGGCCTGGTTCACTTGTCCGACCTGTCCTGGTCGCTGACCGGCGAAGAAGCCAAGCAGAACTACAAGAAGGGCGACGAAGTCGAGGCCATCGTGTTGTCGATCGATGTCGAAAAGGAGCGCATCTCCCTCGGCATCAAACAGATGGACGGCGACCCCTTCACCAGCTTCATCGCCACGCATGACAAGAACAGCCTGGTCAACGGCACCGTCAAGAGCGTGGATCAGCGCGGCGCGGTAATCGATCTGGGCGGCGATGTCGAAGGTTACCTGCGTGTTTCCGAGTTCTCCCGTGATCGTATCGAAGACCTGTCGCAGCATCTCAAGGTCGGCGAGAGCGTCGAGGCGATGATCATCAACGTGGACCGCAAGTCACGTTCGATCAACCTCTCGATCAAGGCCAAGGATCACGCCGAGCAAACCGAGGCGATGCAGAAGCTGTCGGCAGATGCCGCCGGCGCGGCGACGGGTACCACCAACCTGGGTGCCCTGCTGAAAGCCAAGCTCAACCAGCAATAAGCCGACGCGGAAAGTATCGTCATGACCAAGTCCGAGTTGATCGCTCGTCTGGCGCAGCGCTTTCCGCAGTTGGTGGCGAAAGATGCCGACCTGGCCGTCAAGATGATTCTCGATGCGATGTCCGAAACCCTGGCCAAGGGGGACCGCATCGAGATTCGCGGCTTCGGCAGCTTTTCGCTCAACTACCGTCCTCCCCGCGTCGGCCGCAATCCGAAATCCGGCGTGAAGGTGGAAGTGCCCGCCAAGCATGTACCGCATTTCAAGGCTGGCAAGGAGTTGCGCGAGCGTGTCGATCTGGCCGGGAAGTAACACGGCGGGACGATGAACGCGCTGCTCTGGTTTCTGCGTGGCACATTGTTCGTCATCCTGCTCGGATTGGCGATCAAGAATGGCAGCGATATCGAGCTGCGCTTTTTCTTCGATGCTTCCTGGCAGGCGCCCTTGTCGCTGGTCCTGCTGGCTACGCTGGCCATCGGTATCGTGCTGGGGCTGCTGGCCCTGCTGCCGCAGGTGATCCGCCTGCGGCGCAGTCTGAGCCAGTTGCGCCGGCAGGTTCCTGACAAGACGACAGACCAGGCGGCTCCCCACCTGCCCATGCCGCCGGAGCTCTGAACTCCGTGGAAATCGAACTTTGGTGGCTGCTCGTCCTGCCGCTGTTTTTCGGCTTCGGCTGGCTGGCGGCACGCATTGATATCCGGCATGTCGTCAGCGAATCGCGCGCCTTGCCGCGCTCCTATTTCACCGGGCTGAATTTCCTGCTCAACGAGCAGCCCGACAGGGCGATCGAGGCCTTCCTCGAAGCCGCAAAAATCGACACGGAAACGGTCGAATTGCATTTCGCGCTCGGCAGCCTGTTCCGCCGGCGGGGCGAAACCGACCGTGCGATCCGTGTGCATAAGCACCTGATCGACCGGGATGCCTCGCAACCCCGGTTGAGCGAGGACCAGCGTCTGCATGCGCTTTCCGAACTGGGGCAGGATTACTTGAAGGCCGGACTGCTCGACCGTGCCGAAGACATCTTCCTCAAACTGCGCAATACCGGGCGCGAAGAGGAAGCTCTGCGCAACCTGCTGGAAATCTACCAGCAGGAGAAGGACTGGGAAAAGGCGATCGCCATCGCCGAGCAGATGCCCGGGCATGCCGAGCACCTGTGGCAGAAACAGATTGCCGAATTCCATTGCGAGCTGGCCGCTTCCGATTTGCTCAATGGCCGTCTCGATGCTGCCCGCATGCGGCTTGATGCCGCGCTGGCGGCCAATCGTCGCTGCGTGCGCGCGACCTTGATGCTGGGCGAACTCGAAACAAAAGTCGGCGCTGGCCAGACGGCAGTCGACATCTGGCAGACCGTCGAGCAGCAGAATCCGCTCTTCCTGTCCCTCGCTGCCGACAAGATGATGGCCACTTATCGCGAGCTGGGTCAGGAACAGGCCGGCATCGACCTGTTGCGCAGTTATCTCGAGCGCCACTCCTCGCTTGACCTGATGGATGTGGTCTTTCAGGCCGAGCTCAAGGCGCGCGGCCCGGAAGCCGCCTACACGCTGGTGCGTGATGAACTGCGCCGCAATCCTACACTGCTCGGCCTCGACAAGCTGCTCGAAGCGCAGATCCTGCTCGCGCCGGTGGAAAAGCGCGCCGACCTCGAGCTGGTGAAGAACCTGATCCACAACCACACGCGGCGCGTGGCGCGCTATCGCTGCGACGACTGCGGTTTCAAGGCGCGGCAGTTTCACTGGCGCTGCCCGGCTTGCGGCGGCTGGGAAACCTTCCCGCCCAAGCGTACCGAAGAATTCGATATCAATCCCTAGCAACCCATGGCCATGAAACTGCCTGATACCCGCAAGGCCCGCATCCTTGTCGTCGGCGACGTCATGCTCGACCGCTACTGGTTCGGCGAAGTGTCGCGCATCTCTCCGGAGGCACCGGTACCGGTCGTCAAGGTCGAGCGGACGGAAGAACGTCTTGGCGGTGCGGCCAACGTGGCACGCAACATCGCCGCGCTGGGTGCGCAGGCGGGACTGCTGTCGGTCGTCGGCACAGACGAGGCCGGGCGGACGCTGGAAAAACTGCTAGCGGCATCGTCCATCGATGCCAGCCTGCACGAAGATTCGCAGCTCAACACCACGGTCAAGCTGCGCGTACTCGGCAGACAACAACAGCTTCTGCGCATCGATTTCGAAAACTGGCCGACCCACGAAGTGCTGCAGGCGAAGCTGACCGAATTCGAACAGCGCGTCGAGAACTGCGATGCCGTAATCCTTTCCGATTATGGCAAGGGTGGCTTGACCCATATCGCCGATATGATCCGCATCGCGCGCGAACACGGGAAACCAGTCCTCGTCGATCCCAAGGGCGACGACTACGCGCGCTATGCCGGCGCCAGCATCATCACGCCGAACCGCGCCGAGTTGCGCGAAGTTGTGGGGCGCTGGATGAACGAAGAGGACCTTGCTGCACGCGTCGCCAAGTTGCGCGCGGAACTGGGCCTCGAAGCTTTGTTGCTGACGCGTTCGGAGGAAGGCATGACGCTCTTCGCCGCTGCGGGCACGACGCACGAGCCGGCGCTGGCGCGCGAGGTTTATGATGTCAGCGGCGCGGGCGATACCGTGATCGCCACGCTGGCGGTGATGCTGGCGAGTGGTGCGGATCTCGCGGACGCGATGCGCTGGGCCAACCGCGCGGCCGGCGTCGTGGTCGGCAAGCTCGGCACCGCGACCTGTTCCATCGAAGAACTGAAAGGCTGAACATGTATTACATCGTGACCGGCGCCTGCGGCTTCATCGGCGCCAATATCGTCAAGGCTCTCAACGACCGCGGCATCGACAACGTCATTGCCGTCGACAACCTGAAGAAGGCCGACAAGTTCAAGAACCTCGTCGACTGCGAGATCGGCGACTACGTCGACAAACACGATTTCATCGACATGGTGCAGGCGGGGCATTTCGACGGTGCGGTCGAGGCAATCTTTCATGAAGGCGCCTGCTCGGACACGATGGAAACCGACGGCCACTACATGATGGAGAACAACTACCGCTACACCAGCACGCTGCTGGATTTCTGCCTCGATCACGAAGTGCCCTATCTCTATGCCTCGAGCGCCGCGGTGTATGGCGGCGGGCGCATTTTCAGCGAGGCACGCGAGCACGAGGGCCCGCTCAATGTCTACGGCTACTCCAAGTTCCTGTTCGACCAGATCGTGCGTCGCCGCATGGCCGAGTCCAGTTTCTCTTCGCAGGTCGTCGGCTTCCGCTATTTCAACGTCTACGGTCCGCGCGAGCAGCACAAGGGCCGCATGGCCTCGGTTGCCTTCCACCACTTCAACCAGTACCGCGCCACGGGCAAGGTCAAGCTTTTCGAGGGCTGCGACGGTTACGCCAACGGCGCGCAGAGCCGCGATTTCGTCTATATCGACGACGTCGTCAAGGTGAACATGTACTTCCTCGACCATCCGGAAAAGTCGGGCATCTTCAACCTCGGTACCGGCCGCGCCCAGCCCTTCAACGACATCGCCCATTCCACCGTGAATGCCTGCCGCGCGCTCGAAGGCAAGCCGGCACTGACGCTGCAGGAAATGATCGCGCAGGGCATCGTTGAGTACGTCGACTTCCCCGAGGCGCTGAAAGGCAAGTACCAGAGCTTCACGCAGGCCGACATCTCCGCGCTACGTGCCGCCGGCTATACGGACGAATTCAATACCGTGGCCGAAGGCGTGACGAAGTACGTGCAGAAACTCGCCGCGGCGTGATTCCCGTACTCAGCTTCGACATCGAGACCATCCCCGACATCGCGGGGCTGCGACAACTGCATGACCTGCCGGCGACGCTCGCGGATGCCGAGGTCGCTGAATTCGCCTTCCAGAAGCAGCGTGCCAAGAACGGTTCCGATTTTCTCCCGCATTATCTGCAACGTGTGATCGTCATTTCCTGCGCGATGCGCAATGACGAGGGCTTCAAGGTCTGGTCACTGGCCGAACCGAAGTCGGGCGAAGGCGAAATCATCCAGCGCTTTTTCGATGGCATCGCCAAATACACGCCGCAGATCGTGTCGTGGAACGGCGGCGGCTTCGACCTGCCGGTGCTGCATTATCGCGGCCTGATCCATGGTGTTGCCGCGTCGCGCTACTGGGACCTCGGTGAGGATGACCACGACTTCAAGTGGAACAACTACATCAGCCGCTACCACACGCGTCATCTCGACCTGATGGATCTGCTGGCCATGTACCAGCCGCGCGCCAATGCGCCGCTCGACGACCTCGCCAAATTGATGGGCCTGCCCGGCAAGCTGGGCATGGACGGTGGCGCGGTTTGGGGTGCCTGGCTCAACGGCGAGATTGACGCGATCCGCGACTATTGCGAGACCGATGTCGTCAATACCTGGCTGGTCTATCTGCGGTTCCAGCAGATGCGCGGCCAACTCTCGGCCAAGGCGCATGCGGAGGAACTCGCCATCGTGCGCAAGGAACTGGCCAAGAGCGATGCGCCGCACTGGCGCGAATTCCTCACCGCCTGGCCGCAATAAAGCGTCAGCGGGTGCCGTCCCGCCAGCGCCGACTTTTCAGCGCTCGGCTTTGATCGCGGCAAGGATGAACTGCAGGCGGTCAGCCGAACTCCAGTTCTCGATCGGCAACGGCAATTTGCGCTGCCAGTTCGGATGCTGGTTTTCCAGCGTGCCAGGCACGTTGATTTGCTCCTGCATCCCCAGTAAATCCTCGGGTTGTACGACCAGCAGCATGGCGGGGCTGCGCGCAAGGAAGGCATGGATCGCCGCTATGACATCCGGCGTCAGTTCAGGCAGCGTGATGGGATCCTTGCTCACGCCTGCCGGCAACAGGCCTTCGCGTTCCAGCGCCCAGAGCAGGCGGCCGCGATCCCAGTCGCGCTCGGTGATCAGGCGCTGGCGCAGTTCGTCGCTGGGAAACAGCATCAGCCGCGTGCGCACATCCAGATCGACACCACGCCAGAAGCCGGCCAGCGTCGGCAGGTCGTGCGTGCTCGCGGCAACGAGCGCCTGTCGGACGATATCGTCGGGCAGGCGGAACTGGCCATCGGGATAGCGTTCGAAAATCAGCGGATGGTAGGACAGCACGCCGGCCTCGAACAGCCGCTCGCGGAAGCCCTCGGGCACGGTGCCAAGGTCTTCGCCGATGACGAGACATTGGTTGTCGAGGCTCGCGCGCGCGACCAGGCCGAGCATGTCCTCGAATGGGTAATGCACATAGGCACCCTCGGTCGCCGGCGTATCCGGCGGCACCCAGAACAATCGGGTCAGCCCCATCACATGGTCGATGCGCAGCGCGCCGGCATGCTGCATGTTGGCACGCAGGATGTCGATGAAGGGCGCATAGCCGGCAGCGCGCAGGCGGTGCGGCACGAAAGGCGGCAGGCCCCAGTCCTGGCCGAGCAGATTCAGTTCGTCCGGCGGCGCGCCGGTGCTGGCCCCTGCGGAGAATACCGACTGCCAGCACCAGACCTCGGAACCCCCGGAATTCGCGCCGACGGCGAGGTCCTGGTACAGGCCGATGGCCATGCCGCATTGTTTCGTGTGCGCAGCGACAGCAGCGAGTTGCGTGTCGGCAACCCATTGCAGCCAGGCGCTATACGTCACGGCTTCGGCATGCGTCCTGGCGAAATCCGCCACGGCCGGTGCGGCGGGATCGTGATATTCCTGCGGCCAGGCCGGCCAGCCCCATGCACCCGCAGATGTGCGGAAATGCGCTTGCAGCGCTTCGTAGCGCGCGTGATTTTCCAGCGCTGCACCGCGCTTCTTGCGCCAGGCCGTGAAGGCTTTATTATCTCCCGTCTGCTTGAACTGCTCGAACAGCAGCGGCAGGATCTCGAATTTCGCCTGCGCGACGCCAACGTAATCGACGACTTCTGTGGCGCGCAGGGCCGCGAGCCGGGCCTGAAAGTCGGCGCTGGCGAGACGGCACCGCGCGGCAGTGCAGGCAGCCCATTCCGGCACGGCCTCGACATCGATGTACAGCACGTTCAGGAATGCGCGGTGCGAAGGGCTGTAAGGGCTGATATGCGCGGGATTGTCGGGAAACAGCGCATGCAGCGGATTGAGGCCGATGAAGTGACCGCCGGCGGTTGCGACCACCTCGACCAGCGTTGCCAGGTCGGTGAAATCGCCGATGCCCCAGTTGCGCCGCGAGCGCAGGCTGTAGAGCTGGATGCTCAGGCCCCAGATGCGGCCGTTGCCCTGCAGTGCCGCCGGTTGATGGCAGCGTGTCGCCGTTTCCGGTGCGGGAGGTTCCGGCAGGGCGCGCAGTTCCGCAAGCAGCTCCGCCGGATCGCGCGACAGGTCGAAGTGCATTGCGCCGAGCAGGTCCAGTCGCGCGCTGTCCGAGGTTGGATGGTGGCCGCCCCAGATGTCGTGGTATTCGTGGGCGATGCCACAGGCGTCGGCGAGTTCGCGGAGCAGGGCAGTGTTCATCGGCGACTTTCGTCCGGTGCTTCGATCACGCACTGCTTGAGCAGGGTCAGCGTACGTCCCTTGAGCGGATAACTTTCGCTGCCCGCATACACGCCGTCGGTATCGAGTCCGGCGTGGTAATGGGTGTCCAGCACCACTTGCCAGGCGCAGCCGACGCAGAGGGTCGGCAGCACGAAATCGATGTGCTCGTGATGCGCGTTGAACAGCAGGATGAAGTTGTCGTCGTGGATGCCGCGTCCATAGCGATCGACCTCGCCGAGAGCCTCGCCCGAGAGATACACGCCAAGGCTGCGGGCGTAGTCGCGCGACCACTCCTCGTCGCTCATGTCCCCGCCGTCGGGCTTGATCCAGTGGATGTCCTTGATGCCAGACCCGCGGATCGGACGACCCTGGAAGAAGTTGCGGCGGCGGAACACCGGATGCTCGCGGCGCAGATGCACAAGGCGGGCGACGAAATCGAACAGCTCCTTGTCTTCCGCCGAGAGCTTCCAGTTAACCCAGCTGATCGGATTGTCCTGACAATAGGCATTGTTGTTGCCGCGCTGGCTGCGTCCCATCTCGTCGCCGGCCAGCAGCATCGGCACGCCCTGCGAGAGCAGCAGGGTGGCCAGCAGGTTGCGCTTCTGCCGTGCGCGCAGGGCGATGATCTGCGGGTCACTGGAGGCGCCTTCGACACCACTGTTCCACGACAGGTTGTTGTCGGTGCCGTCGCGGTTGTCCTCGCCGTTGCTTTCGTTGTGCTTGTGGTCGAAGCTGACGAGATCCTGCAGCGTGAAGCCATCGTGTGCGGTGATGAAGTTCACGCTGGCGTAGGGGCGGCGGCCGTTGCGCGCATAGAGGTCGCTCGACCCGGTGATGCGCGTGGCGAATTCGCCGATCTTGCCGCCGTCGCCGCGCCAGAAGGCACGCATGCAGTCGCGGTAGCGGTCGTTCCATTCCGCCCAGCCGAGCGGGAAATTGCCGACCTGGTAGCCACCCTCGCCAAGATCCCACGGTTCGGCGATCAGCTTCACCCGCGACAGGATCGGGTCCTGGTGCAGGATGTCGAAGAAGGCGCCGAAATGATTGACGGCGTGCTGTTCGCGGCCGAGCGAGGCGGCGAGGTCGAAACGGAAGCCATCGACGTGCATCTCCTGCACCCAGTAGCGCAGCGAATCCATCACCAGCTGCAGCACGCGCGGGTGCTCGAGGTTGAGCGTGTTGCCGCAGCCGGTGTAGTCGCGGTAGAAGCGCGGGTCTTCGGCCATCAGGCGGTAATACACGGCGTTGTCGATGCCCTTGAAGCTGAACGTCGGGCCGAGATGGTTGCCTTCAGCAGTGTGGTTGTAAACCACGTCGAGGATGACCTCGATGCCGGCCGAATGCAGCGTTTTGACCATCGTCTTGAATTCCTTCGGCGAGCGGCTCGCTGAATAGCGCTGGTCGGGCGCGAAAAAGCCGATCGAGTTGTAACCCCAGTAGTTGCGCTTGCCCTGATCGACGAGGTGGCGATCATCGACGAAGCTGTGCGTCGGCATCAGTTCCACCGAAGTGACACCAAGCCGCTTGAGATGGGCGATCACCGGCGCGGTGGCGAGGCCGGCATAGGTGCCGCGCAGGGCCGGGGGAACATCCGGATGTTCGATGGTGAAGCCGCGCACGTGCAGCTCGTAGATCACCATTTCGTGGAACGGAATGTTGGGCGAGCGGTCATCGCCCCACGAAAATGCCGGGTCGGTGACGCGGGACTTGGGCAGGTTCGCGGCATTGTCGCGGGTGTCCGGTACGTTATCTCCTGCGCCCACCCGGTAGCCGAAATGCGCGTCGCTCCAATCGAGCGCGCCGACGATGTCGCGCGCGTAGGGATCGATCAGCAGCTTGTTCGGGTTGAAGCGATGGCCGCGGGCGGGATCGTAAGGGCCATGGACACGATAGCCGTAGAGCAGGCCGGGGCGGGCTTCCGGCAGATAGCAGTGCCAGACCTGGTCGGTCTGCTCGCGCAGGGTGATGCGCTGGATTTCACGCTGCCCGGTCGGGTCGAACAGGCACAGCTCGACCTTTTCGGCATGCTCGGAAAACAGGGCGAAATTGACGCCTTCGCCATCCCAGGTGGCGCCACGCGGATAGGGCGCGCCGGGCCAGACGGCGGTGATCGGGAAATGGTGGACTTGTTGCATATTAATTGAAGCGAAGCCGATAACCGGCGCCGCAAGAGAGTAGCACGGCTAGCCTACCGCCGGGCCTGAAATCGGCAGCCAGATGCGGATCGTGGTGCCCTGGCCGACGGTGCTGTTAACATCGATGCTGCCCCCATGTTTCTTGACGATGTCCCAGGCCAGCGACATGCCGAGACCGGTGCCGGTACCGACCGGCTTGGTGGTGAAGAAAGGCTCGAAGATACGACGCCGCGTGGCTTCGTCCATGCCGCAGCCGGTATCGGCAATTTCGATCCAGACGTGGTCAGCCTCGGTACCGCTGCGCAGGGTGATCGTGCCATGGTCCGGAATGGCCTGCGCGGAATTGACCAGCAGGTTGAGGAAGACCTGATTGAGCTGTGCCGGCATGCAGCGTACCGGGGGCAAAGGCGTCAGTTCGCGTACCAGGTCAGCCTTGTATTTCAGTTCATGCGAAGCGACATTGATCGTGCTTTCAAGTCCGGCCAGCAAATCGGTTTCCTGCCATTCCGCCTGATCGACGCGCGAGAAGTCCTTGAGGTTCGCAACGATCTTCTGCACGCGGTCGAGCCCGTCGTGCGTCTCGCGTAGCAGGTCGCCCATGTCGATCCTGAGGTACTCCAGATCGATGGCTTGCCCGAGCGGCTGTCCCTGCGGTGTTGCCGCACCCAGTTCGGCCAGCTTCATCAGTTGATCGACATAGCGGCCGAGCGTGCCGAGGTTGGAATTGACGAAACCGATCGGATTGTTGATTTCGTGCGCCACGCCGGCCGCCAACTGGCCGATCGAGGCCATTTTTTCCGACTGGAGCAGTTCCTTGGTGCGTTCGGCAACCTGTTCCTCCAGGCGGACATTGGCTTGTGCCATGTCGCGGTTCAGGCGCAGCAGCACCGCATAGAGGGTTTTCAGCGCATTGATCAGGGCGGAGGTCGAGCGCTCGCCGCGCGTATGTTCGAGATCATGTGCCTCGGCGGGCGACATGCCTTGCCGGATGCGCTTGATCTCGCGCGCCATCGCCTGATCTTCGCCGAGAATGTGGAAGCTCAACCAGGCAACGAGGAAACCGTGCAGGGTTTCGGCCGGCGAGGACATCATGGCCCGTTGTGCCCACATGGTCTTGACCTGCTCGACGAAATCGCGATGGATTTTGCGGTGATGCTCGATATGGCGCGTGTCCAGACCGCTGTCACGCATCAGTTGTTCTTCGTCGCGAAAATGTGTGCCGGCGTAGGTGGCGAGTTCGCGAAACACGGTTTCGATATCGTTATTGCTGGTCGCGTGTTCGTTTAGCAGCATGTCGCCGACGTGGTTCACGATGTCTACGAGATGGCGATGTTGTTCATCCACCGTCGTGAAGCCGGTCAGGAATCGGTCGTTCCAGACAAAAGCCTCCAAGGCTAGGTCTCCGGCTGGATGAACAATGTCAGGCGATGGCCTTCCATCGATTCGATCTTCAGCAGTTGTTCGATGACGGTCTGGTCGACGGTCTGACCCTTGGCCAGCAGGAGATAGCCATCGGGGTGGATCAGGTCACGTGTCAGGGCCATACCGGGGCGCAAGGTACCCGGCCGCATCGGCAGTTCCTTGATTTCCTCGGGAATCTGGTCGGCGACCTGGCTGATGAAGACATCGACGACATGCGGGTCGTAGCGCTTGCCGCGATTTTCGAGGATGAAGGCGCGGGCTTCGGCCGGCTTCAGCGGCCGGCTGACCAGCGTGCCCATCTGCAGGGCGTCGAAGTCATTAGCGACGGCGAGGATGCGCGCGCCGGTCGGAATCGCAATACCGGCCAGATGATCTGGATAGCCGCTGCCGTCATAGCATTCGTGGTGATGGCGCACCAGATGGGCGGCCTTCTTGAGCTGCTCGATCGCCATCAGCACCATTTCGCCCCGCTGCGGATGCGTCATCATCTGGGTGCGCTCGCTGGCGGGCATCGTATTGAATGGTTTTTCCATGAGGTAATCGGGCAGGCCGATCTTGCCAATGTCGTGGAGCAGCGCAGCAAGCAGGATGTCCTGCGCCGCACTCTCCTCGACTCCTAGCCCCTTGGCGAGCTGGCGCGCAGTATCAGCGACACGCCGCGAATGGCCGGCCAGCCGGCCGCCACGCAGCTCGAACAAGCTCGACAGCACCTTCACCGTCGTCATGAAGCCCTTTTTCAGTTCGGCGTGGGCTGTCTCGAGCATGGCGAACGTCTGCTGCAGTTCGGCGGTACGGGCCACGACCTTTTCTTCGAGGCTGGCATTCAGATGGCGCAGTTCCTCGTTCTGACGTTGCGTAAGTTCGATGAGTACCGCGTTTTCCTTTGCCAGCCGGCTGTGCGCGAGTGCCTGCTGGACGGTCATCACCAGCTCGCCGTCGTTCCAGGGCTTGGAGATGTAGCTCCAGATCTTGCCTTGGTTAACCGCGGCGATGGTGGCGGAGGCGTCGGCATAACCGGTCAGCAGGATGCGCTTGGTTTCCGGCCAACGGGCGAAGACCTGTTCGAGAAACTGGGCGCCATCCATGTGCGGCATGCGCATGTCGCTGATAACGAGGTCGGCGGGTTCCCTGGCTAGAAAATCGAGGCCTTCCTGCCCCGATTCGGCGGTCAGGATCGCATAGCCATGTGACCGGAAGAGCCGCTTGAGTGCGGAGAGGATCGAAGGTTCGTCATCGACACAGAGGATGCGCGCGGGGGGCGCAGTCGTATTCGTATTCATGCTTGCTCCAAAGTCGGCGCTGGCAGGACGGCACTACTGTCGTGTGCGGGCGGGTTGATCGGCAGCCAGACGGTGAAGGTCGAGCCCTTGCCGGGTTCGCTCTGCACCTCGATGCGGCCTTTGTGCTTCTGGACGATGCTGTAGGCCAGCGAGAGGCCGAGGCCGGTGCCCTTGCCGACCGGTTTGGTGGTGAAGAAGGGATCGAAGATGCGATTGAGATTTTCCGGGGCGATGCCCGTGCCGGTATCGGCGATGGCGACAAAAACCTCATCGCCACGGCAGCCAGTCGTGATGCTGATCTCGCCCTTGTCCGGAATGGCGTGGCCGGCATTAACCAGCAGGTTCATGAATACCTGGTTGAGCTGGGAGGGTTCGCACCAGACCTGTGGCAACTCACCGTAATGCTTGGTGACCGTACATTTGTATTTGAGTTCGTTCCAGACGATGTTGAGGGTGGAATCGAGGCCCTGATGCAGGTTGGCCCACTGCATGGCGGTATCGCCGGCGCGGGAGAAGTCCTTGAGGTCGCGTACGATCTTGGCCACTCGCGCCAGGCCGTCCTTCGATTCGGCCATCAGCTGGTAGATGTCGGTGCGTAGATAGTCATAGTCGAGATCGCGCTTCATCGCATGGACGTGGTCGAGCTGCGGACATTGCGGGCCGGCCGCTACCTCGGCTTCGCCATAGGCATTGAGGATGGCGAACAGGTCATGCAGGTAGTTGTCGAGTGTGCCGAGGTTGCTGTTGACGAAACCGATCGGGTTGTTGAGTTCGTGGGCGACACCGGCGGCGAGCTGGCCGATTGATGCCATCTTCTCGGATTGCAGCAACTGGTTCTGTGCCGCTTCAAGCTTCTTGTTGAGCGCTTTCTGGTCGGCGAGGTTGGCAGCCAGTTCCTGTTCGTAAGATTTCTGGACATCGACATCGGTCACGACACCTTCATAGGCGACGAGATTGCCATGCTCATCCCGGACGACCCGCGTATTGTCCTCGACCCAGAAATAACGGCCATCGGCCCGGCGAATCCGGTAGCTCTGGGTGTAGGACGGACTACCGGAAAAGCTATGCAAGGCGACCTCATTCGAGACACGCTGCAGGTCATCCGGATGAATGATGTCGGCGTAGGCAGGATTGCCGGCGCGAATGTCTTCGGGACGGTAACCCCAGCGGCTGACGTTCTGCGATACGTAATCGACTGGCCAGCCTTCCTTGGCAAGCCAGCGGAAACTGACCACCGGGCTGGCCTCGACCACCTGCAGGGCTTGCCGCAGTTCCAGCTCTTCCTTGCGCCGCTGGGTGATGTCGCGCACAGCCACGACGAAGATCGGGTTGGAATCGTCAGTCAGCTCGATATGGATATCCGCATCGTATTCCGTGCCATCCTTGCGCCGATGACGGGTGGAGAATTCCACAATCCTTTCCTTGCCGCTGCGCAACGGTTCGATCAGCTGCTCGAACTGTTCCGGCGTCATCTGTGGCTTGATATCGACGGGGTGCATCGCCCGCAGTTCGTCCAGCGAATAGCCGATATTGGTGCGAGCGCCCTGGTTGGCATCGATGAAGCGCAGGGTCGCGGCATCGAAGGTATAGATTTCATTCAATGAGCGTTCGATCATGCGATTGAAGCGCTCGATCTTGTGCTGATTGCGGCCGCGCTGTACCAGGCGCCAGATTTCGTTGGCGATCAACTGGACGGTTTCGATGTCGCGCTCGCTGTAGTTCCACGGCTTGTTGCCAACGCCGGCCAGCATCACGACCTTGCCGTGCTCGATGATGGGCAGGGAAATCAGCCGGTCCAGTGCGGCATGTCCTGCCGGCAATCCGCGTTTGCCCTCCGCCGTGGCGTAATCGTTGAAAACCACCGGTTGTTTTTTGCGCAGCGCCTCTGCCCAAATGCCGGCCTGACTGATTGGATAATGCCGGTCGAATGCTGCCCGACAGTAGGTTTCGAGCGTACGCCGCGACCAGGTGACCAGTTCGATGGCCTCTTCATCGTCGTTGACGAAGTGAATAAAGGAGATCCGGCTATCGGTCAGTTCCTCGGCCATCTCCAGGCCGCGTTGCATGAACGTCTGCTCATCCAGAGCATCCGCCAATTTCGGTAATTCGAGTAATGACTGGCCTCGCCGCGTCAGATAAGTCAGACTTTCTTCAAGCTCCTTGTGCTTGGTGATATCGGTGGATATTCCGCTGATGCCCCAGATCTCTTTCTCGCCACGGGTGTTATGGATGTAGATCGGGGACTTCACTTCCCAATAGACGTGCCGGATGCCATCGGGCATGACGGCCTCAACCTCTTCAGCCGTGTTTTCGCCGGCGAGCACGCGCAAATCGATTTCACGCATGCGCCGAACCGTGTCCGGCGGGAAAAAGCGGTCATCCGCCGTGCCGGTCAATTCCTGTTGCGTACAACCGAACAACTCCAGGGTGCGGCGGTTGGCGTAGAAATAACGGGATTCACGATCCTTCATATAGACGAAGGCATTGACGTGGTCGAGCGCCTCACGAAAACGTTCCGATGCGACCAGGGCATTCTGCAGGTCCAGTTCGACGAGTTTCAGGGGCGTCACATCGGTGGCGACGCCATCCCAGACCAGCGTGCCATCGTCGTACCGGCTAGGGTGCGAGCGAATATGCAGCCAACGTAAACCATCATCGGGATGCCGGATACGCACGACTTCGGAAAAATTGGACAGGTTTTCCTGACTGGTTTTTTCGGCGGCGAGCAGGCCAGCGACATCATCCGGATGGATTTGGGCGTACAGCAGTTGGGCGTTGTTCATGATGGCAGCCGCACCGATGCCGTGGATGCGCTCCGCGCCGCTGCTCAGATAAGTGAATCGAGAGGCGCCAGATGGATCGTGTTCGACCTGGTAAACGTAGCTGTCGGGCAGGTTGTCACCCATCAGGCGCAGACGTTCTTCCTTGATGCGCAACACCTCCTGGCTGGCCCGCAAGTTGTCCGCCATGGCATTGAGGTCGCTGGCGAGCGTGCCCAGTTCCGGGGAGGAGGAGATGTCGACCGCCGTGTCGAGATATCCAGAGCCAATGCGCCGGGCAGCCATGACGAGTTGCTCGACCGGCCGGACAAAGACGTGCCTCAGCCAGACGTACAGAATCAGGGCAAACAACAAACCTGCCATCAGAATGACCAGATGATTGCGCATGCTGGCCTGGAAGCTGGCATCGACCTGCCGGCCGATGTCGGCGTGGATGTAGACCAGGCCGTTGTCGGAGAGCCCCGCTGTCTCCTGAGCTCCAGTGAAGCGATAAGGCAGAAGGATGTCGAGCTGCCGCCTGTCATCGCTCCAGCGCAATTCCAAGGCGGTGATTTTTGAAACGGAGCCGAGTTGGGGCACCACTGCCGGCAAATCCATGCCGACCCAGTCTGAGCGGTGTGCCACCACGATCTTGTGTTTGGGGTCGGTCAAGGCAACGGCGGAGATGTCGCCACGCGCCATCAGCATCTCTATCTCGCGCCGAATGTCTTTCCGGGTGGCGAGATTTTCCGGGGTCGCCAGGACGGCCATCCGCGCGGACTGAATGTTGGCGCGCAACTCGACATTGCTGGCCAGCTCGGCCTGATTGGCGCGATGGGAAAGCACGAGCGTAAGGACAGTCATCAGCAGGAAAGCGCTGAACACCATCAACGGCAGGCTCAACCGTAGCGGCAGGCTGCGGAAGGCGTGTTGTTCGTCAGGCATGGGTCAGGCCATGGGCAAAACGGAAGGCTTCACGTATTTGCGTGCGCAGCGCTTCATCTTCCCAGGGTTTGACGAGAAAACGATATATCGCGCCGCGATTGATGGCATCGGTCAGCGATTCCAGATCGGTATAGCCGGACAGCACGATGCGTACGGTGTCCGGGTATAGCTGCTTGACGCGGGCCAGAAACTCGGTGCCGCTCATCTCGGGCATGCGCTGGTCCGAGATGACGACTTGGACGTGATAGCGGGCGAGCAGGTCGAAAGCTTCCGTCGGCGACGTGGTGGTGAGGATCTCGTAATTCTCGCGACGCAGCAGACGGCGCAGCGAGTTCAGGATGTTCTGCTCGTCATCGACGATCAGGAGGGTTTCGGGTGCCGTCCCGCCAGCGCCGACTTTCAGCGCGTTTCCGGCGCTCATCAATGCGCCGAGTTGTTCGGGCGCGAGGGCCTTGCTGAACAGCCAGCCTTGCATTGCTTCGCATTGCCGGTTGCGCAGGAATTGCAGTTGGGCTTCGTTTTCCACGCCCTCGGCAAGCACCGTCATGTTCAGGCTGCGACCCATCGCGATGGTGGCATTGACGATGGCGGCATTGATCGGATTCGAAGTGATGTCGCGGATGAAACTCTGGTCGATCTTGATCTTGTCGAAGGGCAGGCTCGACAGGTGCGACAGGGAAGAGTAGCCGGTGCCGAAATCGTCGAGCGCCAGCAGCACGCCCAGCGATTTGATTTGTCCGAGGGTGCTCACGACCTTGTCCATATCGTCGAGAAAGGCCGATTCGGTGATTTCGAGTTCGAGCCCCGAACCCGGCAGGCCGGTGTCTTGCAGGGCCCGCGTGACGATCTCGACCAGACTGGAATGCTTGAACTGGTGGGCCGAGACGTTGACCGCCATGGGCAGCAGGGGGAAGCCGGCGTCCAGCCAGGCCTTGTTCTGCCGGCAGGCAACATTGATCACCCAGGCGCCGATGCGGTCGATCAGGCCGGTTTCCTCCGCCAACGGGATGAAGCGTGCCGGGGGGACGGGGCCCATTTCCGGGTGTTGCCAGCGCAGCAGCGCTTCGTAACCGCAGATGCGGCCGTTGACCAGGTTGATCTGCGGCTGGTAATGAAGTTCCAGAGCCTCCTGTTCGATGGCCAGGCGCAAATCGGATTCAAGCCGCAGGCGCTGGGCCGCGTCGGCATCCATGCCTTGCGCGAAGAAGCGAAATGTGCCCGTCCCCGCTTGACGCGAACGACCGAGCGCGATGTCGGCCGCCTTGAGCAAGTCGTCCGTGGTTTCGCCATCTTTCGGATACAGACCGATGCCAACATTGGCTGAAATCGTCAAAGGCTGGCCGCAAATATCCATCGGCGCGGCAATCCGGTCGAGGATGCGCTGGGCCAGTACGATCACATCCTTGTCCTGATCGAGGTTGGCGAGAATCACGGCAAAATCGTCCGCACCACTGCGGGCCACGGTGTCGCCGGAACGCACCAGTCCGGAAAGCCGGCGTGCCGTCTCGATCAGTACCTGGTCGCCGGCACCATGGCCGAGCGTGTCGTTGATGCTGTGGAAGCGGGCGATGTCGATTGAGAGCAGGGCGACGGCACGCTCATAGCGCGCCGCATTGCTGAGTGCCTGGGCAAGGCGGTCGGCCAGCAGGCTGCGATTCGGCAGATCGGTGAGCGCGTCGAACTGGGCCAGATGACGCAAGCGCCCGTCCATCACCCGGCGTTCGGCAACATCGGAGAAATGGCCAATGTAGTGGCTGATGGCGCCCGACTCGGGATTGCGTACGGCGGCGATCGACAGCCACTCGTTGTAGAACGTGCCATCCTTGCGCCGGTTGGTAATCTCGCCGCGCCAGGAACCCGTGTCCTTGATGCTGGCCCACATATCCGCATAAAACAGCGGATCGTGCTGGCCGGACTTCAGCAGACTTGGCTTGCGGCCGATCACCTCTTCCGGCGTATAGCCGGTGACTTCGCAAAAGTACGGATTGACCGCGAGAATGGTCTGTTCGGCATCGGTGATGACGATACCTTCGCCGCTGGCTTCGAAGACCTTGGCGGCCAGATGCAGATCGAGTTCGGCGCGGCGGGAAATCCGGGCATCGTGAGCGGACTTCACCACGCCTTGCAAGGTGTAGGGAAGGCTGGCCATAAAGTTGGGCGTTTTCAGGATGTAGTCGGCGGCGCCCAGTTTCATCGCCTCGACAGCGAGTTCCTCATTGCCGGTACCGGTGAGAATCACTACGGGCAGGTCCGGATAACGCTCGATCAACCATTTGAGGATATCGATACCAGTGAAACCGACAAGGTGCATGTCGGACAACACGCAATCCCAGCCTTCGCCGGCCAATTCCTTCTCGAACTCATCCCAGGTGCTGATCGACGTGATATCAAAGCTTGTCTCCGTATCGCTCAGGGCACCGCGCACCAACTGACGAAAAACTGCCTCGTCTTCGATATGCAGAACGCGGATAGGGTCGTGCCGGAGCATAGAAAGATGTATTCGCCAGTATCCAGGAGACGCAGGCAGTATATAGCTGCTCGCGCGACGTGCATGCCGTCCCGCCAGCGCCGACTTTCATCGGCGCCATGATTACAGGAAGCGCTTGAGAATCTTCTGGCTGTGCGCGTCGAGCGCACTGCGGTCGCGAATCATGAACTGGATGCCGTTACTGTCGGCGATCAGCAGGCCCTGCGGGTAACGCGTTCCACGCAGGCGGCGGATGTCGTCCTCGCTCTTGAGGATCAGTTCCGTCGGGCCACGGTCGGTCTCGACCTGCCAGGTGCTCGGCGTGGCGAAGCTGCCGACCGAGACGATGCGCTGGATCACCGGCATGAACTCGCGCTGGGCGAGTTCTTCGGCAATCAGCGTGTGCGTCGCCTCCGGCAAATCACCCAGCCGGTCGATCCACTGCAGTTCCTTGCCTTCAACCGAGAGCAGCGAAATGCCCTCATCCGGCGCGGTGAGGGCGAAGGCGCGCACGGGGGTGATGCCTTCGTGCAGCGTGCCGTCGGCGCCGGTGTAGATCAGCTTGCCGAAGGCATTGCGGTTCAGCGTGAAGGCCGAGGAAACGGGTTTCCTGCTCATGCCAGCACCTCCCGCTCGCCGGCCTTGTGTTCGGGCGGTGGCAGTGGCATGGCTTCCTTTTCGGGTTCGCCCAGCGGTGGTGGTTCGTCGAGCTGCTTGCTCTGCGCCATATAGAGGCGATAGTAGTGCCCCTCGCGCGCCATCAGGTCGTCGTGGTTGCCGATCTCAACGATCTTGCCGCGATCCATGACGACGAGCCGGTCAGCACGCCGCAGCGTGGACAGGCGGTGGGCGATGGCGAGGGTCGTGCGGCCGCGGATCAGGTTGTTGAGTGCGCTCTGGATCTCGAATTCGGTCTCGGTATCGACCGCCGAGGTGGCTTCATCGAGGATCAGGATCTTCGGATCGATCAGCAGGGCGCGGGCGATCGAAATGCGCTGGCGTTCGCCACCGGAGAGCGACTGGCCGCGCTCGCCGACCAGTGAATCGTAGCCAAAGGGCTGGCGCAGGATGAATTCGTGGGCGTGGGCGGCGCGCGCGGCGGCGACTATTTCCTCGCGCGTGGCGTCGGGCTTGCCGTAGGCGATGTTCTCGGCGATGGTGCCGAAGAACAGGAAGGGTTCCTGCAACACAAGGCCGATGTGCTTGCGGTAGTCGGCCACGCGCACGCTGCGCAGGTCGACACCCTCGACCTTGATGCCACCTTCGCTGACATCGTAGAAGCGGCAGATCAGGTTCACCAGCGTGCTCTTGCCCGAACCACTGTGGCCGACGAGGCCAATCATCTCGCCGGGTTGGATGTCGAGATCGACGCCGCGCAGGATGGAACGGTTGCCGTAGCGAAAATGGACGTTTTCGACGCGGATGCCGCCGGTGACCGGCGGTAGCGCCTGCGGCTTGGCCGGGTCGGGCACGCTCGACACATGATCGAGGATGTCGAAAATGCGCTTGGCGCCAGCGGCGGCTTTTTGCGTGTGCGAAACGATGCGGCTCATCGAGTCCATGCGCATGTAGAAGCGCGAGATGTAGGCGAGGAAGGCGGTCAGTACGCCGACCGTGATGCTGTCGTGCGCGATCAGCCAGATGCCGAAAATCCACACCACCAGCACGCCGATTTCGGTAAGCAGACCGACCGACGGGGCAAACAGCGACCAGACGCGGTTGAGGCGGTCATTGACGTACAGATTGTGCCGGTTGGCTTCACGAAAGCGCTCGGCCTCGCGGGATTCCTGGGCGAAGGCCTTGACGACGCGAATGCCGGGAATCGTGTCGGCCAGCACGTTCGTGACTTCCGCCCAGACGCGATCGATCTGCTCGAAGCCGGTGCGCAGCTTGTCGCGCACGATGTGAATCAGCCAGCCGATGATGGGCAAGGGCACCAGCGTGACGAGCGCCAGCCACGGGTTGATCGAGAACAGGATGATCGCGGTCATCGTGATCATCAGGATATCGGTGGCGAAATCGAGCAAGTGCAATGACAGGAAGACATTGAGGCGGTCGGTCTCCGAGCCGATGCGCGCGAGCAGATCGCCGGTGCGCTTGCCGCCGAAGTATTCGAGGCTGAGTTTCATCAGATGCTCGTAGGTGGTGGTACGCAGGTCAGCGCCGATGCGCTCCGAAACCAGCGCGAGGATGTAGGTACGCGCCCAGCCCAGCGCCCAGGCCAGGCACGCC
Source organism: Pseudomonadota bacterium (assembly GCA_040756595.1). Classification (GTDB taxonomy): domain Bacteria; phylum Pseudomonadota; class Gammaproteobacteria; order Burkholderiales; family Rhodocyclaceae; genus Sulfuricystis. The sequence goes on along the minus strand of JBFLYR010000004.1, from coordinate 179,096 downwards.
GCGCCGAGCAGTCCGCCGAGCAGCCAGGCGACCTTGGTCACGTCGATGGGCTTGCCGTTCTGGTAAGGGATCAGCACCTCGTCCATCAGCGGCATGGTCAGATAGGGCGGTACCAGCGTCGCCGCGGTGGCGGCCAGCGTCAGCAGGAAGCCGGCGAGCAACATGCCCTTGTAGGGCTTGGCGAAGCGCCAGATGCGCAGCAGCGTCCAGGTCGAGGGTGGCGTGTGCAGTTCGCGCGCGCAGTTGGGGCAGTCCTCTTCGTCCGGCGGAATCGGCCCCTGGCAGATCGGGCAGGTGGCGGCGACAGCCGGCGGGGGCGGCAGGCCGCTGACAAGGCTGTCGCGCTGGCGATTGAAGGCGCGTTCGAAGCGCAAGGCTGCCGGGTTGCGGCTCAGGGTATAGCGCCAGCACGCCCGCAGGCCGTTCGCGTCGAAGAGTTCGAGACTGCCGACGCCGGCATGGTCATGGTGGGCCAGCGTCAGGTCGGCGGAGAGCGGCCAGGACTGATCGCCGCAATGGAGATACCCCCCGGTCAGGCGCAAGGTGGCGAGGCGAAAATCGAGGCGGTCGTCGAGGTCGATTTCCAGCGTGGCCAGCATTGTTTCGCTGCCTTCGGCAGGCATGGCTTGGAGTAAAGTGTCGCAGGCAGTCACGGAGATGAAAATACGATGTTTATGGCAGGAATGATACGGCGTGCCGTCTCGCCAGCGCCGACTTTTATTTCGGGTGAAATGTCAGCTTTCGGGTGATTAACGCGTTAAGCGTCCAGAAGTTTCGCGTTTAACAAAATTCACATTACAAGATGAAAACCATCGAATTCCTCAAGATTGTGCATTTACGCGGTCCCAACATGTGGACCTACCGTCCGGTCCTCGAAGCATGGATCGACATCGGCGAGCTGGAAGATTGCCCCTCGAACACGATACCCGGCTTCTACGAACGGCTTTCCGGCTGGCTGCCTTCGCTCATCGAACATCGCTGCAGCTACGAAGAACGCGGCGGTTTCCTGCGCCGCGTACAGGAAGGCACATGGCCAGGACATATCCTCGAACATGTCACGCTCGAACTGCAAAACCTCGCCGGCATGCCCGGCGGCTTTGGCAAGGCGCGTGAAATGAAGGAGCGCGGTCATTACAAGGTGGTCGTCCGCGCCTGGCAGGAGGATGTCACGCGTGCCGCCCTGTATGCCGCCCGCGACCTCGTGATGGCGGCCATCGAGGACAAGCCCTTCGACGTCGCCGCAGCCATCGAGGAACTGACCGACCTGGCCGATTCCAAACTGCTCGGCCCCAGCACTGCCTCCATCGTCGATGCCGCCGACTCCCGCGACATTCCGGCGATCCGGCTGTCGGATGCCAACCTCGTGCAGTTGGGCTACGGGGCGAAGAGTCGTCGCATCTGGACAGCCGAAACTGACCTGACCAGCGCTATCGCCGAAAGCATCTCGCGCGACAAGGATCTCACCAAGTCGCTGCTGCAGCCCTGCGGCGTGCCGGTGCCCGAAGGCCGCATGGTCGACAGCCCCGAGGATGCCTGGGAAGCCGCGCAGGACATTGGCCTGCCGGTCTGCATCAAGCCCTATGACGGCAACCACGGACGCGGCGTTTTCATCGAACTGAACACGCAGGAAGAAATTGCCACAGCCTATGGCGTGGCGGACGAAGAGGGCGGCGGCGTCATGATCGAGCGTTCGGTCAAGGGTGCCGAACACCGCCTGCTGGTCGTCGGTGGCAAGCTCGCCGCCGCGAATCGCAGCGACCGGGTGGTCATCACCGGCGATGGTCAGGCGACCATCCAGCAACTGATCGACACCCAGATCAACACCGACCCGCGCCGCGGTTCCACCGAAGAGCATCCGCTCAACATGATCCGCATCGACACCGCTGCCCGGATGGAGCTGGCGCGCCATGGCTACGATGGCGATTCCGTGCCCCCGGCGGGCAAGGAAGTGGTGATCCAGCGTACCGGCAACCATGCCTTCGACGTCACCGACGAGGTGCATCCGGAGGTCGCCAAGGCGGCCTGCCTCGCCGCGAAGATCGTCGGTCTCGATATCGCTGGTGTCGATCTGGTCTGCGAAGACATTTCACGACCCTTGCAGGAGCAGGGTGGCGCCATCGTCGAAGTCAATGCCGGCCCGAGCCTGCTGATGCACCTCAAGCCCGCGGTGGGCAAGCCGCGTCCGGTCGGCAAGGCGATCATCGATCATCTGTTCCCCGGCACCGACAGCTGCTGCGTGCCCATCGTCGGTGTGACCGGCAACCGCGATACGACGCTGGTAGCGCAGATTGTCGCCGCCTTGTCGCGTCTCACCGACCGACACACCGGACTCGCCTGTGCGGCCGGCCTGTTCCTTGACCAGCGTCAGGTGGAAGCCGGCGACAGCGCCCATTTCGAGCCGGCGCGGCGGCTGCTGATGAACCGCGCCGTCGATACCATCGTGATCGAAAACCCGCCGAATTCGATGGCAGGCGAAGGGCTGGCCTACGAGCGTTGTCAGGTGGGCGTGATTACCGCCATCGACAACGCGGTGCTGCTGCCGGAGCAGGGGATCGAAAATTCCGACCAGCTCTTTAAAGTTTTCCGCACGCAGGTCGATGTGGTGCTGCCTTCCGGCGCCGCTGTCCTCAATGCCGACGATCCGACCGTCGCCGAAATGGCCGAATTGTGCGACGGCGAAGTGATCTTTTTCGGCATTGATGCCGCGCTGCCGCTGATCGTCGAGCATCGCCGCAAGGGCGGGCGGGCCCTGCTGATCCGCGACAGCAAGATCGTATTGGCCGCCGCCTCGCTCGAGGCGCCACTCTTGGATCTGAGTCTGATTCCCCTGCTGCAGGACTCGACCGCCTACCTGACCGCCGTGCTGGCCGCGCTGGCAGCGGGCTGGGCGCTGGGGCTCACGCCCGAACTGTTGCGCGCCGGCATCGAAACCTATCGTCCCGAACCCACCGCTGCTGCTGCCTGAACTCCCTACATCATGGAAATTTCCCGTATCCGGGCCCTGCGCGGCCCCAATCTCTGGTCCCGCCATACCGCCATCCAGGCCTTGGTTCGCTGCGAGGGACACGAATGTGCCATCAGTCATCTGCCGGGTTTCGAAGCACGGGTGCGGGCGCGCTTCCCGCTCATCGGCGCGATGCGTCCGATCGGCTACGAAGGCGAGCTTGCCTTGGCCCATGCCCTGCAGTTCGCCACATTGAACCTGCAGGCACAAGCCGGTTGCCCGGTGTCATTCAGCCGGACAGCGCCAACCACGGAAACCGGCCTCTATCAACTCGTCGTCGAATATACGGAAGAAGCAGTAGGCCGGCGTGCGCTTGAACTGGCCGAAGCCCTGTGCCGCGCCGCACTTGCCGACGCCCCGTTCGATCTCGATGCGGCCATCGCCGAATTGCGGGAACTCGACGAGGACGAACGGCTGGGCCCCTCCACCGGTTCCATCGTGAACGCTGCCGTGGCGCGCGACATTCCCTATCGTCGCCTGACGCGCGGCAGCCTCGTGCAGTTCGGCTGGGGCAGCAAACAGCGCCGCATCCAAGCGGCTGAAATCGACAGTACTTCGGCGATCGCCGAAGCGATCGCACAGGACAAGGACCTGACCAAGGAACTGCTGCGGTCGGCCGGTGTGCCGGTGCCCATTGGCCGGGTCATCGGTGGCGACAATGAAGCCGGCTGGCAGGCGGCGCTGGAAATCGGCCTGCCGGTGGTCACCAAACCCTTCGATGGCAACCAGGGCAAGGGCGTGACGGTGGGTATCGTCAGCCGGGACCATTTCGATATCGCATTTGCCGCCGCGAAGGAGATCAGCCGGCATGTCATGGTCGAAAAGTTCATTACCGGCAACGACTTCCGCCTGCTGGTCGTCGGCGACAAGCTGGTGGCTGCCGCACGGCGCGAACCGCCGACGGTCATTGGCGACGGCGTGCATACCGTGCGCCAGCTGGTCGAGATCGAAAACCAGAATCCACGGCGCGGCACCGGCCATGCGACTTCGCTGACCAAGATCCGCTTTGACGAAATCGCGCATGCGCGCTTGGCGGTGCAGGGCTACAGCGCCGACACGGTGCTGCCCAAGGGCGCGCGCGCGGTGTTGCGCAACAACGCCAACCTGTCGACCGGCGGCACGGCGACTGATGTAACCGACGACGTGCATCCGCAAGTGGCCGCACGCGCGATCGCCGCCGCGAAAATGGTCGGCATCGACATCGCCGGCGTCGACGTCGTCTGTGAAAACATCGGCCTGCCCCTCGAAAAGCAGGGCGGCGGCATGGTCGAAGTGAATGCCGCCCCCGGCCTGCGCATGCACCTCGACCCGTCCTACGGCAAGGGTCGCGATGTCGGTGCGGTCGTCATCGACACCATGTTCGGGCCAAACGAGAACGGCCGCATCCCGCTTGTCTCCGTCGCCGGCACCAATGGCAAGACGACGACCGTGCGGCTCACGGCCCATCTGATCGCCCAGACCGGCAAGCGCCTGGGCATGACGACGACCGACGGCGTGTATGTCGAGGGACGGCGCATCGATACCGGTGATTGCAGCGGCCCGAAGAGCGCGAAGAACGTGCTGCTGCATCCGGAGGTCGATGCCGCGGTGTTCGAGGTCGCCCGCGGCGGGGTGCTGCGTGAGGGTCTCGGCTTCGACCGCAGCGATGTCGCCGTGGTGACCAATATCGGCATCGGCGACCATCTCGGCCTCAACTTCATCACCACGACCGAGGAACTCGCCGTGGTCAAGCGCGTCATCGTCCAGAACGTCGGCGCTGACGGGACGGCAGTATTGAATGCAACCGACCCCAATGTCGTGAAAATGGCGGCCGCCTGTCCCGGCCACGTAACCTTCTTCGCCATCGATCCGCACCTGTCCGTGATGATGACGCACCGCGCGCAGGGTAAGCGCACCATCTTCCGGGATGGCAATGCCATCGTTTGTGCCGAGGGTGTGCAGGCCGAACGACTGGAACTCAGCGGCATACCGCTGACCCGCAACGGCACGATCGGCTTCCAGGTCGAGAACGTCATGGCCGCCGTCGGCGCGGCCTGGGCGCTGGGCATAGACTGGAACACGATCCGGCTCGGTCTCGCCACCTTCGTCAGCGATGCGGGTACCGCGCCGGGGCGCTTCAACGTCTTCGAGTACAAGGGCGCGACGCTGGTCGCCGACTATGGCCACAATCCGGATGCCATCCAGGCACTGGTCCACGCGGTCGATGCGCTACCGGCACAGCAACGCTGGGTGGTGATCAGCGGCGCGGGCGACCGGCGCGACGAGGACATCATTCGCCAGACCGAAATCCTCGGTGCCGCCTTCGATGGCGCAATCCTCTATCAGGATGCCTGTCAGCGCGGCCGCGCCGATGGCGAGGTGCTGGCGCTGTTGCAGCAGGGATTGGCCAATGCCGTGCGCACAAAGCAGATCGAGGAGATTCGCGGCGAGTTTCTCGCCATCGACACGGCGCTCGCCAAGCTGCAGCCAGGCGACTTGTGTCTGATCCTCGTCGATCAGGTCGAGGAGGCGCTGGCGCACATTGCCAAGCGCATTAGCGAATGCTGATACATAATAGTCGGCGCTGACGGGACGGCACCACCCCGTCTTGCAAGCAATCTAACGGGGGAAAACTACATGGCCGAGCCAAAACGTGGCAAGACGCAGGGTGCCGAAAACGAGCGGGTCCGTACCGGACTATCCGAGGAATCGATCCGGCTGGCGTTCCTCGACAATCTGTTTTACGTGCAGGGGCGCTTCCTCGAAGTCGCCTCGCTCAACGACAAGTACAAGGCACTTGCCTACACGGTGCGTGATCGCCTGCTGCATCGCTGGGTCGGCACGACCCGCGCCTATCAGCAAGCCAATCCACGCACGGTCTGTTATCTGTCGGCCGAATACCTGCCGGGCCCGTTCATGGGCAACAATCTGCTGAACCTCGGCATCGAGGAAAACACGCGCAAGGCGCTGGCTGGTCTGGGCCTCGATCTCGACGAACTGCTGGAGCACGAAGAAGAACCCGGGCTGGGCAACGGTGGCCTCGGTCGACTGGCGGCCTGCTTCATGGATTCTCTGGCCAGCCTCGAGATTCCAGCGATCAGCTACGGCATCCGTTACGAATTCGGCATCTTCAACCAGGAAATCAGGAATGGCGAACAGGTCGAGACGACCGACAACTGGCTGCGCTATGGCAATCCCTGGGAGGTGCGTCGCCCCAACATCGCCTATGAGGTCAAGCTCGGCGGCCATACCGAGCGCTACACCGACGATGCCGGGAACCTGCGTGTGCGCTGGATCCCGAGCGAAACCTTCCAGGGCATCGCGATCGACACGCCGATCCTCGGTCATGGGGTCAACACGGTTAATCTGCTGCGCTTGTGGACCGCGGAAGCATCCGAGGGTTTCGATTTCCATGCCTTCAACCGCGGCGACTACTACGGCGCGGTGACGCGCGAAGTGCGCTCGGAAACCATTAGCAAGGTGCTCTATCCGAACGATGAACCGGAGATCGGCAAGCGCCTGCGCTTGCTGCAGCAGCATTTCTTCGTCACCTGCTCGCTGCAGGACATGTTGCGCGTCCACCGCAGTACCGGCATGCCGCTGACGCGTTTCCATGAAAAGTTCAGCGCCCAGCTCAACGATACGCATCCGGCCATCGCCGTCGCGGAACTCATGCGCCTGCTGGTGGACAAGAACCACATGGATTGGGACACGGCCTGGCATGTGACGCGCAATACCTTCGCCTACACCAACCACACCCTGCTGCCCGAAGCGCTCGAAAAATGGCCGCTGCCGCTGTTCCAGAGCCTGCTGCCGCGCCACCTCGAAATCATCATGGAGATCAATGCGCGGCACCTCGACGAGGTGCGCGTGCGCTATCCGTTCGACACCGGCCATGTCGAACGCCTCTCGATCATCGATGAATCCGGCCCGCGCTACGTGCGCATGGCGCACCTGGCCTGCGTCGGCAGCTTCGCCATCAACGGCGTGGCCGAACTGCACTCGCGCCTGCTCAAGCAGACCGTGTTGCGCGATTTCCATGAGCTTTGGCCACACAAGTTCCAGAACAAGACCAACGGCGTCACGCCGCGGCGTTTCGTGATGCTCAGCAATCCGGGGCTGGCGAAACTGCTGACGGAGACCATCGGCCCGGCCTGGGAAAATGATCTCTCCAAACTGCGTGCGCTGGAAGCGCATGCCGACGATCCGGCCTTTCAGGAACGCTGGCGCCAGATCAAGCGCGAGCGCAAGGAGTTACTGGCCGCCCGGATCCAGCGGCGCTGCGGCGTGACGGTCGATCCGGCGAGCCTCTACGACGTGCAGGCCAAGCGCATCCACGAATACAAGCGCCAGCACCTCAATGTGCTGCACATCGTGACCCTCTACAACCGCATCAAGTGCAACCCGGCGGTCGAAATGACGCCGCGCACCTTCATCTTCGGCGGCAAGGCCGCGCCGGGCTATTTCATGGCCAAGCTGATGATCCGCCTGATCAACTCGGTGGGCGAGGTGGTGAATCGCGATCCCGATGTCGCCGGTCGGCTCAAGGTGGCATTCCTGCCCAACTACAGCGTCAAGTGCGGGCACGGCGTGTATCCGGCCGCCGACCTGTCGCAGCAGATCTCGACAGCCGGCAAGGAGGCCTCGGGCACCGGCAACATGAAGTTCTCGATGAACGGCGCGCTGACCATCGGCACACTCGACGGCGCCAACGTCGAGATCCGCGAAGAGGTCGGCGCCGAGAACTTCTTCCTCTTCGGCCAAACCACGGAAGAAGTGGAGCGTACCCTCGCCGACGGCTATCGGCCACGGGACATCTACAACAGCAATCCGGAATTGAAGGGCGTCATCGACCTGATCGGCAGCGGCCTGTTTTCGCATGGCGACCGCACGACCTTCCAGCCGCTGATCGACAATCTGCTCTACGACGATCCCTATCTGCTGCTGGCCGACTATGCCGCCTATATCGCCTGCCAGGAAGAGGTGAGCGCGGCCTATCGCGACACGGCACGCTGGACACGCATGTCCATCCTCAACGTCGCCCGCATGGGCAAGTTTTCGTCCGACCGCACCATCGCCGAGTATTGCCGCGACATCTGGCGGGCAACACCGACGCCCGTCGAGCTCTAGGCGATGTCAGGCGAAATCGAGCAGGATGTCCACACCGCCCGCTGGCGCAATGGCGGCGGCGGGGATGGCCACGCCGGCCCGCCAGTCGGCCACCGCCTGCCGCTTGCCTGCGCCGCTGACGAGAAAGATCAGTTCGCGGGTGGCGGACAGCCGTCGCGCGGACAGCGAGACACGCTCGGGCGGTGGTTTGGGTGCATCGAATACCGCCAGCGCAGCGGGCGCGGTGGTTGTCGTGCCCCAGTCATGACCGGGGAAGAGACTGGCGGTATGACCATCCTCACCCAGTCCGAGCAGTACCAGATCGAAATCGTCCTGACCAGCCAGCGTGCGCGCATAAGCAGTCGCTGCCGCGCTGGCACCCAGTTCGGCGGGAATCGCATGAACCTGCGTGGGTGGGATCGGCACCTGGTCGAGCCAGGCGACGGCCGCCATGCGACTATTGCGTTCGGCAACGTCCGCAGGCAGACAGCGTTCGTCGCCAAACCAGATGTGCCAGCGCGACCAGTCGGTATCTGCCCGGCTCAATGCGCGGTAAATGCGGCGCGGCGTGCTACCACCCGCCAATACAATATGGAAGGCGCCGCTGCGGGCAATGGCCTGTTGCGCGGCGCGCAAGATTTGGTCCGTTGCGGTGCGCTCCAGCGCATCGGCAGCGGTGAGCACATGCCAGCGGCAGGATTGTCTTGTTTGCATGGCCGGCAGAATACAACGTCACTTTACGAGAAGGAAACAGCATGCGTCTGACGATGATCGGCTTGGGAAAAATGGGCGGCAACATGGTGCGACGCCTGCGGCGCAACGGCATCGAGGTGGTCGGCTACGACCGTGATGACAAGGTGGTCGCCGGGCTGACCGCCGAGGTGGGCATGATCGCCGCGACGTCGGTCGCCAACGCGGTCAGCCAACTGCCGGCGCCACGCGTGATCTGGCTGATGCTGCCGAGCGGCGAGCCAACCGAGAACCAGTTGAAGGAACTGGTGCCGATGTTGGCCAAGGGGGATGTCATCGTCGATGGCGGCAATTCCAACTACAAAGATAGCCAGCGACGCGGCGCCTGGCTGGCGGAGCAGGGTATCGGCTTCATGGACTCCGGGACCTCGGGCGGCGTCTGGGGACTGGAGAACGGATATTGCCTGATGGTGGGTGCGACGCCGGAGGTTGCCAAGGTCGTGGAACCAGTGCTCAAGGCGCTGGCCCCCGCGCCGGATCGTGGCTGGGCGCACGTCGGCCCGGTGGGCGCCGGTCACTACACGAAGATGCTGCACAACGGTATCGAGTACGGCATGATGCAGGCGCTTGCCGAAGGCCTGGATCTGCTGAAGCACAAACAGGAATTCGCTCTGGATCTTGCCCAGATCACCGAATTGTGGCGCCACAGTTCCGTCGTGCGCAGCTGGCTGCTCGACCTCACCGCCGACGCACTCAAGCACGATCAGGAGCTGGCCAACATCGCGCCTTATGTGTCGGATTCGGGCGAAGGCCGCTGGACGGTGATCGATTCCATCGAACAAGGGGTTCCCGCACCGGTACTGACACTGGCCCTGCAGATGCGCTTCGCCAGCCAGGACAGTACCGGCTACGCGAACCGCCTGCTCGCCATCATGCGCAACGCCTTCGGCGGCCATGCAATGAAGGAAAAATGATGAAAACCATCGATCCCTGCACGCTGGTCATCTTCGGTGCGGGTGGCAACCTGTCACGACTCAAGCTGATTCCGGCACTGTTCCGGCTTGAAATCGCCGGACGCCTGCCGGACAAGATGGTGATCCTCGCCGTCGGCCGTGAAGCGCGGAGTGCCGAGGAGTGGAGCGACGAAGTCACCGCGATGCTCACCGCGAAGTATCCGGACGGTTACGACCATAGCGCCTGCCAGCGTTTCCACACGCGGATGCACTATCAAGCCAATCCGTCGGGCGACGACAGCGCCTACGACCAACTACGGCAGTCCCTTGAAGAAGCCCCGGAGTTTCCGCGCAACGTCGTGTTCTACATGTCGGTGCGTCCCGCCGAGTTTCCGGCCATCATCGAAAAACTCGGCAATGTCGGCCTGCTCGAGCAGAAGAACGGCTGGCGCCGCGTCGTGTTCGAAAAACCCTTCGGCTACGACCTGCTGTCGGCCCAGACGCTCCAGCAGAGCCTCTACAAGTATCTCGACGAACCGCAGATCTACCGCATCGACCACTATCTGGGCAAGGGCACGGTGCAGAACGTCATGGTGTTCCGCTTCGCCAACATGATGCTCGAACCCCTCTGGAACCGGCACTACATCGACCACGTGCAGATCACGCACTCCGAGACGCTGGGCATCGAAGGGCGCGCCGGCTATTACGAAGGGGCGGGCGCCTTGCGCGACATGATCCAGAGCCACCTGCTGCAACTGATGGCGCTGGTGGCCATGGAACCGCCCGTGTCGATGGCGGCCGAACATCTGCGCGATGAAAAGGTCAAGGTACTCAAGGCAATCCGGCCGATCACGCAGAATGCCGTGCACGCCCACGCCTTCCGCGGTCAATACACCAGCGGCACCATCGACGGCAATGCGGTGCCCGGTTATACCGAGGAACCCGGGGTGGCCCCGGACAGCACCACCGAGACCTATGCCGCGCTGAAGCTGTTCGTGGACAACTGGCGCTGGTCAGGTGTGCCGTTCTACCTGCGCACCGGCAAGCGCATGGTCGAAGGCAGCTCGGCGATCTGCATCCGTTTCAAGAATCCGCCGCAGGATCTGCTGCGCCACACCCGTCATGATCCCGCGCATCCCAACTGGATCATGCTCGGCATCCAGCCGAACGACTGCATGAAAATGGAGTTGCAGGTGAAGGTACCGGGACTGGAACTGCACACGCGCACCCTGAGCCTCGACGCCACCTACCGCAAGGCCAGCGACGAGGAATACGATGCCTACGAGGGTCTGCTGCTTGATACCCTGCAAGGCGACCACTCGCTGTTCCTGCGTTACGACGAGGTGGAATGGGCGTGGCGGGTCGTCGATCCGGTGTTGAAGGTCTGGTCGATGGAACGCGAGTTCATCAACACCTACCCGGCCGGCACCTGGGGACCGCGCGGCACCTATCGCCTGTTCGACCGTGACGACCAGTTCTGGCGGCATTCGCTCGACATCGACGGCGCGGACCTCCAGGCGTTCTGAGCACCGAAAGTCGGCGCTGGCGGGACGGCTATGTCCGTTTCGCCGCCAGCATGGGGAATGGGGACGGCGCTAGGTTGGTTTAAGTTCGCCGCCCAGCGCCACCAGCAGGTCCTCGAACAGATGCGCCAGTTCCCCGGCCATCAGGGCGAAGTCGGCGTCGAACAGCTCATCGGCACCTTCTGCTGTTTTTTCGGACTGCTCCTTGAGTACATCGAGGAAGGCCAGCCGCTTGAGGTGCAGCTTGTCGGTGAGCACGAAGGACACCTTGTCGTTCCAGGTCATGCCGAGCTTGGTGACGAGCTTGCCCGCTGCGATGTGCGCTGCGACTTCCGGGCCACCGATGTCGTGATGAACGTAGCGGATCGCCGATTGCGATTCGCTCGCGGCACGCAGCTCGAGATCGCTGTCGAGGCTGAAACCAGCGGGTGACTCGCCAGCGGCTAGCCAGCCAGTCATCGCGGACATCGGCGACACCTGCGTTTGCAAAGGGCGCAGGGCCACGTCATCAAGCGTGGCCAGCAATACTTCCATGAATTCGTCGGCGCGGGCGTCCGAGCCGGCATCCACGGCAAGCCAGCCATGTAGTGGGTCGAGCCACGCCCAGGTGGTACGCCGCTGCGAAAAGGCCTTGGGCAGAAGTTCCTCCATGACGCGCTCGAAGATGTCGCGCATTTCCTTGCGACCGACCTTGCGACCCTGTTCCGCCTCGATGACGGCGGCGCGTTCCTGTGCAGTCTGGCGGATCACGGTCGTCGGCAGCAATTTCTGCTCGACCCCCAGCGCCAGTAGCCACTGGCGATTGACGGCATGGACGAAGGCGCCTTCCTGACGGGGAAAAACCCAGCCACGGCTGGCCATATCGAAACTGCCGCAGCGGGCGAGGGGACGTTGGGCGAGGCGGGCGTCAAGATCGGCCAGATCGGGCTTGAAGCCTCGCGGCAGACGGTAAAGTCGAAGATTGCGAAACCACATTAGTGAAAAATACCTTGAAGTAAAAACTACCCGTTTTTAGCCTATTTTGATATCTTATTGGGCTGTGCTGCTTTGCAGCATGACTGCATTACATACTAATTACGAAAGGGAATGGAAATGGCTAGCCAGAAGTTCGTCTATGCCTTCGAAGAAGGCGATGGCAAGAACAAGATGCTGCTGGGCGGCAAAGGCGCGAACCTGTGCGAGATGACGCAGATCGGCCTGAATGTCCCGCCGGGCTTCACCATCACCACCGAAGCCTGCCTGGCCTATCTGGAGCACGACGAACTGCCCAAGGGCGCCTGGGACGAGATCCTCAAGTACATGAAGGATATCGAGAAGAAGACCGGCAAGCAGCTCGGCGGTAGCGAAAACCCGCTGCTCGTCTCGGTACGTTCCGGCTCCTCGATGTCGATGCCGGGCATGATGGATACCATTCTCAACCTCGGCCTCAACAAAACCTCGCTCGCGGCGCTGATCAAGCTGACCAACAACCCGCGCTTCGGTTACGACGCCTATCGCCGCTTCATCCAGCTGTTCGCGAAGATCGCGCTGAATCTCGAGGACAAGCCCTTCGACGACGCCATGGCAGCGATGAAGCGCAAGGTCAGCGTCACGCAGGACGTCGACCTGAAGGCGGAAGACCTCTCCGAACTCGCCAACCAGTTCCTCAAGATCGTCGAAGAACACACCGGCAAGCCCTTCCCGGAAGACCCCTTCAAGCAACTCGAAATCGCCATCGGCGCGGTGTTCCGTTCGTGGAACGGCAAGCGCGCCATCGACTACCGCAAACAGTTCAAGATCACCAAGGAAATGGCCAGCGGCACCGCCTGCAACATCTGCACGATGGTGTTCGGCAACATGGGCAATGACTCCGGCACCGGCGTCGGCTTCACCCGCAACCCCGGCACCGGCGAGAACCAGATCTACGGCGAATACCTCGTCAATGCGCAGGGCGAGGACGTGGTCGCCGGCATCCGCACGCCGAAGCCCATCGCCGAGATGGAACAGGACATGCCGGACATCTACAAGCAGCTGCTCCAGCTGCACAACCGGCTCGAAACGCATTACAAGGAAGTGCAGGACTTCGAATTCACCATCGAGCGCAACACGCTTTATTGCCTGCAGACGCGCAACGGCAAGATGAACGCGCAAGCGATGGTGCGCACCTCGGTCGAGATGTTCAAGGAAGGTCTGATCAGCAAGGAAAAGGCGCTGCTGCGCATCGAGCCGGGCATGCTCGAACAACTGCTGGTGCCGCAACTGTCGCCCAACTTCAAGGGCAAGCCGCTCGCCACCGGTCTGCCGGCCTCGCCCGGTGCCGCCTCCGGCAAGATCGTCTTCGACGCCGACTCCGCCGAGCAGCGTGGCGAGGCAGGCGAGAAGGTCATCCTCGTGCGCGAGGAGACCAAGCCCGAGGACATCCACGGCTTTTTCAAGGCGCAGGGCATCCTGACCTCGCGCGGCGGCAAGACCTCGCACGCGGCGGTGGTCGCGCGCGGCATGGGCAAGCCTTGCGTGTCCGGCTGCGACGCGATCCATATCGACGATGTGAACCGCCGCGCCAGCATCGGCGACACCATCCTGCATGAAGGCGACGTCGTCACCATCGACGGTGGCAACGGCAACGTCTATGCCGGCGAAGTGCCGACCGTGCAGGCCGAATTCAACGAGGACATGGTGACCCTGCTCAAGTGGGCCGACCAGGTCGCGCGCCTCAAGGTGATGGCCAATGCCGACACGCCGGAAGATGCCGCGCGCGCGCGTGAATTCGGCGCCATGGGCATCGGCCTGTGCCGCACCGAGCGCATGTTCAACGCCACCGACCGCCTGCCGATCGTGCAGGAGATGATCCTCGCCGAGACGCTGGAAGAGCGGCAAGCCGCCATCGACCGCCTGCTGCCGATCCAGCGTTCCGATTTCAAGGGCATTTTCAAGGCCATGAAGGGCCTGCCGGTCACCGTGCGCCTGATGGACCCGCCGCTGCACGAATTCCTGCCGACGGCCGCCCAGCTCGAACTGGAAATCGCCCACCTGCACCATCTGCGCGATTCGCTGAAGGCGCTCGAAGAACTGCCCGAGACGCTCAAGCTTCTCAACCCGAAGCTCTACATGCAGTACGCCGACGGCCTCGACAAGCTCGGCCGCAGCATGACCGACTTCCGCGACAGCCACCTCGAAGAGGACGTCATCCAGAAGAAGGAAAAGACGCTCAAGAAAGTGCGCGCGCTCTCCGAGGTCAACCCGATGCTCGGTCATCGCGGCGTGCGCCTCGGCATCACCTATCCCGAGCTGTATTCGATGCAGATCCAGGCGATCCTCGAAGCCGCCGCGCTGTGCGCCAAGGAAGGCATCGAGGTTTATCCCGAAATCATGGTGCCGCAGGTGGCGACGGTGGAAGAACTGCTGCGCATCCACAGCTATGTCAAGCGCATCCACAAGGTGGTCGAGCTGACTCATGGCATCAACGTCGGCGTCAAGTTCGGCAGCATGCTCGAAGTCGTGCGCGCCTGCCTGCGCGCCGGGCGCATGGCACAGGACGCCGAGTTCTTCAGCTTCGGCACCAACGACCTGACGCAGGCGACCTTCTCGTTCAGCCGCGAGGATGCCGAGAACAAGTTCCTGCCGCACTACAACGAAGCGGGCATCCTGCAGGACAACCCCTTCGAAGTGCTCGACCAGAAGGGCGTCGGCGAACTGATGAAGCTGGCCGTGACCGAAGGCCGCAAGACGCGCCCCGACCTCAAGGTCGGCATCTGCGGCGAGCACGGCGGCCACCCGGCCTCCATCGCCTTCTGCCACAAGATCGGGCTGACCTATGTGTCCTGCTCCGGCCCGCGCGTGCCGATCGCGCGCCTCGCCGCCGCGCAGGCGCAGCTGCTCGATCAGGGCGGCCAAGTCACGAAGAACGCCTGATGTTTACGATCGAGATCGTCTCCGACGTCGTCTGCCCCTGGTGCTTCATCGGCACCCGGCGGCTGGCCGCGGCCGTCGAGCTGGTGCGTCAGGAGCAGCCGGACTTCCAGTACCAGAAGCGCTGGCTGCCGTTCTTCCTCAACCCGGACACGCCGCCCGAAGGCGAACCCTATCTGCCCTTCCTCGAAAAGAAGTTCGGCGGCCGCGACAAGGTCGAGATGATCTTCTCCCGCGTGCGCGAAGCGGGCAAGGCCTGGGGCATCGACTATGCCTTCGAGAAAATCCAGTTCCGCGCCAATACGCTGAAAGCGCACCGGCTGATCCATCGCACCCAGACGGTCGATCCCGATCCCGCGAAGATCGAGGCGCTAATCGAGCGCCTGTATTCCGCGCAATTCCAGCGCGGCGAACACGTGGGTGACATTGATGTGCTGACCGCCTGCGCGGTCGAGTGCGGCTACGACGGCCCGGCCATCGCAGCCTATCTTGCCTCGAACACAGACGAGGATGTCGTCAAACAGAAGGCGGCCGAAGTGCAGGCCATGGGCATCAACATGGTGCCGACCTTCATCCTGCCGGGCCAGCAAATCATCGTCGGCGCCGAGGATCCGGCGATTTTCGCCGAGGCCATTCGCAAGGCGCTGACAGCCTGATGGAAGACGCTGTTTTCATGGGTACGGCCATCGAGCTGGCCCGTGAAGCAGCCAACCTGGGCGAGGTGCCGGTCGGCGCGGTGGTCGTGCGTGATGGCGAGATCGTCGGCCGCGGCTGCAACCAGCCGATCGGCCGCCACGACCCGACCGCCCATGCCGAGGTGATGGCGCTGCGCGATGCGGCGCAACGGCTGGGCAATTACCGGATCCCCGGTTGCACCTTGTATGTCACGCTCGAACCCTGTGCGATGTGCATCGGCGCGATCTTCCACGCGCGCATCGGGCGGGTCGTGTTCGGCGCGCGCGATCCCAAGACCGGTGCCGCTGGCAGCGTCATCGACCTGTTCGCCGAAGAGCGGCTGAACCATCACGCCGAGATCATCGGCGGCGTACGCGCCGAGGAATGCGGCGCGCTGCTGTCGAACTTCTTCGCCGCGCGGCGGCAGAAAACCGAGCTGGCCTGATGCATATCCGCATCAGCATTCCCGCGCAGACACTCGAACTCTTCGACGCACGCGGCATGCTGATTGCGTGCTATGTAGTCTCGACGGCGAAGAATGGGGCAGGGGAGCAGCGCGGCAGTTTTCGTACGCCACGGGGCAAACACCTCATCCGCGCGAAAGTCGGCGCTGGCGAGACGGCAAATACCGTGTTCGTGCGCCGCCGTCCGACCGGTGAAATCTGGACGCCGGAATTTGCCGCGGCACATCCCGGTCGGGACTGGATTCTCACGCGCATCCTCTGGCTTTCCGGTCGCGAGCCGGGGAAAAACCGGCTGGGTGAGGTCGACACGATGCGGCGCTACATCTACATCCACGGCAGCCCGGACACCGTGCCGATGGGCACGCCCGGCTCGATCGGCTGTATCCGCATGCGCAACACAGACATCATTGACCTGTTCGACCGCGTGCCGCCCTACACGCCGGTCGAGATCATCGACTACCGCGTCGAGAGCGGCGACTGGGCGACGCTGGGTGCCGCCGCGATGACGGTGCGCGAGCGCGTGTTCATCAAGGAGCAGGGCGTGCCCGCCGAGATCGAACGCGATGCCAACGACGCGACCAGCCGGCATGTCGTCGCCTTCGATGCCAACAACGAAGCGATCGGCACCGGACGCCTGCTGCCTGATGGTCACGTCGGCCGGCTCGCCGTGCTGAAGAAATGGCGCGGCAGGGGCGTGGGCGCGGTGCTGTTCGAGCGCCTGCTGCAACTTGCCCGGGAAGCCGGCATGCAGCGACTGGAACTGCATGCCCAGACACCAGCCGCCGGTTTCTACACCCGCTACGGCTTCTCTACGCAAGGGGAAGAGTTCTACGAAGCCGGCTTGCCGCATATCACGATGGTGCGTGCTGTTTGAAACCCTTTCTGGCGTTACTGGCCCTGTTGCCTGCTGGCTGCGCCACGACACCGCAGCATGTCGAAAACGTGCTGGGCATGCAGTTCGTCCGGATTCCCGCCGGTGAATTCCTGATGGGCAGCGACGAAGCGCCGGAAAGCCTGACGCGGGACTTCCCGCAATATCCGGTCGAACGCTTCCGCAAGCTGGATGACGAAGCCCCGGTGCATCGGGTCAGGATCAGCCGTGATTTCTATCTCGGCAAGCATGAAGTGACGGTCGGACAGTTTCGCCGCTTTCTCGAATTGTCCGGCTATATCCCCGAATCCGTCGCCGACGGTACGGGCGGCTACGGCTACAACCCGGATTACGATCCGTCAAAGACGCAGCGCGGCGATGCTTTCGAGGGCCGCGATCCGAAATACTCGTGGCGCAATCCGGGCTTCGCGCAAACTGATGCGCACCCAGTCATCAATGCCACCTGGAACGATGCGTTGGCCATGGCGCGCTGGCTCAGTGCGAAGGAGAATGCCACCTACCGGCTGCCGACCGAGGCGGAGTGGGAATACGCCTGTCGCGCCGGCACGCAGACGCGCTTTGCCGGCGGCGACGATCCCGCCAGCCTGTCGCGGATCGCCAATGTCTTTGATGCGGACGCCGCAAAAAATTGGCAAAAATGGCAGCCGTTCGCACTACCTGCAAGCGATGGCCATGCCTTCACCGCGCCGGTCGGCAGCTTCCCACCCAATGACTTCGGCCTGCACGACATGCACGGCAATGTCTGGGAATGGGTGTCGGACTGGCATGGCGATGACTATTACGCCCGCTCGCCAGTCGATGATCCGCAGGGGCCAGCAACCGGCGAGGTCAAGGTGCGGCGCGGTGGCTCTTGGCATACATGGCCGTTCTACGCACGCTGCGCCTTCCGCAACTGGAACACGCCGCAGACACGTTACACCCTCGTCGGCTTCCGCCTCGTGCGCGAAACCGCGCAGTAGTCTCTCAGCGATCTTCGCCGCGGTGTTCGCTATGGTCGCCGCGATCGACTTCCGGGTCGAAGCAACAGGCCTTGCCGCCGCCGACCTGTTTGGCCCGATACATCGCCAGATCGGCCCGCACGATCAGTTCCTCGAAATGCTCGCCATCTTCCGGGAATAGGCTGATGCCGATGCTCGCCTTCAAGGGGCAGACGATATGGTTGCCGAGATCGACGGGAATTTCGAAAACGTCGAGCAACTTTTGCCCGAGCTGAACCGCCGCTTGCCGATCGTCGAGATCCGGCAGCAGGACAATGAACTCGTCGCCGCCCTGCCGGGCCAGGGTATCGTGGCCCCGCAGGGTTTCGGACAAGCGCTTGGCGACATTCTTCAGGACCATGTCGCCGGCCTCGTGCCCAAGCATGTCGTTGATCGGCTTGAAACCGTCCAGATCGATGAAAGCAAAGCCCAGGCGCTTGCCGGTGCGCTGCGCACGCAGAATTTCCTGCTTGGCGCGATCCTTGAGTAATGCACGGTTGGCCAGTCCTGTCAGCGGGTCGTGCAGCGCGGAATGGCGCAGGTGTTCCATTTCATGGTGCTGGAGGGTGATGTCGCCGATGACCGCGACGTAGTAGGCGTTCATTGGCATGCCCGGCGGCAGCCGACGGATATCCAGTCTTTCTACGAACAGGTTGCCGGCCTTGCCGCGATTCCAGAGTTCGCCGCTCCAGCTGCCCTTGTATTCGAGCTCCGCGAACATGTCGCGGTAGAACGAGGGCGGATGCCGGCCCGATTTCAGCAGCCGCGGCGTTTTGCCCAGCACTTCTGAGCTGCTGTAGCCGGTGATCTCGGTGAATCCCGGGTTGATCAACAGGATCTGCCCCTGCTTATCCGTCACCATGACTCCGTGGCGAATTTCCTTGAGCACGTGCGCAGCAATCGAAAGCCAGTCCTGGATGGCATCCTGGGCATGGTCGATGGCCTGCGGGGCGGGGAGCGGCGTGCCGGCTTTATCCTGCGGCCCGCGCAACTTCGTGGCGAGTTCGATGCGGTTGGTGACACCGCATTTCTGGAAAATGTGGCTCAGATGCGAGCGCACCGTCCAGTAGCTGATGCCAAGCTGCCGTGCGATCTGCTTGTCACGGTGCCCCGCGATGGCCAGCCCGCAAATCAGCTGTTCGCGCTCGGTCAGGGTTTTCTTCAGCGTATCGTCGAATTCCACGCCCGCACCGCTTTTCGCCGTCCATGAGGGCAGGTGCTGCAACAGGCGCTTCACCTGGAATACCAGTTCCGACGTGATGATCGGCTTGGACAGGAAGGCTTCGGCACCGGCGCGTAGCGCCTCGATGCGCCGCGTGTCGTCCACGAAGCCGGACATGGCGATCAGCGGTGCATCCGCGGATTTGCCACCGGACTGGCGCAACAGGCGGATGAAATTCACGCCGGACTGGTTCTGCTTGAGGACGAGGTCCGTGATCACCAGGTCATAGGCAGTGACCAGGCTTTCGCCGAGCGCTTCATCGATATCCTGAAACAGGTCGACGCGGATATGGAGTTCGGCCAGCAGGGTTTGCAGATACACCCCCACGGCCTTTTCGTCTTCGAGGATAAGGACGCGTTTCCCGGTCAGGACGACAGAATCGTCGTCGAAGAAACTCTCCAGATAGATGACGAAACTGTCGAGGTTGCTTTTGAGGAAAACCTCGGTGATGCCGTTTTCCAGAGCCTTTTCGGCCTGGCCGCCGTCGGTGCTGCTGGTGAACAGGGCAATCGGGATGGCTTCGGTTTCGTCCTGATTGCGCAGGCTTTTCACTACTTCTGCGTAACCGCCGGAAGGCAGGGTCGCCGTGGTGACGACCAGATCCAGCCGGTTGCTCTTCTGCGAAAAAACGACCTCGGCCTCTTCAAGGCTCTTGCAGGCTTCGATCTCCCAACCCGTTTTGCGGGCAATCTCGATCAGTACGAGACGCAAGGTTCCCGACGGCTCGATGACGCACATTCTGGGTTTCATGGGCTGGGTCGATCAGAAACACGAATTATAACTTTCGTTAATATAATGGAATCGGCATATTCCCGATAGTAGCTATGAATAGCTACTGCTTTGTATTTAGGAAGCGGAACCGGGAACGCGCACCGGCCGTGCCGCCGGGTAGCCAGGTTTGCTCGTCGAAGTTCACCACATTGCCGGCACTGACCGTCAGCACGGTCGAGCTGCGCGTGCCGTAATCCGGGCTGCTGACGAAAGCTGCCGACAGCAACCGTTCCCACTGCAACGGCACACCGGTGGCGGGCAGGGTACTGTCTGGGTGGGTCGTGTCGTCGCGCAGCAGCTTCCAGAGTGCCGTTTCACCGGGCAGGGCGGCAATTGCTGCTTCGAGTGCCGTCTTGCCAGCGCCGACTTTTGGCCAGGGCGTATCGAGCAGGGCGTTCGACAATCCGTAGATGCCCGGCGCGAGCTCATGGCGTTCGTTGGTGACATTGCTGAAGGCGACCAGTCTTTCGCCATCGCCCAGCAGCAGGTTGAAGCCGTTGTAGCTTGTACCCGCCAAGCCGTCGAGACAGGCATCGATGGCCTGTGTGCCGGTCAGGAAGTCGGCGACCAGACGGCCGCGCGAAGGCGCATTCGGCTGGTGGCTGGCGGGATCGCGGAAGTTGGTCAGCGCGGCAAATCTGCCCGTGCGCGTGATGCCCATCCAGGTACCGCCCGCATCGAGATCACGACCGGCCAGCACCTGCGGATGATCCGGCCAGAACGCCGCACAGGCTGTGGGACGGCGGTAATACTCGTCGCGATTGGCGGCGATTACCAGCGGAAATTCGGGGTGACTGCGCCACGCGACGAGGATCAGGCACACGGCCGTCAGTCGATGGCGTAAGGCAGGGGCAGGATTTGCGCGTGCGGGCCATCGGGCTTGCCGACATGCACCGCATTCGCTTCGGCTCCGGAGGACTGCACCACCAGCAGCGCTTCGCAGCCGCCGGCGGGAGCCGGGGCACAGAGCACCACGGCGCCGCAATGCTGCTCACCCGCTTCCGGCGTGAACACGTCGGTACCTGGCGGGAAAACACTGTCCAGCTTCGCCCGGTACATGCGCCGTTTCACCTTGCCCAGATACTGGGTGCGGGCGACGATTTCCTGGCCCGGATAGCAGCCCTTCTGGAAGCTCACGCCGCCGACCGCTTCAAGTTCGTAATTGACCATCTGTGGCGTGAAGGCTTCCTGCGTCGCGGCGACGATGCGCGGCATGCCGGCCTCGATCTCGGCCAGACGCCAGTCGTCGGAGGTACCGGCACGAGCCGCAGCGGCCAGCCGCGCATGCACGGCCGTGGCGTTGTCGGCCGGCAGCGCAAGGACAAAACGCCGCGCATCGATGCGGATGGCCGTGCCACCGGCGAAGGGCAGGGAAGTCATGGGTGCGAGCGTGCCGATCAACTCCTCGGCATTGGGCCCGGCCACGCCGATCAGACTGCGTTCGGCGGTGATGTCGGCCAGCTTGACCTTGCTGCGCAGCACGTACATCGAGAGTTTCTTGAGGATGCCCGGCAGGATGTCGGCCGACAGCAGGAGCAGGTAATCATCCGGACCGCCCGCGAGATTGTTCTCGCGCCAGATCGTGAAACTGGCGATCATGCGGCCCTTGGCGGTGCAAAGCGCGGCTTGCCTAACGCCGCTCGGCTCCAGGTGCGCAATGTCGTTGGTCAGCAGGTTGTGGAGGAAATTGGCGGCATCCTCGCCGCTGGCGCGGATCAGGCCGTGGTCGGCGAGGGGGACGAAAAAGGTGGTCTGGCTCATGCGGGGTTCCGATTCGATGGAGCGGCTATCATAGCCGTCTCATATGCGTCTGCTCAAACGAATACTGATACTGGCTTTCCTGCTCGCGGTTGGCTTTGCCGGCTGGATGCTGTGGTTCGCATCTGCGGCCGTCCCGCTGAAAGTCAATGGACAGGATGTTGTGGACTTCGACATCCGCCCCGGCCTTGGCCTGAAGGCAGCGGCGCAGGCGATGGCGGATGCCGGCATCGGTATCCGACCCTGGCAGTTCGCCCTGCTGGGCCGGCTGTCGGGCCGTGACCGGAACATCAAGGCCGGATCGTATGAAGTCGGCGTTGGCGAGACGGCATGGCAGCTGCTGGAAAAGCTCACCGCAGGTGACGTGACGCAGACCGAGATCGTCATCGTCGAGGGCAAGACCTTCCGCGAATTGCGGGCGAAGCTGGATGCTCATCCCGACCTGCGCCACGACACGGCTGGGCTGACCGATACCGATATCCTGCAGCGCATTGGCGCCACCGAGTCACACCCCGAAGGCCGCTTCTTCCCCGACACCTATCTGTTCGCCAAGCAGTCGAGCGACCTCGCGATCTACCGGCGCGCCTATCAGGCGATGCAGCGGCGGCTGCGCAGCGTCTGGGAAAATCGCGATGCTTCAGTACCTTACAAGAATATCAACGAAGCCCTGATCATGGCCTCGATCGTCGAGAAGGAAACCGGCGCGGCGGCGGATCGCGGCAAAGTCGCCTCGGTGTTCGTTAATCGCCTGCGCAAGGGCATGTTGCTGCAAACTGACCCGACCGTGATCTACGGACTGGGCGCGAAATTCGATGGCAACCTGCGCAAGCGCGACCTGGAAGCCGACACGCCCTACAACACCTATACGCGTGCCGGTCTGCCGCCGACACCGATCGCACTGCCGGGCATGGCTTCGATCGAGGCCGCCCTGAAACCGCCGAAAACCGATCTCTACTATTTCGTCGCCCGTGGGGACGGGTCGAGCGCCTTCACGCGCACGCTGGAGGAGCATAATCGCGCCGTGGCGAAATATCAGTTGGGCAGGAAATGATTTCCAGAGGCAAGTTCATCACCCTCGAAGGCGTCGACGGCGCCGGCAAGAGCACCCATTTGACGTGGCTGGTCAATCACTTGCGTTCGCTCGGGCACACCGTGGTGCAAACCCGCGAACCGGGCGGCACCCCGCTCGGCGAAAAACTGCGCGAACTGCTGCTTCATGAGCCCATGCACCTCGAAACCGAAGCGCTGTTAATGTTCGCCGCCCGTCGGGAGCACCTCGAACAGGTCATCAAGCCAGCCATCGGGCGGGGCGATTGGGTCGTCTGCGACCGCTTTACCGACGCCAGCTTCGCCTATCAAGGGGGCGGACGCGGACTCAGCATCGAGAAACTGGGCCAACTGGAAAACTGGGTGCAAGAAGGCCTGCAGCCTGACCTGACGCTGCTGTTCGACCTGCCCATCGATATCGCCTCCCATCGCATGGCCGGGGCCGCTCGGCAACTCGACCGCTTCGAGCAGGAACAAGCCGATTTCCACGAACGCGTCCGGGCTGCCTATCTCGCCCGCGCCGCGCAGATGCCAGCGCGCGTAAAGCTTATCGACTCGCGGCAGAGCGTCGAGCATATCCAGAAACAACTTGAAGAACTGTTTTCAAGTGACTGATAGTATATTAAATATAGAAATATGGAATAGCCTGACGGGCGCAGGCGTGCAACTGCCGCACGCATTGCTGTTCGCTGGCCAACCCGGGGTCGGCAAACGCGAGCTGGCCGATGCACTGGCCACCCGACTGCTCTGCGAAAGCACACTTGCACCGCATCAGACCGCCTGCGGCACCTGTCCCTCCTGTGTCATGATGGCCAGCGGGCAGCATCCCGATTTCCGTTTGTTGCAACCGGATGCTGCCGCCGAAAGCGAAGAGGAAGGGGCGGTTGCGGAAGAGGGGAAAAAGAAAGCCAGCAAGCAGATCCGCATCCAGCAGATCCGCGAGGTCGAGGACTTCTTCCATATTGGTGGCCACCGGGGCGGGGCACGGGTGTGCGTCATCGACCCCGCTGAGGCGATGAACGCAATCACCGCCAATGCACTTCTCAAGATACTTGAAGAACCTTCTGCATCTTTTTATTTCATAATGATTTCTCATCGTTGGCGTCGCTTGCTGCCGACCTTGCTCAGCCGCTCGCGGCGAGTGATGATCGGACGCCCATTACCCGAACAGGCGACGCGCTGGCTCAAGGAACAAAAGCTGGCCGAGCAGGCAAAATGGTTGCCGTTCTTTGGTCACGCGCCGCTCGAAGTGGCAAACGCAGCGAAAAGCGGACGCCTGAAATCACTCGATACCCTGGTCGCCGATCTGCTGAAACCGGCCGAGCCGCTCGCGCAGGCAGCCCGCTGGGAAGCGCTGGTCAAGGCCGATAGTGCACTGGCGATGGAAGAACTGGTGACGACGGTCCAGAAATGGCTCTTCGACCTGGGCCGACTAGCCGTCGGTACGCCGGCACGCTATTTCCCGCAGACGGCACTGGCTCAACAGGCCAGGCGCATCTCCCTGCCGGCGCTGATGCAGGCCCAGCAGCAGGTCGGCCAGCTACGCGCCTGGGCGAGCCACCCGCTGAACCCGAAACTCTTTCTCGAAGACCTCTGCGTGCGCGCGTTCAGGCCGCTTGCCAACAACTGACACATGAAGCCTTTAGTCGATTCCCACTGCCACCTTGATTTTCCGGAACTGGCTGCGGATATTCCCAAGCTGTTGAGGTCCATGGCAGATAACCAGGTCGGCTGGGCCTTGTGCGCCGGCGTGACGCTGGAGCGCTTTCCGGCCATGCTCGACATCGTCCGCAGCGCGCCCAACCTGTTCGCCGCGGTTGGCGTGCATCCGGATACGGAAGAAGACGCGCGCGAAGCGGATCTCGACACTTTGAAGAATTTGGCAGACGATCCCAAGGTTGTTGCAATTGGCGAAACCGGTCTCGATTATTATCGCCTGACTGGCGACCTCGAATGGCAACGGGAGCGATTCCGCACCCATATCCGCGCCGCAAAGCAGTGCGGCAAGCCTCTCATCATCCACACCCGCAGCGCGGCAGCCGATACCCTGTGCGTGCTGAAAGAGGAGGGTGCGGAGCAGGTGGGCGGGGTGTTCCACTGTTTCACCGAGAGTGCCGAGGTCGCCCGGCAGGCGCTCGATCTCGGCTTCCATATCTCCTTTTCCGGCATCGTCACCTTCAAGAATGCCGTCGAACTCAAGGAGGTCGCCCAATGGGTACCGCTCGATCGCCTGCTGGTCGAGACGGATTCACCCTACCTGGCGCCGGTGCCCTATCGCGGCAAGACCAACCAGCCCGCCTATGTGCTGCATGTGGCGGAGGAAATCGCCCGTCTGCGCGAATTACCTCTCGAAACCGTAACCGAAGCCACCACTGCCAACTTCTTCCGTTTGTTCAGCCACGCCCAGCCATGAAAAAGACGCTTCTCACGCTTGCCGCCGCCTGCCTGCTGGCTGTCCACTCATACGCCGCTGCCGGGGTTTACGACGACATCCTCGTCGCTGCGAATCAGAGTGATACGACCAAGGTCGTCGATCTGCTGCGGCGAGGCATGGATGTGAATACCACCGATCCCCAGGGCAACACTCTGCTGATGATCGCCGCGCGTGAAAAGAACCTCGAACTCGTGCGCTTTCTGCTCGACAACCGGGCGAACGCCCACAAGCGCAACCGCTATGGTGACTCCGCGCTGATGCTAGCCACCCTGCCGGGCCATGAAGAGGTCGTCAAGCTCCTGCTCGAGCGCAAGGTCGATCCCAACCAGCCGGGCTGGAATGCCCTGCATTACGCCGCCTTCGAGAATCGTGCGCCGATCGCTGCGCTGCTGCTGGCTGCTGGCGCTGAGGTCAATGCGCTGGCCCCCAACGGTTCCACTGCCCTGATGCTGGCCGCCAAACGCGGGCATCTGGAAACCGTGCGCCTGCTTGTCGGTGCCAAGGCGGAACTGAACCAGATCGACAACGTGGAGGGTACCGCGCTGGACATGGCGACCAAGGCGAAGCATATGGACGTCGCGGATTTCCTGAAACGTGCAGGGGCACGCTGATGGCGACCCGGCGCGCCTGGCTGTCCGAAGCGATCCGGCGCATCGAGGCCGATTTCAACCGTTCGGCGGATACCCATCTGATTCCGCTCAAACTGCCCGGCTACCCGGACATCGACATCTATCTCAAGGACGAATCGAGCCACCCTACCGGCAGTCTGAAGCACCGGCTGGCGCGTTCCCTCTTCCTGTATGCCCTGGTGAATGGCTGGCTGGAGGAGGGCAAGCCCGTCATCGAGGCATCAAGCGGCTCGACGGCGGTGTCCGAGGCCTATTTTGCTCATCTTCTCGTCCTGCCTTTCATCGCGGTGATGCCGGACAGCACCTCGCCGGAGAAGATCGCCGCCATCCGCTTCAATGGCGGCGAAAGCCATCTGGTACCTGCGACTGCTTCGCTGCACGATGAATCAGTGAAGCTGGCGGGCACGACCGGCGGTCATTTTCTCGATCAGTTCACTTATGCCGAGCGGGCCACCGACTGGCGCGCCAACAACAACATTGCCGAGTCGATCTTCAACCAGATGCGTCTGGAGCGCCACCCCATCCCGCGCTGGATCGTGATGAGTTGCGGAACGGGTGGCACGAGCGCGACCCTCGGCCGCTACGTGCGCCACAAGCGCCATGAAACGGGTGTGCTGTGTGTCGATCCGGAGAATTCGGCCTTCTATCCTTACTTCAGTAGTTGCATTAACAATAACGTATATCATACTGATATTAAGTATCTACCACCACGTATAGAAGGGATTGGCCGGCCCACACCCGAGGCCAGTTTCATCCCGGCATGCGTCGATGCCATGCTAAGGGTTCCAGATGCCTTGAGTCTCGCCGCCATGCGCTACGTGAGCGCAAAACTGTGTCGCCGGGTCGGCGGATCAACCGGAACCAACTTTGTCGGCATCCTCCGTGCTGCAGAGCAGATGAAGCGCAAGGGACAAGTCGGTTCGCTCGTGACCATCCTCTGCGATGGCGGCGAGCGCTATACCCACAGCTACTACAACCCTGACTGGTATGCGAACCAGGGCATCGACATCACAGAGGCAGATCGCCTCATTTCCGCCTGTGCCAATGGGACCGAATCCCTGAGTCTGGAGCAGAGCGGATCGTTTTCCTGACAACGAGAATCTTCTGGGCTTCGGTTAATCGATAATTTGACATAATATGGATTATGCGAAGCAATGATCAGGGTGCAGGGCTGCCAAATTGCAGGTACAGCTGATCGACCGCGGCCAACACCTCGCCAGAGAGCGGCGTTTCGCAGGCATCCAGATTCTCCCGAAGCTGATCCAGCGTCGAGGCCCCTATGATCGTGCTGGTGACGAACCAGCGTGAATGGACGAACGCCAGCGCGAGTTGTGTCGGCGTCAAACCATGCGACCGGGCCAGGCGCACATACTCTTCAAGGGCCGGCGCGAACCCCGGCTTCTCGTAGCGTTGCCCGAAGCCTGCGAAGTTTGTGACACGCCCCGGCGTGCGCGGATTGTCGAGATACTTGCCCGTCAGGTGGCCAAACGCCAGCGGCGAATAGGCCAACAGGCCGACCTGCTCGCGATGACAGACTTCGGCCAGACCTACCTCGTAAGTGCGATTGAGCAGATGGTAGGCATTCTGTATCGAGACAACCCGTGGCAGGCCGTATTCCTCGGCGAGACGGACGAACTGCATCACGCCCCAGGGATGCTCGTTGGAAAGGCCGATCGCGCGAACCTTGCCGGCGTTCACCAATCCGGCCAGCGTTTCGAGCTGGGAACGGATCGGGACATGATCGCGCTCTTTCTGCGGATCGAATTGCCACTGCCCGAACATCGGCTGGTTGCGTGACGGCCAGTGCAGTTGGTAAAGATCGACGTAATCGGTTTGCAGCCGCCGCAGCGAGTTTTCCAGCGCGGTACGCAGGTTTTCCGGCGTGTAATCGAGGCTGCCGCCGCGAATCCACGGCATAGTCCGTCCCGGGCCGGCTACCTTGGTGGCAAGAATGATCTTGTCGCGCGGCTGGCGGCTGAGCCAGCGGCCGACGATTTCCTCGGTTTTTCCATGCGTATCCGCCTTGGGCGGCACGGCATAGAGCTCGGCGGTGTCGATGAAGTTGATACCGCGTTCCAGCGCCAGGTCGAGCTGGGCATGGGCATCGGTTTCCGGCGTCTGTTCGCCGAAAGTCATGGTGCCAAGGCAAATGGACGGTACTTTGATGCCGCCGCGACCGAGGGGATTCACGCGCATGGCTGTTCCTGTGGTTGTGTGTGACATGGCGATTATCGCTTACCCTTGCAGCCATGATGACTGACTGTCCGCACCCTGCCATGAGAACCCTGTTGCTGCTCGGTCTATTGTCGTGCGCTGCCTGCGCGCCCTTGCCCATGGGCACCGCCGAACGCCCGATCGACGTGCCCTCGCCCAACTTCAACGAGCGCCGCCCCAATTACATCGTCCTGCACCAGACCTCCAACGACAATGCGGCCCGGGCGTTGCGCACCCTGACCAGTCCTGAACGCGCCGTCAGCGCGCATTACCTGATCGGCCGCGATGGCGTGATCTACCGGCTGGTGGATGAGAACCGGCGTGCCTGGCATGCCGGCGAGTCCTACTGGGGCGGCCACGCTGACCTGAATTCGGCATCCATCGGCATCGAGCTCGACAACAACGGTGCCGAGCCCTTCCCGGAGGACCAGATCGCCGCCCTACTCGACCTGCTGCGTGCCGTGCAGGCACGCCACAAGATTCCCCCGGCCAACGTCATCGGCCACGGTGACATCGCGCCGGGCCGCAAGGTCGATCCAAGCGCTCTCTTCCCGTGGAGAAAGCTCGCCGAAGCCGGCTTCGGCCTGTGGTGCCGCGAGCCGTCGATACGAAGCGAACCCCTGCCGGATATGCGTCTGGGTCTGCAGGCTTTGGGCTATGACGTGTCCGACCTGCCCGCCGCCCTCGCCGCGTTTCGCCGCCACTTCCTCGGCGACGATCTGGGCGTGGACTTGTCGCCGGACGAGACGGCCGTGCTGCAATGCCTTATCGACGACAAAAGTCGGCGCTGGCGAGACGGCACTCGTTGATGAGTTGAGTCTCCTTTTACGAGATAAGGGTCGGAGTTGAGTGGTGGAAGGCAAAGGCATCCATCGCCAGCACGTAGTCGTCGATGCCGGCATGCAGACGCCTGACGCGTCCGCCCTCTCCGCCCGCACCGAGGGCCACAAAAAACGGTAACAGGTGGTCGTCGTCAGGATGGGCGCGCACGGCATGCGGCGCCTGCTGGCGGTAATCGAGCAGCGCCGCCAGATCGCGTGTCTTGACGCGCTGCCAGAACCAGTCGGCGAATTCGCGCACATAGGCGGGCGCTTCACCGCCCTGCAGGTAGGCGTGACGGAAGTCGCCGAGGTTGTGCGTGAGGTTGCCCGAGGCGATTACCAGAAAGCCCTGCTCCGCCAGCGGCGCGAGTGCCCGGCCGAGCGCGTAGTGATGCGCCGGACCGAGGTGGCTCTGGATCGACAACGGGGTCACCGGCACCTCGGCATGGGGGAACATCAGCCGCAGCGGAATCCATGCGCCGTGATCGAGGCCGCGTTCCGAGTCGCCAGCGGCAGCGAAACCGGCGTCATTCAGGCGCGCGATGACCTCGGTCGCCGCCTCGCGGCAACCCGTCGCGGGATACTGGATGCGGAACAATTGCGCCGGGAAGCCCCAGAAATCATGGATCGTCTCGGGCCGTTCGGCCAAACCAACGGTGGGGGTTGGTGTGTCCCAGTGCGCGCTGACGACGATGATGGCGCGAGGCTGGGGCAGGCGCGCGGCGGCGCGGGCCAGTGTGGCACCCGCGACACCGGGACGCAGCGCGAAGGTCGGCGCACCGTGGGGCACAAATAAACTGGGGAGGTTGGGCGAATTGAGCATGACGTGTCTCCTGAAGCGATGTATGCAATGTAGTGACATCACTTGACTTTAAATAGGTGACAATGAGCGCATCTTTGTTTCCGGATCAGCAACAATGGACCGACTCGATGCCATGCGCCTGTTCGTGCGTGTCGCCGAACGCGGCAACTTCTCCGCCATCGCCCAGGAGCTGGGCGTAGCGCGCTCCGTGGTCACGCGCCAGATCGCGGCGCTGGAAGCGCACTTGCAGGTGAAGCTGCTGGCGCGCAGCACGCGGCGGCTCTCGCTCACCTCCGGCGGCGCGGCTTACCTCGAAAAGTGCCGCGTGATCCTCAACCTGATCGACAGCGCGGAGTCCGATCTCGCCGGCGAGCGGCAGGTGCTGCGCGGGCCGATCCGCCTGAGCCTGCCGCTCAGCTTCGGCGTGCGCCACCTTGCGCCGCTGCTGCTCGAATTCGCGACCGAGCATCCCGAGGTCAGTCTCAATGCCGACTACAGCGAGCAGCGCAGCAACCTCTTCGAGGAAGGCATCGACCTCGCGGTGCGCATCGCCAGCCGTCTTGCGCCCGGCGATGTGGCGCGGCGCATCGGCGCCAGTCGCCTGTGCGTGGTGGCATCACCGGACTACCTCGCCCGCCACGGTGCGCCGCGTCATCCGGACCAACTGATTCACCATGAATGCCTCGTCTACACGGGCAACCCGAATCCGTTGCTGTGGGAATTCCTCATCGACGGCCGTCCGCAGGGCTTTCCCATCAGCAGTCGGCTACAGGCCGGCAACGGCGACGTGCTGCTGCAGGCGGCGATCGCCGGCTTCGGCATCACCTGCGCGCCGGCCTTCATCTGCGCCACTGCGTTGCGCGCTGGTCAGGTGAAGGAAATTCTCGCCGACTTCCCGCAAGCGGAACTGGGCATCCACGCCCTGCTCCCCGGCAACCGGCTGGTGCCGCAACGCGTGCGCGCGCTGATGGATTTCCTCGTGGAACGCATCGGTCACGAATCGGCCTGGCGCGTGTGATCGGCACTGAACTTTCTCAACCGCTTGCACTCATCAGACAATAGGCGTATTAATCTGCACATAAAACAGCTGTATCCAATAACAACCCTCAGAGAGAGTGCCTGTCATGAGTACTTCTGCAAGCGCAGGGGATCAGCACAGCACGACTGCCGATGCGCAGTGGTTCCGCACGCTATTCACTGCATCACCCGATCCGGCCTGGATCATCGAAGAGCGGCGCTTCGTCGAATGCAACGATGCCGCGCTGCGTACCCTCGGCTACGCCAGCCGGAGCGAGTTTCTCGACGTTCATCCCTCGCAACTGTCGCCCAGCCATCAGCCAGACGGGGAGGATTCCTTCGCCAAGGCCGAGCGCATGATGAGCATCGCGCAGGAGCAAGACCAGCACCGCTTCGAGTGGGTGCATCGGCGTGCCGACGGCAGCGACTTTTTCGCCGAGGTCACGCTCTCGAACCTGATGTTCCACGGCCGCGAGGTGATCTATTGCGTCTGGCGCGACATCACCGAGCGCAAGGAAACCGAGGCGCGCCTGCGGCTGGCGAGCAGCATCATGGAAAGCACCAGCGAGGGCGTGATGGTCACCGACGAGTATGGCAAGATCATTGCGGTCAATCCGGCGTTCACGCAGATCACCGGTTACCGCGCCGACGAGGCGATCGGCAACAAGCCCAACCTGCTGCGCTCGGACCATCATGGGCCGACTTTCTATGCGGAGATGTGGAAAACGCTGCTTGCCACCGGACACTGGGAGGGCGAGATCTGGAACCGCCACAAGAACGGCACGGCTTTCCTGGAACTGCTGACGATCAACCGCATCCCCGCGCGCGACGGCATGCCCACCTGCTATGCCTCGGTGTTCCGCGACATCACCGCCCTGCACCGCGCCAACGAGCGCTTCCAGTACCTGGCCTTCCACGACGCGCTGACCGGCCTGCCGAACCGCGCCCTCTTCCACGACCGTCTGCTGCACGCGGTCGAGCGTTCGCGGCGCGAAGAGCAACAACTGGCGGTGATCTTCATCGACCTCGACGGTTTCAAGGAGGTCAACGACCGTTGCGGCCACGACATCGGCGACCTGCTGCTGCGCGAGATCGCCCAGCGCATCCGCAACCGGGTGCGGCGTGCAACCGACACCGTGGCTCGGCTCGGCGGTGATGAATTCCTGGTCCTGATGGAAGACCTGAAGGGGCCGAATCACTGCGAGGAACTGGCCACCGAGCTCATCAATGACATCTCCCGGCCGTTGAAGCTGCGCACGCATGTTGTCGGCGTGGGTGCCTCCATCGGGCTGGCACGCTACCCCGAGGACAGCACCGACGCAATCGAACTGATGAAGCGGGCCGACATCGCGATGTATGCGGCCAAGGCGGCCGGCAAGAACCGCCATCGCCGCTTCAACCCGGACATGCTGAAACCCTGAAATCTGCCGCAAAAAAATAATTGAGCGTTTCTGTAAGAAATCCCGGGACTCGTTCGTCCAATCGGCGCAATACAGTGTTTCACCCTCATCGCACCACCCAACCACCACAGGAGACACACCATGAAAAACAAAACCACCCTGACCCTCGCCGCCGGTGCCGCTTTCATTGCCACCACCGCCTTTGCCCCCATCGCCAGCGCCGCTGACAATCCTTTTGGCATGGCCAAGCTCGACAGCGGCTATCAACTGGCCGCCGCCGACGACAAGAAAAAGGACGGCAAATGCGGCGAAGGCAAGTGCGGCGGCGACAAGAAGCCGGCCGATGACAAGAAGAAGGACGGCAGCTGCGGCGGCGACAAGAAGAAGGATGGCGCCTGCGGCGGCAAGAAGTAAGCAATCATGCCTGACACCGCCCTTCACGGTGCCGGCCTCGGCTTCAGGCGGGAACTCGTTCCCGACCTGAAGGCCGGAGCTCCAGCGGTCATCGATTTCTTCGAGCTCGCGCCCGAGAACTGGGCCGGTATGGGCGGCCGTTCGGCCAAGGACCTGCGGCACTTCACCGAGCGCCATCCCTTCGTCTGCCACGGCCTGTCGCTCGACCTCGGCGGGCCGCGCCCGCTGGATGTCGAACTGCTCAAACGCATCAAGCATTTCATGCGCGAACACGGCATGAAGCTCTACACCGAACACCTGTCGTGGTGTGGCGATGATGGCCACCTCTACGACCTGCTGCCGATGCCCTGCACCGACGATGCCGTGCGCTGGGTCGCTGGCCGCATCCGCCAGGCGCAGGACATCCTCGAAATGAAGATCGGCATCGAAAACGCCTCGTACTACGTCGCCCCGCCGGGCGCCGAGATGAACGAGCCCGAATTCATCCGCGCGGTGATCGAGGAGTCCGACTGCCTGCTGCACCTCGACGTCAATAACGCCTTCGTGAATGGCAGCAACTTCGGCTTCGATCCGCTCGCCTTCATCGATGCGTTACCGCTCGAACGCACCTGCTATATGCACATGGCCGGCCATTTCGTCGAGCCGGACGGCATTCGCGTCGACACCCACGGCGCAGACGTGATCGACCCGGTCTGGCAACTGCTCGACGCCGTTTATGCGCGCGTCGGCCCCGTGCCGACCTGCCTCGAACGCGACTTCAACATCCCGCCGCTGCCGGAACTGGTACGCGAAGTCGGTCAGATCGCTGCTGCCCAGCAGCGTGCCAACCCGCTGCGCGAGGCCGCCTGATGAATGCCCTCCAGCCCTTTCAGCAGTTTCAGCATGATTTCGGCCGCCACTTGCGCGATCCGCGCCGCGCGCCACGGCCGGCCGGCGTGCCGGCACGCCGTGCGGCGATCTACACCGAATTGCTGTTCAACAACCTCACCGGCTTCCTCGACGCGTGCTACCCGGTCACGCGCAGCGTGCTCGGCGAAACGCGCTGGCGGCGCTTGCAGCGCGCCTTCTTCCGCGAAGCGCGTTGCCATACGCCGTACTTCCGCGAGATTCCCCGCGAGTTTCTCGACTGGCTCCCCGCTACGGCCGGCCCGGCCTGGCTCAAGGAGCTGGCCCATTACGAATGGGTCGAACTGGCCCTCGACGTGATGGATGCGGAAGCCTCCCCCCACGATCCGCGCGGCGACCTGCTGGACGGCATTCCCGTGCTAGCGCCGGCGCTGATGAACCTTGCCTACCCATGGCCGGTGCAGCGCATCGGGCCGGACTACCGGCCGCGCAAGCCGCGCCAGACGCACCTGCTGGTGTATCGCGATGCCGACGACGAAGTCCGCTTCATCGAACTCAACCCCGTCAGCGCCCGCCTCGTCGATCTGCTGCGGGAAGGCCGGCTGAATGGACACGACGCCTGCGCCGCCATCGCCGCCGAACTGGGCCATGCCGACCCGCAGGCGGTGATTGGCCACGGTGCCCGCCTGCTGGCCGAGTTGCACGCCGCCGGCGCCCTGCTCGGAGTCCGCACATGAAACTAATCATCGAAAAGCTCTTGGGTGGCATCGACCTGATCGGCCTGTGGATCGGCCTGCTCGGCCTGCGCATCCTGCTTGGCTGGGAATATTTCGAATCCGGACGCGAAAAATATCTCGGCGAGAACTGGTTCGCCGACATCCAGGACCGCTTCCCCGCACCCTTCAACCTCGTGCCACCGGAGATCAGCTGGCAGATGGCGACGTGGTTCGAACTGATCGGCGGCATCGCCCTCGTGATCGGGCTGGGGACGCGCTTCTTCGGCGTCTCGCTGTTCATCCTGACCATCGTTGCCATCGCCAGTGTGCACTGGCCGGCGGACTGGGCGACCTTCGGCGACCTGCTCAAGGGCTACGTCATCACCGACCAGGGCCAGGGCAATTTCAAGCTGCCGGTGCTCTTCATGGCGATGCTGCTGCCGCTGATTTTCTCGGGGCCGGGACGCCTTTCCATCGACGCGCTGATCCGGCGTAGCATCGCCCGATGAATCCAGCCGATGAGCTCGCCCAGTTTCGTCCCGACCTGCTGCGCTTTGCCCGACTGCAACTGCGCGACGACCAACTCGCGGAGGATGTCGTGCAGGAAGCGATGATCGGCGCGCTCGCCGGCATGCAGGATTTCAGCGGCCGTTCCGCGCTGAAAACCTGGGTGTTTGCCATCCTCAAGAACAAGATCATCGACGCCCTGCGCAGCCGCGAGCGCACAGTCAACCTCTCTGCACTGACCGAGGAAGAAGAGGAATTCGAGCAGACCTTCGACCGGCTGTTCAAGGCCAACGGCCACTGGTCACCCGCGGCGCGACCGGGCGATTGGGGCGATCCCGAGGAAACACTGGAGCAGGCACAGTTCTGGACGATCTTCGACGCCTGCCTCAATCACCTGCAACAGAACACCGCGCGCGTCTTCATGATGCGCGAGTTCCTCGACTTCGAGGTCGAGGAAATCTGCACCGAACTCGGCATCAGCAGCAGCAACTGCTACGTGATCCTGCATCGCGCGCGCCACGGCCTGCGCGGCTGCCTCGAACGCACCTGGTTCGGCCCGGGAGATCGTCCGTGCTGAGCTGCAAGCAAACCACCCGGCTGCTCTCGGCCGCGCAGGATCGCCCGCTCGGGTTCGGCGAACGCCTGTCGCTGAAGCTGCACCTGCTGATGTGCAAGGGCTGCACCAACTACCACCAACAGATGGATTTCATCCGGCAGGCTTGCACCCGCCACGACAGCCACGACAAGGAGGAACGGCAATGACCACCCTCAAGGTCCTGATCCCCCGCCAGCCCGTCCCCGTGCTCGATGTACCTTTGCTGGGCGGCAGGCGCTTCACCCTTGCCGTCCCGCCAGCGCCGACTTTTGCGCTGCTGGTCTTCTACCGCGGCCTGCATTGCCCGCTGTGCGCCAAATACCTGCTCGAACTCGAAAAGCTGCACGACGATTTCGTCCAGCGCGGCGTCATTCCGGTCGCGATCAGCTCCGACACCGAGGAACGCGCGCAGGCGATGGCCGCGAAGCTCAATGCGCAAAAACTGAAGTTCGGCTACGACCTGCCGCTGGCCACGGCGCGGCAATGGGGGCTGAGCATCTCCACCTCGCGCGGCAAGACGTCGATCGGTATCGAGGAACCGGCGCTGTTCTCCGAGCCCGGGCTGTTCCTCGTTCGCCCGGACGGCACGCTGTATTGGGGCAGCACGCAAACCATGCCCTTTGCCCGGCCGCACTTCGACGAAATCCTCGGCGCGCTCGATTTCGTCGCCAAGAACGACTACCCGGCGCGCGGCGAATATCTCGGGGCGGTTTGACCGACATGGCGGCGGTCAAGGTGATGTTGAACGGCCGCCCGGTGCAAGTCGAAATCACACCTGCCGCGGAGCAGGCGCTCGCGCCGCTTGCCGAGCCGATCCATGTCGAACTGGAACTCTACTTCTCCTGCCTCGTGAAGAAGTTCGTGCATTTCCGCGCCGACTCGCGCGGCAAGCCCACCGTGCCCGTCGGCGACAAGCTGCTGCTGTATTTTCGCCCCGTCACCTCCACCGCCTGCACCTGGGATGTCGCCGAACGCCTCGGCCGCCAGCCGGAAATGGACATCGACTGCGAAGCGCTCCACCACGTCGCGCCGAAGCGCGTGTTCATCGACCACGTTGATGGCCAATGGCGCGGGAGCTACGAGTTCTTGTAAAAGTCGGCGCTGGTGAGACGGCAGCTGCAGGCTACGCGTCCCCGGCGGGCGGCTCCGGCTCGGGCAGGCGACTGGCCAGCACCTTGTCGACGCGCTTGCCGTCGAGGTCGACGACCTCGAAGCGCCACCCCTCCCACTCGCCCCGGTCGCCGGTCTGCGGCAGGCGGCCAAGCAGCCACATCACCAGCCCGCTGAGCGTGTGGTAGCGGCCCTTGTCCTCTTCTGGCACCGCCTTGAGTTCGAGCTTGTCCTTGAGTTCGGGAATCGGGATCAGGCCGTCGAGCAGCCACGAGCCATCGTCGCGCTGCACCGCCCAGGCGTCTTCCTGGCTGCGCGGCTTGAATTCGCCGGTCACGGCTTCGAGCACGTCCTGCAGCGTCACCAATCCCTGCACTTCGCCGTACTCGTCGACGACGATCACCATCTGCGTGCCCGAGGCGCGGAAGTGTTCGAGCAGATCCATGCCCGTTAGGGTTTCCGGGACGAAGACGGCGGGTTGCAGCAAGGCGTTCAGGTTGACCTTGCCGGCCTTGAGCGACTGGTTGAACAACTGCTTGGCGCTCACCGTGCCGAGCACTTCATGCAGCCCGCCGCGGCAGACGATGAAACGCGAATGGTCCGAGTCCGCGACGGTGCGCAGGTTGTCATCGAGCTGCAGATCGACATCCAGATAAACGATGTCCGCGCGCGGGATCATCAGCGAGCCCACCTGCCGGTCGTCGAGGCGGAACACGTTGCGCACCATGTCGCGTTCCTGCTGCTCGATCACGCCCGCCTCCGAGCCCTCCTCCAGCATCGCGTGGATTTCTTCCTCGGTAACGCTTTCCTTCTCTTGCGGCCGCATGCCCAGCAGACGCAGCAACGTATCGGTCGAAAAGCTCAGCAGGCGCACGAAGGGCCGCGTCAGCAGCGCCAGCGCCTGCATCGGCCGGGCGACGAGACGGGCAATGCCCTCGGGGTTGGACTGGCCCAGCCGCTTGGGCACGAGTTCGCCGATCACGATGGAAAAATAGGTGATGGTCACCACGACCACCACGGTCGCCAGGATCATGCTGATTTCGGCATCCAGCCCAAGTCCGATCAGCTTTTGCGCCAGCGGCGCGGCGAACACCGCCTCGCCGACGATGCCGCTCAGGATGCCGATCGAGGTGATGCCGATCTGGACGGTGGACAGGAGCCGCGTCGGTTCATCGTGCAACTTGACGGCCGCCGCCGCCGCGCCATCGCCCCCCTCGGCAAGCCGCACCAGCCGCGCGCGCCGGGCAGTGACGAGCGCGATCTCGGACATGGCGAAAAGACCGTTGAGCATTATCAGCGTGATCAGCAGCAGGAGTTCCATGGGGGCAGGCGGGAAATGCGCAGCAGCGCGACGAAAGGATCATACCTTGAGGCGGTTTTCCTTCTGATCAAACGAAAGTCGGCGCTGGCGGGACGGCACAAAAAAACGGCGCGACCGCAGTCGCGCCGACTATCCCGGGAAGAGACAGGAACTACTTGAGCGTCAGGACGAACTGCACCAGCGTCTTGATGTCGGCATCCTTCACCGTGGCGTTGGGCGGCATCGGCACCGGACCCCAGACATCCTTGCCGCCCTTCTTCACCTTGACCAGCAGCTTGGCTTCGGCATCGGCCTGCCCACCGTACTTCTTGCCGACTTCGCGCCAGGCCGGGCCGACGAGTTTCTTGTCGAGCTGGTGGCAGGCAAGGCAGCCGTTCTTCTGGGCGATGCCCATCGCCTCGGCTTCGGTGGCGGCATTGGCAATGCCGGATGCCAGCAAGCCGGCGGCGATGATTGCAATTTTCTTCATGCGATTTCCTTTCGGGTTCAAACGATGGGACGCGGCTTGAGGCTCATGCGGGTCAGGTCGGTCTTGTATTCCGACTCGCCCACCTTGGTCAGCGTGCCACGGCCGAGCTTGTAGCGATAGTTGTTGGTCATCGGATCGGGCACGGCGGAGACCACCGCGTTGGCCATCGACTTCGGCGTATTGAAGTTCGATTTCGCCACGCCTTCCTTGATCTCGTCCGAGACGATGGCAACGGCTTTGAACTTGCCGACCGTGGTCTTGATGTGGCCGTCCTTCATCAACTGGTTGAAGGTCAGGTCGGCATCGAGCACGCCTTGCGGTTGCCCCGTCTGCACATACACCGCATCGTTGACGATCTCCACCCAGTCGCCCGATTCAATGCCGCGCTTCTTCGCGTCGTTCGGGTGGACGATGATGAAGTTGTCGGGCCAACGCTGGTTGAGGTGGGGCTTGCGGCGGTCGTCGAAACCGGATTGCCAGGTTTCGTTGATGCGGCCGTTGGTGACCCAGATCTCGCCCTTGTCGGCACGCGGCTTGATGGCCTCGAAATACTGCTGCCAGCCGGCGTACTTCCACGGACTCTTGAGCAGCTTGGCCTTGCCGTTGTGGGTATTGAAGGCATAGAGGAAGCGGCGCTGCGTCGTGGTGTCCTCGGCCTCGCCCCACTCGTTGGTGGGATCGTGCAGGCGCTTGGTGCCGACCATCTGGCCGTTGATGATGCGCACCGGCGTCTGGATGCCGGTGGTGCCGAGGCTGCGCAGCAGTTCGTGGCCTTTCATGCCCTTCTTCTGCGCCGTCTTGACCAGCGGCTCGTAGTTGAGCACGCCGCCACGGCCGAAGCGCGCGGCTTCCTCGAACACGTCGTTCGACGACTTCCAGTTGTAGCTGCCATCGACCGTGAAGCCCATCTTGTCGGCGAACTTCATCACGGCCCACCAGTCGGGTTTGGCTTCGCCCGGCGCGTCGTAGAACTTGCTGTAGAGGCGCAGGCGGCGCTCGGAGTTGCAGCGCGTGAGATCGTCCTCGCCCCAGGTGGCGGCAGGCAGCACGAAATCGGCGAAATTCGTCCCGACCGGCTCGCAGGGGTAGATGTCGGAATCGACCATCACCATGCCACCCGAGTCAACGCGCTGTTTCAGCGTCTCGAAGATCGCGGCGCGGTCGAGGCTGCTGATCTGGTGCGGGCTGCCGTTGGTCAAGGCCTGCATCTTCTCGCGCAGGGCATCCGACGCCATCATCGCCGCCACCCATGTGGTGCCGAAGACCCAGGCGAACTTGATCTCGCCGTTCATCAGCCAGCGGTCGAGGTTGAAGCTCTTCTTGCGCCGGCCCGGATGCTTCTCGGGATTGAGCCAACCGGAGCCGCCACCGGCGCCCATCCAGCCGCGCTGGTGACCGCCGCCACGTGAAATCACCTGGCCCGGGCGGTTGCCGGAACCGCAGATCAGACCCAGCGCCGCGAACGAGGCGGTGTTCATGTAGTTGTTGGACCAGTAGTTGCCCTTCTCGCACATGAACGAGGCTTTCGGCCGCTTGCCATTGACCGGCTTCGCCAGCCATTCGGCGGCGAGGCGGATTTTCTCGGCGGGAATGCCGGTGATCTGGGCGGCGACGTCGAGCTTGGATTCTTCCTGCGAGAGGATGAATTTCTTGTAGTCCTCCCAGTCGCTCTGCCAGGTGCCCCAGGTAGTGCGCCACTGCCAGCCGGTATTGCGCGTGCCGCGGCCGTAGCCGGCGTCGATTTCCCAGGGCTTGCCGATCCACTTGTCGATGAATTCCTGATCCTGCCAGCCGTTCTCGATGACGATACGTGCCAGCGCCATGTGCAGCACGCTGTCGGTGCCAAGGTTGATCGGCAGCCACATGCCGCGATTATTGGCCTCGGCCCAGGCCACGCCCATGGTCTTGTGCGGGGTGACGAAGATCAGCTTCGAGTTGCCTGGCATCATCCACTGGGTGAACAGCGTGGTCTTGGTCTCGTAGGGATCGACACCCGAGAGGAAGGCGACCTCGGTCAGGCTCCAGTCCTCGTAGCAGGACGAGAAGGAGTCGATGCCGGCGTCGTCCAAACCAGTGGCGTCGTTGGTCGCCGAGCACTTGTCGTGCGGCGCGACGGCGGGCGTGCCGATGCTGGTCATGGCCAGTTTGGTGATGGCGTAGGTGTTCTCGAAATACTGGTAGGAATACATCTTCACCGCCCAGGCGTGCTCGCCATACTTGGCCAGCACGTATTTCGAGATGTCGGCCATCGCTTCGGTGGCGAGATCCCAGCTCACGGGCGTGAGTTTGCCGTTGACGCGGATCATCGGGTGCTGCAGGCGCTCGCTGGTCTTGTTGTTCGGATTGAAGCACTTCTGACCGAGCGTGCCACCGCGGATCGAGTGGTTGCCGCCGACGTTGACGACGGTAGCATCCTTGTCCGGCACGACGATGACGTTATGCGGTTTGCCCTTGTGGCTGACGACGTTGTATTGCGCCGGGCTGACCCAGGCCGTCATCATGTTCTGGTGCGGGAAGTCGGCCTTGAGGGCATTCTGGCCGGCGGCCGGGCCGCCCTCCTTGCCGACGGGCCAGCGATAGACCTTGTAGCCGCAGGCGATGGTGCAGTAGTCGCAGGCCGTGGTGAACACCTCGGCGTCCTTGGGCGGCAGCGGGATATGGTCAGCGGCGATATAGCGTTCGTTTTTGCTCATGGTGTTTTCTCCTTTACGCGCGCTTGGTCGTCATGGCGGCATAGCCATAGACCAGACCTTGCACACCGACGGCGTAGATGTCGTCGCCCTGCACTTCCAGCACGATCTGCGGCAGACTTTCGGTGGCATGGCCGGAAATCACCATGCCGTGACGGGTCAGATCAAAGGTGGTCAGGTGCAGCGGGCACGGCCCGAGTGCCTGGAAGGCATCCTTGTAGGTGCCTTGCAGCGGTCCGCCCATGTGCGGGCATTGCTGGTTGAAGGCCACCACGTCCTGCTCGGTGCCCACGCCCCCGCCCGCTCGTGTGCCGAGCTTGACGAGGATGTTCTGCACGTTCGGATACGGGTAGGCGAAGTCGATCGGCATGCCCTTCTTGAGGGCGGAGAGGCTGCCGATCTTCGTGCGCGGATACATCGCTTTCAGCGCGTGCATGGGCGCGGCCTCGGCCTCGCCGGGCAGGCCGATGGCGGCCAGCGTGATCATCGCACCGCCCGCCAGCAGGAACTGGCGGCGGCTGATGCAGACGTGGTCATCATCATGATCGCGATCGTGACTATTCACGGGAATTGTTTTTTCAGTCATGTCGAATCTCCTTATTTGATGGCCATCACAGGCGCCGGCAGCGGCTGGTAGTCGCCCGGCAGCTTGGGATCGTCGTGGATCAACGGTTCGTCCATCGACAGGGCTTCGAGGAAGGCCACGAGGTCCTTCTTCTCTTGCGCGGAAAGGCTCAATGGTTTGAGCAGCGGGGTCTTGTTCGCTGCCGTGCCGCCACCCTGGTTGTAGAACTCGACCACGTCGGCCAGCGTCACCAACATGCCGTTGTGCATGTAAGGCGCGGTGTATTTGAGCTCGCGCAGGGACGGCACACGGAACTTGCCGATGTCCTTCGGGTTCTTGGTCACGTAGTACATGCCATGATCACCGTCGGCAGTACGGTATTTGTCCTCGGGCACGCCTTTTTGATAGACCTCCCAACGGTGCGTGACCTGGCCGAGCGGGTCTTCCTTGAACTGCGGATGCTCGGGCACGCCGGTCGCGTACAGACCCTGGTTCGAGGCCAGGGGGCCATTGTGGCACTGGATGCAGCCGGCCTTGCCGTTGTAGAGGGCCATGCCTTTCAACTGCGACGCGTTGAGCGCCTTCTTGTCGCCCTTCGCGTAGCGGTCGAACGGCACCTTCTTCGCGTCGGTGATCACGGTACGCTCGTAGGCGGCAATCGCGCGCCACGCATCGTGAATGCGCGGCCACTCGGTGCCGAACACCTGCTTGAATTCGGTCACGTATTCGGGCAGGAAACGCAGGCGCATTTCCATCACTGAATTGTCGCCGTTACCGGCCACGCCGCCGCCGGCTGCCGCCGGGGCCTGCTGTTCGAGGCTGGTGACGTTGCCTTCCCAGAACAGCTTGTTGTAGTAGGCGGAGTTGAGCACGGTCTGCGAGTTGCGCCAGTGCTTGGTACCCGGATAGCCGCGCGAGATCTGGCCGCCATCGCCCCAGCCGAGGGCCGGCAAATGGCAGGAGACGCAAGGCATCGAGTTGTCGCCGGAGAGACGGTTGTCCCAGAACAGCTTCTTGCCCAGCGCCACCTTTGCCGGCGTATTGGGGTTGTCCTTGGGAATCGGCGGCGGTGGCAGCGTGCCGAGCTTCGGATATTTGTCGGCGGCGACTGCGGTGAAGGTCATCGCCAGCAGGCTGGCGGCAAGGGTAATTCTGAATGTGGATTTCATCGCGTCGTCTCCTCAGTTCTTGCCGTAGGCGGTCCAGACCTGCATGTCGGGCTGGCCGGGATCCTTGACGATGACGGGGTCGCCCGAGAGCGACAGCAGGAAGGACTTGAGCGCCTGCTTCTCGACAGCGGAAAGGCCCAACGGCTTCAGCACGGAACCGGAGCCACCGCCTTTGTCGTAAAAGTCGATGACGTCGTCGAGCGTCGCCAGGGTGCCGTTGTGCATGTAGGGCGCGGTGTATTTCAGGTCGCGCAACTGGGCGGTCCTGAACTTGCCGATGTCCTTCTTGTCCTTGGAGATCGCGTAGTAGCCGAGATCGCTACGTGCGTTCATGTAGTTGGGCATGCCCATCGTCGAATAGAAGCGCAGCAGCGTGATGGTGCGCAAGGGATTCTTCAGCACGTCCGGATGCTCGGGCACGCCGGTCTTGTGCAGATTGCCGTCGGAGCCGATCGGGCCGTTGTGGCAGGCCACGCAGCCGGCCTTGCCCTTGAACAGCGCGTAACCTTCCTTCTGCTCGGCGGTCAGCGCGGCTTCATCGCCTTTCTTGAATTTGTCGAAGGGTGCATTGGTGGTACGAATGCTCTTCACGAATTCGCCAACGACGTTATAGACGCGCATGCCGTTGATGTCGTCCTTGCGCCACTTGGCCCACATGGCGCGATATTCGGGCACCTGCTTGAGGCGCTCCTGCATCAGGCGCGAATCCATGTTCATGGTGTGCGTCTCGGTGATCATGTCACGCATCAGCGTGCCGGCATCCGAGCCATCAAGACGGCCATCCCAGAGGTAGCGTTTTTGATGAGCGCTGTTGAGCACGGTCGGCGCGTTGCGGAAGTATTCCATCGACGGATAGCCGGTCGACAGCGCCTGGCCATCGCCCCAGCCTTTTTCCGGGTGGTGGCAGGTGGCGCATGAGACGCCCCAGTCGCCGGAAATCCGGTTGTCGAAGAAGAAGTACTTGCCCATCTCGATCATCGCGGCGTTGCCAGGTTTTGCGTCAGGCATCGGTGCGAGATCGGGGCCGCTGCCTTGCGCCAGCGCGCAACCGAAAGCGGCGGCGAGGCTCATGGCGACGAGCGTCTTGCGTAGTGTTTGCATGAATTCCCCCTACGTGATCGGCACGGGACAATCCCATGCCCACGACAGGGCTACGCACAAGCTATGCCACCATGAAAAGTCAGCGCTGGCGGGACGGCACTGGTCAGTATCTGACCGTTATCGCAAGGAATGACCGGTCAGAAAATGACCGGCCGGGTCTTACTCGGCGTCGGGAACGCCGGCTTCGCGGAGCTTGTTGCGCAGGGTCAGCCGTGTAATGCCGAGAATTTCGGCGGCGCGGGTCTTGTTGCCGGCGCACTGTGCCAATACATGACGGATATGCGCGACTTCGACCGCCGCCAAGGTCGCGGGCGCGGCACTGGGGAGCGCATCGAAAGTCGGCGCTGGCAGGACGGCACGCGATATCTCCGGCGGCAGTTGCGCGGACGACAACACGCCGTTTTCGCAGAGGATGACCGCGCGCTCGATCACGTTGCGCAGCTCGCGCACATTGCCGGGCCAGTTATGTTCGACAAGCATGCGCTTCACGTCGTCGGCAAGGTCTGGCGCCACGATTCCCATGCCGCGCGCGGTTTCACGCAGGAATTCGTGCGCCAGCGCGGGGATGTCTTCCCGGCGCGCACGCAATGGCGGCACCTCGATCGCGCCGACATTGAGCCGATAGTAGAGGTCTTCGCGGAAGCTGCCCACCTTGACCATCTCGGGCAGATTGCGGTGGGTCGCGGCAACGAAGCGTACATCGACCTGGATCTCCCGGCTGCCGCCGAGGCGCCGGAAGCTCTGCGTTTCCAGCACACGCAGCAGTTTCGGCTGCAGGGCCAGTGAAAGATCACCGATTTCGTCGAGGAACAGCGTACCGCCGTCGGCCAGTTCGAGCAGGCCGCGCTTCTGCTGCTTGGCATCGGTGAAGGCACCCTTCTCGTAGCCAA
This sequence comes from Pseudomonadota bacterium, assembly GCA_040756595.1. Taxonomy (GTDB): domain Bacteria; phylum Pseudomonadota; class Gammaproteobacteria; order Burkholderiales; family Rhodocyclaceae; genus Sulfuricystis. Next base: position 134,434 of record JBFLYR010000004.1, on the reverse strand, counting down.
ACAGCTCCGATTCCATCAAACCTTCGGGCAGCGCCGAACAGTTGAGCGTGACCCACGGACCGGCGGCGCGCGGCGACTGGCAGTGAATGGCCCGCGCGACGCGCTCCTTGCCCGAGCCGGATTCACCATGGATCAGCACAGGCACACGCGGCGCGGCAGCGATCTTCTGCGTGACACGGATCAGTTCCCTGAAAGCCGCGCTTTCGCCGGTCAGTCCGTCGAGTTCGCAGCCATCCGACTGGGCACGCCGCCAGGCGACCTCGCGCCGCAGAGCGCGCGTCTCGAACGCCCGACCGATCAGCTCACGCAGGTCTTCAAGGTCGAATGGTTTGTTGATGTAATCGTAGGCACCCGCTTTCAGCGCCGCCACAGCGGTACGCACTTCGGGAAACGCGGTCATCATCACCAGCAAGGCCTCGTCGTCGATCTCGCGCAAAGCGCCGATCAGCGACAAGCCATCGCCATCCGGCAGGCGCAGGTCGAGCAGGATCAACCCGTAGCGGCGCTGACGGGCATGATCGAGCGCGCCGGCGACGCTTTCGGCGGCCGTCACCTCGAAACCCAGGCGACCGAGAAAACCCGTCAGCGTGACCCGCAGGGTGGCGTCATCCTCGACGATGAGGATCGATTCGTTCATGCCATCTCTATCGATGTTCTGGAAGATCGGGGCCATTCCAGCCTGAAGCAGGAACCTTGCCCGAGGATGCTCTCGACTGTCAGTGTCGCGCCATGGGTCTGGGCGATCTTGCGCACGATGGCCAAACCCAATCCGGTGCCATCAGCCCGCGTCGTGAAAAAGGGATCGAAAATGCGCGCCTGCACATCCGGGGACATGCCGCTCCCCGTATCCCGCACGAAAATCTCGACGAAACCGTTCGCCATGTCACGGGCTTCAATTTCCAGACGTCCGCCCTGCGGCATGGCATGGACGGCATTCATCGCCAGATTGAGCAGCACCTGCTTGATCTGATGCAGGTCTGCCAGGACGGTAATACCCGGTGCGACGGACGTGGTGATCTCGATCCCATGCGAACGCGCTTCCTTGCGCAACCAGAACAGCACATCCGCAACGGCTTCCGCGAGTGGTACGGCGACAGGTTCGGTGGCCTGCGGCGCGGCAAAGCCGTGGAAGCTCTTGAGAAAATCGGTCAGTCGATCGGTTTCCGCTTCAAGCCGTTTCAAGGCTTCGCTGACGCCCTGCGGCAGGTCTTCTTCGTATTGCAAGACCTGGGTCACCGCCTTCATGCCGGCCAGCGGATTGCCGATCTCGTGCGCAATCCCCATGGTCAACTCGCCTACCGTCGCCAGTTTTTCCATCTGGAACATCTGCCGGTCGAGCTCGCGGCGTTCGTCCTGCTCGCGTTCGAGTTCGCCCGTGCGGGCACGTACCTCGTCCTCCAGCCGGTCGCGATGCGCGGCCAACGAACCCACCAGTTGCTCGATCTTCTCGGCCATCGCATTGAATTTTTCGCCGAGCGCGGCGATTTCATCACGGCCGCGGATCTCGACGCGATGCGAGAAATCCCCGGCGGCAATGGCCTCGGATTCGCGGCTCAATGCATCCAGCGGCCCGAGCAGGTGGCGCGACAGCGCATAACCGCCGAGGGCAGTCGCCAGCAGGCTGATGACGAGGATCGCATAGAGGGCGTAAAGGTTGAATACCGACATGAACAGTTTCTGCTCCGGGAACGCGATGGCGATCACCCACTGCAGTCGGTCTTCAGCCGGATAGGTCGCCCCGAACCGGATTGCGGCGTGAGCGAAGATCGCCTCGGCCACCGATAGCGTGCCATCCTTTTCCGCCAGCAACTGCTTGAGGGAGACTTCACCCAATTGGGCCACCAGCTTCGCCACGGGCTGCATCGCAAAACCGGTTTCGTTGTCGGCAGTCCGCGTCAGAAAATGGCCCGAGCGGTCGAACAGATAGGCCGTGCCGCCGCGCATCTGGGCCATCTGCTGAACCTGTTCCAGCAGAAAGTCGGCATAGAGGTTGATGATCAGGATGCCTTCGTTGTTGCCGGTGCCCGTGCCGATCGGCGTCGCCACGCGGATGACGGGGCGCTCGGGTTGCTCGATCTTGCCGTATTCGACGTTCAAATCGAGTGGAGAGACATAGAGCTCACCGGGCTTCCGCCGCATCGCATCGGTGAAATAGTAGCGATCGCCCTTGTCCTGCAGGCGCTCCGCAGGGACGACCAAGACACGGTCGTCTTTCTTGTCGATGCGCACGATTTCCCGACCGTCGGCGGCGAGATAGCGAATCTGGTAGATATGCGGATAGACCGTCGCCAGCGTGACGTAGTCGCGTTCCAGACGGGATGTCGCAGCGTGGATGCGATGAATATCCGCCTTGCGCTGCGCATGGCGCATTTCTTCAAGCGCAGGCGCGTCGGCCAGGTACAGCAACTCGGCGGCCAGCTGGTCGAAAAAACGGCCAACGCCCTGTGCGCGCACGGCCACTTCCTGTTGCAAGTGGCCAAGCGTTTCGCTGCGCAAGGTGTGCAGCGAAACGTAGATGCCGATCGCACCGGCGATGGCGGTCGGTATCACCGCCACCAACAAGAAGGCAACATAGATGCGGCGCGTCAAGCCGCGCGCCGGAGTCTTCGAGGGCATGGGGACGGATCATAACCGCAGCTCCCTATAATGGGCGCCATGACCTCTGTGCCTCCCCTCATCGACCCACTCGGCCGCCCGGTGCGCGACCTGCGCATCTCGATCACCGATCGCTGCAATTTCCGCTGCGTGTATTGCATGCCGAAGACGGTGTTCGGCCGCGACTACCCGTTCCTGCAACGCGCCGAGCTGCTGAGCTTCGAGGAGATCACGCGCATCGCCCGGCTGTTCGCGGCGCGCGGCGTGAAGAAGCTGCGCCTCACCGGCGGCGAGCCGCTGCTGCGCCATGGCGTCGAAAACCTGATCGGGCAGCTGGCCGCGATTCCCGGCCTCGAAGTGACGCTGACCACCAACGGCTCGCTGCTGGAGAAGAAGGCCGCCGCCCTGCGTGCGGCCGGGCTGGCGCGTGTGACCGTGAGCCTTGACGCGCTCGACGACACGATCTTCAAGCGCATGAACGATGCCGACTATCCGGTGGCGAAGGTGCTGGCCGGCATCGAGGCGGCGGCGCAGGCCGGGCTGACGCCGGTGAAGGTGAATTGCGTGGTCAAGCGCGGCGTGAATGAAAGCCAGATCCTGCCGCTGGCACGACATTTCCGAAATTCCGGGCACATCCTGCGCTTCATCGAGTACATGGACGTCGGCAGCAGCAACGGCTGGAAGCTCGACGAGGTGGTGCCGTCGGCCGAGGTGCTGCGCCTCATCGGCGACGAATTTCCGCTGACTGCCATCGACGCGAACTATCCCGGTGAAGTGGCGCAGCGCTGGCGCTATCAGGATGGCGCGGGCGAGATCGGCGTAATCTCGTCGGTGACGCGCGCCTTCTGCGATAGTTGCACGCGCATCCGGCTCTCCACCGAAGGCAAGCTCTACACCTGTTTGTTCGCCTCGGAAGGCCACGATCTGCGCGAGTTGCTGCGCGGCGGCGCCGACGATGCCACGCTCGACGCGGCGATTACCCGCATCTGGCAGCAGCGCACGGATCGCTATTCGCAGATCCGCATGGCGGCAACGCCAGCGCTCAAAAAGATCGAGATGTCCTACATTGGCGGCTAGTGAGCCCGTCACCGGCCTGATCCTCGCCGGCGGCGAAGGCCGGCGCATGGGGGGGGCCGACAAAGGCTTGCTCGACTATCGAGGCAAGCCGCTCGTCGCCCATGTGGTCGAGCGACTGGCACCGCAGGTCGATGCGCTGCTGATCAGCGCCAACCGCAATCTCGAAGACTATATGGACTTCGGCTACCCGGTGGTGACGGATGCCTCCAACGAACGCCTCGGCCCCTTGGCTGGCATCGAAGCCGGCCTGCGTGCCTGTGAAACGCCCTGGCTGGTGGCTTGTCCCTGCGACTGCCCCCAGCTGCCGCTCGATCTGGTCGTGCGCTTGATGGCGGCCGCGAAGGAACGCGATGCGAAGCTCGCCGTCGCAACGACCGCAGCCGGTATCCAGCCGACATTCCTGCTGTGCCGGCGCGAACTGCTGCCGGTGCTGGGCGCCGCGCTCAGGGCGGGTGAACGTCGGGTCCGGGGGTGGTGTCACTGCCAGCGGGCGGTCGAGGTATTGTTTCCCGATGCCGCCGCCTTCGCCAATTTCAATACGCCGGACGCGCTGGCCGGCCCGTCCGGCAACTGAACCACGCCGCGAGCCGCGCGCCGATCTTCGCCTCGACGAAGCGATAGAACAGCAGCGCAACGAGATTGCTCGCCAGCCAGGCCACCAGCACGCCGACCGTACTCCAGCCCGGCGTATGCGGCAGGAAGCGCTGGAAAGCCGCATTGACGATCAGGCAGACGGGGAAGTGAATCAGGAAGAGTGCATACGAGGTCTGGCCAAGGTGCGCGAGCACGTTCCGTCCCGACGGCAACGGCCGCTGCTGCGCCATGCCCAGCACCATGGCGATGATCAGCGCGATCAGGATACGTTCGCGAAACTCGATCAACAGCGCACCGGTGCCGACCAGTCCGACCAGCAGCAGGAAGCGTAACGGCTGGGCGCTGCGTGCGGCCCAGGCGCTGCCCACGCCGAGTGCGTAAGCGCCAAAAAAGTACAACGCGTTGCTGTCCCAGGCAGCGTCGCGGTTGAAATGGAACAGCGAACCCAATCCGACCAGCGTCACCAGCAGCGGCCCCAGAAAGTCGGCGCTGGCGAGACGGCACCCCAGCTGGCCCGCCAGCCAGAGCAGGCCAACCAGCACCACGTAGAGCTGGAAATCGATGGCGACATACCAGACGCCGGCCGAAAGCGCTTCGTAGTCCAGCAGGTCGTACAGCAGGAACAGGTGCGCGACGAACTGGCCGAGCGTCGGCGCCGCACCGATCGAGTCGTGCGTCATCCAGTGCCGCGCCAGGGCGGCGCTGACCATGACGATGACGAGGGCCACCGCATAGGGGCCGACCAGCCGCGCGTAGCGCTGGCCGATCAGGCACAGCGGTGATTTTCCGGCGGGCAGTCCGCCGGGCGGCAGGGTCTGGGCCGCCAGAAACCCGCCGACGGCAAGGAAGGCAGCGACGGCATAGCGGCCGTATTCGGCCAGCCAGTCCTGCCAGTGGCCAAGCAACGGGAACCAATCGGCCGAGATGTCGCTCATCGGCCCGTACCAGGCGAGGTGGTGCAGCACGATGAGCTGCGCCGCGATGGCCTTGATCGCGTCGATCAACGGGGAGTGTGCGCGGACAGTGCTCATGCTGCGCTTAACCGCGACCGACGTGGATGACGCCGCTCACCTCACCCAGCACGGCGAGGATGCGCTGCATCTGCGCCGCACTGCCGAGTTCGACGGTGAAGGACATGCGCGCGATGCCGGTTTTCGACTGCGTCTTGACGGCCGTGACATTGACCCGTTCCTTCGACAACGCATCGGAAATGTCGCGCAGCAGGCCCTGCCGGTCGGCCGCCTCGACGCGCAGGTCGCAGGCGTAGATCTTGTCCGGTTTGCCACCCCAGGTGGCTTCGATCACGCGTTCCGGGTTGCGCGCCGCCATGTTGCGGAAGTTGGCGCATTCGACGCGATGCACTGAAACGCCCCGCCCGCGCGTGACGAAGCCGGCGATGGCATCGGGCGGCACGGGCTTGCAGCAACGGCCCAGCTGCGTGAGCATCTTGTCCATGCCGACGACGAGGATCTGCCCCGTGCTGGAGGCGGCGGCCTTGGCCTGATGCGTGAGGATTTCCGGTTCGGCCGTTTCCGCCGCCGGTTCGCCATGCAGCGCGACCTGGATCGCGCGCGGGCCGATTTCATCGCGTGCGGCAGCGAGGTACATCGCATCGGTATTCTTGAAGCCGAGCTTGCGTGCCAGTTCCTCAAGATTGGCCTGCGCCGCGCCGTCGCGTTGCAGTTCCTTCGTGATGTAAGCGCGGCCGGCCGCAAGCATCTGCTCTTCCTGCTGGGCGGCGAACCAGGCCTTGACCTTCTGCCGCGCCCGCCCGGAGACGAGATAGCCGGGACTCAGCCAGTCGCGCGAAGGGCCACCGGTCTTGGCGACGGTGATGTCGACCTGCTGCCCGTTCTGCAGCGGCGTGTTGAGCGGCACGAGATGGCCGTTGATCTTGGCGCCGCGGCAGCGGTGGCCGAGGTCGGTATGCACGCGGTAGGCGAAATCGATTGGCGTCGCGCCCTTGGGCAGGTCGATCACGCGGCCCTGCGGCGTCATCACGTAAATGGTGTCGTCGAGCGCGGCACGCTTGAACTGCTCGACCCAGACGGCCGAGTCGGTGATTTCGTCGCGCCACGACAGCAGCTGCCGCAGCCACGCGATCTTGTCGTCGTAGGCCGAATCGGCTTTTGCCGAATTTTTTCCGGCGGTGCCCGACTCCTTGTAGCGCCAGTGCGCGGCCACACCCAGTTCGGCGTGCGCGTGCATCTCGGGCGTGCGGATCTGCACTTCGAGCGAACGCCCGTCTTCGGCCAGCACGGCGGTGTGCAGCGAGCGGTAGTAGTTGCCCTTCGGATGCGAGATGTAGTCGTCGAACTCGCCGTGGATCGGCTGCCAGAGCGCATGCACAATGCCGAGCGCGGTGTAGCAGTCCTTCACCTCGTCGACGATGATGCGCAGCGCCCGCACGTCATAGACCTCGGAGAAATCGAGATCCTTCTGGCGCATCTTGTTCCAGATGCTGTAGATGTGCTTGGGCCGGCCATAGACCTCGGCCTGCGTCACGCCGGATTTCGCCAGTTCCTCTTTCAGCCGTGACACGGCGGAAACGATAAAGGATTCGCGCTCCAGCCGCTTTTCGTCGAGCTGCCTGGCGATGCGCTTGTAAGTTGCCGGCTCGGTGAAGCGAAACGACAAATCCTCGATTTCCCACTTGATCTGCCAGACGCCCAGCCGGTTGGCCAGCGGCGCGTAGATTTCGAGGCTTTCACGCGCGATGTCGACACGTTCCGGCGTGTCGTAGTCGGTCAGAAAGCGCAGGGTTTGCGTGCGCGAAGCAAGACGGATCATGACGACGCGGATATCGGCCGCCAGCGCCAGCAGCATCTTGCGCAGGATCTCGGCCTGTGTCTGCACGCCCTGCGGGTTCTGTGCGGAGGCAAGGGTCAGCGGTCGCAGGTTTTTCAGCCGGTAAAGGCCATCGACCAGAGCGGCGATCGATTCGCCCCACTGCGCGGAAATCTTGTCTCGCGCATGCTCGACGAACTCGGGCACGGCAAACAACAGCGCGGCCAGACGGCTGTCGAGGTCGAGGTTCAGCGAGGCGAGAATCAGCGTCGCGCCGAGGCCATGGCCGAATGCCGTCTCGCCAGAGCCGACTTTCCGGTCACCGTAGATTTCGCTGGCCTGGCTGACCGCCAGCAACAGGCGCTGCGCACCCTCCTCCGGCAGTCCGGCGATCAGGCGTTCGAGCGTGGCCTGATCGACACCGGAATCAGGCAGGGCGTGGACGACGGAGACCATTCCTTACTTCAGCTTGGCGAAAGCCGCCGCGTGCGCATGCAATGAAATGGCGAAGTTGCGAATGCTCAACTCAGCACTGGGCTGGTTATACGCACCGCGCAAACCACTTGTTGCATCGGAAGTGAAAAAGCACGCCGCATCATAGAGGCGTTCACGTACCAGACGTGCGCAGACACGTTCATAGCGACTGGCATAGGCCAGTCCCTGAAAGGCCTCATCAACAGCAAATGGCACCAGTTCGATGCGTTTGGTCGGCCGCGACGATGCGGGATGATCTTCCAGCATGAAAAGATAGCCAAGCCACGGTTTGCCACTCGGCGCAATGATTCCTTCGCGATATGCCGTCCAAAAATCGGTCGCGTTGCCAAGCGCTTCCTCAACCCGGTTATTGAAGTTATTACCGAAACTGCCGACCTGGGACTTCACTTCAATAGCAGCAACCAGATTTTTCCCACTGACCACCACGACATCCCATTCCTTGGAAGGACGGAAAAAACCCGGAAGCGTGCGTGGCAGCTTTTCTGCAACATGAATATCCGCAGAAGCCAACCCCGCGTCCTTGACGATGGCGGCAATGAGTTGGACGAAACCATCCGCATGCTTGCCACCCGTGACGGCACCTCGACTGCCCGCGTCTTTCTTTCCAGTGGAACCACCCTGTTTGACCTGCTGGGTTTGCCGCGTTTTCCAGAAATGTTTGACGGCCTTGGCCAGCTGCTTTTCGAGATCGATCATGATGAATGAAGATACAGAGAAGCACCGGAAAACAAGCGCTTGGTATCGTGCTCCACTCGCTTAATGGCCTGATCGAAATAGTGATCGTCAATCTCGACGGAAACAGAATTTCTACCGCTACGTGCTGCCGCGACGGCGGTGGTCCCGGTGCCCATGAAAGGATCGAGCACCGTATCGCCCACAAAAGAAAACATGCGGACCAAGCGTTCGGCGAGTTCGATCGGATACGGCGCCGGATGATTCTTGGTGGAGGCACCCGTGACCCCGGTCCAGATTTGCTGAAACCATTGCTTGTGTCTTTCGGCGGGAATCACCGACAAAATCCGTTTGGCCAGCGAGGGGCTGCGATACCCACCGGGTTTGCGCTCCATCAGAATGAACTCGATGTCATTCTTGATGACCGCGTTGGGTTCATAAGGTTTGCCAAGAAAACCTCCCCCACTACCCTCTGCTTCGTAAGCCGCATTCGCAATCTTGTGCCACAAAATTGGCGCGAGATTGGAAAACCCGATGGCGCGGCAGTGCTCCTGAATTGAAGCATGCAAGGGAATTACCGTATGCTCGCCCTTGTTCTTCCGTCGCGACAGACAAACATCACCAACCACGCAAATCAGTCGTCCACCGGGAACGAGTACGCGAAAGCACTCGCGCCAAACCCGGTCGAGTTCGAGCAGGAATTCCTCATAGTCGGCGATATGCCCCATCTGCGCATCGTGGTCGCGATATTCCTTCAGGGTCCAGTAAGGCGGCGAAGTCACCACCAGATGAACGCTCTCGTCACGCAAAAAAGGCAGACTACGCGCATCTCCACGATGTAGATCGTGGCGTGAGGGAATCTGCCCCAGACAGGCCTCGATGGCCGCAGTTGCTTTTACATCCTTGGCGATGCGCGGCAGGTCGGTCTGGTGATCGACAATCGTTCCGATTTCCAGCGGAATGAATGCGGAGAAATCAGGCGTAATCGGCTCGGACGGCTTATTCATGCCGTGACTTTACCCCACCCACTTCCGCGCATTGCGGAACATCGTCATCCACGGCGAATCCTCATCGAGCCCAGCGGGACGCCAGCTCATCTGCACGCTGCGGAACACGCGCTCGGGATGCGGCATCATGATCGTGAAACGACCATCCGGGGTTGTTACACCGGTGACGCCCTCGGGCGAGCCGTTCGGATTGAACGGATAGGTCGTCGCCGGCGCGCCACGGTTGTCGATGTAGCGCAGGGCAACCTCGGGGCAGGAAGTCGCGTGGAACACCGCGCGACCTTCACCGTGGCTGACGACCACCGGCAGCTTCGAGCCGGCCATGCCGGCGAAGAAGATCGAAGGCGATTTGGGAATCTCGACCATCGCGAAGCGCGCTTCGAACTGCTCGCTGCGGTTGCGATGGAAGGTCGGCCATGCGCTCGCTCCCGGAATGATGGCAGCGAGGTTCGACATCATCTGGCAGCCGTTGCAAACGCCGAGCGCGAAGGTGTCGGTCCGTGCGAAGAAGGCGGCGAATTCGTCCTTGAGTTCGGGATGGAACAGCACTGACTTGGCCCAGCCTTGGCCCGCGCCGAGCACGTCACCGTAGGAGAAGCCGCCGCAGGCAGCGAGACCCTTGAAGTCGCTCAGATGCACGCGGCCGGCCATCAGGTCGGACATGTGGACATCGACGCAGGCGAAGCCGGCACGGTCGAAGGCGGCGGCCATCTCGACCTCGCCATTGACGCCCTGCTCTCTGAGGATGGCCATCTTCGGTCGGGTGCCGCCGATGCTGAAAGTCGCAGCCGGATCGAACGTCAGGTTGCACGACAAGCCAGGATTACCCGTATCAAGCAACGCGTCGAACTCCTCCTGTGCGCAATCGGGGTCGTCGCGCAGGCGGGCGATCTGGAAGCTGACTTCGCTCCATGTACGCTGCAGGTCGACGCGCCGTACCGCCAGCGCCGACTTTGCATTGCGCCAGATACGGATCTCGTCGGCATCGTTGAGCGTGCCGATGCCGTGGCTGCAGGCACCCAGACCGGCATCGCGCAGCACCTGCATCACGGCGGTGCGATCGGCGCGACGGATCTGGATCACAGCACCGAGTTCCTCGTTGAACAGCGCGGCGATCAACTGGTCACGGCTGCGGCCGTCCAGCATCTGCGGCTTGCGTTCGATGCCATCGACGTCGTTCATCAGCGGGTCGTAGCACAGCGCGTCGAGGTTCAGCGAAACGCCGAGGTGTGAAGCAAAGCTCATTTCGGCCACGGTGGCGAACAGACCGCCATCGGCACGATCGTGATAGGCGAGGATCTGCGGCCGCAAAGTCTGGATCGCGTTGAAGAAGGACTTGAGCAGCGCGGCATCGGCATCGGGCGGAACGTCGCCACTGACACCCTGCACTTGCGCGAGTGCCGAGCCACCGAGGCGGTTCTTGCCCTGGCCGAGGTCGATGAGGATCAGCTCGGTTTCACCCTCCGCATCGGACTGCAGCTGCGGCGTCAGCGTCTCGCGCACGTCGGCGCAGGGCGCGAAGGCGGTGGCGATCAGTGACAACGGCGCGATCACGGCCTTGTCCAGTCCGCCATCATTCCACTTGGTACGCATCGATAGCGAATCCTTGCCGACTGGAATGCTGATACCGAGGGCCGGGCAGAATTCGAGGCCGACGGCCTTCACGGTGTCGAACAGCGCGGCATCTTCGTTGCCGTGACCCGCCGCCGCCATCCAGTTGGCAGAGAGCTTGATCTGGCCGAGGTCAGCGATTTGCGCAGCCGCGAGGTTGGTAAGTGCCTCGCCGACCGCCATGCGACCGGAGGCCGGCGCATTCAGCAGCGCGAGCGGCGTGCGTTCGCCCATGGCGAAGCATTCGCCAAGATAACTGTCGTAGCCCATCGTCGTAACCGCGACGTCGGCGACCGGGGTCTGCCACGGCCCGACGAACTGGTCGCGCGCGGTCATGCCGCTCACGCTGCGGTCGCCGATGGTGATCAGGAAGTTCTTGCTCGCGACGGACGGCAGGCGCATGACATCGAACGCGACTTTCTGGAGATCGACGGATGCCAGGTCGAGCGCCGGCATCGTCACCACCTTGCGCTGCGCCGTGCGATGCATGCGCGGCGGCTTGCCGAGCAGCACATCCATCGGCATATCGACAGGCCGGTTCTTGAAGTAGTCATCCTTGACGATGAGCTGCCGTTCTTCCGTGGCTTCACCAATCACGGCAAACGGGCAACGCTCGCGTTCGCACAGGGCGGTGAATTCGGCCAGACGCTCCGGGCCGATAGCGAGCACGTAGCGCTCCTGTGCCTCGTTGCTCCAGATCTCGCGCGGCGCCATGCCCGGTTCTTCATTCGGCACGGCGCGCAGGTCGAACAAGGCCCCGCGGCCGGCATCATTGGCGAGTTCGGGCATCGCGTTGGAAATGCCGCCGGCGCCAACGTCGTGGATGGCGAGAATCGGATTGCGGTCACCCATTTGCCAGCAGCGGTCAATGACCTCTTGCGCGCGCCGCTGCATCTCGGGGTTGCCGCGCTGCACCGAGGCAAAGTCGAGGTCGGCAGCGTTGGTGCCAGAGCTCATCGACGAGGCCGCGCCGCCGCCGAGGCCAATTAACATGCCCGGGCCACCGAGCTGGATCAGCTGGGTGCCGGCCGGAAACTGCTGCTTGAAGCAGTGGCTGCCGGCGATGTTGCCGACACCGCCGGCGATCATGATCGGCTTGTGATAGCCGCGCATCTCGCCGTTGAAGTGCTGTTCGAAGGTGCGGAAGTAACCGGCCAGATTCGGCCGGCCGAATTCGTTGTTGAAGGCGGCGGCACCGATCGGGCCTTCGATCATGATGTCGAGTGCCGACGCGATGCGGTCGGGCTTGCCGTAGTTGGATTCCCACGGCTGGGCGTAGCCGGGAATCTTCAAGTCGGAAACCGAGAAACCGCCGAGGCCAGCCTTGGGCTTGGAGCCGCGTCCGGTCGCCCCCTCGTCGCGGATTTCGCCGCCGGAACCGGTCGCCGCACCGGGGAAGGGCGAGATCGCTGTCGGGTGGTTGTGCGTTTCAACCTTGGCGAGGATGTGCGTCGTGTCCTCGACGTAAGCGTAGGAACCGTCAGCCTGCGGATAGAAGCGCTTGATCGGCGCGCCTTCGATCACCGCGGCATTGTCGGAGTAGGCAACCACCGTGCCTTCGGGATGTGCCTTGTGCGATTCGCGGATCATGCCGAACAGCGACAGGGGCTGATCGGCTCCATCGACCGTCCAACTCGCGTTGAAGATCTTGTGGCGGCAGTGCTCGGAGTTCGCCTGCGCGAACATCATCAGTTCGACGTCGGTCGGGTTGCGGCCAGCCTTGTTGAAATTGTCGACGAGGTAGTCGATCTCGTCTTCGGACAATGCGAGTCCCAGTTCGCCGTTGGCCTTGGCCAGAGCAGCCCGGCCGCCGGCGAGGATGTCGACCGTCGTCAGCGGCTGCGGCGCGACGTGGTGGAACAACTGTTCAGCGGCGTCGATGCTGTCCAGCACCGACTCGGTCATGCGGTCATGCAGCCGTCCTGCCAGCGCCGACTTTTCATCACCTTGCAGATGGTAAGCAATGCCGCGTTCGATACGCTTCACTCCCGAAAAGCCGCAGTTGTGTGCGATATCCGTCGCCTTCGAGGCCCAGGGTGAAATCGTGCCGAGGCGCGGCGTGACGAGGATCAGTGTGCCGGCCGGTTCCGTCGGCGGATTAGCCGGAATGTCGAGCAGGTCCTTGATGCGCGCCAGTTCATCCGCGCTCAGGCTGCCATCGGTCTCGATGAAATACCAGTGTTCGGCGGCCAGCGGCACGCCGACGAGAGTCTGCAGGCGGGAAAGGCGGGAAGCGGAAAAGGCGGTGTCACCGCGCAGCTTGAGGATGTTCGACATGGCGAAGGGCAAGGGATAACTGCCAAGCTTGACAGCCTTCGAATTATACCTTTGCCCTCCCCGTCACCGCTGCATTCTGCAGCGACTGGACACCCCTTCAGTGTGTCGGCATGATGAAGCTGGCGGTGCTTTCCTTGTCCTGCGGCCAGCGGCCGGTCGCCGTTTTCAGTCGGGTATAGAAATGCACGCCGTCGGGGCCATGGACCGCATGGTCACCGAACAGCGAGCGCTTCCAGCCACCGAAGCTGTGGAAAGCCATCGGCACGGGAATCGGCACATTCACGCCGACCATGCCGACCTGGATGCGCCGCACGAATTCGCGGGCGGTATTGCCGCTGCGCGTGAAGATGGCCGTGCCATTGCCGAACTCATGTGCATCGATAAGCTTCACGGCAGACTCGAAATCCGGCACGCGGACCACACAGAGCACCGGGCCGAAGATCTCTTCCTGGTAGATGCGCATCACCGGGGTCACGCGGTCGAACAGGCAGCCGCCGAGGAAATAGCCGGATTCATGACCGGCCACCTTCAGGTCGCGTCCATCGACCACCAGTTCGGCACCTTCCGTCACGCCGAGATCGACGTAGCCGCGTACCTTCTCGTAATGCTGTTGCGTCACCAGCGGCCCCATTTCCATGCTGACATCGGTGCCGGGCCCTACCTTAAGCGTGCGCGTCCGCTTGGCCAGTGCGGCGACGAGCGCATCGCCGACGTCGCCAACCGCGACTGCCACGGAGATCGCCATGCAGCGTTCGCCGGCCGAGCCGTAGGCCGCGCCAATCAAGGCGTCGACCGCCTGATCGAGATCGGCATCCGGCATCACCACCATGTGGTTCTTCGCACCCCCCAGCGCCTGAACACGTTTGCCGTGGGCGCTGCAAGTGGCGTAGATATATTCAGCGATCGGGGTAGAGCCGACAAAGCTGATCGCGGCCACGCGCGGATCGGTCAGCAGGACATCCACGGCTTCCTTGTCGCCGTGGATCACGTTGAAGACGCCCTTCGGCAGATTGGCCTGCGCCAGCAATTCGGCAATGAACAGGCTGGCGGAAGGGTCGCGCTCGGACGGCTTGAGGACGAAGGTGTTGCCACAGGCCAGCGCGACGGGGAACATCCACATCGGCACCATGACCGGGAAATTGAACGGCGTGATGCCGGCGCAGACGCCAACCGGCTGGCGCAGCGACCAGCTGTCTATGCCGCCGCCGATCTGGTCGGAGTATTCACCCTTCAGCAAGTGTGGGATGCCACAGGCGAATTCGACGACCTCCATGCCGCGGATGATCTCACCCTTGGCATCCGCCAGCACCTTGCCGTGCTCGGCGGTAATGATCGCGGCCAGATCGTCGATATGGCGCTCGAGCAGTTCGCGGAACTTGAACAGGACGCGCGCCCGGCGCAAGGGCGAAGTGTTGGCCCATTCCGGCAATGCAGCGGCCGCAGCGGCTATGGCCTGCGCGGTTTCGTCCGCTTGCGCCAGCGGCACGCGGCCGCTTAATTTACCCGTGGCCGGATTGTGGATTTCACCCCAGCGGAAACCGGTACCATGGACCAGGCGGCCGTTGATGAAGTGGTCGAGCTGTTTGAATGTGTTCATATATGTGAACGTTGTGCTTTATTTTGAACTTGATCTATCATAGGTCGGCACCTTAAAGAGTGTCAATCAAACCATGACCGCATCCATGCGGCGACGAGGAGAACCACAGAGTGCAATCGGCAATGCAGGACTTGCCCAAGGCAGTCGTTCCATCGGTGCTCAAGGCGGTGCGTCTGCTTGACGTCATCGCTGCCTCGCGCGAGGCGCTGTCGCTCGGCGAGCTCGCCGCCCGCCTTGCCCTCCCAAAAAGCTCAACGCTCAGCCTGTGCACCAGTCTGACCCTGGCGGGCCTGCTGACGCGCTTCGATGATGGCACCTATCACCTCGGCACGCACCTGGTCGACCTCGCGCACGCCTACCTTTCCCGCACCGATCTCACCCGGGAGTTCGACCAGGCCCTCGACAGCCTCGAGGTATTGAACGAGGACGGCGCCGTGCTGGCCGTTCGTGACGGGACCAACGTCGTATATGTCGCCTGCCGTAACGGCAATCAACCGGTCGGTGTCACCTACCGCATTGGCATGCGCCTGCCGGTAAGCTGTACCGCCACCGGCAAGGCCTTGATCAGCACCCTGAGCGATACGGAGATCCGCCTGCTGTACCGTGGCCAGCGCATGCCGCGACTGACACCCAGGAGTTGCCGGAGCATGGCGGCCCTGCTCGAGGACCTGCACGATGTCCGCCGGCGTGGCTACGCGATGGACACCGAGGAGACACGCAACGGCATGTGCTGCCTCGGCGTGCCGATCATCGATCCATCGACGGGGCAAGCGATGGCCGCTGTCGCGGTCAGCATGCTCAAGGGCAGCAGCAATCCGCGCAAGCGCGAGCAGGTGGTCGATACCCTGAAAACCCTGTCACAGCGCTTGCTGAGCCGTCTGAAGTTATTGCACTAGAAAACAACGAACAAACGCCCTTCCGAATATCCCGGCAGGGCATTTGCAGCCTGTAGTACCCATCGTAACAATCCGCAGCACACATAACACGAGGAGACATACCATGGAGACCGTAAAACCAACCGTCCCGCTCGACGCCGGCAAGCAGGCCACGCGCCGTCGGTTCCTCAAGACCGCCGCCACTGGCGCAGCGGGTGCAACGATCGCCGGATTCCCGATGATCTCGGTCGCCCAATCGCCCATCGTGCTGAAAATGCAGGGTGCCTGGGGCGCCAAGGACGTGTTTAACGAAATGGCCGAGGAGTACGTGAAGCGCGTCAACGAAATGGCAGGCGGCCGCCTTCGCATCGACTACCTTGTCGCAGGATCGGTGGTCAAACCCTTCGAGGTGATGGACGCGACCTCCAAGGGCGTCATCGACGCCGGCCACCAGGTGGCGGTGTACTGGTATGGCAAGAGCAAGGTCGCCTCGCTGTTCGGTTCCGGACCGGTGAGCGGTTGCGACGCGGCGCAGAACCTGGCGTGGATTCACAAGGAAGGTCAGGTGTTCTATGACGAGTTGATGAAAAAGCTCAATCTCAACGTCGTCGGTTTCTTCGCCATGCCAATGCCGACCCAACCGCTGGGCTGGTTCAAGAAGCCGATCAAGTCGGCTGCCGAACTGAAAGGCTTCAAGTACCGCACCGTCGGCTTGGCGGCCGACCTGATGAACGAACTGGGCATGAAGGTCACCCAACTACCCGGCGGCGAAATCGTACCGGCGATGGAGCGTGGCGTGATCGATGCCTTCGAGTTCAACAACCCGACCTCCGACCGCCGCTTCGGCGCCCAGGACGTCGCCAAAAACTACATGATGGGCAGCTACCATCAGTCGATGGAGTTCTTCGAGATCGTCTTCAACAAGAAGAAGTACGAGTCCCTGCCGAAGGACCTGCAGGCAGTGCTGCGCTATGCAGCCGAGGCTGCCTCGACGGCGAACTACGCGCTGGCCATGGACAACTACTCCCGCGATCTGCAGGAGCTGAAGAACAAGGACAAGGTCAATATCATCCGCACGCCGCAGGAAATCTTCGACGCGCAGATCAAGGCCTGGGACTCCATCGTCAAGCGCCTGACCGACGAAGATCCGTTCTTCAAGAAGGTGTGGGATTCCCAGAAGGCGTGGGCACAACGCGTCGGCTATTATCATTTCTTCAACAACGCCGACTACAAAGCCGCCTACGAGCATGTCTTCGGCAAACTAGGGTTCTGATCTTCAATCACTCGGCATCAACCATGACGGGGTGCGGTAACACCCCGTCATGGTTTCGGACCAGCACACATGTCTATTCAATCCCTGCTGCATGGCATCGATCAACTATCCAAGTCGGTCGGACATGCCTTTGCCTGGTGCATCATCATCCTGACGCTGGGTACTTCCTACGAGGTGTTTGTCCGCTACGTGCTGGATGACCCCACGAGTTGGGCTTTCGACATGAGTTACATCCTCTATGGAGGGCTGTTTCTGATGTCGGGTGCCTATGCCCTGTCACGGGGTGCCCATGTGCGCGGCGACATTTTTTACCGGTTGATGCCACCCCGTGTGCAGGGCAGCATCGAACTGGTGCTGTACATCATCTTTTTCTACCCGGGCGTGATCGCTCTGGCGTATTCGGGCTGGTTCTACGGCATCGAATCGATGCGCATCAACGAAGTCAGCGTGAACAGCCCGGTAGGGGTGCCCATCTGGCAGCTCAAGATGATCATCCCGGCTGCCGGAGCCCTGTTGATCTTGCAGGGCTTTGCGGAGGTTCTGCGCTGCATCATCTGCATCCGCACCGGTGCCTGGCCAAACCGGCTTCATGATGTCGAAGAATTGGAAACCGCAGTACTGCATCAGGTTCAGGACGAGCAGCGCATGGGCTACGAGGCCGACGCGCCAATCGAGAGGCATTCCTATCGCCCCACCACCGATACTTCAGGAGACGGCAAATGACCGACCCACAAGTCGCGATCCTGATGCTGGGGTCCTTCATCTTCGTCATCCTGCTCGGTTTTCCGATCGCCTTCACCCTGATGGCCATGGGGGTCGGCTTCGGCTACTACGCCTATTTCCAGCCCGACCAGGCCTTTTTCGACAACCGTGTGTTCTACCTGCTGACGCAAAACACCTTCAGCGTCATGAACAACGATGTTCTGGTATCGATCCCCCTGTTTCTCTTCATGGGGTATATCGTCGAACGGGCGAATATCCTCGATCGCCTATTCCACAGCCTGCAACTCGCCTTCCGCGCGGTACCCGGCGCCATGGCCGTGGCGGCACTGATCACCTGCGCCTTGTTCGCCACCGCCACCGGCATTGTTGGCGCCGTAGTGACGCTGATGGGCCTACTCGCCCTGCCGGCCATGATCAAGGCGGGTTACGACCAGAAGCTGTCCACCGGCGTCATCGCGGCCGGCGGCACGCTGGGAATCCTGATCCCGCCATCGATCATGCTCATCGTCTATGGTGCAACCTCGGCGATCTCGGTGGTCAAGCTGTATGCGGCGGCCCTTGTCCCTGGACTGCTGCTGGCCAGCCTCTACATGGTGTATGTGATCGGCCGCGTACTGTTGAATCCCTCGCTGGCCCCCAAGCTGCCCCGCGAACAGGTCGAAGGGGTCTCATGGCTTGAGGTTTTCGTCCTGCTCTTCAAGGCCTTCGTACCGCTCGCAGTCCTGATCCTGTCGGTACTCGGCGCCATCCTGTTCGGGCTGGCGACCCCCAGCGAAGCGGCAGCCATCGGTGCGCTCGGAGGAACCCTCCTCGCGGCGGCCTACCGGGCGCTGACCTGGGACCGTCTCAAGGAAGCGGTTTTCCTGACGGCGCGCACCACGGCCATGGTCTGCTGGCTGTTCGTCGGCTCCTGGACCTTCTCGTCAGTGTTTTCCTACCTCGGCGGGGAAGGCCTGATCAAGGACTTCGTGCTCAGCCTCGACCTCAACACAATTACCTTCCTGCTGCTCTCACAACTGATTATTTTCATTCTCGGCTGGCCGCTGGAATGGAGCGAGATCATCATCATCTTCGTGCCGATCTTCCTCCCGCTGCTGCCCCACTTCAACGTCGACCCGATGTTTTTCGGCATCCTGATCGCACTCAACCTGCAGACGTCGTTCCTCACACCACCAATGGCCATGTCGGCCTATTACCTGAAAGGCGTGGCGCCCAAGCACGTGCAACTGGTGACCATCTTCAAGGGTTGCCTGCCCTTCTTGAGCATGGTGTTCGTGGCAATGGCGCTGGTCTATATTTTCCCGCAACTGGTTTACTGGCTGCCGGACCTGTTCTACGGCAACTGATGGAGACGCAATCGAAATGGAAGGACTGAACTGGCTCGGCGCCCGCGCGGCGGCACAGGGCATTCGGGATGGCGCATTCAGCGCCACCGATCTCGTCCAGGCCTGCCTGGCGCAAGTCGAGGTCCGTGAACACGAGGTGCAGGCCTGGGCATTCATCGACCCGCAGCATGCCCTGGAGCAGGCCAAACGAGCCGATGAGTGGCGCGCAGCCGGCAAGCCGCTCGGCCCGTTGCACGGCGTACCGGTCGGCATCAAGGACATCATCGACACGCGCGACATGCCGACCGAGGATGGCACCCCGCTGCATGCGGGACGCAATCCCTGGCACGATGCCAAGGTCGTCGACCTGCTGCGTGCCGCGGGCGCCATCATCCTGGGCAAGACAGTTACTGCCGAGCTGGCCACCTACAGCCCGGGCAAGACACGCAACCCGCATAATCCCGCGCATACGCCGGGCGGCTCATCAAGTGGCTCGGCAGCGGCAGTCGCCGCCGGCATGGTGCCGCTCGCAGTCGGCACGCAGACGAATGGCTCGACCATCCGGCCGGCCGCCTTCTGCGGCGTGTTCGGCTTCAAGCCCAGCCGCGGCCTGATCTCCTGCCGGGGTATCCTGCGCCAGTCCGAACGGCTCGACCAGCCGGGCGTGTTCGCCCGCAGCGTCGAGGACCTGGCCCTGATTGCGGAAGTACTGGCCGCCTACGATGCGGAGGAGGAAGGCATGGCGCCGCGCGCCACCCCGCCGCTCCTGAGCACTTGCGAGACGGAGCCGCCGTTCACGCCCAAGCTGGCTTTCATCAAGACGCCCTGGTGGTCGCAGCTCGATGCCGACACGCAGGACGGATTCGGCGAGCTGGTCGAGCACCTCGGCGCGCAGGTCGGCGAGTTCGTGTTGCCCGAATCGGCAGGCAAGGTGCTCGACTGGCACAAGACGGTCATGGAGGCCGATATTGCCGCCAACTTCGCAGCCGACTACGAACAAGGCGCCGCGCAGATGTCGACGTCCCTGCGCGAGCAGATTGCGCGCGGTCGCGCGATCACGGCCGTCGATTACCTGCAGGCCACCGCACGCATCCCCGTCATTACCGAAGCGATCGACGAGGTCTTCGACCGCTACGATGCCATTCTGACGCCGGCCGTTCTCGGTCCCGCTCCCGTGGGACTGAATTCGACCGGCAACCCGTTGTTCTGCACCCTCTGGACCTTCTGCGGCATGCCGGCCATCAACCTTCCCCTGCTGCAGGCGGAGAATGGCTTGCCTGTCGGGGTTCAGCTGGTCGGCCGGCGCGGCGACGACGCCCGCCTGCTACGCACTGCCCACTGGCTGGTCGGTGCCCTTTCCTGACAACACCGCAACATGGAAGCGAGACGCCCATGAATTTCAAAATGTTCGCAGGCCTGATTGGATTACTGTTGTTGCTCGCTTTCCTGCTGCCGCCCATCATCAAGCTGAAGAAGATCGCCTTGGCCATGGTCGTGCTGATTGGCATCGCCATGGCACTGTACGAATACTATGAAAGCTTGCGCAGCAAGAACGACTGACACTGGAACCCCGCAATGAAACCGAAGATTCTCGTTACTCGAGCCATTTTCCCCGAGACCATCGAGTGCCTCTCCCAGCACTTCGAAGTCGATTACAACGACCGGGATGCCGCACTGCCTGCCGCTCAACTGGCCGCGCGACTGTCTGACAAGGTCGGTGCAATTACCCTGCTGTCCGACCGCGTTGATGCCACCGCGCTGGCCGGCGCGTCCGGCCTCAAGGCGGTCTGCAATGTCGCGGTCGGCTACAACAATTTCGACCTCGCCGCGATCACGCAGGCCGGGGTCATGGCCACCAACACGCCGGGCGTGCTCAACGACACCACGGCGGACACGGCCTGGGCCCTGCTACTGGCCACCGCACGCCGTATCGTCAGCGCCGACAAATGGGTGCGCGCCGGCCAGTGGCAAGGCTGGAAATTCCACGACGACTGGTTCGGCAACGACGTCCATCATGCGACGCTGGGCATCCTCGGCATGGGCCGCATCGGTCAGGCGGTGGCGCGCCGTGCGGCCGGTTTCGACATGCGCGTGATCTACCACAACCGTAGCCCGTTGCCCGCGGACATCGAGCAGGCCTGCAAGGCCACGCGGGTCGGCAAGGAGGCGCTGCTGCGTGAATCCGACTTTCTCGTCCTGCTGTTGCCCTACTCGCCGGCCGCGCACCACACGATCGGCGCCGCGGAACTGGCGCAAATGAAACCGTCCGCCCACCTCATCAACATCGCCCGCGGCGGCATCGTGGACGACAATGCCCTGATCGAAGCGCTGCAGCAGAAGCGCATCGCCGGCGCCGGGCTGGACGTGTTCGAGAACGAGCCCGCACTCGACCCGCGCTATTTCGCACTCGACAATGTCGTGCTGACACCCCACATCGGCTCATCGACCCGCGCCACCCGACTGGCCATGGCCATGCTGGCCGCCGACAACCTGATCACGGCGCTGGCGGGGAAACGCCCGCCGAACCTGCTGAATCCGGACGTCCTGCCCGCCTGAATACATCAAACCCCAGGAGAACGCCACTATGAACATCGGTTTCATCGGATTGGGCCTCATGGGCCGCCCCATGGCCCTGCACCTTGCCAAGGCCGGCCACACGCTGCATCTCTGGGCCCGCCGCCCTGCCGCGCTCGAGCCCTTCACGGAGGTCGATGCGAAGATCCATGTTTCAGCCGCCGAAGTGGCGAAACATGCGGAAATTGTCTTCACTATGGTGGCCGACGCACCCGATGTGCAAGCCGTGACGCTTGGCGCGAACGGCATTGCGAGCGGTGCGAAACCGGGTTTGATCGTCGTCGATATGAGCACGATCAATCCCAATGCCGCGCGCCAGATCGGTGCCACGCTCGCGGAAAAAGGCATCGCGTTCGTCGACGCCCCCGTCTCGGGCGGAGAAGTCGGCGCGATCAATGCCGCGCTGACCATCATGGCGGGCGGCCAACCCGAAATCTTCGAGAAGGTGAAGCCGCTGTTCGAAAAGATGGGCAAGTCGGTGACCCTGGTCGGCGGCATCGGCGCCGGACAGGTTGCCAAGGCCTGTAACCAGATCCTCACCGGCGTCGGCGTGCTGGCGGTCGCCGAGGCCTTCAGCTTCGCCGCGAAGAACGACGTCGACGTCGCCAAGGTGCGCGAAGCGCTGCTCGGCGGCTTCGCCTATTCACGCATCCTCGAAAACCACGGCCAGCGCATGCTCGACCGCAACTTCAAGCCGGGCTTCAAGGCCTGGATGCATCAGAAGGACCTGCGCATCGTCATGGAGGAAGCCCACCGCCTCGGCCTGATGCTTCCCGCCGCGGCCGCGACCGCACAACTCTTCAATGCCATCGTCGGCAGCGGCATGGGCGAAGAGGATTCGATTTCCGCTCTGAAGCTGCTGGAGAAACTGAGCAGCAAGGAATAAGGACATGTCCGCACACGCTTACGATGTCACCGTCGCCGACTTCGACGAAAAAGTGCTGGCTGCCTCGCTGCACGTCCCGGTCATCGTCGATTTCTGGGCGCCCTGGTGCCAGCCCTGTCGCATTCTCAAGCCCATCCTCGAAAAACTGGCGGCCGAATTCGGCGGCAAGCTCATCCTCGCCAAGGTCAATTCCGACGAGAATCAGGAGCTGTCGGCGCGCTATGGCGTGCGCGGCATCCCGGCCATCAAGGCTTTCGTCGGTGGCCAGCCCGCCGACGAGTTCACGGGTGCGCTGCCCGAAGGCCAGGTGCGCGAATTCATCGAACGGCTGATTCCCTCGCCCGCCGAACCGCTGCGCCAGGAAGCGCTGGCGCTTGCCGCTGCCGGTGACATCGCCGCCGCGCGCCAGAAGATGGTCGAGGCAATCAACCTCGATCCGGGCAACGACACGTCCTATCTCGACTTCATCCAGCTGAGCGCCGACCTTGGTACCGCCGATGCATTGGCCGAGGCGAACGAACTAATGGCGGTGGTGGCCGACCGGGCACGTGACCGCAACCGTATCGAGTCACTACGCGCACGTCTCAACATGGCCAGCACGTCCAGCGGCATCGATATCACCGCATTGCAGGCACAGGTGGCGCAGGATGCGGATGCCCACGACGCGCGCCTGCAACTGGCCAATGCGCTGGCGCTGCGGCACGACTACCGTGGTGCGCTGGAAAACCTGATCGAGATCGTGCGGCGCGACCGCAAGTGGAACGAGGAAGCCGGGCGCAAGGGCATGCTCAACTTGTTCACCCTACTGGCCGCCCAGCCGCAATACGACGATCTGGTGCGCGAATTCCGCATCGCGCTGGCCCGGACACTGAATTGAGGTGCCGTCCTGTCAGCGCCGACTTTTTCAGGCGCCAGACAGCTTCAGCTTGAGCGATAGGTCGGTCTTCGAGTCGGCATGGTTCAGGGCTTCCTCGTGCGAGATGCGCCGTGCCTTGCAGAGCTCCAGCAGACTGTCGTCGAACAGTTGCATGCCAACGTGTGAGCCCTTCTTGATCGCGTCCTTGAGCATGTCAACATCGCCTTTCTGGATCAACGAAGACGAATAGGCCGACTGCGTCAGCACCTCGGTGGCCAGCGCCAGCCCGCCCTGCAATGAGGGCAGCAGCCGCTGGGAAATCACGCCCTTGAGGTTGAGCGACAGGTCAAGCAGCACCTGCCGGTGCGCATCCTCGGGGAAGAAGTTCACGATGCGGTCGATGGCCTGGTTCGCGTTGTTGGAGTGCAGCGTCGAGATGCACAGCGCGCCGGCTTCCGCGTACATGATGGCGTTCTTCGCGGTCTCGCGATCGCGAATCTCGCCGATGACGATCACGTCCGGCGCCTGGCGCATC
Source organism: Pseudomonadota bacterium (assembly GCA_040756595.1). Lineage (GTDB taxonomy): Bacteria > Pseudomonadota > Gammaproteobacteria > Burkholderiales > Rhodocyclaceae > Sulfuricystis. Next base: position 110,675 of record JBFLYR010000004.1, on the reverse strand, counting down.
GCATTCTTGAGCGCTTCGCCGAAGCTCAGCGTATCGATACCCACCTCGCGCTGTTCGACGACCGCCCTGCCGTGCGGGTAGATGTACTCGATCGGATCCTCGACCGAGAGGATATGCCCGTCAATCAGTCCGGCCCGATGCGCGACCATCGCCGCCATCGTCGTGCTCTTGCCGCTGCCTGCCGCGCCGACCATCAGCACCAGACCGCGCTTGAGCAGCGCCAGCTGGGCTGCCTGCGGCGGCAGGCCAAGTTCGTCGAACGAAGGGACTGTCGTCTTGATCAGGCGGATCACCATCGAGACTTCGCCGCGCTGGTAATAGACATTCACGCGATAACGCCCGCCCTGCTGCGTCGCGAGGGCGAAATTGCATTCCTTGGTGCGTTCGAATTCCTCACGCTGCATTTCATTCATCAAGGCATAGGCAAAGCGTTGCGACTCTCCCGGTGCCAGCGCCGGCCAGGGTGCGCTACCGCGCATGGCGGGGCGCGTCGTGCCCTGCACTTTGAGGTGCGGCGGAATTTCCGCCGAGACGAACAGGTCCGAGGCGCCACGCTCGAGCATCTGGTGCAGCAGTTCTTCGATATCGGTCATGTCATGATCCAGAATTCAAGGGTTTCCCGCATGGTATCCAAATATCATTGGACGGAAAAGTAGAATGCGCAAATGGATATTCTCGTCAGTGAATCTTCCGGCGTACGTTACCTGCATTTCAGTTCCCACTGGATCCAGGGTGCCATGCGCGTGGCGCGCCCCTGGGCGCTGGAACTCGACTACACGCGCGAGATGATGGCCGCGCTGCTGCTGCGTCCCGATCCCGACTGGCCGCGTTCCGCCCTATTGATCGGCCTTGGCGCCGGCTCGCTGACCAAGTTCCTCCATCGCCACCGGCCAGAGGCGAAGCTCACAGTGGTGGAAATCGACCCGGAGGTCGTGGCTGTGGCCCGCCTGCACTTCAAGCTGCCACCCGAGGATGAACGCCTGACCATCCAGCTCGACGATGGTGCCGAATTCGTCGCCAAAACCAAGCAGCGCTTCGATCTGATCATGGTCGATGGTTTCGACGAAAACGCCCGCACCGGCATGCTCGACACCCTGCCCTTCTACCTCAACTGCAAGGCACGACTCTCCGGTTCCGGTCTGCTGGTGACCAACCTGCTGTCGAAGCGCAAGGGTACGCGCAAGTCGATCGAGCGCCTCGAGGAAGCCTTCGATGGCCGGGCCCTGGCCTTTCCCTCCTGCGACAGCGGTAACGTCGTCGCCTTTGCCGCGACCGGCGCACCCGTCGATCATCTCCTCGGCGAACTCAAGACACTGGCCCGCACCCTGAAAGCGCAGACCGATCTCAACCTGCAGCCGACGCTCAGCCGAATCGAGCATTCCAACCGTTGTCCGGCGGGTAAACTGCGCTTCTGAAGCGACTACCCGGAGGCAGCATGGTCAGAATCTACGGCATCAAAAATTGCGACTCGATGAAAAAGGCCTTCAAATGGCTTGAAGAGCGCGATATTCCCTACGAGTTTCACGACTACAAGAAGGCCGGCGTCCCGCGCGACCGCCTGGTGTTCTGGTGCAAGACGCTCGGCTGGAAAACCCTGATCAATACCAAGGGGCCGACTTGGCGCAAGCTGACGCCCGAGCAGCAGGACATCACCACGCAAAGCAAGGCCGTGGCGATCATGATGGAACACTCGAGCGTGATTCGCCGCCCGGTGGTGGAAATGGAAAGCGGCCACCTGCTGGTCGGCTTCGACCCGATGATGTTCGAAAGCTTCGTCAAGTAAATGGATTCGGTGCGCCGCTTCCTCTTCGAGGATCTCGACATTCGCGGCGCCATCGTCGCGCTTGGCAACACCTGGCACGAGATGAGCGCCAGCCGCGACCTGCCGCCGACGGTGAATGCGCTGCTCGGCGAACTGGCGGTAGTGACGACGCTGATCGCCGGCAACCTCAAGACACCGGGCCGCATCACATTCCAGTTGCAGGGCCACGGGCTCGTCTCGCTGCTGCTGGTCGATTGCGACGAGCAACTGCGCCTGCGCGGCACAGCGCGCCACAAACTCGATGCAGGTGCCGTCCCGCCAGCGCCGACTTTCAACGAACTGCTTGGCGACGGCCAGTTGATCCTGACCCTGCACACCAACATCGGCGACCCTTGGCAGAGCATCGTGCCGCTGGTGGGAAACAACCTGACCGAGGTTTTCGAGCACTATCTCATCCAGTCCGAACAACAGCCGGCCAAACTGTTCCTCACCGCCAGCGAAGATTTCGCCGGCGGCCTGTTCTTGCAAAAACTGCCCGAGGCCGACCACAGGGATGCCGATGGCTGGAATCGCCTCCTCCATCTGGCGGCCACGCTCAGGCCGTCAGAGCTCGCGACGCCCATAGCCAACCTGCTCATGCAGTTGTTCCCCGAGGAAAACATCCGCCTTTTCGACCCACGGCCGGTGCGTTACCACTGTCCGCGCGACGAGGCGAAAGTACTGGCGATGCTGCAAAGCCTCGGCCGGACCGAGGTCGAGGCTGCCCTCGCCGAGCAGGGAGAAATCGCGATCGAGGATGAAATCTGCCGTCAGGAATACCGCTTCGGCCACGAGATCGTACCGCGCTTATTCGACTGAAAATGACGACGGGGACCGAAGTCCCCGCCGGCTTTTCTTTGGTTACAAGGCTCAAGCAGCCTCGGCATAGGCCTTAAGCGGCCAGTGCAAAACGCTCATCGTTGGCGTTTAGAGATTTGCTTCATTAACGTCGATCGCCTGACGAGTCGCCTGCTAGCCTTGTTCGCCCCGTCGAAGCCAGTGCACCCCCATAAACACAACAAGATCAGATGGTGGAGGTGGGCGGAATCGAACCGCCGTCCGAAACGCTTCTAGTTCGCCGGAATTACGACCATGGTCACATTATCGGGGCTAGGACCGGAAATCTCAAGCAGAACAGGAATGTTTCCATCTTGCTGCATTGCGGTATGAGATAATCAAAACATTAAATCGTTGAAATAGACTGTTCTGGCACAATTATTTATGTGAATTTCCGTTAAGCTCAATGTTAGAGTTTGCTGCAATGCCACATGCCCAATCAAGGGAACCAAGATGAACATCAACCGAGTCGGAAAATTTGAAGCCCTTAAGATCGTCAATGCATTCGATCAGGCTTTGATCGACATGTATGGCATCAACATGACGGACGCCCATATCACGCGTTTCGACGTGCTGACCGCCTACGAAAAGACCGGCTGCCCTCAGAAGGCGGCGGAACTTTTTGGCGTACAAAAGGGCCTGACGCCCGTCCTCAAGTCGGCTGCTTGAGCCTCGGAACGTTTTAGTTCCTAGAACAGACTGGCGACCACGAAGCGGTCGCGTGCAGCCAATTTTTGCAGGCCGCGCTGGGTTTCCTGCGAGGCTCCCCACTTCATCACGTGCGTGAGGAATGTCGTGAGTGCAATCGACAGGGCGTAGCCCGTCTCATGCCAATCATGGCGAAATTCATCGAAGCTGATCGTCCTTGAATTCAGCTTGCCGCTTTTCATCGGCACCAGCGTCACCTTGTGGCCATCGTTGCGGATGACGATCGCGGTGCTGCGCTGATCGTTGGTGACGACCATGTCAATGCAATCCGGCGGATGCCAGCATCTTTTCCGCTCGCCTGCGACGCGCCTCTTCGGGCGTCAGTCCGACCAGCGATTCAGGCGGCAAAGGTACATCCCAGTGCTGTTGAAAGAGGTCAACATCTTCGCCCGTATCCATGTGGGCGCGATAGATCTTTTCCTGATAATCGGGTGCACCGGGCAGTGCCACCAGCTCGACGGATTGGATGATCATGAGTTCCTCGATGCGAAAAGCCAGAAAACGTTGATGCGTATCCTGCGCCGCTCCAGCCCACGGCTCAAGCCGAAGAATGAGGATAAAATCGCCGCTGCTTCGCGGGCTCGAAGCCTCAAGTTTCGTTAATTCGCGCCGCCCGACACCATGCCGACTTCCATTTCCGATGATATCGACGTCTTGAAACAGCGCCTGCGCGCGCTGGAAACAGTCATGGCGCAGAGCAGCGAGGCGATCCTGGTTACCGATCGTGACAACCGTATCGTCGAAGTCAATGCAGCCTTCACGCAACTGACCGGATATACCGCCGCAGAAGCGATCGGCCGCAACCCGAGCTTTCTGGCATCGGGAAAGATGAGTCAGGCGGACTACGCCATGCTCTGGGAAGCCCTGCTCCACAAGGGACAGTGGCAGGGCGAAATGTGGGATCGCGCCAAGGACGGCTCGCTCTACCCGAAATGGATCACGATCACGGTGGTGCGCGATCCCGAAGGCAGCATCCGCAATTTCGTCGCTCACTTTTCCGACCTCAGCGAATATGCCGAAACGACCGCCAAACTCGCCCGCATGGCGCATTTCGATGCACTAACCCAGCTTTACAACCGCAGCGCCTTCGAATCCCTGCTGCCACAGGCCCTGCAAAATGCCCAGCGCGACAACCGGCAGGTCGCCGTGCTGGTCATCGACCTTGACCGCTTCAAGAACGTCAACGATTCGCTCGGCCATGCGATCGGTGACCAGTTGCTGATGGGCGTGGCGGGACGTCTGAGGGAGTTGATGCGTGCCAGTGACATCGTTGCCCGCATCGGTGGCGACGAGTTCATCGTCGTGCTGCCCGATATCGAAAATGCCCTGTCCGTCGCCGGGGTGGCGAGCAAGCTCAAACACAACCTGGCCGACAGCTACCGCGTCGGCCCGCATACGCTCTACGCCACGCCCAGCATAGGCATCGCCCTCTTTCCGACCGATGGTGCGGATGCTGCCACCCTGCTGAAAAATGCCGATGCGGCGATGTACCACGCCAAGGCCCAGGGGCGCGACAACTTCCAGTTCTTCTCGGAAGGCATGAACATCGCGGCACTGGAACGCATGAAGATCGAAAACGGGTTGCGTCTCGCCATCGAAGCCACCCGGCTCGGCGACCAGGGGCAGTTCCACCTGTATTTCCAGCCGCAACTGCACTTAACCACCAACAAGATCGTCGGCCTCGAAGCGCTGGTGCGCTGGTTCCATCCGGAATGGGGCAGCGTGCCGCCGATCCAGTTCATCCCGATCGCCGAGGATACCGGCCTGATCCAACCGCTCGGCGACTGGGTGTTCTGGGAATCCTGTCGGCACCTGCGCCTGTTCCGTGATGCCGGCATCAGCGACATCCGTGTCGCGGTCAATCTTTCGGCACAACAACTGCGCCACGCCGACCTGCCTGCGGTCATCCACGGCGCACTGTCCTGCTATGACCTCAAGCCAGGCGATCTGGAACTCGAAATCACCGAATCGGCGGCGATGCAGAATCCTTCAGCGACCATCGCAATCCTTAACCAGCTGTCCGACACCGGCATCGTTCTGTCGATCGACGATTTCGGCACCGGCTACTCCTCGCTCGCCTACCTCAAGAACCTGCCGGTACATCGCCTGAAGATCGACCGCAGCTTCGTGCAGGAAATCGAACTCAGCCGCGACGATCATGCGATCTGCTCGGCCACCATCGCCCTCGGCCACCACCTCGATCTCGAACTGGTCGCCGAAGGCGTCGAAAGCGAAGGGCAACGACTGGCGCTCGAAAAGCTCGGTTGCGACGTGCTGCAAGGCTTCCTCTACAGCAAGCCATTGCCAGCGACGGAAATCATCACTTTCCTCAAGAACTGGCCGGCTGCCCAATGAAAAACGGCCGCTTGTGGCGGCCGTCCTTCTGTTCCTCCTCCGGTTCTGCGGATTCCGGGATCAGATGCCCTGTTTGAGCTGATCCAGAATCGCGGGATTTTCCAGTGTCGAGGTGTCCTGCGTGACTTCCTCGCCCTTGGCGAGGGAGCGCAGCAGGCGGCGCATGATCTTGCCGGAACGCGTCTTCGGCAGGTTGTCACCGAAGCGGATGTCCTTCGGCTTGGCGATCGGGCCGATTTCCTTGCCCACCCAGTTGCGCAGCTCGGTGGCGATCTTCTTGGCTTCCTCGCCATGCGGACGGGCCTGCTTGAGCACGACGAAGGCGCAGATCGCCTCGCCGGTCAGGTCGTCCGGACGACCGACCACGGCGGCTTCCGCCACCATCGGGTTGGCGACCAGCGCGGATTCGATTTCCATCGTGCCCATGCGGTGACCGGAAACGTTCAGCACGTCGTCGATGCGACCCATGATGGTGAAGTAGCCGGTCTTGGCATCGCGCACCGCGCCGTCGCCGGCGAGATAGAGCTTGCCGCTGAAGTCGGCAGGATAATAGGACTTCACGAAGCGGTCGGGATCGCCCCAGATGGTGCGGATCATCGACGGCCAGGGCTTCTTGACGACGAGGAAGCCGCCGTTGCCCCAAGGCACGTCATTGCCGGTCTCATCGACGATGGCGGCCTGGATGCCCGGGAAGGGCAGCGTACAGGAACCCGGCACCAGCGGGGTCGCGCCCGGCAGCGGGGTGATCATGTGGCCGCCGGTCTCGGTCTGCCAGAAGGTATCGACGATCGGGCAGCGGCTGCCGCCGACATTGTCGTAGTACCACATCCAGGCTTCGGGGTTGATCGGCTCGCCGACGGAACCCAGGATGCGCAGCGACTTGAGGTCGTAGTTGCGCGGATGGGTCGTCGGGGTGCCTTCCGACGCCTTGATCAGCGAACGGATCGCCGTCGGGGCGGTGTAGAAGACGGAAACCTTGTGGTCCTGGATCATCTTCCAGAAGCGGCCGGCGTCCGGATAGGTCGGCACGGACTCGAATACGATCTCGGTCGCGCCGCAGGCGAGCGGGCCGTAGGTGATGTAGGTGTGGCCGGTGACCCAGCCGATATCGGCAGTACACCAGAAGACATCATCCTTCTTGATGTCGAAGGTCCACTTCATCGTCAGGATCGCGTGCAGCAGGTAGCCGCCGGTGGAATGCTGGACGCCCTTCGGCTTGCCGGTCGAACCGGAGGTATAGAGCAGGAACAGCGGATGCTCGGCCTCAACCCACTCGGGCTCGCAAGCCTCGGGCTGGTTGGCAACGACATCGTGATACCAGACGTCGCGGCCGGCAACCATATTGCAGGCACCGCCAGTACGCTTGATGACGAAGACGTTCTTGACCTGGTGGCCGGCGGCCATGTTAAGGGCTTCATCGACGGCCGGCTTGAGCGGGATCGACTTGCCGCCACGGCACTGCTCGTCCATGGTGATGACAGCGACCGCGCCGGCATCGAGGATGCGTTCCTCAAGCGACTTCGCGGAGAAGCCACCGAACACGACGGAGTGGATCGCACCGATACGGGCGCAGGCCTGCATCGCGACGATGCCCTCGACGGACATGGCGACGTAGATCAGGACGCGATCACCCTTCTTGACGCCGGCGGCGCGCATCGCGTTGGCGAACTTGCTGACGCGGCCGAGCAGATCCTTGTAGGTCACCTTGGTGACCGAACCGTCATCCGCTTCGAAGATCAGGGCAACCTTGTCGCCCAAGCCGGCTTCGACGTTCTTGTCGAGGCAGTTGTAGGAAACGTTCAGCTTGCCATCGGCAAACCACTTGAAAAACGGGGCATTCGACTCATCGAGGACCTGAGTGAAGGGTTGCTTCCAGACCAGATGCTCCTTGGCCAGGCGACCCCAGTAACCGGTGTAGTCCTGTTCTGCTTCCTTGCACAGGGCCTCGTAGGCGGCCATGCCGGAAATAGTGGCTTTCTTGACGGTCTCTTCGGATGGCGAAAACACACGGTTTTCGTGCATGACCGATTCGATGGCGCTCATTGAGATTTCTCCTCTCGCAATGACGTTGTGGATAAGGAATACAGCTTGTTGGACGGGTGATTCTAGCTGATCATTACACCCCGGCAAGCTTACTGGGCACTTACGCAGGACACAGTGGGCGGACGTGTAGAATTTCACGTTGTTTCACTCAACGGATATCCCCATGAAAAGAACTGTCCAGGCGCTCGAACATTTCATCTTCTGGAGCCGCTGGCTGCAGGCCCCGCTGTACCTCGGCCTGATCGTCGCCCAAGGTGTCTATGTGTACCAGTTCATGCATGAACTGGCGATTCTCGTCACCAAGGCCGGTAGCCTCAGCGAAGCGGAAGTGATGCTCATCGTGCTGGGCCTGATCGACGTGGTCATGATCGCCAACCTGCTGATCATGGTCATCATCGGCGGCTACGAAACCTTCGTTTCCCGCCTCGATCTCGAAGGACATCCCGATCAGCCGGAGTGGCTGTCCCATGTGAATGCGGGTGTCCTCAAGGTCAAACTGGCCATCGCCCTGATCAGCATCTCGTCGATCCATCTGCTGCGGACCTTCATCAACGCGGCCCACTTGGAGGATCGCGTGGTGATCATCCAGGTCGCCATCCACGTCGCCTTCCTGCTATCGGCCATCGCCATCGCCTGGACCGACAGGATCATGATGCAGACGCTGGCAGTGAGTAGCCATACGAAGCACTAACCGGGGAAGCTCCATCATGTCCGCATCCATTCGCCAGGAAGATTTCATCCAGTCGATCTTCGACGCCTTCCAGTTCATCAGTTACTACCACCCGCTCGACTACATCCAGGCGCTCGGTCGCGCCTACGAGCGCGAAGAAAGCCCGGCGGCGAAAGATGCCATTGCGCAGATCCTCACCAACAGTCGCCTGTGTGCCGAAGGCAAGCGGCCGATCTGCCAGGACACGGGCATCGCCGTCGTCTTCCTCAAGATCGGCATGAACGTCAAATGGGACGCACAGATGTCGATCCAGCAGATGGTCGATGAAGGCGTGCGCCGTGCCTATCTGCACCCGGACAACAAGCTGCGCGCCTCGGTACTGCTCGACCCGGCCGGCAAGCGCCAGAACAGCCGCGATAACACCCCGGCCGTCATCCACTACGAAATGGTGGCAGGTGACCACGTCGAGGTGATCTGCGCGGCCAAGGGCGGTGGCTCTGAGAACAAATCGAAGATGGTGATGCTCAACCCGTCCGACTCCATCGTCGACTGGGTACTCAAGACCCTGCCGACCATGGGTGCCGGCTGGTGTCCGCCGGGCATCCTCGGCATCGGCATCGGCGGCACACCCGAGAAAGCGATGCTGCTGGCCAAGGAGTCGCTGATGGCGCCGGTCGATATCGACGAACTGAAGGCGCGTGGCGCGCAGAACCGTGTCGAGGAGCTGCGCCTCGAACTGTTCGACAAGGTCAATGCGCTCGGCATCGGCGCGCAGGGCCTCGGTGGCCTGACCACCGTGCTCGACGTGAAGATCATGGACTACCCGACGCATGCCGCCAGCCTGCCGATCGCGATGATCCCCAACTGCGCCGCGACACGCCACGTGCATTTTCATCTCGACGGCAGCGGCCCCGCCAAACTCGAACCACCAAGCCTCGATCAGTGGCCGCAAGTCGCCTGGCAACCGAACACCGAGACTTCAACGCGCGTCAATCTCGACACACTGACGCCCGCCGAAGTCGCGTCGTGGAAACCGGGCCAGACGCTACTACTCAACGGCAGGATGCTCACCGGCCGCGACGCCGCGCACAAGCGCATCCAGGACATGCTGGCCAAAGGCGAGAAGCTGCCGGTCGACTTCACCCACCGCGTCATTTACTACGTCGGCCCGGTCGACCCGGTGCGCGACGAAGCGGTCGGCCCGGCCGGCCCCACGACTGCCACACGCATGGACAAGTTCACCGAGATGATGCTGGCGAAGACTGGCCTGATCGCGATGGTCGGCAAGGCCGAACGCGGTCCGGTCGCGATCGAATCAATCCGCAAGCACCAGTCGGCCTACCTGATGGCCGTCGGTGGCGCGGCCTATCTCGTCTCGAAAGCAATCAAGGCCGCGAAGGTCGTCGGCTTTGCCGACCTCGGCATGGAAGCCATCTACGAATTCGACGTGAAGGATATGCCGGTCACCGTGGCGGTCGACGCCACCGGGACTTCTGTGCATCAAACCGGTCCGCAGGAGTGGCAGGCACGGATCGGCAAGATTCCGGTCGTGAAAGCCTGAAGGTGCCGTCCTGTCAGCGCCGACTTTTGATTCAGTGGAATGATCGGGGTTTTTGATTCCGGCTTTGGCGGCCTGTCAGTACTGGATGCCATTGCGCGCCTGCTGCCGCGTGCCGACCTGACCTATCTGGCCGATACCGCCCACGTCCCATACGGTGACAAGCCGGACGAGTTCATCACCGGTCGCGTGCTCGCCATTGGCCGCCACCTCGCCGCCCAGGGTTGCGACCTGATCGTCGTCGCCTGCAACACGGCAACGACAACCGCGATCCAGGCCTTGCGTGATAGCCTTCCTGGCATCCCCATCGTCGGCATCGAGCCTGGCGTGAAACCTGCCGCGCAAAGTTCGCAGACCAAACACATCGCCGTGCTGGCCACCGAGGCAACCGCGAACAGCAAGCGTCTCGCCCACCTGATCGCGACCCATGCCGCGCATATCCGCGTCGATGTCGTGCCCTGCCCCGGCTGGGCGACCCACGTGGAAACCCTCAAACCCTTCACCGGCGAGTTTCGCGCCGAAGTGGCCGACAAGATCCGCCCGCTGCTTGCAGCAGGCGTCGATCGCATCGTGCTCGGCTGCACGCATTACGCTTTTCTGAAACCGAGCATCCAGCCCCTGCTCCACCCGCATATCGAACTCGTCGATGTCGCCGAAGCGGTAGCACGGCAGGTCGTGCGACTCGGCGGCGAACGCACCGGCCATGGCGAGTTGGTATTGCAAGCCACGGCGCGGCCACAACGGTTGCAGGTCGCCTTGCCCATGCTCGGCTTGACCACGCTGGCGGAACGCAGCGTGCCGGCCCAACTGGTCAGGCCGTAGTTTTTCCTGCCTCTTTCGCCCCGTGGCGGGCGAGATAGATCACTGCCGCAAGGATCAGCACGCCCCCCCCCAGTTGCAGGCGGGTAATGGTCTCGCCGAGCACCAGCATCGCCAGTCCGATGGTGACCAGTGGCTCAAGCGTCGAGAGCGTCGACGCATCCGAGGCGCCGAGCTTTTCCAGTCCCTTGAAGAAGCCGAGGATGGCCAGCAGGGTGGAAAAGATCGCGATTGCGAGGACGGCAAGCCAGGCTTCGATAGATCTCGGCAAGGCCAAGCCTTCTGCGGTCGCCGCACCGCCATACACCACGGCTGCGGCAAGCATGACAACCGTCGCCGCGGGCAAGGCACCCACGCGCGGCATCACGCCTTCGCCAGCCAGGATGTAGATCGAATAGATCAGTGCTGCGCCAATACCCAGCATGATGCCGAGCGGCTGGCTCTGCAAATCACCGCCCACGGTCAATGCCGTCCCCACGAGGGCGGCTGCCACGGCCCAGCCACGCGCTGCACCGATCTGTCGACGATAGATCAGGGCCGACATCACGGTCACGATGGCTGGATAAAGGTAAAGCAGCAGGCCAACCAGTCCGGCACTGGCATATTTCAGCGCGGAGAAATAGCAGAACGCCTGGCCGACATAGCCCAGCGCGCCCATCGCCGCGACCCAGAGCAAGTCCTTGCCGCGCGGCCAGCGCATGCCCTGCCAACTGCCCCATGCGGCAAGCAGCAGGCCCGCTATGGTGAAGCGCAGGAACAGCATGCTCGTCAGGGAAACTTCTTCGCGGTAGGCGATCTTGGCGAAGATCGCCATCGCGCCGAAGCCGGCGGCGGACAGGACAATCCACAACACACCCTGCCAGCGTTCAGCGCTTGTTGTTTTTGGTTTCATGGATGCGGCAGTTTACCCGCAGCGACCTGCGCGATAATGCGCCCCATGAAATTTACCGTCGAAGAATTCCGCGCCTGGCCACACAAGAAAATCACCCTGCTCGGCATGTCCGGGGTCGGCAAGACTTGGCTGTCATCGCTGCTGCGCACGCATGACTGGTTTCACTACTCGGCCGACTATCGTATCGGCAAGCGCTATCTCGATGAACCGATCCTCGACCTGATCAAGCAGCAGGCGATGCAGGTACCCTTCCTGCGCGACCTGCTGCGGCGCGACTGGATCGACATCAAGAACAACATCAAGATCGACGACCTCGGCCCAGTATTGACCTTCGTCGGCAAGCTTGGCAATCCCGCGCGCAGCGGCATCCCCTTCGAAGAGTTCTCACGCCGGCAAGCACTCTACCGCGCCGCCGAGATCGCCGCGACACATGACGTGCCGGAATTCGTGCGCAAGGCGCAGGACATCTACGGCTACGCCCACTTCGTCAATGACGCCGCCGGCAGCCTCTGCGAGCTCGACGATCCCGCCGTAATCGACCTGCTGGTCGAGCACACGCTGATCCTCTACATCCAGGTGACGACACCGGAGGAAGAAGCGGAACTGATCCGGCGCGCACAGTCCGATCCGAAGCCGCTGTACTTCCGCCCGGCCTTCCTCGCCGAACATGTGCCCATGTATTTGCGCGAGCGCAGCCTGGCAGACATCGCGCAGGCCGATCCGGACGATTTCACCCGCTGGGTGTTCCCCTACCTTTTTCACTCGCGCATCCCGCGCTACGCAGCCATCGCGCAGCCGCATGGCTACACGGTAACCTCGGCAGAGGTGGCTCAGGTCGGGAACGAACAGGATTTCATGGCGCTGATGGAACGCACCATCGCACGCAGCAGCTAGGCCGAATCGCGTTCAGTGCGTGTGGCCACCGTCGCCATGCACATGACCGTGGGCGATTTCCTCGTCACTCGCGGCGCGCACATCACTGACAGTGCAGGAAAAGACGAGTGCCAGGCCGGCCAGCGGATGATTGCCATCGAGCATCACCTTGTCGTCGATGATTTCGGTGACGCGATAAATCACGAAATCGTCTTCGCCCGACCCCGGGGGCGCACCTTCGAACTGCATGCCCACCTCGAGAATTTCGGGAAAGGTGTTGCGCGGTTCGATCTGGACAAGATCGGCATCGTATTCGCCGAAAGCTTCGTCAGGTTGCAGCTTGACCTTGATGGAATCGCCCGTCTGCTTGCCTTGCAGCGCTTCTTCGATTTTCGGGAAGATGTCGTCGAATCCGCCATGCAGATAAATGATGGGGCGTTCGCCCGCATCGACCATCTCGCCATCTGGATCGGTGACTTGATAGGCAAGGGTTACGACAGTATGGGGTGCAATTTGCATGCTGGCTCCTGGGGCGGATGTCAGGCGTGCGTGCCTGACTTGTGATGGCTGAGCTGTTTGACCAGTTGGAAGACTTCGGCGGCATGGCCTTTGGCGGTAATGTCGTAGAGCGCATGCCGCAGGATGCCTTGCTTGTCGATGATGAAGGTGGAACGGATCAGGCACAGCTTCTTGTGTCCGTCGTGCTCGCGATAATGCATCACGCCGAACTTGCGGGACACCTCACCCTCTTCGTCGGAGAGCAGGCGGATCGACAGGCCATGCTTGTCGCGAAAGTCGGCATGCGCAAGACAGTCGTCGCGCGAGACGCCGATCACCGCGCAGCCAAGGCGGTTGAACTCGCTTTCGTGGTCGGAGAAGTCGATAGCTTCGAGCGTGCAGTACGGGGTTCCATCCTTCGGATAGAAAAACAGCACGACATGCTGCTTGCCGAGCAGCGAGGATGAATCGAACAACTCCATGTCGGCATCGGGCAAGGTGAATTGCGGTGCAGCTTGTCCTGGTTGGAGCATGTCTGTCTCCGAAAAACGATGGCGGATTCTAACCGGAGAAAAGCACACCGCAACTCTTACAAAAGTGAAACCTTACTACCCATATGGCTAGATGAGTGGCTAGGTGAGAGGCTAGATCAGATCAGCCTGTTTGCTGCCGTTGTGATTGCGCGGCGCGTAGATGCGATACGTGTTGCGTCCGCCTTCCTTCGCCGCATACAGCGCACTGTCGGCGTTACGCAGCAGCTGATCGCTTTCGCGTCCGTGCACCGGGTAGAGCGCGATGCCGACACAGCCGGAAATGCGCGCCGTGCCGGCGTCGAGGTGATAGGGTTCGTTGAGCAGATCGACCGCACGCTGTGCGATCTGCTCAGCTTCATCATCCGCCGACATCTCGGACAGGATGATCGCGAACTCGTCGCCGCCGAGCCGTGCCACCGTGTCGGTTTCGCGGACGCAACTTGAAAGACGCTGTGCTGCCTCGACGAGCAGTTGGTCGCCGGCGGTGTGGCCCAGCGAATCATTCACATCCTTGAAGCGATCGAGGTCGATCAGCAGCAAGGCAAAATTGCGGTGATAACGGCGCGCCAGATTGATGGCCGTCTGCAGCCGATCCTTGAACAGTTCGCGGTTGGGCAATTCGGTCAGGGCATCGTGGTGCGCCTTGAAGCGCAGTAGCTCCTCCGCCTCCTTGCGTCGCGTGATGTCGTGGAAAACGGCCAAATGCTGTGCCACGCCTTCTCCATCGCGAATCTTGGCGATCGAGAGCCACTCGACGCGGATATCGCCATTCCTGTAGCGGTTCCAGATTTCGCCTTCCCAGTGGCCGAGCCGGTTCAGGTCGCCCCACATGGCGCGGTAGAACTCGGGACCGTGCCGACCCGATTTGAGCAGGCGCGGATTGCGCCCCATCACTTCCGCGGGGGTAAATCCGGTAATGGCCGTGAAGGCAGGATTGACGCGCACGATGTTGTTGTCGGCATCGGTGACGATGATCGCCTCTGCCGCGCTTTCAAACACCGTATCGGCCACTCGCAAGGCATCCTCATGACGGCGGCGTTCCTCGATTTCCTTCTGCAAGGCAGCATTGCGTTCTTCGACTTCATGCGTGCGCTTGGCCACGGTCTCTTCAAGCTTGGCCGTCAGTTCGACCAGCGATTGATGCTCGCGCCGCGTCCGGGTGAGTTGCGACCGCCAGAAAAAAACCATCAGTGCGGTCGCAGCCAAGGCCACGCCCAACACCACCCAATACCACTCGCACACTGTCGTTCCGCTCATATAACCACTCATACAACCATTATGGCAAAGATGGCTTTTATTGCCAGATCATATTCGCGGTTCTATGTGCCGCGCAGCCTTTCGATAACCTGCCCGGAAAACGCACGCCGCGAAGCCGCCATGCCCGACAGGCTGACGCCGATCACGCCGGCGGCAATGCTGATGAGCAGGTATTCGGCTGACGGCAGATAGTCCAGCTGGAATACCCAGCGTGCCAGCGCAGTTCCGATCGCGGTGGCGCCGATACCCGCCAGCAGCCCGGCCAGCACACCCAGTACGGCGAACTCGGCCAGCACCACCTGGCGCAGCTGGCGCTGACGACCGCCCAATGCACGCAAGACGGCCAGCTCGTGACTGCGCTCGCCACTGCTGGTCTCGATGGCGGCATAGAGCACCACCAGCCCGGCCAGCAGCGAAAACATGAAAACGAGCTGGACGGCGCTGACCACCTGATCGAGCGTCATTTGCAACTGCCGCACCAAGGCCGCGACATCGATGACGGTGATGTTCGGGAATTGCCGTATCAGATTGCTGACCACGGCTTCGCTATCGCCCGGCAAATGGAAGCTGGTGATGTAACTGGTAGGCTGCCCGTCGAGTGCTCCCTCCGGGGCGATGACGAAAAAGTTTACCCGCATCGAATCCCAGTCGAGTTTGCGCAAGGACGTGACCGGGCCGGAAAAGCGCTGACCGGCAACCTCGAAGCTCAACTCGTCCGCCAGCTTCAACCCGAGTGTTTCCGCAAGTCCCTTTTCCACCGAGAACTGCATCGCCCCCCCGGCGGCATGCCAGCGTCCGGCGACAAGGCTGTTACCGGCGGGCAGGTCATTGCGACTGGACAGGTTGAACTCGCGCTCCACCAAACGGCGTGCCCGATCCTCTGCAAAGTTGCGTGGTGCGACCGGATTGCCATTGACGCTGGTCAGGCGGCCGCGCACCATCGGTTCGAGTCGCGGTGCGGGCAAGCCGGCGTGCGTAAAGAACTCCGCGAGAGCTTCCCGCTGCTCGGGCTGGATATTGATGAGGAAACGGTTGGGCGCATCGGGTGGCATCCTCGCTTGCCAGGCGGCGAGCAGATCATTCCTCGCCAGCGTCAGCAGCAGCAAGGTCGTCAGCCCCAGCGACAGGGCGACGATCTGCACCAGCGTCGCGCCACTGCGTCGGCACAGGCTGGCGAAGCCGATGCGCCAGCCACCCGAACTCAGCCTTGCCGACAGGCTGGCGGTCAGCCCCAGCAGTGCCTGACCGGCCAGCGCGAATACCGCGACCGCCAGGATGAAACCACCGAGGACGACACTGCCCAGCCGCGCTTCGCCCGCCATCCAGAACATCAGGCCGGCCAGGCAGCCCATGCCGACGAGATAGGAAGCGAAGGACAGCGGTTCGACGCCGCCCCACTCGCGGCGGAGCACGCGCACGGTCGGCACCGACTTGAGCCGCAACAGGGGCGGTACGACGAAGCCGACCACCAGCACGACGCCGACCGCGATGCCGTGTAGCCAAGGCAACCATCCGGGTGCCGGCAATTCGTTCGCCACCAGCCCGGTCAGCAGCACATGCAACAGGCTTTGCACGAGGTAGCCGAGAACGCCGCCCAATAGCGTTGCCACCAATCCCAGCACGATGAACTCGCCACCATGAATCAGCAGGATCTGCCGCTCGCTGGCGCCCAGGCAGCGCATCACCGCGCAGGCATCGAGATGCCGCTGCATGTAGCGGCGTGCCGCCATGCCGACCGCGACGGCTGCCAGTACCACCGTCAACAGCGCGGCCAGCCGCAGGAAACGCTGGGCCCGTTCGATGATGTTACGGACCTCGGGGCGCGCGTTGTCGAGGCCTTCGAGCTTTTCACCCCGCCCGAGATGCGCGCTTGCCCACGTGCGGAAGGCTGCCACGGCGGCAGTATCGCCCGCCACGTGCAGCCGCCAGCTGATGCGGCTGCCGGGCTGCACCAGCCGCGTCGCCGGCAGGTCGGCCAGATTGACGATCAGGCGCGGCGCAATCGCGAACGGGTTGATGCCGCGATCCGGCTCCAGCGTGACGATCGCCGCCACGGTCGACGCCAGTTCGCCGACACGCACCGATGCTTCGGCATCGATGGCCAGCGCACCGGCCAGCCGCTCGTCGGGCCAGACCGTGCCCGGTTGCGGTATGGATGCCGTCTCGCCATCGCCGACTTTCAAACGTGGCGCGATGCGCATGGTGCCGCGCAAGGGATAACCAACCGAAACCGCCTTGATCTCTGTGAGTTGAACCCCGGCGTCACTACTCACCATGCTGAGGAGGTTCGCACTCTCGGCGATGCGCAGTCCATATCGGCTTGCCGCGTCGCGAAACTCATCTGTCCATGGATGGTCCGCAGTCAGCAACAAGTCGCCGCCGAGCAGCTGGTGTGCCTCGCGCTCGACTGCCCGTTGTACGCGATCGGCAAGGAAACCGACGCTCGTCAGCGCTACCACTGCCAGCACCAGCGCGAGGAACAACACCGTCACCTCGCCCGCGCGCAGGTCGCGCGCCAGCATGCGCAGGGTCAGGCGCAGGGTATTCATGCGACAGATGTTACCCTGCTACCAGCTGCGCATCTGTTCGATCGCCTGCTCGACGCGCTCCAGCGCGATGACCTCCATGCCCTTGATCGGCTGCCTGGGCGCGTTCGCCTTGGGAATCAGCGCACGCGTGAAACCGAGCTTGGCGGCTTCCTTGAGACGTTCCTGGCCGCGCGGCGCGGGCCGGATTTCGCCCGCGAGTCCCACCTCGCCAAACACCACCAGCTTCGCCGGCAGCGGTTGGTTCCGCAAACTGGAAACGATGGCCAACAGCACCGCGAGGTCGGCCGCCGGCTCCTGGATGCGCACACCCCCGACGGCATTGACGAAGACATCCTGATCGCCGCACATCACGCCTGCGTGGCGATGCAGCACCGCCAGCAGCATCGCGAGGCGCTGCGCCTCCAGCCCGACGGTGAGCCGGCGCGGGTTGCCACCCATCGCGCCGTCGACGAGCGCCTGAATCTCGACCAGCAGCGGCCGCGTGCCTTCCTGCGTGACGAGCACGCAACTGCCCGCCACGTCCTGTGCATGCTGCGACAGGAACAGCGCAGACGGATTCGACACGCCCTTCAGCCCCTTGTCGGTCATGGCGAACACGCCCAACTCATTGACCGCGCCGAAGCGATTCTTGAAGGCGCGCACGAGGCGGAAGCTCGAATGTGTGTCGCCCTCGAAATACAGCACCGTATCGACGATGTGTTCGAGCACGCGCGGGCCGGCCAGCGCCCCCTCCTTGGTCACGTGGCCGACGAAGATCACGCCCGTACCGGTCTGCTTGGCGAAGCGCGTCAGCTGCGCCGCGCACTCGCGCACCTGCGCCACAGAGCCGGGCGCCGATTGCAGCGCGTCGGACCAGAGCGTTTGGATCGAGTCGATCACCGCGACGACCGGTTTCTCTTCCTGCAGGGTGGTAATGATTTTTTCGAGATTGATCTCGGGCAACAGCCGCAAGCCCGCCGCCGGCAGTTGCAGCCGCTGCGCGCGCAAGGCCACCTGCTCGGCCGACTCCTCGCCGGAAACGTAGAGCACTGGTTGGCCAACCTCGGCCAGCCGCGCCAGCGCCTGCAGTAGCAGCGTCGATTTGCCGATACCGGGATCGCCGCCAATCAGCACCACGCCACCGACCACCAGTCCACCACCCAGCACACGGTCGAATTCCTCGATGCCCGTCGGCAATCGCGGTTCCTCGCGCGGCCGGATGCTTGCCAGATCCTGCGGCTTGCCGCTGGCGCTCAGTGGTGCAAAGCTGGTGCCGAAACGTTTGCCGCCCGGCGTTGCAGCATCGGCGATGGCCTCGACCAGCGTATTCCACTGCCCGCAACCGGGACATTGCCCCTGCCACTTGGGCGAAGTTGTGCCGCATTCGGTGCAGGAATAAATGGATTTCGCCTTTGCCATCTCAGTGCTTTTCGATGACCGGCACGCGCTGAGCGAGTGCGCAGAACAATTCGTAGCTGATCGTGCCGGCGGCGGCGGCTACCTCGTCCGCCGCAAGTCCTGTTCCCCACAAGGTTGCCGTCCCGCCAACGCCGACTTTTACATGTGTGAGATCGACACAAAGCTTGTCCATCGAGACACGGCCGAGCGTGCGCGTGCGCTGGCCATCAACCAGTATCGGCGTGCCGGTGGATGCATGGCGCGGATAGCCGTCGGCATAGCCGCAGGCAACGACCCCGACACGCATTGGCACCTCCGCCGTGAAGGTGCAGCCGTAGCCGATGCTTTCGCCCGGCGCGAGTTCCTGCACCGCGATGATTTCGCTCTGCAGCGTCATCACCGGCTGCAGCCCGAGTTCTTCGGCGGTCTGATCGGCAAAGGGCGACCCGCCGTAGAGCATGATGCCGGGACGCCCCCAGTCGCCAATGGCATGGTGATGGCGCAACAGCGCAGCGGAATTGGCCAGCGAGCGCGGTTCGTTCATGCCATCGGTCATCGCAGCAAAGCGTGCGAGTTGCCAATCGACGCCACGCGGTCCATCGGCGTCAGCAAAATGTGTCATCAGCACGATGTGCGCCACTTTGCCGGCCAACGCTTTTCTGGCCGCGGCCAGCCCGGCCGCATCGAAGCCGAGCCGGTTCATGCCGGAATTCAGCTTCAGATAAACAGGCAGATCGGCCGGCCAGTTCACATCAATGAGCATTTCCACCTGGTCCGGACGATGCACGACGGGAATCAGCCGATGTTGGATCAGCAGCGGCAGTTCCTCAGCCGTGTAGAAGCCTTCGAGCAGCAGAAGCGGAAGATCGAGTCCTGCTTCGCGCAAGGCTAGGGCACGTTCGAGCTCGATGAGCGCAAAGCCGTCGGTCAGATTGGCCAGCTCATCGACCGCGCGGTTCAGACCATGACCATAGGCATTGGCCTTGACGACTGCCCAGAGTTTTGCCTGTCCGGCATGGCGCCGGGCAATGCCAAAATTGTTCCGCAGCGCGGACAGATCGATGGTGGCGCGGATCGGGCGCGACATGTCAGGCGGCCCCAGGCTGGCAGAATTCGGCCGGGCCTAACGGGTCCTCATCGGGCTCATCGAGCTTTATGGTCCTTGAGGCGCTCGGAGGCAAAGGTGACGAAGGCCGTGACCAGTCGCGAGCGGAATTTTTCCTTCGGATAGACCATCGACAGCTTGCGCACGAGTCGCGGCTTCAGGGGAATCGAAACCAGATCGCCCAAGCGCAATGCCTGTAGCACCGAGGAGCGCGACGCAATGGCGTAGCCCAGGCCAGTCTGAACAACCTCCAGTAGCGCGAGGGGGCTACCCAACTCCATGACTGGCACCATATGGTCGATATCGATGCCATGCTTGTGCAGATAAACCTCGGTGAACTCGCGCGTGCCGGATCCGGGTTCGCGTGAAACGAAGGGATGATCCACCAGATTCTGCGGCGTGATTTCCTTGAGGCGCGCCAGCGTGAATTTCGGGCTGCAGATCACCTGCATCTCGTCTTCGCAGCACACTTCGGTCTGCAGGTTGGGCTGGTGCGTCGGCGATTCGATGAAGCCGATATCGAGGGTATGTTCGGCGACGCGCGTCTCGATACTTTCGGAGTTGGCAACGACCAGACGCGGACGCACGTTCGGATACTTCGACTTGAACTCGCCCATGATGCGCGGCAACAGGAATTCGGCGATCGTCGTGCTGGCACCGACCAGCAGCGAACCGCCGACCTCGCCAGTCATCTCGCCGAGCCGAACATCCATTTCGCTGGACAGGCCGAGAATCTTTTCCGCGTAGGAAAGCACCAATTCACCGGCCGGCGTCAGGGAAATACGGCCGTGGCCACGATCGAACAGGCGGGTGTTGAAATGTTCTTCGAGTTGCTTGATCTGGAATGTGACTGCGGGCTGCGTCATGAACAACACTTCGGCAGCCTTGGTGAAGGAAAGCTGCTTGGCAACGGCATGGAATACCTGGAGCCTGCGATCAGCCATGGTCTCACCCCTTTGTATAAGTAGTTATTAGCGACGTTCGGGGCGATATTGAAGCACAAATCCATCCTATAAGAAAGCCTGATGGCAGACGATATATCGCCCCTATTCCTTGGCAGGCAAGGCATGGAATAAATACTGTCAATGGGTTGAAATGACTTTCGTGATATAAACCGCCGGCCATGAGCCTCGGGTTCTACATCATCATGGCGGCGCAGTTTTTTTCCGCGCTCGCCGACAACGCCCTGCTGATCGCCGCAATCGCCATCCTGCGCGACATGCAGGCGCCGACACAATATGAACCCCTGCTGAAGACGTTCTTCACCGTCTCCTATGTCGCGCTCGCCGCGTTTGTCGGTGCCTTCGCCGACTCGATGCCGAAATGGCGCGTCATGTTCATCAGCAATGGCATCAAGATCCTCGGCTGCTCCCTGATGTTTTTCACCGTGCATCCGTTGCTGGCCTATGCCGTGGTCGGCCTGGGTGCTGCCGCCTATTCCCCTGCCAAATACGGCATCCTGACCGAATACCTGCCGCATCGCCTGCTGGTCGTCGCCAACGGCTGGATAGAAGGCCTGACGGTAATGGCGATCATCCTCGGCGTCGTGCTCGGCGGAGCGCTGATCAAACCCGATATCGCACAGGCGATCCTCGCCTGGGACTTTCCACTTTTCGACACTGGCATCGACACCACCGCCGAGATGAACCTCCTCATCATCGGCACGCTCTATCTGGTCGCCGCCGGTTTCAACCTCTACATCCCGGATACCGGGGTCGACCACAAGCCGCTCAAGAAGAATCCGATCTACCTCGTGCATGAGTTCAACCACTGCCTCAAGCTGCTGTGGCGCGACAAACTCGGCCAGATCTCGCTGGCAGTCACGACATTGTTCTGGGGCGCCGGGGCCACCTTGCAGTTCATTGTCATCGAATGGGCCAAGGCCGCGCTGAATCTCGACCTCTCGAAGGCCAGCATGCTGCAGGGCGTCGTCGCCATCGGTGTCGCCATCGGCGCAGTGCTGGCCGCCAAGATGATTACCCTGCGCAAGTCGGTACGCGTCATTCCGCTCGGCATAGCGATGGGAGTCGGCATCCTGATCATGACCATCGTGCGCGATACCTGGGCGGCCATGCCGCTGCTGGTGATCGTCGGCATTCTGTCCGGCTTCTTCGTCGTGCCGATGAACGCCCTGCTCCAGCATCGCGGTCACATCCTGATGGGCGCGGGCCACTCGATCGCCGTACAGAACTTCAACGAGAACCTGTCGATCCTGATCATGACCGGCATCTACTCGCTGCTGCTCATGGCCGGTTTGCACATCTACTGGGTCATCGTGCTGTTCGGCCTGTTCGTCGCCGGCACGATGTGGCTGGTCAAGCGCCGCCACGAAGCCAACCAGCGCGAGTACGACGCAGTCAGCCATCTGGAAGACGTTGCGCACCACTGAAGAAAAAAGCCGCTGACCTTGCGATCAGCGGCTTTCGTGTTCTGGCGCGCCCGGAGCGATTCGAACGCCCGACCCCTTGGTTCGTAGCCAAGTACTCTATCCAACTGAGCTACGGGCGCCTTGCACGAGGCGCGCACTATAGCGGAAATGCTTTTTCGCGTAAAGTCCGCGGCCACATTTTTAAATCACAGGGCCTTCAAGGCCTCATTTCCCGCCTTGCCACCCGCACCCGACGGGGCAAGCTTGCACTCCACCATGAAACAGACCTACGACGAATCCTCCTTCCGTGTCCTGAAGGGGCTGGAACCCGTCCGCGAGCGGCCCGGCATGTACACGCGCACCGACTCGCCGGCCCACATCATTCAGGAAGTCATCGACAATGCTGCCGACGAAGCTCTGGGTGGCTTTGCCAAGCACATCCACGTAGCCGTGGCGCGCGATGGTGCAGTGACCGTCACCGACGACGGCCGCGGCATTCCCGTCGGCGAGCATCCCGAGGAGAAGATTCCGGTCGTCGTGCTCGCCTTCACGCGCCTGCACGCCGGTGGCAAGTTCGACAAGAAGGCGGGCAATGGCGCTTATGCCTTTTCCGGTGGCCTGCACGGCGTCGGCGTGGCGGTGACCAACGCACTGTCCATCAGCGTTGATGTCGAAGTACGGCGCGAGGGGAAGATCCATGCGGTGACTTTCAGCGCCGGTGGCGAGAAGGTCTCGGCGCTGCAGGTACTGGGTGATTGCGGCAAGCAGACCGGCACGCGCGTCCGCGTCGTACCTGACCCGAAATATTTCGATGTACCCAAGGTACCGCAGGCGGAACTCGAACGCCTGCTGCGCTCCAAGGCCGTGCTGCTGCCGGGCGTCAAGGTGACGCTCGCGGTCGAACAAGCCGACGGCAAGCTGCTCGAAAAGACCTGGCGCTATCCGGACGGTCTGTCGGGCTACCTGAAGGAAATTGCCGGCGAAGAGCAGGCGGTTGCCCCGCTGTTTGCCGCCGAGAACTATGCCGGAGCAGACCACGAAAGCTTCGCTGCCGGCGAAGGCGCGGCCTGGGCCTTCGGCTGGTGGCCCGAGGCGGCACCCTGTGAGTCCTACGTCAACCTGATCCCGACCGTCGCCGGCGGCACCCACGAATCCGGCCTGCGCACGGGCATCTTCGACGCGGTGAAGAGCTTCATCGAGCACCACGCGCTGCTGCCGCGCGGCGTGAAGCTGCAACAGGACGACATCTGCGGCAAGATGGGCTTCGTGCTCTCGGCGCGCATCCTCGACCCGCAGTTCCAGGGCCAGGTAAAGGAAAAGCTTAATTCACGCGAGGCAGTGAAACTTGTCGCCGGCATGGTGCGCGATCCCTTCGAAATCTGGCTCAACCAGCATGTGGAGG
Organism: Pseudomonadota bacterium; assembly: GCA_040756595.1. Taxonomy (GTDB): domain Bacteria; phylum Pseudomonadota; class Gammaproteobacteria; order Burkholderiales; family Rhodocyclaceae; genus Sulfuricystis. The sequence continues at coordinate 87,030 of JBFLYR010000004.1, read as the reverse complement.
CCGGCAAGGCGATTGCCGAACTCGCGATCAAGCAGGCCTTGGCGCGCCAGAAAAACGCGCAGAAAGTCGAGAAGAAAAAGCAGTCCGGCGTCGCCGTGTTGCCGGGCAAGCTTTCCGACTGCGAATCGACGGATGTTTCAGAAAACGAGCTGTTCCTCGTCGAAGGCGACTCGGCGGGCGGCTCGGCCAAAATGGCACGCAACCGCGAGACGCAGGCCATCCTGCCCTTGCGCGGCAAGGTGCAAAACTCGTGGGAGATCGAGGCCAACCGCCTGTTCGCCAACAACGAGATCCACGACATCGCCGTCGCGCTGGGCATCGAGCCCCATACCGCGGCTGACAACCCTGACCTGGCCAACCTGCGCTACGGCAAGGTGGTCATCATGTCGGATGCCGACGTCGATGGCGCGCACATCCAGACGCTGCTGCTCACGCTGTTCTACCGCCACTTCCCGGCGCTGATCGCACGCGGCCACGTTTATATCGCCCAACCACCGCTCTATCGTGTCGATGTGCCGGCTTCCGGAAAGAAACGCCCGGCCAAGCGGCTCTACGCCCTCGACGAAGGCGAACTCGACGCCATCAAGGATCGCGTCCAGAAGGAAGGCATCGCGCTCGACAGGATCGAAGTCGGCCGCTTCAAGGGCCTCGGCGAAATGAATCCCGAGCAGTTGCGCGAAACCGCCATGGATCCGGCGACACGCCGCGTGCTGCCGGTGTTCGAGCGTGCCGAAGCGCATGACGACACCCTGAAACTCTTCAACCTGCTGATGGGCAAGGGCGAAGCTTCCGGCCGTCGGGCATGGATGGAAGAAAAAGGAAATCTGGTTGAGGCCGACCTATGAACACGCCTGATCTTTTCGAAGCAGCGGCAGATCTGCCGCCCCCTGCCGTCCCACCAGAGCCGACTTTTGCAGAAGGCGAGGCGCTGCCCCTCGACAGTTATGCAGAGCGCGCCTACCTCGCCTACGCGATGAGCGTGGTGAAATCGCGCGCCCTGCCGCAGGTCGAAGACGGCTTGAAGCCGGTGCAGCGCCGCATCCTCCACGCGATGAACGACATGCGCCTGCCGTCGACGGCCAAGCACGTCAAGTCGGCGCGCGTGGTCGGCGACGTCATCGGCAAGTTCCACCCCCACGGCGACAGCAGCGTCTACGACGCCATGGTGCGCGTCGCCCAGGACTTCTCGCTGCGCTATCCGCTGGTCGACGGCCAAGGCAACTTCGGCTCGCGCGACGGCGACGGCGCGGCGGCGATGCGCTACACCGAATGCCGCCTGACACCGATTGCAGAACTGCTGCTAGCGGAGATCGACAAGGGCACGGTCGACTTCGTGCCCAACTATGACGGCACGATGACCGAGCCGTCGCTGCTGCCCGCCCGCCTGCCCTTCGTGCTGCTCAACGGTGCCTCGGGCATCGCCGTCGGCATGGCCACCGAGATTCCACCGCACAACCTGCGCGAAGTGGCTGAAGCACTCAAGTTGGTGATCCGCAAACCGAGTGCGCAGCTCGATGAAGTGCTTGCCGCCCTGCCCGGCCCGGACTTTCCCGGCGGCGGCCAGATCATCTCGCTCCATGCCGACATCCGCGCCGCCTACGAATCCGGCCGCGGCAGCGTCCGCATGCGCTGCCGCTGGCGCATCGAGGAACTGGCGCGCGGCCAGTGGCGCGTCATCGTCTACGAACTGCCGCATGGTGTTTCCACGGCGCAAGTACTCTCGGAAATCGAGGCCGTCACCAACCCGCAAGCACGCCCGGGCAAGAAGGATGTCTCGCAGGAGCAGAAGAACCTCAAGCAGGTGATGCTCGGCGTGCTCGACGCCGTGCGCGACGAATCGAACGAAAAGGACCCCGTGCGCATCGTGCTGGAGCCGCGCACGTCGAAGGTGCCGCAGGACGAGTTCATGGCCGTACTGCTCGCGCGCACCAGCCTCGAAGCCAACGTGTCGGTCAACATGACCATGATGGGCACCGATGGCCGGCCGGCGCAAAAAAACCTGCTGCAGGTGCTGCACGAATGGGTGCAGTTCCGCCATGCCACCGTCGAGCGTCGTTCCGCCCACCGCCTCTGCGAAGTCGAGCGCCGCCTGCACATCCTCGCTGGCCGCCTGCTCGCCTTCCTGTCGATCGACAAGATCATCAAGACCATCCGCGAGGCCGACGAACCCAAGGCCGAACTGATGGCCAAGTTCAAGCTTTCGGAGATTCAGGCCGAGGACATCCTCGAAATCCGCCTGCGCCAGCTCGCGAAACTCGAAGGCATCAAGATCGAGCAGGAACAGAAGGCGCTGGCCGAGGAAGCGAAGGAACTGCGCCGCATCCTCGAAGACCGCAAGGAGTTGACCAAACTCGTCGTGCGCGAGATCACCGAGGACGCGAAGAAATACGGCGACGAGCGCCGTACGCTAATTGAGGCCGTCGCCCCGGTGACCGCCGCGGAAGTCGCGATCCCCGACGAGCCGGTGACCGTGATCGTCTCTAAGAACGGCTGGGTGCGCACGCGCCAGGGCCATGGCATCGATCCGGCCAGCATCGGATACAAGACCGGTGACTTCCCCTATATCGTTCAGGAAAGCCGCACGATCTGGCCGCTGGTCGTCATCGACACCAATGGCAGAGCGTACAGCGTACGCGTGGCCGACCTGCCGGGCGGTCGCGGCGACGGGGTGCCGATCACCACGCTGGTCGACTTCCAGGACGGCAGCAAGCTTGCCCACGCGCTCACCGATGCGCCGGAAACGCAGTACCTGTTCGCCAATTCCGGCGGCTACGGCTTCATCGCCGGCATTGCCGATCTCGTCTCGCGCAACCGCGCCGGCAAGGCCTTCATGTCGCTCGACAAGGGCGAGAAGCCGCTCGTCCCGGCAAAAGTCGGCGCTGGCGGGACGGCAGCAGCGATTACGGCCTGCGGCCGGCTGCTGCTCTTCCCGCTCGCCGAACTCAAGACCATGGCCAAGGGGCGCGGCACCATCATCCAGACGCTTGACGCCAAGGACGAGCTGGCCGCCGTCGCTGTCGGTGCCGACAGTTTCATCGTCACCGGTAGTGGCCGAGGGGGTAAACCGACCGACTGGAAGTTGTCCGGCAAGGATGCCGCCGCCTATCGCGGCCAGCGTGCCCGCAAGGGCCACGCCATTCCGTCCAAACTCAAGCCGACCGGCCTGCAGCCGGCGTCATAGCAGAGGTATTAAGCAAAATAATCGAAACAGGTATAATCCGCAGGCTTATGAGTACCGAGAAAAAAGAACCCGCGACACGCTACTGCTATCACTGCCGCACTCATCATCCCGTGGAGGAGATGAAGTTGCTGATCACCAAGACAGGATCGCGTTGGCGCTGTATCAAGAGCATCGAGGCCGTGAAGCGCTCCAAGGAGGATCGCGACGCCTACGGTCGGCAGGTTTCGGCGGCCAACCAGGCCGAAGCTTCCGGCCGCGCCCGCATGCTCAACAAGATCCAGCAGGGCCGCTAAAACTTACTGCTGCAGACGTTCGCGCAGGCCGGACATGCGTTCGGCACGGCGCTCGACGGCCGCACGCAATACCGTTTCGCCCGCCCGGAGTGCGACGCCCTGTTTCGTCCGCGTGATGCCGGTATAGACCAGTTCGCGCGTCGTCACCGGGGAAACGGCGGACGGCAGCACCAGCAGCACCTGCGCGAACTCCGATCCCTGCGACTTGTGCACCGTCATCGCCCAGGCCGGCTCCCATTCCGGCAGGCGGGACAGCGAAATCCAGCGCGATGCGTTTTCAGCAGTGCCCGGGAAGCAAGCCTTGAGCTGGCCATCGGCCGGATCGGGCAACACGAGGCCGATATCCCCGTTGAACACGCGCAGCAGTGAATCGTTGCGCAACACCAGCAGCGGCATGCCCGGCGTCGGGTGCAGGCTGCCACCTGCCAGGGCACGATTGATCGTCACGACATCCTGCCGGTGGGCACACAGTACCCGGAAGCGATTGAAGCGTTCGAACAATTCGTGCGGAGGCGCTGCCGATGCCACGCCTTCCAGATATTCGCGGTAACCCGCGCGCGCAGCGCCGACGACCGTATCCTCCTCTACCTGCCAGACGAGATCATTGCCGTCTGCCCGCAATTGCGCGACGACGCCCTCCGCATCGCCGCTACGCAAGCGTTCCGCCAGTTGTCCGATGCCGCTGTCGCCGCCGAACCGGAAACTCGTCGTCAGCAGTGCCACGCAGACATCGAGGCGCGGACTGTCGCAAAGGTCGGCGAACACCGCACCCGCCTCGACGGCGGCGAGCTGGTCACGGTCGCCAAGCAGGATCAGCCGCGCCGCTGCGGGCAAGGCGTCGAGCAGATGCGCCATCAGCGACAGGTCGATCATCGAGGCCTCATCAACGACCAGAACATCGCAGGCGAGCGGATATTCGTTGCGATGGCGAAACCCGCTGCCGTCGGCACGCATGCCGAGCAGGCGATGCAGGGTTTGCGCACCTGCCTCCGTCGCGACGCCCGCCGCCTGCAGCGCCTCCGTCATGCGTGCGGCCGCCTTGCCGGTCGGCGCGGCCAGTGCGATACGCAGGGACGGATTCTGTTCCTGCAGCAAGCCGATAATGCGCGCCAGCGTGTGCGTCTTGCCGGTACCGGGGCCGCCGGAAATCAAGGCCAGCCGATGCGACAGCGCGATGCGCGCGGCGTTGCGCTGGCCGCCATCGGCGAAGCGTTCCGCCAGTCGTGATTCGGCTTGCAGATCGGGCGCTCCGGGTATGTCGGGCGTTGCGATGCGCGCCAGCAGATCGGCGGCAACGCGCCGTTCGTAATCGAAATAGCGCCGCAGGTAGAGCCGCTGGCCATCCCAGACCAATGGCGTCCACTCGTCCGCGCCACCGACGATGGCCAAGTGCGGCAACTGCACGCGGAACTCTGCCCGCTGATCGGCATCCAGTGTTTCCGCCCATGGTCCCCAGCCGGATTCGCAATCCAGATCGGCGCAGACATGGCCTGCCTGCGTCGCCTGCACGGCCAGCGCCGCCGCCAGCTTCGCCTGTTCATCGGTGCCACCTAGGAAGCGCGCAAAATGCGTGATGAGCGGCGATGGATTCATGACAGAAATTCCGCAATCTCGTCAATCGCTGGCCGGAAAAAATGGATCCCGTCCGAACTGCCCGGCGCCATGCCGCGCAGGAACAGGTAGAACATGCCGCCGAAGCTACTCTCCCAGTCATTTTGCGGCTCGCGCACAGCCAGCGCCCGCTTGAGGGCGGCCGCGTAGATGCGCGCCTGCAACTCGTAGCGATGCGCCTGCATGGCGGCGGCGAGGGACGCCGGCCCATAGTCTTCCAGCCAGTTCGACTTCCAGTCGACGATGTACCAGCGACCTGCATGACGGAACACGAGGTCGATGAAGCCCTTCATGTAGCCGGCACGCTCCGCTGCCGAACCAAACGGGAAGGTGAACTCGAGCTCGACCAATCGTTCGCCGCGCGGCACGTCGGCCAACCGCAGCCCATCCGCATTCAAAGTCGTGCCCAGGACATCCGCCACCAGTCGCTCGAGCACCGGCTGCCAGTCGGGCGCGTAACCGAAGGCCACCAGCGTCGCAGCGGCGGTCGGGCCGACTGGCGTGCGGCCCTGGAAATCGATGCGCTCGAACAAGGCATGCAGGCAGCTACCGGCACGTGTGCCGCGCGGGAAGTTTTGAATATTCGAAAAAGTCGGCGCTGGCGGTACGGCACTGGCTGGCACGACCGCGTCGCGATCGGCGGTTTCCGCCTCTTCGGAGAGACGGGCAGCGAGCGACGAGAAGCTCTGAACCCGCCACGGCGCGGGCACCTTGCTCATGAAGTCCCGTGGCCGATGTGCTCGCACCGTTTCCGCGGGCGGCAGCGGCGCGCTACCGTCGCCCGGCAACGGCATCACCTTCAAGGCTCTGTCGAGGCCCGCTTCGAGCGCGTGCAGCGCCGCGCTTTCGTCATGGGTTTCCAGCCAACGCGCCAGCCAGACACGCGGTTCTTCGGCCACGGATTCGCGCGGCCCGAACAGCAGCCAGGCGAGCGGCGAGCGGGCGCAGTTGTTCACCTTGCCCCAGGCAAGGATGCAGCGATGTTCGGCGCGCGTCAGCGCGACGTAGGCGAGCCGGAGCTCCTCGGCCGCGTCCTCGCGATCCGCCGCCGCCCGCAGGCCGTCGATGCCTTCCGAGCCGAAGTCGAGGCAGGCTTTGCCCTCATGATGTGCCAATACGGGCCAGCCCGTCTTGTCCTCCTCGGGTCCCAGCCAGAGGAAGGGACAATACACAATGGGGTATTGCAAACCCTTCGCGGCATGCAGGGTGACGATGCGCACGAGATGCGCGTCGCTTTCCAGCCGCAACTGGCTCTCCTCGCCTTCCGGTGCCTGCCGCTGCTGCGCGATATGACGCGCGAGCCCCTCGACATCGAGCGCAGCGCCCTGTTCGGCGGCCTGCAGCAATTCGGCCAGATGGCGGTAGTTGGTCAGCCGCCGCTCGCCATCCGGCCGTTCCAGCACGCGCGCGACAACACCTTCGCGGCGCAGCAGCCGGCGCCACATCGCCATGAAGCCGCGTTCGCGGAATAGCAGCAGATCATCATGAAAGCAATCGAGGCGCGCACTCCACGCCGGTTCATCGTGCAGCCATGCTGCCAGCTGCGCTGCATCCGCGCCGAGCAATATCGTCGCCAATGCCGCGCGCACCAAGCCCTCGCGCGCCGGCGCGGCCACCGCGAGCAGCAGCCGTTCGATCTCGACTGCCTCATCGCTGTGCCAGACGCTGCCACCACCGCCGCTGACGCTGGGGATGCCGTGCCGCGCCAGCGCCTGCCGGACCAGATCACCATCCCGATGCCGGCGCACCAGCACGGCGATATCGCCGCCGCCCAGAGGACGTTCGCCGAGCGTCGCGCGCCCCGTGGCGCTCAGGCCCAACAGCCGCGCGATATCGGCGGCGACGGCCTCGGCAGCCATCGTGCGCGCCGTGTCCTTCGGGAAGCCTTTTCCGCCCTCGGGCGCTTGCATCGTCCAGAGTGACAGCGGCGCGGCGTCATCATCGATCCGGCAGATCTCCCGCACCCTGTCCGCCGCACGGGAAGGCTCGTAAGGCATGCCGTCGAGCAGGAACGGCAGCGGCCGGGCGAACAGCGCATTCACCGCCTTGAGCAGCGGCGGATCGGAGCGCCGATTCTCCAACAGCGCATAACCGGTGTCCGCTTGCGTGCGCGCCTTGAGATAGGCGAATACGTCGGCACCACGGAAACCGTAGATCGCCTGTTTCGGATCGCCGACGAAAATCAGCGGCCGTTCGTCGGTACCGAAGATACACATGAAGATTCGCAACTGCAGCGGATCGGTGTCCTGGAACTCATCGACGAGGGCGATGCGGTAGCGCGCCCGCAGGCTATCAACCAGTCGGGGCCCGGCCGGGCCGTCGAGCGCCTGCGCGAGGTCGACCAGCAGGTCATCGTAGGTCTGCTGGCCACTGCGCCGTTTTCTCTCCGCAAGCCCGGTTCGCGCAGTCAGCAGGAAATCCTGCAGCAGCCGGCGCGTCGCGCTTTCGCAAGCCGCCTGCAATTCGCCAGCGGATTGCAGCAGCTCGTCCATGGCAGCGAAGAAAGCATGCTGCGGCAATTGACCGCCTTTGTTCAACTTGGCCGCGATCTTCGCCAGCCCGAAATGTTCGATGCCCTCGGGCAAAGGCAGCAGGGGCGACAGGGGTGGTTCAGCGGACAGCCACAATCCGAGCGCAACGCTGCGCGGCTGCATCTTCTTCGCGCTGTAGCTTTGCTGGTTCAGTTTCGCGCCAGCCAGCCAGTCGAGAATCCGCGCCGCATCGGCTTTCCAGAGGTCCCTGACCATTACGAAGGCAGCGGCAAAGCGCTGCTCCGCGGCTTTCCGATCCACCTGAGCGGGGGCTTCAAGTCGCGCATCGACGCGTCCCAGATGCGATCTGACGATGGCGGCCAGCCCCTCCGGTCCCTGCACGTGGTCAATCAGCCATTGCGCCCAGAGCGGCGAGGCCGTCGCCATTTCCCTGCGCCAGGCATCACGTGCCACGGCGGCGAGCAACTCGCCCTGATCGGCAATCAATTCACGTTCGAAAGCTTGGCCGGCGGCGAAGGCCGTTTCGCCGAGCGCGCGCTGGCAGAAACCGTGGATCGTGAAGATGGACGCTTCGTCGAAGCTCTCGATCGCCAGCCGCAGGCGTACCCTGGCAGCGGTGGCGCCAGCGGTACCCGTGGTACCGATGCGCTCGACCAGCGCTTGCAAGTAGGGTTCATCCGCGCGACCCGCATCGAAAGCCGCGAGCGCCTCGACCAGCCGGGCACGAACGCGGCCGCGCAGCTCGCCGCTGGCTGCGCGTGTGTAGGTGACGACGAGGATCTTGCCAATCTCGATCTGCTGTTCAAGCAGCAGGCGCAGGACCAGCGCGGCCAGCATCCAGGTCTTGCCGGTACCGGCGCCGGCTTCGAGCAGGCGCGTGCCGGTCAGTTCGACCTCGAAAGGCGAATCGAGGGGAACGAAGTGCCGTTCAGCCATCGCCGACTTTCTGTTTCAGGGGGCCAAAGATGTGCTCTGCCAATTGCTGGAACTCAGCGCCGAGCGGGTCTTCCGGGCGATCGCGCAAGGCCAGGCGCACATATGCGTCATCGCGCTCGCCAGGCTTGTAGTTGAAAGCATCGCCCTCCCACTCCCGGCGCCAGTTCTTCTGTTCCAACCAGGCCCACGCCGTTTCCGGATAGATGGGCAAGGCCTGCAGCAAGCCATCACGATAGAGCGCCAGCAGACCAGCCAGAACCTCACGCGCACGCGGTTCCGGTACGAGCTGCATGAACGCATCGCGGGCAATCAAGCTGCTGTGCAGCGGCACACCGGCCGGCGCCGCGACATTCAGCAGCAGATGATCGAGCCACAGGCGCAAGCGGTCCTTCGCGCGCAGCTTGCCGTGGCGCACGCGCCAGAGTCCGCGGTCGGTCAGGCCGTCGAGCCGGCCGCTCAGGCGTATCCCGTGCGCTGCGAATTCCACCGCGCAGTCAGGTTGGCGCCCTGCATCGAGCCAGGCTTGCGCGCTCTGCCAGAGCGGCAATGCCTCGTCGTGCGCCGCGCGCGCGGCCAGGTCGCCCGCCACCCCCTGCGGCAACCAGCCACGGGCATGCAATAGCGCGGTCACCTCATCAACCGGGTGGCCGGCCACCAGCCCTGCGAACTGCGCCTCCCGCAACCGGTAGGCTTCGAGCGCATTCGGCACGAAGGGTTCGTGCATGTCGAGCAATTCCTCGGACTCTTCGAGATGGATGCCCATGCGCTCGCGCAGGAAATGACGCACCGGGTGAGCAAAAAAGCGCTGCAGTTCCGGCAGGTCGATTTCATCAACGTCAAGCGCTTCGACACGCACCTTCCGGCCAAGGAATGCGGAGGCTGCCGGCACGGAGGCTTGTCGGCAATGCTCGGCATCGAAACTGAAGATACGCGTGTCTCTACCATCGAAATACGCGCTGCCAAAGGGTTGCAATGGATGCTGCACTACCAGCGCATCGGCCGCTTTCCCGGTCATTGCCACAAGAGTGTCGATCAGTTCGGCGAGCGGTGCAGCGGGCGGCAATTCAAGGTTGCTGCGCGGATCGCGCCCGGCATACGTGACGATCAGGGCATCTCCCGCGCACAGCAGTGCTTCGAGGAAAGCATGACGCTCCTCGCCGCGCCGGTTGCGATCACCGGGACGCGGATGCGCGGCCATCAGGTCGAAACCCTGTGGCGTCGCCGGGCGCGGCCAGGCCCCGTCGTTCATGCCGACGAGACAGATGACACGCGCGGAAACGGGACGGCCGGGTTGCAGCGCCGCGATCGTCGCCGTGCCGGAAACGAATGCCTGTGCGGGCGCCTGCTCTTTCAGCCGTTCATCAATTTCACGCAATAGCACCGACAACGGCAGCCGGGTGGCGCATCGCGCGGAATCCGCCAGTTCGCCGAGCCGGGTCAGCGTTTCCCGCAAGCCTTGCGCCTGCCCCTCCTCCGCTTCGTCGGGTGCGAGAAAGTGTTCCAGCGTCGCGGCAAGCAGCCGACACCATTCCGATGCCGTCCTGCCAGCGCCGACTTTTTCACTCAGCCCAAACAAAGCTTCGGTGAAATCGACGAAACGGCCCAGCAACTCAGCCCGCTCGCCTTCGATTCCCGTCACCGGCAGCATGCCCTGCCACAGACGCTCGGGCGCATCCGGCAACGCCACGCCCAGTAGCAGCCGCTGTAGCCCGGCACGCCAGCTGTGGGCATCTTCCGCCGGCAGACCATGTCGGGCACGCGCCGCGCCGTCGATGCCCCAGCGGATGCCAGCCTCGCCCACCCAGTCGCGCAGTCGCGGCAATTCGTTTTCATCGATGTCGAATGCGCGCCGCAGCGCGGGTTCGTCAAGCAGGGACAGCACGCTTTCCGCATCGAACTCACCCGCCGCCACGACGCACAGCTGACGCAGCGCGCGCCAGAGCGGCGCAATGGCGAGCGGCCGGTCGGCCACGGTACATGGAATACGCCGCTCCCGCGGCGCATGTGCCAGCACGGCCTCGATGATCGGACCGTAGGCTTCGATGTCGGTCGTGAGGATCAGAATGTCGGCTGGTCGCAAATCCGGCAGCCGTTCGAACAGATCGAGCAGGCGGTCGAGCAGTACCTCTGCTTCGCGCTGCGCACCGTGGCAGTCGTGGATCTGCAGCGTGGCGTCCATCGCTACCGCGCGACTGGCCGAAAGGTCAAGGATGTCGCGCTGCAAGGCACCCAACAATGTCGAGGGCGGAGCAACGAAATACTCATGTTCGGCACTGGCGGTCTGCGTTGCAGCATCGGCAAGCCGCAGCACCGCATGCTGGCGCGCCCGGCCCAGCGAGGCCAGCAGCGGATGGCCGGTTTCATAAAGCAGGGCCGCCTCGGGTTGTTCGAGTTCCATGCGCAGCCGTTCACGCATTTTCTCGATGTCGCCCCAGTATTCGCGACAGGGCGCCAGCACGAAGACATGCACGTCGAGCCACACTGCGAGTCCGACAAAGACTTCCCAATACAGCGCAGGCATCGCCTCGACACAGAACAGGCTGAGTCGGCGCGGCAGGCGCGCACGCACGGCCGGTTGGGCACGCAATGCCGCGAGGAAGCGCTCGCGCGGATGTTCCGTCGCAACCTCTGGCAGGTCGGCGCGCAACGTGCGCCAGAGTCCGGATTGCCAGACTTCATCCGGACCGAGGCCGAGCCGCTTGCCTGCACTCCATGCCGCGATCCAGTCGGGCCGCTCGACGAGATAACGATCGAACAGGCTGGCAAGCTTTCCCGCCAGTTCGTACTGGCGTGCACCGTCATCCCCGTCGAGGTAATGGCGGATTTCCGGTGCGCGACTGTCACCCAGCAAACGCAGCAGGCGCCAATGCATTGCATCCCGGTCGAAGGGATTGCTCGTCGCCACGTCGGGCAGCACGCGGCCGAACAATTGCCAGACGTAGGACGCCGGAAAGACGAAGGCATTCTGGGCCGCGATCCCCAGCCCGTCCGCAAGCTGGAAGCCCAGCCAGCGCGCCATCGCGGTCGAGGGGACGACGATGGTTTCCGGTTCCAGCAGCGGCAGCGGATCGACGCGCAACAGCGTCGTCAACGCGGCGACGAGGCTGTCCGGACGATTGCCATGGTGGATGTGCAGCATCCCCGAATGCTAGCCGAATCGCGGCGGCGAATCGCTATACTCGCGTCCATCATGAGAGTCGTCGTACAGCGGGTTACATGCGCTTCCGTCACGGTCGCCGGGAATACCACCGGTAGCATCGGCCCTGGCATGCTGGTGCTGACCGGCTTCGAGGACAGTGATACTGGCGCCGACGTCGACTGGATGGTGCGCAAACTGCTTGGCTTGCGCATCTTCTCGGATGCGCAAGGCGTGATGAACCTCAGCGTCGTCGACAGCGGCGGCGAGGTTCTCGCCGTGTCGCAATTCACGCTCTACGCGTCGGTGAAGAAGGGCAACCGCCCCTCATGGAGCCGTGCCGCCAGAGCCGATTTTTCGCAACCGATGTTTGAACGCTTCGTCGCCGCGCTGGGCACTGCACTCGGACGCCCGGTACCGACCGGGGTGTTCGGTGCCGACATGCAGGTCAGTCTGGTGAACGCCGGTCCGGTGACTCTGGCAATCGATTCGAAGTTACCCGAGTAATCTCTTCTTCGACGACCACCGCCTCACCCTCGATGATGTCGCCGCCGGTCGAGTCATGCGCATTCGCCGCACTTTCACGCATGCGTGCGTCGATCTGCTGGCGCAGCTTCCGGGTCTTCCACCAGAACCAGGCCCAGATGGCAAGACCCACAACGACGATGGCGGCCAGCAGCACCATCGAGAACATGAAGCCGAGCACCAGCAGCATCGCACCGATGATGACGGAAACCAGTTTGCCGATGAATCCGGGTTGTTCAGGTGGCGACATGGGAATCTGCAACTCCTATTTCAAAGTCAGGGCGAGCGCCAGCGGCACGAAGACCAGCGCACCAAGATTGCCGATCATGACGATCGACGCCACCTTGGCCGGCTCCTGCTGGTAGCGTTCAGCGAAAACATAATTGAGCACGGCCGGCGGCAAGGCCCCGAACACCATGAGCAAGGCGGCGTCGCTCTCATTCAAGCCGAGCAGCCACGCCAACAGCCAGGCGAGCAGCATGCCGCTCACCGGACAGGCCACGGCACCGATCAGGCCAAGGCGCACATCGCTCCAATTCGACACGGCCAGCCGCACGCCCAGTGAAAACAGCAGCAAGGGAATTGCCACGTCGCCAAGCAGCTTGATCGACAGGTACAGCGGCTGCCAGAGCTCAAAGCCGGAGAGATTGATCGCCAGCGCCACCAGTGCGGCGAAAATGACCGGCACGCGCCAGAGGTTCCACAATCGTGCGTGATGATCGAGCATCCAGGTGCCAAGCGTGTAGTGCAGCACGTTCTCGACGAAGAACAGCACCACTGCGGCCGGCAGAGCCGCGTCACCGAAGGCCAGCACCATCAGCGGCAGGCCCATGTTGCCGGAGTTGACGAACATCATCGGCGGCACAAAGGTTTTGGGCTGTTCGCGCAGTACCAAAGTGAGCCCCCATGACAGGACACCAGCCCCCAGCATTAACAGCAGCGCGCCCAGCGCCAGACGGTCATAGGCAGCGAGGTCGAAACTTTTCGATGCCAGCGCGGCAAAAATCAGCGCCGGCACAAAAATTTCCATGTTGAGCTGGTTGGCGAATGCCATGTCGATGCCGCCACGCGTCTTTCGATAGCGGGAGTAGAGCCAGCCAGCCGCGACTATGGCGAAGATCGGGAAGATGATGGCGAGTATGCGTAGCAGCATCTTTTGGCGTTGGCGCAACGAACAAAAAGCCCGCACTGGGCGGGCTTTCGAGATTACCTCAAATTGGTTTGCAAGGTTTATTGGTGGGTGCTGAGGGGCTCGAACCCCCGACATTCGCCTTGTAAGGGCGACGCTCTACCAACTGAGCTAAGCACCCTCACAAACCGAGGCAGATTCTAGCAAGCCTTGCCACTCAATGCTTGATGAGGCCTGCTGCATCTGTCTTCACTTCCGCCGCTGGCAGCGTTGTCGCTTCGGCAATGACCGGCTCAGGCAATGGCTCGGGCATGCGTTCCAGCGCCAGTTCCAGCACCTTGTCGACCCACTTCACCGGCAGAATCTCGATACGGTTCTTGATCGTGTCAGGAATTTCGGCCAGATCCTTGACGTTTTCTTCCGGAATCAATGCCAGCCGGATGCCGCCACGCACCGCCGCGAGCAGCTTTTCCTTCAGGCCTCCGATCGGCAGCACCTCGCCGCGCAAGGTGATTTCGCCGGTCATCGCCACATCCGCGCGCACCGGGATACCGGTCAGCACCGACACCATCGCGGTACACATCGCGATGCCTGCCGACGGACCGTCCTTAGGTGTGGCACCTTCGGGCAGATGGATGTGCAGGTCGTTCTTCTGATAGAAATCTTCGGCGATGCCCAGTTGCTTCGCGCGCCGGCGCACGACGGTCAACGCGGCCTGGATCGACTCCTGCATCACTTCGCCGAGTTTGCCGGTCGTGACGGTCTTGCCCTTGCCAGGCACGGCCACGGCCTCGACGGTCAGCAGTTCACCACCGACCTCGGTCCAGGCGAGACCGGTAACCTGGCCGACCTGGTTTTCCTTCTCAGCCATGCCGAAGCTGTAGCGACGCACGCCGAGATACTTGTCGAGGTTCTTGGCATTGACGATGATCTTGTTCTTGCGCTGGCGCAGCACGAGCGACTTGACCACCTTGCGGCAGATCTTTGACAGGTCGCGTTCGAGGGCACGCACGCCGGCTTCACGCGTGTAGTAGCGCACGATGTCGCGGATCGCGTCTTCAGTGACAGTCAGTTCCTCACGCTTCACGCCGTTGGTCTTCATCTGCTTCGGCAGCAGGTAGCGCTGCGCGATATTGACCTTCTCGTCCTCGGTGTAGCCGGACAGGCGAATCACTTCCATGCGGTCCAGCAGGGGCGGCGGAATGTTGAGCGTATTGGCCGTCGCAACGAACATCACGTCGGAGAGGTCGAAATCAACCTCGATGTAGTGGTCCTGGAAGGTATGGTTCTGCTCGGGGTCGAGCACTTCCAGCAACGCTGACGAGGGATCGCCGCGGAAGTCCATGCCGAGCTTGTCCACTTCGTCGAGCAGGAACAGCGGGTTCTTGACGCCGACCTTGGTCATGTTCTGCAGGATCTTGCCGGGCATCGAGCCGATATAGGTGCGGCGGTGGCCGCGAATCTCGGCCTCGTCGCGCACGCCGCCGAGCGCCATGCGGATGAACTTGCGGTTGGTCGCCTTGGCGATCGACTGGCCGAGCGAGGTCTTGCCCACGCCGGGAGGCCCGACAAGGCACAGGATCGGCGCCTTCAGCTTCTCGACGCGCTGCTGCACGGCGAGGTATTCGACGATGCGTTCCTTGACCTTCTCGAGGCCATAGTGGTCCTTGTCGAGAATCTTCTCGGCAGCGCCAAGGTCCTTGGAGATACGTGATTTCTTCTTCCACGGCAGGCCGATCAGCGCGTCGATGAAGTTGCGCACGACGGTGGCTTCGGCGGACATCGGCGACATCAGCTTGAGCTTCTTCATCTCGCCGTTGGCTTTGGTCAGGGCTTCCTTGCTCATGCCGGCCGCCTTGATCTTCTTCTCCATTTCCTCGATGTCGGCACCTTCTTCGCCTTCACCGAGTTCCTTCTGGATCGCCTTGACCTGCTCGTTGAGGTAATACTCGCGCTGACTCTTCTCCATCTGGCGCTTGACGCGGCCGCGGATACGCTTTTCGACCTGCAGGATGTCGAGCTCGGTCTCGAGCTGGCCAAGCAGCTTGTCGAGACGGTCGTCGACGTTGAACATCTCGAGCACTTCCTGCTTGAGCTCCAGCTTCATCGGCAGGTGGGCCGCAATGGTATCGGCCAGCCGGCCGGCTTCCTCGATGCCCGACAGCGAAGTCAGGATCTCCGGCGGAATCTTCTTGTTGAGCTTCACGTACTGGTCGAACTGCGCCAGGATCGTGCGGCGCATCGCCTCGATCTCGTGGCTGCCGCGCTCATTGAGTGGCACGGGTTCGACTTCCGCGACGAACAGCGCCTTGCGGTCCTCGACGCTGTGGATGTGCGCACGCTGCGTGCCCTCGACCAGCACCTTCACGGTGCCGTCGGGCAGCTTGAGCATTTGCAGAATGTTGGAGATGCAGCCGATGTCGTAGAGATCGGCAGGATCCGGCTCATCCTTGGCGGCGGACTTCTGCGCCACGAGCAGGATGCTCTTGCCCGCTTCCATCGCGGTTTCGAGCGCCTTGATCGACTTCGGCCGGCCGACGAAGAGCGGAATGACCATGTGCGGAAACACCACGACATCACGCAGCGGCAGCAGCGGCAGCGTGTTGGGTGGCAGGTCGGGGGCTTCCTTGCTTAGTTCGAGATCGTCTGACATGGACGCATCCTCTCATGAAAAATCGTGTCTTCCCCACATGGGGACAGCGGCAAGGGATTCAAGCCGCCACCCGCTCAATCACAGCGGGCAACGGCAGGATACCGCAAAAGAAAACTGCCCTAGTTAGAGCCGGAAACCTTGGGCTGGTCGGCGTAGATCAGCAGCGGTTTGTTGCCCGATTCGATCATGTTCTCGTCGATCACGACTTTTTCGACACCGCTCAGGCTGGGGAGTTCGAACATGGTGTCGAGCAACACGTTTTCCATGATGGAACGCAGGCCGCGCGCGCCGGTTTTGCGCATCACCGCTTTCCTGGCAATCGCCTGCAGGGCCGAGGGACGCACTTCCAGTTCGACCCCTTCCATGGCGAAGAGCTTCTGGTATTGCTTGATCAGCGCATTCTTCGGTTCGATCAGGATCTGGACCAGCGCGTCCTCGTCGAGTTCGGAAAGGTTGGCCACCACCGGCAGACGGCCGATGAGTTCCGGGATCAGGCCGTACTTGACGAGATCGTCAGGCTCGACCTGCGCGAGCACTTCGCTGATGCTGACATTGGTTTTACTCTTGACCTGCGCACCGAAGCCGATACCCGACTTCTCCGAACGCTCCTGGATGATCTTGTCGAGGCCGTCGAAGGCGCCACCGCAGATGAACAGGATGTTGGCGGTATCGACCTGCACGAAGTCCTGGTTCGGGTGCTTGCGTCCGCCCTGCGGCGGCACCGAGGCTATGGTGCCCTCGACCAGCTTGAGCAGTGCCTGCTGCACACCCTCGCCCGACACGTCGCGCGTGATCGAGCGGTTCTCGCTGCGGCGGGAGATCTTGTCGATCTCGTCAATGTAGACGATCCCCTGCTGCGCCTTGGCAGGCTCGTAATCGCACTTCTGCAGCAGCTTGGCGATGATGTTCTCGACGTCTTCGCCGACATAGCCGGCTTCGGTCAGCGTCGTCGCATCGGCGATCACGAAGGGCACATTGAGCATGCGCGCCAGCGTCTGTGCCAGCAGCGTCTTGCCTGAGCCGGTCGGGCCGACGAGCAGGATGTTGCTCTTCGACAGCTCGACCTCGTCCTTTTTGCCTTCGCCGCGCAAACGCTTGTAATGGTTGTAAACGGCAACGGCGAGAATCTTCTTCGCCCGTCCCTGGCCAATCACGTACTGGTCGAGCACCTGGAGGATCTCGCCCGGAATCGGCAGATCGTTCGTCGGCTTCGTGGTTTCGGTACCGCCGGTATCATCACGGATGATGTCGTTGCAGAGGTCGATGCACTCGTCGCAGATGAACACCGACGGACCAGCGATCAGTTTCTTGACCTCGTGCTGGCTTTTGCCGCAGAAGGAACAGTAAAGCAGCTTCTCGGGGCTGTTATTTTTCTCTGCCATCGCCGGTCTCCTTGGGTTTTGTATCAGGCCGCGTCGGCGCGGCTCGTCAGCATCTTGTCGACCAGGCCGTATTCCACGGCAGCCTCGGCGGACAGGAAGTTGTCGCGATCGGTGTCACGTTCGATGCGCTCGAGCGGCTGGCCGGTGTGCTTCGCCAGCATCTCGTTGAGGCGCTGCTTGATGAAGAGGATTTCCTTGGCGTGAATCTCGATGTCCGAGGCCTGGCCCTGGAAACCACCCATCGGCTGGTGGATCATCACGCGCGAGTTCGGCAGGCAGTAGCGCTTGCCGGCTGTGCCGGCAGCCAGCAGGAAAGCGCCCATCGAGGCCGCCTGGCCGACGCACAGCGTCGACACATCCGGCTTGATGAACTGCATCGTGTCGTAGATCGCGAGGCCGGATGTCACCGAGCCGCCGGGCGAATTGATGTACAGGTAGATATCCTTGTCCGGATTCTCGGATTCAAGGAACAGCATCTGGGCGACCACCAGGTTGGCGGTGACATCATTCACCGGGCCGACGAGGAAGATCACCCGCTCGCGCAACAGGCGCGAATAAATGTCATAAGCACGCTCGCCGCGACCACTGGTCTCGATGACCATCGGCACCAGACCCAGCGCCTGAGGATCGTCCTGACGTTGCATTGTGTCCATGCTCGGGATCATGCCTGACTACCCATCAACTCGTCAAAACCGACCGCCTTGTCGCTAACCTGCGCATTGGCGAGCACCCAGTCGACCACGTTGTTTTCCATCGCCAGCGCCTCGGCTTCGGCCAGACGCTGCGGCTGGCTGTAGTACCAGCGCACGACCTCCTTCGGGTCCTCGAAGGTCGCGGCGAAGTCATCGACCACAGCACGCACCTGCTCGGGCTTGACGTGCAGGTCCTTGGCTTTGACCAGTTCGGCGACGATCAGCCCGAGTTTCACGCGCTTGGCCGCCTGATCGGTGAACCAGCTGGCCTCGACCGGCATGTCCTTCATCTGCGGGTTGCGCTGCTTGAGATCGTTGAGGGCATTTTCAGCCATCTGCTGGGCCTCGGCCTGCACCATCGCCTGCGGCACGTCGATCGGGTTGGATTCGAGCAGGGCATTCATGGCCTGCTCCTTGACGCGGGCGCGCAGCCGCTTGGCCACTTCCCGTTCGAGGTTGGATTGCACTTCGCTGCGCATCTTGGCGGTGTCGCCGTCCTTGACGCCCAGTGCACGGGCGAAGTCGGCATCAATGGCTGGTAGCTGCGGCGCTTCGACCTTCTTGACGGTCACGGTGAATTGCACGAGATTGCCCGCCAGGTTCTTGGCGTGGTAATCATCCGGGAACTTCACGTCGAAGGTCTTTTCCTGCCCTGTGGTCACGCCTTCCAGCGCAGCCTCGAAGTCGGGCAGCATCATGCCGCCGCCGACGAAGACAGGGTAGTCGGTCGCCTTGCCGCCATCGAACTCTTCACCATCCTTCCGGCCGGTAAAGTCGATGATGAGGCGATCGCCTGTGACGGCGGCACGGCCGGCATCGCTGTAAGTGGTGCGTTGCTTGCGCAGCACTTCAATGGTTTTGTCGACTTCGGCATCACCCACGGTCAGCACCGGCTTTTCGATCGCCTTGCCGGCAACCTCAGCGATCTGGAACTCGGGATACACCTCGAAGATCGCGGTGAATTCCATCTTTGCCGCATCTTCGGATTTCTTCGGCTCGACGCGTGGCTGGCCGGCGATGCGCAGGTTCTGCGTGCGCACCATTTCGCCGAAGGCCTTGTCGATGGCCGCGCCGATCGCATCGGAACGCGCCTGGCCACCGTACATCTGCGCCACCATCTTCATCGGCACCTTGCCCGGGCGGAAACCGGCCATCTTGGCGGTCTTGGCGATGCGCTTGAGCTGCTGTTCCACTTCCTGCTCGATCGCGGCGAGCGTCACCGCCATATCGATGCGGCGCTCCAGAGGATTGGGGGCCGGGCTGGCGGCTTGGGCGGTGGTGTCCTGGGTCGTTTCCATGAAGAATCCTTGAAATGAAGCGAAAAGAATGAAGAAGTTATGCGATGGTGCGAAGGGAGGGACTCGAACCCTCACAGGTTACCCCGCTGGAACCTAAATCCAGTGCGTCTACCAATTCCGCCACCCTCGCGCGACCGGGCATTCTAGCGCCTAAATACCCCGCTTAGAACCTATACTGCCGGGCAATGGCCCCGCCCGAAAAACCGGATCACTACGAGAATTTCCCCGTTGCTTCGCTCTTGCTGCCGGCGCACTTGCGACCTGCCGTAACGGCGATCTACGTCTTCGCCCGTTCGGCAGACGATTTCGCCGATGAAGGCAGCCTGCCACCGGAAGAACGCCTGCGCCTGCTGGCCGGCTATCAGGCCGAACTGGATCGCATCGAGCGTAGCGAACCGACGGCACACCCGGTTTTCCTGCAGCTGCGGCCGCACATCCAAGAGTACAAACTCCCCCTCCAGCTCTTTCGCGACCTGCTCGACGCCTTCGCGCAGGATGTCGTCAAGGACCGCTACGCCAGTTACGATGAG
The DNA here is from genome assembly GCA_040756595.1 of Pseudomonadota bacterium. GTDB lineage: Bacteria > Pseudomonadota > Gammaproteobacteria > Burkholderiales > Rhodocyclaceae > Sulfuricystis. Next base: position 67,172 of record JBFLYR010000004.1, on the reverse strand, counting down.
TTGATGGACTACTGCCGCCGTTCGGCGAATCCGGTCGGCCGCTTGCTGCTGCACCTCTTTGGTACCACCACCCCGGACAAGCTGCGCCGCTCGGACGCCATCTGTTCCGCCCTGCAGCTCATCAATCACTGGCAGGATGTCGGCATCGACCTCGATAAGGGGCACAATGGCCGCATCTATTTGCCGCAGGAAGACATGAAGCGTTTTGCCGTGACCGAACAGTCCCTGAGCAGCCGTCTCGCCAGCGCCGACTTTTGCGCACTGATGCGCTTTCAGGTCGAGCGTGCCCGCGCGCTGATGCTGAGCGGCGCATCGCTCGGCCACGATCTGCCGGGTCGCATCGGCATGGAAATCCGCGCCATCGTCGCCGGCGGCCTGTGCATTCTGGCCAAGATCGAAGCGGCCGACTACGACGTCTTCAATCGGCGTCCGGTACTCAGCGCACTCGATTGGCCGCGCGTTCTCTGGAAAGCATTGTGAACCCCGACGACTACTGCGCCGACAAGGTCAGGCAGAGCGGTTCCAGCTTCGCGGCGAGCTTCCGCTTCCTCGATCCACTGCGCCGGCAGGCGATCAACGCGCTGTATGCCTTTTGCCGCGAAGTCGACGACGTCGTCGACGAATGTCGCGAACCAGCCATCGCCCGCGCCACACTCGACTGGTGGCGCAGCGAACTCGGCAAGCTGGAAGACGGCCAGCCCGGGCATCCGGTGATGCAGGCCCTCGCCACTGCGCGCACACATTTCGAACTGCCGGTCGAACAACTCGGCGAGATCATTGACGGAATGCAGATGGATCTCGATCTGGCACGCTACGAAGACTTCGCCCAGTTGCAGTTGTATTGCCATCGCGCGGCCGGCGTCGTCGGCCTGCTGTCGGCCGAGATTTTCGGCTACGAGGACCGCCATACGCTGAAGTACGCACATGCCCTGGGACTCGCCTTCCAACTCACCAACATCATCCGCGACGTCGGCGAAGATGCGCGCCGCGGCCGCATCTACCTGCCGCAGGACGAACTCGTCCGCTTCGGTGTCAGGGAAAGCGGCATCCTGAACGCACGCCACACACCGGAATTCGCAGCGCTGATGGCCTTCCAGGCGCAGCGCGCCCGCGAACACTACGAGCGCGCCTTCGCACAACTGCCCAAGGCCGACCGCAAGGCGCAACGGCCTGGCTTGATCATGGCGGCGATCTACCGCACGCTACTCGACGAGATCGAACGCGACGGCTTTCTCGTCCTCGACCGCCGCACCGCGCTGCCGCCCGCACGCAAGGCCTGGCTCGCACTGAAGGCATGGCTGCGCGCGTAGCCACGAAAGTAGCCGTGATTGGGGCGGGTTACGCCGGCCTCGCCAGCGCGGTCGAACTGGCAGAGGCCGGCGTGGCCGTCGAAGTTTTCGAGGCTTCTCACACGCTCGGCGGCCGCGCCCGTGCCGTCACGCTCGACAGCATGACCGTCGACAACGGCGCGCACATCCTCGTCGGTGCCTATCGCGAAACTCTGCGCTTGATGGAAAAAGTCGGCGCTGACAGGACGGCACTAAAGCCACTAAAGCGTGAGTTCTTGCATCTGGAGTTCCCCGGACAAGTCAAAGTGGCCGCGCCCAATCTGCCGGCTCCGCTGCATCTCGGCTGGGCGCTGCTCACGGCCCGCGGGCTTTCGTTCAAGGACAAGATTGCCGCCATCCGTTTCATGCGCGCGCAACAGGCGCGCAACTTCCGCTTGCCCGAAGACTTGAGCGCCGCCGACCTCTTCTCCGCCCATCGGCAACCCGAACGCGTGCGGCGCTTCCTCTGGGAACCGCTCTGCCTCGCCGCGCTCAACACACCCGTCGCCAGCGCTTCGGCACAGGTTTTCCTCAATGTGCTGCGCGACAGCCTCGCCGCCGATCGAGCGGCCTCCGACCTGCTGCTGCCGGCGACCGATTTTTCCAGCCTGTTCCCCGAGCCGGCGGCACGTTTCATCGCAAGTCATGGCGGCCGTGTCGTCCGCGGCACCCGCATCCGGACGCTGGCGGAACTCAACGAACTCGGCCGCTTCGACCACAAGGTCATCGCCGTCGCGCCCTACCATCTGGCGGCGCTGCTGCCAGAGATTGCCGCACGGTTCCGGTTCGACTGGCAACCCATCGCCACCTGCTACCTCGCCTATCCCGGTGCCACGCTGCTGCCCTTCCCGATGATCGGCCTGGACAATGGTTATGCCCAGTGGATTTTCGACCGCGGCGCGCTCTGTGGCCAACCCGGCATCCTCGCGGCAGTCATCAGCGGCACCGGCCCGTGGCAGGAACTCGATCACGACGCGCTGGCCGCTTCCATCCATGCCCAGATCGCCGCGCTGCTGCCCGGCCTGCGACCGCCACTCAAGCATTGGGTGATCGAGGAAAAGCGCGCCACCTTCGCCTGTACGCCAAGCCTGGAGCGACCACCAACAGCAACCGGGTTGCCGAACGTCTGGCTGGCGGGCGACTACGTGGCTGGGGATTACCCTGCCACGCTCGAAGGCGCGGTCAGGAGCGGCGTGGCCGCCGCACGTTCAATCCTGCGCGAGACGTCCGGCCACCAATCGTAGCGTGCGGCCGCAGCGACTGGCCAGCGTTTCATCGTGGGTGACGAGCACCAACGTCGTGCCCTGCTCTGCATTCATCGCGAACATCAGGTCGATGACCTGCCGGCCGGTCGCGGCGTCGAGGTTACCAGTCGGCTCGTCGGCGAGTAGCAGGCGCGGATGGACAGCGAAGGCGCGCGCCAACGCAACGCGCTGCTGCTCGCCTCCCGAGAGATGCTTGGGATAGTGACCGAGCCGGTCGGCCAGCCCGACGCGCGCGAGCATGGCCTCCGCCACTACCTGCGGATTCGGCAGGCCGAGCAGTTCGAGCGGCAGCATGGCGTTTTCGAGCGCGGTAAGCGCCGGCAGCAGGTGGAAGGACTGGAAGACGAAGCCGAGTTCGCGCCCGCGCAGGGCGGCGCGGCCGTCCTCGTCCAGCGCCGACAGCTTTTGCCCGGCGAGCGTGACGCTGCCACGCGTCGGCTGGTCAAGGCCCGCCATCAGCCCCAGCAGCGTCGACTTGCCCGACCCCGACGCACCGACGATGGCGACCGACTCGCCTGCACCGACCGCAAAACCAATGCCATCGAGGATGGTCAGGGTAGACTCCCCGCTGGCCACATCCTTGCCCAGCTCATCGACCTGCAATACCGTTTTGATCATGTTCCGGATTCTCGCATCATTGTTGTTGTGCCTGTGCGCGAGCCTTGCCGCCGCCGCGGACAAGCTGCTCGTCTTCGGCGACAGCCTGTCGGCCGGCTATGGCATCGCCATCGAGCAAAGCTGGCCAAACCTTCTGGCAGAACGCCTGCGCCAGGAAAAGTTCCCGCTCACGGTCGTCAACGCCAGCATCAGCGGCGAAACGACAGCGGGTGGTCGCAGCCGCCTGCCGGCTGCCATCAGGCAGCACCAGCCGCGCATTGTCATCCTCGCGCTCGGCGCCAACGACGGCCTGCGCGGCCTCCCGCCGCAGGCGATGCGCGCGAACCTGGACGCAATGATCGTGGCGGCCCAGTCCGCCGGCGCACACGTGTTGCTGGCCGGCATGCAACTACCGCCGAACTACGGCCCCGACTACACGCAGCGTTTCGGAGCCGTGTTCCGCGATCTGGCGCAACAACGCAAGACCGCTTTGTTGCCCTTCCTGCTTGAACCGATCGCGCTGGACGATGCGGCCTTCCAGCCCGACCGCCTGCATCCGACCGCAGCCGCCCAGCCGATGATCCGCGATCACGTCTGGGCCGCACTCAAACCCTTACTGAAACGCTGATCATGGCCGAACACCGATCCCGCGGCGTCGCCACGCTGGCCCAGTTGGGCGAATTCGATGCGCTGCTCGACGCGCGTTCGCCGGCCGAGTTCGCCGACGACCACATCCCCAGCGCTACCAGTTGCCCGGTGCTGTCGAACGAGGAACGGATCAAGGTCGGCACGCTCTACAAGCAGGTTTCGCCCTTTGAGGCGAAGAAAGTCGGCGCCGCCCTCGTCGCAAAAAATATCGCCGCGCACATCGAGGCACAGTTCCTCGACAAGCCGAAAAGCTGGCGTCCCCTCGTCTATTGCTGGCGCGGCGGGCAACGTTCAGGTGCCTTCACCCATATTCTGCGCGAGATCGGCTGGGACGCGCACCGCCTCGACGGCGGCTACAAGACCTGGCGCCGCCATGTCGTCGACACGTTGGCGACGCTGCCGACGCAGTTCACTTACAAGGTGATTTCCGGCCCGACCGGCAGCGCCAAGAGTCGCATCCTCGAAGCGCTCGGTGCGCAGGGCGCTCAGGTACTGCACCTCGAGGAGCTCGCTGCCCACAAGGGCTCGGTGCTCGGCAACCTGCCCGATGCGCCACAGCCATCGCAGCGCATGTTCGAGACGAACCTCCTCGCTGCGCTGGCCAGACTCGACGCGTCACAGCCTGTTTTTGTCGAGGCGGAAAGCCGCCGCATTGGCAGCTTGCAGGTTCCCGACGCGCTGATCTTCGCCATGCGCGCCGCGCCCTGCATCCGTATCGACGCGTGCCGTCCCGCCAGAGCCGACTTTCTGCTGCGCGACTACGAATATTTTCTCAGCCGGCCACAATGGCTGATCGGGCAACTCGGCCATCTGCGCGGCCTGCAGAGCAACGAAACGCTGGCGCGCTGGACCACGCTGATCGAGGCAGGCGACTTCCGCACGCTGGTCGATGAACTTCTGGAAAAGCACTACGACCCGCTCTACCAGCGTTCGCAGGAGAAGAATTTCCGCGACTACACGGATGCCGCGAAATTCATCGCCGAGGATTTGAGCCCCGCCAGCATCGATGCGATCGCGCGGGATATTCTGGCCGGCTAGACCGGCAATCGGTCCGGACGCCCGCGGCGCGCGCAGATCCGCTGGATCATCTGCGGGTTCCCGTCCGTTCCCACGATTTCACCCTGCTCGAAGGCGACCACCGTGAAGCGCTTGCCGACCAGTTCCAGCAATTCGCCGGGGCGCAACAGAAAGGCCGGATTGCTCGGCTTGCCATACAACTGCTGGCCTTCCATGAAGGTTTCGTAGATCAGCACGCCGCCTTCGGCGAGGCAGTTGAAGATTTGCGGGAACAGCGGCCGCCACAGGTAACGGCTCACCACGATGCCATCGAAGACATCGGCGTAGTACGGCCACGGCCCACCCTCGAGATCAGCGCAGCGCGTCGCGACGTTCGCCACGCCGGCCAGCGTTGCCAGCGCATCGGCGTCACGATCCACCGCCTCGACGCGATAGCCCATGCCCGCCAGCAGGCGCGCATGCCGCCCGGCGCCGCAAGCGAGGTCGAGCACCTCGCCGCCCGCCGGGATGAGCGGCGCGAAGCGCGTGATCCAGGATGAAGGCGCTTCCGGATGCATCAACCGTATTTCAGGAACATGCGGCTGTAGGGCTTCTTCAGTGCGTTGATCGCTTCCTTCACCGCCTCCTCCTTGTCCGCCAGCATGGCGGCCTCCAGATCGGCGACGGATTTCGCCACGCCCTTCACCAATTCGGCGAACTCGGCGTTCGCGGCCAGTTCTGGCGATGCTTCGCTCTTCAGGTTCCTGGCCAGATAGTCGAGCACGCCGATGCGTGCCATCAGACGCAGCTTGCCATCGGGCTTGGCGAGCAAGTCCGCGCCATCCGCGACCATGTCTTCCATCACCGTGTGATAGGCATTCATGTGATCGCTATAGACAATCACGCCATTGCGGCGGCGCAGGTCGGCCAGCAGGTCGCGCACTTCTTCGAGCGTCGCATGTGCCTTGCCCAGTTTGTTCTGGTCGACTTCGCCGCTGGCTTTGGCATAGGCCTTGTCGATGTCATCGAAGGTCTGCGGCAGTTGCCTGTCGCGGTCATACGGGGGCGGCGGACGCACGCCGAACTGACTGGCTACCCGTGCCCAGCCCTCGCGCGCCTGATCGAGCACCTCGCGTGCTTCGGCTTGCGACTTGCCATTGGTCTTGTACAGCGCCGCGCGGTACGGCGCATAGGATTTCTGGATGGCCTCGGTCAGCGCGTCCGCAGCCAGGCCACTCAAGGGCAGCAAGCCGCTGGCACAAAGCAATACACCGCAGATCAGGAGCTTCATGGTTATTCCCTCATGGTTTGTTGTTGTTTCGATGCCGTCCCGCCAACGCCGACTTTTATACCAGCAGTGCGCGTTGTGCCTCGTCCAGATAACACCATTCGCCCTCGGCTAGACCGAGCGACGCCAGCGTCAATTGTCCGATCGCGGTACGCCGCAACGCGACGCAATGGCTGCCGGCGGCGGCGAGCATGCGCTTCACCTGGTGGTATTTGCCCATGTCGAGCACGATCTCGATCTCGCATGCGCCGACCTGCCGTGCCTGTGCATTGAGCAGCGCCGGTTCGTCCATCAGCTTCACGCCAGCTTGCAGCTTGGCAACCAGTTCCGGCGTCACGGGTTCATGCGTGGTCGCCACATAGGTTTTCGGCACATGGCGCTTGGGATGCGACTGGGAATGGATAAAGGCGCCGTCGTCCGAAAGCAGCAGCAGGCCGGTGGTGTCGTGGTCGAGCCGGCCGACCGGCTGCACGTCGCGCGCGGTGAATGGGTCGGGCAGCAGCGAGAGCACACCGCGATGGACCGCCGGCCGGCGCGAGCATTCGACGCCAGTCGGCTTGTTGAGCGCGAGATAGACGTGTTCGCGGTATTGCCACGCTGCGCCATCGACCGTGAATTCGAGATTGGCGGGATCGAACTCGGCGCGCACATCGTCCACAACCTCGCCGCCGATTTCCACCAAACCGTCCAGCACCATGTAGCGGCACATTTTCTTCGTGCCGAAGCCCTGCGATTGCAGGATTTTTTCCAATGTCAGTGTTTTCATGAAGGACACTTTACAAGAGCGAGTAGACTCCGCGGCTTTTCTTCTTGCCAATCAAGGGATTTAAGTGCTCGTCGCCAACAACATCACCATGCAGTTCGGGGCCAAGCCCCTGTTCGAGAACGTTTCCGTCAAGTTCGGCGAGGGCAACCGCTACGGTCTGATCGGCGCCAACGGCTCCGGCAAGACCACCTTCATGAAGATCCTCGCCGGCATTCTGGAGCCGTCGGCAGGCAACGTCAGCCTCGACACGCACGAGCGCATGGCCTTCCTGCGCCAGGATCAGTTCGCCTACGAAGACGTCCGGGTACTCGATGTCGTGATGATGGGCCACGAGGCGATGTGGAAGGTAATGCAGGAGAAGGATGCGATCTACGCCAACCCGGACGCGACCGAAGACGATTACATGCATGCGGCGGAACTGGAATCCCAGTTCGCAGAATACGACGGCTACACGGCCGAAGCGCGCGCCGGCGAGCTGCTGCTGGGCGTCGGCATCCCCACCGACAAGCACAACGGCCCGATGCGCGAAGTCGCGCCGGGCTGGAAACTGCGCGTGCTGCTGGTGCAGGCGCTGTTCGCCAATCCCGACATCCTGCTGCTCGACGAACCGACCAACAACCTCGACATCAACACCATCCGCTGGCTGGAAAACGTGATCAACGAGCGCGAGAGCACGATGATCATCATCTCGCACGACCGCCACTTCCTCAACCAGGTCTGCACCCACATGGCCGACCTGGACTACGGCAAGATCACCGTCTATCCCGGCAACTACGACGATTTCATGGAGGCCTCGACGCAGGCGCGCGCGCGCCAGTCGGCCGCCAACGCCAAGGCCAAGGAGAAGGTCGCCGACCTGCAGAACTTCGTGCGACGCTTCTCCGCCAACGCCTCGAAAGCTCGGCAGGCCACTTCGCGGGCGAAACAGATCGAGAAGATCAAGATCGAGGACATCAAGCCCTCCTCACGCCAGTATCCATGGATCGGCTTCGACTACAACCTCAAGGAAAAGCTGCACCGCCGCGCCGTCGAAGCGGAAAACCTCTGCTTCAGCTACGTGGCCGGCACGCCGATCATCAACAACTTCTTCACCGCCATCGATGCCGGCGAAAAAGTGGCGATCATCGGCGAGAACGGCGTCGGCAAGACCACCCTCCTCAAGCTCTTTGCGGGCGAAGCAATGGGTGGTCTGTCACCCACACATGGCCATTTGAAGTGGGCCGAAAAGGCGCGTCCCGGTTACTTCGCGCAGGACCACGCGGACGATTTCGCGACGGACATGAGCCTCAGCGACTGGATGGGCCAGTGGGTGCGCGAAGGCGGCTTCGCCGGCGCCGAGGTGGAAACCCTGATCCGCGGCACGCTCGGCCGGCTGCTGTTCTCCGGCGACGAGGTGCAGAAATCGGTCAAGGTGATTTCCGGCGGCGAACAGGGCCGCATGCTGTTCGGCAAGCTGATCCTGCTGCACAACAACGTGCTGCTGATGGACGAACCGACCAACCACCTCGACATGGAATCCATCGAGTCGCTCAACAACGCGCTGGAGAAATACCCCGGCACGCTGATCTTCGTCTCGCACGACCGCGAATTCGTCTCATCGCTCGCCACACGCATCATCGAAATCCGGACCGACGGCGAGATCGTCGATTACCACGGCAACTACGAGGAATACCTTGCCAGTCAGGGCGTCGCTTAAGTAGCGAAAGTCGGCACTGGCGGGACGGCACATTCGCTTTCTTCAAAGGCCTGCTGACGACCCCAAGCGGCCCGTCACTTTGGCCAGCAATCAGGCCACTGTCGCCTCGTTCCCGCCCTTGGGGACGCCACTAGCGGCGGGCAGGTCGGCGTCAGGTGCGGTCTGTGGGGAGGTGGCTGACAGTTTAGCTTCCGGGATCGTCAATCTCGGGCAGCAGCGAACCTCCTGCAGACGGTCGCCAGTTACTTGGCCACGTGGGGAAAACTATCGCACCATGGAGAACGTCTTCAGCCGGCGACCACATGGAGCAGAATTTTGTAGGGGATTTTTACACTTCCACAAGTCAAGTCAAGTCAAGTCATTAATTTATAAGGAACTTGGTTTATGGCGTGAATCGTGCTTTGTTTTGCACACCTAACTAAGACTTGGAGATACATCATGAAGCGCACCCTTATCTGTCTAGCCTGCCTGCTGGCTACCACCTTCACAGCTCAAGCTGCCGTAATCGAATCTGCAGACGTCGGGGGCTTTAGTACCTTCCAAGACACCAACACCGGTCGCGTATGGCTGGACTTGGACAATTTCTTCAACAAGTCCACAGCAGACATGGTCACCGCAGCTACTGCGGCAGGCTTCACGTTTGCTACCAAGTCGGACGTCCAAGCACTGCTGGGGTCTCTGTCCCTAGTGGGCGGCGGTGCCTGGTCAGGCTACAAAGCCATCATGGGCGATGCACCCAACCGCGAACTCATCTGGGGCGCCTACGACGACGGCGGCGATGCCAGCCTAATCGGCTGGGCGTGGGCATACGATTACGAGACTAGTTGGAACATCTTTGATGTCTCAGACAGCATCTCCAACATCCCCAACGCCGGTAGCCAGGATACGGATTTGAACATCTGGGCTTACCAGACTAGCCAGAATGGCCAGGTACCGGAACCTGCCTCTCTCGCACTACTCGGCATTGGACTTGCCGGCTTGGGCCTGATGCGTCGCCGCAAGGCCTGAGTGCTGCCGGCAGTGTTAAAAAGCGGCGACTCAGATCGCCGCTTTTTTCATGAGTTGTTGATCCACCATAATCCGTCCGGTTGAAAGTTTTTCACATCGAAGGTCGCGAGCGACACGGCATCGCCATCCTCGAACGTCGGGCTTTTAAAGGGGTCATAGTGGATTTAAATCACGGTCGTCATGGCGGAGAGCTTGCCCGTCGACAGGGGGCTTTCGAATCACCACTACGAGGCGATTGCTGCTGCCTGGAGCTTACTTGGAAAGCTGAGACTCCCGAAAGTCCGGTGTCGAAAAAATTGACAGTCAGTATTAGCCCACGTGCCGCCCGCCACGCCTCACACTACCATTGACCGCTTCAGGTTCGTTGCTGACGTAGATTCCCCGTAGGCCGAAGGCTGCTCTTGGCCGGAGCTTCGCATTCCTCTTAATTCGATGTGAGTAGTCCTTGGGTGGCCGACCACCCGAATGCCGTCAGCTTCTGAATCATGGAAGCTGTGCAAACGCGCCTATGCCTCGGCACGACATCCCGGCCGCACAGGTATCATCAAGCCAATAATCCAAGGAGAAAAACATGAAAGCCGTGGTTGCGCTTATTTCCCTGATAGTGATTGCGGGTGGCTGCAGCAAGCTGACCATGGAAAATTACGCGAAGCTCAAGATGGGCATGACCTACAGCGAGGTGACGGCGCTGCTCGGTAGTCCGGTTTCGTGCGATGACGTGGCCGGATTCAAAAGCTGCCAATGGGGCGACGACAAGCGCCATGTCTCCGTGCAATTCGCGGGTGACAAGACCGTGTTGTATTCGGCAGAAAACCTCAAGTAATAACCCCCTGCACCGCGCCATCTGAAAGAAACTCATGAATCTGCCCGCCTGCCCGCAATGCAAGTCCGAATACACCTACGAAGATGGGGAGATGTACGTCTGCCCGGAATGCGCCCACGAATGGGCCAAGGTGGCTGACACTGAACCCGCAGCGTCTGGAATGGTCATACGCGATGCGGTCGGCAATGTGCTGCAGGATGGGGATACCGTGACCGTCATCAAGGATCTCAAGGTCAAGGGTTCTTCGTCCGTCGTCAAGGTAGGAACCAAGGTCAAGAACATTCGTCTCGTCGAAGGCGATCATGACATCGACTGCAAGATCGATGGCATTGGCGCGATGGGGCTGAAGTCGGCGTTCGTGAAGAAAGCGTAGGGAATTGGATTTATCGATGCGCAAGTTCGTGCTGGGATCATTGCTGTGCCTGCTGCTCTATCCGTGCTTTGCGGCAACGGAACGGGCAGCGGTGAAGTCCGCCTCGGCTGTGTTGCCCGCCAAATCCGTTCCTGACAGCCAGAAGCTGGAAAAGGATCTCCAGTCATTGAGCTGGAAGCAGTTCAGGTCGGTTATCGAGGCCATTCCGCCCATTCGGGCCGAGGTGAATAAATACGGTCCGCTCGGCTGGCAATATGTCCAGCAACATTACCGGACCTATCCCTGGAAGCGCTCCATCGATCGCCTGTCGGGCGGGCAGAAAATCGAACTGGCCCGGCTTATCGAGAATGCGCGAAAGCCCAATTAGCGTAGTTGCTTGATGTCCAATCGAGATCTTCCGGATAACTCCTTGCGCCAAAAGGCCTGGCGGCAATTGGGCACAAGCTTGTCCACAGAAATTGTGGATGATATTTCTCCGCGGCAGCGCCCGATGCCGTCCTGCCAGCGCCGACTTTTCAGTCCGGAACGAAGAAGCGCTCGCTGAGCTCTTCCAGCCCGAGTTGTCCGAGTAGTACCTTCAGACGTTCCGTCGCCACGCGTCCGGGACGGCTTTCCTGCCGGGCAACAATGAGCTCGTTCTTCATCGAGTGCTCCCAGCCGACGAGTTCGGTGACATTCACGTCATAGCCATGCGCCTGCAGTTGCAAGCAGCGCAGCACGTTGGTGACGTGACTGCCGAATTCACGTGTATGGATCGGGTGACGCCACAGTTCAGCCAGCGGATTGGCCAGCATACTGGCTTTGTGCTGTCGCAGCATGGCGGCCACTTCGGCCTGGCAGCAGGGCACCAGCACGATGAACAGCGCCCGGCGTGTCAGCGCGAAGCGGATGGCGTCATCGGTAGCGGTATTGCAGGCATGTAGCGCCGTGACGATATCGATGCGTTCGGGCAACAAACCAGAGTCATGTGCACCTGCAGCATTCAGATCGTGGAAACGCATCCCCGCGAAGCCAAGTCGCGCGGCCAGCGCCTGTGATTTCGTGACCAGTTCGGCGCGGGTTTCGACGCCATGGACACACGAATCTCCCGTGCAACTTTTGAACAGTAGATCGTACAGGATGAAGCCGAGATAGGACTTGCCGGCACCGATATCGACAAGCTGCACATCTTCTTGTTTTTCTAATATTTCCTTAATTAATGGCTCGATAAACCCTACTAGGTGATAGACCTGCTTGAGCTTGCGCCGGCTATCCTGATTCAGCTTGCCTTCGCGAGTCAGGATGTGGAGTTCCTTCAACAGTTCGACCGACTGGCCGGGGCGGATTTCGTGTTTTTCTTGCATCTTGATTAACGGTTGGTGGTAACCTGCTGCATCGCAACATCTTCAGGGGGCTTGACCACAAGTCTATCTCCTATGAACTACGAACAGCATTACCTCACTCCGCTTTTCGAGCCGAAGTCGATCGCCATCATCGGCGCTTCGGAAACCCAGGGCTCCGTCGGCGCGACCCTCGTGCGCAACGTCATCGACGGCGGCTACAAAGGCAAGCTCTTCCTCGTCAATCCCCGCCACGACAAGGTCTTCGGCCAGAACGCCTACGACTCGGTCGAAAGCATTCCGCAGCGTCTCGATCTCGCGGTGATCTGCACCAAGGCCGAAACGGTGCCTGGCATCGTCGAAGCCTGCGGCCGCGCCGGCTCGCGCAACGTCATCGTGATTTCCGGCGGCTTCGCCGAGATGGGACCGCGCGGCGCCAACCTGCTGCGTTCCACGCTCGATTCGGCCCGCCGCCACAATGTCCGCCTGCTCGGCCCCAATTGCCTCGGCATCATGCGCCCGAGCAGCCACATCAATGCCACCTTCGCCCATGGCAGCGCGAATCCCGGCACCATCGGCCTGATCTCGCAATCGGGTGCGCTCTGCACCGCCATCCTCGACTGGGCGCTGCCCAACAACGTCGGCTTCTCGAATGTCGTCTCGCTCGGCGCCGAAAGCGATGTCGATTTCGGCGAGGTGCTCGACTACATGGTGGCCGATCCCCGCACCGAGAGCATCTTCCTCTACATCGAGGGCATCAAGAACGCCCGCCGTTTCATGAGCGCACTGCGTGCCGCCGCGCGCTGCAAGCCGGTGCTGCTGATCAAGGTCGGCAAGCATCCGGCCGGCAAGCAGGCCGCGCTCTCGCACACCGGCGCACTCGTCGGTGCCGACGACGTCTTCGACGCCGCACTGCGCCGTGCCGGTGTGGTGCGCCTCGGCAAGGTCGGCCAGATGTACGCCGCCGCACAAGCGCTGTTCTCGCATTTCCGGCCGCGCGGCAACCGCCTGATGATCATCACCAATGGGGGCGGCCCCGGCGTGATGGCTGCTGACCACGCGTCCGACATCGGCATTCCGCTCGCCGAGATGAGCGACACGGTACGTACACAGCTCGACACCACATTGCCGCCCACCTGGTCGAAGGCCAACCCGATCGACCTCGTCGGCGACGCGACGCCCGAACGCTATGCAACGGCGATTTCCGCTTGCGTCGAGGACGATGCGGTCGATGGCGTGCTGGCGATCCTGACGCCGCAGGCGATGACCGACCCGACTCAGGCTGCCCGCGCCGTCATCGAGGTCGCCAAGAAAACCGACAAGCCGATCGTCACCTGCTGGATGGGCGAAGAACAGGTGCGCGAGGCACGCCTGCTGTTCAAGGGTGCCGGCATTCCTTCCTTCAATACGCCGGAGCCGGCGGTCGAACTGTTCTCGCACATTTCGAACTATTACCGCAACCAGCAGTTGCTGATGCAGGCGCCGGCCTCGATTTCCGACCACGTCGCGCCACGCCTCGAATCGGCCAAGCTGGTGATCGAAACCGCGCTCGGCGAGGGCCGCAAATCGCTCAACGAGATGGAGTCGAAGGCGCTGCTCGCCGCCTTCCGCATCCCGATCGCGCAGACCGTGGTGGCCCGCTCGCCCTCCGAGGCGATGGTGCTGGCGGAAGAAATCGGCCTGCCGGTGGTGATGAAAATTGACTCGCCACACATCACGCACAAGACCGATTCCGGCGGCGTGCGGCTCAATCTGAATTCGCTGGCCGCCGTGCGCGACGCCTACAACGAGATCCTCGACGAGGTGAAGCGCAACCGCCCGGACGCGATCATCCACGGCATCGCCATCGAACCGATGATCCAGAAGGCCAACGGCCGCGAACTGGTCGTCGGCATGACGCGCGACCAGATCTTCGGCCCGACCATCATCTTCGGCCCCGGCGGTACCGGCATCGAAAGTGCCAGCAGCGAACGCGCCGTCGCCCTGCCACCACTCAACAAGTTCCTCGTCGACGACATGCTCGCCTCGACACGCGCCTCGGCCCGCCTCGGTGAGTTCCGCAACATGCCGCCGGTGAGTATGGAAGCGCTTGAAGCGGTGCTGCTGCGCGTCTCGGAAATGGTCTGCGAACTGCCGTGGATCAAGGAGATGGACATCAATCCGCTGATCGTCGACGAGCACGGCGCCGTGGCCGTCGATGCGCGCATCGCGATCGAGAATATCCCGCTCACCGCCGGCCGCTACGACCACATGGCGATCCATCCGTACCCGTCGCATCTGACAACGGAATACCAGACGCGCGACGGCCTGAACGTGACGATCCGCCCGATCCGTCCGGAAGATGCCGACCTCGAACAGGAGTTCGTGCGCAATCTCTCCGCCGAGACGAAGTACTACCGCTTCATGAACACGCTGCGCGAACTGTCGGCCTCGCAACTCGTGCGCCTCACGCAGATCGACTACGATCGCGAAATGGCCTTCGTCGCGGTAACGGAAATCGGCGGCGCTGAAGTCGAGATCGGCGTCGCGCGCTATGCGATGAATCCGGATGGCGAATCCTGCGAGTTCGCCATCGTTGTCGCCGACACCTGGCAGGGCAAGGGACTGGCGCGCCGACTGATGGGTGTAATCATCGATACGGCGCGCTCGCGTGGCGTGAAGTACATGAACGGCGATTTCCTCGCCGAGAACCGCCGCATGATCCAGTTCGTGACGAGCCTGGGCTTCGTGCTCTCGCCGCACCCCGAGGATTCCGGGCTCAAGCGCGGCGTGCTGGTGCTCAACTAGATGCCTGTGCCGTCCCGCCAGCGCCGACTCCCAAACGTTGGCATAGGCGGGCGGTTACTGGCCTTTCTGGCCGGCCTGCTGATCTTCGGCGTGGCGCAGGCAAACCCGCTGATCGACGGGCTCGATACGGCGCTACCGCACTATCGGCAACTGGCTGCCGACCCGACAGTACAAGCCGCGTGGAGCGAACCGCTCCCCCCCATCCCCCGCAAACTCGAACCCGGTAAACCCTACGCCGGACTCGCCCTGCTGATCGGGCGCCTTGTCGCCCTGGGCGACCTGCCTGCCGACACCGAAGTGCCACCACGCTACGCAGGCAAGCTCGTCGAGGGTGTCGTTGCTTTCCAGCGTCGCCACGGCCTCGAACCCGATGGCGTGATCGGCAAGGACACGCTGGCCCAACTCAAGGTTCCTCCGGCACAACGCGCGCGCCAGATCGAGCTGAATATCGAACGCCTGAAGCAGTTGCCATTTTCGCCGCGCTGGCTGCTTGTCAATGTGCCGGAATTCTCGCTGCGCGCATTCGAAGGGAACACGGAAAAGCTGCACATGAAAATCATCGTCGGCAGTGCGCTGAAGACGCGCACGCCACTGTTCGTCGAGGAAATGCGCTACATCGAATTCAGCCCGTATTGGAACGTGCCGCCGTCGATCGCACGCCAGGAGACGATTCCCAAGCTGCGCAGTGATCCGGCCTACTTCGAAGAACAGGGCTTCGAGTTCTATAGTCGCGCGGGAGGTACCGACACCACGCTGTCGGATGACAACCTGGCCGCAGTACTGGAGGGCAATCTGCGCATCCGCCAGCGGCCGGGGCCGAAGAATGCGCTGGGCGGCATCAAGTTCGTGTTCCCCAACAGTGACAACATCTACCTGCATCACACCCCGGCTGTCCGCCTGTTCAACAAGGCGCGACGCGATTTCAGCCACGGCTGCATCCGCGTCGAGGAACCGCTGGCGCTGGCCAAGTTCGTTCTTGCCCCGCAAGCAGACTGGGATCAGGCACGCATCGAGGTTGCGATGGCGAAAGGCATTTCCTCTACGCTGCACCTGCAGGAACCCCTGCCGGTGGTGATTGCCTATCTCACTGCGCTGCCCGGCGACGATGGCCGCATCCGCTTCTTCCCCGATCTCTACGGACTTGACGAGCTACAATAAGCCCATGAAACAACAGAAACATTCCCGCCGCATCTTCCTGCGCAACTCGGCAAAGTTGGCCATCGGCGGCATGATGCTGCCCTTCGCCCAAAAAGCGCTGGCGAACTTGGCGGAACTTCCCAATGCACGTAGCCTGGCTTTCAGCCATACCCACACGGGCGAACGCATCGCGCTGACCTATGCCGTCGACGAACTCTATGTGCCGGATGCGCTGACCGTACTGAACCACTTCCTGCGCGATCACTATTCCGGCGAAATCGGCCGAATCGATCCGCAGCTTTTCGATCTGCTGCATCGCCTGCAACAGGAGCTTGGCTGCAACGACCCATTCCACGTCATCTCGGGTTATCGCTGCCCGACCACCAACCAGACACTGAGAAACACCCGTGGCGGTGGCGTGGCCAAGCGCAGCCTGCACATGGATGGCAAGGCGATCGACATCCGCCTGCCCGGCGTACCGCTTGCCGATGTGCGCGACGCGGCGCTATCGCTGAAGCTCGGCGGCGTCGGCTATTACCCCGGCAGCCAGTTCGTGCACCTCGATACCGGCCGCGTGCGGCACTGGTAAGACCGGCATGCAGCGCTGCCCGTGGTGCGGCGATGATCCGTTGTATGTCGCCTATCACGACACCGAATGGGGGGTGCCCTGCCATGACGAGCGCACCCTGTTCGAATTCCTGATCCTCGAAGGTGCGCAGGCCGGCCTGTCGTGGATCACCATCCTGCGCAAGCGCGAAAACTATCGCCGCGCCTTCGACGGCTTCGACCCTGAGAAGGTGGCACGCTACGGCGAACAGGAAGTCGCCCGCCTGCTGGCTGATGCCGGCATCGTGCGTAACCGCCTGAAGATCGCTGCTGCAATCGACAACGCCCGCGCCACCCTCTCCTTGTACGAGACAGGCAGCAACCTGAACAACCTATTCTGGAAACATGTCGACGGGAAACCCGTCATCAACCGCTGGAAATGGCTTGAACAGGTGCCGGTATTCACACCGACCGCCGCAGCGCTGTCGAAGGAACTGAAACAACGCGGCTTCCGCTTCGTCGGCCCGACGGTGATCTATTCGCACATGCAGGCCACGGGCATGGTCAATGACCATCTGGTCGGCTGCCACCGGCATGCCGAGTTACGGTAGCATTCGGCCATCCCCAATATCAATTCAACTTATGTCAGCATCACCTCCTTCTTTTGAGGTCAATTTTCAGGCGCTGGCCGAGTCGGCGAGTGTTCTGACCTGGGTTTCGGGTACCGACAAACAGTGCATGTGGTTCAACCAGGCATGGCTGAATTTCACTGGCCGCACGCTCGAACAGGAAATGGGTGACGGCTGGGCCAGTGGTGTGCATCCCGCGGACGTCGAGCGCTGCCAGCGCATCTACCACGCGAACTTTGATGCGCGCACCGCTTTTTCGATCGAATACCGCTTGCTGCATCACAGTGGCGAGTACCGCTGGATTGTCGATAATGGGTCGCCGCTTCACGACAGCGCCGGAAATTTCCTCGGCTTTGGCGGGTCGTGCTGGGATGTCAGCGCCCATCATGACACACTGAAGGCGGTCGAGGATCGCAAGCGGCTATTACGGGCGATCTACGACACGGCCAACGTCGCGATTCTGGTTTCGGATGCCCACGGCACGCTCATCCACGCCAACCAGTCGGCAGCTCGCATGTTCGGTCGCCCGCTCGACAAACTGGTTGGCAGTGGCTATGTCAGCCTCGTGCATCCGCGCGAGCGCGAAGCCGCGCACCGGAGCCTGATGAAAATGGCGGGCAACGAGTTCCAGACCGCGGAATTTGACCGGCTTTACTGGCGCCACGATGGCACGGAATTCTGGGGCCATCTGAGCGCCAGCCGGATGAACGACGAGGACGGCAAACTGATCGGCATGATCGCCGTTATCACCGACGTCGACGAGCGCAAAAAGGATTTGGAACGACTGCGGATCGCGGCGACCGTCTTCGATACCAGCCACGACGGCATTTTCGTCACCAACGCCGAAAACCGCATCATCTCGATCAACCAGGCGTTCTCCGCGATCACCGGCTATTCCGCCGAAGAAGCGCTCGGCCAGACGCCCGCCCTCCTCCGCTCCGGCGAGCATTCAGACGAGTTCTACGCCGAACTCTGGAAGACACTGGCCTCAAGAGGACGCTGGGAAGGCGAAGTACATAACCGGCACAAGGATGGCAGCATCAATGCCGACTGGCTCTCCATCACCTTGCTGCGCAACGATGCCGGCGCGATCGTCAACCATGTCGCCATCATTTCCGACATCACCGAGCACAAGGCCGCCGCCGCACGCATGCAGCAGATGGCGCAATACGACTTCCTGACGAAGCTGCCCAATCGCGCCCTGTTCAACGACCGGGTGCAGCACATCCTTGCCAACGCGCAACGCTACCAGCGGCAGTTCGCACTGCTCTTCGTCGACCTCGACAACTTCAAGCCGATCAACGACAGCCATGGACACCGCATCGGCGATGCTGTGCTGTGCGAAATTGCGCAGCGGCTGGGCAAACACATTCGGGCATCCGACACGGTCGCCCGCCTCGGCGGCGACGAGTTCGTCGTGCTGGCACCGGAAATCGAAAACACTGCGGAGGCCGGTGTCCTTGCTGAAAAGATCGTGCGCCTTCTCGCCGCACCGCTGCTGATCGACGGCATCGAATTCGGCGTCACCGTGTCGATTGGTGTCGCCACTTTCCCCTCGGATGGAGAAAACGCCGATACGCTGATTGCGGCTGCCGACCGGGCGATGTATTTCGCAAAGAGCGCCGGCCGCAACACCTGGCGCATGGCGTCGGACGAAGCCGACGCCACCTGAGCAGGGTCAGGCTTTCTCGAAACTGATCTTCCCGTCCTTCACGCCGACGCGCACCCGATCCTTCGCGCCGAACCTGCCTTCGAGGATCGCCTTCGCCAGCGGATTCTCGATGCGCTCCTGGATCGCCCGCTTGAGCGGCCGCGCGCCGAACACCGGGTCGAAGCCCGCTTCGGCAATGCTGGCCAAAGCGGCGTCTGACACCTCCATCGCCATCTCCAACCGCGCCAGCCGCTTCTCCAGATACTGGAGCTGGATCTTCGCGATGCCGGCAATATGCTTCTGGTCAAGCGCATGGAACACGACGATCTCGTCGATGCGGTTCACGAATTCCGGACGGAAATGCGTTTTCACCTCGCCCATCACCGCGAGCTTGATCACCTGATAGTCATCGCCTGACATCTGCTGGATCATCTGCGAACCGAGGTTCGAGGTCATGACGATCACAGTGTTCTTGAAGTCCACGGTGCGGCCTTGCCCGTCGGTCATGCGGCCGTCGTCGAGCACCTGCAGCAGCACGTTGAACACGTCCGGGTGCGCCTTCTCGACTTCGTCGAAAAGAATCACGCTGTAAGGCTTCCTGCGCACCTGCTCGGTGAGGTAGCCGCCCTCCTCGTAGCCCACATAGCCTGGTGGCGCGCCGATCAGCCGCGCGACCGAATGCTTCTCCATGAACTCGCTCATATCGATGCGGATCAAGTGATCTTCGGCATCGAACATGAACTCGGCCAGCGCCTTGCACAGCTCCGTCTTGCCCACGCCCGTCGGGCCGAGAAAGAGGAATGAGCCGTAGGGACGGCTTTCCTCCGACAGCCCGGCACGCGAACGGCGAATGGCATCGGCGACGAGACGCACGGCTTCGTCCTGCCCGACCACACGCTGGTGCAGTTTCTCTTCCATCTTCAGCAGCTTCTCGCGCTCGCCCTGCATCATTTTGCTGACGGGGATACCGGTAGCGCGCGAAACCACCTCGGCAATCTCTTCCGCGCCCACTTGAGTACGCAAGAGCTTGTTCGATGCCGTCCCGCCGGCGCCGACTTTTTGCTGTGCTGCGTCGGCCGCCTTCAACTGGGCTTCCAGCTGCGGCAATTTTCCGTATTGCAGCTCGGCGAGCTTGTCGAAAGCCCCTTGACGCTGCAGGTCGGCGATCTGGGCGCGCAGCTTGTCGATCTCCTCCTTGACGTGCTGGGTGCCATGCACCTGCGCCTTCTCGGCCTTCCAGATTTCCTCCAGGTCTGAGTATTCCTTGTCGAGCCGGGCAATTTCGGCCTCGATCAGTTCGAAGCGCTTCTTCGACGCCTCGTCCTTTTCCTTGCGCACGGCCTCGCGCTCGATCTTCAACTGGATCAGGCGGCGGTCGAGCTTGTCCATCGACTCGGGCTTCGAGTCGATCTCCATCTTGATGCGCGCAGCCGCTTCGTCGATCAGGTCGATGGCCTTGTCCGGCAGGAAGCGGTCGGTGATGTAGCGGTGCGAGAGTTCCGCCGCCGCGACGATGGCCGGATCGGTGATGTCCACGCCGTGGTGGATCTCGTATTTCTCCTGCAGGCCGCGCAGGATGGCGATGGTCGCCTCGACGGATGGCTCGTCGACCAGCACCTTCTGGAAGCGGCGCTCCAGCGCGGCATCCTTCTCAATGTACTTGCGGTATTCGTCCAGCGTCGTCGCGCCGATGCAGTGCATCTCGCCGCGCGCCAGCGCCGGCTTGAGCATGTTGCCGGCGTCGATGGCGCCCTCGGCCTTGCCGGCGCCGACCATGGTATGGATCTCGTCGATGAAGACGATGATGCGGCCTTCGTCCATCGCCACTTCCTTGAGGACGGCCTTCAAGCGCTCTTCAAACTCGCCGCGATACTTCGCGCCGGCCAGCAGCGCCGCCATATCGAGCACCAGCACGCGCTTGCCCTTGAGAGTTTCCGGCACCTCGTCATTGACGATGCGCTGGGCCAGGCCCTCGACGATGGCCGTCTTGCCGACACCCGGCTCGCCGATCAGCACGGGGTTGTTCTTGGTGCGGCGCTGCAAAATCTGGATGGCACGGCGGATCTCGTCGTCGCGGCCGATCACCGGGTCGAGCTTGCCCTGGCGCGCGCGCTCGGTGAGGTCGAGGCAATACTTCTTGAGCGCCTCGCGCTGGCCTTCGGCTTCCTGATTCTCGACGTTCTGGCCGCCACGCACCGCCTTGATGGCATCCTCCAGCGACTTGCGCTGGGCGCCCGCCTCCTTGAACAGGCGGCCCGTGTCGCCCTTGTCGGCGGTCAGCGCGAGCAGGAACATCTCCGAGGCGATGAACTGGTCACCCGCCTTCTGGGCTTCCTTGTCGGTCAGGTTGAGCAAGTTGGTCAGGTCACGGCCGATCGACACCTCACCGCCATGGCCTTCCACCTGCGGCAGGCGGTCGATGGCGGCGTCGAGCGCCTTCTTCAGCGGCGCGACATTGACCCCAGCGCGCGCCAACAGCGACGTCGTGCCGCCATCCTCCTGGTTGAGCAAGGCCAGCAGCAAATGCTGCGGCTCGATCAGCTGATTGTCGTGGCCGATGGCGATGCTCTGGGCATCGCTGACGGCCTGCTGGAACTTGGTAGTGAATTTGTCGAAGCGCATGACTGACTCCTGAATGTGGTTATTGCCAAGATTGGGCTTCGTAGGTCATTTTCAACTGCCGACCGCCAGCGCATAATTCGCGGCACAACAGGGAGACGGAGATGGCAGAAAGAACGAAAAACCTAGCCTTGGCGGCGTTGCAGGCCCGCAAGAGCGGCAAGGTCATGAGCGCACGCGAGGCAGTCGGCCTGATCAAGGATGGCGACATGCTCGCCACAGGCGGCTTCGTCGGCATCGGCTTCGCCGAGAACATCGCCGTCGCGCTCGAAGAGCGCTATCTGGAAGAAGGTGCGCCGCGCAACATCGGCCTCGTCTATGCCGCCGGCCAGGGCGACGGCAAGGACCGCGGCCTCAACCACCTCGGCCACAACGGCCTGGTCGGCCGCGTCATCGGCGGCCACTGGGGGCTGGCGCCGCGCCTGCAGGAACTTGCGGTCGGGAACCGCATCGAGGCGTGGAACCTGCCGCAGGGCGTGATCGCCCACCTGTTCCGCGACATCGCTGCCGGCAAGCCGGGCACGCTGACGCGCATTGGCCTCGGCACCTTCGTCGATCCACGCTTCGGCGGCGGCAAGCTCAATGAGAAAACGACGACTGATGTCGTGCGGCGAATGGAGATCGACGGTGAGGAATATCTTTTCTACAAAGCCTTCCCGATCCACGTCGGCATCATCCGCGGCACCACGGCCGACCAGGACGGCAACATCAGCATGGAAAAGGAAGCGCTGACGCTGGAAGCGCAGGCCATCGCGATGGCCGCACACAATTCGGGAGGCATCGTCATCGCGCAGGTGGAGCGTGTCGCCGCGCGCGGTTCACTCAACCCGCGCAACGTGAAGATTCCCGGCATCCTCGTCGATTGCATTGTCATCGCCGAGAAGCCCGAATACCACATGCAGACCTTCATCGAGCAGTACAGCCCGGCCTTCTCCGGCGAGATCAAGGTACCGCTTTCGGCGATTCCGCCAATGCCGATGAGCGAGCGCAAGATCATCGCGCGCCGCGCGGCGCTCGAACTCACCTCCGGTGCGATCGTCAACCTCGGCATCGGCATGCCGGAAGGTGTCGCCGCCGTTGCGGCCGAAGAGCGCATCCTCGACCTGATGACCATGACCGCCGAGCCGGGCGTTGTCGGCGGCATCCCGGCCGGCGGCCTGAATTTCGGCGCGGCGACCAACACGCAGGCCATCATCGACCAGCCGAGCCAGTTCGATTTCTACGATGGCGGCGGCCTCGACATCACCTTCCTCGGCCTCGCACAGGCCGACCAGGCCGGCAACCTCAACGTCAGCAAGTTCGGTCCACGCCTTGCCGGCGCCGGCGGCTTCATCAACATTTCGCAGACCGCGCGCAAGGTGGTCTTCGTCGGCACCTTCACCGCCGGCAGTCTCGACATCGCGATCGAGGACGGCAAGCTGCGCATCGTCAAGGAAGGCAAGTCACACAAGTTCGTCACGGAAGTCGAGCACCGCACCTTCAGTGGATCGGAAGCCTGGAAGCGCGGACAGACCGTGCTCTACATCACCGAGCGTTGCGTCTTCCGGCTCTGCGCGGAAGGCCTCGAATTGACCGAGATCGCGCCGGGCATCGACATCGAGCGCGACATCCTCGCCCACATGGATTTCAAGCCGGTCATGCATGCGCCACCCGTCCTCATGGACGCGCGCATCTTTGGTCACGCGAAGATGGTGCTCGCCCACACAAAAGTGACAAATTCTTGATTCCAGTCAGATTTTTGCCAGTGCCTCGTGTTACATTGAATCGGCCGATTACCCAAGGGAGGAATCCATCATGGTTGGAAAAGTCGAAAATCTGAACGAATTGAATCGCAAGAACATGGAAGCGGCAATGCGCCTCGCGCAATTGTCGATCGAGAATTCACAGCGTGTGATGGCCCTGCAGAACGAACTGGCACGCGAGCTGTTCAATGATGGCGTCCAGAATGCGCGTGCGCAAAGTGGTGCGAAAGATCCGCAGGAAGTATTGCGCCTGCGCGCTGAATACGCACAGGAAACCGCGCGCAAGATGATGGGCGTCGCACAACAGGTCGCGGAGATCGGCAACGATTCGCGCATTGCCTTCTCGCGCATGCTCACCGAACAGCTCGCCTCCGGCAGTCAGGAAATGGCCGATGCCTTCCAGGGCTTCTTCAAGACCCTGCCCGGCCAGACACCGAACATGCTCGAAATGATGCAACAGGCGATGAGCACAGCCAACAGCGCCTTCGAACAGATGGCCAAGGCCACGACCGCCAGCTTCGCCGGCATGACCGAAATGGCACAGAAAAGCACAGCGAAGAAGAAGTAAGCGATTTAAGCTTGAGTACTACTGGCCGCCCTGCCATCGCTGGGCGGCCGCATCATCCGACTCCCGCGCATCAACCCAACGACCGCCTGCGGCCGTTTGTTCTTTCTTCCAGAACGGGGCGCGTGTCTTGAGGTAGTCCATGATGAATTCGCAGGCCGCGAATGCATCGTGGCGATGCGCCGAGCTCACGCCAACAAACACGATGCGCTCGCCCGGCAGCAGCTTGCCGACGCGATGGATCACGCGCACGCGCCGCACTTCCCAGCGCTCCCGCGCCTGCGCGACGATTTCCACCAGCGCCTGCTCGGTCATCCCCGGATAATGTTCGAGCGTCATCGCCGCCACTTCGCCGCCCCGCACGAGGCCGACGAAGCTGGCGACCGCTCCCGCCTCGGCATCGCTCGCCGAGAGTGCCGCGATTTCCGCGCCGACGTCGAAGTCGGCTTCCTGGACAGCGACTGCGTTCATCCACCAGTCACCGGCGGAAAGAAGGCCACCTCGTCGCCATCGGCAATGGGTGCGTCCAGGCCGCACATCTTCTGATTGACTGCTGCGCGCAGGTTCTTAGCCGTCAGCAAGGCTGCATGTCGCGTGCCCAGTGCGGCATGCAGTTCACCCACTGTGGCCACGCCCGCCGGCAGTTCGATACTCTCCGCCCCGAAACCGATAGCCTCGCGGAGATTGGCGAAATAGAGCACTTTCAACATGGCGTGACTATAGCAAGTCGGCGAAGGCGAGATAGCGCACCGGGTCGCCCGCCTTGAAGGTCTTGTTCGCCTCGACATCCACCAGTCCGTCGGCCCAGGCGCAGGAGGTCAGCACGCCGGAACTCTGGTTCGGATACAACTCGACGCGGCCGTCCGGCGCGATGCGCGCGCGCAGGAAGCTGCGCCGATCCTCGGGCTTGGTCCAGTCGGACGCCGACACGAGTTGACGCGCCAGCGGCAAGGTGGTCGCCATGCCCATGCGCTTCAGCACATAGGGGCGCAGGAACAGCAGGAAGGTCACGAAGCAGGAAACCGGGTTGCCCGGCAGGCCGATGAATGCCGTCCCGCCAGCGCCGACTTTATTGGCCCCCCTCGCTCGCAAACCCGGCTCGCTGCCCCCCACAGGGGGGGCGTCGGCTTGGGACGGCCCAGCGCCGACTTTTCGCACATGGCCGAAGGCCAGCGGTTTGCCCGGCTTGATGGCGATCTTCCACAGCGACAGCGCGCCTTCCGCCTCGACCGCCGGCTTGACGTGATCTTCCTCGCCCACCGACACGCCGCCGGAGGTGACGATCAGGTCGTGCGCTTCCGCCGCCGCGCGCAGCGCCGCACGCGTCGCATCGAGCGTGTCCGGCACATGGCCGGCATCGGTCACCGTGCAACCCATCTGCTCGAACATCGCACGCAGGAAATGGCGGTTCGAGTTGTAGATGCCGCCCGGCGGCAGGGGATTGCCGGGTTCGGTCAGCTCGTCGCCGGTCGACAGCAGCGCGACGCGCAGGTGGCGCCGCACCGGCAGTTGCGCGATGCCGATCGAGGCCGCGAGGCCGATCTCGGCCGCGCCGATGCGCGTGCCGGCTTGCAGCACGGCGGCGCCGGCAGTGATGTCCTCGCCCGCACGGCGGATGTTCTGGCCGGGCTTCGGCACCTGATTGACGATCACCCTGCCATCGGGGCCGTGCTCGCTCATTTGCGTGCAATATTCCTGCATCACCACCGCATCGGCACCGGCCGGTACCGGCGCGCCGGTGAAGATGCGCGCTGCCGTACCGGCTGCGAGCGCATGGCCGACGCTGCCCGCCGGGATGCGCTGCGATATGGGCAATGCCACACCGGTCTGTTGGACATCCGCGCAGCGCACCGCATAGCCGTCCATCGCGCTGTTGTCGAGCGGCGGCACCGTCACGGTCGAAGCGACCGCTTCGGCGAGGATGCGGCCGCGTGCAACCGAGAGTGGCAACTGCTTCGTTTCCGCCACGGGCTCTGCGGCGGCAAGCAAATGATCGAGGGCTTCTTCGTAACTCAGCATGGGCGATCCAGATAATCGAGGATGAATTGGACGATGGCGTCCGGGTCGTTGAGGTCAAGTTTCGGCAGCGGGCAATCGATCTGGCCATCGGTCGCCACCGCGACCACGCTCTTATTCTCGGGCCAGATCGGCGGCTTGCCATAGGATGGGCGATGGATTTCGAGCTTGGAGATCGGCGTCTGCTTGAACCCCTCCACCAGCACGAGGTCGCAGGGCGACAACACCTGCAACTGTTCCGCCAGCGTCGGCTCGGTCGCGCCGCGCAGTTCGTGCATCAGCACCCAGCGCGTATCGCAGGTCAGCAGCACCTCGCCCGCACCCGCCGCGCGATGGCGGTAGGAATCCTTGCCCGGATGATCCACGTCGAAATTGTGGTGGGTATGCTTGATCAGCGACACGCGCAACCCGCGCGCCGTGAAGCGCGGAATCAGCTGCTCGATCAGCGTCGTCTTGCCCGAGCCGGAATAGCCGGCAAAGCCAAATACCTTCATGCCTCGATTACCTTCGCGAAACCGCCGCCCGGTGTCCTGAAATTCGTCGTCTGCCCCTGATACAGGCGCGCTGCCACCAGTTGGACCGCGCCACGATACACATAGTTGCGGACATCAGCCTTGAGCTCGGTCATTTCCCCGGCCACATCAAGCGGGACGGTCGACGGCGGAGCAAAGGCTTGCGCGACATAGTCGCCGGCGAGGATTTCCTCGAACACCCGCTTGGTCAGCTTGTCGCCGCGATATGAGCCCTTCGAGCCATAGCCCAGCGCCGGCTTGAAGAACAGTTGCTTGCGGCGCTGCCAGAAATCATCGGCACGTTCCGTCGCAACCTGTTCGGTGCGTGGAATGCCATCGAGCAGGATGCGTTGCGTCCCGGCATCGACGCCCCAAGCTTCCAGTTGGGCGGCATCGGTCAGAGCGATCAGGTTCTTCTTGTCGGCATAGTGCGCGTGCAGCACCGGGTTGGGCGTGATCGTCACGCCCTGCCGCCAGGCCTCGCGCAGCACCGCGTGCGCCGGCATTGAAAAATCGAAATCGGTGAGCCGGTTGTAGATGAGGTCGAGCTTCGTTTCCTCGTGCCAAAGGTTGCCGTGGCAGAGCATCAGTTCGGACGGATCGCAGATCACCGCCGTGATGCCGTGCGCCTCGAACAACTGCTTGAAGCCGAGGAACTCCGGGTAGAGGTACTGGCTCGCCGGCTGTTCATCGACGATGGCGAGCGCCTTGAGTTCACGTGGGCATTCGGCGCGGAACATCGCGGCGTAGGCAGCCAGCACGTCGTCGCGCTGCGCCTGCAATGCCGCGAGCAGCCCGCCGCCGGCATTGGTGTTGATCTCGATGAGTTGCGGGCCGGCCGGCGTCAGATGGAAGTCGTAGCCCATGAAGACGCCGTGCCCTGCTGCGGCTGCCGTCTCACCAGCGCCGACTTTCAATGCAATCACATGCTCGACCGCGTCGATCACTTCCCGCATGCGCGCCATATCGTCCGCCGTCACCGGCACGGTGGCGGCAGAGAACAGATGCGGCCGATCGGCCAGCAGATCGGCGGGAAGGTCTGAAAGCTTCATCGCGCCGAGTTTACCGCGCCCGTGCCGTCTCGCCGGCGCCGACTTTCAGCCTGTCAGCGCGGGATAGTCGGTGTAGCCCTTTTCCTCGCCGACGTAGAGCCTGTCGTAGTCCGGCTGGTTGAGCGGCGCGCCGCGGCGGAAACGTTCGACGAGATCGGGATTCGCCAGCAGCAGCCGGCCGTAGGCAACGGCGTCGGCCTTGCCCGCACTGAGCGCCGCTTGCGCGCTGGCAAAGTCGTAACCGTTGTTGAGGATCAGGTTGCCTTCGTACAGATCACGCAGGCGGTCGTAGTCGAACGGTTCCCACTGCTCGCGCGGCGAACCGCCGGTGCCCTGCAGGATGTCGAGGAAGGCCAGCCGGCGTGGGTTCAGTTGCGTCACGACGTAGTCGAAGGTGTCCTGCGGCGCGTCGTCGCGGATGTCGTTGAAGGGCGTGACCGGCGAGAGCCGCAGGCCGACGCGATCGTTGCCGATGGCGCCGGCCACGGCATCGAGCACTTCCAGCAGCAGGCGGGCGCGCTTCTCCTTGCTGCCGCCGTAGGCATCGGTGCGCTGGTTGGTCGACGAACGCAGGAACTGGTCGATCAGATAGCCGTTGCCGGCATGCACCTCGACGCCGTCGAAGCCGGCATCCAGCGCATTCTTCGCCGCTTGCGCATACGTGGCCACCAGCCCGGGAATCTCGTCCGTCGCGAGCGCGCGCGGTGTGACGAAGTCCTTCATGCCCGTGCCCGTGAACGTCTGGCCGGCCGGCTTGAGCGCCGACGGCGCAACGGGCAACTGGCCGCCGGGCTGCAAATCCGGATGCGAGATGCGGCCCACATGCCAAATCTGCAGGGCGATCTTGCCGCCGGCACGATGCACCGCATCGGTCACGCCCTGCCAGCCGGCGATCTGCGCCTCGCTGTGAATGCCCGGCGTGCGCGGATAGCCGTGCCCCGCCGGGCAGATCGGCGACGCCTCGGTGAGGATCAGGCCGGCGCTGGCGCGCTGCCGGTAGTACTCGGCCACCAGCGGCGTCGGCACGTTGCCCGCCCCCGCGCGGTTACGCGTCAGCGACGACATCACGATGCGGTTGGCAAGCTCGATGGCGCCGAAACGGGCAGGTGAAAACAGATCGGTCATGGTCGGGTCAATCTTTAATGGGGGTATTCATCTTACTTGCATCACCCTCCTGCCAGTGCCAACTTTCCGCATATCGTGGTTCCCCTATAACACCAGGCCACATTCTGCTTCCCATGCTTGATATGTGGGTTTTCGCTTCGTAGCGAACTCTGCTGACAAGGTCACGAATTGTCTTGCACATGTGGGCAATGCGCGTATGGTGGGTCGACGGGGCTCCCCTCGTGAAGACCATAGGAAAACAATAATGACCAATTATCTGATTCAAGGCACGTACTCCCCAACGGCCACTTCATCGATGATCAAGAATCCGCAGGATCGTGCAACCGCAGTGCGGGGAATGATCGAAAAATCTGGGGGCAAACTGCACGGTTTCTGGCTCGCCTTGGGCGAGTACGATTTCGTCGCTATTGCGGAAATGCCGGACAACGTTGGCGCAGCGGCGTTTTCGATGGCTGTCGGTTCAAGCGGCGCCATGAGTTCCTACAGGACCACCCCGCTGCTGAGTTCGGGGGAGTCAGTTCGAGCCATGAAGCAGGCTGGTGAGATTGGCTATCAGCCGCCCAAGTAGAGTCCGAAGAGAAGAGAGGATGGGGCCGACTCCGGAATCAATTCGAGCCGGGCCCTGTTCCTCCACGCACTGCAAACGTCATCCTGCCGGCACCGATTCTTCTGATGGTTGGCTGGAAGTTCCGGTAGCCAGACTATCTTTTCTTTGAGGTCAATCGCGCAATCTGGCGATCGTGCAGCCTCGACAATGTCGCCAGCGTCGTCAGCGAACCGACCAGCGCCATGAACATGTCGGTCTGCGTGTCCCATGGATCGCCCTGCGTGCCAAGGAATTCGTCGGCGCCCTGCCCGAGCGCGAGCGCGGCAGCCCATTCGATCAGTTCGTAGCTCGCGCTGATCGCCAGCACGATGCAGACGACGATGAAGGCGAGCATGCGGCGACCCTGCACGGTGCGGCCCCGCAGCAGGATTTCGCGCGCGGCGAGCGCGGGCACGAAGCCCTGGAAGAAGTGGCCGAGCCTATCATAGGGATTGCGTTGCCACCCGAACCATTCGGCCACTTCGAAACCGAGCGGCACGCGCGCGTAGGTGTAGGCGCCGCCGACCATCAGGACGATGGCGTGCAGGAAGATCAGGATGTACAGCACGGTGGTCAGCGGAAAACGCTTGCTGGTCGCCCACAACACGGGCAACACGATGACGACCGGCGCGACTTCCATGATCCATGTCGCGCGGTCGAAGGGCCGGATGCCCGACCAGACGAGCACTGCCAGCGTCAGCACCGTGCCCGCGAGCAGCAGGCGTGACGACTGTGCCGGCGTGTTCATGCCGGCGTCGCCAATTTCAGCCCGACGATGCCGGCGACGATCAGGGCCAGACTGATCAGCCGGCCCGCCGTGGCCGGCTCGGCGAACAGCACGATGCCGAGGATCGCGGTGCCCACCGCGCCGACGCCGACCCATACTGCGTAGGCGGTGCCGACCGGCAGCGACTTCATGGCAATGCCGAGCAGCACGACGCTCGCCACCATTGCCGCCAGCGTCAGCGCCGACGGGATGGGCCGCGTGAAGCCTTCGGTGTATTTCAGGCCGATGGCCCAGGCCACCTCGAACAGGCCCGCCAGAAAAAGAAGGATCCATGCCATGTCAGCTCTCCTGATTCTCGAAAAACGCTTCGACGTCGGCGATCTCGCGCGTGCGCCGCATCGGCGGCAGGCTCTGCCAGATGCGCCGGCCATAAGGCTTGTCGACCATGCGCGGGTCGCAGACCATCAGCACGCCGCGGTCGGTCTCGTCGCGGATCAGCCGCCCCGCGCCCTGCTTCATGCTGATCACCGCGCGCGGCAACTGCACCTCGAAGAAGGCATTGCGGCCCTGACGCTTCAGGGTATCGATGCGCGCCGCGAGCACCGGGTCGTCGGGCGGCGCGAAGGGCAGCTTGTCGATGACGACGAGCGAAAGTGCCTCGCCGCGCACATCAACGCCTTCCCAGAAGCTCTGGCTCGCCACCAGCACGGCATTGCCGAGGCGGCGGAAGCTGTCGAGCAGCTCGGACTTCGAACGCTGTCCCTGCAGCAGCAACGGCATGTCGAGCCTGTCGTTTTCAATGCGCAGTTCCAGCAGTTCGTGGATACGCCGCATCGCGCGTAGGCTGGTGCACAACACGAAGGCCCGGCCGTGCGATGCCTTGATCGCCGGCCAGCAGGCTTCGACCACGGCCTCGGCATAATCTGGATGGTTCGGGTCGGGCATGCCGGTCGGACAATAGAGCAGCGCGTTGACCGGGTAGTCGAAGGGACTGTCCCAGCGGCCGGTGGCGGCCTCCGTCAATCCCAGCGCATTGCGGTAATGCGAAAAGTCCTCGCCGACCGCGAGTGTCGCCGAGGTGAAGATCCACGCGCGCGGATGGCCTTCGAGTTGCTTGCGGAAGATCGGTGCGACCGACAGCGGCGTGAGATTGAAGCTGACACCGTAGGTCGTTACTTCGACCCAGCGTACCGGCTGAATTTCTTCTTCCTCTTCGTCCTCCCCCTGTGCCGTCTTGTCAGCGCCGACTTTCGCGTTCTGCCAATGGCGCAGCAGCAGCACGAGTTCGCCGCAGCGGCGCAGGCAGTTGGCCAGCCCTTCCGAGCGTCCGGCCTGGCTTTCGAGATGCTTGCCAAGCTCGTCGAGCATCGCCTGCACATGCTTCAGCGCCTCGATGGCCTGCGGGTGCTGGAGCCATTGCGCGGTGGCGAGGCGGCCCTCGTGGCGGAAGGCGAGGCGCAAGTCCTTCGCCGCCTTTTCCAGCGCCTTCACCGCCTCCTGCAGCGGCTTGTAGTCCTTGGCGGCGGCGATGCCTTCGAGCTTGGCATCGCGCGCGAGATCGAGCAACTGGCCCGTGCCGACGCTCTCGCCGAAGAACAGGCCGGCCACTTCGGGCAACTGGTGCGCTTCGTCGAAGATGATGGTGTTGCAGCTCGGCAGCAGTTCGCCCATGCCGTCGTCCTTGAGCATCACGTCGGCGAAGAACAGGTGGTGGTTCACGACCACCACGTCGGCGAGCAGCGCCTCGCGCCGCGCCGCGAGGACGAAGCATTCCTTGACGTGGGCGCACTCCTGCCCGAGGCAGTTCTCGCGCGTCGAGGTGGCGAGGTACCACGCGCCGGAATCCTCGGGCACGTCGGTGCATTCGGCCTTGTCGCCGCTCGCGGTGAGCTTGGCGAAGCGTGCGATGGCATGCAAGTGCATCACTTCGGCGCGCGAGTTGAGCTTGCCGCCGGAGAGCGCGCGGTCGAGATGGTGCGGGCAGAGGTAGTTGGCGCGCCCCTTCAGCAAGGCGATGGTCGCCGGCATGCCGAGTGCGTCGCGCACGGTCGGCAGGTCGCGGTTGAAGAGCTGGTCCTGCAGGGTCTTGGTGCCGGTGGAGATGACCACCTTGCCGCCTGAGAGTAATGCGGGTGCAAGATAGGCGAAGGTCTTGCCGGTGCCGGTGCCGGCTTCGGCGACCAGCAGGCGATTGGCTTCTATGGCCGCCTGCACTTCGCGCGCCATGGCGATCTGCTGTTCGCGCAGGCGGTAACCGGGAATGGCCCGAGCGAGCGGGCCGTCGGCGGCGAAAAGTCGGTCTAGATCAGGTTGGGCGGGCATGGCGGGCGCGGCATGGTAGCACGCGCCCTGCCCCCCTTCTTACACTTCTAAATGCTGATAGAGCACCGTGGAGAGATAGCGCTCGCCAAAGGAAGGAATCACGACGACGATCAGTTTGCCGGCATTCTCGGGACGCTTGGCGACTTCCAGCGCCGACCACACCGCGGCACCGGAGGAGATGCCGACCATCAGGCCTTCCTCGCTGGCAAGGCGACGTGCGGTGGTGAGCGCATCATCGTTCTTGACGCGCACGATCTCGTCGTAGACCTTGGTGTTGAGAATGCTGGGCACGAAGCCGGCGCCGATGCCCTGAATCGGGTGCGGGCCACGCGCGCCGCCGGACAGCACCGGGCTGGCATCGGGTTCGACCGCGACGATCTGCACGCCGGGCTTCTTCGCCTTGAGCACTTCGCCCACGCCGGTGATCGTGCCGCCCGTGCCGATACCCGAGACGAAGATATCGACCAGGCCATCGGTATCACGCCAGATTTCCTCGGCGGTCGTCTTGCGGTGGATCGTCGGGTTGGCCGGGTTATCAAACTGCTGCGGGATGAAGTAACGCGGATCGGCCGCCGCGAGTTCGTTCGCCTTCTTGATCGCGCCGGGCATGCCTTCCGGACCGGGCGTGAGGATCAGTTCGGCGCCGAAGGCCTTGAGCATCAGCTTGCGCTCGCGGCTCATCGTCTCGGGCATCACGAAGGTCGCCTTGTAACCGCGCGCCGCACAGACCATCGCGAGGCCGATGCCAGTGTTGCCGGAAGTCGGTTCGAGGATGATCGTGTCCGGCTTGATCTTGCCGGCACGCTCGGCGGCCTCGATCATCGCCGCCGCGATGCGATCCTTGACGCTGTGCGCGGGGTTGAAATATTCGAGCTTCAACGCGATCGTGGCCCGAGTCGTGTTCAGGCGGTTGAGCTTGACCAGCGGGGTGTTGCCGATCAGTTCAATGATGTTGCTGGCGATTTGCATGTGTCTCTCCGGATGCTTGATTGGTTTTGTCGGACATTGATGTTAGCAGGTGATATCTTTCGGGTGTTTCGAAAAATCAGATTGATACATATAATCGAGCGAAAAGCTTAGTTTATCAACAACAGCAGCAAAAACAACGCAGGGGAATCCAATGAAAATCGAAACTCTCGCCGTTCACGGCGGCTACAGCCCGGACCCCACCACCAAAGCGGTGGCGGTGCCGATCTACCAGACCACCTCGTACGCGTTCGACGACACGCAGCATGGTGCCGACCTGTTCGACCTGAAGGTCGCCGGCAACATCTACACGCGCATCATGAACCCGACCACCGACGTGCTGGAGAAGCGAATGGCCGCGATGGAAGGCGGGATCGGCGCACTGGGTCTGGCTTCCGGCGCGGCGGCGATCACCTATGCGATCCAGACCATCGCCGAAGCCGGCGACAACATCGTCTCGGTGGGCACGCTCTACGGCGGCACCTACAACCTCTTCGCCCACACGCTGCCGCAGTATGGCATCGAGGTGCGCTTCGCCGACTATCGCGACCCCGCGAGCTTTAAACCTCTCATCGATTCGCGCACCAAGGCGGTGTATTGCGAATCGATCGGCAATCCGCTCGGCAACATCATCGACCTCGCGGCCATCGCAGAAATCGCCCACGCGGCCGGCGTGCCGCTGATCGTCGACAACACCGTGCCGACACCCTATCTGTGCCGGCCGTTCGAGCATGGCGCCGACATCGTCGTGCATTCGCTCACCAAGTATCTCGGCGGCCACGGCAACAGCATCGGCGGCGTGCTCGTCGATTCGGGCAAGTTCCCCTGGGCCGACCACAAGGAACGCTTCAAGCGCCTCAACACGCCGGATGTCTCCTACCACGGCGTGGTCTATACCGAAGCGCTCGGCCCGGCCGCCTACATCGGCCGCGCGCGCGTCGTGCCCCTGCGCAACATGGGTGCGGCGATCTCACCCTTCAACAGCTTCCTGATCCTGCAAGGCATCGAGACGCTGGCCGTGCGCATGGACCGCATCTGCGCCAACACGCAGGCCGTGGCCGAGTACCTCAAGGGCCATGCCAAGGTGGGCTGGGTCAATTACGCCGGCCTGCCCGACCACCGCGAGCATGCGCTGGCGCAGAAGTACATGGGCGGCCGTGCTTCGGGCATCCTGACCTTCGGCGTCAAGGGTGGAGCCACCGGCGGCGCGCGCTTCCAGGATGCGCTCAAGCTCATCACGCGCCTCGTCAACATCGGCGATGCCAAGAGCCTCGCCTGCCACCCGGCCAGCACGACCCACCGCCAGCTTTCGCCGGCCGAACTGGCGAAGGCCGGTGTGTCGGAAGACATGGTGCGGCTGTCGATCGGCATCGAGCACATCGACGACCTGAAGGCCGATCTGGAACAGGCACTCGCCGCCGTCTGAGTGCCGTCCCGCCAGCGCCGACTTTCAGCGGCGCTGGAATCGAATCCTAGTGCTTGTGCCCAACCATCCCGCCCATTGATCCGGCACTTGAACTGGGGTTTCTCACGGGCACGCTGATCACCTTGCTGCTGCCGTCGTCCAGGCCGAGTGTGATCGGCACCATGTCGCCTTCCCTGAGCGAAAGCCTCATTTCGATCAGCATGACATGCAGGCCGCCCGGTTTGAGCACGGCTTCGCCACCGGGCGGCACGGGGATATCCTTTACTTGGCGCATTTTCATGACGCCGCCCTCGTTGAGGTGGGTATGCAGTTCCGTGAAGCGCGAAACTGTGCTGGCTGCCTTGACGACCCGCACTTCGTCAGGGCCGGCGTTGCGGATTACCATGAAGGCGCCGGTCGCCATGGCCCCGGGGGGCGCCTGGCGGATATAGGCATCGTTGACGGTGATCTGGTCGGCCGCGCCGGCAGCATGGGCGATTCCAGCGTTGATGGCTGTGGCGAGCAAGCCGGCCAGGATCAGGTTGGGCTTGGATCGATTCACTTTGCTACTCCTTGCATGGGTGCACCGTCTGCGGGCGCCCGCCGGGCGATCTCTTCGCGCAGGCGGGCGACGATCTCGCCCACCGGTTTGCCGTAAGGGAACTTGGTGAGGAACTGGCCGCCAGGCGAAAGCAGGTACATGCCAGCGGAGTGATCGACCGCGTAATGGGCGGGATTGAGCCTGGGGTCGATCACCCTCTCATACCGCACCTTGAAGTTGTCGGCGGCGCGCTTGACCAGTTCCGGCGAGCCGGTGGCACCCAGGATGCGGGCGTCGAAGAATTCGGTGTAGGTGCGCAGCAGCGCCAGCGTATCGCGTTCGGGATCGACGGAGATGAAAAGGGCCTGCACCTTGGCCGCGTCATCGCCGAGCTGCTTAAGCACCGCAGCCATTTCGAGCAGGGTGGTCGGGCAGATGTCGGGGCAGTAGGTGTAGCCGAAGGTAATCAGCTGGAAGCGGTCCTTGAAGTCGCCGTCCATCACGGCGCGGCCGTTTGCGGCCTGCAGCAGGTAGCGCGGGTTGATACCGACCTCCGGCGTTTCGGGCGTGGCGGCCAGCTGGTGGGCATTCGGCGGGTTGAGCGGACGGGCCGCGACTTCCAGCTCCACCGCCAACACCGCACGTGGCGGGCACGCCGTCTTTTGCTGCCCCTGGGCGAGGAAGGCCGCGCTGGTCGCCTGCTCGAAGGCTTCACCGAGCTCCCGCGTTTTGGCTACGCGGGCGATGACAATGGCCTTGGCACGGCTGACGACCTCGGTGTGGCCGCAGGCCAATGCGCGGCCGTTGATGTTGCCGAGGGCAGCAACCGCTGCGCGCAACGGGTCGGCATCCGCGCTGGCAGCCGGAGTCGACAGGGCAATGCTCATGGCGGCGACCAGGGCGGAAGTGAGAGTGCGAAAAGGCATCATGGTGATGATCTGGAAGTTACCGGAAAAGTCCGTGCATTGTTCCGTTTTGAATCGCGCCGATCCTTGAGTCGCATCAAAATTCCGGAGAGACGCCAAAATTCCAGACGGGCTTCGCGCTAACGCCATCGACGCTCGGTCAGCGCGAATTGCAAAATAAAAAGCCGCTCCGGAATCGGAACGGCTTTTCAGGGTATTTGGTAGGCGGTATTGGAATCGAACCAACGACCTCCACGATGTCAACGTGGCGCTCTAACCAGCTGAGCTAACCGCCTGCAACGAGGCGCGGATTCTAGACGAATCGGAAGTTTCGCGCAACGATGCGGGCGACTTTTTTGCTAGGCTGTGCGGCATGGAAAACGAACCTTCCGTTTGCTGCGGATGCGGCGCCTGCTGTGCCACCTTCCGCATCACCCTGCCCCGTGTCGATCTGGCCAGCCGGCCCGGCGGGTGGGTACCGGACGAACTGACGGAGCCCTACACGCCGACGACAGCCTGCATGCGCGACAACCCCGACCTCCCCGGTCGCTGCATTGCGCTGGAGGGTACTATCGGCAAGGCGGTACGCTGCTCGATCTACACGCAGCGGCCTGCAGCATGCCGTGATTTCGCGCCACTGTCGGCACTCGGCATGGGTGACGAATCCTGCGATGAAGCGCGCCGTCGCCACGGACTGGCACCGCTTGGCGGGCTATAATCGTCTCGCATCGGAGGCGTGGCAGAGCGGTTGAATGCACCGGTCTTGAAAACCGGCAACGTCGCAAGGCGTTCGTGAGTTCGAATCTCACCGCCTCCGCCAGGAGAACATCATGAGCCACAAACATCTGCACCTGTTGCGCAGTTTGTTCCAGGACCCGCCCAGCGCGAACATCCACTGGCGCGAAATCGAATCCCTGCTCCACCATCTGGGCGCCGAAGTCGAACCGGTGCATGGCGCGCGGTTCCGCGTACTGCTGAACCGCCACGAATACTTCCTGCACCACCCGCACCAGGGTAGCGTTTTCGGCCGGCAGGATATCAAGCATCTGCGCGAATTCCTCGCGCATGCAGGCGTCAGCCCGTCAGCTTACGAAACCCAGCGCGAAGCGGACAAGGGCAAGGCTTAAGCGCCCTGCTTCGCTGCCGCGAGCAACGGGTCGCGCAAACGGGAAAATTCGCTGGGTGCCACATATTGCAGCAATTCCTTGCCCTTGGCATCCAGCCGCAGGTCGAGCCCCTTGGCTGGATAAAGAAAATGCTCCGCATGCTCACTTGAGCGGACACGTTCGGCAGGTGGGCCGAAACGCTGCAGGACGACCTCTTCCGAAAGATTCGCCGAGGGGATGAACGCGAGTGCAGAAATCTTAGCCTGTGTCAGTGATTGCAAGTCGCTTTCAGCCAGAGTTATGCGTCGGGTCGTGCTTTCCATGAATTCAGCCTTGATGGCACGCTTGAGCATCGCTTCGCGTTGCTCGATCGTCGTTTCCAGCGTGAGGATCATCTTTCCGGTGACAAAACCTGCAGTGAGGCTTTCGTAGTAAGCCTCAATCGAACCCGTTTCGCCTTTGGCGATGATCATAGCAATCTGGGCATCGGGACCAAAGCGTGCGCGTGCGTCGTCAAGCGTACTACTCCCCGGCGACAGACCAAAAACACGTGTGCGGCCTTCGGCCAGCAATTCGATTTGCCATGGCAATCCCTCTGCAGGTTGCTGGACAGGCTTGCCCTCATCCGAGATAAACAGCAATGGTGCTGCCAGCAAGGCGATGACGATCGCAACAAATAGAAGTATCGACTTCAGCAGTCGGGACACGGCAAAACTCGGGAAGGAGGTGGATTACAACGAACGCAGCAAAGCGTAGGTACAAAGCGATACCAGCGCATCGGGGAAGATGCCGAACAGCGCCACCGCAGCGCCGTTGACCGACAGCAGGAAGCGCATGTCGAGCCCGGCCGTGATCGGCGCCGCATCGGTTGGCGGATCGAAGTACATGAACTTGACGATGCGCAGGTAGTAGAAGGCGCCAATCAGCGAGAACATGACCGCGAATACGGCAACCCAGATGTAGCCGGCATCGACGACGGCGAGCAACACGGAAAACTTGGCAAAGAAGCCGACGAAGAAAGGCACGCCGGCCATCGAGAACATGACTGCCATCATCACCGCCGCAAACCACGGGCTGCGCTGGTTGAGGCCTTTGAAGTCTTCGAGATGCTCGGCTTCGTAGCCGGCACGCGACAACAGCAACACCGTGCCGAAAGCGCCGAGCGACATGATGACGTAGGCCACCACGTAATACATCGCGGAACTGTAGGCATTCAGCGCGAAGTGCTTGTCGGGGCCAACCACGCCACTCATCAGGGCCAGCAACAGGAAACCCATGTGCGAGATCGCCGAATAAGCCAACATGCGTTTGATATTGGTCTGGGCGATGGCGACAAGATTACCAACGGCGATCGAAAGCATCGCTAGGATCATCAGCATGCTCTGCCAGTGTTCGGCCAGTTCGAACAGGCCATACACCAGCATGCGCATCGTGATTGCGAAGGCAGCCAGTTTCGGTGCCGAGGCAATCAGCAGGGTGATCGGCGTCGGTGCGCCGTGATAAACGTCAGGTACCCACATGTGGAAAGGCACGGCGCCCAACTTGAAGGCGATGCCGGAAACGATGAAGACCAGGCCGAAGACCAGCACGGTCTTGTTTGCGACGCCGAGATGCAGCGCCTGCGAGACTCCACCGATTTCCAGCGTGCCGGTAGCGCCATACACCATCGACATGCCGTAGAGCAAGAGGCCGGAAGCCAGTGCGCCGAGGACGAAGTACTTCATCGCCGCCTCGGTCGCGCGCGGGGAATCGCGGTCAATGGCGACCAGGGCGTAGAGCGACAGCGACAGCAGCTCAAGGCCGAGATAGATGGTCAGGAAGCTCGCCGCCGAGATCATCACCATCATGCCCAGGGTGGCGAACAGCACCAGCAGGTAGTACTCGCCCTTGTCGAGGTTGCGCGCAGCCAGATAGTCGCGGCTATAGACGATGACAACAATCACCGCGAGGTACAGCATCAGCTTGAGGAAGTCGGCCAGCAGGTCATCGACGAACATGTTGCTGAAAGTCAGCACCACCTGCCCGTCCATCGTCTGGTAGGTGATCAGGGCGCAGCCGACCAGCGCCACCAAGGTCAGGGCAGCGGTAATCCAGCGCTGGGCGGCGCCGATAAAGGCGTCGACCAGCAGGATGGCGCAGGCCATGGCCAGCAGGAAGATTTCCGCTGAAGCCGGGTAGAGATCGGGCGGGATGAAATTGTTGAGCATCGCTATGCGCCGTTAGAGCTTGCTCACCGCGACATGCTTGAGCAGGTTATCCACAGAAGCATGCATCACTTCGGTGAAGGGGAAGGGATAGATACCCATGGCCAGCACGCAGAGTGCCAGTACCGCCAGGAAGAGAAATTCTCGACTGTTAATGTCAGTCAGTTCGGCGACATGCTTGTTGCCGACCGGGCCGAAGATCACACGCTTGTACATCCACAGCGTATACGCCGCGCCCAGTACCAACGTCATGGCTGCAGCGAAGCCGATCCAGAAGTTGAACTTGATCGCCCCCAGAATCACCATGAACTCACCTACGAAACCCGAGGTGGCCGGCAAGCCGGCATTGGCCATCGCGAAGAGCATGAAGAAACCGGCGAACTTCGGCATGGTATTCGCCACCCCACCGTAGTCGGCAATCTGCCGCGAGTGCATGCGGTCATACATCACCCCCACGCAGAGGAACATGGCGCCCGAAACAAAGCCGTGGGAAATCATCTGAACCAAGGCACCTTCCAAGCCGATCTGGTTGAAGATGAAAAAGCCGAGGGTGACGAAGCCCATGTGCGAGATGGACGAGTAAGCGATCAGCTTCTTCATGTCGAGCTGAACCAGCGCCACGAACCCGATGTAAATCACAGCTATCAACGACAGCGTGATCATCATCGGCGCAAGATAGTGGCTCGCATCCGGGGCGATCGGCAGCGAGAAGCGGAGGAAACCGTAGGCACCCAACTTCAACATGATTGCCGCCAGGACCACAGAGCCGCCTGTCGGCGCCTCGACGTGGGCATCAGGCAACCAGGTATGCACCGGCCACATCGGTACCTTGACGGCGAAGGCAACCAGAAATGCAAGGAACAGAAGAATCTGCGGGGTCATCTCGACCCTGAGCTGGTGCCATTCGAGCAGGTTGAAGCTGCCACCCGATGCGAGGAACAGGTAGATCAGCGCAATCAGCATCAGCAATGAGCCGAGCAGCGTATAGAGGAAGAACTTGAAGGCCGCATAAACGCGGTTCGGGCCGCCCCAGACACCGATGATGATGTACATCGGAATCAGCGAAGCTTCAAAGAAGACGTAGAACAATACTGCGTCAAGTGAACTGAAGATGCCGTTCATCACGCCCGACATGATCAGGAAAGCACCCATGTACTGCGCGACCTTGTCCTTGATCACTTCCCAGCCAGCGATCACGACCAAAATAGTGATGAAGCTGTTGAGCAGGATGAAGAGCACCGAAATACCATCGACGCCGAGGAAGTATTCGACGTTGAAGCGCGGAATCCAGGCGCGCTGCTCGACGAACTGCATCCCCGCCTGGGTAACGTCGAAACCGAGGTAGAGCGGAACCGTGACGGCAAAACCGGCAATCGCCGCAATCAGTGCGGCCCAGCGTGCCAGGTTTTGGGCATTGCCGGCAGCAAATACCACGAAGGCGCCGAGGATCGGAACCCAGATGGCAAGACTAAGAAGGGAAGAGCTCATTTCGTCGGTTCCGTCAGGCTCGGTTCATCCACAGGGTCAGCAGCACGAAGACGCCGATGATCATGGAGAATGCGTATTGATAGATGTGGCCCGACTGGATCAGGCGCACGACGCTGGCGAACCAGCCGACCAGACGTGCCGAACCATTGACCGCCACGCCGTCGATGAGCGTCTGATCGCCCCCCTTCCAGAGACCGCGACCGACACCGCGTGCGCCGCCGGCAAAGAACCATTCGTTAAACTCGTCCAGACCATATTTCTTCTCAAGGATGGTGGCCAGGAAGCCGAACTTCTTCTTGATGACGGCCGGCAGGTCGGGACGGACGATGTACAGAAACCACGCCAGAACAGCCCCGGAAAGCGCCAGCCAGAATGGCAAGGTTGTGACACCGTGCGCCATCATGCCGAGTACGCCGTGGAATTCGTGCGCCATCGTGGACATGCCCTTGTGCACAGCATCGTCGATATAGATGGCATTGCCGAACCAGCCACCATAGAGCATCGTACCGATCACCCAACCAGATGCAATCGCCGGAATCGCCAGCAGGATCAGCGGGATGGTCACAACCTTGGGCGATTCGTGCGGCACATGCACACCATGACCATGTCCGTGATCGTCATGATCGTGCCCATGGCCATGCGCAGCTTCACGGAAACGCTCCTTGCCGTGGAAGGCAAAGAACACGAGGCGGAAGGAGTACAGGCCACCGACAAAGACCGCCGCGAGCGCACAGAAGTAGGCGAAACCGGCACCTGGCACATTGGCCAGATGCACCGCCTCGATGATCGAGTCTTTCGAGAAGAAACCAGCAAACGGTGGCAAACCGGCGTTGGCGATGGCACCAATGAGCACCGTGAGATAGGTAATCGGCATGTATTTTCGCAGGCCACCCATACGGCGCATGTCCTGCTCGTGGTGCATGGCGATGATCACCGAACCGGCACCGAGGAATAGCACCGCCTTGAAGAAGGCATGCGTCATCAGGTGGAAGATGGCGACCGAGTAGGCTGACGCACCGAGCGCCATGGTCATATAACCAAGCTGCGACAGCGTCGAGTAGGCGACCACACGCTTGATATCGGTGGACACGATGGCGATCAGCGCCATGAACAGTGTCGTGATCGCGCCCACGATGATGACCATGGACAATGCGGTGTCGGACAGTTCGAACAGGGGTGACATGCGCGAAACCATGAAGATGCCGGCCGTGACCATGGTTGCGGCGTGAATCAACGCGGAGATCGGCGTCGGGCCTTCCATCGAGTCGGGCAGCCAGACATGCAGGGGGAACTGTGCCGATTTGCCCATCGCACCGATAAACAAACCAATGCAGATCGCGGTAATCAACGGCCAACCGGTAACGGCTTCGGTCAGCGTCGCCAGTTCGCGCGACTTGCCGAACACGGTGGCGTAGTCGAGGCTGCCGGCGTACGCAGCGATCAGGCCGATACCCATCAGGAAACCGAAGTCACCGACGCGGTTGACCAGGAAGGCCTTGAGATTTGCGTAAATCGCCGTCGGGCGCGTGGACCAGAAACCGATCAGCAGATACGAGACCAGACCGACCGCTTCCCACCCAAAAAAGAGCTGGACGAAGTTGTTGCTCATGACGAGCATCAACATCGAGAAGGTAAACAGCGAAATGTAGGAGAAGAAACGCTGATAGCTGTTGGTACCCGCCTTGCTGTCAGTCGGCCAGTTCTCTTCGTCGTGCGCCATGTAGCCGATGGTGTAGATGTGCACCATCAAGGAAACAAAAGTCACGACGATCATCATCACCGCAGTTAGCGGATCGATCAGGAAGCCGATTTTGAGCGACAGGCCACCAGACTCCAGCCAGGTATAGAGGTCGCCGTTGAACGTGTTGCCGGCCATCACGTCTCTGAAGATGAGGACTGATGTAATGAAGGAAATCGCCACACCCAGAATCGTGACCATGTGCGCGCCAGCACGGCCGATCGCCTTGCTGAACAGCCCGGCAATGATTGCGCCGAACAGTGGAGCAAGCGGGACGATGAGATAGAGCAGTTTCATGCGCACTACCCTTTCAGGCTGTCGAGATCGTCGACATGGATGGTCGAGAGGTTGCGGAACAACACCACCAGGATCGCCAGGCCGATTGCCGCTTCGGCGGCAGCCACGGTCATGATGAAGAACACGAACAACTGGCCGGCAAGATCATTCAGATAATGCGAGAAGGCAACGAAGTTCAGATTGACCGACAACAACATCAACTCGATCGCCATGAGCAGCACGATGAGGTTTTTGCGGTTGAGGAAAATGCCGACGATGCTGATGGCGAAGAGGACCGCCGAGAGGATCAGGTAATGCGACAGGGAGAGCGTTGTCAGCATGTCACTGGCCTCCCTTTTCCACAGGTTCTGCCGGTTCATCCTTCTCCGCAGGCATGCTGACCAGTCGGACGGAGTCTTCTCGCCTGACTGCAATCTGCTTGGAAGGCTTCTGGTATTTGGTGTCCTTGCGCTGCCGCAAGGTCAGCATGACTGCGGCGATGATGCCGACCAGCAGCACGATGGAGGCCAGTTCGAAAGGATAGACATATTCGGTATAGAGCAACCGGCCCAACTCCTTGGTATTGCTGTAGCCGTCGGGCAGGGTTTGTCCCGGCAGCGCTGCCGCGCCGAAATACTTTCCACCCAGGACCAGTGCCATTTCGGCAACCATCAGCAAGCCGATCACGCCCCCCAGCGGCAGATAGCTCCAGAAGCCGCTGCGCAGACGGACCAGATCGATATCGAGCATCATGACGACAAACAGGAAGAGCACCATCACCGCGCCGACGTAAACCATCACCAGCAGGATGCTGAGAAACTCCGCCTGCAGCAGCATCCAGATACCTGCCGCATTGAAGAATGCCAAAACGAGGTAAAGGGCGGCATGCACCGGGTTCCGTGCCGTAATCACGCGCAGCGAGGCGAACAGCATGATCGCCCCGAACATATAGAACATGAAAGTCTTGAATTCCATGGTCATGGCTTACCGGTAGGGTGCGTCCAGCGCACGACGCTTGGCAATTTCTTCTTCGTAACGATCGCCGTTGGCCAGCAGCATCTGCTTGGTGTAGTGCAGGTCGCCGCGCGTCTCGCCGTGGTACTCGAAGATGTGCGATTCGACAATGGCATCGACCGGACAGGCCTCTTCGCAGAAGCCGCAGAAAATGCACTTGGTCAAGTCAATGTCGTAGCGCGTCGTGCGGCGCGTGCCGTCTTCGCGCTCGGCGGACTCGATGGTGATCGCCAGCGCCGGACAGATCGCTTCACAAAGCTTGCAGGCAATGCAACGCTCTTCGCCGTTCGGATAGCGGCGCAGCGCATGCAAGCCACGGAAGCGGAAGCCGAGTGGCGTCTTTTCTTCCGGGTACTGGACGGTAATCTTGCGGGCGAAGAAATACTTGCCCGTTACCGCCATGCCCTGCAGCATATCCTTGAGGAAGAGGCTGCCGATGAAATCCTTGATTGCGCCCATGGTCGTCTTAGTTCCAGATATTCAGGGGTGACATCATCCACACGCCGACGACCAAAATCCACGCGATGCAGATCGGGATGAAGATCTTCCAGCCGAGGCGCATGATCTGGTCATAGCGGTAGCGCGGGAAGGTCGCGCGGAACCAGAGGAAGAGGAACAGCAGCGCTGCAATCTTCAGGAACAGCCAGCCAATGCTGTCAGGCAGGAACCCGACCGGCGACAGCCAGCCGCCAAGGAAGAAGATTGAGGTCAATGCCGAGATCAGAATCATGTTCGCATATTCGGCAAGGAAGAACAGCGCGAAGGCCATGCCCGAATACTCGATCATGTGGCCGGCGACGATCTCGGACTCGCCCTCGACGACGTCGAACGGTGCACGGTTGGTTTCGGCCACGCCCGAGATGAGATAGACGAGGAACATCGGCAACAAGGGCAGCCAGTTCCACGAGAGGAAGTCCAAGCCCAGGCCGACGAAGCG
This sequence comes from Pseudomonadota bacterium, assembly GCA_040756595.1. Taxonomy (GTDB): domain Bacteria; phylum Pseudomonadota; class Gammaproteobacteria; order Burkholderiales; family Rhodocyclaceae; genus Sulfuricystis. The sequence continues at coordinate 22,469 of JBFLYR010000004.1, read as the reverse complement.
GCCTTTATCCTGCGCCATCACGATATCACCGAGATTCAGGCTGTTGGACACCATCAACACCGCGATCAGCGCCATGCCCATGGCGATTTCATAGGAAATCATCTGTGCGCCCGCCCGCATCGCGCCCAGAAATGCGTACTTCGAGTTCGATGCCCAGCCGGAAATGATGACACCGTAGATCCCCAAGGAACTGACTGCCAGCAGGAACAATACACCGGCATCGATATTGGCGATGACCATGCCAGCGTCGAACGGCACCACGGCCCAGGCCACCAGTGCCGGTGCCAGCGCGATGATCGGGCCGGTGAAATACAGTGCCTTGCTGGCCTTCGTCGGCGTGATGACTTCCTTGAAGACCAATTTGAGCGCGTCAGCAATCGGCTGTAGCAGACCGGCCGGGCCGACACGGTTGGGGCCAATGCGCACGTGCATGTAGGCGATGACCTTGCGCTCGAAGTAGGGCAGATAGGCAACCGCGGCCACTACCGGCAAGAGCACGCTGACGATCTTGAGCAACGCCCAGATCGCGGGCCAGGCCGGCGCGACGGTCGACCAGGACGAACCGAGAGAGGACTGGAGGAATTGCAGGATCTGGGCTTCCATCATGCACGCTCCACTTTGAGGCTGCAGAACAACGGTCCGAGCGTCACGGTCGTGGCATGGGCGGCGGCAATGCGTACGCATCCATCCGGTACGCCGGCATCCAGCTGTGCCTTCAGTGCCGTCTCGCCAGCGCCGACTTTCACACTTTCCCCGTCGCTGACACCCACTTTGGCAAGCGTTGCAGCATTCATGCGGGCTGTCGGTGCAGCAGCATCCCGGGTCGCTTGCAGACTTGAGGCGCGACGTACCAGCGGATCGGCGAAATGGATCGGCACGTCGGCAATACGCTGGATACCCGATACATTGGCCGATAGATCGAGCGCACCCGCCTTGACTGCATTGTCCAGACCGGAAACAAACTCCGACTTGCCTCCCAGCACCTCGTCACGCACCTGCTCGGAGGATTCGTAATCGAAGCCCGATTGCTCAAGGAGATTGCCGAGCACACGCAGCACCTTCCAGGCCGGACGGGTTTCACCCAGCGGCTTGGTGGCAGCGAAGAAACTCTGTACTCGACCTTCGGTATTGACGAAAGTCCCGGACGTTTCCGTGAATGGCGACACCGGCAACAGGCAGTCGGCGTAATCCAGTGCTGCTTGCGACTTGAAGGGTGAAAGCACGATCACGCTCGCCGCCTCTTTCAACGCGGCCAGTGCGGCGGCGCCATTGGCGCAGTCGAGCTCAGGCTCGGCACCGAGGACCACATAGGCCTTGCGCGGCTCCGCAACCAGGGCCGCGGCATTGCGACCGCCCTGCTGCGGGAAGGCTTTGGCAACAAAACCACCGACGCTGTTGGCCGCCTCACCAAGGAAGCCAAACTTCGCGCCTAGCAACGCGGCTAGTTGTTGGGCCAACCGCTGCAGGGTCGCCGCCTGCGGATGCTGCTGGGCAAAGTTGCCAAGCAGGATGCCAGTGTTCTGGCCTGAAACGAGGCTGGCAGCCATCTTTTGTGCTGTCTCGCTAGCGCCGACTTTCTCGAACTCGGCACCGAGCGGGGCACTCTTGAGCTGGGCGACCGCCTTCACCACCTCGGCGAGCAAGGCCGGCAGTTGCGCTGGTGCGGCAATCGCCTTGGCGAACTGTTTGATATAGAGATCGTCGTCAGTGGAATGCAACACAGCAACCTGCGCGCCCTTCTTGACCGACTGGCGCAGACGTTGCGCGACGAGCGGATGATCCTTGCGCAGGAAGCTGCCCACCACCAGCACGCGATCGAGCGCGCTGATGTCAGCGATCTTCATGCCCAGCCATGGCGTTCCATTGCGCTGACTGTCAAGACTGAAATCGCTCTGACGCAAGCGGAAATCGATGTTGTCGGAACCAAGGCTGCGCAGCAGTTTGCTCGCCAGCGCCATCTCTTCGAGCGTGCAATGCGGGCTGACGAGTGCGCCGATGGCATCGGCACCCTGAGTCTTCGCAACATCGCGCAAGGCATGGGCAGCGTAGTCGAGCGCAACGTTCCATTCGACCTCTTTCCATGCACCGCCCTGCTTTACCATCGGCTTCGTGAGACGATCAGTGCTGCTGAGGCCTTCGTAGGAAAAACGTTCCTTGTCGGAGATCCAGCATTCGTTGATAGCTTCGTTCTCGAGCGGCAATACACGCTTGACCTGATTGTGCAGCACCTGGACAACCAGGTTGCTACCCAGCGCATCGTGCGGACTCACCGACTTGCGACGCGAAAGTTCCCAAGTACGCGCGCCAAAGCGGAACGGCTTGGAGGTCAGCGCACCGACCGGACACAGATCGATGATGTTGCCGGAAATTTCCGAATCGATCGTCCGCTCGACGAAGGTCATGATCTCGGCGCGATCGCCACGGAAAGCCTGGCCCAGTTCCATCAGGCCGGCGATTTCCTGGGTGAAACGCACACAGCGGGTGCAGTTGATGCACCGGGTCATGTCGCTGGAGACCAGCGGACCAAAGTTTTTGTTCGGCACGACACGCTTCTCTTCCTGGAAACGCGCGTAATTGCCGCCGTAGCCAACTGCAAGGTCCTGCAACTGGCATTCACCACCCTGGTCGCAAATCGGGCAATCGAGCGGATGGTTGAGTAGCAGGAACTCCATCACATCCCGCTGCGCCTTCGCGGCGAGTTCGGAATGTGTGAACACCTTCATGCCATTGGCGACAGGCGTGGCGCAGGCCGGCATCGGCTTGGGCGCCTTCTCGACCTGCACGAGGCACATGCGGCAGTTTGCCGCGATCGAGAGTTTCTTGTGATAGCAGAAATGCGGAATGTAGATGCCGGCGGCGTGCGCGGCCTCGATGACCGTACTGCCTTCCGGCACTTGCAGCGACTTGCCGTCGATCTCGAGCTCTAGCATGTCGCCCCCGCCATCAAACGCGTATGGAACGTGCTGCCGGCCATTTGCACATCAGGCGGCACGAGGCACTTCTTGTTCTGGATGTGATATTCGAATTCGCTGCGGAAATGCTTGACGAAGCTGATCACCGGCAGCGCGGCCGCGTCGCCGAGCGCACAGATGGTACGGCCCATGATGTTCTTCGCCACATCGTCGAGCAGATCCAAATCTTCGGGCCTACCCTGGCCGTGTTCGATGCGGTGGATCATCTTGTAGAGCCAGCCCGTGCCTTCCCGGCAAGGTGTGCATTGACCACAGGATTCCTCGTAGTAGAACCAGGCCAGACGTTCGAGCGACTTGACCATGCAGACCGTTTCGTCCATCACGATCACCGCGCCGGAACCCAGCATCGAACCCGCCTTGGCGATCGAATCGTAATCCAGCGTGCATTCCATCATGATGTCGCCCGGCAGCACCGGTGCCGACGAACCGCCGGGAATCACAGCCTTCAGTTTGCGACCGCCGCGCATGCCGCCGCACATCTCCAGCAGCTTGGCGAAGGGGGTACCCATCGGCACTTCGTAGTTGCCCGGCTTGTTGACATGACCGGATACGGAGAACAATTTCGTGCCGCCATTGTTCGGCTTGCCGAGATCGAGGAAGGCTTGGCCACCCTGACGCAAAATGAACGGGATGGATGCGAGCGACTCGGTATTGTTGATCGTCGTCGGCCGACCATAGAGACCGACGTTGGCGGGGAACGGCGGCTTGTAGCGCGGCTGCCCCTTCTTGCCCTCGATGGATTCGAGCAGCGCGGTCTCTTCACCGCAGATATAGGCGCCCCAGCCCTGATGCGTGAACAGGTCGAAATCGAAGCCCGATCCCAGAATGTTCTTGCCAAGATAACCCGCGGCGCGCGCCTCTTCGATGGCCTCCTCGAAGCGCTGATACAGCTCGTAGATTTCGCCGTGAATGTAGTTGTAGCCGCGTGCCGCGCCCATGGCGTAACCGGCGATGATCATGCCCTCGATGACCGAATGTGGATCGAGGCGGATGAAGTCGCGGTCCTTGAACGTGCCCGGTTCGCCTTCGTCGGTGTTGCAGACGATGTATTTGTCGCCGGCGTAGTTCTTGGGCATGAAGCTCCACTTCAGGCCCGTCGGAAAACCAGCACCGCCGCGGCCGCGCAGCACCGAGGTCTTCACCTCGGCGATCACCTGCTCCGGCGTAAGCTTGTCGCCAAACAGCTTTTTGAGCGCCTGATAACCACCGCGTGCTTCATAGTCCTTGAGCCGCCAGCCGGTATCCTTGTTCAGGTCGCGCGCATCGGGCTGATGCCAGCCAGCTGTCAGGGTCGGGTTGATCGCTTCGAGGATAGCCATATCAGTTGCACTCCCCGAGCAACTTGTCGATTTCTTCCGGCGTCATGAAGCAGCGCATATGCACGTTATTCACCAGCATCACCGGCGCGTCACCACAGGCACCCATGCACTCGCCTTCCTTCAGGGTGAACTTGCCGTCCGGTGTGGTTTCGTTGAAGTCGACGCCGAGTTTCTGCTTCAGGTAATCGGCCGCATGCACACCGCCCGACAGCGCGCACGGCAAGTTGGTGCAGACGGTGATCTTGTACTTGCCGACCGGTTTCAGGTCATACATGTTGTAGAAGGTCGCCACTTCGTAGGCAGCCATTTCCGGCATGCCGAGATATTGTGCGACATAGCCGATGAGGTCCCGGGACAACCACCCCTTCTCGGTCTGGGCAAAGTGCAGTGCCGCCATCACGGCCGACTGCTTCTGCTCCGGCGGATACTTGGCGACCTCGCGATCGATTCTTTTCAGTGTGGCTTCACTCAACATGGCTTATCTATCCACATCACCAAACACGATATCCATCGTGCCGATGATCGTAATCACGTCCGCAATCATGTGCCCCTTAGCCATTTCGTCCATGGCTGAAAGATGGGTGAAAGCGGTTGAACGCAGCTTTACGCGATAAGGCTTGTTCGCCCCGTCGGAAATCATATACACGCCGAATTCGCCCTTGGCATGTTCGGTCGCCGCATACACTTCGCCCGGTGGTACATGGATGCCTTCGCTGAAATACTTGAAATGATGAATCAGCTCTTCCATATTGGCCTTCATCTTTTCGCGTCTGGGCGGGGCAACCTTGAGGTTGTCGCTCATCACGGGGCCGGGGTTTTTGCGCAACCAGTCGATGCACTGCTTGATGATGCGATTCGACTGGCGCATCTCGTCGATCCGGACCAGGTAACGGTCATAGCTGTCGCCGTTGTAACCAACCGGGATGTCGAAGTCGAGTTTGTCATAAACCAGGTAGGGCTGTTTTTTGCGTAAATCCCAGGCGATGCCGGAGCCGCGGATCATCGGGCCACTGAAACCCAGTTGCAGGGCGCGCTCGGGGGAAACGACGCCGATACCGACCGTGCGCTGCTTCCAGATACGGTTGCCGGTCAGCAAGGTTTCATATTCATCGACATAGCCGGGGAAACGATCGGTGAAGTCTTCGATGAAATCGAGCAGCGACCCCTCGCGGGCCTTGTTCAGGTCCTTGACCGTTTTTTCGTTCTTGAACTTGTTGACCTGATATTTAGGCATGCTGTCCGGCAGGTCGCGATAGACACCACCCGGACGATAGTAGGCGCCATGCATGCGCGCACCGGAAACCGCTTCGAGCATGTCGAAGATGTCCTCGCGCTCACGGAAGGTGTACAGCACCATCGCCATCGCGCCGATATCAAGCGCTTGCGTACCGGTTAACAACAGGTGATTCAGGATACGCGTGATCTCATCGAACATCACGCGGATGTACTGGGCGCGAATCGGAATCTCGACGCCCAGCAAACGTTCCACCGCCAGCACAAACGGATGCTCATTGACGAACATCGAGGTGTAGTCGAGCCGATCCATGTAAGGCAGCGACTGTACCCAGGTACGGTGCTCCATCAATTTTTCCGTGCCACGATGCAACATGCCGATATGCGGATCGGCGCGCACGACAACTTCACCGTCGAGTTCCAGCACCAGTCGCAATACGCCATGCGCAGCCGGGTGCTGCGGACCGAGGTTAACCGTATAGTTCTTGATTTCAGCCACGGCCGTAATTTTCCTCGCGGATGATGCGCGGCGTCACTTCGCGCGGCTCAATGGTCACCGGCTGGTATACGACGCGTTTCTGCTCGGGGTCGTAGCGCATCTCGACATAACCGGAAATCGGAAAATCCTTCCTGAACGGATGACCGACAAAACCATAGTCAGTCAAGATCCGGCGCAGATCATCATGGCCTTCGAACATGAGCCCGTACAGATCAAACGCCTCGCGCTCGTACCAGTTGGCGCTATTCCAGATCGGGGTCACGGAAGCCACTACAGGGAAACTGTCGTCCGGCGCAAACACGCGCAAGCGCACACGCCAGTTGTGGGTCACGGAGAGCAGATGACTGACCGCTGCATAGCGTGGCGAGCGACCTTCATTGAAATCAACGAGATCTGTTCTTCCGTAAGTGACGTAGTCGACGCCGCAAATATCCATCAACTGTTCAAAGCGCAGGTCGGGGTGGTCGCGCAGGGTCTTCGCGACTTCGAAGTAGTCCGCTGCCGCAACCTCGAGCGTTACTTCTCCACCTGTCAGCGTAAGACTTTGCACGCGCGCACCGAAAACTTCGGTCAGGGTCTTGCAAAGCCGTTGCAACTTGATGCTCATGATTGATTCGAAGACAGGTTAGCGGGCGATGGTATAGGTACGGGTAATCTTGTTCTGCAACTGGATGATGCCGTAGAGCAAAGCCTCGGCCGTGGGCGGGCATCCCGGCACATAGATATCGACCGGCACGATTCGGTCGCATCCACGCACGACCGAATAGGAATAATGGTAGTAACCGCCGCCATTCGCGCAGGAACCCATCGATATCACCCAGCGCGGCTCGGGCATCTGATCATAGACACGACGCATGGCGGGCGCCATCTTGTTGGTCAGGGTTCCGGCGACGATCATCAAATCGGCCTGACGCGGGCTCGGGCGGAATACGACGCCGAAACGGTCGAGGTCGTAACGCGACACACCGGTATGAATCATTTCGATCGCACAGCAAGCCAACCCGAAGGTCATCGGCCAGAGCGAGCCAGTGCGCGTCCAGTTGATGACTTTATCCAGCGTGGTGGTAACAAAACCTTCCTGCAGAACGCCTTCGATGCTCACTGATTACTCCCAATCGAGGGCGCCCTTGGCCCAAGCCCAGACGAATCCCACGATAAGGATGCCCATGAAAATGAACATTTCGATAAAGCCGAACATTTTCACCGACTCGGTTTCAACGAACTCCTTGAAGATGGCAGCCCAGGGAAACATGTACGCCACCTCAAGGTCGAAGATGATGAAAGCGATGGCGATCAGGTAGTAACGCACATCGAACTTCATACGCGCATCCTCGAATGCATTAAATCCACATTCGTAGGCAGAGAGTTTTTCCGGATCGGGACGATGGGGGCCAACGAGGCGTCCGATGATGATCGGGACGCAACCAAACGCCAGTGCGACGAGAACAAAAATCAGAATGGGAAGATAGTTTTCCAGCATTCAGTATTGCCCTGCTGACTTCACAACCATGGCAACAACCCCCCTTAGAATTTGGTGCCGACGGCGAGACTCGAACTCGCACAGCTTTCGCCACTACCCCCTCAAGATAGCGTGTCTACCAATTTCACCACGTCGGCTTTGCTATACGGCTCGGTCTTACCAAACTGTGCGGGAACTTACCACACAGACCCAGCCATATTATCGAATTATTAGTTTTTATATACTACCCATTTTATTTAGTCATTTCGGAATATTCTTAGCTTTCGAATCGCCCTGAACGTCCTGTTGAACAGGCTCGACAGGCACGACCGTTTCCGTCTTGACCGAATCCATCACGCTGCCACCTGACTTGGCCGGTTGCTGATTCGCCATGTATGCCAGCATCAGGCTGGTGATGAAAAATGCTGTTGCCAATGCCGCAGTCATGCGCGAGAGAAAGTTGGCTGATCCGGTGGCACCGAAGAGGCTGCCGGAGGAACCACTACCGAAAGCAGCGCCCATATCCGCACCCTTGCCATGCTGCATCAGTACCAGACCGATCACTCCCAGACCCACGAGAATATGCACGGTCAGCGTGACAGAAAAGAGAATATCCATATTGTCCGGCTTTGCCTTATTGAGCTGCTGCGCAAATCGCGACGAAATCGGCTGCAACCAGTGCCGCGCCACCAATCAATCCGCCATCGATATCAGGTTGAGCCATCAGCTCTTTCGCATTGCCCGGCTTCATGCTGCCGCCGTAGAGAATGCGCAAGCCGGCAGCCACCTCGGCATTTTCACGTGCAACGCGCGCACGGATCAAGGCGTGCACTTCCTGTGCCTGCTCGGGCGTTGCGGTAAGGCCCGTGCCGATGGCCCAGACGGGTTCGTAGGCCACGACGGAATTCGCCAAAGCAGCGACGCCACAGCGGGAAATAAAGGCATCCATCTGGCGAATTACGACCTCGGCAGTCACGTTGCGCTCACGCTCGTCGAGCGTCTCGCCAACGCAGAAAATGGGCTCAAGGCCGGCCTTCAGCGCTGCTTCGCATTTCGCCGCAACGACTGCATCGCTGTCACCGTAGTAACTGCGACGCTCGGAGTGACCGACAATGACGTACTTGCAACCGAACTCGACAAGCATCGCCGCGCTCACCTCGCCGGTGTAGGCGCCTTGCGCATGCTCGGAAACATCCTGTGCGCCCCAAGACACATTGCTGCCGCGGAGCGCTTCGCCGGCCTGGGCCAAATAGGGATAAGGCGCGCAAACGGCAACGTCGATGGACAGGCCGGCGACACCCGCGCGCACCCCTTGGAGCAATTCCGCGTTGCTCTTCAGGCTGCCGTGCATCTTCCAGTTACCAGCGACAATTTTCTTGCGCATAATTCTGACCCATCGGTTCGGAAAGTCCGCGATTATAGTGACTGCCCCTGCAAGCCGTCAATTTCCTTTCCTCTTTTGAATGGAGAACCCAATGACCGACGTCGTGCTCATGGAAACTCATGGCAAGGTTGGATTGATCCGCATCCATCGCCCTGAAGCGCTGAACGCGCTGAACAACGAAGTCATTGACGGCATCGGCAAGGCTTTGACCGGCTTCGAGACCGATCCGGACATCGGCTGCATCGTCCTGACCGGCAGCAGCAAGGCCTTTGCCGCCGGCGCCGACATTGCCTTCATGAAAGACTTCGGCTACATGGACGCCTACCGGACGGACTTCATCACGCGCAACTGGGAACGCATCAAGACCTGCCGCAAGCCAGTGATCGCGGCAGTCGCCGGTTATGCACTAGGCGGTGGCTGCGAGATCGCGATGATGTGCGACATGATCTACGCCGCCGAGAATGCCAAGTTCGGCCAGCCGGAAATCAAGCTCGGCACCCTGCCCGGCGCCGGCGGTACCCAGCGCCTGCCGCGCGCAGTCGGCAAGGCCAAGGCCATGGATCTGTGCCTCACCGGGCGCATGATGGATGCCGCCGAAGCGGAAAAATGCGGGCTGGTCGCGCGCATCTTCCCCACCGACAAGCTCGTCGAGGAAACCCTCGCCGCGGCACAAGTCATCGCCTCCTATTCGTTGCCCGCCGTCATGATGGTCAAGGAGGCTGTCAATCGCGCCTACGAATCCTCGCTCGCGGAAGGCCTGCTGTTTGAACGGCGCACCTTCCACGCATCATTCACGCTCGACGACCAGAAGGAAGGCATGGCTGCCTTCCTCGAAAAGCGCAAGCCGCAATTCAGAAACAGATAGACCGAAAAGCTCGCCAGCACAGACATAAGTCGGCGCTGGCGGGACGGCATTACTTGATGGCAAGTACCTGCCGGATCTGCTCCAGCGTCGTCGGATCGTCGAGCGTGGTGAGGTCGCCAGGATCGCGACCTTCCGCCAGCGCCTGGATCGAACGCCGCAGCATCTTGCCGGAGCGCGTCTTCGGCAGGCCGGTAACGAAATGCACATGCTTCGGCCGGGCGATGGCGCCGAGAATTCCGTCGACCGTTTTCTTCACCTCGGCTTCGAGCGCTGCGCGCAGCTCGGGCGTGGCGATCCTCGCCGGATCCTTGACGACGGCGAAGGCCATCGGCTCCTGGCCCTTGAGTTGGTCATTGACGCCTACTACGGCCACTTCCGCGATGGCGGCATGCGCCTGCACCGCCTCCTCGATCTCGCGCGTGCCGAGGCGGTGCCCGGCAACGTTGATCACGTCATCAGTTCGGCCAAGGATGAAGTGATAGCCCTCCTCGTCCTTGATGCCCCAGTCGAAGGATGAATAGACCAGCGGGTCCTTGAACAGGCTGAAATAAGTGCTGACGAAGCGCTCGTCCTGACCCCAGACGGTGGACAAGCAGCCGGGCGGCAGCGGCGGCACGACACCAACGATGCCCTTCTCGTTCGGCCCGCACTCGGTGCCATCCTCGCGGAAGATCTTGAGGTCATAACCGAAGACCGGGAAGCTGGGCGTGCCGAACTTGATCTTGGTGTCCTCGACGCCACGCACCGTCGACAGCATCGGCCAGCCCGTTTCGGTCTGCCAGTAGTTGTCGATCACCGGCAACTTGAGTTCGCCCATGATCCATTCGTGGGTCGGCTGGTCGAGCGGCTCGCCGGCAAGGAAGAGATGCTTCAGCGACGACAGGTCGTACTTGTGAAGGTAGGCCGGATCCTGCTTCTTCAGCACGCGAATCGCAGTCGGCGCCGAAAACATCACGTTGACCTTGTACTTCTCGACGATGCTCCACCAGATGCCGGCGTCGGGGCGCAACGGTGTGCCCTCGTACATGATGGTCGCCATGCCGGCGATCAGCGGGCCGTAGATGATGTAACTATGGCCGACGACCCAGCCGATGTCCGAGGTAGCGAAATAGGTCTCGCCCGCGAAACCTAGGTAGATTTGTTTCATCGAGGCGGCCAGAGCCACCGCATAGCCACCGGTATCGCGCTGCACGCCCTTGGGCTTGCCGGTCGTACCCGATGTGTAAAGGATGTAGGACGGCTCGGAGGACTCCATCCACTCGCAGGGCACCTCGGCGTTCATATGCTGCGCACGCAGCGTAGCGTAATCGACGTCGCGCCCGGCTACCTTGTTGAAGCCCTTGTCGAGGCCGCGATCAACCATCAGCACCTTTTCCGGCTTGGAGGTCGCCAGGTTGATCGCCTCGTCGAGAAGATGCTTGTAGGGCACCGACTTGCCACCGCGCATGCCGGCGTCGGACGAAACGATGAGCTTGGGCTTCGCGTCGTCGATGCGCGTCGCCAGCGAACCGGACGCAAAACCGCCGAACACCACGGAATGGATCGCACCGATGCGCGCGCAGGCGAGAATCGCGAAGGTCGCCTCGGCGATCATCGGCATGTAGATCAGGACGCGGTCGCCCTTCTTCACGCCAAGGCTTTGCATGATCGCCGCCATGCGCATCACTTCGGCTTTCAACTCGGCGAAGCTGTAGATTTTTTCTTCGTTGGTCTCGGTCGAGATGTAGATCAGCGCCCGGTCGTTCGGGCGTTTGGCCGCATGGCGATCCACTGCGTTGTGGCAAAGATTGGTTTTGCCGCCGGAGAACCATTTCACGAAGGGTGGGCGCGAATAGTCGCAGATGGTCTGTGGTGGGCTTTGCCAATCGATCAGTTGCGCCTGTTCAGCCCAGAAACCGTCACGATCCACAATCGAACGGCGATGGAAATCCGCATACTTCGTCATCTTCTCTTCCCCTCTGGTTATCGTTGGTTATGAATTCTTGATGCGCACGATGATGCGTCCCGTAACGCGCGAATGCAGGAAATCGTCAAACACGCCCGGCAAAGCTTCGAACGGAATTTCGCGCGCTTGTGCGATGACCTTTTCAGGCTTCCAGTCACAGCCAAGGCGCCGCCAGACTTCGCCACGCAAGGGATCGCCGGTGTAACCGGAATCGATGCCCAGCAGCGAAGCGCCGCGCAGGATGAAAGGTGCCACGGTTGTTTTCAGCTCCATGCTGGCGGCGAGGCCGATGCTCGCGATGGTGCCAGCCTGCTTCATGGTGCTCGCCATCCACGAAAGCACCTCACCGCCGAGGTTGTCCACCGCGCCCGCCCAAGTCTCCTTGCCAAGCGGCTTGATCTTGGCGAGATCAAGACTGGAGCGCAGGATCACCTCTTTCGCGCCGAGTTGCTTCAGGTAGTCGGCCGCATCCGCCTTGCCCGTCAGCGCATGAACCTCGTAGCCCGCCTTGGCGAGAATCTCGACCGCGATGCTGCCGACACCGCCGGTCGCGCCCGAAACAACCACCGGGCCGTTCTCCGGTCTCAAGCCATTGTGCTCCATGCGCGCCACGGCCAGTCCGGCGGTGAAGCCGGCCGTGCCGAGCGCCATCGCGGAACGCAGGTCCAGGCCCGTCGGCAACTCGTAAACCCAGGCGGCGGGAATCCGCGCCAGTTCAGCAAATCCGCCGTGGTGCGCGACGCCGATGTCGTAGCTGGTCGCCAGCACCTGATCGCCCGGCCGGAACTGCGGGCTATCGCTCTTCACCACCGTGCCGGAGAGATCGATGCCGCCGATGCAGGGAAAACGCCGGATGATCCGGCCCGCACCCGTCGCTGCCAGCGCATCCTTGTAATTGACGCCCGACCAGGCGACCGCGATCGTTACCTCACCCGCATCGAGTTGGGCTTCCTCCAGCGTGGCGAAACGCGAGGCGATTTTGCCTTCGCATTGCTCGATCAGGAATGCTTTGAATCCCATGGCCACTCCACTCTTATTTGTTTGCGTCGATTATAGCCACGCACCTTTCGCATTCTGCATCCAATTGATGGACACAACGCACATCTAACTTGCGTTTGATAATTGTTCTCATTATTATAGTGGAGATACTTCAATCCACATGAGACCCACATGAAACTACGTCAGCTTGCCCTCGTACCCGCCCTGCTCGTTTCGCTGTTCCTGCCAGTTGCCCAGGCTCAGGAAAATGTCCTGAACCTCTATTCCGCACGCCACTACCAGACCGACGAGGCGCTCTACGCCAACTTCACCAAGCAAACCGGCATCAAGATCAATCGTATCGAAGCCAAGGAGGACGAACTGCTCGAACGCATCCGTAACGAGGGTGCGCAGAGCCCCGCCGACGTCTTCATCACTGTCGATGCCACCCGCCTCGCCAAGGCCGACGAACTGGGCCTGTTCGCGCCGGTGAAATCGAAAGTTCTGGAAGAGCGCATCCCGGCCCACCTGCGCTCGCACGACTGGTTCGCCTTTTCGACCCGCGCGCGCATCATCATCTACAACAAGACCGCGATCAAACCTGAAGATGTCAAAAGTTACGAAGATCTGGCTAGTCCAAAGCTGAAAAACCAGGTGTGCAGCCGCTCCGGTGCGCATCCTTACAATCTCTCGCTGCTGGCCTCGGTCGTTTCCCACCACGGCGAGCAAAAGGCCGAGGAATGGGCGAAGGGCGTGGTCGCCAACTTCGCACGCGCCCCCAGGGGCGGCGACACCGACCAGATCAAGGCGGTGGCGGCCGGCGAATGCGGCGTGGCGATCTCGAACTCCTACTACTTCGCGCGCATGATGCGTTCGACCAAGCCCGAAGACCGCAAAGTCGTCGAGGCGCTCGGCGTTATCTGGCCCAACCAGTCCACAACGGGTACGCACATCAATATCTCGGGCGGCGGTATGCTCAAGCACGCACCGCACAAGGAAGCCGCCGTCAAGTTCCTCGAGTACCTCGCCTCCGACGACGCGCAGCGTTATTTTGCCGACGGCAACAACGAATGGCCGGTCATCACCAGCGTGAAGACAGACAATCCGGCGCTCGCCGCGCTCGGCGGCTTCAAAGCCGACACACTGTCGGTTCCTGCGCTGTCGAAGAACGTCGTAACCGCGCAGAAGATTGCAGACCGGGCGGGCTGGAAATAAGCAACGCGGGCGGTTCCGCTATCATGATGCACATCGCAAAGCGAATAACGGACCATGAGAAGAACCACGCGCGGATTCACCTTGGTGGAGATGATGGCGGTCATCGCCGTCATCACCATCCTGGCTTTGATGGCCATCCCGAGCTATCTCGACAAGATCGTCAAGGCGCAGATCGAAGCCGCCCTGCCGCTCGCCGACATCGCCAAACGCTCGGTTTCCACCTCCTGGTCGGGAACGCAGACCATGCCAGCCAATAACACCGTTGCCGCGCTGCCGGCTGCCGACAAGATCGTCAATAATTACGTCAGCGCCCTAACGGTCCAGGATGGCGTCATCCACATCACTTTCGGCAATCGCGCCAGCAAGTCGATCGCCGACAAGATCCTCAGCCTGCGCCCAGCCATTGTCGAGGAAGCGCCCGTGGTACCAATTACCTGGGTTTGTGGCGAAGCCGAGCCGCCCGGCAAGATGACCGTCATGGGCAAAAATCTGACCAATGTGGATCCGATGTATCTGCCCATGGAGTGCCGGGCGCTGAAGCCCCGTTCCTAGCAGGCATCGACGGCCCGGCCGCGCGCAACCTGCCGCGCCAATAGCAGGACGGGCAACAGTCCGGCGGCGACGATCGCCAGCGCCGCCGTCGATGCCTCGGCGAGACGTTCATCGGCGGCCAGCGTGAAGGTCTGCGTCGCTAGCGTGTCGAAGTTGAAGGGACGCATCACCAGCGTGGCCGGCAGTTCCTTCATCACATCGACAAACACCAGCAGCGCGGCGGTGAACAGGCTGCCACGAATCAGCGGCAAATGCACGCGCCGCAGCGTTTCACCGGCGCCGCAGCCGAGACTCTGCGCGGCAGCATCCATGCTTGGCGTCACGCGGGCAAGTCCCGACTCCACGGTCTGCAAGGCGATCGACAGGAAACGCGCGAGATAGGCATACACCAGCGCGGCGATGCCGCCGGTGAGGATCAAGCCGGGATTCGTGCTGAAGGTTTCCAGCCATACGGCCGCCAGCCAGTGGTCGAGCCGCGTCACCGGGATCAGCACGCCGACGGCGATGACCGACCCCGGCACGGCATAGCCGAGCGAGACGAGGCGATTCACCGCGCGGATCACCGGCGCGCCCGACAGCCGCTGCGAATAAGCCAGCAATACCGCCAGTACAACTGCCAGTCCCGCCGCGATGCCGGCGACCAGCAGGCTGTTGCCAGCTAGCACGCCATAGCGCATGCCGAATTCGCTGTCCCCCTCAGCGAGCGCCAGCCGGAACAGCAAGCCCCCCGGTAGCAGGAAGCCGAACAGCAGCGGCAGCAGGCAGGCGAGACTCGCCAGCCAGGCACTCGCGCCCTGCAGTGCGCGCCGCTCGCCGCGCCGCCGGCCGGTTTCATGGAAACGGGCGCGGCCGCGGCTGATGCGTTCGAGTGCCAGCAGACAGAGTACGAAAGCTAGCAGCGCACCGGCGAGTTGCGCTGCGGCGATACGGTCGCCGAGCGAGAACCACGCACGATAGATGCCGGTCGTAAAGGTCGGCACGGCGAAGTAGGCGACCGTACCGTAGTCGGCCAGCGTTTCCATCAACACCAACGCGACGCCGGCGGCGATGGCGGGCCGCGCCAGCGGCAGCGACACGCGGGCAAAAGCGCCCCACGATGTCAGCCCCAACGAACGCGCCGCCTCGAAGGTGCTGCTGCCGCGTTCGAGGAAGGCGGTGCGCGTAATCAGATAGACGTAGGGATAGAGCGCACAGACGAACATTGCCGCCGCGCCACCGAGGCTACGTATCTCTGGAAACCAGTAGTCGCCGCGTTTCCAGTCGAACCATTCGCGCAACCCGGTCTGCACTGGCCCGACGAACTGCAACAGGTCGGTATAGACGTAGGCCATCACATAGGCCGGCAATGCGAGCGGCAGCAGCAGCGCCCACTCGAATGCGCGCCGGCCGGGAAACTCCGTCATCGCCGTCAGCCATGCCGTCGCCACGCCGACCACTGCCACACCCAATCCGACTGCCAGCGCCAGTAGCAGCGAATTGAGGATGTAGTCCGGCAGAATGGTCGCGGCGAGGTGCGCCCAAGTATCGCCGGCCGCGCCGACGAACAGGTTCACGCCGACCGACAGGACCGGCAGTGCGACCAGCAAGCCGACCGGAATGGCTAGGGGAATCAGTTGGGAGCGCGTTTGCATCGCGTGTGCATCGAGTTATTTGAGATTTATTCTCAATTATAATCATGCCATGAGCTTGCTTACTCTCAATCACGTCAGCCACGCCTACGGCCATCACGCGGTCGTGAAGGATCTGTCATTTCAATTGCATCCGGGCGAGATCGGCTGCCTGCTGGGTGCCTCGGGTTGCGGCAAGACTACCGTGCTGCGCCTGATCGCCGGTTTCGAGACACCGACGCAGGGAACGATTTCCCTGCGCGACGCCCTCGTCAGCGCGCCGCGCCACTGCGTGCCGCCGGAGCGGCGCAACATCGGTATGGTGTTTCAGGACTACGCGCTGTTCCCGCACCTCACCGTTGCCGGCAACATCGGTTTCGGGATTCGTGAAAAGTCGGCGCTGGCAGGACGGCAGGTGGATGAATTGCTCGCCATCGTCGGGCTTTCGGGCCAAGGCAGCAAATATCCGCACGAACTTTCCGGCGGCCAGCAGCAGCGCGTCGCGCTGGCCCGCGCGCTGGCACCGCGCCCGCATTTGCTGCTGCTCGACGAGCCATTCTCCAATCTCGACGTCGAACTGCGCGAGCGGCTTTCGCTCGAAGTGCGGGGCATCCTCAAGGAGACCGGCACCGCCGCTATCCTCGTCACGCATGACCAGCACGAGGCTTTCGCCGTCGCCGACGTCGTCGGCATCATGCACACCGGCCGCATCGAGCAGTGGGATACGCCCTACAACCTCTACCACCGTCCCGCGACGCGCCACGTTGCCGACTTCGTCGGCCAGGGCGTGTTCCTGCCGGGCCGCGTGCTCGGTGCCGCCACGGTCGCTATCGAACTCGGCATGCTGGGCTGCCGCCTGCCGCAGAATGTCGCCGGCGACGAAACGGTGGATATCCTGCTGCGCCCCGACGACATAGTGCACGACGACACAGCCCCGACGCAGGCCGAGATCGTCGCCAAGGCCTTTCGCGGCGCCGAATTCCTCTACACGCTGCAACTGCCCTCCGGCGCACGGGTCCTCTCGCTCGTGCCCTCGCACCACAACCACGCCATCGGCGAAATGGTCGGCATCCGCCTCGATGCCGACCATGTGGTAGCGTTTCGCCATGATTCCATGGCTGCACATTGACACGCCTTTTCCTCCCGTCGCAAAGGCACTGCGGGATCCCAACGGTTTGCTCGCCGGCGGCGGCGACCTGTCGCCGCAACGCCTGCTGGCCGCTTACCGGCGCGGCATCTTCCCGTGGTATTCGACCGGTGAGCCGATCCTCTGGTGGAGCCCGGACCCGCGCATGGTGCTGTTTCCCGACGCGGTCCGCATCACGCGCTCGCTGGCCAAGACCCTGCGCAACGCCGACTACACGGTAAAGCTCGACACCGCCTTTGAGCAGGTCATCGCCGCCTGTGCCGCGACGCCGCGACCCGGCCAGAACGGCACCTGGATCACGGCCGAGATGCAGCAGGCCTACCTCCGCCTGCATGCGCTCGGCCATGCGCACAGTGTCGAGACCTGGCGTGACGGCCGGCTGGTCGGCGGCCTGTACGGCGTCGCCATCGGCCGCGTTTTTTGCGGGGAATCGATGTTTTCGCACGCCACCGACACCTCGAAAATCGCGCTCGCCCATCTGTGTCGTTACCTTGCGTGGCGCGAATTCGGCATAATTGACTGCCAGATGGAAACCGCACACCTGACCTCGCTGGGCGCCCGCCCGATCCCGCGCGGCGATTACCTCGCCCACATAGCTATGCTCGTCGATCGCGGTGATGTCCCGGGCCGCTGGCCCGCTGATGGCATCGATGGGGTGTTCAGGAAAGCACCATGACGCATCTGCGCGATCTGCCACCCTTCCCGCTGCTGCAGTTCTACGCGACCTCGCCCTACGGTTGTTCCTACCTGCCCGGCCGCGCGGCGCGCTCGCAGGTCGCCACGCCGAGTCAGCTGATCGACACCACCACCTACGGCGAACTGGTCAGGATCGGCTTCCGCCGTAGCGGCGTATTCACCTATCGTCCCTGGTGCGACACCTGCCGCGAATGCGTACCGGTGCGCATCCCCGTCGCCGACTTCCAGCCCAATCGCAGCCAGCGCCGCGCGCTGAAGCAACACGAAGAATTGATCGCGCGCGAACGTCCCCTGATCTTCCGCGAGGAACACTACGCCCTCTACCAGCGCTACCAGTACGCGCGCCACTGGGGCGGCGGCATGGACGACGACAGCCGCGAGCAGTACGCGCAGTTCCTGTTGCAGACGCATGTCGACAGCCGCCTCGTCGAATTCCGCGAGGGTGACATCCTGCGCATGGTCTGCATCATCGACGTGCTCGAATGCGGCCTCTCGTCGGTCTACACTTTCTACGAACCAGACCTGCCGAACACGAGCTACGGCACCTACGCGATCCTCTGGCAGGTCGCCCAGTGCCGCAATCTCGGCCTGCCACACCTTTATCTCGGCTACTGGATCCGCAACAGCCGCAAGATGGCCTACAAGTCACAGTTCCGCCCGCTCGAAGCCTTGAACAACGGTCACTGGGGACTGCTGGAAACCTGACCGTGCCGTCTCACCAGCGCCGACTTTTCATGGTCAGCCGGTAGAATGCCGCCCATGCTGCCCTACTGCCTCGTCAAACCCTTCGTCCTCGCGCTCGACCCCGAAACCGCGCACGAGATGTCCATCGCCGGCCTGCGCGCGCTCGGCGCCATCGCACCGGTCGGACGGCCGCTCCCCGACACGCCCGTCACGGTCATGGGCCTCAGCTTCCCTAATCGTATCGGCCTCGCCGCCGGCCTCGACAAGAACGGCGAGGCCATCGATGCGCTCGCTGGCTGGGGCTTCGGCCACATCGAAATCGGCACCGTCACGCCGCGACCGCAGCCGGGCAACCCCAAGCCGCGCATGTTCCGTCTGCCGCAGGTCGAGGGCATCATCAACCGCATGGGCTTCAACAACCGCGGCATCGACGCGCTGGTCGCCAACGTGCGCGCAGCGAAATATCGCGGCATCCTCGGCATCAACATCGGCAAGAACGCCAACACGCCGATCGAGCACGCTGCCGACGATTACCTGATCGGGCTGGAGAAAGCTTATCCGCACGCCAGCTACATCACGGTCAATATTTCCTCGCCGAATACCAAGAACCTGCGCGCGCTACAAGGCGAATCGGAACTCGACGCGCTGCTCGGGGCGCTCAAGGCCCGTCAGGCCGAACTCGCACAGCAGCACGGCAAGTATGTGCCGCTGGCGCTGAAAATCGCACCCGATCTCGACGACGCGCAGATCACCAACATCGCCGATGCGTTGAAACGCCATCGCATCGACGCCGTGATCGCCACCAACACCACGCTCGACCGCACGAAGGTCGCCGGCCAGCCCAATGCCGAGCAAACCGGCGGCCTTTCCGGCGCGCCACTGTTCGAAGCATCCACGCTGGTAGTCAAAAAACTCGCCGCCGCGCTGGCGGGCGAGTTGCCGATCATCGCCGTCGGCGGCGTGACCGACGGTGCGAAAGCCAAGGCCAAGCTTGCCGCCGGCGCGCAACTGGTGCAGGTCTACTCGGGACTGATCTACCGCGGGCCGGGGCTGGTCAAGGACTGCGTCAGCGCAACGCGCCAGCGGCCAGTAGCGGCCTGACGATTTCCCCGACCCAGGCCAGTTCGTCGCGTGCCGCCGATCCTTCCGGCGGCACACTGACCATCCCCGCTTCCCGCAGTACCAGACCGCGCGTCGCCAGACGCGCCAGCGCATCCATCAGCGCTTGCGGCAGATCCGGCTCATCCAGGCGCAGGAACAGGCTGTCGTGCAGCAGTCCGAGCGTGCCGGCAACCAGGTCGCCGAGACGTGACTCGGCCAGCGTCCCATGCTGGAGGACCAGGCTGGTCAGCAAAGCCGGCAGCGCATAGAGGTGCAGCACGTTGTTGCGGAAATAGGCAAGCAGCGCCGCCTCGTGTGCATCGGCTTCGATCAGCGCGCCATTCGGCTGTTCGACACGCCGTACTGCCGCCAGTTTCAGTGCCGCAGCGATGCAGTCGGTCCCGGCCGCGGGCGCGGCCAGCCGCGCCGGATCGACCAGCGCTTGCAGATGTTCGATCTGGCGTGTCAACGCGTTCGCTTCTGCCGACGCGTGCGGCGTTGCCAGCAAGGCCAGGCCAACGAGATTCACCGGATTTACCAGTGCGGCATCGTTGATACGCCGGGTCAATTCGCCGGCAATGGCAGCGGCCGTCACACGCTGCCAGTCTCCTTCGCACGCAGTCGAACGCCAGCCGGGATGGCGCGCATCGAGCCAGTCGGCCAGCGGCAGCGGTTCGCCAAAATTCACATACACCTTGCCGAAATGCCGCCGCAGCACGCGCACGGCCGAGAGCAGGCCGAGCAGCGACTCGCGCTGCTTCGGCTGCCCCGACAGTTCGCCAACAAAGCTCGCGCCCTCGGGCAGTTTTTCGTAGCCGAGATAGATCGGCACAAACACCAGCGGACGCTCGTGCCGGCGCAGGAAACTCTGCACCGTCATCGCCAGCAGGCCGGCCTTCGGCGACAGCATGCGGCCGCTGCGGCTGCGCCCGCCTTCGATGAAGTATTCGATCGGAAAACCCTGCGCCAGCATGCGGTGCAGGTATTCGGCGAACACCGTGGCGTA
This sequence comes from Pseudomonadota bacterium, assembly GCA_040756595.1. Taxonomy (GTDB): domain Bacteria; phylum Pseudomonadota; class Gammaproteobacteria; order Burkholderiales; family Rhodocyclaceae; genus Sulfuricystis. The sequence goes on along the minus strand of JBFLYR010000004.1, from coordinate 1,807 downwards.
AAGCGGATCGCCCTTGAAGCTGCGGCGCAGGAAGAAGCCGCCGCCACCACGCAGGATGCGCCCGAGGATCGGCAGGTCGAGGTTGTCGCCGGCGGCGATGTGCGGTGGTGTCAGCCCGGCGCGGTAGATGATGTAAGTCATCAGCAGGTAGTCGATATGGCTGCGATGACAGGGCAGATAGACGATGCTCTGTCCCGGCGCGACGCGCATCAGCGCATCGATGTTGCGTACCTCGACGCCGTCGAACAGGCGCGTCCACACCCAGGTTAGGAAGATCTCGCCGGCGCGCATCAGGCTGTATGAATAGTCCGAAGCGATCGCCAGCACATGGCGGCGGGCGCGTTCCCGCGCGGCTTCCGGGGCGATCTGGTGGCGTTCGGCTTCGGCCGCGATCGCGGCGCGCATTTCCGGCGTCGCCAGCAGCGCCTCGACCTGCGTATGGCGATGCGACACATCCGGGCCGATGGCCAGTTCACGCTGGCGGCGGAAATGCGCGCGCAACACGCGTGCCGCCTTCTTCGCCGCACGCGCCGGCTCGGGCACATCCGCCAGCAGTGCGCGCAGCGAATAGGGCTGGCCGAAATGCACATGGGTGTGCCGGCCGTGGATCAGCACCGCCAGCCAGTGACCGAGCGGATGCCGACGCTGCCAGGACTCGGCCAGCAGCGCCCGCACAATGCCATCCTGCTGCTTGGGCGAGCGCCCCCACAAGACCGTGACGGGGACGATCTGCACATCGGCGGCCGGATCCGTGGCCAGGGCTTCGATGAGGCGTTTCAGGCGCGGCGGGATACCGTGGATGTCACGCGCCTTGGCGAACAGGCGCCAGCCCACCGTCAGCGAAAACTCGGCGCTGGCGAGACGGCAGTTGCCGATGTGCAAGGACTGGCCGGATGCGGGCAGACCGGCGCGACCGACGGCTTCGCGCAAGACGAGGTGATCGGAGAACCAGTTTTCGCGCAGCACATAGCAGACCGGCCGCGCGGGATCGACACCGACCGGGGTCTCCGGGAAGGTTCGCATGCGCACCCATAAATGCAGCAAGCGCTGCGCCAGATTCGTCAAGCCACCGGTAGTCATGATTGGCCGCCAGTATAATTCGCCGACCAACCCGAACGCCGTCATGGCGTGCTTCCATTTCCCCCGCCCCCTGCATGAACCGAACTTCGCCGCCTTCCGCCGAGGATCCTGCCCGCCATACGCCGATTGTGCTGGGACACTGGCTCAATGCGTTGCCATAGATCGCCTTTTCTATTTCGCAGCAACAAGTTAGACAGAGGACGGCCATCGCCTCATAGAGGTCGAATTGGCATGGATGGGCATGGTTTGGCGCTCAAATTGCCCCAAATTTGCCCCACGAAATCGGGCCGAATACTGGGGCATAGCCAGTCGTGTCCGAGCGTAGTTTTCAAGAGGCTACGCGGCACCGCGCTGGACTGTGACAATGTGCGTTGAATTTCGAAGCAATAAGAGTCAGCGATCTGGGTCTTGCCGACATTCGACCAAGCGAGACGAATGACCGCTTAGACGCTGGATACTGCCATCAATCGGAGATAGGAACGCAAGCTATCGAGGCAAACATATTTCAGCGCGCACACCACATCCCGGTCGGTTGCTGAGTTTGGCATCACCACCATGACTGCGCGCAACCTGCCGAACAATCGCCAAACCCAGGCCGGTGCCACCCGTTTCACGGCAGCGCGATTCCTCGACACGATAGAAAGGCTCGAAGGCATGTTCTAGTTCATCCTCGGGGATGCCTTGCCCCTCATCCTCGACTGAAATCACAATGCCATCAGGGCTGCCC
>JBFLYR010000003.1:0-450751 GCA_040756595.1 Pseudomonadota bacterium | reverse complement strand
CGGCCAAAATCCAAGGTTCCCCTCAGACCCCATGTCAGTAGCTTCGATCTCGCTACCAACACCCAAACCCACCAGCTCGACTCAGCAAGCACCTACACCTATCGGCTGTTATTTTTTTAAAGAACGCCCCGATGTGCATCGAGGAAAGACGGCGATTATAGCTAGCCGAACAGTTGCGTCAACACCCTTTTGAGATTTTTTTATCGTGAGCCGCTTTGAGAGGCCAGCGATTAAGCAAACGATAGTGCGCTCCGGAAGGTTGCAGGAGGGATTCGACCAGCACAAATTCCCTGACGCCCCAAGGAATTGACTGCGCCAACTCGGGTAGGTTGTCGCAACGCCCATTGCGCACGAGGGTGACATGCGGCACAAAGGGCCGCTTGTCGAGAGCGAATCCGGCCTCGCCCAGGTTCGCGACCAGCGCATCAAAAAGTCGGCGCTGGCGGGACGGCACCCGGCTGCAACCTACCCAGACAATACGGTTGTGCGACCAACAACCCACGCGATCGAGTCGCAGATCGAAAGCTTCGCCGCGAATCCTGCCGGCAACTTCCTGCAATACCGCAAGCTGACTGGGCGAAACCGAACCGATGAAAGCCAGCGTCATGTGCAAGCTGTCGCGACGGATGCGTCGGCCACCGCAGCATTTGGCCGCGTCGACCGCCAGCGCTTCGAGCGCTTGCAGCGTCCCTTCCGGCGGCCAGAGTGCGAAGAAAACTCTTCGCAGATCCGTTTCAGTCACGCAACAGGAGCGCGACCGCTTCGGCAGCGATGCCTTCGCCACGGCCAGCGAAGCCCAGCCGTTCGGTCGTTTTGCCTTTGACGTTGACACGGTCGGGCGCAATACCGATATCGGCGGCAATGTTGTCCCGCATGGCGGCGACATGCGGCGCGATACGGGGTGCCTGTGCGATCACGGTGCAATCGACGTTGCCCACCCGCCAGCCGGCGGTACGAACCGTCGCCACGGCACCACGCAGCAGCACGCGGCTGTCAGCCCCTTTCCAGCGTGCATCGCTGTCGGGAAACATGCGGCCGATATCGCCCAGTCCGGCCGCGCCGAGGATCGCATCGGTAATTGCATGCAACAACGCATCCGCGTCCGAATGGCCGAGCAGGCCCATCGCATGCGGGATCGTCACGCCACCGAGGATCAGCTGGCGTCCCGGCACCAGCGCATGTACGTCGTAACCTTGTCCCACCCTGAATTCCATCATCGCCCCCGATTTGCCAGAATCCATTCGGCCAGTTGAAGGTCGAGCGGATAGGTCACCTTGAGATTGGTCGCGTCGGCCGCGACCAGTCTCGGCCGCAAGCCCAGCGCTTCGATCGCGCTCGCCTCGTCGGTCACTGCCGGCGCGCATTCGAGCGCATCCAGCAGCATGCCGTGCCGGAACATCTGCGGCGTCTGCGCCTGCCAAAGATTTTCACGCGACACCGTGGCGGCAACACGCTGCCCTTCCTCACCACGCTTTAATGTGTCGGCCACAGGCACGGCCAGCAGGCCACCGACCGGATCACCGCCAATCTCGGCAATCAGTTTTTCGACATGCGCCACAGTCAGGCAGCAGCGTGCCGCATCATGCACGAGTACCCAGTCGTCCGCAGCCACATGCTCACGCATTGCACGCAAGCCATTGGTCACGCTCTCCGCCCGCGTCGCGCCGCCGCAGCGTAACACCACCAGTCCACCGGCAAAATCGGTCCAGTCGTACTTGCCCCAGTACATATCGTCGGACGCCAAGACGACAAACACCCGTTCGATCGCCGTGACGTTGACCAGCGTTTTCAGCGCATGCCAGATCAGCGGCTTGCCGGCGAGGGACAGATACTGTTTGGGGCACTCGGCCGTCATGCGCGAACCGCCCCCGGCCGCAGGAATCAAGGCGTAATAAGTCATGGGGCGATTCTATAATGAGCTTATGGATGCCTTCGATCCCGTTGCCTACGCAAGTATTCAGGCTTTTGCTGTGAGTCTGGGAATCGGCTTGCTCATCGGCTTGGAACGTGAACGCAAGCCGGATACGAAAGCCGGCTTGCGAACATTTGCCCTGACCGCGCTACTCGGTTGCATGGCCGCGATGCTGGCGGAAATCACTGTCAACGGTTGGGTGATTCCTGCTGGACTGCTAATGATCGCCGCGATGATGATCGTCGCCCAGGCGCGCGATCCGCTTGACGACGGCGATCCGGGTACGACTTCCGTCGTCGCGCTGATGGTCTGTTACGGACTCGGCGCACTGGTCTGGTTCGGACAGGCAACATTGGCCGTCATGCTTGCCATCACCGTCACCGTGCTGCTGTATTTCAAAGCACAGCTTCAGGGTGTCACGCGCAGTCTGACGCACAAGGATCTGATTTCGATCCTGCAGTTCGGCGTGCTCTCGCTGGTCGTACTGCCTATCCTGCCGAATCAGGACTACGGCCCCTACAACGCGCTCAATCCGCACCAGATCTGGTGGATGGTCGTATTGATCTCTGGCCTCTCGCTGGCCGGCTACGCGGCTTTGCGCATCGTCGGCAACCGTCACGGCGCCCCCTTGCTCGGCTTCTTTGGGGGACTGGTGTCATCCACAGCCACGACGCTGGTCTTCGCACGCAACGCCCGGGACGATGCCAAGCTCACTGCCACCGCCACGTTGGTGATCCTGATCGCCAACCTCGTCGTCACGATCCGCCTCGGCATCGTTGCCGTCGTGCTGGCGCCTTCGCTGTTCGTGCCGCTGGCCAGCGTGCTCGGCATTGGCCTGTTGCTGGGATTGGTCGTAGCTATCTTCCGCTGGCGCACGCTCACCGCCGCCGGTGACCTGCCGCTCCCCGAGGTCAAGAACCCGACCGAAATCCGCACCGCGCTGTCATTCGGCCTGCTCTACGGTGTCGTGCTGCTGCTTGCCGCCTGGCTGCAGGACATCGCCGGCAGCCAGGGTCTTTATCTCGTCGCGCTGGCTTCGGGCCTGACCGATGTCGATGCGATCACCTTATCCACCCTGCGTCTCTTCAATCAGCAGACGCTCACCGCTGCTCCCTCCGTCACCGCCATCGCGCTCGCGGTGCTCTCCAACCTCGTGTTCAAGTCTGGCCTCGTCATCGCCATCGGCGGCAAGATTCTGGCGAAGAGCGTGCTACCCGGTCTCGCCGCAATCGGCGTAGGATTTATCGCAGGAATTGGCTTGCTGACTTGATTTCGCTTGATTCAGTCCCATCACCCGGACAGAAAGGAGCGTCACCATGGAAATGCAAAGCACCCGCCCCGCTGCCGTTGCCGGCATGTTCTACCCCGGCGATGCGCGCGCGCTTGCCGGTGAAGTGGATGCCATGCTGGATGCCGCAGGTGCCGTCTCGCCAGCGCCGACTTTGACGCAAGTTGAGCAACCCAAGGCGCTGATCGCACCGCATGCCGGCTACATCTATTCCGGGCCGATCGCGGCGAGCGCCTATGCCTTGCTCAAACCGTATTCGCAAACGATTCGCCGCGTCGTGCTGCTCGGCCCCTGCCATCGCGTCGCCGTGCGCGGCCTTGCCGTGCCGCATACGAGCGCTTTCGCCACACCGCTTGGTGAGATTCCGCTCGATCAGGAAGCCATCGCCGCCGCGCTGAAACTGCCGCAGGTCATCCGTCACGACGGCGCGCACGCCGAGGAGCATTCACTCGAAGTGCAACTGCCTTTCCTGCAGGAGATACTGGACGACTTCACGCTAGTGCCCTTCGCGGTGGGTTATGCCACGGCCGATGAGGTCGCCGAAGTGCTCGACCTGCTCTGGGGCGGGCCGGAAACCTTGATCGTCATCAGTTCCGACCTGTCGCACTATCACGCCTACGCCGATGCGCAACGGCGCGATCGCCATACCGCCGACGAGATTTCCCACCTGCACCTGCTGGTCGATCACGATCAGGCTTGTGGCGCGACGCCGATCAACGGCCTGATCGAAATCGCCGTGCGTCGCGGTCTCCAGCCGACATTACTCGACCTGCGCAATTCCGGCGACACGGCTGGCGACCGTTCGCGTGTCGTCGGTTATGCCAGCTTCGCCTTTACGGAAAATCATGGATAACGCTCTGGGGCTCGCCTTGCTCATCCGCGCCCGCAATGCCATTGCCAGCGAATTCGGCCGCGCGGGATTGCCCGAGCCCGATCATCCCTCGCTGCACGAAACGGGCGCGACTTTCGTCACGCTGACGCAGAATGGACAACTGCGCGGCTGCATCGGCTCGCTCGAAGCCCATCGGCCGCTCGCCGATGATGTGAAGGCCAATGCCCGCTTCGCCGCCTTCCACGACCCGCGCTTCGCTCCGCTCACCGAGAACGAACTCGCGCGCACCTGTGTCGAAGTCTCATTGCTGACACCCGCAGTGCCGATGATTTTCAGCAATGAAGCCGATGCAATCCGCCAGATGCAGCCCGGCATCGACGGCATGATCTTCGAATGCTATGGCCGGCGCGGTACCTTTCTGCCGCAGGTGTGGGAAAGCCTGCCCGAGCCGCGCGATTTCTTTATCCATCTCAAGCAGAAGGCCGGTTTTTCTCCTGACTTCTGGTCGCCCGACGTGAAGCTCTATCGCTACGAGGTACAGAAATGGAAAGAACCGGAGAACAACTGAGCGGCGCGCCTGCCCGCTGGTGGCATGCGCTGGAGGATGGCCGCATCCAGTGCGACCTCTGCCCGCGCGACTGCAAGCTGCACGACGGCCAGCGCGCCGCCTGCTTCGTGCGTGCCAACAAAGGTGGCGGGATGATCCTCACTACCTATGGGCGCAGTTCAGGCTTCTGCATCGATCCGATCGAGAAGAAGCCGCTCAATCACTTCTACCCCGGTTCGAGCATCCTGTCCTTCGGCACGGCGGGCTGCAACCTAGCCTGCAAGTTCTGCCAGAACTGGGACATCTCCAAGTCGCGCGATATGGACCGGCTGATGGACGAAGCCAGCCCGGAAGCCATCGCCAAGGCCGCGCAGAAATACGGCGCACAGAGCGTCGCCTTCACTTACAACGATCCGGTGATCTTCGCCGAATATGCGATGGACACCGCCGACGCCTGCCACGCGCTCGGCATCAAGACGGTCGCCGTCACTGCCGGCTACATGCACCTCGCGCCGGCGCGCGAGTTCTACGCCAAGATGGACGCTGCCAACATCGACCTCAAGGGCTTTACCGACGACTTCTACTTCAAGCTCTGCGTCGGCCACCTGCAGCCCATCCTCGACGTGATCGCCATGGTCCATCACGAAACGGACTGCTGGGTCGAACTAACCACGCTGCTGATTCCCGGTCACAACGACTCCGATGCCGAGTTGAAGGCGCTTTCGGCATGGTGCTACAAGGAGCTCGGCCCCGACGTGCCGCTACACTTTTCGGCCTACCACCCCGACTATAAGCTCGATGCGCCAGCCACGCCGCCCGCCACGTTGCAACGCGCACGCAAAATCGCCATGGACGCCGGCCTGCGCTACGTCTTTACCGGCAACGTGCATGATCGCGGTGGGGATGCCACGTACTGTCCCGGCTGCGGCAAGCCCGTGATCGAACGCGACTGGTACGAAATTCTCAGCTACGCGCTGGACGATACGGGCCATTGCAAGCACTGCGGCACCGCCATCGCAGGCCGCTTTGGCCATTTCAACAAGGAAGAGGCCTTCGGCTCACGGCGCATCCCCGTGCATCTGGGCGGGTAAAACTCGGCGCTGGCGGGACGGCACTAGCCGCGCCGCCAGGTCGTCCCTGCCGGACCGTCCTCGAGAATGATGCCGGCATCCTTGAGTTCATCGCGGATGCGATCGGCCTCGGCGAAGTTCTTCGCCTTCTTCGCCGCGACGCGGGCGGCGATCTGCGCGGTGATGGCGGCATCGTCGAATCCGCCCGTCGACGGCCCGGCCTGCAGGAATTCGACCGGATCGCGCTGCAGCAGCCCCAGCACACCGGCCAACCCCTTGAGTTGCGCGGCGGTCTGCGGATCCTTCGTGCGGTTCAGTTCGTTGGCGAGATCGAACAGCACCGCCACTGCTTCGGGGGTGGCGAAGTCGTCGTCCATCGCCTCGCGGAAGCGGCAAGCGTAAGCCTCGTCCCAGTTGATAGCCGGCGCGACACCATCCAACAATTGGCCCTTCAGCGCGGTATAGAGCCGCGTCAGCGCGGCGCGCGCGTCGTCGAGATGAGCGTCTGAATAGTTCAGTGGGCTGCGGTAATGGGCGCGCAGGATGAAAAAGCGCACCACCTCGGCGTCGTATTTCTTGAGGATGTCGCGGATGGTGAAGAAGTTGCCGAGCGACTTCGACATCTTCTCGTCATCCACGCGCACGAAACCGTTGTGCATCCAGTAATTCACGAAGGTCTTGCCGTGGGCGCCTTCACTTTGGGCGATCTCGTTCTCGTGGTGGGGAAACTGTAGGTCCTGCCCGCCGCCGTGGATGTCGAAATGGTCACCGAGCAACTGCGAGCTCATCGCCGAGCATTCGATGTGCCAGCCGGGCCGCCCCGTTCCCCACGCCGAGTCCCACTTCACTTCGTCCGATTCCTCCGCCTTGGCGTGCTTCCAGAGCACGAAATCGAGCGGGTCCTGCTTGCCTTCCATGACATCAACACGCTCGCCGGCGCGCAAGTCTTCGAGCGACTTGCCGGACAGCTTGCCGTAGCCGGAAAACTTGCGCACCGAGTAGCAGACGTCGCGACTGGCAGCGAGATAGGCATAGCCGTTCTTCTCCAGCTGGCCGATCATAGCCAGCATCTGCGGGACGAACTCGGTGGCGCGCGGTTCGTGGTCGGGACGCAGCACGCCCAGCGCGTCGGCATCCTCGTGCATCGCCGCGATAAAGCGGTCGGTGAGTTGGCGCACCGTTTCCTTGTTCTCGGCGGCACGCTTGATGATCTTGTCGTCGATATCCGTGATATTGCGCACGTAAGTGACCTGAAAACCACTTGCCCGCAGCCAGCGCGTCACCATGTCGAACACCACCATGACGCGCCCGTGGCCGAGGTGGCAATAATCGTAGACCGTCATGCCGCAAACGTAGAGGCGGACCTTGCCGGGCTCGATGGGGATGAATTCCTGGATGCTGCGGGTCAGCGAATTGTGGATTTTCAGCATGGTGCGACTCGGGTTCTGCCGGACAAAAGGCTAGAATCATACGTCGTTTATTCAGCCACGGAGACCCCATGAGTCAACCCCTCAAGCAACTGCTCGCACTGCTGTCTACCCTGCTCTTTGCCTGTACCGCCATGGCCGCCAACCCCCAGGTGGAACTCAAGACCAATCAGGGCACCATCGTCATCGAACTCACCGCCGACAAGGCGCCCAAGACCGCTGAAAACTTCCTGCAATACACGAAGGAGGGTTTCTACAACGGCACGATCTTCCACCGCGTCATCGACGGCTTCATGATCCAGGGCGGCGGTTTCGAAGCCGGCATGAAGGAAAAGCCGACGCGCGCGCCGATCCCCAACGAAGCCAAGAACGGCTTGAAGAACCTTATGGGTACCCTCGCCATGGCCCGCACGCGCGATCCGCACTCCGCTTCCGCGCAGTTCTTCATCAACCTCAAGGACAATGGCTTCCTCGACTATCCGGGCCAGGATGGCTGGGGCTATGCCGTGTTCGGCAAGGTCGTGCAGGGCATGGACGTCGTGCAGAAGATCGCCAAGGTCGGTACCGGCAACGCCGGCATGCATCAGAACGTCCCCACCACGCCGATCGTCATCGAATCCGCAATAGTCATCACCAAATAAGGAAAGCACCCCAATGATCAAGCTCACCACCAACCACGGCGCCATCACTCTCGACCTCGACGCCGAGAAGGCACCGAAGACCGTCGCCAACTTCCTCGCCTATGTCGAAGCCGGCCATTACGACGGCACGATCTTCCACCGCGTCATCGACGGCTTCATGATCCAGGGTGGCGGCATGGGCGTCGGCATGAAGGAAAAGGCCACCAACGCGCCGATCGAGAACGAGGCCGGCAATGGCCTCAAGAACGACCGCGGTACCATCGCCATGGCGCGCACCAACGACCCCCACTCCGCCACCGCGCAGTTCTTCATCAACGTCAAGGACAACGACTTCCTCAACTTCCGCGCGCCCTCCGGTGCCGGCTGGGGCTACTGCGTGTTCGGCAAGGTCGTGGAGGGCATGGACGTCGTCGACAAGATCCGGGCCGTCAAGACCGGCAATAAGGGCTTCCATCAGGACGTGCCCGTCGAGGATGTCGTCATCGAGAAGGCGGAAGTCGTCTGATCGGCGTTGGCTGAGCTTTTCATCTCCGACCTGCACCTGTCCCCGCATGAACCGGGGAGGGTGCGATTGTTCCTCGATTTCCTCGCCGGCCCGGCACGCGATGCCGCGCGCCTGACCATCCTCGGCGACCTGTTCGACTACTGGGCGGGTGATGATGATCTCGCCGATCCATTCAACGCCCGCATCGTCGCCGCGTTGCGTAAGCTGTCCGACAGCGGTGTCAGGCTCGACTTCATGGCCGGCAACCGTGACTTCCTGATCGGTGAGGAATTCGCCTCCGCCGCCGGCCTCACCCTGCTCCCCGACCCTTGCGTCCGCGACATCGGCGGCGTGAAAACGCTACTGACGCACGGCGACACACTATGCACCGACGATCCCGACTACCAGCGCTTCCGGGCACAGGTGCGCGACCCGGCGTGGCGCTCGGCATTCCTCGCCCGCCCGCTGCCTGAGCGCAAGCGCGAGATCGAGGCGCTGCGTGCCCGCAGTGAAGCCGAGAAGAAGACCAAATCGATGGCGATCATGGACGTCAATGCCGCGGCCGTCTCCGCCACGCTATCAGAACACGGTGCGCAGGCCATGATCCACGGCCACACCCACCGGCAGGGTCGTCACGATCACGCCGGATGCACACGCTGGGTGCTCGGCGACTGGCATACCGGACGCGGCAATGCCCTCGTCTGCGATCTTGCCGGCTGGCACTGGCTTTCCATCACTTAACACCAAGAGGTTTTTATCATGCCCCGTTTCGCTCTCCGAACGCTCGCCGCCGCACTCTGCTGCGTTTCCCTCAACGCCCTCGCCGACGTCAAGATCGGCGTGATCGCCTCATCAACGGGCGTCACTGCGGTGGTCGGCATCCCGCAGAAAAACACCGCCGCGTTGCTACCCGCCGAGATCGGTGGCCAGAAGGTCGAATACATCGTCCTCGACGACGCTTCCGACCCGACCAACGCGGTCACCAACGTCAAGAAACTGCTCACCGAGCACAAGGTCGACGCCCTGATCGGCCCGACCACCACGCCCGCCGCCCTGGCCATGCTCGACTTCGTCGCCGAGGCGAAAGTGCCGCTGGTCACCACCGTCGGTTCGTCCGCCATCGTGCTGCCGATGGACGACAAGAAGAAGTGGGTGTTCAAGACCACACAGAACGACGACTTGATCGCCGAGGCGGTGATCGAGCACATGGTCGCCGGCGGCCTCAAGACGCTCGGCTTCATCGGCTTCAACGATCCCTACGGCGAAAACTGGTACAAGGTCTTCGCGCCGATGGCGGAGAAGGCCGGCTTGAAGATCGTCGCCAGCGAGCGCTTCACCCGCACCGACCAGTCAGTGATTGGTCAGGCGCTCAAGATCATCGCCGCCAAGCCGGATGCGGTGTTCATCGCCGCCACCGGCGGCCCGGCAGTGCTGCCGCAGGCGACACTGCTCGACAAGGGCTACAAGGGCAAGCTTTACCAGACCCACGGCGTCGCCACCAACGACTTCATCCGCATCGGCGGCGCCAAGGTTGAAGGCACGCTGATGGCCGGCGGCCCGATGCTGGTGGCTGACGACCTGCCGGCGAGCAACCCGATCAAGACTGTCGCGCAGGGCTACATCAAGGGTTATGACGCGAAGTTCGGCGCCGGTACCACATCCACCTTCGGCGCCAACACCTTCGATGCGGGCTTGCTGCTGCAGAAGGCGATTCCCGTCGCGCTCAAGAAAGCCCAACCCGGCAGTGCCGAATTCCGTGCCGCATTGCGCGACGCGCTCGAACAGACGAAGGAACTGGTCGGCGCACAGGGCGTGTTCAACATGACGCCGCAGAACCACAACGGTATGGACGCCCGCGCCCGCGTCATGATGACGGTGAAGAACGGGCGCTGGACGCTGGCTCAGTAATCAGTATTTCTTCGGCTTGGCGAAGGACTTGGCAGGACTCTTGCCTTTCCATTCGCCGGCCGGCTTCCTGTCCCTGTCGGTGCGGGAAGCGGGCTTCTTTGAAAACTCGGCGCTGGCAGAACGGCGTGACCGGGGTGCATCCTCGGCCGGACGGTGGCTCTTGGCAAACGTCGGCTTGTCGCCTTCACCCGGCAGGGCGTGGCGAATTTTCAGTGCGAACTGGCGCACGCGCGTGCGCTTGAGGACATCGAGCGCATCCGCCGGCAGTTCGGGCAGTTCGACGGTGCTGTAATCGTCGAACAGGTTGATCTGGCCGATCAGCTTGCCGTCGATGCCGCCCTCGTTGGCGATGGCGCCGACGATCTCCTTGGGCAGCGCGCCCTGATTCTTTCCCACCTCGATGCGGTAACGCACCAGCGGTGCATTGCCGAACTCGCGTTTCGCCGCGGGCATGGCGCGCGACTTGCGCTCCGGCCTGTCGGCAACGGGCCTTTCAAAAGTCGGCGCTGGCGGGACGGCACTTGCCGGCTCGCCGCGTGATCTGGAGACGGCACCGTCCGGCTCGCCGCGTGATCTGGGGACGGCACTCGCCGGCTCGCTACGTGATTTGGGGGCGGAACGCTGCACAGGTGCTGAGGGCATCGACTCTTCCAGCCCATCCGGACGCAGGGGACGCTCGCGCTGGGCCAGGAAGGCCAGCGCCGCGGCGATCTGGCGCGTCGCGAGGTTGTCTTCGCTTTCCATGCGCCGCACCACCTCGAAGAAGAAATCGAGGTTTTCCTCGGCCAGCGTATCCATGATCTGCTGCTTGAACTGGGCGACGCGGCGCTCGGCAACTTCGCCGCGCGTCGGCAGCGCAATCGGTTCGATCGGCTGGCGCGTGGCGCGCTCGATGGCCTTGAGCATGCGCATCTCGCGCGGGGAGATGAACAGGATCGCTACGCCCGCGCGCCCGGCACGGCCGGTACGGCCGATACGATGCACGTAGGCCTCGGTGTCGTAAGGCACGTCGTAGTTGATGACATGGCTGACACGCGGCACGTCGAGTCCGCGCGCGGCGACGTCGGTGGCAACGACGATATCGAGCGAGCCCGACTTGAGGCGCTCGATCACCTGCTCCCGCAGGCCCTGGGTCATGTCACCGTTGAGTGCCGCGGCCGCGTAACCGCGCGCCTCGAGACGATCGGACAGTTCGACGGTCGCGGTCTTGGTGCGAACGAAAATGATCGCCGCTTCGAACTCTTCCTCGACCTCGAGCATGCGCGTCAGCGCCTCGATCTTGTCGGCGCCGCGCACCTGCCAGTATTTCTGCTTGATGCTCGCCACGGTGGTCGTGGCGGAACGGATCTTCACCTGCTCGGGTTCGCGCAGGTAGCGCTGGGCGATGCGGCGGATCGGATCGGGCATGGTCGCCGAGAACAGCGCCGTCTGGCGCGTCGCCGGGGTGTGCTCAAGAATCCACTCAACGTCCTCGATGAAGCCCATGCGCAGCATTTCGTCGGCTTCGTCGAGCACCAGCGTCTGCAGGCCGTCGAGGTTGAGGCTCTTGCGTTCGAGGTGGTCCATGATGCGACCCGGCGTGCCGACGATCACATGGGCACCACGCGAAAGCGCGCGCAGTTGGATGACCATGCTCTGGCCACCATATACCGGCAGCACATGGAAGCCCGGCATGTGGTGGGCGTATTTCTGGAAGGCCTCGGCGACCTGGATCGCCAGTTCGCGCGTCGGCGTCAGCACCAGTGCCTGCGGCACTTTCTTGGCGAGATCGAGCCGCGCCAGCAGCGGCAGCGCGAAGGCCGCTGTCTTGCCGGTGCCGGTCTGCGCTTCGCCGAGCAGATCGCGCCCGGCCATAAACAGCGGAATGCAGGCCGCCTGGATCGGCGACGGGGTTTCATAGCCGACCTCGGCGAGGGCGGAAAGGAGGGGCGCCGGCAGTTGCAGCGCCGCGAAGGATTCAATGGGTTCTGTCATGGGATTCCTGCCGGGAGGCAGGTTAAAAAGCGGCCAAACTGGCCTGAAGGACGCGCATTATCGCACGCGATATGGCGCGGCATCGATCGCCGTCACGCGCCCGGCAATCTGATCGGCCAACAGGCGCCCGGAGCCAACCGCCAATGTCCAGCCCAGCGTGCCATGGCCGGTATTCACGAACAGCCCGATAACAGGCGTCGGACCGATCAGCGGCACATTGCTCGGCGTTGCCGGACGCAGGCCGGTCCAGGGTTCGACGGCATCGTTGCGGAAAGCCAGTTGGGGGAAGACCTGCCGCACCCGGCGTAGCAGCGGCGCGATGCGCGCCGGATTGATGTGCGTGTCGTAGCCGGTGAACTCGGCCGTGCCGGCCACGCGCAAATGCTGCCCCAGCCGCGAGATCACGACCTTGGCCTCGTCGTCGGTCAGGCTGACCATCGGCGTCGGCGCCCCGTCGGACAAAGGGATCGTGATCGAGTAACCCTTGGCCGGATAAACGGGAATGCGGATACCCAGCGGCCGCAGCAACAGAGGCGAATAGCTGCCCAGCGCGACGACGCAAGCGTCGGCCATCAGCCGCTCACCATTAGCAAACACGATCGCCGAGAAACGCTTGCCATCCTGCTCGATACCCGTCACGGCGCTGTCGTAACGGAAGCTCACACCGCGCGCCGTACAGCGTTCGGCGAGCAGCACGGTGAAGCGCTGCGCGTCACCCGATTCGTCCTCTACGGTGTAGGTGCCGCCAACGATGGGAATCGTCGAATTCGCTAGCGCCGGCTCGATGGCAAAACATTCGGCCGCCGACTTCACGACCCGGTCGCAACCGATCTTGCGCATGAATTCCGCCTGCGGGATGGCGTGCTCGAATTCCGCCGCATCGGTGTAGTAATGCAGGATGCCGCGTTCGAGGCAGTCGTAGTCGAGTCCCAGTTCGTGTCGCAAGGCCTTGAGACGCGCACGGCTATCCAGCGCCAGCGCAAGGATCGCGCGGATGTTGGCGCGCGTGCGGTGCGGCGTGCATTCGCGCAGGAAACGCAAGCCCCAGGCCCATTGGGTGGCATCGGCGCGCAAGCGCCAGAGCAGCGGCGAGTCTTCGCGGCCGAGCCACTTGAGCACCTTCAAGGGCGTGCCGGGATTGGCCCAAGGCTCGGCATGGCTGACCGAGATCTGTCCGCCGTTGGCGAAGCTGGTCTCGCGCGCCGGGCCAGGCTGCCGGTCGACCACGCTGACTTCATGGCCATCCTCGGCGAGGAACCAAGCCGTGGCGACACCGATCAAACCGGCTCCCAGCACTACAATGCGCATTCCCTGATACCCCTGAATATATGGACAAAGATTATAAGCAGGCCAACTGGCGTGCTTCGCTCACGGCGGAGCAATATCGCGTCACGCGCGAAAAAGGCACCGAGCGCCCCTTCACCGGTGAATACTGGAACTGCAGCGATCCCGGCACCTATGTGTGCATCTGCTGCGGCGCGCCACTGTTCGACGCCGCGCACAAGTTCGACGCCGGTTGCGGCTGGCCGAGCTTCTGGCAACCGCAGGTTGCCGGGAACATCACCGAGGCCCGCGACACCAGTCATGGCATGATCCGCACCGAGGTCATGTGCCAGCAATGCGGCGCCCATCTCGGCCATGTCTTTCCCGATGGACCACAGCCGACTGGTCTGCGCTACTGCATCAACTCCGCTTCCCTGAAACGCGAACCCAAGTAAACTGCTCAACCATGAAATTCCTCTTCGACCTCTTTCCGGTCATCCTGTTTTTTGTCGCCTACAAGTTCGCCGACATCTACATCGCGACCGGCGTCGCCATTGGTGCCACCTTCTTGCAGATCGGCTGGGTGCATTTCCGTCATGGCAAGGTAGACAAGATGCTGTGGGTCAGCCTGGGCCTGATTACCGTTTTCGGCGGCATGACCTTGCTGCTGCGCGACCCGACCTTCATCAAGTGGAAGCCCACGGTGCTCTACTGGCTGTTCGCCGTGGTGCTGCTCGGTTCGACGCTCCTGATGAAAAAGAACCTGATCCGCGCCATGATGGAAAAACAGGTGGCCCTGCCCGAGCGCGTCTGGAGCAACCTGAACCTCGCCTGGGCCGGTTTTTTCACCTTCATGGGTGTGTTGAACCTCTATGTCGCCTACAACTTCAGCGAATCCGACTGGGTCAATTTCAAGCTCTTCGGCGGCATGGGGCTGATGCTTGCCTTCATCGTCGCGCAGGGCTTCATGCTGTCCAAGTACATCGAAGAAGAAAAGGAAACCCCGTAATGCTCTACATGATCCAGGGCAACGACGCTCCCGGCACATTGAACCAGCGCCTCGCCGCCCGACCCGCCCACCTCGAACGCCTGCAGGCGCTGCTCGCCAGCGGCCGCCTCATCCTCGCCGGCCCCTGCCCGGCCATCGACAGCCCCGATCCCGGCCCGGCCGGCTTCAGCGGCAGCCTGATCGTCGCCGAATTTCCCTCGCTTGATGACGCTCAAGCCTGGGCGGATGCCGACCCCTACGTCGCCGCCGGCGTCTATGCGTCGGTTGTCGTTAAACCATTCAAGAAGGTGCTGCCGTGAGTGCCGTCGAGCAGATTCGCGCCCGACTCGCGTCACTCGAACCCGTCGAAATCGACATCCGCGACGACAGCGCACAGCATGCCGGTCATGCCGGCGCGAAAGAAGGCGGCCATTACGCCGTGCGCATCGTTTCGCCGCGCTTTGCCGGCCTCTCGACCATGCAGCGACATCGGCTGGTGTATGATGCCATCGGCGATTTGCCCGGTTCGCGCATCCATGCCCTGAGCATTTCCGCCAAGGTCCCCGACGAGATCCAACCCTAAACTTTCATCCCGGATAACCTCATGAAACGTGCCCTGCTTTCCCTGTCCGTACTTGCCCTGTTCTCCACCGCCACCGTCGCGGCCGAACCCTATGCCAAGGTCAACGGCAAGCCGATTCCGGCCAACCGCGCAGAGGTCATGCTGGCCAACCAGATGGCCCAAGGCCAGGCCAAGACACCTGAGCTCGAAAAAGCCGTCAAGGAGGAACTGGTGCGCCGCGAAGTGCTGGCCCAGGCCGCGGTCGCCAAGGGCATGGACAAGAAATCCGAGGTGCAGGCCCAAGTCGAACTGGCGCGCCAGGGCGTGCTGATTGGCGCCTACCTCAATGAATTCGCCCGTGGCGTCAAGATCACCGACGAAGACGTCAAGAAGGAATACGACACGCTCAAGGGCGCTCTCGGCGACAAGGAATACAAGGCCCGCCACGTTCTCGTCGAGAAGGAGGACGAAGCCAAGGCCATCATCGAGAAGCTCAAGAAGGGCGAGAAGTTCGAGGAGCTGGCCAAGGTATCGAAGGACCCCGGCTCCAAGGACAAGGGCGGAGAACTCGGCTGGGCCAACAAGGCGAGCTACGTGCCGCCATTCGCCGAGGCGATGACCAAGCTGGCCAAGGGCAAGTACACCGAAGCACCGGTGCAGAGCAACTTCGGCTGGCACGTCATCCAGCTCGACGACGTGCGCGACCTGAAGGCCCCGAACTTCGACGACGTCAAACCGCAGATCGTCCAGCGCATGCGCCAGATGGCCGTCGAGAAGCACATCCTCGACCTGCGCGGCAAGGCCAAGGTCGAGTAATCCGCAGAAAGTCGGCGCTGGCGGGACGGCACCGCCGGCTCGCCGCCTACTTTAGGACGGCACCTTGCTGGACGCTTGGCGCAACTGGCGGCGGCAGCGTGCCGCCGACCAGCTCGAAATCACCGAAGACCAGTGGCAGGATGCGGAATACGCCCTGCCCTTCCTCGACCGGCTGACCCACGACGAGCGCCAGCACCTACGCGATCTCGCCCGTGCCTTCATTGCCGAAAAGGAATGGAGCGCGGCGCCCGGCCTGCAGCTGACCGCGCCGATCCAGCTTTCCATCGCGCTGCAGGCCTGCCTGCCGATCCTGAACCTCGGCCTCGACTGGTATCGCGGCTGGGTGGGCATCGTCGTCTATCCCGGCGACTTCGTCATCCCGCGCCAGATCGTCGATGAAAGCGGCGTCGTGCATGAATACGACGACCCGGTGCTCGGCGAAGCCTGGGAGGGTGGCCCGGTGCTGCTGTCGTGGTTCTCAAATCTCGACGAGATCGGCGACGTCAGCATCGTCATCCATGAATTCGCCCACAAGCTCGACATGAGCAACGGCGACGTCGATGGCATGCCAACGCTACATGAAAACATGAGCCGCGAAGCCTGGATCGCCGCGTTTTCAGCGGCTTACGCGGATTTCTGCCGGTGCGTCGATGCAGGTGAAGACACCGCAATCGACCCCTACGCTGCCGAACACCCCTCCGAGTTTTTTGCCGTCGCCAGCGAAGTGTTCTTTGAGGCGCCCGACCTGCTGCACGCCGAATACCCGGCGGTTTATGTGCAACTGAGTTTGTTCTATCGCCAAAACCCGGCTCAAAGCCCGAATCAATGTTGCGTCGCAACAAACAGTGGGTGAAAATACACGTTACGCAAACAACCACGGGATACCCCCATGAGCTCTGACTACATCGGCGTCGACACAATCGAAAACCGCACCTACGACGAAATCAATGTGGGCGACAGCGCAACGCTCGCGCGCACGCTGCGCCCGGAAGATATCCAGATGTTCGCCATCATCTCCGGCGACATGAACCCGACCCACGTCGATCCCGAATACGCGCGTTCGTCGCAATTCCGCGAGGTCGTCGGCCACGGCATGTGGGGCGGCATGCTGTTCTCGAACATCCTCGGCACCCAGTTTCCCGGCCCCGGCACGGTATATGTCGACCAAAGCCTGCATTTCGACCGCACCGTGCGCATCGGCGACACGCTGACCGTCACCGTCACTTGCAAGCGCAAGTTCGACCACAACGACCACATCATCTTCGACTGCCACTGCGTGAATCAGGATGGTGAACAGGTCATCCACGGCAGCGCCGAAGTTGTCGCCCCCATCGAGAAAATCCGCCGCGCCAAGGTGACGCTGCCCGAGATCAAGCTCTCCACCACCAAGACCGCGCGCTACGAGCACCTGCTCGAAGTCACGGCGGGCCTGTCGGCGATCCCGATGGCGGTCATCCACCCCTGCGACAGCGAATCGCTCAAGGGCGCCTTGCAGGCGCGCGACCGCGGCCTCATCGACCCGACGCTGGTGGGCCCGGAAGACAAGATCCGCAAGCTTGCTGAAGAAATGGGCCTGAACCTGTATGGCTGCCAGTTCCTCGACGTGCCGCACAGCCACGCTGCCGCCGAATCGGGCGTCGCCATGGCGCGCGAAGGACTGGTCGAAGCCCTGATGAAGGGCAGCCTGCACACCGACGAACTGATGAGCGAGGTCGTCGACAAGGCTACCGGCCTCCGCACCGAGCGCCGCATCAGCCACGTTTTCCTGATGGATGTGCCGACTTACCCACGGCCGCTGCTGATCACCGATGCCGCCGTCAACGTCGCACCTGACCTCGCCACCAAGGTCGACATCGTGCAAAACGCCGTCGACCTTGCGCGCCTGCTGCACATCGCCGAGCCGAAGGTGGCCATCCTCGCTGCCGTCGAAACCGTCAATCCGAAGATGCCCGCCACGCTCGACGCCGCCGCGCTCTGCAAGATGGCCGACCGCGGCCAGATCAAGGGTGGCGTGCTCGACGGCCCGCTCGCCTTCGACAACGCGATTTCCGTCGTCGCCGCGCGCACCAAGGGCATCAAGTCCGCCGTCGCCGGCCAGGCCGACATCCTGCTCGTACCGGATATCGAATCGGGCAACATGCTGGCCAAGCAGCTCGAATACCTCGCTGACGCGCTCTCCGCCGGCATCGTGCTCGGCGCCCGCGTGCCGATCGTGCTGACCTCGCGCGCCGACTCGGCGCAGACACGCACCGCCTCGACCGCCATTGCCGTCGTCATGGCCCATGGCAAGCGCAACAAGAGCAAGTGAGGGCACGATGGCTGATGCATTGCTGACCCTTAACGCAGGGTCGTCCTCGATCAAGTTCGCCCTCTTCAAGCGCGAGAACCCGGTACCGGCGCGCCCCGAACTCGTGGGCCAGATCGACGGCATCGGTGCCCACCCGCACCTGAAGGCGAAAGACCAGTCCGGCAAGACGATCGACAACATCGACCTGCCGATCACGGGGGATGGCCAGCATCGCGCCGCCCTCGCCCACCTCGTGAAATGGCTGGAAAGCCATGACGGCGGCAGCCAGATCGTTGCCGTCAGTCATCGTGTCGTGCATGGCGGCGAAAGCTATTCACATCCGATCCGGATCAACGACGCGCACTTCACGCGGCTCAAGGAATTCATCCCGCTCGCGCCGCTGCATCAGCCGCACAACCTCGCCGGCATCGAGGCGATGCGTGCCGCGCTGCCGGGCATCCCGCAGATCGCCTGTTTCGACACCGCCTTCCACCGCACCCAGCCGGCCATCGCGCAACTCTTCGCGCTACCGCGCCGCATCACCGCGCAGGGCGTGCGCCGCTACGGTTTCCACGGCC
This sequence comes from Pseudomonadota bacterium, assembly GCA_040756595.1. Lineage (GTDB taxonomy): Bacteria > Pseudomonadota > Gammaproteobacteria > Burkholderiales > Rhodocyclaceae > Sulfuricystis. The sequence continues at coordinate 432,174 of JBFLYR010000003.1, read as the reverse complement.
TTTCCTACGAGTACATCGCCGACGTGCTGCCACAGCACCTCGATGCGGCACGCGCCAATGGCCGGGTCATCGTCGCCCACCTCGGCAATGGCGCTTCGATGTGCGGCATGGTCGGCCGCAAGAGCCAGGTGACGACGATGGGCTTCACTGCCGTCGAGGGCCTGATGATGGGCACGCGCACCGGTGCGCTCGATCCCGGCGTGCTGCTCTACCTGATGGACTACGACGGCATGGATGCCAAAAAGCTGACCAACCTGCTGTACAAGGAATCCGGTCTGCTGGGCGTCTCGGGCATCTCGCAGGACATGCGCGAGCTGCTCGCCTCCGACAAGCCGGAAGCGCGGGAAGCGGTCGACCTGTTCTGCTACCGCATCGTGCGCGAAATCGGCTCGCTCGCCGCCGCCATCGGCGGGCTCGATGCGCTGGTATTCACCGGCGGCATCGGCGAACACGCTGCGCCGGTGCGCGAAATGGTCTGCATGCAACTCGGCTGGCTGGGCCTCGATTTCGATGCCAACGCCAATGCCAATCGCGCCGCAAGCATCAGCACAAAGTCCAGCCGCGTCGCCGCACTGGTGCTGCCAACCAACGAGGAATGGATGCTCGCCCGCCATGCGGCCGAGCTGCTCGGGTGACGCAGCCAGCGAAGCACACCCGCTTCGACGACATTCAGGGCATCTTCACCGGTGCCCTGATCGTCGCCATCGGCATCAGTTTCTTCAAGAGCGCCGGCCTGCTCACCGGCGGCGCCGTCGGCATCAGCTTCCTGATCCACTATGCCACCGGCGCGAACTTCGGCCTCACGCTCTTCCTCATCAACCTGCCCTTCTACTGGCTCGCCGTGAAGCGCATGGGCATGGAATTCACGCTCAAGACGCTGGCCACCGTCTGTCTCGTCGCACTGGCGAGCGAACTGTTGCCGCAAGTCTTCACGATCACCCACATCGATCCCTTCTTCGCCGCCGTCGCCGGCGGCCTGCTGATCGGCGTCGGCATGGTCATCCTGTTCCGCCATCGTGCCAGCCTGGGCGGCATCAACGTGCTGGTGCTCTGGCTGCAGGAACGCTTCGGCTGGCGTGCCGGCAAGCTGCAGATGGGACTGGATATCACCATCCTGCTCTGCGGCGCCTTCATCGTCCCGCCGCTGGTACTCGTCGCCTCGGTACTCGGGGCCGTGCTGCTCAACTTCGCGCTCGCCGTCAATCACAAACCCGGCCGCTACATGGCGTTTTAACGACCACAGTGCCGTCTCGCCAGCGCCGACTTTTTAGCCCCGGTATAGCCCCGGTAATTAGTTGACAATTCCACTCGGCTTATGTAGTTTGAGATCGCCTGTCACGGAAAAGGAGGACATCATGGTTTCTCTGAACGAACTGTGTACGCTCGGCGATCCGCTCACCACCTCGAGCGATTCACTGCATCAGGCCTGCGCCCTACCCCGCACGGCCGCCGACATGAACCCGCTGCCCGAACCCCACATGGAAATCGGTTTCGATTCCGCGTGGGAAGCCCTGCTCTCGGGCAACGACGCCGTCGAAAACTGGGGGCACTGAAGCCTTCGCCATGACCAAGCCATTTTCGACCTGCATTGGGCTGCTGATGGCTTTGTTTTTTTCATGGCCCGTCTGGGCGAATGCGCCCTTGCAAGCCGGTGAAGTGGCACCGGATTTCCTGCTCGCCGATGGCGATGGCAGGATGCGGCAGTCGAGCGAATGGCGCGGTCGCTGGCTGATCCTGTATTTCTATCCCCGCGACGACACACCCGGCTGCACCGCCGAAGCCAAGAACTTCAACGAACGCCTGTCCGAGCTTGCCGAGCTCAAGGCGCAAGTCATCGGCGTCAGCGTCGATGACGTGGAATCGCATCGCGCCTTCGCCGCGAGTCTCGGACTGAAATTTCCGCTGCTGGCGGACACTGACGGCAAGGTGTCGCGCCGCTACGGCGCGCTCAACGATTTCGCCGTCGTGAAGTTCGCCAAGCGCCACACCTTCCTGATCGATCCGGCCGGGCGCATCGCGAAGATCTACCGCGATGTCGAACCGGCACGACATGCCGCGGAACTCATTGCCGAACTGAAACGGGCGGGCGCACAATAGCGCCATGAACCCGCTCTCCTATCTCGACCCGGCCCGGCCCGAGCCGTGGGCCAGCTTTCTCGAACAGATCGACCGCGTCGCGCCCTACCTCGGCAAGGTCGGTTACTGGCTCGAAACCCTCAAGCATCCGAAACGCATCCTGATCGTCGACGTGCCGATCCATCGCGACGATGGCTCGCTGGCGCATTACGAAGGCTATCGCGTGCAGCACAACGTCTCACGCGGCCCGGGCAAGGGCGGCGTGCGCTTTCATCCGGACGTGACACTCAACGAAGTCATGGCCCTCTCGGGCTGGATGACGATCAAGAACGCGGCGCTCAATCTCCCCTATGGCGGCGCCAAGGGTGGCGTGCGCGTCGCGCCGGCTTCGCTGTCGCGTGCCGAACTGGAACGCGTGACACGGCGCTACACCTCGGAAATCGGCTTGCTCATCGGTCCCGGCCGCGACATCCCGGCACCGGACGTCGGCACCGACGAGCAGACGATGGCGTGGATGATGGACACCTTCTCGATCAACCAGGGCGGCACCGTCAGCGGCGTGGTCACCGGCAAGCCGATCAGCCTCGGCGGCAGTCTCGGCCGCCGCGAGGCGACGGGCCGCGGGGTGTTCATCACGGCGCGCGAAGCGGGACTGCGACAGGACTTGCCAATTCAGGGCGCACGTGTCGTCATCCAGGGATTCGGCAATGTCGGCTCGGTCGCGGCACAGTGCTTCGCCGCGGCTGGCGGACGCATCGTAGCCCTGCAGGATGCCAGCGGCAGCGTCACCAACCCCGCCGGCATCGATGTGGCGAAGGCTGTGCGCCATGTCAACGAAGGTAACCGCCTCGTCGACTTCCCCGACGCGGAGAAAATCGACACCGAAGCGTTCTGGGATGTGCCCTGCGAGTTTCTTGTGCCATCGGCACTCGAAGGCCAATTGGAGGCCACCCGGGCCGCACGGATTCAAACGCGTATCGTCGTCGAAGGTGCGAACGGTCCGACCCTGCCGGTCGCCGACGATATCCTCGCCGAGCGCGGCATCACGGTCGTCCCCGACGTCGTGGCCAATGCCGGCGGCGTCACAGTGAGCTATTTCGAGTGGGTGCAGGACTTCTCGAGCTTTTTCTGGACCGAGAAGGAAATCAATGATCGTCTTGAAAGTATCATGATTACCGCATTCGACGTGGTGGCCAGGATGGCGGAAGAACGCAGGGTATCGCTGCGCACCGCTGCCTACATTCTCGCCTGTACGCGCGTGCTCGCCGCACGTGACCGCCGGGGCCTCTATCCCTGATCCGTTTTTTTCGCAGCAGTCGTTCATAACAAAAGGAGACACACACCATGAAAAAATTCGTTGCATTGTCAGCCGCACTGGCGCTGGGCGCTTCCGCGTTCAGTCTGACCGCGCAGGCCGCCGATACCAAGTTCGTCACGATCGGTACCGGGGGCGTGACCGGTGTTTACTACGCCGCCGGCGGCGCAATTTGCCGCCTGATGAACAAGGATCGCGCCAAGACCGGCATGCGTTGCTCTGTCGAGAGCACCGGAGGGTCGGTTTACAACATCAATACCATCAAGGCGGGGGAACTGGACTTCGGTGTCGCACAGTCCGATGTCCAGTACAACGCTACCAAAGGTCTGGTGCAGTTCAAGGATGGCGGCCCCGTTAGCGACCTGCGCGCAGTATTCTCGATTCATCCGGAACCCCTGACGGTCGTCGCCCGCAAGGAAGCCAATGCGATGAAATTCGAGGATCTCAAGGGCAAGCGTGTGAATATCGGCAACCCGGGTTCCGGCCAGCGCGCGACGATGGAAGTGCTGATGCCGGCCATGGGCATCAAAACCAGCGATTTCTCACTGGCTTCCGAATTGAAGGCTGACGAACAAGGTGCGGCCCTGTGCGACAACAAGATCGATGCCTTCGTCTACGTCGTCGGTCACCCGAATGCCAGCATCCAGGACCCGACGACCACCTGCGGCGCGAAACTCGTGAATGTCGTGGGACCGGCGATCGACAAGCTCGTCATTGAGCATCCTTACTACGCAGTAGCCACGGTTCCGGGCGGCATGTATGCAGGCAATCCGAATCCGGTGAAGACCTTTGGCGTGGTCGCCAGCTTCGTGTCATCCAGCAAGGTTTCTGCCGATGTGGTCTATCAGTTGGTCAAGTCCGTATTCGACAATTTCGACGACTTCAAGAAGCTGCACCCGGCGTTTGCACACCTCGATCCGAAAGACATGATCAAGAATGGCCTGTCGGCCCCGCTGCACGATGGTGCCGTGAAGTACTACAAGGAAAAGGGCTGGATGTAAGCCCATGAGATCACTCTTCCCCGCCCGGCCGGAAAGAGTGGTCTCATCGATCCCTAGCGAGGAAGCAGCATCGTGTTCCGGAAACGCAAATCCGCTCATCACGATCTGAGCGACAAAGATCTCAAGAAAATCGTCGCCGAGGCCGATACCGGCGGGCGCAAGCCCAAGGGTTGGGCGGCGAGCCTGCTGGTCGGCGTCGCCTTGTTCTGGTCGCTGTTCCAGCTCTGGTTTGCCTCGCCGCTGCCGTTTTCAGTCGGCATCGGCGTCTTCAACGACACGGAAGCGCGCTCGTTGCATCTTGCACTCGCCGTGTTCCTAGGTTTCCTCGCCTACCCGGCATTCAAGCGATCGCCACGTCACCGGATTCCACACATCGACTGGATCCTCGCGCTTGTCGCCGCCTTTTGCATGGCGTACCTGTTCCTTTTCTACAAGGAACTCTCGACGCGTCCCGGTCAGCCGACGACGCTCGACCTGGTTGTCGCCGTAACGGGCCTCATCCTGCTGCTGGAAGCGGCGCGCCGCGCGCTCGGCCTGCCGATGGTGATCCTCGCCACGATCTTCATCGGCTATATCTTCCTCGGCCCCTACATGCCCGACATGATCGCCCACAAGGGCGCGTCGCTGTCGAAAGGCATGTCACACCTGTGGCTCACCACCGAGGGCGTGTTCGGTGTGGCGCTCGGCGTATCGTCCGGCTTCATCTTCCTCTTCGTGCTGTTCGGCGCACTGCTCGAAACCGCCGGCGCCGGCAACTACTTCATCAAGAGCGCGATCTCCCTGCTCGGTCACATGCGTGGAGGGCCGGCCAAGGCGGCCGTGGTCGCCTCGGCGGCCACCGGCCTGATCTCCGGCTCATCGATCGCCAATGTCGTCACAACAGGCACCTTCACCATCCCCCTGATGAAACGGGTCGGCTATCGCCCCGACAAGGCTGGTGCCGTCGAGGTCGCTGCCTCGGTTGATGGGCAAATCATGCCGCCGGTGATGGGTGCCGCTGCCTTCCTGATGGTCGAATACGTCGGCATTCCCTACACACAGGTGATCAAACATGCCTTCCTGCCCGCGATCATCTCCTACATCGCGCTGTTCTACATAGTGCACCTCGAGGCAATGAAGGCAGATATCCGCGGGCTGCCGCGTCGCACCCTGCACCCTTGGCAATCCCGGCTGATATCCTTCGCCATGACGGTAAGCGGCATCATCGTGCTCGCTGGCACGGTCTATTACGGCCTCGGCTGGATCAAGCACGTCGCGGGCGACCACGCGTTCATGCTCATTGCGGCAGGCATGTTGATCGCCTATGTCGGCTTGATCCGTTTCGCCGCACGCTTCCCCGAATTGCATATGGATGACCCGAATGATCCGATCACCGAACTGCCCGATGCCGGACCGACTTTGAAATCCGGCCTGCACTTTCTGCTGCCGGTGGCTGCACTGATCTGGAACCTGATGGTTGAGGAACTCTCGCCCGCGCTCTCAGCCTTCTGGGCGACCTGTTTCTTGATGTTCATCCTGGTCACGCAACGCCCCTTGTTCGCCTTGTTCCGCGGTCATGGCGGTCAGGCTCATGCGTTCAAGCAGGGCTGGCGCGATCTCTATGATGGCCTGACCATCGGCGCGCGCAACATGATCGGTATCGGCATCGCCACGGCCGCCGCCGGCATCATTGTCGGCACGGTCACGCTGACCGGCATCGGCCTTGTCATGACCGAGTTCGTCGAAGCGGTGTCGGGTGGCAACCTGATCGTGATGCTGCTGATGGTCGCGATGATTTGCCTGATTCTTGGCATGGGCCTGCCCACCACAGCGAATTACATTGTCGTATCCACGCTGATGGCGCCGGTGGTCGTCGAGATCGGCGCACAGAACGGCCTGCTGGTGCCGCTGATCGCCGTGCATCTGTTCGTCTTCTACTTCGGCCTGATGGCCGACGTCACGCCACCGGTCGGGCTGGCCTCCTATGCCGCCGCCGGGATCGCCAAATGTGATCCGATCAAGACGGGTGTGACCGCCTTTGGCTACTCGATCCGCACCGCCATCCTGCCCTTCATGTTCATCTTCAACACGCAACTGTTGATGATCGGCATCGATTCATGGCTGCACCTGCTGATCGTCATCGCCAGTGCCATCGTCGCCAACCTGCTGTTCGCCGCAGCGACGCAGGGCTGGTTCTTCACCCGCAATCGCTGGTGGGAGTCCGCCCTGCTGCTGCTCGTCTGCTTCAGCCTGTTCCGGCCGGGATTCTGGATGGATATGATCTATCCACCCTACAAGCAGTTGCCGGGCAACCAGGTGTTTGAGGTCGTCAAGCACCTCCCGGACGAGGCCCGCCTGCGCATGTGGATCGAAGGCATGTCGCTGGAAGGCGAGGACGTGAAGAAGGGCGTGTTGCTGCCGCTTGGCAAGCAGGCGGACACGCCGCAGCGCCGCCTCGACAGTGCGGGCATCAAGGTCATGAAGATGGGCGATACCGTGCAGGTCATGCGCGTGAAGTTCGGTAGCCGTGCCGAGAAACTCGGCATCGAACAGGGCTTCACGATCAGCGCCGTCGAGGTACCGAGTAACCGCCCCGACAAGGAGTGGATGTATCTGCCGGCGCTCGCAGTCCTCGGGCTAGTCATTTTTGCCCAGCGGCGACGCCAGGCGAAAGCCGCACCCCACGCCGCGGAAGCAAGGATTGAAAATGAACTATGAAACGATTCTCTACAACCTGCAGGACGGCATCGCGGAAATCCGCCTCAACCGGCCGCAACGGCTCAATGCCGTTACCCAGCAGCTTTACGATGAGTTCAACGATGCACTCGGCGTCGCTGCCGCGGATCAGGACGTCCGCGTTATCCTGCTGACCGGTGAAGGGCGCGCCTTTTGCGTCGGCGCCGACCTCAAGGAGCACAAGGCCGGCCGCACTGCCTTCGACCGCCGCCAGTACCTGCAAGGCGAGCAGACCGTCTGCAAGCGCCTGCTAACGCTTGAGAAACCCGTCATTGCCGCCGTCAATGGCTATGCGCTCGGCGCCGGCGCCGAATTGGCGATCGCCGCCGACTTCCTGCTAATGTCCGAAAGCGCGCAGATCGGCCTGCCGGAAGTCAGCATCGGCAACTTCCTCGGTGGTGGCGTCACCTGGCTGCTGCCGCGCCTGGTCGGCCTCGCCAAGGCGCGCGAACTGGTCTTCCTCGGCGAACGCATCCAGGGTGACGAAGCCGTGCGCATCGGCCTGGCCAACCGCGTGTTTCCCGACGCGGGCTTTCTTTCCGCCGCCCGCGAGTTCGCGCTCAGGGTGGCGGGCAAGGCGCCTTTCTCGATGCGCCTCGCCAAAGAACAACTCAACCTCTCCGCCGAGCGCACCTTCGATGCCTGCCTCGTGGCCGAACTCGAAGGGATGACCTTCGTCGGCACGACGAAGGACTGGCAGGAAGGCGTCGATGCCTTTGCCGAAAAACGTGCGCCGGTGTTCAAGGGGGAATGACATGAACACACTCGACTCCACCCCCGTCCACACCAGCCCGCTGCACGACTTTCTCGCCCCGGACTCGATCGCCATCGTCGGTGCCTCGACCGATCCGACCAAGCGCGGCTACAAGGCGATGGTCGGCCTGATCAAGGACGGCTACCGAGGCGAAATCTATCCGATCAATCCCAAGGCCGACATGGTGCTCGGCGTGAAAACCTTCCCATCGATTGATGCCATACCCGGCCCGATCGACCTCGCGCTGATCTGCACACCGGCGAGCACCGTGCCCGGCCTGATTGCGGAGTGCGGGCGCAAAGGCGTCAAGGGTGCCGTCATCCTGGCGAGCGGTTTTCGCGAGATCGGCGGCGACGGCGTGAAGCTCGAACAGGAATTGCTTGATGCCGCTCGCGCGGGAAATGTGCGCATCATCGGTCCGAACACGTCCGGCATGTTCAACCTGCACAAGCAGGTCAACCTGCTCGCACTGGCCAACGTCAAGCCGGGGCACATCGGCTTCATTTCGCAATCGGGCAACATGCTGCTTGCCTTGGTGCTGGAAGCCGAAAACAATGGGCATGTCGGCTTCTCGACCTACGTCGGTCCCGGCAACCAGACCGACATCGGCTTTTACGACTATCTTCAGTATCTCGGCGAAGAGGAACACACCCGTGTCGCCACGCTCTATGTCGAGGGCTTCCGCGACGGTCAGCGCTTCCTGCAGGTCGCGCGCGAAGTCACGGCCGCCAAACCGGTGGTGATCTACAAGTCCGGTTCGACCGAGCTCGGCAAGCAGGCGGCCAAATCGCACACCGGCGCGCTCGCCGGCAGCTATGCCATGACCGTCGACCTGCTGCGGCAGGCGGGCGTCAGCGTGGTGCATAACTCCGACGAGATCCTGCCGGTAGCCGAAGGCCTCGGCCTGATGCAGAAAGCCCGCGGCAAGCGCGTCGCCATCATCGCGGATGGCGGCGGCCAGGCCACCATTTCCGCCGACCGACTGGCCGAAGCCGGCCTCGAACTCGCAGCGCTCACCGAGGAAACACGCGGAAAACTGGCGACCATCCTCGTGCCGCAAGCCTCGCTGGCCAATCCGGTCGACGTGGCCGGCACCAGCGACGCCAACCCGCACGTGTTGTCGGAATGTCTGGAGATCGTCGAAGCGGATGACAACGTCGACGCGGTGTTACTGGTCGGCATGTTCGGCGGTTACGGCCTGCGCTTTGCCGAACACCTCCTCGGCCAAGAAATGCGCGCGGCGGAATCGATGATCGAACTGGCGAACCGTTCCGAGAAACCCGTTGTCATCTACAGCCTCTACGCGCCGGTGAAACCGCCGCCCTTGCGCCGCTTGCATGAGGCCGGACTGCCGGTGTATGCCTCGATCGAGCAGGCGGTACGCGTGCTGGCGGCACTCGGCGAGCGCGGCATCTACCTGCAGAACCTCGACAAGCAGGCGCCGCATCCCGGCATCGAACCGAACTCCGAGATGGTCGCGGTGTTTTCGCGCGCCCAGACCGAAGGCCGCAATCTCTTCGAGTTCGAGGCCAAGACGCTGCTGCGCAATCATGGCGTCGAGGTGGCCGCGGAATCCGTAGTGCACAAGATCGAGGAGCTCGACGCTGTGGCGGCATCGTTCGGCGACCGGCCGCTGGCCATGAAGATCGTTTCCAAGGACATCCTGCACAAGTCCGATGCGGGCGGCGTGAAGTTGAACCTCGTGGGTATCGATGCGTTGCGGCGGGCCTTCGACCAGATCATGATGTCGTGCCGCGCCTACGACCCGGAGGCCGACATCCGCGGCGTACTGGTCACGCCGATGGCAGCCAAGGGCACGGAGGTCATCATCGGCGTGGTGCGCGACCCGATCTTCGGCCCGGTGCTGATGTTCGGCCTCGGCGGCATCTTCGTCGAGATCCTCGAGGACGTCGCCTTCCGCGCCATCCCGCTCTCGCGCCACGATGCCGAGTCGATGGTCGACCAGATCAAGGGGCGCAAGATCCTGCAGGGTGTGCGCGGCATCCCGCCGGCCGACAAGCCGGCGCTGGTCGACCTGCTGCTCAAGGTGTCCAGCATCGTGGCGGCCTATCCGCAGATTTCCGAGCTCGACCTCAATCCGGTGCTGGCCTATGCGCATGGCTACGCCGTGGCGGATGCCCGCATCATCAGCAACCGCTCGGTCATGAATTAGGAGATCCGCTCCATGAGCCTGCCCGCCCTGCCCGTCCTGACCGATGCCACGCTTGCCCTAGCGGATCGCGTCGCCACCCTCACACTCAACCGCGACGATGTCCGCAACGCCCTCACCGGTACCGCGCTGATCGAGGACATCCTCGCCGTCGCCCAGTGGGTGAATCGCTGCACGGATGTGTCGGCGCTGGTCATTACCGGGGCGGGCGCCGCCTTCTCGTCGGGCGGCAACGTCAAGGACATGGCGGATCGCGGCGGTGATTTCGCCGGCGACGTCGCTGAAGTCGCTGCCCGCTACCGCGCCGGCATCCAGCGCATCCCGCTAGCGCTGCAGGATATCGAAGTGCCCATCATCGCGGCGGTCAACGGCCCCGCCATCGGCGCCGGCTTCGACCTCGCCAACATGGCCGACCTGCGCATCGCCTCGGAGAAGGCAAAGTTCGGCGAGACCTTCCTCAATCTCGGCATCATTCCCGGCGACGGCGGCGCCTGGTTCATGCAGCGCCAGATCGGCTACCAGCGCGCCTTCGAGCTGACGCTCAGCGGCCGCATCATCGACGCCACCGAGGCGCTTGCGCTGGGTGTGGTGCTCGATGTCGTCCCGCCGGAGGAACTGCTGCCCCGTGCCATGGCTCACGCCGCACGCTTCGCCACCCAGCCGCCCAAGGCACTGCGTCTGACCAAGCGACTGATGAAGATGGCACAGCGCATGGAGCTCAAGGACTTCCTCGACCTTTGCGCGGTGTTCCAGGGCATGTGCCACAACGAGCCCGAACATCTCGACGCGGTGCAGCGCTTCCTCGCCAAGCAGAAATAAATTCAGCTGCCGTCTCGCCAGCGCCGACTTTTGTGCGGCCCGTATAATCCGCGCCCTCTCTGTTGCTCCGTACCGCCGTGTCCAAGCTCGCCCACGAAATCGCCCGTCGCCGCACCTTCGCCATCATCTCCCACCCTGACGCGGGCAAAACCACGTTGACCGAGAAACTGCTGTGGTTCGGCGGCGCGATTCAGGTCGCCGGCGAAGTCCGCGCCCGCAAGGCCGCGCGCCATGCCACCTCCGACTGGATGGAACTGGAAAAGCAGCGCGGCATTTCGGTCACTTCGTCGGTGATGCAGTTCCCCTACCGCGAGCACATGGTGAACCTGCTCGACACCCCGGGCCACCAGGATTTTTCCGAAGACACCTATCGCACGCTGACGGCCGTCGACTCGGCAACGATGGTGATCGACTCGGTGAACGGCGTCGAGGCACAGACCATCAAGCTGCTGAATGTCTGCCGCCTGCGCGACACGCCGATCGTCACCTTCATCAACAAGCTCGACCGCGAAGGCCGCGCGCCGATCGATCTGCTCGACGAGATCGAGGATGTGCTGAAGATCCAGTGCGCACCGATGACCTGGCCGATCGGCATGGGCAAGAGCTTCCGCGGCGTGTATGACCTCTACGACGACTGCGTGTATTTCTTCGACCCGCAGGCCGAAAAGGGAACATCGCGCACCATCGAGCGCCTCGACAATCCCGAACTCGATGCACTGCTCGGCTATCAGGCCGAGGAGCTGCGTGCTGAAGTGGAACTGGTGAAAGGCGCTTCGCACACCTTCGACAAGGACGCCTATCTCGCCGGCAAGCAGACGCCGGTGTTCTTTGGTTCGGCGATCAACAACTTCGGCGTGCAATCGCTGCTCGATGCCATTGTCGACCTGTCGCCGCCGCCGCAGCACCGTCCATCGGCATCGCGTCAGGTCGAGCCGCTGGAACCCAAGTTCTCCGGCTTCGTCTTCAAGATCCAGGCCAACATGGACCCGAAGCACCGTGACCGCATCGCCTTCGTGCGCGTCTGTTCGGGCCACTACACGCGCGGCATCAAGCTCAAGCAGCTGTCGACCGGCAAGACGCTGGCGATCAACAATGCGATCACCTTCATGGCGCAGGACCGCAGCACCACCGACGAAGCCTGGCCCGGCGACATCCTCGGCATCCCGAACCACGGTACCGTCGTGCTCGGCGACACCTTCACCGAAGGCGAGGATTTGAAATTCACCGGCATCCCCTGCTTCGCGCCGGAGCATTTCCGCCGCGCGCAGATCCGCAACCCGATGAAGATGAAGCAACTGCAAAAGGGCCTCCAGCAGCTCGCCGAGGAAGGCGCGACGCAACTCTTCAAGCCGCTCGGCTCGAACGACCTGATCCTCGGCGCGGTCGGTCTGCTGCAGTTCGATGTCGTCGCCCATCGACTCGAACACGAATACGGCGTTGATTGCTTCTTCGAGCCCGTCAACGTCGCCACTGCGCGCTGGTTGCGCGGTGCCGACCTCGACCTGCGGGCACTGGAAGACAAGGCCGGTGCCAATCTCGCCCTGGATGGTGCCGGCGATTACGTTTACCTCGCGCCAAACCGCGTCAACCTGCAGATGGCGCAGGAGCGCCACCCGAGCATCACCTTCCTCGAAACCCGCGAGATTCACTAGAAAGGCGGGAGTAGAATCCCGCCACTTTTTTCCAAGGAGGGGAATATGCGTAAGTTCGCGAAGTGGCTGGGCGTTGCCTCGATGGCTTCGCTCCTTGCAATCGGCACCGCACAGGCGCGCGACTGGAACACCATCAAGACCTCAGGCACGATGATCGTCGCCACCGAGGGCGCCTTCGCCCCGTTCAACTACTACGAGGGCACCAAGCTGACCGGCTTCGAAGTCGATATCGCCGAAGCCATCGTCAAGCAGCTGGGCCTCAAGATGGAATGGAAGGTCGTGCCCTTCGACGCGCAAATCGCCTCGCTCGGCCAGGACCGTTTCGACTTCGCCATCGCCTCGCATGGCTACACGGAAGAGCGTGCCAAGGCCGTCGACTTCACCGACCCGCACTACTGCACCGGCGGCCAGATCGCCGCCCGCAAGGATGGCCCGCTCACCGTCGCCGCGCTCAAGGGCAAGACCGTCGGCGTGCAGATCGGCACCAGCTACCTCGACAACGCCAAGAAGATTCCCGGCGTCAAGGCAGTCAAGACCTACAAGGCCGATCCGGAAGCCTATGCCGCGCTCAAGGCGCGCAAGACCGATGCGTGGATTTCCGACCGCTGGCTGATCCATGAAACGCTGCAGAAGAATCCGGAAGCCGGCATCGTCGCGGGCGAGCATGTTTTCGTCGAACGCGTCTCGATGATCCTGCGCAAGAACAACCCGGAACTGAAGGACCAACTGAACCGCGGACTGGCCGAGATCATGAAGAACGGGACGTATCAGGCACTGTCCCAGAAGTACTTCAAGACCGACGCTTCCTGCAAGTAAGCAGGGTTCCGCAACACTATGCGCTGGGCCAGGGAGCATCCGGCATGGACGATGTTCGCCGCGATGGTCAGCCTCCTGCTGTTTTTATGGGGGATGGCCATCCCGCTCTCTCTTGCGCCCGCGCCGATCGGACCGGCGGCGGAAATGTTCGCCGACGGGGCGCGGATCACGGTCATGCTCACGCTGGTCGCGGGTACGGCCGGCATCGTGATCGGCGTACTAGCCGGCATCGGCAAACTCTCCGCCTTCCTGCCGCTGCGGTGGTTCTGTAATTTCTATGTCTGGCTGTTCCGCGGCACCCCCCTGCTGCTGCAGATCCTGTTTGTCTGGTTGGTGGTGCCGCAACTCCTGCCCGCATCAATCGAGATCTCGGATTTCAGCTGCGCAGCCATCGCGCTGGCGCTCAACGTCGGCGCCTACAACACCGAATGCGTGCGCGCCGGCATCCTCGCGGTGCCCCATGGCCAGGTAGAGGCGGCCCGCGCGCTTGGCCTCTCGCCCTTTCAGGGCTTCATGGACATCGTGCTGCCGCAGAGCATGCGCGTCGCCCTGCCTGCGCTGGCCAACAACCTCGCCTCGCTGGTCAAGGATTCGTCGCTAGCCTATGCCATTAGCGTTGTCGAATTGACCATGGTCGGCTATCGCATTCAGGCCGAGAGCTACCAGCCGATCCCGGTATTTCTGACCGTTGCGTCGATCTACCTGATTCTCACGACCGCCTTCACCACACTCACGGCAGCGCTCGAAAGCCAGCTCGACGTCGGTCGCAAGCGCTAGCGCCATGTCTGCCCTCAAGCCGATCATCGTTACCGAGAATGTGCACAAGCACTTCGGTGCCTTCCATGCGCTCAAGGGCGTAACGGCGACCTTTTACGAGGGACAGGTTACGGCCATCCTCGGGCCGTCCGGTTCCGGCAAGTCGACTTTCCTGCGCACCCTGAACCGGCTGGAACCGCACGACACCGGCAGCATTCGCGTCGACGGCATCGAGCTCGACGACAACATCAAGCACCTCGATGCGATTCGCCGCGAAGTCGGCATGGTGTTCCAGAGCTTCAACCTGTTTTCCCACCTGAGCATCCTGCGCAATCTCACCCTGGCACCGATGCGCGTTCGCAAGATGGGCAAGCAGGACGCCGAAGCGAAAGCCATGGCGCTGCTGGAACGCGTCGGACTCAAGGATCAGGCACTCAAGTATCCGGTACAACTTTCCGGCGGCCAGCAGCAGCGCGTCGCCATCGCCCGAGCACTGGCCATGGACCCGAAGGTATTGCTGTTCGACGAGCCGACCTCGGCACTCGATCCCGAAATGGTCAATGAAGTACTGAGCGTCATGCGCGAACTCGCCCACACCGGCATCACCATGCTCGTCGTCACGCACGAGATCGGCTTCGCCCGCGAAGTCGCCGATCGCGTGATTTTCTTCGACCACGGCGCAATCCTCGAAGATGCCGCGCCGCAGGCCTTCTTCACCAATCCCGAACACGACCGCGCCCGCGCCTTCCTGTCGCAGGTCAAGCACGGTTTCTAGTTGGGTTGCATGACCACTGATTTTCTTGCCACGGTCGTGCTGCTGTTGATCCTGCTGGATCCGCTCGGCAACATTCCGCTGCTGATCTCGCTGCTGCGCCCGCTGGAACCGACGCGCAGGCAACGCATTGTCCTGCGTGAAAACGCCATCGCGGCATTGCTGCTGATCATCTTCGTCTTCATCGGCGACTGGCTGCTTTCGGCCTTGCGCCTGTCCGCACCGGCACTGGAGATCTCCGGCGGCCTGATTCTTTTCCTGATCGCCGTGCGCATGGTCTTCCCTGCGCACAACCATCACGAGGACGATGCCAGCCGCGAAGGCGAACCGCTAATCGTGCCGATCGCCGTGCCGATGATCGCGGGGCCGGCGGCGCTCGCCACCGTATTGCTGACCTCGCGCCAGGAACCGCAGGTGATGTCGCTGATCGGTGCGATCCTCGTCGCCATCGTGATCAATACGCTTGTCCTGCTGGCTGGCGAGCGGCTGGCCCGACTCTTCGGCAAGCCCGGCCTCGCGGCGATGGAACGACTCATGGGCCTGGTGCTCACCACCATGGCCGTGCAGATGCTCATTTCCGGAATCAAAGGCGCCTTCCTGCTGCCCGTGCAGCCATGAGCCGCGGCATGGCCATCGGCCTGCTGCTGGTCGTTTCGCTGATCTGGGGCACCACCTTCGTCGCCCAGCAACTCGGGATGGCCAACGTCGGCCCGCTGATGTACACCGGGGTGCGTTTCATGCTCGGCGCGCTGGTGATCCTGCCCCTCGCACTGCGCGAATACTCTCGCCTGGCCGAGCGCGGCATCAAACCCGACCGTATCGACCTGTTGACCGCCTCCGGCCTTGGCATCCTGCTGACGCTCGGCGTAGTGATGCAGCAGATCGGCATCGTCAGCACCTCGGTCTCGAACGCCGGCTTCCTCACCGCGCTCTACGTGCCGCTGGTGCCGGTGCTGGGCTGGGCAATCCATCATCACCGGCCGCATGCATCGCTCTGGCCTGCCGCGATCGGCTGCTTCATCGGCACATTCCTGTTGAGCGGCGGCACCTTCACCGCGTTGAATACGGGCGATTTCTGGGTCATCGGCAGCACGCTGTTCTGGGCCGCGCATGTCCTGTGGGTCGGCCGTGTCGCTACGCGCAAGGGCAATCCGATCTTCGTGGCGCTGGTGCAGTTCCTCGTCTGCGGTCTGCTGTCGACACTGGCCGGCCTGCTGCTGGAAGCCACGACGCTCATCGGCCTCTGGAATGCCATGCCGGCCATCCTGTACGGCGGCGTGCTGTCGGTCGGCATCGGCTATACGCTGCAGGTCGTGGCGCAGCGACACACCCGTCCCGCGGAAGCGGCGATCATCCTGAGCTCGGAAGTCCTGTTCGCGGCGTTGGCCGGCGCGCTTTACCTCGGCGAACGCCTCGCACCGATCCAGCTGGCAGGCGGTTTCCTGATCTTCGCTTGCATCGTCGGCGTGCAGATTCTGCCCCGGCCGCGCAAGGTCGCGCAGGTATAATTCCTGATCAAAACTTTGCACGAAAACACCATGGAAGCAGAACGCCTCAACGCCATCGCCCATCACATCGCCGACCTCGAAGCCCGCGGCGATCAACTCCGGAGGTATCTTTGACTTCGCTGCGAAGTCGGAGAAACTCGCTGAAATCAATCAGCTGATGGAAGACCCCGGCATCTGGAACGATGCCGAGAAGGCCCAGGCCCTGGGCAAGGAAAAGAAATCCCTCGAAGCCGTCGTCGCCACGCTGGAAGGCGTGAAAAGCAGCCTCGCCGATGCCCGCGATCTATTTGACATGGCGAAGGCGGAAAACGACGATGACACGCTAGTCGCCGTCGAAACCGATCTGGCCGACGTCGAAGCCAAGGTCGCAGACCTCGAATTCCGCCGCATGTTCGCCAACCCGGCCGACCCGAACAACTGCTTCATCGACATCCAGGCCGGCGCCGGCGGCACCGAAGCTTGCGACTGGGCCAGCATGCTGCTACGCCAGTACCTCAAGTACTGCGAGCGCAAGGGCTTCAAGGCCGAGATTCTCGAACAGACCGACGGCGACGTTGCCGGCATCCGCAGCGCCAGCCTGAAGGTCGAAGGCGACTATGCCTACGGCTTCCTGCGCACGGAAACGGGCGTACACCGACTGGTGCGCAAATCGCCGTTCGATTCGTCGGGCGGCCGCCACACCAGCTTTGCCAGCCTCTACGTCTATCCCGAGATCGACGACAGCATCGAGGTCGAGATCAACCCGGCCGACCTGCGCATCGACACCTTCCGCGCCTCGGGCGCCGGCGGTCAGCATATCAACAAAACCGACTCGGCGATCCGCATCACGCACGCGCCGACCGGCATCGTCGTGCAGTGCCAGAACGACCGTTCGCAACACCGCAACCGGGCCGAGGCGATGGCAATGCTCAAGTCACGTTTGTATGAGCTGGAACTGCGCAAGCGCCAGGCAGAGGCCGACAAGCTCGAAGCCGGCAAGACCGATGTGGGCTGGGGACACCAGATTCGCAGTTACGTGTTGGACAACTCACGCATCAAGGACCTGCGCACCAACGTCGAAATTTCCAATACCCAAAAGGTGCTCGACGGCGACCTCGACACCTTCATCGAAGCCAGCCTGAAACAGGGCGTTTAATTGAAAGCATTGCCATGAGCGATAACACTCCTGCCGCCCCACAAGTAGACGAAAATCACATCATCGCCGAGCGCCGCGCGAAGCTGCAGGCTTGGCGCGACTCGGGCCGCGCCTACCCGAACGATTTCCGTCGCGAGAATCTCGCTGCGCGTCTCGACGAACTCTACGGCGAGAAGACGAAGGAAGAGCTCGAAGCCACGCCGATCGAGGTGAAGATCGCCGGCCGCATCATGCTCAAGCGCATCATGGGCAAGGCCAGTTTCGCGACGATCCAGGATCTGTCCGGCCGCATCCAGCTCTATGTCCAGAAAGACGGTGTCGGCGAAGCGGTCTATGACGACTTCAAGAAATGGGACCTCGGCGACATCGTCGGCGCAGTCGGCACGCTGATGAAAACCAAGACCGGCGAACTGACCGTTCAGTGCAGCGAGATCCGCCTGCTCTCGAAGTGCCTGCGCCCTCTGCCGGAAAAATTCCACGGCCTCACCGACGTCGAGCAGAAGTATCGCCAGCGTTACCTCGACCTCGCCACCAACGAGGAAACGCGCTTCACCTTCGTCGCGCGCAGCCGCATGATCCAGTCGATCCGCAATTACATGACGCACCACGGCTTCCTCGAAGTCGAAACGCCGATGATGCATCCGATCCCGGGCGGTGCCGCGGCCAAGCCCTTCACCACGCACCACAACGCGCTCGACATGGAGCTGTTCCTGCGCATCGCGCCGGAGCTCTATCTCAAGCGCCTCGTCGTCGGCGGCTTCGAGAAGGTGTTCGAGGTCAATCGCAACTTCCGCAACGAAGGCCTCTCGCCGCGCCACAACCCCGAATTCACCATGATGGAGTTCTACGAGGCCTATGCAGACTACCAGACCCTGATGGACTTCACCGAGGGGTTGATCCGCCAGGCCGCACGCGAGGCGCTCGGCACCGAAACCTTCGACTACCAGGGCCGCACGCTCGACCTGTCCAAGCCGTTCCGTCGCATGACCATCGCCGAGGCGATCCACTACCATCATCCCGGCTACAGTCTGACGATGCTGGGCGATGCCGGCTGGGTGCGCCAGAAGCTCATCGACCTCAAGGTCGAAGTGAAGCCGCTCGCCGGCCTCGGCACGCTGCAAATGCAACTGTTCGAGGAAACCACCGAAGCCGAGTTGTGGGACCCGACCTACATCATCGACTATCCGACGGAAGTTTCACCGCTCGCACGCCGCTCGGACAAGAACCCGGAAGTCACTGAACGCTTCGAGCTGTTCATCGTCGGCCGCGAAATCGCCAACGGCTTCTCCGAATTGAACGACCCAGAGGATCAGGCCGCGCGCTTCCAGGAACAGGCCAAGGCCAAGGACGCCGGTGACGAAGAGGCGATGTTCTACGACGCCGACTACATCCGCGCGCTCGAATACGGCCTGCCACCCACCGGCGGCTGCGGCATCGGCATCGACCGCCTCGTGATGCTGCTCACCAACAGCCCCAGCATTCGCGACGTCATTCTGTTCCCGCAGATGCGCCCTGAATGACGTATCAGGCCATCGTTCCCGCCGAGCTTGCGTTCGACGGGAACGGTATCCCCTACGCGCCAGCCTACGGCGATTGCTATCACTCCGCCAGCGGCGCGCTCGAACAGGCCCGCCACGTTTTTCTCGCCGGTAACGATCTTCCCGACCGCTGGCAAGGGCGCGACTTCGTCATCTGCGAAACCGGCTTCGGCCTCGGCCTCAACTTCCTTGCGACCTGGCAGGCATGGAAGTCAAACCCCGGTCACCGCCTGCATTACGTCGCGATCGAGAAGCATCCCTTCCGCCTCGATGACCTGAAGCAACTGCATGCGCGTTGGCCGGAACTGACCCCGTTCGCGACACGCTTGCAGGCCCAATGGCCGCTGCCGCTGCCCGGACTGCATCGACTCGATTTCGGCGATGTCGTCCTCACGCTCTGCTTCGGCGACGTGCAGACACTGCTGCCGCAACTGAGCCTCGCTGCCGATGCCTTCTACCTCGACGGCTTCGCACCGGCGAAGAACCCCGAGATGTGGTCGGATGAGGTTTTCGATGCATTGGCAAAGCGTGCTGCGCCAGATGCCACGCTCGCCTCCTGGTCGGTACTAGACGACATGATGTTCCGGTTGTCACGCCATGGCTTTCGCCTCGAAAAACGTCCCGGTTTCGGCACCAAGCGCTACATGCTGGCCGGGCAGCTACCCGGTGCCGTCTCGCCAGCGCCGACTTTCAGACGCCGGCGCATCGCCGTCATCGGTGCCGGCATCGCCGGTGCGTCCGTCGCACATGCGCTGGCCAAGCGCGACCACGAAGTCGTGGTATTCGAAGCCGGACCGGCGCCGGCGCAAGGCGCATCGGGCAACCATGCCGGCGTGTTCCGTCCCCTGCCCGCGCTCGACGATAGTCGCCTCGCGCGCCTGTTGCGCGCCGGCTTCCTGCTTGGCAAGCGGCAGTTTTCGGAACTGAGTGATGCACGCTTAGGATGGACCGGCGCGCTGCACATCGCGCGTGATGCTGAACATGAAGCCACCCAGCGCCGCATCGTCGCCGAACACGCATTGCCCGATGACTTCTGCCGCTTCGTCGAGCGTGACGAAGCAAGCGCACTGGCCGGCTGGCCGGTCGAACTGGGTGGCTGGTGGTTCCCGCAGGCCGGCTGGATCAACCCGCCCAGCCTGTGTCGTGCGCTGCTCGCGGACATCGAAGTCCGCTACGGGCAACGCATCGACAGCATCGACAACATCGATGCGGATGAAGTCGTGATCGCCAACGGCATCGACGCACCGGCCCTAGTGCCTGACCTCAAGCTGCCGATCCGCGTCGGCCGCGGGATGGTCAGCCATGTGCTGGAAGCAGCCACGCCGCCGTTCGACATCGTCGCCACGCGGCTCGGCTACGTCACGCCGGCGGTCGATGGCATCCGCTGCGCGGGCGCGACGATGGCCAGCGGCGATCGCAATCCCGCGCCACGACTGGCCGATCATGTCGAAAACCTGTACCGGCTCGAGATGCTGCTGCCCGGCTTCGGCAAATCGCTAGACCCGGCACGGCTCGATGGCCGTGTTTCCTTCCGCCCGATGTCGCCCGATCGTCTGCCCATCGTCGGGCCGCTGGTCGCGAACGAAGGCTTGTGGATCATTGACGGCTTCGGTGCGCGCGGGCTGGTGTTCGCGTCAATCTGCGCCGAACTGCTCGCCGGCCAGATCGACAACGAACCGCTGCCACTGGAAACGGAACTCGTCACCGCGCTCGCTCCGGGGCGCTTCACCAAGAGTGTAAAAAACTGTAACGCCCGTCACTGAAGACCCGGATCGGCGCGTTACACTGATTACACCCCGCAACAGAAGGAGGACTCCATGAATACGACAGCCCCCACCTCAACCAGTACCAAGTCCCGTCTGCACCCGCTCGTCGCCACCGCCGCCGTGGCTGTGACCATTTTTTCGCTCGCCGGCATCGCCGCCATTACCGGCTGGC
This sequence comes from Pseudomonadota bacterium, assembly GCA_040756595.1. Taxonomy (GTDB): domain Bacteria; phylum Pseudomonadota; class Gammaproteobacteria; order Burkholderiales; family Rhodocyclaceae; genus Sulfuricystis. The sequence continues at coordinate 411,209 of JBFLYR010000003.1, read as the reverse complement.
TGCCCACCGGCAAGGCAGCCCCCGGCGAAGCTTCTGCCGTAGCTACGGCCCCTGCCGTCTCGCCAGCGCTGACTTCCGAGCAGAAGACTGCTGCGGCACCAACCCCCGTCGAGCAAAGCACGCCAAAGCCGGTCGTCAAGGCTGCCCCCAAGCCCGCCGCGAAACCCGCACCGGTCGAGGTAGCACAGGCTCCGGCAGCTGCCCCGGCACCGGCACCCGCGCCGGTCTGTTCCAATTGCGGCGTGGTCGACAACATTCGCGAGATCACCCAGGCCGGCGAAGGCTCGGGACTCGGAGCGGTCGCTGGCGGCGTGGTGGGTGCCATCCTCGGCAACCAGATCGGCGGCGGTACGGGCAAGAAGATCGCCACCGTGGCAGGTGCGGCCGGTGGCGCCTATGCCGGTCACCAGATCGAGAAATCGCAGCGCAAGACGACGCGTTACGAAGTCATCGTGCGCATGAACGACGGCTCCAGCCGCAGTGTGATGCTGGACATGGTTCCTGGCTGGCAGGTCGGCGAACACGTGCGCATCGAAAATGGCACGCTGGTGCGCGACAACTAAATCACGCGACCCAATCTTCTCAAGACTTCCTCCCGGCCCATCACCGCCAGCACGCGGTCGATGGCCGGACTTTGCGGTTGACCGAGCAGCACGACGCGCAATGGAATCGCCACCTGCGGCATCTTGAGACCGGTCGCGGCCAGCGTCTCCTTTAGCGTCTTCGCCAGCGCTTCCGGTGAAAACTCGGCGCTGGCAAGACGGCTTCTCAAGTCACCCAGCGCGGCTTTCGCACTGTCGGTGAGATGCTGGGCCAGCAGTTCAGCCGACGGATGCGGCGCCACGTAGAAGGCATGCGCGTTGTCGGCCAGCTCATTGAGGTTGCTGACGCGATCCTTGTAGAGCGCAGCAATCGAGGCGGCTTCAGGCTGCGCGGTTTCCGTCACGCCTTCGCGCGCCAGCCGGCGGTGGATCTCCTGCCCGAGCCGCGCATCGTCGGCCAGCTTGATGTAGTGGGCGTTCAGCCAGTTGAGCTTCTCGGTGTTGAACTGCGCCGCCGACGAGGTGATGTGGTCGAGGTCGAACCACTCGATGAATTGCGCCATCGAGAAGACTTCTTCATCGCCATGTGACCAGCCGAGCCGGGCAAGGTAGTTGAGCACCGCCTCGGGCAGGTAGCCGTCATCGTCATACTGCATCACCGATACGGCACCGTGGCGCTTCGACAGCTTGGTGCCGTCGTCGCCGAGAATCATCGACAGATGGCCGTAGCGCGGTACCGGTGCGCCAAGCGCTTCGAGCAGGTTGATCTGGCGCGGCGTGTTGTTGACGTGGTCGTCGCCGCGAATGACGTGGGTGACCTTCATGTCCCAATCGTCGACGACGACGCAGAAGTTGTAGGTCGGCGTGCCGTCGGCGCGCGCGATGATGAAGTCGTCGAGCTCGGCATTGGCGATCTCGATGCGACCCTTGACCTGATCGTCCCAGGCGACGACGCCTTCGGTCGGGTTGCGGAAGCGCACCACCGGCTGCACGCCGGACGGCGGCACCGGCAGCGTCTTTCCTGTTTCCGGCCGCCATGTACCGTCATAACGCGGCTTTTCCTTGTTCGCTTCCTGCGCAGCGCGCAACGCGTCGAGCTCTTCCTTCGAGGTGTAGCAATGGTAGGCCGTACCCGCCGCGAGCATCTGCTGAATCACCTCCTTGTACCGGTACATGCGCTGCATCTGGTAGAACGGGCCTTCGTCGTGCGCGAGGCCCAGCCACTGCATGCCGTCGAGAATCGCCTGCACTGCCTCGGGCGTCGAACGTGCAATGTCGGTGTCCTCGATGCGCAGGATGAACTGGCCGCCATGGCGGCGGGCGTAGGCCCAGGCGAACAGCGCGGTACGCGCGCCACCGATATGGAGATAGCCGGTCGGGCTGGGAGCAAAGCGGGTTCTTACTGCGCTGGTGCGGACGGTCATGACGGAAACGCCTGGAAAAGCGTGCATTCTAGCGTGACCACCACTACCGTCATCCCGTAGCATTGCACCATGCCAGCCGTGCACGCCCGCTTCCCCGCTTTTCGTTCGCGCAATTTCCGTCTGTTTTTCGCCGGTCAGCTGATTTCGTTGATCGGCACCTGGATGCAGCACATCGCGATGACCTGGCTGGCCTACCACCTGACCGATTCGACCGCCATGCTCGGTTTGGTCGGCTTCGCCAGCCAGATCCCGATCCTGCTGTTCAGCATCCCTGCCGGCGTCTGGAACGACCGCCTCGACCGGCGCCGCCTGTTGATGACGACGCAATTCCTGTCCATGCTGCAGGCGGTCGCGCTGTTCGTGCTAACCGCGACGGACACGATCACACCGATCCTGCTGCTCGTGCTGGCGTTCACGCTCGGCTGCATCAACGCGGTGGACCTCCCGGCACGCCAGGCCTTCGTCGCGCAGATGGTTCCCGACAAGCGTGTATTGCCCAACGCCATCGGCCTGAATTCCTTCCTGATGAACGGCTCGCGCTTCGTCGGCCCCGCGTTGGCCGGGCTGATCGTCGCACTCGCCGGGGAAGCCGCCTGCTTTCTGCTCAATGCCCTGTCTTACGTGGCGGTGCTCGCAGCGCTCGCGGCGATTCGTACCTCATCGCGACCAACACGTGCGCATCCCTCGGCCTGGCTGGCCTTGCGCGCGGGCATCGACCACGCACTCTCCCACCCGCGCATCCGACTGACGCTGTTTCTGGTCGCCGGCTTCAGTTTCTTCGTCACGCCCTATGTGGTGATGATGCCGGTCTTTGCCCGCGACCTGTTTCACGGCAACGCGCAAACCTACGGTTTCCTGATTGGCAGCGCCGGCTTCGGCTCACTCTGTGCCGCGCTCTTCCTGGCCTGGCGCGGCGGAAAACACGCGTCGGATGGACTCGACCGGCTGGTCGGCCGTACCGCGCTCACCGGCGGCATCGCACTCGCCTGCTTCGCCTTCGTGCCGGCGATCCATCTGGCTTATCCGCTGCTGATGATCCTCGGCTTCTCCGTCGTGCTGACGGCAGCGGGCAGCAATACGCTGATCCAGATCGATGTGGAAGAGGAATACCGGGGCAGGGTGATGGCGATTTTCTCGACCGCGTTTCTCGGCATCGCGCCGCTCGGCAGCCTGACGGTCGGACTGGTCAGCGAGTCATTGCACGTGCGCCCGACCCTGTTCGTGTGCGGCCTGCTCGCCCTGTCGGCCGGCCTGCTCTATCGGCGGCGCATGAATGCGGCCGTGTAAAAAACAAGGGGTACGGCATGCCGTACCCCTCTTATCGCTACAGAAGACTGGTCTTACTTCTTGGCCTTCTTCTTGCCCGCGACAGCGGCCTTGAAGCCGGCACCGGCGGTGAAGCGCGGCACGGTGGTAGCGGCAATCTTCAGCTTTTCGCCAGTCTTGGGGTTGACGCCCGTACGCGCGGCACGCTTGGCGGCCTTGAAGGTACCGAAACCAACGAGGGTCACGGCATTGCCCTTGGCGACAGACTTGACAACGGCATCGATAATCGCATCCAGAGCCTTGCCGGCGGCGGCCTTGCTGATGTCGGCTTCTTTGGCGGCGACTTCGACGAGATCCCCTTTGTTCATATTGAATTGCTCCTCAAGTTGAAAGGCTAAATTGCCGAAACGATTCTAACTGGATATCCAACCCCGACGTCAAGGGGTTTTGCATAAATCAGGAAAACTTTTTTCTCCGAAACCCGCATGGCTAGGTGCCTGTATCAGAATGTGCCTATAATCGCCGCCACTGCGAACCATTCCGCTGCACGGCAGCAGGAGACCGTCAGATGCTCTTCATTCTCTACTATCTCATCGCCATCACGATTCTGGTGCTGCACTTCACGGGCTTCCTCGCCCGCCACAATCTCGAATGGCTGGTGCTCGTGCTGGCCGTCACCGTTTTCCCGGCGGTCATCTACCTTTAGCAGGCCTGCGCAACCAGGGCTTTCACGCCTGCCGCATCCGCGTCCATGACGGTGACGCGCTGCGGCAAACTTTCGATTCCCTCCAACTCCTTCGGCCGACCTGGTTCGCAACCGAGCGCTTCCTTGATCGTCTCGGCGAATTTCACCGGCTGGGCAGTTTCCAGAACTATCATCGGTACGCCGGCAAGCGTGTGCTCGCGCGCCACCTTCACCGCATCGGCGGTATGTGTGTCGATCATCACCTGATGCTGCTGCCACACGTCGCGAATCGTCACCAGCCGGTCGGCATGCGTACTCTTGCCTGACACGAAGCCGAAGCTGGACAGTTTGTCCATGTAGGGTGTACTGCGCAGGTCGAAGCTGCCGCCGGCATCAACCTTGGCCCAGAGCTCGCGCACCACCGCGGGATCGCGCCCGACCAGGTCGAAGATGAAGCGCTCGAAGTTCGACGCCTTCGAAATATCCATCGACGGGCTCGATGTCACCCATGTGTCGGCCGTGCCGCGCGGGCGATAGACGCCGGTGCGGAAGAATTCGTCGAGCACATCATTCTCGTTGGTCGCCAGCACTAGCCGCGCGATCGGCAGGCCCATCATGCGCGCGATGTGGCCGGCGCAGATGTTGCCGAAATTACCCGAGGGTACGCAGAAAGCCACCTGTTCGTCATTCGATTTCGTGGCGGCGAAATAGCCCTTGAAGTAATAAACGACCTGTGCGACCACACGCGCCCAATTGATCGAATTCACCGCACCGAGCTTGTATTTCGCCTTGAAGGCGGCATCGTTGAACGCGGCCTTGACGATGTCCTGGCAGTCGTCGAACATGCCGCGGATCGCGATGTTGATGATGTTCGCGTCCTGCAGCGAATACATCTGTGCGCGCTGGAAGGCCGACATCTTGCCGTGCGGCGACAGCATGAAGACGCGCACGCCTTCCTTGCCACGCATTGCGTATTCCGCCGCCGAACCGGTGTCGCCCGAGGTCGCCGCGAGGATATTGATCGTCTCGCCGCGCTTGGCCAGCACGTACTCGAACAGGTTGCCGAGCAACTGCATCGCCATGTCCTTGAAGGCCAGCGTCGGTCCGTTCGACAGTTCGAGCAGATGGAAGCCGGGTTCCAGCGTGGTCAACGGCGTGATGTCACTCGCATCTCGGCCGGGCCGGCACCAGCGGTAGGTGCGCTCGGTGTAGGTGCGATCGACCAGCGTCTTGAGTTCGCAGGGGAGAATGTCATCAATGTACTTCGTCAGGATGCGCAGGGCGAGTGCCGGATAAGGCAATTCACGCCACTCCACCAGTTCGGCGGCGGTCACTTGCGGGTAGGTTTCGGGCAGATAGAGACCACCATCGGGCGCGAGGCCGCCGAGCAGGATGTCGCAGAAGGATTTCGGATCAGCGCCGCCGCGCGTCGAGATGTATTTCATGACCAAGGGGAGAAAGGAGGCTTACGGGATTGGGCGGGAATTATCGTCGCTGGCCCCTGCCCTGTCCAGCCAGAACGCCCGCACGAGTGCGTAGGCGAACAATGCCAAGCCTGCCGCTACCGGCAGCAGCCCGACCGTAACCTCGAAGGCCAGCAACAAGCCGCCCGCGAGAAACAGCAGGGCACGCCATTGTCCGCCGTGTGCGAGCCTCTGCGTCATTCTGCTGCGCGCTGGCACAGCCACTCCCGGATAACGCCATACCGGCAGCAGATGCGACAAGGCGCCGGTCACCAGCGGCAGCAGGAACAGCGCGACATAGGCCGCCAGCGACGGGCGCGCCTCGACCCAGCCCAGCCCATGAACAACCCCCAGAATCAGCAGGACAGCGAACCCAAGTGTCGCTCCAGCAAGCGATGCCGTCCCGCCAGCGCCGACTATTGAACGAAGGCCAAAAACAGACTGCCACGCAAGCAGATTGCGCACTGCCACCCAGATCATCAGCAAGGCACCCATGGCCGCAAGCCATACCGTGCTGATCGTCCCCGCAGCGACCAGAATGGCGCCGATCACCGCGATGGGCAAGTCATGCAACAGCCGATCTACGGCAGTGGATTCCAGCCTCCCCAAGGTGGTGGGCAGCAGTACCGGGAGCGTGCCGAGCGCGGCCAGCCCGATGAAGCCCAGCGTGTTCAGGTGCAGATGGAACAAGCGCAGCGCCGGACGCAGGTCGGGCAGCGCCAGCCAGACCGGCACGAGGCTCACGGCGAGAAACAGGCACAGCAGGGCCGCGCCATACCAGCGCGCACCGGGATGCGGCGTGCCGAAAGTCGCGCGCAGACGCCGCGTCGTCCAGACCAGCAACGCGAGCGCACTACCCGCTGCCAGCGTCGCGGCAGCATGCAGGCTCCATTCAGGTAATAGCCCTGCCAAGCCGAGTGGCGTGACAACGCCCGCGCATTGCAGCAGCAGCGGCAGGAAACGGATGACTGGGGCAGGTGAACCGCTGCGCGTCAGCACCGGCACGAAATGGATGATCGCGCCGAAGATCAGCGGCATCGCCCCCGCCGCGAAGAAAATGTGAAAAGTCGGCGCTGGCGGCACGGCAAGCAGCAGCGCGACGAGCGCCGCCACGAAAGCGGCAACCGCGCAGATGCCGAGCCAGACCAGCATCTGCGCAGAGCGCCTAGTTCAGTTCTTCGAGACGCAGCCGGATGACCCTGCCGCTGACGACCGGTAGCGCCTCGATCTTCGCGATCGCGGCATCGACCTGTGCTTCGCGCGCGATGTGCGTCAACATGATGATGTCAGTCTGCTGCTCACCTTCGTCCGGTTCGCGCTGGATCATCGCATCGATCGAGATCTGCTGGTCGGCAAGGATGCGTGTGATGTCGGCCAGTACGCCCGGCCTGTCCTCGACGCGCAAGCGCAGGTAATAGCCACTCTCGACTTCGGCCATCGGCAGGATCGGCATGTCGGACACCGCATCCGGCTGGAAGGCGAGATGCGGGACGCGGTTTTCCGGATCGGCCGTCGCCATGCGCGTGACATCGACGAGGTCGGCGATGACCGCCGAAGCGGTCGGCTCGGCGCCCGCGCCCTTGCCATAGTAGAGCGAGGAACCGACGGCATCACCCTGCACCAACACGGCATTCATCGCACCCTCGACGTTGGCGATCAGACGCTTTGCCGGAATCAGTGTCGGATGGACGCGCAGTTCGATACCCGCCTTGCGACGTTTGGTGATGCCCAGCAGCTTGATGCGGTAGCCGAGCTGTTCGGCATACTTGATGTCGGCGGCTTCGAGCTTGCTGATACCTTCGATGTGCGCCTTGTCGAACTGCATCGGGATACCGAAGGCGATCGCGGCCATGATGGTCAGCTTGTGCGCGGCGTCGACGCCCTCGATGTCGAAGGTCGGATCAGCCTCGGCATAGCCGAGCCGCTGCGCTTCCTTGAGCACCGTGTCGAAACTCAGGCCCTTGTCGCGCATCTCGGAGAGGATGAAGTTGGTGGTGCCGTTGATGATGCCCGCGATCCACTGGATACGGTTGGCGGTCAAGCCTTCACGCAGCGCTTTGATGATCGGGATGCCACCGGCGACCGCAGCTTCGAAGCCGATCATCACGCCCTTCACCTGCGCGGCGGCGAAGATCTCGTTGCCATGCACGGCCAGCAGGGCCTTGTTGGCGGTAACGACGTGCTTGCCATTCTCGATGGCCTTCAGCACCAGTTCCTTGGCAATGACAGAGCCACCGATCAGTTCGACGACGATATCGATTTCCGGATTATTAACAACGGCGAAGGCATCTTCGGTCACGGCGACCTTGCCGCCGGCAACTTGCTTCGCGAGTTCGAGATTCTTGTCGGCCACCTGCACGATGCGGATGGGCCGGCCGGCGCGACGAGTGATCTCGGCTTCGTTGCGGGAAAGAACGGTAAAGGTGCCACCACCGACCGTCCCGATGCCGAGCAGACCAACATTGATTGGTTTCATAAAAAACCCAGTAAAAAGTTAAGTAAATCGGGTTAGGCTAGGTGCCGTGGCGCTTGCGGTAATGATCGAGGAAGCGCGCGATGCGGCCAATCGCCTCGCCGAGGTCATCGACGTTGGGCAAAAAGACCACGCGGAAGTGATCGGTCGTCGGCCAGTTGAAGCCGGTGCCCTGCACCAGTAACACCTTCTCCGCCTCCAGCAGTTCGAGGATGAACTGCTGGTCGTTGGCAATCGGGTAGACCTTGGGGTCGAGACGCGGGAAGCAATAAAGGGCCGCCTTCGGTTTGACGCAGGAAACGCCGGGAATCGCATTCAGCATGTCTGCCGCCAGGTCGCGCTGCTTGCTCAGGCGACCATGCGGCGCCACCAGGTCGTCGATGCTCTGGTAACCGCCAAGGGCCGTCTGGATCGCATGCTGGCCCGGCACGTTGGAACACAATCGCATCGAGGCGAGGATGCCCAGCCCTTCGATGTAATCGGACGCATGGCGCTTCTCGCCGGAAACGATCATCCAGCCGGCGCGGAAACCGCAGGCTCGATAGTTCTTCGACAGGCCGTTGAAGGTGATAAACAGCACGTCGTCCGCGAGGCTGGCGAGCGAAGTATGCGTGTGCCCGTCGTAGAGCACCTTGTCGTAGATCTCGTCGGCAAAGACGATCAACTCATGCTGGCGCGCGATCTCGACGATTTCCTTGAGCAGGTCGTCCGGATAGAGCGCACCGGTCGGGTTGTTCGGATTGATGACGACGATGGCACGCGTCGAGGGCGTGATCTTGGCGCGGATATCGGCGATGTCGGGTAGCCAGCCGGCACCCTCGTCGCAGATATAGTGGCGCGGCGTGCCGCCCGACAGGCTCACGGCCGCTGTCCAGAGTGGATAGTCGGGCGCGGGTACCAACACTTCGTCGCCGTTGTTTAGCAATGCCTGCATCGCCATCACGATCAGCTCGGAAACGCCATTGCCGAGGTAGATGTCGTCCATGCCGACATCGCGAATTTTCTTCTGCTGGCAGTAGTGCATCACCGCCTTGCGCGGCGCGAACTGGCCCTTCGAATCGGAGTACCCCGACGCATCGCGGATGTTGCGGATCACGTCGACAACGATTTCTTCGGGTGCCTCGAAACCGAACGCTGCGGGATTGCCGATATTCAGCTTGATGATGCGATGTCCCTCCTCTTCCATCTGGCGAGCTCGTGCCAGCACGGGACCACGGATGTCGTAGCAGACGCTGGCAAGCTTGGTGGATTTGAGCAGGGGTTGCATGATGGTCGGGGCGGGGGAAGCGCGAGAGTTGAAAAGATATAATCCTACCCAATGACCCGACCTGCCGCAAACCTTTGAAGCTGCATCCGGACAAACCCGGCAACCAGCATGTCGTCACTGCCTACGAAGCTGGCCGTGTCGCTGTCAATGGCCGCGTGCTGACGCGCAGCCTGCTGTTGCTGCCCGAACATCTCGATGAAGGCTGGGGACCGGATGCCTTCGACGCCCTGGCCACGGAGCATCTGGCGCAGTTGGCTGCCTTTTCCTGCGACGTCCTGCTGCTCGGCACCGGACTGCGGCAGCGCTTTCCGACGCCCGCCTTGTTGCGGCCGCTGATCGAATCCGGCCTGGGCTTCGAAATCATGGATACTGCTGCAGCCTGCCGCACCTACAACCTCCTCGTCGGCGAAGGCCGGATCGTGCTGGCTGGCCTGATCATCGAGGGCCACACCCCTTGAGCGCCGTCAGTCTGGCCCTCGTGCTGACCGGTGTGTTCCTCAACGCCGTCGCGCAGCTACTGCTCAAGGCGGGCACCAACGCCATCGGTCACTTCGAATTCCATTGGGACAACGCCCTGCCCATCGGTATGAAGCTCGCCGCCAACCCAGCCATCCTCGGCGGCATGACCTGCTACGCCGTGAGTCTGGTGATCTGGATCATGGCGCTGTCGCGCGTACCCGTCAGCATCGCCTATCCGATGCTCTCGATCGGTTACCTGCTCAACGCCATCGCGGCCTGGGCCTGGTTCGGCGAGGCGCTCGGCGCGCAGAAACTGCTCGGCATCGGCTTCATCATCCTCGGGGTCTGGCTGATTGCCCGGTCATGAAGTCGCACCTATGAAGCCACGAATCGCCCTGCGAATCGATGTCCCCGGTTATTCGGCGCGTTCTGCGCTGCCGGTGCTGGTCGACCTGTTGAGGAAGCAACACGCGGGGGCGAGTTTCGTCTTCGCTCTCGGTCCGGACTGGTTGGGGCGCTCGCTTGCACGGCACTGCGCCGGTACGCTGAAGCAGGTCCGCGATGCCTGTTTCGATCTGGGCACCTACGGCTGGCAACCCGGCCAGTGGCTGAAGCTGGCCGAGCGGATGGACATCAAGCGAACCACGGCACAGCTCGAAATGATGACCCAAGCCTTCACCCGAGTCTTCGAAATGCCTCCGACGCTGCACGCCGCACCGGGCTGGCGCTCCAATCCCCATGCCCTGCGCCTGACCCAGCGCCTCGGCTTCCAGTATGCGAGCGACACCCGTGGCCGCCACCCATTCATTCCCGTCTGGAATGGCGAAATCGTGCGCTGTCCGCAGATTCCCGTCACGCTGCCTACGCTCGATGAATTGCTTACCTTACCCCGGCAGGACCCTGCCGAACTGATTGCCAGCGTGCTGGCACTGACCGCCAACCCGTCGCTGCATGACCACGTCTTCAGCCTGCAGGCCACCCGGGCACTTGGCAATGCGCCGCAAGCCTTCGAACGCCTGCTGGCTGGCTGGTGCGAACAAGGCTACGAAGTCACCTCTATTCAGTCGCTGGCCAGCCATCTCGTCATGGATAAACTGCCTCGACATGAAATCGTGGTGGGCAAGGTACCGGGACGCAACGGTACCGTGCTGCTGCAGGGTGATGAATTTTTGTCCGCATGGAGAAACCCGACATGAGCACCGCATCCCCATCCATCCTGGGCCTTGAAGTCCCCGATTTCAGTCTCCCGGCCACGAGCGGCACGACCTTCCGCCTCAGCAGCTTGCGCGGCCAGCCGCTGGTGATCTACTTCTATCCCAAGGACAGCACGCCCGGTTGCACCACCGAGGCCGGCCAGTTCCGTGACCTGCATGGCGAATTCGTCAAGGCCGGCGGCAGCGTGTGGGGCGTCTCTCGTGACAGCCTGAAGTCGCATGAAAACTTCAAGGCCAAGCTGGGGCTGCCTTTCGAACTGCTCTGCGATGCTGACGAGTTGGCCTGCAAGCTATTTGATGTCATCAAGATGAAGAACATGTATGGCAAGCAGGTACGCGGCATCAAGCGCAGCACTTTCCTCATCGACCGCGCCGGCCGACTCGCGCGCGAATGGCGCGACGTGAAAGTCGATGGCCATGCGGCGGAAGTGCTCGCCACCCTGCAGGCCCTGTGATTATCCCTTCCCGACCGAGAGCCATGAACGCCAAACCAGCTGCAAAACCAAGCAAAACGACCAAGGCGAGAAAACCCGTCAAGATCTTCGTGCTCGACACCAATGTGCTGATGCACGACCCGATGAGCATCTTCCGCTTCGAGGAGCATGACCTCTTCGTGCCGATGATGACCCTCGAGGAACTCGACGCCAACAAGAAGGGCATGTCGGAAGTGGCGCGCAACGCGCGGCAGGCCAGCCGCCTGCTCGACGAGATCGTCAGCGGCAGCGAGGAAAACATCCAGCACGGCATCGGCCTGACCGGCCCTTCGCGCGAACTGGCGAGTGGCCACCTGTATCTACAGACCGAAGCCATCAGCGGCATCCTGCCCGCCTCGTTGCCGACTTCCCGCGCCGACAACCAGATCATCGCCGTGGCGCTGCACCTGCGGCAGAAGCATCCGAAACGGCCGGTGATCCTTGTCACCAAGGACATCAACATGCGCATCAAGGCCCGTGCGCTGGGCCTCGAAGCACAGGACTACTTCAACGACAAGGTGCTTGAGGATACCGACCTGCTCTACAGCGGCAGCCTCGAACTGCCAGCTGATTTCTGGGACACCCATGCCAAGGGACTGGAATCCTGGAAGAAGGATGGCCGCACTTATTACCGCATCACCGGACCGCTCTGTCCAGACCTGCTGGTCAATGAGTTCGTCTGGCAGGAAGGCCCGCAACCGCTGCAGGCCTGGGTGAAAGTCGGCGCTGGCAAGACGGCAGAACTCGAGACGCTGACCGATTACAGCCATGCCAAGAATGCCGTCTGGGGCATCACGGCGCGTAATCGCGAGCAGAACTTCGCGCTCAACCTGCTGATGAATCCCGAGATCGACTTCGTCACGCTGCTTGGACAGGCGGGTACTGGCAAGACGCTGCTGACGCTCGCCGCGGCACTGACCCAGACGCTCGAACAAAAGCATTTTTCGGAAATCATCATCACGCGCGTCACCGTACCCGTGGGCGAGGATATCGGCTTCCTGCCCGGCACCGAGGAAGAAAAGATGACGCCGTGGATGGGCGCGCTGGAGGATAACCTCGACGTACTCAACAAGCCGGCCGAGGAAGGTGAGAAGTCCGGCAGCTATACCGGTGACTGGGGTCGTGCCGCGACAATGGATTTGATCCGCAGCCGCATCAAGGTGAAATCCCTGAACTTCATGCGCGGCCGCACCTTCCTGAACAAGTTCCTCATCATCGACGAGGCGCAAAACCTCACGCCGAAGCAGATGAAAACCCTCGTCACGCGCGCCGGCCCGGGCACCAAGGTGGTCTGCCTCGGCAACATCGCGCAGATTGATACGCCCTACCTGACGGAGGGCTCATCGGGCCTCACGTACGTTGTCGACCGCTTCAAGGGCTGGAAACACTCCGGCCACATCACCCTGCAGCGCGGCGAGCGCTCGCGCCTCGCCGATCACGCGGCTGAGGTGCTCTAACCTAGTAGGAACCCGGCTGGGCGAAATTCTCGAAGCGGGTGTACTCGCCTAGGAAAGTAAGCTTCACGACGCCGGTCGGGCCGTTGCGGTGCTTGCCGATGATCACCTCGGCGACCCCCTTCTCGGTGGTATCCGGCTTGTAGTATTCCTCACGGTACATCATTAGGATGATATCGGCATCCTGTTCGATGGCGCCCGATTCGCGCAGGTCGCTCATCAGCGGACGTTTGTCGTTGCGCTCCTCGACTTTGCGCGAGAGCTGCGATAGCGCAATCACCGGCACCTGCAATTCCTTGGCCAGTGCCTTGATCGAGCGAGAAATCTCCGAAATCTCGGTGGCACGATTTTCGTTATCCTTGATCGAGGTCATCAACTGCAGGTAATCGACCACGATCAGGCCGAGCTGGCCGAACTGCCGGTGCAGGCGGCGCGCACGGGCACGCAGGTCGGAGGCATTGATCGCGCCGGTTTCGTCGATGTGAATCGGCGCTTCGTGCAGCTTGCCGAGCGCAACGGACATCTTCTCCCAATCCTCGTCAGAGAGCTTGCCGGTGCGAATGCGCGTCTGGTCGAGGCGGCCGGCCGACGAGAGGAAACGCATCGCCAGTTGCGGCCCGGACATTTCCAGGCTGAAGATCGCGACCGGTTTGCGAAGTTCCATGCCGACATGCTCGGCGATGTTGAGCGCAAAGGCCGTCTTGCCCATCGAGGGTCGCCCGGCAACGACGATCATGTCCCCCGGCTGCAGCCCCGAGGTGATACGGTCGAGATCGTTGTAACCGGTGGCCAGTCCGGTGATGTCCGAAGGATTCTCGCGGTTGTAGAGCTGCTCGATGCGGTCGACGACATCGCCCAGCAGCGGCGTGATCGCCTGGAAGCCCTGGCCGACGCGGTTGCCCGCTTCGGCAATTTCGAACACCTTCTGTTCCGCTTGATCCAGCAACACCTTGACGTCGCGGCCCGCCGGATTCAGGGCTGACGCGGCAATCTCGTCGCCGACGGTCACGAGTTTGCGCAGCACCGCGCGTTCGCGCACGATTTCGGCATAGCGGCGAATGTTCGCCGCCGAGGGCGTGGCGTTCGCAATCTCGCCAAGGTAGGCCAGTCCGCCGGTCTGCTCGGCCTGGTTGGCGTGCTCGATCGATTCGTAAACGGTGACCACGTCGGCGGGCCGGCCGGTTTCGACCAGCTTGCGGATGTGGGCGAAGATGCGCCGATGGTCATCACGATAAAAATCAGCTTCGCTGACGACGTCGGCGATGCGATCCCAGGCGCTGTTGTCTAGCAACAGGCCGCCGATCAGCGACTGCTCAGCCTCGATTGAATGCGGCGGCAGTTTGAGTGCCGCAACTTGCGGATCGCTCGAAACCGCCTGTAAATAAGGTTGCCCTGCTTGGGCTTGAGCCATGTTTTGATTTCCTCCGACCGCGCGAGTCTACTCGCGACGAGCCCCCGCGGCGAGTGAACAACTTGTGGAAATACAGTGGAAAAGCTGTGGGCAGCCTGTGTAAATAGTGTGGATTCACGTCAACGAAAAAGGCCGCCATTCCGGCGGCCTTTTTCTCGGGGCAATGCGCTTACTGTTCGCCGACCACAGCGACAGTCACGTTAGCCACGACATCGGCGTGCGGTGCGACTTCGAGCACGACCTCGCCGACCATCTTGAGCAGGCCATCCGGCATGCGCACGGCGCTCTTCTCGATCGCGATGCCTTGCGCGGTCAGCGCTTCAGCCACGTCCGCCGGGCTCACCGAGCCGAACAGACGGCCATCGACGCCAGCCTTGCGGGCGATCTCGACACGCATACCCTCGAGCTTGGCGGCCACGGCTTGCGCGGCAGCCAGCTTCTCGGCGGCGAGCTTCTCGAGTTCGGCGCGGCGCGCTTCGAACACCTTCATGTTCTCGGCGGTGGCACGCTTGGCGAAACCCTTGGGGATCAGGTAATTGCGGGCATAACCTTCCTTGACCTTGACGATGTCGCCGAGGTTGCCGAGGTTAACCACTTTGTCCATCAGAATCACTTGCATGGTTTGCCTCCTCGCTTATTGATGCAGGTCAGTGTAGGGCAGCAGGGCCAGGAAGCGCGCCCGCTTGATGGCGGTCGACAACTGGCGCTGGTAGCGGGTCTTCGTTCCGGTGATGCGCGCGGGCATCACTTTGCCGTTTTCGGTGATGAAATCCTTGAGCAGTTCAACGTCCTTGTAATCGACGTAGGGAATCTTCTCGGCTGAGAAACGGCAGAACTTGCGACGCTTGAACAGGTTGCGGTTCTTGTTGCGATCGTCCTTCTTTTTGTTGCTGGGCTTGAAAGCCATTTTCAATATCCCTTCCTAAAATTTTTCAACGAATTCAATCTGGGTCACATGCAGCACGGGCATCTTCTGCTTGAGACTGCGGGAAGCGAGAAATCCACTCACAGCGACGGCACTACCAGGCGATGCTTCCTTGAGCAGCAAAGCGGTCGTCCCCAGAGCCACGCAGGCGATTTCGCATTCAACGCGACGGGAAGCGGCGGCTTCGATCTGTTCCGACTGATGGGCAATCCGGAATTCGATGGCCGGAATACCTGCCGGGGTGTAGCGCAGATTGCCGCGTTCCTGTAGCGTGCCTGTTAGCTCGGTGCGATTTTTCGCAGCGCTGTCGGCAGCCACACAGTCAGCCTCAGGCGGCAGCCGCGACCTCCTCGACGGGCTTGCCTTCACCTTGCGTCAGCGAACGCGACTTTTCTTCCTTCATCATCGGCGACGGCGTGGTTTCAGCCTTGTCCATCTTGACGGTCAGGTGACGCAGCACAGCATCGTTGAACTTGAAGGCATTCTCGATCTCGGACAGCGTGGCGTTGTCGCACTCGATGTTCATGAGCACGTAGTGCGCCTTGTGTACCTTCTGGATCGGATAGGCCAGCTGACGGCGGCCCCAGTCCTCGAGACGATGGATGGCACCGTTGCTGCCGGTGACGAGCGCCTTGTAGCGCTCGATCATGGCCGGCACCTGGTCCGATTGGTCCGGATGGACGATGAAAACGATTTCGTAATGGCGCATGTACTCTCCTTCTGGATCAGGTTGAGCCCCCCCGCATGCGGTACGGGTGGAGCAAGGATGGAAAGGGGCAGAATTCTATCTGGAGGCGCCTTGAAATACAAGACAAATTCGCTCATTGAATCAAGCTTAATCCACTCCAGTCAGGCGCCCAACTCGCCGATAATGCGACCATGAATGACCAATCACGTCCCGTGCTCGATCTTGAAGGCTGGGTCGCCTATTTCAGTGCGGCAAGCATTCCGGTGTTGCGTCATACCGAGCAACAGCTTGCCGAACTGCGCGCCAAGGCCAACAAGGCGAACGCCCGCGCCATTTCATCGGTGATTCTGCAGGACCCCCTGATGACCCTGCGCGTGCTGGCTTATATTGAGGCCAAGCGCAGCAAATCCCGGCTAACCGACATCACCACGATCGAACGCTCCCTGATGATGATCGGCATGGAGCCGTTCTTCAACGACTTCCAGGATCTGCCGCTGGTCGAGGATCATCTCAAAGGCCATCCGCGTGCGTTGCTCGGACTGCTGAAGGTGATCGGACGCGCCCGCAAGGCCACGCACTGGGCGCGCGAGTGGGCCATCTACCGGCATGATCTGGACGTCGACGAAATCAGTGTCGCTACCCTGCTCTACGATTTCGCCGAAATCCTGATGTGGTGTTTCGCGCCCGGACTGGCCCTGCAAGTGGCGGACCGGCAGAAGGCAGACCGCACCCTGCGCTCGGCCGTCGTGCAAACCGAGGTGTTCGGCATACCGCTATTCCAGATCAAGCAGGCGCTTGCCCAGACCTGGCATCTGCCGCAACTGCTGATGACGTTGATGGATCCGGAAAATGCAGACCATCCGCGCGTCCGGAATGTGAAACTGGCGGTCGATCTGGCCCGCCACTCGGCCAACGGCTGGGACGATGCCGCCCTGCCCGACGACTACAAGGCCATCGAGGATCTGCTGCACATGAGCCATGAGACGCTGATGCACCGGCTCGGACTCGATTTGCCCGATGTAACGCCGGACAGCGCGGGAACTAATAGCTAGAATTCGCGCTCTCGCCCTTGTAGCTCAGTGGATAGAGCGACCGCCTCCTAAGCGGTAGGTCTCAGGTTCGATTCCTGACTTGGGCGCCAGTCCTGCTTGGCTCCCACCGACGAAATGCTTACTTGATCAGGGTCAGGTGACCGCCCCGCTTCGCTGTGGGTTCAACTTCACTTACCGTTGCACCAGCTGATTCGGTTTCTTCGGCGAGTGCCGTCTCGCCAGCGCCGACTTTTTCATCTTCGCCAGCAGCAGAGGCGGCAGCGGGGATCGCTTCGAACGCCATGCCCTGCCCGTTCTCGCGCGCGTAGATCGCCACGACCGCATCGACCGGCACGACGACAGGAAATGACGCCCCGTTGAAACGGGTCTGGAAAGAGATTTCCTCGTTGCCCATCACGAGTTGATGGGTCGCCTCGGCACTGACATTGAGGACGATCTGGCCGTCACGCACGAACTCGCGTGGCACGCGGGTACGTTCATCGACCTGTACCGCGAGGTAGGGCGTGAAGCCCTCATCCACGCACCATTCGTGAATCGCGCGGATGAGATAAGGCTTGGTAGTGAACATCTTGAGCTGTCTACAGCCTGAAACTACGGATCAGCGACGCATCACCTTTTCTGAAGGCGTCAGCGCATCGATGAAACCCTGGCGCGCAAAGATCCGTTCAGCGAACTTCATCACCGGCGCAGCCGACTTCGGCAGCTCGATGCCATAGTGATCGAGGCGCCAGAGCAGCGGCGCGATGGCCACGTCGAGCATCGAGAAGTCGTCGCCGAGCAGGAACTTCTGCTTGGCGAACAGCGGTGTCAATTCGACCAGACGATCACGGATATGCGCGCGCGACTTGTCGGCGGTCTTGAGGTTGCGCTCCAGCGCGTCGATGTGGCTGAACAGTTCGTGCTCCATCGTGTGCAGCAACTGGCGTGCCTTGGCTCGTGTCTGCGGATCGGGCGGCATCAGTTGCGGATGCGGGAACCGTTCGTCGATGTACTCGTTGATAATGTTCGACTCGTACAGCACGAGATCACGATCGACCAGCACCGGTACCCGGTTGTACGGGTTGATGACCGCGATGTCCTCGGGTTTGTTGAACAGGTCGACGTCAATGACCTGGAAATCCATCTGCTTCTCGTACAGGACGATACGGCAGCGATGACTGAACGGGCAGGTGGTGCCCGAATACAGGTTCATCATGGCACTGGTTCCCCAGGAATAGTCGGAATCACGCACCACGCGTCGCACGGGTGGATTCATATCTCGATGTCCCATTTGGCAAGTTGTAAAAGTTGTTGATGTTTAGTGAATATCGCGCCAGTACTCGCGCTTGAGCGCGTAGGCGAAAACGAAGAGGATGGCCAGCGCGATCAGGACGACCACACCCAGTTCCTTGCGGTAGTTCTGGACCGGCTCGCCCATGTAGTTCAGGTAGCCGACCAGATCGGCAACCATCGCATCGTACTCGGCGGGTTTCAGCAAGCCGGGCTTGGCCAGCTTCAGCTTGTGATCGTCGCCCATGACCTGTTCGCCCTGCAACTCCCAGAGCACATGCGGCATGCCGACGTTGGCGAACACGGTATTGTTCCAGCCCGTCGGGCGTGTGTCATCGCGGTAAAAACCACGCAGGTAAGTGTAGAGCCAGTCGGCACCGGAGCCATAGGCCGAACCACGCGCCCGGGCAATCACGGTCAGGTCGGGGGGCGCGGCACCAAACCATTGCTTCGATTCCGAGCGCCGCATGGCGATGGTCATCAACTCGCCGACCTTGTCCTGCGTGAATAACAGATTGTCCCTGATCTGCCGCTCGGTCAAACCAATATCGCGCAAACGGTTGTAGCGCATGTAGGACGCCGAATGGCAATTCAGACAGTAGTTGATGAAGATCTTCGCACCGTTCTGCAGGGCAGGCAGATCACGCGCACGATCCGGCGCCTTGTCGAGATGAAGCTCTGCACCGGCTGCAAAGACCTGTACCGAGACCAGCAAAAACGCCCACAGCAATGCAATCAACAGCTTTTTCATCATCCCGTCACCCTTTCCGGCTCGGCTTTGCATTTATCCAGAGAGGTATAGATCGGCATCAGGAAGAAGAAGGCAAAGTAGAGAATCGTGCAGATTTGCGCAACCAGCGTGCGGCCCGGTGTCGGAGCCAGCATGCCCAGGTAGCCGAGAATGACGAAGCTGACGACGAAAATTGCCAGAGCACCCTTGTAGAGCACGCCGCGATAGCGGATCGACTTCACCGGGCTGCGATCCAGCCAGGGCAGCAAGAAGAACACCATCACACCGAGCCCCATGAAGATCACGCCCCACAGCTTGGCATCGATCCAGAAAAAGTTGACCGTATTGGCGCGCAGGATCGAGTAGAACGGGCCGAAGTACCAGACCGGTGCGATGTGCGGCGGCGTCACCAAAGGATCGGCCGGGAAGAAATTGTTGGCTTCCAGGAAATAGCCGCCGCCCTCAGGCATGAAAAACACGATGACTGAGAAAAACATGAAGAACACCACCACGCCGACGATATCCTTGACCGTGTAATACGGATGGAAGGGAATGCCGTCGAGCGGAATGCCGTGCGCGTCTTTTTTCTTCTTGATCTCGATGCCGTCGGGATTGTTGGAGCCGACTTCATGCAGCGCGATGACGTGCGCGGCAACCAGACCGACCAGCACCAAAGGCATCGCGATGACGTGCAAGGAGAAGAGGCGGTTCAGGGTAGGATCACTAACGACGAAGTCGCCACGCACCCAGATCGCGAGTTCATTGCCGATCAGCGGTATCACGGACAGGATGTTCAGGATGACCTGCGCGCCCCAATAGGACATTTGTCCCCAGGGCAGCAGATAGCCCATGAAGGCCTCGCCCATCAGCACGAGGAAGATGATTACGCCAAAGATCCAGATCAGTTCGCGCGGCTTGCGATAGGAGCCGTAGAGCATGCCGCGGAACATGTGTAAATAGACGACAATGAAGAAGGCCGAGGCCCCCGTCGAATGCAGGTAGCGGATCAGCCAGCCCCAAGGCACGTCGCGCATAATGTATTCGACGCTGGCGAAGGCGACCGGAACACCTGAGGCATTCAGCGAGGCATCCGGTTTGTAATGCATGGTCAGGAAGATACCGGTGACGATCTGGATCACCAGGACCAGCAGTGCAAGCGAGCCAAAGAAATACCAGAAGTTGAAGTTCTTCGGTGCGTAGTACTTGGCTAGGTGATCATTCCACAAAGCCAGCAAGGGAAAGCGGGCATCGATCCATTCCAGCAGATTGCCGGAAGTTGTGCCGTCGGACTTGTACTTCTCTGTGTTGGCGGCACCCATAGCTCAGGCTCCCTTGTTGTCTTCGCCGATCAGGAGCTTGGCGTCGGACAAGTAAAAGTGCGGCGGAATCTCGAGGTTGTCCGGGGCAGGCATGCTCTTGTAAACACGACCTGCCAGATCGAACATCGAGCCGTGGCAAGGGCAAAGGAAACCACCCGGCCAGTCGGCCGCAATGCCGGACTCCGCACCACTTTTGAACTTCTCAGTCGGTGAGCAACCCAGATGCGTGCAGATACCGACAGCCACCATGTATTCGGGTTTGATCGAACGATGATCGTTTTTCGTATATTCAGGTTGTTGCTGGCGCTCGGACTTGGGATCCACCAGCTTGTCAGCCAGCTTTGCCAGCCCATCCAGCATCTCTTTGGTGCGGTGAATGATCCAGACAGGTTTGCCGCGCCACTCGACGGTCATCATTTCACCCGGCGCCAGTTTGCTGATATCGACCTCGACCGGCGCGCCGGCGGATTTTGCGCGTTCGGATGGCGCGAAGGTGCTGACAAAAGGCACCACCGCAGCGACCCCCGCCACACCCCCGGCAACAGACGTGGCGACCAGCAGGCGACGCCTGCCACAATCTACTGTATCGTCACAACTCATGGTGGTTTCCTGATCGGTAAGAAAGCAAAAGCAAGAGCCGCGCGATTGTACTGAAGTCGGCAGTCGATTAAAAGCGCTAATTAGCTAAGCTGATGATTATTATTCAGTAATCACGCCTTTCGAGCATTGCCTGGGCCACGCTAGCAGCATCCGAATACTCGATTTCACTGCCCAGCGGCAGGCCGCGCGCGATGCGGCTAACCTTGATTCCACGGGTGTGTAGCATTTCCGACAGGTAATGTGCAGTCGCCTCACCCTCGTGGGTCAAATTGGTGGCGAGAATCACTTCCTTCACCACCCCGTCACCCGCGCGGGCGAGCAACCGGTCGAAGGCCAGTTCACGCGGCCCGATGCCATCAAGTGGGCTCAGGCGCCCCATCAGGACGTAATACAGGCCGCTATACGCATGCGTCTGCTCCATCGTATTGAGATCCGCTGGCATTTCAACGACGCACAACAGGGATGGATCGCGCTTGGGTGACAAGCAACGGTCACAGACTTCGGCTTCGGTGAAGTTGTTGCAGCGATTGCAGCGGCGCAGGTTTTTCAGTGCCTGATCGAGTGCCAGTGCCAGCCGCTCGGCACCGCGCGGATCGTGCTGCAGGAGATGGTAAGTCATGCGTTGCGCCGACTTCGGTCCGACGCCCGGCAAGCAGCGCAATGCCGCAATCAGCTCATCCAGCGCGGAAGGTGTCGCCATCCGTGCAACTAGTGCAAGTGGCGGGGCATGGACTCCTCTTCCTGCTCGGGCAGTTCGGCATGCACCGGTTCGCCCTCCGGATTTGGATAAAGCGGCGCGCCACAGTCGTCGCAGTATTCGAGCGGGAAACGGTGGTCCAGCACCAGCACCTCGCGCACACCGGACTCGTTCAGGACGGCTTCGATCTGGCCCGGCAGTTCGGCCGCCTCGTCTTCATTTTCGAGCAGCGGCCAGACCACGCCATGGACCACCTCTGCGGCCTCCCCCTGCGTGAAACCGATACGGTATTCCTCGATCTGACGGTCGTAGTAAGGCGCAACCACCGCGCGCAGATTGGCCGCAGGTACGTTCAGGGTCGTCTGCAGGAAAGCGACGGCAGAACGCAGCGAATAGGGGCGCGAGGCTCGGTCGGCTTCGCGAATCGCCGCATGAAAAGATTGCGGCAGCAAAGGCTCGGTCGCACAGGCCGGCAACAATGCCCGCAACACCTCTCCGCCCTGGGCCCGCCACTGCTTGAGCGCATCGCTGCGACTCGCGTCATCTTCCTGCCAGCGGAATAGCGGCGCCCCGGCGGGCACGCAAACCACTCCGATCAGATAGCGGGTATCGGAGAGGAAATTCATCGTTTCCGCCATTTGGCTTGCGTCGAGCTTGAGATCGCGGCCGTGCAATGCCGCCTTGCCAAGCTTATCCGCGAGGGAAGCTGTTTCGCAATAGCTCTGCGGCAGCTGGTCCGGACTGAAGAAATAGTCGGCGAGTCCGAAGCGCACATCGGCGGCAAATACATGCGCCTGCAACTGGACACGCAGATTGTTCAGCACCTCGGCGGCGATCGGGCCGGAGGGAATGGCATAGCGCGACCACGCGAGCACGGGTGCGGCGAACAGCAATACATCCTGACCAGCACCGGCACCAGCCAGGGCATGGTGGTATGACTCGGCGCAGTTTTCGACCATGTCGGCGAGTTCGTCGTAGGCGCGGCCACCGACTCCGTAGAGGTGGTCGAGAGCAGCATTGAGCGCTGCTTCGTCCTGACTGCGTAACAAGCGCTCAATGGTGACCGTCAGGCGCCTCTCCCAGAAGGCATCTTCCAGCCGGCTTCCCGACAGGCCAAGTTGCGTGGCGAGACGGATCAACTCCTCGGTATCAGGTGTTTGCTTGGTACGACGGGAAAAACGGGTGCGTTTCATGGCAATCTAATAAGTTTCAGCGGGAACTCAGACCAAGCATCAGGTCAGCTTCGATGTCGTCGATCGCTTCGAGACCCACGGCAATGCGCACCAGACCTTCGGTGATGCCGGCCTCGGCACGCGCCTCCGGTGCAACACGGCCGTGCGTCGTTGTTGCCGGGTGCGTGATGGTCGTCTTCACGTCGCCAAGGTTGGAGGTAATTGATAGCAGCTTGCAGTGGTCGATGACGCGCCATGCAGCTTCCCGCCCGCCCTTCATCTCGAAGGAAACAATGGCACCACCTGCCGACTGCTGGCGCTGCGCCAGGGCAAATTGCGGATGGGATGGAAGCCCAGGATAGAACACCCGCTCGATAGCGGGATGTATCTCAAGCCGGCGCGCCAGTTCGAGGGCATTCGCCGAGTGGGCCTGCATGCGCAGATTCAGCGTCTCCAGCCCCTTGAGCAGCACCCACGCATTGAAGGGGGACAAACTCGGCCCGGCGGTACGCATGAACTTGAAGACTTCCTCCACGGGTGCCTTGGCACCGCAGACCGCGCCCCCCATCACACGTCCCTGGCCATCGAGATGCTTGGTGGCGGAGTGGATAACGAGGTCGGCCCCGAACTCGATCGGGCGTTGCAAAGCCGGGGTGCAGAAGCAGTTGTCGACAACCAGCAGCGCACCGACGGCATGTGCCATATCGGCCAGTGCGGCGATGTCATGCACCTCGGTCAGCGGGTTGGAGGGGGTCTCGATGAATACGAGCTTGGTGTTCTGCTGAATCGCTTTCCTGAAACTTTCAGGATCACAGCCGGGGACGAAGGTCGTCGTCACGCCGAACTTCGGCATGATCGTGCCGAACAACGCCTGACTTGCACCGAAGATGCCGCGCGCCGCGACGATGTGCTCACCCGATTGCAGTAACGCCAGCGCGGTCGCCAGGATCGCCGACATGCCGGTCGCCGTGGCGACGCAGGACTCCGCGCCTTCCAGCACTGCGAGCCGGTCTTGAAACAACGTCACGGTCGGATTGGTAAAACGCGAGTACGTGTAGCCCTCGACCTCGCCCGCGAACAAAGCCGCCGCCTGTGCCGCATTCGGGAAGACGAAGCTGGACGTCAGGTAGAGCGCTTCGGAATGCTCGCCGAACTGGCTACGCTCCTGGCCGGCGCGAATCGCGAGGGTGTCGAACTGATATTGTGTATTGTCGTTCATTCGGCGTTAACGAGATTGAGGTCGAGCTGACCGCCTTCGCCATCATCGCGTACGGGCCGTGAGCGCGCTGCCTCGATGCTGTTGAGGTAATCCACGCTGACATCCCCGGTGATGTACTGGCCATCGAAACAAGAGGTGTCGAACTGCGTCAGCGCGGGATTGATGTCACGCACGGCTTTCTTCATCGCATCGAGATCCTGGTAGATCAGCGCATCGGCGCCGATCTCCTGGCGGATTTCCTCGTCGTTGCGGAAGGCAGCGATCAATTCGGTGCGCGAAGGCATGTCGATGCCATACACGTTAGCATGCCGCACCGGCGGGCTGGCCGAGGCGAAATAGACCCGCTTCGCCCCCGCTTCGCGCGCCATCATGATGATCTCCCGGCTGGTCGTGCCGCGCACGATCGAATCGTCAACCAGCAGCACATTCTTACCACGGAATTCCGAGCCGATGGCATTGAGCTTCTGGCGCACCGATTTCTTGCGTGAAGCCTGGCCAGGCATGATGAAGGTGCGGCCGATGTAACGATTCTTGACGAAGCCTTCGCGGTAGGGCACACCGAGGCGCGTCGCCAGCTCCAGCGCTGCCGGACGGCTCGAATCCGGAATCGGAATCACCGTGTCGATCTCCAGATGCGGCATGGTGTGGCGGATCTTGTCGGCGAGCGATACGCCCATGTTCACGCGCGACGCATAGACCGATACGCCGTCGATCAAAGAGTCCGGCCGCGCCAGATAGACGTATTCGAACATGCAGGGTGCATGCTGGGTTTTTTCTGCGCACTGACGGCTGATGAACTGGCCGCGCGTATCGATCAGCACCGCCTCGCCCGGCTCGACATCGCGCAGGAACTTGAAGCCAAGGGTATCGATGGCGACGCTCTCCGAGGAGACCATGTATTCCGTGCCTTCCGGCGTTTCGTTCTTGCCAATCACCAGCGGCCGGATGCCGTAGGGATCGCGGAACGCCAGCAGCCCGTAGCCGGCGATCATCGCCACCACGGCGTAAGCACCGCGCACGCGCTTGTGCATGCCGGCCACGGCCTTGAAGATTGTTTCGGCATCGACCTGATATTTCGTCGACGCAACCTGCAACTCATGCGCCAGCACGTTGAGCAGCACCTCGGAATCCGAGTTGGTGTTCATGTGCCGCAAGTCCTGCAGAAACATGTCACGCTTCAGTTGCTCCGAGTTCGTCAGATTGCCGTTGTGGGCCAGCATCAGGCCGAACGGCGAATTGACATAGAAAGGCTGCGACTCGGCCGCGTTGTAGGCCGAACCCGCCGTCGGATAGCGGCAATGCGCGATGCCCCAGTTGCCGACCAGGTTGCGCATGTTGCGCGTGCGAAAGACGTCGCGCACCAGCCCGGGTCCCTTGTGCATGTGGAAGCGTCCGCCCTCGGCCGTCGCAATGCCGGCGGCATCCTGGCCGCGATGCTGGAGCACCTGCAGGCCGTCATAGAGCAGCTGATTGACTGGTGTGGTGGCAACTACGCCGAGAATGCCGCACATCGTTTCACCCTATCGGTAATGAATCTGTTTTGCCAACTCCGGCGGCAACCATGGTTTCGCGGCCAGGACAGCCGATTCCAGCGGTGGGGCAAACATCGCGTGCCGCCACCATTGCTGCTGCGGCAAGGGTGTCAGCCCCGCCAGCAAAACCAGCGCCAACAACACCAGCAGGCCGCGCACCACGCCGAACAATGCGCCGAGCATGCGATCCAGTGGGCGCAATCCCACCGCCTTGAGCAGCAGGCCCGTCACCCAGCGCACCAGCGCGAACCCGACCAGCACAGCGACAAACACGGCCGTAAATCCCACCAGCTGCCGCCACAATGGATCGGATACTTCCGTCAACAACAGGCTGCCCGCCGGCACCGCCCACATGCGCGCCGCGATGAAGGCTGCCAGCCATGCCAGCAAGGCGAGGATTTCGCTCACCACCCCACGGGTAACACCCACCAGCAGGGAGATGGCCATGACGGCTAGGACGAAGTAGTCGAAGGGGGTCAAATGGAATCACCGTGAAGTCACGATTTTTTGGCTACCGGACCATCAACGCCAATGATCCTGATCCGGGCCTTCGCCTTCTCGGCGGCGTCCTGGCTCGGGAAGGGGCCGGCACGGACGCGCGTGCGTGAACCATTCGGCGTTTCAACCTTTTCCGTATAGGCAGGCACGCCGAGTTCCTTGAGTTTTGCCAACAGGTTCTTCACACGACCCGGTTCGGAATACGCGCCCAACTGTACCTCCCAAGCGTCGCCGGATGCCGCCTTCGGTTCAGGCTTCGGCTCTGTTTTGGGTTCCGGCTTGGATTCGGCCTTCGGCTCGGGCTGTTGTTCAGGCTTCGGTTCGGGCTTGGCGATCGGCTTGATGTCCGATTTTGCCACTGCCTTGGCCGGCGGCGATTGTTTCGGGATTGCGCCTTCATCCGGACTGGGAATGCGCACCTGGATATCCTTGAGCGGAGTAGGCGGCTGGTGATCCATCACCATCGGCAGAACAATGGCAGCGAACAGCGCCAGCGCTACGGCACCGATCAGTCGGCGGCGCGCACGTTTTTTCAGCAGCGTGGCTTCATCTGTTTGCCCACCCGCAGGTGCTGCCCGAACCTCTTTGTCATCTAGCGCCATGTCACTCTTTGCCGCAGTTCAGGAAAAGCATTACTCCCGCTACCGTCAGGAAGGATCCGAAGGCTAAAATTCTATCATCGACGCCCGCTTTCTCCCGCGCATGAAGCAGCGCGGCGGCGGGCGAATCGAAGCAGCGTGCCGTCTCGCCAGCGCCGACTTTTGCGATGATCCCGGCAAGGCTTGCAGCCGGCGCCGCACGCGGTCCGGGCAGATCGCTGGCCAGCCAGTGATCTACCCGGTGTCGCATTGCGTCAATCACGCCGGCAATGTCCTTGTCGGCCATCATGCCGAACACTGCCCAGGTTGTACGCGCATACCCCATGTTACCGAGACTATGCGCCAGTTCAGCCGCCGCCTGCGGATTATGGGCGACATCGAGCACGATCTGCGGCCGCCCCGGCAGTACCTGGCAGCGCCCGGCCACTTCCACTTCGGCCAGCCCGCGGCGGATATCCTGCGCCGTCACCGGCAGACGTTCCTGCAGCGCATCCAGCGCCGCGATCGCACAGGAGGCATTGTTCAGCTGGCAGTCGCCACGCAGCGCAGGAAAAGCCAGTCCGCCGAGCCTCCGCCCCCCCTTCCCCCAGTATTGCCACTGCCCCTCCTGGCGCAGGAAACCGAAATCGCGGCCAAGACATTGAAAGGTGGCACGGGCGAGACGGCAAGTTTCGATCACGCTGACCGGTGGATCGTCGTCGCCGCAGATCAGGGGACGACCGGAGCGGCAGATGCCCACCTTTTCGAAGCCGATGGCCTCGCGCGTGTCACCGAGAAAGTCCATGTGATCGAGCGCCACCGTCGTGACGACCGCGCAGTCGGGGTTGTAGATGTTCGTCGCGTCGAGACGCCCGCCGAGGCCAACCTCGAGGATGACCGCGTCGAGTTCGGCGGTAGCAAACATCTCCCACGCCGCCAGCGTGCCGAATTCGAAATAGGTCAGCGGCACTGCTCCACGCGCTGCATCGACTCGCGCAAAGGCTGCGCAGAACGCGGCATCGTCCGCCGGTACGCCATTCAGGCGCACGCGCTCGTTGTAGCGCAGCAGATGCGGCGAGGTATAGACGCCGACGCGATAGCCGGCGGCCAGCAGGATGCGCTCCAGCAGCGCGCAGGTCGAACCCTTGCCGTTGGTGCCGCCGACAGTGATGACCGGACAGGTCGGGCGCTGGTCGAGTGCTTGCGATACCTGACGAACACGCTCGAGGCCGAGTTCGATGCCCGCCTGCCCGCGCGGATGCAGGCTTTCCAGATGGGCCAGCCAGTCGTCGAGGCAAGCTGGCGTTTCAACCATCAGACGGCGGGAATCCTTTGCAGCAGCGTCAGCACGCTGGCAAGCTGGTCTCGCAACTGGCGCCGGTCGACGATCATGTCGATCGCGCCCTTCTCGAGCAGGAACTCAGCACGCTGGAAGCCTTCCGGCAGCGTTTCGCGCACGGTCTGTTCGATCACGCGCGGCCCGGCGAAACCGATCAGCGCGCCCGGCTCGGCCATCACCACGTCGCCGACAAAGGCGAAGGATGCGGACACGCCGCCCATGGTCGGGTCGGTCAGCAGGGTGATGAACGGCAACTGGTGGCGTGCCAGCCGCGTCACGGCCGCGGTGGTCTTGCTCATCTGCATCAGCGACAGCAGGCCCTCCTGCATGCGCGCACCGCCCGAGGCGGTAATGCACAGGAACGGCAACTGGTGTTCGACGGCAACATTCACGCCGCGCACGAAGCGCTCGCCGACCACCGAGCCCATCGAACCGCCCATGAACTCGAACTCGAAACAGGCGACGACCAGCGGCAGCGTCTTCACCGCGCCCTGCATCACCACCATGGCATCTGATTCGCCTGTGTCTTCGTGCGCCGCCGCGAGTCGGTCCGGATAGCGCTTGCTGTCTTTGAATTTGAGCGCGTCCAGCGGGATGACTTCGCTGCCGATTTCGAAGCGACCTTCCGGATCGAGCAACAGATCGAGGCGTTCGCGTGCCTTCAGGCGATGGTGGTGGCCGCACTTCGGACAGACACTGAGATTTTGCTCGAGATCGGTCGCATACAGCACCGCTTCGCAGGACGGGCATTTGCGCCACAGCCCCTCGGGGATCGATTTCTTCGCACCTTCGGCGCGCTTGATCTTCGGCGGCAATAATTTCTGGAGCCAGCTCATTTCTGTGTCTCCCCCTTGGTTGCATCCATGGCCGCGCGCACTTCGCGCACGAAAGCAGTCACACGCGCCGGCGCTTCGCCAACCGGGCTTTGCTCGATCGTCTCGATGATCTTGCTGCCGATCACGACGGCATCCGCCACGCCAGCAATACGCGCCGCGCTCGCGGCATCGCGGATGCCGAAACCGACGCCGACGGGCATGCCGACCTTGTCGCGGATCACCGGAATGCGCCGCGCGACCTCGTCGAGATCGATCGCGGCCGAACCGGTCACGCCCTTGAGCGACACATAGTAGATGTAGCCGCTGCCCAGTTCGGCAACGTCGGAATAACGCTTATCCACCGACGTCGGCGCCAGCAGGAAGATCGGATCGATGCCATGTGTCTGCAGCAGGTCGGCGAAACCGGCACACTCTTCCGGCGGATAGTCAACCGTCAGCACACCATCGACGCCGGCGGCCTGTGCATCACGCGCGAATGCTTCCTGGCCGTAGGCTTCGATCGGGTTGGCATAGCCCATCAGCACAACGGGCGTCGTCGCATCGGTCTTGCGGAATTCATGCACCATGCCCAGCACGATGCGCAGACTGGTACCGAAAGTCAGCGCACGTTCGGAAGCACGCTGGATCGTCGGGCCATCAGCCATCGGATCGGAGAATGGGACACCCAATTCGATGATGTCGGCACCCCCCGCCACCAACGCCTGCATCAAGGGCAGGGTCTGGCCGGGTTCGGGGTCACCCGCGGTAATGAAGGGGATCAGCGCCGCTCTTCTTCCTTGAGGGTTCTGGCGCTGCAACTCGGCAAACTTGGCGGCAATTCTCGACATGGTCAGAACCTTATCCCCGCTTTTTCGGCGACGGTGTGCATGTCCTTGTCGCCGCGACCGGACAGATTGACAAGCAGGATCTTGTCTTTCGCCAGCGTCGGCGCAATGCGCGCCGCATAGGCCAGCGCATGACTCGATTCCAGCGCCGGGATGATCCCTTCATTGCGGCAAAGGTCGTGGAAGGCCTTGAGCGCTTCATCATCGGTGACGGTGACATACTCGGCGCGACCGGAATCCTTGAGCCAGGCATGCTCGGGACCGACACCCGGGTAGTCGAGGCCGGCGGAAACCGAGTGCGTTTCGATGATCTGGCCGTTCGAATCCTGCAGCAGGTAGGTGCGGTTGCCGTGCAGCACGCCGGGCTTGCCGGCGGTCAGCGAAGCGGCATGCTTGCCGGTCTCCATGCCGAAACCGGCCGCCTCGACGCCGACCAGCTTGACCTCGTCGCGCGGGATGTAGTCGTAGAAGATGCCCATCGCGTTGGAACCACCGCCGACGCAGGCGATCACCTGATCCGGTTGCCGTCCCGCCAGCGCCGACATTTGCGGAATGCACTCGCGACCGATCACCGACTGGAAATCGCGCACCATCATCGGATAAGGATGTGGGCCGGCAACCGTGCCAATGATGTAAAAAGTGTTGCCAACGTTGGTCACCCAGTCGCGCATTGCCTCGTTGAGCGCGTCCTTGAGCGTCTTCGAGCCGGATTCGACTGGCACGACCTTCGCACCAAGCACTTTCATGCGATAAACGTTGGCAGCCTGCCGCTTGACGTCCTCGCTGCCCATGTAGACCACGCACTCCATGCCATAGCGCGCCGCGACGGTCGCGGTCGCGACGCCATGCATACCCGCGCCGGTCTCGGCAATGACCCGTGGTTTGCCCATGCGCCGGGCGAGCAGCGCCTGACCGATGCCATTGTTGATCTTGTGCGCGCCGGTATGGTTGAGATCCTCGCGCTTCAGGTAGATCTGGGCCCCACCGAGCGCTTCCGACCAGCGTTTGGCATGGTAGATCGGGCTGGGGCGACCGACGTAATGAGCCAATTCGTACTCGAACTCGGCCCTGAACGCCGGATCGTTTCGGGCCGAGGCATAAGCCTCGTCAAGCTCAGCCAACGCCGGAATCAGGGTTTCGGCAACGAAAATGCCGCCATATTTACCAAAATGCCCACGTTCATCGGGCATCTTGTATTTATTGTCTGACATCTGCCATTCTCACTGCCGCAATGAAGGCGGCGATTTTTTCAGCATCCTTGATGCCCTTGGAGAGTTCGACCCCGCTACTCACATCAACCGCCCAAGGACGCGTTTTAAAGACTGCATCGACGACGTTGCCTGCATGAAGCCCTCCGGACAACACCAGCGGCAAGGGCAGGTTTTCAGGAATCAGGGACCAGTCGAATGACTGCCCCGCACCGCCATACGCCTCGACCCAGGCATCGAGCAACAAGCCCTGTGCGCCCGGAAAAGCGCGGGCGAATTCTAACAGATCGCCCCTTGTGCTATTCGGCTTCACCCGCGCAGCCTTGATGTAGGGGCGGCCGAACTGTTCGCAGTAATGCGCATCCTCGTCGCCGTGGAACTGCAACAGATCGATGGGTACTTGCGCCAGCGTCGCGCGGACAGTGGTCGCTTCGGCATTGACGAACAGTCCCACACGGGTGACGAAGGGCGGCACCTGCCGCGCCAGACTGGTGGCGACTTCCGACGAAAGGAAACGCGGGCTTCGAGGGTAGAACACGAAACCGACAGCATCTGCCCCGGCAGCGACGGCAGCGTCGAGATCTTCCCTGCGGGTGATGCCGCAGATCTTGATGCGGGTTCGATGCATGAAATCAGCAGTGCGGCAGTTGCGGAACCACCATGATACGTCCCTGCTGCGGCAATGCCCACCGGTCGCCGTAATCCACCCCGGTGAGATACAGGCCATCCGGCGCGTAGGTCGGAGGCCCCAGCCGCCGGTCGCGCGCCGCCAACAGTTTGGCGAATCCGGCCGGCGATTCGCGTCCCATGCCGACATAGACCAATGCGCCAACCAGATTGCGCACCATATGGTGCAGGAAAGCATTGGCACAGCAGTCGAACAGCACCAGATCCCCTTGCCGCGTGATCTCGAAGCGATACAGGGTCTTGACCGGCGTCTTCGCCTGGCAACCGGCTGCCCGGAACGACGAGAAATCGTGCTCCCCGATCAGGCAAGCTATCGCCGCCTGCATCGCTGCAAGATCCAGCGGGCGATGGCACCAGCCAACCTTGCCGGCCATCAGTCCGGGACGCTCGGGGCGATTCAGCAGGATGTAGCGGTAGGAGCGCGCCCGCGCAGTAAAGCGGGCGTGAAAATCATCGACCACCGGCGTCGCCCACCGTACGGCCACCGCAGCCGGCAAATTGGCGTTCGCCCCCCTCACCCAGGCCGTCGTTGGACGGTCGACGGCAACATCGAAATGGACAACTTGCGCCGTCGCATGTACGCCTGCATCAGTCCGGCCGGCACAAACGATCTGAACCGGCATGCCGGCGACCTCAGCCAGTGCATGCTCAAGCTTGTCCTGAACGGTATTGCCTCCCGGTTGGGATTGCCACCCGAAGAACCCGGAGCCGTCATATTCCAAACCCAACGCAATCCTCATGGCCCGACGATCATGGCCACGAAGATCCCGAACAGTAGCAACGCCATGACGGCATCGCACCAATGGAAACGCGGCATGGCCAACGACAGGCCATCGGTCAACGAGCCTTCGCCACGCAGATTTGGCGAGAGCCACTCCTGCCAACGTATTTTTTGTTTTTGCTCCGCATAGTCAAGCACCAGCATCAGCCTGACAACGGTTGTTTCACGCAGTGGAAAGTGTTTCAGCAAGCAATGCAAGCCCGCGAGCAAGCCTTGCGTACCGATCATCTGATGCAGGATGGCAAGGCTGGCTAGCATCGCCAACAAACGGCTGACCTGCTCTCCTCCCAGCTGAACTCCCTCGTAGGTCAGCCCGATGTCGCCGAGGATGCCAGGGAGATACTCGCCCGGCGTGGCAAACAAGTACAACACCGCCAGCGATAGGAGCAGCCAACGGGAACGACGCAACAAATTGAGAGTCCGCTCAACTGCCATCACCAGCGCGGCGACGATAACAATCATGGTTAGACCGATCAGCCATGAAACCGGGAGCCATTGCAAACCTGCGGTCAAAACCAACCAGGTCAGCAACAGCGTAGCCGGATGCAACATCGGGGGAAATGTTGCCACGACATCGTTCCCGATGTCGTGGCGTCTGATCAGGCGCTCAATTGGTCGAGCTTGGCGCGTGCTTGGGCCTGTTGGGATTCGCTACCTTCAGAGACGACCTCATTCAGCAGTTCGCGGGCACCTTCGAGATCACCCATTTCCTCATAGGCTTGCGCCAACTCGAGTTTTGTCGCCACCTCGGGATTATCAGGCTTGGCAACTGATTGAGTGGCAGCCTCGCTTGATTCGCCGGGGAAATCCAGAACCAGATCTGTTGTTTCAACAGCAGCTCCAGCAAGCGGTTTAGTAGCTGCCGTTTCTGCCGGTCCCTGATCGAGTTCCAGATCGAAATCGAGTTTCAGATCGCTGAGACCACCGGCAATGGGCGCTTCCTCCGGCGCTAGCCCAGCAAGCTCAGCCAGGGCAGCCTCGCCTGACTGGACTGCAGCCGCAGCAGCAGATGGTTCGACCGGCGAACCCAGATCCAGATCGAAGTCCATCTCACTCGGGTTGATCCCTTCAGGAGTAACAGCATTATCGACGATTGCCTCGACCGCTTCTTTGGCTTCCGGAGTGCCGAGATCGAAATCAAAATCAAGGCTCATCTCCTCCTCGGCAGGAGGAGTTGCGACAGCTTCCTCGGCGGCGGTCACCGCAGCCGCTACATTTGCCCCTGCTGACGTACCCAGATCAAGATCGAATTCGAGGGAAGGTGTTTCTTCGACAGCCGGTGCCTCGGCAATCTCTGCCACTGGCGGCAGCATTACATCACCGGAAACATCTTCGGCCTGCACGGACTCCACGGTAACGGATGGTTCGACACTGTCCGCAGCGGGCTTGATAGCCTCGGCCACTGTTGCAGCCGCACCGAAAACCCCGCCAGAGAGGCCCAGCGTGCGCGCAACCGCCAGTGTCTTGTCCCAGTCTGCACCACGACCATTGTTGAGGGCGTGAAGCTTCTCGGCAACCGTTTCGAACTGGGCGATATTCTCCTGCTTCGCATACAGCTCGAGCAGCTTCATGTGGATCGCCGAACGGGAGGGATCCTTGTTCAGGCCCTCCTGGAGAATTTCCTCGGCTTGCCGGTCGCGGCCATAGGCCATCAGCACATCGGCCTCGGCCACCGGATCGACAATTTCCTCGTTGGTCAGCAAACCACCTTCGCTGAACTCTCCCTGGATGGAAATGTCGCCAGCATCGAAAGCTGCGGCTGTCGCTCCCGCAGTGGCTGGCTTGACCTCCGGTGTTTCTGGGACAGCTACGAAATCCCGCTCCTCGGCGGCAAATTCTTCGGCCTGGAGCTTTTTACGGCGCCACGAAGAATAACCGAGATACCCCAGCAACAAGGCGATGAGACCACCGCCGCCATAAACGATCTCTGGATTGTCATCGATGAAACTGGGCTCAGGCAGAGGCGGTGGCGGCGGGGCCACAGGTTTCTTCGCCGCAGCTGCTGGAGGCGGAGGTTTCACCGGTTCAGCAACTGGCGCCGGCCTGGCTTCCTCGGCTACTTTAGCCGGCTCAGGCGTCGCGGCGGTAGCCGGAGTGGTTGCAGGTGATGCTGCGGGTGTAGGTTCCGCAGCTTTCACGACAGGTTTGGGCTGGGCAGATTCACTATCCTGTTGCAGCTTCACGCCTGTCTGACTCTTGACTTCAACCAGCTGCTTCAGGTTCTCGATGTTCTTTTCGAGCTGGACAATGCGCTCGGAAGCCTCTCGCAAAGCCTTGTCACGCGCGATCAGATCTTCCTCAAGACTGCTGCCGGTCGCTGACTTGGTGGCGGCCTTCACCGGCTCGGTTCGCGAAACCTCAAGTTTGTCCTTTGCCGCAGAAGCGGGCGCCTTGTCTTCGACCTGAGGCTTGATCATGCCGCTGACCTGTTGCTTCGGCGCTGTATCTGCCGCAGGCGCTTCAGTGACTGCACCGGCCAGCCGGTTGCGGTAAGCGTTGAACTCACCGACATGGCTGATGACGAGCTTGCGCGCCTCGGCGGAATCGACCTTGCTGGCTTCCTCCGCGCTTGGCACGCGCAGTATCTTCCCGGCGCGCAGACGATTCATATTTTTGCCGGCAAAGGCATCCTGATTGCCGTTGAACAATGCCACCAACATCTGATCGAGCGTCACCGACTCGGGGCGCGTCGCGTTCGCAATCTTGCTCAGCGTGTCACCCGGCTTGACCTGATAATCACTCTCCGCGAGCGGCTTGGCTACAGTTACCGCAGGTTTGGTCTGTGCCGGCGCACTGGCGGCCGGTAAGGGTTTCGCCATAGGTGCGGCCGGTGACACCACCGATGCAGGCTTGGCAACCTGGAGCAGTTCAGGCGGATCGAGCAGGAAAGTGTATTCCCGTACCAAACGACCGGAGGTCCAGCTCAGCTCGACCAGAAAATGCAGGAAAGGCTCACTGATCGGCCGCACGGTCGTCAATGTAAGCACCGGCTGCCCAGCGGCATTCTTGTCGACACTGATGCGTACATCGGAGAGCAACGACATGTACTCGATGCCCGCCTCCCGGAAAGCCTCATGGGAAGCCAGTTTGGCCGTCATCGAGCCCAGTTCGGCTGGTGAAGCGGTAAGCGCGACTTCGGCCTTGAGTTGCTGGCCGATGCCGGAATACACACTCAATTTGCCAAGACCGGCTGCCTGAGCGCTGAAAGCGCTGGTCAGGAGCATGGTCAGCAAGGATGTTTTGAATATCGAAGGTTTGAGTGATTTATTCACGATTTACCCCGCCGGGTATGGGTGGACGGTATTCAAAATAACATCATGCACTTAAAGGCGCAAGCTCGACCTTTGCTTTATATGCCGGATACGATTATCCGAGCAGAATTCGCAACATCCTGCGTAGAGGCTCGGCCGCCCCCCACAGTAACTGGTCGCCGCAAGTGAAAGCGCCGAGATAGTCAGGCCCCATCGCCAGCTTGTGCAGACGACCGACCGGCACGGTCAGTGTGCCAGTGACCGCGGCGGGTGTCAGATCACGCTCGGAAATCTCGCGCTCGTTGGGCACGACTTTCACCCAGTCATTGCCCTTGGCGATGATGTCGCTAATCTCGTCGAGCGGCACATCCTTCTTCAGCTTGATGGTCAGGCCCTGTGAATGGCAACGCATTGCACCAACGCGCACGCACAGCCCGTCGATCGGGATGCTGCCAGGCGAGCGGAACGCCGGACGACCGAGGATCTTGTTGCACTCGGCGCCGCCCTTCCATTCTTCCTTCGACTGACCTCCTTCGACCGGCACATCGATCCACGGAATCAGGCTACCAGCCAGCGGCACACCCCGAAAATTCTTGGTCGGCATGGCGCTGGAACGCATAGTCTCGGCCACCTTGCGATCGATGTCGAGAATCGCCGAAGCCGGATCGGCAAGTTCCGCCTTCACCGCATCGTGCAGCGTGCCCATCTGCGCCAGCAGCTCACGCATGTTCTGCGCACCGGCACCGGAAGCAGCCTGATAGGTCATTGCCGATATCCACTCAACCAGGTCGGCGCGGAACAGGCCGCCCAGACCCATCAGCATCAGGGAAACCGTGCAGTTGCCACCGATGTAATTCTTGATGCCCTTGGCCAGGCCGGCCTTGATGACGTCAAGGTTGACCGGGTCAAGGATGATGATCGCGTCATCGGCCATGCGCAGGCTCGACGCGGCATCGATCCAGTACCCGTTCCAGCCGGCAGCGCGCAGCGGGCCGAAGACTTCCTTAGTGTAGTCACCGCCCTGGCAGGTGATGATCACATCCATCTGCTGCAGCGCCACGATGTCCTTGGCGTCCTTGAGTGGCACGCCACCCGCTTCGGCCGGCCCCTTGCCGCCGACGTTGGATGTCGTGAAGAACACCGGATCGATCAGGGCGAAATCGCCCTCTTCGCGCATGCGCTGCATCAGCACCGAGCCGACCATGCCGCGCCATCCCACCAGACCTACCTTTTTCATGATGCTTACCTCGACAATTGAAACTTACAGTGCCGCCAGAACCGCGTCGCCCATTTCCTTCGTGCCCACCCGCTGCATGCCCGGCTCGTAGATATCACCAGTACGGAAGCCCTGTGCCAGCACCTTCTTCACCGCAGTCTCGACTCGCTTGGCGGCTTCCTCATTATTGAATGTGTAGCGCAACATCATCGCGGCGGACAGTATCGTCGCCAGCGGATTGGCCAGATTTTTGCCCGCGATGTCCGGTGCGGAACCGTGGCTGGGCTCGTAAAGACCCTTGTTCTTCTCATCCAGCGAGGCCGACGGCAGCATGCCGATCGAACCAGTCAGCATCGACGCCTCGTCCGAGAGGATGTCGCCGAACATGTTGCCGGTCACGACAACGTCGAATTGCTTGGGATTGCGCACCAGTTGCATCGCGCAGTTATCCACCAGCATGTGCGACAACTCGACATCCGGATAGTCCTTGGCGGTTTCGACCACGACATCGCGCCAGAGCTGGGTGCATTCGAGCACATTCATCTTGTCGACCGAGCAGACCTTCTTGCTGCGCTTGCGCGCGGCCTCGAACGCAACGCGCGCGATGCGGCGGATCTCGCTCTCGGAATAAATCATGGTGTTGAAGCCGACGCGCTGCTGCTGGCCATCGACCGTGCGCGTCTCGATACCGCGCGGCTGGCCGAAGTAGATGTCGCCCGTCAGTTCGCGCACGATCAGGATGTCCAGGCCGGCCACGACTTCAGGCTTGAGCGTCGAAGCATTG
Organism: Pseudomonadota bacterium; assembly: GCA_040756595.1. Lineage (GTDB taxonomy): Bacteria > Pseudomonadota > Gammaproteobacteria > Burkholderiales > Rhodocyclaceae > Sulfuricystis. Next base: position 373,873 of record JBFLYR010000003.1, on the reverse strand, counting down.
GCCAGTTCCGGGTACAGGACCGCCGGACGCAGGTTGGCAAACAGGCCGAGATCCTTGCGAATGCCGAGAAGCCCGCGCTCAGGGCGCTGCTCGCGCGGATTGTTGTCCCACTTGGGTCCGCCAACGGCACCGAGCAGCACGGCATCGGCTGCCCGCGCCAGTTTCTGCGTGGCTTCGGGATAGGGATTGCCGGTTGCATCGACGGCACAACCACCGAGATGGGCTTCTTCCATCTCGAATTTCAAACTGAGCGCATTCAGCACTCGCACTGCTTCGGCGGTAATTTCCGGACCGATGCCGTCACCGGGCAAAACACAAATTTTCATGATGAGATCCTGTTACTAGACTCTGATTACTTGACGGATTTCTGGATCGCTTCGCCACCTTTTTCGATGTCCTTGCCGATGCCTTGTACGGTGTTGCATCCGGTAAGGAAAGCAGCAGCGGCGATGAAGTAGAGCAGTTTTTTCATGGTTGCCTCCAAAAAGGAAAATTATCGCACAGGCTCAGTGCCTCGCTGTTGGCCGATAGTAGCCCAGCGCCTCGGGCAACCAGCGCTCGATATCCTTGATGCGCGTTTCGTCCGCCGGATGTGTCGAGAGGAATTCCGGCGCTTTCGATTTCCCTTTCGATGCCACCGCCATACGCTGCCAGAGCCCGAGCGCGGCGCGCGGGTCGTAGCCGGCCTTGGCCATGTAGATCAGCCCCATGCGATCGGCCTCCGACTCGTGCAACCGCGAATAGGGCAGAAGAACCCCCACCGCCGCACCCGCGCCGAGCAGGCCGACATAAAGGTCGCGGTTGGGCGAATCGTTCGTCGCCACGACCGTCGCCACGCTGAGTCCGGCAACCACCATTTCCTGGCTCAGGCGCTCGCCGCCATGGCGGGCAATCGCATGGGCCACTTCATGCGCAATCACTGCCGCCAATCCGGCGTCATCCTGCGCCACCGGCAGCAAGCCGGTATATACCGCCACCTTGCCACCCGGCAGGCAGAAAGCGTTCAGCGTCTTGTCGTTATCGATCACCTTGAATTCCCACTGGTAATCGTTCCTGCCCGTCGCGGCGGCGATGCGCTGACCGATGCGCTGAATGCGGGCATTGACGACCGGATCTTGTTCCAGTTTTTCCTTGCCGAGGATCTCCTTGAAACTGGACAAGCCCATCTTCATTTCCTGCTGCTCGGAAACCATCTGCAACTGCGTGCGGCCGGTCACCGGCACGCTTTCGCAGCCCGCCAGCAACAGCACAAACGAACCCGCCAGAAAAAGTCTTTTCATTGTTACCTCAACGTTGTGCGAGAGATTCCGATGACAAGCCGCGCCAGACCAGCAACAGGCCGCAGGCAGCGAACAGGGATGCCAACGAATACGTCATGCCCGCTCCCAAGGTATCCCAGGACTGGCCGCTGATCAAACCGCCGACCATGCCCCCGGCACCGAAAGAAATACTGCCATAAACCCCCTGGACCCGCGCCTGCTGGGCAGGTTCGAACCAGCGGATCAGCACTGCCATCGCCCCGGCGTGATAAGCGCCGAAAGTCGCGCCATGCAGGATCTGTGCAAACAACAGGATCAGCGCATGGTCCGCCGCCCAGCCGATCAGCAGGAAGCGGAGCACCGCGAGGCCAAAGCTGGCTAGCAGGATGCTGCGCAAGCTAAAGTACTTCATCAGCCGCGGCATGGCCATGAAGACAAAGATTTCCGCGACCACACCCAACGACCAGAGCATGCCGACCGCCATCTTGTCGTAACCATGATCGACGAGGTGGATCGAATAGAACACGTAGAGCGGGCCATGCGCCACGGACATGAAGAAACAGGCCGCCAGCAGGGCAATCACCTCCGGGCGGCGCAGCTGGCTGCCGATCGGTAGTGCCGTCCCGCCAGCGCCGACTTTTGTTTCCCCGAGCGTCAAGGCGCTGGCCAGCACGCTGGCGAGAATGAACAGGCAGGCCCACAACACGGCAGCGATGGGTAGTTGGTCCAGCAGTGCCCCGAGACCAAGCACGCTGACGATGAAGCCGATCGATCCCCAAAGCCGGATGCGGCCGTAGCGCTCGGTCTGTCCGGCAAGGCGGTCGAGCGTCATCGCCTCGACCAGCGGCAGCGCGGCGCTCCAGAAGAACCAGACGAGCGTCATCGCCGCCAGCATCGGAACGTATTCGCGCGTGAAGAAGAAACCGCAGAAACCCAGCACCGAGCCGAGCGCGGCGAATTTGACGACCGCGGCACGGCGGCCAAGGTGATCGGCCAGCCAGCCCCAGAGATTCGGTGCCAGCAGGCGCATCACCTGCGGCACCGACATCAGGACACCGATTTCCCAGGCCGACTGGCCGATGTCCTGCAGATAAAGCGTGAAATACGGCGCGAAGGCGCCGACGAAGGCGAAGTAAAAGAAGTACCAGGCGGCCAGGCGGCCCAGAGGGCTCACGGAACGAACAACGACCGCCTGACGGGGCGATCAGGCCGGATTTTTCTGGCCGACGCGAAACGCCTGCAGATAGTGATAGATGTCGTCCTTGAGCTTGACGCGCGCCTTCTTCATGTCTTCTATCGTGAAATCGCCGATAGGCATGTCATGTTCTTCGAGGTCCTCGACCCGGCCGGTCAGGCGGTCGTAACGGGCGACCATCGCCGCGAAGTAGGCATAATTGACCTTCATCGTATCGATGGCGTCGCGCAAGTCCGGAAATTCGGTGTAGAGATCGTGGTGATCGACGTGCATGGCTGTTTTCTTCCCTGTTTGTCGTGTTTTTGAAATCGCAATAAATTCTATCAGGCAATCCCTGTCGGCTTTCCGGGGATCGCGGGCGTCGGACAGCGCACATCCGCACACTGTGCCCGATGCAAGAGCGCCGCATCCATCAGCACCAGCGCCAGCATTGCCTCGGCAATCGGCGTGGCACGAATGCCGACACAGGGATCGTGCCGGCCTTCCGTCGAAACGATCGTCGGTTGCCCATCCAGATCGATCGAATGGCGTGGCAGGCGGATGCTCGATGTTGGCTTGATGGCAATGGAAACGGTGACATCCTGCCCCGATGAAATTCCACCAAGTACACCACCCGCGTGGTTGCTCAGGAAGCCTTCCGGCGTCAGTTCATCGCCATGCACGCTGCCGCGCTGGGCCACACTATCGAAACCGGCACCGATTTCCACGCCTTTTACCGCGTTAATGCCCATCATGGCATAGGCGATCTGCGCGTCGAGCCGGCCATAGACCGGATCGCCCCAGCCCGGCGGCACGCCGGTAGCCATCACCTCGATGCGCGCGCCCACCGAGTCGCCGTCCTTGCGCAGCTTGTCCATATAGGCTTCGAGCTCGGGCACGATGGCCGCATTCGGGGCAAAGAAGGGATTGCAATCGATCTCGGCCGCAGCCACGAAAGGAATCTCGATCGGGCCGAGCTGACTCATCCAGCCGCGCACCGTCACGCCATAGCGTTCCTGCAGCCATTTCTTCGCGACCGCACCGGCGGCGACGCGCACCGCCGTTTCACGCGCCGAAGAGCGCCCGCCACCGCGATAGTCGCGGATGCCATATTTCTGCCAGTAGGTGTAATCAGCGTGTCCCGGACGGAAGCTGCGGGCGATCTCGCCGTAGTCCTTGCTGCGTTGGTCGGTATTGCGAATCAATAGAGCGATCGGCGTGCCCGTCGTCTTGCCTTCGAACACGCCAGAGAGGATCTCGACCTCGTCGGCTTCGCGGCGCTGGGTGACATGGCGCGAAGTGCCGGGCTTGCGGCGGTCGAGTTCAACCTGAATCTCGGCGGCGCTGATTTCGAGTCCCGGCGGGCAGCCATCGACCACACAGCCGATCGCCGGGCCATGCGATTCGCCGAACGAGGTGACGCTGAACAGCGTGCCGATGGTATTGCCGGACATGCAGAAACCTATGAATTACTGATCTGAGGTGAGTCTATCACGCGTCCGCCGGCTCTAGCCGCAACGCTCCAACAAGCCTTTTTTGCCCGGCTTGCCGCGCCAGTCGTCCGCATCCGGCGGTGGTTCCTTGCGCTCGATGATCGCCGGCCACTGTTTCGCCAATTCGGCGTTCAGAGGAATCATGTCACGCTGATCGACCGGCACGTCATCCTCGGCGAAGATCGCTTCCGCTGGACACTCGGGCACGCACAGCGTGCAATCGATGCATTCGTCCGGATCGATGACCAGACAGTTCGGCCCCTCGCGGAAGCAATCGACCGGGCAGACATCCACGCAATCGGTGTATTTGCACTTGATGCAGTTTTCCGTCACCACGTAGGTCATGGCTTTCTCCTTTCAGTCCTTATCGACATAGGGATTCTTGGTGATCTTGAACTGAATGCGTAGCGGTGTGCCCTGCAACTTGAAGGCTTCGACATAGACGTGCTCGAGGTAGCGCACATAGGCAGGCGGCACGTGCTCGAGCGCGTTGCCGTGGATGACCACGACCGGCGGATTGCTGCCGCCCTGATGAGCATAGCGCAGTTTCGGGCGTACGTTGCCGTGGCGCGGCGGCGACTGCTTCTGCACGGCATCGAGCAGCACGCGTGTCAGCTTCGGCGTCGTCAGCTTGACCATCGCTGCGGCGTAGGCCTTATCGACCGATTGCAGCACGCTCGCCACGCCCTGCCCCTTCAGCGCCGAGATGTAATGCGTGCGGGCGAAGCCAAGGAAGTTCAATTTTCGTTGAATATCCTGCTTCACTTGATCGCGGCGGTACTGGTCGATCGCGTCCCATTTGTTGACCGCCAGCACCAGCGCCCGGCCGGCTTCAATGCAGAAGCCGGCGATGTGGGCGTCCTGATCCGAAATATCCTGACTCGCATCGATCATCAGCACGACCACGTTGGCCGCCTCGATGGCCTGCAGCGTCTTGACCACCGAAAACTTCTCGATGGTCTCGAATACGCGCCCCTTGCGGCGCAGGCCGGCGGTGTCGATCAGCGTGTAATGCTTGCCGTTGCGCTCGAAGGGTGTGGCAATGGCATCGCGCGTGGTGCCCGGCATGTCGAAGGCGATCATGCGCTCCTCGCCGAGCAGGGTATTGATCAGCGTGCTCTTGCCAACGTTAGGACGGCCGACCACCGCGACGCGCGGTCCGGTTTCGGCGCCTTCGTCGGGTTCATCCTCGGGAAAGTCGGTCAGCACGAGTTCGAGCAGTTCGCGCACGCCCTCGCCATGCGCGGACGAAATCACGCGCGGTTCGCCGCAGCCGAGTTCGTGGAATTCCGCCGCGACCACGTCGCGATTCATGCCTTCGGCCTTGTTGACGACGAGATGCAACGGCCGTCCCGAACGGCGCAGCCGCTCGGCGATCACCTTGTCCTGCGGCGTTAGGCCATTGCGGCAGTCGACGAGGAACAACAGCGCATCGGCTTCGGCGATCGCCGCCTCGGCCTGGCGCGCCATCTCATGAACGATGCCCTCCTTCGCCTGCGGCTCGAAACCACCGGTATCGACGACAAGGAAGGCGCGCTTGCCGAGTCGGCCATGGCCATAGTGACGGTCGCGCGTCAGGCCCGGCTGGTCTGCGACCAACGCAGCGCGGGTTTTCGTCAGCCGGTTGAACAGCGTCGATTTGCCGACATTCGGGCGGCCGACCAGAGCAAGCGTGGGGAGCATTTATTTGGCGACCAGCGCATGGACTGCGCCACTCTTTGTTTGCACGACCAGGCTACCCTCGGCAGCGAGTCGTCGGGGTACGGCGATAATGGCGGAACCATCCGTGGCGTGACGCGCGACGAAGCTACCATCTTCATCGGCCAGCACATGCACCTGCCCCTGAAAATCGGCGATGGCGAGACGGCTACCGAGTACGAGCGGGCGGGTGACGCCACGCATGAACAGCTTGTCCTGTTTCCACAGGCTGGCACCCGAACTACGGTCGAATGCCTGCACCGCACTTTTCTCGTCGGTGACGTAAACCCCACGGGGGCCAATATCGAGGCCCACCACCGAAGATACGTCGCGCGTCCACAACTGCCGTCCATTGTCGGCATCGAAGCAGGCCACGCGTCCCTGATAGGCGACCGCACAGACCATCGAACCCGCAACCACGGGATCGCTCGCCACGTCGGCGATACGTTCGAGCTCCGTCGTGCCACGCGGCAGCGCGACGGCTGATTCCCAGAGCGCGGCACCATTGTTGCGTGCCACGGCGACCAGCTTGCCACCGGGGAATCCGGCATAGATCGCCTTGTCGGTCAAAGCAATGCCGACATTCGAACGCAAGGCCAGGGCCGGCGTGGTGCGCTGATATACCCAGCGACGCTTGCCGTCGGCCGCATCGAAACCGTAAATGCGCGCATCGCCGCTGCGCACGACGACCAGATCGCCCTGCACCGCTGGTGCCGCGAGGATTTCGGAACTGGCACGGGCCTGCCATGCCGCCCGCCCATCTTCGGCCCGAAAGGCAAGCACCTCGCCCTTGGGCGTGCCGACGACCACGAACTTTTCATTCGCGCCGACGCCACCGGACAACACCTGCCCGGCATTGATGCGCCAGACCTGGCGGCCGCCCGCATCGAAGCGGGCCAGCACACCCTCTCGCGCAGCAGCATAAACACTGTCGCCAACCACGGCCGGGGAGAAGACATACTCACCCGCAGTGCCGACATTCGCCTGCCAGAGTCGAGCCATTTCGGCAGACGGCTTGAAGTTCGGGAGCTCCGCTGGCTTGACCTTGGGTGCGGACTTGCTGAAGGGATTGAGCGTATCGATCGTATTGCTGATAGTCGAGCAGCCTGCGAGCGCGAGCGCGACTCCGGCCAGCAAGGTCATGCGCAACATCACGACTGCGCTCCGACAGCCGCACGCTTGGCCTGCAGGATCTCTAGATAGGGACCGGGCGGCAGGCCTTCGGCCTTGCGCGCGCCTTCCAGTGCCTTGATCGCCTCATCGTAGGCGCTACGCGCTTCCGTGCCCTTGCCCTGTACGGCGAGGATGTCGCCACGCACTTCGAGGTAACGCGGCATGAAACTCGGCGCTGGCGGGACGGCAAGCAGCTTGAGCGCTTCGTCAAAATTCTGTTCTTCCACCAGCACGATTGCCTGGCGCAGACGCGCCAGGTCGCGCGTGCCCTGATCCGCCGCCTTATCCGCCGCCCAACCGAACTGAGCCTGCGCCGACTTGAGATCACCGGTCTCGACCAGCACCTTGCCCGACAGCATCGCGGCCATGCCGGCATAGGCGGTACTGGGGAATTTGTCGATCAGTTCGCCGGCCATCAGCCGCACGCGCTTGACGTCCTGCTGCATCAACGCCTGCTGCATGTTGCCGTAGAGTTGCGCCGCCTGTCCGGTCTGGCTGCGCTGCCACCATTGCCAGCCCTGCCAGCCGACCACGCCGACCGCGAGCAGCACGACCACCGCCGTAATCAGGGTGCCATGCATCTTCCACCAGGTTTTCAGTTCTTCTATCTGTTCCTGTTCCTGCAGGTCATAGGTTGCCATGTTTCATTCCTCGGTAAATTCTTCATCCGTTCCATAGAGCCAGTCGCCGACGCGATCGGCCAACTCGTCCAGCGGCACGCGCTGCTGCTCCGCTTCTTCGCGCAGCGGCTTGAGCGTCACTGCATTCGCTGCGGCCTCGTCATCGCCGACGATCACCGCGAGTTGCGCGCCCGACGCATCGGCACGCTTGAACTGTGACTTGAAGCTGCCGCCGCCCATGTGCGTGAGCACCGTGCAACCGACGTCGCGCAGCACTTCCGCCGCGCGGAAGGCAACGCGCTGTGCAGCTTCGCCCTGATGCACGACATAGATATCGGGCGCCGGCGTGTCGATGCCACCGCCCTGCGCTTCAAGTAGCGCCATCAGGCGTTCGATGCCCATGGCAAAGCCACAAGCCGGCGCCGGCTTGCCGCCCAACTGCGCGACCAGGCCGTCATAGCGCCCGCCGGCACACACCGTGCCCTGCGCACCGAGCGCATCGGTGACCCACTCGAAGACAGTCAGGTTGTAGTAATCGAGCCCACGCACGAGGCGCGGATTGATGCGACAGGGGATCGCCGCATCCTTCAGCAACTGCTGCACGCCCTCGAAATGCTTGAGCGAGGCCTCGCCCAGATAGTCGATCAGCTTGGGTGCGCCTTCGACGAGCGCCTGCATCGTCGGATTCTTCGTATCGAGAATGCGCAGCGGATTGGTGTGCAGGCGGCGCTGCGCCTCCTCATCCAGTTGGTCGGCGTGCTTTTCAAAATAGGTGATCAGGTCGGCACGATGTTTGGCGCGCTCTTCGGCTTCGCCGAGCGAGTTGATCTCGAGCTTGATTCCCTCCAGTCCCAAGTCATCCCACAGCCGCGCGCACATGATGATCTGCTCGGCATCGATATCCGGGCCGGGCAGTCCGAGCGCCTCGATGCCAACCTGGTGGAACTGGCGATAACGGCCCTTTTGCGGGCGCTCGTGGCGGAACATCGGGCCCATGTACCACAGGCGCTTTGGACCGTCGTAGAGCAGATTGTGCTGCAGGACGGCGCGCACGCAGGAGGCGGTGCCTTCTGGGCGCAGCGTCAGTTGCTCGCCGTTCAGGCTGTCGGTGAAGGAATACATCTCCTTCTCGACGATGTCGGTGACGGCGCCGATGGCGCGCGCGAACAGCGGCGTCGGCTCGACCAGCGGCATGCGGATCGGCCGGTAGCCGTAGGCGGACAGCCAGTCGCGGATCAATTCCTCGAAGGCTTCCCAGCGTTCGGCTTCGGCAGGCAGGATGTCGTTCATCCCGCGGATGGCTTGCAGTGTCTGACTCATGAATGCTTTGGATATTTCTTTTCGACGTAGTTGTCGATGATGGTGCGGAACTCGGCAGCAATATTTTCGCCACGCAAGGTCGTGATGCGCTCGCCATCGGCATAGACCGGTGCAACCGGCTCCTCGCCGGTCCCGGGCAGCGAGATGCCGAGGTTGGCATGCTTGCTTTCGCCGGGACCATTGACGACACAGCCCATGACTGCGACATTCATGTGTTCCACGCCCTTGAACCTGAGTTGCCAATCGGGCATGCGCGCGCGCACGTAGTCCTGGATATCCTGCGCCAGTTCCTGGAACACAGTGCTGGTGGTGCGGCCGCAGCCAGGGCAGGCCACCACCATCGGCACGAAGGCGCGCAGGCCCATGGTCTGCAGGATTTCCTGCGCCACAATCACCTCGCGGGTGCGCTCACCGCCGGGTTCAGGCGTGAGTGAAATGCGGATCGTGTCGCCAATGCCTTCTTGCAGCAGCACGGCGAGCGCAGCAGTCGAGGCAACGATGCCCTTGCTGCCCAGACCGGCTTCGGTGAGACCCAGATGCAGCGGATAGTCGCTTTTGGCCGAAAGGTCGCGGTAGATCGCAATCAGGTCCTGTACGCCACTGACCTTGCAGGAGAGGATGATCGCGTCACCGGGCAGTCCCAGCTCCTCGGCCTTGGCGGCGGATTCGAGCGCGGAGGCCACCATCGCCTCGCGCATCAGGCCGGTCGCATCCTTCGGCTCGGCACGTTTCGCGTTCTCGTCCATCAGGCGCGCGAGCAGGCTCTGGTCGAGGCTGCCCCAGTTCACGCCGATGCGCACCGGCTTCTTGTACTTGCAGGCGATTTCGATCAGGCTGGCGAACTGCTCATCCCGGCGGGCACCCTTGCCGACGTTGCCGGGATTGATGCGCAGCTTGTCGAGCGCGACCGCGCACTCCGGCACTTCGGTCAGCAGCTTGTGGCCGTTGAAGTGGAAATCGCCGACCAGCGGCACGTCGAGATTGAGTTGCGCCAGCCGCTCCTTGATCTTCGGCACGGCAGCCGCCGCCTCGCGGGTATTCACGGTGACGCGCACGATCTCGGAACCGGCACGATGCAATTCCGCCACCTGCTGTACGGTATTGAAGACATCGGCTGTATCGGTGTTGGTCATCGATTGAATGACCACGGGTGTCATCCCGCCAACGCCGACTTTGCCGACCATGACGCGACGCGTCGGGCGACGCACCGGAATATTCGAGGCGTTCATTATTCGAGCGTCAGGCGAGCCACATCCGCACGCATATGGGGCGCCAGATCGATCGTTTTGCCGCCGTAGTTCAGCGTCACATTGCTTGCATTGCCGATGACGATATCGAATGGCGGCTTGCCGGTTAGCATCAGCTGCGAGCCTGCGGGATTTTCGCCACTATGCAACAGCAGCTTGTTCGCATCGGTCACTTCGACCCAGGAACGCGCGGTGAAACTGAACTGCAGGGCGGGCACATCGACGACCGTCGGCACGGCCGTTTGCGGCGCCGTGACATTCTCGACCGGGGGGGGCAGCACGGGCGCGGCAGCAGGTGCGACAACAGGATTCTCGGCCGGGGGTGGGGTCTGCGCCACTGGCTGCTCCTGTACCGCTGCCGGGGGCAGCGTCTGAGGTACTGCGGGGCCGAAGAAGTGCCACAACACGAGCATCGCGGCAGCCAATAGCAACACGAGTGCCACCGTCACCAGCGGTGAAAGCTCGCGCACTCCGCGCGGCTGGCTGGCAATACCCATATTGCCGGGTGGACGCACCTCTGCCGGCATGCTCGGGATGACGGGTTCGAGTTGCCGCAGCAGATCATCGGCATCGAGCCTGAGCAGGCGGGCATAGCTGCGCACGAAACCGCGCACGATGGTCGCGCCCGGCAGGGCATCATAGTTATCCGCCTCGAGCGCCTCGATCTGACGCGGGCTGAATTTCAGCGAGTTTGCGACTTCGTCGAGCGACAGCTGCGCCGCTTCGCGCGCCACCCGCAACTGCCTGCCTACCGACTCGTATTGCCGAGCAGGGGATGGCATGGTTGCCGCAACAGCATCCATGGCATTCTGCGCAAGATCGCTCAATCGAACTCTCCACGCATCATCAGGACATACTCCGGCGAGTCGCGAAACTTGCTGCGCAGGACACCCGTATTCGCCGCCTCGCTCCTGCGATCACCCAGCTTGCGATCGATACGCAGCGACAGCCAGACCGTTTCGGAGGTCGGTTCGATCTTGCCATGCAACTTCTTGAGCCAGTCGCGCGCATCTTCGAAACGGCCACGCCGGTACTCGATGTCGGCTAGCAGGTAGTAGGCCCGGAGATTGTTGGGATCGAGTTTCAGGGCGCGGAACAAATACGACTCACCTGCCACGTCATCCTTGTCCAGCAGGGCGCAGACTCCCATGTTGTGCAGCACTTTTGCCGGAGTTTTGTAGAGCGGATTGCGCAGCACCTGATTGAAATAGGTGAAAGACTCCTTGACCTTTCCGGTCTGGCAAAGAAACCAGCCGAAATTATTGGCAATTTCAGGATTGCCGGGGGCAAGGCTGATGGCTTGCCGGAATGAGGACTCGGCCTGCGCATTCTGCCTGAGCGTCATATGCACCAAAGCCAGCAAATTGTGGGCAGGCGCATAGTTGTTCGTGTAGGAAATGGCCTTTTGCGCTTCTTCCAAAGCGATTTCATATTTACCATCCCGCAGGTAGGCAATTCCGAGATCGGTACGAGCTTTGGCACGCGACAAGTCATCCGCTACCACCGGTATTTGCAGTGCAGTCGTCTGCTCCAGGTTCGGCAGAGGCTCCTGTTTCGGCACCGTCGTATTGCCGGCACATCCGGCGAGCAACACAACCATCGCCACGGCAGCGGCGGACAAGCGGTAAGGAATCAACTCAAAACCTCCTGCGAAATCGGTATCGTTTTACGCGGTGCCGGCGATAGGTCGCCCACTTGCCGCTTCGTCCTGTCACGCACCCTGCCCGCCAGTTGGCCACAGGCTGCATCGATGTCATCACCGCGCGTCTTGCGCACGGTCGTGACCACATCGTCCCGCATGAGGATTTCCTGAAAGCGGCGTACGCGCTCGGCGGACGGCTTGCGGTAGCCGGAATCCGGGAAGGGATTGAACGGGATCAAGTTGAACTTGCAGGGGATGTCGCGCGTCAGGGCCAGTAGCGCGCGAGCATCCGTGTCACGGTCATTTACCCCGTCGAGCAGTACATACTCGAACGTAATGAAATCTCGCGGTGCATTTTCCAGATAGCGTCCGCAGGCCGCCATCAGCTCCTTAAGTGGGTATTTGCGATTGAGCGGCACCAATTCATCACGTAACGCGTCGGTCGGCGCATGCAATGACACCGCCAGCGCGACAGGCACTTCGAGGCGCAGGCGATCCATCGCCGGCACCATGCCGGCGGTAGACACGGTGACTCGACGACGTGACAGCCCGTAGGCATTGTCGTCGAGCATCAGCTTCAGCGCAGCAACCACGTTATCGTAGTTGGCCAGCGGCTCGCCCATGCCCATCAACACGACGTTGCTGATGACGCGCTCGCCACTGTCGCCGATACCCGGCTGTTTCACCGCACCGAGCATGCGGTTGGCGTGCCAGAGCTGGCCGATGATTTCGGCCGTCGTCAGGTTGCGGTTGAAACCCTGACGTCCCGTCGAGCAGAACGAACACTCCAGCGCACAACCTACCTGCGTTGAAATGCATAGCGTGCCGCGATTGGCTTCCGGAATGAACACCGTCTCAACGGCGTTGTTGCCGCCGACATCGAAGAGCCATTTGCGTGTGCCATCCGCGGCCGTGCTGTCGCGCACCGGAACGGGTCCGCGAATCTCGGCCATGTCCGCCAGCTTCACGCGCAGTGACTTGGCCACGTCGGTCATCTGCCCGAAATCATCGACACCGAAGCGGTGCATCCAGCGCAGGACCTGGCGCGCACGGAAGGGCTTCTCGCCCAGTTGCGCGAACCAGTCCGCGAGGCTGGTGGCATCGAAATCGAGCAGATTGATCACGGATGAATCAGCGACCGGAGAAAACGTTCAGTTCCGGGAAGAAATAAGCAATCTCGACCTTGGCGGTCTCGGGGCCGTCGGAACCATGCACGGCGTTGGCGTCGATGCTGGTGGCAAAATCAGCGCGGATCGTGCCGGCATCGGCCTTCTTCGGGTCGGTGGCACCCATCAGCTCGCGGTTCTTGGTAATGGCATTCTCGCCTTCCAGCACCTGGATCATCACCGGACCGGAGGTCATGAACTGGACGAGATCCTTGAAGAAAGGACGTTCCTTGTGCACGGCGTAGAAACCGCCGGCTTCGCGCTCGGACAGCCAGGCCATGCGGGAAGCGACGATCTTGAGACCGTTGGTCTCGAAACGGGAATAGATCTTGCCGATTACGTTCTTGGCCACGGCATCGGGTTTGATGATCGACAGGGTGCGTTCGACGGACATTCTTTTCTCCAACAGATTGATAAGCAAAACAAAGGACCGACGATTTTAGCCCAGATTCACTCTCCGCCCGAGTCGCCGGAAACAAAAAAGCCCGGCCGGAGCCGGGCTTTTGGGGGGTGCAAAACCGGGGACTTACATCATTCCCAAAGTACGCGGTAGCCAGATTGAAACTTCAGGTACATAGGTGATGAAGATCAGGTAACCCAGCATGGCATACAGCCACGGCAACACGGCGATGCTCATCTCGGTCAGACCCGCGCGCGTCACGCCACCGGCGACGAACAGGTTGAGACCGACGGGTGGCGTGATCATGCCGATTTCCATGTTCACCGTGATGATGATGCCGAAATGGACGGGATCGATGCCGAGCGCCACCGCGACCGGGAACAGGATCGGCGCCAGAATCAGGATGATCGAAGACGGTTCCATGATGTTGCCGGCCAGTAGCAGCAGGACGTTCACCACGATCAGGAAGCCTACCGAGCCGAGGCCCATGTCCACGATCCAGGCGGCGATATCCTGCGGGATCTGCTCCGAGGTCAGGATGAACGAGAACAGCACGGCACTGGCGATGATGAACAGCAACATCGACGCCATGTTCGCCGAATCGAGCAGCACTTTCGGCACCTGCTTGAAAGTCAGGTCCCTGTAGACGAATACCGCGATGAAAAATGCATACACCGCGCTCATCGCCGCCGCTTCGGTCGGGGTAAACAGGCCGGAATAGATGCCGCCCATCACCACGACGATCAGCATCAGACCCCAAACCGCCTTGCGGAAGGCTTGCCAGCGCTCACGCCAGCTGGCTGCGGGCAGGCGCGGGTAGTTTCCTTTGCGCGCCTGCCACCAGGTCGTCGCACCCAGCACCAACGCAAGGAGAATGCCCGGAATGACGCCCGCCATGAACAGCGCGCCGACCGACGAGTTGGTCGTCACCGCATACATGACCATGACGATCGACGGCGGGATCAGGATACCCAGACCACCCGCCGAAGCCACCGTGCCCGCTGCAAACCGCAAGGGAAAGCCCTGCTTGATCATCGCCGGGATGAGGATCGAGCCGATCGCCACCACCGTCGCCGGGCTGGAGCCCGATACGGCGGCGAACAAGGCGCAGGCCAGCACCGCCGACATGCCGAGGCCGCCGGTCAGGTGACCGACCATCGCCGTCGCGAAAGCGATCATGCGCCGCGCCACGCCCCCATGCGTCAGGAAGTTGCCGGCGAGGATGAAGAACGGGATCGCCATGATCTCGAACTTCTCGATACCCGAGAACATCTTGAGCGCCACCGACGCGATCGGCGTGTCGGTGAAGGAAAACATGAAGGTCAGCACGGTCAGGCCAAGCGCCACGCCGACCGGCATGCCGATCGCCATGAGGACGAGCAGGAGGCCAAAAATAATCAGTGCGCTCATTTCCCGCCCCTCGTTTTCTCGTCATCAGGCTTAGGGTGTGTTTTCCTCCACTCCCCGTCGCTCATGCCCGCGTGGGCATGCTCGCGCTGCTCGGCAATCTCGATCGCCTCGCCGACCTCAGTAACCTCGCCTTCCTCGATGCCATCGACGTGACCGTGATCATGTGACGGCAGTTCGCCGGTCCGCGCGAACTTGACCATCACCTGCAGGAAACGGAAGCACATCAGGAAGGAACCGATGGGCACTGCCGAATAGACGATCCAGGTCGGCCATTCGAGATCCGGTGTCGTCGGCCCCTCGAAATGCTCTCCGACGTCCCTGCCCAGTGCCGTCAGCACCTCGTAGGCCATGCCGTTTTCCCAGACGAAAGACGCGCCGAAGATGCCAATGACGCCAGTGAACAAGACGCCACAAATCAGGCCGAGTTGCACCATGAACGCGCGTCGTTTGCCTTTGAGGTGGTTGATCAGCAAATCCACGCCGACGTGGATGCCGGTACGCACGCCATAGGCCGCACCGAACTTGGCCATCCAGACGAACAGGATGATGCAGAACTCCTGCGCCCAGCTGAGATCCTTGGCCAAGAGCCAGTCCTGCACGCCCGGAATGGCAACTCCCGAGCCATAGCGATGGATGACCGCGACGAAGATAACGATGGTAGCCACCGCCATCAGGGACGCGATGATCACCTCCTCGAGGCGATCGATGATTTTCAGCAACATGTGAGCCTCCTCGCAAAAACGCCCGCTGCGTGCAAGAATCGACAGCGGGCGTCCTCTGGAGATTGCGTTTGGCGATCGGGATGCTTACAGCTTGGACGGATCGAACCCGGTTTCCTTGTAGATCGACTGGATCAGGTCCTTGCCGATACGACCGGACATCTGGTCATGCACCTTGACCAAGGCCTTCTTCCAGGCCTTCTTCTGCTCGGCGTTCAGGCTGATGATCTCGCTCTTGCCCGACTTCTTGACCGCATCCATCGAGTTGTCGTTTTCGACCTTGGCGATCTGGTTGGCATAGCGGGTTGCCTGTTCCATGGCGGCTTCAAGCTGGCCGCGCACATCGGCGGGCAGGCCATCCCAGAACTTCTTGTTGACGATCACCGCATAGCCCAGATAGCCATGATCGGAAAGCGCCACGAACTTCTGCACCTCGTGCATCTTTTGCGTGTATAGGTTGGACGGCGGGTTTTCGGTACCATCGACCACACCGGTTTGCAGCGCTTGATACACTTCGGAGAAAGCCATCTTTTGCGGCAGCGAACCCAGCGCGCGCATCTGGGCGTCCAGCACATTCGATGACTGGATGCGCATCTTGAGGCCCTTGAAATCCTCCGGATTGCGCAACGGCTTGTTGGCACTCATCACCTTGAAGCCATTGTCCCAGTAAGCCAGTCCGAGAATACCCTTGGGCTCGAGCTTCTTGAGCAGCGACTTGCCGACCGGGCCGGTCGTCACCTTGTGCAGATCCTCGTAGCTGTCGAAGATGTAGGGCAGATCGAAGACCTCGAAATCCTTGACGCCCAGCGGGCCGAACTTGGCCAGCGAGGGGGCGAGCATCTGCACCGCGCCGAGCTGGAGCGCTTCCATCTCTTCCTTGTCCTTGTACAGCGTGCTGTTGGCGTAAACCTCGACCTTGACCTTGCCCTTCGTCAGCTCCTCGGCTTTGACCTTGAAGAAATCCGCCGCCTTGCCCTTGGGGGTGTCGGTAGCGACGACGTGGCTGAACTTGATGATGATCGGCTGCTGCGCAAAGGCAGCCAGCGAGAATGTGGCGGCCGCAAGACCAACGACGAGTGTTTTCAGCTTCATGTGGAATCCTCCTGTTATTGATTGATTGTGCCTGACGGCATCTCCACCGGTCACGCATTCGGCGCGGCGAGCATAGTCCTTTCGGAAGAAGATGCACCATTGTGGTTTTCCGCAAAAGCGAATCAGTGAAGTGATGTGCCTGCTGCTCGCCTCCACATCGGCTGGCATTCACTCCCCCTCTCACTTACACTCCCCTCTTTCCGCATTGTGGTTATTTCATGAGGCATCACCTGCGCTTGTTCCTGTTGCCGGGCATGTTGCTGCTGCTCGGCGCCTGCGCGACAACACCTTCTCCCCGGGACAATGTCCAGCCCGTGGCCTCCGGCATGGCCGCCACGGGAAACCGCCCAGCTGTCGCCGGCGTGAGCACCCAGCCTTCCGATACACTGGCCCTGGGCCTGCCGGTACAGGCGGTGCAGGTAAATACGGCACCGCCACTCATCGACCTGACTATCGCCCCCGACGACTTGTGGCAACGCATCCGCCATGGCTTCGGCATGCCCGATCTGCATGATCCGCTGGTCGCCGAGCGCCAGTCCTGGTATCTCAACCGGCCCGACATGCTGCGCCGCATCTTCACGCGCGGCAGCCGCTACCTGTATCACATTGTCGATGAACTCGAAAAGCGCGGCATGCCCACCGAGTTGGCCCTGCTGCCCATGGTCGAGAGCGCCTTCAATCCCCAGGCGGTCTCCAGTGCGCGCGCCATGGGCATCTGGCAGTTCATTCCGTCCACCGGCAGGAACTTCAACCTCGATCAGAACTGGTGGGTCGACGAGCGCCGCGACATCATCGCTTCGACCGATGCCGCCCTCACCTACCTGCAGAAGATCTATGAAATGCACGGCGACTGGCATCTTGCGCTCGCGTCGTACAACTGGGGCGAAGGCGCGGTCGGACGCGCCATCGAAAAGAACCGTGCCAAGGGGCTGCCGACCGACTACGCCAGCCTAACCATGCCGGCCGAGACACGCTACTACGTGCCCAAGCTGCAGGCGCTCAAGAACATCATTGCGCAGCCGGAACTGTTCGGCTTCCATCTGGCAGCAATTCCCAACCAGCCCTACTTCGAGACGGTGATGAAACCCGAGCGCATCGACGTCGCCGTCGCCGCGCGCCTGGCCGAAATTCCTGTCGAGGAATTCGTCTCCCTCAACCCGGCCTATCACCGGCCAGTCATGAATGGCGACCAGGCCGGCCCGCTGGTTCTGCCTGCCGACAAGGTCGGCACCTTCCTCAGCAACCTCGAAAGTTACACCGCCCAGGACAAGCCGCTGACCAACTGGCAGACCTACCAGATGAAGAAGGGGGACACGCTCGCCCGGGTCGCGGCCCGCTACAAGCTGAGCGAAGCGCGCCTGAAGCAGATCAATGGCATCACGCCGCGCGTCAGGACACGCCCGGGCTTCAACCTGCTGGTACCACGTCCGGGCAGCCAGGCGGCACCAGACATGATTTCCAGGGTATTGCCGTCGACCTCGACCGGGAAGAGTGTGACGAAGATCCGCAAAGGCAAGAAGACCAAGCGCACGACCAAGCCGGTGAAGAAGAAACGCGGCTAATCCGGGAAGAAGCAACGCACGCTGTGCGTCGCCGACAGTACGGCGATTGCGGGGTAAGCAGCATGGCAGCGCGCCGTCGCCCGTGGGCAACGCGGATGGAAATGACAACCGGCCGGCGGGTTCGCCGGTGAAGGCGGATCGCCCGGCACCAGCAGGCGCTCGCCCGCCACGCCTTCGATGCGCGGCACCGCGGCCAACAGGGCTTGCGTGTAGGGGTGGCGCGGGCCACGCAACACCTCATCCACCGTGCCGCGTTCGACGATGCGGCCGAGGTACATCACCGCGACTTCGTGGGCAAGGAAATCGACGACCGCGATGTTGTGCGTGATGAAGAGGTAAGCAAGGCCGAGCCGTTCCTGCAGGTCGGTGAGCAGGTTGAGAATCTGCGCCTGTACCGAGACATCGAGCGCGCTGGTCGGCTCGTCGCAGATCAGGATCTGCGGTCCGACCGCCAGTGCGCGCGCGATGGCAATGCGCTGGCGCTGTCCCCCGGAAAATTCGTGCGGGTAGCGCCCCGCCATTTCCGGCGACAGCCCCACCTGCTGCAGGAGTTCGGACACATCCACATCCGGCCGCCCCTCGGCAATGATCGCGCCGATACGCATGCGCGGATTCAGCGAACCGAAGGGATCCTGGAACACCATCTGCATGCGCGCCGGCACCAGCCCGGTCAGCGGCTTCCCATCCAGTTTCACCATCCCCGCCGTCGGCGGCTGCAAGCCCAGAATGGCCTTGCCCACGGTAGTCTTGCCGCATCCCGATTCGCCAACCAGCGCCAGCGTGCGGCCCGCTGCCAGTTGCAGATCGATGCCATCGACCGCCCGCACATGACCCACGGCACGCTGCAGCACACCGCGCCGGATCGGAAAATGCACCTTGAGGTCGTGCGTTTCAAGCAGTAACGCTCCTCCCTCCGGCCTTTCCAGTGCCGTCCCGCCAGCGCCGACTTTCGTTGTAGCCGGAATAGCTTCCAGATGACAACGCACGCGCTGACCGGTGGCGTATTCCCGCCATGGCGGTGTCTGCGTGCGACACACCGGCAAGACCTCGCCGCAGCGGTCGGCGAAGCGGCAGCCACAGAAAGACGTGCCGAGCGGTGGCACGTTGCCGGGTATCGTCGAAAGTCGGCGCTGGCGGGACGGCACGGCGGAATCCGGCAGCGCGGCAAACAACCGACGCGAATACGGATGCCCCGGCGCGGCGAAGAAGGCCGCACGCGGTGCGACTTCGACCAGTTGTCCCGCGTACATCACGCCGATGCGGTCGGCCATCTTCGCCACCACGCCGAGATCGTGCGTGATCAGCAGCATCGCCATGCCGCGCTGGCGCTGCAACTCGCGCAGCAGGTCGAGCACCTGTGCCTGGATCGTCACGTCGAGCGCCGTGGTCGGCTCATCGGCAATCAACAGCTCCGGCTCGCCGGCGAGCGCCATCGCGATCATGGCGCGTTGCTTCATCCCGCCAGACATCTGGAACGGGTATTCGGTCGCGCGCCGGGCCGGATCGGGAATGCCAACGGCAGCCAACAGTTCGACGACGCGGTCGGCATCTGCCTTGCCGGCATGGACTTTCAGCGCCTCGGCGATTTGCGTGCCGATGGTCATCACCGGGTTGAGGCTGGTACCCGGCTCCTGGAAGATCATGCCGATCTTGCCGCCGCGCACCATGCGCATCTGCGCTTCGGTAAGACTGCACAATTCGTCGCCGGAAAATTTCACGCTGCCGCCCGAGATGTGCGCCGCGACCGGCAGCAGCCGCATCAACGCCAGTGCGGTCAGCGACTTGCCGCAGCCCGACTCGCCGAGCAGCGCAAAGGTTTCGCCGGGCGCGAGTTCGAAGGACACGCCATCGACCGGCTGCGCTGCGCCGATGGCCACCGTCAGGTCGCGCACGCCGAGCAGCGTCATTTCACAGCCCTCGGATCGAAGGCGTCGCGCACGACGTCGGCGAACAGGTTGGCTGCCAGCACCAGCACGAACATGAAGACGAAGGCCGCCGCGAGCGACCACCAGACCATCGGCTCGCGCGCCAGTTCCATGCGCGCGGTGTTGATCATCGTGCCGAAGCTGATGGTGTTCGGATCAACACCGATGCCAACATAGGACAGCACTGCCTCGGCGAGCACGAGGCCGGAGAAGTCCATCACGATGGCGATCATGACGATGTGCATGACGTTGGGCAGGATGTGGCGCGACAGGATGCGCAGGCCGGAAACACCGAGTGCCTGCGCCGCCTGCACGTATTCGAGTTCGCGCAGCTTCAGCGTCTCACCGCGCAACAACCGGCACAGCCCGGTCCAGCTGGTGATGCCGAGGATCGCGCAAAGCGCCAGCAGGCGCGCATCGGCGCGCTCGGCACTGGTGGCAAACCACTCGGGATGCGTGTCGATCATCACCTGCATCATCAGCACAGCAGCGGCGATCAGCAGCACGCCGGGAATCGAATTGAGCGTGGTGTAGAGGTACTGAATGACGTCGTCGATCCAGCCGCCGGCGTAGCCGGCCAGCAGGCCGAGGAAGACGGCCGCCGGCAGCATGATCAGCGTCGTCAGCGTCCCGATCAGCAAGCCGGTGCGGATGCTCTTGAGCGTGAGGTAGAGTACGTCCTGACCGACCTTGTCGGTGCCCAGTACGTGATAACCCTGCGCCAGCAGCGCGACCGGCCCGGCGGCAAGGCATAGCATCAGCAGCGTGACGAGCGCGGCGGACCATGCCAGATGCGGCGTGGTCCGCCGCAGCGGCGCACTCGCCAGCCAGAACGCCAGCCAGACCACCAATCCCATGCCCAGTCCCTGCACCCCCTTGTGAGCGATATCCGTCTCATGCGTGGCGAGATCGCTGCCCAGATGCGCACCCCCGTGCTTGAGGCGCGGGAAATCCCTACCTCCCATTCCCTCTGCATCCAGAGTTTCCTTGGCGAAGGAATGCGTCGCCAGTGGCGCGGAATAAGTCTTTTCAGTACGTGTGCGCAGACCGGTCAGCAGCGCGTCAAGCGCCGAGCGCACCTCGACGGCATAGTTCTCCTGCTCGCCTGGCAAACGCTCGCGATAGTGCAGCGAATCCAGCAGCGCGACGGCCACGAAAGCGACCAGCAGCGTCGCCGCCGCCATGCCGACTCCGCTCTGCCCGACCTTGCGCCACGACAGGCGCAGATGTTCGACACGGCTCGCCCAGATGCCGCCCGCGATGCTCACCGCCACCAGCAGCAAGAACAGCGCATCGGACCAGAGCAGAACGAGCTTCATGGTGCTGCCGGGCCGCCCCAAAGCACCATGCGCCCCCCCGTGGGGGGCAGCGAACCGAATTTGTGAGCGTGGGGGGCCATTGTTATTGCAGCCTGATCCGGGGATCGGCCAGCGTATAGGAAATGTCGGTCAGCAGCAGGCCGAGGATGTAGAGCGCACTGCCGATGAACACCATCGCGCGTACCACGGCGAAATCCTGCGCGTTGATCGCGTCGATGGTGTAGCTGCCGAGGCCGGGAATGCCGAAGAAGGCTTCGATCAACAGGCTGCCCATGAACAGCGCGGGGATCACCACCACCGCGCCGGTGAGGATCGGGATCAGCGCATTGCGCAGCACATGGCGGAACAGCACAAAGCGCTCCGACAGGCCTTTCGCCCGCGCCGTGCGCACATAGTCGCGCGTGTATTCCTCAAGGAAGATGGTGCGGTACCAGCGCGCCGACGAACCGATGCCGGCCAGCACGCTGACGATCACCGGCAGGATGACGAACTTTGCCGCGGTCAGCCCTTCCGCGTAGCCGGAGATCGGCACGAGATGCCAGACCTTCGATACCAGCCACTGCCCGCCGATGATATAGAACAGGCCGGAGATCGACATCAT
The DNA here is from genome assembly GCA_040756595.1 of Pseudomonadota bacterium. Classification (GTDB taxonomy): domain Bacteria; phylum Pseudomonadota; class Gammaproteobacteria; order Burkholderiales; family Rhodocyclaceae; genus Sulfuricystis. The sequence continues at coordinate 352,053 of JBFLYR010000003.1, read as the reverse complement.
TGCCACGCACAGCACCACGCCGGCAAAGTCGAGATAGGTAGCACGGAAATAGACCAGCAGCAGGGCAAACGAAATTGCCGCAAACAGGCCCAGCACGAACACCGGCACGGCGACCGCGAGGCTCGGCCCCATGCGCAGCCCGATCTCGCGCGCGATGTCGCGACCATCGTCGGCGCGGCCGAAGTCGAGCGCGAACATCTTCACCGATTTGGCGAAGAAGATCGTCTCGGCGACCTTGCCGGCACCGGGGGCTTCACTATTCCAGAACAGCGGCTTGTCGTAGCCGCGCTCGACCTTCCACTTCTCGATTGCCTCGGGCGTGACGCGCTTCACGCCGAGCTGCATGCGCGCCATGTCGTCCGGCGTATTGACGATGAAGAACAGCGCGAAGGTAAGCACATTCACGCCGATCAGGATCGGCAGGGCGTAGAACAGGCGGCGGATCAGGTAGGCAAGCATCGCGGCGAATATACCAAGCTAGCCGTCGATCTCGGCATCGCAGTCGCAGCCGCTGCCGGCGGATATCCAGCGCAGCACGAAGCGGCGCGGCAGCCAGCGTGCAATCCCGGTCGGCGCGACGACCAGCCCGCAGGCATACCTGCCCTCCTGCCACGTCAGCGCCGGACAGGGTCCGGAGCGATGGCCAAGCAACAGTCGACTAAGAGGACAAGGTGCAATGCTGCAGCAGACACCGCAGCCGTTGCATTGCGCTCCCGGCACGGGTTTTTCCGGCGCAAGCGTGTGCAGGATGACCTTCATTCGAGGCGAAACTCCACGGGCAGCAACACCTGCCGCCGACCGCCGGGCAAAGCCGTGATCCGTGTCGCCGCCCTGAGCGCCGCATCATCGAGGATGGCATGGCCGGACGAACTGGCCACCTCGATGCCCGTCACGCGTCCGGCGGCATCGATCGCCAGCAACAGCACGACACGCCCCTCCCAGCCGCGTTCGATGGCTTCGCGCGGGTAGAACTCCTCGCGCGCCAGTGCGGCCATGGCCGAATCGAGCGCTCGGCCTTTCAGCTCCCGAGGTCTATCGGCTAGCGCAGAAGTCGGCGTTGGCGGGACGGCATCCGCCGGCTTTTCGAGCATTTCCGGCTGCGTGGCGAGTTCGCGTGCGGCTTCCGGTGGCGGCAGATGCACGGCCAGCGGCGGCAGTGGTGCAGGTTCGCGGGGCAGCCACCACGGTGCAGGAATCAGCGCCACAACATGCATGGCCAGGCTGGCGGCCAGCGCCCAGCCAAAACGCATCGTCATCATCGGTGAATGCTACCGCAGCACGGTAGACTGCGAACCGTGAAAAAACTGTTCATTCTCTGCCTGCTGTGCTGCGTGCTGCTACCCGCGGTCCGCGCCGAGTTGCCCGACCCGGTCCGCTTTTCGTCCACGCTGGAATTGGGTGACCTCAAACAGGCGACGGCCTGGCTGGACGAAGGCCTCGATCCGAACTTCGAAGGCCACCTGATCGGCACCGGCCTGATGATCGGCGCGTGGGAAGGCAACGTCCCGCTGATGGAACTCTTCTATTTGCGCGGGGCCGATGTCAACCGCAGCAACCGCTTCGGCGAAACGGCGCTGATGCTGGCCGCCTGGAAAAACCGCAAGGAAGCCCTGCGCTGGCTGCTCGGCCGGGGTGCCCGTCCCGATCATCGCGACAGCAACGCCCGCGCCTGGACCGCCCTGCACTACGCCACCTTCGGCGGTCATGCCGAACTGGTCGATTCGCTGCTGAGTGCCGGTGCCGACATCAACGCGCGCTCGACCAATGGCTCCACCGTCGTGATGATGGCCGCGCGCGAAGGCCACGCCGAACTCGCCAAACGCCTGCTGGAAGCCGGCGCGAACCCGGCGCTGCGCAACGACTACGACGAGGACGCCGTCGTCTGGGCGATGCGGCAAGGCAACTACGACATCGCGAAGACCTTCACCAGCGCCGAAAACTTCGCTGAACTCGTCCGGCAGGCCACGGAAAAACCCTTGCCACCGCCAGTACGTTCCCAACCCGCGCCCGATCGGGTCGACGAACTGTTGCGCAAGGCCCGACTCGCCGAAATGGACGGCAAGCGTGAGGAAGCGCTGTTGGCTTACCAGCAAGCCTGGTCGGAACTGAAAACGCGCCAGGAGCCGCAAAAAGTCGGCGCTGGCGAGACGGCACGCAAAGGCAAAGCGAAAGCGAAACCGCCCAAGGCATTGGTCATTCGCGCCAAGCGCGGCACGCCGGAAAAGCAGTCGCTTTCAATCACCTACGCTGAAAGTGATGCGGCGAGCGTCGATCAGTTGCTGGAGCAGGCGCGCAATGCCGAAGCCGCCGGCAAACGGCAGGAGGCGCTCCAGTTCTACCGTCAGGCGGCCACCCGCATCAGGGAAACACCTGCTCAACCCTGACGGATACTACATAAGCTTTGCTTATATAGCTATAAGTAGCGGCTCAACACTTGGGCATCGGGAGGTTTAGGATTCCCGCTTCAAGAACAGGGAAACCTGCCCACCCTGCGCAATTTCATGTCCAGCGACGCATCAAACTCCCCGAAAATGATCTGGAGCGACTCTCTGGCGATCGGCCTGCCTGCGATCGACGAGCAGCACAAGTTGCTGTGCTCATTGGCCAACCGGCTGCTCGATCAGCCCGACGCCCACGCCAAGGACGAGTTCGTCGTCGACATCCTCACCGACCTGGGTAAATTCCTGATCCTGCATTTCCAGACCGAGGAAGCGATGATGCGCAAGCTGTGCATCCCGCAGGACGAATACGAGCAGCACGTCCACGCCCACAACCGGATCATCGACGAGTACGCCGAACTCAACCTCGCGGCCGCGCGCGGCAGGCATCACACCGCCGCGGAAATCTTCACGCAGGTCAGGCAGTGGGTCAGCGACCACCTGGTCACCAGCGACGCGAAGATCCGCAATTACGTACCGGTGCCATCCTCCGGCTGATTCGCCACCGGTAGCCGCGCAGTCGCTTCGACTGGCGCCAGATCGCGAATTTCCTTGTCTCCCGTCACCGCCTGCAGGTCGCGAAACTTGCGCGCCGTCACCAGTACGCGGCTTTCGAGCGAGCCGGTCGCCTTGTTGTAGGCGGCCACCGCTTCGCCGAGATTCTTGCCGACGCCGGCCCAGTGGTCGGCCAGCGTGACGATGCGGTCGTGCAACTCCTTGCCGAGTTGCGAAATCTTCTGCGCATTCTCGGCCAGCGCCTCCTGCTGCCAGCCGTAGGCCGCCGCGCGCAACAGGGCGATCAGCGTCGTCGGCGTGGCAAGGATGACGCGCTGCTCGACGCCCGACTCGATCAGTGACGGATCGGCCTCGAGCGCGGCGCTGTAGAACATCTCGCCGGGCAGGAACAGCACGACGAAGTCCGGTGCCGGCTGGAACTGTTCCCAGTATGATTTCTTCGACAGCTTGGCGATGTGCTCGCGCACGTGGCGCGCGTGGTCGGCCAACTTTCTGCGGCGTGTCTCGTCGTCCGTCGCCTCGATGGCATCGAGGTAGGCGGCCAGCGGCGCCTTGGCATCGACGACCAGTTGCTTGCCACCGGGCAGGCGCACGATCAGGTCGGGACGCAACTTGCCGTCCTCGCCGTCGGCCGACTCCTGTTCGTAGAAGTCGCAGTGGTCGAGCATGCCAGCCATCTCGACGACGCGCTTCAACTGCAATTCGCCCCAGCGTCCCCGCGCATGCGGCGCGCGCAGCGCGCGTACCAGATTGGCGGTTTCCCTGCGCAACTGGCCCTGCCCATCGGCCAGCGCGCGCACCTGCTCGAACAATGTGGCGTAAGCATCGATGCGTGATTTCTCCAGGCCTTGCACCTGTTGCGCAAAACTCTCCAGCGTGCTGCGGATCGGCGTGACCAGTTCGCCGATCGATTGCTGGCGTTTTTCCAGTTCGCCTTGCGCCACCGCTTGCTGTTTGTCGAGCGTGGTCTTCGCCAGATCGAGGAAGGCCTGGTTGTTGCGCTGGAGCGCCTCGGCCGATAGCGCGCGGAAGGCGTTCGCCAACGCCCCGCGCGCCAGCCACATCAGGCCGGCGCCGAGCAGAAGGCCGGCGATGAAGGCGATCAGCAGTTCCATGCGAAAAGTCGGCGCTGGCAGGACGGCATCAGGTAGCCGTTACAGCCGGTAATCCAGCTGGATGCGCCCCTGCAGCTTCTTCGCCTGCTTGAGCGCTTCCTTGAGCACAAAGCGGTCAAGCTCGTTGAGCTTTTCGGGATCGACCCGATTCGCCAGCCCCATCGGCGTAGCTTCCTGCTGCACACGCAGCCGCAGCTGCTGGAGGAAGAAAAAGCCGTCGATGATCGCACCGACGTCATCGCGGCCGATCTTGCCCATGTCGGCCGCCGCCCGCAGACGCTCGGGCGTGCTGGTCGCACCAATGCCATTGGCCAGCGCAAGGATGCGTGCCACATCGACGAACAGGCGTGCGCCGCTGGCCTTGAGGTCGAGCGTACGGGGAAAGTCCTTGTTGTCGTCAAAGCTGAAGTCGCGGATCATGCCCAGCGGCGGACGCACGCGCAAAGCATTTTCCGCCATGAAGCGCAGGAATAGCGTGGCGCTCGGGATGTTCTTGCGTAGCCATTCCGTCAGTTCGCCTGCCAGGTCTTCCTCGCCGAAGATCGGCCGGAAATCAAAATAGATCGTCGCGTCGAGCAGGGCCTGCGGCGTCGAGGAACGCAGCCAGCTGCCGAAGCGTCCATGCCACTCCTCGACCGACAGGCACAGCTGAGGATTGCTGGCCATGACGTTGCCCTTGCACAGCGGGAAGCCAAGGGCATCGAGACGCTTGTTCACTTCCAGCGCGAACGGCAGCAGGGCCTGGCGCACAGCCTCGACTTCCGCAGCCGGTGCGGCGAAGACGATCCCGTTATCCTGATCGGTGGACAAGGTTTGCTCGTAGCGTCCTTCGGATCCGAAAGCGAGCCAGCACCAGCGCACCTTGGGCAGCTTGAATTCCTGCTGGGTCAGCTCGATCAGGCGCACGGTCAGGTGGTCGTTGAGAGTCGAGATCATCTGCGTCAGCGGTTCGGCGGCGCCCCCTTCGGCCAGCGTGCGCATGGCGAGCTTGCGGATATCCTCGGCGGCCGCGATCAGGCCTTCCAGATCGCGCGCGCCGCGGATCGCGCCGGAAATCGCCTTGCCGCCGCCGCTTTGCAGCTCATAGATGTCTTCCTGCGAAACGATGCCCTGCAGCTTGCCGGCGGCATCGACGACGATGACGTGATGGATACCGTGGCGGGCCATCACCAGTGCCGCCTGATAAACGGTGGAGCGCCAGTTGAGCATCTGCAGCCCCGTATCGCTCATCACGCTCATCACCATCTGGTCGAGGTCGCAGGACTTGGCGGCGACCTTGTGCAGCAGGTCGCGCAGGGTGAAGATGCCGATCGGCCGGCCGCTTTCCGGTTCGACAACGATGATCGAGCCGACGCGATATTCGGACATCATCTGCACAGCTTCGCGCAGGGTGGTTTCGGGCGTGGCGGTGATCGGCTTGCGCTTGATCATCGCCGCAAGCTGACTGTGCAGGGTGGGACGAGTGGCCATGATGTTCTTTTGGGTTATCAGTATTTGATGCGGGCGTAGTAAGTCTTTTCGGCGGCGGCGCGCGCCTGGCCAAGCGTATGGATGCCCATGTCGGCGAGCGCCGGCAACATGCGCAGGAAGACTTCGGCGGTGACGATGGCGTCACCCAGCGCGGTATGGCGGCCGATGATCGTGATGCCGAGGCGTTCGGCAATGGCCTCGAGCTTGTGCGATTCCTGGTTCGGATGGATCACGGCGGAGAGCAGCAGCGTATCGAGCACCGGCTGGGTAAAGCGGATGCCCAGCTTGTCTTCCTTGAGCTGCAGGAAGCGCATGTCGAAGGCCGCGTTGTGCGCCACCAGCACCGTGCCCGTGCAGAAGGCGTGGAATTGCGGCAGGATGGTCGCAATGGTCGGCTGGCCGCGCACCATTTCCTCGGTGATGCCGTGAATCGGAATGCCCTCGGGACGCAGCGGCCGTTGCGGGTCGATGATCTGGTCAATGTTTTCATGACGCAGCAGCCGGCCATTGACAATGCGCACCGCGCCAATCTGGATGATCTCGTCGCCCGCGGAAGGTTGCAGACCGGTCGTTTCGGTATCGAACACCGTGTAGGCCAGGCTGGCCAGCAGGGTATCGTCATTTGCGTGATCCTCGCCGGCGCGATGGAACAGGTCGAAATCGTAGAACTCCGGGCGGCTCTCGACCTGCACCAGCCCGGCACCATCGCCGATGTCCTGGGCCATGGCCACGGGAATCTCGAGGCGGAAGAAGGATTGCTGGATCGCCGAGGCGCGCCCGCAGGACAGCTGGCCACCATGGCGGTCGGCCACGTCGCGCAGGGACAACGGCGTCGTTTCGCCACCCACCGACATCGGCTCCAGCTGCCAGCCCAGCAAGGTCTCGGTCGACACGGCCGTACCCGACCAGGCCAGATCGAACAGCACCATGCGGTGAGCATGCGTCAGCTTGAGACGCACCAGCCGCACATCAAAGCTCTCTTCAAGCTTCGAGGCGAGGAAAGTCAGCGCCTGCGTCAGCGAATAACTGTCTACCTTGACCCACAGGTCGCTCGCCACCTCGTCGATCTTGGCGGTGATGCCGAGGCGCGCTTCGATGCGGCGACTTACGGCCATGACGAGATCGGCACCCAGCATTTCTTCCAGCGGCCAGCGACTGATGAGCGTGCGGGAGTAATCCTGTGCCGACTGGTTGAGACGCACGGTGAGGATCTGCACCTCATCCTGGATCGCGTCAGCCACCGCCTGCGCCTGCCCGGCATCGACCGCGCCACGCAATCCCTGCAAGTTGCTGCGGATGCCGGCCAGCGCATTGCGCGTATCGTCAGCCAGTACCTGCACGGTACGGTCGCACTGCATGCCGCTTTCGAGCATCTTGGTGATGTTTTCCATGACCAGCACATAGCCGCCGATGCTGCGGTGCGCCTCGCCACTGACCTCTCCCTCCGTTGCGGGAGCGGAAATGACCGGCGCCATCTGCACGCGGATCAACTGGCCGGCGCGGGTGGTGGTGATGAAGTGTGCGAGCGGCTGGCTACCCTCGCGTTCGAGGCGATGTTGCAGCGTCTCCAGCGAGTGGCCGATCAGCGAGCGATCGAACACGCCATAGATCGAGCGCCCCAGACCAATCAAGGCACCGGCGGCATGCGCATCGGGCACGAGCGCCCGGGCCTGTAGGCGTGCACGGTTGTTGTAGAGCAGGATGCGACCATCAAGGTTGCAGACGATGACCGGCATCGGCAATTCGGCGACCAGTGCGGCAAGGCGATTCTTCTCTTCCTCGACCGCCGCCTTGGCCAGCGCGATGCGCGTATCGACGTCATCGAGCAGGGCATCGCGTTGCTGGGCCAGATCGTTGGCGGCACGACCAAGCTCCTGGATTTCCGGCGGCCCCTCGGGGGTAACGCGAAAGTTGCGGTTGGCACCGAGCATCAGGCGCAGCGTTTCGGCCATTGCCATGAGGCCGCGGACATACTGCTTGAACAGCAGGCGCAACAATTGGATGCCGAGTACCAGCGCCACCAGCGTGAGCATCCCGCCGATCGGCAGCCAGCGGTCCATGGCCGCCTGGAATGCCAAGCGTTCCTCACCCTGCAATTCGCCATAGACGATACCGGCAGTCAGCAGGAAAGGCCCCGTCAACAACAATACCAGTATGGCGATGGCCAGAATGAAGCGGGGCTTTGCGTTCATCGGAATGTGCCGTTCGGACTTCAGCGGATCGTGAATTATTGGTGCCGGCACCCGGATTCGAACTGGGGACCCCCCGCTTACAAGGCGGGCGCTCTGGCCAACTGAGCTATACCGGCAACTGTGTGGAATTATAACTGACCGACCCGATCCCATTCCTCTAAAATCAATCGTTCTCGCTCGTGCGCTTTATTCCGAATGCAAGCTGTTCCTCCCAACCGCGACATTGCGCTGCACCTGCTGCTGGTATGCAGTTCGCCGGCACTGGTCGGGCAGCTGACGGCATCCTGGCAGTGGGATGGCCCGCAGCCGGATTTCGTCGCCGTGCCCGGGCTGGCGCCCCTGCGCGCGAAATTGCGTGAGCAGCATTGGGATGCGGTCGTACATTGCCTCAACCATGCCGGCTGCACCCCGGCCGCCACGCTCAAGACGCTGCACGATCGCAATCTCGACACGCCACTGATCGTCGTCGCCGAACCGACTGACCAGCGTTCCGCGATGAAGGCGTTGCGCAGCGGTGTCCATGACATCGTCTTCCTCGACCGGCTCAATCGCCTGCCGGCCTCGGTCGAGCGCGAGGCCCGCGAAGCAGCCCAACGTGCCGACCACCGTGCGGCACTTGAAATGCTCCATGACAGCGAGGCACGCTTCCGTGCGCTGGCCACCAACCTGCCCGGCCTGGTGTTCAACCTGCAGCGCGATACGCAGGGCAGCTATCGTTTCCTCTATGTCAGCGAGGGCAGCGTCCGCCTGCTGGGCATTCCGCAACACGAGCTGCGCGGCGCGGCGAAGCGCTTCTTCGACACGCTGCTGGCTGTCGATCGCCAAACGCTGACGGATGCGCTCGAAGAATCCGCCCAGTCCGGCAATCCCCTGCTGTGGGAAGGCCGCCTCAATGACGGCGAGCGCTGGATCGACATGCGCTCACTGCCGCATCGGAGTGATGAAGGCACGGTGCTGTGGACCGGCATTGCCACGGATATTTCGCGCACCAAGAACACCGAGGCCGCGCTGCGCGAATCACGCGCGCAACTTGCCGCGCTGTCATTCCACCTCGAAGCCGCCAAGGAAGAGGAACGCGAGAAGATCGCACGCGATATTCACGATGAACTGGGCAGCATCCTCGTCCGCCTGAAGATCGAGGCGGCGCTGCTGGCCAGCAAGCTGCCGGACAACCTGAGTACCAAGGCCCGCTCGATCGAGAACCTGCTCGACCAGGCGATGGGCACGGCCAGCCGGGTCGCCCGCCAGTTGCGCCCGGGCATTCTCAAGGAGTTCGGTCTTTCCGCGGCCATCGAATGCCAGGCGGATGATTTCGCCCACAGCACCGGACTCTCCTGCCGCGCGCAATGCGACGAGGGCATCGAACTCGATGCCGATACCTCGCTTGCATTGTTCCGTATCGTGCAGGAAGCGCTGACCAACATCGCCAAGCATGCGCGCGCCTCGCTTGTCGTCGTGCGCATGAAACGTGAAAACGGTAATATCGTGCTCGAGATTCGCGACAACGGTCGCGGCATTGCCGAACGCGATATGGAGAAGCCGAAATCATTCGGCCTGCGCGGCATCCGCGAGCGGGTGCAGAGTCTCGATGGCACATTCCACATCACCACGGCGGAACAGGGAGGCACCCTGCTGATACTCAAGGTGCCGGACCGCCGCGGTGACGATACGGCCCCCAACGAACCTGAAGAAGTCATCCAGCAGGATCTGTTCTGACATGTCGGAAAAAATTCGCGTACTGATTGCCGACGACCACGCCATCGTGCGCCAGGGCTTCAAACAGATCTTTTCAGAGACGGAAGACCTGGTCGTCGCCGGCGAAGCCGATGATGGCGTCGATGCGCTGCAGGTCGCCCGCCAGAACGAATGGGATGTCTTCCTGCTCGACATCTCGATGCCCAACCGCAACGGCATCGACACCCTGAAACAGCTCAAGCGTGAATTTCCCAAGCAGCCGGTGCTGATTCTCAGCATGCATCCCGAGGAGCAATATGCCCTGCGTGCCCTAAAGGCCGGCGCCTCGGGCTACCTGACCAAGCAGAGTGCACCGGATCAGCTGGTCACGGCGATCCGCCAGGTCGCGCGCGGCAAAAAATACGTCAGCCCCGGCGTCGCTCAACAGCTCGCCGAGGCGATTTCCGATGACACCGAAAAACTGCCGCACGAACGTATCACCGACCGGGAATACCAGGTGCTGGTGCTGATCGCCAAGGGCAAACCGCTGATCCAGATCGCCGACGAACTCAACCTCGGCGTCGCGACCGTCAGTACCTATCGCGCCCGCCTGCTGGAGAAAATGGGCCTCAAGAGCACGGCCGAACTCATCCATTACGGCCTGCGTCACGGGCTCGTCGAATAATCCGGCAGCATGAACCCCTTCGAGATCGCGCGTGAAACCCTGAAGCGGCTGGCGCAACAGCGCACGGCGCCGACGCCCGACAACTATCGCTCGCTCTATCACGAGATCGCCGGCACAACCGCCTCTGAGATCTTCCCGGAACGATCGTTCAAGGCACTGGCCGGTCATCTGCCCCGCAGCACACCGGAACAAATGCGCTTCGCGCGTCAGTTTGATGGCGCCATCGGCGAGAAGAATTGGGATGGCGTCAAGACCGCCCTTTCCGACCTGCTGAACAAGCATGCCGCAGAACCGCCCAACTGGTCGGCGCTGATCCGCGACATCGTATTGCGGCTCGAATCGCGCCAGGCCGACCTGACGCCAGCCAGGAAGCGCGAAGCGCTCGAGCACGTCCTGTCCTCGTCCACCGCGCCTGACCTGCTCTACACCCGGCTGCAGGGCCTGCTGAAGAACTGGGCGCAGGGTGGCGCACTGGAGGCCGCGACCGGGGCTGCAACCGAGGCCGAAGCCACACCCGGTGCCATCCCGCCAGCACCGACTTCTGCACTGCCCCCTGCCCAGCCGGGTGGCAACACCACGACCGAGTTGCTTGAGCTGCTGGCCCAGCTGCTCGACACCTCGATTGGCGTGGTGCTGGTCGACAATCCGGAAATGGCGGCCGAGGCCACACGCCTCGCCGCCAGCGCCCGCAACATACGCAGCCCTGCCGAGATCGCCGCCTTCGTCGCCGAGATGAAGCGCTTCGGCTACCGCCTGCATTTCGTCGCCGAAGACCAAGCGGAAATGCGCGCCTCGTTGCTGCACCTGCTGCACCTCGTCATCGACAACATCAATGAACTGGTCATCGACGATCAGTGGCTGCAGGGGCAGATCGCCACCGTGCTCGAACTTTTCGGCCAGCCGCTCAACCTGCGGCAGCTCGACGAAGTCGAGCGGCGCATGAAGGATGTGATCTACAAGCAGAGCGCGCTGAAGAAGAGTCTGACCGATGCGCAGGACCAGCTCAAGGCGATGCTCGCCACCTTCGTCGACCGGCTTGCCGGTTTTTCGGCCTCGACCGGCAACTATCACGACAAAATCGAGCAGTGCGCCGACCAGATCAGCAAAGCCAGCGACATCTCGGAACTGACCGTGGTGCTTGACGTGGTCATGCATGAAACACGTGCAGTCCAGCTCGACGCGCAACGCACCCACGACGAATTGCAGCAGATGCGCAAGAAAGTCGAAGAGGCCGAGCGCGAGGTCGAGCGCCTCCAGCAGGAGCTCGCCAGCGCCAGCGAACTCGTGCGCCACGACGCGCTTACCGGGGCCCTCAACCGCAAGGGCATGGATGACGCCCTCGAAACGGAAGCCTCACGGGCCAAGCGCCATGGCAGCCATCTCTGCCTCGCCCTGCTCGACATCGACAACTTCAAGAAACTCAACGACAGTCTTGGCCACGCCGCCGGCGATGCGGCGCTCATCCATCTGGCCAAGGTCGTCGAAGAAACCATCCGCCCTGAGGACACACTGGCGCGCTATGGCGGCGAAGAGTTCGTGGTGCTGTTGCCGAACACCAACCTGGAAGACGCCATCACCGCCATGACCCGCGTCCAGCGCGAACTGACGCGGTGCTTCTTCCTGCACAACAACGACAAGGTGCTCATCACCTTCAGCTGCGGCGTCGCGGAACTCGGCGCTGACGAGACGGCACCCGCCGCCCTCCAGCGTGCCGACAGCGCCATGTACCTCGCCAAACGCGCCGGCAAGAACCGGGTAATGGCCGGCTGAAACGGTCAGAATATCCTGGCAGGGCTTTCCTTCCTCAGCCTGGACCGAGAGCCACAAAGACAAAGGGCTTACGGGAGTTATTCCGTAACCCTAGGCTACTAGGCGCGGCACAGAGCCACGCTCCCCGTGTGGAGCTTATCGGCCAGGACAGCGTCAGCGAGGAAACAATTCCCTCACATTGAGGAAACGGTTTCCGTGGTGTCCGAGATTGGCTTCCTGCAGATGCCGAAGAATTTTCTGGTTGCTCTGGCATTTCGGGCACCGCTCCAACTGGCCGTCGTAGGTATGGCCGCAGGTATCGCATTGGGCAAGGGAGAATATCTTGGTTTCGTTCGGCATTTCGTCACCTGCTTCACGTTTGAGTTCGGGAAACGGTAGCAGGAAAAAATATCAGTTCGATGACATGAGTCCGAGCATCTCACAGATCGTCCAAATCACACAGAAGTCGTATGGGCAATTTACCCACATGGCGAACAGCATCGAGCAAGTCGGCCTCGCATCCTTCCACCGGACGGAAGCGCCGTATCAGGACATGACCTTTCGTACGTAAATTCAGTCGGTAGAAATTCGGTCCGTCGCTGTCGGTATGGACTTCCCACTCGCTGAGGTCGGACCAAGGCATGAAGTAGTCGCCGACCGTCTGGGCGATCCACATCTTCTCCGTACTGTTCTCAACACCCCGCAGACCCAGCAGCGTGCTTCTTGACACGACCATCCCTTCTGGCTGTATCTCGATCGAATCATTCTGGTGTGAAAAACGTGCGGGGGTGTCCACGATGGGAGCACCCGCAGCAGAGATGAAACGTCCTTTGCGCCATTCCTCGGCAAGTTCGGGAGGCAATCGACGCATCGCCGCCCAATGTTTCGTCGCTAGCAATGCAAGACCTGCCAAAGGAACGACCGCCAGCACGAGACCAATCGCCAACCCAGGCTCTTCGACTTTACCGTGGATTGCAAAACCGATGAACGGACAGGCAAACAAGCCGGCGAGGCAGAGGAGAATCCAACCTACTTTAAGTCGTGCGTCGGGAGGTAATGGGGTGCGACGATAGCGCGCATCTGGGGCTTGCATGATGCTGCGTAGGCTTACCGGCTAAGCACCCATTCAATCAGTTGCTGCGACCTGATATTCGCCACACCAGTTGTGGGCATTCACGACCGGGAATTTCCAGTGATGGCTTTCCTTCGGTGAGGCATCTCCGGCATAGCCCGGCGGATAGCGGTGGCAGTTGCCGTTGCCATTGTCGTAACGTTGGAAGAAACGGCAAGTCGCACAAGCGGGTTGGGGCTGATTCACACACCCCCCATCGGATCTGCCCAACGTAGCAAGGGCGCCCAGTGTTCCCAGTCCTGCCTGCACTGGGTCGCCGGCATGTCGAAGATGGTCATCCCGTGGGCAGCCGCCTGAACGTAATTCTGCGTATCGCGCAAATGGGCGATCACCGGCAAGCCTGTTGCCTCAAAAAATCGCTCCAGCTCCCCAGCTGCACGCGTATGGGCGTCGATCCGCATGCCGACAAGGGCGATGCGCACGGCTTCGTTCCGTGCACGTTTGGCGGCCAGCAGTTCATCGAGAAACTGACGCGTGGCGAAGATATCAAACAGAGAGGCCGATACGGGAACAATGACACGGCTGACCTGCCGCAACGCCTGCGTAAGTTTCTTGCCATGCAGACCAGCTGGCGAATCCAGCACGACATGCGTCGTGTTTTTTGGTGGATGCGCACTACTGTCCTCCCGGATATCCCAGGTAGCAATGAACGGTAGTTCAGGGGATCGGATCATCAGCCATTGGCGCGCTGACTGCTGTCGGTCCAAGTCACCCAGCATGACCTTATTGCCGCATTTGGCAAACCATCCCGCAAGGTTGGTTGCCAGCGTACTCTTGCCAACGCCCCCTTTGGGATTGGCAATCAGAAAGGATTCCATTTGCTCCAACTGCAGTGCATCACAATGGTGCGGAATGATAAGACCCGCGACATGAATCAATGTGACAGATTCAAGACATTTAAGTTACAGAGAGCAGGGTGAGCGACTTTCGAGGACCGGAAGTTCAGGCGCCCGATCGGCCATGGAGAGGGCGCTGTTCGAAAAGCGGCTGTCGTAAGTCAGCTCCACGCCAAGCCATTCCGGCAGGCTAATCGCCTGGCCTACCGAATCGAGTTCGATCTCGGCAACCACCAGACCAGTCAGTTTGCCACCAAAAACATCCACCTCGATGATCAACCCTTCATGTGGAATACGATAGCGCTTCTTTTCGATCACGCGCAAGCCGCAATGCCTGTTCAGCAGTTCTCGCGCCTGATGCATGGGGATCGGAAACTCATATTCGTCGCGCTCGATTGTCGAAGACTTGCTCTTCAGTGTCATGAAAGCCTCGGCCTCGATAATGCGCACGCGGACAGTCATCGGTTGATCGGCGATATAGCCCTGCACGATCGATGCGCCCAGCCGAGATTCGATGACACTCAGGTCATTGACGGCAAACTTGCGTTCGATTTCCTTGGCCATGATGCTGTCGGTGCCTCCACTTCGGAAATACATTAGAGCGCATTTTAATGTCAGCCCCTATTTAGCCAAATCTGTCAGCGCAAATATCCTGCATGCATCGCAGTCATAATTTATTCATCCGGGGCGAATAGTCTGCATGCTTTTTAGTTGCAAGAAAAACATATGGCCGCTTCAATTCTGGTGGTTGAAGATGAACCCGCCATCCAGGTTCTCATTACATCGAATCTCAAGCGAGCCGGGCACACCGTGACTACTGCCCTGAACGCCGATGCCGCGATCACCCACCTCAACAACACATTGCCTGACCTGATCCTGCTCGACTGGATGCTCCCGGGCATGAGCGGTCTGGATTTCATGCGGCGCCTGCGCAGCGAAAGCCGGACCTACCATGTTCCTGTCATCATGCTGACGGCCAAGACTGAGGAAAGCGAGCGGGTTACCGGACTCGAAAACGGTGCTGACGACTACATCACCAAGCCTTTTTCCCCGCGCGAACTACTTGCCCGCATTCAAGCGGTATTACGACGCGGACGCCCGCAAGCATCCATCGAGGCGGTAACGACCGGTCCCCTCAAGCTCGACCCGACCTCGCACCGGGTGATGATCGACGGCAGTCAGATTGGCATCGGCCCCACCGAGTTCCGCCTGCTGCATTTCCTGATGACCCATCCGGATCAAGTGCACTCTCGCGACCAACTGCTTGACCAGGTCTGGGGTGATCATGTCTTTATCGAGGAGCGGACCGTCGATGTCCATATCCGGCGTCTGCGGGCCGCCTTGGAGCCCACCGGACAGCACGGCCTGATCCAGACGGTGCGTGGTTGCGGTTACCGTTTCTCGGTGGAAACCGAGGAATAGCGCGCGACTCGCCCCACCGGCAGTTCCAGGCGTGCCCCCGGGCGGCAAACCCGCCAAACAGAACGAGCATGAGAATCTTCATACTAGGACTGGGCTATCTCGGGGTAGCGGCGATCGTTGTAGCTGGCATCTTCGTGTCGCTCAATGTCAGTACCGGGCCACAGCAGCAGGTGACAGGCACCGTTCAGGGCGTGACGTTTGTGCAAAGAGAAGGCCCCCCCAGCAAGTTGGTTGCGGTACGGCTGGCCAACGGCGATGTCGTCCATGTCAGCGCTTCACCACAACTGATTGTCCAGCCAGGGGAACAGATCAAGCTGGATATCCATCGGCGCATGCTGACCGGCAGCCGAACCTACGCCATGGCCGCACGCGACAAGCAGCCGACCCTACACACCGAACCTTCGTTGCAAAGAGGCGCACCCGCCATAAACGACCCGTAGCCTGGGGATGCCCTTAATCCGTTCGATTTTCAAATGAATCATCATTGCCAGTGTTGCTCTATAGAAGGACATATTGAATGAACCGTTTCCTGACAATTCTCTTCATCGCAGTCTGCGCGCACCTTGGCTGGAAGTATTTCAATCGCCCCGACGCGTCTGTGGATAGCAATACCGCCAGTGCCACTGAAATGGCTACGCTAGCAGCCAGCATCAAGGTAGGAGATGTAGTCATGTATTCCACGACGGAGTGCCCTTATTGCGCGCAGGCCAAAGCCTGGCTGAACCAGAACAACTTTACCTTCACCGAATGCAATATGAGCGTTGATTCGCATTGCGAAAGCGAATTCAAGAGCTATGGAGGGAACGGTACGCCCTACCTCGTGGTACGCAATCACCACATGAAAAATGGTTTCGACTCGGATGAGTTCGTTGCTGCCATGAGTAACCACTCAGGTCGATAAATAACGCTCTCTTTTAAATTTCGGGTGGGTAATCATCTTGGCCGTCACGTCACAAAAATACGGTCACAAAGGTGAAACGATACTCAGGCATGTTGATAGGCATGAAACGCAAAACCGCCGATATCATTCCATTCCCTGGCGCCAACCAGCCACTTGAAATCAAGCTGGCCGAGCTTGACGACATCATCGCCGACCTGCAAATGATTCATGGTATGAAACCAAACACAGTAATGCAGGCCGTCAGCAAAATCCTGGAGCGCCAGAATGAGGCGATGAATCATCTGATAGACGAACAGGGTTAGAGGCTAGCCTTCCATGTTTCAGGCGGCCGATTGTTGGCAGTTGTTGGATGGAAAAGAAAATATCCATTATCCGTTGCACCATCTTGTTACTCGTTTCCGTGGAGACACTCGCCGATACAGGCAGTTTCGAGCAGCAATGCGCGGGTCTGGCCCGGGAAGCGAAAGTGGAAGTCCTCTATAGGGATATTCAGATCACCAGGAATGACCGTCTGAGCATCCAGCAACTGAAACGGATGTCGAACTTTTCCGCCAACCCTTTTCACAACATCCTTGGCGTCACTCATGCGGAGCCGGAGGTCAGCCTCGAATCCAATGCACGGATACTGATGGCTATGGATGGCAGTGCCTGCGCCGCGCCCTCGCTGACGGTACGGTTGGGGTTCAAGTCACTGACGGTCTATCTGGCGCATGACGTCCCGGGCGATTGTCGCCGGCGGATCGTGGAAGCGCATGAACTGGAGCATGTAGCTGTCTGGCGCGACCACTACCGGGCCGGTGCCCGCTTGATGCAGACCCGCCTGCAAGCCCTGCTGGGCAAGACGTTCCACGCCGCCGACAAGGACGCCTTGGAAAGCGAAATGAAGTCGCGCGTGGAAGGCGAAGTTGCCAACATGCTGACCGCCTTGTATGAGGGCGCCATCGAAGCGAACCGGCACATCGACTCACCGACCTCCTACCAGCGTGCCGCGAATCAGATGCGGGGTTGTCGCTGAACATCGTATAGCGTTAGGCCGCTTACCCGAACCCTCAGAATATGCCCTGGTGCTTGCCGGCCTCGGCTTGATTGGCTTCATGGCACGTCGCGGAAGGCAACAGCATAGCAACGCGTAAAGCAGTCTGAACTCGCCCTACCGGCCGTTCCAGGCGCGCCCCCGGGCGGCAAATCCGCCAAACAGGGCAAGCATCAGGATCATTCCCCACTCGGGAAGCGTCGGCACATCGCCATCGACACTCTCGCCGAGGACGATCGCCAGTGCCTGCGCATTGTCGGTACTCAGGGGATCCGGCACATCCGATTGCACGCTGGCCGCGATCTGGTAACTCGCGCCGCTCGTCCAAGACAGTTGCAGCGTGAAGACCACGTTACCGCCACTCGCCAGCGTGCCAATGGCGCAGACGACCTGCGCGCCATTCGGCACGCATTCCGGCGAAGCCGACATAAAGCTCGCGTTGGCCGGCAGCACGATCGTCGCGCTGACATCCGTGGCCGTTTGCGGGCCCGCATTGGCGACCACGATACTGTAGCTCGCGGTATCCGGCCCGGTCGAACTGCCCGTGATGCCCAATGACAGGTTCGATTGCGCCGCGGTATTGAGTTGCCAGTTGAGCACGGCCGAACCCGACTCGCCGGCGAAACCATCCAGCGCGATGCGGTATTCGGTCCCCGCCTCTGCCTGGAACAGCACCCGGCTGCTGCCATCCGTCGCCTCGGAATCATTGTCGTTGGCGGCCACTGGCGTCAGCGCCCCGACGCCAGTCCCGATATAAACAGCCAGCAGCGTGTCGAAACCGCTCCCATGACTGTTCAGGGAAAACTGCCCGGAGGCGGGCGCGACCCATTTCCACCAGACCGAGCGGCCACCGGCGTCGCCGGCATGATTCGGTTCACCTGTTTCCTTGCTGGCCACGAGACTCTGGCCGCTGACACTCCCCGACAAGCCGGAAATCGCTACGGCCGCGGCGAAGGCATCGTTCTGCGGACGGGCGGCAGCGAGCAAGGCAAGCCGGGGTTTGCTGATTCCGTTCCCGGGATCAGTCACCGGTTTGCCGGTCGAGGTCAGGCGTGCCTGTATTTGATCGAGCGACTCGCTCGGATACAGCGAGCGCAATACCGCCACCGCTCCTGCCACATGGGGCGCAGCCTGCGACGTCCCGCCCATGCTGATACCCGCCGCGGCAATCAGCGCCCCGGGGGCGAGGAGCGTCAGGATGCTGGCACTATTCGAGAAACACGCGACCTTGTCGGCCGTCGTCGTTGAGTCGGTACATAAGCCGCTGCCCCAGCTTAATCCACCCACGTTCGCGTCATACACGGCCCCGACCGAAATCACTCCCGGCGTGCAGGCTGGCCGGGTGATGCCATCCTTGTGCGCCTCGTTGCCCGCCGACGCAATCACCGCGATGCCGACATTGCGCGCGTTGGTCACGGGGGTGAGAAATGGGTTATTGGTCGTGCAGGCCACGTTGATCCAGAAATTGCTCTCACCCAGACTCATGTTGATGGCGACGATGTTGTAGGTCGTCCGGTTGGCGATCGCCCAGTCGATCGCTTCAATGATGTCGGACGTCCAGGCCGATGTCCCCGAAAACGCGTTCAGCATGGCGATCCGGCTGGCGGGCGCCACGCCGAGCGCGATGGCCGAGACATTGGTGCCGTGGTTCTTGTCGGTGGTACCCGTGCCGAAATCGACGGATGCCACCACCTTGCACCCAGCCGGCACGCCCGGCGCGGTGCATGAGCCGAATGCGGAATGCGTGTAGTTGATCCCGTTGTCGATCACCGCGATCGTCGTTCCGCTGCCGGCCGTGGTTGCGGCGGCGACGGCCGGCTGTTCGACCAGAGGCAGGCTCTGCGTCAGCATCGTTACCAGACGGATATTTTCATGGACTGCCTTCACGTCCGGATGCGCCGCGTATGCCTGCGCCTCGGCCAGCGAACGAAAGCGTCTGAAGGACATCGGCAGTTGTGCATAGTCTTTCAGCCGCGCCGACGGCGCCAAACCCATGGCGTCATCGACCCGATTTCGAACATTCGTGTAACGTTCGACACGCAGCCCCTGGATTTCCACGGGGTCCGCAGTGCGTCCGGGTGCCTTGCGTCGGCTGGCCAGTTCCTCTTCGAGCGTCCCGGATTGATATTCGACGATCAGTTCAACGGCTCCCCCCCCATCCAGCCTTTGCAGGGCCACGGCCGGTATCTCGGCAGACCGCACCGCACCGCTCCCCCAGATGGACAGCAACAGCGTAAGACAGACAAACCGTACGAAAAGCGCGTGCATGTTTCGGGTTGTGTTTGGGGCGATGATGGTCAACCCGGAAAGATTGACCACTATTTATGAAAAACCGCACAGCTTCGCGCCCCTCGCAAATAGTCCTTTCGGCACATCCGCAAATCGTTGCCCCGCAATCACGACGAACACTGACAGTGCCAGCGCCAGCGCCAGGCGTCCGCCGGACTGCAGGAACGCGCTCCATGCGATCAAGGGCGAATAGCTCCACGACGCATGGGGTTCCACGAACATCGACCAGATTTCCGCCAGCAGGACGAAGGGCACATCCACCAGTAGCAGCAGCGTCAGCATTACCGCACCGGTCGCAACACGGGCATGATATTCATGCAGCTGGCGCACCGGCCAGGCCACCAGTCCGGCCAGCATCAGAATCGCCGGTTGCAGAACGTGCCCCGCCAGCGTCGTCACGGTGGCGATGCCGCGCGGATCCGGGACGATCACCCGTGCGCCGGCAATCACCGGACGCGCCAGCGTGACATCGAGTCGCACGACACTGTCCGCCCCTTGGGACGTCAGGCCAAGAAAGAGAATGCGGTAATGGTCATCGAGAAGCTCCAACTCCCAGCGAAACACGGGTAGCAGTGCCGCAACGAAGTCATCGCCGAAAACCCGCGCCAGCACCAGCAGCAATCCGCTGGCCAGCAGAAAACACAATCCTGTATCAAGCCCCGGCCGGCGCATTGGATGCCGTCCCGCCAGCGCCGACTTTTGTCCACAGCAGCAGGAACACGACCGTACAGGCGATCATCGCCACCGGCGCCACCGTGCCGTGCAGCAGGCCGAACAGCGCCTTGTCGGCCCGATAGGCATAAAACAGCGCGAGGATGCGCACCTGATTGAGCGCGAAGATGAACAGCGTGCCGGTTCCAATCCCAAGGAATCGTTGGCGCCATGATGCCGGAAACACGCACAAGGCGGCGACCAGCAGGAAGATGATCTCGATCCCCTCGCAGCCGTTCAGAATGTTGATGCCGCCGCCGGGTGCACGGATGTGTGAACCGTCGGCCACGGCCCGCACCGCCGGAGTAGCGAATTCGATGATCGATACGGCACTGCCGACCGTCAGGTCGTCGATCACCAGCCGCTCCAGCCAGCTGCCGCGCGCTTCCCGCCACGTCCCCTGGAGCACGGCAAAGATCGCCAGGAACGCGCCACCACGGAAGAACACCGCGGGCAGAGACGAGGGCATATCCGCGCGCGCCGCGTCCAATGCCTATTGGAGGATGGTGCGCTTTTCGCCCAGACCGCTCAGGCGCAGGCGATCCGCCGGCGAAACCGAACCCAGCAGGTCGTTGATGAAGCGCTCCTGCATCCGGTAGGCGCGCTCGCGGTCCGGGTCGATCGACGAAACGCGGAACAGCAAACCATCGGGAATTTGTCCCGTCAGGCCGTAACGCAACTCGACGATGCGCTTTTCGACCGCGTTCTTCACCGCGCTATCGCCCACGGTGAACCAGTAGGTCACCGGTTCATTGCGCGTGCGCAAGGAGGCGAACAGCCTGCTGGCGGCGATATTGCCGAAGTCGGTCTGCAGTTCGGCATGCGCCAGATCATGCAGTTTGAAACCCTGTGCCGGATAACAGACTTCCGGCTTGTGGGCCTGCAGCGCACCGCGCTGGTCACTGCCATAGGCCATCGAGAGCATGATGCGATAACCGTTCGCATCGACATACGTCCGGCTCAGGATCTGGCTGTAGAGCTTGTCGAGCAATTCCTTCGTCTGCGGATTCACCATCTGGGCAGTGCGCTGCTCTTCTTCCCGCCAGTCGGTGAAATGCTTCGGCACCATGGCCTCCAGGCTGATCGCCGGGCCGCGCTCGGCCGCCTTGGTGTCCGGCCGCACGACGATGGCACCGACGCTCGCGGCGAACATCAGGACAACCAGCAGGAGGATTGCGCGGTTCACGTCGATGGATTTCGGGGAACGAAGGAAACCCAATGCTAGCGGGCGGAAGCTACAAACTTGTTTCAGCGCGTGGCGCCTTCATCTCCGCGATACCAAACTGGATCCGACGCTCGCCAGCCAGATTCCCAGCGCCACACCCAAGCCGTCGAACAGCAGATCGTCCCAGCCCGCTGAGCGCCCCGGCAGCGACAGTTGCCGCCACTCGTCCCACAGGCCCACGCCCAGGCAGAACACCGCCACAGCCAGCATCCAGCGCGGCCCGAGCCCTACCCGTAGCAGGCATGCCAGCACCGCGAACCAGGCCAGGTGCGCCAGCTTGTCCCACGGCGGGTTGATCAGCCCCGCCGCCTCGGGCTGGTTGCCGCCCCAGACGAACATACCCAGCAACACCGCCGCCAGCAGCAAAGACAGGCAACGCAAGACAAGTGCTGTCAAGCGAAGCATCTGTGTGCGGCATTCTCGCGGAAGCTGACTCTCAGTCCCTTGATCAAAGCTTATCGACGTCCCATCTCTTTGAGTAGAAGCCAGAAGAAGGTCATGTCATCCACGAAGTAGCGCTTGAACATGCGGCGTGGCTCCTGCAGGAAGCGATAAAACCATTCCAGCCCCATCTTCTGCATCCACAACGGAGCACGCCTCACCTTCCCAACCGCTACATCGAACGTCCCGCCGACACCCATCGCGAATGGGATTTTCATTTCCGCCTGATAGCGACCAAGAAACTGTTCTTTTTTTGGCGAACTTATCGCCACGAAAAGCAGATCCGGCTTCGCAGTCTTGATTTGCTCGACGACAGCGGCTTCTTCGTCAGGTTTCCAATACCCGTTCCGGTAGCCAGCTACGACCAGACCGGGATACTTGGTTTCGTAAAGCTGCTTCACACCCAAAACCACCTCTTCCCTTGCACCAAGCAGAAAAATGCGCCAGCTCTTCTCCGCAGAGCGCTTCATCAAGGCCTCGAACAAATCAACGCCGGTTACCCGTTCTTTCAACCCATTGCCGAGCAGACGCGATGCCCAGACCACCGGCATGCCATCCACGTTGTTCAAGGCACATTCGTTGATGATCCGACGCAACTCCGGGTCACGATTCGCCTTCACGAGTTTGTCGACATTCATCGCAACGTGCTGGTGTGGCTTGCCGGAATGAATGAAGCCCTCGATGGTCTGCAGCGTTTCTTCCATCGACAGGTTGTCGATATAGCAACCCATCATCTCAATACGATTGCTCATGATAGTTCCCTCACAAGAATCTCGACAATTCGCTCAGCTGCCTTGCCATTCCACAGATGCGGTCGGCGGCCTTGCTTGTCTTCGCCATACAGGATCTTGCGAGCCTCGGCGGTAATGCATGCCGGATCGGTACCGACGAGGACGTTGGGAACAGCATGTAACCGACCTTTCATTAATTCATGTCCAATAACCGTGAAAGCCCCGCCAGCTTCTCGGAACGCCATTGATCGGCTCGCATAACGGCAAGTGATAACGATTTATCCGAGTAAAGACGGGTATTGCTCATCGCCTCCGTGCATCCGCGCGCGATACTAGTAGGATTGTTTGTATCAACAAGTACCGCTGCGGCGCCGAATAGTTTGCCAAGAATTCGTGTATTGGATGTGACGAGTGGTTTGCCGAAACCCAGTGCCTCATTGCACACACTGAGCTGAATACCCTCTTCGCGGGTAAGCCCCATCACGACATCGGCCTCTCGCAGCAGATCATCAAACACATCGAGTGCGAGGAATCCAGGCAGGACAACGTTGGGTGGCAGATCAGCGAGATTGTGACCGTTCTGCCTGGCTCGCTCCGGGCGGCCGGTAATGATGAAGGTAAGTTCCGAGGCTTGCCGTGCAGCCTCGAACACCTCCTGAATCGGCTCATCCGCAGCGAAGGAGCCTGGAAACAGCACCCACGGCTTGGGTGCCTTGATCAGCGCGACAGCCAAACCTAGCGGCGGCAGTGCCTTGCCCACTGCGGGCACGTCTTCGAGCACGAGAACCGTTTCCATCGGCCAGCCGAGTTCGGCAGCCTTTTCGTGCATTGCCTCGTTATGCACGAGAATTGCGTCACAGCGCCTGAGTGACCAAAGCGCGAACGGAAATCTGCTCCACGGCTCGCGCAATTGGGCGTTGTGGCAGTCGGCGATGATCCTTACCGGCTTGCTGGTCAAAGCGCGATAGATGAGTACCGCCCAAAGCGCCGGTACTTGCGGCAATTGCACCCAGACGATGTCCGGTGTCGCAGCCCTCAAGCGCACTACACTGGCAATAAGCAGACGCAGATAGCTGAAGGCCTTCTTCAACTTGCCACTCTTGGGTACGGGCATGAACCAGCAATCGAAACCTACGATGGCACGCATCGACTCCTGACGGCGCTGGAAGACCGTCCAAGCCAGGTGAACTTGTTTGGTCTGTTCACTGGGGCTCATCAGGATCTATTGCCGGTAGTGACGGCGCTGGATGACAAAGTTCGCAACCTGCGCCAGCGTGCAAAGCCTTGCCAGCGGCCAAGCGCAGTACCGAGCCAATAGGCAATACCGCGCAGCCCTCCGCTGAATCCAAAGATCTTTACAACAGGCGCAACTAATCCCTTGAGAACGACGGTGTTGTCCAATGCGTGTTTTGCATACATCACACCGGTGCCTCGTGCACGCAACATGGCTCCCCCCACTATTGAAGAGAGCTTTCCGGTTACTGTTACCGCCGTGCCAGCCCAATGGTGACGTACCAGAATATCAGGGCAATACACAAATCGCCCACCCAAGTCCATCATTCGAAATACCAGATCCGTTTCCTCAGAAGAACCCGCCCATGTCCCGACACCGAGATGCTCATCGAATCCACCCACCGCAAACACAGACTCGGTACTTAGGAAAAGGCAGATCGATGCAATCGGTACGCCGGAAAACCTGCGTTGTTGCGAAGGGTTGAGCTTTTGCGGTTGGTCATGGTGAGCATGCCGATCCAGCCAACGCGCGACGAGGCCGTCAATATTTTCATCATGCATATACTCTTGAATGACGCGCATGATGACGCCGCTTTCGTACCAGCAGTCGTCGTCGGGAAACCCTACGACTGAATAACGTGCAATTCTGAGACCTTCATTTCGAGCGAGTGAAAGGCCCTTGCGTGGGGCGATGCGCAGATGATGGATCGGTAGCCCTAGCTTGCGACCACTTTCCAGGATACCCATCAGACAATCATCATCATTCTGATCGACAACGATGATCTCGACGGGCCAAGACGTACATTCCCGGATTGAACCGAAGAATCGTTCGATCTCTGTCGATCTACCGAGCGTGGCCAGCACCAAAGACAAACCGAACTCGCGTGGCGAGTCGTGGGCGAAATTGCGCCCCTGTTTGCTTTCACCTATTGCGACGGAATGCATCAACTCTCTCACGCAATCGCAATGAGGCTCTTGGGGAGCCCAAGAAAGCGCTCAAAACGGATTGAAGCGGCGGGCATCATTGACTGAAGCATCCGCTTGTCAAGTAGCATGGAACTTTGTTGTGCTCGAACCGCTTCGTCGATACTTGTTGCGCGTGGCCAATTCCCCATCGCCACCTTGCACGCAAGCCATGCGCGTACAGATAGTGGCAGCCAATGAACGAATGGGGTCAAGAAATGTGGTTCGACTGGAAACCAGAAATACGGGGTCTGCAAATAAACGCGCTTGCCAACCCTGAGAGACTCCTTTGCCATCGAACACATACGATCCCAACTACCAACATGCTCGATAACGGAGTTTGAATGCACTAAATCAAACGCGTCATCAGCATACTCTGACAGATTGCACGCGTCGCCGGATACGCTGCAGAAACGGGTATTTGCCCTTTCTGGAATGGAAACCCTATTGAGATTCAATAAAGTGATTTTTATGCTCAGATTCTCGAACCAGGTCTCCGGAAAGATATTCCAGTAGGCATGAGTACCGCCCAGATCAAGGATTCGGCAACTGCCATTTCGACTTGCTATAGCCGATATAACTTCTTCCAAATAGCGAGAACGTTTCTTTCGCAGCCTACTCGCAAAAGAATTAGGGTCGTCATAATTCACAAGGGTCTTGAGGGACATGGTTAAGCTTGCTCCGACGGTTAGCAAGTACTCAGTTGTTAAACATGTTTGTACACACGAACATAGTCGCAAGTCATGCCATCAGGGAGTGCTGTCACTTCAAGCTTGCCAGCCCAAGGCCCTACCTCATTCGTCAGCAAGAGGTAGTGCGCCACTTCGGATACCCCCTCAGTCGTCTCCCAGACAGGGTTGTCATCCACATAGAAGACATACTTGCTCTTGTCCCAGAGCAGGCCAAAGACATGGAACTGGCCGTCATAGACCAGTGGAGTCCGTTTCTTTCTGGATTGCAGACTCGGCCCGTACTTAGGCCAATGCACCGCGTGATGCACGGTATCGCCGAGTAGCGCGTGGTACTCGAAGATGTCGACTTCGGCGCCCGAACGCCTGGCGCTATCGCTGCTGCCGAATTCCCGGGAAAGAAGCCAGAATGCAGACCAATGCCCCGGCATCTTTGGAAGGCGACAGCGCGCTTCAAAATACCCAAAGCGCTGCTCGAATCGTGTTTTTGTGTCGATTGAGCCACTGACAACTTTGCCATTGACCACACGCGTGCTGATTTCCAGCAAGCCGTTGCCATGGGGGATGACGCCTGCTCCGTCCCAATAAGCATCACGGCGCGGGCCGGATCGCACATTCCATTTTTCCGAATCCAGCACCCTCGAATCAAAATCGTCTTCGAAGGCCAGAATCCAATCCCCGGATGGGGGGGCGCTTAACGTAATGTGGCTAAAAATCGCCGCCAGCAGCGATGCGACAAGCAATACCGGATTCATGTCTTGGCTGCCTTGAATAATTGCCTTGCTGCGGCAAGGTTGACGAAACCCATTTTGTCGAGAAGTACGCAGGTCAACCCGAAGAATGCCAGGCTAACTACTACTTGCAGCAACAGCGGGTGCGTTTCCCGGACAGTCCAGTACCCGAGGGCGAACACCGGCAGGAACGCCAGTGTCCGCAGCACCAAGGCGGCCGGGATAGCCCGCATGGCCCGGTACCGCGCGAGCTGGAAGTAAAGCGCTATCGTCATTAACAGGTCGACAGCCACCCAGCCCAGGACGAGGGCAAGTGGCTGATCTGCCAAATAGAATGCGGCGCAGGCAATCGGCACCGCGATCAGCGACCGTGTAGTCGCCACAGACCAAATACTGGTTGCCGCAACGGCGTTCGCGGCTGTTTCGGTGATCCGCCGCCCGACCATCCCTGCCAAGCCACCGACCGATAGCAGCAATAACGGCAATGCATCGGGAAATTTGCCATTCGAGAGCACTTCAATAATCGGTTCGCCGAGCAGGATGAACAACAAGGTGGAAAGCATGACCGCCGCCATGCCGATCCCGAAGTACAGGTGAAGATCCTTCTCCAGCAATGCGGCCGATTTATGGCTGTCAAAACGCGCGTAGATCAATGCTCTCGCGACACCGAGGAACATTTCGGTAGGCAGATACCGTTTAACCTGGTTTGTCAGGGTCGCACAGAAACCAACCAGTGCCGCAGCTGCCTCGCCGCCGAGAACGCGCGCGACGACGACGAATGTCGAGATACTGCCAACCCAACTTAGCAGCGAGCCCGTGTAGCTGGCCGATATCAAGGACCAGTGGGTAGTGAATGTCTTCACTCCCTCGCGCAGGAGCGGCCAGCTCACCTTTATCGATACCGGCCGCAGGATTGTTCGCAGCGCCGGTACCGCGATGAGCATGCCGAGCAGCGAACCACTCGCCTCGACGACGATTGCGGTTTCGGCTGTAAGCAGGGATGGCGCCGCGGCGAGAAGTCCCGCGACGGCCAGGAACTGTAGCGACGCCTTACCGACCCACATTCGTTTGGTCGTTCTCTGCTGCAGGGCAGAGTCGAAGAGCGCGGTTGCGACATATCGGTGCAAGCCTTCGACGAGCGCATAGCATAGACCAAGCATGGCGACGCGCATACCGCCAATGAAGTTGACGGCCGATAGCACGAACATGGCCGCGATCAGAAACAAGCCGGTCAGCGTCGTGATCCGCGCACTCAAGAGACCGCGAATAAGCGTCGCCTGCCCGATTTCATCGGTCGCGATAGTCTGGGGAATTTTGATCGCGGCAAGCCAGTCGAGACCCAGCGTGCTGATACCTATCAATATCTCGGCCAAGGCGATCGCCGTAACATAATCTGAATATTCGCCTACGGTAAGGTAACGTGTCAGCAAAAAAAAATAGCCAAGCGTCAATACGAGACTGATCGCCTTGCCGCTCAGGAAATGCTTGAATGCCGAGACACCCCGGTGGTTGATCCCGTCCAGGCTCATTTCGCCGCCGGATTCGAGACTGCCGCGCCACACGATAACGCCGTTGCCAGGCAAAATGCCATCAGAAGGGACATCTGCGGCAGGTAAAGGATGTCCTTGTTGTAGATGCAGGATAGCGCAAGAAAAAAGATGCCGACGGCAGCCGTGTGGACACTGGCAACGTCCTTAGCCGATGTGAGATTTTTCAGCCGGCGAACACCGATTCGCAAACCGGTTACAAGCACGCCGAAGTAGGCCATGGCACCCACGATGCCGAAATCCCACAACAGCGCCACAAGTGCGGTGGAATCAACCGTAAAGGGAAAGTAGTGTCGGGCGATGTCGCCTATGTAGAGATTGTTGAGGCGGCTTGCCCCCGGGCCGTTGCCAAGAACGGCAGTGAGTGGATTGTTCCATGCGTCACTCCACCACAGCATCAGGCCTGCAAACCTACCGATTTCGCCGGTTGTGGCACGAAAATAGTTTGGGTCGAGCATGTAGTCCAGCGAGCGCAACAAGTTGTACTTGATGTCACTGCCAAGTAGACGGGAGTGCTCCCAGAACACGAATTGATAGATGAGAAGGACGCCCAGTGTGCCTATGCCACCGAGTGCGAGGATCAAGAAAGCCTTTGCGGGCTCTCGCTTGAGTTCACTCCAGAAAACAGCAGCAATACCGATCGGCAGCAATACGAATACGATCTTGACCTCTGCCAGTGCGATGCCAGCAAAGATCACCAAACCGAATATGGCCCCCAGGCTGAACCGAAGCAGCCTAAGCCTGACGAGATTGATAACGTAGATCAGGCAGAGCGAAAGGAATATCGCTAGCGCACCGCTTGATCCACCACCGTCCGGATTGCCACCCATCGTACCCACGATTGAATCCCACGATGGCCCTCTCACGCTTGCATTACGGGTGCCTGCCACAAAAAAGTGCTGATATACGATGAATGGCAATTGAACAACCGCGATGGCCAGTAGCAGATTCCACAGTCTGGATACCGACTGCTGGAAAGAGCGCGAAACGACAGCGATGACCAAGAGCCCTGCAATCGGCAGATACGTTTTTAGTGCAAACAACAATGCAAGGCTCGTTACCGAATGACTGAACGCTGAAAGAATGACAATAGCCAGAAATAGGGCGAACGTATAGAGGACTGGCAAGGACGATGTCCTGTGATTCGCTTCTACCGAGGCAACCTGAATGCTGCGCGACTCAAAAATTGCTTTGATGATAAGCAGGATCAGCAGCATGGGTGCCACGTTCGCAATTACGTTCGTGGCCGCGAAATAACGAACAACGCCAGCCAAGACGAAAGCGAAGATGATCGCCAATGCGAGCAATATATCCGCACGCAACGCAAGGAGCCAAAGCGCGACCACCCCACCGATCAACAGGATTACCGGTAAGCTGAAGCCGAAAACACCGATTGCCGCACCAGAAATCAATGTGCTGGCAACTATGATGGCTACGGTGCCCAGACTTAGTCCATCTCCGGATCCAATTCGATAAGCGATGGTCGTCATCTTTGAACTCGAAGGGGACTTGGTAAGCCCACATTGTTCCGAGGCATTCTATTGACGGGTTTGGTGGTATCCAAGAGTCGCCTTGATACGACCGCTGCCATGCAATGCGAAATCGGTAACTGACAAAGAGCCGGGGCACCCATCTGTACTAACGCCTTACTCTGCTGCCTGTCATAGACAAACCCAGATAGCCGTAAGATGGTCGGCCTCATATTCCCGCCATCCGTTTTCTCGCATTCGGGGTTAGCACTGAAAGCAATGCCTCGGCGAACTCCTCGTGGTCGCGATAGGCGCTCTCCGGTTCGCGGCCGACACTCGATACTCGAATCAGCAACCCATCGGGAATGGTGCCGCCGAAGCTGTAGTGCAGTTCGTTGAGTTTCTTGTCGATGCCGCCGAGGGATTGGCGCTCGCCGATCATGGTCCAGTACGTTATCGGCTCAAGGCGCTGGTTGAGTACCATTTCGAGCCGCTTGACCCGGATTGAGCCAAAGGGGGTAACGATCTGCCCCTTGCTGATCGACCGGGTCTGGAAGCCTTGCGCCGGGTAGCAGACTTCGGGATAGTGCATGCTCATGCTGTCACGCTGGTCTTCGCCATAAGCGATCGAGAGCATGACCTGCCGGCCGCGCGAGTCAACATACACGCGGTTGAGGATATCGGTGTAGATGCGATCGAGGTTCTCGCGCATTTGCGGATCGGCGATCACGATATTGGCCGTGGGCATGCCCTGCCAGTCGCCGAACTGCAGCGGGATGAGCGTTTCGAGTTTTTCGCGCGGCTGGAGGTCGGCAAGCCTTGTGGTCGGCTTGAGCGCATAGGCGAGTGCTGTCGCCGTAAACATCAGCACGGCGATGACGATGCCGGTGCGCAGGAGCGGGTTCATGGTGCCGTCCTGCCAGCGCCGACTTTTTGCGTTGACCGGCGGGCAATAAAGAACTGGATGAGCGAATCGACACCGATGATGAGCAGCAGCGCCGACAGGAACAACACCATGCCGGCGAAGCCGTGCAGGAAGCCCTGCCCTGCTTCGTCGCCGAAGTGGTAGGTGACGAGCGAGAGCGTAATCACGCGGATGACATTGGCGGTGAAGGAAATCGGGACGATCAGGATGGCCAGTGCCGTGTCGCGCGTCCAGGATTCGTGCCGGGTGATGTGCAGGTAAAGCAGGCCCAGCGCCTCGAGGGAGAACAGCGTGTGCAGGCCGGCGCAGGCGTTGGCGACCAGCAGCTTGTACTGCCCGAGATGGAGGATGACGCCGCTGCGCGAGATGGGATAGCCGAGCGCGTAGAGGATGTGCTCGGTGGCCCAGGAAACGGCGGTTTTCATCGGCAGGGTGAGCGCGTCGACGACCGGGCCGGGCAGCGGGATCATGAAGAACAGGAAAAAGATGGGGAACCAGCAGGCCTTGAGGGCAGCAGTGCCGCGCAGCAGCAGCAGCACGGCGGGCAGCACCCAGAGCAGGGAGCCGAGTTCGAAGAGAATGATGTCCTGCGAGCGACCCAGGCTGTAGAAGAACAGGCCGCAGACGAGCAGCGGCCAGCCGATGGCGCCGCGCGGGGCGACGGGGGCATCCTGGATGGCGTGGCGCAGGCCCCAGGCTAGATAGAGTGTAACGACGAGGATGATCGGGCCGTGGATATGGTCTTCGCTGGTCCACAGCGTCATCAAGAGGTCGACGATCGAGGGGACATATAGCGCCACCAGACCGAACAGGATCGGCGCCCACTCGATGCCGCGCCCTTGCTGTTGTAAGGCAAGCGCAGTCATGGCGAGGCCGGATCAGAACTCGGTGAGAACCGAGCCGACCAGATTGATGCCGAGCTGGCCCATCTGCGTGGCCAGCTGCTGGGTGGCGACGAGGGAACTCATGTGCTTGCGGGCGATGACCAGCGCCGCTCCGGCGCAGCCGGCGATCGTTTGCGCGTCGCCAAAAACCGCCGCCGGGGGGGTGTCAATCAGGATGACATCGAAACGCCGGGAGGCATTGGCCAGCAATTCGACGAAGGCGGACTGACCGAGCAATTCCTGGGGATTGGGAGGAACGGGGCCGGCGGGCAGCACGGCGAGGTTCGTGAAGTCCGGGATGGCCTGCACGGGGTCGAGCCCGCCGCGCCCGGCGAGCAGGGTCGACAGACCCTGCTTGTCGTCGATCCGGAAGAGCTCGTGCTGGCGCGGATGGCGCAGGTCGGCGTCGATCAGGAGCGTCCGCTCGCCCAGCTGCGCAAACACGATGGCGAGGTTGGCCGCCAGATGGCTGCGGCCTTCGCCGCACCCCGCGCTGCAGATCGCCAGCGCCTTGCCCCCTCCCTCGCCGGCGAACCAGCGCAGCAGGAGCTGGCTGCGCAGGGTACGCAAAGCTTCACCCCGCGGGCCGAAGGGCTCGTAGGCCGCCACGATCTCTTCCGCGATGCGGCCTTCTCCCTTGATCAGGTAATGGTAGTTGTATTGCTGGGCGAGAGCCTGCGCGATGTCCTGTTCGCTGACCAGGCCAAGCCGCAGGGCGGCCGCGCCAAAGCGCAGATTGCTCTCTTTCTGCTGGCGCAGGATGCGTTCCGCATCCACGGCGGAAAGCTTGCCCGAGTCGACAAGAATGGCGCCGATGGTGGGCGCGGCGGCAAGGAGTGAAACGGCCGGGTTCTGGTTCATCGCGCGGCTCCGGACCAGACGGGCTTGAAACGCCGGGGTTTGGGCAGCCGCCCGTCGATGGTGGCCAGAACCTGCAAGCCCAGGCTTTCCGCGAGGTCCGCCGCGGAACGCACGCGGCGGTCGATGAGTTCCGCCAGCAGCGCGGCGCCGACACCGAGCAGCGTGCCGAGGAAGACGGCGAGAACGAGGTTCAGCAGCAGCCTGGGTGACGAATGCTCGACGGGTGCATCGGCGGGGGTGAGTATCGAAACGTTGGTTTGCATGTTCTTGCTTTCGAGGTCGGTCTGGGTCAGGCGCTGCGAAACGAGGTCGTAGGCGCGCTGGGCGGTATCGACTTCGCGCTGCAGCACGGAGGCTTCATCGCGCCCCTCCTTGAGCTGGAGAATGCGTTTCTTGTGCGCATCGATGGAGGCGCGGATCTCGCCTTCCTTGCCCTTGCTGACGCGGCTGCTGGTACCGATGGCGCTGGCCACCTGGCGCGTTTCGGCGGCGAGCTTCCGCTGCAGGCTGGCGAGTTCGGCCTGCTGGCTCTGGTATTGCGGGTGGTTCCGGCCGAGATTCCCGGCGGTTTCCTGAAGCTTGGCTTCGGCACGCGCGACCGCGGCCTTGAGCTCGTTGATGAGCGGGTTCTGCATCACGTCCTGCAACGTATCGCCGCCGGTACGCTGCTTGCTGCGCGCCTCGGCCGACTGCCCTTCGGCGATGACGAGCTGGGTCTGCAGCTCGTTGAGCTTCTGGTTCTCGTAGTTGAGGCGATCGTCGGTGAGGACGATGCCCTTGTTGCGCTGGAATTCGGAGAGACGGGCCTGCGCTGCTTCGAGAACCTCGCGTCGCTGCCTGACCTGCGCCTCGAAATACTGGTTGTACTGCCGCGCCGGCTCGACCTTGAGCTCGATGCTGGTATCGATGTAGGCCTGGGCGAAGGCGTTGGCGATGGCGGCGGAGAACTGCGGATCGGTTGACTTGAACTCGATGCTGATGACGTTGCTTTCGCGCGAGGGCCTGACGTCAAGCTTCTTTTTCAGGAGCTTGGCAAGCCACGCTTCGATGCGTCCCTCGCCCTCGGTGTCCTCCCGCCAGTCCTCGATCACCTTGGGATTCTGGTCGAGCTTGAGCAGCCTGACGACTTTCTGCGCCACGCGGTTGCTGTTGATGATGTCGACCTGCGTGGCCATGTAGCCGGGCATCGCCATGGCCGGCAGCACCATGCCGGCGATGGGATCGGGCGACTTGACGTCCACGACGACATCGGCGCTGGCGGCGTATTGCTTCGGCAGCAACAGGCTGACGACGAGGGTAGTGGCGACGGTGGCAAGCAACGCGTACAGGACAATCCGGTAGCGCGCCAGCAGGATGGACAGAAAATGTTGGAAGGTCATAGGGTCACTCTTTTCTGGCAGGCGCGAAATCGCCGAGGTATTCGATCCTGGCCTTCTCGCGCAGCGATTTCATTTCCCGTTCCACGCTTTCCTTGCCGCGCTGGTTGAACAGGTACTGCTGGATGCGTGGCAAGGCGGCAGCCTCGTCCACCGGTGCCGTCTGCGTGGCGACGATGCGTACGACAGAGACAGCTTGCGCACCATTCAGAACCGTGGTCTGACCATCCTTCATCCGGTGCAGGACAGCGAGCAGATCCGGCGGAATCTGCTCGGCGGGACGCATACCGCTCCGCGCGGAAAACTGCACGCCCTTTTCCTTGAGCCAGGCGCCGACTTCCTCGATGGACCTGGACGACGCGGCCTTGTCGCGCAGGGCGGGCAGGATGGCGTCGTTATTCTCGACGGCCAGTTCCTGCAAGTCGTAGACACGGCGCTGGGCGAACAGCTCAGGGTGGTCGTTGTAATACTTTCGCCCATCCTCGACGGCAGGCCTGGCCTGTGCCGCAATGACATGATCGATGAAGGCGCGTGCCAGCACCTCGCGGCGCGCGGCTTCGAGCGCGTCCATGACTTCCGGCTGACGGTCGAGCTTCCTGTCGAGTGCTTGCGCAACGGCAAGCTGCTGATCGACGAGACGATCAAGCACCTCGAGCCGGGCCTGCGGTGCGTTCTGCTCGGTCACCCCCTGCAGGCGCACCAGTGCCTGATTGATCTGGTGCACGGTGATCTCCGCGCCATTGACACGCGCCGCGGACTGGGTAGCGACCTTCTTGTCGTCTTTCGGTCCGCAGGCGGAAAGGAGAAGCACGACCAAAACCATCCCGGCCAGCCCGCCGGCGCGGCGAGTCATCGAATTCATAGCATGGGAATCACGGAACAGGGTTGAAAGAAACGCAGACTCGCCGCTGTCATGACGCGGCCCGAGGTGGGACGTTAACCCAGGATGACTACGTTTTTCTTACACCCTCATGATTGCAATCCGGACACAACCCCATGTGTCCGGCCAACCGTGGGTCAGTTCTTGCGGCTACGGCTGGTCAGCGCACCGATCAAACCCAGTCCGGCCAAGAGCAGCGCGTACGATACCGGCTCAGGGACTTGGGCAAAACTCACCCGCACGCGCATGTCGTCGAAATCGAAATCGCGTCTGAAACGGGAGTCGTCGAATCCGAGCAGATAGGAACCGTCGTCCTCCTTGAACATCTGGATGCGCCACCAGTTGCCGTTCCTGGCGAACACGCCCACGTCGAAATCGACGAAGGAGAACTTCAAGGTTCCCGGCGCAACCAGCGCATCGAAACTGCTGCCGACGTCGAAGCGATCGAACAGGTTGTCGGCGGCATGAAAAACGTTGAAGTGGGCTGCGTCATAACCCACCAGCGTGTAGGTGACGGTTCCGGCCTCATTGGTCGCAAGCTTCCCGCTGTGGTTGATGAACAGGGCCGCTTGTGCCGAACCGATGCCCAGTGTGCAGGCAAGCAGAAAGGCGGAAATGTATTGTTTGATCTTCATGGCAAGGTCTCCGCAGAGGCTGTCGGTGTAACTCGGACGAATCGGCTTCTTTCGCACCGTTGCGGCATAGTAGAACCCGCTTGTTTCAATGATTTGTGCTCGCGGACGACAACTTATGCGCCGAACGGACTACTTCGATGTGGTCGGCGCACCGAACCTGTTGGCCCATCGTCGAGCAGAAACCCGGCGCCGCACCACCCGAACACGCGGGCGACATCGCCGTGAGCACCCATGATCGCGAGCCGCCTGGCACATCCTGACTGGTGACCCCGCAGCAGCATCAGCAAGCCGATGAAGGCGCTATCGACGTAGTACACATCGCCCAGATCCAGCCGGAAATCGTAGCCAGCCGTCGCACCCAGGGCGAACACTCGGCGCAAGGCATCCAGATTGCGCTCCGTCCAGACCCCACGCAATTGCAAGTACAGTGTCTCTCCGACAATCTCGCGAGAGAATGTTCCATCCGGCAATGCATTCCGCAACTGGCGATTGCGCCTCAAATACCACGCGTGGGGCAGCGCGCGCGACACCAGCAGACGCAGTAGCGTCAAACCATCGCCGAGATAGCGGCGCCACAGACCGGGTTCCTCCTTGATGCGCCATAACCATTCGAGGCCGTTCTTCTGCATCCAGTGCGGCGCACGGCTCACTGTGCCGGCGACGAAGTTCACCACGGCGCCGAGGTGGCTGACCAGCGGTACATCGAGCCGCGACCGGTTGCGCATGATCCATTCCTGCCCCTTGCGCGCGCCCAGTGCAACGACCAGGAAATCCGCGCCGCTGGCGTTGATCTCCGCGATGACATCGTCCGAGCTCATCGCTTCGACGCTGCCCATGCCCGGATAATGGAATCCCACGCAGCGCAGGCCCTTCCCTTCCTTGTTCAGACGTCGGCAGGCCTCGGCAGCCACGCCTTCCGGACCGCCGAAGAAATAGACATTCAACGGATGGGCGGTATCGGCGTGCAACGCCTCGAATAGCGTCGAGCCGGCCACCCGCTCGGGCAGCGGGATGCCAAGCAGTCGCGCCAGCCAGACCAGCGGCATGCCGTCGGCCACGCTCAGGTCGCTGCCGACCACCGAATCGCGGAAGGCTGCATCGCACTGGCTGGCAATCAGGAAATTGAGGTTGGGCGTCGACAGA
Organism: Pseudomonadota bacterium; assembly: GCA_040756595.1. Taxonomy (GTDB): domain Bacteria; phylum Pseudomonadota; class Gammaproteobacteria; order Burkholderiales; family Rhodocyclaceae; genus Sulfuricystis. The sequence goes on along the minus strand of JBFLYR010000003.1, from coordinate 316,157 downwards.
AAACAGCGGGTACGATCAGCCGCAACTTGCCGCAGTCGCCGCAGCGCCCCATCCGTGTCGACCGCATCGAAAGGCAAGCCCAACAGACAATGGACGCGACGCGAGAAGTCAGCAGGCGGCACCCTGCCCTCGATGGATTTCCTCGATCGCGCGCCGCTTGCCGACCAGCAGCGCGCGCCTTTGATAATTGCGCAGGAACCTGCGGAATTCCGGATCGGCATAGCGCGGCTTGCCCTGCAGCGCGCCCTTCAGCCAGCCCCAAAGAATGAACAGGCCACCGACGACATACGGCTTTTCCGGAATCCGGTAGATCGCCGTCGCGATCATCCATGGCAGCCCGGTACCCATGAAGTATTGCCCATAACCGTGGCGCATCCGGCCGGTATAGATGCTCACCTGGCTCGAACCCATGGGGCGCAGATGAACGAAGCACAACTCCGGCTCATCCCAGCTAACCGCCTTCCAGCCCAACATGCGGCAACGATGGCAGTCGATCCCGTCCCACATCACCTCGCGCACGAAGCCGCCGATCGCCTTGAAGCAGGAGACCCGATAGAACTTAGTCATGCCCAGCGAAGTTTCGTCCCCATGGCGCTCCGAAACGAGTTCGCCATTTTTTTCGATGTAGGCCTTGCCGCTGCAGGTGGCGATCAGGGGATCGGCCTCCATGCGCTCGATCAGGGTCTCGAAGTAACGCGGCGGCAAACGCAGGTCGAGATCGAGTTTGCACAGGTAGTCGTAGTCTTCGGGAACGATGGTCTGGTAGCCAGCATAGAAAGCGTCGATCACGCCGGGGCCGACCGCGCGATGGCCGCGATCCTGGCGCGTGATCACGCGGATCCACTCATGGCGCTGCCTATATTCCTCCAGTATCCGCGGCGTGTCGTCGGTCGAACCGTCGTCGACGATCACCCACAGGGAAGGACGCAGCGTCTGCGCCACCACGCTGTCCAGCGTCTGGCGCATGAAGTCGGCCTCGTTGCGGCACGGAGAGATCAGCACATAGTGGCGTTCCATGGGGACGCCATTCTGTTGCCGGAGTGTTACTGGCGTGTGGCAATCCCCATGTGACCGAGCAAACGGTCCAGATTCACCTCCTGGCCGAATTCGGCGCGCACATGCGCTGCGCCGCGCAAGGCCAGCGACTGGCCAAGCCCGGGCGCGGCGAGCAGACGTCCGATCTGCATGGCCAGGCCTTCCGTATCGCCGGGGTTGGCCAGCAGGCCGGTCTCGCCGTCGATCACCAGCTCGGGAATGCCCGACAGGCGCGTCGATACCACCGGCACCTGCTGCGACATGGCCTCCATCAACACCACCGGGATGCCGTCCATGTCGCCGTTGGCGTCGGGCTTGCACGCCAGCACGAACATATCGAGCTCGTGCATCCAGCCACGCACCTGCGCATGGGACAGATTGCCCTGAAAGCGCACAGCATCGCCGAGGCCGAGCGACACGACGAGCGCTTCGAGTTCCGCGCGCAGCGGCCCATCGCCGGCAATCGCCAGCTCGACGCCGTGGCTGCGATCGCGCAGCAGGCCGACCGCGCGGATCAGCACATCCACCCCCTTCTTCTCGACCAACCGGCCGAGCGTGCCGATGCGCCACGAAAGTCGGCGCTGGCGGGACGGCACTTCATCCCTGACCTGAAAACTCACACCACAACGCACTACCGCGAGATGTTCCGGCGCGACGCCAATGCGCTCCAGATACGCGCGGTTGTATTCCGAAATCGTCAGGAACTTGCGGGCGCGCTCCGCCTTGCGCGCCAGCAGCAGGCCGCGCTCGAAGATGTCGTTGGCGTGCGCCATCACGGTGAAGGGAATCCCCGCCATCGCCGCCGCGTACATCCCAATCTGCGTCGGCACGTGGGCGAAGTGGATGTGCAGATGCCGGCAGCCGTTCTCGATGAGGATGTTGGCGAGCCGCACCGCGACGAGAAACTGGAACGTGAGTTTGCCGCCCTGCCGCGGACCGGCCTCGCGCAAATCGGCCCGCAGCAGACGCCACGCCGCAGCCAGGCTCTTGCGTGGCCCAGCCAGCGCAACCAGCGAACGGGCCAGTGTCGCCGCGATACCACCGTCGTAAAGATAGTGCGTGCGGGCGATCAGTTCGTCGTGACCGACGAGATAGCGCTCCGGGCGGTGCACCGATACCGGCACGATGCGGATGCCACGCGCCTCCAGCCCCAGCAGTTCGTCATAAACGAAGGTGGATTCCAGCGCGGTCAGCGCCGGCGCCAGATAGGCGATCGTCGGGCTAGCGGTGGCCATCGGCCCCTCCTGTGCCTGCCGCCGCGATAGCCTCCTCCCAGGCAAACGTCGCGCTCCAGCCGAGCCGGTCGTGCAGGCGGCAATTGCTGAAGCGCAGCGGCTTGCAACGCGCATGCAGGCTGGCGGGACGCAACAGCCCGGGCAGGCGTGACCGCAGCGGCGGCACTGCCAGAGCCACGAGCGACGCCAGACCGGCAAGCCGCCGCAGCAAGCCCCAGGGCAACCGCACCACCAGGGATGGCATCCCGGCAACGTGGCGCCGCAGCATGGTGAGATAGGCGCGCTGGCCCGGTTGCGCGTCGTCGATCACATTGATCGCCTCGAAGGCGCCGCAATGACCGGACGCATCCGGCACGACATACACGTCGCCCGCATAAATCTGCCGTTCGGCGGCCAGCACGGCGGCCGTGGCGCAATGATCGACATGGCACAGCGGCAGCGCGGCAGCGCCGCCGAGGACGAAGCCCAGCGGTCCTTTCACGATGCCGAGGCGCGCGCTCCACCAGCGACCCGGGCCGTAGATCATGCCCGGCCGCAGCGCCGTGACAACCAGGCCGTGCCGTTGTGCCGACGTGAGCGCCAGGGCTTCCTGCGCCAGCTTGGCCCGGCAGTAGGCATCGCGCTGGTCCGGATCGGGTTCGGTCGGTGTCGTCTCGTCGAGCTGTGTACCGCTCGGCAAGGCCGCATAACCATAAACGCTCAGCGAACTGATCAGCACGAGACGGCGGCAGCCGACGCGATGCATCGCATCGAGCAGCCGGCGCGTCGGTTCGACGCTATCCCGCCGCTGCGCCGCGTCGTCGCCGGACAGCGAACCGGCGGCGTGAATCACTGCCGCATTGTCTCCCCTACCCGCGGTAAAAATCAGCTCCAGCGCATCCACGGCGGCTTCGTCCGCGAGATCGAGCCGCACTACCTCGACATCCGTCCGGCCTGCCCAGGCAAGTCCGGAGATGTCCCGTCCCGGGCGGACGACGGAGACCACCCGGTGGCCGCGCGCCAGGGCCTGCGCCACCAGCCGCTGCCCAAGAAAACCCGCCGCCCCCGTTACCAGTAATCTCATGATTTCACGCCGCCCACGACAGCGGCGCCACCGTGCCCGGGTCGATCACCGGGTAATAGGGCATCTTGCCCTCCGCCGCCAGGCGGCCCGCATTCTGGCAAGCCAGCGTCAGCTCGGCGACATGCAGCGCGAACTGCGCGCCCATATAAGGCGGTCGGCCCTCCTGCGCGGCCTGCGCCATGTCGGCGATCAAGCGGCAGAAATCGCGCGACTGCGAACCGCGGTATTTGACAATCGCCTTCCGGTCGGGCGGCGCCAGCAGCGGCAGCTTCTTCTTCCAGGGCAGCAAGGCGCGGCGGCGGCGCAAGGTGTAATAGCGTTGCACCGTCACCGGCGAACGGTCGCTGCGCGGATCGGCGACGCACAGCACTCCCTCGTCGCCGAACAGCCGCAGGCGATGGTCATGCTCGGCGTAAATGCCATTGGTCATGCGCACCACGACGCCAGAGGCGAACTTGATGCAGGCCACCGTGTAATCCGCCGCCGGCGCCAGCAACTGGCCCGGTACCTTGTCTTCCAGCAGGGTGTCGGCATAGGCCGTCACGCTCACGGCGCGGCCGAACATCGCCACCAGCCAGGTCAGCACATAGCCGGCGTGTTCGACCGTGCAGCCCGTCTCGAACTCGTTGACGAACGGCCAAGGCGTCCCCGCCTCGTTGATCCAGGTGCGCACCGGCGCGCGCGACACCATGCCGTCCTCCATCTCGGCATACACGAGGCGCACCGGCCCCACCGCATCGGCGCGCACGGCCCGCCAGAGCGTCTGCGCCGTCTCGCTCATCAGCGTGCAGGGCGCCGAGCACAGCATCAGCCCCTTGCGGGCGGACAACGCCGCCAGTTCCCGCGCCTGGTCGAGGTCCATCGCCAGCGGCTTCTCGGTATAGACATGCTTGCCGGCTTCGAGGCAGCGCCGCGTCGTCTCGTAATGCGACAGCGGCGTGGTCAGGTTCACCACCAGATCGATGGCCGGGTCGGCAAGAATCGCATCGAGATCCGGGTAATAACGCGCGCCGGTCAGGCGCGCCATGTTCTCGGCGCGCGAACGTTCCGCATCCGCCACCGCGACCAGTTCCAATTCGGGGTGCATCGCCAGGGTGAGGCGGTACATGTTGGCGACGTAGCCGCAGCCGAGGAAGGCGAGTTTCATGGTCAGCCTACTTGTATTCGATCAAACGGGAATCGCCAGAAAAGAGACGATTCGCATGGAACCGCGCCTGTCCCATCAACTCGGGAAACTTGCCGAGGACATTGAATATCGCCCAGAGGCCGTTTTCACTCAGCGTGCGTTTTCCCCGTAGGGTCAGGCGGATCACCTGCGCGGGGTAGATCGCGAATAGCAGCAACCCCCAGCCGTTAGAGGCTACCGCCGCAACGAAAATCAGTACCGGCAATGCACCGCCCCAGAACCAGATACGGCGCGATTCGCGGATGCCGTGCCGCTCGGGCGATCTGCCATGCAGATGGGCTCCCTGGGCAAACGCATAGCCGTTCCGCACGTTGCGTCGCCACCATTGGCCAAAGCGTGTCATGGCGGCATCGTGCCAGGCCATTGCATCCGGCAGGCGCCAGACCTTCCAGCCACAGGCCCGCAACCTCACGCACAACTCCGGCTCCTCGCCGGCGATTAGATCCTGGCGATACCCGCCAGCCGATAACAGCGGCTGGATGCGCGCCATCGCATTGCCGCCACAGGCACGACTCTCGCCGGTCGGCGCATCCCACTCGAAGTCGCACAGTCGGTTGTAGATCGAACGTTCCGGATAGCGCTCCTGCAGGCGACCGCACACCATGGCTACCTCAGGGTTACCAGCGAGGTAGCCGCTGGCCGTTGTCAGCCATGCAGATGCCAGTTCGCAATCACCATCAACAAACTGGACGTAATCCAGGTTGGGCGCAAGACCGCACAAGGCGGCAAAACCGGCATTGCGCGCCCGCGCGGCGGTAAAGGGAATGCCCATGTCGAGGTCAACCGTGTTGACGCCCAGCGATTTGGCCAAGGCTACCGAGCCGTCCGTCGACCCTGAATCGACATACACCACCGCCTGCGCCTGTCTTACGACCGATTCGAGACAGCGCCGCAGGCGCTCGCCCTCGTTGCGCCCTATGACCACCACGCCGACCGTCACAGCCGCTCCCCTGACCGATCAACCAGTACCGCGCGCAAATCGCCCCAGAGCAGGTCGAACATGAAGTGCTTTGGATCGGCATGGCCGCGCTGCCTGATCAAACCCATGGTTTTGCGCGCCAGAAAGGACAAGCGCCCAATTGCCCAGAGCAAATCGGCCAGCAACAGGCCAGCCAAACCGTGATGCTTGACGAAGAAACGGCGGCGCGACGCATACCAGTAGGCGGGACGGCGCTTCGCGGCAGTGCGAATACCAGTTGCGGCGCCTTCGAGATGCAGCACCCGTGATTCCGGCACATACCAGACTTGCCAGCCGGCATTGCGGGCGCGACAACAGAAATCGACCTCCTCGAAATAGAGGAAATAGCCCTCGTCCAGCAGCCCGACTTGTTCCAGTAACGGGCGGCGGATCAACATGCTGGCGCCTGATACCCAGTCGCACTGATGAGCCGCGTCACGCAATGGCGGCGATACCGCATAACGCCGCAGCAGGCGGCTCAGCACGCCCAGACGGGCCGCGCTTTCCAACTCACCCAACGGGGAGGGAATGCGATGCGCGCTGCGGTCGACACTACCCGAGGGATTCTCGATCAGGCTGCCGGCGATGCCCGCCTCGGGATGCTCCGCCATGAACGCCACCAATGCACGCAAGGCGCCCGACCGCACGACGGTATCCGGATTCAGCAGCAGCACATGGTCCGGTGGCGACGCGGCGCCCAGCGCCGCGCGGATGCCGGCATTGTTGCCATAGGCGAAGCCGCCGTTCTTTGGCAAGGGCAGCACGGTCGCCCATGACATCCAGTCCGCCGCCTCAATCGCCGCTGTGATTTTTTCGGCCGAACCGTCGCCGGAAGCGTTGTCGGCGATCACGACACGGCCACCGCCCAATTCGCCCACCTGCAGCACGAGCGAGCGCAGACAATCGATAACAAGATCGGCGGTTCGATAGTTGACGATGACGATCCAGAGGGATGTGCTCATGCGATCTTGGTGGCGATGCAGGAAAAATACGGGCGCAGGTCCGGTAGCAGCGATGACAGAGCGTTCGCTGCCGGATTTGTCCAGCCGCCGCGATAGACGACACGATCAACCGAGAAGCCCGTGGCCAACAGGAAATCGGCGACCTCCTTGCTTGTATATTCACGCAGGTGTCCCATCCACCCTTGGGTACGCAGGTGATTCCATTGGGCGAAGACGCCGCCGCCCACGCGTGACCAGACCTCCTTGTTGAACAGAAAATTAACCATCCCCCGTGCGGATCTGACATTGGGTGTCGACAACCACAAGCGTCCGCCAGGTTTTAGCACCCGACGCAGTTCGTCCATCGTGAATAACAGGTCGATACGCAGATGTTCGAACACCTCATTGAACAGCACCTCGTCGAAGCTGTTGTCGGGAAACGGCAAACGTTCGCGCTCGATATCGCAACCGGCTGACACGACCGAGAGCCGTCGGGCCAGATCGGTCACCTGCGGAGCCGGATGGTCCACTGTCTGGACGTCGTATCCCTCGGACATCAACGCCCGCGTGACGAAAAAGGGGTAAGCGCCGATCTCGAGGATTCTGGCCTGACGAGGAATGTTCCGCCGACACCACTCGAAGTCCAGCGCGAGCCTGTCCTTGTGGCTGGCGAAATAGTTCTGCACCCATCCGGGCACATCCATGGCGGCGGCGATGCGCCCCGCTTCTTCTTCCATCATCGCCACGGCCTCGATGGAAAGCGTTAGGCCGTATTTCGGTTCTTCCTTCTTCATGATCAACTCCTTGCCGGGTATCTGGCGATATTCCAGACTTTGGCGTTCATGTCCTCTCGCACGTGCGCCGCAAATGCAGATAGCCAGCCATCGCGACCAGGAGTGCCGACGCGCCCATCGCTGATGCGACGACAACTTGATACCAGCGGCTGTCAAAGGCACCGACGGCAGCATGGAGCGAACAGGCGATCAGATAGAACATGCCGACGCAAGCCATGTCGAAAGCGAGTTCAAACGCTCTGAACCCCGACAACTGATAGGCCATCCATACGATGCGCACAACTGCTGTCGCCGCCAACAGGCCAATGACGCCTTCGAGGCCCATCGTCTCGAACACGGGCAGCAAACCTATGGCAAAGACCGCTATGCTCAGCGCCTGTCCGAGAATCTTATCGCGTGGCCTGCCCTTGGCGATGAGCAAGTGCGAGTACGACTGTTCGATTGTGTAGAGCAGGAAGACCACCGAAAGTTGGCGCATCAGCAAGGCGACGCCTTGATACGCTTCCGTATAAAGCATGGTAACGAGGATGTCCGAAACGGCATAGATCACGGCAGTCGAGACGCAGGCGACGGCGACGTAGGTGCGCCGTGCGGTAGTGATCGTGCTGCCGTCCGAATTGGCACGATCATGCTGCGAAGCCAGTGGGAAGAACACCTTGCCTGCCCACTGCTCAAGCATTTGGTTCGGCAGCGATGCCCATATCCAGGCGATGGAGTAGAGGCCCAGCAACTGTAGCGGGATCAGCTTGCCGAGGGCGAGACGATCCATCTGGCTGGTGGCGAAGGCCAGGATGGTGCTGATCAGCACCCATTTGCCGAAGCCGACCAGTTCCGCGACGGCGTCCCGCTCCAACCGGAGGCGACAGTCGTTCCTTGGATAGGCGAGCATTGAACCGACCGCGAAGGTGGCTGTCGAGACCAGTGCGCCGACGGCCAGGGCCACGTAGGATGGGCTAAACCAGGCCCAGATCGACATGACGACAAGTCCGACCAGTGCAGCGACGTTGTCGATGATTGCGATTCTTTGCAGCTTTGCGTGACGGAAATCGCGTAGCACCTCGACATTGTTGAATCCCATCGCCAGGTTCGAAGCGGCTACGATGAACAGAAAGACGGCGAGGTTATCGATGCCATAAAACGTCGCCAAAGGCTGCGCCAGGAGCATGATGACCAGCGTCAGCGCAAAGCCACGAATTAATTGTACCGTCCATGCCGTCTGATAGAACTCCGCATCGCTGCGCTTGGAGCGCACAATGTTTTGCTGCACCCCAAAGTCCGAGAACATCGATATTCCGCTAATTAGGGTGTTCCCAATTGCGGCAATACCGAACACCTCTGGCGGAAGAAGCCGGGTCAGAATCAGATTGGAAATGAATTTCTGGGAATTCTTCAAGCCCCACCAGACCATCGTCCAGATGGTTCCACCGCGCACGTCGACGGCTTCAGACACGGGATGTCGCCCCGATAAGCCGTTCTACCGAGCTGCGCACGGCCTCGCTTACTGCCGCTGGGGCAAAGCGACTCTCGACGATTGATCGACCGCGAGACTCCATCGCATGCCGCAAGCCAGGATCGCCAAGAAGCTGCACGACAGGTTCCGCCAGCCCTTCGAGCGTATCGGCAAGGCGTAGCGACTCGCCGTCTCGCAGCAGCGACTCGAAGCCGGCCACCGAGTGTCGGGTAACGACACTGGTGCGCAGATACCCCAGTGATTCGAGCACCTTGATCTTGGTGCCGGCACCGTCCAGAAGGGGAACAATGGTGATCGCTGCCTCGGCATAGTGCGGCGCCAGCGACGGTGCAAAGCCCACGACCTCGACCCCCGGAATCCCTTGCCAGCGACGCTTAATCTTCTCCGGCAAGCTGCTTCCGACGATGCGGAAGCGCGCATCCGCACAGGCGCGGAGTATGGCCGGCCACGCCCGATTCAGGAATAGGGCGACCCCTTCGAGATTGACACGGTGATTGAAGGATCCGACCCACAGGATCATGCGGCTGTCAGCAGATGAATGTTGCAGACCATCACGCGCTGGCAGGGCAAACGGAATGTTCGGCACAAGATCGCCGTTGGCGGGTGAAAGAGCCAAATCGTCAGGATTGCTGAACCAGAGACGTGCGGCGCGGGCGTGCAGCGCACGCTCGTGACGTACGACCTTGCCGTGGCGCGTGCGCAGGACGGCACGTAACAGGGCACTGCTCGCCGGCGAAGCAATTTTGGCCGCAACTGCTTTCGAGTCGACATCGTCGATGTCGACGATGGCCGGCGGCAGTCCGGGTCCGAAGATGCCGACTTGCGCACTGGGAATCAGATAGCGGCCAACAAGCAGGTCAAAGTGCTCAACGGCGACCAACTCCCTAAGTGCTTGGTGCAGACCACGATCCGGCGTGTAGTCGACTTCGACACCGGCTAGTGCGCGCCATGCATTCTCTGCTCGTCCCGGTACTAGGCGTTCCAATCCTCGACCGATGGCGCTCTGTTGTCGCGCCGTTGGCTCAGCGGTTGCCGCAACGCGATAACCCGCTCCCTCGATCATTTCACGTCGCTGTGGCGTGCCAATCATAAAGAGGCTGACATCACCCACCTGGCGCAGACCTTCTATTAGATTCGCCGTGCGCTGGCTGCTTCCCGCTACTGGTGGATAGGGAGCATTGCGGGTAACGAAAAGGATTCTTGGATTGAACAACGCACTTCCTCAATGGTTGATGCCGCGCCATAGACAAGTCGGGCTTATATGACATCCGATCTAGACAGGACGCCTTGTAAGCGGGTCGTTTTAGCAAGCGTAGATGACGCCTCTATGTCACTTTCACCAGTAACCAATCACATTTCCACGCTTGAGTTTGCGGTTCGCCACAAGAAATACTGGTAGGTCGAGGAGAAAACCAGTCATTGCAATCACTAACCACTTGAGCCGGCCCACGCCGCAGTTGCGCCGAGCCCCCGAAAACCGCCGGAACAGCATGCCGCGCGGTAGTACCCACCAGCCGTGGTTGCGGATTGCGTTGTCGATCAGTGTCGGGTACCAGCGCGGGTCGCGGGCCATCCGGTTGCGGATCAATACGCCCGCCCCCGGACCTTCGGGGTCGGTGGCGAAATGCAGCATGTCCCAGGTCAGGTAGCAATTGAGCGCATTGCCGATCACCAAGCGGACCTCGTGGCGGAACAGCGCGCGCGGCGATGTCAGCGTTTCGAAATAATGGCTGGCGTGCGGCGCCCGGATGATCCTGCGGTCATCGGCAGGTTGGCGAAAACAGTCGGTGGCGATCATCGCGCGCAGGAATCCGTCCTCGATGGACAAGCCCCTGGGCATCCAGACCTGCCGCAAGACACTGGCGCGTGCGCAATAGAAACTGCCGGCGATGGTGGGCGATCCGCCGGCGGATGCCCGCGTGGCGGCCAGGGAAATGCGCTCCATCAGGGTTTTGCGCGGCTTGCGCACGGCGTCCTTCAGGGGTTGGTCGACCGCCACTGCGGCATGGGGGTCGGCCAGCAGTACGGCGACGCTATTCGCAATCGTTTCGGCCTCGCCGAATTCGATGTCGGCATCCAGCATGACGATCAATTCTGCCTGCGGCGAAGAAAAGTCATGCACGAAACGGTTCCATGCATTGCTTTTCCCTGCCTCGGATAGCTCGCGGACGGTCCAGGCAATATCGCTGCGCCCCGTACCGGCGACCAGCCTTTCCAGCGCGCGGCGGGCACAGTCGGCCGTCGCGTCGGAGCAGCCGTTGGGCACGACAACGATTTCCCACGTCGCATCGGGGACATTTCCGACCGGGCTGCGCAGTGCGGTCTGCCCGAACAGCGAGGTCAGGGTTGTTTCAATCACATCGGCCTCGTTCCAGGCCAGGATTCCTATCGATACCAGCATTACCATTCCTCCCGTACCGCCGACTCAGCCGGCCGGCTTACCGGAAACTTCCTCGAATATGTACATGAAGGTGGCGGCCGGTGGCAGCCCGCGCTCATCGGCACCGGACGCCGCATTCAGCGTCAGTCGCCCCCCGTTCCATTCGCCGAGTTCGATTCTCTCGATCCGCACGTTGCGCGGCGACAGCAGGTTGTTCGCGCGCGGGTCGCCCGCCATGCGGTAAAGCGTGAGTTTTCCGGCCCGGGCAAAGGGCAGGTCGACGGTGGTCGGTGTAAACCCATGGTCGTCGGCAATGGGGTAGCCGGACACCTTGCGCGACATGACGATAACGGCATGGCGATCGGCCTTGCGTGTGGCGTATACCGCCGTAAGTGGCGCATCCTTGATTCCTTTGCGCCGTTCGTACGGCTTGAGGTCAACCGTCGGCACGCCAAGTGTCTCGGTCTGCAGCATGGCGCCGGTAGCATGGTTGTTGAATAACGCAATCAACTGCCACGAAGGATAGGCCTGCCCCCCGCGATACCATGGCGCATGCGAAGCCCAGTAGGCTCCGGGTCTGAAACCAAAGTAGTTCTGCAACTCGAAACCACGATAGGCGCGTGCCAGGAAGGCATCGAGCGTCGCCGTACCAGCCGCGAGGCTTTTCATCACCTGTTCCTGCTCCTGCGCCTGCGCTTCGGTGACGCGTGCATTGTTCAGACCTTTGAGGGCATAGCCCGGCCCGGCTTCGTAGGTACCCAGCCGCAATTCCTTGTGGCGACGCGCGTTGAGTTCGTGCAGCTCGCGGCGGTGCTGCTCGGCAAACGGAATCGCGGCCTGATTGACGTGCGACAGGACGTTGAACAGGCTGGCGGCATCGAGCCTGGGCGGGCCCTCCCCTTCGTCCCAACCGCCGTTATAAGCGGCGACGGTCAGGTAATCGGAGGACGGCGACATCTGCGCCGCCTCCTTGCCGAAAGGTTGCCCGTTCCAGCCGCCGAGGACGAATACGAACTTCTGCTCCAGGCCGGCCGATGTCCAGTAGGGGCTGCTCCGCAACGCGGCAATCACGTGTTCCTGAAACATGCCGTAAACCTGCCCGGGGTTGTAACGCTTGCCGCTCTTCGCATCCGTCATGGCACCGAAGACCCAGGGGAGGAAGATCCTGTTCCAGGTTTCGTTGCCCAGTTCGAGATAGATGCGATCGAAAGCTTCGGTCCACGGGCGTTCCCGTCCCTGCCGGTAGCGCTTGTACGCCCAGGGCTTGGTGCGGGGCGTATCGACGGCCGGATCGTAGGGCGCGGCCAGGTATTCGACGAAGCCGGCCCACTCTTGCGGTTGCATGTGGAATTCAACCTGCAGCCAGGGCTGCATGCCGGCTTTGCTAATAACCCGGAGCAACTGGGGCAGCGAATTGCTCTTTGCGGAGCCGCCGATGGCCCCCCCGTCGTTGGTCAGTTGCGCCATGTCGTGGGTGCGGAACTTCGTCCTGACCGTGCCATGCGTCCGCAACGCGGACAGGCCCGCGCTATTCAACTCGGCGAGCTCTTCGGGCAGCAGATCGAGATAGTCGGCATCGTCACGGTAGATGCGCAAATTATCAATGTAGAAGGTACCCGGCCCCGTGAATTCGATGCCCATGCGGCCGGGCTCAGCATTGTCCTGCACGGCAGGTGGCGTGAAGGTCGCGACATAGCGGCGCCACTCCGGGCCCACCTGGAACGGAATCGGCGGAATCGCGGTATCCCCCCTGCCGTAGAAACCGTCGAACTTGAAACGAACACTGCCGCCACCTTCCTGACGCATCCATGCCTCGACGCGATAGGGACGCGCTTCGAGCACCGGGTACCAATTTTGCTGCTTGCCACTGTGGTTGTAGCGACCAATGATTTCACGCACGCCGGCATCGAGCTTGAGCTTCAGGCAGGTTTCGCCGCCATCGGTGACCGGCGTATCGGCCGGGTGCGGTACCAGTTCCCAGGACTTGCCAGGCGTCTCGTCGGGGAAAAAGTTGACGGTGCTCGGCAACAACAGCGAGGTCTCGTTGGCCGCACCCCAGACCCGGTTCGAAAAATACCGCTTGCGCGAGGCCTCAAAGAACTTTTTGCTGACGATGGCCAAGTCGCCGGCGCGTATCTGCTTGTCCGGGGCTGAAGCCTTGTTCTCCAGTTCGATGCGAAAGCCGGCATGGCTTTCCGGCGGATGGTCGGAGCGATAGATGATATAGCCGGCCAGATCGGGATGAGAAAGTGAATTCCATTCGAGCAGCAGGGCGCCGTCTTCCTGCAGTCGGCCACGCAGTCCGGTCGGTACCGGTACAGCTTTGTCCTCGACCGACGGCTGCAGTGGCCGAAACTCGATGAGCACGGGGGGGCCGGGATCTGCCTTGCCGATTTTCTCCGGACGAACGAAGCTCGCGGCCGTGGCGGGCTGGGATAGCCGGCCATCGCGAGCGACGGCACGCACAGTGAAGAAATACGGCACATCCGGTCGATTGTGGTTGTCCCAGCGAAACAGGTAACGCGGCGTCGTTGCCGGCACGATGCGTTGAGCCGGGATGGCCGGCAGCCAGCCGCTGGCGCGGAAGCCGCCTTGCGGAATCCGGTCCTCGCGCACCATCCGGAAGCGGCCATTCTCGATGCGGTAGATTCGCACTCCGGCACCGTCGAGAAAACCTTCGCGCAGGGTTTCGTACTGCGTCAAGGTTTCCGGCCTGATGATCAGCAGGTCAGGCGCGTCCTGCTGGATCATGTACATGTTGCGATACACGATCGGCTCGAATCCGGCATTGGCGATGTCGATTTCCAACAGGCTGTTGCCGATGCCGGGAAGCGTGGCGGTAAAGGCTTCGAGACCGAGATTCACCACCTGATTGGTGATCCGGAAATGCGCCGGTGCCTGAAAGGCAGTCACGGCATTGTCGGCATGGCAGCCGCCGGCGAACAATCCGCACAGGGACGCGATCAGGCACAGCAGCGAAAAGTGACTGCGTTTCATCGTGTCGCAGGGGCCGGATCGGCCATCTGGGCATAGGCCAACCCCAGCCCGGCCAGTGCCCAATAAACGACCGGAACGGCATTAATCGAACTGACCGTGAAGATCATGACGAGGATGCCGCCCAGCGTTGCCAGCAGTGCCTGTCCCAATTGGCGGATTTCGCCATCAGCGGAAGAGCGCTTCATGCGTCTGACGATGCCGACCATGATCGTGCCGAAAAAAACCAGGAAAAGTGACAGACCAACGAGACCGGACCGCAGGGCGATCATCAGAAAAGAGTTGACGATGTCGATGATGCCTTGCCCTTGCCGCAATTCCTCGAGGAAATATATGAAATCCGAGGAACCGAAGAGCGGATTTTCGAGAATGATCTGGATCGATATCTCCAGCAGGCGCTGCCGGTAGGTGATATTGCCGGCATCGACCTCGCCGACGAACGGCAGATAGTCGATCAGCTTCTCCCAGTAAGGTGTCATGTAGAGAGCGGGCAGGAGAATCACGGCGGCGAGTGCCAGTTTGGCGAAATTGACTGGTGCCCGACGCCCGGCGGCAAGCAGGTAGATCACGAGCATGATCCCGGCCCCGACCCAGGGACCACGGGACAGTGAGGCAATCAGCCCCCCCAGCAGCAGGGCGAGCAGAATGGTGACAGCAAGCTTGCCGCGCATCACATTTCGCGCATACAGAAAAAGTCCGAATGCAGTCGCCACCACATAACCAAAGACGATCGATTGACCGGTCGTGGCCATGGCACGCAATGTTTCCTCACGTTCGAGATAGCCACCGTAGTTCCAGTCAATGCCAAGCGCACCATCAAGTTGGTAATACAGCAGCCAGTGACGGGAGAACTCAAAAATGCCAATCACCGCAAGTACCAATCCGGCGATCACGAAACTTGTGGTGGCATCGCGCAGCCCGCCATAGGTACGCAGCGAACGGCTCAGCACGTAATACGGCAGAAAGACATCGATGAAGGAGTAGAAGGCGTTACGCATCGTGCCGGTAAAGCTGATGGCAAGAAACTGAAGAGCGATATTGAGCAGCAGATAGGCGATCAATATTTTGTCGGTCATATTGATCCGCTCACCATTCCTGATCTGCTGCTGGTAAAGGCCATATGCCGTCGGCAAGAACACGACCAGCGCCAGCAAGCGCACAAAATCGAGGACGAAGAACTGGTTGATGACGCCCAGACCTGTAATCGGCTGTGATATTTGCGGTATGGCGAACAATACGAAGAAATACAGTGCCGGGCGATTGGGATCGCGTGCTGCAACAAGCGCAAGGGTCACACCCGCGAACAGCATGAGGACCCAAAAGTTGTGGGCAAGAAAGGCGATCAGCGTCAGCGTCAGCCAGAGGTTGCTACGCCGTACGTAGTCAGCCGGACTTATCGCGGCAGCGCAGGCTGGCTGCCGGACAAGCATGAAGGTCGCCGAGGACAGGATGAGAATGACGATCAGCGCCTTGAGGTATTCAGGCATGCCGCACTCCCCGTTGCATCACACGCCGACAGCTATGCTCTGCCGTGCGCGGGCGTGGCTGCAGCGGCCGGCCGAATCACCCTCGCCAGCACGGCATCCACCAGGAAGAGGATGGCCAGCGCAACAATGATCAGCACGATGCCGGCGGCACCGTGCAGGAAGCCCTGCCCCGCTTCGTCGCCCAGGTGATAGGTGATCAGAACCAGCACCAGCACCCGCACGATGTTCGCCGCAAACGCGATGGGCAGGATGCTCGCGAGCATGACAACGTTGTGCAGCACGCTGGCGCGGGCGATGATGTACATATAGAGCGCACCTAAGGCCGAGAGGCTGAACATCGAGTTGAGGCCCGAGCAGGCATCGGCGACGAGCAGCTGGTACTGGCCGATGGTCAGCATGACGCCATCGCGGGCGATGGGATAACCCGCTGCATAGAGCAGGGTTTCCGCGATCACGGATACCCACTGCTTGAGCGGCCCGGTCAGCGCGTCGACCAGCGTCCCCGGCAAGGGAATCATGAACACGATATAGATGAGCGGGAACCAGAGCACCCTCACGGCCGGCCAGCCGCCGACGATCAGCAGGGCACCGAGCAGGACCGGTATCTGCGAGCCGAGGAAGAGGATCGAGACGTCGAGCGCCCGACCCAGGAGATATACCAGCAGGCCGCTGACGAAGCTCATCCAGCCGATGGCGAGCGCGGGCTTCGGTTCGACGGCCAGCAAGGCGCCGCGGCGCATCCAGACCAGTCCGCAAGTCACCAGAAACACGATCAGGCCGTGCGCCTGATCATCGGTTTGCCAGATGCCGTTGAACGCCCACCAATAAATGGGCAGATACATTGCAAGCCACCCCAGCAACACGACCAGCCAGGGCATGGTGCGCTGGAAGGCAATGGAACGAAGCGCGGTATCCATGGGTGCCGCGCTTCAGTTGCCTGCCTTGGCTGCGCGCGGCGGATCGTTGAAGACCGATCCGACCACCACCACCCCGGCGTTGGCGAAACCCTTGACCAGATTGCCGAAGGCGGTGACAGACGTCTGGTTATTGCGCGCCACGACCAGCGCGCCGCTGGCGCGCACGGCGATGGTCTGCACATCGGCGTATTCGTCGCCCGCCGGCGTGTCAATGATGATGACGTCGAATTCGTTTACCAGTTCTTCCAGCAGCTTGGAGAAAATGGGGCGTCCAAGAAGTTCCTGCGGATTCGGCGGCTGCGGGCCGGCCACCAGCACGGAAAGATCCATGAAGGAAGGAATGCGGCGAATGTCGTTGAGGTCGGCGCGACCGGAGAGAATCGAGGTCAGGCCGGAGCGGTTGTCGAGCTTGAACAGTTCGTGCTGACGAGGATTGCGGATGTCGGCGTCGATCAACAGGGTATGTTCGCCCAGCTGCGAAAACACCACGGCGAGATTGGCGGCCAAATAGCTGCGGCCATCGCCACGACCGGGACTGGTGACGGCCAGCGTCCTGTTTTCCGGCTCGCCGGTAAACCAGCGCAGCATGAGCTGGCTGCGCAGGCCGCGCAAAATCTCGACCTGATGGCTGAAGGGCTCGTAGGCGGCGACCAGTTCGTCGGCAATCTCATTGCCGTGTTCGCGCTTGACCAGATAGGGATAGTCGTATTGCCGGGCGAGCGCCTGCTGGATGTCCTGCAGACTCAACAGCCCCAGACGGACCGCAGCCTCGCCGAAACGCAGGCCCATTTCCTTCTGCGCGTGGAGGATGCGTTCGGCATCGTCGAGCGACAGCCGCCCCGTATCGACCAGAATGGCACCGATGGAACGACCGGCGAGTTGCAGATTGGGTTCGTTCATGACATTCATCGAGCCGGCTCCGCTTGCCGACGGCGCCGCATGCCGTCTAGCCAGGCACCCAGTACGTCAAGTCGCTCCTTGAAAGAGCGCTTGACGGGTTTCGCCTGCAGGATGCCGAGCACCGGCACGCCCTCGGGAACGGCCAGATCGTCGGGCGTGCGCACGCGGCGATTCAGGTATTCGAGTCCCACGGCAAAGCCCAGTCCGACCAGGATGCCGACGATGACGGAGGCAGCTATATTGCGCATCACCTTCGGTCCGGAAGGATAGATGGGTTCGACAGCGGGGCTCAGCACGCGCACGTTGGTCTGGTCGAACTGGCTTTCCAGATTGGTCTGGCTGATGCGCTGGATCACCAGGTCGTAGGTGCGCTGGGCGCTTTCGACGTCGCGCATCAGGAATGCCAGTTCATCGCGATCCCCTCGCAGGGCAAGCAAGCGCTGCTTCTGCGCCTCGACCAGGGCCCTGAGCTCGGCTTCGCGCTGCGTCGAGACACGGGTGACCGCCGCCGAGGTACCGGAAACGCGCCGGATTTCTTCGCTCAACTGCTTCCTGAGCCCGGCAATGCTGGTTTCGAGCTGCACGCGCTGGGGATGGTTCGCACCGACATTGCTGCTGATCGCCGCCAGTTGCAATTCGGCCTTGGCGAGTTCGCTTTTCAGGCCCTGCACGACCGGATTCTGCTGTACTTCCGGCGAGAGTTCGTCGCCGCTGCTCTTCTGCCGACTCACGCTAACCGCCGTCTGGGCCTGCGCGGCCGCCAGCTCGGTCATCAGCGCGGTTAGCCGGGCATTTTCCTGATCGACACGTTCATCGGCGACGGCAATGCCCTTTTCCTTCTGGTAGGCGGAAAGCCTCGCCTGCGCTGCTTCCAGCGCTTCACGCAATCCTTTTTGCCGCTCGTCGTACCAGGCGGCATACTGGCGCGCCGGCTCGATCCGCAGATCGATGGTCACGTTGATGTAGGCCTGGGCGAAGGCGTTCGCCACCGCCGTAACGAATTTCGGATCCTGCGCCGCGTAGGACAAGGTGATGATATTGCTGCCCTTGGTAGGCTTCACCAGTAATCCTCTTTGCAGCAACCCGCCCCAGTAGCTTTCGAGCGGCACCTTGCCTTCGGTCTCCTCCTTCCAGCGCTCGATGGCCATGGGGTTCTTGTCGAGCCTGAGCAGGCTGACCACCTTGCCGGCCACGCGGTCGCTCTGGATGATGTCGGTCTGGGTCGCCATGTAACCGGGCGAACCGACCGCCACTCCCAGCGCGCCGGCGATCGGGTCGGTCTTGACGTCCACCACGAGGGATGTCGTGGCCGTGTATTCCTTCGGCAACTGCAGGGTAACGACCGTTGTTGCCAGGACGATGATCAGCGGAACAAGCAATGCAACGCGATAGTGGGCCCGCAGGATCTGGAGGATTTGCAGAAAAGTCATGAGCTGCAACCGGCTAGAAAAGGCTTTCGCGGATGTAGATCACGTCGTCGGCACGAACACTGGTGTCATGGTTCGGGTCTTCCTGTAGAACCATCCTGCCCTGCGCATCACGGCGATAAAGACGCAGGCCGCGCTCGGTGCCGCGCAGGCTGATGCCGCCCGCTTGCGCCAGCGCATGGCGCAATGTCATGTCGCGCTCGACACGGTAGGAACCGGGGCGCTGGATTTCGCCATAGATGTAGAACATCGGGGCGCGATGAACGTAGATGATGTCGCCGCCCTGCAACAGGATGTCCTGTTCGAAATTGCCGTTCAGCAGCATGGTCGGTACATCGATTTCCATACGCATCGGCTTGCCGGCGCGCACACCGGTCAGCACCAGGGTATCGGCACCGCCCGGCGCGATACCCCCGGCGGTGGCCAGCATGTCGGTCAGCTTGGTGTTGGCCATTTCCAGCGGAAAGCGGCCCGGACGGCCGACCTGGCCCAGTACGGCGACCTGGCTGCCGCGAACCTGCATCAGCATGATGTTGACCTGCGGCTGCACGACGAATCCGCCTTCGCGCAGCATGTCGGCGATCTTGCGCTCGGCGGCAGGAATCGCCAGACCGCCTACGGGAATCGCGCCGATCAGTGGATACGAGATCGTGCCCGTCTCGCCGACGCGCGTTTCCAGCGACAGCTCCGGATTCTGGAAGACATTCACGCGAATGATGTCGCCGGCACCGATCAGGTAGTCCGGCCCTTCGGCAGCCAATGCCGGACGGGCCAGCAGGGCTGCCAACATGAGCAGGAAGGCTGCGAAATATCTTGCGACTGGAATACTTGCTTTGCCGATAACCATGGTCGTGTCACCCGAAACTTATTTGAGACCGGACAAACCCTTGTCGATGGCGCTGTCCGGGGCAGGCTTCTGCGGCTGCGCTGCCTCGACCGGCTTCGGCGCTTCCGCCGGGGTCGCGGGTGCCTGCGCGAACTCGCCCATGTATTCCACCTTGGCTTTTCCGCGCAGCGCCTTGACTTCCTTGTCCACCGTCTCGGCCCGCAGCTTGTTAAGCAGGAACTGCTCGATGAAGGGAGTAGCGCCCTTCTCGTCCACCGGTACGGTTTTCGATGCGGCCAGCTGGACGATGAGCACGGCCTCCTTGGTCGGAATGACACCGATCTGGCCTTCCTTCATCTGGTGGAATCGCGGCAGCAACTCCAGCGGCAACTGTTCGGCGGCCTTGGTCGTCGAGTTGGCGGCCATCGGTACGTTTTGCGCTTTCAGCCAATTGGTGACGTCGGCCAGGGATTTTGCCTTCTTCATCTGCTCTTCCAGTTGCGGCAGAAGTTCGGGCGTCACCTTGATCGCTATCTCGTTGAAGTTGTAGATGCGGCGCTCGGCAAAGAGCTCCGGATGCTTGCCGTAATACTCCTTGATGTCCTCGGCGGAAGGCTTGTGGACGGTCGTGGATACTTTTTCAATGAAGGAACGGGCCAGGATGTCGCGCCGGGCGTTTTCGATGGCCTGCATCGTCTTGGGATCGCGATCCAGCTTGCTGGCTACCGCCTGCTGTACCAGGACTTCCTGGTCGATCAGCTTGTCGAGAATCTGCCGTCCTGCTGCCTTGGCCTGTTCCTGAGGCAGGTTCGGTGTGCGTGCCAACACGGCATTGACCTGATGGACGGATATTTCCCCCTTGTCGACCTTGGCGGCAACCTGGGTTGCCGCCTTTTTGTCTTCTCCTCCGCAACCGGATAGTGCAATCAGTGTGATCGTGAGAGCAAGGAAAGCATTTTGCTTGGGCATGATTCGTCTTTCTGGAAAAGTCGACTGAGAGAAACGTGAAGGGCTGCCAAGTTAGCAGCCCTTTGTGACAACCACGTTGCGATCGACGCGACGGCCGACCGTCTCAATGTCATAAATCGCGCAGGCGGCGGCGTGCCACGAAGCCCATCAAGCCAAGGCCCGCAAGCAACAAGGCGTAGCTGTCGGCCTCGGGAATCGAGGGAACGCTGCCGGTGCCAGTGCCCGTCACGGCCAGGTAATTCTGGTACGTGGCGTTCTCGTAGAACGTCAATTGATAGGCAGTGCCGGTATCCGACCAGGATGACAAGGAACTTAGCAGCGACTGGGCTTCGCTTTTGACCAAGACGTTCGTGCTGGCCGTCGTGCGAACCAGACCGCTGTCGAGATTGCCATCGTCGTTGAACACTTCCCACAATGCCAATTGAAAACCCGCTGCTTTCGTCACATTCGTCAAAGAATCTGCATAGGCATGGCCGAACAGCTTCGTGACATCGCCATAGCGCGCGAAAGAGTCGTCAAACAATTTCGTTTCATAGATATGGAAGCTGCTGCTCGCCCACTGCGAAAGATCCACGCAATAACCGATGAATGAGCCGGCAAATACCCCGGATTGCGTGTCGCGCATCTCGAAAAGATAGTTGCCAATACCGTAGTTGTTGGCCTGGCTGGAAAGCGGCAGGTACAGTTGCGTTGTCAGTCCGCTGGCGGTTGACTTGTAACGAACATCAAGCACATTCGCGGAAGAAACAGCTGCGTGCGCGCTTCCCGCTATGGCAACGACAATGGACAGCAGTGCGAACTTCAGGTGTTTTGCATTCATGGGTGGGGCCCTTGCCTCTTCATGGGTCGCCCACGATAGCGAGCCAGGATTGCACGTTATCGGGAATCCTGCGAGTAACGGATAGTCCATTCGGACTACGACAGCTGCCGCAGTCTGCTTGAAAACAGAATGCCGGAAGGAGATGACAACTTTAATCTCCGGACACCGGTCCGGAATGGTCTTTTCGGATCAAGCGGGCCGACTTCGCCTTGTCGATGGCTTGCCGGATCCGGCCTGGATCACCCGCACGCAATGCATCCGCAAACTCATGCGACGCGGCACGCCGTGTTTCGGCATAGCGTTTGAGTTGTTCAATCGCCGGGACCGAGGGCGCGCGCGGATCAAGATGCATCGTGGCCAGCTGCTCGAAACTCGCCTCGTAGCGATCGGCCACTTCGCTGTCGATGCGCGTCGCCAGTTCCTCGAACGACAAGCCTTCGCGGCGGCCCTGTTCGAGAAGGGTGTTCCAGTGATCGCTGATATTGGCATCCGTACCGATGAATTGCCGGATTTCCTCGCGCGCATCCAGTTCGTCGCTCCAGTCATAGGCCGGTGCGGGTATGGCCGCCACCAATAGCGTGATTCCCGCGGTTATGAGCGTCGCGGCGCCGGCGCGCAACCAAGCTGAAAGGAGGGATGATCGGGCAAGGGCGACCGCGGCCAGCAGGCCGAAAACGAAGCCGCCGACATGCGCGCCGTTATCGATTCCTCGAATGAACAAGCCCAGGGCGATGTTGCAGGCGGTGAAGGCCATGCCGCCCCAGAACAGCCAGCGGAACTCGGTTTTCGCCAGTGCATGGCGTTCCAGCCACAAAGTGAGCAGCAAGGCGGCATAGACGCCGAATACCGCGCCCGAAGCGCCGCCGGAAATGCCGCGATCGCCTTGCATGACAAGCGACAGCAGGTTGCCCGCCAGCCCGCTGCCAAGATAGAGCAGCAGGAACCGCGCCGAGCCAAGGCAACGCTCGACGAAACGCCCCGCCTCGACCAGCGCGAGCATGTTGACCATCAGATGCAGCAGGCCGAAATGCAGGAACATTGCGGTCGCCAGGCGCCACCATTCCCCATCCTTGGTAGCGGGGCCGAAGTTCGCTCCCCATTCGAGCTGCACGGTGTTCGGCGCGTGCCACACGCCCGCGCCGGCAACCAGCATGGCCGCGAATACGGCAAGGTTGGCGGCCACCAGCGCGACCATGGCCGGCACGTGCGTCGCCCGGCGCCGCAACTGGTCGATGAATGGCGGCGGGATTTCCTCGTCGGGAGCTGCTGGCGGCGCGGCAGTCACTCAATCAGAAGGCAAACGTGGCGGCCAGCGCGAGTTGCCGCGTGCGGTAGGAGCTCGTGGTCAGGTTCGACTCGCGGCGTTCCTCGCGCAGCGACAGACTCAGCCGCAAATCGCGCATGGCCGCGTAGCCGACGCCGAGACTCACGATCCGGTCGTCGTCGCGACGATTCGGCGCCCCGCCGACGAAGGAGGCCGGATCGCCCTGCTGATCGCGCTGCTTCAGTTCGCCCGTGGCACTGAAGGACAGCTTGGCGGTCGGCTGCCAGCCGGCACTGACGGTAATCGCGTCAGTGACGGTGTAGGTGGCGACCAGATCATCCTGGGCACCGATTTCGCGCCGCGCACCGAAGCCGAAGCTGGTCTGGCCGGTGGGCAGCCAGTTCCAGTTCAATCTTCCCGTCGTGCCGGAGAAATCACGTCCCGGCACGTCGTTGTGGCTGCGCCGCGTCTGACCGATCGCGCCCTGGAAGTTGCTTGCGCCGCTGAACTGCCAGATGACATCGAAATCGAGCCCGTCTTCGCGGTAACCATTGTCGATCAGGCTTGCCCCGACCTGCTGCCGGTTCGGATAACTGCCTTCGGCGTGACGCAACCGCAGGCCGAATTCCTTGCCGGTGCCCGGCACATAGCGCACGCCCGTTTCAGCGCTATCCACCCGGGAATCACCGACCGCGTTCACGCTCGCCGAATGCGCCGCCTGCGACGACCCCGCCCCGAATGTCAGCCGCCAGTCGGGATGGAGGCGCAGCACGGCGCGCGCCGCGGCGGCATCCGTCGTCACGATATCGCGCACCGGCGCGCGGTAATCGCTGAAACCGGGAATCGTCTGGGCACGGCTCCAGGACAACGCACCCGTCCACAGATGTCCCAGCGTCCAGTCCCAACTGGCGCTGTAGTTCGTCAATTCCCCATCGAGCTGGCGGTGACGGTCATAGCGGACGTTCGTCATGCCGATCGCCGCATGCAGCACCTGGCGGCCGACCGGCTTGTCGGCCGTCAGGCGCACACCGGTCTGTGAAATGGTGTCGCTGCGTGAGGTTGACCCGCCACCCGTCGACGGACTCACCCCGGCCGGCAAGCGGAACAGGTTGTCATCATGGGTCAGGGTCTGGCTGACCGAAACGTTGAACACATCGCCGGCATCGCCATGCGCGGCGGAAGTGCAGGCGCAGCACGCGATTGCCAGCAATACGCCCCTTCCCGTACCAGGATAAGTTTTCATGGACGGGCAGTGTAGGGACCATAAATGAAAGATTTGTGAAAGATGACGGAATGGTCACAATTCTTCAATCTTCGCCCGCTAGTCTGCTCGTCTTGACTCAAGCCGATATTCCGCATGATCGCATCACTTGATCGCCAAATGAACGTCTTCAGGGCGCGCCTGAGCGTGGTTTCGTTGCTCGGCATGTTCCTCGATCCGGTTGCCACCGTCCTGGTACTGCTGGTTGCCGCTCTCAACCACGGCGAACGCATCGACGCACACTATGTCCTGCTGGCGCTGGTGGCCTTTTCATTGAGCTTTCCGGGCGTGTCCCGCCTGCAGGAGACGCGCGGCGCCATCATCCGCGAGGTCTTCGGCAACTGGCTGGTATTGGCGTTCATCCTGTTGTTCTTCGGCTATGCAAGCGGCTACCTTTCCCTCTATCCACCGCAAGTCCTGATTGCCTGGTTTGTCGCGACGCCGCTCACCCTGGCCGTCGCCCACCTTGCCATGCGGCATTACGTGCCCAAGGTGCTGGCCAGCCAGGGCAACCAGCGCACCGCGATCATCGCCGGGATGAACGCCACCGGACTGCGACTGGCGGAACAACTGCGCGGCGACCCTTTTCTCGGCACCCGCATGGTGGGATTCTTCGACGACCGTTCCCGGGAGCGCCTGGATGCCGCCGGTTCGAATCAGGTGCTGCTCGGCCGCATCGACGCGCTGGGAGCCTTCATCAAGGAAAACCGCATCGACCTCATCTACATCACCCTGCCGATGGCCTCGCAACCGCGCATCCTCAACCTGCTCGACGACTTGCGCGATACCACGGCATCGATCTATTTCGTCCCGGACATTTTCGTCACCGACCTGATCCAGGGCCGCATGGACCAGGTCGACGGCATGCCGGTCGTGGCGGTCTGCGAATCGCCCTTCACCGGCGTGAGCGGCCTCGTCAAGCGTGGCAGCGACATCGTGCTGTCGCTGCTGATCCTTGCCCTGATCGCCCCGTTGTTGCTGGCCATCGCGATCGGCGTCAAGCTTTCGTCGCCGGGGCCGGTGCTGTTCCGCCAGCGTCGCTACGGGCTGGACGGCAAGGAAATCGTTGTCTACAAATTCCGTTCAATGACGGTCTGCGAAGACGGCAACCAGATCGTCCAGGCCACCCGCAACGACGCGCGCATCACCCGCTTGGGCGCCTTTCTGCGGCGCACTTCGCTCGACGAACTGCCGCAATTCATCAATGCACTGCAGGGGCGGATGAGCATCGTCGGTCCGCGCCCCCATGCCGTCGCCCACAACGAGCTCTACCGCAAGCTGATCAAGGGCTACATGGTGCGTCACAAGGTCAAGCCGGGCATCACCGGCTGGGCGCAGGTCAATGGCTATCGCGGCGAGACCGAGACGGTGGAGAAGATGCAGAAGCGCATCGAGTTCGACCTCGAATACCTGCGCCACTGGTCGCTTGCCCTCGACCTCTGGATCATCGCCAAGACCGTGCTGGTGGTCTTGCGTGACCGCCACGCCTATTGATCGCCAGCTTTTGGAATCAGTTCGAACGCAAGAAACTGGGTGAACTGCGCCGGATTGAAATTGTTGTCCGACACCAGAACCAGGCTGCGATGGCCGTTCGGAAGCACCGGTCCCCAGCTCGCTCCCTCGATGTTATCCAGGGAAATCCCAAGACTGGACAAATCCAGCAGCAGCGTTTTGGTCATTGGTCGAAAATTGCCCATTGCCAGGCTGGGCAGCGCGCTGACCTCGGTTGCTTCCGCCAGGCTGGCCAGATAGAACCGGATATTGTTGCCTGCCATGGGCGTATAGGAACGTTCCACGGCGATGAAGCTTTTAGCATCCAGCGCCAGCAACTCCACCAGCCCGTTGGTGTGGAACATCAGTGGCAAGGCGGGTGGCTGTACGACCGGATCGGTGACATACGCGTATTCCGCCACCGACTGCCCCGTCCGCAAGTCATAAGCCAGCACCCGACAGGCGCTGCCCTGGCTGGCATCGGCGACCGGACCATCCTGAATCAGCGCGTTTTCGACAGCGGTATATACACGCCCGGTTTCGGCAACGACCGCAAGGCTTTCGAATGCCCGGTTGTCGCGGACCCCGCTTCCCTTGCCCGGCTGGTAGCGGGACGGCAGGGAGAAGATGCGCAAGTGATCGCCCTGCAGGCTCATCTCGCCCACGAAGGGCGGAATACCGCTGTCGGCAGCGCCTTCGCTCGCCCAGATCAGCCGGTCGCCGCCGGGCGCCAGACGCAGGGATTCCGGATCGACCTGCTTCCGGGCATAGGGCTTGCCCGCCCGATCCCGCAGCATGAATACGCCTGTGAACGTCACGCCTGCATGACCGGGGTCGGCACGGGTATTGAAAGCATCCAGATCGAGTGCCAGCGTATAGAAGCGTGCCGTCTGGTGTTCGGAGCGGTCATCCGGAATCGCATAGTAATGCCGTCGCAGCGGGTCGTAATCCAACCCCGACAATCCGCCCACGGTGGTGTCGGCAAACACATAGCCCGTGGGGACGATCTGCTGACCCAGATAACGCAGCGACCATGCAGTAGCCGGTCCGCACAGCAGCAGTTGGGACAGAACGATCAGCAGAATCCGGCTCACGATCGATCCGGATGCCGTCCCGCCAGCGCCGACTTTCAACACGGGTAGTTCTTTCGGCTCATTCAAATGAAGCTTCATCTTTGCATCGATGTCATCGAATAAATGCAGCATAGGTGGCATTTGACTATCGCGGACTATCAAGCTGGGACTCTCCATTGAATAAACATACTTTCATCGCCGCCACCTTCGCACTGCTACTGGCAAACAGCAGCGCCAGCGCCACTACCGTCAACAAGACCGACGATCTGGGTACCCTGAGTACCGCGAATATCGGCAGCACCTACATGGTCGGCACCAGTGGCCTGACGATCGGCGACAGCTTCATCGATACGTATCTCTTCGACATCGCGAGCGACTACGCCTTCGCGGTCGGCACCACCGTAAGCATCGACATCGCCAACCTGTACCAGATCGGCAACCTGGCAGCACGGTTCCTCCGTGCCGACGATACGCTGATCTCCGATGCGTTCATCCTCACCAGCACCACGAACAACGGCATCCAGGTCAATTCGCTGTACCTCGATACCACACTGCCAGCTGGAAACGACTACAAATTCGTGGTATCCGGCACGATCAATGGCACCGTCGGCGGCAGCTATGGCGGCGTCCTTCAGGCCACGCCGATCCCCGAAGCCGACAGCTACCTGCTGATGCTGGCCGGCCTCGGCTGCGTCGGGATCGCAATCCGGCGCAGAGTCAGGAACCACCCAGCAGGGCTTCCAGTTTAGCGGCGGGGACAGCGCCCTCAAGGCGGCGTCCGTTCGACAGGATGATCGCCGGCGTGCCGTTGATGCCCAATTCGCCGGCGAGCGCGGCAACCGCGTCGATGGGCGTCGCGCAGTTCTTGCCAGCCTCCGGCTTCTTCCCTTCGAGCATGTAGGCATTCCATGCACCGGCACGGTCGTCGGCACACCAGACGTTTCCGGCGATCTCGACCGCCTGCGGATGCAACTCCTTGAGCGGCAGCAGGAACACGTGGATCGTCAGGTTGTCCATGCCGGCGAGTTCCTGCTCCAGCTTCCTGCAGAACGGGCAATCGGGATCGGAAAACACGGCGATCCGGCGTTCGCCCTTGCCCTTGACGACGGTGATGGCCTGGTCGAACGGCAGGCTATCAAACTTCACCGCCTTGAGCGCCTCGATGCGTTGCTGGGTAAGGTTGGTCCGGCTGCGCGTCTCGACCAGAGGTCCCATCAGAAGATGATCGCCCTTTTCATCGGCATACAGGATCTGTCCGCCGGCAAATACCTCGTAGATGCCCGGGATGGCCGTAGCCGTTATGGATGTAACGGAAACATTCGCGTAGCGATCAGCGAATGCCTTGCGAATGACTGCCTCGTCCGCAAGCGCCGCGCAAGGAAGCAGGGTGGCAAGCATAAACAAAACGGGTTTCATGCGGATTACCTCATAAGTTGAAAGCATCGCTACCAGAACTGCCAGTTGCCAGTATTCAGTACCCAGAGGCCGAGCAGCAGGTTGGTCAGCCCATGCGCCAGAATAGGCGACCAGAGATTGCCGGAGCGCATGTAGAGCCAACCATAGGCGAGGCCGGCGACGATGCCGGCGAGCCAAAGGTCGTGCTCCACGCCGAACACCAGCGAAGACAGCAACAGCGCGCGCAGGCTGATCGCCGCCGGCATCACGGCGAGGAATTTCGGGTTGTCGATCCAGCGCATCACGAAGGAGCGCCAGAACAACTCCTCCATCACCGGCACGACCAGCGCCGCCCCCAGCACGCGCACGAGCGCCAGCGGCCAGATCACGGCCCCGGCCGCATCGCGCGGATCGAAACCTGCCGTCCCGTCAGCGCCGAGTTTCATCCAGGGCAGGTCGAGACTGATCCAAAAGATGAATACCGCCAATCCGGTCGCCAGGCCCGCCAGCCATTGGTTAATCGATAGCGGCCGGACGAAGCGCAATTCGACGTAATGCCGCGCGAAAAAGGCAAGAGCAACAGCAACAGCACCGATCTGAATGGCATAGAACCAGCGTCGATCAAAGCCCGGCAAGGCATCGGCGATCAGCGGCATGGCTGCAAGAAAACCAATGTAGAGCGCGAACGGCAGGATGCGGGCAAGGCTCGCCCGGTGCCGGCTGTCGAGCGCAAGCTCCTGGCTCATCGACCCGCGCTGCCCTGCTGGACCCGGTCCTTCAGCCTGAGATCGTCCAGCTTGTCGCGACTATCCTCGATGAAGTTCTCGATCTCGACCTGCTTGAGACCGGTAAAGGGTTCGTCCTGCAGCGCCGCGTCGAAGCAGCTCTTCTTCCGATAGCGATCGAGCAAGGCCACGCCTTCGTCATGCAGCTTGGCATTCAGCCCCTCGCACTGCGCGATCGACTGCTTCTGCTGTGCCGCAAGCGCCTCCAGGCGTTTGCGCTCGCCCTCTTCCTTGCGCAGCTTGTCGCTGATATCGGCCAGCCGCTTTTCGGTTTCGGCCAGTTGACCGGTAAGTTTTTCCTTCTCGCTGCGTTGCGCTTCCAGATCCTTGGTCAAATCCGCCGCGCGCCGGTTGGCGCCAGCAACCTTGCGCTGCACCTCGCCCAGCCGATCTTCGGCTTCCTTCAGCTTGCCCTCGGCCTCGGTTTTTTCCTTCGCCAGTTGCGCCTTGTCCTGTTCGAGCTTGCGGTTCGCCTGCTGCAGGCGGCGCGCCTGCTCGCGCGCGGGATCGGGCTTTTTCTCCGCCGCAGAAACAGGCATGACGACGATCATGCCGGCGCCGAGCAGGGCCAGCAGCAACTTACGTTTAGAAGCGCACATTGACATCCGCCTGCAGAACGTCAAGCGAGAATTTGTAATCCGCACCTGGCGCGAAGGAATCGATCTGGTCGGCCGACAGCCAGCGCAGGCCGACCACCGCATTGCGGTCAACCGCGTATTGCAGGCCCAGTGTGTAGCCCTTGAGGTTGGTGCCCCCGCCGCCGAAGTCGGAATCGGTGAAAGCATCGACCACCGCGTCGGAACCGAGATAGCGATAGGCCATCGATACCTGCCAGTCGCGCGCCTCCTTGAGCTGCGGCATGCCGACCGTCAGCTTGTACTGATAGCCGTTGCTCTTGCCGTCGGTCAGATTCACACGACCTTGGGTACGGGTAGCAATCTCGCTACGGTCGAAAGCAGTGTTCTTTACCCAGTCAGCGGTCAGTATCACATGCAGGGGATCGAAGTGCGCGAGATCGAGCGAGGCCGTCAGGCTGACTGGCCGGAACTTCGAGGCGAGGCCCCAATAGCTGGTAGTACCGGAATCGCTCGGCGCATTGGTGCGGAACAGGGTGTTGCCTTTCTGGCGCAGCTTGCTGCTGTATTCGTATTGCCCGTAGCTCGGAGCAATTGCAGGCCCGGTCGGCCCACCACTCAGGTCGAGCGACGAATCGCTTTCAACCCTGCCTTCGAAGTCCTTGAATCCATACCAGGCCAAGCCGACCTTGAGGCGAGTATCCGAGTTGAAATCCCATTGCGTTCCAGCTTGAACACCGTGCATCCAGCGACCGCTGCTGGCTGGCGGATTTTCTTCCTTGAGGGGGAATGCACCAACGGTAAGAAATGGTTTGATCGTGCCGTTGTCGAGTATCGGCTTCCAGCTTGCTACCATACCTTCGAAGTTCAGGTCCTCGTCCCAGACCAGATCGGTGGAAAACCATGGATTTGGTATGCGTCCGCCGCTGATCGACAACCACTCGACCGGATCGTATTTCAGGAATGCGCGATCGACCAGCAACGTGTACTTGTTCCAGTCCTGCCCCAGCGTCTGATTGGTGGACACGCGGTCGGTTGCGGAGCCGGTCGCGAGACGGATGCCTCCGCTCCAGCTCTCCGACACCTTCGCCAGCATGCCGAGGCGTGCGCGTAGACGGAAGCGCTCCCGTTTTTCCGTGGTATTGCCAGTCGGTTCACCTCTGCTGTTGACCTTGGCAAAATCGGCAGCACGGGTCGTTGCGTTCGGATCAACAGCCGAGAAGCCGCTGACCGCCATCAGATCTTCATAGCTGTCCCAAACATAGCCG
Organism: Pseudomonadota bacterium; assembly: GCA_040756595.1. Lineage (GTDB taxonomy): Bacteria > Pseudomonadota > Gammaproteobacteria > Burkholderiales > Rhodocyclaceae > Sulfuricystis. Next base: position 285,642 of record JBFLYR010000003.1, on the reverse strand, counting down.
CTGGCGCCATCGCTGTTCATGGGCTTCGTGTTGCCGCTGGCAAAATCATCCACCTGATAGCGCAGACGCAAATCACCTTCCCACTTGATCGAATCGAGCCAGGAAGGAATCGCATTCGGCTCGGCCCAGCGCTCGGTCTTCGCCTGCGCCAGCACCTCCTGCTTGATCTGCTCGCGGATTTCGCTCTTCACATGCTCAGGCACATACTGGACGCGCACCCGACCCGGAGCTGCCTGCGCCTCGGCCTTGGCGGTCGCGGCGGCTTTTTTCTCGGCGGCCTTGATCATCGCATCCGCCTTTTCGCGGGTAAACACGCCCTGCTCCACCAGGCCTTCGATCAGGTTGACGGTCGTCTGGCGCAGGATTTCGAGCGACTCGCGCTCGCTGGCGGCATGCGCCATTCCGATTGGGAGCGCGAATACAAGGGCGACGGAAAGTGAAAGTATCTTGGTTTTCATGGTCGGCGACATGGTTGGAAAATAATTCGTGTCAGGCGGCGCCCCGGTTGGTGATGCGTACCTTGACGGGCTGCGGCATGTTCTCTGGTGGTGGATCACGGAGCGCCGGCACTTCGACCAGTGCCCTGCGCAATGTTTCATCGATCTCGCCATTGCCGCTGGTACCTGCGAGTTCGGCGCGCTGAACCGTGCCGTTGCGCGCAAGCCAGACGCGGACGACCACTCGGTAATCGGCGCTTTTCAGCTTCTTGTGCTTGGCCAGTTCTTCCTGCAGGAAGCGCTGCAGATGGTTGGTGTAGAAGGCAAAGGCCATCTTGCCGCCGCCTGCCAGCAAATCGCGTCCGCCCTTGTTGCCGACGAGACCGAAGCCGTCGCTGCCCGCACCACCTTCGGCATCCACCCCCAATTGCTTGCCCTCGGGGGCGTCGGACTGGTTGGGCGCATCCGGCTTGGGTTGGTCGACCTTCACTTCCTCTTTCTTCATCTCGGGCTCGGGCGGCTTTTCCTGCGGCTTTGGCGGTGGTGGCGGCGGCGGCTTCAGGATCGAAATATTGTGGACCGTCTGTTTTTTCTGAGGCCCCGCATCCCCGAGCAGTTTCTTGAGCGCAAAACCCAGCAAGGCCAGGATGGCCAGCACCGAAACCGCGACCAGCAAACGGGTCGGCCAGACACACGGAGCCTTGTCCTCCAGATATTCCACGGCCTACTTCACCAGCTTCTGCGTGACCAGGCCGAGCTGGGTGATCTCCAGGCGCCCGAGCAGATCGAGCACCTCGATCACCTTTTCATACTGCACCTGGGCGTCACCTTTCACCACCACGGGGAAATCCGGATTGACCGCCTTGTGGTTGCGCAACATGGCCTCCAGTTCGTCGATCGTCACCGGGTAGGCATCGAGAAAGATACGCCCTTCGGCGGTGACGGTAACCGCCTTGGTCGTTGGCTTGGCGAGACTAGGCGCCGCGCTCGCCTTCGGCAGATTCACCTTGATGCCCTGCACCGACGCTGTGGTCATGATGATGAAAATGATCAGCAGCACATAGGCCAAGTCGAGCATCGGCGTGATGTTGATCTCGTCGTAGGGTTCGTTTCCTTCCTGGACCTTCATGATGGCTTACCTGCTGTAGTCCTCGGCGATTCGAGTCACGAATTCGTCGACAAAGATGTGCATGTCGGCGGTAATGGTCTTGATGCGGCTGGCCAGCCAGTTGTAGCCGAACAAGGCAGGAATCGCGACACCCAGACCGGCCACGGTGGCAAGCAACGCCGCGGCAATACCCGGCGCGATCGCGTTCACATTGACGTCGCCGGCCGCGGCAATCGCCGCGAAGGTGATCATCACGCCCACCACGGTACCGAGCAGGCCGAGGAACGGCCCGCCGGAAATCGCGATGGTCAGCAGCACCATCTTGCTGTTGAGGCGATGGGTTTCGCGCACCAAGTCGGCATCGACGCTGGCCTTGATCGCATCGATCGATTGCGCGGACAGATTGCCGCCGCCGACCGCCTGAAAGCGCTTTTTCAATTCAGCCAAACCCGCCTCGTAAAGCCGATGCAAGGAGGAATGCGCCAGCGTCGCCGGACCGCTGGTGCCGAAATCCATCAGGCTGCCGGCCCCCAACTGACGGAAGCGCGCCATGAATGCCGCGTTCCCCTGCTCGACCCGCTGGATGAACATGGACTTGGCCACCATCACCGCGGTGCTGATCGCGAACATGATGCTGAGGATGATGATGACCACCCAGGCATCCGTCGTCAGGTTGCCGACCAGAATGCCAAAGTAGGAATGCCCCCCGCCGCCCTCGGTCGTTTCTGCCTCGTCCGCCACGCGCACGAGCTTGTCGTCGGCGCCCTGCGCCGCCTCGGCCTTGAACCATGCGGCTGGACGCATGCCGCGCGCCATCCGGAGTTCGTCCATGCCACCGTGGAAGCCCGTGCCGATCGACACGTCGCCCTGGATGTCGGGCAACGTGGCTGCGCCTGCCCCCACCTCGACGCCATCGACGAACAGTGCCGCCTTGCCAGCGCCGACTGTCAAGGCGACATGCCGCCATACGCCGGCATCGAGTTTGCCCCCCACTATCCGCGTGGCGCCGATGCGCGCGACCAAGGTACTACCCTCGATCTCCAAACGTACCGACTTGCCACCCTGTTCCTGCGCATACAGCACCGCCCCCTTCTGCGCACCGTCCGGGCGCAGCCAGGCCGATACCGACAACCCACCCTGGGCCGACAGCGCGAGCGCCGGATGGCCGGCGATACTCATGCCCGTGCCGGAGAAGGCCGCGGCCCCATCCATGAAGCCGGTCGCGTCCGGGGTGGCGCCCGATGCCGCGGGCTTGAGCGCATTCGCGGTACTGTCGGCAAAATTTCCGTCTGTCTCCGCAAAGTGGAACACACCGGTTTGCATGGCGTCGAAGCTGCCCTTGGCATCGTCGGCCAGCGGCGCCTTTGCATTCCCGTAGTACAACCAGACATACTCCTTGTCGCTGCCCGCTGGCAGCTTTGGGACTTGCACCCAGACGACGGCCAGTTCGTTGGTGCTGTCGTATTTTTCGATGTGATGCTTGAGCGGCGTTTTGTCATCAGCCGTGACGAAGCGCAGATCGGCACCATCGGGCCTCGCTTCGGAAAACACGAAGTTTCCGGTATGCAGGCGCACCAGCACGGGCACACTAGACAAGGCTTCGGACACATCCGCACCCGCTGGCGTCGTGTCGAGCACAAGCTTGCGGCGCTCGGTCCAGTCGTCGTTCCACCAGGCGGAAGCAGCCAGAGGCGCGCACAAGAAAACGAATAGCAGAATCGAAAGAAACCGTTTCATCATCAAAAAACCCGTGTCAAGAAAAAATGATTGTCCTCGTTGCGTGTTACAGCCACGTGAACGTTGCCCTGCCTCATCGATATTCAGCGCTTGTCTTCCTCTTCCTCGCCAAGACCGACAATCTCGACGGTCAGGATCGAGTTGGTGACATTGCCGCCGCGTGCAGCATCGGCGGCAGCCGTCGTTGCGGCTTCGCCCGCCTTGGCGGCATCTGCAGCCGGCGGTGGGGGCGGTGGCGGTGCTGCGGCGGCCTCCACCTGCGGTACGCCAATCTGCTTTCCACCGGCCTGGATGTTGTCGGCGCCGATCACCTTGGCACCCGCAAGGAAAATGTCACCAAGCGCGCGAATACCGGCATCGCCGGCAATCACGGCACCCTTCGGCGCAATCAGGTCGACGCTGCCCGGCTCGATGCCGTCCTTGCCAAGCAGCACGCCAATGCCCGAGCCGCTCACCGAATTCGAGGTATCGAGAATGATCTGGTCGCCACGCACGATGATCTGCGGCGGTGGCGTCGTGGCGGCGGTCTTCGCGCCCTTGCCGGCGTCGATGTCGCCTTCCGACGACCAGATTAGGATATCGCCACCCTGCAGCGTGAACACCCGCGACTGATTCACCGCGAAGTCGTCGCGCACCATGGCGCGGACGCTGCCGCCGCGTGCCGTGACGATACCCAGCTGGCTGGCGCCCTTGCTGGCGTCGCCGCCAGCGGCAAGGCCGGCATTGGCCATGCCGCCTGGCGCCAGCAGGTCGATGCCGCCACCCTGTTCGGTCTTGATCTGGCTGTAATACATCCTGATATCGCCGTCGTAAGGGCCGTGCTGCTCCGGGAACAGCGCGGCGATCGCCGCGTAGCCTGCTGCGTATTCCTGGCTGCCGGACGTGGCGGCGGCACGGCCGACACCACGCAGGATTGGATAGAAGACGTCGTTGAGCGCCTGTGCACTGCCCGGCTGTGCGAGGAATGCCGCCCGCGCCGCATCGCTGCCAAGTGCCGTATAGCCGACCAGCGCGCGCACCTCCGCCTGCGCCGGGCTCTCCAGCCAGGCAAGGAAACCGGCATAATCCGCCGCCGCGCCTGCCTGCACCAGAATGCTGGCGCCACTATCGTCGAGGAACGGGTTGTTGAAGTTGCCGCGCGTAACGATGCCTTTGGAACTACCGAGGTCGACATTTCCCCCGGCGATCACCTCGAGCCGGCCAGGGCCACCCAGTTCGATGCCGAGCGTGTTGGTAGCCAGGCTGCCGTCGCTACGGCGGTTCGCATTGAAGACGATGTCGCCACCGGCAGCGACGCGCGTGATGTCCGTCTCCGCCAGGTTCTGGCCGACGATGCCGAGATCGACGATGTCGCCGCCGGCCTGGATCGTCGCCCGCTTTGGCAAATAGAGGCTGCTGGCATCCTGGTTGCCCGTGATGTCGCCCTGTAACGTGATGATCCGCACCGGTTCGTTGTCGCCGGCATGCAGCGGTGGATTGCTGTGTCCGGCGGTGGCCGTCGCGTCGGCCAGTACCTGTTCCGGCGACAGTGGACTCGCCAGTGACGAGACCGGAATGTCGGCCAGCGTCACCGAACCGCCGATGGAGATCGAATCCGCTGCGAATAGCCCGAGGTTGCCGGTCGGGGAAGGCGCCAGCGCCATCACCCCGGACAGCCCGAGCGAGCCGCCGAGCGCGGCCAGGTTCAGCGTCGCCGGCGCGAGCGTACCGGTACCTAGCGCTATGTCGCCCGAAAGCGAGGTCAAAGCGACGCTCGATACAGTGGTGTAGTTCGAAAAATAGGTGATGCGCTTGGTATTCTGTGCCAGGGCTGGCGACGACGACACGTTGCCCGCCGCCTGCGCGAGCAGGAAAGGATCGACGATCTGGTCGACCTGCGCGCTGCTGCCAGCTTGCACGCGCACGGTACTGTCACCGACGGCAATGACGTTGGCAGCTCCGGCCGTGCCGAAGGCATCCCCGGCCGTGATATCCATGTCCCCAACGGCGGCATAGAACTCGCCGTTGCCGATGCGGCCGCCTGCAACGACTTCGACATCGCCACCACCCTGCGAGATCAGATTTTCCGCGCTGGGAAGGATATTCTTGCCTTTGAGACGGGCATTGGTCGACGTCGATACCGACAGCCCGCTGATGTCGTCGCCCGCCCGCACCGTCACGTCGCCGCCGCCGAGCGCGGCAACACCGTCCTTGAACTGCGGGAAGTTGATCCACCAGGCCGTGTTGTTCGCATTGCCGTTACTCGTGTTGCCGAGCGTGCCATCGGCCAGCAGGCGGCCCTGGCGCCAGAGCCAGTCGACCACCGTGTAGTCGCCGTTGCGCTGGAAGTCGATATCGCCCTGCGCCACCAGATTCAGGTCGCCGCCGCGCGTCGGGAAGCTTGGGTTGTTCGAGGCGTGGATCGTCGCGAACTCGGCGGTCGGGATGGTCGCGCCGGCGGTACCAGCGGTATAGATCACCGCATTTGTGCCGGCCGTGATGTTTCCGCCGGCGGCAATGTCGATCGAACCGGTGCCGGTGCGCACCAGCATGTCGGCGGCCAGTGTCAGGTTGCCCTTGCCATCCAGATCCTCTATTGCGGCAAGCACCAAAGGATCGGCCGCACTCGCGTCGCCGCCGGCGACGATGCGATAGGACCAGGAATCGATGTTGCTCGCCGACGAGGAACCGACTATCTTTGAGGTCGTTGTGGCAAACCCGTCGTTCAGCTTGGCGCCCAGATGGACATTGCCACCAGCGCGCAGAGTCAGAGTTCCCGGTTCACCGATATTGATAACCTGTTCTAGGGTTAAAGTGTTCGGATTTAGGACATAGTGCGCACTTTCATAGCGCCAGTCCCATAGGTTCAGGTCCGACTCGAGGGTAATGTTCCCGGTCGCGCGCGCCTCGATGCCGGGTCGAAGGTGGTAGGCCGCATCCGTCCAGCCGAGGCGGCTCTCGATCGTCGCAGCGTTATTCATGAAGTTGGCGGTGTCAGTCTGCCATGCAGTTGGAACGATCTTTAGATCGTCGGTGGTTTCGTAGATCCGCACGGCCTCGGCCACCACGCTCGACGCACCAGTGATCGTCGTGCCGATCGCGGCGCTCGTCGTTCCCGTCTGATGGGTCAGCGCGCCGTCCGCATTGCCGATGATCGCGATCTCGTTGCTACCAACGCGCGGCGCGCGCAGCAACACCTTGCCGCCGCTCGCCGCACTGCCACCGGCGGCTGACACGTCGATGCTTGAACCGGCCAGCATCAGCAGCCGCGCTTCTTCGGCCTGCGCGGCGCTGCTCGCCGAAACGCCCAGCGTCACGCTGCCGCCTTCGCCACGCGTGCCGCTCGCCTTCGCCAGCACTTCCGTCGCGTTGGCGTTGAGTATTGCGGTGTCGGCCAGCTTCAGCTTGCCGGTGTTCGCCGTCGCGCCGCGATTGGCCCACAGCTCGATGCTGCCGCCCTTGGCGCCCGAGGCGTCGATGGTACCGGCCACGGTGAGGTTGCCGTCATCCGCCGCCAGCTTGACCTCGTGCGCCGTCAGGGTGGTGCCTTGCGTCAGCGTCATGTCGCCGCCGCGGGCGCGCACGTCGACGCTTTCGCTGAAACCGCTGGCGTCGAGCTTCCTGGCCAGCGCCGAGAGGTCGGTGACGCTGCCGGCATCGAGCAGAAATTCCCCGCCCGCCGCATTACTGCCTCCTTGCTGTCCTTTCAGCGCGCCGGCCAGGGTCGCCGTACCGCCGGCCGCGCGCACTTCGAGCCGGCCGGCGTCGCCACCTTCGTTTCCGTCGGCCGCCCCCGACACATCCACGCTCGCTCCCACCGCCTCCACGACGTTGCCGCCAGTGCTTTCCAGGACGACCGTGCCGCCGGAAACGAAGAGCGTCTTGTCGGCGAAGGTCTTGCTGGCGCCGGTCGCGGCAACGTTCGAGCCATCGAGCAGTTCGAGATCACCAGCCGTCGCCTGTAGTACCACTTTGCCCGCTGGCAGGTCGATGTTTCCGCCATGCTGCACGGTCGCGCCGGACAGCGTCAGTTGCCCGCCGAAATCCGCCCCGCTGAAGGGCGTGGCCTGCGCGACGGCCTGGGTGACGAGCTTGCCCGTCGCCGCGATCTTCTGCCGCGCATCCGAACTGGCCGTGATGCGGCCCGCATTCATCGTCAGGTCGCCGGCGTAGGAATGGCTACCCGTGCTGGTGGCGACGATCTGGCGGGCCGTCAGCGTCGACGTCGCGAAGCCGTCGAACTTGAAATCCCCCTGGCCGAGCGTCAGCGTGTCCGTCGCCGTCAGGGCGAGCGTGCCGCTGCCCGTGCCGGTCGGCTTGACGGTATCGAAGGCGATGCCGTCCGGGTTAGAGAGCGCAAGGTGGGTCGCCGCCAGCGTCGCCGTCTGGCCGGCATTGGTGCGGCCGGCGATGCCGGCCGCCTGGATTTCGAGCGTCTTCAGGTTCGTGCCGAAACTGGCGGCGCCGTAGAGGTCAACAGTGCTGTAGCTCTTCAGACGCAGCGTCTCGATCTTGCCTAGTTCAGCAATGCGGCTGTCGTCGAGCGCGAGGCCACCCGTGCCGGTCGGTACGGCACCTAAGCTGACGCGGTTGGCACCGAGCGCCAGCGCCTTGACGACATCCTCATCCGACGCGCTCTTGCCGAACCTGCCTGCGAATGTGCTGTCCTTCGTCGCATCGAGCGTGATCGCCGCCCCGGTCAGCGTCGCGCCGGCATTCACATCCAGGATGCCGGTGGCGCCGGCCGGGCTACCGGTACGCGTCAACTGGCCGAGGCCGTTGCCGGAAACGCGCAGCAGAGCGCCGTCACCGGCCGTCGTCAGGGCGTCGGCGGCCTTGCCGCCCTCGGCCGTCAGGGCTGCGTCTGCGGCCAGCGTCACCTTGTCATTCGCCGCCAGGATCAGGTCGGGCGCGGTCAGTGCCTTGCCAGCGTTGTCGACCACCACCTCGCTGGCGCTGACGGCAAGCGTGGTCCCATCGGTATTGCGCCCGCGGATGCCGCCGAGTGCGATGCTTTCCGCGCCGAGCCCGTTCAGGCTGGCCGCGTCGAGTACCACGAAGCCGCTGTAATCGGCTTGCGCCGCCTGCGTGCCGCGCACGACCAGCTTGTTCGCGGCGATATCGACCTCGGCGCCGCGGTGAGTGGCGGCATGCGCGGTATTCAGCGAACCGGCCAGCGTCAGGCTGCTGCCGGCGCGCACCGCGAGTTGGCCCGCGTCGCCGGGCAGGCGCGATGCGCCGCCGGCGAAGAACTCGCTCGCGCGCGTTTCGATGTATTCGGAGCGGGTGCGTGCGATGTCGCCAGGCGCGATTTCGACGTATTCGCCGAGTGTGGCGCGCTGCTGACCACCCAAGGTCGCCGTGGACCGATAAGCCGCCGCCCGCCAGCCGCCGCCGGGGATGGCTGTCGCGAGTCCAGCGCGCGCGTCGGTCTGGCCGGTAAAGGTCACCGTGTAGGCGCCCGGCAGCAGCGCATAGCGAGCCGGCAACAGCACGTAGGTGCCGGCGGCGAGGCCGCCGACGCTTTCGGTCAGCACGATGCGCTCACCCGCCGAAAGATTCGAGCCCGCCCAGCTCTGCTGGTCGTAGGCGGCGAAATTGCCGTTGTAGGCAGGCAGGATGGCGTAGGTGTTCGGACTGCTGGCCGAGTCCAGCACATCCTTCGAGCCGCCGGTACCGGGCAGGAATTCCCAGGCCAACATATCGCCGCCGCCCGACAGGTCGACCGTCGCGTTTTCCGCCTTGCTGATGCTGTCACCGTCGAGCACGATCCGCTTCTCCGGTGCCAGTCCAATGACCCGGCTCACCTGCTCGCCCAGCGCATAGACCCATTCCTCGCCGGCAAGCTGCGTCTGGCCGAACAGAATCGTCTGGCCGTCACCCGACACCGAGGTGATACTGCCGTCCTCGAGTGCCACCGTACCGCCGTCCGGTCGCGCGGTACGCACCTCGACGTCATTAACGCGCATGATCGAATCACTGCGCAGTTCGAGCGTTCCGAACGGCGCCATTAGCGTACCGCCGTGCGTCACAGAGGGTGCCACCAAGGCAAGGCGCCCGCCGGCGGACATCACCGTCTTGCCGTCACCGACGCGCTTGTCGTAGTGGCCGGTCGTGATGCGGCCACTCGGATTGCTGTGGATCTCGACGGCGAAGTCGGAGAGCGTCGATGGATAGATGCGGTCGGCATTCAGGTTGATGTCGCCACCGGAAATGAAGGCGCCCCTGTATGCGCCATCCACCGCCACGGCGCGCGCCTCGATGTCGCCGGTACTATTGAGCGTCGTCGTGCCGAAGCCCTGCTGCGTCAGGGTGCCTGCGAGGACCAGGTGGTCGGCCGTCGCCGTCAGCGTGCCGCTGCCGCCGCTAGCATCGTCACGATAGAAACTGTTCTGACGGGCGACGTTGGTGTTTCCCAGACTGATCAGTGCGGCGGCCAGCGTCGCCGAGGCGTTCGGTTGCGCTTTCAGGTTCGGTGTGTCGAGCGTGATGCTGCGTTGCGTGGTCAGTGCCACCGTGCCGGCCAGTTCGATGCGGTTTTCGCTCTTCAGCGTCACGTCGGCGAAGCCGGCGGCCTGCACCTTGCCGGTCGCGAGTGTCGCCAGTCCGTTGTGGACGAAGGGATCGATCTCCTGGCCGAAGCTCATGCTCCCGGTGCCGGCGTCGTGATTCGGCGTCAGCACGAGGCGGCGCGCGGATTGAACCTGGGTCTGGATGGCCTGCGCCAGCGGCGTGCCGTTGCCGGCGGGATCGAACACCGAGTTGAAGGGGGTCCACATGGCGCTGCTGTGGTCGATATCGACCGTCAGCGCGCCGCCGAGCGCCCCCGTGCCGCCCTGCGCCTTGAAATCGCCGTCGAGCAGCATGCCTTCGCGCGCGGCCAGATTCACCCGGCCGCCGGCGCTGCCGACCGTCGTGCCGCCGCGCGTCGCCGCGCCGGCCAGGTCGAGCGTCGCCGCCGTGCCGGAAACATCGATCAAGGTGCCAGCCTCGGCAACGAGATATCCCTTGGCGGCATCGATCTCCACACTGCCGCCGTCATGCACCGTGCCGCGCCGCAGTCCGTTCGCGCTCGGGTCGAGGCGCACATAGCCCTGTGCCAGCAGCCGGCTGTTGGCGCCGAGCCAGATCGCCCGGTCGGCCTGGTATTCGTCTTTCAGCGCGTCCGCTATCGACTGCGACAAGACGATCTCCCCACCCTGCGCTTGCAGCGTGCCATCGACGTAAATCGAGCGCTCCGAAGCCAGCTTGATGCTGCCGCCCGCATCGACACCAAGGTATGCGCCTGTGCCTACCGTCAGGTCACCGTATATCCGTCCCAGCGTTGAAAGTTCCAGGCTGCCCGGCTGGCGCAGATAATCCGACAATTGCTGTGCCGTCCAGAGGAGCGACGCGTTCCTGCCACTGCCGTGCGTCAGCACCAGCGATTCCGGGGCCGCCTTGACGCGCGCGCCGGCCGCCACGGTGAGTTCGTCGCGCGCCTTGATCGCATGGCTGGCAAAGCCGCCGCCCTGGAAGAAGGCCTCGTCGAGATGCAGTTCGCCGGCCCGGCCGAGCGCCGCGCCGCCGATGCTGACATTCGATGCCGTGATGTCCAGCGTGCCGCCCTTCCCGGTCGTCGCGCCGTCGGACAGGCCGTAGCCCTTGAGCGTGCCATCGAGCGACATTCTGGCGTCGTGGCGCGCCGACTGCGACAAGGTGCCGCTCGCCAGCCTGATGCCGCCGGCGTTGCCGAACTTCGCCTTGCCGTCGGACTGCAGCCAAGCCCCGCCCGACACATCCAGTTCGCTGCCGGCCGCGAGCATCAGGTCGCCGTCGGAGATCAGGTTGATGACGCCGCCGCCCAGCACCACCGGGTCGCCGCCATTGCCGGTGCTCGCCGTGCGCAGGTCGCTGACCCGCGTGCCGGCCGTCGACAGCCGCGCCCCGGCGCCGACGACCAGCGCGGCGGCGGCAGGATCGTTCGTCGTCGTATTGAGGGTCGCCAGCGAGATCGTGCCACCGGCCGTCGCGATGCCGCCCTGCACGTCGACCGTGCGCGCCGTGATGCTGAAGTCCCCGCCCGGCCAAGCCGTCAGCCGAACGTTTTCCGGCAGCGAGAAATCGCCGCTGGTAGACAGCGCGAGCCGGTTGAAACCATTGACGTTGAAGATGTCCGCGGCGAGCAGCAGTGGCGTATCGCCGAGCGGGTCGGCAGCGCCGAAACCGGCCGCCAGCGCCGCTTCACCATTGACGAAGCGCACGGCGCTGCCCAGGCCATTCAGCTCGAGCCGGGCACCGGCAGGCCGGCTGGCGACAGTGCGCTGATGGATGCCGGCGACCGTGCTGCCGTGCAATGCGCCATCGAGGACGACCTTCGTCGCATCCACGGCGAAGGTACCCGCATCCTTGCCTTCAACGTAACCGGCCTCGTAGCGGTAGGTGTCCTTGACGAAGCCTGCATAGGTCAGCAGCGGCGAGGCGCCGGCGATATCGACCGAGCGGTTGCCGGCGACCAGGCGCGTGGTGCCGGTATCGCCACCCGCGTAATTCAGGCTGCCGCCCGAAACGTCGACCGTGCTGCCCTGACGCAGGATCACGTCGCCCTCCGATTGCAGCGTCACCGTGCCGCCGGCAGCGCTCTTCTCGGCGATACCGCGCTGCAGGCCGGCAACGTAACCCGATACGTCGGCCAGCGGCGTGCCTTTGCGGATGTCGATCAGCACCTTCTGCCCGGCGAGGATACCGGTGCGCTGCAGCGGCGAATCCTTGAGTTCGTTGCCGCGCAGCTCGGCCTCGACGATGTTGCGCTCGACCGACAGCGCCACGTCGCGCAGGCCGGACACATCGAGTGTCGCACCCGCGCCGACATGGATGCGCGCCGCGGCATCCGGCGTGCTGTCGAACCTATCTGCGCTGCCCGTCAGGTCGCCCTGGGCAGTCAGCGTAATTTCACCCGCGGTGGCGGTAAGACGAGCGCCCGCCGCGTCGGTGGTCGCGCCCTCGATCAGGATGGTCTTGCCGCTGCCGGCGATCTCCGACTTGTTGAAGGTCTGGTCGTCGCGCAGGGTGTGCGCGCTCGACGTTTCCGGCACCACCTCGGTGACGCTGCCGGCGCCGAATGTCAGCGTGCCCATGCGCGTCGCCAGCGGGTTGTAGACCGAGCTGCCGTCGCTCGCCGTTTCCTGGTAGCCGGGCACCACGGTATCGCGCGCCTGCAGGTAAATCGAACCGTTCATGTCCACTGTCGTGGTGGCCGACAGGCGGCCCATCTGGTTTACCGCCAGCGCGGCCAGCGTGATGTTGCCGCGCTCGGCGACGATCTGGCCGAGGTTGGTCGCAATGCCCGGCGTAACGCCGGCATCGACCTCGACGAGAAAGCCGCGCAACTTCGAACCGCTCGCCGGCGCGGCCAGATAGACCTTGCTGCCCGCCGCGAGAATCGCCTGCCCCTGCGGCGTCGTGATGTTGCCGGCGTTCTTCACGCGCGGCGCCAGCAGCATCACGCGCCCCTCCTGGCTGGTCGCGATGTTCGCGCCGACCTCGACCTCGACGAGGCTCGTCGCGTATTGCGCGTCGTCGCCGCCCCAGGTGAATACCGGGTCGGCCTTGGTGTTCTCAGTGCCCTGCCTCACCGACAGCAAGCCGTTCTCGAACACATCGTCGGCGATATCGAGCGATGACGCCACCAGCCCCCCGACGTTGACCTGCGCCCCCTCGGCGAACAGGATGCCGTTGCGGTTGACGAGATAGATGGCGCCGCCGGTGCCGCCGGTGTCGCGCGCGATCGATTCGAGCAGGCCGCGAATCTCGCTCGGGCTGCGAATCGGGCTGTTGAAGCCGATCTTGTTGAGCGTCGCCGCCGCCGCGTTCGGGTGGCTGAAGGTCACGCGGTAGCCCGACTCGATGTCGAAGCTGTCCCAGTTGAGCACCGCCTTCTGTGATTCCTGGGTGATCGTCATGTGGCTGCCGACGGTGACCGGATCGGCTGCCGTGCCGCGCGTGACGAAGGTGGCGGCCGGCACCGGCACACGACGTTCGACCGGCAGCGGCGCGCGCGCTTCCGCGACCGCGGCGGAAATCATCGCGCACACCGCGACTGCGGCCGAGGCACGCTGACGCACGGAACGTTTGCCATGTCCGCGCGCCCACTCGTTCACGGCCATCCAGGTGCCGCGCGCCGTATTGAAGACCAGCCGATATGTTCCGCGATTCATGCCCGTCTCCTAGAACTCGTAGCCCATGCGCACATGCAGGCGCGTGTCGTTTTTCTTCGTGCGTGGCGCGCCGGCGGCATCGTCGGCGCCTTTGCGTAGCGCCTGGGCCAGATCGAGTGCGAGCCGGATGCCGTTGCTGTCGCGCAGGCGCAAGCCGACGCCCCAACTGCCGATGGCGAAGCTACTTTCCTGGCCGGGATCGGGCTGCTGCACACGCAGGCTCGCCCAGTCGAAGAAGCCAAGCAGGCGTGTTTCGATGCCCGATTCCGGCCACAGCGCCGGCGTGCGCAGCTCGACCCGGGCGCGCAGCGCATCGTCGCCGGTCCGTTCGGCATCGAGATAGCCGCGCACCGAATCGACACCGCCGGCGGCGAACTGCTCGTTCGAGACCAAGGGCTGGCTCGCCGCCTGGAAGTCGAAGCGCGCCGTCAGGTCCCAGCCGCCACCGAGTGACTGGCTGCGCTGAAGGTCGCCGCGCAGCACGGCAAAATTCGATTTCGCGCCGCTGCGCTTGCAGTCGAACTGGTCATGCGGCAGGCCGTCGTCGCAAACCAGCGTGCGATCGGAAAACCCGCGCAGCGACCACGTCGCGCCCAGATTGAATTGCCACTGCACCTGCTCGCCCGCCACGCCACCGGTGTACTGCAGGCCGAACGGCACGTAGCGGATCGGCTTGTTGGCGGTATCGGCACCGATCAGGTTGGTCGTCTCGTCGAAATCCTTGATGTCGAGGCCCGCCGCAAGACTGTGGAAATAACTGCCGCGTCCCGGCAGCGGGCGGATATAGCGCAAGCCCACCGTCGTGCCCTTGCCGAGCACCGTGGTACTGGCCGCCGTGGCCAGGTTGCTGTCGGAAGCGACGACATAGCCGGCCAGCGTGCCGATATCCAGCGGAACCGAATAGGTGCCGGTGAGCACCTCGACCTGATCGGTGTTCAATGGCGAATTCTGGAACGACAGGCCGGCGCTGTGCCCCTTCTGCCACAGGTTGTCGTAACGCAAGGCCGCTTCGAAGCGGCGGGCCGTCGTGTCCGGGCTCTGCTTGTTGTTGAGTTCGACGCTGCCGTGCAGCGGTAACTCGTCGTTCACCCTGAGTTCGACTTCCACCGTGCCCGGCGCGCGGCCGGGGCGCAACAATGGCGTCACCCGCCGGTCGGGCGTGCGCGAGAGCGCGGCAAGATCCTTTTGCGCATCCGAGAAATTCGGGACTTCGCCGGGTGCCAGCGAAGGCGCACCGGCGCGAATCTCGTCGCGGGAGTGATACCGGTTGCCCGCCACCTTGAGCCGCTCGACGCGCCCCTCGATCACGCGCAGCTGCACCGTGCCTTCGGTCACCTTCTGCTCGGGAATATCGACCAGCACCGTCAGGTAGCCCGCGTCGTGGTAGGCCTTTTCCAGCGCGGTACGGGCCATTTCCAGGTCCGTGAGGCCTTTCGCAGGGCCGAGATGAGGATAGACAGCTCGTTCCAGATCGATCTGGGGCAGCACGGAATTGCCCTCGATGACATATTCCAGGACATCGAAGCGGCGTTCCCCGGCGGCCAGCGCGGGAACGCTCGCGCAGAACCCGGCGAAAATCTGGAGAAACAGGGTGGGAAGAAGAATGCGGACGAGGATAACCATAGCCTTGGAAGTATCGCGTCCGCGGATGACAGGGATTTTGACAACCTAGGCCCATCCGATAGTCCGAACGGACTAGCAAGAGATGCCGTCCCGCCAGTACCGACTTTCACAAAGAAAAAACCCGACCGGGTAGGTCGGGTTGAAAGCAGCTTGTGGCGTGCGGCCGGGCATTGCACCCGGCCGTCGATGCAGGCCGTGCTTAGAACAGGCGCTGCAGCGGGGAGCACATGTTGCCGAAGCGCGTGCCCTTGGCGACGTTGGCGGTCGTGGTCGGGTCGTAGGCCGGCGGCAGGGCGGCCACCCAGGGGTTGGTGTTGAAGGCCGGGTCACCGGCGCGGGCGATGAAGAAGTCGGCGAAGTCCTTCTTCAGGCCGGCCAGGTCGTTGCGATACTGCATGGTCAGCTCGGACGCGAACTCATACTTGCCCTCGATCAGGTTGTCCTTCGTGGGATGCACACCGGTGCCGGTCGAAGCGGGAACCACGGCCGAGCCGGCATCGCTGTCGTAGTACATGCCGGCGCCGTCGATGGCGCGGTAGCTCCAGCCATTGGCGGCATTCGAGGTCTTGCCGAGGCTGTCGACCGACAGCACGGCGATGGCGCCGTAACCACCGGTGCCGAAGTTCACGCTGTAGCTCTTGCCCTGCTCGTCCTTGAAGGTATGCACGCCACCGCCGGCGGCCTTGGTCATGCAGTCGGCGACGTTGCCCGACGAGGAGTTCTCGAGCACGGTGTAGCCGGCGGACGGATCGATCACATAGGGATCGCTAGAGCTGCCTGAACCGGATACGATACCGCTGGCGGAGTCGGCCATGCGGGTCGGCGTGGTATGGCCGGTGCCGGCAATCGACTCGGTCGAGCAGGGGAAGTTGTTGAAGAACCAGTTGTAACTAGTCTGGGTGCCCGAACCCGGGACGCGGCGGCAGACTACAACCTGGGTACCGGCAGCCGGTGCCAGGGAAGCATCGACTTGGGTCCAGTCGCCAATGTTGCCCGACAGCATGGCGCCATAGACGGCGCGGCTGAAGTGGGTGGTGTCAGGAATCGCGTTGGTGACGGTCAGGCCCATCGCCAGGGTATTGACCTGGGTGATGGTCATGCCGGCCACTTCGGCGGGCGAAAGCTGGCTCTTGTTGAACTCGACGTTGAACGGCTCCTTGAACATGGCGGGCGAGACATCGGACACGCCGAAATCAGGCACCATTTCCTCACCGTTGGGGGGCGTAAGACCGGGATCGTTACCTACAACGGGGCACTTGTAATTGTAGCTGCCGGTGGTGGCGGTGCAGGTGGCGGAATCGATGTCCAGCACAGCCAGCGCCTCGGCGCGGGCCACCGGATTCACACCGAAGACCGAGCCACCGGTGGAACGCTTGATGAACATCACTTTCTTGCCGGCCAGCGTGCCGGGCACGCCGTCGGCGGTGCCTTTCATGGTGCCGAAAAAGGCGCGCTGCTGCTTGCCGTCGCCGTTGTCGACGTAGGCGAACCAGTCGGTGCCCTTGGTGCCGGTGAACATGCCGGTGGCGAGGGTCTCAAGGAAGTTGTCCGGGGCCGAGGCGCCGGAAAGATAGATGGTCAGGTCCGGGGTATCGAAGGCGGACAGGGCGAAAGCCGGGGCGGCGGCGAAGGCGACGGCGCAGGCGGCGGCGAGTTTCTTGATCTGCATGGAATTATCTCCTTAAGGAAGTAGGGGTCAGACGCGGTTGGCGAGGCGGCGACGGGCCATGAAGCCGAGCATACCGAGACCGGCCAGCATCAGCGCGTACTCGGAAGGCTCGGGAATCGCGGCCACGGCGCCGTAGGTCAGTTCGCCGTTGGCAGCCAGCGTCCATTCCATGGCGGTTTCGCTGTTGGCCATGAACTGGCGCACATCAGCTTTGGTCACGGTGCCCGTCGTGGCGCGCTCGGACAATACGAAGAAGCCGAGGCTGTCGCCCAAG
Organism: Pseudomonadota bacterium; assembly: GCA_040756595.1. GTDB lineage: Bacteria > Pseudomonadota > Gammaproteobacteria > Burkholderiales > Rhodocyclaceae > Sulfuricystis. Next base: position 268,619 of record JBFLYR010000003.1, on the reverse strand, counting down.
CCAGCTGCGTTGGTGAAAGCTGAACCACCGCCGAAATTGTTGCCCCAGGCGGCGAGGCCGGCGCCGGCACCGCTCAGAACGATCGACCCCGCATCGGGAATGCCAGCGTTGTTGACGTAAGGACCAACATAACCATCGATCTTGGACGCAAAGTTGCTTCGGAACTGTGTGTAGGTAGGGATCTGCGCGAGGGAGATCGAGGTCGCAGTCGTCAGAACACGGTCGGTACCAACGTTGTCACCGGCGGCGATGTTCCACTGCAAGCGGCTGAGGTCGGTCGAGGCGGAAAGGAAGGAGGACAGGTTGAGGTCGGCGCCGACCGAGAAAATCGTGCCGAAGCCCTGGTTGTTGAGCGGAATGGCTAGGCCAGTTGTGGTCGTGATATCAGAGACCCAGTCGTTCATAAGACCACCGTTCACCAGCGAGCCCAGGTCACGGACATAGGCACGGTCGTCGGCGCTGCTCGACAGATCAGCACCCGCGTCGTAGATGGTGAAGAACAGTTCGCCGTTGCCGCTGGTGGAGTTGGTGATGGCAGCATTGGCGCCAGCGGAGGCGGCCAGCGCGACAGCGGCGGCCATAAGTTTCAGTTTCAGTTTCATTCATTTCTCCCGTAAAAGAGGTTGCTGAGTACGGAACCGGTCGGCCGGGCCGGCGTTCCCAAATTCCTGAATGCCACTCTAGGGAGGATGCTTTACAGCTTTGGCGTCGTCGCCGCTGTTTTCGCTAGTCCGATGGGACTAGTGGCGCGGTGCAGAAAAGTCGGCGCTGGCGGGACGGCACGGTGCCGTCAGGCGGCCTCGCGGTCGGGGATCAGCCGCGCGGCGATGCCCCTCGCGACGGCTTGCGCGCGATTAGTGACCTTGAGCTTGCGCAGGATTTTCTGCACGTGGTTCTTGACGGTGAGCGGGCTGATGTCGAGGATCTGCGCGATCTCCTGATTGGTCTTGCCTTCGCGCACCCACTGCAACACCTGCGCCTCGCGCCCGCTCAGCACGGCATCGATGAAGATCTCGGTGGGCGGCTGTTCGTCGCCCTCGTCCTCGGCGAGGCGATGCACGGTCATGTGTAGATGGGGCAGCAGCAGCTCCATCAGGTAAGCGTCGCGCGTGCCGAAGTTTTCCGTGCCGTTGAGGAAGACGAAGAAGCTGCCGGTCCCCTCCTTCATCTTGCGCGCGCCGTGCACGACGATGCGTTCGATGCCGTGGCGCATCAGGTCGGCGCGCAGGCGCGGCGGCAGCAGGCTGTCGTCCCGGTTGGCCACGCAGGCGGTGATCTGCTTCTCGTTGCGCCGCCAGGCCTCAATCAGGCGCGGCAGCAGGCCGTCGATGGGATCGGCCAGCCCGCCGACGAAATTGTCGTCGAGGATCATGCGCGTGAATACTTCATAGCGGAAACGCGTACCGTCGATGTCGCCCCAGGCGCAGATCATCGTCTCGTGCGGGATGAGCGGCTGCAGCCCGCCCTGCGCCCAGAGGAAGAACTGGAAGCGGCGATTCACCTTGAGCGAGCCGTCGATCGCGTAGAGCAGGCTGTCCATTTCCTGCGGCGACAGCTGGATCAGGTCGTAGTGGCCGGTATGCACGGTACGCTTCAGTCGTAGATGTCGGTGGACATCGCGCCGGGATCGGCGCCGCGTTCGAGCAGCAGCGCGACGGCGAGGCGCTGCTTGCGATAGACGGCCCACCACAGCGGCGAGCGGCCGCCCTTGTCGAGCAGATTCGGGTCGGCACCGGCCGCGACCAATGCGTCGATCAGCGCGACACGGCCATCGCGCGCGGCCAGCGCCAGCGGCATCAGGCCGTCGCGATCGGGGCGTTCGAAATCGGGCCGCGCGGCCAGCAGTTCGCGCACGACGGCGAGGCGGTCCATGCGCACGGCGGCGAGCAGCGGCGTGTCGCCATTCGCGCTTTTCGCGTCGATATCCGCGCCGGCGCGCAGCAGGCGGCGCACGATGCCGGCGTGGCCGGCCAGCGCCGCGGCCACCAGCGGCGTGATGCCGTTCTCGCCGCGCGCGTCGGGGTCGGCGCCGCGCTCGAGCAGCAGGCGCACGATTTCGGCATGGCCGGCCGTCGCCGCGACGGCGAGCGGGCGTGCGCCCCACTGGTCGGGCGCGTTGGCATTGGCGCCGGCGGCCAGCAATTTCTTGACCTTGGCGAGATGACCGTCGCGCGCCGCGCGCATGAGTTCGCGGCCATTGCGGTCGGCCGTGGCCGCTTCATATTCGGCGGGCGTGGCCTTGATCGCGGCGAATTCGAGCGGCGTGCGACGCACGCGCTGCGCCTGGCGATCGATGACGAAGGGGTCGGCGGCCTCATCGGTCCAGCCGATGTCCGGCGTGACATCGAAGGCGAGCGCGGGACCGACGGCCAGCATCGTCGCGGCCAGGATGAAGGCTAGCTGCATGCGCGGGATAACCATGACTCCGTGAGTTCGGGAACGCATCAGCCTATTGCCGAAATGTTGCAATTGTTGGGGCGTTTCGATGACAGCCATAGTCCGAACGGATCATCGAGCGATTGAGGTGACGGCCTCCGGCAAGGGAGGCCGTCGCGGATCGGCCGGTGGATCAGTGGTGGCGTCCGTGGTGCCGGCGTTCCCGCTCCAGGCTGTAGAGCGTGGTGGTGTTCGACACTTCGTTGGCGATGGCAAGGTAGAAGTTGCCGCGCTGCTGGTACGCCGCGAGGCCTTCCGGGGAGATGTCGCCGTCGGTGACGATCATGTCGATGAAGCCGACACGGTGCGGGTTGGTGATGTCGAAGACCGCCACGGCCGCCTTGGTGGTGCGCTCCAACCCGACGAAGGCGTAGGTGCGGCCGCCGATGTCGAGCAGGGCCACGCCTTCGGGCTCGACACCCTTGTCGTCGCTGCGGCCGTCGTCGTAGATGCCGCGGGCGATGGCTTCGGCATCCAGCAGGCTGCCGCTGTCATAGACGAGATTGCCGTCCGCGTCGCGGATCGAGAAGGAGCGCGCGCCGAAGGTATGCAGATCGGTCGCCGTGGAGTCGACGGTGGAGATGTTCAGTTCGGCCAGATCGCCAGTGACGCCGAGCTTGCTGGCGCGCTTCTTGTCGCCGTCGTCCTCGCGCGTGTCGCCTTCGTTGGCCATGACGAGATAGGTCTTGCCGCGGAAGTGATGCACCGCGATGGCGTCGGGCTGGTAGAAGCCCTTGACCGCGGCCGGACGCAGCTCGATCCTGCCGTCCTTGTGATTGGGATCGATGAAGTTGTTGCCGCCGAAACCATTGTCGGCCAGGCTGAAATCCTTGACGCCGAGGCCGATGACTTCGGTGAATTCGTTGGTTTCCAGGTCCAGCACCGCCACCGCGTTCGCTTCCTGCAGGGTGACATAGGCACGATCGTCGCGATGGTCGACCGCGATGTATTCCGGCTCGAAGTCCATGCCGGTATTCAGGCGGGCGTGTGTGCCATTGACCGGCACGCCGGCGAAACCGGCCGTGGTCACCGTGCGGGTCGCCATGTCGATGATGCTGACGCTGCCGGCGGGATCGGGCTGGGCATAGGGCTGATCGGCCACGGCGTTGGGCGTACCTTCGTTGGCTACCAGCAGCTTGCGGCCGTCATGCGTGAAGGTGAGCATGTCGGGCAGCGCATCGACTTCGACTTCACCCTGCGGCAGGCGGGTCTTCGTGTCGTAGAAGACGACCTTGCCCGGATTGCGGCGGTCGCCCGGCGCCTCGATGGCGAAGGCCGCCAGGCCATGGCGAATCGCCACGCTGTTGATGGGACCCTGGGCGGTGGTATCGATATGCGCGACCAGCGCGCCGGTCTCGGCATCCAGCACGTCGACGCCAACGACGCCCGCGACCCACAGGGTATTGGTCTTGCGGTCGAAGGCCGGGATCTCGGATACCTGACCCGGATTGGCCGCATGGTTGTAGGTCCACAGCTTTTCAAAGGCAAGGGCCTGATGGTCGGCGAGCGCGGCGCCGGAAAACAATGCGCCGGCAAGGGCCATGGCAAGCAAGTGTCTTTTCATGTAATTGTCCTCGATGCGGAAGTTGAACGGGATTGCCACTCTGCTGACCTGGCATGACGGAGTCACGACGAAAGGATTGCAATTTCATTTCTCCTGACTGGAGATAATCCTGGCCTGCCCGATGAAGCGCCAGTCGCGATAACTCGCCGCGCCGGCGAAGCCTTCCTCTTCGGGCAAGAATCCCGATTGTTTGAGCGGCTTGTCCTCGCCCAGGCTATGCACACCAACGATGAATTCGCCGGCCTTGATCAAGCCCCACTCCGGCTTGCCGGTAAAGGGATCGGGATAGAGGCGCCGCAAATGCCGGCGGATGGCGGGATTGCGCCGGTCTTCAAGCAGGTCTTCGAGGCGCTTCGGCCACTGTTTCGCATCACCCGGCGTCGCCGCGTGATAAGCGGCAATGGCACGGGCGTACTGCCGCCCGCTGAAGAGCAGCTCCGCCTCGCGCTCGCGCTTCAGCGTGGTGTGCCAAACCTCACCGGTACCGGCGAGCAGCAGGCCGAGGAAGGCGATGGCGAACAACAGGCCGAGGTAGGTGAAGCCACGCTCACGCATGATCACCCGTCCGCTCATCACCAGTCTGCATAGGGTGTTTTGTCGCTGCCCTCCCCCGGAGCCCCGCTCTTCACGTCATACACCTGCCCCCCCGCCCCGCCCGCCGGCGGCATGACGACGATCCAGGTATCCGTGCTTTCGGTGACCGGATCGGGCGGCAGCTTGCGCAGATAGCGCTTGTCGATCAGTTCGTTCAGGTTCTCGGGATAGCGGCCGGTGTCGCCGTGGTATTTGTCGATGGCGTCGCGCATGACGAAGAGCGTTTCGCGCAGCGCGGATTCGCGCGCGCGGTCGAGGCTGGTGAAGTAGCGCGGCGCGGCAATGGCGAGCAGCGCTGCGATGATGGCGAGCACGACGAGCAGTTCGATGAGCGTAAAGCCGCTGGATTTCCTCATCGTGCCGTCACCACTCGCGGTAGGGAATGCCGTTCAGGCCGCTGCGCTCGGAACGCGAATGGATGTCGAAGACATCCTCGCCCTCGGCGGGATTGTCCGGCGGGCTGGCGTAGGCGCGTTTGCCCCAGGTATCGGCGGCAGAGAGCGATGGATCGTCGGCGAACGGGTCGCGCGGCAGGCGCCGCAGGAAGTAGATCCGGTCCTGTTCCGGCGTCTTGACGTTCTCGACCCCGTTCGCCAGCACGTCGAGGGAGGGCGGATAGCCGCTCGCGCCGCTGCGCCGCTCGATGCGCCCTTCATCCCATGCCTGCTTGTAAGTGTCGAGCGCGGTGCGAATCTGGCGCAATGCCTGGCGCAACTGGTGCTCGCGACTGCGCTGCACGGCCAGTTCCGCCATCGGCACGGCGATAGTGGCCAGCACGCCGATGATGGCGACCGTCACGGCCAGTTCGATGAGCGTGAAACCGCCCGGGCGTGGCTTCATTGCGGTGGCGTGGCGACAGCCGGTGCCAGCGGAACGGGTTGCGGTTTGGCCGGCTCGGCTTCGGCCGGCTCGGCCTCTTTCGGCTGGGCTTCGGCCGGGTCCGGCTCGACGGCGGCGGGCTCGGGTGATCTCGGCATGCCGTTCGCCGGCCGTGTCGACATCGACACTCCCCGCCCGCCGCTGACACTGAGTGGCGCCGCCCCGACGGCGGACTCGGTGCCGGCCGGAATCGTCGGCGCCGCGAGCTGGGGCCGCGCGACATTGCGCACGACGCGCGGCGTGACCAGCAGCACGATTTCGGTCTTGCTGCGACTGTCGCGCTGGCTCGAGAACAGCCGTCCGAGCAATGGCACATCGCCGAGGGCAGGCAGCCGGTTGGCGCTGGTGCGCTCCTCGTCGTTGATCAGGCCGGCGAGCACCTGCGTCTCGCCATGCTTCAAACGCAGCACGGTAGCGGCGCTGCGCGTGCCAACCTGATATGCCAGCGAATTGGATGGCCCCGGCACTTCCTTGACGATGCTGCTGACTTCGAGCCCTACCTTGATATCGACTTCATCGTCGAGGTGTACGCTCGGCTCGACGTCGAGCTTGAGGCCGACATCGAGGTAAGACACGGAGGCGGAGACACCGACGTTGGCTGTCGAGGTGGTGGTGAACACCGGCAGCTTTTCGCCGATATGCACCTTGGCTTTTTCGCGATTCTTGACGCGGATACGCGGATTGGCAAGCAGCGAGCCCTCTCCAAGCTGGTTCTTGAGGTTGAGCAGCAGTGCCGGATTGGCAACATAGCTGGTCAGGGCATCGCGATTGTGCAGGTCGACCATGCCCTGAGCAAGCGTACCTCCCAAATTGGTGTTGGTTGAATATCCGGCGGATGTGACAACAGTAGATGTTGTACTAGGTTGCAGCAGGCCATATCCCACCTGATCCGGAAACTTGAGACCAAGATCGAGCAGGCGGTTGCGCGCGATTTCGAGCACCTCGATCTCGAGCATCACTTCGGGCTCGGCAAGGTCGAGCGATTCGATCAGCCGCTCGGCGAGCCGCACTGCTTCGGGCGTGTCGCGTACCACCAGCAGATTGAGCTTCTCGTCGATGAAGATGTCCTTGCTCTTGACGATGGATTTGATCAGGGACTGTGCCTGCTTGACCTCGGCGTTGGCGAGGTAGAAGCTGCGCGTCACGGTCTCCTGGTATTCCTTGGCTTTCGCCGCCGTGGCGGGATAGACGAGAACGGAGTTCTCGCCGATGACGCGGCGCTGCAACTGGTTGGTCGCCATGATCAGGCGCAGCACTTCGTCGATGCTGGTGTTGCGCACGAAGATGGTCACCTTGGTCTCGCCTTTCACATCCTTGTCGAGTACGAAGTTCACGCCGGCCGTGCGCGAAATGACCTCGAACACGGTCTTGAGAGGCGTGTCGCGGAAATCGAGCGTGATCGGCTTGGCAAACGGCGACTTGAGCGTGGCGGCCGGCGGATGTTTCGCTTCCTGTTCTTGCAAACGGGACAGCAGCGCCCGGGCACCCGCATGCGAAGGATTTTCGGCGAGCACTGTGCGCGCGCGTAATTCGGCGGTGGCGGCATCGTTTTTCTTCAGCAGCATCTCGGCATCGACCAGTATGGCCTGATGGCGGCGTGCCGCCGCGATTTCGGCCAGCCCGTCGCGGGCGCGCGCATTGCCGCCGTCGGCCTGCAACACGCGACGCCAGGCGGCTTCGGCCGCATCGAGGCGATTCTCGCGGCGCGCGACCTCGGCGGCAGCGGTGGTTTCGGAAACGACAAGTTCGCGCTGCCGGAAATAGTAGGCACGCGCCTCGCGATCGTCGGGACGGTCGCGTACCGCCTGTTCGAGGCGGGCGAGGCCCTCCTCGCCGCGGCCGGCATCGATGAGTGCGCGGCCCTCCTCGAAGGCGACGTTGCTGGCGCAACCGGTCAGCAGGAGGCCGGTCAGAACTAGGGTTCGGAAGATATTCACGGTCGGGTCCGGAGGGTGAGCGTTTGCGATTGGTCGAGTGGCTGGTAGTTGAAGACCGCCTGTATCGGGGTAATTTTTTCGATGCGCCAGCTGCCCGCCACGGTTTCGCCCGTGCGTGCCACGAGCGTGAGCTTGCCGTGTTCAAGGAACAGGACGATGCCCCAGTCTTCCTGCAACTGGCCGAGATACTTGAAAGGCAACGGCGGCGCCTTGGGCGGTTCGGGCTTGCGCGGTGGCAGGGGCGGCGGCGGGGGCGGCTGCCAGGATTGCACCGGGAACAGGTTGGCGACGGCGGCGGGACAGACTGACGGTTCCTGTGCCGTAACAGCACAGGTGCAGGTCAGCATGAGGCCGCCGGCCAGGATGCGCAGCGGCATCATGTCTTTCCCTCCAGGCGCACGCTGAACTGGACCCGCGCATCCAGCGTTTCGCTGCCGATGTTTTCGCGCCGCAGGTCGAATTCCTCGAGCACGAGTTCGGGTTGCGCCGCCTGCAGCGCAGCGGTCCAGCCACGCAGGTTCGCGTAGTTGCCGCGCGCCGGGAAAATCATGCGATAGCGCGCCGGGCGGTTGCCGCTCTCGCGCTGCCAGACGTACTCGCCGAGTTCGAGCGCGATGCGCTGCTGCCGGGCACCGGCATGGACGGCCGCGACCAGCGGCAGCAAGGCGTTGCCACCGGGCAGGCCGGCCAGGGTGCGTGCTTCCGCCGCCGGCACGATCTCGGGCTGTGCCTCGATCCGGGCGCGCAGCGCGACGATATTGGCGCGCTGTTCCGCATTGTCGGCTTCGAGGGGAATCACCACGGCCAGCCAGAGCGTTGCCGCCGTGCCGCCGAGCACCAAACCCAGCAGGCCGGGCCAGCCGAGACGCTCGGCACCGTAGCGCAACCAAGCCAGGGCAAGCTGAACGTTCGCGGGTGCGCCCATCACTCGAGATCCCAGTCGATCTGCAGGGTGAAGCCGATCACCGTGCCGGCCGGGGTCTTCTTCGTTTCGTGGGCCAGCAGCAGGACGCGGCGCGCGACGGGCGTGTCGCGCAGGCGTGCGGCGAAGCCGAGCGCGTCGTCGATCGTGCGCGCCTCGGCAACGAGACGCGTGCGCGCGGTCGTCATGTCGGTATCGAGGCTGAGCAGGGCTACGCGCGGATCGACAGCGATCTCGATCTCCCGCAGCACGATATCCCACGGAAAAGGGACCGTTTCGTGCCGTTCCTCCAGCGCCGACTTTTGCGCGGTAGCAGCGCGCTTGGCGACGGGCGGCGTGAGTTTGCGCTCGAGGCGGCCGGCCTGACGCATCAGGCTCTCATGTTCTTCCGCCATGGCGCCGTACCGCTCGGCAATCGCCATGCTGGCCAGTCCGCCCGCCAGCAGCAGCACCCATGCAAATGCCGAGTACCCGTTGCGGGCGACGGCAAAATTGAAATCCGCGATGCGCCACATGCAATCAGCTTTCCAGCGCCGCGACGGACACCAAACGCCCGCGCAGGAAGCTGGTTTCCGCGGCATGGACCGGCAATCCCTCGATGGTGGCCGGTACGCCGCCCGCGGCAAGATTGCCGCACAGATACAGGCTGCCGCCTTCCGTCTGATCGAGGCTGGCACGCACGCGCCGGATCATTCCCGGCAGTGCGGCCTGCCAGCCGTCGGGTGCGGCCTCGTTGCGCACGGCGCGCCAGACCTTGTTGGCCTGTACGCCAAGGCAGACATGGCACTCCTCGACCACGGCGAACCAGAATTGTTCATGCTGCTGCGTGGCGAAGTGCCGGCGATTGAACAGCTTGACGAACTGGGGACGTACCCCGACCAGACGCGACGTGCGTTTCGCGGCAAGTTCGCGGAGCGTTTCGATCAGCGCATTGTCGATCGCGCAGGCAAGCGAAGGCTGGCCCGGCGGGACGAGATCGATCCTGAAATCCCAATCCTTGACGGCATCGCCATGTACGGTGGAAAAGGCGTGCCGGGCATAGGATCGCCATTCGGCCCGGGTGACGATGCCGGCGCGCGCTTCGAGTACCTGGTAGCGCACAAAACGGTCGGACAGCTGAACCTCGATGCGGAACGGCTTGCCCTTGTGGCTGTCGACGAGGCCCATCAGGGCATCGCAGGCCGGCTTCCAGCCCGGCTGCTGCGACCTGGAAGGCACGCACGGAATGCTGCCGATATCGGTTGGCGACAGGCCGAGCGGCGGCATCACGCGATAGTCGAGATGATCGGGCGTCATAAGGACTTGCAGGGTTTCACGCCACAACACGATTGACCTCCTCCAGGCTGGTCTTGCCTTCCCTGACCAGATCAAGCGCCATTTCGCGCAACTGGCGCATGCCGGCGGCGCGCGCCGTTTCCTTGACGCGCCGCACGGGTTCGCGGCCGACGATCATTTCCCGCAGCACGTCGTCGAGCGGGAGAATCTCCGCCGCGGCGGTACGCCCCTTGTAGCCGGTGCCGCGGCACACGCCACAACCGCGACCGGCACGGAAGTGCCACCCAGCGGCATCCCGAATGCCCGACCGCGACAGCAACTCGGCATCCGGTTGGACCGCCACGCTGCAGGCCGGGCAATTCAGGCGCAGCAGGCGCTGGGCGGCCACGCCGTTGAGCGCCGCCATCAGGCTGTAGGGATCGACCCCCATGTGCGTGAAGCGCCCGAGCACGTCGAAGACATTGTTGGCATGCACCGTGGTGAATACCAGATGCCCCGTCAGCGCCGCCTGCACGGCGATCTGCGCGGTCTCGCCATCGCGGATCTCACCCACCATGACCTTGTCGGGATCGTGCCGCAGGATGGAACGCAGGCCGCGCGCGAAGGTGAGGCCTTTCTTTTCGTTGACGGGAATCTGTAGCACGCCCTCGAGCTGGTACTCGACCGGGTCCTCGATGGTGATGAGCTTGTCCTCTCCACTGTTGATCTCGCCCAGCGCGGCATACAGCGTGGTCGTCTTGCCGCTGCCGGTCGGGCCGGTGACCAGCAGCATGCCGTAGGGCAAGGCGGCCAGCCGGCGCAACGCGGCGAGGGTCGCGGCATCGAAGCCCAGGCTGTCGAGCGTGAGGGAGGAAAGTTCATCGGCCAGCGCACGCCGGTCGAGGATGCGCAGCACTGCGTCCTCGCCATGGATGCTGGGCATGATCGAAACGCGCAGGTCGATTTCACGTCCCTGGTAGGCGACACGGAAACGGCCGTCCTGCGGTACCCGCCGTTCGGCGATGTCGAGTTCGGCCATGACCTTGATGCGCGAGATGACCTGCTCGGCAAGTTCCCCCCCCTGCATGCCCCCGACCGAGACCAGCACGCCGTCGATGCGGTGGCGGATGGCGAGACCGCCCGGTAGCGATTCGATGTGGACATCGCTGGCACCGCCCTTGAGCGCGTCATGCAGGGTCGAATTCACCAACCGCACGACCGGGCTGACATCGCCCGAGATGTTCTTGAGCGAAAGCTCCTCGAGCGCCGCGCCCCGTGCCGCGCCATCGGCGACGGTGGCGACACTGTCGAGCGCGCGGATGCCCTCCTCGTAGCGATGCAGGCAGGCGGCGATATCGGCCCGATGCGCGACACCGATCCGCGGCGTGGCTTGGAGCAAGGTGGCGAGGCGGTCACGCAGGTCACCATCGAACGGATCGGCCAGCGCCACCCAGAGTTCGCCATCCTGGCGCAGCACCATGCATTCGAGGCGCAGCGCCTCGCCGAAACCGAGCTGATCGAAGCAGGACTCGGCGGCCTGCAGGAAAGCCATGTGCAACACCGGATAATCGACCGTCGCCGCCAGCCTGGCAATGAACACTGCCGGCTCCAGTCCGGAACGCTCTTCGAGAATCTCGACGAGTTTCCGTCCTGCCGCGGCGAGCCGCGCGGCACGAATTTCATCCGCGGGGAACGGGAGGGTGATGGTTTCCATCTTCATTGGATGTTCTCCGCAAGCTGGAAAATCGGCAGGTAGAGCAGGACGACGATGACCCCGATCAGCAGGCCAATGAACAGCATCAACAGCGGGCCGACGAGCCGCACGGTCATTTCCGTCCAGCGGGCCGTTTCCTCGTCATGGAAGGCGGCGATGCGTTCCATCATCTCGCCCATGTTGCCGGTCTGCTCGCCGACGCGCAGCAGGCGCTGGGCGACGGGCGTGGTCAGGCCATGACGACCGAGTGCCTGTGAAATCGGCACGCCCTCGCGCAGCACCGCCGTGGCGCGCGCCAGTTGGGGACGCAAGCCGGCGGCGAGCAGGCCCTCGATCATTTCCAGCGCGGGCACGATGGGGATGCCCCCGCGCAGCAGCATGCCGAGCGTGCGGTAGCAGCGCGCCAGGTGAAATACCCGCAGGCGTTCCCCGAGGCGCGGCAGGCGCCAAATGGTTTCAGCCATGCGTGCGCGGATCTCCGGGCGGCGCAGCAGGCGTTGCAGGACGAAGCCGCCGATGACGACCACCGTCAGTGCCAGCAGGCCGTCGCGCTCGATCATCTGCCCCCATTCGAGCAACATCCGCGATAGCCAGGGCAACTCGCCACCAATGTCCTCATAGACATGGGAGAAGCGCGGCACGACGTAGCCCAGCAGGAAGAGGATCACCAAACCACCGACGGCGACCAGCAATACCGGATAGATGGCGGCACTGACGATCTTGGCCCGCAGCGAATCGACCTGATTCTGGTAAGCAATGAAACGACGCAGCGATTCGCCAAGGTCGCTGGTCTTTTCACTGGCACGGATGGTGGCGACGAACAGTTCTGGAAAGTGAACCGGCATTTCCGCCATGGCAGCCGACAGCGTGCGCCCCTCGCGCAAGCGTTCGAGCATGCTGTCGAGCACATGGCGCACGGTCGGCCGGGACTCCTTTTCCGCCAGCGTCTCGATTGCTTCGACTACAGCAATGCCCGATTCCAGCAGCGCCAGCAGTTCCTGCGCGAACAACAGCAGCGGGAATTGGGCAGACTGTCCGCCGTAAGCCAGCTGCATGCCGGCTGGGGCGACCGAAATGACGGCATAGCCCTGCTTGCGCGCGAGTTGCTCGGCTTCACCCGCGTCGCGCGCATCGATGGCCAAACGGCTGACCTGGCCCGCCGCTGTCATCGCCTTGATCTTGAAATGCATTGGAAATGACTGCCCTGCTACTGCCAGTTGTTGATGTCTTCCGCTTCGCCCGTGCCGCCCGGCTGGCCATCCTTGCCCAGCGAGAGTAGGTCGTATTCACCGTGTTCGCCGGGCTGGCGATAGACGTATGGGCGCCCCCAGGGATCGTTAGGTACCGCTTTCTTGAGATAGGGTCCGCCCCATTTCTTCTCTCCGGCTGGACGCTCCATGAGCGCCGTCAGACCCTGCTCGGTAGTCGGATAGCGTCCCAGATCGAGGCGAAACTGGTCGAGTGCCTTTTCCAGCGCATCGATCTGCGCCCTCGCCGCCTTGACCTCGGACTTGCCGATCTGCGAAAAGAATTTCGGTCCGACATACGAAGCAAGCAGGCCGATGATGACCATGACGACCAGCAGTTCGAGCAACGTGAAGCCGCGATGCGTTGTGTTGACTTTCATGGACAGCCACCAGTCTGGGCAATATGAATTAGGGACTGGGCAGTCTATGAAGTGAATGTGACGAATTAGTGAAATCGCGGGGCCAGCGATATATCTCCTAGTCTGTTTGGATAATTTCGCGTGCATCCCTTACATCAAACTGTCATCCGTTTGTATTAGCGTGACGAGTCCTGTCGCTTGTTGAGGATTCATCATGCAGCGCGAACATATTATCGAAGCCTTGGTAGTGGATTGCCTGGTCAGCATTTTCGACCGCAACCAGTATTGCTGGCTGCAGGGCATTCTTGAAAACGGTTTCCGGGGCTTCGCCCAGATGACAACCGAAGAGTTACAGATGGAAATGCGTCATCGCAATCTGGATATCGGCGCCTATCACGGTGGTGATGTCGACTTTGAAATCGACGACTGCACCATTGGGTACCGTGACCTGCCTGCCATGAATGATCGTCACTATCTGGACGAGGTTTAAGCAGCGCATGCAGTCTAGACGGCTAACCATGTTGCTGGCGACAGCGACCATGATGGGAATGCAGTTCGCCGTATCGGCACATGCCGATGTCTTTCTTGGCTGGCATGACGATGGGGTTCCAGCCTTCACCGATCGCCCCCAAGCTGGTTATGTTTTCTTTCTCGGCACCGAAGACCTGCCGACAACCTCGCCAGCGCGCCGGCAATCGAGTCACGGGTTCCGGAACGGGATGCAGCGCTATTCGGGCCACATCGCACAGGTTGCGGCGGAACACGACCTTGCGCCAGAATTGCTGCATGCGGTGATACAGGTCGAATCGGGCTACAACGCCAATGCCGTATCGCCCAAGGGAGCCGTTGGCCTGATGCAATTGATGCCGGCCACCGCGCGTCGCCTTGGCGTGGCCGACCGCCGCGACCCGCTCGCCAATTTGCAGGGCGGAGCACGCTATCTGCGCAATCTGATCGGACTGTTCAATGGCGACCTGCAGCTTGCCTTGGCTGCCTACAACGCAGGTGAAGGCGCTGTACGTCGGCATGGCGGCCGTATTCCGCCTTATTTGGAAACCATTGCCTATGTCCGTGCCGTGCTACATCGTTTCGAAATGATGTCGAGAACATAAATAAAACCGTCGTCCAATCTTCATATTACTTTCATATTCCATCTGCAAGATGATGTACGCAACATGTCATTGTTGCGCAAATCATCGACCGCACCCCGCCCCCTCTTCTTGTTCAATTCGTTTGGGAGACAACTACATGAAGTGCAACAAACTCGTCCTAGCAATCTCAGCCGCGCTCGTCGGCATATCACAGGCTTACGCCGGCAACATCGAATTTACCGAAGTCCCCGTTCCGATCACCGATGCCGAGAAACGCCAGATCAATGCCTCACCGAGCGCCGTCGTCGATGGCCGCACGGTCAACGTCGGCTTTCATGAAATCCTCCGCTCAGGGGACATCAAGGGTGGCATTTACGGCCAGATTTTCGATATCAACGGCCAGCCCCTGAAGGCTGCTGACGGCTCGAACGTCATCTCCAACGACAACGACTTCGCTTCCCTGCTGAAGGGTCGTCACGGTGGGTTGTATATGGTGTCGCACTTCGAATCCCGCCCGGCCGCCATGTACCTGACGAAGTTGCAACAGAAGCGCAATGGCGAACTGGTGCCGGTACGCACGCGTGCCCTGGATTTCTCGCACGTCAATGGCGGCTGGGTGCATTGCGCCGGCAGTGTGACGCCCTGGGGTTCGCACCTGGGTTCTGAGGAATACGAACCGGATGCCAAGCAATGGCGCGACAACAAGGTCGATTCCTACAACGCGGCGATGGCTGCCTACTTCGGTGCCGCGCCCGCCGAAGCGATCAATGTGATGAATCCTTATGACTATGGCTATGTGGTCGAGGTCAAGGTCGATAGCTTCGAAGACGCCGCAGTCGTCAAGCACTATGCAATGGGTCGTATCGCCTTCGAATTGGCCTATGTGATGCCCGACGAACGTACAGCCTACATGTCGGATGACGGCGGCAACGTCGGTCTCTTTCGCTTCGTCGCTGACGAAAAAGGCGACCTGAGCGCCGGTACCTTGTGGGCCGCGCAGTGGAACCAGAAGTCAGGCGAGGGCATGGGCTCCGCTAAGATCAATTGGGTCAGCCTCGGCCACGCTACCAACGCGCAAGTAAAGGAGTGGATTGGCAAGTACAAGTTTGCCGATATTTTCGATGAAGTTGCCCCGGCCAACGGCACCTGTGAAGCTGGTTACAAATCCATCAACGCCACCAAGCATCAATGCCTGAAACTGCGTGATGTCAATACCGACGGCGTCATCAACGCGACGGACGAGGCGATCGCCTCGCGTCTGGAAACGCGCCGCTGGGCAGCGATGGAAGGTGCCACCACCGAGTGGAACAAGATGGAAGGCATCACCTTCAACGCGGAGGCCGGTCAGCTCTACATCGCCATGTCCGACATCAGCAAGGGCATGGAAGACAACAAGGGTTCCGATGTCGGCGGCCCGAACAGCATCCGAGTCGCCAAGAACAGCTGCGGCGGCGTTTATGCGCTTGACGTCGATGGCGGCTACACAGCCACCAACATGTACCCCCTGGTTGCCGGCATCCCCAAGACCTACCCTGCTGGCGATGTGTTCCAGGGCAATAGCTGCGATGTGAATGGCTTGGCCAACCCGGACAACATCACTTACCTGCCCGGCTATAACACGCTGATCATCGGTGAGGACACCGGCTCCGGACACCAAAACGACATGATTTGGTCGTTCAATCTGGACAACAAGAAGCTGACGCGTATCCAGACCACGCCTTACGGTTCGGAAACTACCTCGCCCTACTTCTATCCGGATCTCAACGGCCACGCCTACATCATGTCGGTAGTGCAACATCCCTATGGTGAGTCCGACTCGGACAAGTTGGAGAACCCTGGCCAGGCACGCGGCTATACCGGCTACATCGGTCCGTTCCCGAAGATGGATGGTGAGCATCGCCGTCACTGGCAGCGTCACTGAGACCTTGTTGC
The DNA here is from genome assembly GCA_040756595.1 of Pseudomonadota bacterium. Classification (GTDB taxonomy): domain Bacteria; phylum Pseudomonadota; class Gammaproteobacteria; order Burkholderiales; family Rhodocyclaceae; genus Sulfuricystis. Next base: position 252,690 of record JBFLYR010000003.1, on the reverse strand, counting down.
GGCCGGCCATGGTATTGCATGGCCGGCCGAGGACAGAAACGACGGGGATCTATATCCCCGTTTTTTCCATCGGGGGGATCTTGAACAAGTCACTACCAATCGCACTGGGTTGCATTGCCCTGCTGGGTGGCAGCCTGCTACAGGCCGCAGAAATCAACAATAAGCGGTCGCTCAACGCGCATATGCTCGACAACCCGGCCGCCTACATTCCATCACAGTGCTATACGAAGACGGTGGATGAGCTGAAGCGTGTTCACAATCCATGCTTCAGTTGCCACACCCCGGCCATACCACCGAATTTCATCGTGGATGACGACCTGCAACTCGGCTACGAATTCTCGGAAATTCCCCGCACCAATCGCTGGACAAATCTGTTCAAGGATCGACGCGCAGCTCTCGCCAGCATTACCGACGAAGAGGCGTGGAACTACATCCGTTCTAGTAACTATTTCGACGACAAGGGTCGGATCCTCCCGGCGCTGAAACTCGCCAAGCTTCCCGAGGACTGGGACCATGACGGCAACGGCCGCTGGGAAGGCTTCGTGCCGGATATAAGGCTCAACTTCGACACCGAAGGATTCGATCGCGATGAATGGGGAAAACTGACCGGCTGGCGAGCATTCGGCTACTACCCCTTCCTGGGCACATTCTGGCCCACCAATGGCTCGACCGACGATGTAATGATTCGTCTACCGCAAGCCTTTCGGACGAACCTGCAGGGTAAAAATGATCTCACGGTTTACAAGACCAACCTGGCGATCGTCGAAGCCATGCTCAAGGAGCGCGACGTAGCAATCGACCCTATCGACGAGGCGGCAATGGGCGGAGTGGATCTCGACAAGGATGGCCGCATCGGGACTGCCCGCAAGATTGCTTACGACTGGGCTCCGCTCAAGCAGAAGCACATGTGGTACGTGGGCAAAGCCCTTGCCGAGCAGAAAGCCGGCCGCGTTCATTTGGCCGCGGGTCTGTATCCCGAAGGCACCGAGTTTCTACACACCGTCCGGTACATCGACGTCAATACTGCTGGGGATAATCTCCTCGCGGCACGCATGAAGGAAGTCCGTTATGCAAAAAAACGTTACTGGACTACTTATGCCGATCTTGAAAACCAGGCGCTCAAGGAATTTAAAGAGAAGAACGACTTCCCCGACCGTCTGCGCACAGTCCGAGGCAACATAGAGGCCGGTGTCAGCAATGGCCAGGGCTGGGTGTATGCCGGCATGATCGAGGATGCCCGTGGCGAACTGCGTCCACAGAACTACGAGGAACTGACATTCTGTGTCGGCTGCCACGGTGGCATCGGCGCCAACCGCGACGGCATATTTTCTTTCCACCGCAAGTTCGACTACTCCGGCGCCCACCAGCGCGGCTGGTATCACTGGAGCCAGAAGGGATTGCAGGGAACACCCGAGCGCCTACGTGCCGACGGCGAACCCGAATATGCCTTCTATCTGAAAACGAACGGCGCTGGCGACGAGTTTCGCGGCAACCGCGAGGTCATGGACAAGTTCTTCAAGCCAGACGGCACGCTGGACCAGGGGATGCTTGAAAAATTGCGCGGCGACATTTCGACGCTATTGTTTGCCTCGAAACAGCGCGCCCTGGAGCTAAACAAGGCCTACTGGCTGATCGTACGCGAGCAGAGTTTCGTCGAAGGTCGCGATGCAACTACCTCTCCGGTAACCAGCGTGCACCAGCACATCAAAGAAGACGATGCAACCGGAATCTTGACTCCTATTGCCGGCTATTGACCACGTGACCCTAGCCCGGATATTTCACTGCAGTTGAGGCGGGAATATTAGGGTGCAGAATAACGAAAGCCCCGCAATGCGGGGCTTTCGGGCAGCCGAGGGAGGGGCGGCCACCAGGGGGATGATTGGACCGCCTTACTGGCAGAGATAACGGCGGCTGTCGGCGATGAAATTTTCGATGGCACTCTGTTGCATGGGATTACCTGAAGTGTTGAACTTGTCTTTGGGTAGATGGGATTGTCAATGCGAAATTCAATTTGAACTTGCAACCAAATGTATCCGGGCCAGTGCCTCGCTATAAGACCATGGCGATCATGTCCGCTTCCTATCCCTGATGTCATCGATTTGGCATCTCCATCTCATCGAGTGTGTCGACGGCTCTCTCTACACCGGGATTACCACCGATGTGGGGCGCCGATTTCAGGCGCATCTAGATGGCAAGGGCGCCCGTTACACCCGCTCCCACAAGCCTTTGCGCTTGGTAGCATCCTGTCCTGTCGGTTCTCGTACTCAGGCACTGCTGGCCGAAATCGGCCTCAAGCGCTTGCCGAAGGCCAACAAGATTGCTGCCCTCAAGATATACGCACTGAAATCAACCGCCATGCGCACTGCCATCGCTCTCCCCCACGCTTATCGCCTGCTCAATCACGGCCCGGTGACCCTCGTCAGCAGTGCCCATGAGGGCAGGCAGAACGTGATGGCCGCGGCCTGGGCCACGCCGCTCGACTTCGATCCGCCCAAGCTTGCGGTGGTGATCGATGCCAACACCTTTACCCGACAGCTCATCGAGGCCTCGGGAGAGTTCGCCCTGAACATTCCGTGTAAGGCTATCGCCGGGAATGTTCTGCAAGCCGGATCGGCATCCGGCAAGGAGGTCGACAAGTTCGCTTACGCCGGGCTCGGAGATTTCGCCGCCCAGGTCATTGGCTCCCCCCTGGTCGAAGGCTGCGTGGCCTGGCTGGAATGCCGTGTCCTGCCCCGACCGGACAACCAGCTGCGCCATGACCTTTTCCTCGCCGAGGTAGTGGCAGCACAGGCGGACGATCGGGTGTTCCGCGAGGGCCGCTGGCAGTTCGATGACGACAATCTCCGCACTCTCCACTATTTCGGCGGCGGTTCGTTCGCCGTTACGGGCGCAACCATCGAAGTTTCGGCCGACACACCATGACGCAAGACAGGCCTCAAGAGGTGAGAGCAGGCATGAATACGCAACCCTTGACCCTTGCGCTCAATCAACTCCGGGAGCAGGCGGATTTCTTACCCAAGCTGAATATAACCAAGCAGTACGCTTTGCCAGGCGGGAAGCGCTGAGTATCGAGGACGTTGCTGAACTCGCGGGATGTCTTGATTGAAAGGAATACTGGGCAGCCCAACGAATACACTTAGGGTCCTGTGGTTGTTTTCATTTACTGACCTACAACATACGGCGGATGCCGCAGATGCCTATGATCACCGCCAAATCCTCCCTTGTCCGGTGCCACCTTGCGATGTAAATCCCCCTCACCGGATAGTCGATCCACCTTTGACAGGATCGATGCCTCCAGGCTCTTCGCCTCGCGCAATCCTGTCCAGGCCGGCGCCCCCGTGGTCGCGGTCAGGGCATGAATCAGCGACAGATAGTGCGTGTCGGGAATGACGACGTTGTACTTGGCTTAAGCTGCCGCGATCCACTCCAGGATCGTCTGCTTGTGGCCGATCAACTGGCCACGCTCCGACATCGCATAGCGCTGCTTATACGAGTCGAAGACATATGGCTGGCTACCCTGATGCGCGAAATGCTCGGCGGGACTTGGCTGGCGGCCTGGCGGGATAATAGCGTAGGTAAGTAATGTGCCCATATCAAACTGACCGAAGGTCGATATAGCCAGACTTCAGAATCGTGACCAAACCATTAGGGCACACCTGTGGACTGGTGAGCGTATTGGCACATGCCATCACCGGCCACGGAAACCGGGAAGTGCAGCAACAGAGCGGGATTGAGCGGGATGAGGGCCAGTTTTGGCGCGGCGGCTGTTTTGCACGAAACGGGGCCATATCCGGCGGATTTCGCGGTGGTATTGGCACTGGTCAGCGGCCAGACAAACACCAGAACAAGCTGCGCGGCTAAATCATTCGAGGCGTTACTGGCGGGGCGACGAAACTGGCCGGCAACAGCAGCCAGGTAGAGCATCGACAGATCGCCACCCTCATCATAGTCACGCATCCATGCCAGCGCCAGTGCCAGCAGCCACGCGCGTTTCCAATCCTCCGCCATGACGGCGGATTATGCACCCGTTATGCCGCGTCCGCCACTGCCGGGGGGTGAATGTCGTCCTCGCTGACGATGCCCTGACTCACGCTCAACGCGTAGAACTCCGCTGCCAGAGCGGCTTTGCGGGCAGGCGAGGCGTGTGGCTGGGCCATTTCGGCGGCCTGCAGCATGGCCCCCAGCGCCTCGGCGTTGATCCGGGGCGGCTTGGGCGCCAGGTCGGCCAGCAGCATCGGCCCCTCGCCCGTCAGCAGCCAGTTGGCGTTGATGCCAAGGCGCACCAGACCGTAAATCACCTCGCCACCTGGCACGCGGTTACGTGCCTCATTGTCCTGAATGCCACGCTTCGACCCGCCCAGCTCATCGGCAAGCTCTTGCTGAGATAGGCCAAGGTGTTCCCTGGCAACCCTCATTCTGCCGCCAATGAACGTTGGTTTCTGGGTTGTGGCTTTCATGGCGAAAGCCACAACCGAAAGCCACAACCAAAACGGGTGGTTGTAACTTCGCTGAAAGCCGCTCTACGACTGCGTTTGCGGTGTTTTTGCATGAATATTAGAAGACGCTAAAGATACAACCAAAGAAATTACGTGTCCGCCCTATTGACATGGCACGTTTTAACGTGTTGTAATGCCCCTCATCGTGAAGAGTCATAACAAGCAAGGGGCGGCACATGAAAAATCAAGACTGGTCTCCTGAAAAAGTGATGAAGGCGTTGCGTGCCAAGGGCACCAACGTCGCTCAAGTGGCGAAGCTCTACGGCGTCAGCCGGCATGCGCTATACGAGACGCTCAGAGTGCCCAACCATCGCGGCGAACTACGCATCGCGCACGCGCTGGAACTGCACCCGCAAGCGGTGTGGCCGTCGCGTTACAACCCGGCCGGCGAACCCCTCGGGCGGCGCTGCGAACTGAAACCGATTCCCGCCAGTAACGCACTCCAGTGTAACGCGGCGAATCGGGCCGTCAATGGAAATCGTGTTGACACGGGGGTGAGCCATGAAACCGCTTAACCCGGCCCAGCTCAGCCTCGAATTCCTGTTCGATACCACGGTGCCGACGGCGCCGGTCCCGGCGGACGGTGGGCTCAAGGTGCATGTCGCGCTGTGCAAGGTCATTTCCGCAGCGCTCGCGGCCAGTCCGCTCACCCGCGAAGAAGTCGGCGAGCGGATGTCGGCGCTGACCGGCGAAAAGATCACCAAGCACATGCTCGACGCCTGGTCGGCCAAGAGCCGCGAGGCCTGGCGCTTTCCGCTGGAGTTTGTACCGGCGCTGGAAGAAACGCTGGAGACGCACGCCGTCACCCATTGGCTGGCCGAAATCCGGGGCTGCCGGGTGTTTCACGGCCGCGACGCGTTACTGGCCGAACTGGGCCGGGCGGAACTGCTGCGCGACGAGCTGGCCGCGCAGATCAAGCGCATCAAGCACCAAATGGAGGGCGCTCAATGAGCCGTTACATCAACTCCTCGGCGGACGAACCCCAAGCGGGACCGGGCATGACTCCTCAATCCGGGTCAGCGCTTCAGCGATATGGGCAAGCATTTTCTCTCCGTGTTCGATTGCTGAGTGCTGCTGCCCAAAGCGCTGCCATGTTGTGCGGAACTCGGCGGCGAAATCCTCTGGCCTTGGGTGTGAAGCAATCAACGATAGCAAGGCGCATTCGTGCACTGCAAGCTGAATTGCGGTCTCTTCGGAATTCTCGAAAAGCGTGACGATATGTTGAGCAGATTGTTTGTCGATCATGGGAAGCCTCCGGTAGTGGTTGATAAGGGTTGCACCTGTCATTCTGCCACCGCGAGCGCTTCCCGCCCCAATGGAGGCCGGCCATGAGCGCCGGCCTGCCCGTGCCGGTGCCGGCCGCGCCGGAAGCCGATTTCGCCGAGATCGGTGCCGCGCTGGCGGTCTCCTGGCAAGCCGCGCAGAAGCGCTCCATCAAAGAATCCTGGCCCTACCGTGAGCAGCCAGTCCGCGGCGGCAAGAAGCGTTACTTTCCGCTGCGGGCACCACTGCCGGCTAACATCATCGCGGCTGTTCAACGTTACAGGCTCGATCGACTGATAGGAGGTTTGAATGGAAGCGAATCTGCGGCTGGAAATCACCTTGGAGCAGATGGAAATACTTACGTGGGCGTCAGCCAAGGAAGGGTTGCACGAAACATTTGCGCTCACGAGTTATCCGCTACGCGGGGGGCATCAGGCGCACCCGCTGGCGGGAATGACCAGGTTGCCGGAGGCTGCGTTGCACGTCGAGCTTCAGATCAGGAAGCTCGAAGCCATGGGAATGCTGAAGCGGCGCAAGGGGCGGCTGCATGCAACGAGGGCAGGAAGTCGATTTCTGATGGACTCGATACAGATGATGGCCTTCGGGGTCGGTTAACGGAGTATCTCAAGATGGTGTCCTGGAAGCCCGCTGCAAAGCGGGTACCGCGCCGGATAGACACCCCCAATGGCCGCTCGCCGTGGTGCGCGACGGAGGATGGCCAGGCGGCGCGTGCCGCTGCCCAGCCGCTCGTCACCGCGATCCTCGATCGGCTGATGGGCTGGCGCCCGAGCACGGCGCACATGGAGCTGCGGCTGGTCGAGTGTCCGCGCCCCGATTTTCAGGGTGGCCTGCTCTGGCTGCCGCTTGTCTTTGAAACCAATCAAGCTGTCTAAAGGAGACTGACCATGCTTACTTCCACCACGCGCGGCTACATGGGCAAAGGCCCGCTCTACATCAAGAAGCGCGGCGCCAGCGAGGCGCCCATTGCCGTCGGCAACTGCAAAACCCTGTCCTACAAGGTCGACACCGAGCGCAAGGCGCGCATCGACTACCAGAACGCCGGCGGCGGCGAACTGGACGTCCAGGAACGCATCACGGCCGTCGGCGGCGAAATGACCGTCGACGATTTCAAGCCGGAGAACATCGCCCGCGCGCTGCGCGGCTCGGTCGATACCATCGCGGCAGCGGCCGTGACCAACGAGGCCGTGACCCTGTTCGGCGGCAGCAAGGCCTTTCTTGCCTACATTCCCGATCCCGCGCAGAGCGTGGTCGTGACCGTGGCGACCTACCCGGCCTGGACCAACAACCACGCCTACGTCGTCGGCGAGAAGATCGTCGAGGGTACTCATCTGTATGTCGTCACCATCGCCGGCACCTCCAGCGGCGTCGAGCCGACCTGGCCGACCGATGGCACCACCGTTGCCGATGGCAGTGCGACCTGGAAGGATCTGGGCAGCACCACGCTGGTCGAGGATACCCACTACCCGCTCTCCGCCGACAGCGTCAGCGTCGAGTATCTCGTCAATGCCGCGACGCGCACATTGCTGGACAACAGCAACGGCGTACTGTCCGGTACCGGCGCGACCGGCACGGTGGATTACGCCAAGGGCAAGATCGTCATCGAGTATTCGGATCGCCTGCCGGATGCCGGCTCGGTCGTCACCGTCACGGCCACCAAGCTGGTCTCTCAGGATGCCAACCCGATCACGCGCAGCTTCATGTCGACGTGTGACGCCAACCGGCTGTTCGACCTGGCCGACGACCCGAACTTCGCGGCGATCCATCCCGGATCGCTGCGCGGCACGATCACGCTGACGAGCAGTGCCGGCGACATCCTGATGGCGTTCGTCGACAACGGCGCCGGCGGCCTCGAAACGACCGGCTACAACAATGGCCAGATCACCGTGGCGGGCGGCCTGGCCATCGGCACGATCAACTACAACACCGGCGTCGTCACGGCGACCGCGTCGGTGGCGATCACCTATCTCAACTGGCGGCCTTTGTATGGCTTCTTCATTGGCCAGAATCCGGGTACGTGGGAAGCGAAAGCCGGCACCGCGCAGGCGAAGATCGGCGCGACCGGCAGTTTCGTGTATCAGACTACGGCGGGCACGAACACGAGCGCCGTCTCGGTGGGCGTGCCGGTCGATGGCGCCGGGGCGGTTCCGCCGGTGATCGATCTGTGCCGCACGACCAGCCAGACCGTCGTGCCGGGCAGCGTCTTGTTCGCGTTGGCGGGGAAAACCTACTGGGACGAAAACGGCACGCTCTATTCGCGCGTCAATACCACCGACCTGACCAAGATCGCCTCGGGCGCCATCGATTACGGCACCGGACTGGCCTCGATCGGGCTGTGGAATGACGATACGGCGCTGGGGGTGGTGGTAAGCGCCTGCCTGACGGCCTACGGCGATTTCACGGCGCTCGATGCCGACTTTCGCACGGCCGGATCGCCGCTGCGGCCGGCGTCGTTCTACGTGCAAGTCACCGCCAAGGATGGCGAGCTGCTCACGGCGACCAGCGACCAGAATGGCGCGATCACCGGCAACAACATCGTCGGCACGATCAATCAGACGATGGGCGTCGCGCATCTCGATTTCGGCGCCATGGTTACGGCCGCTGGCTTGGAAAACGAGTGGTGGTACGACGCCGCCAATGTGATCGGCGGCCTGATCTGGCAGCCGCGTGAAGTGCTGCCCGGCACGCTGCGTTACAACTGCGTGGTGCAGACCAGCCTGCCGCTCGATGCCAGCCTGCTCGGGGTCGATCCGGTGCGCCTGCCGATGGACGGCCGCGTGCCGATCATTCGTGCCGGCGATATCGTGGTGCTGCACCACACCGAGGCAACCAGTCTGCCCAATCCGGTGACGCTGGGCCAAAGCTATAGCCTCGGTCGCGCCAGCCTCGCGGCGGTGACACTTGAAGACCAGGCCGGCACGTTCGTCGATGCCGCCAACTGGACGGCGAACCTGACGGCCGGCACCCTGACGATCGCCGCCAACGCGAACCTCGCGGGCCTGACGCAGCCGCTGGTGGCGCGTCACCGCATCGAGCAGATGAATCTATGCACCGACAGTCAGATCACCGGGCAAGTGGCCCTGGCTTTTCCGCTGGAACGCGCCTTCCCATCCGGCAGCCTGCTGTCGTCGGCGCTGGTGTTCGGCGACATGGTCGCGCGCGTCTCGAACGTATTCGACCAGGCGACATGGACCAGTGTGTGGGCGGACGCGCTGATCGGCTCGCAATCCAACGCGCAATACGACGACGTCAACTATCCGATTGAAGTGCTCAACGACGGCGCGGTATCGGAGCGCTGGCGCATCAGCTTCACCGGCACGACCACCTTCGCGGTGATCGGCGAAAACCTCGGCCAGATCGCCACCGGCACCACGGCCGCCGATGTGCAGGTGGTCAATCCGCTTACCGGCCTGGCCTATTTCACACTGCGCGCGGCTGGCTGGGGCAGCGGATGGGCCACCGGCAACCAGCTGCGCTTCAACACCGTCGGCGCCAATGCGCCGGTCTGGGTGGCACGCGTCATCCTGGCCGGGGCAGGTCTGAGTGGCGATGCGCTGACGCTGGAACTGCGCGGCGATACCGATTAAAGGAGAAACAGAATGACCGTTCGTGTCTATCGTCATACCGATGCGTCAGCGCCGGTGCTCACGGGTAACGCCGCTGATTACAAGCTGATCGATGTTCTCGACAAGTGCCTCGTCGCTGGCTATGGCAGCCAGTCCGCTGCCGGCTGGACGAAGGAGTTCACCGGTACCGGCAAGGCGGTATTCAAGCAAGGTACGGGCAGTAACGGCATGCGACTGCGGGTCGATTGCTCGACATCCAGTCAGACGCCACGCCTGCGCGCCTACGAGTCGATGACGGATGTGGACACCGGTACGAACCCGTTTCCCACCGACGCGCAAGTCAGTGGTGGGGGCTATGCCTACACCTCATCCACGGCGGATACGACGGCGCGCCCGTGGATGATCGTCGCGACAGAGAAGGCGTTCTACCTTTATATTGGCCACGTCGACACGACGGCGCAGGGGGTTGAGGGGAGCACCACCTACAAGAACCTCTACTTCTTCGGCGACTACACATCGTTCGTGAGCGGTGATGCTTACAACACTTTGCTGGTTTGCAACATATCTTCCGCTGTCAGTGGCGGCAACTTTGGTGGTGTGATCGGAACATATTCCACCGCAAATATTGGTGGAAAGTTCGTCGCCCGGCAGATTTCGCAAGCAGCAGGAAGCTACGCGGCCGACTTCATGATCGATTCCCGTGGGGGTAACGCAACGATCGGTGCTGGGACAAATAATGGATACCCTGACGCAGCTACTGGCGACATGCTGCTGGGTAGTATTCTCGTCGTGGAGAAATCCACAAACAGCGCACATGGTGTGCTGCCAGGGGCGTGGGCGCCGCTGCATAACTTGCCGGGATTGCCCGGCGACACCTTCTCAGGTAACGGCCAGCTCAACGGAAAAACATTCATTCTGTGGGACGCCGCTAACGCAAATACGCGCTGTCGCGTAGCCGTCGAAACGTCGGATACATGGTGACGCCATGGCTGATCTCGGCGCCATTGGCGATACCTTTCAGATCGCTAAGAACACGAACATGGTGGCGTATGCGAACCCGCGCGCCGGACGCGGGGGCACGCCGCCGTATCAGCGCACCAAATACACGCTTTCCGGCAACGTCAAGAATGACGCCAATGCCAATGCCTCGCGCCGTGTAGTGGCCTACCTCCGCCGCAACGGCGAGTTCGTCGGCCATGCAACATCAGATCCGACAACCGGCAACTGGAGCATCGGTACGCCGTACAACGAAGAACACGACATCGTCTGCCTCGACGACACCGCCGGCACCACCTACAACGACCTCATCCACCGGGCGACGCCCGTCTGACAGGAGCTAACACATGGCGATCACACGCATTTCAACCGGAGCCGGAGGCGACTGCGCCACGGCGCTCAAGAACCGGGTCGACGGCGGCTCCGGCCCCGGCGTCATCAAGTGTTACGACGGCTCGATGCCGGCCTCGCCCGACGACGCCATCGGCGCCCAGACGCTGCTCGGCACGCTGGTCTGCTCCGACCCTTGCGGCACGGTGACGGGCAAAACGCTCAACTTCGATGCCATCACGCAGGACAATGAGGCCGACGCCAATGGCACCATCGTCTTCTGCCGTGTGGAGGACAGCGCCGGCAACGCGGTGATCGACGGCGACGCCTCGGTGACGGCGGGCAGCGGCATGTTCAAGTTCAACACCACGACCGTGGTGGCCGGCGGCCCGATCGCCATGACCAGCGGCGCCGTGACGGTGGGCTGATCCAATGCCCTACACGCCGCCTGCCGGCAATGCCGTCGACTTCACCTGGCAGGGGGAAACCGGCTACACCGCGCCGGCTGGCAATGCGGTCGATTTCTCGTTTCAGGAAGGCGTTACCGGATCATTTGCCGGCAGCGTGGCCGTGGCTGGCGCCTTCGCCGGCACAATCACCGTCAATCAGATCTCCGGCAGCTTTGCCGGCAACGTCGGCGTCTTTGGCGAGTTGGTCGGCGGCCATGGCGTCGCGGCGGGTGCCTTCACCGGCAGCGTGCCGCTCTCGGGTGCCTTCGTGGGCGTGCATCCGCGTTACGAAGTGTCCGGCGAGGTGCGCGACGGCGGCATCCTTGTCGACCGCCGCGTGCGGGTCTACAACCGGGCGACCGGCGCGCTGATCAACGAGGCCGACACGGTCGGTGGGCTGTTCGCCATCCATGCTGGCTGGGCGGCCGTCGAGACCTATGTGCTACCGATTCACCTCGACAGCGGCGCGGTCGATTTCGCGCCGCCCTGCGCGAATCGCGTGCTGGCGGTGCTGGCTGGCACATGAGTACGCTGCTCGCCTATGGCAGCCAGCCGGCGCAGGCCCAGCCCGGCCATGCGGTGCTGCTGGAATACGCGGTGGCGGCTGGCGGCACCCAGACCGTGCGCCTGGCCACGCATGGCCGCTGGACGCAGTCGGCGCGCATGGAGATCGGCATCCGCAATCCCATGCCACCGGCAGCGGTGATCGATACCGGTCGCGCCGCGCCGTGGGGCATCAACGACATTGCGAGCCGTCTCGCCAGCGCCGACTTTGTCACGTGGGGCGCGGCCACCGTGGCCGACACCGATGCCGACGCGCCCTGGGGCGCTTACGGCCAGCACCCGGCGCAGGCGCCGCTGGTGCCGTGGGACGCGGCGATCAGCATCGACCGCCATGCCGACGCTCCCTGGGGCGAATATGCGCAGCGCCGCAACGACGCCTTCGTGGCCGAATGGCGGCCGATCCGCTGGCCGGTGATCGACCAGCCGACGCTGGCCCCGTGGGCGGGCTATGCCCAGAGGCACAATCTCGGCTGGCTGGTGCGTTCGCCTCGCGCCGTGCCGGTCAATCCGGCGGCCGTCTCGCCGTGGGGAACCTTCAACCGCCGCCTCGACCCGAACTGGGGCGTTGTCACGCCCGACAATAACCCGCCCACCGACCCGAACGGCACCATCGTCACCCCCGTTCTCAGGAGCTACATCGTGCTCAATGAAATCTCCCTCGTGCGCGTCTCGAACAGCCTCGCGCTTCCGGCGCTGGCGCTCAGCATCAACGCCGATGCCGATTCCTGGACCTACAGTTGGCAAGCCACCGTGCCTGGCGACAATCTCGACGACGTGCTGCCGGCCACGCCGGGCGAGCCGATCGAGTTCGAGGCCAGCATCAATGGCTGGCCGCACCGCCTGCTGGCCGAGCAGATCAGCCTCGACCGCAGCTTTGGCAAGCCGCGCGTGAACATCTCCGGCCGGGGCATCGCCGCGTTACTCGCCGCGCCCTACGCCGCCAGCGAGGCGCGCAGTAACGCCGGACAGGCGCGCACCGCCAACCAGCTCTGCGAGGATGCGCTGCTGATCAACGGCGTGCCGGCCAGCGGCTGGACGGTCGATTTCAACCTCACCGACTGGCTGGTGCCGGCCGGCGCCTGGGTGACGCTGGGCAGCCCGATGGACGCGATCGCCGGCATCGCGGCGGCGGCCGGCGGCTACGTGCGCGCCGACGCCACCAGCAAGATCCTGCACATCGAGAGCCGCTACCCGGTCGCCCCGTGGGACTGGGGCACCGCCACACCCGACTTCCAGCTGCCCGACAGCGCCACCACCAAGGTGGGCATCGAGTGGCGCGAGAATCCGCCCTACAACGCGGTCTACGTGTCCGGCACCGGGCCGGACGCGATCCTCGCCCGCGTCAAGCGCTTCGGCACGGCCGGCGACATCGTCGCGCCGATGGAAACCGACCCGCTGGCCGTCCATGCCGATGCCTGCCGCCAGCGCGGCACGGCCGTCCTCGGCAACGCCGGCAAGGGGCAGACGCTGACCCTCGAAACCCCCATCCTCGACACCATCGGCCCCTACCCGGTCGGCAGCCTGATCCGCTTCGTCGATGGCGGTACCAACCGCGTCGGCCTGGTGCGCGCCTGCGCCATCAGCGCCGCCATGCCGCGCGTGCGCCAGACGCTGGAGGTCGAATGCCATGACTAACCTCTACAAGCAGTTCGCCGGCCTGTTCGCCCCCGATCCGCTGCTCGTCGGCACCGTCACCGCCGTCGATGCCGTGAGCGTGACCGTCGAACTGCCCGACGGCAGCCTCATCAAGGCCAGGGGCGAAGCGACGGTCAACGACAAGGTATTCGTGCGGGCCGGCGCCATCGAGGGGCCGGCACCGAATGTGGCTACAGTAACGGAGATCGAGATATGAAAGCGAAGGTAAAAATATTCCACGACGGCCGTGCCGTGCTCTACATCGGCGACTGTCTTGACCTGCTCAAAACCGGCAAGCTTACCGCTGATGCCGTGGTTTCCGACCCGCCCTATGGTATCGCCTACAAGCACTCTGGCGGGGGGGGGGGGGGCTGCCGCCGGATGTGGTCGCTTTGGCGCGCGGAAACCAGGAACTCAGTCCCATCGTCGGCGACGATCAGCCGTTCGACCCGGCGCCGTGGTTGGCACATTGCGACAAGATTGCCCTGATGGGCGCCGACCACTTCAGCACGCGGCTGCCGCATGGCAGATGGCTGGCCTGGGATAAACACCTCGGCATTGCGGCCGACGTGGGCTTCAGCGACGCCGAGTTCGCCTGGATGCGTGGCGCGAAACCACGCAGGAACGTCTACCGGCACCTCTGGAGTGGCCTGAATGCCGACAAGTCTAAAGAGGGTGTGCCTGGTGGCCAGGCGTCAAAAAGACAGCACGTCAGCCAAAAACCAATTGGCCTGATGCGGCACCTGATTCAGTCGCTCAAACTTCGAACCGGAAGCGTAATTCTCGACCCTTACATGGGCAGCGGCAGCACTGGTTGCGCCGCGTTACAACTCGGCCATAAGTTCATCGGTGTAGAGATTGAAGCGAGGCATTTTGATGTCGCCTGCGAGCGCATCGAGCGCGCGTTACAGGGCGGGTAATCTGGAGTCCTTCTTGCGCTTAGTAACGCGCGGTCTGGCGCCTCGTAAACCAACCCCGTCGAGTGCCTGCTTGCTGGGTTAATTTTCTACCTATATTAGAAAACCCGCAGTGACAATACCTGTGCAAAATTATGCCAATACGCCCGCGACGTTACAACACCGAGGGCACGAAATGGGCACGGCGAGGGCACAACCAAAACGGCAATGTCAAATGAATAAGGCCAACCACCGGTAAGTAGTTGGCCTTATTGAACTTTGTTTGGTTGCGGGGGCAAGATTTGAACTTGCGACCTTCGGGTTATGAGCCCGACGAGCTGCCAGACTGCTCCACCCCGCGGCAGACCGCCATTATGTAACAAACCTAGCAACTGCGTCAACAATTACTGCCGTCTCTGGGCAATCAGGTCATCAGGCAGTGAGGTTGCCAAGCATCGGCAAGATCTTCAATTCGGGCTATCCGCTGCTGTCAATATCGGCGTCACTTCATCGGCATGCCTTGTTTCGCGCAGCGCGGCAAACAACATTGCAGCTTGCGGATAGCTGCGACGCATCAGCATCAGCCATTGTTTCAGGCGTCCCGGGGCCTGACGCGGTAGCACCTTCCTTTGTACCTGCCCCCAGTAGTCGAGCAGCATCGCGTGGATAAGCGGCCAATTGACCTCTGGATCATCCGGATATTGACCGCGAATCTTGCTCGCAAGCAACGGGTCGGCCACTGCGCCACGACCCAGCATGACATCCCGGCAACCGCTGACTGCGCGCAATGCGTGGTAATCGTCCACCGTCCATACCTCGCCGTTGGCAATCACCTGGATCCGGACAGCTTCACGGATATGGGCAAGCCATTCCCAGCGCACCTGCGGCCGGTAGCCATCCTCTTTGGTACGCGCATGCACGACGATCTCCTCGGCGCCACCCGCCTCGAGGGCATGGGCACAGTCGATGGCCAGATCGGTGTCACGAATGCCCAGCCGCATCTTTGCGGTCACCGGGATGGATTCCGGTATCGCGGCCCTGACGGCCGAGGTAATGCGCTCCAGCAGCGGCGGATCATCGAGCAGCGCCGCGCCGCCGCGGTTACGGTTGATCAGGGGTGTCGGACAACCGAAATTGAGATCGATCCCCGCCGGATGCAGCCGGGCGACCCGGGCTGCGTTCGCTGCCAGCAAATCCGGATCGGAACCCAGCAATTGGACCCGCACCGGTGTCCCGGCGCGCGTGCGTGAGCCGGTCTTGAGTTCCGGACTGGCGCGGATAAAGGCAGAGGCCGGCATGACAGTGGCACTGATGCGCACGAATTCGGTAACGCACCAGTCGTAGTGGCTTGCACGGGTCAGCACGTCGCGCAATAGGTTGTCGGCCAATCCCTCCATGGGTGCCAGAACGAGGCGGCCGGCTTGGAGAACCATGCCGGGCGATGCCGGAGTCTGAGTGCTTGAAACAGGGGTCAGGAGCGGCCTCGAAGTCTGTAGAATTTTTCATCTTATCAACAAGCTCGACTCGCATGGAAGCCTTCCTCATTTCCACCGGAATCGTCGCACTGGCGGAAATCGGCGACAAGACACAACTGCTGGCTTTCATCCTCGCCGCCAAGTTTCGCAAGCCGCTTCCCATCGTGCTCGGCATTCTCGTCGCCACCATCGCCAACCACGCCTTTGCGGGAGCGCTCGGCGCCGGCATCGCCGCGCTTTTCGAGCCCGCGACATTGCGCTGGATTCTGGGCATTTCCTTTATCGGCATGGCACTCTGGGTGCTTGTGCCGGACAGATTCGAAGACGATGAAGCGCACCTCGCCCGGTTCGGGATTTTCGGCACGACCTTCATCGCCTTCTTCCTCGCCGAAATGGGCGACAAGACCCAGATCGCCACGGTGGCGCTCGCCGCCCAGTATCAGGCTGTTGTCACCGTGGTCCTCGGCACGACGCTGGGAATGATGATCGCGAATGTGCCGGCCGTCCTGCTTGGCAACCGCATCGCCGGCAAACTGCCTGTCAAACTGGTGCATGGCATCGTTGCCGCGATTTTTCTTGTCCTCGGCATCGCTACCCTGCTCGGCCTGGGCGAACGCTTCGGCATATGAAAAGTCGGCGCTGGCGAGACGGCACCGACAGCGGCTATTCGCCCGCCGGCTTGCGGGCAATCATGCCGATCAGCGCCGAGCGGCCGCAGTGGCCGGCCCCCTCGGCGATGTCATCCTCGTACTCGACCAATTCTTCGATTTCCCAGTCAGCAAACAGCACCTTGAGGATATCCGGGGTATAGAGGTTTTCGACCTCCGAGGGGCCACCGGTGCGGTAGAGATGTTGCCGGGGCGTGTACCCCTGCAACAGCACCCGGCCACCGGGGCGGGTGGCGCGTTTCAGCGCATCCATCTGCCTGCGGCGATCTTCCGCACCAACGAACTGGATGAAGATACCGACCACCCAGTCGAAGGCATTTTGCTGATGCGGCGGTGGCCAGTTGGGTGCCAGCATGTCGCCGATTTCAAAATTGACTGAAACAACACGTCCGGCAGCCAACTTGCGTGCCTTGACGACGGCCACAGAGGTTATTTCGACAGCGGTCACCTCCAGCCCCTGTTCGGCCAGCCAGACCGAATTCCGGCCCTCGCCATCGGCGACACTGAGCGCCGTCCTTCCCGTGCGCAACAGTTCTGCACGATGTTCCAGAAAGCGGTTGGGTGCGCTGCCAAACAGGAAGTCGTCGCCAGCCCCCAGATAACGCGCACTCCAGATGGCATTCTGATCTTTCTTCAGATTGTTCATCATAAAATCCGGCTTCGCTTAATCTAAATTAAAAATCTGAAAAATGCCCAAGAACAGTAAAGAACAACTTTCATTTGATCAGGACATTTATCTGAATCCGGATTCGGATATTTTGTCATCAACCTTGCCGGAGCCCTCCAAGCCAAAGAAAAAGGCAATAAAGAAACCCTCCGGGAAACCACCTGCCACATTGCAGGCCTTTCTGCCCGGGCTCTCCCGCCGCGGCCGACCACGTTCGAAGAATCCCGTTCCGGCAACGGTCAGGGCGACCGAAAGCCGCAAACGCCGGATCGAGGCCGGTGTAAAACGCATCGAACTACTGGTGGCACCAGAGATTGCTGCCGATCTTGACCTGCTGGCCGAACATTATCGGGTATCCCGTATCGAAATCATCAGCAAATTGATTGCGAAAACCGCAAAGCGGCTTCGCCTCCCGGCAAAGCACGCCACACTCAGTCCCGATAGCGCCGCACCAGGCCGGTAACCACGCCGAAGATTTCCAGTTCGCCCTGCGGCCGGATGATCGGATAAGCGAGATTGTGGGGCTTGAGGACGAACTTACCCTTCTCCATTGCGAGTTCCTTAAGGGTGAATTCGTTATCGACGATGGCAACCACGAAATCGCCGGCGTTCGCGGCGCGGGTGCGCACGACGACGACAATATCGCCATCGTGGATGCCGGCATCGATCATCGAATCGCCCTTCACCGGGACCATGACGGTCCGCGAGGGCTGGCGCACGAGATAGCGGTCGACGAGGAAAAGCTGCCCCTGACTGCTTTCGATCATGTCGGGTGCGCCGGCGCGTACGGCAGTGTCTGCCAAGGGACGCTCGAAGAAACGCTCGCCGGGAATCCAGGCGTCGTCGTCAGGCGCGCGCTCGAAAAAGCCCGCATTCGACAGGCGATCCATCAGCTTGCTGGCAGCCGCCTTGGAGGCAAAACCCATCAACTCCGCAATGCGCTGGAACGAAGGAATGCGGCGGTTCTCGGCGTAATAGTCACGCAGACGACCGAGATAATCGGCATCGCGTTCGGGATTGGCAGCGGACATGGCAAACCTCCACGACTGAACGAATGTTCACTACTGTAGCGAACGATCGTTCACGCGTCAAGCAGTCGAAACTGCCAGGTGGAAAATCAGCGTGGTGGGGGTGGCGGATTACCGGGTGGGGGTGGTGGCGGAACGGAAGCCGGCGCTGCTGCGGGGGCTAGTGCCGGGGTGTATGCAGCGTTCACGGGTACGCGATGCCCGCGGGCATACATGCATTGCACGTAGGCATTGTCGTAATGGCGCTGACTGCCATAAACCGCGCGTCCGGATGCCTCGGCACCGGAAGCGCTACCGACGATCAGCCCCATGCCGGCGCCCGCGCCGGCGCCACTGCGTCCGCCGATGGCAGCACCGGCGACCGCCCCGATGGCCGTGCCGACAGCGGCATTCTGGACTGCCGCCGAAGTGGCGACCTGCTCGCGCGACTTGCCGCCGATCTGCTGGTAGGCATAGTCGCGGCAATAAGCATCATCGGCGCGAAACTCCTCGAACGTGCGACCTGTGCCGGGCAGCGCCATAACGTTGGGCGCGGTCGGCACGCTGGCACAACCGGCGAGAGCCAGCCCGACCAACAGAACCGGCAGAACTATTTTCACCTTGGGGTTCATCGCTAATTCTCCTTGCGCGTCATTGAGGCGGCTGCGGCGCCACCTTCTGCCATGGTCCCGGACACTGCTGGACATAGGGATAGTAGGCCTGCGCTTCGTTGCAGTAATACCAATACCCCGGCTCCATGGCTGGTGCCATCTGCTGTTCGATGTAAACAGGTGGCGGTGCTGGCGGAGCATAGACGCGCGGTGCGTACACCGGATAGGGGTAGTAATACGGTGGATACACCCACGGACCGCCGAGATAGACGCCGAACTGCACCGAACTGCGCGGATGCCAGTGGCCACGATCCGCCCACGCATTTCCCACCAGCAAACAGGCCAGCGCGACAACCCACCCAGCCTTGCCAAAATTCCTCATTGCCATCTCCTCGCTTGCATAAGCGTATTGAAGCATCAACCGGCATGCAGGCAATGCCGGGACGATAGCAAAGTGTAAGGAATTGTTGCGGCAGAGCGCTGGCAGGACGATAGGTGCCGTCCCGCCAGCGCCGACTTTTACTTGAACGGGTGACGCAGGACGATCGTCTCTTCGCGATCCGGGCCGGTGGAGATCATGTCGACCGGCACGCCGCAGACTTCCTCCATGCGCTTGATGTAGGCGCGTGCCGCAGCCGGCAGGCCTTCCAGCGTCTTGACGCCGACCGTGCTGTCTTTCCAGCCGGGCATCGTTTCATACACCGGTTCGCAGCGCTCGAGGTCGTCAGCACCCACCGGCAGGATGTCGGTGAACTGGCCGTCAAGCTTGTAGCCGGTGCAGATCTTCATTTCCTCGATGCCGTCGAGCACGTCGAGCTTCATCACGCACAGGCCGGAGACGCCGTTGATCTGGATCGAGCGCTTCAGTGCAGCGGCATCGAACCAGCCGCAGCGACGCGCGCGGCCGGTCGTCGCGCCGAATTCGTGGCCCTTGTCGGCCATGTGCTTGCCGACCGGATCCTGCTTGTCGACGGCGTCATAAAGCTCGGTCGGGAACGGCCCGCCGCCGACGCGCGTGGTGTAGGCCTTGGTGATACCCAGCACGTAATGCAGCATGCCGGGGCCGACGCCAGACCCCGCCGCCGCTGCGCCGGCGACGCAGTTCGACGAGGTGACGTAGGGGAACGTGCCGTGGTCGATGTCGAGCAGCGTTCCCTGCGCGCCTTCGAACAGGATGTTGGCGCCGCCTTTGTGCGCTTCGTACAAGGAGCGCGGCACATCGGCGATCATCTTCGTCAGGCGGGGCGCGATGGCCATGGCGCCGTCGAGCGTCTTCTGGAAATCGACTGGCTCGGCACCGAGGTAGTTCTTCAGCACGAAGTTGTGATAATCGAGAATCTCGGCGAGTTTCTCAGCGAAGCGCTTCGGCCGCAGCAGGTCCTGCACGCGCAGACCGCGGCGCGACACCTTGTCTTCGTAGGCCGGGCCGATGCCGCGTCCCGTCGTACCGATTTTCTTGGCGCCCTTGGCGGCTTCGCGCGCGACGTCGAGCGCTTGATGGTAGGGCAGGATCAGCGGGCAGGCCTCGGAAATCTTCACGCGCGCCTCGACATCCACGCCGGCAGCCTTCAGATCGTCGAGTTCCTTGAGCAACGCATCGGGCGCGAGCACGACGCCGTTGCCGATGTAGCAGGTCACTCCCTCGCGCAGGATGCCCGACGGCACGAGGTGCAGTACCGTCTTCTTGCCGTTGATCACCAGCGTGTGGCCGGCGTTGTGGCCGCCCTGAAACCGCACCACGCCCTGGGCATGATCGGTCAACCAATCGACGATCTTGCCCTTGCCTTCGTCGCCCCATTGCGTGCCGACCACCACTACGTTCTTGGCCATCTTAGTTCTCCCCTAAAGATTGGATTATCCATTTGTCGCCGCTGCGCACCAACTGGCGATCGCAGCCGGCCTCCCGCCAGCCGCCATCGTGCCCCGGCAGGGCGGCAATCACGATTTCCCCCTGTGCACGCAGACGTTCGATCTCGGCGTGCAAGAGTGTGTCTTCCGGCCAGGGGGCGAGAATCGCCCCCGGCATGTTCTGCGGTTTCGCCAGCCGTGCCAGCGCACGCAGGTCCAGCGAAAATCCCGTTGCCGCCCGCGCGCGGCCGAAGCGCGCACCGATTGCGTCGTAACGGCCACCCAGTGCGACCGCCGAGGGGCTGTCGGCACAATAGGCGGCGAACACCACGCCGTTGTGATAGTGATAGCCGCGCAGATCCGCGAGGTCGAATGACAGTGGCAGATCGGCCAGTTCGCCGGCCAGCCGTTGCAGATCGCCGAGCGCACGCGAGATTTCCGGCAGCATCGGCAGGCATACCGATGCGCCACGGATCACTTCGACACCGCCATACAGCTCCGGCAAGGCCAGCAGGCCATTGCGGATCAGTTCGGGCAGATTGACGGTCAACTCACGCAAGGTCGGCACGTCCTTGGCCTGCAGTGCTTCGAATAGCTGTTGCTCAACGGCAGACGTCAGCCCCTGCCCGGCGACCAGGGCGCGAAAGATACCGACATGACCGAGGTCGATACGGCTGGGTGGCAGATCGGACAGTGCCAGCGTGCGCGCCAGCAGGCGGACAACTTCATGATCGGCTTCGAGACCGGCATGGCCATAGAGCTCGACGCCGATCTGCAAGGGTTCGCGTGTCGCAAAAAGTCCGGAAGGACGGGTATGCAGCACGCTGCCGCAGTAGCACAGGCGCGTCACCCCCGCGCGGTTGAGCAAATGTGCATCGATGCGCGAAGCCTGCGGCGTGATGTCGGCGCGCAGCACCAGCGTGCGACCGGAGAGTTGATCGACCAGCTTGAAGCTGTTCAGGTTCAGATCGACCGCGTTGTCGTCGAGCAAGGCATCGGCGAATTCGAGCATCGGCGGCACGACAAGCTGGTAACCATGGCGGGCGAATTCGTCGAGCATGCGCCGGCGCAGTATCTCGACTTGCGCGGCTTCCGCGGGCAGCAGATCCTCGATGGCTTCAGGCAACAACCAAGTATGCATGATTGGCGCAGCTTAGCTGAACAGCAGAATCATCACCAGTCCGATGATGATCGACGTCAGGCCGACGAACCGCAACTGGCCATCCGCCATCTCGGTCACGCGCCGGAAGGTATCGCGCCAGATGCGCGGCGCCACGAAAGGCAGCAGGCCTTCGATCACCAGCATGAGGCCGAAGGCCATCAGCAGCGTGGATGCCATGAATACCGCTGGAACTTACTTGCCGCCGCCGCTGCCACCACGACCGCCATTCTTCAGGTATTTGAAGAAATCGGCGCTCGGATCGACAACCATCACATCGTTCTTGTTGGAGAAACTCTGGCGATAGGCCTCAAGGCTGCGGTAGAAGGCATAGAACTCGGGATTTTCACCAAACGCTTTTCCATAAGTCGCGGCAGCCTTGGCATCGCCTTCACCCTTGATTTTCTGGGCATCCCGATAAGCTTCGGCAACGATCACTTCGCGCTGCTTGTCGGCATCCGCACGAATGCGTTCCGCCTCGGCGGCACCCTGCGAACGCAATTCGTTGGCGACACGCTTGCGCTCCGTCTCCATGCGGCGATAGACCGACTCGGACACTTCCGGCGGCAGGTCGACGCGCTTCAGGCGCACATCGACGATCTCGACGCCAATCTCGCGGGCATCGGTGTCAGCCTTTTTCTGCACGTCTTCCATGATCTTGTCGCGCGCGCCGGAGACCACGTCATGCACGGTACGACGGCCGAACTCTTCGCGCAGCCCGGAATTGACGGTCTGCGACAGGCGCGTGCGCGCCAGCATTTCATCGCCACCCACCGAGATGTAGTACTGATGGACATCGGCGATGCGCCACTTGACGAAGGAGTCGACCAGCACCGGCTTCTTTTCGGCGGTCAGGAAACGCTCCGGCTCCACCGAGTCCATGGTCAGGATGCGGCGATCGAAATAGCGCACGTTCTGGATCATCGGCCACTTGAAGTTAAGGCCGGGTTCCTTGACGACTTCCTTGATCTCGCCAAGCTGGAAAATGATGGCGTACTGGCGCTGATCGACGGTGAACAACATCGCACCGGCAGCGACGAAGATCGCGAAGATGGCACCAAGAATGAGAGGCAGGCGTTGCATCAGCGTTCTCCCCTTTCGCGCGTGAGCTGACCGCGGGTGCGCACGTCACGGTTTTCCTGGGCGGAGGCCGGGGCGGATGACCGCTCGGCATGCGTCGCTTCTGCAGCCGCCTGCGTCGTCGCACCCGCCTGTTGCATCAGTTTGTCGAGCGGCAGATAGAGCAGATTGCCGCCGCCGCCTTTCGAATCCACCATCACCTTGCTGGTGTTAGCATAGACCTGCTGCATGGTTTCCAGATAGAGGCGCTGGCGCGTGACCTCCGGTGCCTTGGCATACTCGGTATAGAGCTTGGTGAAGCGCGTCGCCTCGCCCTCGGCGGTGGCGATCAGGCGCGCACGATAGCCTTCGGCTTCCTGCATCAGTCGCGACGCCGTACCGCGGGCACGCGGGATAACGTCGTTGGCGTAGGCCTCGCCCTCGTTCTTCTGCCGCTCGCGATCCTGGCCGGCCTTGACGGCGTCATCAAAGGCCGCCTGAACCTGCTCGGGCGGCTGCGTGCTCTGCATCGTCACGGAACGGATCTGGATGCCGGTCTCATAGCGGTCGAGGATATCCTGCATCGACTTCTGGGTATTTGCGGCGATGACGTCGCGGCCCTCGTAGAGCACGAAGTCCATCTTGTTCTTGCCGACCACCTCGCGGATCGCCGTCTCGGCGGCCTGCATCACTGCATCGTCAGGATGGCGATTCTTGAAGATGTAGTCCTGCGGGCTCTTCAGCAGGTATTGCACGGCGAACTGCACGCTGACGATGTTCTCGTCGTCGGTCAGCATCAGCGCTTCCTTCAGCACCTTGTTCTTTTCAGAACCGCGATAGCCAACCTCGATGGTGCGCACGCCGGTGAGGTTCACGATCTCGTGCGTCTGGATCGGCCAGGGCAGACGCCAGCGCAGGCCCGGATCGGTAGTTTCGCCGTACTTGCCGAGCGTCAGCACGAGGCCGCGCTGGCTGGCATCAACGATGTAGAAGCCGCTGGCGAACCAGACCACGACGACCAGGCCGAGCAGCAGGCCGATGCCGCCGCCGAACTGGCCGGGGGTCAGCGTCGGCAGGCGCGGGCCGCCGCCATTGCCACCATTGTCGCCATCACCAGAATTGGAGGGGCCGCCACGCTTTTTGCCAAGCATGCCGGAGAGGCGCTTGTTGAAATCGCGCCAGAGTTCGTCGAGGTCGGGCGGACCCGAGTTGTTGCGGCCGCTCTCATTGCGGTTGCCGCGATTGGGGTCATTGCCCCAGCCGTGGTCATTGAGCGACATCATTAGGCCGGTAATCATGGTCTTCGATGTGGGGGTGGGTTTTCTCTTCTTCAATGGGGACTGCAAGCTTGCGCGACATTTCCGCCAGGGCTGCTCGCAACAGGTCAAGTCCGGCGCCAGTCTGGGCGCTGACACGAACGCGCGTGATGTTATCACAGTCATCCCGCTCGACTCCCGGCCCCACCCCGGCACCAATGAGGTCGATCTTGTTCCAGACGATGATCTGCGGGACGTCGGCCGCGCCAATCTCTTCCAGCACTTTCGCTACGGCCTGCATCTGCTGGTCGCGATCGGGACTCGCCGCATCGACGACGTGAAGCAACAGGTCGGCGCGGATGGTCTCTTCAAGCGTGGCGTGGAAAGCGGCGACCAGTGCATGCGGCAGGTCGCGGATGAAGCCGACAGTATCCGACAGCACAACCTGGCAGCCAGATCGCCCGCTTTCCATCTCACAGGTCGGCACGTAAAGCCGGCGCGAAGTCGTATCGAGCGTGGCGAACAGCTGGTCGGCGGCATAGGCACCCGCCTTGGTCAGCGCGTTGAACAAGGTGCTCTTGCCGGCGTTGGTGTAGCCGACCAGCGAGACCGACAGCACTTCACCCCGGCTGCGGCCCTTGCGGCGCACGGCACGTTGGCGTTCGAGCAGCTTGAGCCGGGTCTTCAATAACGCGACACGCTTGCCGAGCAGGCGACGATCGGTTTCGAGCTGCTTTTCGCCCGGACCGCGCAGGCCGATGCCGCCCTTCTGGCGTTCGAGGTGGGTCCAGCCCCGCACCAGCCGGGTCATCAGGTGTTCGAGCTGGGCGAGTTCAACCTGCAGCTTACCCTCATGGCTACGCGCGCGCAGGGCGAAGATATCGAGGATCAGCGCCGTGCGATCGATGACGCGCCGTTCCAGCGCACGTTCTAGGTTGCGCTGCTGGGCCGGCGACAACTCGTGATTGAACAGCACCAGATCGGCACCGGCCGAGGCAGCGGTGGCATGGATTTCCTCGACCTTGCCCTTGCCGGCGAAGGTAGCCGGATCGGGCCGGCCACGCTTGCCGTTGATGATCGCGATGGGTGCCGCACCCGCGCTGGTCGCCAGCATGCGGAATTCATCGAGCCGCTCGGCGAAATCCCCCTCGCCGAGATCCAGCTGCACCAGCACGGCATTTTCGCCGGCCGCAGGCCGCTCAAACATACATCAGGGCTTGCACACAGGCGAACGCCTGCCGGACAGGATCACTCGGAATCGGCTTCGGTTCCGATGCTGACCGGACGGGCGGGAACCACGGTGGAGATAGCGTGCTTGTAGACCATCTGCGTCACGGTGTTTTTGAGCAGGACGACGTACTGGTCGAATGACTCGATCTGGCCCTGCAGCTTGATGCCGTTGACCAGGTAGATCGATACTGAGATGTGCTCGCGACGCAGCGCGTTGAGGAACGGGTCTTGTAGCATCTGCCCTTTATTGCTCATGATGGTTTCACCATTATGGTTATAAGAAAAGTAGGGGAAATGTAGCCTATTTTGGTCGGGCTTGCCAGCGAGCCGGACAATTTTGATCAATTACCGCCGATGGCCTTGTAAAAACCTGCGGCCGTCACCGCCAGCGCGCGTCGCGTGGTCACCACAGCCTGTTGTGCAGCAAAATGCTCGCGCTGTGCATCGAGTAATTCGAGATAGCTTGATACCCCACCCAGATGGCGCTGGCCGACCCGTTTGAGGCGTTCGGTCTGGGCCGTCGCCGCGGCCTCGAGCGCCAGTAGTTGGACAGCGTAATGTTCGCGCGCGGCAAGCAAATCGGCCACTTCGCGGAAAGCCTGCTGGATCGTCTTCTCGTATTCGGCCACCGCGATGTTCTTCCGGACTTCAGCCAGATCGACGTTCGCCTCGCTGCGCCCCGCGTCGAACAGCGGCCACTTCAGCAGCGGCACGAAGCTCCATGCCCCACTGCCGCCGCCGAACAGGCCCGTCAGCACACGGCTCGCGGTGCCGGCGGTGGCGGTAAGAACAATCTTCGGCAGGAAAGCCGCACGCGCCGCGCCGATGTTGGCGTTGGCGGCGATCAGTTTCTGCTCCGCCGCGAGCACGTCGGGACGGTTCAGCAGCACATCCGAGGGCAAGCCGATGGCGATTACAGGCGCTTCAAAAGTCGGCGCTGGCTGGACGGCATCGAAGTCTTTTCCCACCAGCAGCCGCAAGGCGTTTTCGGCGGCACTGCGCTGCCGTGACAGGTTCGCAAGCTCTGCGCGTGCCGACTGCCAGGCGCCATCGGCGGTGAGGAAATCGAGATCGGTGGCGAGGCCGACATCGCGGCGCTGCTCGATCAGGTAGCGGCTCCTGGCGCGGGCTTGCTCGGTTGCCTCGGCCAGCGTCAGGCGTGCATCGAGGTCGGCAAGGCTGAAGTAGGCCGATGCCACGTCGGCGATCAGCGCAAGACGGAACGCGCGCTGGGCGAACTCGCTGGCGAAGAAGTTGGCGCGCGCCGCAGTTTCGAGGCTGGCGACACGGCCCCAGAAATCCAGCTCGAAAGCCGCGACGCCGAGGTTAGCGTCGTAGCGCCGGCTGATCACGGACTGACCGGAAGTATTCAGATCGCCGGGGACTTTCGCCGCCTGCTGCTGGAAGTTGACATCGACCGTCGGGAAGCGATCGGCGCGGGCGAGTCCGGCCAGTGAACGCGCCTCATCGACGCGCGCCACGGCGATACGCAGATCGCGGTTGTGTTCGAGCGCCGCGGCTATCAGCTTCTGCAGCTGCGGGTCGGTGAAATAGGCCTGCCAGTCGCCGGTGAAAGTCGGCGCTGGCGCGACGGCACGACCCTGAATGGTCGGCCATTGTTCTGACACGGGCGCAACCGGCCGTTCGTAGTTCGGAAGGAAGGAGCAGCCGGCAAGCAGCGTCAGCAGCGGCAGGAATTTATTCATGGCCGGCCTCCGCATGATGGCGCGCATGGCCGGGGAAGAAGCGCCGCACGACGACGAAGAACACCGGCACGAGGAACACCGCCAGCACCGTCGCCGTGAGCATGCCGCCGATCACGCCGGTGCCGATGGCGTGGCGGCTGTTGGCGCCGGCACCGGTCGAGATTGCCAATGGCAGCACGCCGAACATGAACGCGATCGAGGTCATCAGGATCGGCCGGAACCGCAGCCGGCAGGCTTCGAGCGTCGCCTCGATCAGTTCCCTGCCCTGCTCCTGCAACTCGCGCGCGAACTCGATGATGAGGATGGCGTTCTTGGCCGAGAGGCCGATGATCGCGATCAGGCCGACCTTGAAATAAACGTCGTTCGGCAGTTCCCGCAGGGTGACGGCCAGCACCGAACCGAAGATGCCGAGCGGCACCACCAGCATCACCGCGACGGGGATCGACCAGCTCTCGTAAAGTGCGGCGAGGCAGAGGAAGACGACGAACAGTGACACGGCGAAAAGGAATGGCGCTTGGCTACCTGAGAGGCGCTCCTCGTAGGAACTACCCGACCACTCGAAGCCGATGCCCGGCGGCAGCTGCTTCGCGATCCCTTCCATGGCGTTCAGCGCATCGCCGGTCGAACGCCCCGGCGCGGGGTTGCCGGCGATTTTCATGGCCGGCAGACCGTTGAAGCGGTCGAGCTTCGGACTGCCGACGATCCACTTGGCCGAGGCGATCTCGGCCAGCGGAATCATGTCGCCGCGCGCGTTCTTCACCGGCAGGCGCAGCAGATCCTCGGGCGTGCGGCGCACCTCGGCATCCGCCTGCATCTGCACGCGCAGGATGCGGCCCTGGCGCACGAAGTCGTTGATGTAGGCCGTACCCAGCGTCGCCTGCAGCGTGTCGTTGAGATCCGTGAGACTGATGCCAAGCGCGCTCGCCTTGGCACGATCGACGTCGAGATAGACCTGCGGACCGGCTTCCTGGCCCTCGGGGCGGACGCCGACCAGGGTCTTGTCCTGCCCCGCCAGCCCCAGTGCGATATTGCGCGCCTCGAGCAGCTTGTCACGACCAAGGCCACCACGATCCTGCAGGCGGAAGTCGAAGCCGCCGACGGCCGCAAGTTCCGGGATGGGCGGCACGTTGATGGCGAACACCATGGCCTGTTTGATGCGGAAGAAGGCCATGTTGGCGCGCTGCACGAGGGAATCGGCATCCTGCCCCTTGCCGGGACGCTCGTCCCAGTCCTTCAGGCGCACGAAGGCGATGGCGGCGTTCTGGCCACGGCCGAAGAAGGAAAAGCCGGCAACACCGATGACGTGTGCCACCTCGGGCTGCTTGAGGTAATGCTGTTCGATGGTCGATAGCACCTCGAGCGTACGCTCCCGCGTCGCGGCAGGCGGCAACTGGACGATATTGATGAAATAGCCCTGGTCCTCGCTCGGCAGGAAGCTGCTCGGCAGTTTCATGAAGAACCAGCCGGTAGCGGCGAGGATGACGCCATAGACGACCAGCCAGCGACCGGGACGGCCGAGCATCCGGCGCGTGGTCGCCAAGTAGCCTCTTACCGTCGCGGCGAAGAAGCGGTTCCACCCGCCGAAGAAGCCTGTCGAGGGCATCAGGTCGTCATGCCCGACCTCGTGCTTGAGCAGCGTGGCGCACAGTGCCGGGGTCAGCGTCAGCGCCATGAAAGCCGAGAAAGCCATAGTGAGGATCAGCGTCACCGCGAACTGGCGATAGATGGCGCCGACCGAACCGCCGAAGAACAGCAACGGCACGAACACCGCCGAGAGCACCACGGTGATCGCGATGACGGCGCTGATGATCTGGCCCATGGCCTTGCGCGTGGCGGCGCGGGGCGCGAGGTTTTCCTCGCTCATGATGCGTTCGACGTTTTCGACGACGACAATGGCATCGTCCACGACGATTGCGATCGCCAGCACCATGGCGAACAGCGTCAGCACGTTGATCGAGTAACCGAGGAAAAAAAGCCCGATCATGGCGCCGAACAGCGCCACCGGCACGACGATGGCGGGAATGAAGGTGGCGCGCAGGTTCTCGAGGAAAAGGTACATGACCAGGAAGACCAGCAGCATTGCCTCGGCCAGCGTCCACACCACTTCCTTGATCGAAATATCGACGAAAGTCGAGGTGTCGTAGGGCACCATCCATGAGATGCCCTGCGGGAAATACTTCGCCAGCTCGTTCATCTGCGCAGTGACCGCCTTGGCCGTATCCAGCGCGTTGGCGCCCGGCGCAAGGCGGACGGCAATGGCCGCGGTGGGCTGGCCATCGACACGGGCCGCGATGCTGTAGTCCTGCGCGCCGAGTTCAACGCGGGCGACGTCCCTGACGCGCACGGTCGCGCCGCGGCTGTCACTCTTGATGATGATGTCGCCGAACTCTTCGGGCGTCGCCAGACGCGAGCGCGTGATGATGGTGGCGGCGTATTCCTGTCCCGGCACGGCGGGAATCTGGCCGAGTTCGCCGGTGGCGATCTGCACGTTCTGGGCACGCACCGCCTTGGCGATATCCGCCGGCGTGATGCCGAAGGATTCGAGCCGCTCGGGCTTGATCCACAGGCGCATCGAATATTCGGTGCCGAACAGTAAGGCCTCGCCCACGCCCGCCGTGCGGCGCAGCGGCTCCAGCACGTTGGCGGCGGCGTAACTGCCCAGCGCGACGTTGTCGAGTGTCTTGTCCGGCGAGAACAGCGAAATGATCATCAGGAAGTTGCGCGCCGACTTGAGCACGGTGATACCCAGCCGCCGCGCTTCCTCGGGCAGGCGCGGCTCGGCGCGCTTGATCCGGTTCTGCGTCTCGACCGACGCGAGGTCGAGGTTGGTGCCGGACTTGAAGGACAGCGTGATGCTGCCGAGGTTCTGCTCGGAGGACGACTCCATGTACAGCAGGTTCTCGATCCCGTTCAACTCCTGCTCGATCAGGGCGACCGCGGTTTCCTCGATCACCTTCGCCGAAGCACCGGGATAGCTCACATTGATCGTCAGCGCGGGCGCCGCCACGGCCGGATAGGCGGCCACCGGCAGCTGGCGCAGGGACAGCAAACCGCCCAGCACAATGATGATGGCGATCACCCAGGCGAAGATCGGCCGGTCGATGAAAAAATTGGGCAGCATTACTTACTTCTTACCGGCGGCTGGCAAGACAGGGGTACCGGGCGCCCAGGGAACCGGCTTGACCACGCTCCCCGGACGGGCTTTCTGCAGGCCGTTGACGATGACCTGCTCCCCGCCCTTGAGCCCGTCGGTGACGATGAAATCGGCCCCCGACATCGCGCCGGTCCTGATCGGCAGCGGCACGACTTTGTTTTCCGCATTGACGATCATGACCAGCTGGCCGGTGGCGCTGCCCTGCACGGCACGCTGCGGCACGCGGATGGCGTCGTCGAGCTGCGCCTGCGGGAAGCGGATGCGCACGAAGGTGCCCGGTAGCAGTTCGCGCCGCGGATTGGGAAACTCGGCGCGCAGCACGACCGCGCCGCTGTTGGGATCGACCGCCAGATCGGTGAATTGCAGGCGCCCCTTTTCGGGATAGAGCGAACCATCTTCGAGCACCAGTTCCACGCGCGCACTGTCGGCACGCTTCTGCTTGCCGCTCTTGATCGCCTGCTGCAGTCGCAGCAGGTCGGAATAGGACTGCGTGAACTCGACGCGGATCGGATCGATCTGCTCGATGGTGACGAGGTGTGTCGCTTCGCCCTTGCCGACCAGCGCACCTTCGGTCACCAGCGCACGACCGACGCGGCCTGAAATCGGCGCTGGCGGGACGGCATTCTCGAGGTCGAGCTTCGCCTTGGTCAGCGCAGCCTCGCCCTGCTTGACCTTGGCCTGTGCGGCATCGAACTCCTGCTGACTGACCGCCTTGGTTTCCAGCAAGGGTTTGTAGCGCTCGAACACCGCACGCGTCGCGGCGAGGTCAGCCTCTGCGGCAGCGGCTTGTGCCTGATAGCTGCGCGCGTCGATGCGGAACAGCGGCGTGCCGGCCTTGATGTCGCTGCCCTCTGTGAACAAGCGCTGCTCGATGACGCCCTCGACACGCGCGCGTACCTGCGCGGTGCGGAAAGCCAGCAAACGTCCCGGCAGATCCTGCGTGAGCGTCGCGCTGCCGGCAGCCACCGTAATGACATCGACCTCGGCAGGCGGCGGCGCGGCACCACCCCCACCCGTTGCGCCCGCGGGACCACCCGCTTTCTTGTCGCCTTCGCCCTGCCCGCAGGCGGCAAGCATTACACCCAACAGCAAAATGTAAAACCGTCTCATGGGCCGCTCCAAAACCGACTAATTGATTCAGCTATGTTATCCGCTTTCAGCGTTTCAGCTTCGCGAAGGCCGCGGCCATGGCGCCGGTAGAGGCGACAGGGCCGGGCCGCCCCTGCCCCGTCTGGCGCGGCTTTTGACGATCTCGTTGTGCCGTCTCGCCAGCGCCGACTTTTACATTCCGTTGCACTTCGTCGGTAAGGCGCATGGTCAGGGCGATGCGCTTGCGCGGAATATCCACTTCCAGCACCTTGACCTTGACCACGTCGCCCGCCTTGACCACCGTGTGCGGATCCTTGACGAATTTATCGGCAAGCGCCGAGACATGGACGAGACCATCCTGATGCACACCGATATCGACGAAGGCACCGAAATTGGTGACGTTGGTGACGACGCCTTCTAGCTGCATGCCGGGTTCGAGATCCTTCAAATCCTCGACACCCTCGCGGAATGTCGCCGCCTTGAATTCGGGACGCGGGTCGCGGCCGGGCTTTTCCAGTTCCTTGAGGATGTCCTGCACGGTCGGCAGGCCAAAACGTTCGTCGATGTATTTCGCCGGATTCAGCGACTTGACCAGCCGGCTGTCGCCGATCACGTCCTTCACGCCCTTTTTGATGTCGGCGAGGATGCGCTCGACCACCGGGTAGGCCTCCGGATGCACCGCCGAGGCGTCCAGGGGATTCTCGCCGTGATTGATACGAAGAAAGCCCGCGGCCTGTTCAAAAGTCTTGTCGCCGAGACGCGGCACCTTGAGTAGCGCGGCGCGCGACGGGAAAGCGCCGTTGCTGTCGCGATAACCGACGATGTTCGCCGCCAATGTGCTGTTCAGCCCCGAGATACGCGCCAGCAACGCCGCCGAGGCGGTATTCACATCGACGCCGACCGAGTTCACGCAATCCTCGACCACGGCATCGAGCGACTTTGCCAGCCGCCCCTGATTGACGTCGTGCTGATACTGGCCGACACCGATGCTCTTCGGATCGATTTTCACCAGCTCGGCAAGCGGGTCCTGCAGGCGACGGGCGATCGACACGGCGCCACGCAACGAGACGTCGAGCTCGGGAAACTCGCGCGCGGCAAGTTCGGAAGCCGAATACACCGACGCACCCGCCTCGGAGACGACGATCTTCGTCAGTTTCAGTTCCGGATAGCGTTTTATCAAATCGCCGGCCAGCCGGTCAGTCTCGCGGCTGGCCGTGCCGTTGCCGATGGCAATCAGGTTGGCCGCATGTTTTTGCGCCAGCTGGCGCAGCGCGGCAATGCTCACTTCCCAATCGCGGCGCGGCTCGTGCGGATAGATCGTGGCCGTGTCCAGCAGCTTGCCGGTCGCATCGACGACCGCCACCTTGACGCCGGTGCGGATACCCGGGTCGAGGCCAATCACCACCTTCGGGCCGGCGGGTGCCGCCAGCAGCAAATCGTGCAGGTTGCGCGCGAAGACGCGGATCGCTTCTTCCTCGGCACGTTCGCGCAGCACGCCCATCAGCTCAGTTTCGAGGTGCAGCGAGAGCTTGACGAGCCAGGTCCAGCGTACGGTCTCGGCGAGCCACTTGTCGGCTGGTCGTCCCTGATGGCGAAGACCCACATGGCCCGCGATCATCGCGATGCAGGGTGAGTTCTCTGGCGGATCGCGCAGCTCCTGTTCAGTCTTGATCGCGAGACGCAGTACATCCTCGTTGCGGCCGCGCAGCAGTGCCAACACGCGGTGCGAGGGCGCGTTCTTCAATGGCTCGCGGAAGTCGAACCAGTCACGGAACTTTGCACCAGCTTCCTCCTTGCCCTAGGCGACGCAGGAGACGATCTGCGCGTGTTCATTCAGATAATTGCGCAGTTTCTCCAGCAGCGTAGCATCCTCGGCGAAGCGCTCCATGAGGATCTGGCGTGCCCCATCGAGCGCGGCTTTGACGTCGGGCACCTGTTTGTCGGCATCGACGAACTTCGCGGCTTCGACCTCGGGCGTCAGCATCGGGTCGCCGAACAGTGCATCGGCGAGCGGTTCCAGTCCGGACTCCTTCGCGATCTGCGCCTTGGTGCGGCGCTTCGGCTTGTAAGGCAGATAGAGGTCTTCGAGGCGCTGCTTGGTCTCGGCACTCTCGATCTCGGCGCGCAACTCCGCAGTCAGCTTGCCCTGCTCCTCGATGGACTGCAGGATCGCGGCACGGCGCTCTTCGAGTTCGCGGAGATAGCCGAGACGCTCTTCCAGCGTGCGCAGTTGGGTGTCGTCGAGGTTGCCGGTCGTTTCCTTGCGATAGCGCGCTATGAAGGGTACGGTGGCGCCGTCGTCGAGCAACTGGACGGCGGCGGCAACCTGGTTCGGATGGACGCCGAGCTCATCGGCAATGCGCTGTTCGATAGAAGGCAACATGGTTCAAGGCAGAGCGAAAAAGGGGCGCACAGTACCGCAAGCGGCCATGCCAGGCAAATGGCAAGCCATGCCTGCCATTGCTCGATTTATTCGACTGTAATAAGCTCTTAGAAATACAGGGACGGGTACGTTACTAGCATGCTGAAAACACGAGGATATTTGCGGATCGGGCGATTGCTGGGGATATGCGCGGGCCTGCTGATCCACCCTGCCAGCCATGCCGAGGAAGCCAGCTGGATTGATGACCACCTGGTCATCAAGGGTTTCGGCACACTGGGACTGGCCCGTTCCGACAACGATGCTGCCGAGTATGTGCGCGACCTGTCCCAGCCGCGCGGACTGACGACGAACTGGTCGTCGAAGGTCGATTCGCTCCTCGGCCTGCAGGCCAACCTGAAGCTGGGCGAGCAGACCGAAGGCGTCCTCCAGCTCATCAGCCGCTATCGCTACGATAGCAGCTATCGGCCCGAGATTTCCTGGGCGTTCCTGAGGCACGACTTCACGCCGGACTTCCAGATGCGCGTCGGACGCCTCGGCACCGAGTTCTACATGCTCGCCGACTCACGCCTGATCGGCTATGCGAACCTGACGGTACGTCCGCCGCCCGATTTCTACGGCCCGCTCATCTTCAGTTACTTCGATGGTATCGATGCCACGGCCAGCATGGGCATCGGGAATGACTTGCTGCGTGCCAAGCTATTCTTAGGCAAGTCGCCCGAAACAACCCCCTTCTACGGTCCGATTACCTGGGACCTGGACGGTTCGCGCTTGTTCGGCGGGCATCTGGACTACTTCACCGGCCCATGGCAGTTTCGACTGGCCCACGCCGAAGTCAGGTTCTCGTCACATGAAGCCCCGTTGAATGCGCTGATCAACCAGTTCATCGTTACAGACCCATTTTTATCAACATTAATACCTGTCCCCATCAACCTCACCACCTTGATTCCAGAATTGAGCATGGTTCGCAAGACCTCGAAATTCGACTCGTTCGGAGTGGTGTACGACAAGGGGCCCTTGCAGGTTCAAATGATGTTGGGGCGCATCCGCCACGAATCCGAATCCTATGAGGATAGCCGCGCAGGATTCATCACCGCGGCCTATCGGGTCGGGAAATTCACACCCTACATCGGTTATTCGAAAGCCAAGTCGAAAGCAAGCAACATTTCGACCATTCCGGCGACAGCCTGGGGACCTCTGCTGGTACAGATCGTTTCCAGCGAGTTAACTCCCTCGACCCACATGGACCAGCACACATATACGTTTGGTGCACGCTGGGATTTCCGCCAGAACTGGGCTTTGAAAGTGCAATACGACAACGTGCGCGGCAGCCAGCGCTCCAACATCCTGTTCCGGGGAACAGACAACCAATGGAATGGCCGCTTGAAAGTGCTGAGTGTCTCGCTGGACTTTGCCTTCTGAGTCTGCCATGCGCGCCGTTATTCGACTCATTTTCCTGATAACAGCAAGCCTGCTGGGCCCAAGCTTGAATGTGGCACGGGCCGAGGTCGTTGTCGTCGTCGATGCGGCCTCCGGCATCGAGCGCCTGACCCAGGACCAGGTCATCAATATCTACCTCGGACGCCATCGCAAGCTGCCCACCGGGATCGCCGCGCTGCCTGTTGACCTGCCACCGCTGGACAAGCTGCGCGCCGAGTTCTATCGCAAGCTGGTCGACAAGGATCTCAGCGAGATCAATGCTTATTGGGCCCGGCTGTATTTCTCCGGAAAAACTACGCCGCCCATGCAGGCGAACTCCACAGCTGAAGTCCTCAGGCACGTCACCGGCAAAGCCGGGGGAATCGCCTATCTGGACAAAAGCCAGATCGACCCGCGCATGCGCATCGTCTACAGCTTCCCGCAATGAACTGGCTGCCCCGGGACGGCATCGTCAATCGATCCATCCTGATCACGCTGCTCGCATTCCTCGTCGCCGGCATTAGCGTCGTCACCTACACCTCCTATGCGACGGCGCAACGCGCGACACGCACCATCGACACACGCCTGAACCAGTTGCTGGACACCGTACAAAGCACAGTCAAGATCGCCTGCTTCCTCAAGGACGAAGACTTGGCCAGGGAGGTGTCGGCCGGCCTGCTCAGCAACTCGGAAGTGTTGCGCGTGACGATCATTGCCGACGGTGCGACGCTGGCTGATGAGACGCGGGAGAACCTTGCCGGCAAGTCGCTGCCGACCGGCTTTCAGCTCAATACGCTGGAACGCAAGATCCATTCGCCCTTCACGCCGGGCAAGATTGTCGGCGCAGTCCGGCTGGAGCCCAACCCGGAAGTCATCGCCGCGCAGCGCAGCGAGGACATCTGGCTGGCCGTGCAACAACTCGCCTGGCAGTTGTTGCTGGTATCCGGCGCCATCGTCACTGCACTGATCGTGTTCGTCGTGCGGCCGATTTCACGCATGTCGCAGACACTCCACAAAATGGATCCGCTGACCGGCAGCCGCCTCTTCATTCCCCCGGGACACGAAAACACCGAGATCGGCCATCTGGTCTCGGATGTCAACCAACTCTCCGACCATCTGGTTTCGGCGCTCAACGAAGCGCGCGAAGCCCGGCTGGCGGCCGAAGCGGCTTCGGATGCAAAGAGTCACTTCCTCGCCAACATGAGCCACGAAATCCGCACGCCGCTCACGGCCGTGCAGGGCTTCGCGCGCATCGGGGCTCGCGACAGCCGGGATCCCGCCAGCCGCGAAACCTTCGTGCGCATCCTCGATGCCGGCACCCACCTGCTGGGCGTGATCAACGACATCCTCGATTTTTCCAAGATCGAGGCCGGCAAGCTGGCCATTGAAAATCGGCCATACCAC
Source organism: Pseudomonadota bacterium (assembly GCA_040756595.1). GTDB lineage: Bacteria > Pseudomonadota > Gammaproteobacteria > Burkholderiales > Rhodocyclaceae > Sulfuricystis. Next base: position 216,345 of record JBFLYR010000003.1, on the reverse strand, counting down.
CTGTCCGAAATCACCGCCGAAGCCGTCTCGCTGATGACGGACCGTGCCCATGAAAAGGGGCTGGAACTGGTGCACCGCCCCAGTCCGGATCTGCCCGAATGGGTCATCGGCGACGCGATGCGCACCCGCCAGATCCTCGTCAATCTGCTCTCGAACGCCATTAAGTTCAGCCGCCATGGCACGGTGACCCTGACCATCCTGCGCATGGAGGATGAAATCTGGTTCGCGATCCGCGACGAGGGCATCGGCATGACCGAAGAGGAAATCTCGCGGCTCTTTCGCCCCTTTGAACAGGCCGACAGCTCGACCACGCGCAAATACGGCGGCACCGGTCTCGGCCTCTCGATCTCGATGAACCTGGCCAGCCTCATGGGCGGCACGATCCAGGTCGTCAGCACACCCTGGCATGGCAGCACCTTCACGCTGCAGTTGCCATGCAAGGTAGCCAGCCTGCCGCACATGGAGGAAGCCGAGGCGAGCCCCGGGTTCGACTTGCATGGCAAGCTGGCGGGCTATCACATCCTTGCGGCCGAAGACATCGAGGCCAACCGCCTCATCCTTGCCGACATGCTGGACGAAGCCGGCGCCACGTACGTCTTCGCCGAGAACGGCCGCGCCGCGCTCGAACAGGTGGTCGCCGCGCCGCATACCTTCGATGTCGTGCTGATGGATGTGCAGATGCCCGAGATGGACGGCAACGAAGCTACGCGCCGCATCCGAGAAGTCGCCCCCACCCTGCCAATCATCGGTCTGACGGCCCACGGCATGAGTCAGGATCGCGCGACCAGCCTGGCCGCCGGCATGAAGGACCACGTCACCAAGCCGATCGACCCCAAGACCCTGATCACCTCGATTCTCTGCTGGGCCACACCGGGCCGTGCCATGGCCCAGTCCGCAACGCCGGTCATTCTGGTGGAAACACCACCGGTTCCGGACGAACCGGCCCCGAGCGCAGGCATGGTCGACTGGGCCCTGCTGGAAAAGCGCTTCAAGGGCAAGCGCAGCTTCATCCAGAACATCGTGCGCAGCACACTGACCGGACATGCCGACGCGGCGGAACAGCTGCGTGAACTGGCGGCGAAGCGGGATTTCCCTGCCATCGCGTTTCTCGCCCACAGCCTCAAGGGCGTGTTCGGCAATCTCGCCGCCCAGACCAGCCAGGACCTGGCGGCGGCGGTCGACCTGGCCGCGAAGCAGGGGGACGAAAGCTGCATGCCGCTGGCCGAACAACTCGCCGATCACATTCCGCTGCTTTATGCCGAATTCCGGCAATATCTGAAACCCGACTGAAAAGTCGGCGCTGGCGGGACGGCACGCGTGGCGATGAAGCTTGCTCCCGACCGGGAAAAGCGGATAATCACAGTCGCATTATTTAAACCAAAGTAGTAGATAGCCTTCTTCCCGAAGCCGCATGTCACTCCATGATGTAAAACTTCCGCTCACACAGCCAGGCGCACCGGCCCGGCCGGGGAAGTTCCTGCACTGGCTGTGGCTTGGCCTGCTGCTGCTCAATCTGGCGGTCATCGGCCTGGGCCTCCAGTTCCTCGACTCCAGCCGCGCGCGCACGATCGAGGAGGTGCGCACCACCACCGCCAATCTCGCCACACTGCTGGAAAGCAACATTGCTGACTCGGCCCGCCGTATCGATCTGACCCTGCTGAGCATTGCCGACGCACTGGAGCATGGCGTGGCAGATCACCATCTCACCGATGCCGATATAGAGAAACTCCTCATCACCCATCAAGCGCGCATCCCGGAGCTTGATGCCATCCGCGTCACGAATGCCAAGGGCGAAGTCCTCTGGGGCAAGGATGTCAATCGCGCCAAACCGGCCAGCTACGCCGACCGCGTATTTTTTCTCCAGCATCAGGAGAGCCCCGGCAAGCAGCTGATCATCGCTGAAGCCTTGCTTGGACGCGTTTCTGGCATTTGGGTCCTGCCCTTTACCCGCTCATGGCGGAATCCTGACGGCTCGTTTGCCGGTGTCATCGCCGCTGGCGTGCCGATCAACCACTTCACCGGCCTGCTTTCCCGTCTCGATCTCGGGCCGCATGGCTCGGCCGTCATCCGCCATGAAAACAAGGGGCTGATCACCCGCTTCCCGGTCGTCTCCGGCCCGGGGGGAGAAATTGGTGACCCGAAGGTTTCGGCGGAGTTTCTAGCCGTGCTCGAGCGCGGCAAGGCGGTCGACAGCTTCCATACGCCCCATGCGCCCGACGGCTACGAGCGAACTTACGCCTTCCGGCGCATCCGCAACATGCCCGCGATCATGACCGTCGGCATGGCACCACAGGACTATTTCGACCTCTGGCACAAGGAAGTCCGCAACACTTCCATCCTGCTCGGCCTCTTTGTAGCGGCGAGCCTGCTCTTCGGCTGGCAGATGCAACGCTACTGGTTGCGCCATCAGCGGGATGTCGCCGCACGCGCGCTGGCGCAGCAGGAACTCGAACACGAGCGCAGCCTGCTTGCCACCGTGATGCAGACGATTCCCGACCTGGTCTGGCTGAAGGATCCGGATGGCGTCTATCTCGGCTGCAACCCCCGCTTCGAGGCGCTCTACGGAAAAACCCAGGCAGAAATTACCGGCAAGACCGATTACGATTTCGTCGACCGCGAACTGGCCGATTTCTTCCGTGCCAACGACCGCAAAGCCGCCGAGAAGGGCGCCCCATCAATCAACGAGGAATGGCTGACCTTCGCTGCCGATGGCCACCGCGAACTGGTCGAAACCACCAAAACGCCGATGTTCGACGCGCAGGGCAAACTGGTCGGCGTCCTCGGTGTCGCGCGCGACATCACCGCCCGCAAGCAGGCCGAAGAGTCGCTAAAAGCGCATCAGGAACAACTGGAAATGCTGCTTGCCGAACGCACCCGTGACCTGCAAAGCAGCCAGTATCAGCTGACCGCCGCGCAAACCATTGCCCACGTGGGCAGTTGGCAGCTCGATATCGCCAGCAATGTGCTCACCTGGTCCGACGAAACCTACCGGATCTTTGGGATACCGCCGGGCACCCCGATCACGCTCGCAGACTTCATCGGCCGGATTCATCCCGACGACCGTGAAAAAGTATCGCAGGCCTGGACCGAGGCGATGACCGGCAAACCCTACGACATCCGCCATCGCCTCATCGTCGGCGATGCGTTGAAATGGGTGCGCGAACAGGCACAAGTCATCTTCGATGCCAGCGGGCGGGCGATCTCGGGATTTGGCGCCGTGCAGGACATCACGGAGCTGCAGCAGGCGGAACTGGCCACGCAGGCGGCACTGGACGAAGCGCAACGGCTGGCGCAGGCGAAGAGCGACTTCCTCGCCAACATGAGCCATGAAATCCGCACGCCGATGAACGCCATCCTCGGCCTGACCCACCTGCTGCGCAAGGAGTCGGTCTCCGCGCGCGCCGCCGAGCGGCTGGACAAGATCGATGCAGCAGGCCGGCACCTGCTCGCCCTGATCAACGACATTCTCGACATCTCGAAGATCGAGTCCGGCAAATTCACGCTGGAAGCGCAGAGCTTTTCGCTGCATGCGGTGCTCGACCAGGTGATTTCGATGGTCGTTGAGCCGGCGCGCGCCAAGGGCCTGACCCTGAGCGTCGAAACCGACCATGCCCCCGATGCCCTGTGCGGCGATGCTATGCGCCTGCGCCAGGCGCTGCTGAACTACGCTGGCAATGCCGTCAAATTCACCCAGGGCGGCAACATCACCCTGCGTGCGCGCCGGCGCGACGAGCGCGACGGCCGCGTGCTGATCCGCTTCGAGGTGCAGGACACCGGCATCGGCGTGCAACCCGAAGCTGTCGATCGCCTGTTCAAGCCTTTCGAACAGGCCGACACATCGACGACCCGCAAGTTCGGCGGCACCGGGCTCGGCCTGGCGATCACCCAGCACATCGCGCAGTTGATGGGGGGTGAAGCGGGCGTCGAAAGCCAGCCCGGTCAGGGCAGCACATTCTGGTTCACGGCCTGGATCGAGCGCGGTCTGTCGCGGCAGCCTGCCGCGCCGGAGACAAGCTCCACCAGCGAGGATGAGGCGGAACTGCAACGCCGCCATGCCGGTACCCTGATCCTCCTTGCCGAAGACAACCCGATCAACCGCGAGGTTGCGATCGAACTGCTCCAGGGCGTCGGCCTCGCTGTCGATACCGCCGAAAACGGTCGCATCGCGCTGGACATGGTGCGCACCGGAAAATACGCGCTGGTGCTGATGGACATGCAGATGCCCGAGATGGGTGGCATCGAGGCGACACAAGCCATCCGCGCCCTGCCGGGTTTCGACCGGCTGCCGATCCTCGCCATGACGGCGAACGCCTTCGACGAGGACCGCCGCACCTGTATGTCCGCTGGCATGAATGACTTTGTCGCCAAACCGGTCGATCCGGACGCGCTCTACGCCACGCTGCTGAAGTGGCTGCCCGTGGCTGCCTGACTCAAATCAGCACGCCGCGTCGGGTAAGCTGGGCGCTTTCTTCAGTGGAGGCGACCATGGCAATGGACGAAATCGATTACATCCTGCACGGCGACGACATGCAATGCGTCGAACTCGAACTCGACCCCGGTGAGGCGGCCATCGGCGAAGCCGGCAGCCTGATGTTCATGGAAGACGGCATCGAGATGGACACCGTATTCGGTGATGGGTCAGAACAGCACAGCGGCGTCTTCGGCAAGCTGCTCGGCGCCGGCAAGCGCCTGATCACCGGCGAATCGCTATTCACCACCGTCTATGTCAATGAGGGCAAGGGCAAGAAGAAGCTGGCCTTCGCCGCGCCCTATACTGGCCGGATCATCCCCTTCGACCTCAGCAAACTGGGCGGCACGCTGATCTGCCAGAAGGACGCCTTCCTCTGCGCCGCGAAGGGCGTCGCACTCGGCATCGCCTTCCAGAAGCGGCTCGGCGCCGGTTTCTTCGGCGGCGAGGGCTTCATCATGCAGAAGCTTGAAGGTGACGGCCTCGCCTTCTGCCATTCCGGCGGCACGGTGCTGCAACGCACGCTCGCGCCGGGCGAGGTGCTGCGCGTCGATACCGGTTGCGTCGTCGCCTACACGACCGACATCGACTTCGACATCCAGTTCGTCGGCGGCATCAAGACCGCGCTGTTCGGCGGCGAGGGTCTGTTCTTCGCGTTACTGAAGGGGCCGGGCACGGTCTGGTTGCAATCGCTGCCCTTCGCGCGGCTCGCCTCGCGCATCTTCGCGGCAGCGCCGATCACTCAGGGCGGCGCGGGCAAGAACGGCGAACAGGGCGGTCTGCTCGGCACGCTCCTGAACGGCAAGAACTAATAGTGCGGCGGAATCTCGTCGCGCAGGCTGCGCTGTTCGGTGGGAATGGCCTGCAGGACAAGCTGGCGCAGGTCGCGCACGATGCGTTCCAGTTGCTCGATGCGTTCCTGCTGGCGATAGACCGTGTTGTTCAGGGTATCGAGCAGGTCTTCGGCAAAGGCCAGCTTGACTTCGAGTTCGGTGATGCGCTCGTCCATCACTCCGCCTCCTGAACGACCGTTTTCGGCTGCGCAAGCATCGCCGCGCGTGTATCCGGCGTCTCCAGGCTGATGCGACCGAGCGCCCCGCTGCGATAGTCGGTCAGGAAAATCATTGCCGCCTTTTCCAGATCAAGCTCGCCACCACGGCCCTTCACAATGCAGCCGCGTTTCCGCGCGACTGCCTCGACGACGCCAACTGCATCCAGCGTCGCCGGATCGATCTTGTAGCGCGCCGCAAGCAGCGCCGGATAACGTGCCAGCAAAATGCCGGCGAGGAAGGTCGCGACTTCCTCGTCGATCACGGCGTTGCGGCCGATCGCGTGGCTGGCGGCCAGCATGTAGCCATCGCTGTCATGCTCGATCTTCGGCCACATCAGGCCGGGCGTGTCAGTGATCGTCATGCCCGGGCCGAGGTCGAAACTCTGCTGGCTCTTGGTCACCGCCGGCTCGTCGCCGACCGCCGCGATGCGCCGCTTGAGCAGCGCATTCATCAGCGTCGACTTGCCGACGTTGGGGATGCCCATGATCAGCATGCGCAGCGGCTTGACGTTGTCGTTCCTGTGCGGCGCGAGCTGGCGACACAAGCCAGGCACCTTCGCCGCATCACCCGGCTTCTTGCAGGAAATGGCAACGGCCTTCACGCCCGGCTGCTTGCCGTAATGGTCGAGCCAGGCCGCCGTCGCGGCCGGATCGGCGAGATCGGCCTTGTTGAGCAGTTTGAGACAGGGCCGCTGGCGATGCTCGCGCAACTGGCGGATCATCGGGTTGCTGCTCGCCTCGGGCAGGCGCGCGTCGAGCACCTCGACGACGACGTCGGTATAGGCCATGGTCTCGGCGGCCTTTTTGCGCGCCGAGGTCATGTGGCCGGGGAACCACTGGATGGGCATGGAAATTTCTGGAAAGGAGTGGACGGGAATTATCGCATTCAACCCCCGCCGCGCTGCATTGCCCGATCCATGCGCGCCAGCATGGCTTGCTGCTGCTCCGTCGTTCCCGCCGTGAAGCGGATGCGCACCTCCAGCCGCGGCAGGCGCAGCAGGGCGATGACGCGCGGCGGCAGCGGCGCGATAACGATCTCCATCGCCGCGCCCGCATAGTCGATGCGAAACATCCCTGCCGCCTCGGTTACACCTTCGGGAAACGCGAACAGCAGACCCTGCCGGAATTCCTGTTCCGTCGTCGCCATGTCACGTACGAGTCTTTCGTCGGTCATGGATTGCAGCCTATCATGCGCCCATGCCCCGCAAACCGATGACCGCACTCGATACCACCCTGCGCTGGGCCAACGTGATCCTGCGCGGCCTGCATCTGGTCGCGGTGATCCTCCTTGGCGCCGCCCTGCTTGGTGCGCCGCAGGTGGGCACGAAGGTTGCCATCGCCGTCGCGGCAACGGGTTTCGCGATGTTCGCGCTCGACATCTGGCGCAAGCCCCAGCACCTGCGCGAGGTCGCGGGAATTGCCGTCCTGCTCAAGCTTGTCCTCGTCGGCTGGATGGTCTTCGATGCGGCGGCGCAGCACATTCTCTTCTGGGTGATCGTCGCCGGTTCGGCCATCGCCGCCCATGCGCCGGCGCGTTTCCGTCATGCGATTCTCCTCCGCAACGAGTCACATTGAAGCTGTAATCTCCATATGCTAGGCTTTGCATAATTCGTGATCGACCACGATCCCGAAGCAACCAATAAACAACAACGAGTGGAGATGGCCATGCAGAAATCCCTGCACATCGACGCCAACAAATGCACCGGCTGCCTGCAGTGCGAAATGGCGTGTTCCTACGAAAATTACGGCGTGTTCAATATCGCCAAGTCCCGCATCAAGGTTTTCAACTTCGAGCACGAAGGCCGCAAGGTGCCCTACACCTGCACACAGTGCGCCGAAGCCTGGTGCCTGAACGCCTGCCCGGTCGATGCGATCCGCATCGACGCCGCGACCGGCGCCAAGGTCGTCAATGAAGCCACCTGCGTCGGCTGCAAGGTCTGCACCATCGCCTGTCCGTTCGGCACGGTGAACTACGTCGCCGAAACCGGCAAGGTGCAGAAGTGCGACCTCTGCGGCGGCGACCCCGCCTGCGCGACCGCCTGCCCCACCGGCGCCATCACCTACGTCGATGCCGACTGGACCGGCCTCGACAAGATGCGCGCCTGGGCCGGCAAGACCGACACTTCACCGCGCGCCAGCGCCTGATCGCAAGGAGACATATCATGGCATGGACCCGTAAAGTATTGCGCGTTGATCTCACCAACGGCACCTGCAAATCCGAACCGCTCAACATGGAATGGGCGCAGCAGTATCTCGGCCAGCGCGGACTGGCCACCAAGTATTTCGTCAGTGAAGTCGATCCCAAGGTCGATCCGCTCTCGCCCGCCAACAAGCTGATCATGACCACCGGCCCGCTGACCGGCACGCCCGCCTCGACCGGCGGCCGCTACTCGGTCGTCACCAAGGGCGCGCTGACCGGCGCGATCGCCTGTTCGAATTCGGGCGGCTATTTCGGCGCCGAACTCAAGTTCGCCGGCTGGGACATGATCATCTTCGAAGGCAAGTCGCCCAAGCCCGTCTATCTCTCGATCGAGAACGACAAGGCCGAACTCAAGGACGCCAGCCACCTCTGGGGCAAGACCACCTGGGTCACCGAAGAGACGATCAAGAAGTCGCATCAGGATCCGCAAACCCGCGTCTGCAGCATCGGCCGCGCCGGCGAGAACGGCGTGCTCTACGCCTGCATCGTCAATGACCTGCACCGCGCTGCCGGCCGTTCCGGCGTCGGCACCGTGATGGGTTCGAAGAACCTGAAAGCGGTGGCCGTGCGCGGCACCACCGGTGCCGCCAACATCAAGGATCCGAAGGCTTTCATGGCTGCAGCCGCCGCCGGCAAGAAAGTGCTCGCCGAGAACGCCGTCACCGGACAGGGCCTGCCGACCTACGGCACGCAGGTGCTGATGAACGTCATCAACGAAATGGGTGCCCTGCCGACGCGCAACCACCGCGACGTGCAATTCGAGGAAGCGCGCAAGATCTCCGCCGAAGCCATGGCCGAGAAGCGCCCGACCGACGGCAAATCGCACCTCGTCACCAATGCTGCCTGCTTCGGCTGCACCATCGCCTGCGGCCGCGTGTCGCGCATCGACGAGACGCACTTCAGCGTCGTCAACAAACCCGAGTACTGGGGCGCCAACGGCGGCCTTGAGTACGAAGCCGCTTGGGCGCTCGGCGCCGCCAACGGCGTCGGCGACCTCGAAGCACTGCAATATGCCAACATGATCTGCAACGAGGACGGCTTTGACCCGATCTCCTTCGGCGCCACCGTCGGCGCAGCGATGGAACTCTACGACCTCGGCATCCTGAAGTCGACGGACATCGGCATGGACGCGCCCTTCGGCTCGGCCAAGGCGCTGTGCGAACTCGCGCAGATGACCGCGAAGGGCGAAGGCTTCGGCAAGGAACTCGGCCAGGGTTCCGCACGCATGTGCGCGAAATATGGAAAACCCGAACTCTCCATGTCGGTGAAGAAGCAGGAGTTCCCCGCCTACGACTCGCGCGGCATCCAGGGCATGGGCCTGACCTACGCCACCTCGAACCGCGGCGCCTGTCACCTGCGCAGCTATACCGTCGCCTCCGAGGTGCTGGGCATCCCGGTCAAGACCGATCCGCTTGTCACCGAAGGCAAGGCCGATCTGGTCAAGGCCTTCCAGGATGCGACCGCCGTGTTCGATTCGTCCGGCCTGTGCATCTTCACCTCGTTCGCGTGGTCGCTGGCCGACATCCAGCCGCAGATCGACGCCGCCTGCGAAGGCGACTGGACGATGGAGAAGCTCAACGAGGTCGGCGAGCGCATCTGGAACATGGAACGCCAGTTCAACCTCGCGGCCGGCTTCACCGCCAAGGACGACGACCTGCCGCCGCGCCTCAAGACCGAGCCCGCCAAGACCGGCCCGGCCAAGGGCCTGGTGAACGGCATCGACAAGATGCGGCCCGAGTACTACAAGACCCGCGGCTGGGATGCCGACGGCGTGCCGACCAAGGACACGCTCGGACGTCTGGGTCTCTAAGATGAAGCACCTCATCATTGGCAACGGCCCCGCAGGGGTCGTTGCCGCCGAGACATTGCGCCGCCAGCAGCCCGACGCCGAGATTGCCCTGATCGGCGACGAGACCGAACCGCCCTACTCGCGCATGGCGATCCCCTACTTCCTGCAAGGCAACATCAACGAAGACGGCACGCACCTGCGCAAGACGCACGACCACTACGCGACGCACGGCATCCACCTCATCCAGGGTCGCGTCACCTGCATCGACTCGGCGGTGAAGCAGCTCCAGTTCGCCTCGGGCGAACGCATTCACTACGACACGCTGCTGATCGCGACCGGCTCGCATCCGATCCGCCCGAACGTGCCGGGCATGGATCTGCCCAACGTGCATACCTGCTGGACGCTCGATGACGCGCGCGCCATCGCTGCGAAAGCCAAGCCCGGCTCGCGCGTACTGCAGCTCGGCGCGGGCTTCATCGGCTGCATCATCATGGAAGCGCTCGCCGCGCGCGGCGTGAAGCTCACCGTTGTCGAGATGGGCGACCGCATGGTGCCACGCATGATGACTGCGCAGGCCGGCGCGATGATCCGTCGTTGGGCCGAGAACAAAGGCGTGACGGTGCATGTGAATACCGCGATCACTGGTATCGAACAGAATGGCGATGCGCTGCGCGTGAAAGTCGGCGCTGGCGGGACGGCACTGGATTGCGATCTGGTCATCAGCGCGGCCGGCGTACGGCCGAACATCGACTTCCTCACCGGCAGCGGCGTCGAAGTCGGCCGCGGTATCCGTGTCGACAGCCAGATGCGCACGACGGTGCCCGACATCTATGCAGCGGGTGACGTCACCGAAGCACTCGGCTTCCATTCCGGCCAGCCGGAACTCAACGCCATCCAGCCGAATGCCGCCGACCAGGCCCGCATCGCCGCCAGCAACATGGCAGGCCAGCCCACGACACTGCAGGGCAGTCTCGCCATCAACGTGCTCGACACCCTGGGACTGATCTCGACGTCCTTCGGCCACTGGCAGGGTAAAGGGGATGGCGTCGAACTCGTCGATGAGACGAACTTCCGCTACCTCTCGCTGCAGTTCGAGGGCGATGTGCTGATCGGCGCCACGAGCATCGGCTGGACCAACCACGTCGGCGCGCTGCGCGGCCTGATCCAGACGCGCGCGCATCTCGGCGACTGGAAAGAGCGACTGAAAGCTGACCCGACGCAGTTCATGGCCGCGTATCTCGCCACGGCGCAAAAGGCTGCATGAAGATTGTCTTCAAGCTCTTCGCCTCGCTGCAGGATTACCTGCCGGTCGAGGCGAAAATCAGGAATGCACTTGAACTCGACCTGCCGGACGGTACGACCGTCCAGCAGGTCATCGAGCGCTTCGACCTGCCGCAGAAATCCTGCCACCTGGTACTGATCGACGGCCACTTCGTGCCGCCCGCCGAACGTTCGACTCGCAACCTCAAGGAAGGCAACACCCTCGCCATCTGGCCGCCGATCGCAGGCGGCTGAGGACTGATAGCTCCCGGCTATACCCAGACAGCATCTTTGGGCTGGTGTATGCTGCATCGAACTGGTTCCAGTGATGTTGCATTTCCATGTCCGCGAATCTACCAACGCAGTTCGATCCTGAGCAATTGCCTGACCAGCCGGGTCAATGGATCTTCGTTCTTGCGGGCAAACTGACCGACCGGGGCGTCAAGCTGGCCGATGAACTGCGTTCCCTTGGCTTTACCGTCGCCACCACCGTCAGCTTTGAGGAAACCCGCGCCGCCTGCCACAAGGAGCGCAGCATCCTGCTCGCCGGTGGTCAATGGTTCCTCACCCACGCCGCGGAATGTGCCGCCCTGCCACCTCCGGGTGATGCCTTTCCCTGCACCCACCTGCGCGTCGCGGTAACGGGCGCCGACGATTTTTCCACCCAGCTGAAGCTGCGTCGCCTCGGCGTACAGTTGCTGCTCGATGCTTCCTTCGACAGCACGCGGCTGATCAATGAGATTACCGGGCTGGCCTGGATGCCGCGCAAACCCTATCGCGTGCTTCTCGTGGATGACGATATCGCCGCCCTGCAGTTTCATGGCGAGCTGCTGCGTGCGTCGGGATTCGCCGTCCAGGCGCTCGACGACCCGGTGGCCGCCTACGACTTCATCGGCGAGTTTGCGCCCGAAGCCTGCATCCTCGACATGGAAATGCCCGGCTGCACCGGAGCCGACCTCGCGCCCCTCTTGCAGCGGCAGGCGGGTGGCGTACCGTTCCCGATCATCTACCTCTCGGCGCACAGCGATCTTGCGCACCAACTGGCGGCGCGCAACAGCGGCGGCGAGGACTATCTCGCGAAACCCGTCGAGCCGCGTCTGCTCATGGCCGCCGTGCTGGGCCGGGCGCGCCAGTACCGCATCCTCGCCAACCTGCATCAACGCGGCATTGCCAGCGTGCGCGCGCAACAAAGCTTGCGCGAGAGCAGCGAGCTGCTGCGCACCGTGATCGACGAAAGTCCGAGCATCGTCCTGATGAAGGATTGGGATGGACGCTTCCTGCTCGGCAACCGTACCCTGGCCAGGCTGTATGGCACGACGCCCGAAGACCTGGTCGGCAAGGATGATGGCGCGTTCAACCCAAACCAGGAACAGGTCGCCTTCTATCTGGAGAACGTGCGCGCGGTCATGCGCTCGGGCCGCACACAGATCGTGCTCGAGGAATCGACCGACAGTGCCACCGGTGAAACGCATTACTTCCAGTCGATCAAGAAGCCGCTGTTCGGTGCGGATGGCAGCCTGCGCATCCTCGTCATCGCCACCGACATCACCGAAATCCGCCGCGCCCAGAAGCGCATCGAGGAAAGCGAGAAGCGCCTGAGCTACGCGCTCGAAGCCACCGGTGAAGGCGTCTGGGACTGGGATCTCGCCACCGGCATCGTCAAGCACAATGCCCAGTGGTGCCGCCTGCTGGGCATCGATGAAAGCTTCCTGGAGCATCCGGTCGATATCTTTGGCACTCTGCTTCATCCCGATGACCGCGCCATGGCGATGCAGGCGATCGAACGCTGCCTGCAAGGCGCGCCGGTCTATTCGAGCGAACACCGCATGGTGCGCAAGGATGATGGCAAAATCATCTGGGTCGAGGATCGCGGCCGCGTGGTCGAACGCGACACGCAGGGCAAGCCGCTGCGCATGGTCGGCAGCGTCAGCGACATCTCGCAACGCAAGGCGCTGATCCAGGAACTGCAGAAACACCGCGACCACCTCGAACAGCTGGTCGTGCAACGAACCGGCCAGCTCGAAGCCGCGCGTGAAGAGGCGGAACGGCTTGCGCGCGTGAAGAGCGAGTTCCTCGCCAATATGAGCCACGAGATCCGCACCCCGCTCAACGCCATCCTCGGTTTCGCCAAAATTGGCATCCGCGAAAACCAGGGGCGCAAAACTGGCGAGAACTGCGAACACATCCTCGAATCCGGCAGTTACCTGCAAGGCATCATCAACGACATCCTCGAATACTCGCGACTGGAATCCGGCAAGCTGCAGACCGAGCAGCAGCCGTTCAGTCTCGATGAACTGATCCGGACCTCTTTCGACATGCTCGCCGAACGCGCGGCCGCCAAGCAACTGCCGCTGCAGCTTGCCATCGAAACCGACCTGCCGACATGGGTCAGCGGCGATGCCCTGCGGCTGCAGCAGATCCTCACCAACCTGCTGTCGAATGCCGTGAAATTCACGGAGCGGGGATCCGTAACGCTGCGCGTGTGTCGTCAGGACAGGCGCATCCTCTTTCAGGTCATCGACACTGGCATCGGCATCACGACGGAACAATTGCAGCGGCTGTTCTCGCCCTTCGAACAGGCCGACAGATCGACCACGCGCAAGTTCGGCGGTACCGGCCTCGGCCTCGCCATCAGCCGCAAACTGGCCCACCTGATGGGCAGCGACATCATCGTCGAAAGCGTGCCGGGCCAGGGCAGTGTCTTCAGCATGGCCTTGCACCTGCCCGAAACCGGCCCGGGCGCGCAAGCCAGCGCGTCCGCACCGACCAGTGCCCGCCAGCGACTCGCCGGCCTGCGCTTGCTGGCTGCCGAGGATGTCAAGACCAACCGGATGATCCTCGAAGACATCCTCGAGCAGGAAGGCGCGCAGGTCGTGTTCGCCGAGGATGGCCGGCAAGCGCTGGAGTTGCTCGAACAGGCCGGGCCGCAAGGCTTCGATGCGATCCTGATGGACGTGCAGATGCCGGTCATGGATGGCCACGAAGCCACGCGCCAGGCGCTGCGCATCGCGCCGCAGATGCCGATCATCGGCCTCACCGCCCATGCGCTGCCGGAAGAACGCAACAAGTGCCTCGCCGTCGGCATGGTCGATCATGTGACCAAGCCCGTGGATGAAAACATCCTCGTCGCCGCCATCCTCAAGCATGTGCGCCGACCTGCAACACTGTCGACACCGCAACCTGCCGTCCCGCCAGCGCCGACTTTTGCGCAGACAGCAGTGTCCGCCACCGGCTCGGTCGACTGGGCTGCCTTGTCGTTGCGCTTCAAGGGACGCGAAAAATTCATTGCGAGATTGGTCGAATCGGCGCTGGAAACGAATGCCGACATGCCCTCCCAGTTGCGCGCGGCCATCGCCGCCAACGATCGGCAAACCCTGCAATTCATCGCCCACAAGCTGAAAACACTGGGTGGCAACTTCGAGGCGAACGAACTCCGCCAGCTGGCACTCGACAGCGAAAGCGCCCTCAACACCGACAGTCCGGAGGCGCTCGCCCTTTGCGGCCGGCTGGCCGACGCCCTGACGCGCTTCCTGCACGACCTGGCTGCCCGGTGCAACTAAATCCAGGGTTCCCAGCGGACCCCGACAAAATGTTGCGCTGCACAACCAAGACTCCTATACTTATGGTGTTGTGCACTGCAATACTCCGCGAACGACCCCAGCCGGAGCGTTCGCTGACCGGTTCGATTTCAATAGGGAGTCACACATGAGCAAAACCAGCATCATCGGCGCCTACAACACCGCGTTTGGCGCATTCGTCAAGAAAGACAAGGCCACCGGCCTCATCACCGACACCAAGACTTACTACGATCTGCTCGTCGAAGCGGGTCGCGGCGCGATCGCTGACGCCGGCATTACCGCAGGCGACATCGACGCCGTCTTCGTCGGCTCCTGTTCGCCGGCCGGCTTCATCAACCAGGAACACGTCGCCCCGATCGCGGTGGAAATCGATCCGGCCCTGCGCTTCAAGCCGATGACGCGTTGCGAGTGCGCCTGCGCCTCCTCCTCTGTCGCGCTCTACAGCGCCATCTACGCCGTCGAATCCGGCCGCGCCGATCATGCGCTCGTCATTGGTGTCGAGAAGATGAATCTGCTGCCCACACCGCAGATGACCCACGTGCTGGCCTGCTGCTCGCACTGGCCGACTGAAGGCGCGAAGGGCATGTCCTTCCCGATGCTGTTCGCCGAATACGCCAAGGGCTACATGGCGCACTACAAGATTCCGCTCGACCAGATGGAAAAGATGTTGTGGACCGCCGGCGCGCTGTGCTACAAGAACGGCGCCGAGAACCCGCTGGCCCACAACCAGTCCGGCCCGAAGTCGGTCGAGGAAATCATGGCGCTAAACATTCCCGATGCCCGCGGCCGCGCCAAGAACATGATGATCGCCGCCCCGCTGCGCCTGCACGACTGCTCGCTCGTCACCGATGGTGCCGCCGCGCTGGTCATCACCCGTACCGACCTCGTCAGCAACAAGAAGCGCGCCTCGCTGATCGCCGGCATTGGTCACTCCGTCGAGCGCCTGCCCGAGAACGTACGTCCCAACATGTACGAGCTGATGGCCGGCAAGGATGCCGTCGCCAAGGCCTACAAGGAAGCCGGCATCGGCGCCTCCGATGTCAACTTCGCCGAAGTGCATGACTGCTTCACGATCAACCAGATCCTCTCCACCGAAGCACTCGGCTTCAGCGCCGATGGCCGCGCCGGCTACGAGTACCTCGAAGGCCGTTTCACGCGCGACGATGACAAGGTGTCCGTCAACCTCTCCGGCGGCCTCAAGTCGAAGGGCCACCCGGTCGGTGCCACCGGCGCCTCGATGCATGCGCTGATCCACAAGCAGCTGATCGGCGAGCCGGTCGGTGTTGCAGCCAAGAAAGCCGAAGTCGGCGTCGCCTTCAACGTCGGCGGCTCCGCGGTGACCAACTGCGTGACCGTGCTGCGCAAGTTCTGAGCATCCTGACTGAAAGGATCATCATGGCAAACTTTAAATACAACGACATGGAATTCGCGGTGACCGCCGCGGGGGCCGCGTGGGACATCCTGCGCCAGCTGCCCGGCGGTGCCACTGCAGTCGTCGGTACCGGCCTGTTCGCGGGCGCCGCAGAGGCCGATGCGCAGGCCAAGGGCCTCGCGCTGGTCAAGGCCATCTATCCGGTCGGCGTCAAGGTCGTCGGCCCGGATGTCGCGCATCCGAACATGATCGGCGACCTCAAGATCGTCGGTCCGGATGTCACGCATCCCAACTTCATCACCTGGGACCAGGACAGCGCGTCCTTCCCGGCACAACTGTAACGAATACGGAAAGGCACAATCATGGAAATCAAAGGTAGCGTAGTCCTCGTCACTGGCGGCGGCAACGGCATCGGCGAAGCAGTCGCCAAGTACTTCGCCAAGCAGGGCGCCAAGATCGCCATCGTCGACATGGTGCAGAAGAACATCGACCGCGTCGTCGCCGACCTCAAGGGTATGGGCGCTGAGGCCATCGGCGTGCAGGCCAACGTCACGAGCGAAGCAGAAACCGCCAAGTTCGTCGCGGCCACCGTCGCCGCTTTCGGCAAGCTCAACATCACCGTGGCCTGCGCAGGCATCATCCGCGACGGCACGATGCTCACGCTCGACAAGGAAACCGGCAAGGTCTCGCGCAAGATGGGCCTCGACAAGTGGGCGCCCGTCATCGACGTCAACCTCACCGGCACCTTCCTGACGCTGCGCGACTCCGCCGAAGCGATGGTCAATGGCGGCTGGCCCGGTCTGCTGGTCACCATCTCCTCCGTCAACAAGGCGGGCCAGGTCGGCCAGCTCAACTACTCGTCGACCAAGGTC
Organism: Pseudomonadota bacterium; assembly: GCA_040756595.1. GTDB lineage: Bacteria > Pseudomonadota > Gammaproteobacteria > Burkholderiales > Rhodocyclaceae > Sulfuricystis. The sequence goes on along the minus strand of JBFLYR010000003.1, from coordinate 199,755 downwards.
GCCGACGCGTTGATGCCCAAGATCATCATCGGCGAGTTCATGCTGCGCGGCATCAAGAACATCCGCTGCGTCGGCATCGCCCCCGGCTACACCGCGACCCCGATGCTCACCGGCATGAATCAGGACGCCCTGAATTCGATTCTCAAGGACGTGCATCTCGGCCGCCTCGTCGAACCGGAAGAAATCGCCCGCACCATCGGCCACTGCGCCGAGAACGAAGCGATCAACGCCACGACGATTGAAGTGACTGGCGGCCTCTGCTACGCCGGCGGCATCGCGAAGTAAGACTGACTCAGTCAGCACAAAGGGCAGGCGGATCGCTCCGCCTGCCCTTTTTCATGGGTGTCGTGCCGTCTCGCCAGCGCCGACTTACATCACCTGCGAGAGATACGCGCCCAGCCGTCCGTCGGCGGTAAGGATGTGTTCGGTCAGCCAGCGCTCCAGAAACTGGATGTGCTCGTCGGCGATCGGCTTGTCGGACTGCAGGATTTCCTGCTGCAGCTCCTTGGCGCTCTGGATCAGGTCGTGGTGCTCTTCCTTGTGCGCCTCGGTTTCCGGATAACGGTACTTCAGCATCAGCCGCTCTTCGTGGCTGAAATGCCAGACCGTGCAATTGATCAGTTCTTCCAGCGTCGCGGCAAGATATTCAGGGGAAGCCTTCTCCGCAACCGCATGATTGAGGATGTTGAAAATATGGATCAGCTTGCGGTGATCCTCATCGACTTCTTCGACGCCAATACTCAGAATCGCGTCCCAAACCAGATCTTTCACAATGTCTCTCCTGCTTGAATTCCCTCACCGCTACTCTACACCCGCAGGCCTCATTTCAGGCGGGCCAGCAGCGCATCAAAGCCGGGATAGGTAGCGGGCGTCAGCGCGGTCTTGCGCGCGTACGGGCTAGTCGATTCGCCACGTTGCAAGGCATCGATAAAGCCGGCGCGTTCCGTCACCCAGTTGCCGCCGAGCAGTGTCACGCCGCGCGCGAACAATGCATCGGGCAGACAGCCGGCACTAGGGCCAATCAGCGCGAACCAGCACGCGTTGCGGCAGTCGGAAAGCATGCGGTCGAGCGTATCGTTGAGCAGCAGCGTGCTGGTCGAGACCACCTTGGTGCAATCGGCCAGCACGGCCGCATCGAGCGTGACGACATAACCCTCCCGGGCGCCCGCGAGTGCCGGATTCAGTTCGACCACGGTGAGTCGCGCGCCGCTGTCAAGGATGCGCCCCAGCAACGGCTTGAACAGTCCGATCATGCCGATGGGTTCACCGGGCCGCGGGTCGATCTGGCCGATCGAATCCCCCGCCGGCGGCGGCACGAAACCGGCACGGTCGTAGAGGCAACGCGTCAGCGCGTTGGCGGCGGCGAAGCCGAGCGTCTTGCGCAGCCCTGTCCCATCGAGATAGCCGCGCGCCACCGCCAGCGCATCGGCGCCAGCCAGCGCGAACCCTCCCTCCTCCCGGTGCAGCGCATCGAGCGTATCGTCGAGCAACACATAGGAGAGGCCAAGCGCACCATCGTCCAGTTCGAGCGCACAGAATTCGCCCTTGTTGGTGTCTCGATTTTCATCTGTCAACGGCGGCGGCAGGTGCAGAGCACGCACATGCGGTAGCGCGCAGCATGCGGCAAAGCTTTCGAGTTGCGCAAGGTATTCGGCAGCAAAGCTCATGATTTGATGCCGCGCACGACGCTCGCTGCCGATTCGGGTGACACGATGGCGGCGCGATTCTCCTCGCTGCGCAACGCGCCGGGAAAATACAGCGCGGTGAGCCGATGCGAATGCACGGGTGATTCCACGGGCTCGCCACCCAGTTTGCGCCAGTCGCGCACGGGGAAGATCGCATCAGCGATTTCGAGGAAGCCGACCGTCTCGCGATCGCCGATCAGCACGCCCTGCACACGCAGGCCGAGCTCGCGCTTCGCCACTGCGAGCCGCTGCGCCATCTCCGGCGTCGCGCCGAACTCGCCATCGGACGCGATCAGCAGGTCGGCTTGCTGCCATGCCGCGCATTCCAGCTTCGCCAGCGCCTGGTCGAGCGGGCCACAGATATCGGTGCCGCCGCGGAAGGCTTGCCCGAGAAACTGCGTTAGCCGCTCGATCCCCACCGCGTCGTAGGCGAGTTCCATGTCGATCACCTCGTCGGGGCCGCCGAAGGCGAAGACATGGCAGGCGCGCCGCTGCACGTGAGCCGTGCGCAAGGCTTCGAGCACGACCGCTTTCGCCACCGCCTCGGCGCCACCCTGCATCGAGCCGGACGTATCGACGCAGACCAGCAGCGGGCCGCATTCGTAACGCTTCCCCGGTTGCCGGCCGGGACGCGGCCGCACGACGCGCGCGCGCTGTTCCCGGATTTCGTCGAGGTGGTCGTCGTCTTCGTAGCAGAGCAGCGTGCGTTCGGCGCGCCGCGCGTGCCAGACGAGCCGCAGTTGCGGATGGCCGAGCAGCATCGCCTCGGCCGGCAGCATGCGCGCGATGCGGTCGGAGCGGCGCACGCCGCGCGTCTCGCCCGGCATGTCGGGAATACGTACGCTACGCCGCTCGGGCTGGTGGGCCGTGGCTTCTTCCTCGACCTCCACCGGAACGAGATGATCGAAGTCTGGCGCATCGGTCGGTCGCGCGCGGCCGAGGCTTTGTATGAGCTGCGCGAGTTCCGGCAGGCGAGCCAGCAGGCGGCGGATGCGCAGCACCTCCTGCCAGCCAGTCGAGCGCAGCAGGCCGCGCAACCGATCCCAGTTCGTGTTCTTGCCGTCGTCGGGCAGCAGGCCGAAGACCTCGATCAGCTCGTCGAACTGGCCGCAGCGCTCGCGCCAGTCATCGCTGAAGGCATCGAGCGCCATGTGCAGCGCCTTTTCCTCCGCTGCGCCCCGGTCGCGGTAATCGACGATGAAGTCGAGATGGAACAGCACGCTCATCACCACCGTGTCGGCGAGTTCCTGCTGGCCGGCGCAATAGCGCGGCAGGCCAAGCATTTCCATTGCTGCATGCAGGGCAGAGGCGATCGGTGCCGGCGGCCACGCCCAAAAAGTCGGCGCTGGCAGGACGGCATCGAAGAGTCCCTTGCGCAGTTCGACCAGCGTCGTGAGCCGGGGATCGAGCCTGCCCTGCGAATTCGTCAGCCCGCCGAGCCAGTGCTTGCGCGAGAGATCATCAAGCGTCGTGAGCTGCGCTTCACGCTGCTCGAACAGCAGTGAAACTGGCAGAGTGTTCACGCAGCTTCGAGCGACTCAACGGCTACAGGTTCGGGCACCCTGCCATCGTCAGCTGCCAATCGAGGCAGCGCCTCGAATCCGGCACGCGCCTCAGACAGACGCGCGGCAAGCTGGTCGACCGCCGCCGCCGTTGAGGCGAGGTGCGCGTCAATGCGTGCCAGCAAGGCTTCGTCCAGCCACAGGTTGCATGCGCGATAGGCGGCGAGGTCGGCACGCTGCGCCGCGACCTCGGCTGCATAGCCGGCGATGCGCGCGAGCGCGTCATCGATCTGCGTGGTGCGCGAAGCGATGTGCAGCGCGCCGTAGCGACGCTGGCGGGTATAGGTCATGCGCAGTGCGGGTGCGCCGCCCTTGGCGTCGCCGATGTTGTCGGCGAGATCATTGGCAGAAAACTTGAGCCGCCCGCTTTCATCGTAATCGAGGTCGTTGGCCTTCTGTTCGAGGTCGAGCTGCGCTTCGAACGCCTCGACGATCCGTGTGAGTCGTGCAGGTGAAAAGGCTTCGCGCACGCCGAGGCGCGCCGCGAGCCAGTCGGCGACGAGCGCCTGCCGTTCGGTATCCGGCGCGGTGCCCCATGGCAGCAGCAACAGATCCCAAAGACTGACCTGGCTGCGCCCTACGCTCGCGGCGGCAATGCGCAGCAGCCAGACGATCTTCACCCAGCGGCGGTCGGACACGGCGATCTGCATCTCGGCACAGGCGCGACGCAGTTCGGCGAGCAGTGCCGCGAACGGCGCGGGGAGCTCGACGCGCCGGGCAGTCTCGGCCAGTGCGTCAAGATCGTCCTGATGGAGGGCGAGTTCGTCGGGTGCCGTCCCGCCAGCGCCGAGTATTACGTTAAGCAATTCATCGAAGCCGCCGTCGCTGACCGCCACCACCGGCACGCGCAGGAGGAAGCGGTCGAAGAAGGCATCGGCGACCTCGTCCTCGGGCACCGCATTGGTCGCACCGATGGCGCTGATCAGCGGACAGCCCTGGCGGCCGGCGCCATTGTCGAATTCACGCTCGTTGAGCAGCGTCAGCAGCGCATTGAGGATCGCGCTGTTGGCCTTGAACACCTCGTCGATGAAGGCGATGCCCGCCGCCGGCAGGAAGCCGGCGGTATGCCGCTCGTAGCGGTCTTCTTCCAGCGCGCGGATCGACAGCGGACCGAACAACTCCTCGGGCACGGTGAAACGCGTCAGCAAACGTTCGAAGTAGCGCGCATCGCGAAACGCGGTGTGCAGGCGGCGCGCCAGTTCGCTCTTCGCCGTACCCGGCGGGCCGATCAGCAGCGTGTGTTCGCCGGCCAGCGCGGCCAGCAGCGCCAGGCGCACCTGCGGGCGGCGCTCGACCAGCCCGGCACTCAGCGCCTCGATGAGGGATTTCAGACGTTCGCAGAGGTTTGTTTCCATCGCCTCATCATGGCCGCACGTCAGGTGCGCAGCGGATGCATCCAGACGAACAACATCTGATCCTGCGATTCAGCCAATCGCGCCAGATCGGCCAGGTCGGCGAGCATCTCGGCGACGGCCTCCTCGTCCCAGCCCGCCATCTCGAACTCCTCGGTCGCGGCCAGTTCGGCGGCGACGGCATCCAGCGCATCCTCGTCGAGTTCGGCCAGCCGTTCCTTGAGTTCGTCGGCCAGCCGCAGCACCAGCGCGCCTTCGGCGGGCGAGATGTAGACCGGCTCGCAGATAGCCGCTGCGTCTTCGAAGAGATCGCCGGTCAGCAGGCTGTGCAGCGTGGCGATCTTCGCAATGCTGACATCGCGCAGGCTGATGCCGCTCCACTCGTCGACCGGCTGCAGCGAATCACCGATCGCCTCGACTTCGTCGTCTTCGGCGGCAATGATGTTGGTCAGGATTCCCATGGGCTGATTCTAGCGGGTAAGCACGGGCGGCCCGGGAGGTGTGCGTAGGCGGGTTCGCTGCCGAGCCGGGCGTCGATTACGGCCTTGCCGACCGTGAAATGGTAGAGATCCTGAAAACGCGTAGTGTCGAGCCCCAGCGCGCGATGCACGGCATCGTCGAAGTAGCAGCCGATGCCGGTACCCTGGACGCCGGCGGCCTCGGCTTCCAGGTACAGCACCTGGCCGAGCATGCCCGCTTCCCAGAAGCGCTGGCGGTAATTCCAGGGCTGCGCCGGGCCGATGTCATCGAAGCGTGCCAACATCGCCAGTGCAAAGGCGGAATCGGCAGCGATATCCTGATGACAGGACACCGCGGCGGCGAACTGCCGCACATCCAGGGGCGCCAGCAGGTGGAGCGGTAAATGTTCCGGGCAACCGGGAACGTGCGCCCACAGCCAGTCCGGGCGCATGGCGGCACGCAGTTCCGCCAAGGCGGCAGGCGTGCGCGGCAGGCAATAGATGCCCGGCTCGATGCCATCAACGCGATGCACGAACAGCACGAAGTGCACGCAGGGCCCATGGTCCACTTGGTCCACCAGTGACCACGGCGGCATGCCGGTGCGTGGCAGCAAGGCGTCCAGCATGCGATAGAAGCTCGTTGCGGTGATGGCGGAAACGCCATCGAAGGACTGAGCGGAACGGCGGCGGCGGATCAGGTGGCTCACAGGTTCTTGCGACACGCGCGAGAGCGGCGGCAGCGCTGCGAGTTGCGCTGGCGCCGCCTTCGTTCCGGTGGACTTGCGCGTGGCGGCAGCGACGACAGGAATGTCCGGCCAGTCGCGATGGCTGACACTCAAGGCGTTGGCCTGTCCTGCCCACACGGCGCCGGCCAACATCGCCATTACCTCATCTGCGGCGGGAGCGCTGCCCGGCCCGATCCAGACGAGCGCCTCGGGCTCTTCCGCTTCGGCAGCGGCGAAGTCCGCTGCGCGCGCGGTACCGGTCAGTGCCGCAATCTGTTCGTCATCCCAATCGGTCAGCAGGCGCGCCGGCCAGCCGAGAGCGGCCGCGGCATAGGACAGCGCGGCCAGGGCATGGCCACAATCGTGCTGGCAGTAGCGGAAGGCGCGCATGCCGTACTTCCATGCCTCGCGCCAATGGATGCTAGTCAGGGCCAGCAGGATGCCGCCAGACCAGGCCAGAGGCGCTGTTGCACGCCGCTCCAGGCAATGCTGGTCAGCACGGTAGTGATGGACGCCGGCGGGCAGCCCCGGCAAAGCCGGACAGACCAGGTAGCCCTCGGTAGGATGCAGGTTGCCGCTGGATGGATTGTTGCGCAGAGCCCAGCGATTCCCGGCATAAGTCTTCCAGGCAGACAGGCCGAGGGTCAATTGCAGCAGGCAGGCCAGGCTGTCCGCAGTCAGCGCCTGCGCCGGTACGCCGGCAGACGCGAACAGGTCGTCCCAGCAGACCGGCAACTCGCCGGACAGCAGCGGCAAGTCCAGTTCCGGCGCGCCGGCATAGCGACGGAATGGGTCGGGCTGTGAATCCCAATCCAGGCCGCCGGGACCGGGGGCATAGCGTTCCGGATGATGCTTGGAACGTTCGTGGTAGGTGTGGATGCTGTCCATTGACCAATACTAGGTGATCTCGCCGGGTTCCCGCCAGCCCGTTTACCCCGACCGGCTCTTTCAGGTATGCACGCTAGCTGCACGCAAATTTGAACGAAACACGAGATTGCCGGCCTAAGCAACTGTATCAGCGTTCCGGCTTCCAAAGCGCGCCACCCCACAGGAGAAACATCATGGGCAAGATCAGACAGAACAACAAGGAACCCCGAAAACCGTCAACGCTGACCCCCAAGGAAAAGAAGGCGGCGAAGATGGCCAGGAAGCACGCGCAGGATGTCGTGCCGCTTATTCCGCCACACTAGCGATCCTTGGGGACGGCTTGCGGGCCGTCCGTCGCCATGACCGCGACACGCAACGAACATGATGCGCTCGGCACGGTAGCGGTTCCCGCCGAGCGGCTATGGGGCGCGCAGACCCAGCGCGCGCTCCAACATTTCGCGATTTCCACCGAGCGCATGCCGGTGGAACTCATCCATGCGCTGGCCGCCGTCAAGCAGGCTTGCGCCAGAGTCAACGCGGATCTCGGCCTGTTGCCCCCGGACAAGGCCGACGCCATCATCGTCGCCGCCGATGAAATCCTTGCCGGACGCCATCCGCACGAATTTCCCCTGCCGGTCTGGCAGACCGGCTCCGGGACGCAAACCCACATGAACATGAACGAGGTACTGGCCAATCGCGCCTCGGAACTGCTCCACGGCGAACGCGGGGCAGGTCGTTGCGTGCATCCCAACGACGAAGCCAACCTCGGTCAGTCGTCGAACGACGTGTTCCCGACCGCCATGCACCTGGCCGCCGCGCTGGGTATCAGGCGCAATCTGCTGCCCGCGCTCGCGCATCTGCAGGCGACGCTGGACGCCAAAGCGACAGCATTCGCCGCCATCGTCAAGATCGGCCGTACCCATCTTCAAGACGCCACGCCGCTGACGCTCGGGCAGGAATTCTCGGGCTACGTCGCACAGCTCGATCATGCGCGGACGGTCATCGACCAGGCGCTGGCGTCGCTCTATCCGCTGGCGATCGGTGCCACGGTGGTCGGCACCGGCCTGAACACGCACCCGGAATTCGGTGCGCGCGTGGCGAATGAGCTGGCCAGGACATACGCCCTGCCGTTTTCCACCGCTGGCAACAAGTTCGCCGCGCTGGCGGCACACGATGTGCTGGTTGGCATGCATGGCGCGCTCAAGCTGCTGGCCGTCGCCCTGATGAAAATCGCCAACGACATCCGCTGGCTGGCATCCGGGCCCCGCTCGGGTCTCGGCGAAATCAGCATTCCGGAAAACGAGCCGGGCAGTTCGATGATGCCCGGCAAGGTCAATCCGACCCAGTGCGAAGCGCTCACGATGCTGTGCTGTCAGGTGCTGGCCAACGACGTGGCGATCAGTTTCGGCGGCGCGTCCGGCAACTTCGAACTGAACGCCTACAAGCCCCTGATCGCGCACAACCTGCTGCAAAGCATCCGCCTGCTCGCCGACGGCATGCGCAGCTTCGAGGCCTATTGCGTCCGCGGCATCGAGGCGCAGCACGCGCGCATCGCCGCACACCTCGAGCGTTCGCTGATGCTGGTGACTGCCCTGGTGCCACGGATCGGCTACGACCGCGCCGCCGAAATCGCCCGCAAGGCACAACACGAGGGCGGCACGTTGCGGGATGCGGCCATGGCACTGGGATACCTTTCCGGGGAAGAATTCGACCAGCAGATGCGGTCCATCCTGTCGCCACCCCCGTCCATCTAGGAGCGAGCCATGGAACGATCCCCGCACGACATGAGCAGCCTGTTCGCCCAACTGGGCGAGGCGAACGATGAACAATCCATCGACCGGTTCATCAAAAGCCACGCGCCGCTGGAGAGTGATGTGCAATTGCACGAAGCCCACTTCTGGACGCCAGCACAAGCCGGTTTCCTGCGCGAAGCCACGCTCGATGACGCGGAATGGGTAGCGATCGTCGATGCGCTGAATGCGGAATTGCACCAGCGGCACTAGTCTTGGTCGTCTTAGCCCGCCGGCAGGTTCGCCCGCGCGCGCGCCCGCTGCTTCGCAGCCACATAGTCGACATGGCCGACGTGCAGCAGGTCGGCCAACTTGCGCATCAGGTGCAATTCGTGCGCATCGAGATGGCCGTCGACCATCGCCACGTGCCACAGGTTCTCGACGATGCGCGCCTTCTGCGCGGCATCGCAGTGTTTGTTGATCAGCGCGGTGAACTGGTAGTAGTCGTGCGCCTGCCGCGCCTCCTGCTCGGCCATCGCGACCAGCGTGGACAGTTCCTCCGCGCTCAGGACGAACTCCCGTTGCAACGTCGCGGCGATCGCGTCGTGTTCCTCGGCCTTGAGATGCGAATCCATGCGCATCATCTCCAGCAGCAGCGCCGCCGTCGCCACCTGCAGCGCATGCGCCCCACCGGTCGCATCCGGCCGCGTGCCGGGCTCGATGAACTGGCTGAAAAACTCCTTGATGCTGGCGATCATGGGGATGGCTGACGGTTGGCCTGTGACCGGGCTATTGTAGCCAGTCGCCATTTCGATACTGGATACCGGCCGCCGACAACCGAAGATCAACGACTGTACACTCAACCCGCCGCTATCAAGCTCCCGAAAATGTGTTGTCTGTATTGGCGACAAGCCCAGCCGAATCAGAAGCTGAGTTGGCAGGGTTACCAGCGTAACAACCGACTGCCCAGAAATGCTCCGACAATTGTGGGCACGAAAATACCGATGAAATACCACACCGCAACAAATGGTGCTTCCATTTCGGGGCAGTGGATGCAATAAACCAAGGTGGCGACTGCGCCGGAAAGGAATCCGGCACCCGCTCCGGCGAGAGTAGGGCGGGGCGGTGCGGCAGCTTGCAATGCCCACAGCATTCCGGCAAGAAGTGGCACGGAGAGCATTGCGATGAGCCAAGGACACACCATCCAGGTCTGACCCAGAACAAGACCCAAACGCTGTCCCGTCGTGGCGTTGCTCAGTACGAACAATGCGAGTGCCCAAAGGGCGATGAATGGCGATGTTGCCCACCATGCGGCAGTACCAATTGGCATCCCCGGACGCGCCAAACGCCGCAGCAGCATCAATCCGGCCGCGACGAGCGCAGCGGCAAATACCACCTTGAGCCAAAACTTCGGCAGCAGCAGTGCTTGTAAGAGGTCGGCTCGCGCGCCCAGCAATGAGACCATCAGAATCAGGGCAAACGCGACTCCCCAGCCAAGCGCGGTTGCAATACGTCGTTCGATGACGCGGCTATCCACAGCCCCGGCGCCGGTGGCCAGCAGAACAGTCAGTTCCTCGGTTTTCATTGTGTGCTCCTGATCAGTTTTGCCAATAACTTCAAGCCGCGATGGACGCCTACCTTCACGGCAGATTCAGACATGCCGCTGGCAGCGGCAGCCTCCGCTATCGAAATGCCGTTCAGCTTGACATGCAGGATGGGCAAGCGATAACGATCCGGCAGCCGTGCCAGCAGGGAATGGATGTCGATTCGTGCATCCGTGGCCTCCCTGTCCGTAAAGGCAATTGCCTCGTCATCGCCTTCCAGTGGTTCGGTCAGTAATTCCCGGCTGCCATGTGCGCGCCACCGGTCGACCAATTTATAGCTGGCGATCGCGTGCATCCATACCGTCAGCGGGCGCTGCGAGTCGTAGGTGTGGCGCTGAATGTGTACGGCCAAGAGAGTCTCCTGCACCAAGTCTTCGACGTCATTGCCCGATTGCGGCAAACGCTTTCGGAAATAGCCGCGCAGATGCAGCGCGACTTCGTTGAGAAAGACCAGATACTTCTCCTCATTGCCGGCTACCGCTTCCAGAAAAAGATTGCGCCAGCGCGCTTCCGCATCCTGCAACGACAGTTTCTTGTCAGTTCGTCGATCTGAGGGCATTGGTTACAGTCCCGCGACACTGTTGCCACGTCGGTGCATAAATGAATATTTGGTATGTACTGTAACCAAGGACGGCGGTGAAGCGAAATAAGCATGGTGCAGATGTCCGATACGCTGCATGCGGCACGGTAATCCGGCAATTACTTTACCCTTTCAATCAAGGAGTTCGATATGAATAAATTCGCTGCAACTATTATCTCCGTAGTCTTTGCTGTTTCCGCGGGTAGCGTCGGCGCAGGTGACGATGCCATGAAGAAGGATGCCATGGCGAAAGACGGCATGAAAAAGGAAGCCATGGCCAAGGATGGCATGATGAAGGACGGCATGAAAAAAGACGACATGATGAAAAAAGACGACATGATGAAGAAGGACATGCCGAAAAAAGACATGGCCAAGGACGACATGAAGAAATAATGCTGGCCACGCCGGGGGCGCAAAACAGTCCCCCGGCACTATGTCCGATCTGTTCAGGAGAAGCCGTGAGCACTTGCCGAAATCGTTTGTCCGCCTGGCTTGCCGGGCTGGTGCTGTGCATGATCGCAGGCCCGTCCGCCGCCGACAGCATCGTGCTCGGCATGGGCTGTTTCTGGGGTGCCGAAAAACGCATGGGCGAACTGCCCGGCGTGACCGATGTCGAGAGCGGTTACGCCAATGGCGACGTGCCCGGCACCTACGAGGCCGTGCTGGCCCATGAAAAAAAGCTGAAGGCAGGCAAGACCGGCGGTCGCAACCATGCCGAGGTGGTCAAGGTCAGCTTCGATCCGGCGAAGGTCACCCTTGAACAAGTGCTCGCCCGCTTCTGGGAAAGCCACGATCCGACGCAGGGCGACCGCCAGGGCAACGATGTCGGCAGCAACTACCGCAGTGCGATCTACACCGACAGTGACGCACAACTCGCGGTCGCAAAACAGACCCGCGAGGCATACCAGGCGGCACTCAAGGCCGCCGGGCGCGCTGCCATCACCACCGAGATCGCACCGCTGAAAGCCTATTTCAAGGCTGAGGAATACCACCAGGATTATCTGAAGAAGAACCCCAATGGCTATTGCGGCCTCGGTGGCACTGGCGTGAAATATCCCGGTTCGACACCGTCAGCCAAGGCAGTCCAGCCAAGCCTCGCCGCCAAGCCGCTCGACCCCAAGACACTCAATGCCAAACGCCAGCTGATCGTCTTCGAAGCCGAGGACTGCGCCTATTGCAAGCAGTTCAAGGCCGAGATCCTCGACGGCTGGAAGTCGGAAGTCGCGATTGCCCGCACCCTGAGCGTTGCCCCCCCGGCCGGCTGGAAGCTCGAAAAAGCGTTGTTCGCAACCCCGACCATCGTGCTGTTCGAGAATGGCAAGGAGGTCTCGCGCTACACCGGCTACAACGGGGAAAAGCCGCGGTTCTGGAAGTGGTTGGGCTTTCACCTGCTGACGGCGGAACAGCAGAAGATTGCCTTCGAGCAGGGAACCGAGCGCCCCGGCACCGGTTCGCACCTCGACGAGAAGCGCCCGGGAACCTTCGTCGATCCAATCACCGGCGCGGCATTGTTCCGCAGCGACACCAAATTCAACAGCGGTACCGGCTGGCCGAGTTTCTTCAATCCGCTACCTGGCGCACTCACTGAGCATGTCGACAACGCCTACGGCATGCGGCGTGTCGAAGTCAGAAGCGCCAGCTCGGGCATCCACCTTGGCCATGTCTTCGACGATGGGCCGCCGCCTACAGGCAAGCGCTACTGCATCAACGGCAATGTTCTGAAGTTCGTACCTGACGCCGGGAAGTGACATGGCGGCCCGACTTCAATCGATTCTTCACCAGCAGCAATGGCCGACGATTTATTTGTCAGTGAGCGTGTTTTTTCGAAATGTCCTAAATTGGCGGCTGCATCCACTGCCGACCGCCAACCCATGCCCGCCCTGCCCTTCACCTGCCTCGATGATTACGATCCCAACGCGCTCTCCGTCGAGCGTGCCCGCCAGTACCTGTTCGAAACCGTCCAGCCCGTCATCGGCCACGAACGGCTGTTCGTGCGCCAAGCGCTCGGCCGCGTGCTGGCGGAGGATGTCATCTCGCCCGTCGACGTGCCGGCCCACGACAACTCGGCGATGGACGGCTGGGCCGTGCGCTTCGCCGACCTGTCGCCCGATGGCGAAACACGGCTGAAGACCATCGGCACGGCCTTCGCCGGCCGGCCCTTCGACGGCAAACTCGGCGCTGGCGAGACGGCACGCATCATGACCGGCGCGGTACTGCCGGCCGGAGTCGACTGCGTGGTGATCCAGGAAATCGCGAAGGTCGAAGGTGACACCGTCATCGTGCCGCCCGGCCAGAAGCCCGAGCAGAACGTGCGCCGCGCGGGCGAGGACCTGCAAGCCGGCAAGCCCGCCATCCCCGCCGGCAAGCTGCTACGCCCGGCGGAGCTGGGCGTGATCGCCTCGCTGGGCATCGCCGAGGTATCGGTGCGACGGCGCGTGCGCGTCGCCCTGTTCTCCACCGGCGACGAACTGTGCTCGATCGGTACCCCCTTGTTTCCGGGTGCGGTGTATGACAGCAACCGCTACACGCTGTGGGGCATGCTGACGCGGCTCGGCTGCGAAGTGATCGACATGGGCGTGGTCAAGGACGAACCGGCCGCGCTCGAAGCCGCTTTCCATGAAGCTGCCACCTGTGCCGATGCGATCATCACCAGCGGCGGCGTCTCGGTCGGCGAGGCCGATTTCATCAAGCAGCTGATGGCGCAGCTCGGCGAAGTCGCGTTCTGGAAGATTGCCATGAAGCCCGGCCGGCCGATGGCGTTCGGCAAGATCGGCGCGGGCAAGGAAAGCGCGTGGCTGTTCGGCTTGCCGGGCAATCCGGTCGCGGTGATGGTCACCTTCTACCAGTTCGTGCTGCCGGCGCTGCTCAAGCTGATGGGCGTGGCGCCCGTGCCGGAATTTCCCACCTTCCCCGCACGCTGCATGACGCCGATGAAAAAGGGCAAGGGGCGCACCGAGTTCCAGCGCGGCATCCTCTTTCAGGAAAATGGAGAGTGGTGCGTGCGGCCCACCGGCCATCAGGGTTCGGGCATGCTCAGCTCGATGGCGAAGGCGGACTGCTTCATCGTGCTTGAAGCCGGGCGCGAGAAGGTCGCCGCAGGCGATCTCGTCCAGGTACAGGTGTTCAACGGGCTGGTCTGACGCGATGGACAAGCCCAAGAATCGCTACGATCTCGCCGAGCTCGCCGGCGCCTTCGGCGATCTCGGCACGCTGATTCCCTTCGTCGCCGCCTACATTTCCGTCGTCAAGATGGACCCGGCAGGCATCCTGCTCGCGTTTGGCTCGATGCTCGTCGTCGTCGGCCTCGTCTATCGCACGCCCTTTCCCGTGCAGCCGATGAAAGCCATCGGCGCCGCCGCGATCACGCAGACGGGCGCCATGGCTTCGCTGACCGCCGCGACAGTCATGGGCGCCGGCGTGGTGACCGGCGTACTCTGGCTGGTCCTGGCCGTCACGGGCATGGCGCGCCGCCTGACGCGCTGGGTGCCGCGCCCGGCGATGCTCGGCGTGGTGATGGGATTGGGCTTCAGCTTCATGCTCGAAGGCATCCGCATGATGAGCCAAACACCCTGGCTCGGCGCCGCGCTGCTGGTCCTCACGTTGATTCTGCTGGCCCGCTCGCGCATTCCGGCGATGTTCATCCTGCTGCTGATCGGCGTGGCCCTCGCCGTCGTCGAGCAGCCCGCGCTGCTCACCGAGCTGGCCACCATCCGGATTGCACCGCATCTGCCGTCCTTCTCGTGGCCGACGCTGACGTGGAACGACCTCTGGATCGGCGCCCTCTTCCTCGCTCTGCCGCAGCTGCCGCTCACCTTCGGCAACGCGCTGATCTCGATCACCGAAGAGAACAACCGGCTGTTCCCCGATCGCCCCGTGACAGAAAAGCGCGTCGCCTTCTCCACCGGGCTGATGAACCTGTGGTCGAGCGCGCTGGGCGGCATCCCCATGTGCCACGGCGCAGGCGGCATGGCCGGCCACGTGCAGTTCGGCGCGCGCACCGGCGGATCGTCGGTGATGCTCGGCGTACTGCTGCTCGCCATCGGATTCCTGCTCGCCGATTCCGTCGCGCTGCTGTTCAAGCTCTTCCCCACCGTCGTGCTCGGCGTCATCCTCTTCCTTGCCGGCGTGCAGCTCGCGCTCAACAGCAAGGATGTCGGCGGCGAGAAAACCGAACGCTTCGTCGTGCTGACCACGGCCGCCTTCGCCGTCTGGAACGTCGGCATCGCGGTGCTGTTCGGCATCTTCGCTTTCCATGCGGCGAAGCGTGGCTGGATGAAGCTCTGAAAGTCGGCGCTGACAAGACGGCAGCTAAGGTATCCTTGCGTCCCCCAACTTCACCCACAATACAACCATGCTGTATCGCTTCATGCTCCTGCTGTTTGCTTTCCTTGCCCTGCCCGCCGCCGCGCAACAACTGAGCGCCCCGGAAGCCTGGGAGGCCGCCCGCGCCGGCAAGCTCACGATCATCGACATCCGCACCCCGCCCGAGTGGAAACAGACCCGCGTGGCGCAAGGTGCGAAGCAGATCGACATGCTGCATCCGCAAGGCCCCACCGGCTTCGTCAATGAAGTGCTGCGCCAGGTCGGCGGCGACAAGAATGCGCCCATCGCCCTCATCTGCCGCACCGGCAACCGCACGTCGCAGGTGCTGCGCTACCTGCGCGCGCAGGGCTTCAGCAACGCCGTGCACATTCCGGAAGGCATGGCCGGTAGCATGTACGGCCCCGGCTGGCTGGCACGCGGCCTGCCGACCGAGCCCTGCAAGGTCTGTTAATTTCATCCACCGCTGCTTGCCAGCGGTTTTTTTGGTATAGTCATTTCAATAATTCTGGAAACGACGAAATGATGACACCCACGATTGCTGTCGATGCCCTCGCCGCCCTCGCTCAGGAAACCCGCCTGGCCGTGTTTCGCATGCTGGTGCAAGCCGGGCCGGCCGGGCTGGCCGCCGGCGAGATCGGCGCGCAGCTCGGCATCCCGGCCAATACGCTGTCCTTCCACCTCAAGACGCTGGCGCAGGCCGGCTTGCTGGCCGCGCGGCAGGAAGGCCGCTTCATCTATTACGCGGCCAACTATCCGACGATGGACGACCTGATCGCCTTCCTGACACAGAACTGTTGCAATGGCGGCCAGTGCCTGCCCAAGACGGAGCAAGTGGCGACCACTGCCAGGCGCCGCGCCGGGAGCCTCGCATGAATACGCTGACCGAAGCCGGTGCACCGCGCCGCGCCAACTTGAGATTTAAATTGGGCTGGGTTGTCCTCGGCCTCGCGGCCTGGATTGCGGCCTATGCGAGCCTGCTGCCCTTTGCTGATGGCTTCATCAGTCTGCTCGGCCTGTCGCGTGAAACGCATCTCGGCGAAGCGCTCCACTTCTTCGTCTACGACACGCCCAAGGTGTTGTTGCTGCTCACCGGCGTGGTCTTCGTGATGGGCGTGATCCACACCTTCGTCACGCCCGAGCGCACGCGCGCGCTGCTGTCCGGCCGGCGCCTCGGTGTCGGCAACGTCATGGCGGCAAGCCTCGGCGTCGTCACGCCGTTCTGCTCCTGCTCGGCCGTGCCGCTGTTCATCGGCTTCCTCTCCGCCGGCGTGCCGCTGGGCGTGACCTTCTCCTTCCTGATTTCCGCGCCGATGGTCAATGAGATCGCACTGGCCCTGCTGTTCGGCCTGTTCGGCTGGAAAGTCGCGGCGTTGTATCTCGGCCTCGGCCTCACGGTGGCGATCATAGCTGGCCTCGTGATCGGCCGGCTCGGGATGGAACATCATCTCGAAGACTGGGTACGCGCGATGCAGTCGAGCCAGTCGGCCGACTACGATGCCACCAAGCCAAGCTGGGCCGAGCGCATCGACGCCGGCGTCGCGCACGTCAAGGAAATCGTTGGCCGCGTCTGGCGCTGGATCCTGCTGGGCATCGCGGTGGGCGCACTCATCCACGGCTACGTGCCGCAGGATATTCTCGCGTCGATCATGGGCAAGGATGCGCCGTGGTGGTCGTTGCCGGCCGCCGTCGTCCTCGGCGTGCCGATGTACAGCAACGCCGCCGGCATCATCCCGGTGGTCGAGGCGCTGCTCGGCAAGGGCGCGGCGCTCGGCACCGTGCTGGCCTTCATGATGAGCGTCATCGCCCTGTCGCTGCCCGAGATGATCATCCTGCGCAAAGTGCTCAAGCTGCCACTGATCGCCACCTTCGCCGGCGTCGTCGCGGCGGGCATCCTCGGCGTCGGTCTCGTCTTCAATTCGGTTCTCTAGGAGCGTCACATGAAAAACGTCAAGATCCTCGGCACCGGCTGTGCCAACTGCAAGAACACCTACGCGCTGGTCGAGGAAATCGCCAAGGCCAAGGGCGTGCAGATCGAACTGGAAAAGGTCGAAGACCTGCAGAAGATCATGGGTCACGGCGTGATGAGCACGCCGGGCGTGGTGATCGACGGCAAGGTCGTGCACGCCGGCGGCGTGCCGGCGCGCGCCAAGGTCGAGGGGTGGTTCGCATGACGATCAACATCCTCGTGCTGTGCACCGGCAACTCGGCGCGCTCGATCCTCGGCGAGATGCTCTTCAACCATCTCGGCCAGGGGCGCGTGAAGGCCTATTCGGCCGGCAGCAAGCCCGCCGGACAGGTTAATCCCGTCGCGCTCGAAACCCTGCGCAAGCACGGCATTCCCTGCGAGGGCGCGCGCAGCAAGTCCTGGGACGAGTTTGCCGCACCGAACGCTCCCCGCTTTGATTACATCTTCACGGTCTGCGGCAACGCGGCCAAGGAAGTCTGCCCGGTCTGGCCCGGCCATCCGACCACGGCACACTGGGGTATCGACGACCCGGCGCATGTCGAGCCGATCGAAGCGCGCCGCGAAGCTTTCGAAAAGGCCTATCAGGAACTCAAGGCGCGTGTCGAAGCCTTCCTCGCGCTGCCGCTCGAAGGCATGAGCCCGGACGAAGCCAACTTCGCCGCGCGACGCATCCACGCACAAGCATCGGGGAACTGACATGTCCGCCCAGTGCGAAGTCACCGCGAAAGTCGCCGCCGGTGCGCCGATCAGCTTCTTCGAGCGCTGGCTGACGGTCTGGGTCTTCCTCTGCATCGTCGCGGGCATCGCGCTCGGCCAGTGGCTGCCGGCACCCTTCCAGATGCTCGGCCGGATGGAAGTGGCGAACGTGAATCTCCCGGTCGGCCTGCTGATCTGGGTGATGATCATCCCGATGCTGGTCAAGGTCGATTTCGGTGCGCTGCACGAGGTGCGGCAGCATGTGCGTGGCATCGGCGTCACGCTGTTCGTGAACTGGCTGGTCAAGCCCTTCTCGATGGCCTTCCTCGGCTGGCTGTTCATCCGCCAACTGTTCGCGCCCTACCTGCCCGCCGACCAGCTCGACAGCTACATCGCCGGCCTGATCCTGCTCGCCGCCGCGCCGTGCACGGCGATGGTGTTCGTCTGGAGCCGCCTGTCGAACGGCGATCCGCTGTTCACGCTTTCGCAGGTCGCCCTCAACGACACCATCATGGTGTTCGCCTTCGCGCCCATCGTCGGCCTGCTGCTCGGCATCTCGGCGATCGTCGTACCGTGGGACACGCTGGTGACGTCCGTCGTGCTCTACATCGTCATTCCGCTCGCCCTCGCCCAGCTCTGGCGCAAGGCATTGCTCAAGAAGGGACAGGCGCATTTCGACGCGACGATGCACAAGATCGGCCCGTGGTCGATCGCTGCCCTGCTCGCCACGCTGGTTCTGCTGTTCGCCTTCCAGGGCAAGGCCATCGTCGACAAGCCGCTGATCATCGCGCTGCTGGCGGTGCCGATCCTGATCCAGGTGTTCTTCAACTCGGCGCTGGCCTACTGGCTCAACCGCGCGGTCGGCGAGAAGCACAACGTCGCCTGCCCATCGGCGCTGATCGGCGCCAGCAACTTTTTCGAACTGGCCGTCGCCGCCGCGATCTCGCTGTTCGGCTTCGAATCCGGCGCGGCACTGGCGACCGTGGTCGGCGTGCTGATCGAGGTGCCGGTGATGCTGCTGGTCGTCAAGGTCGTCAATGCCAGCAAACCCTGGTACGAAAGAAAGGAATCGACATGAGCGAACCACTGCCGCTGCACCCTTCCATCATCGCCATGGTTTCACTGGCTGCGAACATCGCCGCCAACCACCCGAAGAAGGGCCTGTGCCAGATCGAGCGGCTGCGCGGCTACGGCGTGACCGACGCGCAGATCGACATGGTCGTCGACATCGCCCGCCACCTGCGCGACGAAGCCGGGCAGATGCTCGATGCCCAGTTCAATGATGAGGCGAAACTTGCCGTCCCGCCAGCGCCGACTTCCGAAGCCTGTTGCGCGCCGGCCGCACCGAGTGGCGCCAGCTCGGAAAGCTGCGGCTGCACGCCGACGGCCAAGGGCAATGCCTGTTGCTGAGCGGTCGCCTGGCTTGCCACGCAGCTGACGCGCTGTGCTTCATTGCGCGCCCCACTGGGCCGTGGCGATGCCTTCACCCAGATCGGCTGCCACCAACTGGCGGCGCACTTCCAGCAACTGTTCGATCAGCGCAGGCTCGGCGCGGCCATAGGCTTCGGCATCCGGCTGGCGCTTGA
Organism: Pseudomonadota bacterium; assembly: GCA_040756595.1. Classification (GTDB taxonomy): domain Bacteria; phylum Pseudomonadota; class Gammaproteobacteria; order Burkholderiales; family Rhodocyclaceae; genus Sulfuricystis. The sequence continues at coordinate 180,621 of JBFLYR010000003.1, read as the reverse complement.
CCACCACGCCCAGCAGCTCGGTGATCGCATTGCCCACCGAGTTCTGGCTGATCGTGACAATCAGCCGGCCGTCGTCGTTGCGGTAGATCAGCTGCTTGAACGCCGGCTGCCAGCGGATCAGGTTGGCGTACTTAGCATCCTTGATGCACTGGTCGCGCACCATCTTCGCGGCCTTGAGGAAATCGTTGTCGAACAGCAGTTCTTCCTCGACGAGCCGGGGAAAATAGATGTCGCGCGGCAAGGACGAATTGCGCGTCGACACCTGCCCGAAGAAGGTCCGGTAGAAGTCGATGAAGCCCTTGAGGATGATGTCGTATTCCTTCCAGAAGCGCACGTCGCGCAGTGCCGCCGCGCCGCCCCTGACTTCCCAGCTCGGCAGGCCCTGCGGATAGCCGGTCAGCGCAATGCGCGAGACATCCGCCGGACAGGGCATGAGGATGTCCAGGTCGAGCGCGTCGAAGAAGGCCTGATAGACGTCGTGCATGGTGGCCTGGAACAGCGAGTGCTGGCCGCCGTCGGTCAGGTTCGGATTGTCCGGATCGGCCAGCGGCGCGGTTGCGAGCGCCTGCTTGTCGAAGACGATGAAATGGTTGTGCAGCATGCGGATCGACGGCACGCCCGGCGACGTGAGCGGCCAGGTGGCGTCGAGGCTGGCCTCGCCCGCCAGCACCAGATGGGCCGCCGGATCCGGGTAGCGCTCCAGCATGAACGCGATGAGGATCTGGTTCATGCGGTTCCAGACATTGCGCACCGCTTCCGGTACCTGCGTGCGGCGCACCGGCCGGCCGAGCGGGTCGAGGATGTGCTGCGAGGTGTCGTAGATGATAGAGCAGTCGAACAGGTTGCTGTGGCCGAGCGCCTTGCGATACAGCAGCAGGCCCTCGGGGTTGCGCAGCAGTCCGTTGTTGTGGGACAGATCGGCGAGGTTCTCCGCGCTGTTGAAGAACTCGTTGGGCTTCATCCCTTCCGGCACGGCGAGCGGGATGGGACGATAGGGATTGACGATTTCACGTGGGCCTGATTGCATGTGCGGCACCTATGACGATTGATCGAAGTCGACATTGTGCATGGGAAATCAACTGCTATTCTGGAATGAGCGTATTGCGAGGCCGTGGCCATGAAAATCAAACCCGTATCGTTGCTCGTCCCGTTCCTGACGCTGTCGGCCCTGACGTTCGCGCAGCCAGCCAGTCCGCCCGTCGAACCCCGCGAACTGATCTATTGCGCTGACCGCATGACCCACGAGGAGCGCGAAGCCTATCGCGCGAAAATGCGCGCGGCACGTACCCTCGACGAGAAGCAGGCGATCCGTGCCGCGCATCGTGCCGAAATGCAGGCGCGCGCGGCAGCGCAAAGCGGCGTGACTTGCGATCCGCCGGGCCGGCAGTGGCATGGGGGGCGTGACAAGTGAAAGCCCTCCTGTTGGCCGCGCTGACGGTTGCGCTGGGTGCCTGCAGCGAAGCACCCAAGGGCGATGCGGCACGTGGTGCCGAATTGCACAAGATCTGCCTCGATTGCCATGGCACCGAGTTGTACGCGCGTCCCGACCGCAAGGTAAAGTCGCGGGATGCGCTGCGCAAGGAACTGATGCGCTGGGGCGACTACTACAACCCGGCGCTGACCGAGCAGGACATCGACGATCTGTACGTCTATCTGAACACCGAGTTCTACAAGTTCTAGATGCAACTTATGAGACGCTTTGTTTATGTGTTGTTGCTAAGCTTGTCCACGCTGGTCAATGCGGCGGACACGGTGCTGGTCGTTTCCATCGACGCGCTGCACCCCGCTGCCTTGAGCGCGAAAACGAGTCCGACCCTGCACGCGCTGATGCAGTCGGGCACGTATACGCTCAAAGGCCGCAGCGTCGAACCGCCCAAGACACTGATCGCGCATACGGCGATGATGATCGGCCAGCCGCCGGAACGCAGCGACGAACGCAGCAACGAGTGGCGTCCGGGCGAGCCGACGATCGCGAAGCGGACGCTGTTCGACGATGCGAAGCATCTCGGCTATCGCACCGCCTTCTACTATTCGAAGCCCAAGCTCGGCTATCTGGTCAATGCGGCGATCGATCAGCACGGACTCGAACCTGCGGGTGGCGTCGCCCCGTTGCGAACCTTCTTCCGGGGCGAGGGAAAACGCTTCGCCTTCCTCCATTTCAGTGGACTCGAATGGGCGGGGACCGATTCCGGCTGGCTGTCGCAGACCTACCTCGACGAACTGTCCGATATTGACGCGGCACTGGCGCCCTTGTTCGAAGAAGTGCGCCAGCGCGGCCGCTACGCCATCATCGTTACCAGCGACCACGCCGGCCACGACAAGCTGCATGGCACCAACCATCCCGACGACTACAAGCTGCCGCTGATCGTTGCCGGCAATCTCACGCTGCCGCGCCTGCCGCAAGGCACCTGGCCGGTCACCGAACTGCGTGCGCTGGTGCAGCAACTGGCGCGGTAGCGCGACGGGTGCCGTCTCGCAAAGACTGACTTTTACTCGCTAACGAAATTATTGCGCCTCGAACTCCGTGAAGGCGCGGTTCATGTTGGCACGGTGCAGGTCGCGGTAGTTCTCCAGATGGCGGAAGGCCGGCAGGTCGGCGTGACGCGACAGCACCTCGTCCATCGGCTCCATTTCCTTCGCTGCCTTGCCGATCGTGCCGGCGAGGAAGTCGTAGTAATCGCCGGTTTCGCGCTGCGCCTTGGCGAGGTCGCTCACGCGGCCATGGCCGGGCACGACATGCACGGGCTTGAGCGCCGCCAGCGCGTGGAAAGCCGCGTTTCCCTTGACCACGCTCGACCACGGCAACACCCCGAGGATACGGTCGACATAGACGAGATCACCCGTGAAGACGACGCCATGTTTCGGCAAATGCACCAGTGCGTCGCCGGGAAAGTGGGCGTCGGTGTAGCGCAGCGTCAGCGTCTCGCCGCCGAGTTCGAGCGTTGCCAAATCGTCGTGGAGTGTCGTCGCCGGCAGCGGCGTCGTGCCTGCCAGACGTGCGCCGAGCTGGCGTTCCAATCCTTGCAGGTGCTGCTTGGCGTAGTGAGCCTGCGTCGCTGCGGTACGCTTGAGGGCGATGACCAGCGCCCCCTGGCGCGCGAAATGGTCGTTGCCCAGCCAGCGATGATCCTGACTGCCGGTATTGATCACCCAGCGCACGGGCCGGTCGGTCACTTTGCGAATCGCCTGCGCGAGTTTCTCCGCGCCGATCTTGCTGGCGCCGGAGTCGATCAGGATCACGCCCGCCGGCGTGACGATGAAACCGAAGGTCGCGTTGAGGCCATCGTTCTCGACGCTACGCTGGCCGAGCGGCCCGACGATGGCATAAACGTTGTCGACGACGCGCTCGGCCTGCGGCAAATATTCGGCGCGTGCGTTGAAGGACAGCAGCAACGCTATCGCGATCAGGATTTTCAGCATGGGAGCTTTCAGAAGTAGAAACGGGCGAGCAATTCTAGCCGGCGCCGGTTCTGCTTCTCGCCGAATTCGCTGGTTTCGCTGCCGTGCAGGAAGGAGGCGCGCAGGCGCAGGTCGAGGTTGGTGATGCCGGTGTAGAGCAGTTCCGGCGTCAGCGACCAGCTCTGGTCGGCGAGATTGGCGATCAGCGTCAGCGACGGCGTGAAATAGACGATGTCGAAGGGTTCCTTCTGGCTCGCGCGCAGGTAGAGGTAGTCGCGCCCGGCATTGGCGCGCGCGTAGGCCGGGCTGATCTGCTTCGCCTTGTTGAACAGCAGCGGGTTGGCGCTGTCGGCCAGGCTCAGGAAGTCGGCAAGCTGGTTCTCGGTATAGCCGGTGCCGTTGCGGTAGAGCTCGGCGATCCAGGTCGTGTCGTTTTCGGTGAGGTAGCGCAGGCCGATCAGCGCGCTGGTGACGTCGCGCGTCGTGGCGCTGACGTTGCCGGCCGCGTCGATGCTGCGCAGTTCGAAGTCGCGGATGCGCGCCCACTCGCCGTGGATTTCGAAGTTGCTCGTCAGGTTGCGCGAAAAGTCGACACCGAAGCGTGAGGTCCGGCTGCCGCTGCCGAGCCAGGTGAAGTCGATGTCGGTGTCCTTGTAGAGCAGATACAGCTTGGCGGCGGCGTTGATGTGGTTCGGTTCGCCGAAGTCGCTGTTGTGCCCGCTGCCGACCGGCAGCAGCACCGGCGTGAAGGCGACTGTTTTTAAATCACCTTCGAAATTGCGGATGAAGTCCGCGGTCACCATCGTGAAACCTTCGCGTGCCAGCTCGACTTCGTTCGGGTCTTTCGGCCGCTCGACGAAGCCGACCGGATTCCACGCATAGCCCTTGCCCCATTTGAGCGCGATCTTGCCGATGTCGAGCGTGAAGCCGGGGTCGGGCTTGAAGGAGGCATAGGCCTCGTCGAAGCGCTCGGTGTTCTCGCTTGCCAGATCGTCGCGGCGCACTTCGGCCGAACCCCTGAGATTCAGGCTGGCGATGCCCTGCGTGAATTTGGCGTTGAGCTTGAGCGTCGCCGTGTTGCGGTCGAGCGTGCTCCGGTCCAGACCGTTCAGCTTGGTGAAACTGCCGGACGGATTGAGCCAGGCGCGCTCGGCCTTGAATTCGAGGTAGCCGCCGAACTCGAAGGGCTTCTTTTCGAATTCGCTGGCATCGAAGCTGAACTCTTCCGCGTGTGCGCCGAACGACAGCACCGTCGCCAACCACAGCAAGCGTTTCACTTCCTGAGTTCCCCTACGCGCGACAGATAGTTGAGCGTGAACACTTCGTCCGCAAACTCGCGCTTCTTGACCTGGCCGTAGATCATCACCGACTTGTAGCCCTTGAACAGCGGGCTGTCGGTCTCGACGGTGGCCGGCCGCTTGATGCCGCCGCCGAAGTCCTTGATGTCCTTGAAGTGCAGCGTCTTGATGAGCATGCCGCTGGCCGCGTAGCACTCGATGGTGACCGGCAGCAGTGCCTTCCGGTCCACCCACATCCTGAGCTTGTCGTAGGCGACCTCGCCGGTTTTCGCCTTCAGCGTCAGCAGGTGCTGGTCCCTATCCTTCTCCTCTGCCAGCGCCTCGACGTTGTATTCGGCGGTGTAGTCGATGCGCAGGATGTCGGCGTTGTTGAACACGCCACCGGTCACCGACTGCATGCTGGTGATGCGCATCGGCTTGCCGACCTCGGGAATGTAGAGCCACATGTTGTCGCCCTGGCGCAGCGTGGCACGGCCCTTGTCGCTTTCCGGCGCGAGGAAGAGGCCGACCACCTGGTCGCGCCCCTTGCGCACCGTGTAGAGGACGAACTCCTTCTTCCTGCCGTCCGGTTCGACGTTGATGAGCTTGCGCAGGGATTCCGAAGATTCCGGTTCGAGGTTGCGGTCGACCTTCTTCAGGATCTCCAGGCCGTCGAGCGCCAGGGCCGGAAAGGCCAGCAGGAATGACAACAGGGCAAACAGTTTTTTCATGACGAGTTTCCTGAACGTGGCTTATACGTGGCGCAGCGCGCCGATCGGGTCCATGCGCGAAGCCTTCCACGCCGGCTGCAGGCTGGCGATCACGGCGACCACGAGGACCAGCACGGCGATGGTCAGCACGTCGCCGGCGGCGATGGTCGGCGCCATGATCAGGTCCTTCTGCTGGCCGAAGTCGAAGGTCGGCTGCCGGACATTGATGCCCCAGATCGCCGCAAGGCTGATGGCAATGCCGGCCAGCGTGCCGACCACGCCGAGCATCAGTCCCTCGGCGAGGAACAGCGAGAGGATGCGCGACGGCGGCGTGCCGATGGCGGCGATGGTGCCGATTTCCCGAATGCGCTCGAACACCGCCATGATCATCACGTTCATCACGCTGACCAGCACGATCGACACGAGCACGATCTTGATGAACAGCGTCATCAGGTCGATCATCTTGGCGATGTTGGCGAAGGGCGAAAGCTGCGTCCAGTCGTGCACCTCCAGCATCGGTTTGCCTTCCTTGTTGGTCAGCCCCTCCACCGCCGCCTTGAGCTGCGCGCCCGTCTTGTCGATCTTCGCGAAGTCCTTGAGCCGCACGACGATCTCGCTGACCTGCTCCTCGCTCATGCGCAGCAGTTCGCGCGCATCCTCGATGTGGATGTAGCCGTCGCGTCCGCCGGGGCCGGAGATCGGTTCGAGGATGCCGCGCACGACGAAGGTCTTGCCGTTCACCGAGCCATCCTTGTTGGTCGCCACGATGACCACCGTATCGCCGAGCTTGCTCTTCATGCCGCGCGCCAGCAGCTGCGGGATGACGATCTGGCCGCGCTCGACCAGCGCCGCGTGCTTGTCGCCCTCGGCCAGGCGGCCGGGCAGCAAGGGCACGGTGGCGGCTTCGCGCGCCGGATCGATGCCGTTGATGCGGATGCTCGTCGTCTCGGCGAAGTTGCTGTACATGCCGCCGAACTTGATGCGTGGCGACCAGGCCGCGATGGCCGGATTGCCGTCCAGTTCGTCCTCCAGCTTGGCGAGCATGTTCGGCCGCATGTTGAGGTTGAGCGGCAGGCTGTCGATCGAGGCGACATAGCCCTTGCGATGCACCTGCACGTGGCCGAGCACCGAGTCGGTGATCTGGCCAACCATCATGGACTTGAAGGAGCCCGCGACGGCGATGAACAGCAGCACCGCGACCATGCCGATGACGATCAGCAGCAGCGTCAGCAAGGTACGGCGGCGGTAGCGCAGCAGGTTGCGGCTGGCGATGGCGAGGACGTCAAGCATGCTGGCCTCCATTCTGCAGGTGACCATCTTCGAGGATGAAGGTCGTCTCGGCTTCGCCCATGATCTTGGCGTCGTGGGTGGAGAACACGAAAGTGGTCTTGAACTCGTCGCGCATTTTCTTCATCAGTTCGAGGATGCGGTAGGCGGTGTCGTGGTCGAGGTTGGCGGTCGGCTCGTCGGCCAGCACCAGCTTCGGGTTGCTCACCAGCGCGCGCGCCACGGCGACGCGCTGCTTCTGGCCCCCGGAAATCTGGTCGGGCCGCTTGTTGGCCTGGTCGGCCATGCCCACGGCCTCCAGCATCCGCAGCACCTGTTCCTGCCGCTTTGCCGCCGGCCATTCCTGCACCATGCGCAGCGGGTATTCGATGTTCTCGAACACCGTCAGCACGGGGATCAGGTTGAAGTCCTGGAACACGAAGCCGATGTGCTCGCCGCGAAACTTCGCCGCGGCGCGGCGGTCCAGCGTCGCGATGTCGGTGTCGAGCACCTTCAGCGTGCCGCTGGTGGGATGGTCGAGGCAGCCGATCATGTTGAGCAGCGTGCTCTTGCCGCTCCCCGAAGGGCCGACGAAGGCGACGAAGGAGGCCGGCTCGATGGCGAAATCGATGCCCTTGATCGCCGGCACGTCGATGTCGCCGGCGCGATAGGTCTTGGTGAGTTGGGTCGCCTGGACGAGGCTCATGGCTTCTTCATCCTTTCCGTCAGGACGGCTTGCACGTCGGGAATCACCCACTGGCCGCGCGCGCCGGGCGGCGTATTGGGCTGATTGGGGAAATTGACGAGATCGACGGTCGCGCCGTCGGGCCGTTTCACCCGATACTGCCCGTCGATCAGGATCACGACGGGAATGTGGCCGCTCAAGCCCACCCCGGCGAGCTTCTTCTCGCCTGCCGGGCTTTCGACATCGGTCTCGACGACCTTGAGCTTCGCGCCCTGCTGGCCGAGCCAGTCGCGCAGCGGCTGCAGCGCCATCTTCACCGGCGGATGCGGCATGGCGACGATCTCGACAACCGGCGGCGCGGCGAAGACGGAACCGCCGGCAAACACGCTCAAGGCGGCGAACAGGGCGAACGGCAGACGGCGTGCATTCATCGGGGCATCCTCACTTGCAGTTGTTATGGAGTTTCCACATCTCGGCGTGGCCCATGGCCACGGCCCAGTCGGGCGGCGTGCATTTCGGGTCGGCCGGCGCGGTCGCGGGTTGAGACTGTACAACCACGGGCTCGACCGGCGGGAACCATTGCTGCCCAACGAACACGATGGCAGCGAGAAAAGCCGCCACGATTGCCGTCCCGCCAGCGCCGACTTTCTGGCTCGCATGCGGCACGAAGACTTCGCACACGCCGCCGGGGCAGTGCTGCGCCTGCTGGCGCGTGAAAGCGTTGTAGATGATGCAGGCGAGGCAGATGCCGAAGGCGCTCTCGAAGAACATCAGCGTCAGGCAGGTGGCGCAGACGATCAGGTTGATCGGGCCGATCACGTTGTTGAGCACGATCAGGTAGAACATCACCACCGCCAGCGTCCAGCCGATGGCCCAGGCGAAGCGCTTCTGCGGCGCGCCGGCCCACTCCGGCTGCTGTTTGCGCACCGCGAAGCGGCCGAGGATCATGCTGGGCGCAAAGCGCGGATTGATGAAGATGCGGATCGAGAAGTCGATCAGGAAGGCGATCACGAAGATCTGCGTCAGGCGGAAGTTGCCCATCAGCCACGAATTCATGAAGGACACCAGCGCGAAGAAGAACAGGATGCCGGCGGCGGCCCGCACCTCGCGCTCGTTCAGCACCGGCACGTCGTAGCCGGGCATCGTTTCGCCAAAGCCGAAAAGTTTCATGGTCCATTCTCCTTGTTGTCCACCGTGGCGTATTTCAACGCAAAGCCGTAAGTGCCGTATTGCAGAGGCTGACTTTATTGCATCGCCGCGTTGCACCGCACCGGCTTGTTACACAGCGTTACATGGCACCGGCCGTCAGGCGTAAATTCACGGCCATGGACACCCCCGACCGCATCCTGATCGTTGACGACGACCCCGAGATCCGCCGGCTGCTCGTCGACTATCTGGCGAAGAACGGCTTCGAGGCGCTGCCCGCGCGCGACGGCCGCGAGATGGCGCAAATGCTCGACAAGCACGCCATCGACCTCGTCGTGCTCGACCTCAACCTCCCCGACGCCGACGGCCTGACGCTGTGCCGCGACCTGCGCGCGCGCTCGAACCTGCCGGTGCTGATGCTCACCGCACGCGGCGAAGAGGCCGACCGCATCGTCGGCATCGAGATGGGCGCCGACGACTACCTCGTCAAGCCTTTCAGCCCGCGCGAACTGGTCGCGCGCCTCAAGGCCATCCTGCGCCGCACGCGCGCCCTGCCCCCCAACCTGCAACCCGAATCGCAACGCTGCCTCGCCTTCGCCGGCTGGCGGCTCGACACCGCCACGCGCGCGCTCACCGCGCCGGACGGCGTGCTGGTGCCGCTCTCGGGCGGCGAATACCGGCTGCTGCGCCTGCTGCTCGAACATCCGAACCGCGTGCTCAACCGCGATCAATTGATGGAGCTGATCCACGGTCGCGCGGCCGACCCCTTCGACCGCGCCATCGACGTGCAGGTCAGCCGCCTGCGCCAGCGCCTGCGCGACGACTCGCGCGAACCACAGCTCATCAAGACCGTGCGCGGCGAAGGCTACGTACTCGCCGCCGACGTAACGGGACACGCCTCATGCGGCTAGTGCCGAAGTCCCTGTTCGGCCGGCTGACGCTGATTCTCGTCACCGGGCTGCTCGCCGCGCAATTCGCCAGCCTGTGGCTGCACATCGACGAGCGCGAGATGCTCATCCGCCACGGCATGGCCCACTTCGCCGGCGTGCCGAGCCGGTTCTGGCTCCACCTGACCATGACGCTCGTCGCCGTCATCGTCGTCGCGCTGATCGCCGTGCGGCTGGTGACGCGCCCGATCAAGGAACTGGCCGACGCGGCCGAAGCCTTCGGCCGCGACCTCGACGCGCCGCCGCTCGCCGAACAGGGGCCGGCCGAAACGCGCCGCGCCGCCGAAGCCTTCAACCGCATGCAGGCGCGGCTCAAGCGCCTCATCGCCGAGCGCAGCCGCGCGCTCGCCGCCGTCTCGCACGACCTGCGGACCCCCCTCACGCGCATGCGCCTGCGCGCCGAACTCGTCGACGACGAAGCCCTGCGCGCACAGATCAACGCCGACATCGACGACATGCAGGCGATGGTCGACGCCACGCTCGACTACCTGCGCGGCCTCGGCGAAAGCGAAGCGCCGCAGAGCATCGACATCGAGGCGCTGCTCGCCAGCCTCGTCGCCGACGAGCAGGCGCTCGGCCGCGCGGTCGATTTCGGCGGCGGCCGCTGCCCCCCCTACTCCGGCCGCGTCAGCTCGCTCAAGCGCGCCATCGCCAACCTGATCGACAACGCGGTGAAGTACGGCCATGCGGCGCACCTATCGGTCACCGACACGCCAGACACGCTGCGTATCGTCGTGGAAGACGACGGCCCCGGCATCCCGCCCGCCGACCTCGAACGCGTCGTCGAACCCTATGTGCGGCTCGAAACCTCGCGCAGCCGCGAAACCGGCGGCGTCGGCCTCGGCCTCGCCGTCGCGCGCGATGCCGCGCGCCTGCATGGCGGCGAACTGCTGCTGGAAAACTGCGCGGCAGGCGGCTTGCGTGCGACCTTGACCTTGCCGCGACTGCCAACCACTCGCCAGACGCAGGATCATTCGTAAGCAGATATGTCATCGGGCGTTTTGTCACACTGCGTTACTCAGCGTTACCCGGTGTTACCCAATACCACTGCCCATCTCCGGAAAATGCGCACACCACATTATTCGGAGATTCATCATGCAAGGTTTTCGTTATGCCCGGCCGCAAATTGCGGTGCATTGGCTGGCCGCGCTGGCCATCCTGTTTCTGCTCGTCACCGGCACACTGATCCTTGCCGACCTGCCGAACACGGCGCAAAAGATCGGCAACCTGCGCATCCACATGATCGTCGGCGCACTCGCCGGGCTGCTAGTGATTGCCCGCATCGTGCTGCGCAAGCGCCTGCCGGCGGCCCCGCCTGTGAAAGGCGAGAAGCTGGCGCGCATGGGACATCTGGCCCTCAATCTGGTCGTTCTGCTGCTGGTGATCAGCGGCGCGATGCTCATGCTGATCAGCGGCGGCTTCGACGCAATATTCGGCAACGGCGTATTGCCTGAAGACTTCAAGCAATTCACGCCACGCAAGATTCACGGGCTCTCATCCCGCCTCGCAATGGGGCTGATCGCGATCCATATCCTCGCCGCGCTCTATCACCAGTTCATCGTCAAGGATGGACTGCTCGGACGCATGGGGCTGGTCAGGAAGTAACCGCTCAACCCGCGGGACGGCATACCCGTGCCGTCCCGCCAGCGCCGACTTTTATATGGCTCAACGACGGAGCAGTTCAACGGTATATTGCCTGCATGACTGGCATTGCCTACTACGAAGCCGATATTCAGGATTTTCTTGCCGCCGATGAGGATGCGGTATTAGGTGCACTTGCTATGCACCACGGCTTTGCGTTGGAGCATCAACAAAAGCATGCATGGCAGAGCCAGATACAGATACTTCGCCACCGTTTGCCATCTGCGATAACTGGCAGGATCTACTTCGAGTTCTCGATCCCTCGAATGGGGAAGAGAGTTGATGTTGTAATCGTGATGGGCGGTGTGGTATTCGTCCTTGAATTCAAAGTCGGGGCACATAGTTTTGACCGCTATGCAGTTGAGCAGGTTTTTGACTATGCACTTGATCTCAAGAACTTCCATCGCGGTAGCCATAATCTGCCGATAGTTCCAGTCCTGATACCAACTGCTGCGCCAATCCAGCCTGAGATGGAAATCAAATGGGCGCCTGACAGAGTTGCTGAGCCACTTTGTATTTCTCCCGAAAGCTTACCTCAAACGCTTGAATTGGCTGTGGGGCAATATTCAGAATTGACGATCGACACCGAAGCGTGGTCGCACTCGGGCTACCAACCGACCCCAACCATCGTAGAAGCAGCCCTGGCCTTGTATCGGCAACACGATGTAAAAGAGATTACTCGGTCAGAAGCCGGTGCGGACAACCTTGGTCTGACCGCGGCGCGCGTTGAGCAGATCATTGAACACGCCAAGACGAATAACCGTAAAGCCATCTGCTTTATTACTGGCGTCCCCGGTGCAGGTAAGACCCTCGCCGGGTTGAATATTGCGACATCGCGCGCCGAACAACATTCAGATGAGCATGCAGTTTTTCTTTCCGGTAACGGCCCACTGGTGGACGTCCTGCGGGAAGCACTTGCACGGGACAAGGCAGAGCGCGAAGGTATGCCACGAACCAGAGCATATCGGGAAGTATCAACCTTCGTGCAGAACATCCACCATTTTCGCGATGAGGCTATCGATAGCACAAATCCACCAGTCGAGAGGGTGGTGATATTCGATGAGGCTCAGCGAGCCTGGAATCGTGAAATGGCAAGCAAGTTCATGCAGCAGAAACGTGGCCATACCGCGTTCGATATGTCTGAGCCCGCCTTTCTACTCAGTGCAATGAATCGGCATCCAGACTGGTGTGTTGTTATCTGCTTAGTCGGTGGCGGCCAGGAAATCAACACCGGTGAGGCAGGATTGGCCGAGTGGATTACTGTGCTGCGCGATCAGTACGCCGATTGGGATGTTCACGTTTCAAGCCGTCTCGACAATCGTGATTACATCTGGGATGAGGAACTTGCCAACAGTTTGTCAAACTCATCGACATCTTGTGATGAATCGCTGCATTTAGGTGTTTCGATTAGATCGTTCCGGGCCGAAGCGCTATCCGAGTTTGTGGGGTATTTGGTAGACAACAGACCCGGTCAGGCGCGCAATACGTACCAAGCAATCGCCGACAAGTACCCAATACTGCTAACTCGCAGTTTGGCAGAAGCGCGCTCATGGCTGCGCACCAAAGCGCGTGGCAGTGAACGTTATGGTCTCACGGCTTCATCCGGCGCGAATCGCCTAAGGCCTGAAGGTGTTTGGATTAAAGCCAAGGTCGATGCGCCCGTCTGGTTTTTGAATGACAAGACTGACGTGCGATCTTCGTACTATCTGGAAGAGACTGCCAGCGAATTCGACATTCAAGGGCTCGAACTCGACTGGACCTGTGTGTGCTGGGATGCCGACTTTCGCTACGACAATCATCAGTGGCAATACTTCAATTTCCGGGGTACCAAATGGCAACGCATTAACGCGGCAGAAAGACAGCTTTACCTTAAAAACACGTATCGGGTGTTGCTGACTCGCGCCCGCCAAGGCTTGGCGATATTTGTGCCCCAAGGGGATCCATCAGACCCCACGCGGGACCCGCAACTCTATGATCAGATCTATGAGTATCTGATCCGTTGCGGCATTCCCGCAGCGTAGGACTCCTAATAATGCTAGCTGTACAAATCTGCCGTCCCTTCAGCGCCGACTTTTTGAAAGCCATCCATGAGCAAGAAAAACATCTCCGCCGACCCGCCGGAAACCCATCTGGTCGTTTTTCAGGAACGCAGTATTCGCCGCACTTGGCACAACAACGAATGGTGGTTTTCTGTCGCTGACGTGGTGTTCGTTCTGACAGAAAGCACGAATATCACTGACTACATCAAGAAAATGCGCTTGCGCGACAAGGAGTTGTCGCAAGGGTGGGGACAAATTGTCACCCCCCTTCGGGTCGAGACGGAAGGCGGGGTGCAGCAGGTGAATTGTGCCAACACCGAGGGCCTGTTCCGCATCGTCCAGTCCATCCCCTCGCCGCGCGCCGAGCCGTTCAAGCGCTGGCTGGCGCAGGTGGGTTACGAGCGCGTCAAGGAGATCGAGAACCCAGAACTCGCCAGCGCCCGCGCCCGCGAGCTGTATCAGGCCAAGGGCTACCCGCAGGCGTGGATCGAGAAGCGGCTGCGCTCCATCGCCGTGCGCGGCGAACTGACCGACGAGTGGAAGGCGCGCGGCGTAGCCGAGGGCAAGGAATACGCGATCCTCACCGCCGAGATTGCCAAAGCGACCTTCGGCGTGACGCCGGGGACACACCGCCGGTTGAAGAGTCTGGACAAGGTGAAGACCGGCAACAATCTGCGCGATCATATGACCGACCTCGAACTGATCTTCACGATGCTCGGCGAGGCGAGCACGACTGAGATTGCCCGACGCAAGGATGCGCTCGGCTTTGGCGAAAACCGCGACGCGGCGAAGCAGGGCGGCGCGGTGGCAGGCAACGCGCGCAAGGAACTGGAAGCGAAATCCGGCAAGCCGGTCGTCAGCCGGGCAAACTACCTCGCGCTGGGCGATGCGACGGGCACCGAGGCAAAGAAATTGCCCAACCGCAGGAAAAAAGTGCCGTCTCGCAAAGACTGACTTTTACTGGCTAGCTTCCCATGCCGGGGAAGCTGTCGAGGCCGTGCTTGCGTTGTAGATGAATCTTGGCGAGCCCGCCGCGCGCGGTTTCGCGGTAGCTGGCCTTCATGTCGCGGCCGGTCTCCCACATCGTGCGCACCACTTCGTCGAAGGGCACGATGTGGCGGCCGTCGGAGAGCAGCGCGTAGGCGGCGCAGTCGATGGCGCGCACGGCCGCGATGGCGTTGCGCTCGATGCAGGGAATCTGCACGTAGCCGCCGATCGGATCGCAGGTGAGGCCGAGGTGGTGTTCCAGCCCCATCTCGGCGGCGTATTCGATCTGGCGCACCGAGCCGCCGAGCAGTTGCGTCGCGGCAGCGGCGGCCATCGCGCAAGCGGTGCCGACCTCACCCTGGCAGCCGACTTCGGCGCCGGAGATCGAGGCGTTGCGCTTGACGATGTTGCCGATCAGGCCGGCCGTGGCCAGCGCATGGTGGATTTTTTCGTCAGGCAGCTGCGACTGCTGCTGCAGGAAGCGCAGCACCGCCGGCAGCACGCCGCAGGCGCCGCAAGTGGGCGCGGTGACGATGGTGCCGCCCGCCGCGTTTTCCTCGGAGGTCGCGAGCGCGTAGGCGAACAGCAGCGCCGTCTGGCCGAAATAGCCGGTGAGCGTCTGTGCGCGGGCATGGTAGGCGGACGCCTTGCGCGGCACGCGCAGCGCGCCGGGCAGCGTGCCTTCGGCATTCAGCCCGCGCGCGATGGCATCCTGCATCGCCCGCCAGATATCGGCGAGGACCGGCCAGATCGACGGGCTTTCGCAGCCTTCGACCAGTTGCCAGATCAACTGGTTTTCGCGGTCGGTCTGTGCGAGCACCTCGTCCATGCTGGCGAAGGGATAGACGTCTGCGCCGCCGTCCGGTTTCCCGTCCTCGTCGAGCAGCGCACCGCCGCCGATGGAATAGACGATGCGCGTGGCGACCACCTGCCCGGCTGAATCGAGCGCCTCGAACTTCAGGCCGTTCGGATGGCGCGGCAGCTGTCGGTCGGGCTGCCAGGCGATCTCGACCGGCACCGGATGGAAGGGCGCGGTGACGGCGAGGTCAGTGAGGTGGCCGGCGCCCGTGGCGGCGAGGCTGCCGTAGAGCGTGACGCGGATGCGCGCCGCCGCCGGTACGTCGGCATGAAAGCGTTCCGCCGCGAAGCGCGGCCCCATCGTGTGGCTGCTCGACGGCCCCTGCCCGATGCGATAGAGCTCGCGCAGTGATTTCAAGCGCGCCGCACCTCGGCGTTGAAGTCCTCGATCAGGCGGTCGAGTTCTCCCACCTGCGTGCGCAGGCAGCCCCAGTAATTGCGGTGGTCGCTCCACTGCGCGCGCAGCTCGTCGACGCTCTTGCCGAGCTGCTCGACCCACGAGAAATACTTGAGCTGATGTACGCGGCGCTTGTCGACATGCGAGAGTTCGAGCAGGTGGTCGATCGACAGCCCGGCGAGGCGGTCGGCGTCGCGGTCGGCCTGCCGCGGGTCGTAGGCGCCACGTTCGGCGTTCAGCTCGGCGATGCGGCTGCCGTACATGCTCATCGAATCGGTGAACACGGTGAGCACCACATCCTGCGGGCCGAGTTCGTAGTACTTGGCGAACTTGATCGCGCCGACGAGGTTGCCGATGCTCGAAATGCCCAGCCAGTCGAGGCGGTCGAGCACGTCCGGGCCGACACCGCTGGCGGCGAGCAAGGCACGGCCGGCGGGTTCGTTGAACAGGCGCATGAAGCGGATCGGCAGTTCGTCGTCGACGCCGATGGCGATGTCGGTGTCACGCAGGTTGTGGACCCACGGGATGTGCTTGTCGCCGATGCCTTCGATGCGATGGTCGCCAAAGCCGTTCTCGAGGATGGTCGGACATTGCAGCGCCTCGGCGACGCCCACCTTCGCGCCGTGGAAGTTGTCGCGCAGGTACGAACCCGCCGACAGCGTGCCGGCCGAACCCGACGAGAACACCGCGCCGGCGAGCACGTCGCCGGGCCGCGCGATCTTGCCGAACACTTCCGCCAGCGCCGGGCCGGTGACGTTGTAATGCCAGAGCGAATTCGGCAACTGGTCGAACTGGTTGAAGATCACCGCGTCGGGGCGCGTGCGCTCGAGCTCGATGCACTTGTCGAAGATTTCCTTGACGTTCGATTCGCAGCCCGGCGTGGCGATGACTTCCTCGGCCATCGTGCGCAGCCAGTCGAAGCGCTCCTTCGACATGCCTTCCGGCAGGATCGCGACCGACGGGCAGGACAGCAGCCGCGAGATGTAGGCGCCGCCGCGGCAGTAGTTGCCCGTGCTGGGCCAGACGGCCTTCTTGGTCAGTGGATCGAAGCGCCCGGTGACGAGCTCGGGCAGCAGGCAGGAGATCGCCGGGCCGACCTTGTGCGCGCCGGTGGGGAACCACTTGCCGACGATGCCGACGATGCGCGCCTTGCAGCCGGTGATGGCGGTCGGCAGTTCGACGAAGTTGACTCCGCCGAAGCCGCCGCCCTTCTCCACTGCCTCGTTGTGCCAGTTGATGCGGAACAGGTTGCGGGGATGCACGTCCCACAGGCCGATGCCGCTCAGTTCGTTCTTGATCGTGTCGGGAATCAGCGCCGGATCGCGCATCTGCGCGTAGGTGGGCAGCACGATGCCTTTCTCGCGGCAGCGCTGGATGTTCTTCTGGCGTTGGGTCTCGTTGATGGTCAGGTCGATCATGGTTGCTCTCTTGTCAGGTATTTATTCCGAGGCCGCGGGCGGCGGACGCGATGTCCTTGAGCCCGGAACCGGTGATCATCACGACGCTGTTCGCGTCGGCAGGCAGGGTGTCGCGCAGCTTGAGCCAGCCGGCGAAGGCGGCGCAGGACGAGGGCTCGCCGAACAGGCCGGAGTTTGATGCCAGTGTTTTCTGCGCGGCGAGGATGTCGGCGTCGGACACGACGACAGCCCGCCCGCCATGCTTGCGCAGCTTGCCCAGCGCATGCAGGCCGTTGCGCGGCACGTCGACGGAAATGGAATCGGCCAGCGTCGTCGCCGCGACCGGCGGTCCGAAGGGGTCGGCCTCGCTGTGCGGCGTCAGCAGCGCGCGTGCAATGGCGCTCGAACCTTCGGCCTGGCAGGCCCAGACCGTCGGCATCTTCTGCAGGCGGCCGAGGCGCAGCAGGTTCTCGAAGCCCCGATACACGCCGGCGAGGATCACGCCGTCGCCCACCGGCACGAAGACATGGTCGGGCGCGCCGGCACCGGCTTTGGCGAGGTCGGCGACGATCTCGTAGGAGACGGTCTTCTTGCCCTCGATGGTCAGCGGGTTGTAGGCGGTGTTGCGCGAGAGCGCGCCGGTGCGCCGCGAGTATTCCAGCGAGAGGTCGTAGGCCTTGTCGTAGTTGCCGGCCACGCTGACCAGCTCGGCGCCGTACTGCAGCACCTGGATGCGCTTGGCGACCGGTGCGGCGGCCGGCAGGAAAACCTTGATGCGCAGCCCGGCGGCGGCACCCACCGCCGCCATGCTCGACGCGGCGTTGCCGGTCGAGGCAAGGACGATCTCCTGCACGCCATGCTGTTTCGCGAAGGCGGCCACGAGATAGGAGGCGCGGTCCTTGAACGAACCGGACGGATTGCAGGTGTCGTCCTTGAGCCAGAGGCCGGGGGCGCCGAATTGCGCGCGGAGCCGTGTCGGCGCCCACAGCGGCATATTGCCGACCGGGATGGCCGGAAGCCATTCGGCAGCGACCGGCAGCGGCAGCGTGCCGGGCGCCGGATCGCTGCCCCACTCGACCTCGAGCACGCCGGCCAGGGGCCGCTCCGGCTGCTGCGCCTGCGCGCAGGCATCGCACAGGTAGCGGCCGGGCACGATGTCGTAGGTCGTGCCGCATGTCGGGCACCGGTAGAACCACTGCATGCTCATTCGGGCGGGAGGATCGCGCCCTTGCGCTCGACGATCATGCGGTACTGCTCGGGCTGGCGGTGCAGCGCGAAGTTGAACACCGAGTTCTTGTAGGAGTTGCACAGGTCGAGGTCGCAGCGCGCGACGGCGAGTTCGTCGCCGAGCGTGGTGCAGCTGCCGACGATCTCGCCCGAGGGCGCGATGATCGAACTGTTGCCGATCATGTCGCAGCCTTCCTCGCAACCGCACTTCGCGACGCCGATCACCCAGGTGCCGTTCTGATAGGCGCCCGACTGCATGACGAGCTGGTTGTGGAAGTGCGAGAGGTTGTCATGCACGGGCGCGGGCGGATTGTGCACCGGCGTGTTGTAGCCGAGCATGATCATCTCGACGCCTTGCAGCCCCATGACGCGATAGGTCTCGGGCCAGCGGCGGTCGTTGCAGATCGCCATGCCCATGATGCCGCCGTAGGCGCGCGTGACGTTGAAGCCGAGGTTGCCGGTTTCGAAGTAGCGTTTTTCCAAATGCTGGAAGCGTCGCCACGGCTCGTGCTCGGCATGGCCGGGCAGGTGGATCTTGCGGTACTTGCCGACGATCTTGCCGCTCTTGTCGACGAGGATCGAGGTGTTGAAGCGGCGTGTCACGCCCGCCTCGACCGTCAGCTCGGCATAGCCGAGGTAGAAGCCGATGCCGAGCTTCGCGGCCTCATCGAACAGCGGCCGCGTCACCGGGCCGGGCATCTCGGCTTCGAAGAAACTGTCGACCTCCCGCTGGTCTTCCATGTACCAGCGCGGGAAGAAGGTCGTTAATGCAAGCTCGGGAAACACCACCACGTCGCAGGCCATCGCGTGCGCCTCGCGCAGCAGTTCGAGCAGGCGCTTCACCACGCTCTCGCGGCTGTCGCTGCGCTGGATCGGCCCGAGCTGCGCGGCACCGACTTTGACGATTCTCGTCATGCCAACCCTCTCATTGTGTTGTTCTTCAGGATGCCAGCCGCAAGACCGTTTGCAGCAGCACGTTGGCGCCGGCCTCGATGTCGGGCAGCGCCGTGAATTCCTTGACGTTGTGGCTGATGCCGCCGACGCTCGGCACGAAGATCATGCCCGCCGGACAGACGCGCGCGAGCATCTGCGCATCGTGGCCCGCGCCGCTCGGCATGCGGCGTACCGAATGGCCGAGCTGCCTGGCCGTCTCCTCGACGAGATTCACGACCGCCGGATCGAAGGCCACCGGCTCGAAGCGCGCCAGGGTCCGGTGCGTCAGCGTCACGCCTTCGGCCTGCGCGACTTCGGCGGCGAAGGCATGCAGTTGCCGCTCGGCTTCCTGCAGCAGGATTTCATCGGTATTGCGCAGGTCGACGGTGAACACCGCCTTGTTGGCGATGACGTTGACCAGATTGGGCGACAGGTTGAGCGCACCGACCGTCGCGACCTGATCGCCGCCGAGTTCGCGCGCGATCTCCCGCGCACGCTGCGCGATGGCGCAGGCGACATAGCCGGCATCGTGGCGCAGCCGCATCGGTGTCGTGCCGGCGTGGTTGGACACGCCCGTCACGGTGAATTCGGTCCACGAAATCCCCTGCACACCTGCCACCGCACCGATGGTCACGCCTTCGATGTCGAGCACCGGACCCTGCTCGACGTGCAGTTCGACATAGGCATGCACGGCCGGATGGCCGACAGGTGCCGTCCCGCCAAAGCCGACTTTGCGCAGGCAGTCACCGACGGTTTCGCCGTCGATGCCCACCGTGGCCAGCGCGGTATCGAGCGGCAGCCCGCCGACATAGACGAGGCTGCCCATCATGTCGGGATTGAAGCGTGCGCCTTCCTCGTTGGTGAAGAAGGCGACGGCGAGCGGGCGGCGCGTGACGACGCCCGCGTCGGCGAGCGTCTGCATGACTTCGAGCCCGGCCAGCACGCCGAGGTTGCCGTCGTAGCGGCCACCCGTGCGCACGGTGTCGATGTGCGAACCCATCATCACTGGCGGACCAGCTTCCTGTCCAGCACGCACGGCGACGACGTTGCCGATCGCATCGACGCTGACCGACAAGCCCAGTTCGCGCATCCAGCCGACGACACGCTCGCGGCCGAGCCGATCTTCATCGCTCAGCGCGAGGCGGCAGACGCCGCCGCCTTCGATCGCGCCGATGCTGCCGAGCGATTCGATGCGGGACTGGAGCCGCCCCGCATCGATGCGCAGATCATTACCGCTCATACTTACTTGGCGGCCTTGTCGATCGCGGCCAGGAAATCGGCCAGCATGGCTTCACCTTCCTTGCCGTAGCTCTTGGCGATCTGCGCCTTGACGGCCGGCTGGGCGAGTTCGCGGAACTTGGCGACCTCATCCTTGGACGGTGCATAGATCTGCATTTTCTGCGCGAGAGCGGGCAGGCCGCGCTCGGAGGCTTCGATGATGCGGTTGATGCCGCGGCAGGCGACGATGGCGGACTCGGCAGCGGCCTTGACGACTTCCTTCTCCTGCGCGGACAGGCCGTCGAAGAAGCCCTTGTTCATGATCCAGACGTAGGGCGTGAACAGGTGGTTGCTCAGCGTCATGTATTTCTGGACTTCGTCGAACTTGGCGAACTTGACGATCGGGATCGGGTTCATCTGGCCATCGGCGACGCCCGTCTGCAGCGAGGTGTAAACCTCGGCCCAGTTGATCGCGACCGGCTGGCCGCCCATGCTGCTGACGACCGTCTTGTGCGACTCGAGGCCCATGGTGCGGATCTTCAGACCCTTCATGTCGTCGGGCGACTTGATCGGACGCTTGGAGTTGGTGAAGGCGAAGAAGCCGCCGGAATCACCGAAGCCGAGCACTTCGAGGCCGGTCTTCTTGGTAATGTCACCGCCGAGCTTCTTGCCGAAGGGGCCGTCGAACACATCATAGGTCGCGGCGATGTTCGGATAGGCGAAGGGCACGTCGAGCACGCCGATCATCGGGTACACCGAAGCGATGCCGCCGACGCTGGAGATCGACGATTGCACGACGCCGGACTTGACCTGCTGGATCACCTCGTTGTCCTTGCCGAGCTGGCCGTCGGGGAAGATCTCGACCTTGACGGCGCCGTTGGTGCCGGACTCGACCAGCGACTTGAACACAACGGCCATTGCGCCGGTGCCGTTGTCGAAGGGATCGTTCTTGTTGAGGTGGGCGAGCTTGATCGTCTTTTCGGCGTAGGCCGTGACGGGCATGGCGCTGACCGTGACGGCCAGCGCGGCGGCGATTGCGAATGACTTGAACAGGCGCATGGTAATGACCTCCAAATGAACTACGGTTGACGAGCGAGTGAGTGACTGCGGTGGAACATGAATCAGAGCCCCATCAGCCGCGGCATGGTCAGCGTGAGGCTGGGCCAGTAGGCGACGAGGAACAGCACGGCGATTTCGGCGACCACGAAGGGCCACATGGCCTTGGTGATGTCCTCGATCTTCGCACCGGTAATCGAACTCAGGACGAACAGGCTGGCACCGACCGGCGGCGTCATCAGGCCGATGTTGAGTGACAGCACGATCATGATGCCGGCCTGCACCGGGTCCATGCCGATCGACATCGCCAGCGCGCCGAGGATCGGGCCGAGGATGATGAGGATCGCGTTGATGTCCATGAACATGCCGAGCACGATCAGCAACAGCAGGATCATCAGGATGATCATCGACGGATCGGAGGTCAGCCCGAGGAACAGGCCGGTGATGAGCTGGGGCAGCTTCATGTAGGTCATCCACCAGCTCAGGATCGAGGCGGAAGCGATGATCAGGAACACCACGCCGGTGATGCGCGCGGTGCGCACCAGCATCCCGTAGATGTCTTTCAGGCCGACCGTACGGAAGACGAGGACGCCGAGCAGCATCGCGTAGAACACGGCGATCGCCGCGCCCTCGGTCGGCGTGACGAAACCGCCGATGATGCCGCCGAGGATGATGATCGGCATCACCAGCGCACTTAGCGCGTTCTTGAAGGCGACGACGATGCCCCACAGGCTCGGACGTCCGCTGCCCTTCGGCAGGTTGAGGCGGCGGCCGAGACCGGCGATCACGGCCATGCAGAACAGGCCCATGATCAGGCCGGGCAGGATGCCGGCGGCGAACAGGCCGGCGATCGACACGCCCATCATCGAGCCGTAGATCACCATCAGGTTGGACGGCGGAATGGTCGGGCCGATGATCGAGCCGGCCACCACGACGCCACAGGCGAAGGGCTTCTTGTAGCCGTTCTTCTCCATCGCCGGCACCATCGTGCTGCCAAAAGCGGCCGCCTCGGCGACCGCCGCGCCGGTGATACCAGCGAACAGCACCGACGACACCATGCACGACTGCGCCATGCCGCCGCGCAGGTGGCCGACCAGCGCGTCGGCGAACTTCGCGAGGCGGTCGGTGATGCCCGCCTTGTTCATGATCTCGCCGGCGAAAATGAACAGCGGCATGGCGAGGAAGGTGAACAGGTCGAGGCCGGCGAAGTAGCGCTGCGGCGCCATCGCCAGCATCGAGGAACCACCGATCTGCAGAATACCCAGCACGCCCGCGATGCCCAGCGTATAGCCGATCGGCACGCCGACCGCGAGCAGGAAGAAGAACGTCAGCAGGACCCAGACCATCACTCGTCCTCCGCGAAATCGGCCGGCAGGCCGGCGACGGCGAAGTCGCGGATGGCCATCAGCACCAGTTGGATGCAGACCAGGGCCGACGATACCGGCACGGAGGCGAAGGGAATCGTCATGGTCATCTCGAAGATCGTCGCGTACTGCGTGCTCCCCTGCTCGGTCATGCCGATGCCGTAATAACAGAGGAACGCGAAGAAAGCGAAGGCCAGCGTGTCGATCGCAACGTCGATCCAGCGGCGGATCCGGATCGGGATACGATGCAGCAACGCGATCACCGCGACATGTTCGCGCCGCGCGACGCCACAGGACACGGCCAGCAAGGCGCCCCAGATCATCAGGTAGCGCGCCAGTTCCTCGGCCCAGGTGACGGGCAGCTCGAAGACGTAGCGGCCGAACACGCCGATCCAGATGTCGACGATCAGCACGGCGAGGATGAGCGCGCAGACGAACTCGACGGCCTTGTTGAGCGAGGCGCTGAGCGCGGCGGCCTTTTCGCTCAAGCGTTGCGCCTTGGATAGGGACAGCGTGGTTGCCATGTGTCTGCCGTAGGTCAGGTTGATGATCAGCTGCGGATGTCGCCGAGCGTGGCATGCAGGGTCTCGATCGTCGCCAGCCGCTTGCGGCTCTTCTTGCCGAGTTCCTTCGCGACCGCGGCGCAAAGATAGTTGGCGACGCTCACCGCGGCCACATAGGAATCGAAGATCGACGCGCCGTCGGTCAGGCAATGCATCACGACATCGCCCGGGCGCGACAGCGACGGCATGCCGGGACTGGCGATGAACACCAGCTGCACACCTTCCCGTCGCGCGGCCTCGACAACCGTCTGCAACAGCGCCGAACGGCGGCGAAAATCGATGACGAGCAGCACGTCGCCACGTCCCAGCGCAGCGAGTTCTTCCGCCAGCGTCATCGCCGCGCCCGGCAGGCAGATCACCTCTTCCCTGAGCTGCGCGAGCAGGTAGGCCACATAGGCGGCGACGAAATGGCCGTTGCGCATGCCGATCACGCGCACGCGCGGTGCCTGCGCGAGCAGTTTCACCGCCTGGGCAAGCGCGGCGACATTGGGCTGCCGGAAGGTTTCGGAGAGGTTGCGGATATCGGCGGCGACGTGGCGCGACAGGGCGTCGGCACTGCGTTCCTTCGGATTGACGCCGGCCAGCGCATACAGCGGCGAAGCCAGGTGCGCCTCGGCGCGCGCCTGGCGGCGGGCGTGACCGAAGCTCTGGTAGCCGACGCGCCGGAAAAAGCGCGCGGCCGTGGCCTTCGACACCCCGGCATCCTCGGCGAGCTCGGTCGCCGAATAGCTGGCAAGATTGTTCAGACGGGACAGGATCGTGTCGGCGAGGCGCTTTTCACCCGGCGGCAACTGCTCGTAAGCCGCCGTGATGGACTCCTGAATTGTCGGTTCCCCGCCAGCCGCCATGCCGCGTTTCCCTCTGTTCTGGTTGGATGAAACGAGATGAAACCTGATGAAACTTTGGTTTCATCCGGATGTTTTCATAAAATGTTTATTTCGTCAATGGCGCAAACACGACGCCACGGGCGCTGCACCAGCGTGGTGCTCAGTAGCGCTCGTCGTGGATGAAATTGCGCGCCGCGCTGGTGCGCGGCTGGCCGAAAAATTCGTCGGCCGGCGTCTGTTCGAGCAGGCGCCCCTCCTCCAGATAGACCACCTCTTCGGCAATGCGGTGCGCCTGCCCGAGGTTGTGGGTGGTCATGACGATCTTCGTGCCGCCCGCCGCGATCTCGCGGATGATGCGCTCGACCTCGCGGCTGCTGGCCGGATCGAGGCTGGCGGTGGGTTCGTCGAGGAACAACACTTGCGGTTCGAGCGCCCAGGCGCGCGCCAGCGCGACACGCTGCTGCTCGCCGCCGGAGAGCTTGCGCGCCTGGCGACCGGCCAGCTCGGGCAGGCCGACGCGTTCCAGCGCGGTTCGCGCCCGGACATGCCGATCCGCGGCGGGCACGCCACGCAGATCGAGGCCGTACTCGATGTTGGCCAGCACGCTGGCGCGCAGCATGATCGGGCGCTGGAAGACCATCGCCTGCGTGAGGGGTTGCGACCAGACGATACGCCCGGCGCTCGGATGCAGCAGCCCGTGCATCAGGCGCAGCAGCGTGCTCTTGCCTGCGCCGTTGGGGCCGAGGAGTGCCGTCCTGCCAGCGCCGAGTTTCAGGTCGACGTCGGCGAGGATGCGCACCGCACCCTCGGTGAGTCCCAGCCCTTGCAGTTCGAGCCAGCAGGCCATCAACCCCAGCGCCTTTCCGCCCACTGGCGCAAGAGATAGGCGCCGGCGTTGATGATCAGGACCACGGCGATGAGGATCGCGCCGAGCGCGAGCGCGAGCGGCAAATCTCCTTTACTCGTTTCCAGCGCGATGGTTGTCGTCATGACGCGCGTGACACCGTCGATGTTGCCGCCGACGATCATCACCGCGCCGACCTCGGCGACGGCGCGGCCGAAACCCGCCAGCCCGGCGGTCGTCAGCGAGAAACGTGCGTTCCAGAGCAGCGTGCGCCCGGCACGCGCGCGGCTGGCGCCGAGGCTGCGCAGCTGCTCGCGGTATTCGCGCCACTCGTCTTCGATCACCTGCCGTGTCAACGCCGCGATGATCGGCGTGATCAGCACGGTCTGCGCGATGATCATCGCGGACGGCGTGAACAACAGGCCGAACTGCCCGAGCGGGCCGGCACGCGACAGCAGCAGATAGACGAGCAGGCCGACGACGACCGGCGGCAGACCCATCAGGCCATTGAAGAGGACGATGAGCGGACGCCGGCCCGGAAAGCGACCGACCGACAGCAGCGCACCGAGCGGCATGCCGAGCACGCAGGAAAGTGCCGTCGCGCTGAGGCTGACTTTCAGGCTCAGCCAGACGATCGCGGCGAGTTTGGCATCGCCGGCCGCGACCAGATCACCAGCGAGCGCGAGGCTCGCCGACAGATCGTTCATTTAGTTGCGTTCGGGAAGAACAACTGCTCGCCGCCGATCTTGTAGTCGGCGATGGCCTGCTGGCCGGCGGCTGACACCATCCAGTCGATGAAGGCCTGGCCGTCCGCCTGCTTGACGTGCGCGTGCTTCGCCGGATTGACGAGGATCACGCCGTACTGGTTGAACAGCGCCTTGTCGCCCTCGACGACGATTCCCAGTTCGCCGCGGTTCTTGAAGTTGAGCCAGGTGCCGCGGTCGGCGAGGATATAGGCGTTCATCGAGGCGGCGGTGTTCAGCGCCGGCCCCATGCCGGAACCGGTGTCGCGATACCACGGCCCCTTCGTCGTGGCAAGGTCGACGCCGGCGGCTTTCCAGTAGCGCAGTTCGGCGGCGTGCGTGCCGCTCTTGTCGCCGCGCGAGACGAACGGCGCCTGTGCGGCCGCGATGCGGCGCAGGCCTGCGAGGATGTCCTTGCCGGCGGCCTTAGCCGGATCAGCTTTTGGGCCGATCATGACGAAGTCGTTGTACATCACTTCCTGGCGCTTGACGCCGAAACCCTCGGCGACGAATTTCTCCTCGGCCGCTTTGTCATGCACGAACACCACGTCGGCATCGCCGCGCCGCGCGAGGTCGAGCGCCTGGC
The DNA here is from genome assembly GCA_040756595.1 of Pseudomonadota bacterium. Classification (GTDB taxonomy): domain Bacteria; phylum Pseudomonadota; class Gammaproteobacteria; order Burkholderiales; family Rhodocyclaceae; genus Sulfuricystis. The sequence continues at coordinate 154,511 of JBFLYR010000003.1, read as the reverse complement.
CCGTGCCGAGCGCGACCACGCGCACCTTGATGCCCGATGTTTTTTCGAAAACCGGCAGCAGGTGGCCGAACAGGCCCGACTGCTCGGTCGAGGTGGTCGAGGCGACGGTGATGAAACGGTCTTGCGCTTGCGCGCCGGACACGAGCATGACGCCGACGATGAGGCAGGAACGAAACATGCCAAAGACTTGCATTGCGCGTTCTCCTGTTTGTTATGGGTGTTGGCAGGTTAAAGTAGCGCGCAAGGATTCCGAATATGTCGAAAACTGCAACATCTCCATCCTTGCCGATCCCGCGCCTGCGCTGGAACTGGGACTTCGGCATCGATCTCAACGACGCGGACACGCGCCGCCTGCTGCAATTGCTGACCGCCCTGCTCGACACCGCCGCGCTCGGCAAGGCCGCGCACATGGCCGGCATGTCCTATCGCGCGGCCTGGGGCCTGTTGCGGCGGTGCGCGCAGGAATTCGGCCTCGAACTGGTCACGATGGAACGCGGCCGCGGCACGCGCCTCACCCCGCTGGGCGAATCGCTCGTCGACATGGATGGCGCGGCGCGGATGGCGCTCGGCAAGGTGCATCAGGTGTGGGAAGCGCGCATGCACGACCTGCTGGCGCCGGCACTGCAGGACGCCCATGCGGAAGCGCCACGTCTAAGCTTGTTTGCCAGCCACGATCTGGCGCTGGCCGACTGGGTGGAACACGGCCGCCAGGTGCCCGTCGATATCGTCTGGCGCGGCAGCGAGGATGCCCTCGCCGCGCTCGGACGCGGGGAATGCGACATCGCCGGTTTCCACGTGCCGGAAACCTGGAGCACGGAACAGCTGGCCGGGTGGCTCAAGCAGTGGCTGAAACCCCGACTGCATGAGTTGCTGCCGGTGATGCGGCGACGGCAGGGCCTGATCGTCGCGCGCGGCAACCCGCTCAAGCTGCATTCGCTGAGCGACGTGGCAAGACTCGGTGCGCGCATGGTGAACCGCCAGCGCGGCTCGGGCACACGCGGCCTCATCGACCAACTGCTCGCCGCCAACGGCATCGCGCCCGCCAGCATCGACGGCTATGCACACGAGGAATTCACTCACGATGCCGTCGCGGCGACCGTGGCGGGCGGCTCGGCCGATGCGGGTTTCGGCATCGAAGCCGCGGCCGCGCGTTACGATCTGGGCTTCGTGCCGCTGATCGATGAACGCTACGGTTTCGCGTTACGGCACGCCGCACTCGAATCGGCAGCCGGCCAGTCTTTCCTGCGTCGCCTCGCCGGCAAGACCTTCCGCCAGCGCCTGCTCGCGCTGCCCGGCTACGCGCCGCTCGGCAAGCCCAAACCGGGCAGGTGGGAAGACTTCCTCGCCTGAAGCCAGGCCAGCGCGCCTTGCCCCGCCGCGCGCCCGCTGGCGAAGCAGGCGGTGAGCAGGTAACCGCCGGTCGGCGCCTCCCAGTCGAGCATCTCGCCCGCGCAGAAAACGCCGGGCAGGGCCTTGAGCATCAGACTCTCATCAAATGACTCGGCCGTCACGCCGCCCGCGCTGCTGATCGCCTCGTCGAGCGGGCGCGGCGACACCAGTCTCAGCGGCAGCGCCTTGATCGCGGCGGCGAGCCGCGCGGGATCGGCGTAATCGGCCTTCGCCGCGCATTCGCGCAGCAGGCCGGCCTTGACGCCAGTAATGCCAGCGCGACTCTGCAGGTGGCTCCCCATCGAACGCGCGCCGCGCGGATGGGCGATTTCCAGCGTCAACCGGTCGAGCGACTTGCCCGGCGCGAGATCGAGATGCAGCGTCGCGCTACCCTCCGCCTCGATGGCGTCGCGCAGCGCGGCGGAGAAGGCGTAGACCAGTCCGCCCTCGACGCCGTGTTGCGTGACGACGAACTCGCCCTGTCGCTGTGTTGCGCCAAACGAGGCCACCACCGACTTCACCGGCTGGCCGGCGAACCTCTCGCGGAAATGCTCAGACCACGACACATCGAAACCGCAGTTCGCCGGGCGCAGCGCAGCGACCGCGATGTTCCGTTCGCGCAATAGCGACACCCACGCACCGTCCGAGCCGAGTTTCGACCAACTGCCGCCGCCCAGCGCAAGAATGAGTGCCGTCTCGCCAGCGCCGACTTTTGCATTCCCATCCGGCGTGGCGAACAGCAGGTTCGCGCCTTCCCAGCCCAGCCAGCAATGGCGCATGTGGAAGCACACGCCGGCCGCGCGCAGGCGATGCAGCCACGCGCGCAGCAGCGGCGCGGCCTTCATGTCCGCAGGGAAAACGCGGCCCGACGAGCCGACGAATGTCTCGATGCCCAAGCCCTGCGTCCAGTCGCGCAGGGCATCCGCGTCGAACTCGCGCAACCATGCGGCAACCCATTCGCTGCGCTCGCCATAGCGCGCGATGAAATTGGCGGCGGGTTCGGCGTGGGTAAGGTTGAGGCCGCTCTTGCCGGCCATCAGGAACTTGCGGCCGGCGCTTGGCATCGCGTCGTAAACATCGACGGCCATACCTGCGAAGGACAGCACTTCCGCCGCCATCAGGCCGGCCGGGCCGGCGCCGATGACGATGGCGTTCACGAGTGCGCCCGGATTATTCCCACTCGATCGTGCCGGGCGGCTTGCCGGTCACGTCGTAGACAACGCGGCTGATGCCACGGATTTCGTTGACGATGCGGTTGGAGACGCGCGCCAGCAGTTCATGCGGCAGCTCGGCCCACTTGGCGGTCATGAAGTCGGAGGTTTGCACGGCGCGCAGCGCGACGACGTAGTCGTAGGTGCGGCCGTCGCCCATCACGCCGACGCTCTTCACCGGCAGGAAGACAGCGAAGGCTTGCGAGGTCTTGTCGTACCACTCGGCAGCGCGCAGTTCGTCGATGAAGATCGCGTCGGCCTGGCGCAGCAGGTCGGCGAATTCCTTTTTCACTTCGCCGAGGATGCGCACGCCGAGGCCGGGGCCGGGGAAGGGATGGCGATAGACCATCTCGTGCGGCAGGCCGAGCGCGATGCCAAGTTCGCGTACTTCGTCCTTGAACAGTTCGCGCAGCGGCTCGAGCAGCTTGAGGTGCAGCGTCTCGGGCAGGCCACCGACGTTGTGGTGGCTCTTGATGGTGTGCGCCTTCTTGGTCTTGCCGCCGGCCGACTCGATCACGTCCGGGTAGATGGTGCCCTGCGCCAGCCACTTCGCCTGCGGCAGCTTCTGCGCCTCGGCCTGAAAGACTTCGACGAATTCGCGGCCGATGATCTTGCGCTTCTGCTCGGGATCATTGACCCCTTGCAAGTGGCCCATGAACTGCGCGGTGGCATCGACGTGGATGACCTTGACGCCGAGGTTGCGCGCGAAGGTCTGCATCACCTGTTCGCCCTCGTTGAGGCGCAGCAGGCCGTTGTCGACGAACACGCAGGTGAGCTGGTCGCCGATGGCCTTGTGCAGCAACGCGGCGACCACGGAGGAATCGACGCCACCCGACAAGCCGAGGATCACCTCCTCGTTGCCGACCTGCGCCTTGACCTTGGCGATCGCTTCCTCGACGTAATTCGGCATGTTCCAGTCGCCGCGGCAGCCGCAGATGTCGCGCACGAAGCGCGCGTAGATCTCGCGGCCCTTGAGCGTGTGCGTCACCTCGGGGTGGAACTGCACCGCGTAGAACTTGCGCGCCTCGTCGGCCATCGCGGCGATCGGCGTGGCCGCATTGCTGCCGATGATCTTGAAGCCGGGCGGCAGCGCGGTCACCTTGTCACCGTGCGACATCCAGACTTCGAGCAGGCCGTGGCCCTCGGCGTTGGTGCGATCCTGGATGCCGTCGAACAGCTTCGAATGGCCGTGGGCGCGCATCTCGGCGAAGCCGAACTCGCGCTTGCCCGAACTCTCGACCTTGCCGCCCAGTTGCTGCGCCATGGTCTGCATGCCGTAGCAGACGCCCAGCACCGGCACGCCCAGCTCGAAGACGACCTGCGGCGCCTTCCAGTCTTCGGCCTCGTAGACCGAGTTCGGGCCGCCGGAGAGGATGATGCCGGCCGGCGCGAAATCGCGGATGAACTGTTCCGACACGTCGAAGGGATGCAGCTCGCAATACACCTGCTGCTCGCGCACGCGGCGGGCGATGAGCTGGGTGACCTGGGAACCGAAATCGAGGATGAGAATTTTCTGGTGGCTGTGTGACATGGTTGGCCTCTGAATGAAAAAAGGCGGCACCGATGTGCCGCCTTCGGGTGCATCGTTCGCTCAGTCGATGTGGTAGTTCGGCGCTTCCTTGGTGATCTGCACGTCATGCACGTGCGACTCGCGAATGCCGGCGGAGGTGATCTCGACGAACTCGGCTTTTTCATGCATCTCGGCGATGGTCGGACAACCGAGGTAGCCCATCGAGGAACGCAGGCCACCCATCAACTGGTGGATAACCGCCGTGACCGGACCCTTGTAGGGGACGCGGCCCTCAATGCCTTCCGGCACGAGCTTCTCGACGTTGGATTCGTTTTCCTGGAAGTAGCGATCAGAGGAACCTTTCTGCATCGCGCCCAGCGAACCCATGCCGCGATACGACTTGTAGGAACGTCCCTGGAACAGCACCGTCTCGCCCGGCGCTTCCTCGGTACCGGCGAACAGGCCGCCCATCATCACCGAATGCGCGCCGGCCGCGATCGCCTTGGCGATGTCGCCCGAGTAGCGGATGCCGCCATCGGCGATCAGCGGAATGCCGGAATTCAGCAGCGCGTTGGCGACGCCTTCCACGGCGGAAATCTGCGGCACGCCGACACCGGCGACGATGCGCGTGGTGCAGATCGAGCCGGGGCCGATGCCGACCTTGACCGCGTCGGCGCCATGATCGGCCAGCGCCTTGGCGGCATCGCCGGTGGCGATGTTGCCGCCGATGACTTCGATTTGCGGATAGTTCCTCTTCACCCACTGGACGCGCTTGAGCACGCCCTCGGAGTGGCCATGCGCCGTATCGACGACGACCACATCGACGCCGGCCTCGGCCAGCGCAGCGACGCGCTCTTCGGTACCCTCGCCGACGCCGACCGCGGCGCCGACCAGCAGGCTGCCGAACTCGTCCTTGGCGGCGAGCGGATGGTCGGTGGATTTCTGGATGTCCTTGACGGTCATCAGGCCGCGCAGTTCCCACGCGTCGTTGATGACCAGCACGCGCTCGAGGCGATGCTTGTGCATCAGCGCCTTGGCCTCGTCAAGGCTGGCGCCCTCCTTCACAGTGACGAGGCGCTCGCGCGGCGTCATGATGTTGCCGACGACTTCGTCGAGGCGGGTCTCGAAACGCAGGTCGCGGTTGGTGACGATGCCGACCACCTTGCCGTTCTCCACTACCGGCAGGCCGGAAAACTTGTGCAAACGCGTCAGCGCGATCACATCGCGCACGGTCATCGTCGGCGGGATGGTGATCGGGTCCTTCAAGACACCGGATTCGTAACGTTTGACCTTCGCCACTTCGGCGGCCTGCGCCGCGGGCTCGAGGTTCTTGTGGATGATGCCGATGCCGCCTTCCTGGGCCAGGGCGATCGCCAGGCGCGCTTCGGTCACGGTATCCATCGCCGCGGAGACCAGCGGCATGTTGAGCCGGATCTTGCGGGTCAGGCGCGTGGCCAGGGAAACGTCGCGGGGGAGGATCGCCGAATGGGCGGGAACCAGGAGAACGTCGTCGAAGGTCAGGGCCTTCTTGAGGAGTCGCATGCTGTTATCCTTGTATCCAAAAACGTATTATACGGAGGTCGGCAGACCCCGGCAAACCCCACCGCCACTGTCAGGAGTTCTCATGCGCGCCCCCACCCTCGTTTCGCTGCTCAGCCTGATTGCGCTCGCCCTTGTGCCGCTTTCCGGCCAGACGCAGATGTATTCCTGGAAAGACGCCAACGGCAAGATCCACTATGGCGACCGGCCGCCTGCCGAAAAGCAGTCTCAGGCCCGCAAGGTGCAAGGCGCACCGAGTGAGACGGGCGATGTCGCGGCCGCGCGCAAGGCTTCGGCCGAACGCCAGTTCGAGGAGCGCGAGAAACAGGGCAAGGAGCAGGAAAGCGCGAAGAAGCCTGCGGAAGATCCTGCCCAGGCGAAGATCCGCGAGGAAAACTGCCAGCGCGCCAAAGCCAATCTGGCCTCGCTCGAATCCGGTCAGGCCCGTTTCAGCATCAACGACAAGGGTGAGCGTATTGCGCTGGATGGCGCCGTGCGCGAGGCGGAACTGGCGAGAGCCCGGAAATCCGTCGACGACTGGTGCAAGAAATAGCTACTCTTCAGCTACCTCGGCAGCCCCGCCGCCCTTTTTCATGACCTTGCCTTCGGCGGCACGCTGCTTGCGCACTTCCTTCGGGTCGGCGATCAGCGGACGGTAGATTTCGACGCGGTCGCGGTCGCGCAACACGGTGTCCGGCTTGGCCAGCTTGCTGTAGATGCCGAACTTGCCCTTGACGGGATCGATATCTGGAAATTTTTCCATCAGGCCGGAAACCTCGACGGCCTGCTTCAGCGTCGTGCCGGCAGCCAGGGTGAGCGGGATCACGTCCTGCCGGTCGGCGAGGGCGTAGACGACTTCGATCTGGATGGTTTCAGCCATGGACTTGGTGGGCGCGCTTGACGAAGGAGTCGACGAAGGTGCCAACGATATGGCCGAACACCGGGCCCAGCGCCTTCTCCAGTAGTCGGTTGGAAAATTCGTAGTGTAGGTGGAATTCGATCTTGCAGCCGTGATCCCCCAGTTTCGTGAAGCGCCAGCTGCCGTCGAGCCGGCGGAAGGGACCTTCGCGGAAAGCCAGCTTCATCAGGTGCGGTGCTTCCTTGGTGTTCTCGGTCGCGAAGTGGGCACGGATGCCATGGTAGTGGATGTGGATGCGGGCGGACGTCTTGTCGGCCGTGCGGGACAGCACATCGACCCCGCCGCACCAGGGCAGGAACTTCGGGTAGTCCTCGACATGATCGACGAGCGCGAACATTTGTTCGGGGGTGCGCATGATCAGTACCGACTTTTCGACGAGGGCCATGGTGAAGCGCTGCTTTAGAATGCGGCAATTCTAGCGCTCCACGCCCCAGCCCCCACACTCCATCATCATGAGCATCGCCGAAAACAAAAAGGCCTTCCACGACTATTTCATCGAGGAGAAGCTCGAGGCCGGCCTGGTGCTCGAAGGCTGGGAAGTGAAATCGATCCGTGCCGGTCGCGCCCAGCTCAAGGAAGCCTACGTCATCGTCAAGGACGGCGAAGTCTGGCTGCTCGGCTGCCACATCAGCCCGCTGACGACCGCCTCGACCCACGTCAAGCCCGATCCGGTGCGAACGCGGAAGTTGCTGCTGCATGAACGCGAGATCGCCAAGCTGATCGGCAAGGTGGAGCGCGCCGGTTATGCGCTGGTGCCGCTCAACCTGCACTTCGCCAAGGGGCGGATCAAGCTCGAGATCGGCCTCGCCAAGGGCAAGAAGCAGTACGACAAGCGCGATAGCGAGAAGCAGAAGGACTGGGAGCGCGAGAAAGCGCGCCTGATGCGCGACAAAGTGTGAGCCCCGCCACGATCCTCTGGCTGATCGCCGGCTGCCTGATGCTGCAGCCGTTGTCGACCGACCTTTACCTCGCCTCGCTGCCGCACCTCGCCACCGACTTCGGCGTCACGCCGGCAGCGATCCAGCAGACGCTCTCGCTGTTCGTCATCGGCTTCGGCGTTGCGCAGTTGATCAGCGGACCGCTTTCCGACCGCTTCGGCCGTCGGCCGGTGCTGCTATGGGGGCTGGCCATCTACATCGCAGCGAGCCTCGCCTGCGCGCTGGCACCGACCCTCGAGCTGCTGGTTGCCGCACGCTTCGTGCAAGCCATCGGCTGCTGCACGGCGGCGGTCATCGCACGGGCGATGGTGCGTGACGCCTACGCGCCTGCCGACGGCGCGCGCATGCTCGCCAAGGCCAGTTCGCTGCTGGCGCTCGCCCCGCTGTTCGGCCCAGTGTTGGGCGGCTATCTGCAGGTGTGGTTCGGCTGGCGCGCGGCCTTCGTCTTCCACACCGTGTTCTGCATCGCGCTAATGGCGACGACCTGGCGGCTGTTCCGCGAAACGAACCTGCATCCGAATCCCGACGCGACCCGGATCGGCCCCCTGTTCGCCACCTACTGCCGTATCGCCAGCGCCGACTTTTTCTGGGCCTGGATGCTGCCCGGCGCGCTTTCCTACGCAGCGATCTTCGTGTTCATTTCAGGCTCGTCCTTCGTGCTGATCGACGTGCTCGGCGTGCCGACGCACTACTACGGCTACTGCTTCGCCTTCGGTGTCACCGGCTATCTGATCGGCACGATCGCCTGCCGCCGCCTGCTGGCCCGCCTGGGCCTGCCGCGCGCGATGATGATCGGGGTTTCGCTCTCGCTGTTTTCCGGGCTGCTGTTCGCCGCTCTGGTACTCGGCGGCGTGCAGCACTGGTCGGTCATCCTGCTCTGCCAGTTCCTGACGATGGGTGCGCACGGCATCAACTTTCCCTGCGCCCAATCAGGTGCAATCGCGCCCTTCCCGCGCGAGGCCGGCGCGGCGGCGGGTTTGCTGGGCTTCTTCACGATGGTGGCAGCGCTCGTTACCGGTACCTGGGTAGGCATGAGCCACGACGGCACGCTCGTGCCGCTCGCGCTCACTTCGGCAACGCTCGGCCTGCTGCTGTTCGGCAGCGCCTGGGCGTTGCGCCGTCAGCGCATGGCCGTCGCCTAGGTTTTCCTGCCGAGTACGGAACGCAGGGTTTCCTGTAAATCACCGGGGAGCAGGATCGTCTTGGCATTGTCCGATTCGGCGAGCTTGGTCATCGCCATGACGTACTTCTCGCCAAGCAGATAGCGCATCGGCGCTTCCTGTTCGCCAATCGCCACGGTTACGCGCTTGATCGCCTCGGCGCTCGCCTCGGCCAGCGTCACCGTCGCCTCGGCATCGCGGCGGGCGGACTCGAGCCGCGCTTCGGCTTGCAGGATCATCGACTGCTTTTCGCCTTCGGAGCGCGTCACCATCGCCTTGCGTTCGCGCTCGGCGGCGGCCTGCATCTCCATCGCCTTCTGCATCGAGGGCGAGGGCTTGATGTCCTGGATCTCGACCGACTTGACGGTCAGGCCCCAGTCGATCGCCTCGTCGGCGATTGCTTCGCGCAGCCGCGCCTTGATGCGATCGCGATTCGACAGCGCCTCGTCGAGCTGCATCTCGCCGACGATGGAGCGCAGCGTGGTCATGATCATGTTGCGGATCGCCTCGGAGAAATCCGTCACGCCGTACACCGCCTTGATCGGATCCGTCACCTTGATGAAGGCGATGGCATTGGTGACGATCACCGCGTTGTCGCGCGTGATGACCTCCTGTTCCTGCACGTCGAGGATGATGTCCTTGGTAACGAGCTTGTAGGCGATCTTGTCAAGGTAGGGAATGATGATGTTGAGTCCCGGCAGCAGCGTGCCGTGATACTTGCCGAGCCGCTCGACGATCCATTCCTCGCCCTGCGGCACGATGCGGATGCCCTTGGCGAGCGTGATGCCGGCGAACGCCAGCAGTGCGATGACGAAAATCATCATGTCCATGTCAAACCCTCCCGACTTTCAGGAAACTGCCCTCGACGGCAACCACGCGCACGCGCTCGCCACTCTTGATCGTTTCATCAGAAATGCATTCCCAGGAATCCGCACCGAGGATCGGTTTCTGGAAGCGCACCTCGCCCTTCGCGAAGGGCGCAACGTCGTGCGCCAGCATGCCGACCTCGCCGATCACGTTGGCGTCCGCCATGCCGATCTTCGTCTTGTGCATGTTCGGCTTGAACACCTTGAACCAGATCGCCACCAGCACCAGCGAAACGATCAGCCAGAGGCCGAGCTGCAGCGTGAAGCCGATCGCCGACAGGGCAACCGCCAAGGCGACGACCAGCGCGCCCAGCCCGAACCAGATCAGCACGAAGGATGGCACGACCAGTTCCGCCACGATCAGGACAATGCCCCCCACCGCCCAATGCCACCACGCCAGTTCCATGTCGCTCTCCTCCGCATGTGCCGTCACGCAGGCACTGACTTTCAGATTGTACGGGCAGTACGCTGGCGGCGCATCTCGAACAGGCACACCGCCGCCGCGGCAGCAACATTGAGGGACTCACTGCCAGCCGCGAGCGGAATCGTCGTGCGTTGCTGCGCGATGGCGATTAGTTCCGGCGTCAAACCAGCACCTTCGTTGCCAACCAGCCAAGCGATCGGCTGCATCAAGTCAAGCGCATAGAGCGACGCGCCCTCGCGTGCGACCGTGGCGACGGAATTGCCGGGATAGCCTTGCAGAAAGCTCGCCAGATCGACTTGTTCACGGATGGCGAGCACGAAATGCGCCCCCTGCGCGGCACGCAGCACGCGCGGCGTCCAGGCCCCCGCGCAACCCGTCCCGAGCAGCACGTCGCGTACCCCGGCGGCCGCGGCCGTGCGCAGCAAGGTGCCGACGTTGCCGGCATCCTGCACCGCATCGAGCAGCAGGCAGTCGCCCACGGGCATGGAAGTCGGCGCTGGCGGGACGGCAATGCGGGCGAGGATGCCGAGCGGGGTAGCGAGTTCGCTGAACTCCTTGAACAAGGCATCGCGCAGGCACAGCGTTTCGACCTTGCCGGCACGCGCCAGCAGCGCAGCGACCTCGGGATTGCCCGCTGCGCTTTCGCTCACCGCGATGAGGTCCGGCGTCACGCCATGGTCGAGCGCGGTGGCCAGCAGGTGCGGCCCTTCCAGCAAGGCCTGGCCGCTCGCCCGCTGTTTGCGCGCATCGGACTGCAGTGCCCGCAGGGACTTCAGCGTCGGATTGTCACGCGAGCTGATGGTCTTCATCGCGCGGCCTCGCGAACGGGTGCGAAGCTCATCCGGTGTACCGGACTGGGGCCATGTTCGCGTAGCGCCGCCAGATGCACGGCCGTGCCGTAGCCCATGTGGCGTGCGAAGCCATATTGCGGATACTGCTCATGCAGGACAAGCATGCCTGCGTCGCGGACCGTCTTGGCGAGAATCGAGGCCGCCGAGATTTCCGCTACCGTCGCGTCGCCACCGACGATGGCCCGCATCGGCAGATCGAGGCGCGGGCAGCGATTGCCGTCGATGAGCACTTCCGCCGGGGTCAATATCAGCCCCGTCACGGCACGCTGCATCGCCAGCAGCGTCGCTTGCAGGATGTTGAGCGCGTCGATCTCCTCGACTGACGCTTCGGCCACGCTCCAGGCGAGGGCCTTGCCACGGATTTCGATTGCCAGTTTTTCGCGTTTGCCGGCGGACAGCTTTTTCGAATCGGCCAAGCCGACAATCGGCCGCGCAGGATCGAGGATCACCGCTGCCGCGACCACTGGCCCGGCGAGCGGACCTCTGCCCGCCTCATCGACCCCGCAGATCATGCCGATTGCAGCATCGGCAGGATCGCCGCGGCCGCCTTCTCCGAGGTGTTCTGGCGCAACTGGCGGTGCATGTCCGTGAAGCAAACGGACAGGCGCTTGCGTACTTCACTATCCTGAACGAGGTTGCCCAGTGCTTGCGCAAGGTTCTCCGGTGTCGCCTCGTCCTGCAGGAATTCCGGCACAACGAAGCGACCGGCGAGAATGTTGGGCAGCCCGACCCAGGGCTGGTAGCGCATGCGCTTCATGAGCCGCCACGACCAGCCGGACATGCGATAGGTGACAACCAGCGGGGCCTTGAGCAGGGCCGCTTCGAGAGTCGCCGTGCCGCTCGCCACCAGCGCGCCGTCACAAGCCGCCATGGCATCCTGCGCATGGCCGAACAGCAGCTTCATGCAGCCTGCCGCCGGGCTCGCGGCATCGAGTTCGACATGGGTGATCTCGAAGCCGGCGCGCGTGGGCGCATCCTTGATCAGCCAGTCCTGATGGCCCAGTTTCCACAGCACCTCCTCGAAGATCGTGCGGGTTTCGCGCGACACCAGCGGGACGATGAAAACTGCCTCGGAAAAGCGTTCGCGCAACAGGCTCGCGGTACGGATGTACAGCTCGGCCATGGCGGAAACTTCTGACTGGCGGCTGCCGGGCAGCAGCGCAAAGACCGGGCCGCTGCCATTCAATGAGAGACGTGCGCGTGCCGCTTTGCGCTGCGACTCGACCGGCAGCACGTCGGCAAGCGGATGGCCCACGTAATCGACCGGCAGGCCGGCTTTCTCGTAGAGCGGCGGTTCGAAGGGAAACAGCGCGAGCAGGCGGTCGCAAGCGCGGGCGATCTTGTTGATCCGGCCACCGCGCCAGGCCCAGACCGACGGGCTGACGTAATGCACGGTCTTGATGCCGGCCCGTTTTAGTCGGGCTTCGAGCCAGAGGTTGAAATCCGGCGCATCGACGCCGATAAAAACATCCGGCGGGTCGGCGAGCAAGCGCTTGAGCAGTTCCTTTCGTACGCCGGTGATCTTGCGATAGTGTCTGAGTACCTCGGCATACCCGCGCACGGCGAGCAACTCCGATGGCCACCAGGCATCAAAACCGGCACGCTGCATCTTCGGCCCGCCGATGCCGCAAAAGTCGGCGCTGGGCAGACGGCACTTGAGCGCTTCGATAAGGTGCGCGGCCAGCAGGTCGCCCGAGGCTTCGCCCGCCACGAGGGCAATGCGCGTCATGCTTGCAATCTAGCGGATGATGCCGCGCCCCGGTGCAGCCAGGAAATCCGAGAGCACGGTGAGTGGCGCGAGGTCGCCTTGCGTCTGCGCCTCGGCGGCAATGGCCGCGGTGGCCTCTTCCAGCTTCAGCCCACTGCGATAGAGCGTCTTGTAGGCGCGCCGCAGGCCGGCGATGGTCTCGGGCGCATACCCCCGACGCTTGAGTCCTTCGCTGTTGATGCCATGGGGCGCGACCGGATTTCCGGCCGCGGTAACGAAGGGCGGCACGTCCTGGAACAGGATCGAACCCATCCCGGTGATGCAGTGCGCACCAATACGCACGAACTGATGCACGACGGTGAAGCCGCCGAGGATCGCCCAGTCGCCGACATGGACATGGCCGGCGAGTTGCGCATTGTTGGCGAAGATGGTGTGGTCGCCGATCTGGCAGTCGTGCGCCAGATGGACGTAGGCCATGATCCAGTTGTCGTTGCCGAGGCGGGTTACTCCGGCGTCCTGTGCCGTGCCGCGATTGAAGGTGCAGAATTCACGGATGGTATTGCGGTCACCGATTTCGAGCCGCGTCGGCTCGCCGGCGTATTTCTTGTCCTGCGGCATCTCGCCGATCGAGGAAAACTGGAAGATACGGTTGTCGCAGCCGATCCGCGTCGGACCATTGATGACGACATGCGGTCCGACCCAGGTGTTGTCGCCGATCTCGACATCGGGTCCGATGATCGAATAGGCCCCGACGCTGACGTTCGTTCCGAGTCGAGCACCCGGGTCGACGAGTGCGGTCGGATGAATGCTGACTGACATCTCAGTCTTCCAGCTTGCGTACGGTACAGATCAGTTCGGCTTCGCAAGCGACCTGGCCATCCACCTTCGCCTGTCCGGCAAACTTCCACATGCCGCGCTTGTTGAGCGTGATGGCCACCTCCATGATCAGCTGATCGCCGGGACCGACCGGTCGCTTGAAGCGTGCGCCATCGATGCCGACGAAGTAGTAGACAGACTTGTCGTCCGGCTTGTCGCCCATGGTCTTGAACGACAGGATGGCGGCCGTCTGGGCCATTGCTTCAACGATCAGCACACCTGGCATGACGGGGTGATGGGGATAGTGGCCGGGGAAAAAAGGTTCGTTCATGCTGACGTTCTTCAGCGCCGTGATGCGCTCGCCCGGCACGACATCGAGCACGCGATCCACCAGCAGGATCGGATAACGATGCGGCAGATATTCGAGAATTTCGTGGATGTCCATTGCAGTCATTGCTTGTTCTCCAGTTCGGCCAAGCGTTTTTCGAGGTTGCGTATTTTATCGGCCAGCGCATCGAGATGGCGCAGACGGGCAAAGTTCTTCTGCCACTCGTCATGCGCCATGAAGGGCACGGTGCCGGTGTAGTTGCCGGGCTGGGCAATCGACTTACCGACCAGTGTACCGGCCGAAACATTGACGCCATCGGCCAAGGACAGGTGTCCAAGGATGACCGCCGCGCCACCAATCGTGCAGCGGGCACCGATTTTCGCGCTGCCGGCGATGCCCACGCAGCCGGCGATCGCCGTATGCGCGCCGATGCGCACGTTATGGCCAACCTGGATCTGGTTATCGAGTTTGACGCCATCCTCGATCACAGTGTCTTCCAACGCGCCGCGATCGATCGTCGTGTTGGCACCGATCTCGACGTCGTCACCGATCACGACGCGGCCAGTTTGCGCGATTTTGACCCATTCACCTGTTGTTTCACGCGCGAACCCGAAACCGTCCGCACCGATCACCGCACCGGAGTGGATGATCGCCCGCTTGCCGATGCGACAGCCGGGGTAGACCTTGATGCCGGGATACAGCACGCTGTCATCCCCAATCTCCACGTCGGTACCGATCCAGCAATTCGCACCGACACAAACCGATGACGGCAACGACGCTTCGACAACGGCGGACGGATGGATGCCCGGCACGGGTACATGTCCTTTCGCCAGCCACTGCGACACTCGCGCGAAATACAGATAGGGTTGCGGCGTAACGATGGCGGCCCGGGGACAAGCATCCGCCATTTCAGGGGAGAGGATGACAGCCCCGGCCCGTGTCGTGGCCAATTGACTGCGGTATTTCGGATTCGCGAGGAAACTCAGTTGATCCGGGTTGGCCGCCTCAAGCGTAGCCAGCCCGGAGACGACAAGATCCGCATCACCTTTCACTTCCCCGCCGAAGCGGGCGACAATGTCAGAGAGAGTGCGGGCCATCACGGCACCACTGAAGCGTTACTTGCCAGCCGGCGCGGCTTCGCTGCTCAGGGCCTTGATCACCTTGTCGGTAATGTCGATGCGCGGGCTGAAATAGACGGCTTCCTGCACGATCAGGTCAAATTTGTCGGCCTCGGCAATCTGCTTGATGACCTTGTTGGCGCGCTCGAAGATACCGGACATTTCCTCGTTCTGGCGCAGGTTCAGGTCCTCGCGGAATTCACGCTGCTTGCGCTGGAAGTCGCGGTTGAGATCGTTGAACTCACGCTCCTTGGTCCGCCGTTCACTCTCGGCCATCGTCACGCCGTTCTTTTCGAGGTTTTCCTGCATCGACTGGAGGCGCTTGGACAGCTGCTGCAACTCTTGGTCGCGCTTTTCGAATTCCTTCTCGAGCTTCTGCTTCGCGCGCTTGGCCTGCGGTGACTCATTCACGACACGCTGCCCATTCACAAAGCCAAGCTTGAACTCAGCCAATGCAGGCGTAACCGCCAACGCCAACAACACCGGGGCCACGAATTGGAATAAACGTTTCATTCTTTCTCCTGACATCAGAACATGGTACCCATCTGGAACTGCAGCCGCTGCGTTTCGTCATCATCCTTCTTGTTGAGCGGTTGCGCCAGACTGAATTTCAGGGGGCCCAGCGGCGAAGCCCATGACAGGGACAGTCCCGTGCTGAAACGGATGCCATCATCGCCACGCCAAGTACCTTCCGTACCCCAGATTTTGCCCGCATCGACGAAAGCGCCGAGGCGGAATGACTTGTCGATGCCACCGCCCGGCATCGGGAACAGGAATTCCGCATTCGCAATCAGGCGTTGCTTGCCGCCGAGGCGGGAATCATCGGTCGTATCGTCCGCGATCGGACCGATCGAACCCGCCTTGTAGCCACGCACGGATCCCACGCCACCTGCGTAGTAGTACTTCCAGAACGGCAAGGGCTTGCCCCCCAAACCATTCGCCATGGAATATTCGCCATTCAGCATGATGGTGTAGTCGCGCCCGATCGGGAAGTAGCGCTGGTACTGCGCCGTGGCACGGTAGTAACTCGTCGAACCACCAAAAGCCAACTCGCCGTTCAGCCGCGCGATATAGCCTTTCATGGGGTAGATGTGGCTATCGACGGTATTTTTCGACCAGCCCAATGTTGCAATCACCGCTGAATATTTGTCACCGTGCTGGTCAAGGAAATCCTTGTAGCGCTGCGGGGTGTAATCCGTGGTCTTGATCTGGGTGTTGTCGTAGGCGATACCGAAATTAACGGTGTCATCTTCACCGATCGGGATGCCATAGCGTAGGCCACCGCCAAGCGATTTGGTCGCATAGGTGGCAATGGTGTTCAGTTGCGAGGTATCCGTATCTCGCATGTAGAGATCGAAACCGCGGCTGATGCCATCCACCGTGTAGTAGGGATCAGTGTACGAGAACGAGTACAGCTTGTTGATCTTGCTGGTGTTGAAGCCGACGCCGACATGCTTGCCACTGCCGAACAGGTTCTGCTGGTTGATAGAACCCGAGAAGACCAGACCCTCCGAACTCGACAGGCCGGCACCCAGCATCAGGTTCCCGGTGGGTTTTTCCTTGACGTTGACGTTGAGATCGACCTGATCCGTCGTGCCGGGCACGGCTGGTGTTTCGATCGTGACTTCGTCGAAATAGCCAAGTCGATCGACACGAGTGCGGGACTTGTTGATTTTTTCGCCGTCGTACCAGGCCGCTTCCATTTGGCGCATCTCGCGCCGCACCACCTCATCACGCGAACGCGTGTTGCCCTGCACCTGGATGCGCCGCACATAGACGCGCCGGCCCGGATCGATGAACAACGTGAAAGCAACCTGCTTCTTGTCCTTGTCGAGTTCGGGGGCAGCATTGACGTTGGCAAACGCATAGCCGTCGTTGCCGAGCCGGTCACCAATCGCCTTGGTGGTCAGGGTGACCTGCTCGCGTGAAAACATGCTGCCCGGCTTGATCGTCACCAGCTTGAGCAGTTCGTCTTCGGGCAGCAACAGTTCTCCCGCCAGCTTGACCGATGACACCGTGTACTGGTCACCCTCGCTGATGTTGATCGTGATGTAGATATCCTGCTTGTCGGTCGAGATCGACACCTGCGTCGATTCGATATTGAACTCGACAAAGCCGCGATCTAGGTACCAGGAACGCAGTGTTTCAAGGTCACCTGACAGCTTCTGCTTCGAGTACTGGTCGTTCTTGGTGTACCAGGTCAGCCAGCCCGGCGTGCGCAGGTTGAACAGCTCGAGCAGATCTTTTTCCTTGAAACTCTTCGCGCCGACGATGTTGATCTGGCGAATCTTGGCGATATCGCCCTCATCGACGGCGAAGGTGATACCCACCCGATTGCGTTCGAGCGGTGTCACGGTGGTCGTGATCTGTGCGGCGTAGTAGCCCTGTGACAGATACTGGCGCTTGAGTTCCTGTTCGGCGCGTTCGACCAACGAGCGGTCGAAGATGCGCGATTCGGAAAGTCCGACCTCGCGCAGGCCCTTGCGCAAATTCTCCTTGTCGAACGCCTTGGTGCCGGTGAATTCGAGCGAGGCAATGGCGGGACGTTCCTCGACCAGCACCACGAGCACACTGCCTTCGACCTCGAGGCGCACATCCTTGAAGAAGCCGGTGCCAAACAGCGACTTGATCGCCTGTGCCGCCTTGGCCTCGGTCAGCGTGTCACCGACCTTGACGGGCAAATAACTGAATACGGTACCTGCTTCGGTACGCTGGATGCCCTCGACCCGGATATCACGTACCACGAAGGGATCAAATGCAAGCGCGTTCGACGCAATCAGCGCCGCTGCCAGACCTGCCAGAACAAAATGTTTCATGCGTCAGTCGGAAACTTAGTTGGAGACTCAGTTGGAAACCAAGCGAAGGATGTCGTTGTAGAGCGCCAGTCCCATCAGCAATGCAAGCAAGGTCAGGCCGATTTGCTGGCCAATTTCCATGACGCGTTCCGGGAGCGGACCACCCTTGATCAGTTCGGCGAGATAATACATCAGGTGCCCCCCGTCCAGAACCGGAATGGGCAGCAGATTCAGCACCCCGAGACTGATGCTGATGAGCGCAAGAAAGCGCAAATAGTGATCACTGCCCATGCGCGCCGACTGTCCGGCGTAGTCCGCGATCGTCACCGGTCCGGAAACATTCTTGATCGACAACTCGCCAACGATCATCCGCCCGATCATGCGCAGGCTGAGCACAGAGGTATCCCAAGTCTGCACCAGCGCCCGCTGTAGCGACTCCAGCGGGCCATAGCTGACGGTCGTCATGATGTCGCGCCGCAATTCGGGAGCATCACGCACCGCGATGCCAATCCGGGCCACCTGCCTGCCTCGATCATCGACCAGATCGGGCGTTACGGAGATGCGAACGAGCTCCGCTCCTCTTTCGAGGTCCAGGACAAGTTCGCGTGCGCCAATGCCGCGAATTGCCGTTGCCACATCGTGCCAGCCAGCCATCGGCTGATCGTCGATGGCGACGACCTTGTCACCGGCTAGCACGCCGGCACGCGCCGCCGGTGAACCAGGCTGCACCGAGCCGATCACCGCCGGCAATTCGGGGCGTTGCAGCCGCAGGCCAAGTGCCTGCATCACGTCGCCGTCCAGTGCAGCCGTGTCGAGCCTGCCCAGATCGAAACGATGGAGCTCGATATCTCCCTGCGGAGCGACAGTTTCGATAACGACCATGTCGCGATCCAGCACATGCCTGATGATCTCCCAGCGCAGCTCCGTCCAGGTCGCCACCGGCGTGCCGGACACGCTGCGTGCCGTCTCGCCAGCGCCGACTTTCAATTCCGCCGCCAGCGTGCCGGACGGCGGCGCACCGAAGACCGGCCGCGGCTCCTCGACGCCGGAAAGGAACAGGAACCAGTAGAGCACGACCGCCAGCAGCAGGTTGGCCAACGGCCCGGCGATGACGATGAAGCTGCGCTTGCCGAGGCTCTGGCGGTTGAAGGCGCGCGGCAGCTCGCTCTCCGGAACATCACCCTCGTGTTCGTCGAGCATCTTCACATAGCCACCCAAGGGGAAAGCCGCCAGCGACCACTCGGTCTGGTCGCGGCCGAATCGGCGCAACCACAGCGGCTTGCCGAAACCCACCGAGAAACGCAGGATCTTGACATTGCACAGCCGGGCGGCCGTGTAATGGCCCAGTTCGTGAACCGTGATCAACACGCCGAGGGCCAGCACGAACGCACCGGCCACCCAGAAAGCACCCTCGAAACTCATTGTTGCCAGCGCGCCAGCTGTTCAGTCGCCACGGAACGGGCCTGCGCATCCACAGCCAGGATCGATGGTAAGTCCGGCATTTCGGCAACCGGCACGGCATCCATCGTTACGGCAATGACCTCGGCAATGCCAAGGAAGGGCAAGCGGCCATCGAGGAAAGCCGCAACCGCCACTTCATTGGCGGCATTCAGGACGGCAGCAGAATTGCCTCCCGCACGCAGTGCCCGGAAGGCCAGCGCGAGGCAGGGGAAGCGCTCGAAATCGGGCGGCTCGAAATTCAGCTGCGCGATGGCCGGCAGGTCGAGCGGCGCGACGCCTGCCGCGATGCGCGCTGGCCAGGCCAGCGCGTGGGCGATGGGCGTGCGCATGTCGGGATTGCCCAGTTCAGCAACCACCGAGCCATCGACGTACTGCACCAGCGAATGGATCACGCTCTGCGGATGGACGACCACCTGGATCTGGTCGGGCGCGACATTGAACAACCAGTGCGCCTCGATGACCTCAAGGCCCTTGTTCATCATCGTCGCGGAGTCGACGGAAATCTTGCGGCCCATCGACCAGTTCGGGTGCGCACAGGCTTCATCCGGCGTGACGGTTTTCAATCGCTCCAGCGGAGCATTGCGGAACGGTCCGCCGGAAGCGGTCAGGAGGATATGGCTGACGCCAGAACTGGCCGGTTCACCCGCGTAATCCGCAGGCAGAGACTGGAACACCGCGTTGTGCTCGCTGTCGATCGGCAGCAGCACCGCACCATGTTTCTTCACTTCAGCCATAAAGAGCGCGCCCGCCATCACCAGCACTTCCTTGTTGGCCAGCAGGATCTGTTTGCCGGCGCGCACCGCGGCTAGCGTCGGCTGCAGGCCAGCGGCGCCGACGATCGCGGCCATCACCGCGTCGACTTCGGGCAAAGCCGCGACGGATTCGAGCGCCTGCGGTCCGGCCAGCACTTCGGTGGATAAACCCGCCGCACGCAGGCGGCTGGTCAGTCCGGTGACATCCTTTTCGAACCCCACCACGGCAAAGCGCGGACGATGCTGCAGGCATTGTTCGTAAAGTACATCGATACGGCTGTTGCCAGTCAGGGCGACCACTTCGAAACGGTCGGGATGCCGCGCCACCACGTCGAGCGTACTCACGCCGATCGAGCCGGTCGCGCCGAGGACAGTCAGTTTCTTTTTCACGCGATCAAGTATAGGCCCAGCGCGACGAGCGGCAGGGTCGAGGTCTGGCTGTCAATGCGGTCGAGGATGCCGCCATGACCCGGCAACAACTGGCTGCTGTCCTTCATACCCGCTTGCCGCTTGGCCATCGACTCGAACAGGTCACCGATGACGCTCAGCGCCGTGAGCAACAGTAGGCAGGCGGCCAGCACGGCCCGGTCGAGATTCTGCACCACCGGCAGGAACGGCGCGACCACCATGCCATAGACCAGCACGCCGACGACCGCCCCTGCCACACCTTCCCAGGTCTTGCCCGGACTGATGGTAGGCGCAAGCTTGTGCTTGCCAAAGGCGCGTCCCGTGAAATAGGCAGCGATGTCAGCAACCCAGACCAATGCCATCACCGCGAGCAGCAGCAGCGGGCTGCGCTCGTGCAAAGCCACCAGCGCCGCCCAAGTCGGGACAAGGATGACCAGCCCCAGGGTCGCGCAGGCCGCGGACCATTGCCGCTTCAACCAGGCCGGTGCGAAGGCCAGCCAGAACAGTGCGGCCAGCCCCCACAGCAAGGGGAAGCCTTCCGTCGGACTGGTCCAGAACAGGAGGCACAGGCCGAAGATCAGTAGCGCGAAAATCACACGACCACGCGCCGGCGCCTGCATCAAGCCGGCCCATTCCCAGCCCGCGAGCGCAGCCACGATCACGAACACGATACCCGCCGCCCGCGGCGGCAGCAGGAAAAGCACAGCAAGGAAACCCGCTACGAGAAACAGCGCGGTGATGACCCGCGCTTTAAGCATTCGGCTTCTGGTCCGTGAAAGTCGGCGCTGGCGGGACGGCACCCGGGGCAACGACCAGCTGTTCGCTGGTACGCCCAAAACGACGCTCACGCCTGCGATAGCTGGTAATTGCATCGTCCAGCGTGGCCTCGTCGAAGTCGGGCCAGAACTGTTCGGTGAAGAAGAGCTCGCAGTAGGCCAGTTGCCAGAGCAGGAAGTTGCTGATGCGCTGCTCGCCGCCGGTGCGGATGAACAGGTCCGGCTCGGGCGCGTAGCTCATTGACAGGAAAGGTTCGAGATCGGCCTCGGTGTAGTTGCCGGCTTTCTCGGGGTAGGCCAGCGCCAGGCCATTGAAAGCCTGCATCAGATCCCAGCGTCCGCCATAGTTGGCCGCGACCGTCAGGGTCAGCTTCTTGTTTTCTGCCGTGAGATTCTCGCCGCGGCGAACCAGATCGATCAGGCGCGGCTCGAAGGCGGCCAGATCACCGACGACGCGCAAGCGCACGCCATTGCTGTGCAACCGCCCGATCTCACGCTCGAGCGCGGAGACGAAGAGGTTCATCAGGAAACTGACTTCTTCGGTCGGACGCCGCCAGTTCTCCGAACTGAAGGCGAACAGGGTCAGGTATTCGATGCCGCGCTCGATGCAGGCCTTGACGACCTGACGCACGGTCTCGACGCCCTGCTTGTGGCCGGCGACACGCGGCAGGAAGCGCTTCTTCGCCCAGCGCCCGTTACCATCCATGATGATCGCCAGATGGCGCGGAACGCTGCGTAATTCGGGAATGCTGCGGGTGGCGCTGGAGAACATCGGCATACCTCCGGCTGGGTTCCCTGTGACCTAGACGGCCATCAGGTCCTTCTCTTTTTCGGCGAGCAGCTTGTCGATCTCGGCAACGTACTTGTCGGTGAGCTTCTGCACGTCATCCTGTGCCTTGCGCTCCTCATCCTCCGGAATTTCGTGCTTCTTGAGCGCATCCTTGAGATGGGCAATCGCATCGCGACGCAGGTTGCGCACGGCAATCTTGGCATTCTCGCCCTCGTGCCGCACCACCTTGGTCAGGTCGCGACGGCGCTCCTCGGTCAGCATCGGCATCGGAATGCGCAGTACATCGCCCTGCGCGGCGGGATTGAGACCCAGGTCGGAATCACGAATCGCCTTTTCGATCTTGGGACTCATGCCCTTTTCCCACGGCTGCACACCGATGGTCCTGGCATCGATCAGGGTGATATTCGCCACCTGGTTGATCGGCATCATCGAACCGTAGTAATCGACCTGCACATGGTCGAGCAGGCCGGTATGCGCGCGGCCGGTACGCACCTTGGCGAGATCATGCACGAGCGCCTCGACGCTCTTCTGCATCTTGTGTTCTGTGGTTTTCTTGAGTTCTGCAACAAGCATGAAAAACTCCTAACAGTGAACCAAGGTACCTTCGTCCTCACCGAGCACGACACGCTTGAGCGCGCCGGCCTTGAAGATCGAAAACACATTGATCGGCAGTTTCTGGTCGCGGCAGAGCGCGAATGCGGTTGCATCCATGACGCCCAGGCCACGGCCGATCGCCTCGTCGAAGCTGATCCTTGCATAGCGCGTCGCGGTCGGATCCTTCTTGGGGTCGGCGGAATAGACACCATCGACCTTGGTCGCCTTGAGCACCATCTCGGCGCCGATCTCGGAGCCGCGTAGTGCAGCTGCCGTGTCGGTCGTGAAGAATGGGTTGCCCGTACCACCGCCAAAGATGACGACCTTGCCTTCTTCCAGATAGCGGATCGCCTTGCCGCGGATATAGGGTTCGACGACCTGCTCGATGGTCAGAGCCGACTGCACGCGGGCATTCATGCCGGCCTGCCGCATCGCATCGGACAGGGCCATCGCGTTCATCACCGTCGCCAGCATGCCCATGTAGTCGGCCGTGGCACGGTCCATCCCGGAGGATGCCCCAGCCATGCCGCGAAAGATGTTGCCGCCGCCGATCACCACACCGACCTCGACACCGAGGTCGGTCACCGTCTTGACTTCATTGACGATGCGCCACAAGGTTTCCCGGTTGATGCCATAGGCATCGTCGCCCATCAGGGCCTCGCCCGAGAGTTTGAGCAGGATGCGCTTGTAGCGTGCGGTGGCAGCTGACATGGCTTTTACTTCTTTGCCGCGGCTGCCTGCGCAGCCACTTCGGCGGCAAAGTCGTTGACCTTCTTTTCAAGCCCTTCGCCGACGATGTAGAGCGTGAAACCGTTGACCGTCGCACCCTTGGCCTTGAGCAGTTGCTCAATGGTCTGCTTGCCGTCCTCGGCCTTGACAAACACCTGACCGAGCAGGGTCACATCCTTGAGATACTTCTGGACGGTGCCTTCGGCGATCTTCTCGAGCATCGCTTCCGGCTTGCCGGCTTCGCGTGCTTTCTCGATGGCGATACGGCGCTCCATATCGAGCAGGTCGGCCGGTACACCAGAGGCATCCAGCGACTTCGGCTTGGACGCGGCGATGTGCATCGCCAGATCCTTGCCGAGTTGCTCGTCGCCACCGGTCACATCGACCAGCACGCCGATCTTGGAACCGCCGTGAACATACGAAGACAGCTTGCCCTTCGCCTCGATGCGGACAAAGCGGCGCAGCGTCATGTTTTCGCCGATCTTGCCGACCAGAGCGGCGCGGGTCGTTTCGACCGTGCCATCTCCCATCGGGAGTGCGGACAGCGCGGCGACGTCGGCGGGGTTCTTTGTTGCCACCAGTTCAGCACAGCCCTTGGCCAGCGCTATGAACTCGTCGTTCTTGGCGACGAAGTCGGTCTCGGAGTTCACTTCGACCACAGCAGCCAGCTTGCCGTCAGCCGCCAGATACATGCCAACGACGCCCTCAGCGGCGATGCGGGTCGCTGCCTTGGTTGCCTTGTTACCCAGCTTGACGCGCAGGATTTCCTCGGCCTTGGTCAAGTCGCCCCCCGCTTCCGTCAGCGCCTTCTTGCATTCCATCATCGGCGCATCGGTCTTTTCGCGCAGCTCCTTGACCATGCTTGCAGTAATTTCAGCCATCTCTCTCTTACTCCTTCGCCTCTTCCTCGACCTCGACGAACTCGTCGTCGCCGGCCATTTGCTGAACCACTTCGTTGATCGCCTGGCTCTTGCCTTCCAGCACCGCGTCGGCCACACCACGCGCATAGAGACGGATGGCACGCGACGAGTCGTCGTTGCCCGGGATCAGATAGTCGATGCCGATCGGGGAGTGGTTGGTATCGACGACGCCAACGATCGGGATGCCCAGTTTGTTGGCTTCGGTAATGGCGATCTTGTGGTAGCCGACGTCAATGACGAAGATTGCGTCCGGCAAGGCCGTCATATCCTTGATGCCGCCGAGGCTTTCTGTAAGCTTGGCGAGTTCGCGCTGCATCATCAGCGCTTCCTTCTTGTTCAACTTCTCGATGGAGCCGTCCTCGACCATCTGCTCCATGTCCTTGAGGCGCTTGAGCGATTGCTTGACGGTCTTGAAGTTGGTCAGCATGCCGCCTAGCCAGCGCTCGTCGACATAGGGCATGCCAGCGCGTTGTGCTTCCTCGGCGACGATCTCGCGCGCCTGGCGCTTGGTGCCGACGAAGAGCACGGTGCCCTTCTTGGCGGACATCTTCTTGACGAAACTCATCGCCTCGTTGAACTTGGCGAGGGTCTTCTCGAGGTTGATGATGTGGATCTTGTTGCGATGGCCGAAAATGTACGGGGCCATCTTGGGGTTCCAGAAACGGGTCTGGTGGCCGAAATGAATGCCGGCCTCCAGCATCTGGCGCATGGTTGTGCTCATCGTTATCTCCGATATGGGTTGATCCGCCACCCGGCCGGTTCCCTGCCCATTTGACTGAAGCGGGGCACCCACTCGGCGCCGGGTGTGTGAATTTTGCCTTGGGTTAAAAGGCAAGCGGCGGATTATAAATGGCTTTTGCGCTCCGCCGCAAGAGGCAGTCGCGATGCCGTGCTACCCAATCACGGCAGGTTAGAATCCGGCGACCCCAATCCGTTCCGACAGAACATGAGCGTCACGATCAAAACTCCGGAAGACATCGAAAAGATGCGCATCGCCGGCCGGCTGGCCGGAGAGGTGCTCGACTATATCGAGCCCTTCGTCAAGCCCGGCGTCACCACGGAAGAGCTCGACCGGCTGTGTCATGACTACATGGTCAAGGTACAGGGCTGCGTTCCCGCTCCCCTCAATTACGCGCCACCGGGCTATGCCCCCTACCCCAAGTCGATCTGCGCCTCGGTCAACCATCAGGTCTGCCACGGCGTGCCCAATGAGCGTCCGCTGAAAAAGGGCGATATCGTCAACCTCGATATCACCACGATCAAGGATGGCTGGCATGGCGATACCAGCCGCATGTTCATCGCCGGCGGCGCTGCAGCCGGCTCCATCCTCGCCAACCGGCTGATTCGGATCACGCACGAGTGCCTTTGGCTCGGCATCGGCGCCGTCCGCCCCGGCGCCTTTCTGGGCGACATCGGTGCCGCGATCCAGCGCCATGCCGAAACGAACGGCTTTTCCGTCGTGCGCGAATTCTGCGGCCACGGCATCGGCAAAAAATTCCACGAAGAACCGCAGGTGTTGCACTACGGTCGCCGCGGCGACGGCATCCGCCTCGAACCGGGCATGATTTTCACCATCGAGCCGATGATCAACGCCGGCAAGGCCGCTGTCTCAGAGCTGCCGGATGGCTGGACCATCATCACCAAGGACCGCAGCCTGTCCGCCCAATGGGAGCACACGATCGTCGTGACCGAAACCGGCGTTGAAGTCCTGACCCTGTCTGCGGCAGCACCGCCCAACCCCTTCCAGAACTGATCCCGCATTCGTGGAACCCGCCTGCCCTCCGCCTGGCGCGAACCTGATCCCGCATTGCCGGGAAACGCTGCAGGCCGGCCGTCAGGCATTGAAGGAAAAATATCTTGCCGGCGGCAATCCGGCCAGCCTGCTGCGCGGCTCATGCAGCATGGTCGACCGGGTATTGCGCCATCTCTGGCAAACGGTCGGCATGGATTCGCAGCTCGCCCTCGTCGCCGTCGGTGGTTATGGTCGCGGCGAGCTTTATCCGGCCTCGGACGTCGATTTGCTGATTCTGTTGCCGGACAGCGACACGGAGCGCCATGCCCCAATGCTGGAAAAACTGGTCGGCATGCTCTGGGACATCGGTCTCGACATCGGCCACAGCGTGCGGACGGTGGCCGAGTGTCTCGACGAAGCCGCGCACGACATCACCATCCAGACCGCCCTGCTGGAAGCCCGCTTCCTCTGTGGCAGTCGCGCCTTGTTTGCGCTCTTCCACGCCGAGTTCCACCAGGTGCTCGACCCGCTCGCGTTTCTCAAGGCCAAGCGTCTCGAACAGGAAGAGCGCTACGCGAAATACAACGACACGCCCTATGCCCTCGAGCCAAACTGCAAGGAGAACCCCGGGGGCTTGAGGGACCTGCAGATCATCCTCTGGGTCGGTCGTGCTGCCACGCAGGCCAGCAGCTGGCGCGAACTGGCCGATCTCGGGATGATTTCGGCAGTCGAAGCACAACAGCTGGCGCGCACCGAAAACTTCGTGCGCCGCGTGCGCATCGGGCTTCACTACCTGACCCGGCGCCGCGAGGACCGCCTGCTGTTCGATCATCAGGAGACATTGGCCCAAAGCCTTGGCATCGCCGCGACCGCCCATCGCCGTGCCTCCGAAGTACTGATGCAGCGCTATTACCGCAACGCCAAGCACATCACGCAACTCAACACGCTGGTCCTGCTCGAACTGATGTCGCGGTTGGAGCGCCACCCTCCAGCGGCACCAATCATCATCGACGACGATTTCCAGCTGGAACACGAGCTGATCGACATTCGCGACGACGATCTCTACGAACGCAAGCCGGCCGCGATCCTGAGAAGCTTCCTGCTGCTGTCGCAACGACAGGAAATGAAAGGTCTGACCCCGCGCAACCTGCGAGCGCTCTGGCATGCCCGCGACCGCATCGACGCGGCATTCCGCCGCGACCCAGCCAACCGGGCGAACTTCCTCGCCCTGTTCAAGGAGAAGCGTGGCCTCACGCACCAGCTGCGGCGCATGAACCAGTTCGACATCCTGGGCGCGTATCTGCCGGCTTTCGGTCGCATCGTCGGCCGCATGCAGCACGACCTGTTTCATGTCTATACCGTCGACCAGCACATCCTGCAGGTCGTGCGCAACCTGCGTCGGCTCTCGCTGTCCGAATTTGCGCACGAGTATCCGTTCTGCTCGCGCCTGATGGCCGCCTTTCCCGAGCGCTGGCGCCTTTTTGTCGCCGCGCTGTTCCACGACATCGCCAAGGGTCGCGGCGGCGACCACTCACAACTGGGCATGAGCGATGCACGCCGTTTCTGCCGCGCCCACGGCATCGACAAACATGACACGGCACTGATTGTCTTTCTCGTCGAACATCACCTGACGATGTCGACGTTCGCGCAGAAGCGGGACTTGACCGATCCGGACACCATTCACCGCTTCGCGGCCATCGTGCGCACGGAAGAACGTCTGACCGGACTCTACCTGCTGACGATGTGCGACATTCGGGGCACCAGTCCGAAGGTCTGGAACCTCTGGAAAGCCAAGCTGCTCGAAGACCTCTACCGCATGACACGGCGCCTGCTGACAGGCGAATCCGCCAGCCCGCTCGGGGGCATCGAGGAACGCCAGGAGGAAGCGCGTGGCAAGCTGCGTCTGCGCGGCCTGCGACCGGGCGTGGAAGCTGCACTGTGGGATCAGCTTGACACCGCCTATTTCATGCGCCACGACAGCGAGGAAATCGCCTGGCACACGCAGACGCTTTATTACCGCCCGGACAGCCCGGAACCTGTCGTGCGCGCCCGTATGAATCCTGTCGGGGCCGGGTTGCAGGTGATGATCTACGTTCCCGACCAGCCCGAATTATTCGCGCGCATTTGCGGTTTTTTCGCCAAGCTGGGTTACTCGATTGTCGACGCCCGGATTCATACCTGTCGGCATGGCTACGCGCTCGACAGTTTCGTCCTGCTCGACCCGGAAAACCACCTGCCCTACCGTGACATGATCAGCCTCATCGAGCATGACCTGACCGACAGCCTGAACCGGCTTCCCCCGTTGGCACCGCCATCGAAAGGCCGCCTGTCACGCCAGGTGAAGCACGTTCCGCTGACTCCGGAAGTATCGATCCGCATCGACGAGGGCGGCAAGCATCATATCCTCTCGCTCACGTCGGCCGACCGGCCGGGCCTGCTCTACGCCATCGCCCTCGTCCTCGCCCGGCACGGCGTTTCGCTTTCCAGCGCGAAGATCATGACGCTCGGCGAGCGCGTCGAAGACACCTTCCTCATCGAAGGTGCCGAACTCGGCAAGACCGCCACGCTGGTGCAGTTAGAGCAGGAACTGCTTGAAACGCTAAAGATTCAGTAAAAAGTCGGCGCTGACAGGACGGCACGCTCAGATCGCCGTCGAGCACAGGTGTTCGATGACGCGACGAACTTTGCCAAGTGATTCCTGCAATACGGCTTCGAGGCGATCAAAATGGATTGCACTCGTCGAATCGCCCCGCCCAGCCGCCCAGTTAGCCACGGCGCAGATCGCTGCATAGGGCACTTCCAGTTCGCGCGCCAGCGACGCCTCGGGCATACCGGTCATGCCGACAATGTCGGCGCCGTCACGCGCCAGTCGCTCAATTTCTGCAGCGCTTTCGAGACGCGGTCCTTGCGTCGCGGCATACACCGCCGAGCCTGAAAGTTTGAAACCCACCGCGTCGGCAGCGCACAGCAGGCGTTCGCGCAGCGCTCGATCATAGGGTTCGGTAAAATCGACATGCACCACCGGTGCCTCGCCACCATCAAAGAAGGTCTGTGGCCGTCCCCAGGTGTAGTCGATGATCTGATGTGGCACGACCAGCGCGCCCGGCCCGAGGTTGGCACGGATGCCACCGACCGATGCCACCGAGATGATGCCTTCGGCGCCGGCTGCCTTGACCAGCGCCCAGAGGTTCGCCCGGTAATTGACGCGGTGCGGCGGAATCGTGTGTCCGTGCCCATGACGTGCGAGGAAGACCACTTCCTGCACACCGATGCGACCGAAGACCAGCGTTCCCGAAGGTTCGCCATAGGGGGTGCGAATCACCTCTCGATGCGCCACTTCCAGGCTGGCCAGTTGCGTGAGGCCACTCCCGCCGATGACTGCCAACATTCTGATCTCCTTCATGAATTCGGGCAGGGCGCTCTGCTAGAATGCGCGCCCTTCTCCTGACCGCGCTTCCGCGCCACCCACGATGTCCCGTTCCCAACGCAATATCGCCATTATCGCCCACGTCGACCATGGCAAGACCACCCTCGTCGATCAACTGCTACGTCAGTCCGGCACCTTCCGCGAAAACCAGCAAGTCGCCGAACGCGTGATGGATTCGAACGACCTGGAAAAGGAACGCGGCATCACCATCCTTGCCAAGAACTGCGCGGTGGATTGGGAAGGCACCCATATCAACATCGTTGACACCCCGGGCCACGCCGACTTCGGCGGCGAGGTGGAACGCGTCCTGTCGATGGTCGATGGCGTGTTGCTTCTGGTCGATGCTGTCGAAGGACCGATGCCGCAGACGCGTTTCGTGACGAAGAAGGCTTTGGCGCTCGGATTGAAGCCCATCGTCGTCATCAACAAGATCGACCGGCCGGGCGCACGCCCGGACTGGGTCATCGACCATACCTTCGACCTGTTCGACAAGCTCGGTGCCACCGAGGAACAGCTCGACTTCCCTGTCGTCTACGCTTCCGCGCTCAACGGCTACGCAATGATGGCCTCGCACACACCGGGCACCGACATGCGCCCGCTCTACGAGGCGATCCTGCGCCACGTGCCGCCACCCGACGTCGATTCCGAAGCACCGCTACAGCTGCAGATCTGCTCGCTCGACTACAACTCCTACGTCGGCCGCATCGGCATCGGACGCATCAAGAAGGGCCATATCAAACCCGGCCAGCCGGTCGCCGTGATGTACGGCGACGAGGCCCGTGGCACGGCGAAAGTCGGTCAGGTACTGACCTTCCAGGGCCTCGAACGTCAATCCGCCGCAGACGCCGAAGCGGGCGACATCGTGCTCGTCACCGGCATCGAACAGGTCGGCATCGGTGTCACCCTGTGTGCCGTCGAGGCGCCAGCCGGCCTGCCGCCAATCAGCGTCGATGAGCCGACGCTGACGATGAATTTCCAAGTCAACACCTCACCGCTCGCCGGCAAGGAAGGCAAGTTCGTCACCAGCCGCCAGATCCGCGAGCGCCTCGCGCGCGAACTGCTCTCCAACGTTGCCCTGCGCGTTGCGGACACCGCGAACGCCGATGTGTTCGAGGTTTCCGGACGCGGCGAACTGCACCTCACCATCCTGCTCGAAAACATGCGCCGCGAAGGCTACGAGCTGGCCGTGTCGCGGCCGCGCGTGGTGCTTCACGAAGTCGATGGCGAAAAGCAGGAGCCCTATGAAATGCTTACGGTGGACGTCGAGGAAGGCCATCAGGGCGGCGTCATGGAAGAGCTCGGCCGCCGCAAGGGCGAACTACAGGACATGCAGCCGGACGGCAAGGGCCGCGTGCGCCTCGAATACCGCATCCCGGCCCGCGGCCTGATCGGCTTCCAGGGCGAATTCCTCACCCTGACGCGCGGCACCGGCCTCGCCAGCCACGTCTTCGACGAATACGGCCCCTGGGCCGGTGCGATGAGCGACCGTCGCAACGGCGTGCTGGTCTCGGCCGAAGATGGCCCTGCCGTCGCATACGCACTGTGGAAGCTGCAGGATCGCGGCCGCATGTTCGTCAGCCCGGGCGACCCGCTCTACGAAGGCATCATCATCGGCATCCACAGCCGCGAGAATGATCTCGTGGTCAATCCGATCAAGGGCAAGCAGCTCACTAACGTCCGCGCCTCGGGCACTGACGAAGCCGTGCGCCTGATCCCACCGATCCAATTGACCCTCGAATCAGCGGTGGAATTCATCGCCGACGACGAACTGGTCGAAATCACGCCGAAGTCGATCCGCCTGCGCAAGCGCCTCCTCAAGGCACTCGACCGGAAACGCGCCGGGCGTGAGGAAACCGCCGGCTGATCAACTGTCAGCCCGTTACTGTGAAAGGCCTACGGTCTGATTAACTGCTCGCAACGGTCTGCAATTTGCTCGATCTGCACCACGCTATCAAAGCTGCGATACTTTTCCGCAAACGCCTGCGCATTCCGGGTGAATGAGGATTCGCCCAGCAGCCGTTTGAAGAGCCGGCGGTAATCCGGTGTGTAGTCATCCGGCGCCACGTTCAACCCAGCTCCGAGCCGTTCGACATTTTGTGCCGTGCCATATTGTTCCGCGTGCATGGGCAAGACCATCAAGGGCTTGCCGGCAAGCAACGCAGCAGAAACCGTAGCTTCACCACCGTGACAAACTATCATGTCCGCCTGACTTCGTACGGTATCCATGCCCACCGGCTGCGAGGAAAAAGCCAGATTGGCTGATTGATATTTGGAAACCAGTGCCGGTGAAATTCCCGCCACATATGTCAGCGTGGGATTCTGTAAGGATTTCAGCGCCTGCAATACGGGTTCAAGGTAGGAGTAATCACCCTTAAGGTAAGCAAAAATCCGTTTGCCATCACCCATCGGCCAAACCGGTTGCAAACCCTCTCCCAGCAACATAGTCGGCCCCCAGTAATGCGAGGATGCGGGACGTTGCGGATAGTGGTCCAGTTCCGGCCAAATGCAGAGAAACTCCTCATCCGCTTCAAATAACTCGCTGAAGGTCCTCAACTGTGGCAAGTTGATACGTTGAAGCACGTGGTTAGTCGTAGCCAGTGCCTTGTTTTCGCTCTGCTCAATACGCCGCGCATCGATTTTTTCCCAGGTACGGAAAGGTGGCATTGGACAAAGGCGCGGCGGTACGGCAAAGCCGTTGCCAAACTGCGCCTTGCGAATACTCATACCATGCGCCGCGAGCAAGGCAGTTGGTGCATGATCGGCAATCAGCAAATCAGGCTGCAACAGGTCAAACAAGCCGCGCCATGCCCGGACGATCCCGAGCAAACCATCAGGATCCAGATAACCGAAGCGGAACAGCAACTCGGGAAAGGTGGCTGCTAACGGCAGCCCGGCTACCTTGGGCAGCCATAACGGTGCCTGATAGCAAGTGAAACCATGCTGCCCGAACAGCGCTTCGGAGCGTGACAAATTCTGAAAGGCAAATACCGGCTCGTAGCCGCGCTTTCGTAATGCGAGGGCAAGCAATCTTGCTCTGGACAAATGGCCTAGGCCACCACCCAATTCCCAAGCATATAGAATTTTCCTCATTGTTGCCGTGCCATGGGCATCAAACAAAGAGGGGCAGCTTTTTGGCCGCCCCCCCCAATCTAAGCTCTGATCGAATTACCTCGGTACTACTTTATCAACAAGGAACACCCCGACGCTCGATGCGGCGGTGTACGCCTCCGGTTTGGTCTTGATGATGTCATGCACTCCACCAATCGAACCGGCGGTCTGACCATACAAAGTACCCTGTACCTTGCCGGTAACACTACCGTCAAGAGCGCTCACGCTGGTTGATTGGATATTGGCACCACTTACTGTGCCACTAGCATTGAAACCAACCTGCCCATAAATGTGCTTATTACCGTAGCTATCGGTAGATTGATATACATAAGCACCATCTTGTCCGCCATTCCAACTTCCGCTCCATTGACGTTTGCCGAAATCAACGGTCATGCTGACAGGTATCTGGTAGCCACCCCACCAGTCATAGCTATTGCCCTGATAGGTGGCTACAACATTACCTGCACGCTGGGCATCAAGGTAAGCCTGTGGCGTTGCAATACCTGCCACATAGTATCCATAAGTCTCTTTACCCGTTTCAGCACCATCACCGGAAACATAATCATAAAGATAACGGTAGAACCAGCCAGCCGCGACCTCTTTATTAGTAGTAGGCAGATACCAATAATAATAATCATGAGGATAGCCATACGCATTGCTGTAGTCATAGGATGAGCAATCGGAGTTACATCCTCCAGCATTCGCTGAAAAATTATGCAAACCACCTGTATTGTAATAATAATACCAATCGCCAAAGTAAGCATTCATCGGGTCATGCGAAGCACCAAAGAACGGGGTTGCATTATCCGGCAAAGCCGCCAGGCGCCATGACACTTGTCCCGGCCCCTCTCCTCCATCAATCGTCACTTGCGAAGGATCGTCTGGTGTCAAAGTCAGGCCGAACTTACCAGCATAAGGGCGTGTCGTCCTACTTTCATACACATAGCCGCCATACCCATTTTCACCACCATCATATTGCTGATAGGTATGCTTCCAATCGTAATTAACATACACGGCATACCCGCACCAATCACCAGCACGACATACGCCATCAGCAGGCAGCACCGGATTCGTTTGCGGCAAGTTTCGGTATGGATCAGTTAAACCCGCTCCCAAAAAGGCAATACTCGGCGCGCCTGCTGCCGGCTCGACAAACTGTTCCCACGGCCCCCATTGCTGAACTGAATCTTTATCAAGGCTCACGCTCCCATACGACCGCGTTTGATCCCATTTATCTTCGTTGTATTCCCACTTGTCCTTGGCCATGACGGCGCTACTTGCGAAAAGGGCCGCGATGCACGTTGCAATCAGGGTTCTTTGGGTTTTCATTTCAGCCTCCATTAAATTCACATCGAATCCGATTTAAGAATAGCTTTGCCATGAAATTCTTCAAGCCATTCATGAACACTTAGGATCGCGCATAATTCGTGCCATAAAAATATATCCCATATATTCATATATTTAATCAAAGTTTAATTTGTGTCATGTAAATATTCTCGACACACACACCCAGAAGAAAACAAAAAAAGGCGCCGAAGCGCCTTTTTTGTTGAAGATTTTCAGGAAATCAGAAAGAGCGCCCCAGATTGACACTGACTACTTCACGGTCATAAGTAAAGATACTCACATTTGAACGGGCACGGGTCTGTTGCCAACTACCGGTTAGTTTCCATTTTGCAAGGGCACCTTCCCTGAAGTTATGCCCGAAACCAATTTCATAGCGATCCTCGGTCTCGTCACGGGCAACAGTAAAGCCGGGGGTAACTCCATCAAAGTTTGCATCCTTGAAACTGTAGCGAGCGTAGATATTCCCGTTTTCCCATGCAACGAAATTGGCGCCAACGAAAGCCTCCCATCCGTCATTGGAATAGTGACTTGCATCAGCGCTTTCATCGAAGAAGCTCAAACCTCCTTGGACAGCAACCTTGCCTTGGTTAAAGAGATGCCCGTAGGAAAGGCCGGCTGACAAATAGTCACTGTTACGGCCGGCGTCGATACTGCGCTTGAAATCCTTGTTCAGGTAAATGGCATTTGCTGTTAGCTCTGCGCCCTTGAGTTGCCACGTAAAGCTGGGCGAAATGGACGAAAATAAAGCCAAAGATTCATCGCCGAGGTAAAGATCGTCCAATTGCATGTTGATGTTGGCGCGCCACTTGCCCGGAGCAATCCAGCCCGGACCGGTTGACAAGGTCAACGCAGTGAGGTTGAAGTCGCGCTCAGTAAAGAAGGCCTTGTGGTAAAGGCCCGCGCGAGACTGCCAAATGAACCGCGAAGCGGTCTCGCCGAGACGCATGACTGTCGGCGAGTTGTAGGTATGAGCGATGCCCGCCTGAAAAACACCAGCTTCGTCACTGCGCGGCAAAGAACCCGGAGTAAGCACAAGCGAAGTGCCGGGGATAATCGCGCTGCTGGGACCGACATTGACATTGTCGTCATACATCAGACCAACCGAAACAGAAGGCTCCCAAGTGTGACGCTGCGCGACAACAGCCGCTTGGTCGCGCTTGATTTGCGCCTGGAAGGCCAGCACGGCAAGACGCACGTTCTCGGGGGTCTTGGGATCATCGAGAACCTTCTGCGCCTGCTGGGCAGCCTGCTCGTAGTTGAGCGCACGGAAGTAGGCGACGGCCAATTCGAGGCGGGCGCGGTGCAAGGACGGTTGATTGCTCAATACTGTCTCGAGGGCTTCAATAGAGGTGAACACATTGCCCTGCTCGCGCTGGTAGACGCCTTCCTTGAAAAGCTTCTCGACGTCGACTGCTTCTTGCGCTTGGGCCGACGAAAAACCCAGTGAAAGGAGTGCCGGAAGCAATAGCTGGGTTAAAGCGTGGCAGTGCTTAGTCTTCTGAGCGCTCATGTCAATTCCTTTCTATAGATGCAATGCTTACATTACTTTGATGGTCACTGAATATACTAGACCAACAAAGTATCGGATTCGAAATTATCATCATGCAAGTTCTCCTCATAATCATTTGTATGATTACAGCAACTGTAAAAATTTCCGACGCAACTTCCTGAACCGACTCACGTGAACGCCAAAAAACAGGCTCTTCTGGGGATATTGGCGCTTACGGTCATTCTTGGTTTATTTCCAGTCAGCGCTTTCGCGCAAGACGGAAAAATGGACTCGCGGCTGTTCGGCTATCGTGAAGAGCGCAAGGAAGGTTTCAAAATCTTCCCTCAATGGGTGTCGGTCATGGTGCGTCATGAAAGCGATCGAGCCACGGTCGACAGTTGCCCTATCAACCTCTGCCGGGTTCCCGAATGGTTGCAGTTGATCGCCTCCTTGCGCGGCAGCAGCTCGATCGAACAGATCAATGGCATCAACGCGTTCGCCAACCGGTTTCGCTATGTGCTCGATCAGGACAATTATGATCGCCCGGATTACTGGGCGATTCCACGCGAATTTCTGACCCTTGGGGGCGACTGCGAGGACTACGCCATCATCAAGTATTTCTCCTTGCGGCAACTCGGCTATCCACCCGAAGCCATGCGCATCGTGGTCGTTCAGGATGGCAACCTGCGCATTCCCCATGCTGTGCTTGCCTTGTATGCCCGCGAAAACATTCTGATACTGGACAACCAGATACGGGAAGTGATTCCCCACAGCAGCATCGCCCATTACATCCCCGTGTTTTCGCTTAACGAACGCAACTGGTGGATGCACCTGCCATGAAAACCTTTTTCCCTTTCAATTGCCAAGGCATACCGGAGGACCTATGATTTCTTCCATGAATACCCCCAAGCAGCGCGCTCGCCTGCTCCTTCCTGTCATAGGTCTAGCCCTGTTGCTGGCAGTTGGCTTGTGGTTCATTTTTGCCTACGCCAACAAGGAAAAGGAGCGCGACCTTCACACATGGGAAGCTCTGCTGGGGGCGGTGGTCGACAACCACGCCAGGAACGTCAGTCAGTGGCTGGATGCGCAAACCGCGGTGGTACAGGAACTCGCCAACAACACCTCGGTACGCTTCTATCTGACCCAACTCGCCACGACCGAGGACAAGAATGCCTCTGTCGAGCATTCAGCCCAGGTTGCCTACTTGCGCAACCTGCTCGAAGCCACGGCGGAACGTAACCATTTTTCCCGCTCGGCCGGCGTGGCCAAACTGCCGGCCAACGTCGAATTTGCCGCGGATGCCGGACTGGTCATCGTAGATAAGGATGGGAAAGTCCTCACGGAGAGCACGGGGTTTCGTACCGACGATACGCTACGCGCCACGATGCTCGATGTCATCAAATCCGGCAAGCCGGCACTGCAGGACATCTACAGCAACCGGCGCGGCGAGATCGTGCTGGGTTTCGTCGTACCGGTATTCCACGTTCAACAGGGCAACGACAGCCAGATGAAGCCCATTGGCGCCATCGCCGGCGTCAAGCGCGCCAACGATGAATTGTTCCCCTTGCTGGCGCACAAGGGAACACTCACCAGTTCGGACGAAACCCTTCTGGTCAGGCGCGAAGCGGATGCCGTCAGTTACATCACGCCGTTGAAGGATGGCACGCAGGCATTGCGCAAACGACTCCCCGTGGTCAACCCGGAGCTGTCTGAGGCACACGCAGTAAATCATCCGGGAACCTTTGCGCTCAAGCGGGATTATGCTGGTCGCGATGTCCTTATGATCAGCCGCGCGTTTACGCAAGCCCCATGGGTAATGGTGGAAAAGGTGGACGCCAACGAAGCGCTGCGCGAATCGCGCGAACACCAACGATTTTTGCTGACCTCGCTGATCCTGACCATGCTGGCGGCGACTGCCGCTCTCGTCGCCGCCTGGTGGTATGGGGCAAGCATGAAAGAACGCACGATTGCCGCAGATCTGCGCTCCAAGTCACGCGAACTTGCGCAGCAGACCGCCTTGTTGCAACAGGTAATGAATGGGACCCCCGACCTCATATTCACCATCGCATCAGGCCATCTACTTTTCTGCAACAAGGCGCTCGCGGAAATCGTCGGCGAAAAGCCATCGACACTGTCCGGCAAGACTTTGTCCAGCATTCTTGGCCCCGCGGCCTCGCAACCGATCGATGCGATGATCCATGAGGCCGGGAAACAGGGGAAGGCCGCTTCGCGCATGCTCGAACTGGAAATCGGCGAACAACACCAGATTTACTACTTCACGGCGATTCCGATCGACGGCGAGAC
Source organism: Pseudomonadota bacterium (assembly GCA_040756595.1). GTDB lineage: Bacteria > Pseudomonadota > Gammaproteobacteria > Burkholderiales > Rhodocyclaceae > Sulfuricystis. The sequence goes on along the minus strand of JBFLYR010000003.1, from coordinate 117,102 downwards.
CCACGACGGACGCAAGGTACTTTGCCTCTGTCGCAACATGACCGCCGAACAGCAGGCCCAAACGAAGCGTCAGGACTTGATGCAGCAGCTCGTCACGACGCTGACCCGCGCCGTCGATCTGCACGATCCCTTCTGCGCCGAGCATTCGACCCGCACCGCACAGGTAGCTGTCGCCATCGGCAAGGCGCTGGGGCTTGACGCGAACATGCTCGAGACGCTCGAAATGGCGTCCCGGCTGGCCAACGTCGGCAAGATGTACCTGCCGAGGGAATTGCTGACCAAACTCGAGCCGCTGACCGCGGAAGACCATGCGTTGTTGCAAACCCACGTCCAGCACTCCGTCGATCTGCTGAAGGGCCTGGATTTTGACGGGCCCGTGATCACCATCATCGCCCAGAAAAACGAGCACGTTGATGGCAGCGGATACCCGCTTGGACTCAAGGAAAACGACTTGTTGCTGCCCAGCCGCATCCTCGCCGTGGCAAACACCTTCGTCGCCATGGTTAGTGCGCGAGCCTATCGTGCAGGCAAGCCGCTCAAGGAAACCCTGGACCAACTGCTCAAGGAAACAGGTTCACACTACGACCGTCATGTCGTGGCCGCATTGTTCCATGTCACCGAAAATCGGCAGGAATGGGGTTCCTGGTCCTTGCCGCATGACGAAACCAAGTAGCCATCCCGGGACATAAACTGTGCATGCTGCATTACAGCAGGATCATTGGAAAGAACATGCTCGCCAATGGGGATTGATCGGGCCGCCCCTACGACCTTCCCATGAAGACTTGGCAGAACTTGAGAGTCAGTTGCGCCCGGTTCTCGCAAATCAACCATCCGACGGAATAGTTCTGCTCCTCGGCGTCACGCCCGAGCTTTCCAATTTGGTGCTCGATGTATTACAGCTTCGGCTCATCGCGGCAGATCGATCACTGCCAATGATCCGAAGCATTTGGGCGTCATCGTCCCCGCATTCAGCAGTTGTTCAAGCTGATTGGCGCCATCTTCCAATCGCATCGAATACTGCTGTCGCGGTCATTGGCGACGGTTGCTTCACGACCATAGGCTTCCCGGAGGATTACCGGCAAGTGCTGAATGCGATCAGTCTCGCCTTGAAACCTGGTGGAATTTTTACGATGAGATTTTTTGTTTCTCCCGTAATTGCGGAGAAACCAGACAAGGTCTTTGCGGACCTCTACGCTGGTGCCATCGAGAACTTCCATATCTTCAAGTGGCGTCTCGCCATGGCACTTCTCGACCGGAACACATGGAGCATCCCAGTACATTGCATCTGGCAATCCTGGCGCGATGCTGTAGCTGCACCTGATGATTTGGCCCAGCATCTCGGTTGGCCAGTAAGTGTGGTCAATACCATTGACGCATACCGCGACGCTCCTGCTATCTATAGCTTTCCCACTCTCCCGGTGCTGCTAGAAATCCTTTCGGAGCAATTTAACGTGGTGGCGAACTTCACCCCTGCTTACGAGTTGGGAGATCGATGTCCCACGATCATATTGCGCAAGAAAGAATGACACCGCTTTCATCATTGCAGGCACTGCTCCTACAGCTTGTCACGGGACTACTTCAGTGATGACAAACATGATTCGTTCGCGTGTTCCTAGCTTGAATTGGCCTGGACTTCCGGGACCCTACGGTGATGCACATCTTGCTCTGTTGTGGCAACTGGAACGTTCTCAGTGGTGGAAGGCTGACGCGCTTCTCGCATATCAGATGAAACAGTTGAGAGCGACACTTGATCATGCTGTAAAACAAGTGTCCTATTATCGTACCCGCCTAGCCGGGCTGGATCTCACTGCATGTGCAACTCCAGAAGGATGGGCAGAGCTGCCGATTCTGACGCGATCCAATATTCAAGAGGCAGGTCCGCAACTGCGTTCGGACGGAATGCCAAGCGAACATGGGCGATTTCATGAAGTCCAGACATCAGGGTCGACCGGAAAGCCGATCCGGGCATTCGGCAGCGACATCACAGCATTCTATTGGAATGTACTGACTCTTAGATGGCATCTTTGGCATAAACACGATTTCGCAGGGAAACTTGCTTCGATTCGGATTCTCGATGAGAGCATTGGCACTCCTCCCAATGGAACGCCTGTACCGGCTTGGGGCCCGGCTACCGACACCGCTTGGGTCACTGGGCCAAGCACATTGCTGAATTTGGCCACTGCCAGCGTTAGTCAGCAGGCGGAATGGCTGCAAAGAGAGTCTCCCGATTATCTTCTGACCCACCCTTCCAACCTCGCTGCGCTGGTCCGAGAAATGGGCCCGCGCACAACGGCACTGCGGAATCTAAGGGAAGTCTGGACGATATCTGAGTCGCTTGATGCAAATACGCGTCGCTTCATTGAGGAAACATGGCAGTTGCGGGTTGTCGACACCTACAGTTCGCGCGAGTGCGGATACCTTGCCATTCAATGTCCCATTGCGGACCACTATCACGTTCAGTCCGAATCCGTGCTGGTGGAAATTCTGGACGATGAGGGGCGACCGACAGAGCCCGGAGAGATTGGCCGTGTGGTGATTTCGACATTACATAACTACGCCACACCACTGCTACGTTACGAAATCGGTGACTACGCCGAGGTTGCTCCCCCTTGCTCCTGTGGCAGGGGTCTGCCAACCTTGCGCCGTATTGTTGGCAGGCAACGAAACATGCTTACCTTGCCTGATGGGCAAAAGCGCTGGCCACGGTGTGGTTATGATCAATTTATGGACATTGTTCCGGTTCGCCAGTTGCGGCTGGTCCAGCGCTCCCTACAGACGATTGACGCCGAGCTCGTTGCCGACCATCCGTTATCCGACACCGAGAGTAAAGCACTGATAGAAATAGTCCAGCAAGCATTGGGGTATCCCTTCGAGATCCATCTTGTTTATGTCTCAAATATTTCTCGTGGATCAGGTGGAAAGTTCGAGGAATTTCTGGCTGCGTTAGAGCCGAGTAAATCCTGAACGATAGCCATGAACATCAACGAAGCCACACCAAAATCAATTGCGAGCATTGTCTGGCCCGCGATGCCGACACCACATGCTGCATCACTATTGGCGATGCAATACCAGCTTGAGCAAACCGAATGGTGGTCAGCCGAAGCGCTGCGCAAGGTTCAGCTCGATCAGTTGGGGCTTGTTCTGCGCCATGCATATGAAACGATCCCGTTTTATCGCATGCGCTTGAGTTCGATTGGCTATCAACCAAAAAACCCACTGACTGCGGAAGATTTTGCGCGTATCCCGCTCCTGCTCCGCAGCGATATTCAGACACAGGGCAAGGCATTGTTGAGTAACCGTCCCGTTGTGGCCCACGGCAGAGTATCAAGCGGCATCACTTCCGGATCCACCGGGCGTCCAATAAATTATTATGGTACCGAGTTGACAGGTTTCTTCTGGCAGGCACTCACCCTACGTGAACACATCTGGCACAACAGGGACATCGCCAAACGCATGGCCGTGATCCGAATGGGACTGCAAAACGCTAACCATCCGACTTGGGGACCTCCTACCGATATCCCCTTCGTAACCGCCCCTTGTGCAACATTGGATATCCGTACCGATGTCGATAAACAAGTGGATTGGCTCCTGGAGCAACGGGCGAACTATCTGCTGACATTTCCAACCAATGCCCGTGCATTGGCGGAGGCCTGCCTTAAGCGCGGCGTACATTTCGATGGATTGCTTGAGGTTCGCACGTTAGGAGAAACAGTCGACCAAGAACTGCGCGACCTATGCCGCGAGGCTTGGGGCGTGAAACTGGTGGATATCTATAGCGCATGTGAGATCGGCTATATCGCACTGCAATGCCCTGTTAACGAACACTACCATGCCCAGTCTGAGAGCCTGCTGGTAGAGGTGCTAGATAAAAATAATCAACCATGTCAGGCTGGCGAGATTGGTCGCATCGTCGTCAGCACCCTGCACAATTCCATGATGCCGCTGATCCGCTATGAATTGCTCGACTATGCGGAGGTTGGGCCGACATGCTCCTGTGGTCGTGGCTTGCCAGTACTCAAGAGAATCATGGGCCGACAAAGAAACCTGGTGGCGCTTCCGGATGGCCGCCGCTACTGGCCGAGTACCGGATACAAGGAGTGGGGTGGCAGACTGCCAATCCGACAGGCGCAGATAGTGCAGCGCTCATTGAGCATCGTCGAGGCAAAACTGGTACTTTCCCGACCTCTGCTGCCTGCGGAAGAAACTGAATTCGTGACCATACTGCATCGCTCGCTCGGTCATCCTTTCGAGATTATTTTCAGCTATCACCAAGAAATTCCACGCAGCGCAGGCGGAAAGTTTGAAGACTTTATTTCAGAAGTGACTTAGGCTATCGCGGCATCATACCGGCAACTAGCGGTTACCCAGCCGACTAGAGGGAGTCGCCACCATCGATGACGAGCGTCGTTCCGGTAATCCAAGCAGCATCATCTGAGGCCAGAAATACAGCCGCTTTCGCAATGTCCTCGGGGCTGCCGATCCGTGCCATGGGAATACCGTTCAAAATTCTCTTCCGTTCCGCATCAGGATCAGTGCAGCGGGACAGGTAATCGGCAAACATTGACGTTTGCACGGCGCCAGGCGCAATGCAATTCACACGCAGTGACGGAGCACAATCGACCGCCATGGATTTGGTCAATGCCAGGATGCCACCCTTGCTGCTCATGTAAGCGGAACAGGATTTGGCCGCACGAAATCCAAGGATCGAACCGATATTCAAAATACAACCGCCGATGTTCATGCGGGGAATCACTGCATGACTTACCTGATAGACGCTGGTGAGATTGCCGGCAATGATCTGATTCCATTCGGTGGCCGAGGTCTCAGGAAGCGAAGCAGGATGGAAGTTAATGCCGGCATTGTTAACAAGAATGTCGACCCGGCTCGGAATCATGGCGAGCGCATTCATCAAACCTTCCCGATTGGTGACGTCGGCGTTGAGATTGCTAACAGCATGCAAAGTCTGATCGTCGTCGCTCTGCTTGGCAACATCTGTCGAAATATCGATTGCGTATACGCGCGCGCCCTCGATCGCAAACTGTTGTGCAATCGCCCGGCCAATTCCGTGCCCCCCCCCCGTAATCAGAGCGACCTTATTCTTCAATCTCATAATTACTCTCCAGCTATCTGAAGCGCCCGAGCATAGGCACTAACGATGGAGAACAGATTCACGGTGAGCGTTTCCAGATACTCATCTGTAAGACCCACATGCCAACGGCCGGTAAGGCCCTCAATGATGTCGCTTACATAGAGGATGCTAACAACCCCCTTGCCGTAATATGCGCCAACGGTCAGAAGAGAGGAAAGTTCCATATCAACTGCCATCACACCCTGCTGCTCCATGTCCTGAAGAAAAGTCGGTGTTTCTCTATAAAAGCCATCAGTGGTGGCAACCAATCCTTCCTGATAAGAAACTTCAAGACCGAGCAATACTCTTTTCAGCAAGTCGATGCCGACGGCGTCCACAGAAACGGTGCCGGCCACTTGGCCATAATGTCTCGATGTTCCTTCGTGGATCAGCGCTACTGTCGGCAAGATCAGCTCACCAATACCTGCACGCGGCGGTAAGGCAAACCGGGGATGACCTGCCGCGCCAACGGTAAGGAAATGAGAAAACCCAAGCGCAATCAATTCCTCAAGCATCACCGCCGACATGGATGCACCATGCTGCCCCCTGATCAGGCCGATAGCCGGCATCTCATTCGACTCGAGGATCAGGAGTTCTGTACGAGTCGTCAGACCCAGCTTAATGCTCTGATATGCAGCCGCTGACTTGGCTCGATCAATCAGGCCATCGTTGTAGCTGATTACGCAAAGATTCGGTACTGAAGCAAGAACGATCCCCTGCTTCTTCAACATATAGTCGATAAACTGACTCGCCTGCGTAACGCTACGTGAGCTATCCCATCTCTCGGCCATGACCCGCATACCCATTCTGTCGTCCCTGCGCGAGGGTATCATGCTTGCGATATTCAAAATCCACGATTGAAAGAGCAAAATTCATCCGCACTTTCAAAGCCGTGAAAGATTGAAACTTTCACGGAGTTTCGTTAGTCTTAGTCTCACTTGTTCCACAAACCGAAAGGGAATCGTCCATGCAACCGTTCCAGATTGCCCAACAGGGTACGTCCGAATATGCAGTCCGCCAGAACCGCGTACTGCGTAACACTTATGCACTGCTTGCCCTGTCGATGGTGCCGACCGTGCTCGGCGCCCTGCTCGGCATCCAGATGCAGTTCTCCTTCTTTGCCGGCAGCCCGATGATGGCTTTCCTGCTGTTCCTCGGTGTGGCCTGGGGCTTCATGTGGGGCATCGAGAAGACCAAGAACAGCGGCATGGGCGTCGTCCTGCTGCTCGCCTTCACCTTCTTCATGGGCCTGATGCTGTCACGCATCCTGCAGGTGGCGCTAGGCTTCTCCAACGGCGGCGGCATCATCGCCATGGCCGCGGGCGGCACAGGTGCGATTTTCTTCGTGCTGGCCGGCATCGCCTCGACCACCAAACGCGATTTCTCCAACCTCGGCAAGTTCCTGTTCGCCGGCGTGGTCCTGATCCTGATCGCCGCGCTCGCCAACGCCTTCTTCCAGGTACCCGCCGTGTCGCTGGCGATCTCCGCGCTGGCCGTGGCGATCTTCTCCGCCTATATCCTGTATGACATCAACCGCATCGTGCAAGGCGGCGAGGACAACTATGTCACGGCGACGCTGTCGGTTTATCTGAGCATCTACAACATATTCGTCAGCCTCGTGCATCTGCTGCTTGCCTTCACCGGACAGCGCGACTGATGAAAAGTCGGCGCTGGCAGGACGGCACTCCAGCGATGAACATGACGGCGCCCTGCGGGGCGCCGTTTTTGTCTGCGCCACGACAATGAATGCCGGACTGTTCCGCAGCGAATTCCCGACCGCATGGAAGCTGGTGTTCGGCGCATGGATCATCGCTGCCAGCGCCACGCTCGGCGCACTGTTCTTCGGCGAAGTCATGCAGTTGCCGCCCTGCCTGCTCTGCTGGTACCAGCGCATCTTCATGTTCCCGCTTGCACTGATTCTGCCGCTTGGCCTCGCACCCTATGACCGCAACATCATCCGCTATGCCCTGCCGCTCGCGGTGATCGGCTGGGGTATCGCCGTCTTCCACCAGTTACTGGTCGCCGGCTGGGTCCCTAGGGATTTCGAGCCCTGCGCGCGCGGCGTGCCCTGCTCGAAAACGGTCCTCGAGCTGTTCGGCTTCCTGACGATCCCCTGGCTGTCCATCGCTGCCTTCTCGGCCATCATCGTCCTGCTCTTGCTGGCGCGCAACAGGAGAGCAGAGTGAAACAGAAAACCGTGCTGCTCCTGACGGCAGCGCTGTTACTGACGATCTTCGTCACAGCATCGCTGCTCTATAAACGCAACCAGGCCGAGGCGGCGATTAGGCTCGCGGCTCAGCACAGCGCGCATCTCGTCCGCCCTCATTCACCCAGGTTAGGCGCAGAAAATACGCCTGCGTTGATCGTCGAGTTCTTCGATCCCGCTTGCGGCACCTGCCAGGCCTTCTACCTCCCACTCAAGCACTTGCTGCAGGATCACCCCGGCAAGATTGGTCTCGTGATGCGCTGGGCGCCCTTCCAGGTCGGTTCGGAACATATCGTCGCCCTGCTCGAAGCCGCGCGTCGGCAGGACAAGTTCTGGCCGGTCCTCGACGTCCTGATGGAGACGCAGGACGAATGGAAGCCACAGCATGAAGCGGAACTGGAACTTGCCCTGCAGCAGATTGCCGGACTGGGACTTGATCTCGACCAACTGCGCCAGGACATGGCCGATCCGGAAATCGCGCGGCGCATCAATCAGGATCAGGAAGATGCGGCACAGCTCAAGGTCGACACGACACCCACGTATTACGTCAATGGCAAGCCGTTGCCGGCCTTCGGCTTCAAGGTGCTGAAACAAACGGTGGAGTCGATACTGCGCGGCGGCTAGCACCCATCAACGTTGAAACAGCGCGATCGACTCAACGTGTGAAGTGTGCGGGAACATGTTGGCGATCCCCGCCGTAACCAGCCGATACCCTTTCTCATGCACCAGCACGGCGGCATCGCGCGCCAGCGTTGCCGGATTGCACGAGACATAGACGATACGTGATGGCGCGGTTTCATCGAAGGCCTTGACGAGTTCGACCGCACCTTCGCGCGGCGGGTCGATCAGCATCTTGTCGAAGCTGCCCCATCCCGCCAGTTGAGCGGTCGTCACTTCGAACAGGTTGGCAACGTGATAGTCAATGTGCTGTTCGAGCCCGTTGAATACTGCGTTCTCACGCGCTCGCGCCACCAGAGCGGTGCTGCCTTCGACGCCGACGACGCGTGCCCCCATGCGTGCCAGCGGCAGCGTGAAGTTGCCTAAACCGCAGAACATGTCGGCAATCAATTCGCCGGAGCGAACCTCCAGCAGGCCCAGCGCCCGCCGCACCAGCACGCGATTGACGTCGTGATTCACTTGCGTGAAATCGGTCGGCCGGAAGCGCAGCGTGACATCGAAATCCGGCAGACGATAAGCGGGCTGTAGAGCACCTGGCGGATAGAACAGGGCGGCGGTATCCGGCCCGCCAGGCTGCAGCCAGATCGTTACACCATGCGACTCGGCAAAGTCACGCAGCTTGTCTTCGTCGGCAGTAGTGAGCGGTTCGAGGATACGGAAGACCAGTACGGTCGGCATGTCGCCCGCGGCAATTTCGATCTGCGGCAAACGATCGTCGATCGACAGACTGGTAGTCAGCTGTTTCAAACCCGGCAGCAGCGCAGAAATCGGCGCTGGCAGGACGGCACAGGAATCCATGTCCGCCACATAGCTGCTGCGCTTCTCGTGGAACCCCACCAGCACGCCACCCTTGCGCGGGACTTTGCGGACGGTAAAGCGGGCGCGGCGGCGATAACCCCAGCTCGGGCCAATGATCGGTGGCAAAATCGATTCCGTACGCAAGCGCGCGATATGCCAGAAGGCGTCCTCCAGTACGCGCTGCTTGGCAGCTGTCTGTGCGCCGACTTCCAGATGCTGCATGCTGCAACCGCCACAGGTGCCGAAGTGCGGACAACGGGGCTGGACACGCTGGCTCGATGATCTGATGATCGTATCGGCACGTGCATTTTCGTACTTGGACTTGCTGCGAAAACTGGTATAGCTCACGCGCTCGCCGGGCAGGGCGCCCTCGATGAATACGACCTTGCCATCGACATGCGCGACACCGCGCCCTTCGTGCTCCAGTGATTCAATTTCCGCAATCTTCATATTTCCCGCCAGGCAAAACCATCCGTTTGACTCGCCACGCCGATCCAGTCTGCCGTACAAGCAAGCGCATCGGCCAGCGCCGCACACGCGAGTTCTGGCGTGTTGTTCTCTTCGGAGAGATGCGCCGCGACGACATGGCGCAGATGCTGCCCGGCAATGTTGCACAGCAGACCGGCAGCCGCTGCGTTATCCAGATGGCCGAATCCACCAGCGATACGCCGCTTCAGTGAAGGTGGATAGCGACCATTGGCCAGCATCCCGGCATCATGATTGCACTCGAGCACCAACGCCGCGCAGTCCTTGAGCATCGCCACGATATGCGGCGTGATCGTACCGGCATCGGTCAGCACGCCCAGCCTTTGTGCGCCGTCGGAGAAAACGAACTGCGTCGGTTCGCGCGCATCGTGCGGCACGGGATACGGATGAATTTCGAGATCGCCAATCGAGAAACCGGCATGGCTGTCGAAGCGACGCACCGGGATGTCCGCCAACTGGGTTGCCGCCACAGCCGTGCCATGGCTCGCATGCACGGTCCAACCATGACGGGCAGCGCAACGCGCCGCGCCGCCAACATGGTCGGCATGTTCATGAGTGATCAAGACGGCATCGATACTTTCCGGCTCGGCGCCCAGTCGGGCCAGGCGCGTCGCCAGTTCGCGCGGCCCGAAACCACAGTCGAGCAGCACGCGCGTGCGGCCCGACTCGACCAGCAAGGCATTGCCCTTGCTGCCGCTGCCCAGCGAAGCGAAGCGAATCACGCCAAAGTTACTTGAGCTGCTCGTGCAACAGTCCGAGGATCTTGCGCGCGGTTTCGGAGTTATCGACACCGCCCTCGCGCGTCAGCACGCGCACACTGCTGTCCGGACCATCGCCGAGGACATGGATGCGGTACTGCTGCTTCGGATCGACGTCCGGCTTGCCCTTGAACAGATTCACCGGATTGAGCTTGGAGAGCCAGCCCTCGCCTTCATCCTTCTTCTTGACGCTGGCTTCCGGATCGATATAGCGCACGTAGTACATGCCCTGCGAGCGGTCACGGTCTTCGACAGTGAAGCCGACACGGTCGAGCGCCAGTCCGACACGCCGCCAGGCACGGTCGAAGGTTTCCTGCAGAGTCAGCGTGCCGGCACCATCGGCAGCGCGCGTCAGCTTGGCACGGTCCGGCTGCTTCTCCGTCGCCAGCATGGACTTGGCACGATCTTCCTCGACACCGAGGCGCACCATCAGGCGGCGCAGCATTTCAGCTTCCAGCTCCGGTTCGGCAGGACGCGGTTGCCAACGCGTCTGGTCCTTGCCTTCGGTGACATAGACCTCGTACATGCCGCGATGGCTGATGTAGATCTCAGTCGTGCCGGGCTCCGCACCTTTCTCCAGCCGCGTGCGGAACTTGTCGCGCTCGGCGGTCGAATAGAGGCTGTCGAACACCTTGCCGAGCGTGGAACGGATGATGTCCTGTGGCAACTTGGCGCGGTTCTCGGCCCAGTCGGTTTCCATCACACCAGCTTCGGGAACTTCGGAATCGACGATGAATCCGGTTTCCTGCCAGAACTCCTTGATCTGCGGCCACAACTGCTCCGGTGTGCCATTGGCGACCAGCCAGCGCTGCGTGCCGGCACGCTCGATGCGCATCTTGTCGACGCTCGGCAGCACGGCCGGCGACGTCGAGGTCGTCGTGCCCGCCTTACGCTCGCCCGCGTATTCGGAATAAGTGGCAGAGCCTTTTGGACTGATGTCCGGCACCGCATAACGATCGTCGCGCGTCGGCTGGGTCAGGTCGGGCGGCACCTCTAGCGAGGGCAACTTGCCCGCCGACTTGTAATCGATCTTCTTCGACTCGGGCAGGATGTTGCCCGAGCAGGAGGACAGCAGGGCCGCGCACAGCAGCGCGCCGGTGATGCGAAACAGGTTTTCGTTCATGCTCATGGGTTCAGATGTTGATGCCGGCTGCGCACATTGCCGCACGCACGCGCTCGTGGCAATCGGGCGACAGCGTGGTCAGCGGCAGACGCAGGGTATCCTTGATCAGGCCCATGCGTGCGCAGGCCCACTTGACGGGAATCGGGTTGGCTTCGCAGAACAGTTGCTTGTGCAGACCGAGCAGACGCGCATTGATTTCGCGCCCGGTCTTCACATCGCCGCTCAGGCCGGCCGCCACCATTTCGTGCATCAGCTTGGGTGCAACGTTGCCGGTCACTGTAATGACGCCGTGACCACCCAGCAACACCAGCAGGAAGCCGGTCGCATCGTCGCCACTGTAGATGGCGAAGCCGGGCGGCGCACGCTTGATCAGGTCGGTGCCACGCTCGAGGTTGCCGGTCGCGTCCTTGATGCCAACGATGCCCGGCACTTGCGCGAGGCGCAACGTCGTGTCGTTGGACAGGTCGGCGACCGTACGGCCCGGCACGTTGTAGAGGATCAGCGGCAGGTCGACTTCCTCGGCAATCGCCTTGAAGTGCTGGTAGAGGCCTTCCTGCGTCGGCTTGTTATAGTAGGGCACAACGGACAGATGTGCGCTGGCGCCGGCGGCTTTCGCGCATTGCGCCAGTTCGACCGCCTCGCTCGTCGAGTTGGCGCCAGTGCCGGCGATCACCGGGATGCGTCCGGCCACGTGCGCGACGGTTTCGCGGATCAGCAGGCAATGCTCGTCCATGTCGACAGTCGGCGATTCGCCGGTCGTACCGACGACGACAACCGCGTCGGAACCTTCGGCGATATGCCAGTCGAGCAGGCGCCGCAGCGCCGGCAGGTCAAGCGAGCCGTCCTCCTGCATGGGGGTGACGATGGCGGGAATGGAACCTCGAATCATGATGTGTGTCCGGATCAAGAATTGGAAATCAGATTTCGGCGAGTGCCTTGATGTGCGCCGCCACGCTACGCGCCAGTGGCGACATGACATATCCGCCTTCGAGCATCGAGACGATGCGTCCCTGTGCGGATTCCTTGGCGACTTGCAGCAATTGCTCGGTGACCCAAGCATAGTCGGATTCGACGAGTCCCAGATTGCCCATGTCGTCCTCGACGTGGGCATCGAAGCCGGCAGAGATGAAAATCATCTCCGGCTTGAACTCGCGCAGGCGCGGCATCCAGATCTCGCTCACGACCTCGCGGAAGGCATCGCCGCGCGACCGGGCCGGCATCGGCACGTTGCACATGTTCGGCGCCGGTTCGTCGGTGCCGCAATAGGGGTAGAACGGATGCTGAAAAATACTGCACATCAGCATGCGCATGTCTTGTTCGATGATGTTTTCCGTGCCATTGCCGTGGTGCACGTCGAAGTCGATGATGGCGACGCGCTGTAGCCCCCAGTTTTCGAGCGCATGGCGGGCAGCGATGGCGATGTTGTTGAAGAAACAGAAGCCCATCGAACGCGCGTACTCGGCATGGTGGCCTGGCGGGCGCACCGCGCAGAAGGCGGCCGGCATTTCCTTCTTCATCACCAGGTCGGTGGCCAGCACACCGGCACCTGCCGCGCGCAGCGCCGCCTTGAGCGTGCCGGGCGACATCGCCGTGTCGGGATCCAGATGGTGGATGCCCTGGTCCGGCACGCTGGCGTGAATCATGTCGATATAGCTTTGTGCATGTGCCCGGCGCAAATGCTCGTTCTCGGCCAGCGGCGCGTCGTAATAGTGCAGGTAAAGGTCGAGTCCGGCCGCGATCAGCCGGTCCTGGATCGCACCTAGCCGCTCCGGGCACTCCGGGTGATGCGACCCCATGTCGTGCAACAGGCAATCGCGGTGGGTGATGAAGGCAATAGTCATGGGAAAACGAAATGATGGGCAGGTGGCTTCGCTTAGAATCGACTAAAACAGCATTATGACCTTTTGGCTCAATTGTATCGCATGGTCCCCACCCCAAACTCCAGCACGCTCGCTTCCGTCCTGACCGCTGCCAGCGGCATCATCCTCGGCAAGGAACGTCAAATCCGCCTCGCCCTCGCCTGCCTGCTGGCACGCGGCCACCTGCTGATCGAAGACCTGCCGGGCGTCGGCAAAACCACCCTCGCCCATACGCTCGCCCGACTGCTTGGCCTTGATTTCCAGCGTATCCAGTTCACCAGCGACATGCTGCCGGCGGACATCCTCGGCATCTCGGTGTTCGACCGCGAACGCGGCGACTTCCGCTTCCATCCCGGGCCGGTCTTCACTCAGGTCGTACTGGCCGACGAGATCAACCGTGCCACACCCAAGGCGCAGAGCGCACTGCTCGAAGCAATGGAAGAGCATCAAGTCACCGTCGAGGGCGCAACGCGGCCACTGCCACAACCCTTCTTCGTCATCGCGACGCAGAACCCGGCCTACCAGCTCGGCACCTTTCCGCTGCCGGAGTCGCAGCTCGACCGCTTTTTGATGCGCATCGAACTCGGTTACCCCGACCGCGCTGCCGAACGGGCGCTGCTCGAAGGCCGCGACCGCCGCGCCGTACTCGCCGAGACCTCGCCACTGCTGACTCCCGAACAACTCATTACTGAACAACAGCGTGCCACCCTCTTGCACGTCGCACCAGCACTCTACGACTATGTGCAGGCGCTCGCCGCACACACCCGCACCACGGCGGAATGGAAAGCCGGGCTTTCGCCACGCGCCGGCCTCGGCCTCGTCGCCGCCGCACGCGCATGGGCACTGCTGGAAGGACGTGATCATGTGCTGCCCGAGGACGTACAGGCAGTGCTGCCGGCGGTCGCCGCCCACCGCCTGCCCACCGCCGGAGAACAGCGCAGTGCCGACGAACTCGCGCGCGCCCTGATCGAAGCGGTGCCCCTGCCTTAGCAATGCTGCAAGCGCTGCGCCGGTCGCTGCACGAACGCTTCGCCGCCTGGGCACTACGGGTCCGCCCACCCGAACCGGTGCCCGTGCTGCTCACCCAGCGGCGTGTCTATGTGCTGCCGACGCGTGGCGGATTGCTGTATGCGATTTCCTTGCTCGTGCTGCTGATCGGTGCGATCAACTACAACCTGAGCCTCGGTTACGGGCTGGTCTTCCTGCTCGGCGGCCTCGGCATCGTCGCGATTCTTCACACCTTCCGCAACCTTGCCGGTACCTCCATCACGGTCGGCACGCCCGCGCCGGTGTTCGGCGGCGACACCGCACGCTTTCCATTGCTGTTGCATAACGCCGATGCCCGCGAGCGCCGACTGCTGCGTCTCTTCCTTCCGGGGGAAACCGTCGTCATAGTCGACGTGCCACCGCAAGGCAGCGCGCGCGCCCTGCTGCCCATGCCGACGACACGGCGCGGCTGGCTGACGTTGCCGCGCGTGACAATCGAAACCGTCTGGCCGCTCGGGCTCGTGCGCACCTGGAGCTACGCCGCGCCCGCGCTCGCCTGCCTCGTCTATCCACGCCCTGCGGATGCCGTCCCGCCAGCGCCGACTTTTGCCGGCATGCAAGGCGGCCAGCTGCCCAGCGATTCCGGCGATGAGGATTTCGCCGGCCTGCGGCGCCACCATCCGAGCGACCCGCCGCATCATGTGGCATGGAAGACCGCCGCGCGCCTCGGCCCGGACGCCGCACTGCAGACCAAGCAATTCTCCGGCACCGCGGCGCAGGCCTTGTGGTTCGACTGGGCCATGCTGCCGGCAACGCTGGATGTCGAAACGCGCCTGTCCATCCTCACGCGCTGGGTGCTCGACGCCGAGGATGCCGGACTGTCATGGGGCCTGCGCCTGCCGGGCGGCGAAATCCCGCAGGCGCATGGCCCCACCCATACTCACGCCTGCCTGAAAACACTGGCCTTGCATGGGCAAGAAAGTTAAACCGCCCCTTCATCCACTGACGCCGGCGCAGACTTGGTGGCTGCTGGCGACGGGCATCGCCGCCTATGTTCCGCTCGCGCCGCAGATGCCGCCCTGGCTGGCGACCGTGGCGGCCGGCGCCTTCCTTTGGCGTGCTGCGCTGGCGTGTTGGCGCAAGCCCCTGCCGCCGCGCTGGCTGCTGATCCTTGTCACGCTCGCCTGCACGGCCGGCGTGCATTTCCAGTTCCGTACGCTGTTCGGCCAACAAGCCGGGGTGGCGCTGCTGCTGGTCTTCATGGCGCTCAAGCAATTGGAATCGCGTTCCCCGCGCGACGGGCTGGCCGTCGTGCTGCTCGCCTACTTCCTCACGCTCGCGCAGTTCTTCGAGGACCAGTCGATCCCCGTCGCGGCGACGATGCTCGCCACCGTGCTGATGGCCACCGCCGCGCTCGCCAACCTGACCGATGCCCACGGCAGTCCGGCGAAACTGTTCCGCCTTGCGGGCACGATGCTGCTGCAGGCCGTCCCCTTCATGCTGATCCTCTTCGTCCTGTTCCCGCGCGTGCAGGGACCGCTGTGGGGCCTGCCGCGTGACGCCTACAGCGGGCTGACCGGCCTCAGCGACACCATGTCGCCGGGCGCGATCAACAACCTCGCCCAGTCTGACGCCATCGCTTTCCGCGTGCAATTCGAAGGCACCACTCCGCCGAAGAAGGAGATGTATTGGCGCGGCCCCGTGCTGTCCCTGCTCGACGGCCGCACCTGGCGGCAGGGGCTGGCGGCTCCCGCCCGAGAACTACCTTACTCGGCGGTTGCAGGCAGTCCGGCCTACGCCTACACGGTCACGCTGGAACCGCACAACAAGCCCTGGCTGTTTGCGCTCGAACTGCCCGAGACGCTGCCGCCGGAATCATTCCGCACATCCGACTACCTCTTGCATGCCCGCAAGCCTGTGCGTGAAAGGCAGCGCTATGCGATGGTCTCGCGTCCGCAGGTCGAGCACAATGAAGCCAGCGACTTCACGCTTGCGGCAGCGCAGCGCCTGCCCGCCGGCCTCAACCCGCGCACGCGGGAAATCGGCGCTGGCTGGACGGCAGATGGCAGCAGCGCGACCGACCGCGTGCAGCGCGCCATCGATTTCCTGCGCCAGCAGCAACTCGTCTATACGCTGCGTCCGCCGCTGACGGGACAGCATGTCGCCGACGAATTTCTCTTCGATCACAAGCGCGGCTTCTGTGAGCATTTCGCGGCATCCTTCGTCATCCTGATGCGTGCCGCCGGCGTGCCGGCACGTGTCGTCACCGGCTATCAGGGTGGCGAGCGCAACCCGGTCGACGACACCTGGGTGATCCGCCAGTCGGACGCACACGCCTGGGCCGAAGTTTGGCTGGACGGACGCGGCTGGGTGCGCATCGACCCGACGGCAACTTCCGCACCGGCGCGCATCGAGGAGAACCTCGCCGCCGCCGTGCCGGCCGGCGACCCGCTGCCCTTCCTCGCACGCAAGGGCTTCGACTGGCTGCGCGACGCACGCTTCCGCTGGTGGGCGATCAACAACGCATGGAACCAGTGGGTGCTCGGCTTCAATCCGGAACGCCAGCTCGAACTGCTCGCCCAGCTCGGCATGGACGCGCCCGACTGGCGCAAGATGGCCGCCTGGCTGACCGGGCTGACCGGGTTCGTACTGCTTGTCCTCGCCGCCGCCCTATTGTGGCGCCGGCCGCGCCTTGACCCCGCGCAGCGCCAGTGGCAGCGGGCTGCGCAGCGGCTCGAAAAACACGGCCTGCCGCGCCAAGCGTGGGAAGGCCCGCAGGACTATGCCACACGCGTGGCCGCCGAATTGCCCGCCGTGGCGGACGATATTCACGCCATCGCGGCGCTCTACGCCGGGCTACGCTACGGCACTTCACCAGACAGCACGCTCACGTTGCTCCGCCAGCGTGTCGCCACGTTCAAGCCATGAAACACCTCGTCTTTGCCCTGCTCGCCCTGATCGCGTTCAACCTCCACGCCGGCAGCTATGCCACACGCGAGGATGTACAGGCCTTCATCGCCGACATGCAGTCACGCCACGGCTTCGACGCGGCACAACTCACCGTCCAGTTCGGCAAAACGCGGCCGATACCATTCGTCCTCAAGGCCATCGCCCCGCCGACGGATCCGAAGATCCGTTCGTGGCGTGCCTATCGCCAGCGTTTCATCGAACCGAAGCGTACCGCCGCCGGCCTCGCCTTCTGGCAGCGCCATGAGGCAACGCTGGCTAAAGCGGAAGCCCTCACCGGCGTACCGGCTGAAATCATCGTTGCCATCATCGGCATCGAGACGATCTACGGGAAGCACCTTGGCCGCTTCGACACCTTTGCCGCGCTGACCACGCTGGCCTTCGATTACCCGCCACGCGCCGATCTGTTCCGCCGCGAACTCGAAGCCCTGCTGCTGCTCGCACGCGACGAAAACCGGTCAGCCGACAGCTACCGCAGTTCCTACGCCGGTGCGATCGGGCTCCCCCAGTTCCTGCCATCCAGCATCCGCAGCTATGCCATCGACTTCGATGGCGACAGCCGTATCGACCTGACCGGCAGCGCGGACGACGCCATCGGCAGCGTCGCGAACTTCCTCAAGGAACACGGCTGGGAAACCGGCGGTCCGGTCACGCTGAAAGTCAGCTCCAACGTGACGGCACCTGAACGTCTTGTCGCGGAAGGCATCCTGCCTCAACGGCGGCCGCAGGAGATGGAGGAATTCGGTGTGGAGATTCCCGCCGATGCGCCTGACGCGTCCGCAGCGCTGATCGATCTCGTCACGCCGGATGCCCCGACGGAATACTGGCTCGGCTACCAGAACTTCTACGTGATCACGCGCTACAACCGCAGCAGCTTCTACGCGATGGCGGTGTTCCAGTTCGCGCAGGCGCTGAAGGATCTGCGCTTACAACAATGAGCGCACGCCGACACCGTCGCGCGCGAGGCGCTGGCGCAGGCGGGCGAGCGCTTCCATCTGCAGCTGGCGCACGCGCTCACGCGTAACACCGAGTTCCTGCGCGAGGGTTTCGAGTGTCGCGACGTCGCGGCCATTGAGGCCGTAGCGCCGTTCGACGACGCCGCGGTGGCGATCGGAGAGTTCGCCGACCCACTCGCCGATGTGGCGCACGACTTCCTCATGTTCGACCGCCACCTCGGGATCAACCGCGTGTTCGTCGGCGATGGCATCGGCGATGGAGAGATCGGGGTCGATGTCCAGCGGCGCGTCGAGCGAGGCGGTACGCTCGTTGAGCAGCAGCAACTGACGCACTTCATCCACCGGCTTGTGCAGCAGTTTCGCCACCTTCTCGAGCACGGGCGTCGGCTCCTCGTCTGCCTTTTCGACATCCGCGCCGCACTTGCGCAGGGCCTGCAGCACGGCGTTTAGCTCCTTCACCACATGTACCGGCAGGCGCACGGTACGCGACTGGTTCATGATCGCGCGCTCGATGTTCTGGCGCACCCACCAGGTCGCATAGGTAGAGAAGCGGAAGCCGCGCTCGGGGTCGAATTTCTCCAGCGCGTGGATCAGACCGAGATTGCCCTCCTCGATCAGGTCGTCGAGCGGAATGCCGCGATGCTGGTAGTGCTTGGCGATACTGACAACGAGCCGCAGGTTGGCCTCGATCATCTTCTGGCGTGCGGCGAAATCGCCTTTGCGTACGGCACGCGCCAGCGCAAACTCCTCGGCCGGTTTCAGGAGCGGCGTGGCGCCGATTTCGTTGAGGTAGAGCTGGGTGACGTCGTCGAGAAAACCATCTTCGCCGGTCACGTCATGCACTTCGTCGTGCGCAGTATCGGGCGGCAACTCGCCGCTATCGATCTCGCTTTCTTCGCCCGGTGTCATCAACGTGGGGGCAGGAATTTGAGCGGATCGACCGGCTTGCCCTGCTGTCGTACCTCGAAGTGCAGCTTGGGCTGGTCGGCGTCGGAATTGCCCAGGTCGGCGATGCGCTGGCCGCGCTTGATCATCTGGCCTTCCTTGACCAGCACGCGACTATTGTGTGCATAGACCGAGCTGTAGCCATTGGCGTGCAGCAGCACGACGAGGTTGCCATGCTTCGGATAGACGCCTACGAAGATGACCTTGCCCGGTGCGGCAGCGAGGACCGGCTCGCCGACGTTGCCGGCAATGTCGATGCCGCGGTTCAGTCCCTGCGCGCCGGCATTGCCTTCGCTGAAGTTAGACAGCAGCTTGCCGGAAGCCGGCCAGCCCCAGTCGATACCGGTGGTGACGGGTGGTGTAGGCGGCACCGCCGGTTTTTCCAATGTCACCGCAGGCTCAGGGGTGGGAGCGGCCGCCGGTGCCGGCTCGCCCCTGAGGCGCGCGAGATTCTCTTCTGAATAAGGCAGCTTGCCACCCTTGGGCCCGCGCTTGAGCATTTCGGTATTGCCCGGGGCCAAGGCTTGAGAAGTCGGCTCTGGCAGGACGGCACTGGCGGCCGGCGCGCCATCGAGCGGCCGGGCGACAACGCTGCCGCTCGCCGTGATCGCGCGCACTTCGGTGCCATCAGGCGCAGCCGTTGCGGCGGGCTGTGCCGTGGGAGGAGACAAACGCAGCTGCTGTCCGACGCTGATGCGATTTGAATTGTCGAGGTTGTTCCACGCGGCGATATCGCGCGTGTTGAGGCCGTTTTCGCGCGCGATGCCGAACAACGTGTCGCCTTTCCTGACGACATGCACTTTGCCGGTCGGCATCGACGCTTGCGCTGCCTCGATGCGCGCCGGACTTTGCGAATCGGATACCGGTGCGGGCGCCTTGCTGGCGCAGCCGACGAGCGTCAATGACAAAAACAGGGCAAGCAAACGAATCATCAGGCAACTCCCGGCAACAGGGGCACGAAACGCACGGCATCGAAGATGCCTTCCTTCCACCCGTCCTGCGTTCTCTCGATCACCACCAACTCCTGCACGCCGCTGCCCACCGGGATCACGAGGCGGCCACCGACGGCGAGCTGGTCCTTCAGGGCCTGAGGTACGGCCGCGCCGGCCGCGGCGACGATGATCGAGTCGAAGGGCGCGGCTTCGGGCAGGCCGGCCATGCCGTCGCCATGCTTGAGGCGGATGCGCGTGAGCTTCAGCGCCTTGAGGTTCTCGCGTGCCCGCGCCAGCAGCGGGCCGAGGCGCTCGATACCATAGACCTCGCGCGTCAGCTGCGCCAGCACCGCCGCCTGATAGCCGCAGCCGGCGCCGATTTCGAGTGTCTTGCCGAGCCCAGTACGGCCTTCGAGCAAGAGCTCGATCATGCGCGCGACGATATAGGGCTGCGAGATGGTCTGGCCGAGAATGAGCGGCAGCGCCGTGTCCTCGTAGGCGCGGTGCGCCATCGCCTCCTCAACGAAGATGTGGCGCGGCACGACGCCGATCGCCATCAGCACCTGCTCGTTCTTGATGCCCTGCTCGCGCAGGCGCTCGATCATGCGCGTGCGCGTGCGATCAGAGGTCATCCCCAGGCCAGCTAGAACGCTCATGGTCCGAGCCATTCCTGCACACCACCCAACTGGCCGGCATGCGTCAGGTCGATCTGCAGCGGGGTCACAGACACCCAGTTGTTGTCGACGGCATGGAAATCCGTGCCCTCGCCCGCATCGGCCGCGGCACCGGCAGCACCAACCCAATACACCGTCTCGCCGCGCGGCGAAATCTGCTTCACGACCGGTTCGGCCTTGTGGCGACGGCCCAGCCGGGTCACGCGCATGCCCTGCAGCAGTTCGTAGGGCACATCCGGCACATTCACGTTGAGCAGCAAGGGCGCACCGAAGGGACGGTCGCGGAAGCGCTCGGCCAGCTGGCGTGCGACGCGTCCCGCCGTGGCGAAATTGCGGCCGGAAAAACTCCCGAGCGACAGCGCGATCGCCGGCACGCCGAGCAGGTGGCCTTCCATCGCCGCCGCGACGGTGCCGGAATAGATCGTGTCGTCGCCCATGTTCGGGCCCCAGTTGATGCCCGAGAGCACCATGTCCGGCTCGTGGTCGAGCATGCCGGTGACGGCCAGATGCACGCAATCGGTCGGCGTGCCGTTTACATAGAAGAAGCCGTTCGGGGCTTCCTTCAAGTGCAGGGGCCGATCGAGTGTCAGCGAATTCGAGGCACCACTGCGATTGCGTTCGGGCGCGACGACAGTGACCTCGCCCATGCCCTGCATGGCCTCGGCCAGCGCCGCGAGGCCGGGCGCGAAATATCCATCATCATTGGAGAGCAGGATGCGCACGTCGCCTACTTCAGGAAGTTCTTGCTGATGTCGCGGAATTGGTCGGTGCCCGCCTGGCCGAGCCATTCGAAGGCGACCATTTCGCGGCAGACGATCTGGATGCCGTGCTGGCGCATGCGTTCCAGCGCCAATACCTTGTGCGCAGGATCACGCGAACCGACCGCCTCGTCCACCACGAATACCTGCTTGCCAATCGCCGCCAGTTGCAGCACCGTCTGTAGCACGCAGACATGCGACTCGATGCCGCAGACGACGATCTGCGGGCGCGCCATGCCCGGCAGGCCGGGCAGGCAGTTGCCATCCACACAGGAGAAATGCAGCTTGACGCCGGTTGCATTGGCCGGCAACTTTTCCGCGATCAGCGGATGCGTGTGGCCGATACCCTTCGGATACTGTTCGGTCGCCGCCACCGGTACACCGATGCGCTGCGCCACCTGCACCAACCAGTCGACATGGCCGAGCACGCGCTGCCAGTCGTGGATATGTGGCAGCAGACGCTCCTGCACATCGATCACCAGCAGGGCGGATTGGTCGGATTGAATCAGGGGAGAAGTCATGCGGCAATTTTACCGGAGGCTGGCCATGGTCTTGCGCATGAAACAGAGGTCTTCCCATGCTTTTGCCTTGTCCGGCAGGTTGCGCAGCAAGTAGGCCGGGTGATAGGTGACAATCAGCGGGATGCCGGCGAAATCTTGCACCATGCCCCGGGAGCGCGAAATCGTGACCTCCTGCTGCAGCAGCGTCTGCGCCGCCGGCTTGCCGAGCGTGACGATCAGCTTCGGCTGGATCAGTTCGATCTGCCGCGCGAGGAAGGGCCAGCAGGCGGCCGTCTCGCCCGGTTCCGGCGTGCGGTTGTTCGGTGGGCGGCATTTCACGGCATTGGCGATATAGACACTGTTGCCGCGTTTGAGGTCGATGGCCGCGAGCATGGCATCGAGCAGCTTCCCTGCCTGGCCGACGAAGGGTTCACCGCGCTCGTCTTCCTCCGCGCCCGGGCCCTCGCCGATGAACAGCCAGTCGGCCTCGATATCGCCGACGCCCAACACGGCCTGCTTGCGCGTCTGGCACAGTTCGCAGGCGGTGCAATCAGCGACGGCCTGCTTCAACGTGTCCCAATCCATCGCAGCAATGGCTGCCGTGCGGTCGTCGACGCCGACGGGTTCGGCAGGCGCGGTTTCGCCGCGCTTCTTCTTCGGCGGCTGGCGCAATTTCCAGATCGGCCCGAGGCCCATCTCCTTCAAAATCTGATCGCGGTTCATAGATCCTTCGCCATCACGATGGCATCTTCCCTTCCGGTGGAAGCCGGATAGTACCCGCGCCGGCGGCCGATCTCGACAAAACCGGCCTGTCGGTAGAAAGCGATGGCGCTCGAATTCGATGGCCGCACTTCCAGCAGCATGCGCGTCATGCCCGCTTCGCGCGCCTGCAACATTGTGAACTCCAGCAGTGCGCGGCCGCGCCCAGCATGCTGGCACAGCGGGGTGATGCCGATCACCAGCAAATGGATTTCATCGACGGCGCGCATCAGTACAGCGAACCCAACGACCGCATCGCCCTCGCGGGCAACCCAGCCCGTGTAGCCAGCCTCCAGCGCGTCGCTGAAATTGCCGCGCGTCCAAGGAAAGGCCTGCACACGCTCCTCGATGGCCAGCACCGCGTCGATATCAGCCGCTGTCATCGGCACGACATTCATTTGCTGCCACCCCGGGCAAGGCGTTCGGCCGTCGTCAGTGCCACCTTGTCGCGCACGTAGAGCGGCAGCGCCTGCGCCGCAGCCACCCCGCCACCTCGTGCCAGCATCGGCGCCGCGAGTCGGGCGACCGCGCCGGCGGCCGGAAAGCGGTTCGCGTCGAATGAAATCAGTCGCGCGTCCATGCGCTGATGAATTGCTTCGCCATGAGTGGTGGCAAAGCCATCGCCGACGCCACGCCAGCCGTTACCCTCGGGCAGGGGTGCCGTCTCGCCAGCGCCGACTTTCGGGGCCATGAGTTCCTGCACGCTATCGCCCGCCACTAGATAAGCCGCGACATAGACTTCGTTCATGCGCGCGTCGAGGCAGGCGAGTACCTTGCCATCACCCCCCACAAGTGCAAGCGCAGCCAGCGTACCGATGGGCACCACGGGAAGATCGAGTCCGAAGGCCAGCCCTTGCGTCACACCGCAGGCCAGCCGCAGCCCGGTGAAGCCGCCGGGCCCGGCACCGAAGGCGAGGCCGTCGAGTTGCCTGAGCGTCAAGCCGGCCTCGGCGAGGAGTTCGTTCGCCCAGGGCAGCAGCCGTTCCGAGCCGCCATTCGGCACGTCGGCCGATTTTTCGGTGATTACGCCGTCGCGGCTCAGGGCGACGGATAGGCGGGAGGTGGCGGCTTCGAAGGCGAGGAGATTCACGCCCCGGATTCTACCGGGCGTTCCGGGATGGACTGAGGGCGTATCCGATGCGGCGCTGGCGTTCCGCCGCTCCGGCACGGTCTCCGGCAGCCAGACGCCGGTCGCGGTCGAAGCCGAGCCAGGCCAGCAAGGGGCGGCGCCAGCCTTGCTTCGACGCGGTGTCGATCGCCAGGTCAATACCCTCCGGGGCGAGCCTTCCCGCGCGTAGCAGCAGTGCAGCGGCAACCAGTCGCGAGAGCGGATCGTCGATGGACTGCAGTTGTGCGGCGACATCCGTGGCAGCGGGCACACCGCGCTGCGCGGGCGGCAGCTTCTCGCGGTCGAGACCGTCCCACTGTCCTGCCAGGTAGGCGGCATAGGCATGCACTTCGGCACCGGCATCCTGCAGCAGCGGCTGCGCCGCGGGACAATCCGCCGCGTCGAGACTGGCGATGAGTGCAGCGCAGGCCGTCAGCTCGACGCGCGCGAGCGGTTCTGCACTGCCGGTGCGTCCCGCTTCGCGGCGGGCGATGGCAAGCTCGCGCGCGGCGACGCGCGTGTCGCCCGCCAGCCAGGCGCGCGTATGCGCCGCCAGTGCACCGTGCGTGTAGACCTGCCAGTCCGGAGTGGACGGCCCACCGGCGCACCCCGCGAGCAGCAGCAACGCTATGCAAAGCATCCGGCTCATGGCAGCTTGAGCTCCCGATCGCGGGCGAAGGGCCATTTGCGATTGACCTCCTCGATCAGCCCGGAAACGCGTCGCAGGCTCGCCTCCACCTCGTTGCGCAAGGCATCGAGGTCCTCGGTGGCGACGCGTGCATTCACGGCGATGCCGCGCGCCTCGTCGATCAGGGCGTCAGTCTTCTTCAAGCTGGCGCGCACGTCGGACAGCAAGGCATTCAGTTCGCCCGTTACGCGCTGCGCATCGTCCATCAGCCCATCCTTGCCGTACAGGCGTACGTTGGTCTGCGCCAACAGCCGGTTGGTCTGCTCCAGCGACTCGTGGATGCGCCGCGCGCCCGCCGGGCCGAGCAGGCCATCCAGTGCACCGCGCGGTCCGGTCATCGCGCCGGTAACCGTGCGCACATTGGCGATGCCGGCGTTCAACGGCGATTCGGACGCAGTCATACTCACAAGATTGTCGGCCAGTTCGCGCAGGCTGCTGACCAGATGCGGAATACCTGCGGTGGCGTCGCCGATCAGCACTTCGCGCCGAGCGCCGTCGGGCAGCGGCGGGTCGTCGAGCAGGCCGGTGAAGGCACGCAGCTTCGCGCCACCGACCACGCCGCGCTCGAGCGTGAATACCGATGACACGCGCAGCCAGCGCGCATCCCGGGTCGGAATGTCGAGGTGGATATGCGCCTTGCCGTCCTCGCCGAGTTCGATACGCCGCACGCGCCCGATCGGGAAACCGGTGAAGGTCATGTCCATGCCGATCGTCACACCTTCGGAATTTTCGGCCAGCAGTACGAGACGCTGGGTTTCTTCGAACATGCCGCGTGCGAACATCACATACAGTACGAACCCGCCCAGCAGCAGCAGGGTTATGAGGATCATCGCCACGGTCTTCGCGCCCGCATGCGGAATCGGCGGGCGGGGCGTTTCGGTAGCTTGCGGATCGGCCATGATCGGACTGCCTCAGAAATGCAGCAACATGAGGACAGCACCTTCGATTGCCACCAGTAGCAGCAACAGGCGCGCCATCACGCGCATTTCGCTGCCGCTGGCGGCGCGCCGCGGGGTGTCGAGCACGATCGCGACCGGCGCAACGGCGACGGCGACAGCAAAGAGAAAGATCTTCAGCAATAGCGTCGGCGCGGTCACCGGGTCGAACACCTGGCCGACCAGCCGCGTGTAATCGGCGAGCCCCCACGGCGTCACGCCATACACCACCAGATAGGCGACCGCGAGCACCAACAAGCCGCTCGCCAGCGTCAGCATGATGACGGCGAGCAAATTGCCCGCCACGCCGGGCACGACCTGCTGGCGAAACCGCATCGGCGTGCCGAAATCCGCGCCGCGCGCCCGCTCGGCGGCAAGGCGATCGAGCAAATCCAGCCCGGAACGCAGGGCGACGAACAGGGCCGCCACCAGCGGCAGCAGTTCGATGACATAGACGCGCACCACCGCTTCGAGCGCCAGGTGCGACAAACCATAGCTAGCGGCAGACACCGCCACGATGTGCGTCAGCACCGCGCCCGCCAGGACGCTCAACAGGGCATAGCCCGGTAATGCCTGCCAGGCCGAGAAGCAGATCGCCTGCGCCGTCGCCTGGCGCACGGGACGGGTATAGGTGGCCGGAGAAAATGCCGCAATCAGCGTCGCGGCAGCAAACAGGGCAAAGCGCGACTCGCGTTGCAGGATGCGCGCCAACGGCCGGCCACGCAGTGTGCGGCGGGAAGTGGCAGGCGACGGGAACGGCACGGCAGCGGGCATGACGATTTCAGGCAGCGGCGGACGAAGGTCATCTTAACGCGAATCGCCGCAGCGCCGACATGCGCCACCCCTGCCCTCCTGCTTCAGCGGGACAGGGTGGCGACGACGCCCCGTGTGCGCGACAGGCGTAGCGCCAGGAGATAACTGACGCCAATGACCGTGACCACGGCCGCACCGAAGAACAGTTCCTTGCCCTCGCTCCAGGCATCGATATCAGGAAGGGACATTTTCATGATGCCGAAGGCGCCGACCAGCAAACTGATGCCGGCCACGACAAGGCTCATGAGGCGCGATGCGACGCGGGCGACTTCATCGGCCCGGACGATCAGGCGCGATATCCAGAAGCCATTGATCCCGTCCGTAACGAGCATGCCCAGTATGAACAACAGGCCGAGCAGCAGGGCATCCTGCCAGCCACCGAACTGGGTCGCTGTCAGTGCGAACAGGGCGGCCTGGCTGATGGTGTCGAACGACAAGGCAAACAGGGCGCCGACCAGCGCGATCAGGCCGGGACTGGCGGCCTGCGCAAGACGGCCGAGAAAGCGTCCCTTGAGGCCGACCGGACGCACGACCTCATCCGGCTCGGCACGCAACACCGCATGGATGTTGAGCAAGCCCAGCGCGAACAGGAAAGCGATGGAAATCCAGGCACCGACGGTTTCCAGCCACTCCGGCGTCTGCCAGTGGCGCGCCAGGGTACTGACCGCCAGGGCGATGGCAACAACGACCACCCCGTGACCGAGTGAAAACAGCGCCCCGCAGTAGCGGGCCAAACCGGGCCGCGTCCGAGAGTTGAAGCGCGTCAGACCATCAATCGTCGCCAGATGATCGGCGTCGAAACCGTGCTTGAGGCCAAGTACGAAAACCAGAATGCTCAGGGCGAGCAGGTCACTGGGTAGCGTTGCATCCACGAAACAATCCTCCCGACAATTCGCCCGTAAGACGACAAGGCGAAAACATCATACTTCCGTCGGGAGAATGAAGTCAATGCACGCTGCCGAACGAGCGGTTGAGCGTTCCCTGCGGCAGCGGCAGCCCGGCCAGCTTGCAGCCCTGCGCCAGCGGCCCACCCGGGAACAGCGCATAGAGGAAACGGCGACCGCCGGCATCGGCGAAATCCTTTTCCAGTTCGTGTGTCATCTGGCGTGCCGTCCAGTCAGGGCCGAGTTTGCGAAAGCGCTCGCGCAGACAGTAGATCACTTCCCAGTGATCCTCTTCGAGCGTCAGACCCTCCTCCATGGCCATGCGATTTGCGATGAGCGGTGACCAGTGCGCCAAGTCGGCGCAGTATCCATCAGGATCGCGGCTTTCTAGCCCCTGATTGGCAATGAACTTGTTGATGTCGTACATGACAGTCTCCTCGCTGGGGTGGGTGAAACATCTTCCATATTTTCCGACTTATTTACTACGGTATTAGTAAAGACTTCGGCAAGAGGAATGTCAAGCAGGGAATTCAGTCCCGACGCGGCCCGCGCCGGTACATGCGTCCAGCATCGCGAATGTCGCGTCGGAGTTGGTGCCGCTCCTCGGGGCTCATGTCCCGCCAAGCATCGCGCCGCTGGCGACGTTCATCGCGCAATTGCTCGCGCTGATCCGGGGAGGCATCGCGCCAGTCCCTTAGAGGACGTTGCATTTGCCCGTAACCATACCCTGCCGGCGGAGGCGGAGGCTCGTCCCGCGCCGCCGCGGAGAACGCGGTCGCGGCGAGGCACAGCAGCAGGAGGTGGCGTACAGACTTTTTCATGGCTGCATTGTAGGACCGTGAAACTGCCTGTGTTGGCCCGCTTTGTAACAATCCGTTGCGTGGCAAGGCGGTTGAAACATCCGGCAACGCCTTGCCGCAAAAAACGGCAGTATCCTGCGGCCCATGAATATGGAAACCCGCAAACCGAAGATTCTTGTCGTCGATGACGACCTGCGGCTGCGCAGCCAGCTCGAGCGCTATCTTGCCGAACAGGACTTCACCGTCAAGGCCGTCGCCGATGCTCCCGGTATGGATCGCGCGCTGGAGCGCGAACTCTATGACCTGATCGTGCTCGACCTGATGCTGCCCGGCGAGGATGGCCTGTCGATCTGTCGCCGCCTGCGTGGTGCCAAGAGCGAGATTGCGATCCTGATGCTCACCGCCAAGGGCGACGACATCGACCGCATCGTCGGCCTCGAACTCGGTGCCGACGATTACCTGCCCAAGCCGTTCAACCCGCGCGAACTCGTCGCGCGCATCCACGCCGTGCTGCGCCGCCGTTCCGCGCCGCCGCCGGCCGGCGCACCGGCCGCCGCGCAGGAAGTGGTGCGCTTCGGCCTCGTCGAGGTCAATCTCGCCACGCGCGAATTGATTCGCGAAAATGAAACAACGATGCTCACCACCGGCGAATTCGGCCTGCTGCAGGTGCTGCTCAAGCACCCGCGCCAGCCGCTGTCGCGCGACAAGCTGATGGAACTGGCCCGCGGTCGCGAGCACGGCGTTTTCGACCGCGCCATCGACGTGCAGATCTCGCGCCTGCGCAAGCTGGTCGAGATCGATCCGGCCAAGCCGCGCCACATCCAGACGGTGTGGGGCTTCGGCTACGTCTTCGTTCCCGACGGCAAGGATGCCGCTTAAGCTCTGGCCGCGCAGCCTCCTGTGGCGATCGTTCCTGCTGATCGCCACGCTGATGCTGGTGGCGGTTGCCGCGTGGCTGGCGATCTTCCGCGAAGCCGAACTCGAACCCCGCGCCCGCATGCTGGCACAGACCATTGCCAGCGTTACCAACCTCACCCGTACCGCACTGCTCACCGCCCGGCCGGAAAGCCGTCTCGACCTGCTGGCCGAACTCTCGGATACCGAGGGCGTCCATGTCTATCCGGCCGATCCGGATGACAAGGTCGAACCGCCGCCGCCGACCGCGCTCACCCGTTACCTCGAACGCGAACTGCATGAACGGCTCGGCCCGGAAACGCGACTGGCTTTCGTGCTCAACGGCGAACCCGGGCTATTCGTCAGCTTCCGCATCTTCGCCGGCGATGCGGATCCCTACTGGCTCGCCCTGCCCCGCGAACGGCTCGAACGCCGCCTGCCCATGCAATGGCTGGGCTGGGGCGCGGCGGTGCTGCTGCTGGCGCTGGCCGGTGCCTGGCTGATCGTCTATCGCATCGTGCAACCCATCGAGGAAGAGCGCGCCCTGCTGCTGGCCGGCATCTCACACGATCTGCGCACGCCGCTCACGCGCCTGCGCATGGAGACGGAACTTTCGGTCGCCGATGCCGAAGCGCGCGCTGGCATGGAAGCCGACATCGCCGAGATGGATCGCACCATCGGCCAGTTCCTCGACTTCGCGCGCCCGCAAGGCCTGGGCGGCAAGGCGAAAGTGCCAACCAACCTCGCCGCACTGCTCGAAGAGATCGCCGGACGCTATGGCGACAAGGTGGAGTGCCGTCCCGCCAGCGCCGACAATATTGGCCCCCCTCGCTCGCAAATTCAGCTCGCGGCCCCCCACGGGGGGGACGTCGGCTTGGGACTGCCCGGCGCCGACTTTTCACTGCCGGTTCATCCCGAACCGCTGCGCCGCGCGATCGTCAACCTGATCGAAAACGCCTTGCGTCATGCCGGACTGGCATTGCCGATTGAACTGGAATTGACGCGTGAAGGCAGCAAGCTCGTCATCGCCGTACTCGACCGTGGTCCCGGCATCGCGCCTACCGCGGCCGAACGCCTCAAGCAGCCCTTCACGCGCGGCGAAGCGGCACGCACCGGCGCCGGAGGCGCGGGCTTGGGCTTGGCGATCGTCGAGCGCATCGTGCAATCGCATGGCGGCCGTCTCGAGCTGCTGCCACGCGACGGCGGCGGGCTGGCGGCGCGGATCGTGTTGCCGGTCAGTTAAGCTTCCCGCCGCACTCAATGCGCTCAAGGAAGGCGCGCGCCTCTTCCTGCCCGTGCTCGGCCGCCATGCGCAGCCACTTCATTGCCAGCTTGAGGTTCTTCGTCACACCCGCACCGCGATAGTAGGCACTGCCCAGTTCGTACTGGGCATTCAATTCGCCCAGCAGCGCCGCGCGCCGTAAATGCTTCAGGCCCAGCTTCGCATCGCGGCGCACGCCCTGCCCGTGCAGCAGCATGTAGCCCAGGCTGTAGAGCGCATAGGCATCTTCATGCTGTTCGGCGGCCTGCTCGAACCAGCGCAAGGCTTCGCGGTAGTTCCGCGTCACGCCCTCGCCGTGATAATACAGATCGGCCAGCACCAACTTTGCGTCGAACAGCGTCGCGGCACGGCGGTACCAGGTGACGGCCTGCGCCGCATCGGCCGTGCCGCCGATACCGTGACGCAGACATTCGGCCAGCATGTAGGCGGCACGACGATGACCGAGTTCGCCGGCCTTGCGATAGCACTGCCGCGCGCGCGCCGCATCAACGACGACACCATGGCCATGGAAATGCCGCTCGCCTTCGGCGAACCAGTAGCGTTCGAGTTCGTCGAGCGCCGGCTGCCAGCCGCGTTCGGTCGCCTGCAGTAGCGCCGCCTCGCCCCGCTCGATGTCGACCTGCCCGCCGATACCATAGAGCAGGCAGCGGCCAAGCTCCGCCTGCCCGTGTGCGAGGCCGGCTTCCGCCGCCGCGTGGTAGTGACGGCGTGCCGCGACCGGGTCCGCCGCCACCCCCTCGCCATGCTCGTGGCATTCGCCGAGCCAGAGATGCGCCGAGGTTTCACCGCCTTCCACCGCGCGCCGATACCACGCGAGCGCCAAATCCTTGTTTTCTGCCACGCCTTCGCCCCAGCGGTGGCAATGCGCGAGCTTGAGCTGCGCGCGGGCATGGCCCTGCGCAGCAGCCTGGCGCCACCATTTGACGGCCTCTTCCAGATCACGCTGCAAATGCCCCCGACCGGCGGCACAGGCCTCGCCCAGCTCGAATTCCGCTTCGCGGCTGCCCAGTTCGGCCGCACGCCGATACCAGGCCAGGCCAACCTCGGGATCGGGCGTCACGCCAAAACCGAAGGTGCTGCACTGCCCGAGCAGGTACATCGCCTCGGCAACGCCCATGCGCGCGGCGGCGCGAAACCAGCCGACCGCCTCGGGATAATCGGCGGCCACGCCTTCGCCCGCATAGAGGCACAGGCCGAGGCTGAACATCGCAGCAGGTACGACGGCTGTCGCCGCCGAGCGCCACAGGAGCACTGCAGCTGTACGATCCTGCGGCACGCCGCGGCCGAAGAAATGGCAGCGTGCCAGCAGATCGGTCGCTTGCGGATGGCCGTGTTCGCTGGCCTTGCGCAAGTTTTCGACCGCTGCGTAATAATCGCGCGGCAGATGCTCGCCGGCATACAGCAACCTGCCGAGCCAGTACTGGGCAAGCGGGCTGCCGCTAGCGGCTGCTTCGCGGAGAAGCTCGCCACCCCGCGCCGCATCGGCGATGACGCCATGACCACGCAGGAGGCAGAGCCCGAACCATGCCATGCCACGACCATCCTTGTGCGTTGCCGCGCGCTCGAACAAACGTGCCGCTTCGGCGTAGTCGCGCGGCAGGCCGATACCCTGATAGAGCAGCCAGCCCAGTACCGCCTCGCCGGCCGGACATTGCTTCTCGGCGCTTTTCGTGGCCCAGTGCACGGCGTCATGCGCCGACTTGGCCACATCTTCACCAATGGCGGATCGCCACGCCAGCTCGGCCTGCGCATGGACATTGCCGCCCTGCGCCATGCGCTGCAATTCGGGCAGCGCAACCTGCGGCCAAAACGCATCCGCATGACCCAGCAGCTCCATGCCTTCCGCCACACCACGCTCGACGAGGCTGCTGTCCAGTACCTCGCGAAACAGGCCCAGCAGGGCCGGTGCGCCCAGCGGAATCAATTGCATGCGGATTGCCCCAAATTGGTGAGTGCAAAGCATACGTCGGTCGGCCTCAGGGTCTTATCCACAAAAACTGTGGAAAAGTCTGTGAGTCTCTTGCGCACGATGCAGCTAAGTGGCGAGCCGGAAAGGACTTTTCTTGCTTCGTAGCAAAACTGTCCAATTTTTTTATCCATATTATTCAATATGTTGCACGGAGACATCACGGTCGCCGGGGCAGCTTTCACCCGCTTGGGCACATGGATACCTACCCGGGGTGCCGTTGTGGATGAGGTAAGATCAAACGCACCTTCCCGCCTCCGGTTTTCCCGCGTTTGAACCCGCAAATCCTCACTGTCGCCGAGCTGAATCGCACCGCCCGCCGGCTGCTCGAACAGCAGTTTCCGCTGCTCTGGGTGGCGGGTGAAATCTCCAACCTGACGCGGGCCGCCTCCGGCCATATTTACTTTTCGCTCAAGGATGCCCAGGCGCAAGTGCGTTGCGTGATGTTCCGTTCGCGCGCCCAGTTATTGCCATGGAAACTCGACAACGGCCAGCAGGTCGAGGTGCAGGCGCTCGTGACGCTCTACGAGGCGCGCGGCGACTTCCAGTTGAACGTGGAAGGCATGCGCAGCGCCGGCATCGGGCGACTCTACGAATTGTTCCTCAAGCTGCGCGAAAAACTCGCCGCCGAAGGCCTGTTCGCGTCGGAGCTCAAGCGCGACATCCCGCGCTATCCGAAGCGTGTCGGCATCCTCACCTCGCCGCAGGCCGCCGCGTTGCGCGACGTGATCGCCGCTTTCCGTCGCCGTGCACCGCACGTCGAACTGGTCATCTACCCGACCCTGGTGCAGGGCGCCGAGGCGCCGGCAGCCATCGTCGCTGCGCTCGACAAGGCCTATGCGCGAAATGAGTGCGACCTGCTGCTGGTCGTGCGCGGTGGCGGCAGCATCGAGGATCTCTGGGCCTTCAACGACGAGGCCGTGGCACGCCAGCTTGCCGTCTCGCCAGCGCCGACTATTTGCGGCGTCGGCCATGAGACCGACACCACCATCGCCGATTACGTCGCCGACCGGCGCGCCGCCACGCCCACCGCCGCCGCCGAACTCGCCAGTGCCGGCTGGTTCGAGGCTGCCAGCGAGGTCAAGGCGCTCGACGATGCGCTGCGTGCCACGCTGCAATCTGCGCTTGAAACCCGCATGCAGGCGCTCGACCGGCTCGCCCTGCGCCTCGTTCATCCCGCCCAGCGGCTTGCCGCCAGCCGGCAACGTCTGGAGATCCTCGCGCGCCGGCTGCATGCCGCGATGCGCGAACGCACCGCCCTGCAACCACGTCTCGACCGGCTCGGCCACCGCCTGCGCCAAACTCTCAGCGGGCAAATCGCGCGGCGTCACCAGCAATTGTCGCGCTGCCAGGGCGCGCTCGCCGCGCTCTCCCCGCTCGCCACGCTGGACCGCGGCTACAGCATCGTGCGCGGCCCCGACGGCGCCATCGTGCGCGATGCCGCACAACTGGCGACGGGCGACGACTTGCAGCTGCAATTCGCCCACGGCAAGGTGGGCGCCCGCGTGAAATAGCGGAGCTTGTAATATCCGCCTTCGTCCCCATATCCACGACGCACCATTACCCCAAAGCTCATAACGGAGAACAACATGGAACATACCCTGCCCGCCCTGCCCTACGCCAAGAACGCCCTCGCACCGCACATGTCCGAGGAGACCTTCGACTACCACTACGCCAAGCACCATCAGGCCTACGTCACCAATCTGAACAACCTGATCAAGGGCACCGAGTACGCAGACCTCGATCTTGAAGCCATCGTCAAGAAGGCCCCTGCCGGCGGCATCTACAACAACGCCGCGCAGGTGTGGAACCACAGCTTCTTCTGGAACTGCATGAAGCCGAACGGTGGCGGCGCCCCAACCGGTGCGCTGGCTGACGCCATCAACAAGAAGTGGGGCTCGCTCGACGAGTTCAAGAAGGCCTTCCAGGCCTCCGCCGTTGGCAACTTCGGCTCGGGCTGGACTTGGCTGGTGAAGAAGGCCGACGGCTCGGTCGACATCGTCAACATGGGCGCCGCCGGCACCCCGCTGACCACCGGCGACAAGGCACTGCTGTGCGTCGACGTCTGGGAACACGCCTACTACATCGACTATCGCAACCTGCGTCCGAAGTTCGTCGAGACATTCCTCGGCAATCTGGTCAACTGGTCCTTCGCGGAAAAGAACTTCGCCTAAGCACTAACGAATTTCTGTAGTTCGCGGGCGCCCCATGCCTCAAGGTATGGGGCGCCCGATTGTTTTGGCCTTCGGCCGATCAAGGCCGGTAGTAGCCCGTCCGCGTCAGCGCGTCGGCAATGCCTTCTGCCAGTTGCTTATACCCCGCACCGTTGGGATGAATAGCATCAGCTTTCAATGGGTCGTCAGACAGCACATCGGCCAGTACGTCGGGTATGACCGCCACCTGTTCCTCCCTGCCCAGCTCGGCATAGAGCGGCGCATCGGGAAGACGGCCAAGTACCGCGCCAAGTGGAGAAAACTGCGGGACGGCCACCAGCATGACGGGGATGCCTTGTAACCGGATCTGTTTGAGGATCGCGCGAATCTGCTCCTTGACCTCGGCTTCCGGCGTCCGCCGCAAAAAATCGTTCCCGCCGATTTCCAGCAGCACGAGTACCGGCTGGGTTTCCACCAGGGCGGCGACGATCCGGTCACTCACCCCGGCCGCGGTGTCGCCGGGAATGCCGTGGTTGTGAATGGTCCAGCGGGTGATGATGGCCAACTGGGCAGGGAAGTCTTGACCTTTCTCGGCACCGGTACCGAAGGTGACGCTGTCGCCGATGGCCAGTACGCTGGCTCCCCGCGGAATCCCGGACTGTTTGTCTTCCTTGCCACAACCGCTCAGCAGAACGAGTAGCGTCGAAAGAAGAATGGCAAGCAGGGAAGAGGAATGTTCGCGCACGTTCATGGCGAGCATCTTAGCGGCAATGGCGCGTCGATGTTCCGGCCCTCAGACGAGAAAAAACCCGCGCCACCGGTTAGGTGACACGGGTTTCAAGGAGAGGGCTTACTTCAGGTCGAAGCGATCGGCGTTCATCACTTTCGTCCAGGCGGCGACAAAGTCATTGACGAACTTCTCCTTCGCGTCGTCCTGCGCATAAACCTCGGCGTAGGCGCGCAGGATCGAGTTCGAGCCGAATACCAGATCAGCGCGGGTCGCGGTCCATTTCACGGCGCCGCTCTTGCGATCCCTGATCTCGTAAAGGTTCCGGCCGGCCGGCTTCCACGTGTAGGCCATGTCGGTCAGATTGACGAAGAAGTCGTTCGTCAGCGCGCCGACGCGATCGGTGAACACGCCATGCTTGCTGCCGCCGTGGTTTGTCCCAATCACGCGCATGCCACCCACCAGCACCGTCATCTCGTGGGCGGTCAGGCCCAGCAGCTGCGCACGGTCGAGCATCAGTTCCTCGGCACTGACCACGTAATCCTTCTTCAGCCAGTTGCGGAAGCCATCGGCGAGCGGTTCCAGCACATCGAAGGACTCGGCATCCGTCTGCGCCACGGTGGCATCGCCGCGGCCCGGCGCGAATGGCACGGTGACCGTAACGCCTGCCGCCTTGGCAGCCTGCTCGACGCCGAGGTTGCCGGCCAGCACGATCACGTCCGCCACGCTGGCGCCGGTTTCGGCGGCGATCTTTTCATAGACCGCCAGCACTTTGGCGAGGCGTGCGGGCTCGTTGCCTTCCCAGTCTTTCTGCGGGGCGAGGCGGATGCGCGCGCCGTTGGCGCCGCCGCGCTTGTCCGAGCCGCGATAAGTGCGGGCGCTGTCCCAAGCCGTTGAGACTATCTCGCTGATGGAGAGGCCGCTGGCGGCGATCTTCGCCTTGACGGCGGCCACGTCGTAGTCGCTGCGGCCGGCCGGCACCGGATCCTGCCAGATCAGATCTTCCTTGGGCACGTCCGGACCGACATAGCGCGCCTTCGGGCCCATGTCGCGGTGGGTCAGCTTGAACCAGGCGCGGGCGAAGGCATCCTCGAAGGCCTTCGGGTCGGCGCGGAAGCGCTCGGCAATCTTGCGGTACTCGGGATCGAACTTCATCGCCATGTCGGCGTCGGTCATCATCGGCTTGCAGCGGATCGAGGGATCCTCGACATCCACCGGCATGTCCTCTTCCGCGATGTTGATCGGCTCCCACTGGTGCGCGCCGGCCGGAGACTTGGTCAGCCACCAGTCGTAGCGGAGCAGCAGATCAAAGTAGCTGCCCCTGCCCGTGTTCCACTTCATCGGGTAGGTCGTCCAGGCACCTTCGATGCCGCTGGTCACGGTGTCGCGGCCGATGCCGCGGGTCTTGTGGTTCATCCAGCCGAGGCCCTGCTCTTCGACATCCGCGCCTTCTGGGGCCGGGCCGAGGTTGGCCGCGCTGCCGTTGCCGTGCGACTTGCCGACGGTGTGACCGCCGGCGGTGAGCGCCACGGTTTCCTCGTCGTTCATCGCCATGCGCGCGAAGGTGACGCGCACATCGCGGGCGGTCTTGAGCGGGTCGGGCTTGCCATCCACGCCTTCCGGGTTCACGTAGATCAGGCCCATCATCACGGCGGCGAGCGGATTTTCGAGGTCACGCTCACCAGAGTAGCGGCTGCCCGTGCTGCCGCTCGGCGCGAGCCATTCCTTCTCGGAACCCCAGTAGGTGTCCTTCTCCGGATGCCAGATGTCCTCGCGGCCGAAGCCGAAACCGAAGGTCTTGAAGCCCATCGACTCGTAAGCCATGGTGCCGGCGAGGATGATCAGGTCGGCCCAGCTGATCTTGTTGCCGTACTTCTTCTTGATCGGCCAAAGCAGGCGACGCGCCTTGTCGAGATTGGCGTTGTCGGGCCAGGAGTTGATCGGTGCGAAGCGCTGGTTGCCGGTGCCGCCGCCACCGCGGCCATCCGCGATACGGTAGGTGCCCGCCGAGTGCCAGGCCATGCGGATCATCAGGCCGCCGTAATGGCCCCAGTCGGCCGGCCACCAGTCCTGGCTGTCGGTCATCAGCGCCTTGACGTCCTTCTTGAGCGCTTCGACGTCGAGCTTCTTGAGTTCTTCGCGGTAATCGAAATCCGCACCCAGCGGATTGGTCTTGCTGTCGTGCTGGTGCAGGATGTCGAGGTTGAGGGCCTTGGGCCACCAGTCCATGTTGGCCATATTGGCCGAGGTCGCTCCGCCGTGCATGACGGGACATTTACCTTCGTTGCTCATGGTGTATCTCCTTTCGCGTTATCGTTTCGCCATGGATTGATAAAAGCTATCCATGGCGCACAGGCTACGCGCCAGACACTATGAACACCATTGAATCCTCACTATCGGGGCGATAGCCTTCAGGCTATCGAATCAGGCCCAATCCGCTCAGGCGGTCGCGCGCCGCCCCCACTCCGCCGCGCCGATGATCAAGGCTGCGGCGACGAGGATGCTGGCACGGAATTCCTGCCCGGTCGTGACGATCAGCAGCACGGTCGACAGCAGCGGCGTCAGGAAAGCGAAGATGCCGATGCGGCGCGGGTCGCCTGCCTTGATCGCCGCGTCCCACAGGAAGAACGCCCCGCCCAGCGGACCGATGCCGAGCACGCCGATGCGCAGCAGGTCGTCCGTCGACAAGGCCATGGCCGGCTCGAACAGCGCATGACAGGCGAGCGATAGCACGCCGGACACGAACGCGAAGCTGCCCACTGCCGCAGTCTTGAATGGTGGTACGCGGCGCGTGGCGAGTGAATAGCTCGACCAGATGAAGGCCGAGCCGAGTGCAAACAGATAACCGATCGGTAAGCCGCCACTCGTCTCTGAGTCGCTCGTGCCGCGCCCGAGGATCGCGATCGCCGCGCCGGCAAAGCCCAGCAGTGCGGCACCGACGTGCGCCCAGCGCAAGCGCATCCCCTGCAGGATCAGCGGCGCCAGCACCACCATGCCGAGCGGCCACAGGTAATTGACCAGATTCGCCTCGAC
The DNA here is from genome assembly GCA_040756595.1 of Pseudomonadota bacterium. Classification (GTDB taxonomy): domain Bacteria; phylum Pseudomonadota; class Gammaproteobacteria; order Burkholderiales; family Rhodocyclaceae; genus Sulfuricystis. Next base: position 79,305 of record JBFLYR010000003.1, on the reverse strand, counting down.
GGCCGGTGCATGGCGCAGTGCCAGGAACAGCAGTAGGTGGAAACCGAACAGGCCATACACGCCCAGCGCCAGCGTGGCGGACGGAATCTTCCACGCGGTCAGGCGGAAACCGGACAGCGGCAGTGCGATCAGGCTGCCGATCAGCAGGGCGATGCCCGTGAGCAGAAAGGGCGGCACATGCGACAGCGTCACGCCCAGCGGCGCGAGCGTCGCCCACAGCGCGATGGCCGCGAGTGCAAACAAATCGGACTTCATGGCGGATTTCATCGGCCGGCAGGCTACCACCAGCGGCACACAATAGTCGGCGCTGGCAGGACGGCAAAGTCCCATTCAATTCGCCAACAGCGAACGAATGGCGAATCCAATCAGGAACAACCCGCACGCACACTCGATCAGTTTCCTGCCGCGGCGATAGAAGCTCGCCACTTGGTTGCTCGAAAACACTAGGGCGACGCTGCCATACCAGAGCATGCCGATGAGCCCGACCATCGCGACCAGCGATAACAGGGTCTGCAAACTTGCATCCGCGGGCACGGCCCCGGCGAAAACCGATGCATAGAACATCATTGAGTTCGGATTCGCCAGGTTAGTGGCGATGCCGTCGCGCAGCGCCGCCTTAAATCCCGCGCGCTCCGCCAATCGAGCAGCGGGGTCAGAAATATCAGGACGCCTGATGAGCTTGACGCCGAACCAGATCAGATACATCGCTCCCAGCGTCTTCACCGTCCAGAACAGCGGTGGCGCTGTCGCGAGCAGTAGGCCGATACCGAATACAGAAATCGCCGCCCATAGCAGATTGATGATGGCAATGCCTAGGACCATCGTTAGCGCTTCGTGTCGCGTCGTCGATGCCGCCCGATGCGTAACCGCGACAAAGTTCGGCCCCGGACTCATCACGCCAGCCAGGCAGACGGCTGCAGCGGAAGCAATGGCGGCGATATCGAACATGGCAAACATTCCACAGGCCAGAAGGCAATGGGATGCATGTTGCCGTGGCGATTCCGATACATCAAATACTTATCGACGAATGTTACGATATGATATACATATCGATCCACCATGATCAACTTTCGCCTCATACGCCACCTCTGGCTGTTTCTGGCGGTTGCCGAGGAACAGCATTTTGGCCGCGCTGCCAGACGGCTCGGCATGTCCCAACCACCGCTCACCGCACAGATTCACACCCTGGAGCAATCACTGAAGGTCAAGCTCTTCGAGCGTTCGCGGCGCGGTTCTCGGCTGACGCCGGCGGGCGCAGCGATCCTGCCAGCGGTCAGGAAGTTCGCCGAGCAACTAGAACGGCTCGAACTGGCCGTGCGCGAAGCGGCGACTGGCCAGCGCAGCGTGTTGGCGATCGGTGCCATCACCGCGGCGATGGTCGATGTGCTGCCGCCTCTCTTGGCGAAGTTCAAGCGTAGCTATCCCGACGTCACCCTCTCGATGCGAGAGATCGACAGCGCCGAGGCTATTCCCCTGCTGCGGTCGGGCGATATCGATCTTGCCTTCGCTCGGCTCGATGGCGAACTTGGTGGCGGCATCCGGTCGCTGCCCTTGCGCGAAGACCGTCTGGCAGTGGCTCTGCACAAGGAACATCCACTCGCGGGCAAAGCACGCATCTCGCTGGCGACGCTTGCCGGCGAGGAATATGTGATGTTTCATCGCCACGTCAGCCCCGGGTATTTCGACAACCTGATGGCCGCGTGCCGCCAGGCCGACTTCTCGCCCCGCATCGTCCATGAAGTCAATTCGGTTACCTCGCAACTGGCCTTCGTCGGTTGCGGGCAAGGAATCGCGCTAGTGCCTTCAGCAATGAGGAAGCTGGCGCCGGATACTGTAGTCATTCGCCCGCTGGCCGAAAAAACGGGCGTGGTGACGACCGCCGTCGCCTGGAATTCCGCCAGGGACAATCCGCTGGTCACCGCGATCCTCGGCACCCTGAAAGTCGGCGCTGGCGGGACGGCATGAGAATAGAACCTACAGCTTCATCGGGCGGTGATAGCCAACCAGTTCGAGATAACCGCGCCCGCGTTGCCGACCCTCGGCCCACAGGCTGACCGCGCCTTCCCAATACACCGCACCGGTCGAGCGCCGCGCATCGAGTTCCTGATCATCCATGAGCGGCCTGATCTCGTAACGCAGGGCCGTGCTGCCGCTGCCCAAATGGATGTTCAAGTGCGTTGGGTAGATCGTGCCGGTATGCGGCGAGCGCCACGTGGCAAGCGGCTCGAAGCGCACCTCGTCGCTGCCGAAGCTGCGCTCGCGCCCATCCGCCGTGCGCAGCCGCGCGGCAGCCCAGCGAACCGCGTCTCCAGAACGACTGCGGATGCGGAAAACCATCAGCGCACCACCGTCGGCCAGGTTGATGCCGATCCAGTCCCAGCCGACCGCTGCTTCATCGAGGACTTTCGACGACCATTCATGGTCGAGCCAGGCACGCCCGCGTGCCGGCAACCAGTCCCCACCGGTCGCGATGCGTCCGCTGACCGCCAAGTGCGGCCGGCTGTAGTAGTGACTCGCCTGCTCCACCAGCGGCCCCTTGCGCGAATAGCCGCCCTCACCCTGCAACAACAGCGGCTGGGTTGGAACGAAATGCAGGTCGAGGCGCAGCGTCTCGCTGCCGATGTTCGCGACGTAGCTGTCATCCGGATTGCGTCGCAGCGACCAGCCTTCCAGCAATAAGTCGGTGTCAGCGGCGTCGAAGCGGTTGGCAGCATCGCCGCGCACTACGCGCGCGACACGCTGGTCATGCAGCAAGCGTCCTGCTGCGGATGGACGGGCGACCGCCGCGTGCGCGAACAGCAACTGATGCGGTGCGAAGCGCGAAGGATTCGCGGGGTCATGTGTCGTGCGCGAACGGAAGAAGGTAACCTGAAAGCCGATCTCCTCGCTGCCCGCTTCCAGCCAGCCGGTGATGTACCACCACTCGGTGCGGTAATCCGGATGCGCGCCATGATCGGGCGGGAAAGCCAGTCGGCGCGGAACGACCGCAGGGAATTCCGGTGGCGCCGCACGCAAGGAACCCAAGGGCATGCCGCCCCCGAGCAACAGCCACTGCAAAAGCCGCCGCCGCTGCATCACCAGTCCTCCCGCACGGCACGCAGCGGGCCGGTGCCCGTCGCCTGCCGGGTTGCCAGCAGAGCGGTACTCACCCCAGCCGCAACCAGCAGCGCGGTCACGCTGCCGAGCAGCCCCCAGGGCACGGCGAGGTCCATGTTCCAGTGGAAGGATTGCGGGTTGACGACGCGAATCAGCACAAGCGCGATGGCCACGCCCAGTGTGCCGCCCGCGACGATGCCGAACAGCGTGAGCCCGGCCGCTTCGAAGGCGAGCAGACGCATCAGTTCGTTGCGCGTCGTACCCAGATGCCGCAGCATGCCGAACTCGCGGGCACGCGCAAGTGTCTGTGCCGAAAAGCTCGCGCCGATGCCGGCGAGCCCGATCGCGATGGCAACGAGTTCAAGCAGATAAGTGACGGCGAAGCTGCGATCGAAGATGCGCAGCGAGGCGGCGCGAATCTCGCCCGGTTCGGCAAACTCGAGATGCTCGGTGCCGGGCACGGCACGGTGGATTGCGGCGGCCAGTTCCGCAGGGCTGACGCCTGCTTGCGGCCACAGTGCACCGTCGGTGATTCCCGTGTCACCCGTGAAGTGACGGTAATCGTCGAGATCCATCGTCACCGTGCCATGCTGGCGCGCGAAGTCGCGCCATACGCCGGCCACCATAACGGTGACGGCTTGGCCTCCGAGCGGCAATTGCTGCTGCGTGCCGACAGCCCAGCCATACAGGTCGACCATCGCTTCCGACACCCACACCGGCAGACTGTCCGCAGGCAGCGATGCGGGCGAAAGCGCAACGCCGGTCAACGGAATGCGTTCGCCGGGATCGCGCTTGTTCAGGTTGCGCGCCATCAAGGTCACGGCCGGTCGTGCAGGATCAAGATCGAATTGCTGGATGCGCATCCATTCGGCACGTTCGAGGCCCGGTTGCGCGGCGATTGCGGCCAGTTCATCGGGCGGCACGAAGGCACTGTTGCCGCCGGCCGGGACACGGAAGTAGAGCGGCGCGGCGAGCACTTTGCCGAGCCATTGGTCAACCGAATCGCGGAAGCTGCCCACCATGATGCCCATCGCCACCATCAAGGCGAAGCTGGCGACCACCCCCGCCAGCGCGATGCCGGCCTGCCCGGGCGCGGCGGCGAGTCGCTGCAGTGAAAGGAACAACAAGGGACGCCGGCTCGCCTGACTGGAAAACAGCTTGGCCAGCAACGCGAATACCTTCGCAGCCAGCCCGGGCATGAGGCTGATGCCACCGATCAGCCAGCAGACGATGGCGAGATACCCGGCCACCGGTAACCCAACGACCGGCGGCAGGCGTATCAGCACCGCACCGATGGCAAGCAATATCAATCCCGGCCAGAACCGTGTCACCTGTGACGACAAACCCGCTTCAGCACCACTCTTGAGTGCCTGCGCCGGCGCGGCGCGCGCGATCTCGAGTGCCGGCGCGAGGCTGCCGGCAGCGGCAGCGCCCGTACCCAATACGACGAAGCCCGCGATCGTGAGCGGATCGAGGATCAACGACGGCGCGACACCAGCGAAATAACCTCCTCCCAGATCGCCACCGAACAACTGGATCGCGAAGCGTGCGACCGCAATGCCGACCGCCGTTCCCAAGAGCCCCCCGAGACAGCCGATCGCCGCACCCTCGACGACAATCTGCCGCAGCAGTTGACGCGCCGGCCAGCCGAGCGTGCGCAGCAACGCGAACTCGCCGCGTCGCCGTACCACCGAAAGCGTTTGCGTCGAGAACACCAGGAACGCACCGGTGAACAATGCGACCAGCGAGAGCACATTGAGATTGACGCGATAGGCGCGCGACAGGTTGCTCGCACGTACGTCTGCATCCTCGGGCGCGGCGACGAACACCCCCTCGGGCAGCAGTGTGGCGAGGCGCATCCTCACCGCCTGGATGTCGCTGCCCGTCTGCAAGCGGATCGCGATGCGCGTCAGCTTGCCGAGCCGCGCCAGACGCCATTGCGCCGCGCCAAGATCCATCGTTGCGAGGCGCTGGCCGGGCCGTGCGCCGGGCAGGCTGCCGGCCACGCGCAGCGCGACCGGCTCCAGCCCGGCCTGCAAGTCGAGGGTTTCTCCCGGCGCAACACCGAGCCAGGATTGGGCCGCAGGGGAAAGGAACAGCGCATCGTCCGCGAGCAGGGACAAACCCTCCTCTTCCTGCGGCATGCCCAGCAGTTCCTGCGTCACACGGCCGGCGCGGAAGAGGTCGATGCCGATCACCTTGAGGATGCGCGACTCGTCAGCCGTAATCACGAGTGCGTCGACTTCGACCATCGGACTCGCGACCGCGACCGCGGGATCGGCCGCGATGCGCTCCAACACGGCATCGTCGAAACCGCCGCGCGGTCCGCGTATTTCGAGATCTGCCTGACCAGTCGTCGCCCGCACCGCCTGCGAGAACTCGCTCGCTGCCGAGGCGTTGATGAGCTGTACGGCGAGGCCGAGCGCGACACCAATGGCGATAGCGGCCAACGCGGCAATCACGCGCCAGGGATGGGCACGCAGTTCGCCCCAGGCTAGCCAAACACCGAGTTTCATGTGACCAGCGGATTCAGTCCGGCGGCACTTAGCACAAGCACGCGATCGGCACTCTCGGCCGCGTGGCGCGAATGCGTGACGAGGATCGCCGTCGTGCCGTTCTGCCGTATTTCCGCGCGCAGCAGGTCGAGCACACCCTGCGCCGTCTCGGGATCGAGGTTGCCAGTCGGCTCGTCGGCGAGCAGCAGCGCGGGGCGATGTACCAGCGCCCGCGCGATCGCGACGCGCTGCAGTTCACCACCGGACAGTTCGCGTGGAAAGGCATGCAGGCGCGCACCGAGCCCAACCGCGGCCAGCATCGCAGCAGCTCGCTGCGGATCATCCCGGCGCAACAGGAGCAGCGGGATGCTCACATTCTGCAGCAGCGTCAGATGCGGCAGGATGTGAAAGGCCTGGAAGATGAAGCCGAGCTGCTCGCGGCGCAGGCGGGCGGCCGCCTCGTCCGGCAGGCCGGAGATGCGCTGCCCGGCGACCGTGACCGTGCCGCTGTCGGGTGCCTCAAGGCCGGCGACCAGGTTGAGCAGCGTCGATTTGCCGACGCCGGATTCCCCCATGATCGCGACGTACTCTCCCGCGCCGAGATGAAACGACAGGTCTGCGAACAACGCATGTCCGCCCGGATGGGCCTTGGTCAGACGGGAAACATCGAGCATGGGAATGGCAATCTGAGCACTCTGGATGATGGCAGCGATTCGATCACATTCTGAATAACCGAGCATCAATATCCGACTGTTACAACTTTTCGATTGCTATTGCCGACGAATTGATCCATAGTGCGCGCCAGCGATTTTCAAGTAGTGCCGTTGTTGTCAGGCTTTGTACCCGTGATCCGGTTCCCGGTTCCGCCGTCCTACCCCTTCATCATCCCGCTGTCTTGAGCTTCGTCCCATCGTGAGGGGCAACCCCCTATTTTTGTATTTTTCAGGATATTCAAGACATGGCAACAGGTACAGTCAAGTGGTTCAACGATTCCAAGGGTTTTGGTTTCATCACGCCGGAAGCCGGTGGTGAAGATCTCTTCGCCCATTTTTCGGCCATCCAGTCGAGCGGCTTCAAAACGCTGCGCGAAGGTCAGCGCGTCAATTTCGACGTGACCACCGGCCCCAAGGGCCAGCAGGCTGCCAACATCCGTCCGATCGACTGATTTGGCCACTCGCAGGCACGGCCTTGTTCCTGCCTGCCCGACAACTCCCAGGTTGTCGATTGGGCCCGGGGCATCCCGGGCCTTTTCATTCCCACGCACCGGAGACATGCGCATGGCCAAGGAAGAACTACTCGAAATGAATGGCGTGGTGATGGAGGTGTTGCCCGACTCGCGCTATCGCGTCACGCTCGATAACGGACACGATCTGGTGGCCTACAGCGCAGGCAAGATGCGCAAGCACCATATCCGCATCCTCGCCGGTGACAAGGTTTCTCTCGAGCTTTCGCCCTATGACCTGAGCAAGGGGCGCATCACATTCCGCCATATCGAAACCCGCGGCGCACCGTCCTCGCCACCGCGACGCCGATACTGACAGCGCGACGAGCGGTTCGGCGGTCAACCGCCGACGCCAAGCCAGAAGCCGCTCTTGCGGTCGAGGAATTCTGCGTAGGTCAGGTAGTGCGAGCCGTCGCAGGAAAAGGTCAGGCTGACCATCCCGTTGAAGATGTTGATTGACGCCGAACGCAGGTAGATAGTGCGGTCAGCAAGGCGCAACTCGCGCATGGCCGCGAGCATCGGTTTCACCGCTTCGCGCGGCATGAGTGCATCGCCCGGCCAGGGCTGGCGCGGATAGAGCAGGCAGACATCCGGATCGGCGAGCGCTTCGTCGTCGAGCATGCGATAGCGATAGGGATCGTCGAGAAACCAGGCCGTGACGCGGCTGCTGGAAAAATGGATCACCGCCTGGAACAGCCCGCGATCCGTGATCAGTTCTTCGAGGATCGACAGCGCCTGCCCGATGTGGCGATCCATCGGACTTTCAGTGCGCTCCTGCATGAATACCGTGCCGCGGATCGAAGGGTCACCCTTCACCTGACGCCAGGCGGGAGGCGCCTCGTGCTTGACGGTGGTAGTCGGCAGATGGCGCACATCGAAGTCGGCACCTAAGTAGCCGAGCACCTTGTCGCCGGACCGCACCACGTGCAGCGCGGTGATCGAGGGGCGCCCCGACTGGCTGACGTAGGCATCGGAGAGCAGGAAGCCCCAGGGCGGCACCGGCTCGCGCATGTAGTCGCGATGCGAGCGATCGCGGCCAAAATGCGCGGTGGACAAGCCGCCGGCACCGACGTTGTCGCAAATCTGGATACCCTGCGGATTGACACAGTAGAGATACTTGACGTGCGGCACCTCGACGAAGTGCTCGCGCAGCAGCGCATCCAGCTGCTCGCGATCACCCCAGAGCGTCGGGCACTGTGCCGCAATCCGCGCCATCGGCCCGTGCAACTGGTCGGCCAGTTCGGCGCGCTTGCGCAAGATCGATTCTTTCCAGCTTTCTTCCACCTTGGTCTAACTCCTGCATTGCAGCAATTGCAGGCTAGGATAGCGTGAAACGCCCCGCTTGCCGACGGGGCGGAAGAAATCAGAAAGTGACGGAAGTACCGCCCACCATGTGGGTCAGGATGGCAGCCAGGCCACGCGGCTGGATGGCTGGCAGGCGCTCCTTGACCGTGCCGACTTCATCGGGAACGCTGCACACCTGATCGCAGGTGGCGCAGATGTAGATATTGCCGCCAAGTTCGAGAAAGGTATCCATCAACTCGCGCAGCGGCGGGAAGCCTTTTGCCACCACATCATCACTGGCGCCTTCGTAGGCCCAGTAGGAGCCGTCGCCAATCAGGAAGACGATGGCATCCAGATCCATGGCGATCGCCGCACAGGCAGCGGAAAACGCCAGCGTGGCACGCTTGCCGCCGTCGGCATTGTCCGCCGTCAGCATGACCACATAATTCTTCTTGTTCTTCTCGTCTTCCAGGCGGGCGGCCTCGGACTTGGCCAGCAAGCGGATCTGCGAATCGATGTCGAACCAGTGGGTGACTTCGATCTCGGTTTCGTACTCAGGCATTTTCATTTCCCTCAGTGGTTTTTCATGGTGCGCAGCAAGCCTACCGCACCGCAGCAACTAAAGCAATATTTCGAATGCACAGATTTGTATTTTTTATTCAAGCTGTCTGAATTTTGTCCAATGCCGCCGCCAGCGTTGCGACGGTACGATCGACCGCATACAGCTTGTCCAGACCGAAGAGGCCGATGCGGAAGGTGCGAAAATCGGCCGGTTCGTCGCACTGCAATGGGACACCCGCAGCGCTCTGCAGCCCCTGGGCGATGAATTTCTTGCCCGACTGGAGTTCCGGGTCATCGGTATAACTGACGACCACACCCGGCGCCTCGAAGCCCGTCGCGGCAACGCTGCGGAAGCCGCGCTGCGCCAGTAGGGCGCGCACCTTAGCTCCGAGTTCGGTCTGGGCCGCACGCAGTTTTTCGAAACCGTAAGCCTCGGCTTCGAGCATGACCTTGCGCAAGGCCACCAGACTGTCAGTCGGCGGCGTGGCATGGTAGGCATGGCCGCCATTCTCATAGGCCTGCATGATCTGCAGCCATTTCTTGAGATCGGCGGCAAAGCTGGTGCTGGTGGTGCCGTCGATGCGCTTGAGCGCTTCCGCCCCGAGGCAGACCAGCGCACCGCAGGGTGGTCCGCTCCAGCCCTTCTGTGGCGCGGTGACAAGAATATCGATGCCGATGCCCGCCATGTCAATCCACAATGCGCCCGAGGCAACACAATCGAGCACGAACAGCCCGCCATGCGCATGCACGGCCGCTGCGACGGCACGCAGGTAGTCGTCTGGCAACAGCATGCCCGACGAGGTTTCGACATGCGGTGCGAAGACCAGGTCGGGCTTCTCCACCTTGATCGTCGCGACGACGTCGTCGATCGCCGCCGGCGCAAATGGCGACTGCGACGCCTCCGCGATGCGCCGCGCCTTAAGCACCGTGGTCGCAGAAGGTATCGCGCACATGTCGAAGATCTGGCTCCAGCGATAGCTGAACCAGCCGTTGCGGATGACGAGGCACCGTTTGCCGGTCGCGAACTGGCGTGCCACGGCTTCCATACCGAAGGTACCGCTGCCCGGCACGACAACCGCGGCCTCGGCACGATAAACGGATTTCAGGATGCGGGATATGTCGCGCATCACGCCCTGGAAGGCAGCGGACATATGATTCAGGGCGCGGTCGGTATAGACGACCGAGTATTCGAGCAATCCATCCGGATCGACGTTGGGCAGCAAGCCGGGCATCGGGTTCTCCTCTAGTAATCGTTGGGGCTATCGTTGTCGGGCCGGCAAGCCTAGCACAGGGCAACGCTGCGGGATTGTGGTCAAATATCCCCATAGGCTTTCCGCGCAGTCACCCTGCATGCCCTCCGCCACGCCATCCTCCTGCCATCCCGCCCTGCTCGTCGAGCAGCTCAACGAACTGTCCCGCCGCGAGCTGGTTTCGGCGGCGGTGGCATTCCCCGCCATGCTGGTGATGGTCTGGGCGCACCGCGCCATCGTGCCGGCAACGAACTCACTCGGCTGGCTGATCTTCCTGTCAGCGCTGCTGTTGCTGCGGATGGCCATCTCGCGCAAGAAGCTCCCGATCGACAGCGCTGCGGCACAGGTCGTCCGGCTGCGCAACCTGCGCGTATTGATCAGCATCCTTTACGGAGCAGGCTGGGGCGCCACCATGACGATCTTCGATTCGGGCCAACTGAACTTCCTGTTCATGTTCAAGATTGCCACGTTGGCTGCCGTACTGGGCGTGACCGTGAATGCCCTGAGCGTTGTGCTACCGGTCTATGTCGGTTTCGCGATTCCCCTGATCCTGATGATCATCAGCCATGTATTCGCTGTCACTTTCCTGCACCCCGAGGAACAGTGGGCGCTGTTCATCGGCGTCCTGGTCTATGGTGCATTGCTGGTGATCGCTTCGTTCAATGTCGCGAAACTGACCCGCTTCGCCATCGAACAGGGCTTCGAACGCGACGCCGCCAATGAACGCCTGACCATCCTCGCGCGGCAGGATGCGCTGACCGGCGCCTTCAACCGTCGCCACCTGATCGACGAACTCGAACGCCAGTCGCAGCTACTGAAGCGCTACCGGACGGATTTTTCGATCGTCATTCTCGACATCGACCACTTCAAGTCGATCAACGACACGCTGGGCCATCAGGTCGGCGACCTCGTGCTGACCAACCTGACGAAATTATTGAACGGCAGCCTGCGCGAAATCGATATCTGCGGCCGCTGGGGCGGCGAGGAATTCCTCTGCATCCCGCCGAACACACCGATCCCGGAAGCACTGCATTGTGCCGAACGCCTGCGTGCAGGCCTGGCGTCCGCACGACTGGTCGAGGCGCATCCGGAACAGGTGGTGACCGCCTCGTTCGGCGTCGGCACCTGTCAGCCGGACGAAACCATTGATGCATTGCTCCAGCGTGTCGACACCCAGCTCTACGCCGCCAAGGCTGCAGGCCGCAACTGCGTCAAAGGCTAAGCAGGCAAAAGTCGGCGCCGGCGGGACGGCACCCTGCCGGTTTCAGAACGCGCGCGGCGCCCGGTCGATACCGCCGATGCGGTCGCCACGCTTGATACCGCGCTGAGCAAACCAGCCGACATTCATTTCGAGCGCATAGCGGGCCGGTTTCACCGCGCAATGATTGTCTTCCGACTGCGGCTGCATGTCCTCGATGTTGAGAATGCGTCCCTGCTCGTCGATGAAAGCCACCGACAGCGGCAGGAAGGTGTTCTTCATCCACATGCAATGCTGCGCGTCGCGGTCGAAGACGAACAGCATGCCGCGCTGGCTCGCCATCGACTTGCGCTGCATCAGGCCCTGCATGCGTGCGGCGTTGTTCGCCGCGACCTCGGCCTCGATGCGGTGAAAGCCGGCCGTCAGCTCCATCATGGGCAGGGACTGTGCGTTGGCAACCGAAAGGCCAAGGGTCAGCAGCAGGGTGAGAAAAATCTTTTTCATCGGGAACAGTCCTCACGAAAGCGTTTGCAGAAACGCAGCGGCTCGGGATAGGGGAAGAAATCGCGGATCGCGCCGCCACGGATTTCCTGCTGCGCCTGCTGCCAGAAGGCCGGATCGAGCAGGTCGGCGTGATGTTTCATGAAGGCAGCGCGAATCTGCGGCGTGCCGAGCAGGAAGGTGGCGAACTCCTCGGGGAAGATATCGTTGCGCCCCACCGAATACCACGGCTCGCCGGACATCTCGGCCTCTTCATTCGGCGCCGGCGGGATGCGCCGGAAATTGCAGTCGGTCATGTACTCGATCTCGTCGTAGTCGTAGAACACGACGCGGCCATAGCGCGTCACGCCGAAGTTCTTCCACAGCAGGTCGCCGGGAAAAATATTGGCAATCGCCAGCTCGCGGATCGCGTTGCCATATTCAATCACAGCCTGCTCGACGCGATCGTCGCGACCCGCCCTGACTGCACGTTCAAGGTACAGGTTGAGCGGCTCCATGCGCCGCTCGATGTACAGGTGCTTGATGATCAGGTCGCCATCGTCTGCGGGGTCCTCCTCCAGCAACGAGGGAATCTCGCGGCGCAGTTCCTCGACCAGTTCCGGAGAAAAACGGTTCTTCGGCAGCGCGACCTGCGAGAACTCGAGTGTATCGGCCATGCGCCCAACGCGATCGACCTGTTTGACGAGCTGGTATTTCCGCCTGACCGTCGCGTGGTCGACTTCCTTGCTCGAACCGAAGCGATCCTTGATCGCCTTGAAGACATACGGGTAGGACGGCAGCGTGAACACCAGCATGACGAGTCCGCGAATGCCGGGTGCGACGATGAATTGGTCGGCGGAATGGTACAGATGGGAAAACAGCCCGCGATAGAACGAGGTCTTGCCCTGCTTGCCGAGCCCCAGCATCGAATAGATTTCCGCGCGCGGTTTGTTCGGCATCAAGCTGCGCAGGAACTGCACGGTGTTGGCCGGCACCGGCATGTCGACCATGAAATAGGCGCGCGACAGCGAAAACAGCAGGCCGATGTTCACCGGGTCGAGCAGGATCGTATCGGCGAACAGCCGGCCTTGCGCATCGTGCAGGATCGGCACGGCGAAGGGATACTCGGCCGCGCCGTTCACCACCTTGCCGATCACATACGCGGCCTTGTTGCGATAGAAGGCGGTGGACAGCACCTGAATCTGGAAGTTGTCCTCGCGCTGCGGCAGGTCGGGGAAATATTCCCGCACCGCGCGGCCGATAAAGTCGACACAGCGGTCCAGATTGGCAAACGCCCGCTGCCAGCCGAAGTCGCTGAAGATCTGCCGCAGGGCATCGCGCCAGTCGGCTTCGCGCGGGTAGTAGCAGCGATAAGCGGGTGGATCGGATTCGATGTACTCCGTAGAAATTGCCGGCCGCACGAAAATGAAATCGTTGTGGAAGTAGGTGCGGTGCAGGATGCGGCAGAACACCGAGTTGAAGAAGGTCTCGGCCAGCTCCGGCTGGTCGTGGTAAGTCAGCAGACCGATGTAATAGAGCTTGGCCTGACGCCAGACGGCATCCTCGATCGTTTCGGCCTTGAGCTCGCGATGCAGTTGCTCGACCGTCTCGGCCACGCGATCGTCATAAAAGTGGATACGCTCCTTCACCGCCTGCTGCACGGCCTGCCAGTCGCCCTGCTCGAAGCGCTGTTTCGCCGCCGCCGAACTTTCGCGAAACAGGCGATAGTGCTTGTTGAAACCGGCCATCAGCGTCTGGGCGATCAGCAAGGCCTGCGCGGCGGTGGCAGGCTCGGCATCGGCCACCAGATTCACTGATAGGTTCATGTTTTAATTGATATATTCATCTTCAAAGCGAGGCGATTCTAACACTTGGCAACTAGCCCCCTGCACGTCATTCGTGGATAATGGCCGGCACTGCATGCCATTTCAACCAACAACAACCGTCCGTGGAGAAGTCATGACTCAGTCGCACATCAAGGTTCCTGCAGGTCAGAAAATCGTTGCCGGCCAGCCCACGCCGGACAACCCGATCATCCCCTTCATCGAAGGCGACGGCATCGGTGTCGACATCACGCCGGTGATGATGGCGGTGGTCGACGCAGCGGTCGCCAAGGCCTACGGCGGCAAGAAAAAGATTGCCTGGATGGAGGTGTATGCCGGCGAAAAGTCGACCCGCCTCTACGGCCCCGACGAGTGGCTGCCGAAGGAAACCTTCGACGCACTAAAGGAATACTCGGTTTCGATCAAGGGGCCGATGACCACGCCGGTCGGCGGCGGCATCCGCTCGCTCAACGTCGCGCTGCGCCAGGAACTCGACCTCTACCAGTGCGTACGCCCGGTGCGTTATTTCAAGGGCGTGCCCTCCCCACTCAAGGATCCGACCAAGACCGACATGGTGATCTACCGCGAGAATACCGAGGACATCTATGCCGGCATCGAGTGGGCGGCCGAGTCCGACAACGCGAAGAAGGTCATCAAGTTCCTGCAGGACGAGATGGGCGTCAAGAAGATCCGTTTCCCGGCCACCTCAGGCATCGGCATTAAGCCGGTGTCGAAGGAAGGCACCGAGCGGCTCGTGCGCGCCGCGCTCAAGTACGCTGTGGCCAATGACCGCAAGAGCGTGACCCTGGTGCACAAGGGCAACATCATGAAGTTCACCGAAGGTGCCTTCCGCGACTGGGGCTATGCGCTGGCGCGCAACGAGTTCGGCGCCCAGTTGATCGACGGCGGCCCGTGGTGCTCGTTCAAGAACCCCAACACCGGCCGCGAAATCGTCGTCAAGGATTGCATCGCCGACGCCTTCCTGCAGCAGATCCTGCTGCGTCCGCAGGAATCCGACGTCATCGCCACCCTGAACCTCAACGGCGACTACATCTCCGATGCGCTGGCCGCGCAGGTGGGCGGCATCGGCATCGCGCCGGGCGCCAACATTTCCGACCAGTATGCAGTGTTCGAGGCGACTCACGGCACGGCGCCGAAGTATGCCGGCAAGGACATGGTCAACCCGGGGTCGCTGATCCTCTCCGCCGAAATGATGCTGCGTCACCTCGGCTGGAAGGAAGCAGCCGACCTCATCATCAAGTCCATGGAGGCGGCCATCGCCGACAAGAAGGTCACCTATGACTTCGCCCGGTCGATGGAAGGCGCGACCGAAGTGAAGTGCTCCGAATTCGGTCAGGCGATGATCGCCCGGATGTAAGCACGCCGCACCAACAAAAAGCCCGCCGGTTGGCGGGCTTTTTGTTTCAGCGCCAGAAAAGTCGGCGCTGGCAAGACGGCACTAAGTGATTAGGCCTTCTGAATGTTCGACGCCTGCTTGCCCTTGGGGCCCTGCACGACTTCGAAGCTGACCTTTTCGCCCTCTTTCAGGGTCTTGAAACCTTGCATGTTGATAGCGGAGAAGTGTGCGAACAGATCTTCACTGCCATCATCCGGGGTGATGAAACCAAAACCCTTGGAGTCGTTGAACCACTTGACGGTACCCGTTGCCATAAAACCTCTTTCATAAAACGTGACATATATCCGACTAAAAGCCGGCGACATGTTTGTGTTGCAAGTTCTCGACAGCGGGAGAGCCAAGGCGGTGAATCAGAATCTGAAACAGAAGCACGGACACTCAAAACACTGAGGTGGAGCTTGAACCAAACACGGCCGCCTTTTACGCAGTTTTCCATATCTCGTCAAGTGTTTTCGATGCTGCATAACAGCATCGCAGTCATGTAACCATGCCTCAGGCAGTGCCCGCTAAAGCGCTGTTTTCCCCCGCTTTTCCCCTGATGGCGACACGGTTGTCCGCTGATTGAATCGCATTAGAATCAGCGCATGGCAACTCGCAAGCAGAACCAGCACTCCAGTGAAGGCATCGCCCTCGAGCCGGAACGGCAGAAGATCAAGCCGCCCCCCCTGTACAAGGTGGTGCTGCTGAATGACGATTTCACGCCGATGGATTTCGTCGTCGTCGTCCTGGAAAAGTTTTTCCGCATGAATCGCGAGCAGGCCACGGTGGTGATGTTGAAGGTACACCAGCAGGGCCGGGGCATCTGCGGCGTTTTTCCGCGGGACATGGCTGCCACCAAGGTCGAACAGGTCGGCGCATTCGCACGACATCACCAGCATCCGCTGGCGTGCGTGATGGAAGAAAACTGAAACCGAAAGGATCGGAATGATCGCTCAGGAACTCGAAGTCAGCTTGCACATGGCCTTCGTCGAAGCGCGCCAGAAGCGTCACGAATTCATCACGGTCGAACACCTGATGCTCGCGTTGCTCGACAACCCGTCGGCCGCGGATGTCTTGCGCGCCTGTGCCGCCGACATCGAGGAACTGCGCCGCGAGGTCGCCAACTTCATCGACCAGCACACGCCTACCGTTCCCGGCGACGGCGATATCGACACGCAACCGACGCTCGGCTTCCAGCGCGTGATCCAGCGCGCCATCCTCCACGTGCAGTCGTCGGGCAAGAAGGAAGTCAACGGCGCGAACGTACTCGTCGCGATCTTCGGCGAAAAGGATTCACATGCGGTCTACTTTCTCCAGAAGCAGAACATCTCCCGCCTCGATGTCGTGAACTACATCTCCCACGGCATCACCAAGACGCCCGCGCCCTCCGGCAAGAATGAGGAGAATCCAGAACAGGAAGCCGAGGCGCAGCAGCAAAGCGGCGCGCTCGACAACTTCACGCAGAACCTCAACCAGATGGCGCTCACCGGCAAGATCGATCCGCTGATCGGCCGCGAAAAAGAACTCGAACGCGTGATCCAGACGCTTTGCCGCCGCCGCAAGAACAACCCGCTGCTGGTTGGCGAAGCCGGCGTCGGCAAGACCGCCATCGCCGAGGGGCTAGCACGGCGCATCGTCGAGAACCGCGTGCCCGAAATCCTCGTCACCGCCACCGTATACGCCCTCGACATGGGCGCGCTGCTGGCCGGTACCAAGTACCGCGGCGATTTCGAGCAACGCCTCAAGGCCGTGATGAAACAATTGGCCGACAATCCCAACGCGATCCTCTTCATCGACGAGATCCATACGCTGATCGGCGCCGGCGCCGCTTCGGGCGGCACGCTCGATGCATCGAACCTGCTCAAGCCCGCGCTGTCGTCCGGCACGGTGAAGTGCATCGGCGCGACCACCTACAACGAGTTCCGCGGCGTGTTCGAGAAGGACCACGCCCTGTCGCGGCGCTTCCAGAAAATCGACGTCAATGAGCCAAGCGTCGATGAAACCGTGCAGATCCTGCGCGGCCTCAAGACACGCTTCGAGGAGCACCACGGCATCAAGTATTCCGCTGCGGCAATCACCAACGCCGCCGAACTGTCGGCCAAGTACATCACCGATCGCCACCTGCCGGACAAGGCCATCGACGTCATCGACGAAGCCGGTGCCGCACAGCGCATCCTGCCAAAATCAAAGCAGAAGAAGCTGATCGGCAAACAGGAGATCGAGGAAATCGTCGCCAAGATCGCGCGCATCCCGCCGCAGCACGTTTCCGCCGACGACCGCTCGGCGTTGAAGAACCTCGACCGCGACCTGAAGAGCGTGGTGTTCGGCCAGGATGCCGCCATCGACGCACTGGCCCAGGCCATCAAGATGTCGCGCTCCGGCCTCGGCAACCCGCAGAAGCCGATCGGCAGCTTCCTGTTCTCCGGCCCGACCGGCGTCGGCAAGACGGAAGTCGCGCGCCAGCTCGCCTACTGCATGGGCATTGAACTGATCCGCTTCGATATGTCCGAATACATGGAGCGCCACGCGGTCAGCCGTCTGATCGGCGCGCCTCCGGGCTATGTCGGCTTTGACCAGGGTGGCCTGCTCACCGAAGCAGTGACCAAGAAGCCGCATGCCGTGCTGCTGCTCGACGAGATCGAGAAGGCCCATCCGGACATCTTCAACATCCTGCTGCAAGTCATGGACCATGGCACGCTGACGGACAACAATGGCCGCAAGGCAGACTTCCGCAATGTCGTGATCATCATGACCACCAACGCCGGCGCCGAATCGCTGCAGAAGACCACGATCGGCTTCACCACCAGCAAGCAGGCCGGTGACGAGATGGCCGACATCAAGCGCATGTTCTCACCGGAATTCCGCAACCGGCTCGACGCGACGATTTCCTTCAAGGCACTCGACAGCGAGATCATCCTGCGCGTGGTCGATAAGTTCCTCATGCAACTCGAAGGCCAGTTGCACGAAAAGAAAGTCGAGGCGATCTTCACCGACACGCTGCGCGCCTGGCTGGGTGAAAAGGGCTTCGACCCGCTGATGGGCGCTCGCCCGATGGCGCGTCTGATCCAGGACACCATCCGCGCCGCACTGGCAGACGAACTGCTGTTCGGCAAATTGCTCCACGGCGGCCGCGTGACCATCGACCTGGATGAACAGGACAAGGTCAAGCTCACTTTCGAGTCCGCCGAAACCGCCAGCGCGACAACATCTGCCTCTTCGTCGCCAGCCTGAACCCGCAGCTTTTTGACGATGGACGCCTGGCAATGCCAGGCGTTTTTCTATTTGCACGCCCCTACCGCGGCATTCATAAGCCGAAATTACAATCCAGCATCAATCGATCAATATTTTCTAACATATGTCTTATATAAGATACTTGTTGCTTTGCAAAAAGATCGCTATAGTCCGCCTCACTGCAACGCCTCACCCCTAACCCTACCGAGAGAGGACAAGAAAATGACCAACCGCCAAACTCAAATCGCCGCCCTCGAAAAAGACTGGGAAACCAATCCCCGCTGGAAGAACGTCAAGCGCGGCTATTCCGCCGCCGACGTCGTGCGCCTGCGCGGCTCACAGCAGATTGAATACACGCTCGCCAAGCGCGGCGCCGAGAAGCTGTGGGAAAAGGTCAATGGCGGCGCCAAGAAAGGCTACGTCAACGCCTTCGGCGCCATCACCGCCGGTCAGGCGATGCAGCAGGCGAAGGCCGGCCTCGAGGCCGTCTATCTGTCGGGCTGGCAGGTCGCCGCCGACGGCAACACCTCCGAGACCATGTACCCCGACCAGTCGCTGTACGCCTACGACTCGGTGCCGACCATGGTCCGCCGCATCAACAACACTTTCAAGCGTGCCGATGAAATCCAGTGGTCGCGCGGCATCGAGCCGGGCTCGCCTGAGTTCGTCGACTACTTCCTGCCGATCGTCGCCGATGCGGAAGCCGGCTTCGGCGGCGTGCTGAACGCCTTCGAACTGATGAAGAACATGATCGTCGCGGGTGCCGCCGGCGTGCATTTCGAGGACCAGCTCGCCGCCGTCAAGAAGTGCGGCCACATGGGTGGCAAGGTGCTCGTGCCGACGCAGGAAGCCATCGAGAAGCTGATCGCCGCGCGCTTCGCCGCCGACGTGATGGGCGTGCCCACCATCGTTCTGGCCCGTACCGACGCCGAGGCCGCCAACCTGCTGACCTCCGACCACGACGCCAATGACAAGCCCTTCCTCACCGGCGAACGCACACAGGAAGGCTTCTACCGCGTCAAGAACGGCCTCGAGCAATCGATCAGCCGTGGCATCGCCTACGCGCCCTACGCCGACCTGGTGTGGTGCGAAACCGGCAAGCCCGACATCGGCTTCGCCCGCGAATTCGCGCAGGCCGTGCTCCAGGCCTGCCCGGGCAAGCTGCTCTCCTACAACTGCTCGCCCTCGTTCAACTGGAAGAAGAACCTCGACGACAAGACCATCGCCAAGTTCCAGGACGAACTCTCCGCACTCGGCTACAAGTACCAGTTCATCACGCTGGCCGGCATCCACATCAACTGGTTCAACACCTTCCAGTTCGCCCACGCCTACGCGCGCGGCGAAGGCATGAAGCACTACGTCGAGCAGGTGCAAGAGCCGGAATTCGCCGCGCGCGAGAAGGGCTACACCTTCGTCTCGCACCAGCAGGAAGTCGGCGCCGGCTACTTCGACGACGTCACCACCGTGATCCAGGGTGGGTCATCCAGCGTCAAGGCGCTGTCGGGCTCGACGGAGGAGGAACAATTCCACTGATGTGGATTGACTGATCCCTCGATACAGAGGGAGTGGAGCCACAGCGCCCTAGCGCTGTGCGAGAGAGCCCTGCCGGGAAACCGGTGGGGCTTTTTCTTTGAATATTCCCTGTTGCGAAAAGTCGGCGCTGGCGGGACGGCACCGGCCTGCCTATGCCTTTCGGCACACTATAGTGCACTGCAGCGCGTATGATATTAGTATTAAAAAAGCCCTCCGGGCCCTGGAGCATGTATGAAGCTCGAAATCACAATCACCCGCTGCCTCGTCGCAGCCTGGTTTGCCTTTTCCTGGCTGCCGGCCAGTGCGACAACCGCGCTGGACGACCTGAGTCTCGAAGAACTGACTAAAACCGAGATCAGCTCGGTTTCCCGACGCAGCCAGAGTCTTGCGAATGTGCCGGCCGCCGCCTTCGTGATCTCGGCCGAAGACATCCGCCGCTCCGGTGCCTACGCGCTACCCGACGTGCTGCGCATGGTGCCCGGCATCGAGGTCGCCCAGGTCGATAACGGCCGCTATGCCGTCTCCGCACGTGGCTTCAACGGCCGCTTCGCCAACAAGCTGCAGGTGCTGGTGGATGGGCGCAGCATCTACTCGCCCTTCTTCTCGGGCGTGATGTGGGAGCACGACCCGGTCGCACTCGACGACATCGAGCGCATCGAGGTCATTCGCGGTCCCGGTGCGGCGATGTGGGGCGCGAACGCGGTCAATGGCGTCATCAACATCATCACGAAGCATTCCGCCACGCAGGAAGGCGGACTGATCGCACCAAACATCGGCAGTAATGGCTTCGGGCAGATCTATGGGCGCTACGGCAAGCAGATCGACAATGACACAAGCTGGCGGCTCTCTTTGCGAGCCCGTCACATGGACCCATCGACCCGGTACGCAATGGGCACGGAGAGCAGCGACACCCTGAAGAACGTGCAGGCGAATTTCCGCTTTGACCGCAACCTGGGCGGCGGTAGCAATCTCAGTGTCTGGGCCGGCGCCTTCGACTCCAAGGCAGGAGATCTAGCCCTTCTGGATCCCGTTTTCACCCTGCCACCCTCACTCAAGCCAGCACAACTGATGCAGACCGACGACAGCCAGACCCTCGCGGCACGTTATCGCTGGCTGGCTGGTGCAGTCGAATCGTCGCTGCAGTTGTCTGCGACGCGTACACACATCGAGGTGGAGGGCTGGTTTGATGAAGATCGCGAAACCTATGATCTCGACTATCAGGGCCGCCGTGCCTTCGATGCGCACGACGTGCTATGGGGGCTGAGTCACCGCACCAACAGCGACACAGCAAGCTCAGTTGCCGATGTCCTGGCCTTGTCCCGCAAGTCGTTCACACAACGCAGCACGGGGCTGTTTGTCCATGATGACTGGACGCTGATCCCCGAACGCCTGCAATTCGGCTTCGGCGCACGCTGGGAGCACAGCAACCTCGGTGGCGCCACCTTCGCGCCGAGCGCCACCCTGATGTGGACGCCCTCCCGTGCCAACGCCCTCTGGGCCAAGCTGGCGCGCGCGCCGCGTGTGCCCGCCCGCGGGGAATACCACGTCAGCGCGCTGACCACCTTCATCCCCAGCACAAACCCATTCCAGCCGGCCGTCGTGATCCGCAACGTGCCGCCGCAGAGTCTCGATCCGGAAACGATGACCAGCCTGGAGCTGGGTTATCGCGCGCAGGTTTCACCGGGACTGACTCTGAATGTAACGGCCTATCGCCAGCGCTATGAGGACCGTGTTTCCGGCCAAAGTGCAGGCTTGGATTTCGCCACGTTTTTCCCGATCCTGATCTTGCAGGACATCACGATCGGCAACTATTCCTCGGGCTGGATCAATGGTGCCGAACTGTCGGCCGACTGGCTGGTCACGCCCAATTGGCGCCTGCAGCTTTCACTCACCACAACGCGCCTCGACATGGATGGCGCTGAGACACCCGAGGCAGCTGCTGATAACGCCGCGCTGGAAAAACGCACGCCCAAGCATTACGGCAGCCTGCGCTCGCAGTGGAATATTTCCGCCAACCAACAGCTTGATGCCTGGCTGCGTGGCTCGGCCGGCTTCGTGATGTTCAACTCTCCCTACACCGATACGGTGCGCGTGCCGGGCTACGTGACGCTCGATCTGCGCTATGCCTACCGGATCAACAAGGATCTCGAACTTTCCGTCACCGGTCGCAACCTGATCGGCGCACGCCGCTACGAGTACGTCGCAGATTACGTGCCGAGCTTACCGATTGAAATCAAGCCATCACTGATCCTGGGGCTGCACGTGGGATTCTGAATACGGTGCAATGATGCGTAAGCACTTCTGCAACTTGCTGATGGGTTTGTCGCTTCTGCTGGCCAGCGTGGCCGGGCAGGCGCAGGTCAGCACCGAGCAGCAGCTCAAGGCCGCGTACCTGGTCAATTTTCTGAAGTATGTGGAATGGCCGGAGAGTCATGCCAAGGCGACGATTTGCCTGTTCGGCCGGGAAGCGCTGGGCAATGCACTGGTGAGCTACGAAGGCCGCAGCGTAGGCGGTCGGCCAATCGAACTGCGCCGGGTCAGCAGCCCCGACCAGCTCGCCGATTGCCGCATTCTCTACGTGCCGGACACCGAGGAAGCTCGTTTTGCCGCGGTACTGCGCTGGGTGGAAGGACTGCCGATCCTCACGGTCAGCGATGCCGAATTCTTCGCGCGGCAGGGGGGCGGCATTGCGTTGGTGCGCGAGGACACCCGTCTGGGATTCGACGTCAATCTCAATACCCTGAATCGGGCACGCCTCAAACCCGCATCACAGATGATGCGACTGGCACGACAGGTGATCGGCGGAGCACACTGATGCGACGCGAAAGCATTCGCCACCGCCTCGCACTGATCGTCGTTGTTGCCGTTGGCGTCGGCCTGCTCTTCAGCTTCCTGATGTTCGGCGTGCGCGATGCCGTGCAGCGCCGCGATGCCAAACTGACTGAGTTGTATTCGATGGCCAAGGTGATCGCGTTCAATGCTACAGCGGTCGTCGAATTCGGTGACCGCCTGGGCGCGGAACGTCTGTTCGGAGCGCTGGAGGCTCACCCGGATGTGCTGGGCGCGCAGATGCGGGGCATGGAAACCCGCTTTCTCTATGAATACGTGAAGCCCGGAGAAAAGGTCCCCGACCAAACCGCCACGCACACGCAACACGACCATAGCCAGGCCGAACACTTCAGCACCTGGCGTCAGATCACGGTGACCGTGCCGATCAAGACCGCCGACGGCATCATCGGCTCGGTCGAGCTGACCGCCACGCTGGACAACCTCTGGCGCGACATGACGATCGGCCTGGCAATCTTCATGGGCGGCTCCTTCATTGCCTTCCTGCTGGCCTTCGGCATCGCCCGGCGGATGCAGCTGCCCCTGCTTGCCGCGCTCGGCGCGCTCGGCGATACCGCCGCGCGGGTCGCCCATTCGAAGGATTACAGCCAGCGCGCCGTCAAACAGGCCGACGACGAGATCGGCGACCTGGCGGATGCCTTCAATTCGATGATGAGCGAGATCGCCCAGCGCGACCAGGCTTTGCAGGCGCAACGCGACCAGCTGGAAGAAACCGTCGAACAGCGCACGCAGGCCCTGTCGATCGCGAAAGAGGTCGCCGAAGCCGCCAACCGCGCCAAGAGCACCTTTCTCGCCAACATGAGCCACGAATTACGCACGCCGATGAATGCGATCATGGGCATGACCAGCCTCGCCCAGCGCCGCACCGCCGATCCGAAACTGCGCGACCAGCTCGGCAAGATCGATCTCGCTTCGCGGCACCTGCTCGCGGTCATCAACGACATTCTCGACATCTCGAAGATCGAGGCCGACCGTCTGACGCTGGAGCAGATCGACTTCCGTCTCGGCGAAAGCATCGCCAACCTGATGAGCCTGATCGGCCAAAAGGCACGGGATAAAGGCTTGGTCTTCCAGATCGACCTGCCCGACGAGATTGCCACTATGAGTTTGCGCGGCGACCCGTTGCGGCTCGGGCAGATCCTGCTCAATCTGGTCAGCAACGCCATCAAGTTCACACCGGCCGGGACGATCAACCTGCGCGTGCGCTGTGTGTCGGATCACCCGGAGCGCGTGGTGATGCGTTTCGAGGTGCAGGACACGGGCATCGGCATGTCCGCCGCGGAACAGCAGCGGCTGTTCACTGCCTTCGAACAGGCAGACAGCTCGATGACGCGCAAGTACGGTGGGACTGGCCTGGGACTGGCCATCAGCAAGCGACTGGTGCGCCTGATGGGTGGCGACATCGACGTCGCCAGCCAGCCGGATGTCGGCAGCACCTTCTGGTTTACCGCCTGCTTCGACAAGGCCACCCGTGCCGTCTCGCCAGCGCCGACTTTTGCCAGCCAGCAGCTCGAAACGCAATTGAAGCGCCGCGCCGCCGTGATGCGCATCCTGCTCGCCGAGGACGAGCCGATCAATCAGGAAGTCTCACTCGAACTGCTCGAGGATGCCGGATTCATGGTCGATCTCGCCGAGGATGGCGAAGTTGCCGTGACACTGGCCAACACCGAGAAATACGACCTGATCCTGCTCGACATGCAAATGCCGAAACTCAATGGCGTCGAAGCCGCACGGAAGATCCGCGCCCTGCCCGCCTACGCCCATACGCCCATCATCGCCGTGACCGCCAATGCCTTCAATGACGACCGCGAGGTCTGCCTGGCCGCCGGCATGAACGACCACATCGCCAAGCCCGTGGATCCCGACGCGCTCTACACAACCCTGCTCAAGTGGCTGCCGCCGGCGACTTGATGCCGTCCCGTCAGCGCCGACTTTTCATTCTGCTTTATCCCAGTAACTCGGCCGGCTGTAATTCTCTTTCAGCAGGTCGATGAACAGGCGCACGCGCAGCGGCAAGTGACGGCGCTGCGGAAATACGGCATGGATGCCCACCGGCGCGGTGGCGCAGTCGTCGAGCACAGACACCAGCCGGCCCCAGCGCAAATCGTCGCCTATTTCCCATAGCGAGCGCCACGCGAGCCCCATGCCCGCCAGCGCCCATTCATGCAGCACCGCGCCATCGTTACAGGCGAAGCGGCCCGGCGGCTTGAACAGTACCGGCTTGCCATGGACGACGAAATCCCAGCCCGGCTGCGTCGGCAACGCCAGGCAATCATGCGCGGCTAGGTCGTCGAGCGTGCGCGGCACGCCCTTTTTCTGGAAATAGGTCGGGCTGCCGACCACCACGCGCTTCATCTCGCCGAGGCGTACCGCGACGAGGCTGGAATCGACCAGCCCGCCGAGCCGCACCGCGCAGTCGATGCCCTCGCTGACGAGATCGACGGTCCGGTCGGATAAATCAAGGCTGGCCGACACCTCCGGATGGGTACGAAGAAACTCGAGCAGTAAGGGTGCAACATGCTTGCGGCCGAAACCAGCCGGTGCCGTTACCTTGAGGTGTCCGCTTGCTCGTGCGCTGCCTAAGCTCAGCTGCGCTTCGGCATTGGCGAGGTCGGTCAGGATGCGCTGACAATCCTCCAGAAATGCCTCGCCTTCCTGCGTCAAGGTCAGCTTCCGCGTCGTCCTCACCAGCAGGCGCACGCCGAGCCGGTCTTCGAGCGCATCGAGGCGCCGGCCGATGATCGCCGGTGTGACACCCTCAACAACCGCCGCCGCTGTCAAACTGCCCTTGTTGGCCACATGAACGAAGGCTTCCAACTCTTTTAGCTTGCTCATTTATTACTTTTTGTATCGAATGAATGGATGATATTGTGGCTTATCTTTACCCAATGTGTCTAATACACTTAGGTCTTCTATAAGACAGAGTGGAGTTAGCCATGAACCTGAACCTTCCTGCCGGCGTGCAGATCAACGCCCCGATCCATCCCCGCTTCGACGAAATCCTGACCAGGGATGCCCTCGAACTGGTTGCCAAGCTGCACCGCGCCTTCGAGCCGCGCCGCCAGGAACTGTTGAAGGCCCGCATTGCACGTCAGGCCCGCATCGATGCCGGCGAAATGCCCGACTTCCTCCCGGAGACCAAGCATATCCGCGAAGGCGACTGGAAGGTCGCGCCGCTGCCGAAGGCGCTGGAATGCCGCCGTGTCGAGATCACCGGCCCGGTCGAGGCCAAGATGATCATCAACGCCTTCAACTCGGGCGCCGATTCCTACATGACCGACTTCGAGGATTCCAACAGCCCGAACTGGTTCAACCAGATCCAGGGCCAGGTGAACCTCTACGACGCCATCCGCCGCAAGCTGACCTTCACCAACGAAGCCGGCAAGGTCTATAAGCTCAACGACACCATCGCCACCCTGCAAATCCGCCCGCGCGGCTGGCATCTGGACGAGAAGCACGTACTGGTCGACGGCCAGCGCGTCTCTGGCGGCATCTTCGACTTCGCCCTGGTCTTCTTCCACAACGCCAAGGAACAAGTGGCGCGCGGCGCCGGCCCCTTCTTCTACCTGCCGAAGATGGAGTCGCACCTCGAAGCCCGTCTGTGGAACGAGATCTTCTGCATAGCGCAGGACCACATCGGCATGCCGCGCGGCACCATCAAGGCGACCGTGCTGGTCGAAACCATCCTCGCCACCTTCGAGATGGAAGAGATCCTCTACGAACTGCGCGAGCACAGCGCGGGCCTCAACGCCGGCCGCTGGGACTACATCTTCTCCTGCATCAAGAAGTTCAGGAAGAACAAGGATTTTTGCCTCGCCAACCGCGGCGCGATCACCATGGAAGTGCCCTTCATGCGCAGCTACGCGCTGGCGCTGGTCAAGGCCTGCCACAAGCGCGGCGCCCCGGCCATGGGCGGCATGAGCGCACTGATCCCGATCAAGAGCGATCCGGTCGCCAACGAGAAGGCGCTGGCCGGAATCCGCCACGACAAGACGCGCGACGCCAACGACGGCTACGACGGCGGCTGGGTCGCCCATCCGGGCCTCGTTTCCATCGCCATGGAAGAGTTCGTCAAGGTACTCGGCGACAAGCCCAACCAGTGGGAAAAGCAGCGCACCGACACGTTTGGCCCGAAGGACTGGCTCAACTTCCAGCCCGAGCAGCCCATCACCGAAGCCGGCGTGCGCAACAACATCAACGTCGGCATCCACTACCTCGGCAGTTGGCTCGCCGGCAACGGCTGCGTGCCGATCCACAACCTGATGGAAGACGCTGCCACCGCCGAAATCAGCCGCTCGCAAATCTGGCAGTGGGTCGTCTCGCCCAAGGGCAAACTGGATGATGGCCGCAAGGTCACCGCCGAGATGGTGCGCACCATGATCCCCGAGGAACTCGCCAAGGTGAAGGCAGTCGTCACCGCCAACGGCGAAAAGACCGAGACCTACGACCAGGCCGCCGGCATCTTCGAGAAGATGGCGCTGGCCGAGGACTACCCCGAGTTCCTAACGCTGCCGTTGTACGAAGCGATGGAGTAAGTCGGAAGCAAAAGTCGGCGCTGGCGGGACGGCGCCGTTGCTCAGCCCCGCCTGCCCAGCCCCGCCCGATAGGCAGCCAGAAGCGCCGACTTGAGCCGGGCGTCGGCATCGAGATCGTCGATGCCCAGGGTTTGCTGCGCCACGGCACGCACGACTTCGAGATCGCGCGCGTCCTGGCGCAGACCGACGAACACCGGCCAGTCGAAGCGGCCATCCGCGCAGCAGGCCACCGCCAGCCCGGTCGGTTGCTCGAAAGCGATTTCCTCGCTTTCGAGCACTTCGTACTGGTACGAATAGGGATCGATATTCCCCGCGCGCGCTAGCCACTGGTGGAAATTCGGTCCGGCTTCATCGTCACAGCCATCAAGGTCGATGATGCTTTCCAGCGCGATGTCCTCGCCCTTGAAGGAAAACTCGAGGCGGGCGCGAATGGTGTTCTGTGTCATGGCATCTATCATAATGCCCATTCCTTCACCGGAGAACCGTCATGCTCGCCGCCATCACCCTGCTCCTGCTCTTCCAGCTCGCCGGCGAGGCGATCGCGCTGTTTTTCGCGCTGCCGGTGCCCGGCCCGGTGATCGGCATGGGCCTGCTGTTCGCAACGCTGGCGCTGCGCGGCGGCGCGTCCGACGAGTTGCGTGGCACCGCGCAGAATCTGCTGCAGCATCTTTCGCTGCTGTTCGTGCCGGCGGGTGTCGGCGTCATGCTGCATATGCAACGTATGGCCGACGAGTGGCTGCCGATCGTCGTCGCACTGGTGGCGAGCACCTTCATCACCATCGCCGTGACGGCGCTGGTGCTGCGCCTGCTGCACGTGCATGAGGACGCGCAGCCATGACACCGCGCATCAATGAAATCTGGGTCTATCTTTCCGCCTCGCCGCTGCTCGGCCTGACGCTGACGCTGCTCGCCTATCAGGGTGCCGTGTGGCTCAACAAGCGCTGTGGCGGCCATCCGCTCGCCAATCCCGTACTGATCGCCGTGATCGTGCTGGTGTCATTGCTGTGGGTGACGGGCACGCCTTATGCCACCTATTTCGACGGTGCACAGTTCGTGCATTTCCTGCTCGGTCCGGCGACGGTCGCGCTGGCCATTCCGCTGTATGCCCAGTTCGATCGCCTCAAGCGCATGGCCGGGCCGCTGCTCGTCGCCCTGCTGGCTGGCTCACTGACTGCCGCACTCTCCGCAGTGCTGTTCGGCAAACTATTAGGCGCGAGTGACGCGACACTGATCTCACTCGCGCCCAAGTCGGTGACCACGCCGATCGCGATGGGCATTGCGGAACGTCTCGGCGGCCTGCCTTCGCTGACGGCGGTGCTGGTGATCCTCACCGGCATCGTCGGCGCGGTCGGAGCGCAGTGGCTGTATGCGCTGCTGAAATGCCGCGACCCGGCGATCCGCGGTTTCGCTCTCGGTGTCGCTTCGCACGGCATCGGCACGGCACGCGCATTTCAAATCAGCGAACAGACTGGCGCATTCTCGGCATTGGCGATGGGCCTCAATGGCCTGCTCACTGCTGCGCTGCTGCCGGTGCTGATGCCGCCACTGCTGCGCTGGCTGAGCTGAGCACACGCCCCGAAAGTCGGCGCTAGCGAGACGGCATGGAATCCCATGGAATCCCTTTGTTTATCAGCATTTCCGAATATATTCATCTAGAAAATATTTCGATAAACTGACTTGATCGATTGCGGAGCGCCTGTAATAATGTCCGCACAAACCCGTACCCAAGGTATGGGAAAAAAACGGAGGAGGTTTCAGACACGGGGGCGATGCTTGGCCAGCATACTGGCGGCATCGAAGGGTTGGATTATTCCCCGTCGCCGATGCTTTTTTCCGGTTTTCTGGTCGCGCGCTGTTGCGCCTAACGGATAGAGGAAATTGAACGATGTCTGATGCACAAAACAACAACGACACCGGTCTGGTCAATCGCCTGAAGAATCCCCCCAAGTGCTCGATGTTCCGCATGATCATCGTCGGCGTGCTGGGCGGCATCATGATCTGGGGTGGCCTCAACATGGGCATGGAATACACGAACCGTTCCGAGTTCTGTACGTCCTGCCACGAAATGACCATCCCCTTCGAGGAACTGAAGAAAACCGCCCACTTCAAGAACCGCAGCGGCACCACCGTGCAGTGCGCCGACTGCCACGTCGCCAGCAGCAAGACGCCGACCGACTACATGTTCAAGTCGTTCCAGAAAATCATGGCTGCCCGCGACATCATCGGCCACATCAAGGGCACCGTCGACACGCCGGAGAAGTTCGAGGCACACCGCCTGGTCATGGCCCAGCGCGTCTGGGAACGCATGAA
The DNA here is from genome assembly GCA_040756595.1 of Pseudomonadota bacterium. Classification (GTDB taxonomy): domain Bacteria; phylum Pseudomonadota; class Gammaproteobacteria; order Burkholderiales; family Rhodocyclaceae; genus Sulfuricystis. Next base: position 50,044 of record JBFLYR010000003.1, on the reverse strand, counting down.
GGAGCGCGACTCCAAGGAATGCCGCAACTGCCACAGCTTCGAAACCATGGATCCCGAAAAACAGAAGGACCGTTCAGTCGTCAAGCATGAAGGCGCCATCGAGGATGGCAAGACCTGCATCGACTGCCACAAGGGCGTCTCGCACCACCTGCCCAAGGGTGTCGACAAGAACGCTGAAAGTTGATCCGGTTTCGCTTTCGCCCAATACCCAAACAACTTAGTCAGGAGCCCGCATGAAAAAGATCGCATTTGCCGTTATGAGTTCCTTCGTCGCTGGTGGCGTATTCGCCGCGCCGGACTGGGCCAGTGTCAAGCCCGTGAAACTGACCCTCTTCTATCCGGGCCAGTCCAGCCTCGAATGGGTGATGGACAAGGCCGAGCATTCCGCCGTCCCGGATATCGTGAACAAAGGCCGTACCTGCGCCAAATGCCACCTGGGCGATGCCAACGAAGTCGGCGACAAGATCGTCAAGGGCCAGCCCGCCGGCAACAAGAAGGCATCGATCGAGCCGAAGCCGATCGCCGGCAAGGCCGGTTTCGTGCCGGTGCAGCTGCAGGTCGCGCATGACGGCAGCAAGATCTATTTCCGCCTCGAGTGGAATTCGCCCAAGGGCGGCGCGCCCAAGCAGGACAACAAGAACGAGCTGAAGGCCACCATCCTGTTCGATGGTGGCGGCACGGTCGAGGGCGCCAACCTGAACGGCTGCTGGGCCACCTGCCATGACGACCTGCGCAGCATGAAGACCGCCAAGGACGACAAGAAGACCAAGTACATCAAGGACGCCGACCTCGCCGGCGGCAAGTTCTACGACCTGATGCAGTTCAAGAGCGGCAAGGGTGAGAAGCCCGTCGATGGCTACGTCGTCGACAAACGCGTCATGGAAGGCGGCAAGAGCCTCGTCAAGGCCGAAGGCAAGAAGGAAGGCGACAAATGGGTCGTGACCTTCGAGCGCGAACTCGCCGGCAAGGGCACCGGTGACCACACCATCGCCGCCGGCAAGATGTACAACTTCGGCGTCGCCATCCACGAGGATTACAGCAGCGCCCGCTACCACTATGTTTCGCTGGGCTACCAGTTCGCGCTCGACGAACAGGGCAAGGAAAAGAACCAGATCAATGTCGTGAAGCAGTAAATCGTCGTATCCATCAACAGGAGGAGGAAACCGATGAAATTGAAAACAAGCTTGGCCGGTATGGCACTGGTCGCGGGCTGTACCCTGAGTGGCGCAGCCCTCGCCGCGCCACCAACGCCAGAAATGATCTCGTTCGCCTGCGCGGGCTGCCATGGGACGAACGGCGGCAGCGCCGGACTGACCATGCCCAGTCTCGCCAACCAGTCGAAGTCCGCGATTGTCGACGCGATGAAGAAGTTCAAGAGCGGCGATCGTCCCTCTTCCATCATGGGGCGCCTGGCAAAGGGCTACACCGACGCCGATTTCGCCGCCATGGGCGACTTTTTCTCAAGGCAAAAGTTCCACGCGACCAGCCAGAAGGTCGACCTCGCGAAAGCTAAGAAGGGTGCCGACCTGCAGGAAGCCAACTGCTCGCGCTGCCACCTCGACGATGGCAAGGATGGCAAGGATGACACGCCGGTGATGGCCAGCCAGTGGCTCGAGTACCTGCAGATGCAGGCCGCGCTTTACGACTCCGGCAAGCGCAAGATGCCGAAGGACATGGCCGACAAGTGGAACAAGCTGTCCAAGGAAGATCGTGAAGCGCTGCTCCACTTCTTCGCCAGCGTGAAATAAGGGGGACCCAGACAAATGACACTCAATCGCAGAAGCTTCATGAAGGTGCTGGGCAGTGCCTCCGGCCTGGCCCTCGCCGGCTGTGCCACGCAAGGCAGCGGCCCCGCGGTGTCCGCCGGCAGTGCCGCGGAGATCATGCCGAAAACCACCCGCCGTGTCGTCGTCATCGGTGGCGGCTACGGCGGCACCATTGCCGCCAAGTATGTCCGCATGCTCGACAAGAGCATCGAGGTCGTACTGATCGAGGCAAACGACCACTTCGTCTCCTGCCCCTTCTCCAACCTCTACCTTGGCGGCATCCTGCCCAGCCTCGATTCGCTGACCATCAAGTACGACAAGCTGGTTGCCAACCACGGCATCAAGTTTCTCCAGGCCATGGTCACCGGCATCGATGCCGCAGCGCATACCGTCGTCACCACCAAGGGCACGCTCAAGTACGATCGCCTGATCGTTTCGCCCGGCATCGACTTCCGTACCGAGGAAATCGAGGGTTACAACGACAAGACCGCCGAACTGATGCCGCACGCCTGGAAGGCTGGCCCGCAGACCGTCCTGCTGCGCAAGCAGCTCGAAGCGATGAAGGATGGCGGCGCATTCGTCATCTCCGTCCCGCTGTCGCCGTTCCGCTGCCCGCCCGGACCTTACGAGCGCACCAGCATGGTCGCCCAGTACCTGAAGCAGCACAAGCCGAAGTCGAAGCTGATCGTCGTCGATGCCAACCCCGCGATTGCCTCCAAGGGCCCGCTGTTCAGCGCCGCCTGGGAGAAACACTACAAGGGCATCATCGACTACCGCAAGGCCTCCAAGGTCACCGCGATCAATGCCGGCAACAAGTCGGTCATCATCGAGGGCATCGACGAGGTCAAGGGCGACGTGGTCAACCTGATCCCGCCGCAGCGTGCCGCCAAGATCGCCCAGCAGGCCGGCTTGGTCGGCCCGGACAAGCGCTGGTGCCCGATCGTGGCCGACACCTTCGAGTCCACGCTGAAGAAGGACATCCATGTCATCGGCGACGCTTCCATCGCCGGCGCCATGCCGAAGTCCGGCTACTCGGCAAACTCCGAAGCCAAGGTCTGCGCCCAGAACGTGGTCAACCTGATGAACGGCAAGCCGGTCATCGCCATGTCCGGCATCAACACCTGCTACAGCTACGTCACCACTGACGAAGCGATCAGCGTTGCGGCCGTTTATACGAGCAAGGACGGCAAGATCATCTCCGTGCCGAACTCCGGCGGCGTGTCTCCCAAGGACTTTTCGCTGGCCAAGGCCGAGGCGACTTTCGCCAAGAGCTGGCTCAACAACATCCTGACCGAGATGTCGACCTGACCGCTAGCGTTACCAATAACAAACCCCGCTCCGGCGGGGTTTTTTTTTGCGCCGCTATTATGCATCTGATGCACAAAGTCATAAATATCAAGTTGTTACGGATATATGACTGAGTGCTTAGCGGTCGCTTTGGCCAGTCTTTGACTGGCCTTTTCACAGATTCTGCCCATGGCGGGCTCTGTGAAAAGGTTTCCCCCACACCACAGATAACCTGCCGGAACAATCGACCGATTAGTGTTCCGTGCTGGCGAGCTTTACAGGGGGCTGGTGCTATGCGCGCTCAAGGAAAAGCGGCATACATAGGCCATCAGATACTTCGACCACCGTTGCCTCAAGCATTATCTGCGACGGCATCATGGAAGTCATTCTCGTGCACCAAGAGAATGCGGGCGCCTTGCTTCCTGAGTTCGACCGCCTTCTCAACTTTTCGTCCGTAACATGCATAGGCCCAGCAGGGGTTGCCGTCAGCGCCGATAACCAGGTAATTCAGGCTGGCTGACACTGAGCCAACGACATCGCCGCCAAGCTGCCTCACCAGAGCTGAGAATTCGGTACGGGTGTATTTGGAGGACGCACCGGTGAAACAGAACTTCGTGCCACTGAAAGATACTTCCGGGCAGATGGCACACAGACCCACGAGTGATGTGCCTTCCGTGATCTTGGGTTTGACGATGGTGCGGTTGTCCGTGATAGCCACGAATTCGGAAAAGAAGTCCTGCAGCAGTTTGTGTTCATTGGCGTCAATCCGTCCGTCCGCAAGCACTGTCGTGACAAGGCTATCCACCTCGTCGTAAGGCCAGCAGGTTCTGAGTTGATCATGCTCGGCAAGCCAGTCGGACAAACCTCGAAGTTCCGTTTCGGTGATTACTCCGTCGGCGGTGATTCCTGCCATCAGCGCGTGGAGACGTTGAATGTCCGCCGTTGTCGCGTCAAAGTATTCAGAAGACCGGAGCTTTTCGCATAACCACAGGATGTCTTGCCGCTCATCGTCGGTGAGAACGCCATCCGCAATGGCCGCCTCGACAACCGGCATAAGCTCGTTAAGCGGGTGTCGATTTCGCAGGTCAGTGTTTTCCTGCAGCCACAAGCGTAGAAATCCGATTTCGTCGGGGGTGATCGAACCGTCGATGGCAATTCCTTCGACGAGACCGATCAAGGAATTGATGGCTTTGTCCAGGCGGGATCGCCCTGTAAAGCGGAAATACTCTCGGTGATCAGGATGCATACGTACTCCGTGGTTATGAAGGCTCGCAGTTGTCATGCAAACCTGCAGAATCCCCAAGGCATTATGCCACCTTGATCCTTTCCGGAGAGGCGGCTCCATCCGCCTCTTAACAATCAGGCAGGCGCGTTTTCCAAAGAAATTTCATCCAACGCGCTCAAAAAAGTGTGGTCGATTGCCTTTTCCCTTCATTTCGGCCCAGTTTTGAGGGGTATTACAGCGAGATTTCGAAGTGATCATTCGATAAGCTCAAGTCTGGGATATTCCTTCAAGGACTTGCCATGTTTAGTCATCGCTTTCAAGCACTACTGTTATGTTTGCTGCTCGGATCAACCCCCGTTTTCGCTCAAACCATGAGTCAGGAAGACGCCTTTGCGGCGGGGAAGGCTGCGGGGGATGCGACGAAGCGAGAGGCGATCAAGGCCGGGATCAACGACACAGCGGCGGGGAATCTGATCCAGGGATACAGCAACGCACCGCCGGCGCAATCGGGGTACTGGACCGGCAACAAGACGCTGGTGGCGCCTGCCGTCGCCGGTGGTCAGCAACTGCAGACCGACTGCCTGAACACGATGCCGACGGACCCGGCCGAGAAAGCGCGGTGCGAAGCGATCCGGGCGGTGGTGGGCAGCAACGCGGCAGCCCCGGCCTACTCGGGGTTGGTCAAGAAGACGGACGCGATCTACCTGACGGGCAAGGCCGTCGGGAACGATCCCGAATCGATTGCCGGCTCGATCAATGGCACCTACACGGCTTGCACGACGGAGACGCTGACGACGCCGGGGGACATGATCCTCGAGACCTGCGACGAAGCGATGACCAACGCCACGCTCGACTGCGTGATGGGGCAGGAGGTCACTGTCGATCCGGATCACCTCTACAAGTGTACGGAAACGATGTCGGTGATCAACACCGGACAATGCACCGTAGGCACTGTTGTCCAGGTCGATGCGGATGCCAACTACCAGTGCGAAAAAACCGAGGATGCGTATCAGACGTTCAATTGCGATCGGACTGCAAATGTGACGGTGACACAATCGGGAAGTCAGACATTGAATTGCACGCCAGGCCAACTTATTGCTGGAGCAACTGGTTTTTTTGGTTCGCCGGATATGTTTTTCGGGTACGCGTATTGCCATACCGCGAATGTAGTAAAAGTTGTTATGACAGGTACGTGCGGCAAATCAGCAACGGCATATCTATCAACCCCTTCTACTCTCGTGTATATGGGAAACCAGAATACATTGGCATGTGGTGGTAACACCACATTGTTTTATGCCCAAATCTTTTGTACAGGTACGAGCTGCTATGCCCGTTACTATGCTGAATATGTAGGTATGATATTTAGGTATGGCTATTCGCCGAATTTTACTTTGCCAGAGTTGGTTGGTAACTACACATACACGGCTAATGTGTCATGGGACAACCAGTGCGCTCCCTATGAGGCCCGGGCACAGTAGGAAGACTGTTGGTTCTCTGACCGGACTCGATTTTCACGTCATTCCTGTCGCATAATGCCACCAAAGAGCAATATAGATAAACTCGCATATGCTGCGTGGCTGAGTCACAGGAGAAGGGGATGGCAAAGAAGTCTGGTGGGAGTGGCCTACTCGTCGTAGGGGCGATCGTCCTTTCCTTGCTGGCGGCTATCCCCAAGGAAGCCTGGATAGGACTTGCCGTTGTTGTGGCGCTGTACTTCGGATTGCGCGCCTATTTCAAGAAATCTGCAGATATTCCGGTTCAGTCAGTCGTTGAACCCATGCAGCAGCCACCTGTCGTGACACAACGCTCTGCGGTAGGCGGTGACCGGTTTATCACGGTCAACATTGGCAGCCAGGATCAGGAATACGGAATACCTCAACCAATACACGCCACCAACGGCAAGGCCCGCTGGGTTCCCCCAGGAGAATCAGTAGAGGTTGCTGGGCTCTCGCTTCCTGCGGGCATGCTCTACGTTGGATCGGGCTTGAGTGGCAGCTACGGGCAAACCGAACCGTCGCTGATCAATCCTGCACTCAAGGTGACCAAGACAAACATTGACCTTGGTTTGCGCCTGACCGACTACTGGCCGAATTACTCGGAATGCACGCCCGATGCCCGTCGTGCCTATCTCCAGTGGCTTGCGGATGGGCGGCGTGCCCCCGAGGCCAATATCGGCTATGTCTTCCTGTTCTTCTATGGGCTGGAGCGTCGCGTGCTGGTCGATGCTCGAACAGACACAGATGCCAAGGCAGATATCCCGGCAATCAAACTGGAGGTAGAGCGTCTGCTCGGAATCTACTCAACCAATAATTCCTTTCGGCACTATGCATCGCAGTTCCTTGGCTATATCGATGCCGAGACCGTCGAGCCAGCAAGCTACAAGCAATCACCGCCGTCTCTCGGAAGCTCCTATGAACTACCCATGCGCCTCAAAATCGGACTTGGGCAACTGGCGGTGGATCAGCAACCGGTACCGGCATCATGGGCACTTGCATGGGCACTGGCCGATCCGAATATCACTCGCCGCACTGCCGTGGGACGCTGCCCGGAAATGTTCGAGGCCCTGTTCAAGACGAAGTACGCCGAAGCCCATGGCGAAGGGTTACGTCTTCCGGTCAATCGAACCAAATTGAAGTTATCCTACCAAGCGGCATCCGGATCGCTGCGAGGATACGATTTCACGCGCAATATCGGCGAATTGCCGGACGTGTCCGCACTCTCGGCGCCCGTCAAGAAACTACAGGATTTGGTGACCGAGTGCACCGATCTCCTCGATCCGTACAGTCGCTTTCTTGGACGCAACCCGGACAAGAAGGAAGCCCTGGAGGGATTACTCCTGCTACCGGCAGCCAATTGGCCGGCACCCGTGAGGGCCGAGCTGGACGACATCAAGGTTAAGGTCGGCAACGGCATGCTGGTCCTGAGCTTTGGCGAACTCACTGGCAAGCTGAAAAGCGCCGGTGCCCTATCCCGCGACAAGGTGCTCGGTCTGGCAAGGGCTCTCGAATCGCTGCACTTGGGCATGGAACCGGATGTGCTTGGTGGCCGCAAATTGCCAAAGGCGGAAGACAAGATTGCGCTTTTTGCCATCGATCCTGCCGACGGTGAGATTCGTGGCACCCCGGCCTATCAGGCGGCAGCAGTGACGCTGGATCTGGCATCGTCGGTAGCACTGGCCGATGGGGATGCAAGCGCCACCGAACTTCTGCACCTGACCCGACAGATCGACTCCTGGACTCATCTCAGCGTTTCCCATCGCAAACGGCTCAAAGCACACCTCCGACTCTGTATCGCCCAACCGGCCACGCTTGCTGGCCTGAAAAAGCATATTGAACCCTTGGCGGCAGAGACCAAACGGGCGGTTGCGAAATTCCTTGCGCACCTGGCCGAGGCAGACGGTACGGTTACGCCGAATGAGGTCAAACTGCTTGAGCGCGTTTACAAGACGCTCCAGCTCGATGCGAAGCTCGTCTACTCGGATCTGCATTCCGCGGGCACTCCAGGCAAGCCAGCAGCGGCTCCGCAGGCCACGAAAGCCGCGCCTGCAGCCGGCTTCGTGCTTGACCCGCAACGTATCGCCCAGCTTCAGAAGGAAACCGAGGAAGTTACGGCGCTCCTCTCGGGGGTCTTCGCCGAAGAGGCACCCGAGATTCAAGTCAGCATTCCTGAAGAGGAGGAACCAGAGGTTAAAACAAGCGTGCTGGGTCTTGACCCTGGCTATGTTGCGTTCTTGCGCTTGCTGACCTCCCGTTCCAGCTGGACACGTCAGGAACTGGACGATGCGGCCGCCGACATGGAGTTGATGCTTGATGGCGCGCTCGAGCATATCAACGAAGCCGCTCTCGACCATTTTGATGCCCCACTGATCGAGGGCGACGATCCCGTCGAAATCAATCAGGAAGTTCTGGAGAAACTACCGGTATGAGCACCATTCGCCCCAAGGACCGCGATGCGGTCATTCAGTCATTACGCGCCGGCGTCGTTCCACGCACCGGCCAGCACCTCATCCAGGTTGGTCGCGTCAAGGAACTGGAAGCCCTGATCAAGGACATCGAACGGATTGGCGATGGCGGCTCCTGCTTCCGCGTCGTAGTCGGCGAATATGGTGCGGGCAAAACCTTCTTCCTCAACCTGGTGCGGGCGATCGCCCTTGAAAAGAAGCTTGTCACTGCGCATGCCGACCTGAATCCCGATCGGCGGTTGCATGCCAGCGGTGGCCAGGCTCGCTCGCTGTATGCTGAGCTCACCAAGAACATGGCGACGCGCACCAAGCCCGAAGGCGGAGCGCTGGCCGGGATCGTCGAGAAATTCGTGGGGCAGGCCAAAGCAGACGCCAAGGCTTCCGGAAAGACCGCGGAGGAAGTGATCCGATCGCGCCTGGAGCAACTGACCGAAATGGTCAATGGCTACGACTTTGCGGACGTGATCGCTGCCTATTGCAAGGGGTTCGACGATGGCAACGAACAGCTGAAAGCGGATGCGATCCGCTGGCTCCGCGGCGAGTTCAGTACCCGGACCGATGCCCGTGCTGCCCTTGGTGTGCGCACCATCGTCGATGACGCATCGGTCTACGACCAGATCAAGTTGCTGGCGCGCTTCGTCCGCCTTGCGGGATTCAACGGCCTCATGATCTGCCTCGATGAGTTAGTGAATCTCTACAAGCTGGCGAACACCCAAGCCAGGAACTCGAACTTCGAACAGATCCTGCGCATCCTGAACGATTCGCTGCAAGGCACTTCGGATGGACTGGGCTTCGTTCTCGGGGGAACCCCGGAATTTCTGTTCGACACCCGCCGTGGGCTCTACAGCTATTCGGCGCTGCAGTCGCGGCTGGCCGAGAACACTTTTGCCAAGACCGGCCTGGTCGATTTCTCCGGCCCTGTGATGAGGCTGGCCAGCTTGTCGCCGGAGGACTTCTATGTCCTCCTCCAGAAGTTGCGGCATGTCTATGCCTCCGGCCACGCAGACAAGTATTTACTGCCCGATACCGCGATACCGACGTTCATGAATCACTGCGCAATGCGGCTGGGCGATGCTTACTTCCGCACGCCGCGCACAACCATCACCGCGTTCATCAACCTCATGGCGGTACTCGAACAGAACCCGGGAGCCGATTGGACTATGCTTCTCGATAGCATCGAAGTAACCAAGGACACCGCCGGCGACACGGAAAAGCAGGTCGATGAGGACGATGAACTCGCCAGCTTCAAGCTCTAGTTCGTCATTCGGACTTCTCGACAAACGCATTCAACGCTGGATTTGGCAGGAGGGATGGACAACCCTCCGCGATGCCCAGGAACAAGCCGTTCCCGCGCTGATCGAGGCGGACAGGGATGTCATCATTGCGGCCGCCACCGCTGCCGGCAAAACCGAAGCGGCGTTCCTGCCCATCCTGACGCACCTACTGAGGACTGAACCTGACATCGGTTCGGTTCTCTACGTCAGCCCGTTGAAGGCCCTCATCAATGACCAGTGGGGGCGTCTGACACAACTGTGCGAATCGCTCGAAATACCGGTGATCCCGTGGCACGGGGACATCGCCGCGACCCGCAAGCACAAGTTCATCAAGGACGCGCGGGGCATTCTCCTGATCACCCCTGAGTCGCTGGAGGCGCTGTTTGTCACCCGCGGCAGCAGCATGCCGGGGCTCATGGCTGCCTTGAAGTATCTGGTGGTGGATGAATTGCACGCATTCATCGGTACCGAGCGCGGCAAGCAACTGCAGTCGCTCATGGCGCGCGTCGAACTCATCGCCGGGCGGCATCTGCCCCGTGTCGGCCTTTCGGCAACTCTCGGGGACATGAAACTGGCCGCAGAATTCCTGAGGCCGCAAGGATCGGACGACGTTCAGATCATCGATTCCAAATCGGGCGGTCACGAGCTGAAGGTATTGATCAAGGGCTGTCTGGAGCAGCCGCCGCGCGTGGATAGCGATCCCGACCTGAAGAATCCAGAACTGGAAGATTTGGTCGACGGCAGCACCCTGGCCATCGGCGAACACCTCTACAAGGTCCTGCGCGGTTCCAACAACCTCGTGTTTCCGAATAGTCGTCGGCAAGTCGAACTTTATGCCGACCTCTTGCGGCGACGTTGTGAACGGGACAACGTCCCCAACGAATTCTGGCCGCATCATGGCAACCTGGCGAAGGACATTCGTGAAGAAGCGGAAGCTGCCCTCAAGGAGGGGCAGCGCTCGGCCTCTGCGATCTGCACCACCACACTGGAACTGGGTATCGACATCGGGGCTGTGAAAAGCATTGCACAAATCGGCCCCCCGCCATCCGTCGCAAGTCTGCGCCAACGGCTAGGGCGTTCCGGCCGACGCAAGGGAGAGCCGGCGATATTGCGGTGCTACGCAGTCGAAGCCGAGCTGGACAGCAAGTCGGACATCTCTGATCAATTGCGCGAGGGGCTGGTGCAGAGCATCGCCATGGTTCGGTTATTGATTGCAGGCTGGTTCGAGCCGCCGCGTGTAGGCGGCCTGCATGCCTCGACCCTGGTACAGCAGATTCTCTCGATCATTGCCGAACGGGGTGGCGCAACGGCGCCGGAGTTGTGGGCGACGTTGATTCAGCGGGGAGCGTTCGGCAACGTATCCAGAGACGACTTTGTTGCGCTCCTGCGCCATCTTGGCGAAAAAGAGCTTCTGATCCAGGAGTCATCCGGGTTGTTGCTCCATGGCACGCTTGGGGAAAAGCTGGTCAATCATTACGAGTTCTACAGCGCATTCCTTTCGGATGAGGAATTCCGCATCGTCTGCGACGGGCGGGCGCTGGGGTCGTTGCCGGTGAGCCGGCCGCTGGCCATCGATCAACGCATCATCTTTGCCGGGCGTCGCTGGCGCGTGCTCAGCGTGGATGAGCAGAAGAAACTCGTGACAGTTGCGCCAGATGCCGGCGGTGCGCCTCCAACTTTCGATGGGGGCAGCGCACGGGTACATGATCGGGTACGTCAGGAGATGCGTCAGGTTCTGGCCTCCGGCGAGGAGGTCGCATTCATTGACTCCGCGGCGGCGAAACTGCTGGCCGAAGCCAGGGCGAATTTTGCGGCACTCGGGCTGACGTCCCGTGCGGTTATCCCCTCAGGAAATTCTGTCCTGATACTGACATGGCGGGGAGACTGGATTAACGACGCGCTGGCGTTGCTGTTGGGAAGGCAACATCTGCAAGCAACCAACGAAGGCCTTGCCGTTCGAGTGATTGAACGTGATCCGGGTCGGGTTCTCGACGCGCTTGAGGAAATTGGCGCCGACGAAGAAAACGATCCTGTTGCTTTGCTCTCTGATGTACAGAATTTGCGTCAGGAGAAATGGGATTGGGCGTTGCCCAACGGGCTGCTTGAGCGGACGTTCGCGTCTTCGTCACTGAACATCGATGGAGCGAAAACGGCTGCCCGGGAGTTGGCGGAAAACCATTCTGATGAATAAAAAAGTTCATCAGAGATCGCACTCCTAACGCATCAGTACGGCGAGGACAGTGCGTCAGCAAACTCATGGCCTTGATCTTTTGAGAATACCTTTGCATGTCCAATAGAATGTTCATGTCATGGTTAGCGAATATCACGTCCAGTCGGTTACAACTCGCGAAGCACTACCCGGCAATCTTTCTGATGATTTTGTAATGGCGTGGGCGGTCGATGTAGAGACCGGCCAGCCACGCTACATCCTCGAGCTTGACGAGACGGCGCATAAAGGCAGGAAGTGCAACTGCAAATGCCCGAGTTGCAACCTGCCGCTGACCGCCGTCAATGCCGGCAAGATCACCGGGAAGCGCAGGCCTCACTTTCGACACCCCGAGGGTGCTGCCCGCGAGAAGTGCATCATCGTTGCCGCCCGCAGAGCCATCGACGCGATGTTTGGCCGGCAAGAGCGGATTATCCTGCCCCGCCGGCGCCGTAGCCGGGAAGTCGAGGGGCTGAGTAGCAAATACCACGATGCCTGGGTCGAGCGTCCGGCCGAACCGGTCCGCATCTCCAACTGCTCATTCAAGGATGAGGCCAATGCCATCCTGACGCTCGACGACGGCCGGCGACTGCTCGTTCGGCTGGTAGGCCGTGGAGAGGTCGCCAGCGGCCCCAGGAATGCAGACCGCCTAACGGCCTGTATCGAAATCCAGGCTGACGATCCGGCAGTCGCCAACATGGCCCCCGAACAGATTCTTTCAGGGCTCCAACTGGTGTGGAACGAAGGCTGTTGGGTGAATCACTGGGCCGACGATGATCTGGATGCCGAGGCCGAGGCTTCGGCTATCGCGAAGGCGATCGATGCACTCGACTGGCTTGATGCCGGCGACCTGCCTGACGATCTGAGTCCGTCTGAGCGCAGGGAAACCCTGCTGCACCGGGAAGTTAAGGCGATCCTGGAGCGCGAACGCCGGATCCGGGTACCGGAACTGAAAGCGAAAGCCGAATGGCAGCGCGCCAATGGCTTTACCGACAAACGCACTTGGTCGAGCCCGGATGTGGAACTTCAGCTGTCCTCGGTGGAGCTCGAAGTGCATCTGGGACATTCCGTTCCGGATGTGGTGGCGTCCTGGGTCGAAGCAGATGGCTGGTCGCACTCCCTGCTGATCGAAGTGACGGTGACCAACCCGATCACCGACGAACGCATCGAGCGGTTGGCGTCGCTCGGCTGGCCCGTGCTGGAAATCGACATCAGCCGCATGGGCGGCACCGTCACGCGCGACGAACTCACCCGCCTCGTGCTCGACGAGGTGGCCGGCAAGCGCTGGCTCCATCACCCGGTCATCGAGGAAGAACGCACCCATTTGCTCACGGCCATGCAGCAGGAAGAAGCGCTGGCTATCGAAGCAGAACGGCAGCGGCAGGCGATCCTGGACGTGCCCGCGGCGGAATGGGCGAAGCGCTACCTCGATGCATTCCGTCGCCGGTGGCATGAAGAACAGCGAGTGGTTGCTCAAGGTCAGTCAGATAGCGAGGCATGGCGCCAGGCGCAGGCATATGCGTCCGAAACCATCAATGGATTGGTCGCACATGGCTATCCGGCTTCCATGCTAGACGAACATCCGCTGCGGACGGTTATCGCGCGCATCCTTTCGTTTCATGACGGCACCGGCATCGAGTATCGGACCGATGTCTGGGGCGTGATCAATGCCATCCTCTGCGACGGAATGCCTGCCAGGCAATGGCATACCCTCTACCTGATCGCACTCAAGACATGGCCGCCAACCTTGACTGAAGGTCACCAGAAGAAGGTTGATGACTGGCGTCATGAGGTCGTCGACAGCATTCGCAGCGAGAAAATCGCCTATATCAGGGAAACTACCTACGATCGGCTACTCGGCCTGCTGTTCCCGGAAATGCAGGGGGCACTGGCAAGCCCGTTCGGGACGCCGCTGTATATCCCGAGGGATGCGCAAGATGACGACTCTGATGATTTGGGTCAGGTCCAAAGAGGCACCAAGGCACATGCCGCAAAGTCAGGCCACCACCAGACGCAATCCAAAGACGTGGCTACTGTCTTTGTTGATTACGACCCTTTTGAGACCCATCCATGGGCGCAAGATGCTGAGAAGAGTTATCTGCTGCAGGCTGCCAGTGCTGCTGCAAAACGCGGGCTGAGTCCAGGAAGCTTTGCGCAGATCTACAACAGTTCAAGCCGGATTCCTGACGGAGATAGAGTGCTTCGTCTGTTGATCGAAGCGGGTCTTGCTAAGACCCAATATGAATGGAGTTGGGAATGGGACCGTCACTGGTTCTGCACCTGGAAATAAAACCAGGAATCATCTTAAATGCACCCGGTTTCGATATACATCAATAGCCGTAGCTAACGGCTAGGTTGTCAGGGGTTTTTTAGCCTTGGTTGTCCATCATGGACAGCCTTGTACCGGTTGGGTTGATTCAGGCATTTCCGAGCAAAGATATTTCGGAAATACCCACCCTGAATCTGTAGCCTAAATGCATGGATTGTGTTTGCCGTGCCTTGTTGGCTCCCTCGATTGGTCGTTGCTCATGACAGCTCGTTTCTGGCTGTTGGCGGGCTCCATACCCGTCACGTTCGAGTCCATCGGCGCTATGAACGACGACGCGGCCCGGATGTTTCTGGCCGAACTGCGTTGGGGTAGCAAAGAGAAGCAGACCTGTCCTGAATGCGGCGCCATCGACGCCCATCACAACATTCGCACCCGTAAGCAATGGCGCTGCAAGCATTGCGACCATACCTTCTCGGTCACCTCCGGAACCCCGTTTGCGGACCAGAAGATCGGCTACCGCAAGTTGCTCTTGGCCATCTATGCATTCGTGATGAACCAGAAGGGAATCGCGGCACTGGCCCTGCGCCGCATCATCGGCGGGCAGTACCGAACCTCCTTCACGTTGTTGCACAAGATTCGGGAGGCTGTCATGCTCACGGTCAGCCAGGAGCAGCTATCGGGGGTCGTTGAAATCGATGGCGGCCACTTCTCCGGCCGCAAGCGCAAGGGCCGGAAGAAGAAACGCAGCGCAAAGAAGCAGGTGCCGAGCAAATACGCCCAGCACCGCACCAAGACAAGGTCATGGGCTTACCAATTCCATCCCAACCGGCGGATCATCATGGCCTTGCGGGAGATATCCCAGGAAACGACCGGTGCAATCAACAAGTACAACGGCAAGCCGATTGGCTATGGCGCGATTCGTACCATCGTGGCTGTCTGCAAATCAGAGAACATCATCGACGCCGAAGCCTTGGTGCGCCAGTACGTGGCCCGGAACGCGACCATCAGGACGGATGAAATGCCGGCCTACGGCGGCTTGAAACTCATGGGCTATATCCATGAAGTAGTGAACCACTCGGAAGAATTCTCGACCGATGAAGGCGTCAATGAAAACCAGGCCGAAAGTTTCTTCAGTCGCATGCGACGGGCGTGCATCGGCATCTATCACCGGATCACGCCCAAATACATGCTCGATTACGCGTGCGAGATTGCTTGGCGCGAAGATGTTCGCCGTCAGGACACAATAAGTCAGATGGCAGCCTTGTTGGGCCGAGTCTTCGGCTCCGGCAGATCCACCGACTGGATCAACTATTGCCGCGGCAACAAGCGCAAGGCGGAACTGCTTTTCGAGGCACCTCGACCGGCACCGGCTTAAAGGCCTTTCCAGCGCCAGACACCGACCGCTTGACGACTGATGCTGCGACATTCCGCGGGTGCGTCAGGCAGTCGCTCGACGGCGCCTTTCTCGACCAGCAGGCATAGCTTTCTGCGGATGGATTTTCTTGCATAGGCATACTCGGCAGGGGTGCTGGCAGGTATTCCCAGTTCGGCCAATACGATGTTTACCAAGGTGTGAGTATCGACCGGCCCATCCACCGCCTTGAGCGCCGAAACGATCGTGGCCATGATAGTCCCGTGCGGTTGGCCGTAGGTCTTCGGGACCCGCCGGATACCCCTGACTTCTTCGGTATCGATGTCTGTTGTCCTGGCCTGAAGCTCCCTTTCAAGCACGACCATCCTTGCCTGCAATTCGCGCTTTTCTGCTCTGAGCTGTTGGTATTGCTGGCCCATCGCCTTGATCTCTCCCTTGGTCTTGTTGAGAGACCTGTCCAAGGCCATGAGGGCACCTTTTGTATAGGCGATATCCCTGATGAGCTTCGCCAAGGCGTTCCCGATGCGGTTGATCAAGCCGAAGCCTCCCTGTGTGCCGACGCGGATTATTACAAGGTCATGTGCGCCGAATTCTATCCGGGAGGCCCCGGGAACCGGTTATCGTTACGATCTGAGTGATTTCAACCGATCAATAGCCGATCCAAAGCCAATTTCCGTAGCGTTCGCCTTCCTCCGTCGGCAATCGCATCACGGCTCCTCGCTTGGCGAATATTGCGAGCGGACGGCGAATTTGCGAACGTGCCCGTTTCATGTCGGCGGGAGTCGACAGTGATAGCTTCATGCGTTCAGCCATTTGGATGAGCAATGCATCAGTCGTGATTGGACCGTTGGCGCTTTGCAGGAGGGCGATCAGTGCGCATCGAAACTGCCCATATTTCTGGTCTGACTTTCGATGGTAGTTGCGGATGGGGCGAATGTCCTTCGGATCGATCTCTGAAAGCCCGGTGATTTGCGCTTCGACATCAAGCGTGTCGGCCTGCATGCGTTTGAGTTCGCGCCTGGCCGCCGACAACTCGGCTTTCAGTTCCTCGATACGCTTATCGAGGACGAGTCGGTTCCCTTCCAAGTAGGCCTTGGCTTTGATTAGCCGGCTAAGTTTGCATCCAACGCGGTTTCCTGGGGGCATCTGACGATCACATCACAACCCCTGAAGGTTGTCATGTGCGTCAGATGCATAATTGCGTTTTGCGCCATTGGAAAGTCGGCGCTGGCGGGACGGCACGCCGCCCGCAATACTCAGCCTTTTCCCGTACTGCCGAAACCGCCCGCGCCGCGATGCGATGCTTCGAACGTGTCAACCACGTTGAACGCCACCTGCAGCACCGGCACGACGACCAGCTGCGCGATGCGGTCGAGCGGATTCAGCGAGAACACCTCATGGCCGCGGTTCCACAGCGAGACGAAGATCTCGCCCTGATAGTCCGAGTCGATCAGGCCGACGAGGTTGCCGAGCACGATGCCGTGCTTGTGGCCGAGTCCCGAACGCGGCAGGATCAGCGCTGCCATGCCCGGATCGGCAAGGTGGATCGCGATGCCGGACGGGATCAGTTTCGTCTCGCCGGGCAACACGCGCATCGGCGCCTCGATGCAGGCACGCAAATCCATGCCCGCCGCACCCGGCGTGGCGTAATGCGGCGCGTGTTCGCCCTGCGCATCCTTCAAGCGGGCATCAAGGATACGAACGTCAATGGTCGGCTTGCTAGGCATGGGTCATCTCCGCAATGTGTTTCACGATCGCTCGCGCGATGGTCAGTTTGTCGCCCGGCGGCAGCGCATGCGCACCAGCAGCATCGAACAGCGTGACGACGTTTTCGTCGCCCCCCATGCCGTCCTGTACGAGGTTGCCGACCACCAACGGCAGCTTTTTCGCCTGCCGCTTGCCTTCCGCATAGGTCGCAAGATCGCGACTCTCGGCGGCGAAGCCGACGCAGAACGGCGCATCCGCCCGGGCCGCGATCTCGGCGAGGATGTCCGGATTGGCGGTCAACTCAAGTGTCAAATTGCCCGCGGTCTTCTTGATCTTGTGCTCGGCGGCGGATGCCGGCCGGTAATCGGCTACGGCGGCGACACCAATGAACACATCGATCGGCAAAGCGGCTAGCACCGCATCACGCATCTGCAGCGCACTCCGGACGTCGATACGCGTCACGCCAGCCGGCGTCGGCAGGCAGACCGGTCCGGAGATGAGCGTCACGGCCGCACCGGCATCCGCGCAGGCACGCGCGAGGGCGTAGCCCATCTTGCCGGAACTGATGTTGGTCAGGCCGCGCACCGGGTCGAGCGCCTCGTAGGTCGGTCCCGCCGTCAGCAATACGCGCTTGCCGGCCAGCAGCTTCGGCTGGAAGGAGGCCACCAGCGCATCGAGCAGTTCGGCGGCCTCGAGCATGCGTCCTTCGCCTACTTCGCCGCAGGCCTGCTCACCCGCTGCCGGGCCGAGGATGCTTACGCCATCGGCGCGCAGTTGCGCGAGGTTGCGCTGCGTCGCCGGGTTCTCCCACATCTGGCGATTCATCGCCGGCGCGACCAGCAAGGGACAATCCCGCGCCAGACAGAGCGAAGAAAGCAGATCGTCGGCAAAGCCGTGCGTGAGCTTGGCGATGAAGTCTGCCGTCGCCGGCGCGACGAGCACGCCATCCGCCCCGCGCGTCAAGTCGATGTGCGCCATGCCATTTTCCTGTGGCGCATCCCACAGCGACGTATGGACAGGCCGACCAGTCAGCGCCTGAAAGGTCAAGGGCGCAACGAAGCGCGTACCGGCTGCCGTCATGACAACATCGACGCTCGCCCCGGCCTTGCCGAGCAGGCGCGCGAGTTCGCAGGCTTTGTAGGCCGCTACGCCGCCGGTCACCCCCAGCACGATGCGCTTGCCTTCCAACTCGCTCATGACAGATAGAATGTTGAAAATGGAAAACAAATTCTAACCCATGGCCATCACTGACTGGCCTGATGACGAACGCCCGCGCGAACGGCTGCTGACGCATGGCGCCACGGCGCTCTCTGACGCGGAATTGCTGGCCATCTTTTTGCGCGTCGGCGTCAAGGGCATGAGCGCGGTTGACCTCGCCCGCACCCTGCTCGCCCACTTCGACAACAGCCTCGCCCGCCTGGCCTCTGCGACACCAGGCGAGTTGACGCGCGTCAATGGCATCGGCCCGGCCAAGGCGGCACAACTCGTCGCCACGCTCGAACTCGCCCGGCGCGGCCTGCGCGAGGAACTACGCAGCCGCCCCGCCCTTTCCTCCCCAGGCGCGGTGCGCGACTGGCTGCGGCTGGCGCTTGCCCCGCTGCATCACGAAGTCTTCGTCGCCCTCTGGCTCGATGCGCAGAACCGGCTGATCGCCGACGAGGAGCTGTTTCGCGGCACGCTGACGCAAACCTCCGTTTATCCGCGCGAAGTCGTCAAACAGGCACTGGCGCGCAATGCCGCCGCCGTGATCCTCGCCCACAACCATCCGAGCGGCGTGGCAGAACCCTCCACCGCCGACGAGCAATTGACGCGCAACCTCAAGCAGGCGCTGGCGCTGGTGGATGTCCGTATCGTCGATCATTTCATCGTTGCCGGCACGGCAACCCCGCTTTCCTTTGCCGAACGCGGCCTCCTCTAAATTATTGAAAAAGCGCTTGCTTGACACTGTATCTCTCCAGTAGAATGCACGGCTTTCCGTAATCCGAAGTTCTGGATCTCAAGTTTCTGGAGATAAGTTATGTCCCGCGTTTGCGCAGTGACGGGCAAGGCCCCGATGGTGGGGAACCACGTTTCCCATGCCAACAACAAGACCAAGCGTCGCTATCTGCCCAACCTGCAGTCGCGCCGTTTCTGGATCGAATCCGAAAACCGCTGGGTGCGCCTGCGCGTCTCGAACGCCGGCCTGCGCACCATCGACAAGAAAGGCATCGACGTCGTTCTCGCCGAGTTGCGCGAACGCGGCGAAGCCGTTTGATACAGGAGTAAGCGAACATGGCAGCCAAGGGCGGACGTGAAAAGATCAAGCTCGAATCCACTGCGGGTACCGGGCACTTCTACACCACCAGCAAGAACAAGCGCACCACGCCGGAAAAGCTGGAGTTCATGAAGTACGATCCGAAGGCACGCAAGCACGTGCTCTACAAGGAAATCAAGCTGAAGTAATTCAAGCTTTGGTAAAACAAAAACGCCAGCCGCCGTGCTGGCGTTTTTGTTTGCAGGATCGTACAGGCGAAAAAAAAGAAGCGGTGCAGGTTGCCAATTTGTCTTTCCTCGCGAGCCTGAGGGAAGGAATCTCGCGGGCAGACGGTGGAGGAGGTCATCTAGAACGACCAAGATCAGGGGGGACTTGGCACTCTATCTGTGGCAACCCGATGCTAATGCACCGCTTCCTGCTTTATATATATCAAGACCCGTGCCAGCCTCAGTATAACCAGCCTCTTTCCTTACAGATCATGAAGTTGGGCAATCTTGCTTGTCGCACCCTGCGCCATTTTTTTCGCCAATACAGCCAAGTTACTGCCACTCTGACACTCTCCGCTGACAACCTATGTCAGGATGTCATCAGACGCGCATATTGCGTAACTTTCGATAGAGCGTCCGCTCGCTGATGCCGAGTTCTGCCGCCAGTGTCTTGCGGTTGCCACTGTGGGCGGCAAGGCGCTGGCGCAGTGCCTCGTCCTCAAGCTCCGCCAGAGTGGGTGAGGCACTTCCCGACAGCGGCGTCCGGGATGGCGAACCTTCCCGGGATGCCGTCCCGCCAGCGCCGACTTTCTGGCTTGATTCCGGGCCCAGCCCGGCTGCCCCGACCACTTCGACGGGCAGATGCTCCGGCTGGATCGCATCGCCATCGCAGAGCAGCGTGGCGCGCTCCAGCACGTTGCGCAACTCGCGCACATTGCCAGGGTAATCGTAGGCCATCAGGCAGTCCAGCGCAGCGGCGGAGAGATGCATTTCGCGCCCGGGCGCCACGCGCTCGAGCAGGGCTTCCGCCAGCAGCGGAATATCCGGACGACGCTCACGCAGGGCTGGCAAGGCGATCGGGAAGGTATTCAATCGGTAGTACAGATCCTGCCGGAAGCGGCCCTCGGCCACCATCGAGCGCAGATTGCGGTGCGTGGCGGAAATCAGCCGCACGTCGGACTTGAGGAAATCGCTGGCACCGACACGCCGGAACGTGCCCGTCTCCAGCAAACGCAACAGCTTGACCTGCATGCCGAGCGGAATGTCACCGAGTTCGTCGAGAAACAGCGTCCCGCCCGACGCGGCTTCGACCAGACCGATGCGGCGTGCCGATGCACCGGTGAAGGAACCTTTTTCGTGACCGAACAATTCGCTCTCGAACAGGGTCTCGGTCAGTCCCGAGCAATCGACCGCCACGAAGGGTCGATCCGCACGCCGGCTTGCGTCATGGATCGCTTTGGCGACCAACTCCTTGCCGGTACCCGACTCGCCCTGCAGCATCACCGTGGCATCGGAAGGCGCCACGCGCGCCATTAGTTCGAGCATGTGGCGAAAAGTTGGCGCGCGCCCCACCAATGCCCGCGAATCTGGCAAGCCGCGGGAAACGCCGAGCGGTTCCATCTTCTCGATGAAATAGGCCAGTTCGCCATTCACGCCGCGTACCGGCGCCAATTCGATATTGACGTAGGCTTCGCCGTCGGGTGTGTGATGCAGATGCAGCACGCGCTCGCGCTGGCCGGAAACCATGCTCTGCTTGAGTGGGCAGGTTTCGCCCGCCTTGTCACACGGCGCCGCATAGCGATGCGACACGGCATAGCAGGTCTGGCCGACGATCGCATGGCCGCCGCCATAGTTGCGCCGATAGGCCTTGTTCGCCGCGAGGATGTGGTAATCCGTATCGCAAAGAATATGCGGCTCGGGCAGCGTGTCGAGGTAGGAAATCAGCTCGGCGAGCGGGTGCATGGTCATGATTTTGGTGTCAAGATGTCAGTACGATACCGATCATTATGTCACCAATGTCAGCTTGACCTCTGCTACTCTTTTGGAACCACATGTTCCACAAGGATTTTTTCTTGGAACACAATGTGCTTTAATGAACGCTTTAGCGTTCTCTAATATAATCAGTAAAACTCACCAAGGACGGCTTTGCATGAATACTCCCAGTCAGGCTACCCAAGCCGGCCCCGCCGCTGCCCCGGCAGGACCGCACTCGCGCCTCGCCCACTATCCGATTCCGCTTTTCGCCATCGTCATGGGCACAAGCGGCCTCGCGATTGCCTGGAAGAAGGCCGGCCATGTCCTCGGCCTGCCCTCCGGTATTGGCCTGGCCCTGCAATGGTGGGCACTTGCCCTCTTTGTCGCGATCGCCTTCGGCTACCTCGCCAAGATCTCGAAGCATTGGGAAGCGGTCAAAAAAGAGTTTGCACACCCGATCCGCCTCAACTTCTTCCCGGCCGTCTCGATCTGCCTGCTGCTGCTCGCCATCGCCTTCTCGGACGGGATTCCCGATTTCGCGCGGATACTCTGGGTAACCGGGGCAATTCTGCATCTGGGTTTCACGCTGATCGTGATGAGCAGTTGGATTCACCATACCCGCTACGACATCAAGCATGCCAACCCGGCCTGGTTCATTCCCATCGTCGGCAACGTCATCGTGCCGGTGGCCGGTGTCAGTTTTGCACCCGCCGGCGTTTCCTGGTTCTTCTTCAGCATCGGGCTGCTGTTCTGGATCGTGCTGCTGACCATCGTCATGTACCGCCTGTTCTTCCATGAGCCCCTGCCCCAGCGCCTGACGCCGACCCTGTTCATCCTGATCGCACCGCCCGCCGTCGCCTTCATCGCCTGGCTCAAACTCAACGGCGGCGCACTCGATGCCTTCGCCTACTTCCTCTACAACATCGCTCTGTTCCTCACGCTGTTGCTTGCCGCGAACGCTGTCCGCTTTTTCCGCTTGCCCTTCTTCCTGTCGAGTTGGGCCTACTCTTTCCCGCTCGCGGCGATTACTATCGCGACACTGATCATGGCCGAGCATGCGGGCGCGTTCTACGTCGGCCTCTCCTGGATACTGCTGGCGGTGCTGAGCCTCGTCCTGCTGATGCTCACCGTGCGCACCATTCAAGCCATGTTACGCGGCGAGATCTGCGTCCCGGAGTAAATACGACGGACTGAAGAAGCCGGCAACCACCTCCGCCGGCTTCTGCCATAATCTCCGCGGAGAGAGGTGGTATGGGGAAATTCCTAGCGCAGGTCATCCTGATCGGCTCACTGGCCACCTCCGCCATCGCAGCGGAGGTGAGCATCGGTGTGCTTGCCTTGCGCGGTGCCGACAAAACCCACCAGAGCTGGGATGCGACCGCCGCCTATCTCGACCGCCACATCCCCGGTAATCACTTTCGCATCGAAGCCCTCGATTTCGAGGAAGTGCGCCTCGCCGTGCGGCAGGGCAAGATCGACTTCGTCCTGACCAATCCGGCCTACTACGTCGAGCTCGAATCGCTCTATGGCGTCAGCGCCATCGCCACGCTGAGAAACCGCTTCATCGGCAGTACCGGTCACAGCACCTTCGGTGGCGTGATCTTCACGCGGGCCGACCGCAAGGACATCCGCACGCTAGACGACCTGAAACGAAAATCCTTTGCGGCGGCCGACGCCAGTTCCTTCGGTGGCTGGCATATCGGCTGGCGCGAACTGCACCGGCAGGGCATCGAGCCGCAGCGCGACTTTGCCTCACTCGGGTTCGGCGGCACGCATGACGAAGTCGTGTATGCGGTGCGCGATGGCAAGGCGGATGCCGGCACGGTACGCACCGAAACCATCGAACTGATGGCGGCCGAAGGCAAGATCCGCCTCGACGATTTCTACGTGCTCAACCAGCGGCGTGTCGAAGGCTTTCCCCTGCTGCTGAGTACGCCGCTGTACCCGGAATGGCCGCTCGCACGCCTGCACCACGTGCCGGATGCGCTGGCGATCAAGGTGGCTATCGCCTTGATGGAAATGCGCGCCGACGACCCCGCGGCACTGGCGGGCAATATTTCCGGCTGGACCCTGCCGCTGAATTACCAGCCGGTGCATGAGGCCCTGCGTGAGTTGCGCATCGGCCCCTACGAATCCCATGGCAAGCCGACGCCACGCGAAGTGCTCGCGCAATATGGCTACTGGGTGGCGCTGGCCTTGGGATCCACGCTGCTGGCCATTGGCGCAACATTCATCGTCGTGCGCACGAACCGGCGATTGCGGACGAGCCGGCACGAGCTCGAAGCACTGAACACCACGCTGGAAGACCGCGTCAGCGGACGCACCACCGAAGTGGAGCGACTGCTCGCGCGCGAGCGTTTCCAGCGCAGCGTCGTCGAGATGGTGGCCGACGTCAATCAGATTCTGATCACCTCGAACTCGATGGATGAGATGCTCAAGGCCTGCTGCGATCGCCTGGTCGCCGGAACCGACTACAAGTTCGCCTGGGTCGGGCTCCTGCACGAGGGCCAGATGGACGTCGCCGCGAAATCCTACGGACCGGCGGAAATCATGCGCAATTTCACCACCTGCCGCGACAAGGGGCCGAGTCGCGAAGCGCTGGCTGACAACCATACCGTAATCGAAAGGAATCCTGCCGGCATCGTCCCCGAACTCGCACAGGCAGGTGTCCGCGCCGTCGTCGCGCTGCCGCTGCGCCATGACGCCTATGCCAAGCCGATCGGCCACCTCTGCGTCCTGAGCGGCCGCAGCGAAGGCTTCGATACGGAAGAGGTCGCCATGCTCGAACAGCTCGCGGGTGACATCGGCTTCGCGATCCACGCCTACTCGCGGCATGCCGAGGCCGCGCGGCTCGAACAGGAGCGCATCGCGAACTACGAAGAAACGATCCTCTCGCTTGTCGACATGATCGAGAAACGCGACACCTACACCGCCGGCCACACGCGACGCGTCGCCCAGTATTGCGAGCTGATCGCCCAGCGCCTCGGCCTCGCAGCCACCGAGATCGAAAAGCTCAAGCGCGCCGCCATCCTCCACGACATCGGCAAGATCGCGATTCCCGATGCCGTGCTGCTCAAGCCCGGCATCCTGACGCCGCTCGAATACGAGCTCATCAAGCAACACGCCGAGGAGGGCTACGAGACACTCAACCGCATCGACATGTACAAGGAACTGGCCGAGATCATGCGCGCGCACCACGAGCGCGAGGATGGCTCGGGTTACCCGCACGGCCTGACCAGTGGCCAGATTCCCCGTCTCGCGCAAATCATGGCGGTCGCCGACAGTTTCGACGCGATGGTCAGCAACCGCATCTACAAGGTGCGCAAGGACGTCGCGACGGCACTGGCGGAACTACGCCAGCAGGCCGGCACGCGCTTCGCCGCCGACGTCGTCGCGGCGGCTAGCGAGGCGCTGCGCGACGTCGTGCCGCCGACCGTGGTCGACCAGATGCCGAAGACTCCGCTCGAACACCAGCGCTTCGCCTACTTCTTCGACGACCAATTGACCGGTACGCACAACGCGAACTACCTGCAGATCATGCTGCGCAACGGCCTGCCGGCGCACCTCAAACACGCCTACGTTGTGCTGTTGCGGCACTTCTCCGATCTAAATGAGGACAGCGGCTGGATGGCCGGCAACCAGGCGCTGGCGGGATTTTCGTCCGCACTCATCGCCCGCTATCCCGATGCGCTGGTATTTCGCGTGATGGGCGACGACTTCGTCCTGCTGGCACCCAAGTCGCTGGATATCGATGGCGACCAACTCAAGGCGATGTCGCCGCTCAAGAGTACGCAGGTGCAGATCGAAGTGCGCGCGCTGGACCCCCAGGCCACTGCCGGTCGGGAAGAACTGCTCAAGTTGCTCTGAGCTGCCGTCCGAAAAGGGGCAGAGCGGGCCGGCCATGCCGTCCCGCGGGCGCCGACTTTTATTGCAACAGGCGCACCTCGCGCTGCGGGAATGGGATCTCGATGCCTTCTTCCTTGAACTTCCTCCAGACATCAAGATGGATGTCGGACCGGATCTGCAGCGAACCCTCTTCCGGATCGGCGATCCAGAAGCCGAGTTCGAGGTTGATGCCGGAATCGGCGAAGGCCATCAGGAACGCCTTCGGTGGCGGATCGGCCAGCACGCGTTCCTGGGCGGATGCCGCCTCGACAAGAATCGCCATCGCACGCTCGATGTCGCAGCCGTAGGCCACCTGGACCTGCGTGCCGATGCGCACCTTGGGGTCGGTAAAGGTCTCGTTGGCGATCACCGAGCTGACCAGCAGCTCGTTCGGCACGATCATCTCGACACCGGTCAGCCCGCGCAGCAGCGTGTAGCGCGTCGTAATGCGCGTCACCACGCCGCGCACGCCGGTCACATCGATCAGGTTGCCGATGCGGATCGAGCGGTCGAGCAGAATGATGAAGCCCGACACATAGTTGGCCGCGATCTTCTGCAGGCCGAAACCGAGGCCCACGCCCAGCGCGCCGCCGAACACCGACAGCGTGGTCAGGTCGATGCCGACCAGCGGCAGGCCGATCAGCACCGCGACGAGGATCAGCAACGCGCGCAGCAGGCGCGAGAAGACGATGCGCAGGTTGCCGTCGATGCCCTGCGCCCCCATCAGGCGGGCTTCGAGCAGGCCACCGAGCCACAGCGCGACGAGCAGCGTCGCCAGCACCGCGCCCGCGCCCTGCAGGACGAGCCAGAGATTGAGCTGCTCTTTGCCGAGTGTGAAGCTCACCTCCTCCATCGCGGCGATCACATCGGGTAGCAAGCCAAGGATGTGCAGCGCCACAACGCTCCAGGCGATCAAGGCGAAACTGCGCTCGAAGCTCGCCAGCCAGGGTGCGCTGCTGTGGAAGCTCTGCCGCAGCACGAACATCACCGCGCGGATCAATACCAGCGAACTCAGCAGCGGGATGGCCAGCTTGAGCAGATTGACGTGATGCCACTGTGCGAGCAGGGGCCGTGCGGCCAGCACCAGCACCAGCATGACCAGCGGCAACCCAATGCGCTTCAGCCCGCGCTGGCCGAACAGCCGGGCACGGCTCTCCTCTGGCTCCCCTTGCGCAAAGCGCTGCACCAGCCAGCGGTCGAATGTCCAGGCCAGCAGGAAGCAGACGAGCAGCACGCCGACTTGCCAGAGTACGTCGGGCTGCTGCAGGTCCAGCCACAGTTCGCGCAGGAGTCCGCCGCTCATGATCCCCGCTCTTCCATGTAAGGCTGCGCATCATCGCGATGCCGCTCCCAGTTGGCCAGATAAACACGCGCCAGCGCCGGGTTGTCGCGCAGGATCAGCAGGTTTTCCGCGTTGCGGGCCTGAGCCGAAAAAGTGAAGTTATAGCTGCCGGTAATGATCACGGGGTGTTTGCCTTCGACGTCGATAAGAAGGATTTTATTGTGCGCAGAAGCGTAGCGGGTTTCGAGGCGTACCTCGATGCCGGACGAATGCAGGTCGGGCACGCGCGAGTTTTCGCCCTTCGCCACCATCTCGCGGTCGGCCAGCACGCGCACGGCAATGCCACGCTCATGCGCGGCGATCAGCGCACGCGTGATATTGCGGCTGGTAATCAGGAATGCCTGCACGCGGATACTGTGCCGCGCATCACCGATCTCTCGCAATAGCGCGCCCTCGGCATCGTCCCAGGGCGTAAACAGTACCTCGACGCGCCCCTGCGCCGGCAGCTCCACCGCCTGCGTCGGCAGGGCGAGCAGGGCCAGCATCAGCAGCAGAAACCTCATGCCTTGCGTTCCAGCACCGCCGCGTAGAAACCATCGGTACCGTGCAGGTGCGGCAGCAGTTGCAGGTCATCACCGGGCAGGTCGATCCGGATACCCTGCGCGTCCAGTACTTCATGCGCTGGACGTCGCGAGAACTCCGGATGCGCGGCGAGGAAGGCATCGACGATCTGCACATTTTCCTCGGGCAGCAGGCTGCAGGTGGCATAGACCAGACGTCCGCCCGGCTTGAGCAGCTTCGCCGCGGCGGCGAGGATGGCGGCCTGCTTGACGGTCAGTTCGGCGACGCTCTGCGGCGTCTGCCGCCACTTGAGGTCGGGGTTACGCCGCAGCGTGCCGAGGCCCGAACAGGGCGCATCGACCAGCACGCGATCGCATTTGCCGGCGAGGCGCTTCACGTGGGTGTCGTTCTCGTGGGCAATCACCGCCGGATGCACGTTCGACAACCCGGAGCGCGCGAGGCGCGGCTTGAGTTTCGCCAGCCGCTTGTCGGACACGTCGAAGGCATAGAGACGCCCGGTCGAACGCATCAGCGCGCCGAGCAACAGCGTCTTGCCGCCGGCACCGGCGCAGAAATCGACCACCATCTCGCCGCGCTTCGGCGCGAGCAGATGGCCCAGCAACTGGCTACCCTCGTCCTGCACCTCGATGCTGCCATCGAGAAACAGCGGATGCTTTGCCAGCGCGGGTTTGCCCGCGAGGCGAATGCCTTCCGGTGCGAAGGGACAGGCTTTGGCAGCGATGTTGTCCTGCTCGAATCGCGCCAGCACCACGTTGCGATCCGACTTCAGTGTATTCACGCGCAAGTCGAGCGGCGCCGGCTGGTTGAGCGCACGCGTCAGCGCCAGCAAGTCGGCCTCCGGCATCAGCGCGCCCAGCCGCTCGACCAGCCAGTCGGGCAGTTCAGTCTGTGCGGCGAGCATCAGCGCGGGTTCCGGCCTGGCTTTGAATTCGGCCAGCCATTCCGCATCGCGCTTCGACAGGGCGGCTTCGAGCATGCGCTGGCTGACACCGCAATGGCGTACCAGCGCGGCGAGCACCAGCTGCTTCGTGGTGCCTTCCGGGCCAATCCACGTGGCGAGCGAACGCCAGCGCCGCAGCACGGCATAGGCCGCCTCAGCAATGAAGGCACGCTCGCGCGGGCCGCAGCGCTGGGCGCGGAAGAAGGCCGACAGCACCGCATCCGCCGGCTGGCGGAATTGCAGCAACTGCTGGGTGGCATTGATCGCCTGCTCGAGCAGGCCACGTGTCAGGGTGTTCATTCGGCGGTTTCCGTTTCGATGGTAATGGCAATCTGGTCATAAATTTCGCCCTTGCGGTCGCGGTGACGAATCTTGAGCGGCAGCCGCGATTCCACATCGAGCCAGATCTCGGTGGCATCCTCGCGCGCATTGCCGGCCACCTTGAGATGACGCACCAGGCGCGGGCCCTGCGGCGTGTCGAGCGTTGTCTCATCGGACACGGCAATGGCATAGGTCGCGACCTTGTGGCCGGTCGCCACGGTCAGCGGGTATTCGGGCACGTCGAAAGACAGTGCCGCCAGTTGATAGAACAGCGAGAGCAGATCCTGCGCGGCGGGGACAAAAGGGGCGCTGCCGCCACGTGCCGACACGATCTGTCCCTGTTCCGGCTCGAAGCGCACGCTGTCCTTGCCCTTGCCTTCGCGCAGCACCTCGAACTCCAGCGGCCGCAACCCGGCCGCATCGAAAGTGCCGCGACTGTCCTGCACCACTTTCGCCGGACGGAACAGCGCGGCCAGTCCCGTGGTTTCGGTTTCGGCGTGCAGGTGATAGCGCTGGCTGTCGTGCTCCCAGCGCTGCTCGCTCTGGCCGACGACCAGCCCCTGCTCGCCGCGCGTCACCTGATAGACGATGCGCCCGCTGCGCGGCCAGCGGTTCGCAAAAGTCGGCGCTGGCAGGACGGCAAGAGGCGGTGCCTCCGTGGCCACCTCGGGTTCCGGAGGCGGCGCTTCGGCAACGGGCGGCGGGGGTTCGCTGGCGGGCACGCCTTCGCCCGGCACGTCGGCCACCGGAGCAGCAGGCGTGGGCGGAGGTTTCGCGGGGCGCCGTTTTCGTACCGGTGGCGGGCGGGCCGGCTCGGGAGCTTGCGCAAGCGCCGGCTGTGCCGGGGCGATCGTGGCGTCGATCTGGACAGTATCGGGTTCGTCGTCGAGCGGCAGTTCCCAGCCCGGCGCCAGCAGCACGCCGATGTGCACCGCCACCGAGGCCGACAGGGCCAGCCAGAATGGCAGCAGCATGGACTCAGTCCGACGGGACGCGCAAGGCGGCCGTCACCGGTGTCGCGTCATCGTGCCAGACCACGCGGCCGTCTTGCAGGTGGCAACGATCTTCGAGCAACCCACGCGCCGCCTGCGGATAGACGATGTGCTCCTGTTCCAGCACGCGGGCCGCAAGCAACTGTGCGGTATCGCCAGCCAGCACCGGGACGACGGCCTGCGCAATGATCGGCCCGCAGTCGAGTGTCGGCGTGACGAAATGCACGGTGCAGCCGTGCACGCGCACGCCGGTCTGCAGCGCGCTTTCGTGCGTGTGGAGTCCGGGAAAGGCGGGCAGCAGCGAGGGGTGAATATTGACCAGACGACCGGCGAAGCGCAGCACAAAGCTTTCGGTCAGGATGCGCATGAAGCCGGCGAGGAAGACGAATTCGGCACCGCGTTGCTCGATTGCTTCTGCCAGCGCGGCATCGAAATCCTCGCGCGTGGCGTACTGCTTGTGATCGACCACCGCCGTCGGCACGCCACGCGTTGCCGCCCAGGCGAGCCCGGCGGCCTGCGGCCGGTTGCTGATCACGGCAGCACATTCCCCGGGCAGTTGCGCATCGAGCAGGGCCTGCATGTTGCTGCCGCGACCGGAGATGAGAATGACATAAGGTTTCATGGGCACTTCACTTGATCGGCAGGAACATGGCCGTGGCGAGATTGTGCACGACCTTGACGACGGTGCGGTTCGACTTGTCGGCAGCGACCTGCGACAGGAGATCGAGACTGCCGATCAACCGGCCGAATTCGCGTTCGAAACTGAGGTTCTGCACGGGATTCATTTCGTTGGAGAGGAGGATCGGCGTGCCCGCCGGAAGGTCCGCCTCGGGCTGCATCCGCCGCGCATTGGCGAGCTTCCACGCGGCGATCTCGACGTTGCGGGCCGCATTGTAGAGCCTCTGCGCATCGAGATCGTCGAGCATGAAGAACTCGGCCTTGCCATCAAAGGTGTCGTACAGCATGTTGTTCAGGCCGCCGACGAAGGCGGCCACGCGATCCTGCGGGTAATCCTCGCGCAGGCCAGCCAACAGCAGCACCGTGCTGCGCCGGCCACCGGACTCTGGCGAAAGACCGGCGCGGGCGGGATCAGCCAGTTGTACCAGTGCCGCTTCGAGGCTGGCATGCCCGCCCTTTTTCCACTCACGCGGATTGCGGCGGTAAAGTTTTTCCGCAAGTCGCTTGAGACTGGCGAAGGCTTCGCGGCGATGCAGGTCAGCAATCCGGTCGATATCGGTCTTGGCGAGCTGGCCGGGGCTCGACAGACAACCAGACAACGGAATCGTGACTAACGCAAGCAGGCAGTCGCGACGCTTCATGAACGGGCAGCGAGACGCGCGCGCAGCCAACCGATCGCCATCGGCAGCACCGAGACGAAAATGATGCCGACGATGACCAGCGACAGGTTGTTCTTGACGATCGGCAGGTTGCCGAACCAGTAGCCGGCGAGCGTCAGCGAGAACACCCACAGCACCGCGCCAAGCAGGTCGAAGGCGAAGTAGCGCGGATAAGTCATGCGCGCGACACCGGCAACGAAAGGTGCGAAAGTGCGCACCAGCGGCACGAAGCGCGCCATCATCATCGTCATGGGGCCGTAGCGCTCGTAGAAGGCATGGGTCTTGTCATAGGCCGCGCGGTTGAAGAAACGCGAGCCCTCACCCCAGCGCAGCACGTGGTCGCCGACCCAGCGGCCGATCCAGTAGTTGACGTTGTCGCCCAGCACTGCCGCCGTCAGCAGCACGGCGATCAGGATGCGGATGTCGATACCGCCGCCACCCACGCCTTCGGCAGCCAGCGCGCCGGCGACGAACAGCAGCGAATCGCCCGGCAGGAAAGGCGTAACAACCAGCCCGGTCTCGCAAAAAATGATCAGGAACAGGATCGCGTAGATCCACACGCCGTACTCCGTGACCAGCAGCGCAAGGTGCTTGTCGAGGTGCAGGACAATGTCGATGAATTGAGCGATGAGTTCCATGGCGAGCGCAGTTTACCCCACCCCTATAATGCCCCCATGCCAAGAATACATGCGCTTCCCGACCTCCTCATCAGCCAGATCGCCGCCGGCGAAGTCGTCGAGCGCCCCGCCTCAGTGCTCAAGGAGCTGATCGAGAACAGTCTCGACGCCGGCGCGACGAAAATCGACGTCCAGCTCGAGGAAGGCGGCGTCAAGTTGATCCGCGTTGCCGACGACGGCGGCGGCATCGACCGCGATGACTTGCCGCTCGCCTTCGCGCGTCACGCGACCAGCAAGATCGCCAGCCTGGCCGACCTCGAACGTGTCGAGAGCTACGGCTTCCGTGGTGAGGCGCTGGCCTCGATCGCCTCGGTCGCCAAGGTCAGCATCACCAGCCGCACGGCGGATACTGCGCATGCTTGGAAACTCGATGCCGAATCCCGCGAGGCCAAGCCGGCTGCGCTCGCCGCCGGCACGGTGATCATGGTCGCCGACCTCTACTTCAACACACCGGCGCGGCGCAAGTTCCTCAAGTCGGTCGCCACCGAGTTCGCGCACTGCGACGACGTCCTCACGCGCATGGCGCAGGCGCGGCCCGACGTCGCCTTCACGCTCGCACACAACGACCAGGTGCGGCGCCGTCTCGCCAGCGCCGACTTTGCGAAGCGCACGCGCGAACTGATGGGGAATGCCTTCATCGCCCATGCGCGACCGGTTGAGGCGCAGGCCGGCCCGCTCAAGCTGACCGGCTTCGCCGCCCTGCCCGCCTACGCCAAGAGCACGCGCGCCGAACAATATTTCTTCGTCAATGGCCGCTTCGTGCGCGACAAGTTGCTCGCCCACGCGGCGCGCCAAGCCTACGCCGACGTGCTGCATGGTGCGCATCACCCGGCCTGGGTACTGTTCCTCGAACTCGATCCGGCGACGGTCGACGTGAATGTGCACCCGGCCAAGACCGAAGTGCGCTTTCGCGACAGCCAGGGCGTGCATCAGTTCGTCTTCCACGCCCTGCAGCGTGCATTGGCCGAACCGCTCGCCGCGGCGAAAACCGAAGTGCGCGCCGTCCAGCCAGCGCCGAGTTTCACCCCGCAGCAAACATCACTATCGATCAGCGAACCCGAGGCCGCCACTTACCTTGATTTCGCCCAACAAGCCATCACCGGTGCCGTCCCGCCAGCGCCGACTTTTGCTACCGGCGAACATCCGCTCGGCTACGCACTCGCGCAACTCCACGGCATTTATATCCTCGCGCAAAACGCCAAGGGGCTCGTGCTCGTCGACATGCACGCCGCGCACGAGCGCATCCTTTACGAGAAGCTCAAGACCAGCACCGACGCCCGCCCCGCGACACAGGCCCTGCTCGTTCCCGTCCTGATGACGGCCAGCACCGGCGAACGCGCCTGCGCGGAAGACCATGCCGCCACGCTGGCGCAACTCGGCTTCACGATCGCGCTGGTTGGGCCGGAACAGCTCGCGGTACGCTCAGTGCCCGCCCTGCTGGCCGGCGGCGACATCGTCGCGCTGGTGCGCGCCCTGCTCGACGAACTCGCCGAACAACCCGCCAGCCGCGTGCTCGAACAGCGCCGCAACGAAATCCTGGCCACCATGGCCTGCCACGGCGCGGTGCGCGCGAACCGGCAACTCACTCTGCTGGAAATGAACGCGCTGCTGCGCGAAATGGAAGCCACCGAGCGGGCCGACCAGTGCAATCACGGCCGGCCAACCTGGGTGCAGTTCTGGATGGCCGATCTCGACCGCCTGTTCATGCGCGGGAAGTAAGGCAGCGTTCGGCCGATATCAGTGCAGTGACACCGGATGTTCGAGGATGGCGTCGTGGGAATCGAGGAAGTCCGAGTATTCCTCGTCATCGTGGGTCTTTGTCAGGAATTCCCTGAACTCTTCGCGTAGGCGATCCGCCGTCGCGCCGCGCAGCAGCCCGACCCGGCCATTGCGCTTATCGAGGATTTCCAGGGCGTCATGGCCCGGGTAATCGATCACGTAGAGCTGCGGGTTGTTGAACAGGACATTCATGGCGTTCTCCTTCGGCGACTTGGCTCTTAGATGCGACCGGCTGCGCCGATTTCAATCCCCGGACTGGCCACGCCTGCCGTCCTGCCAGCGCCGACTTTTCGCGCTAGGCTAAACTCCAGTCCCCATGAGCCACCCGCCTCCGCCCGCCATTGCCCTCATCGGCCCGACCGCGAGCGGCAAGACCGATCTGGCATTTGAAATTGCCAGGCGCTTCCCGGTCGAGATCGTCAGTCTCGATTCGGCGCAGGTCTTCATCGGCATGGATATCGGCACGGCGAAGCCCGACCGGGACACGCTGGCGCGCTTTCCCCACCACCTGATCGACCTGATCACGCCCGAGGAACGCTACTCGGCCGCGCAGTTCCGTGCCGACGCCCTACGCGTGATGGCGGAAATCACCGCGCGCGGCAAAGTGCCGCTGCTGGTGGGCGGCACGATGCTCTACTTCAAGGCGCTGATCGAAGGGCTGGCCGACATGCCGCCGGCCGACCTCACGCTGCGCGCCGCCATTGATGCCGAAGCTGCCGCGCGCGGTTGGCCGGCGCTGCATGCCGAACTGGCCAAGGGCGACCCGGCCACCGCCGCCCGGCTGGCGTCCACCGACGCCCAACGCATCCAGCGCGCGCTCGAAGTACTGCGTCTCACCGGCAAACCGCTCGCCGACTTCTGGCAAGGGCAGGCAAAAGAAGCTCTCCCCTATCAGCTGCTGACGATCGCGCTGGCCACGCCGGAGCGCAAGATTCTTCATGAACGCATCGCGCTACGCTTCCGCGCCATGCTCGCCGCCGGTCTGGTCGGCGAAGTCGAAGGGCTGCGGGAGAAATACCGGCTCAGTGCCGAATTGCCGTCGATGCGCTGCGTCGGCTACCGCCAGGTCTGGGAGATGCTCGAAGGACGGTTGCCCGTGGCGGAACTCGCGGATCGCGGCATCTTCGCCACGCGCCAGTTCGCCAAACGCCAGTTGACCTGGCTGCGCGCCCTGCGGGAAGCGGGCACAATAGACCACGAATTCAGCCCGGTTTATGACCCCAATTCCGCGTTGGCCACGGCCGGCAGCACTGCGAAAATACTGGCCGGAATAGATACCCACCTGGAACCCGCCGCCCGCCCGGAAGCATGACCGTCCAGTCCATCACTGCCGAGGAACTCGAGAAGTTCAGCACCAAGCATCGTCGCGAGATCCTTTTTTACCTGCACCAGCTCGTCAATGACGGCGAGCGTGTCAGCGTGGTGTTCAACGAGGGCAGCGAGATGTTCCTCACCGTGCTGCTGGATATCGACGAGGAACAGGGCCTGCTGATCTTCGACTGGGGCGGCAGTGAGGAAACCAACCAGAAGCTGCTCAAGAGCGAACGCAACTTTTTCGTCTGTGCGCCGCACGGCGTCAAGAACCAGTTCCTGACCGGCGCGGTCCGCGAAATCACCTACCAGCAGCGCCGCGCCTTCGTCACGCGCCTGCCCGAGCGTTACACCCGCCTGCAGCGCCGCGAGTTCTTCAGGCTGGTGCTGCCGCTGACGCGCCGTCCGCTGTGTTCGCTGCCGCAGGGTGAAGCCAAGCCGATGCAGCTGCCGGTCATCGATATCAGCATTGGCGGCATCGCGATGGAATCGCCTTCAGAGACACCCCCCTTCGAGCTCGGCCAGCGCGTGCCCGGGGCAATCATCGAATTCAAGGATGGCCACGCGCTCGAGGTCGAACTGGAAGTGCGCAACGTCAGCCAGTTGCAGCGCGGCAACAAGGTCGTCGGGCGTATCGGCTGTCGCTTCATCGACCTGAGCCACCACGACGAACACGTGCTGCAGCGGTTCATCACCGACGTGCAGCGCGAGGAACGCGCGCGCCTGGGCGGCGTCTGATCAGACGATCAGCGTCTGTTCCTGGCCGGCCTGCCGTGCCTCGATGCGGCCCAGCGTATAAACCGTCTCGCCGGCCGCCTTCAGCACTTCGGTAGCTATTGCGGCGTCGGCTGCAGCCAAAATTACAACCATGCCGATACCGCAGTTGAAGACGCGGTGCATTTCTTCGTCGGCCACCTGACCTTGCGCCTGCAGCCACTGGAACAGCGGCGGCAGCGTCCATGACGACTTCTGGATCACGGCGGTAACGTTTTCCGGCAGCACGCGCGGCACGTTGCCGGTGAGGCCGCCGCCGGTGATGTGGGCCATGCCCTTGACCGTGACCGACTCCATCAGTTTGAGCAGCGACTTGACGTAAATGCGCGTCGGCGCGATCAGTGTGTCGGCGAAGGGTTTGCCGTGAAAATCGGCCTTGAGGTCGGGCTTCGCCCGCTCGACGATGCGGCGGATCAGCGAATAGCCGTTGGAATGCGCGCCGGACGACGCCAGCCCGAGCACCACGTCGCCCGGAACAATGGATTTGCCGTCGATGATCTTCGCCTTTTCCACCGCGCCGACCGCGAAGCCGGCCAGGTCGTACTCGCCGGCCGGGTACATGTCGGGCATTTCGGCCGTTTCGCCGCCGATCAGTGCGCAGCCGGCCAGTTCACAGCCTTTCGCGATGCCTTCGACTACGGTTGCGGCGGTGCCGACATCGAGCTTGCCACAGGCGAAATAGTCAAGGAAGAACAGCGGCTCGGCGCCCTGCACGAGGATGTCATTGACGCTCATCGCGACGAGATCCTGTCCCACGGTGTCGTGGCGGTTGAAATCGAATGCCAGTTTGAGCTTGGTGCCGACGCCGTCGGTACCCGATACCAGTACCGGTTCCTTGTATTTCTTTGACACCTCGAACAGTGCGCCGAAGCCGCCTATGCCGCCGAGCACTTCGGGACGCATGGTGCGCTTCGCGGCAGGCTTGATGCGTTCGACCAGGGCGTCGCCGGCATCGATGTCGACGCCCGCATCACGGTACGTCATGGGGGTAGATGGATTGGTCATGATCGTTGAAAGGTTTTTGCGGCGATAATTGGCGCGCATCTTACCGGAACTTACCTTGACCCAACTGCTGCTCGATCTGCGGCCGAACCAGCCGCCCAGCCTCGACAACTTCATCGTCGGCGAAAACGACGAATTGCTGTCACGGCTGCGCCTGCTCGCTGAACCCGGCTGTTTCGACGCGATCTACCTTTGGGGTACGACTGGCTGTGGCAAGAGCCACTTGCTGAGCGCAGCCGCCAGCCTTGCCCTGCGCAAGCGGCCGGTACTGCTGCTGTCGGGGTGCCGTCCTGCCAGCACCGACTTTCATGCGCCGCCCGGCGGGTTGCTGATCGTCGATGACGTCGATGATCTGGACGAGGATGCGCAGATCGCGCTGTTCCGCATCTTCAATACCGCGCGGCTGGTCGGACTGGGCCTGCTGCTGGCCGGACACAAGCCACCTGTGAAGCTCAAACTGCGCGAGGATCTGCGCACGCGCATCGGCCAGACGCTGATCTACGAGGTGAGGACGCTGAACGACGAGCAGAAGGCCGCCGCGCTGCGCCGCCACGCGCTCGAGCGTGGCCTCAAGGTTGACGACGGCCTCGTCCGCTACCTGCTTTCGCATGGCCGGCGCGACCTGCCCTCGCTGATGGCCGTGCTCGATCACCTCGACCGCGCCACGCTCGAGCGGCAGCGCCCTGCGACGCTACCGTTGCTCAAGGAAGCCCTGCAACTCCAACTCGTACCCGATGAAAATGAACCTGGCCCTGTTTGACCTCGACAATACCCTGCTGTCCGGCGATTCCGACTTCGAGTGGGCACAGTTCCTGATCTCGAAAGGCGTGCTCGACCGCGAAGTTCACGAGGCGAAAAATCAGGCCTTCTACGACGACTACAAGGCCGGCACGCTCGACATTTTCGCCTTCCTCAAGTTCCAGCTCGCGCCGCTGGCCCGCCACGCGCGTACGGAGCTCGACGCCTGGCATCGCGAATTCATGGACACGCGCATCCTGCCGATCATCGAAGCGCCTGCCCGCGAACTGGTGAAAAAACATCTCGATGCCGGCGATGTTTGCGCGATGGTGACGGCGACCAACAGCTTCGTCACCGGGCCGATCTGCCGCGAGTTCGGCATCCCGCACCTGATCGCCACCATTCCCGCACATGAGAACGGCCAATTCACCGGCGCACCGCGCGGCCTGCCGGCCTTCAAGACCGGCAAGATCGAGCGCATGAACGCCTGGCTCGAGGAAATGGGACTCTGGTGGGGGTCGTTCGAACGCAGCACCTTCTACAGCGATTCGCACAACGACCTGCCGCTGCTCGAGCTCGTGACGCATCCCGTCGCCGTCGATCCCGACGCCACGCTGCGCGCCCATGCCAGTGCCAAGGGCTGGCCCATCCTGAGTCTACGATGAGTCTTCAGGTATGATGCGCGCCCTGAAAGTCAGATAACTTCATGATCCGCAAGCTGTTGCGCCGCGTTTTCAAGCGCGGCGAACCTTCTCCCCACCCGGTCGAAATCATCGAGGCGAGCCAGCATGGCATTCGCCCCGAACAGGTATCGTCCGGCGCGCGGCGCACTTGCGAAACCCTGCAGCAGGCCGGCTTCAAAGCCTACGTGGTCGGCGGCGCGGTGCGCGACCTGATCGCCGGCATCGTGCCCAAGGATTACGACCTCGCCACCGACGCGACGCCCGACCAGGTGCGCGGGCTGTTCCGGCGGTCGCGCATCATCGGCCGGCGCTTCCAGATCGTGCACGTGATGCAGGGTGCCGAGACGCTCGAAGTCTCGACCTTCCGCGCCGCGCACGACGCAGACACGCTCAAGGACGAGCATGGCCGCGTGCTGCGCGACAACGTCTGGGGCAACATGGAAGAGGATGCCGCGCGCCGCGATTTCACCGTCAACGCGCTCTACTACGATCCGGCCAGGGGACAAGTATTCGACTACCACCACGGCGTACGCGACCTGCAGCGTAAGACACTGCGCATGATCGGCGATCCGCGCGCACGCTATCGCGAGGATCCCGTGCGCATGCTGCGTGCCGTGCGGCTGTCGGCCAAGCTGGACCTGCGCCTCGACCCGCTGGTGCAGACGCCAATCCGCGAGATGGCCGAGCTGATCGAAAACGTGCCGGCCGCGCGCCTGTTCGACGAAATGCTCAAGCTGCTGTTCTCCGGCCATGCCGTCGAATGCCTCAAGCGCCTGCGCGCCGACGGCCTGCACCATGGCCTGCTGCCGCTGCTCGACGTCATCCTCGAACAGCCACTCGGTGAAAAATTCGTGATGCTCGCGCTGACCGATACCGACCGGCGCGTGCGGGAGGGCAAGCGCACCTCGCCCAGCTTTCTCTTCGCCACGTTGTTGTGGCAAGAGGTGCTGGCGAACTGGGAAGCGCGCAAGAAGGCCGGCGAACTGCCGGTGCCGGCCATGCATGCGGCGATGGACGAAGTGCTCGACACGCAGGGCGAAAAGTTGGCGATTACGCGCCGCATCGCCGGCGACATCAAGGACATCTGGCTGATGCAGCCGCGCTTCGAGAAGCGCGGTGGGCGCGCACCCTTCCGCCTCGTCGAGCAAAGCCGGTTTCGCGCCGCCTGGGATTTCCTGCGCCTGCGCGCCGAAAGCGGCGAGGCGCCGCAGGAACTTGCCGACTGGTGGGCGGAATTCGAACAGGCGGGCAACACCGAGCGCGAAGCGCTACTCAAGCCCGAGACCACCGGACCGAAGAAGCGCCGCCGGCGGCGCAGCAACACAAAGAAACCCGAAACAGATAGCGCCGTCCCGCCCGCGCCGACTTCCGCCGAATAAATCATGCAGCTCAAGGCTTATGTTGCGCTGGGCGCGAATCTCGGCGACCCGGTCGCAACAGTGCGCTCTGCCCTCGTGGCCCTGCAAGGCATCGAGGGAGCACAGTTCCTCGCAGCTTCGTCACTGTATCGCACCGCACCGGTCGGCCTGCATCACCAGCCCGATTTCATCAATGCTGTCGCCGCGCTTGCCATCGACAGTGCCGTCCTGCCAGCGCCGACTTTGCTCGCACGCCTGTTCGCCATCGAGGCCGCCTTCGGCCGCGTGCGCTCGGTGCGGAATGCACCGCGCACACTCGACCTCGACCTGCTGCTGTATGGCGACCAGCAACTCGACCTGCCGGGACTTAGCCTGCCCCATCCACGCATGAGCGAACGCGCCTTCGTGCTCGCGCCGCTGGCCGAGATTGCTCCGGACCTCGTAATCCCCGGTGACGGCAACAGTGTACGCGTGGCCGACCTGCTCCCGGTCGTGGCCGCCCAGAAGATCGAAAGGCTGGCGTAAGTTTCCTTGATGTATCCTTTCGCATCGTTAATCGAGCGACAACCATGACCTACCTCGCCGCCAACAAGCCGATCACCCTGCCCGAACTGGCGCGCATGAAGCATGCCGGCGAGAAGATCGCCATGCTCACGGGCTACGACGCGAGTTTCGCTGCGCTTGAAGACCGTTGCGGCGTCGATGTCATCCTCGTGGGCGACTCGCTCGGCAACGTCATCCAGGGCAAGACCTCGACGCTGCCGGTGACGATGGAGCACATGGTCTATCACACCGAATGCGTCGCCCATCAGGCTTTGCGGCCGATGGTGGTGGGCGACATGCCTTTCGGTGCCTATCACGAGTCGAAGGAACAGGCGATCCGCAATGCCGGCCGGCTGCTTGCCGCCGGCGCGGAAATGGTCAAGCTCGAAGGCGGCGAAGTCATGGCCGAGACCGTGCACTTCCTCGTCGAGCGTGGCGTGCCGGTCTGTGCCCACATCGGCCTGACGCCCCAGTCAGTCCATGCCTTGGGTGGCTACCGCGTGCAGGGCCGCGACGAAGCCGGCGCTGTACGCATGAAGGCCGAGGCCCGCGCGCTGGAAGATGCCGGTGCTGCCCTGATGGTGCTGGAGATGGTGCCCTCCGGACTCGCCGCCGAGATCACCCGCGCGCTCAAGGTGTGCGCGACGATCGGCATCGGTGCCGGCCCGGATTGCGATGGCCAGGTGCTGGTGCTCTATGACATGCTCGGCCTCTATCCCGGCAAGAAGGGGCGCTTCGTCAAGGACTTCATGGCTGAAGCCCAAAGCATAGAAGGCGCCGTCCGGGCCTATGTCGCCGCCGTCAAGGACGGCAGTTACCCTGCTCCCGAACACTGTTACTGAGCCTTTCTTCGCGATGCAGATCCATCACACCATTGCCGCCACGCGCGCGGCGCTGAAAACGGCCGGCCGCATTGTCTTCGTGCCAACCATGGGCAACCTGCACGAAGGCCACATCACCCTGATGCGCCAGGCACGCGCGCACGGCGACGCGGTCGTTTCCTCGATCTTCGTCAACCGCCTGCAGTTCCGCCCCGGCGAGGATTTCGACAAGTATCCGCGCACCTTCACGGCGGACTGCGAAAAGCTGGTTGCCGCCGGCGTCGACCACCTGTTTGCGCCGAGCGAGGAAGAGTTGTACCCAGAGCCGCAACGTTACGTCGTTGAGCCGCCGGTCGAGCACGCCAACATCCTTGAAGGCGAGTTCCGCCCCGGCCATTTTCGCGGCGTCGCCACCGTGGTGATGAAGCTGTTTTCCGTCGTCCAGCCACAGGCCGCGCTGTTCGGCAAGAAGGACTACCAGCAATTCATGGTGCTCTCGGCCATGGTGCGCGAGTTCGCGCTGCCGATCGAGGTCATTCCCGGCGAGACGGTCCGTGCGAACGACGGCCTCGCCCTGTCTTCGCGCAATGGCTATCTCTCCGCCACAGAGCGCGCTGAAGCCCCCCGGCTGCACCGTTGCCTCACCGGCATCGCGGCGGCGGTGCGCGGCGGCAGGCACGACTACGCGGCCCTGGAAGCCGAGGCGGTTGCCGAGTTGCGCGTACACGGCTGGCAGCCGGACTACATTGCCGTGCGAAAAAGAATTGATCTACAATCTCCGACCGCCGATGACAAAACTCCCCTGGTGGTACTTGCAGCGGCCCGTCTGGGCAGTACACGGCTGATCGATAATCTCGAAATCTGACTCTTTCTCCCTTCCTTCATTCGAGGCAACCATGAGCGAACATATCCATTACGTCACCGACGCGAGCTTCAAGAGCGACGTGCTGGAATCCCCCATTCCCGTTCTCGTCGACTACTGGGCCGAATGGTGCGGTCCCTGCAAGATGATCGCGCCGATCCTTGACGACGTCGCGCGGGACTACAACGGCCGCCTCAAGGTCGCCAAGCTGAACATCGACGAGAATCCGAAGACACCGGGCGAGTACGGCATTCGCGGCATTCCGACACTGATCCTTTTCAAAGGCGGCAATGTCGAGGCCACCAAGGTCGGCGCTCTCTCCAAGTCGCAGCTCACCGCCTTTATTGACAGCAACCTGTAATCCCTTTACATTCGCCCCGAAATCGCGCCACGAGTAGCGTAGGCGGTTTCGGGCAGCAGGCTCTCTCCACAGCCTGTCGCAAACACTCCCCCTCCCAGCAGTTTCCCGGGCATCTTCCGCCCGCGCTTACCCCAAGCACACCATGCACCTCTCCGAACTAAAGAATCATCACGTCAGCGCGCTGATCGACATGGCCACGGACGTCGGCATCGAAGGCGCCAACCGCCTGCGCAAGCAGGAACTCATCTTCGCCATCCTCAAGGAACATGCCAAGAAAGGCGAGGTCATCTATGGCGACGGCTGCCTCGAAGTGATGAACGACGGCTACGGCTTCCTGCGCTCCGCCGACACCTCCTACCTCGCCAATCCTGACGATGTCTACGTTTCGCCCTCGCAGATCCGCCGCTTCAACCTGCGCACCGGCGACACCATCGAGGGCGAGATCCGCACGCCGAAGGATGGCGAACGCTACTTCGCGCTGGTCAAGCTGGACAAGGTGAATGGCGAATCGCCGGAGATCTGCAAGAACAAGATCCTGTTCGAGAACCTGACGCCGCTGCATCCGACCCAGCACCTGCGCCTTGAGCGCGAGATCAAGGCTGAAGAGAACATCACCGGCCGCATCATCGACATCATCGCCCCGATCGGCAAGGGCCAGCGCGGCCTGCTGGTCTCCGCGCCGAAGTCCGGCAAGACCGTGATGCTGCAGCATATCGCCCACGCCATTTCCGCCAACCATCCGGAAGCCGTGCTGATTGTCATGCTGATCGACGAGCGGCCCGAGGAAGTCACCG
This sequence comes from Pseudomonadota bacterium, assembly GCA_040756595.1. Taxonomy (GTDB): domain Bacteria; phylum Pseudomonadota; class Gammaproteobacteria; order Burkholderiales; family Rhodocyclaceae; genus Sulfuricystis. The sequence continues at coordinate 7,720 of JBFLYR010000003.1, read as the reverse complement.
AAATGACGCGCACCGTGCGCGGCGAAGTGGTCGCCTCGACCTTCGACGAACCGGCCACGCGTCACGTGCAGGTCGCCGAAATGGTCATCGAGAAAGCCAAGCGCCTCACCGAGCACAAGAAGGATGTCATCATCCTGCTCGACTCGATCACCCGTCTTGCCCGCGCCTACAACACCGTGCAGCCCGCCTCTGGCAAGGTACTGACCGGTGGTGTCGACGCCAACGCGCTGCAGAAGCCCAAACGCTTCTTCGGCGCCGCCCGCAACATCGAGGAAGGCGGGTCGCTGACCATTATCGCCACTGCGCTGATCGACACCGGCAGCCGCATGGACGAAGTGATCTACGAGGAATTCAAGGGCACCGGCAACTCGGAGATCCACCTCGACCGCCGCATGTCCGAAAAGCGCGTCTATCCATCGATCAACGTCAATCGCTCCGGCACGCGCCGCGAGGAACTGCTGCAGAAACCGGACGTGCTGCAGAAGGTCTGGGTGTTGCGCAAGCTGATGTACGGGCTCGACGACCTCGAAGCCACCGAATTCCTGCTCGACAAGGTCAAGACCACCAAGAACAACGCCGAATTTTTCGACGCCATGCGCCGAGGCAGCTAATCGCAGTTGATTTTTCAGCGACTTTTCAGGATAATTCCCGCCTTTCCGCAAGGCGGCTTTACCGGATTCAAGGACAGGACACGAACATGAAAGAAGGCATCCACCCCAAGTACAACGAGATCGAAGTGACGTGCAGCTGCGGCAACAAGTTCACGACGCGCTCGACCAACAGCAAGCCGCTGCACATCGAAGTCTGCTCGGCCTGCCACCCGTTCTATACCGGCAAGCAGAAGATCGTCGACACCGCCGGCCGCGTCGAACGCTTCAAGCAGAAGTACAAGCGCGCCGGCCTCGCTGCCTGAGCGGCGACAGTCTGTGCTGAAAAGGCAGCGTAAGCCGCTGTCTTTTCCATGAAGGCAGCCGCGGCTGCCTTTTTTGCTTTCATGCCCGCATGAATCTCGGCCCATTTCTCAATTCGCAGGATAACTCGCCACGTCTGCCGACGCTGGCGGTCGTCATTCTTGCGGGTATCTACCTGCTGATCGGCGTTACCGGCCACGATCCGTGGAAGACCGAGGATGCGATCCACATCGGCATCGCTTACAGCTTCGCCGCACACGGCTTCTGGCTGACTCCCGCCGTCGCGGGTGAGCCCTGGCCCCACACCGCCCCGCTCTATCACTGGGTTGCCGCACTGCTCGGCCAATTGCTGGGCGGCTGGATGGCCTTCCACGATGCCGCGCGACTGGCTACGACGCTGTTCGGCGCATTTTTCCTCGCCTTCATTGCCGGCGCAGCACGCTGCTTCCACGGTAACTCGGCCGGCCGCATCGCACCGCTGCTCGCCATCGGCACGCTCGGCCTGTTGCTGCCGATGCACGAAGCCCAGCCGGCAATCGCCGGCCTCGCCTGTGCAGCGCTCACCTGGTGGGGCGGTGGTCTGAGCCTGCAAGGCAAGGCCTGGGGCGCACCGCTGCTCGGCCTCGGCCTCGGGCTCGCCTTCCTTGCACACGGGCTGGTCGGACTGATCATGGCACTTGCCGTCCTGCCAGCGCCGATTTTGCGACGTGACTGGAAGGGCCTTGCAGTAGTAGTACTGGTCGCCCTTCCCCTGCTGCTCATCTGGCCCTGGCTGCTCATGCAACAGGCACCGGAATTCTGGATGCAATGGTGGCAGAATGAATTCGCCGAGGCCACGCGCGCGCGCAGTCTCCCGGAAAGCCACCATCTCGAGCAACTCGCCTGGTCAGTCTGGCCGCTGTGGCCGCTCGCCCTCTGGAGTTTCTGGCTACTGCGACGGCAGATCGACCGACTGCTGCTCCCGCTGCTCGGGGTTGCCGTCACCTTATTCTGGTTTCTGAGCGGGCCGCCCCGTTCGCTCGCCGCCCTGACCCTGATCGTGCCGCTGACGTTGGTCGCCGCCGCAGGTGCCGACCGCATGCGGCGTGGCGCAGCGAATGCCTTCGACTGGTTCAGCGTCATGACCTTCAGCTTCGCTGCCGGCCTGATCTGGCTGGGTGCCAGCGCACAATCACTGGGTTGGCCACCCAAGGTCGCCAACAACTTCGCCAAGCTCGCGCCCGGTCATCTGGTGGATTACGGATTCGTGGCGCTGGGCGGCGCGGCTGTCGCGACGCTGGTCTGGTTTTTGACCTGGGGACTGCGCCGGGCCAGCTGGCGCGCGACTTTGCGCTGGGCAGCGGGCCTCACCCTCATGTGGGTACTGGCCGCCACGCTCTGGCTTTCCTGGATCGACCATGCGATTACCTATCGCCCGGTCGTGTTGTCGTTGCAACAGGCATTGCCACCAGGCATTGACTGCATCGAACGCGGGGATTTCGGCGTTGCCCAGCGCGCCTCGCTCGATTACTTCGCGGGCATCCGCACGGTAGCCGCCGGACACAAGCCAGCCTGTGGCTGGCGTCTGTCAGTGGCCGGAACAAGCCGGAAAATTGCCGGCGGCTGGATCGAAGTCTGGCAGGGCGGCCGCACCAGCGATCGCAAGGAACGCTGGTATCTCGACCGGCGCAATCCGTAAATCCGGCTATACCTTCAGGAAGTTTGCCCGGTAGTACTTGAGTTCTTCGATCGACTCGTAGATGTCGGCGAGCGCTTCGTGCTTGCCGCCTTTCTTGACGCCCTTGGCGATCTCCGGCGTCCAGCGCTTGCAGAGTTCCTTGAGCGTCGACACGTCGAGGTTGCGGTAGTGGAAATAGACCTCGAGCTTCGGCATGTAGCGCGCCATGAAGCGGCGATCCTGGCAGATCGAATTGCCGCACATCGGTGATTTGCCAGTAGGCACATGGCGCTTGAGGAAATCCAGCGCCTGCGTTTCGACATCGGCTTCAGTGAGCGGCGAGGCCTTGACCTTGTCGATCAGGCCGGACTTGCCGTGAGTCTTCTTGTTCCAGTCGTCCATGCCGTCCAGCACCGCATCCGCCTGATGCACCGCCCAGACCGCGCTTTCGGCAATCACTTCGAGCTGCGAATTGGTGATGACCATCGCCAATTCGATGATGCGGTCGTTGTCGGGGTCAAGCCCCGTCATTTCCATGTCCAGCCAGATCAGGGCATTTTGGTCTTGTGCCATACTGCATGCTTCCTCGTTGTGAGCCGCTTGCATTCTTGCACACCTGACCCATTTTCCGATTCATGGCTGCTGTTTTCTCCACTGTCTTCCTTGCGATGCTGGCGCTGACCACCGCACTGCGCGTCTGGCTGGCCCTGCGCCAGATGCGTCATGTCGCGGCACATCGCGGCGCAGTGCCCGGCGAATTCGCCGACCGTATCCCGATTGCCGATCACCAGAAAGCCGCCGATTACACCCAGGCCAAGCTGCGCCTCGGACTCATCGAACTCGGCGTCGATGTCGTCCTGCTGCTGGCCTTCACCTTCGGCGGTCTGCTGGCAGCCTTCGACGCCTTCTGGCGCGATACATTTGCGGACACCGGCTACGCCTACGGACTTGCGCTGTTCGCCAGCGTCGGCGCGACTGGTTTCGTCGTCGGCCTGCCGTTTTCGCTTTACCGAACTTTCTGGCTGGAGGCCACTTTCGGCTTCAACAAGATGACGCCTGGCCTGTACGTCGCCGATCTGCTCAAGCAACTGATCCTCACCGTGCTGATCGGTGCACCGCTGCTGCTGCTCGTGCTCTGGCTGATGGACGCGATGGGCGCGCAATGGTGGCTCTACGTCTGGATGACCTGGCTGGCTTTCAACCTGCTCGTGCTGCTGCTCTACCCGACCGTGATCGCGCCGCTTTTCAACAAGTTCACGCCGCTCGCCGATGGCGAGGTGAAGTCACGCATCGAAGCCCTGCTGGCACGCTGCGGCTTTGCGAGTTCCGGTTTGTTCGTGATGGACGGCTCGAAACGCTCGGCGCATGGCAATGCCTATTTCACCGGCTTCGGCCGCAGCAAGCGCATCGTCTTCTTCGATACGCTGATCGAGAAACTCGCGCCCGGCGAGGTCGAGGCCGTGCTCGCGCACGAACTGGGCCATTACAAGCGTCGCCACATCGTCAAGCGCATCGTCGTGATGTCCGCGCTGTCGCTCGCGCTGCTCTGGCTGCTCGGCCAGCTCATCGACCAGTCGTGGTTCTACGCAGGCTTGAAAGTCGGCGCTGGAGGGACGGCACACAGCAACACGGCCATGGCGCTGATCCTGTTCTCGCTGGTGCTGCCGGTCTTCACTTTCCCCTTCGGGCCGCTGATGTCCTGGAACTCGCGCAAGCACGAGTTCGAGGCCGATGCCTACGCGGCGCAGCAGGCCGATGGCGGTGAACTCGTCGCCGCACTGGTCAAGCTTTATCGCGACAACGCCGCGACGCTGACGCCCGATCCGCTGCACTCGCTGTTCTACGATTCGCATCCACCGGCGAGCGAACGCATCGCCCACCTGAAATCGCAAACCCGTCAGGAGCCCGTGCCATGCTGAACGAACAGGACATCACTGCCAAACTGGCTGCACTGGATGGCTGGACGCGCGAGGGCAACGCCATCGTCAAGACCCTCCGTTTCGCCAACTATTACGAAACGATGGCCTTCGTGAATGCGAGCGCGTGGATCTCGCATCGTGCCGATCACCACCCCGACCTCGAAGTCGGCTACAACCGCTGCGTCGTGCGTTACAGCACGCACAGTGCCGGCGGGCTGACGGACAAGGACTTCGCCTGCGCAGCGCGCGTCGACGCGCTGTTCGCAGCTTGAAGCTGACCGGCACACTCACTGCCGCTTTTGGACGGCACTACGAGGTCACTCTCGCCGATGGCCGTATCGTCAATGGCATCCCGCGTGGCAAGAAAAGCCTCTATGCCTGCGGCGACCATGTGACGCTCGGCCCGCTGCACGATAGTGAAGCACAGATCCTCACCCATGCGCCGCGCAGTTCGCTGCTTTATCGCAGCGACCAGTGGAAGGAAAAGATCATCGCGGCCAATGCGACACAGGTCGTGCTGGTCGTCGCCACTGAGCCGGCCTTTTCGACCGAGCTGATCTCGCGTGCACTCGTCGCGACTACCCATGAAAAGCTGCGGCCGCTCATCGTGCTCAACAAGTGCGATCTGGCCACCGCGCTGCCCGAGGCGCGTGCGCAACTTGCACCGTATGCTGCGCTGGGCATTCCGGTCGTCGAACTGAGCGCGCTTGTCGATGCCGGCCCACTGCGTCCCTGGCTGCATGGGCAAATCTCCGTGCTCGTCGGCCAGAGCGGCATGGGCAAGTCGACCCTCGTGAATGCGCTGATACCCGAAGCCGGCGCGGCGACGCGCGAGATCTCCACCGCGCTCGACACCGGCAAGCACACTACGACGCACGCACGCATGTATGCCTTCGATGACGGCATGCTGATTGATTCCCCGGGTTTGCAGGAATTCGGCCTTGCGCATCTGGCACGCGGCGAAATCGAGCTCGGCTTCGCCGAGTTCGTGCCGCTACTGGGCCAGTGTCGCTTCCGCGACTGCAAGCACGAGAACGAACCCGGCTGCGCGATCAAGGCGGCCATCGCCGCCGGGACCATCGACGCGCGCCGGCTCACGCACTTCATCGCCATCGCCAACGAGGGCGACCGCGCGAAACAGTTCTGATGCCTCACCTGTTCGTCGACATTTCATCGCACGGCTACGGACACCTCGCGCAAACCGCGCCGGTGCTGAACCGGCTTGCCGAACTGAGGCCGGATATCCGGGTCACGTTGCGCAGCGGACTACCGCTGATAAAGCTGAAACAGCGCATTCGGGCACCGTTCGAACATATCGCGGCAGCCAGCGATTTCGGTTATGTGATGGTGGATGCGCTGACGATCGATGCCGAGGCCACCCGTGCGCGCTACCGGGAAGCGCACCGCGATTTCGATGGCCGTGTGGCAGATGAAGCAGCACTGTTCCGCAAGCTGCACGTCGATGCCGTATTCGCCAACGTTGCCTACCTTCCACTCGCCGGGGCAACGGCAGCCGGCATCCCTGCCATGGCGCTGTGTTCACTCAACTGGGCAGATCTGTATGCGCATTACTTCGGCGCGGACCCCACCCATGCCGAGATGCTTGCCGCCTATCGTTCCGCGACCTTCCTGCGCACCACGCCCGGCATGCCGATGGACACGCTCGACCCGCGCATCGACATCGCAGCGATCGCCACCCGGGGATCGGAACGGCGCGCCGAATTGCATGCAAAAGTCGGCGCTGACAAGACGGCACGTTTTGTTCTGATCGCGCTTGGCGGCATCCCGACGCGACTGCCGGTCGAACACTGGCCGGAATTACCTGATACGCATTGGCTTGTACCGCAATCATGGGATGTGCAGCGCAAGGACATGCAGGCCTTCGAGCCTCTGGATTTTCCCTTCGTCGATCTGCTGCGTTCGGTCGATGCCGTCGTGACGAAGCCCGGCTATGGCACATTCACCGAGGCCGCCTGCAATGGTGCCGCCGTACTGTATCAGCGGCGTGACGACGGCTGGCCCGAACAGGACTGCCTGATTGACTGGCTGCAGGCCTACACGCGCTGCGCGGAAGTCTCGGCGGACGATCTGCGCGCCGGCAATCTCGGCCCGGCGCTCGAAACCTGCCTGGAACATGCCGTCCGTCCAACGCCGACTTTCGATGGCGCCGACGCAGCGGCGCGTTACCTCTTGGGTTTGCTGGCCTGACCGGCGTCTGCTGGCGGCGGCAGGGTATCCGGAGGAATGTCGCGACCCAGCTTCTCGGCATAGGTACCCTGCAGCGGCGCCTCCTCCGGCTCCGGATTCCAGAAGAACCAGACACCGACAATGGCGCTGAGTAGCAGAATATTCAGCACGATCAGCAGCGCTCTCATGTCAATGCCCCGCCTCGAAACGGAAAGGTACGGCGATGCGCGTGCGGCCGGTTTCGACCAGCACCGTCGCCTGCCACAGCATGCGGCCGGTCACGCAGACCGGTAGCGTCGTCTGGCCGACGTGACGATGCGCATCGATGGCCTGCAGGCCGATGCGATTGAAGCCCATGCTCATGTCCACGCCGGCAAAATCAACCGCCACCTTGTCGGCACGCGTAGCTTCGAACTCAACGGCAACCTCGATTGACTGCGTCACCGGGATCGGTCGTGGCGTCAGGGAAAAGCGCAAACGCCCGCCATCAGGCAAGGTGGCCGTGCATGGCGCATGATGCAGGTCGCAGCCCGGCTCGGGCTGGAGATATCGATCGGCTTTGGGCAGCAACAGCGGCGAGAGCTTGTAGCCAATCACGCCAATAAGAATTAGGGCGAGGATCATGGCTGAATCGACGAGCAGTGACTTGCTGGCTTGCATGGGCGAGGAAGGTACCATGCCGCGGCGAACACCGGAGTGCACCCGGGCTTGATTCGAATCAAGGTTGAGCACAACGCTAGGGAATAGATTGCGCGACAAATTGTCGCAGCGTCATCGTGTCGCACCCTTAACGGTGCCTGCGCTCTTGAGTGATCTCCAAATTTTCCGGGAGGGTATCCAAATGAAGCAACTCAAATTGCGGGCACTGCCACTGGTACTGGCCGCGGGACTTGGTCTGACGGCGGCAGGTGCTGCTTTCTCAGCCGAGACCTTGCAAGACGTGATGAAGCGGCGGGGGTTGAGCCAGCAGGATTTGCTGGCGGCGTCGAAGACGTACGTACCGACGGGCAAGCGTGACGAATTCGTGGCGTTCAGTTCGGGGGGCC
>JBFLYR010000002.1:9510-483780 GCA_040756595.1 Pseudomonadota bacterium | reverse complement strand
CCAAGGGCGATTGGGAGCAGGCTTCCCTCTGGGCCGAACAGATCTGGCAGTATCAGGTCAAAACCGCCGACCTCGGCCTCCGCGCCAAAACCTACCTCGAACAAAACGGCGCCAAAAAAGTGAAGTAAACCGGCGCAAGTTCGGTAACACAGCAGGGGCGGGCAACCGCCCCTGTTTTTTTATCGGAGCAAAATAGCGCGCATGACCATTTCCACATCCGGCAAATCCATAGAGAGCTCGCAACCACTCAAGCTGGTTGCACACCCAGGCGCCTTCCTGCTGACCGGCATCGTCTGGTCATTGCTTGTCCTCTTCTCGCTCTGGACGCAGCGCGAACAGCTCAACCGTACCGCGCAGGAGCTGGCGCGCATCGACGCCATCGCCAACCTTAAAAAAGACATGTCCATCCGCAAGTGGGCTTCGGAGGTCGGCGGCGTTTACATCAAGGAGGACCTCGCGCCCAATGTCGATGCCTTGAGCGAACAGGAGCGCATCACCGCCACCCGCCTGACCGGTGAAGCGTACAAGCTGATCTCCCTGACCTCGATCCATATCCTGCTGGGTATCCAGGAAATCAGCAACAAGGAATATGGCACCAAGGAACGCCTGACCTCATTGCAACTGCTCAATCGCGACAACGCCCCGGATGAATGGGAGTCCCAGGCTTTGAAAACCCTGCAGGGCGGTTCGCAGATCGTCGCGGAAGCCATGCCGAAGAGCAAGGGACATGGCCTGATGCGCGTGATGATCCCGATGCGCATGGACGAGGAATGCCTCGAATGCCATCGCGAAACCCTGGTTCCGGTCGGCGGTCTGCGCGGCGGTGCGGCAGTGACCATCGACCTCAACACCTACTGGACGGCTCAGGAGCCGACCTGGCGCACCATCCAGTACTGGCATACCGGCATCTGGCTGGCCGGCATGGCCACCCTGTTCGCCTACTGGTCGTTCGTGCGGCGACGCGCAGCCGAGCATATGCAGATCGAAACCGAGCGGCGTGAGAACGAAACGGTGCTGCAACAACACAAGCAGCGCCTCGAGGAATCAGAAGTCCGCCTGCGTGAATTGGCCGCCTTCCTCCAGACCGTGCGCGAGGAGGAACGCACGCGGATTGCCCGCGAACTGCATGACGAACTGGGCCAGGCCCTGACCGCCCTGCGCTTCGACCTCGGCTGGTTGCGCGGGAAATGCGGCGGCGCGCAAGGGCTCGGCAGTCAGGCAGCCGAACGCGTCGGCGCCGCACTCGGTGTCGTCGAGCACAGCATCGTCTCGCTGCGGCGGATTTCGGAAGACCTGCGACCCGCCATGCTCGACAGCCTCGGCCTCGCCGCCGCTATCGAGCACCATGTCAGCCAATTCACCCAGCGTACCGGCATCCCCTGCCATCTGCGCATGAACCGCGAGGAATTCGACCTCGCAGGCAACCTTGCCACCACCGTGTTCCGCATCGTTCAGGAAGCCCTGACCAATGTCGCCCGCCATGCTGACGCCAGCAAGGTCGAAGTCGTCATCGACGAGATGGATGATGGCATCCGGCTCAGCGTGACGGACAATGGCAGGGGCTTTGCCGCGCCGACCGGGAAAAAGACTTTCGGCGTGCTCGGCATGCGCGAACGGGCAGCCATCCTCGGCGGCAGCCTCGACATCGACAGCCAGCCCGGCACGGGAACCCGCATCACCGGCTGGCTCCCTTTTCCCAAGGAATCAACACCATGATCAAGGTCCTGATTGCCGACGACCACGCCATCCTGCGGGCCGGCCTCAAGCACATGTTGTCGGAGTATCCCGACATCACCGTGGGGGGCGAAGCCAGCAACGGTCATGAAGCACTCGCCAAGGCACAGGCCGAGCCCTGGGACGTCATGCTGCTCGACATGACCATGCCCGGCAAAAGCGGGATCGAGCTCATCAAGCAATTGAAGCAACTGCTGCCGAAGCTGCGCATTCTGATCCTCAGCATGCACAAGGAAGATGTCTATGCCGTGCGCGCGTTGAAAGCCGGTGCAGCTGGCTACCTGTGCAAGGACAACGCCGAGGAACAGCTGGTTGCCGCGCTGCGCAAGGTGGCGGCCGGCGGGCTTTACATCACTCCGGCCGTGGCGGAAAAGCTTGCCCTCGATGTCCTGCAGGGCGATGACCAGGATGCCCTGCCACACACCAAACTGTCCGATCGGGAATACCAGATCTTCCAGGCCATCGTGGCCGGCGACAGCGTCACCGACATTGCCCAAAAGCTGAATCTGAGCGTCAAGACGGTCAGCACCCACAAGACCCACATCATGGAAAAGATGGCCAGCGACAGTGTCGCCGACCTCGTGCGCTACGCGATTCAGCATGAGCTGCTCACCGGCGGGACAGAATAGGAATATTCCTACCCCTCAAATCAGCAGGGGCTGATTTATCTCCCGGGCTCCACTGACTACCATCGTTGCAGTGCGGCAAATTGTCGCAATCGTTGTACAGGGCAATTCCGCCACAGGCATCGATTGGACGAGCGCACGGCAACCTTCACTTTCCCGGGAGGAAAAAATGAAACAGTTGAAACAGCACATCCTGCCGCTGGTCATCGCGGCGGGGATGGGAACGCTGGCCGCAGGATCCGCGTGGTCAGCCGAGACCTTGCAAGACGTGATGAAGCGGCGGGGGTTGAGCCAGCAGGATTTGCTGGCGGCGTCGAAGACGTACGTACCGACGGGCAAGCGTGACGAATTCGTGGCGTTCAGTTCGGGGGGCCAATCGGGCCAGGTCATCGTCTATGGCATCCCCTCGATGCGCATCCTCAAATACATCGGCGTGTTCACGCCGGAACCCTGGCAAGGCTACGGCTTCGACGAAGAGTCGAAGAAAGTGCTCGCCGGCGGTCGCATCGACGGCAAGGACATCACCTGGGGCGACACCCACCACCCCGGTTTCTCCGAAACCAACGGTGAAGCGGACGGCCAGTTCCTGTTCATCAACGACAAGGCCAACCCGCGCATCGCGGTCCTCGACCTGCGCGACTTCGAAACCAAGCAGATCGTCGTCAACCCGATCTTCAAGTCCGAGCACGGCGGTGCCTTCGTCACCCCGAACACCGACTACATCTTCGAGGCCTCGCAATACGCCTCCCCGCTCGAGAACCAGAAGTTCTACCCGCTCGAGGAGTTCAACGAGAAGTACCGTGGCGGCATGACCTACTGGAAGTTCGACCGCAAGGAAGGCAAGATCGATCCGAAGGCCTCCTTCTCCCTCGAACTGCCGCCCTACTCGCAGGACTTGTCCGACGCCGGTAAAGGTCCCTCGGATGGCTGGTCCTTCACCAACTCCTTCTGCTCCGAGCGCTACGTCGGCGGCATCGAGAAGGGCCGTCCCCCGTACGAAGCCGGCTGCTCCGCCAAGGACACCGACTATCTGCACGTGATCAACTGGAAGAAGGCCGCCGAACTGGTCAAGGCCGGCAAGGCCAAGAAGATCAACGGCCACGACGTGATCATGATGGATACCGCCGTCAAGGAAGGCATCCTGTTCCTGATCCCCGAGCCGAAGAGCCCGCACGGCGTCGACGTCACCCCGGACGGCACCAAGATCATCGTCGCCGGCAAGCTCGACACCCACGTGTCCGTGTATAGCTTCGACAAGATCATGGCCGCCATCAAGGCTGGCAAGTTCGAGTCCAAGGACCCGTACGGCATCCCGGTGATCAGCATGAAGGACACGCTGCACACGCAAGTGTCGCTCGGCCTCGGCCCGCTGCACACGCAGTATGACTCCAAGCCCTGCGTCGCCTACACCTCGCTGTATGTCGACTCGCAAGTGGCGAAGTGGGACTTCTGCGAAGGCAAGGTGCTCGACAAGATCTCCGTCCATTACAACATCGGTCACCTGATGACGATGGAAGGCGATACCACCAAGCCGGCCGGCCGCTATCTCGTCGCGCTGAACAAGCTGTCGATCGACCGCTTCAATCCGGTGGGCCCCCTGCATCCGCAGAACCACCAGCTGATCGACATCAGCAACGACAAGATGCAACTGATCTACGACATGCCCTTGCCGCTCGGCGAGCCGCACTACGTGATCGCGATCGATGCCAAGAAGCTCAAGCCCGGCGTGCGTTACAAGCTGGGTACCGACAGCCGTACCGACAAGCCGCACCCCGCGGCCGTGCGTGCCGGCGAGGAAAAGACCGAGAAGAAGGGCAACAAGGTCACCGTGTATGGCAGCCTGATCCGCTCGCACATCACGCCCGAGACCATCGAGGTCGAAAAGGGTGATGAGGTCACGATCCACCTGACCAACCTCGAGCGCGCCCAGGACGAAACCCACGGCTTCACGGTGTCGACGTACAACGTCCATGCGTCCGTCGAGCCCGGCAAGACCGTCACGGTCAAGTTCAAGGCCGAAAAGGAAGGCGTCTATCCGTACTACTGCACGGAGTTCTGCTCGGCGCTGCACCTCGAGATGCAGGGTTACCTGCTGGTCAAGCCGAAGGGCTGGAAGCCGACCAAGACCAAGCTGGCCGCCGGTACCTACACGGAAACCGAGTACAAGGCGATCGTCAAGAAGGTGGCGGATACCCAGGCGGTCATCGACTCCGTCGTCGCGTACATCACCAGCGTCAACTACAAGGACTTCCCCGACGTAGTGGCCATGGTGGATGACGCCTTCGACCAGCTCGGCAAGACCAAGGGCCTCAAGGAAAAGCATGAAGCCTTCGCCGCCAAGGGCGATTGGGAGCAGGCTTCCCTCTGGGCCGAACAGATCTGGCAGTATCAGGTCAAAACCGCCGACCTCGGCCTCCGCGCCAAAACCTACCTCGAACAAAACGGCGCCAAAAAAGTGAAGTAGGCAAGGAGCAATAAAGTAGTAGTTGTTGAGTAAATTGATCTGATTCAAGGAAGTACCCGGGTGGGCTGTCTAGGATGCGGCTCACCCGGCCCACCCGGCTCATCCAGGTTTATTTGGCTCATCAGCCCAACCACCCAACGAAAGGAAATTCGATGAAGCAAGCTTTTCTGATGGTCGCCGCTCTGGCTGTGGCCATGCCCGTTGTCGCCGCTGACGGCGCCAAGCTGTACATGGAGAAAACCTGCGTCGCCTGCCACGGCAAGGACGCAAAGACACCGCTGACCCCCGTCTATCCGAAACTCGCCGGACAAAGCGCCGCTTATGCCGAACAGCAGATGAAGGACATCAAGAGCGGTGCACGCAACAATGGTCAAACCGCCGCGATGAAGGGTGTCATGCACCTCGTCAGCGATGCGGAAATCAAGGTGCTGGCTGACTATCTGTCAAAGCTGAAATAACAAAGGACACTGCGGTTGAGGCATATCAATGCTTGCGAATATGCCTCCCGTTACATTACCCCACACATGAATTCATGAGGATCACGCAATGAACAAGATTCTGAAACTGGCAGGCATGACCACGATCGCTGCCCTGCTCTCGGCCACCGTATTTGCCGGCCCCCCCGCCCCGCACGCCTCCGGTATCGAATCCAAGGATTACCAGTGGGCGAAGATGGAAGGTGAAATGAAGGCCGCGCTCGATGTCAAGGGCAGCGCCAAGGAAGGCGAAGAAGGCTACGAAATCTGCGGTGCCTGCCACCTGCCCTCTGGCGCCGGCCGTCCGGACGGCACCTTCCCGCAACTCGCCGGCCAGCACACCACCGTGCTGATCAAGCAGATGGCCGACATCCGCATGGGCCTGCGCGACAACCCGACCATGTACCCCTTCGCCAAGGAACTCACCGACCCGACGCAACTCGCGCACGTCGCCGCCTACATCCAGAGCCTGTGCATCCCGATCGACCACGGCAAGTACGAAGGCAAGGATGCCGCCCTGCAGATCGCCAAGGGCAAGGAACTCTACGAGAAGCAGTGTGTCGAATGCCACAAGAAGAATGGCGAAGGCGACAAGGAGAAGTTCTATCCCGTCATTGCCGGCCAGCACTACAAGTACCTGCTGCGCCAGATGACCGAGATTCGTGATGGTCACCGCCGCAACGCCAACCCGGACATGGTCAAGGTCATCAAGCCCTACACCAACGACCAGCTGGTGGCGATCTCCGCCTATCAGGCCAGCATGTCCATGCCCGGCGCCATGTGCAAGCCCAAGGGTGGCAAGAAGAAGTAAACGCAGCCTGTTTCCCCGGGGCCTCACCTCTCTCCTTCAATGAAGCCCCAGCCGCCCGCGCCTGGCGCGGGCGGCACCTTCCGACAAGAGAATGCCATGCAAGCCAAGAACAAGACCATCAGCGGCCTGACCCTGATCGCCCTCGTGGCGATCGTTGCAGCCTACTTTGCCCCGATCTGGTGGGTTTCGCTCACCGCTCCGAACTATCCGCCCGACGCTTTCCCGGACGGCATCCGCATCCACTTCCACTTTGACGGCGTCTATAACGGCTGCAAGGCGGCGCGCAAGGGCAGTCAACAGGCCGGCGAGATCATCGAGAAGGATCTCGGCCACGACGATGAGCGCTTCAATCCGATCCTCGACGCGAAAAAGGATTTCAACAAGGGTGCGGAAGGCCTCGACTGCGTCCACGAAATGAACACCATCAACCATTACGTCGGAATGTTCCCGATCGCCACCGGTGCGCCGGTCGAGAAGCCACTTGCGAAATTCTTCTTCGGCTTCTTCGCCGTCATGCTCGCCGCCTTCGCCTGCGTGCGCCCGAAGGTCCGCATGGCGATGCTGACCGTCGGCTTCACCGCCGTCGCCGCCTGGGCGGTGGTAGACCAGTACGTGCTCGGCCATCTGGCCAAACACGTGTCTGAATACATGCATGAGGCGGGCACCTTCTTCAACGAGCCCGACAAGATCAAGCAGTGGGGCGACAACGTCACGCAGATCACCAGCATCGTCATCGGCAGTCTGGTTGCCATCATGGTGATCGTCGTACTCGGCGTCTGGAAGATCCGCAAGTTCGAGTTGTTGCTCGCACTGGTACCCGCCCTGCTACCGGTATTTTTCGTGATCGAATACTCGGCCTGGCTGTGGTTCTTCGGTCACAACCTGCACCCCTGGGGCGCCTTCACGGTCAAGGCCTTCATGCCCACCGTGTTCGGCGAAGGCAAGGTCGCGCAGTTCTCGACCTTCTCCTATCCCTACTGGGGCTACGGCCTGCTGTTGATCGCATCCGCCTGCCTCTTCCTGGCCATTTTGCTGCGGCGCAAGCAATTGCGCGAACAGGCGGAGCAGTAATCGATGAAACGCTGGCGGACGATCGTGCCGGGCATCGCGCTCGGCGCCTTCTCCCTCCTCGTGACCGCTCAAGGTGTCGGCAATGTCGTCGGGATCGGCGAGACCTCGGGCAAGCAGGGGTCGACGCCCGACTTGTCAACCGCGCCGCGTGTCGGTGTCGATCGACCGAAGCCCACCTTCCCGCTCTATGAGCGCGACAAACGCATCCACGGCTACAAACCCTTCCAGGATCTGGTCGACGCGGCCGAGCCGGGCTCGGTGCTGATTCCACCGCCGGGCAATTATTCCGGCCCGGTGGTGCTCAGGAAACCCCTGATCATCGACGGCCAGGGTCAGGTCACCATCGACGCCGGCGATCGCGGCACGGTGTTTTCACTGGAAGCCGACAACTCGGCCATCAAGAACCTGCGCCTCACCGGTTCGGGCGACAACCACGACACCGACGACTCCTGCCTCGACGTGCGCGGCCACCACAATGTCGTCGAGAATCTCGTCATCGACAACTGCCTGTTCGGCATCGACTTCAAGCAGTCGAGCAACGGCATCATCCGCGGCAACCAGATCAAATCCAAGCCTTTCGACCTCGGCGTGCGCGGTGACGGCATCCGGCTCTGGTACAGCAACAACAACCTGATCGAGAACAACCTCGTCACCGACACGCGCGACATGGTGGCGTGGTATTCCCACCGCAACATCTATCGCGGCAATGAAGGCCGCCGCAGCCGCTATTCGATCCATTTCATGTTCGCCAACAACAACATCGTCGAGAACAACAAGTTCATCGACAACGCGGTGGGCATCTACTTCATGTACATGGAAGGCGGCGGCGCGCGCAACAACCTGATCTCGCACGCCACCGGCGCGACCGGCATGGCGCTGGGTTTCAAGGAAGCCTCGGATATCTTCATCGAGAACAACGAAATCATCTACAGCGCCGTCGGCGTCGGTTCGGATCTTTCCCCCTTCCAGCCCGACACGACGATCCGCTTCAAGAACAACCGCTTCGCCTACAACGGCATCGCGGTGCAACTCACCAGCGAGCTGGGCGGCAACCAGCTCGATGACAACATTTTCGAAGGTAATCTGACCGATGTCTTCCAGGGCGGACGTGGCTCTGGCGACAAAAACCAATGGACCGGCAATTACTTCGATACTTATCAGGGCTTCGACAAGGATGGCGACGGCTACGGCGACACGGCACATGAGGACTATGCCTATGCCGACCAGATCTGGATGGAGATCCCGCCCGCCCGCTTCTTCATGACGTCGCCGGTGCTTGAATTGCTCGACTTCCTCGAGCGGCTCGCGCCGATCACGTCACCGGAGATGCAGGCCCGTGATCCCCGGCCGCGCCATTCCAAACCGCAAAGGAATCACGGATGAGCGAAGACGACTCCCCTGAAAAAGTCGGCGCTGGCGAGACGGCATCAGCCGGCGAGCCGCGTGGAACAAAGACGGCACAAAAGCCACCACTATCGAAGGAACGCCAGCAACAGGCGCGCCGCCGCGTGCTGCGTACCATCCTGCTCTCGGGTGGCGTGCTCGGTGCCGCCCTGTCGGGTTATTTGCCGATTGCCTATGCGCGTAAGCCGCTGCTGCGTCCGCCCGGCGCGCTCGACGAAAAGGATTTCCTCTCCAGCTGCATCAAATGCGGTCAATGCGTGCAAGTCTGCCCGGTGCAGGCGATCAAGCTGGCCGACCTCGACAACGGCTTCGGCGTGGGCGTTCCCTACATCGATTCCCGCGCACAGGCCTGCGATTTCTCCTGCGACGCCGTGCAATGCATCCTCGCCTGCCCGACCGGTTCGCTGACCTACGAAAAGCCTGCTTTCCTGCCGGTGCGTCCCGGTGCCGGACTGGCGGCCAAGCCGGTGCTGATCCCGAAGCAGAATGATCCGGAACCCACGCTCAACCTCAAGGAACGCATGGGCGTGGCGCGCCTGACGCGGCCCGGCACCTGCCTCGCCATGCAGGGCAAGGGCTTCAAGGGCCAGGCGCGCGGCCCCGATTACGAAGGCATGATGCGCTACATGGACGTCGACCGCTGGAAGCCGATCCCCATCCGCGACCATCCCTACGACGTCGAGGAATGCGACCTGTGCGTGCGCGAATGCCCGATCAAGGGCGCCATTTCCATCGAAGTGGTCTTCATGCCCAACGGCTCCCAGCGCAAGTCGCCGGTCGTGCATGAGCCCTGCGTCGGCTGCGGTGTCTGCGAAATGATCTGTCCGGTCGATCCGGCCCCCATCGAAATCGTCGCGCGCGAGGTATGGAAATCATGACCACCCCGCTCAAGCGCCGCTTCATCGACCAGATCCTCGTCATGCTTGGCAAGGAGCCTGAAAAGCCCCGCACTGCCGAGGACTTCACCGCACGGGCACGGCAGGCCCACGAGCTCAAGCGCATGACCAACAAGGCCGATTTGCAGGCCATGAAGGCCCACATGCGCGAACACGAACAGAAATCGACGAAGTGGCGCAACCGCCGCTGGGCGACGTTGATCTTCACCAACATCCTGTTCGTCATCTCGTTCTATTTCGATGTCCAGATCCTCGAAGGCGCACTCACTGCCTCGCGTTTCATCGGCTTCCACCTGATCGACCTCAACTCCGCGCTGCAGGTGATGCTCGCCCACAAGCACATCATCACCAACCTGCTGATCGGCACGGGTACGGTACTGGTGTTGTGGATCATCTTCGGTGGTCGGACCTTCTGTTCCTGGGTCTGCCCCTACCACCTGCTCGCCGAGTGGGCCGAGAACATCCACCTCTGGCTGGTGAAGAAGAAGCTCGTGACCGACACGCCGATCGACCGTCGCCTGCGCACCGTGTCCTGGATCGTCTTCGCCCTGCTGGCCGTCGTCACCGGCTACACGGTGTTCGAGTCGATCTCGCCGACCGGCATCATTTCGCGCGCCCTGATCTACGGCGGCAGCGTGCTCGCGATTCTCTGGGTGCTGGCGCTGCTGGTCTTCGAGATCTTTTTCGTCCGCCGCGCCTGGTGTCGCTACGCCTGTCCGATCGGCCTGACCTATGGCGTGGTTGGCATCATCTCGCCGCTGCGCATCAAGTACAAGGTGGAAGGCTGTTTCCACGAAGGCGACTGCCGCAAGGTCTGCCTCGTGCCGCATGTGCTCGACACGATCATCAAGGGCCGTGCGGTCGACACCGAGGTGGCAATCGGCCCGGATTGCACGCGCTGCGGCCTGTGCGTCGATACCTGCCCGACCGGATCGCTCCAGTTCGACATCAAGGGGCTCTCCAAATTGATGTAATCAGACGAATAGTGGGTAGGGCCCCGGAATGCCGCGGCGCTACCCACTAAAATCCAGACATGATCCGCTGCGAAAACCTCTCCAAATCTTTCAAGCGCGCCCGCGTACTCGACGGTATCAACCTCGACATCGCGCTCGGCGAACGCATTGCCCTGATCGGCTCCAACGGCGCCGGCAAGACCACGCTGATCCGCTGCCTGCTCGGTGAATACGTGCATGACGGCAAGGTGAGCATCGACGGCCGCTCGCCGCGCACCGAACGTACCCAGGTGCTCGGCAGCATCGGCTTCGTGCCGCAGCTGCCGCCACCGCTGAAGATGCCCGTCGGCCAGCTCATCGAGTTCTCCGCCGCGCTCTCCGGCGCCGACCATCAGCAGATCGACGACATCGCCGGCCGGCTGGGTCTGGACGTCAATGCCATCCGCGCGCGGCCCTTCATCAAGCTCTCGGGCGGCATGAAGCAGAAACTGCTGATCGCCATCGCGCTCGGCCGCGACGCGAAACTGCTGATCATGGACGAGCCCGCCGCCAACCTCGACCCGGAAGCACGCAAGATCTTCTTCGACCTGCTCGCCGAACGCCAGCAGAGTGCAACGATGATCATCTCCAGCCACCGTATCGACGAAGTGGCGGCACTGGTCAATCGTGTCATCGAAATGGACATGGGCAAGGTGGTGCTTGACGACAAGGTGGCCGACGATGTGTCGCTCTCCGGCCGCTTCGCCTGCCGCCTCGTGGCGCGGCGCGTCGATGCCGCACTGGCCAAGACGCTCGGCACCTGGAAGTTCTCCGCCGATGCCTCCGGGCTGGTATGGACAGGCGAGGTTGCCGGCCCGGATCGGCTGCGCTTCATCGGCATGCTGTCGCGCTACGTCGCGCTGATCGCCGACCTGAGCCTGACCGAAAAAGTCGGCGCTGGCGGGACGGCACCATAATGCAGCGACGCGAATTTCTGGTTGCCGGCTTTGCGCTCACACCGCTCGCCGCCGCACTGGCATCGCTGGGCGGCTGCGGCAAGGACGAAGGCTGGCCGGAAGGCATGCAGCCGATCAAGTGGGATCGCGATACCTGCATCATCTGCAACATGGCGATTTCCGACAAGCGCTTTGCCGGCGAGATGCGCGGCGGCCCGAAGAACGCCGTCTTCAAGTTCGACGATCCCGGCTGTATCGCCCTGTGCATCAACGACAAGGCTGACAAGTTCCCCTGGGTGCGCGATCCGGCGACGAAGATCTGGGTGATGGACTCGAACGTGCGCGGCAACGACATGCGCTGGCTCGATGCCCGCACCGCCCAATACGCCGCGAAGTTTTCGCCGATGGGCTACAACTACGGTGCCGTGGCGCATCCCCAGGCCGGCGCGGTCGACTTCAACACCATGTGCGAGCATGTGGTTGCAAAGGTAAGGGCTCCAAAATCATGAAACAACTCTGGCTCACCGCCCGCCTCGACATCGTCGAATCCCTGCGCGCGCGCTGGTTCCTCATCTACACCGGTGTGTTCGGCGGCATTGTCGCGCTGCTGTTCCTCTTCGGCCTCACCGAATCGCGCGTGCTCGGCTTCATCGGCCTGTCGCGCCTGCTGGTCACCTACATCCAGCTCACCATGGCGATCCTGCCGATCTTCGTGCTGATCACCACCGTGCGCTCGGTCGCCGGCGACCGCGAGGCCGGCGTCTTCGAATACCTGCTGTCGCTGCCGGTCTCGCTCGGCGCGTGGTTCTGGGGCAAGATCCTCGGGCGCTACATCGTCGTCTTCGCGCCGGTCTTCCTCGCCATGCTCGCCGCCGTGCTGATCGCCATGGTCAAGGAGATCGAAATCCCCTGGAGCATGTTCGGCTACTACACGGCGCTGCTCGCCGCGATGGCGCTGTGCTTCCTCGGCCTCGGCATGCTCATCTCGGCGATCGCGCGCAGCACCGACATGGC
The DNA here is from genome assembly GCA_040756595.1 of Pseudomonadota bacterium. Lineage (GTDB taxonomy): Bacteria > Pseudomonadota > Gammaproteobacteria > Burkholderiales > Rhodocyclaceae > Sulfuricystis. Next base: position 471,396 of record JBFLYR010000002.1, on the reverse strand, counting down.
GCAGGGCGCTGCCTTCATGACCTGGCTGGTGCTGCTGCTGTTCCTCGACCTGATCCTGCTCGGCATCATGATCCAGGGCCGCATCGCGCCCGAGATCGCGGTCGGCATCGCGCTCGCCAACCCATTGCAGGTATTCCGCACCGCCGCGCTCGCCCTGTTCGATCCACAACTGATCGTGCTCGGACCCTCGGCCTTCGTCATCCTCGACACCTTCGGTGTCATGGGCTACAAGATTTTCGCGCTGGCCTATCCCGCCGTGCTCGGTCTCGCCGCTGCCGCGTTGGGCTTCTTCATCTTCCGTCGCGGAGACCTGCCCTGATGCGTCGTCTGCTGATCGCCCTGCTCTTCACCTGCTTCGGCCTGGTTGCCCACGCACAAGAGCCGCAATCTGCAGGGCAGTTCTTCTCGATCAGCCTGCCCGACCAGAGCGGCAGGGCCGTTCCCCTCGCCGAATACAAAGGCAAGCCGCTGATCGTCAATTTCTGGGCGCGCTGGTGCATACCCTGCCGTGAAGAGATTCCCGAACTGCGTGCCGTCGCGGCAGCCCATCGCGCCAAGGGCCTGACCGTGCTCGGCATCGGCCTCGAAGACAACGTTCCCAACGTGCAGGATTTCATCAAGGCCTACGAAATGGACTATCCGCTGCTGTTCGCTCAGGCGCAAGGCATCGAACTCATGAAAACACTGGGCAACACCAAGGCCGGCCTGCCCTTCACCGTGTTCATCGACCACAATGGCCTGATCGTCGGACACAAGTTGGGCCGCATCAGCCGCAGCCAGCTCGACGCCGTCGCGGCCACGCTATTGCAGTAACGATGACGGCGGCCCGGCACGCGCTCGACGAAAGCTTCGGTCGCCAGCAGGTCGCCAGCGACGAGCGGCGCAGCCGCATCCGGCGCGTGTTCGCCGCGATCGCGCCACGCTACGACCTGATGAATGACCTGATGAGTTTCGGCATCCACCGGCTCTGGAAACGCACGCTCGTGCGGCGCTGCCGCGGTATCCACGGCATCGTGATCGACCTTGCCGGCGGCACCGGCGACGTCGCGCGCCTGCTCGACGGCTGCGGCCGCCGCATCACGGTCTGCGATCCCAGCCTGCCGATGATGCAGGCCGGCCGCCGCGCAAGCGACAAGCGTCTCCGCTGGCTGGCCGGCGAAGCGGAGTCTCTGCCCTTCGCGGACAATAGCGTCGATCTGCTCACCATCGCCTTCGGCATCCGCAACGTCACGCAACTCTCCACCGCGCTGGCGGAAATTCAGCGCGTGCTCGCCCCGGGCGGCCGCTTCGTCTGCCTCGAATTCTCGCGTCCCCACGCGTGGCTGGCGCCTTTCTACGATTTCTTTTCCTGGCAGATCATTCCCCGCCTCGGTGCCACCGTCGCGCAAGCACCCATCGCCTACCAGTACCTCGTCGAATCGATCCGCCGCTTCCCCGACCAGCGCGAATTCGCCAACCTGATCACAGCCGCCGGCTTCACCGACGTGCGCTGGGAAAACCTTTCCTTCGGCATCGCCTGCCTGCATTTCGGCACGAAGCCCATCGACCGGAGCCATCCATGAACCACCCTCTAGAACCGACACTCGACCGCCTGTCGCATCCCTTGATGCGCTATTTCGTCGCGGTTCGGCCAGCCTTTCTGTCAGTCACCTTCGTCGGCTGCCTGCTCGGCCTCGCCACCGCCGCGCTGGGTGGCGTCACGCTCAGCCCGCTCACTGCCACGATCACGCTGCTGTTCGCACTGTTCGCCCATGGCGGCGCCAACGTGGTCAATGACTACTACGACGCGAAGAGCGGTTGCGACGCCGCCAACGACGAGCGCGTGTTCCCTTTCACCGGCGGCAGCCGTGTGATCCAGAATGGCGTGCTGTCGCTGCAGGAAGCCGGTGTGTTCGGCTATGCACTGCTCGCCATCGTGATTCCCGCCGGTTTGTGGCTCGCCGCCGTGAGCGGGCCGGGGCTGATCGGCATCGGCCTGGCAGGACTGGTCACCGGCTGGGCCTATTCCGCGCCACCGTTCAAGCTGCAAAGCCGCGGCCTCGGCGAATACGGCATCACGGCGGCCTGGCTGCTGATCGTCGTCGGCAGCGATTTCGTCCAGCGCCACGCGTTCTCCTTCACCCCGATTGCCGCCGGGCTCGGCTTCGCGCTGCTGGTCGCCAACGTGCTCTACATCAACCAGTTCCCCGATGTGAAGGCCGACACACAAGCCGGCAAGCGCACGCTGGTCGTGCGTCTCGGCGTGCAGCGCGCACGCTGGGGCTACGCCCTCATCGCGCTGCTCTGCTATGGCTGGGTATCGGCCATGATCCTGCTCGGCCACCTGCCGGTCGTCGCACTGATTTCCTTGCTGCCGGCCATCGCCAGCTTCAAGGCGGCACAAAACCTCGCCGCGCATGCCGCGCGGCCGATGGCGCTCGTCCCCGGCATCAAGCTGACGATCCTGGCCGCCTCGCTGCACGGTCTGCTGTTGGCGATGGCGCTGGCCTTTCTCGCCTGAGCGCTGACCATGCCGCCTTGAACGCGATGAAGTGGCGGTGGCTATTCGGTTGGGCATGGCTGCTGGCGTTCGGCAATGCGAGCGCGACGCCCCCATTGCAGACGCTGATCGACGCGACGCCTGCCGGCGCAAGCTTGCGCATCCCTGCCGGCGTGCATGCGGGTCCAATCGTCATCACCAGGCCGATGACACTCGATGGCGGCGGCAAAGCGGAAATCCGCAGCAGCGGCAAAGGCACCGTCGTCAGCATCAGCGGCACGAATGTCACGCTACGCGGGCTGCGCATCAGCGGCAGTGGCGAATCACATGATGCGATCGATGCCGGGATACTGATCGAAGGCAGCGACCATCGGGTCGAAGACAACCACATCGAGGATGTGCTGTTCGGCCTGCACCTGCGCCAGGCCAGAAACTCGACGGCACGCAACAACACGGTGACCGGCAAACCGCTCGACATCGGCCTGCGCGGTGATGCGATCCGCATGTGGAATGGCACCGGCAACCGCATCGAGAATAATCGTTTCACGCGCGCCCGCGACCTGACCTTCATCAACTCGGCGGACAACCTGGTCGCCGGCAACGATTTCAGCGATGGCCGCTACGGCATGCAGGTCGTGTTTTCGCCGCGCCTGAAAATCGAGCACAACCGCATTTCCAACATGGGCACCGGCATCGTCGTGTTGTATTCGCGTGATGTCGAATTGCGCCACAACCATGTCGAACATGCGCTGACCGGTGGCGGCGCGGGCATCGTCTTCAAGGAGAGCGATACCGGCAGCGTCGAACACAACACCGTGCTGCACTGTGCCGTCGGCCTCAAGGTCGACGCGCCGCCCGAACCGATCGGCGTGCTCGACGTGCATGACAACCGCTTCGCCCACAACATCATCGGCCTGTACTTCTATGGCGAAGGGGGCGGCCATCGCTTCGCGCGCAACCGTTTCGACAACAATCTCACCACCGTCGCGATCAGCGGCAAGGGTGCCGGCGAAAACAATGTCTGGCGCGACAACCGCTGGGACGAATATCAGGGTTTCGACCGCAACCGCGATGGTGTCGGTGACACAGCCTACGATGCCTGGCTGTACGCCGACCGTATCTGGATGGACACGCCGGCAGCAACCTTCTTCCGCACTTCCCCGATTCTCGAACTGCTCGACTTTCTCGAACGTCTTGCGCCCTTCTCGCTGCCCTATCGCATCCTGTCCGATCCGACGCCCGACATGCGGCGCTGACGCAGTGCCGGACTACAGATTGCCGAGCTTCCTGAACAGCGTGCGTTCGCTGACCCCGAGGCGGCGCGCGAGCGAGGGGCGATCACCCTGATGCGTCGCCACGGCCCAGGCCAGATAACGGTGTTCGTTTTCCTTGAGCGTCAGCCAGGCACCCGTGGTTTCGGTTTCGGCTGACGCCGATACCGGGTTCGCTTCCCCTTCGCCCTGCAGGTCGAGGATATGCCGAGGTTCGATTTCATCGCCATCGGCGAGCAGGCTGGCCCGTTCCAGCAGATTGCGCAACTCGCGGATATTGCCCTCGAAAGGCATCTCGGCCAACAGCGACAGAGCTGCGGAACTCAGGTGCAAGGCCCGCCCCGGCGCGACGCGCGACAGCAGCGATTCGGCCAGAAGGGGCAGATCACCTGTGCGTTCGCACAAGGATGGCGTGTGGATCGGGAAGGTATTGATGCGGAAGTACAGGTCGCGGCGGAAGGTTTCGTTTTTCACCATCGCGTCCAGATCGCGGTGCGTCGCCGAGATGAGGCGGAAGTCTGCCGGCAACGCTTCGATGCCCCCGACACGCCGGTAGGTGCCGGTTTCGAGCAGGCGCAGCAGCTTGACCTGCAGCGTGAGCGGCAGGTCGCCGATTTCGTCGAGGAACAGCGTACCGCCGCTGGCGGCCTCGATCAGGCCCTGCTTGCGGTGTGTTGCGCCGGTGAAGGCACCTTTCTCGTAACCGAACAGTTCGCTTTCAAACAGGGTTTCCGTCAGCCCCGAACAGTCGACCGCGACGAACGGCCGGGCCGCACGCGGACTGCCTTCGTGGATCGCCCGGGCGACGAGTTCCTTGCCGGTACCGGTTTCGCCGAGCAGCATCACCGCCGCCATCGAGGGCGCCACGCGCATCACCCGCGCCAGCATGCGCGTGAAGGCCGGCGAGCGCCCGACCAGTCCCTGCGCGGCCGGTCGACTGCTGGCCTGACGCACGACGCGCATGGTCTCGACATAGAGGGTCCGCTCGCCATCGTCGTCACGAATGGGCGTCGTCTCGACATCGACGTGCTCTTCCCCGCGCGCGGTGTAGTGGAGATGAAGCACGCGCTCCTTCTGCCCGCTGGCGCGGCTTTCCTGCAAAGGGCATGATTCCCCGGCCTGGTCGCAGGGCACGCTGAAGCGGTGCGACACCTCGTAGCAGAGGCGGCCGACCACCGGTTCGTCGTTGCTGAAGTCGCGCAGGTAGGCCTGATTGGCGGAAAGGATGCGGTAGTCGGCATCCATGACGATGCGGGGTTCGTCAAACGAATCCAGAAACGAGCCAATCTTGTTTAGGTTCATGCCAAGCCCCCTATTTCGTAAAATGCCATTTATGGCGGTTAAAAAGCGCGACTGCCGCCATTTTACGCGAACAGACTCGCTTGTAGGGCATGAAATGGAATTTATAAACCATATGATCAACTACTTACATAAAACAGAGACTGGCCCGGTATTTGCAAATTCATTAACAAGCGCAACAAGAATTTTGAAACCTTTATCGGGAGCTTTCTCATGAACCTGCCAGACCTGCAAAACCAAGTAACCCAAACGGCCGAAGCCACTTCAACATTATTTGTTCTTATACCGATACTTGTAATGATGATCCCGCTGCTGCTGCTGTTCTTTCCGCTGCTCGCGCTCAAGCCGCCGTTCAGCTGGTTCACCAGCCTGTACCATCGTTTGATCAAGCAATAAGAACTGCTAGTTTTGTCACCCGCAGGCCCGTTCAGCGGGCTTGCGTCATTGGATCAAGTCAGAACGGACCTGCCGTCACCGCCGATAACTGACGAAAATCAAGGCAGGCACGCAAGGGCGAATGAAACAATTTGCGTCCCTTCAGCCATCCCGATGTTGCCGTGATGCGTGTTCATTCGATGCGCCTGCCTGTCGCCCGTCTTTTCGGCTTCTTTCTCCCTTTCGTACTGGCCCTCCTGCCCGCTCATGCTGCCGTGCCGGAAGGCCAGCAGGACAGCGGCAAGGAAATCTATGGCCCCTGTGCGGCCTGCCACGGCGATCTCGGCCAGGGCGGCAAGCGTGGCGAGTATCCGCGCATCGCCGGCCAGCGCGCTGCCTACATCGAATACTCGCTGAAAAAATTCCGCTCGCGCGAGCGCATCAATATCCCGATGTTCCCTTACACGCAGGAGCGTGAACTACCCGATGCGGACATCAAGGCCGTTGCCGCGTACATCGCCGGCATCAAGCTATCGACGGAGGTGCCTGACTTCAAGCCAACCGACGACGCGCTGACGCGATTGGAAGCGATGCAGAACATCATGATCATCCCGAAGCTCGATGGCGACCTGGCCAATGGCGGCAAGCTCTACAAGGAGGAATGCGCCTATTGCCACGGAGCCGACGGCCGCGGCAAGACGCGCTTCCCGATGCTCGTCGGGCAATACACGAACTACCTGCAGAAGCAGATGGATGCCTATCTCAAGGGCGAGCGGCCGCACGATGCGGTCGAGGACGAAGAGGAAGAAGAAGCCAAGCCCAAGACCGCCGTCAAGAAGGTCGGCGTACTCAACCGGCTGACCGAAAAAGATATCAAGGACATCCTCGCCTACATCACCCGGTTGCAAGACGAGTGAATACGGCAGGCGCCGTCTCGCCAGCGCCGACTTTCCCGGTTGAAGAAGGCGACCACGTGCCCGGCAACAAGGGCATCTGGGTCGGCATCTTCTGCGTGCTGGTCGAGTTCCTGCTGCTGTTCGGCGTCTATTTCGTCGCCAAGGCGCATCACCCGGCAGCCTTCGCCAGCGGGCCCGACAAGCTGGCCACCATCGCCGGCGTTGCCATCACCTTGCTGCTGCTCAGCAGCGGCTATTGCATGGTCAAGGCCGTGGCCGCGATGCGCCGCGACGAACGGCAGACCACGCTGCGCTGGGTGATTGCCGCGATCGTGCTCGGCCTCGGCTACCCGCTCATCAAATTTATCGAGATCCGCTGGAATATCGCCCACGGCATCGACGGCGAAGCCGGCATCTTCTACACGGTGTATTACTACCTCACGCTCAACCATCTCGTGCATGTCAGCTGGGGTCTGCTCGGACTGGCCTGGGTCGCCGTGCGCACCGCGCTCGGCATCTACTCGGCGCGCGACTTCAGCGGACTTGAAGCCGCCGCCATGTACTGGCACGCCACCGACGTGCTGTGGCTCGTCATCTTCCCCTTCTTTTACGTATTCAGATGATCGGTAAAGCGGAACGCATCTGGCTGCTGCTGGTGGCACTCACACTCGCCGGCGCCTGGTTGGCCGAGACGGGCCACGCCGGCTGGCCGCTGACACTCGTCGTCGCCGGCCTGATCGCCTTCAAGGGCCGCATGGTCATCGACCACTACATGGAGATCACCGGTGCCAACCCGCGCATCCGCGCCGTGCTGCACGGCTTCGTCACCCTCGTGCCGCTGGGGGTGATCTTCAGCCACGGCTGGGGCGATATCATTAAAGGATTGACGACGCTCCACTGAAAACCGCCTGCCCCCTATCGCGACCCCCTTCATGTCCCCGCGTAAGCTTCTGCAACGAATGTTCGCCGCCGCCATCGAGTCGGCGCAGCCGGCTCGCTGCGTGCCGGAATACCTGACGCGACTGCTACCCGAGCCGCCGCAAGGCCGGCTGATCGTCATCGGCGCCGGCAAGGCCTCGGCGGCGATGGCGCAGGCAGTCGAGGCGCACTGGCCCGGCGAGTTGTCCGGCCGGGTCGTCACACGCTATGGCTATGCCGTGCCATGCCAGCGCATCGAGATCGCCGAGGCTGCTCACCCCGTGCCCGACGCGGCAGGCGAACAGGCAGCGCGGCGCATGCTGCAGCTTGTCCATGGGCTGGGCGCCGACGACACGGTGCTGTGCCTGATCTCCGGCGGCGGCTCGGCGTTGCTGCCCTTGCCGCTCGACGGCATCACCCTGACAGACAAGCAAGCCGTCAATCGCGCGTTACTCAAGTCAGGGGCAAGCATCAGCGAAATGAACTGCGTGCGGCGCCACCTGTCGGCGATCAAGGGCGGGCGACTGGCCGCGGCCTGCCACCCGGCGCGTGTCATCACGCTGGCAATTTCCGACGTGCCCGGAGACCATCCCGGCGACATCGCTTCCGGGCCGACCGTCGGCGATGCCACCACCTGCGCCGACGCGCTGGCCATCGTCCGGCGTTATGGCATCGAGCTGCCTGCGCATGTGCGCGACGTACTCGAAAGCGGCCGCGGCGAATCAGTCAAACCCGGCGACTGCCGTCTCGCCAGCGCCGACTTTCACCTGATCGCCACGCCGCAACGGGCACTGGAAGCCGCGGCGGAAGTTGGCAGCGCCGCCGGGTACCCGGTCCACATCCTCGGCGACAGCCTCGAAGGCGAAGCGCGCGACGTCGGCAAGACGATGGCCGGGATGGTGCGCCAGATCGCGCAACGCGGGCAGCCGTTCCGGCCGCCCTGCATCGTGCTCTCGGGCGGCGAAACTACGGTCACGGTGCGCGGCAACGGCCGCGGTGGCCGCAACGTCGAATTCCTGCTCGCCCTCGGGGTTGCGCTCGACGGCCTGGCCGGCGTGCATGCTCTGGCTGGCGACACCGACGGCGTCGATGGGCAGGAAGAAATTGCCGGAGCCTATCTCGCGCCCGACGCCTTGGCGCGCGCCTGGGCGCTAGGCATCAATCCCAAAGCGCGTCTCGACAACAACGATGGCCACGGCTTCTTTGGCGCGCTCGGCGACGCGATCGTCACCGGACCGACACTGACCAACGTCAATGATTTCCGGGCCATCCTCATCGCCTAGTGCCGTCCCGCCAGCACCGACTTTTTCATTGTTTGACTTTACAACTGCCATGGCACCCCGGCGGGAGGCAGTGGGGCTACTTTGCAGTGAGATCGCGCACCAGCCCGACAAATGACTTCCCATCGGGTGTCGCCACTTCGGTGATGCCGAGCTGCATCGGAAACGTTTCGCCACTCCTGCGCAGTCCCATGACCTGCCTGCCGATGCCAATGATCTTGGGCACGCCTGTTGCGACGAAGTTGCCAATGTATTCGTCGTGACGTTCCCGATCGGGAGAAGGCATCAGCATGCTGACATTGTGGCCCAGCACTTCGATGGCTGCATAGCCGAAGATATTTTCTGCTGCCCGGTTGAAGCAAGTGATACGGCCCACCCGGTCGATCTGGATGATGCCCTCGATGACATTGTCGATCACCGCGGCGGTGGTCCGCTGGATGGCGGCGATCCGCATCATCGAACGAATGCGGATATCCAGGATCATGGGCCTCAGCGGCTTCACGATGTAATCATCGGCCCCGGCCAGATACCCGTCCAGAACGCCTGCCTCATCCGGCAGCTCCGTGATGATGATGATCGGCACCCACTTCGCGGCAGGCACGCTCTTGATTGTCTTGATCGCCGTCAGCCCGCCGATACCGGGCATGGTCAGGTCCATCAGGACAAGATCGAAGGATTGGGCGAAATAGGCCAGCACGGCCTCCTCCCCACTGTGGACCAGGGTGACCGAATGGCCTGCTTCCCGCAGGTAATCGGACAAACGCTGCCCCTCGTCAGGCGAATCGTCGGCAAGCAACACCTGCAGCGATCTCATGGCCGCGCCCCCATGGATAACCATTTGTGAATGGCCAGTAATAGGTCGGGCGGATTGGCCGGCTTGGCGAGGAAATCATTCATGCCCGCTTCAAGGCACTGCGCCTTGTCTTCGGCGAACGCATTGGCCGTCATGGCAATGATGGGTGTTTCGGCATGCTCGGGCAATTGGCGGATCTGGCGGGTTGCATCGATACCATTCATAAGGGGCATTTGCATGTCCATGAGGATCAGGTGATAGCGCTTCGTCGCGGCGTGGCTGACTGCCTGCAGGCCGTCTTCCGCCATATCGATATGGGGGAACACTTCCGACAGCACTTCATGGGTGACGATACGGTTGATCGGCTCATCGTCGACGATCAGGATCGGCGCGGTGACATGGTGTTGCTTCAGCAATGCCTTGACTTCGTCCTCGGACAACCCCGCATCACGGCAATCCAGCAACTGCGCCTGCCCTCTGCCGCACTTGACGGTAAACCAGAATGTGCTGCCCTGATCCGGAACGCTATCGGCGCCGGCTTCGCCGCCCATCAATTCGGCCAGATGGCGGCTGATGGCGAGGCCCAGCCCGGTCCCACCGTACTGGTGAGACGTTGCGCCATCGGCCTGCTGGAACGGTTTGAACAGCGTCGCCATGACTTGGGGCGTGATGCCGATGCCCGTATCGGTAACTGCGCAGCGCATGATCAGCTCATCACCGGTTTCGCGCACCAGGGAAACCCGGATGTCGACGTGGCCCTGCGTGGTGAATTTGACGGCGTTGCTGGCGTAGTTGAGCAGGATCTGCCCAATGCGCAAACTGTCGCCCACGAGCACGTCTGGCAGGCCGGGATCGATTTTGCTCGTCAGCGACAAGCCTTTCTCGTCCGTCTTGTCGCGGATCATGACCATGATCGACTCGATCAAGTCATTCAGCCTGAAAGCGCTTTGCGTGATCACCAGCTTGCCCGATTCGATCTTCGAGAGATCGAGAATGTCGTTGATGATCGACAGCAGGTGTCGGGCGGCAGAATCGGCACGGAGCAAATGCCCGCGCTGCCGCGCATCGGTGGCCTTGCGCCCGGCCAGATGCATCAACCCGATCACGGCATTCATCGGCGTGCGGATTTCGTGACTCATGCTGGCAAGGAAGGCACTTTTTGCCTGCGTGGCGCTACGCGCAATATCGGCTTGCCGGGCCAGCTCCTGGTTGGCCGCATCGAGCGCGGCGGTCCGCTCGGCCACCAAAACCTCCAGGTGGTGACGATGGCGATCGAGTTCCTGCCCCATGCGCTTCTTCTCGGTGATGTCTTCCTTGAACGCCAGATAGTGGGTGATCCGCCCATCGGCCTGACGCAAAGGGGTAATGCTGGCGAACTCGACATACTCGCTGCCATCCTTGCGGCGGTTGATGAACTCGCCTTTCCAGGAGTCACCGCGATGCAGGGACTGCCAGAGGGCGTCATAGGTTGCCTGGGGCGTCTTGCCTGAGTGCAGCAATCGCGGCGTTTGTCCGATCATCTCGCCGGCAGCGTATCCGCTGATACGCAGAAACGCCGCATTGACGTACTCGATGCGCGAGTCGAGGTCGGCAATCATGATGCTTTCCGGACTCTGCTCCATGGCTTGCGAGAACTTGCGCAGGGTCGCTTCACGCTCGTGCGCAATGGCCAAGGCATGATTGAAACCCGCGATGAGATGGCCAACCTCATCTTTTCTGACAATCGGCAATGGCTGAAGCATTTGGTCGGTTGCGTCGATATCGGTCAGCCGGCGTGCCGCATCGTCCATCGGTGCGAACTGGCGTCGCAATACCCACCAGGTCAACCCGCCCGCCAGTAGCGAAAGCAGCAAGGCCGCCAGTACCATACGCTGCAGCATGTCACGAATCGGCGCAAAAGCCTCCGCGGTAGGCAACAGCACGGCTATGTACCAGTCAGCGATCAGGATGCGCTTGGCTGCCGCCAGGACTTCCACGCCGGCTGGATTCACGACGATTGCCGAACCTTCATATCCTTCGATGAAACGATCGATCGCCGGATTCACCCCGGCAGCAGGAAGCTGCTCCATGACACGCTGCGGGTCCGAGGACGTGACAATCATCCGATACTGTGGCGCGACCAGCAGCATGTAAGCACCATGCTGCAGATTGCCGGTTGCAGTCACGCCATCGAGAAAATTCGGTAATCCGAGATTGGTTATCCCGGACAAGGCACCGATCACCTTGCCCTGCGCATCGCGAATCGGCACCGTCATGCCGATGAGCGGCATGCCCAGTTTTTTGCCAATCACCGGTCGACCGATCGAGGCTTTGCCTTCCTTGAGCGCGGTCGCGACCGAATCGATATCGCGATAATCGACACCGACACGTCCGGTACCGGGTGAAACTTCCGCGATACAGATACCCTCTGACTGAATGATCAGCATGCCACCGTTGAAAACACCAGATAGCAATGGATGCTGGGCCAGATACGCCTGCGCACTGGAAGCATCATTCAGGGCTGCCGCAGGAATACTCTTGGCAATACTGGTAAGCAGGGCAATCCGGTAGCTCAGTTCGTGATTTACCTCATCGGCCAGATACGAAGCCGTGGAAAACTGCTGGTCACCCAGCAGGCGTTCCAGATCCTGATGCAGTACGCGGCCAAGATAAAGCGCCAGCGACCAGATGCCCAACAGAAATATCGCCAGCGTCAGCAAGGTGACCCGGGTCTTCAGGGAAAGCCGTCTCAGACCATGCCAAGACTGCCCTACAGGATTCTTTGACATCGAGATCATCGGTTGTTCTTCCAATTAAATGACTGGACAGGGGAAAGCGTGCTGCTCGTATTGCGGCGACCAGGCAAACAACTGATTGAGGCAAGCCGGCACTTCATGGCTTTTGTCGTAGAAACCCGCGGCACCCAGTTCGATACAGGTCTTGCGCAGCACATCGCTGGTGTAGTTGGTCAGCACCAGCAGGCGCGCGGTGGAGCCGGCGGCCCGGATGCGCTTGATGACTTCAATCCCGTTACCCGGTGCGAGCGACAGGTCGAGCAGCACAACATCCGGGTGTTTGGTCAGAATCAGCGCCACCGCCGTTTCAGCATTGGTGGCGCAGCCCATCACATGGATCAGCGGCTGGGCGGCAATCATGCGCAGCAGCTGCGTGTTGATCAGTTCGCAATCCTCGACGATGACGATGTTCATGCAGTGGCCCCTTTCGGGCAGTTAACATGAACCGCAGTTTCTTCGAAGCGCCTTCCGGTTGTTAGCAGCGAATCCTGATCGCGTTGTCAGCGCCGGCTGATTCGCGTGTCAGCGTTGCCCTACAGCTGGCTGTCGATCAACTGCCGGGCAATGCAGTAACGGACCAGCTCGGCATTGCTCGTGATGTGCAGTTTCTCGAGGATTCTGCCACGATAGGTGCTGACGGTCTTGGGCGACAGGTGCATGGTGTCGGCAATTTCGCTGACCCGGATCCCTTGGGCGAGTTGCAGCATGACGCGATACTCCTGTGCCGACAACTCTTCGTGGGGCGCGGCATGGCGTTCGCCAGTCATCAACTCGGCCAGCTGTTCGGCCAGGGATTGCGTGATGTAACGTCCGCCAGCCGCGATGCGTTCAAGCGCGGTAATCAGCTCATCCGCCGCGCGATCCTTGGCCAGATACCCGGCAGCACCCAATTGCAGCGCGCGCTGGGCATAGGCAGCTTCGGCATTGAGGCTGAGCACCAGCAGTTTTGTATCCGGCGCGGCCCGGTGTACCTGTGAAACGGCTTCCAGCCCTTCGCTGTCGGGAAGATTCAGATCGAGCAAGGCCAGATCCATCGGGGTTTGCCGCACGGCGGCCAGTGCATCGGCCAGCGTGCCCGCTTCGACGATGGTGGCGGATGGCCAGCGCTGCGCGATCAACTGTCGCACGCCAAAGCGGAAGATCGGGTGGTCTTCAACCAGCAGGATGTTCATGGTCCGTATTCTCGCCTTTTTCCGCCAGGGGAAGCTCGATCACGATCTGGATACCCCCCTCGGGCCGTCGTGCGATTTCACATGTTCCGCGCATCAGGGCCGCTCGCTCGCGCATGTTGACCAACCCCATCGCACCGGGGCGAACTGACGCGGGATCGAAGCCACGCCCGTTGTCCGCGATGGTCAAGCGATAACGCCGGCCATCGCGGCGACCGGTAATGACGACCAGGCTGGCTGCCGCGTGGCGCAGCGTATTGGTGACCGCCTCTTGCACGATCCGGAACAGGCCAAGGGACTGGTCATCGCACAGACTGTCATGATCGGTCAGGGTTACCTGACAGTCGAGCTTGCCGGAACGGGCGATCTCCTTGCCGAAATGCTCGAGCGCCGCGGCCAGGCCCAGATCGTCCAGCAGGGGCGGCCGCAAGTCGGCCGTGATTTTTCGTGCGCTGGCGATGCCCATGTCCAGCGCTTGATGCAGGGCGGCTTCCTGCCCGGGAGGAAACGCATCGAGCGGCAAGGACTGCACGATCAGTTTGAGCGCGGTGAAAATCTGGCCCAGTTGATCATGGACTTCGCGCGCGACCCGGCGCCGTTCCCGCTCGATGCCGAGCTCCTGCTCCAGCGCGAATTTTTCGATGCGATCACGGGCTTCGGCGAGCGCCGCCGTACGCTGCTCGACCTTGCTTTCGAGATCGGCATTGGCCTGGCGCAAGCGCGCTTCGAGAGACAGGCGCAACTTGCGCTCGCGCAACAGCCAATAGATCGCCAGCACAATGAAGAAGGAAGCGACCCCATTCGCGATCCAGACCCAGCGGGTCGCTTTCTCAGTCGAATGGATCACTCCTGCATTCAGAACCGCGATTCGCCGCTCCTGGAAATCGTCGATCAGAAGGAAACGCTGCCTGATCCGATCCATCGCATCCCTGCCCTGGTCGATCAGTGCGGTGTTGTGAAGAAACCTCCCCCCTTGTGTCTGACGGCCCGTAATCGTCAGTGACAGCAATTCCAGCCGCTGCTGCATCAGCGTATCCAGTTCAGCCCAACCCATCCCGTCCGGCAAGTTGCCATCGAGCACTTCCTTCAATTCCAGATAAGCGGCAGGGAGTGCCCGCAGGGCATTGTCGTAGGGCTCCAGGTAGCCAGACTGCCCGGTAATCACGAAACCCCGAACGCCCGATTCCATGTCCTTGTATAAAGACAGCGTGTGCTCAAGCAGCAAGCGTCCGGACCGGGCCAATGCACGCTGATTGGTGGTTTCCGTCACTTCCTGCAAGGTCTGGTGGAGGCGCCACGACGTTACGACGACGACAGCGAGCACGGCTGCCAACACAAGAATGATTGGCCAGATGCGCATTGCCTTGGTGGTTGCAATCGGCGCGGTCATGCGGGAAACCTCTCGAGTGCGAACGGGATTCGAGCTTACCCGAAACATGCCGTTCCGCCAGCGCCGACTTTTTCAGGTCAGCCTATGCAGAGGGCAAGGCAGGCAGGAGACTCCCCGGAGATTTCTCCGTAACATCGGCGGATGACGAGCCTTCGCTACACCATTCCCGACCACGAAGTAGAGATCACGGCGATCCGCGCGCAAGGCGCGGGGGGCCAGAACGTCAACAAGGTCGCGAATGCCGTGCATCTGCGCTTCGACATCCCTGCCTCCTCCCTGCCCGAGGCGGTCAAGCAAAGGCTGCTGGCGCTCGGCGATCAACGCATCAGCAAGGACGGCGTCGTCATCATCAAGGCCCAGGAATACCGGAGCCTCGAAGGCAATCGGCTGGAAGCCTTGCGGCGCCTCCACGCGCTGATCGACAGCGTTGCCGTCCTGCCCAAGAAACGCCGGCCCACCCAGCCCACCCGCACCTCGGTCAAAAAACGGCTGGATAGCAAAACCCGGCGCGCCGCCATCAAGGCCGGGCGCGGCAAGGTCAGCGAGTAAACTCTGCCGCGGCCAATCCACGACAGAACACCATCATGCTGACCATCGTCATCGCCCTCATCCTGCTCGCCGTCGCCGTCGGCGCCATTTATCTGCTGCTCAGGAACATGGGCGAGGAAGGCGTCGAGATCGCCGCCCCGGGAAGCTGCAAGAGCGGCAGATGCGGTGTGCGGTGCAAGCCTGAGGAAGAAGCGCTGCCCGACGAGGCCGAGGAAAACCAGCGGAAGGACGCCGCCTAGTCACGGGCGGAAAATCATGTTGTTCAAACCGTTTTGGTTGGTGCAGCTGGTCTTGTTCGGGGCATTCTGCAACCCGGCCGTTGCACAGATTTCAAGGTTGTTCGCCCCCGATCCACAGGGGAGTCTGATCATTGTCGGTGGCGGAGATACGCCGATTTCGATCCAGGAGCGTTTCGTCAGCCTGGCCGGGGGAGCGCAAAAGGCCAGGATTGCGATTTTCCCGATGGCCAGCCTGAAGTCGGACGAGGAAGCACAGGAAGTGTCAGCCGATTTTCGCAAGCTGGGTGCCGAAACGCAGGTGATCAACATCGGTGCAGATGAAGTCGACAGCGATGCAACCGCAGTCCATCTCGAGCAATTCTCGGGATACTGGTTTTCCGGGGGCGACCAGTCGCGACTGGCCAGCCTGCTGGTCAGGACCAGGGCGCTCGAGTCCATCGACCGTCGTTATCGCAGTGGGGCGGTGATCGGCGGCACTTCGGCGGGCGCCTCGGTGATGACGACCCTGATGCTGACCGGCAACTGGAGGAAGGCCAGGAGCGCGGAAGAAGAGGAAATCGTCAACATTGCGCGCAACATGAAAGAGGTCGCCAAGGGATTCGGGATTTTCAAGGGGGCGATTGTCGATCAACACTTCATGCATCGCGCCCGCTATAACCGCCTCATCAGCGCGGTTCTCGATCACCCCGAACTGCTCGGCGTCGGCATAGACGAAGAAACGGCATTGCTGGTCCGGCCCGATGGCGTGTGGGAGGTGCTCGGCAATCATTACGTCAAGATCTTCGATGCCCGCAGGGCGCGCATCATCGATGACGATGGCCCGATGGCAAAAGCCAGCGACATTCGCATGCACGTCCTTCCAGAGGGCGGCACCTTCAACCCAAAAATGCGAAGGGTTTCGTTTCCCTCCGATTGAGTAGCCGGTGACGATATCTTGCGGAAGACAGGCCTGTTGGCCTGCAGGCACTGCCACCTGCAGCAGCCTGCGGACCGCCCATGCGGAGGATGGTTCTGACGGTCATTGGGTTGTCGCTTAAGCGAGTAAGCTCTACCACTGTCGATTCACGCAGACTCCGAGACAAAAATACCATGATGAAATCATGACCATCGAACTTTCCCCCAACGAAGCCCGCGTGATCGCTTGCCTGCTGGAAAAGGAAATCACCACGCCGGAGCAGTACCCGTTGTCGCTGAATGCCCTGACCAATGCCTGCAACCAGAAGAGTAACCGCGAACCCGTGCTCGACCTCGACGAAACAACCGTCCAGCAAACCCTGGACCAACTGATCAAGAAATATCTGGTCAGCGAAGAGAGCGGCTACGGCAGCCGTGTCGCCAAATATCGCCACCGCTTCTGCAACACCGAATACGGCACGCTGAAATTCAACCCGCAGGAACTCGGCATCGTCTGCGAACTCCTCCTGCGGGGGCCGCAGACCCCCGGGGAACTGCGCAGCCGGGCCAGCCGCCTGTGTGTATTGAAGGATGTTGCGGAAGTCGAGACCGCGCTGGACGCGCTGGCGCGGCGCGAAGACGGCCCCTTCGTCGTGCGCCTGCCGCGGGAACCGGGCAAACGCGAGTCGCGCTATGCGCACCTGTTCGGCGGCGAGGTGGAGGGCGACACTGTAGAGGAAGCGGCGGCGCCCGCCGGCGCCGAGCCCTCCCGGCTGGCCCAGCTGGAAGCACGCGTAGCACTACTCGAAGCCGAACTTGCCGAACTGAAGACGCGGCTCGACGCAGCCCTAGGTAAGCAGCAGTCGTAGTGCCGTCTCACAAAGACTGACTTTCGGGCCGGTTGCAGCACGACCGGCATGCAAGCCTGCTGCGCCGACTGCATTGATGATCGAATCTGCCGCGGGCGTTGGCACGCTACTCGATTGGTTTGAGAATCCACGCCGCAGCAAGATTGACGGCCTCGTCCTGCATGCCGACGAACCCATGGTGATGCATCGGCTCGCAGGGATTGCCGGTTGCACCGGATCCACCCGCCACGAAGACGGTCTTTTTGAACGGTGCGTTGGTCAGGGCACTGGCAATATTGTTCACCTCATGCGGCCGACATGCCCAACAGGCATCCTGCTCGTGATGAAGGATCAGTACCGGCACGCGGATTTTGTCCAGGCTTTGCTTCGGGACCGCGCCGGGAATCTTGTAGGAAACGATCGAGGATGTCAGCACAACACCCGCGATCAGGTTTTCGCTGTCGTAAATCGCGGCGGCAGCGGCAGAAATGGTACCCATGCTGGTGCCGACCACCCAGATTGGCAGTGGACTCCTGAGCTTGATGGCTTTGAAAATCGCCACGTTGTCGGCGGCATGCTTCTCCCCAATTCGCACATCGCCCGAAGCCAGATCAATGCCGTCCGTGGGCCGGCCCACCATGATGATATTGAACGGGTGGGTTGCCCAATGCTTGCCAGTGCGAATCAGGAAGTTGCCACTGGTCGGCCAGCCATCCTCACCGATCCGACCGTAGCCGCCGGCACCGCCTGAGAAAAGTACCACGGTGGCGACCGCATCGTTCCGCCAGAAGCTGTAAATCGGCACACTGACACCCTCGCGCGTAGCAACGCGCTGAACCTTTCCCGTACCAACTTCCTGCGCATGCAGATAGCTGGCGAAGAACAGGGCAGAAAGCAACGCAAAGGCTCGAAACAGACTCATCAGCGTACCTTTTGATACTCTCCTAATGCCATTCGCAAAGCCAATGGCAGCTTCTCGAACCTCAAGCCGCCGCACTTTTCCTCAACCAGCCGAGCAGGGTCACAAACAGAGCGTCGGGACTGACGGGCTTGGTGATGAAATCATCCATCCCCGCCTCGAAGCAGCGCGCCCTGTCATCGGCAAAGGCATTCGCGGTCATCGCCAGGATCGGGATGCGCTTCCTCCCGGATAGTTGCCGGATTAGCCGCGTTGCCTCCAGCCCGTCCATGTTCGGCATCTGCATGTCCATCAGGATCAGAGCGTAGTCGTTCCCGCTGGCCAGCTTCAGGGCCTGCGCTCCGTCTGCGGCAATATCGACGATCATGCCGACATCTTCCAGCAGGGAGAGAGTGACTTCCTGATTGACGGGTTCATCTTCAGCCAGCAGGACTCTCGTACCGGCGAATTCCCGTTTCAAGCTTGTCTCGGTTTGGGTGGCGGCAAGGGCTGAGACTGTTCCGCAGCGGGCTTCGCCTTTCTTCAGCCGGACAGTGAACCAGAAGGTACTGCCGGCACCTGGGGTGCTTTCCGCCCCGGCATCGCCACCCATGAGCTGGGCGATCTTGCGGGTGATGGCCAGCCCCAGTCCGGTTCCCCCGTACTTGCGGGTGATGGAGTTGTCCGCCTGTTCGAAAGCGGAGAAGAGCCTTGGCAGGGCTTCAGGAGCAATGCCCGGGCCGGTGTCGCTGACTTCGAAGCGCAGCAAGGCGGTGCCGGGGCTGTCCTCCACGACGCGGGCACGCAGGATGATGCTGCCTTGTTCGGTGAACTTGACGGCGTTGGTGAGGTAGTTGAGCAAGGCTTGTTGCAGGCGGGTACGGTCGCCGACGAGGTTGTCGGGCAGGGCGTCGGCCTCGATGACGAAGGACAGTCCTTTTGCTTTCACCTTGTCACCGATCATGCTGGCGACATTCCCGATCATCTCTTCTACACACAGCATGTCCTCGGCCAGGGAGAACTTGCCCGCTTCGATCTTCGACAGATCGAGGACGGCATTGATGATTTCGAGCAGGTGATTGCCGGCCGCTTCGATCTTGTCGAGCTTGTCGGCTTGCTGGGGGTTAATGCCGCCACGCCGCAAGAGGTGTGTCATGCCGGTGATGGCATTCAAGGGGGTCCTGATCTCGTGGCTCATGTTGGCCAGGAAGGCGCTCTTGGCAATGTTGGCGGTTTCGGCCCCTTCTTTGGCGATCTGCAACTCGGCTGTCCGGACTTTGACCTGAGCCTCAAGCTGATCACGGTGTGACAACAGCTTGCCTTCAGAGCGCCGTAGCTGGCTAATTGCATCGTGCAGTCTGTCTTGTAGGCTAGTAATGCCGCCAAGTAACAGTTCTAGCTCATCGTTCTTGCTGGCCTTCTTTCTGAATAAGTACAGATGCTCGTTCAAGCTCGTCGAAGTGAGTTGCTCGACATGGGCCGCCATTCTGCGGAGATGACACATCACTTGTCGTTCGAGCAATAACAGTACGAAGCCGGCAATCAGAATTATCAGCAGCAGATTCTCAAGCAATTGCTTGAGCATATGGTTGCGCAGGCGATCCTCGATGCTGCTCCAATCAATGTCAATAATCAGCGTCCCCAGCACTTCGGAATCGACTTGCTTTGCCGACTCCGCAGATGATTCATGGCGAAGCTGAAAGTCTTTGGAAACGATACCTGGCTTTGGCTGGCCGATTTCGATTGCATGACCCTCTAAACCAATGATGCTTACGCGCGAGACATTAGGGTGTTTTGCAATTCCTTCAGCCAATAACTGCAGTCCATTCAGATTGAATTGCCACAATAAATCACTGGCTAAAGGCAACCGGCTGACCTCGGTTTCGGAAAAGTAACGCTCGATCCCATCATGTTCCTCCTGATAACTATTCCAGTATTGGATCGAGGTGATGGCGACGGAAACAAGAACGGCAAATCCGATAGTCAGCAGCACCAGTTTGCGACTGAGGGACCTGAATCGCATGGTGAGGGCTGAAGAGAGTCTTCGCTACCGAAAAAATCAAATCAGTTCGCTGAGTTTCCGCAGCGAACCATCTGACTTCATTTTGCGCAAGGCAAGATCAATGTCCGTCATATGAGCTTGCAGCGGTGACAGCTTACTGATGCAAAGATGGGTTTCGCTCACATCCAGTATGGGCGGTAACTCTACAATTTCCTTTTCTAGCCCCATCGCACGTATTTGAGAGAGTGTTGGGTTGGAAGCGTCCACTACGATCTGCAACCTGCCCGCCTGCAACATTTTTAGGGCGGCTGCACGATCTACTACGTAATTCACTTCTATACCCGCAAACCTGGATTTGACCCAACCATTGCCGAGATAAGTACCGATTCGGTAGTCCTTGAGTTCGGCAATCTCCTTGACACTGGACAGTCGGTCACGCTCAGGTTCATTGACGCGAGCAAACATGGCGAGACGCCCCTGGGTTACCCACTCCTGAGTTGGAACTGTATATAAGCGGCGCTCGTCTGTAGCAACTGTGACGAAGGCATCTGCCTTACCTTCCTTAACTCGCTGCTGCGCACGAGCCCAAGGAAAGCCCTCATGATCAATTTCGAGCCCAAGGCGCTTCACTAGAAGCTCGTTCATGATGTTGATGAAGATTCCCCTCATTGCACCGTCTTGGCGCTGCGAATACGGAGGAAAATCTTCATGGTAAGCAATCCGGTAACGGGATCCGGCAGCTCTAGAATGAGTTGGGATAAAGGGTAAAGCAGCAGCGGCAAGCAGAGCAAAGCTGAGCTTACGCCGGATCCGACATTGACTATGTTGGTCTGACATCGGCCACCCCTATGGCTAACGTGGTCATTTGAACACACTGACCATCCTCATTCAAGGGCATGCATTAAGCTGAGGTAATTATATGACCCCTTAAACCCAGTGCGCCCGCTTGGGGCGAAACACTACCGATCAAACTACTATATCGGGCGAACTCATCCGCCGTCTAAGGGGAATGTGTTGCCCACAGGGCTTGCTGATCGCGGACGGCAACGGCATCCTTTTCCTGATCCCCGACCGCGCCGCCCTTGACGCGCACAGCCAGAACATCCTCAAGCGCTTTTTGTAAATTCAAAAGTCGGCGCTGGCGGGACGGCAATCACGCCGACGACGGATGCGTATGAGCAACTACGCCGCCGGTTTGCCGGGACCCGGGTGCTGCTGGTCGAAGACGAGCCGATCAACCGCGAAATCAGCCGCATGCTGCTGGAAGATGCCGGCCTGTACGTCAATGAAGCGGAAAACGGCTTGCTTGCGGTCGAGCAATTCGCCGCCGGCGACTACGCCCTCATCCTGATGGACATGCAAATGCCCGTACTGGATGGCGTCGAGGCGACGAGACAAATCCGCGCTTCAACAAATGGTCGTAAGGTTCCTATTCTTGCCATGACCGCCAATGCCTTCGGTGACGATCGCGATATCTGCCTGACGGCCGGCATGAACGACTTCATCTCCAAGCCTGCCGAGCCGGCGCTACTGTATGCCAAATTGCTGCACTGGCTGAGTGCCGGCAACACGAACAGTTGATTTGATTTTCTGCCGGGACAGATGCATCCCCAAAAGTCGGTGCTGGTGGGACGGCATGTTTTGCAGTGCTATTCCGGCGATCCATCATGCATTCGGGGTGTGGCTAATCCCTATCACTTTTGGCAGAATATGCTGAAAATGTTGGCGGAATGCTTTTCGGAATGTTTTTTTGTGTGCCGTCCCGCCAGCGCAGACTTTTCTTGAATTTCGAAGGGGACGCAAGCCATGTTCGCAAATCTCAAAGTTCGCTCGCAATTGCAGCTGTTGGCCGGCGTCAGCCTGGCGCTGTTTGCGGTTGCGATTCTGGTTGCATTGTTTGCGCTGCAAGCGAGCCAGGCCCGGTTCCGCGAATACATCGAGCGCGATGCGGCACGGCTGGCCGCCTTCAACGAGATGTATGCCCAGGGGTTGCAAAGCGGCCAGGCCCTGCGCAACATCATGCTCGATCCGGCCAACCGCAAGGCCCACGACAACCTCGACAAGGCCGTTGCGGATTTTGACGCGGCCTTCAAGCAAGCAAAAGAATTGAGTGCCGCACGCGCCGAAGTTCTTGCAGTGCTGGCCAAGCTCGACAACCTCTCCAAGCAACAACATGTGGCGCGTGCGGCCGTGTTGGCCGGTATCTCTGCCGGTCGCTTCGATGAGGCAAAGTCCAGCCTCAACAAGGATGAAACCCCCGCCTGGCGTGAGCTCAAGAAGGAGCTGCTCGACGGCATCGCCTTACTCGAACACGAAGCTGGACAAATTGAAAAGCAGTTGGCGGCCGAAAGTCAAAGCAAGCAGCGCCAGATTATCGTCGTCGCGGTCATCGCGCTGCTGACGATGACTTTCATATCAGTGGCGATCGCCCGAAATCTCCTGCGTCAACTGGGGGGAGAGCCCGCCGATGCAGTCAGACTGGCACAGAGTATCGCCAATGGTGATTTGACCCAGGTCATCGCGGTTGCCGCCCACGACAAGACCAGCCTGGCCGCCGCTTTCGCGCAGATGCAAACCGGGCTGCGCGCCATGGTGGCGGCCGCACAGAGCAGCGCGCACGAACTGTCGCATGCTGCCGCCGAGCTGAAAAGCGCCGCGGCACAGGCCTCGCTTGCCACGGACGCGCAGAGCGAATCCGCCTCCGGCATGGCGGCCTCGGTCGAGGAAACCTCGGTATCCATCGACCAGGTGCGCGACAGCGCCAAGGAAGCCCGCGAGATGGCCGACGCCGCTGGCTCCGCCTCACGCGGCGGCGGTCAGGTGATCCATGACGCCACCGCCGAAATGGGCCAGGTCGCCGCCGCCGTCAATACCGCGGCAGGCACGATCCGCGAACTGGAAAGCTACTCGAACGAGATTTCCGCGATCATCAACGTGATTCGCGAAGTGGCCGACCAGACCAATCTGCTGGCGCTGAATGCCGCCATCGAGGCGGCCCGCGCTGGTGAGCAAGGACGCGGCTTCGCGGTGGTCGCCGACGAAGTGAGGAAGCTCGCCGAACGCACTTCGGAGTCGACCCATACCATCGCCAGCGTCATCGAAAAGGTGCAGTCCGGAGCGCGCAAGGCGGCACAGGAAATGGAAAGCGGCGTTGCGCGCGTGGACGACGGCGTCGCCCTGGCCAATCGGGCGGGCGATTCCGTCAGCGGCATCCAGAACGCCACGGATCGCGTCACCGCCGCCGTCGCCGACATCGGCAATGCGCTGGACGAACAAGCCGTGGCGGTGCAGGAAATCGCCCGTGGCGTCGAGCGGATCGCCAATATGGCGGAGGAAAACGGCGCCAGCGTGCGGCAAACAACCGCCGCCGCAGAGCGGCTGCAACAGCTGGCGGCCGACCTCGACAGTTCCGTGGCGCGGTTCCGGGTATGAGTGTCGCGCCACGAAGCATCCCGGTCGACGATCTGCCCAGTTCGCCCGCTTTCGGGCGCATCCTGGCCGCGCTGACGCGCCAGGATGGCCTGACGCGCGAGGAGCTGTCCCGCGCCGCCTATGTCAGCATGAACACCCTGTCGGGTGGCGGCTACTTGCAGCGCTTGCGCAAGCAGGGCCTGATCTTTATTTCCGGCTGGCGCCGCAGTGCCTCAGGATCGTTCTCGATACCGCAGTTTTCGCTGGGTGCCGGTCCTGATTTCCCGCGTCCCACCATCAACCTCTCCAACCGGGCGGCAGCCGGCATGGAACGCCTCTATGAGGCCATCCGCACGCAAGGCCCGCTGGACTATCGACAGGCCGCAGCCGCAGCCAACCTGTCGCCCAACACGGTAAAAAACGCCGGCTATCTGGATGCGCTGCTGGCACAAAAGCGCATCCATATTTATTCATGGCGACGCGCCAAACGCGGTTTGCCTCGGCCGGTGTTCATGGCAGGTGCCGGCGAAAATGTCATGCGGCCTGCCGCACTGAGCCCCAGGGACAAGCTGCGTATCCATCGTCAGCGCCGGCTGGCGTCCTCGGCGGCCACCAGTTTCGCTGATCAGCTGCGACTCTACTTGCACAAGCCTTCCTGCTGACACATTAAAGGGCAACAACAATGAAAAGCAACCAGCCGGTCACCCAGCGGGAGATCCCATACCCGTCCGGCAAGTATCTGGTCTCCAAGACCGACCTGAAGGGCATCATCACTTTTGCCAACGACACCTTCGTCGAACTTTCCGGCTTCAGCCGCGAGGAGCTGGTCGGCAAGAACCACAATATCGTGCGGCATCCGGACATGCCGCCCGCAGCGTTCAAGGATCTCTGGGACACCGTTAAACAGGGGCTGCCCTGGAGCGGCATCGTCAAGAACCGTGCAAAAAGTGGCGACCATTACTGGGTCAAGGCCTTCGTCGTGCCGGTGGTGGAACAGGGCCAGACGGTCGGCTACATGTCCGCGCGCGCGGAACCGTCCCGCACCGAGGTCAGCGCAGCGGAAGCGCTCTACCAGCAGATCAACCAGGGCAAGGCCGGCTTGGGTCACAAGCCATGGTTGCAGCGAATAACGCTCAGGGCGCGCCTGATCGGGATCATGGCCTTCATGGCCTTGATGATCGCGGCGCTGTCGATGCTGGGCATCTACGGCCTCAGCCAGTCCAACCGCAGTCTGGAAGCCGCGTATGCCGAACACCTCGGCCCCGCGGTTGCCATCGCGCGCATGGTGGAACGCATGGGAGACAACCGTGCGCAAATCATGCTGGCGCTCCAGCACAGCCCGGCCAATGCCTACAGCAAGATGCACGACCACCCCACCGAGATGCACCTCGATGCCACCGCGAAAAACCGGGAGATCATCGACGCCTTGCAAGACGCCTACGAAGAGACCCCGAAAAGTGCCGATGAGCGGGCATTGGCGGACAAGTTCTTCGCGGCGCGCGACCGCTTCTCGGGCGAAGGCGTGAGTCTGGCGCGCAAGGCCCTGATGGCCGGTGACTTCGACAAGGCGCAACAACTCCTGCTGACCCGCATCAACCCGCTCTACGCCGAAGTCGCGACGACCGCCAAGACACTACAGGATTATCTTGCCAGGCAAGGCGAAACGGCCAACCGGATCGCGGAGGAACGTTACGACCGCATGCTCGGCCTGAGCATCGGCGGAACTGTGCTCGCGCTGCTTCTGGTCGTCGTGGCCGGTTATTTCCTGATCCGCGCGATCGTTACGCCCTTGCGGCAGATCATGCGTCACTTCGAGCACATCGGCCAGGGCGATCTCACTGACGAGATCGACATTTCCGGGCGCGACGAATCCGGCCGGGTGCTGACCGCGCTGGCGACGATGCAGGTGCAGCTCAAGGTAATCCTCGACCAGGTGCGCACGGCATCGCTCGACATCGAGTCACGCTCGCGCAATGTGCAATGGCAGACCGCAGGTGTCCATGACCAGTCCGAACAGCAGCGCGACAACGCGCAGGCCGTGGCCGCCGCTGCCGAGGAGTTCAGCCAGTCGGTCAGGGAAGTCTCCAGTTCGGCGGAGTCGGTATCGGCCATCACGGAAACTGCGCAGCTCGAAGTCGGCAAGGCCCAGACCAGCATGGATCACAGCATGGACGCGACCGGCCGGGTCGTCAGTGCCGTGCAGGAAACCAGCAACACCATTTCCGAACTGGATCGTGCGATTGCCAAGATCGGCGTCATCACCCAAGTGATCCGCGACATCGCCGACCAGACCAACCTGCTCGCCCTGAATGCCGCCATCGAGGCGGCGCGGGCGGGCGAACAAGGCCGTGGCTTCGCCGTCGTCGCCGACGAAGTACGCAAGCTGGCCGAACGCACCTCATCGAGCACCAGTGACATCGCGGCCACGGTGGCGGAAATCCGCAGCGTGACCGATAGCGCCGTCGCCTCGATGGATCGCGCCGTCAAGGAAGTCGATCAGGGCAACGCGATGATCCGCGAGAGCGGCGAAGGCCTGTCCAAGGTCACCGCCGTCAGCCGGGAGGTGGCCGAGATGGCGCGCCACATCGCGCATGCGGCACAGGAACAGGTGCTGGCCAGCGAGCAGGTTTCCGGCAATATCGAGCGCATTGCCACTCTGATCGACGGCAACGTCACGGCCTCCGAACAAACCGAAACGGCGGTGGCGGAGCTGCTCGACACCGCCGAGCGACTGCGCCAGACCGTCAGCAGCTTCAAGCTGGTCAGGTAGATTCATCGTGGAGAAATAGCTGGGCAACACCGAGAGGCAAGCAGGCGCCATATCCTGCCGTCTCGCAAAGACTGACTTTCAGACCGTCTGGGGCACGGCCAGCATCCGTTTGATCTCGGGCACGCAGGAGCCGCAGGAGGTGCCGCACTTCAGTTTTTCCTGCAGCGCCGGCAGGTCGGCGCCGGCGGCGATCTCCTTCCTGATGTCCGCCTCGCTCACGTCGAGGCAGTTGCAGATGACCTTGCGTGGCGCGGCGGCAGCCACGGGCGGTGCCGCGCGCGGGGCGAAGATCCAGCGGCGCAGGGCGTCGATTGGCACGCCGTCGCGCAGGGCGACGCGCAGCCAGCTTTCGGCCTGATCTTCCCCGGCGAGCAGGATGCCGGTGAGCCGCTCATCCTCGATGCAGGCCCGCTTGACGATGTTGCGGCCCGGGTCGCGGTAGGCGAGACAGGCGTCCGCCGGCATGTCGAGCAGGCGGGCGATCTGCTCGATGCGTTCGGCGGCGAGCGGCTCGGCCAGCGCAAGGCGCAGCGCGACGAGCGGACGCTCGCGGCCGTCGAGGGTGAGCGCGGCGTAGCCGAAGCCTTCGAGCAGCGGCGCCAGCCGCGCGCGCCAGGCGATGACTTGTTCGTGGGCGTCGACCGCGAGTCCGGGCGAGCGCAGCACCACCATGCGCCAGGGCAGCGCGGCCGGCTCGATGCGCAGCGCGGCGTGCTTGAGTTCGGGTTGCTTGGAGACGGGATCGAAGGCCGGGAGGGTCAGCGCATTGACGCCGTCGTGCGACAGGCTGCGCCCGCCCCAGTGCATGGCGACGAAGGCCTGCCCGGGTTTGACTTCCTCGCTGCGGGCCAGCGGCAGCACGATCTCGCCGCGCCGGCTCTTCACGCGCATCAACTGGCCGTCCTGCCAGCCGCGCCGTTGCAGGTCGGAGGCATGGATCTCGATGCGTGGCTCGGGTTCGTGGCTGTAGAGGCGCGGGATGCGGCCGGTGCGGCTCATGCCATGCCACTGGTCGCGCAGGCGGCCGGTGAGCAGGCGGAAGGGATGGCGCGCGTCGGGCGCCTCGGCGGTCAGCCGTGTGTCGATGGGAATGAACTTCGCCTTGCCATCGGGGAAGGCGAAACGGTGGTCGGTGTAGAGCCGCTCGGTACCTGTGTTTTCACGGCATGGCCATTGTGTCGGGCCAAGGCGATCCAGCGTTTCGTGCGAGAGCCCGCCGATGTCGAGGTCGCGGCCGACGGTGGTCTTGACGTACTCGGCATAGACCTCTTCTTCTGACAGGAAGTCGAACTGTGCCGTCAGGGGTGCCGTATTGCCAGCGCCGAGTTTCTTCGCCAGTACGCGGCCGAAATCACGGGCGATGCGCCAGTCGGCGCGAGCCTCGCCGGGCGGCGGAACGGCCGCGCGCACACGGGAAATGCGGCGCTCGGAGTTGGTCACTGTTCCGTCCTTCTCGCCCCAGGTCGCGGCGGGCAGCAGCAGGTCGGCGAAGGCGGCGGTTTCGGTGTCGCCCCAGGCATCCTGCACGACGACGAATTCGGCGTTGGTGAGTGCCTGTTTCACTTTCGCGAGGTCGGGCAGCGACTGGGCCGGATTGGTGCAGGCGATCCAGACGGCCTTGATCGAGCCGTCGGCCAGTGCGTCGAACAGCTCGACCGCCGTCTTGCCGGGCTTGTCCGGCAGCGCGGGAATGTTCCAGAGTTGCGCGAGTTCGGCACGGTCGGCAGGATCGGCGAGGTTGCGATGGCCGGGCAGCAGGTTGGCCATGGTGCCGGTTTCGCGCCCGCCCATCGCGTTGGGCTGGCCGGTCAGCGAGAACGGGCCCATGCCCGGCTTCCCGATCTTGCCGGTAGCGAGGTGCAGGTGGATCAGCGCGGCGCCGTTCGCGGTACCGTGGATCGACTGGTTGAGGCCCTGGCACCAGAAGGAGAGCGGCGCCTTGGCCTGTCCGAACCAGCGCGCCGCCGTGACGATCTCCTCGGCCTTTACGCCGCAGGCGGAGGCCACCGCACCGGGGGTGAACTCGGCCAGTTGCGATCTCAGTTCATTGAAGCCATGGGTATGTTCCG
This sequence comes from Pseudomonadota bacterium, assembly GCA_040756595.1. Classification (GTDB taxonomy): domain Bacteria; phylum Pseudomonadota; class Gammaproteobacteria; order Burkholderiales; family Rhodocyclaceae; genus Sulfuricystis. The sequence goes on along the minus strand of JBFLYR010000002.1, from coordinate 443,072 downwards.
CGATGAAGGCGTTGTCGGTCAGGCCTTCCCAGAGCAGCACATGCAACATCGCCGAATACAAGAGGGCATCGGCACCGGGCGCGATGGCGAGATGCAGGTCGGCGCTGGCGGCGGTGTCGGTGCGGCGCGGATCGACGACGACCAGCTTGAGATCGGGATTCTTCTCGCGGGCCGCCTCGATGCGGCGGAAGACGATGGGGTGGGCGTAGGCGGTGTTCGAGCCGGCGATCAGCATCAGGTCGGCCAGATCGATGTCCGCGTAGCTGCACGGCACGGCGTCGGAACCGAGCGTGGCCTTGTAGGCGGCGACGGCCGAGGACATGCACAGGCGCGAGTTGGAGTCGATGTTGTTGGTGCCGACCAGCGCGCGCGCCAGCTTGTTGAAGACGTAGTAGTCCTCGGTCAGCAACTGGCCCGAGACGTAGAAGGCGACGGCGTCCGGCCCATGATCGCGAATGATGCGGGCGAAGCGTCCCGCCGCCACCTCCAGCGCATAGTCCCAGGAAGTCGGCGCTGGCAGGACGGCACGGCTCTCGCGCAGGATCGGCACGGTCGCCCTGCCCGTCCGCACGGCGGCCAGATGCAGCGTGTTGCCCTTCGAGCAGAGCTTGCCGAAGTTGGCCGGGTGGTCGGGGTCGCCCCGCACGCCGACGATTCTGTCGCCGGCCGACTGGACGATCACCCCGCAGCCGACGCCGCAGTAGCAGCAGACGCTGCGGGTTTCGACTAGATGGCGATCCACACCAGCCCGCCTTCGACCTTGGCCGGATAGGGTTTGGCACAACCTTTGTCGGGGGCGACGGCCTCGCCGTTCTCGAACTGGATCTTCCACGAATGCATCGGGCAGGTGACGACCTTGCCGGCGACGATGCCCTGCGACAGCGGCCCGCCCTTGTGCGGGCACTTGTCGCGCAGCGCGAAGACTTCATCGTCCGCCGTGCGGAACACGGCGATGTCGCCGTTCGCCGATGTGACGACGCGGCTGCCGAGGCGCGGAATGTCGGCAAGGGGACAGAGTTTCTTCCAGTCTTCCATCACAGCACCTCCAGCTTTTCGTATTCGCGGCGCACGACGGGTTGCGTCACCGCGGCGGCCCACGGGTCTTCGTAGTCCTGCAGGGAGAACAGCAGGCGCTCGTAAAGCTCCTTGCGGCGGGCTTCGTTTTCGACGACGATTTTCTTCGCATGGTCGAGGCCGACGCGCGCGATGTAGTGGCAGGTACGTTCGAGGTAGAAGGCTTCTTCCCGGTAGAGCTGCAGGAAGGCGGCCGAGTATTCGAGCACCTCCTCGTCCGACTTCACCTTGCAGAAGAACTGCGCGACTTCGGTCTTGATGCCGCCGTTGCCGGCGACGTACAACTCGTAGCCGGAATCGACGCCGATGACGCCCACATCCTTGATGCCGGCTTCGGCACAGTTGCGCGGACAACCGCTCACCGCGAGCTTGACCTTGTGCGGCGCCCACATGCCGTAGAGCATCTTTTCCAGCTTGACGCCCATGTCCATCGACAACTGCGTGCCGAAGCGGCAGTGCTCTGCGCCGACGCAGGTCTTCACGGTACGGATGCTCTTGCCATACGCATGGCCGGAGGGCATGCCCAGGTCGGCCCAGACCAGCGGCAGGTCGGCCTTCTTGATGCCCAGCAGGTCGATGCGCGCGCCGCCGGTCATCTTGACGGTGGGAATGGCGAACTTCTCGGCGACGTTGGCGATGCGGCGCAATTCGTCCGGCGTCGTCAGGCCGCCCCACATGCGCGGCACCACCGAGTAGGTACCGTCCTTCTGGATGTTGGCGTGGGCGCGTTCGTTGATGAAGCGCGATTGCGGGTCGTCCTGCGCCTCTTTCGGCCAGGTCGAGATCAGGTAGTAGTTGAGCGCCGGGCGGCAGGTGGCGCAACCGTTGGGCGTTTTCCAGTTCAGGGCCTGCATGACAGCTGGAATCGACAGCAGCTTCTGCTCTCGGATCGCCTGCCGGACCGTCCCGTGCGAGTGATCGGTGCAGCCACAGACCGGCTTGTCTTTCGTGTCCGCCGGCTGGTAGGCGCCGCCGACCGTCGAGGCGAGGATCTGCTCGACGAGGCCGGTGCAACTGCCACACGAAGACGAAGCCTTGGTGTGCTTGCGCACATCTTCGAGGGTGAAGAGGCCGTGGGTCTTGATCGCCTTGACGATGTCGCCCTTGCAGACGCCGTTGCAGCCGCAGACTTCGGCCGTGTCGGGCATCGCGGCGGCCTGGCTGACGCCGGCGTGGCCGACGTCGCCCACATGATGCGAACCGAACATCAGGTGGTCGCGGATCTCGGCGATGTTCTGCTTGTCCTTGAGCAACTGGAAATACCAGGCGCCGTCACCGGTGTCGCCGTAGAGCACGGCGCCGGCCAACTGGTCGCCCTTGATGACGAGTTTCTTGTAGATGCCGGCGGACGGGTCGGCCAGCACGATGTCTTCGCAGCCTTCGCCACCCATGAAATTGCCGGCGGAAAACACGTCGATACCGGTGACCTTGAGCTTGGTCGAGGTGACCGAGCCGGCGTAGCGGCCGATGCCCATCTGCGCGAGGTGGTTCGCGCAGACCTTGGCCTGCTCGAATAAGGGTGCGACGAGGCCGTAGGCGACGCCCCGGTGCGCGACGCATTCGCCGACCGCGTAGATTTTCGGGTCGTAGGTTTGCAGTGTGTCATCGACGACGATGCCACGCTCGCAATGGATGCCGGCGCTTTCGGCCAGCGTGGTGTTCGGGCGGATGCCGACGGCCATCACGACGAGATCGGCGGGGATGCCGGTGCCGTCCTTGAAGCGGATCGCCGCGACGCGCCCGCCATCGTTGGCTGGTCCGGCGACCAGCTCGCTGGTCTGCGTGCCGAGCAGGAATTTCAGGCCCTTGGCTTCGAGGGATTTCTGCAGCAGATCGGCGGCGGTCTTGTCGAGCTGGCGCTCCATGATCCAGTCGGCCAGATGCACCACGGTGACGTCCATGCCGCGCAGCGCAAGGCCGTTGGCGGCTTCGAGGCCGAGCAGTCCGGCGCCGATCACCACGGCGTGGCTATGGTGCTTGGCTGCCTCGATCATTGCCTCGGTGTCGGCAATGTCGCGGTAGGCGATGACGCCCGGCAGGTCCTTGCCCGGCACCGGCAGGATGAAAGGCATGGAGCCGGTCGCCAGCAGCAGCCGGTCGTAATATGCCTCGGTGCCATCGTCAGCCACGACCTTGCGCGCCTTGCGGTCGATTCTGGTGACCTGCTTGCCGGTATGCAGCGTGATGCCGTTGTCGCGATACCAGGCCAGGTCGTTGAGGACGATGTCCTCGAACTTCGTCTCGCCCGCCAGCACCGGTGAGAGCATGATGCGGTTGTAGTTGGGGTGCGGCTCGGCGCCGAACACCGTGATCTCGTAGAGGTCGGGCGCGAGCTTGAGCAGTTCCTCGAGGGTGCGGCAGCCGGCCATGCCGTTGCCCACCATCACCAGCTTGAGTTTATTCATGAGGTCTTCCTTAGGCGGCCAGCGGATGGGACTGCTTGGCGTAGAGGAACTCGATTACCGCCGAGCGGTAATCCATGTACTGCGGGTCATGGGCCAGCGTCAGGCGCGCGCGCGGGCGCGGCAGGTCGACACTCAGGATCTCGCCGATGGTCGCGGCCGGGCCGTTGGTCATCATGACGATGCGGTCGGAGAGCAGTACCGCCTCATCGACGTCGTGCGTGACCATCACCGTCGTGGCGTGCGTGGCCTCGCAAATCTTCATGAGTTCGTCCTGCAGGCGCGCGCGCGTCAAGGCATCGAGCGCGCCGAAAGGCTCGTCCATCAGCAGCACCTTCGGCTCCATCGCCAGCGCGCGGGCAATGCCGACACGCTGCTTCATGCCGCCGGAAATTTCGCCCGGATACTTGTACATGGCGTGGGCAAGGCCGACCAGTTCGAGCACCCGGGTCGTGCGTTCCTTGAGCTGGGCCTTGTTTTCGTTGGCGGCGAAGACGCGCTCGACCGCCAGATGGACGTTCTCGAAGCAGGTGAGCCAGGGCAGCAGGCTGTGGTTCTGGAACACCACCGCGCGCTCGGGGCCGGGGCCGGCGATCTCGCGGTTGGCACAGAGCAGCACGCCATCGGTCGGCAGCGTCAGGCCGGCGATCAGGTTGAGCAGCGTGGATTTGCCGCAGCCCGAGTGGCCGATCAGCGAGATGAACTCGCCCTGCCTGATGGTGAGGTCGATGTCGCGCAGGGCGACGAACTTGCCCTTCTTGGTGTCGAAGGACATGCCGACCTTCTCGACCTGGACGAACTTGTCTTTTTCCATGATTTCAGCTTTCCGTATGAAGGCGCTTGGCGAGGAACAGCAGCATCTGTTCGAGGATCAGGCCGACGATGCCGATGACGAAGATGGCGATGATGATGTGCTCGACCTTGAGGTTGTTCCACTCGTCCCAGACCCAGAAGCCGATGCCGACGCCGCCGGTGAGCATTTCCGCCGCGACGATCACCAGCCAGGCCGTGCCGATCGAGAGGCGGATGCCGGTCAGCATGTAGGGCAGCACGCTCGGGAAGAGGATCTTGGTGACGATCTTCCACTCGGAGAGGTTGAGCACGCGCGCCACGTTGAGGTAGTCCTGCGGCACGCGCATCACGCCTTGCGCGGTGTTCATGATCATCGGCCAGATGGAACAAATGAAAATCGTCCAGATGGCGGCCGGATCGGCCTTCTGGAACACCAGCAGGCCGATCGGCAGCCAGGCCAGCGGCGAGACGGGACGCAGCAGGCTGATGATCGGATTGATCATGCCGGCCATCGTCGCGAAGCGGCCGAGGATGAAGCCGGCCGGGATGCCGATCAGTGCCGCGATACCGAAACCGATGGCGACGCGCTGCAGCGAGGAGAGGATGTTCCAGCCGATGCCCTGGTCGTTCGGCCCGTTGCTGTAGAACGGGTCGGCGAACAGCTTCACGGCGGCTTCCCAGGTTTTGCCCGGGGTCGGGATGCTGCCACCATTCATCGTCGCCAGGTGCCAGATGCCAATCAGCAGCACCAGACCCATGATCGGCGGCAGGATGGCACCGAGGAGGGCGCGCATCGCCGCCGCGTCCGCCTCGGTGCTGCTCGGGCCGGAAAGTGCAGTCATTTCTTACCCCTTCACCTTGAAGCCGTCGGCGTATTTGGCCGGATCCTTGCCGTTCCAGACCACGCCATCGATCAGCTTGGATTCGCGCATCTCGTTCTTGGGCACGGGCACCTTGAGCTGGCTGGCGGCCTCCTTGTACAGGGCGATCTGGTTGACCTTCTTCGCCACGGCGAGGTAGTCGGGATGCGACTTGAGCAGGCCCCAACGCTTGTGCTGGGTGAGGAACCACATGCCGTCGGAGAGGTAGGGGAAGTTCACCGTACCGTCGTTGTAGAACTTCATGTGGTTCTTGTCGGACCAGCTCTTGCCGAGGCCGTTTTCATACTGGCCGATCATGCGGCTGCGGATCACCTCGACGTCGGTATTGACGTAGGACTTGGCGGCGATGGTCTCGGCCGTCTTGCTGCGGTTGGCGGCGGATGCGTCGATCCACATCGAAGCTTCGAGCACCGCCATGATCATCGCGCGCGCCGTGTTCGGATACTTCTTGACGAACTCTGCCGTCGTGCCGAGCACCTTTTCCGGATGGTCGACCCAGACGTCCTGCGAAGTGGCAGCTGAAAAGCCGATCTTGTCGATGATGGCGCGCTGGTTCCACGGCTCGCCAACGCAGCAGCCGTCCATGTTGCCAACGCGCATGTTGGCGACCATTTGCGGCGGCGGCACGACGATGCTCTTGACGTCTTTCATCGGATTGATGCCATAGGTCGCCAGCCAGTAGTAAAGCCACATCGCGTGGGTACCGGTCGGAAAGGTCTGGGCAAAGGTGTATTCGCGTTCCTTCCTGGCAATTAACGCCCCGAGGCTGGGGCCGTCGGTGACCCCCTTGTCCTTGAGCTGGTTCGACAAGGTGATGCCCTGGCCGTTGTTGTTGATGGTCATCAGCACCGCCATGTCCTTCTTCGGGCCGCCGATCCCGAGTTCGACACCGTAGATCAAGCCATAGAGCACGTGGGCAGCGTCCAGTTCGCCGTTCACCAGTTTGTCGCGCACGCCGGCCCAACTCGCTTCCTTGGTCGGTACGATCTTGATACCGTACTTCTTGTCGAAGCCCATGACCGAAGCCATGACGACCGAAGCGCAGTCGGTCAGCGGAATGAAGCCGATGCGTACTTCCTCCTTCTCGGGCTTGTCGGAACCGGCGGCCCAAGCGGACGAACTGATGGGCAGAGCGCTCATGAGCGTGGCTCCGGCGGCAAGACGCAGGAAGTCGCGGCGGGAAGACTCGATAACGGGTGCTGGGCTGGTGGTTTCATGTTTCATCTCGATCTCCGGATAGGAAATAAAAAACGGCGTCGATCGCAAACCCATGTGCATCGGGTGAGCAATCAGACGCCGTTGTCTGGTGGGCCGAACCGTCGTTGGCTCGACCCTTACCGGCTATTTAGCAATGGCTGTGCCAGTGGCTGGAAACGCGCGCTATTCATGAAAGTCGGCGCTGGCGGGACGGCACCCGAACCATCATGCTGCACCGCGCAAGTGCGAATCAGCTTATATATGCACCGAATCAGGGCGGATCAGAGCAGCAGTTGCGCCATCTCGACGACATTGCCCGCCACCTTGGCGAGTGGCTGCGACTTTTCCATCGCCAGCTTGCGCAGCGTGGCGTACGCGGCATCTTCATCGAGTCCCCGCGACTTCATGAGGATGCCCTTGGCCTTGTCGATGGTCTTGCGCTCGGAAAGCTTGCGGCTGGCGTCGGCCAGTTCCTGCCGCAGGGCCTGATGTTCCTCGAAGCGGGCCACGGCGACATCGACCACCGGCTTGAGCCTGCCGATCTCGAAACCATCGACAACATAAGCTGCCACGCCGGCCTTCACGGCCGAACGGATCGTCTCGCTGTCGCCGTCCTGCGAGAACATCACGACCGGATGCGGCATCTCGCGATTCATCACACCGAGGTGCTCCAGGGTGTCGCGCGAGGGCGATTCGGTCTCGATCAGGATGATGTCCGGCTTGATCTCCTCGATGCGCTCGATCAGCTCGAAGGCGGACGGCAACACGGCCGCGACCTGATGCCCGGCCTGAATGAGGCCGGTACAGATTTCGACCGCGCGCTGTTGGGATTCGTCGATGACGAGGATGCGTGCCATGGCTTTCCTTAAGCAACATGTGCGCCATCGGCCGGATGATTGAGCGCGCAAGCCCTAAAACCAGATCTCCGGATAACGCCGCGAGCTTGGAATGTTGTTGATCAGCAGCGCGACGACCAGCAGGATCAGCGGGCCGAGCGTGGCTGGCATCAACACGAACCAGAAGCCGAGACGCTGGATCTCCGCCGAGCCGAGCGTGGCGATCAGCGCCGTGGCGCCACCGGGCGGATGCAGCGTGCGTGTGAGGTGCATCAGCGCGATGGCCATGGCGACCGCGAGCGCCTGCGCCATCCAGGGCGTGTCATGCAGCCACGTCCAGCAGAGCACACCGACCAGCGCCGAGAGCATGTGCCCACCGACGAGGTTGCGCGGCTGGGCCAGCGGGCTGCGCGGCGCCCCGTAGAGCAGCACCGCCGAAGCGCCGAAGGAACCGATCATCAGCGTCAGGTCGGATCCAGAGAAAATGAACTGGCCGACGCCCGCCACCGCTGCGATGCCGAGGAAGGCGCCGAGCCACGACCAGAAGACTTCCGCGTTGCTGACGCGCGGCGGTCCGCCCGCCGTGGTGCCGCGCCATTTCTTGAGGTAGGCACGCCAGCCCGATTCAAGTCTCATGCCTTGTCCTTCCGGGCCTGCAGGCGCTCCAGCGCATGCTGCCAGGCGAGATGATAGATGATGCGAAAGTCATCGGTGCTGATGTCGAGATAGCCGGGAATGTGCTGCATCGCATCGAGGATGTCCTCGTCGGAAAGTTCGATTTCGTCAATGTCGGGTGTGCGCCAATCCTGCGTCATGGCTTTGTCTCCTTCTTGCGGACGATAGACGAATAACCTAGCTCCATACTTGACTATTATCAAGGAAGCAATTGGCACCCCTCCCTAAAGTCGCGGCTCGCCACAACCGTGGCGGACAACAATTTTCAGGGGGCTTTATGAGCGAAGCGTTTACCACCTCGACCGCCCGGAACATCTTTTACGGCGGGACGCTGTTCTTCCTGCTGGTGTTTCTGGCACTGACCTACCAGACCGAGCAGAGCATTCCCTCGCGCGACAAACGCGAGATGCTGGCCGACCCGAAGGTCGTTGCCGGCAAGAAACTCTGGGAGACCAACAACTGCATCGGCTGCCACACGCTGCTGGGCGAAGGCGCCTACTTTGCGCCGGAATTGGGCAACGTGGTCAAGCGCCTCGGCAGCAAGGAAGCCGTCAAGGCCTTCATCCAGTCGCGTCCCGTCGAGGGCATCCCCGGCCGTCGCAGCATGCCGCAGTTCAACTTCACGGATGCGCAGCTCGAGGAGATCGCTTCCTTCCTCGACTACGTCAGCCAGATCAACACCGCCAAGTGGCCGCCCAATATCCAGGGCTGACCGGCTAACGACCAGGAGATAACGATGCAATACAAATCCCAAGCCGTCGCGAAGCCGTACTTCATCGCGGCCATCGCGCTGTTCGTCGCGCAGATCCTGTTCGGCCTGATCATGGGCCTGCAGTACGTCATGGGCGACTTCCTCTTCCCGGAAATTCCCTTCAACGTCGCGCGCATGGTGCATACCAACGCACTGATCGTCTGGCTGCTGATGGGCTTCATGGGCGCCGCCTACTACCTCGTGCCCGAGGAATCCGAAACTGAGCTGTTCAGCCCCAAGCTGGCCATCGCGCTGTTCTGGATCTTCCTCGTCGCCGCCGGCCTCACCGTCGTCGGCTACCTGACCGTGCCCTACGCCACGCTCGCCAAGGTGACCGGCAATGACCTGCTGCCGACCATGGGGCGCGAGTTCCTCGAACAGCCGCTGATCACCAAGCTCGGCATCGTCGTCGTCGCGCTGGCCTTCCTCTTCAACATCACCATGACGGTGCTGAAGGGCCGCAAGACCGCGATCAACACGGTGCTGCTGATCGGCCTGTGGGGCCTGGCGATCATGTTCCTGTTCTCCTTCGTCAACCCGCACAACGTCGTGCGCGACAAGTTCTACTGGTGGTGGGTCGTGCACCTGTGGGTGGAAGGTGTGTGGGAGCTGATCCTCGGTTCGATCCTCGCCTTCGTGCTGATCAAGGTGACGGGCGTCGACCGCGAAGTCATCGAGAAGTGGCTGTACGTCATCATCACCCTGACGCTGGTCACCGGCATCCTCGGCACCGGCCACCACTACTTCTGGATCGGCACGCCGGAATACTGGCAGCTGATCGGCTCGATCTTCTCCGCGCTGGAGCCGATCCCGTTCTTCGCCATGACCCTGTTCGCCTTCAACATGGTGAACAAGCGCCGCCGCGACCACCCGAACAAGGCCGCGACGCTGTGGTGCCTCGGCACCGGCGTGATGGCCTTCCTCGGCGCGGGCGTGTGGGGCTTCCTGCATACGCTGGCTCCGGTGAACTACTACACGCACGGCACGCAGATCACCGCGGCGCACGGCCACATGGCCTTCTACGGCGCCTACGTGATGGTAAACCTGGCGATCATCAGCTACGCCATGCCGCTGATGCGCGGCCGCGCCGCCAACAGCAACAAGGCGCAGGTCGCCGAGATGTGGGGCTTCTGGCTGATGACAGTCGCGATCGTCTTCATCACGCTGTTCCTCACCGCCGCCGGCATCCTGCAAGTCTGGCTGCAGCGCATCTCCGACAATCCGCTGCCCTTCATGGTGGCGCAGGATCAGGTCAGCCTGTTCTACTGGATGCGTGAATGGTCGGGCGTGGTGTTCCTGATCGGCCTGATCGTGTACATCTGGAGCTTCTTCATCCCGGGCGAGCAGAAAGCCGCCGCCTAAGCTGCACGATGCCATGAACGCCCAGCATCACGGACATGCCCTGCGGCCCTACCCGCCGGGTGACCTCGCGATCTGGGTGTTCATTCTCGCCGAACTCGCGGCCTTCTTCGCGCTGTTCGTCGCCTATGCCTTCACGCGGCTCAAGCATCTCGCGCTGTTCGACGAGATGCAGCGCACGCTGGACAGCGATGCCGGCATGCTCAACACACTGCTGCTCATCACCGGCAGCTGGTGCGTGGCGCGCGCGGTGGCGGCGATCAAGGCCAACCATGTCAATAGCAGCGCCCGCTGGCTGCTCGCGGCGATCGGCAGCGGGGTCGGGTTTCTGATCGTCAAGTATTTCGAATACGGTGCGAAATTCGCCGCTGGCATCGATCTCGAAACCAACCTGTTCTATACCTTTTACCTCTCACTCACCATGTTCCACGCCATGCACGTAGTGCTGGGCATGGTGATTCTTTTTTTCGTCTGGAACAAAACGCGGCGCGGCGGCTATTCGTCACACGACCACCACGGCATGGAAACCGGCGCAAGCTACTGGCATATGGTCGACCTCGTCTGGATCGTGCTGTTTCCGCTGGTCTATGTGATGCGATGAGCACCCATTTTCTCAACGTTCTCTGGATCGCGCTGCTGGTCGCGACCGTGCTGACCTGGCTGATCGGCAAGACCGGCCACGCAGGAACGGCGGCCGTCGCCGGCATCCTCGTCATCGCCGCGATCAAGGGCTGGATGATCATCCAGGACTTCATGGCGCTGCGCCGCGTCACCTTCCTGTGGCGCGCGCTGGTGCTCGGCTGGCTTGTGCTCACACTTGCGATCATCCTGCTCGCCTACTGGCTGGGACTGAAATGACCGACTTACCTTTCTACGAAGCCTCCGGCAATGAAATCAATCTCTTCGAACACGCGCACCGCAACCATCTGCCCGTGCTCATCAAGGGACCGACCGGCGTCGGCAAGACGCGCTTCGTCGCCTACATGGCCGCGAAGCTGGGCCTGCCGCTGTACACCGTCGCCTGCCACGACGACCTCACCGCCGCTGACCTCGTCGGTCGCCACCTGATCGGCGATGGCGCGACCTACTGGTCCGATGGTCCGCTGACGCGCGCGGTGCGCGAAGGCGGCATCTGCTACCTCGACGAAGTGGTCGAGGCGCGCAAGGACACCACTGTGGTGATCCACCCGCTCGCCGACCATCGCCGCGTGCTGCCCATCGACCGCACCGGCGAGGTGCTGCACGCACCGGACAATTTCATGCTGGTGGTCAGCTACAACCCCGGCTACCAGAACTTCCTCAAGGGCATGAAGCCCTCGACGCGCCAGCGCTTCCTTGCCCTGCGCTTCGACTTCCCCGCCGCCGCGCGCGAGGAGAGCATCCTGATCGGCGAGACCGGCTGCGATGCAATGACGGCGAAGCGCCTCGTCAATATCGGCCACTCGCTGCGCGCGTTGAAGGATGTCGACCTCGAGGAAGTCGCCAGTACACGCCTGCTCGTCTATGCGGCGATCCTCATCCGCGATGGCATGGACCCGGTGGAAGCCTGCCGCGCCGCGCTGGTGGAAGCGCTCACCGACGACAGCGAAGTCGCCGCCGCACTCGACGAAGTGGTTCTCGCCACTTTTGGCAAATAAAGGAAAATGACCGAGCAAGCGCCTGCCGGCCAATCGCTCGCCGTCACAGCAGAGGCGCTCTTCCTCATCAACCTGATGCTGGCGCCGGTGCTCGCCTTTCTCGCCCTCGTCTGGCTGTGGCTGAAGCGCCGCAAGGATGCCCCGCCGCTAGCGCGCTGCCATCTCGACCAGACCTTTTTCGTCAGCCTCTGGGGCGGCGTGCTGATCGTCGTCGCCAACGCGGTGCTATTTCTTTGGCTCGGCTGGGACTGGGAATGGACCTGGGTGATCGTCGTCATCTACTTCACCTGTGTGCATTCGACGCTGATCCTGCTCGGCATGGCCGGCCTCGCAAAAGCGATGGCGGGCAAGCCCTACGTGTATCCCTGGATCGGGCCAAGGTGCTGAATGGAAGAATGGGTCGGTGCCTTCTGGGATCGCTGGATCACGCAGACCGCGCGGCGTGACTATCCGGCTGCGGCCGTCGAACTGAAGGATATCGAGAAGACGCTGGGCGTGATCTTCCGCGCGCTGGGCGGTGATGCCGGCCTGCGCGTCGCCGCTGCAGCCGACACCGAGCATGGCGCGCGCCGCGGATTCCTACAACGCGTCGCCGGCACAAACACGCGTACCGCACACGCCGCGCTGGACGGCGAAACCCTGCGCCTGCCGCTGCGGATTGCCGTCCTGCCAACGCCGACTTTGAACCACGACCTCTACGTCTGGCTCGCGGCACTGGCCGCGAGTGCCGGCCCGGCGCTGGACAAATACGCCAGCGACTGGATCGTGCGCAACCAGTTCGCCGCCTGGGTGACGCTGCAGCGCTATCCCGGCCTCATGCCACGCTACCAGCGGCTCGTCGCGGCCGTTCTCGCCGAGCGCATTCCGCCAGAGCAACTACCGGACGACGAAGCCGCGCAGGAGCGCGCCGTGCGTGCCGCCCTGAACGATCCCGGCAGCGTCGCCGCAATGCCACCGTTGGCGCACACCAAGGCCAAGGCCGTCCAGCCGGTGCCGCTGTGGCTGTATCCCGCGCCAGAGACAGCCGCCGCGCAACGACGCAGCGATCCAGTAAATCACGAAGCCGGCGGCGCGGAGCAAACCGCCGCAAACAAGCGCTACCAAGCCGAGCGTACCGCGACGCCGGAGAACGAAGCACCGCTGATCCTGCTGTTCCGCGCCGAAAGCATCTTCTCCTGGGCCGAGTACCTGAAGGTGAACCGCGCCTTCGACGACGATCCAAATCCCGATGCCGGCCGCGCCGCCGAGTCGCTCGACAAGCTGACGCTCACGGACAGTGACCAGAGCGCGGCATCGAAGGTGCGTTTCGATCTCGACCTGCCTTCTTCCGCCGCCGACGATATCGTACTCGGCCCCGGCATCCCGCTGCCGGAATGGGACTGGAAACGCCGTCTCATGAAAGCCGACTTTTGCCGCCTGCAGACGATGGTGGCGCGCGAGGCCGAACCGCAGCCGCTGCCCGAACGCCTGCGCCGCCATGCACGCAAATTGAAGCACCAGTTCGCCGCGCTCGCCCCGGTGCGGCGCTGGCAGAAGGCGCAGCCGGACGGCAGCGAACTCGACATCGATGCCTGCGTGCGCATCGCCGCCGACCGGCTGGCCGGCTGGCATTTTTCCGGTGCGGGCGCCTACCTCAACCACCGCCCGACCGAACGCGATCTCGCCTGCCTCGTGCTGGCCGATCTCTCGCTCTCCACCGACGCGCACGCCAATGACGAGCAGAAGGTCATCGACGTGATCCGCGACAGCCTGATGTTATTTGGCGAAGCGCTCGGTTCCACTGGCGACCGGTTCGCCTTCTACGGCTTCTCGTCGCTGAAGCGCGGCCACGTACGCTTCCACGAGATCAAGCGCTTCGACCGACCGCTCGACGCCCACGCGCGTGGTCGCATCGCCGCGCTCAAGCCCGGCTACTACACGCGCATGGGTGCGGCGGTGCGGCGCGCCACGCAACTGCTCGACCGGCAGCCGGCCAACCGCCGCCTGCTGCTGATTCTTTCCGATGGCAAGCCGCACGACATCGACCGCTACGAGGGCCGCTACGGCATCGAGGACACGCGCATGGCACTGATCGAAGCGCGCGAGGCGGGCATCAAGCCCTTCTGCGTCACCATCGACCGGGAGGGCGCCAACTACCTGCCGCACCTGTTCGGCCCGGCCGGCTACACCGTCGTGCGCCGACCGGAGGATCTGCCCGACCGGCTCCCTCACCTCTATTCACAACTGACCGGCAACCAATGAACCAAACCACCACACCCTCCCCCGCACCCACGCAGCCGCGCGGCATCGGCAAGGTTATCGCCCTCGTCTGCGCCGGCGGCAGCGTGACCTGTGCATTCCTCGCCCTCGGTCTGGCACTCTGGTTCTGGATGAGCCATGGTATTGCCCACGTCTATACGGCCAGCCTGTTCGCCACCACTTTCTTTTTCGTCAGCGCGGCCGTGGTGCTGCACGCCATGAGCAAACCACAACCGGTATTGCCTACGCAAGATAATCCCTGAGATGCCCATGACCCCGTTTGTCCGTCATCCGTTTTTTTCCCTCGGCTTTCGCACCCTGTTCCCGCTGGCCTGTATCGCCGGCCTCGCCCTGCCCCTCCTCTGGGCGCTGATGTTTACCGGTGCCGTCTTGCCAGCGCCGACTTTCGCGCTGCCGCCGTTGCGCTGGCACGCGCATGAGATGTTCTACGGCTTCGGCTGGGCGGCGCTCGGCGGCTTCCTGCTGACGGCATCGAAGAACTGGGTCGGTGTGCGCGGCTGGCATGGCTGGGCACTGGTTTTCCTCGCCGCCGCCTGGCTGCTCGACCGCATCGTCCTGAGCTTCGGCGCCGGTTGGTCGCCCGTGCTGTTCTGGCCCGCGACACTGCTATTCCAGGTCGCCATCGTGGCGATGCTGATGCACACGCTGCTCAAGCAACGCATCGACAACAGCGACAATTTCTTCTTCTGGATCGCGCTGCCGCTGTTCGTGTTCGCGAAGGGACTGATGCTGCATGAAGACAGCTACATCGGCGGCTGGAACATGACACTTTCCTTGTTCCGCTTCGCTTTCCTGATCATGCTCGAACGCACGCAGGTACAGTTCATGCGCCATGCCTTCCGCGTCGACATCCGCCGCGACCCCGCGCTCGACATGCCGATCAAGTGGCTGGCGCTCACGCTCGCCTGCGTCGAATGGCTGCCCATGCCGCTGGGCGGACTGGGCGAACTGGTGCTCGCCTTCCTGCTACTGGAACGCTTCTGCTACTGGCATCCGCGCAAGGCCTTCACGCGGCTCGACGTCGGCATCATGTATTTCGGCTACCTGATGATCGTCGCGCAGCTGCTCGTCTCCGGCATTGGCCGCTTCACCGACCTGTCCTGGACGGGCACGGTCGCGGTGCATCTATTCACCGTCGGCGTGATGGGCACGATCCTGCCGGCGATGATCGTGCGCATCTCGAAGGGCCACACCGGGCGCAACGTCGTCTTCGAACCCGCCGACAAGGCGGTGCTGTGGATCATGATCGCAGGTTTGATCGCCCGCGTCGTCGCGCCGCAAATCCATCCGGCCGGATATTTCATGTGGCTGCACCTTGCCGCGACCTGCTGGCTGTCCGGTTTTGCAATACTGTTGTGGCGCTACCTTCCTTTCCTGCTCAAGCCACGTGCAGACGGTAGGGAACATTGAAACCATGAAACCGCATCTTTCCAGACTCCTCATCGCCTGCCTGCTGTCGGCGCCTTGCAGCCATCCCTTCGCACAGGAAACGATTCCGCACGTTGCCATCGCTGCCTACGAACGGCATGCTGCGCTGAAAACCTGTGCGCCGGACGAAGCCATTGACCTCGACCTGCCGTTGAGTACCGATACCAAGATCGACTACGACGCCGTGACCGGCCGCCTGCGTGTCTTCTACCCGACGCAGTTCAACGACCTCACCGAGGGCTGGAACTGGCATCCCGAAGAGGTCGCCGCCGGTCGGGACTACTACACCTACAAGTTCCTGCCGCTCGGCTCGGCCCACGAAGCGCGCGGCAGCTACCGCAACACCGACCCCGCGGGCATGACGGTCGAATACCCGATCCGCTGGCGCTGGGACTACTTCTTCGCCTTCGACAATCCCTATGACTTCTATCCGCACGACGCTGGCGAAGCGGCAGGATACGCTGCCGAGTTTGCTGTCACAGCAGCCGATGCAAACCGCCTACGCCAGGGTGATCTGCGCATGGGCCTGCGCGGCCGCCTGCGCAGTAACTGCCTCTCCGAAAGCACGACCTTCTGGAAAGCTACCGCTTCGGCACCGGTCGACTTCACGTTGAAGAAGCGCTACCTGATCGGCCGACTCGACGAGATCCGGTTCAGCGATGCCGCCAGCGGCCAGCTGCTCGCCCGGGTACCGGCTGGCAGCAAGCCTTAACGCACTTCTTCCATCACCAGCCGAAAACCGACGAAGTCGAAGCGCGCCGTCGGGCGGCAGTGCATGTGGCGCTTGCTGCAGCGGGCAAAGAAGGCGTCGTGGCTCCAGCCACCGCCACGCAGCAGTCGCGCGGGGCCGGCCGCCTGATAGTGCGGATTGTCGCGCCCATGATGGACATAGGCATCGGCGGCATAGACATCGCTGACCCATTCCCACAGGTTGCCGCTCATGTCGTGGATACCCAGCGCGTTCGGCGCAAAACTGCCGACCGGCGTCGTGCCCTCGCCATGCCGGTTGGCGTATTCGGCGGTATTCGCGCCTTGCGGCGGCAGTCCACCGCCGAACTTAGTTGTCTGTCCGCCAGCGCGGCAGGCGAACTCCCACTCGGCCTCGGTCGGCAACCTGAAAATGCGCCCGGGACTCCCTTCACTCAGGCGTTTGACGAACTCGGCGATGTCGGCCTGATTGACGCTATCGACCGGATGCCGGTCGCTCGTCGGCCACGCCGAAGGATTCTCCGGCATCAAGGCACGCCACTCGCCCTGCGTCACCTCGAATCGGCCAATCCAGGTATCCCCGAGGCAAACCTCATGTACCGGATATTCATTGTGGTCGCCACCACCGAAGGTATCCCCCATCGCGAAGCAGGCACCGGGAACGCGCACAAACGCCATCCCGGTCGCCGGCTCCTGCCAGGTTTCGGCATGGAGCGTGGCAGCGAACAACAGGATGGTCAGAAATAAGCAGCGCATGTGGCAGGCAGTTTATGCAGTCCTGTCGCCGCAGGGCATGGGACAGATCAAGCGACGAGTGCGCCGGGGTTCACTCGCCCTTGTCGTGGCGATTGGGGCAATCCTTCTTGATGCACTCTGCATAAAGGTAGAGTGCATGATCGACGACAGTGAAGCCCCGCTCCTTGGCCACCTTGTTCTGGCGCCGCTCGATCTCGGGATCGGTAAATTCCTCGACCCGCCCGCAGTTCAGGCAGACGAGGTGGTCGTGATGTTTGCCGTCCTTGAGTTCGAACACCGACTTGCCGGATTCGAAGTGGTGCCGTTCGAGCAGGCCCGCCTGTTCGAACTGGGTCAATACGCGATAGACAGTGGCGAGGCCGATATCGAAGTTATCGGCCAGCAACTGACGGTAAACATCCTCGGCGGTCAGATGACGCGTCGTCGACTTGCGAAACAGGTCGAGGATGGTCATGCGTGGCACGGTGGCCTTGAGGCCGATATTCTGGAGTTCTGCGCGTTCGGTCATGATGAGGCTGGTTGGCTCTTCGGAAGGCAGATAGCCGTATGATATAGTTTTTCCGCACAATTTCGTCCCGAACCGACCCTTCCACATGCTGTCGCGCTTACCGCTCCTGATTCTCCCGGGCCTGCTGCTTGCCGCCTGTTCCAATACGCCGGACATCACTTCCCGCCTCTCGCCCTACCGCATCGATGTGCGCCAAGGCAATTACGTCACCCAGGACATGGTGGCGAAACTCAAGCCGGGCATGACGCGTGACCAGGTGCGCTTCGCGCTCGGCACGCCGCTGGTCGCCGACATGTTCCATGCTGACCGCTGGGATTACGTCTATCGCTTCCAGCCGGGTCGCGGTGAGGCCCAGTTGCGCCGCCTCGTGGTCTTCTTCGCGGAGGGCAAGCTGGTGCGCGTTGGTGGTGATGTCGTCGCGGAAACAGAAGCCACGACAGGGGCTGCCCCCGCGCCGGCTGCACGCATCATCGAAGTACCTGCAGCCCCGCAGAAGGACTGAAGATGACGACCATTCGCTACACCATCGCAGGCAAGAACGGCCGCATGGGCAAGATGTTGATCGAGGCGGTTCTCGCGGCACCCGATGCAGCCCTCGCCGCCGCCTTCGACATCGGTGATGACGCCGATGCTGCGCTCGCCAATGCCGACTGCCTGATCGACTTCACCCGTCCCGAGGGCACGCTACAAAACCTGGAGATCTGCCGTCGCCGCGGTGTGCATGCGGTGATCGGCACGACGGGCTTCACCGCCGAGCAGAAGCTGCAGATCGAAGCTGTTTCCCGTGACATCCCCATCGTTTTCGCGCCCAACATGGCAGTGGGCGTCAATGCCGTCTTCAAGCTGCTCGACGTCGCCGCGCGCATCCTGAATGAAGGCTACGACATCGAGGTCATCGAAGCCCACCACCGCCACAAGGTCGACGCACCGTCCGGCACCGCCCTGCGCATGGGCGAGGTGGTGGCCGCCGCACTGGGGCGCAGCCTGGACGAATGTGCCATTTATGGCCGCGAAGGACACACCGGCGAGCGGCCGGCGACCCAGATCGGCTTTTCGACGATCCGTGGCGGCGACATCGTCGGCGACCACACAGTGCTGTTCGCCGGCACAGGTGAGCGCATCGAGATCACGCACAAGTCGGCCAGCCGCATGTCCTATGCGCTCGGCTCGCTGCGCGCCGCGCGCTTCCTGCGCAATCATGCCAACGGTCTTTTCGACATGCAGGACGTGCTCGGATTGCGCTAATCGGCTACAATAGCGCGGTTTGGCCAACGCTCTGGTTTTACAGGGTTGTTGCGCCGCAATATGATGTAATTCCCGCCCAGGAGCCCGATTGTGACTGCGCAGTCATACACTTTTCCGTCCGCCTTGCTTGCTCTCGCCGACGGAACGGTATTTCGGGGCAAGGGTATCGGCGCCGCCGGTACTTCGGTCGGCGAGGTGGTGTTCAACACCGCCATGACCGGCTACCAGGAAATCCTCACGGACCCCTCCTACACGCGTCAGATCGTCACCCTCACCTATCCGCACATCGGCAATACCGGCGTCAATCGTGAAGACGTCGAAGGCGGTGACGCCAGCCGCATCTACGCCGCCGGACTGGTGATCCGTGACCTGCCGCTGCTTGCCTCGAACTTCCGTTCCGAACAGACTCTCTCCGATTACCTGAAAGCCGGTAACGTCGTCGGCATCGCCGATATCGACACGCGTAAACTGACGCGCATCCTGCGTGAAAAAGGTGCCCAGGCCGGCTGTTTGATGACGGGCGATAACATCAATGCAGACGACGCGGTAGCTCAGGCGCGTGCCTTCCCCGGGCTCGCCGGCATGGACCTCGCCAAGGTCGTTACAGTGGCCAAGCCCTTCGCCTGGACCGAGGGCGAATGGAAACTCGGCGCTGGCTATACGGCACCGGCACAGGACAAGTTTCATGTCGTTGCCTACGACTTCGGCGTCAAGCGCAACATCCTGCGCATGCTCGCTTCGCGCGGCTGCAAGCTCACCGTCGTGCCGGCGCAGACGCCGGCGGCCGACGTGCTGGCGCTGAATCCCGATGGCGTGTTCCTCTCCAACGGCCCCGGCGACCCTGAGCCCTGCGATTATGCGGTCGCCGCGATTCGTGAGTTTCTGGACAAGAAGCTGCCAACCTTCGGCATCTGCCTCGGCCACCAGTTGATGGCGCTGGCCGGTGGCGGCAAGACGCTCAAGATGAAGTTCGGCCACCACGGTGCCAACCACCCGGTCAAGGACCTCGAGTCCGGCCAGGTGCTGATCACCAGCCAGAACCACGGCTTCGCCGCCGACCCGGCGACCCTGCCGGCCAACATCAAGGTGACGCACGTCTCGCTGTTCGACGGCAGCCTGCAGGGCATGGCCTGGACCGACCGGCCGGCACTGTGCTTCCAGGGCCACCCCGAGGCGAGCCCCGGCCCGCACGATGTCGCCTATCTGTTCGATCGCTTCATTGGCATGATGGAGAACAACAAGAATGCCTAAGCGCACCGACCTCCACTCCATCCTCATCATCGGCGCCGGCCCGATCATCATCGGCCAGGCCTGCGAATTCGACTATTCCGGCGCCCAGGCCTGCAAGGCCCTGCGCGAAGAGGGCTTCAAGGTCATCCTCGTCAACTCGAACCCTGCGACGATCATGACCGACCCGAACATGGCGGACGTGACCTACATCGAGCCGATCACCTGGCAGGTGCTGGAAAACATCATCGCCAAGGAGCGCCCCGACGCAGTGCTGCCGACCATGGGCGGCCAGACTGCGCTGAACTGCGCGCTCGACCTCGCCAAGCATGGCGTGCTCGAAAAGTATGGCGTGGCGATGATCGGCGCGACCAAGGAAGCGATCGACAAGGCCGAGGACCGCGAAAAGTTCAAGAAGGCGATGACCAAGATCGGCCTCGGCTCGGCGCGTTCCGGCATCGCCCACAGCATGGAAGAGGCGCAGCAGGTGCAGAGCCTGATGGGCTTCCCGACCATCATCCGTCCCTCCTTCACGATGGGCGGCTCGGGCGGCGGCATCGCCTACAACCAGGAAGAGTTCGTCGAGATCTGCAAGCGCGGCCTCGAAGCTTCGCCGACCCGCGAGCTGCTGATCGAGGAATCGCTGCTCGGCTGGAAAGAGTTCGAGATGGAGGTGGTGCGCGACCGCAAGGACAACTGCATCATCATCTGCTCGATCGAGAACCTCGACCCGATGGGCGTGCATACCGGCGACTCGATCACCGTCGCGCCGGCGCAGACGCTCACCGACAAGGAATACCAGATCATGCGCAACGCCAGCATCGCGGTGCTGCGCGAGATCGGCGTTGATACCGGCGGGTCGAACGTGCAGTTCGCGATCAACCCGAACGATGGGCGCATGATCGTGATCGAGATGAATCCGCGCGTGTCACGCTCATCAGCTTTGGCGTCCAAAGCCACCGGTTTCCCGATCGCCAAAGTCGCTGCGAAACTGGCCGTCGGCTACACGCTCGACGAACTGAAGAACGACATCACTGGCGGTGCCACGCCGGCCTCCTTCGAGCCGTCGATCGACTACGTCGTCACCAAGGTGCCGCGCTTCGCCTTCGAAAAATTCCCGCAGGCCAATGACCGCCTGACGACGCAAATGAAGTCGGTCGGTGAAGTGATGGCCATCGGCCGCAGCTTCCAGGAATCGCTGCAGAAGGCCTTGCGCGGCCTTGAAGTGAGCGTCTATGGCCTCGACGAAATTCAGACCGACGACGGCCAGATCGAACATGAACTGGCCAACCCCGGCGCCCAGCGCATGTGGTACCTCGGCCAGGCTTTCCGCTCCGGCTATTCGCTGCAGGACGTCTTCAACCTGACCAAGATCGATCCGTGGTTCCTCGTGCAGATCGAGGACATCGTCAAGACCGAGGAATGGTTGAGCACACAGAAGCTGGAAGCGCTCGATGCTGCCACGCTGCGGGGTCTGAAGCGCAAGGGCTTTTCCGACCGCCGCATCGGTACAAAAGTCGGCGCTGGCGAGACGGCAGTGAGAGAAAGAAGGCAAGCTTTGGGCGTGCGCCCGGTGTTCAAGCGCGTCGATACCTGCGCCGCGGAGTTCGCCACCTCCACCGCCTACATGTACTCGACCTACGAGGAAGAGTGCGAATCGCGCCCGACCGACAAGAAGAAGATCATGGTGCTCGGCGGCGGCCCGAACCGCATCGGCCAGGGCATCGAGTTCGACTATTGCTGCGTCCATGCCGCGCTCGCCATGCGCGAAGACGGCTACGAGACCATCATGGTCAACTGCAACCCCGAGACCGTGTCGACCGACTATGACACCTCGGATCGCCTCTACTTCGAACCGCTGACGCTGGAAGACATCCTCGAGATCGTGCATATTGAAAAGCCGGCCGGCGTGATCGTGCAGTTCGGCGGCCAGACGCCACTGAAGCGCGCACGCGACCTCGAAGCCAACGGCGTGCCGATCATCGGCACCTCGCCCGACATGATCGACGCCGCCGAAGACCGCGAGCGTTTCCAGAAGCTGCTGCACGACCTCAAGCTCAAGCAGCCGCCCAACCGCACGGCGCGCACCGAACCGGACGCGATCCGCCTCGCTGCCGAGATCGGCTATCCGCTCGTCGTCCGCCCCTCCTACGTGCTGGGCGGCCGCGCGATGGAAATCGTGCATGAGCAGAAGGACCTCGAGCGTTACATGCGCGACGCCATCAAGGTGTCGAACGATTCGCCGGTGCTGCTCGACCGCTTCCTCAATGACGCGACTGAAGTGGACGTCGATGCGCTGTCCGACGGCCAGCAGGTCATCATCGGCGGCATCATGGAGCACATCGAACAGGCTGGCGTGCATTCGGGCGACTCGGCCTGTTCGCTGCCGCCCTTCTCGCTCTGCCCGGAGACGCAGGACGAGTTGCGCCGCCAGACCGAGATGATGGCGAAGGGTCTCAACGTCGTCGGCCTGATGAACGTGCAGTTCGCCATTCAGGGCCGTGGCAAGGACACCGTGGTGTATGTGCTCGAAGTCAACCCGCGCGCCTCGCGCACCGTGCCCTTCGTCTCCAAGGCCACCGGCCTGCCGCTGGCGAAGATCGCCGCGCGCTGCATGGCCGGCCGCAGCCTCGCCGACCAGGGCGTGACGCAGGAAGTCATCCCGCCCTACTTCTCGGTCAAGGAAGCCGTGTTCCCTTTCGGGAAATTCCCCGGTGTCGATACGCTGCTCGGGCCGGAGATGAAGTCGACCGGCGAGGTGATGGGGGTAGGTCGCACGTTTGGCGAAGCCTTCGTCAAGTCGCAGATCGCCGCGAGCACCAAACTGCCCGCGGCCGGCCGCGCGCTGATCACCGTCCGGCAAGCCGACAAGCTCAAGGCCATCGAGGTCGCGCAACTGCTGCACGAACTCGGCTTCACCCTGCTCGCCACGCGCGGTACGGCCGCCACCATACAGGCAGCCGGCATCCCGGTCGCCGCCGTCAACAAGGTCAACGAAGGCCGTCCGCACATTGTCGACATGATCAAGAACAATGAGATCGTGCTGCTCGTCAACACCGTGGATGAAAAGCGCGCAGCAATCCAGGACTCGCGCTCGATCCGCACCTCGGCGTTGGCCGCCAAGGTCACGCTGTTCACGACCATCGAAGGTGCGCGCGCCGCCTGTGTCGGCATGCGCCACTCCGGGCTCGAAACCTATTCGATCCAGCAGCTGCACAAGGAATTGATCGGGGCATTGGAATGAGCGGCAAGGTACCGATCACGCTGCGTGGCGCCGAGCAGCTGCGCGAGGAATTGAAGCGTCTCAAGACCGTCGAACGGCCCTCTGTGGTCGCCGCGATTGCCGAGGCACGCTCGCACGGCGACCTCTCGGAAAACGCCGAATACGACGCCGCCAAGGAGCGTCAGGGTTTCGTCGAAGGCCGCATCGCCGAGGTCGAAGGCAAGCTCGGCAATGCCCAGATCATCGATCCGCGCGCACTCGATGCCGACGGCCGCGTGGTCTTTGGTTCCACAGTCGAACTGGAAGACATGGATGAAGGCCAGACCGTCACCTATCAGATCGTCGGCGACGACGAGGCCGATCTCAAGCAGGGCAAGATCTCGCTCAATTCGCCGGTGGCGCGTTCCCTGATCGGCAAGTTCGCCGGCGACGTCGCCGAGGTGCAGACGCCCGGTGGCCGCCGCGAATACGAAATTCTGGATGTCCGCTATGAATGATTCCGCCAATATCCTGCGCATCGGCATCCCGAAGGGCAGCCTGCAGGAAACCACGCAAAGCCTGTTCGTGCGTGCCGGCTACAACCTGCGCATCTCGGGCCGTTCCTATTACCCGACCATCGACGACACCGAGATCCAGTGCATCCTGATCCGTCCGCAAGAGATGGCGCGCTACGTCGGGCAGGGCATCATCGACTGCGCGATCACCGGCCTCGACTGGATTCAGGAAGTGGGTGCCGACGTCGCCGAACTCGCCAACCTCAAGGCACCGTGGCCGAACTACGGCACGGTGCGCTGGGTGATGGCAGTCAAGGAAGATTCGCCCTTCCAGAGCGTCAAGGACCTGCAGGGCAAGCGCATCGCCACCGAGGCGGTCGGCATGACCAAGCGCTTCCTCGCGGAAAATGGCGTAGACGCTGCCGTCGAGTTTTCCTGGGGCGCCACCGAAGTCAAGCCGCCGATCCTCGCCGACGCCATCGTCGACGTCTCGGAAACCGGTTCCTCGCTGCGCGCCAACAACCTGCGCGTGATGCATGTGGTGCTGGAAAGTACGCCACGCTTCATCGCCAACCGTAGCGCACTTACGGACAACTGGAAGAAAGCCAAGATCGACAGCCTGCTGATGCTGTTGCAGGGCGCGATTTCCGCCGCGACGCGCGTCTTCCTGTCGATGAACGTGCCGCGCAGTGCGCTCGATGCGATCACCGCGATCCTGCCCGCGCCGGCCACACCGACGATTGCCTCGCTCGCCGACCCCGACTGGGTCGACCTCGGCATCGTCGTGGAAGAAAAGCGGGTGCGCGAACTGATCCCGCAGCTATATCAGGCTGGCGCGCGCGGCATCATCGAACTACCGATCAACAAGATCGTCGATTAGTCGGGTTCAGGACTGCTTGCCGTAGTCCTTGAACTTCTCGATCACCCGCGCCATTTCGTCGGGTGGCAGCAGTTTCGGCGTGCCGATCTGCAAGACGCGCCAGTACTGTTCGCACAGCGACTCGAACTCCACCGCCAGCGCCAATGCTTCCTTGAGGTTGGCACCGAACACCACCATGCCGTGATGCGCCATCAGGCACGCGCAGCGACCCTGTAGCGCAACGAGCAGCGCATCCGAGAGTTCCTGCGTACCGAAGGTCGCATAGTCCGCGCTGCGGATTGTGTCACCGCCGAAACGCGCGATCATGTAGTGGAAGGGCGGAATCTCTAACTCCTGGCAGGCCAGCGACGTAGCGAATGGTGAATGCGTGTGGACGATCGCCCCTGCTTCCGGCCGGGCAAGGTAAATATCGCGATGGAAACGCCACTCCGAGGAAGGATTGCGCCGTCCCTGTGCCGTCCCACCAAAGCCGACTTTCACCATGTCTTCCGGAACACACGCGTCGTAGGCCATGCCGGTCGGGGTGATCAAGAAAGCGTCTCCATCGCGTGCGCTGACGTTGCCCGCCGCGCCACGATTGATGCCCACCACGTTCATCGCGCAGGCGGTGGCAAGGACCTCGGCAGCAAGTTCGCTCACGGTTTCACTCGCGCCAACTGATCGGCCGGCACGATGCCGTGCTCGGTGATGATGCCGGCGATCAATGCAGCCGGCGTGACATCGAAGGCCGGGTTGGCGACCGGTGTATGCAGTTGGCCGAATTCCTCGGCGGAACGCTCCTCGATGGGAATGTGCGCGCCGTCGGGACAAGCGAAGTCGATAGTCGATACCGGCGCGGCGACGTAGAACGGCACGCCGTGCGCCTGCGCCGCCAGCGCCTTGAGATAGGTACCCACCTTGTTTGCCGTGTCGCCATTGGCAGCGATGCGGTCGGCGCCAACGATCACGCAATCCACCTTGCCCTGCATCATCAGCAGGCCGGCGGCGTTATCGGCGATGAAGGTGTGGGTGATGCCTGCCTGCGCGAGTTCCCAGGCGGTGAGCTGTCCCTGGTTGCGCGGTCGCGTTTCAGACACCCAGACATGCACAGTGAGCCCCGCATCATGCGCAGCGTAGATCGGTGAGATGGCCGTGCCATGCGCCACCGTCGCCAGCCAGCCGGCGTTGCAGTGGGTCATGACCTCGATACGGTCTTTCTTCGCAGCGATGGTCTTGAAGACTTCCAGCCCATGACGACCGATCGCGGCGTTCGCCTCGGCATCCTCCCGCGCGATGGCGCGTGCCTCTTCCCAAGCAAGCTGTTGCCGTCCCGCCAGCACCGACTTTTCGAGGACGCGATGCATACGGTCCAGCGCCCAACGCAGATTGACCGCCGTCGGCCGCGTGGCGATGAGCGTGTCGATGATGCGTTCGAGGGTCAGGCCTTCCTGCAGGCCGAGCGCGACACCGTAGGCAGCGGTGGCGCCGATCAGCGGCGCCCCGCGCACCTGCATGACGCGGATGGCGTGGGCGGCATCCGCCAGCGTCTTGAGGCAGACAAAGGCCGTCTCGCGTGGCAGCTTGGTCTGGTCGAGGATGACTACAGAATCGTCATCCTCGGCGATGGTGCGCAGTTCGCTCAACTGAGCTTGCCGTGACAATGTTTGTATTTTTTACCTGAACCGCATGGGCAGGGATCGTTGCGGCCGACCTTGGGCATCGCGCGTTCCTGCGGCATCTGCTTCTTTTCATCCGGCGCGGCGGCAGCCAGCGCTTCCTCGTAGTCGGCATGGTGATACTGCACGTTTTCGACCTGCGGATGCACCTGTTCGACTTCCTCGATCTGCGACTCGGTGCGAATTTCGACCGTCATCAGCAGACGCGTGACCTCGTTGCGCACGGTACCGAGCAGTGCTTCGAAGAGCTCAAAGGCTTCGCGCTTGTACTCCTGCTTCGGATTTTTCTGAGCGTAACCGCGCAAATGGATGCCCTGGCGCAGATGATCGAGCGCGGCAAGATGCTCGCGCCAGTGCGTGTCGAGGCTCTGCAGCATGACACTGCGTTCGAAGCCGCGCCACGCGGCAAGGTCGACGCGGGAAACCTTCTCGTCGTACGCAGCATCCGCGGCATCGAGAATGCGCTTGAGGATCTCGTCGTCATTGAGCTTGGGATCATCCTTGACCCACTGGACGACCGGCAGCTTGAGTGTCAGTTCGGCGGTCAGCGCGACCTCCAGCCCACCAAGGTTCCACTGCTCTTCCACGCTCTCGGCCGGCACATATTCGCGGAAGGTGTCGTGGATCACGCCCTGCCGCATCGCGAGGATGGTGTCGGCGATATCGGCGGCGTCGAGCAGTTCATTGCGCTGCTGGTAGATCACTTTGCGCTGGTCGTTGGAGACGTCGTCGTATTCGAGTAGTTGCTTGCGGATGTCGAAGTTGCGTTGCTCGACCTTGCGCTGCGCCGATTCGAGCGAGCGCGAAACCAGCGGATGCTCGATCGCCTCGCCCTCGGGCATCTTGAGGCGCACCATGATCGTGTTGAGGCGTTCGCCGGCAAAAATCTTCAGCAGTGGATCGTCGAGCGACAGGTAGAAGCGCGAGGATCCCGGGTCGCCTTGCCGGCCGGAACGGCCACGCAACTGGTTGTCGATGCGGCGCGACTCGTGGCGCTCGGAACCGATGATGTGCAGGCCGCCCGCCTGCAGTACCTGCGCGTGCAGACCCTCCCATTCATCACGCAATGTTTGCGCGCGGGTTTCCTTCTCCGCGGGCGCGACACTCTCGTCGGCCATCATCGCCTGGATCTGCTTGTCGACATTGCCGCCGAGCACGATGTCGGTACCACGGCCCGCCATGTTGGTGGCAATGGTGATCATGCCCGGGCGGCCGGCCTGGGCAACGATCTCGGCCTCGCGTGCGTGCTGCTTGGCGTTGAGCACTTGGTGGGGCAGCTTGTCCTTGCTCAGCAGGCCGGAGATCAGTTCGGAGTTCTCGATCGAGGTCGTGCCGACCAGCACCGGCTGGCCACGCTGGTAGCAGTCTCGGATATCGGCGAGGATGGCGTTGTACTTCTCGGCGGCGGTGCGGTAGATCTGGTCGTTGTTGTCGATGCGGACCATCGGCTTGTTGGTCGGGATGACCACCGTCTCGAGACCGTAGATCTGCTGGAATTCGTAGGCTTCCGTGTCGGCCGTGCCAGTCATGCCGGCCAGCTTCTGGTACATGCGGAAGTAGTTCTGGAAGGTAATCGAGGCCAGCGTCTGGTTCTCGGAGTTGATCGCCACCCCCTCCTTGGCCTCGACCGCCTGATGCAGGCCGTCGGACCAGCGCCGACCCGACATCAGGCGGCCGGTGAATTCGTCGACGATGATCACCTCACCGTTCTGCACCACATATTGCTGGTCGCGGTGGAACAGGTTGTGCGCGCGCAGCGCCGCATAGAGGTGGTGCATCAGCAGAATGTTGTGCGGGTCGTAGAGGCTGCTCCCCTCGGGCAACATGCCCAGGTTCGCCAGAATCTGCTCGGCCTTCTCGTGGCCCTGCTCGGTCAGCAGCACGGAATGCGCCTTGAGATCGACGACGTAGTCGCCGGTATCCTTTTCTTCCTGGCTCTGCGCGGCCACGCCCTTTTCGAGCAACGGCGGCACGGCGTTCATCTTGACGTAGAGCTCGGTGTGCTGCTCGGCCTGGCCGGAAATGATCAGCGGGGTACGCGCCTCGTCGATGAGGATCGAATCCACTTCGTCGACGATCGCATAGTTGAGGGGACGCTGCACGCGTTCGCCGGCCGCATAGACCATGTTGTCGCGCAGGTAGTCGAAGCCGAACTCGCCGTTGGTGCCATAGGTGATGTCGGCCGCGTAGGCAGCCTGCTTGTCGGCGTGACTCATGTGCGGCAGGTTGCAGCCCACCGTCAGACCAAGGAAATTGTAAACACGCCCCATCCATTCGGCGTCGCGGCTGGCAAGGTAGTCGTTGACGGTCACGACATGCACGCCCTTGCCGGTCAGCGCGTTCAGATAGACCGGCAGGGTCGCCATCAGTGTCTTGCCTTCGCCGGTACGCATTTCGGCGATCTTGTTGTTGTGCAAGACGATGCCGCCAACCAACTGGACATCGAAATGGCGCATGCCCAGTACGCGCCGCGCCGCTTCGCGCACCACCGCGAAAGCTTCCGGCAGCAAGGCATCGAGCGTTTCACCGTTCGCCACGCGCTCCTTGAGGGCGGGAGTACGGGCGGCCAGTTCGGCGTCGGACAGCGCCTGAATCTGGCTTTCGAGCGCGTTGACACTCTTGACGGCAGCGGAATACTGACGCAGCAGCCGGTCGTTACGGCTGCCGAAAATCTTCTTGAGGAAATTGGAAATCATGAATCGTGCCGGCACAAGGAATAGCCGGCGATTCTACCCTACGGCACTCAGCGCTTCGCCAGTCTGGTCGTATCCCGGTCCAGGAAACGCGCAGGATTCTGCGGCACATCTCTGAGCCTCACCTCGAAGTGGAGATGCGGGCCGGTCGAGCGCCCCGTGTTGCCAACGGCAGCGATATGCTGGCCCCGCATGACGAGTTCGCCTTCCTTGACCAGTATCAGCGAGGCATGGGCATAACGCGTGACCAGATCCTCGCCATGATCGATATCGACCACATTGCCATATTCCGGATGACGTTCGACGCTTTTGACGATGCCGGCGGCGGCGGCATAAATGGGCGTACCGGTTTCAGCCGAGAAATCCAGGCCCTCGTGCAGGGAAGACTGCTTGGTGAAGGGATCGGTGCGCCAGCCAAAGCCCGAAGAACGGGCACCATCGATCACCGGCAGCGAGGTCGGCAGCATGCTGTTGCGGATACGCTCATCGAGCAATCGGCTTTCCAGCGTGGCCAGTGTCTCGCTGCGTACCTCGACCTGGCGTGCCAGCTCGTCCAATGCCCGTTGCAGGGTATTCGCATCGAGGCTGTCGGGGCGCAGCAGCGGGCCACCACGGCCATCGCCCTGTGTCAGCAAGGGCTTGATATCCTTGACCTTGACACCCGCCATACCCGCAAGCCGTTCACCAAGGGAATCAAGCTGCATCAGCTGACCCTGCATCTGGCCCAGGCGAGCTGCCATGTTCGCGAGGTTCTCACGCACCAGGTCACGCGTCTTGCCGGCCTCCTCCAGACTGATGCTGCGCAGCATGTCCTGCAGGAAGGGCAGGCGAACCTCGGCCGCGTGGCGCATCGTCAGGTAGGAAAATATCGAGGACAACATCAGCACCGTCACGACGAGCGCGGTGATGCCCATGACCAGATGGCGGCGTGTCAGCGTGATGCTGCGGGCCGTAGCCATGTGGTTGGAAACCAGAATAATTTGCACGCGCCTATACTCCTTGTCCTTGCAACTTTTTCAAAAACCTCGTTCCGCCGACATGACGCCACGCCAGAAATTCCGCCTTCCCGGCAGCATGTCCTCAAGCAAACGAGGCTTGCTGAAAGACCATCTGGCCGCCAGCGACACCTTTGCCCGACTCTCGGGGCAGGCGGATCGCCTGCGGCAACTGCAAACCCTGCTCGACGCAGCGCTACCAGCCCATCTGGCACCGGGTGCTCACGTCGCGAATCTCAAACGGGGCAAAGTCGTTATCCACGCCGACAGCGGCGCGGTCGCGGTCAAGCTGAGGCAGTTGGCGTCACGGCTCGCCGAGGGTTTTATTCAACAAGGTCAAGAGGTTAACGGAATCGAGGTGCGGGTGCAACCCGGGTGGCGCCCCTTGACCCCATCGCGGAAAAAACAGCCGAAAACACTGGGTATTCAGTCGAAGCACTCACTTACATCCCTGGTCGCCGGGCTGAACGAGGACTCGCCGGTCCGGCGGGCGCTGGAAAGACTCCTGAAAAACAGCTAGAGAATGACGATCAGGCGCTCGAAGGCCAGCAGGGCAAACAGCACAAGCGCGAAGATCAAGGCGTACTTGGCGATGCGCCAGGAAAAACCGAGATATTTCCGGTCACGCGTAAATAGGAAGGCGACGATGCCAGCGCCGATGGCAATCGCCGCCAGGATGCCGACGATGCGCAAGAGGAACATAACCGGTCAGGCGAACTGCGCGTCAGGGTAAAGCTGCGCCACGCGCGCGGGAGTCGTCGCCGACTGCTCGAAGGTCGCCCACTCCCATGCCATCGCATCGGCCAGCAGGGCGCGCAGCAACTTGTTATTCAGCGCGTGACCCGACTTGTGGGCGCTGAAGGTTGCCAGCAGCGGAGCACCAACAAGATACAGGTCGCCAACAGCATCGAGCACCTTGTGACGTACGAACTCGTCAGGTACCCGCAAGCCCTCCGCGTTGAGCACGCGATACTCGTCCATCACGATGGCGTTTTCCAGGCTGCCACCGAGGGCAAGGCCTTGGGCCTGCATGGCCTCGACATCCTGCGTGAAGCCGAAGGTGCGCGCCCGGGCGATGTTGCGAATGTAGGACTGGTCGGCAAAATCGACCGCCACGCTGGTACCGGACTTGTCGACCGCCGGATGGTTGAACTGGATCGAAAATTCGAGCCGGAAGCCATCGTAGGGCGACAGCCGCGCCCATTTGTCGCCCTCCTTGACCTCGACGACCTTCTTCACCCGCATGAAGCACTTCGGTGCGTTCTGCTCCTCGATGCCAGCCGATTGCAGCAAGAAAACGAAGGGCGCGGCGGAGCCGTCGAGTATTGGAATCTCCTCGGCATCGACATCCACATGGACGTTATCGATGCCCAGCCCGGCCAGCGCGGACATCAAGTGCTCGACGGTACCGAGCTTCGCACCGTCCTTTTCGAGGCAGGATGCCATGCGCGTATCGCCCACGGCAAACGGATCGGCCTTGATATCCACGACCGGACTCAGATCGACGCGGTGGAAGACAATGCCCGTACCCGGCGCGGCAGGACGCAGGACAAGTGTCACCTTCGTGCCGGAATGCAAACCGACACCGGTGGTGCGAACGAGGGACTTGAGGGTGCGTTGCTTCAACATGGCCGCATTTTAAAACCAAAACGGCGCACCGAAGTGCGCCGTTACACGGGCTTACAACCCTTACTTCTTGATCGGGCAGGTGTTCATGCCCAGCAGCGGGTAAAGCGGGCAGAAACCGACAAGACCGGTACCCAGAGGCACAACGCCGATCCAGGCCCAGACCGGACCGCCCATGATCGCCCAGGCAACCAGGGCAAGGCCGACGACGATGCGCAGAATGCGGTCAATGCCGCCAACGTTCAGTTTCATTTTGTATCTCCTTGGGGGTTAGAGTGCGCACAGATTAGAACATTGTTGACTAATCTGGTTCAGTAACCATTGTCACATTGACCCGACTACCTCAAAGTGCCGTCCCGTCAGCGCCGACTTTCAGCTGGCGATTTTGCGTAATCCGGACGGATCGAGGATCTCGATCTGCTCGCGCCCCAGCCGTACCAGCCCCTGATCCGCAAAGCCCTTGAGCAGCCGGCTGACCATCTCGCGCACACTCCCCAGCTCATCAGCCAGCTGCTGGTGGGTCGTATGCAGTTGCCGCCCCTTGCCGAGCAGCAGGTTGGCCAACCGTTGATCAAGCTTGAGGAAAGCGACCTCCTCGACCAGTTGCATCAGTTCGGAAATGCGCTCGGCAAACAGGTCGAAGACAAAATCGCGGAAAGCAGATACGTCCAGCATTTCGTCGAACAAGGCACGCGGCAACAGCACCAGCGTCGTGTCGCTTTCGGTCACGCCGCGCGCGTTGTAGTCGGCATGCCCCAGCAGACAACTCGAGGTGATGATGCAACTCTCGCCGGGCAGCACCTTGTAGAGCGGCAGTTCGCGGCCGTTGGCGGCCAGCTTGACGACGCGGATGCTGCCGGTGAGGACGAAAGGGAAACCCTGACAAGGCTGGCGTTCGTCGAACAATACGGTGCCGGCCGGCACCGTCATCGGCTGGACCGCATCGGTAAGGCGGGAGCGCAACGCTGCGGGCAACTCCTGCAAGACCGGATACAGCTCCGCCAGCGTCACGGGGCAAACTCCACGAACTCGGCCACCACAGGCGCATGATCGGAGGGCCGTTCCAGTTTGCGCGGCGCCTTGTCGATAGTGCACGCTACGCAGCGCGCCGCCAACGCGGGCGACACCAGAATGTGGTCAATGCGTAGCCCCTGATTGCGGCGGAAGGCCATCATGCGGTAATCCCACCACGAAAAGGATTTCTCGGGCTGGTCGAACAGGCGGAAGGCATCGGTGAACCCCAGTCCGACGAGCTTGCGGAAGGCATCGCGCTCGGCCTCGCTGCAAAGAATCTGCCCCTGCCAAGCCACGGGATCGTGCACATCGCGATCCTCGGGCGCGATGTTGAAATCGCCCAGTAGCGCAAGCTGCGGATGGCGCTGCAACTCCTCGCCCAGCCAGCGGGCGAGCGCCGCCAGCCACTTCAGCTTGTATTCGTACTTGTCGGAACCGACCGCCTGGCCGTTCGGCATGTAGGCGCATACGAGGCGGACACCATCCACCGTCGCGGCGATGATGCGCTTTTGCGGGTCCTCGAAATCCGGCAGGTCGCGCACGATGTCCGCCGCTTCCGTTCGTGCCAGAATCGCCACCCCGTTGTAGGTCTTCTGCCCGTTGTGGATGGCCCGATAGCCGGCCTGTTCGAGAGCGGCGAACGGGAAACCGCCATCCTCCGTCTTGGTTTCCTGCAGGCACAATGCATCGGGCTGCGCGGCGGCCAACCAGTCCAGGACGTGCGGCAGCCGAACCTTGAGGGAGTTCACATTCCAGGTAGCGATCTTCATGGCAGGTATGATACGTAAAGCGAAACGCTAGAAGGAAATCTGTCATGCCTATCCAGAAAAACCGCCGCCAGTTCTGGCGCGCCCACTTTCATTCTCCCGTACAACTCGCAGCCCATGGCCAGGTCAGCGAGGCCGATCTGTATGACATTTCGCTCAAGGGTGCCCTGCTCAAGGTGCCGGAAGGCTGGGCCGGCAAGAGCGGCGACCATTGTCAGTTGCGGCTCAATCTTGCCGCCAATGCGACGATCAGCATGAGCGCGACCATCGCCCATGTTGCCGGCCGGCGTGTCGGACTGCACTGCGACAACATCGATGTCGATAGCGTGACGCATCTGCGCCGCCTCGTCGCCCTGAACTCGGGCGACCCCAAGCTCCTCGACCGGGAACTGACCGCCCTGCTTAGCGAAGCCGCGGACTAACGTTTCTCTTTTGGGTAACCGGCCGCGTCGAGCAGACGCTGCCAGTCGTCCTTCAGCCAGCCCTTGGCATTCTTCGAGCCGACGGTCAGCACAGGAACGACGGCTTCACCACCTGCCAGTTTCTTCAGGGCTTCGACTTCCTCGCTGGTCGCGACGCTCTTTTCGCTGAACGGGATGCCACGGGCCTTGAGGTAGTCGCGCCCATCCTTGCAGCCATCGCCGCAATCGGTGCTGACATACAAGGTCACGGGGAAATTCGCCACGGCCTGTTGCAAGTTGTAAGGCAGGGTCTTGTCCGCCGCCGGCGCTCCGAGCCTGCGTTCCTGAACCTGGCCAGCGACAGCCGCAGGCGGGCGATCGCCATAATGCACCTTGCCCTCCTTGTCGACCCAGCGATATGTCTGGGCCTGTGCTGCCGTGGCCAGCAGCAACGCGAACAGGAACAGCCTTGCCTTCATGGCAGCCTCCAATCAAGCAGTTGCGACCATGCCATTATGACGCAACAATGCCTCGGGCGAAGGTTCGCGGCCACGGAAGGCCTTGAAGGATTCGATGGCCGGGCGGGAACCGCCGACGGCCAGAATCTCCCGCCAGAAACGCTCGCCGGTTGCCGCGTCGAGTACCGTACCGACATGGGGCACTGCTTCCTCGAATGCGGAGTACGCATCGGCAGACAGCACTTCGGCCCACTTGTAGCTGTAGTAGCCGGCCGCATATCCGCCGCCGAAGATATGCGAGAAGCTTTGCGGGAAGCGGTTCCACACGGGGGGAACGATCACTGCGACTTCCTTGCGCACTTCGTCGAGCAAGGCGAGGAAATCCTTGCGGCCTTCGCTGTAGAGGCGCAGGTCGAAGAGCGCGAATTCGAGCTGGCGCAGCGTAAACAGGCCGCTCTGGAAATTCTTGGCCGCGATCATCTTGTCGTAGAGCGCGCGCGGCAGGGATTCGCCGGAATCGACGTGTGCGGTCATGTCCTTGAGCACATCCCATTCCCAGCAGAAGTTCTCCATGAACTGCGACGGCAGTTCGACCGCATCCCACTCGACGCCGTCGATGCCCGACACCGCCAGTTCATCGACTTCGGTCAACAGGTGATGCAGGCCGTGGCCAGTCTCGTGGAACAGCGTCAGCACATCGTCGTGCGTGAAGGTCGCCGGCTTGTTTCCTACAGGTGCCGGAAAATTGCAGCACAGATAGGCGACTGGAGTCTGCACCGTGCCGTCCAGCCAGCGCCGACTTCTCGCATCCGCCATCCATGCCCCGCCACGCTTGGTCTCGCGTGCGTAGAGGTCGAGATAGAACTGGCCGACCAGCTTGCCCTGACGCTCGATGCGGAAGAAGCGCACGGCCGGATGCCACGTCGTCGTCGCGTCGGGCTGGATCTGTACACCGAACAAGGTCTCGATGGCACGGAACAAGCCTGCCAGCACCTTGTGCTCGGGGAAGTACTGCTTCACTTCGTCATCCGAGAAGGCATAGCGCGCGAGCTTCAGCTTCTCGGAAGCCCACGACATGTCCCAGCTTTCGAGCTTCTCCAGCCCGAGTTCCTTGGCCGCGAATTCGCGCAACTCGGCGAGATCGCGCTCGGCGAACGGCCGCGCCTTGGCCGCCATGTCGCGCAGGAAAGTCGCGACCTGTGCCGGCGAATCGGCCATCTTCGGTGTCAGCGACAGCTCGGCGAAATTGGCGAAGCCGAGCATCGCCGCCTCTTCGGCACGCAATTCGAGAATGCGCTCGATCAGCGGGCCATTGTTCCATTCAGTCTTGCCGAACTCTGCAGCACGCGTGGCGTAGGCGCGATACATGCGCGCGCGCAAGTCGCGGTCGGCCGCGTATTGCATCACTGGCAGGTAGGACGGCGCCTGCAGGCTGAACTTCCAGCCTGGCTTGCCATCTTTTTCCGCCGCCGCGCGCGCCGCCGCTTTCACATCCTCGGGCAGCCCGGCAACACCGGCTACCTCCGTCACCCACTCGGCATGCGCGTTGGTTGCATCCAGCAGGTTCTCCGAGAACTTCGCCGCCAGCGCCGACAACTCTTCCTGAATCGCCTGGAAACGCGGTTTCTGGTCAGCCGGCA
The DNA here is from genome assembly GCA_040756595.1 of Pseudomonadota bacterium. Classification (GTDB taxonomy): domain Bacteria; phylum Pseudomonadota; class Gammaproteobacteria; order Burkholderiales; family Rhodocyclaceae; genus Sulfuricystis. Next base: position 407,491 of record JBFLYR010000002.1, on the reverse strand, counting down.
GTTCGGCGCCCGCAAGACGGAAATCACGAATCTCGTTGTCGATGATGCGCTGGCGAACCGGATTCAGCATCGCATATTCGGGGCTCGCCGCCAGCGCCTTGAACTTCTCGTAGAGTGCAAGGTTCTGGCCCAGTTCAGCAAAGAAGCGCGTCACTTCGGGCAGCATCGCGTTGTAAGTCTCGCGCCATTCCGGCACGTCATTCACGCCATGCATGTGGCCGACGATGCCCCACGCCCGGCCGAGCCGCTCGCCGGCATCGGTCATCGGCTGGACGAAGTCATCCCACGTCGCAGGTGTTTGAGGCTGTTCCAGCCGCGCCAGCAGTGCGCGATTTTCTTCCAGCAGCTGGCGAATGGCCGGCGCCACATGTTCGGGCGTGATGTCCGCAAAGCGCGGCAGCCCGGCAAAGTCGAGTAATGGGTTCATAGCACAGATGTTGAGGCAGGACGGCGAAAATCAATGCAGATGGTGCCGTCCTGCCAGCGCCGACTTTCAGCGCGTCAGACGATCCAGCGCTTCGCGGTATTTCGCAGCAGTCTTTTCCAGAATTTCGGCAGGCAGCTTCGGCCCCGGTGCCTGCTTGTTCCAGTCCAAAGTCTCAAGATAGTCGCGCACGAACTGCTTGTCGAAGCTGGCCGGGCTGGTGCCCACCTTGTAGGTATCGGCCGGCCAGAAGCGCGACGAATCCGGCGTCAGCACCTCATCAATCAAATACAGCTTGCCCGCTTCATCGAGGCCGAACTCGAACTTGGTGTCGGCGATGATGATGCCGCGCGTCAGCGCGTAGGCCGCCGCTTCGCTGTAGAGGCGCAATGCCGCGTCGCGCACTTGTGCCGCCAGCGCCGGGCCGATGGTCTTCTCGACCGTGGCGAAATCGATGTTCTCATCGTGCGTGCCGATTTCGGCCTTGGTCGACGGCGTAAATAGCGGTTGCGGCAGTTGCTGCGCCATTTGCAAGCCGGCAGGCAGCGGGATGCCGCACACCTTGCCGGTCGCCTGGTAATCCTTCCAGCCCGAACCGATCAGATAGCCGCGGACCACGGCCTCGATCGGCAGGGGCTTCAGCTTCTTCACCACGATGGCACGGCCGCGCACCTGCTCGCGCTCGTTCGGCGCCACCACCGTTTCCGGATCGATGCCGGTCAGCTGGTTGGGAATGATATGGCCGAGCTTGCCGAACCAGAAGTTGGCCACGGCGGTCAGCACCTCGCCCTTGCCGGGAATCGGATCGGGCAGGATGACATCGAAGGCCGACAGGCGATCGCTCGTCACGATCAGCATCTTGTCGTCGCCGACCGCAAAGTTGTCGCGCACCTTGCCGCGCCCAAGCAGCGGCAGGCTGGAAATGGAGGATTCGTAAAGTGGAGTGGTCATGGTCGTAAGCAAAAAAGTAGTGACAAAGTTTCAAGCTTTATAAACCAAAACGGCCCCCGTTTTCGGGGGCCGTGAGTTCTGGTGCTGCTGGCCGGAATCGAACTGGCGACCTACTGATTACGAATCAGTTGCTCTACCAACTGAGCTACAGCAGCGCGGGGCCGCATTGTAGCGCAAACGATTTGTCACTTGACCATTTCACGCCAGATCGCCCGCTTGGCCTTGAATTTACCCGTATCGAGCGGCGGGGCAGCTGGCACCACTTGCGGAGTCGGATTGTCCGCTGTCACGACCGAAATCTTGATCCGATCACTCGTGGGTACACCCGGCTTCGGCGGCAGTACCACCACGTTGACGCCAACAATTGGTGAATTGGTCTTAACTGCTGCACTGCTACTACCGCTGACCTGACAACCACTTTGATAGTCTACAAAGTTAAGCCAACCATAGCCCCCTGGCGCGCAAACGTCACTAGCAGGAACGGTTGAAGGAACAATCAACGCACCAAACTGCAACTGTGGATTTACATGCACTCGCTCACTGGCACTGCTACCACTTGTGGCCGATGTATACAGGTCTGGTAGCTCAAGGTAAAAGCCTCGGTCGGTTCCAAAGTTCACACTATTGCATGTAGCGGAATCAATTGTCCGAATACCTCCCGCATTCGTGAAAACCTGTTCGACCATCTTGTCAGGGCCGGTGGTATACAAGCGAGGATTATCTAATGTCACAGTCACATCATCGTCTTTGATGGCATAGAGGGTTTGTTTCTGAGTCGTGGTAAGGTCGGTAACTTCCAGATATTTTCCGGTTGCCACATAGATCACTCGCTTGTTGTTGATCATTCCAAGTTCGGGACGTGTCGTAATCGGCTGCGTCGCCCCGCCGATATCCTTAAGAATTGCAAACTGCAGTACGCTATTCGTCAAGAGGTTGATACGCCAAACATTCCCAAGCAGGTCGCTCCCATAGACCCATTTGGTTGTGTTATCTGTAGCGGCATTGTCCGCCCACGCAGCAATCTTGGCGAGCCCGCTGGGGGTTATAGTGCTACCCACCCCAGTCCCGATCTTGCTCAAAATCGCCCCTGTTTGAGCCTCAAGTACGTAGAGGTAGCCTTTGCCATCTCCCGGGCTAGTGTTGTTGTAGCCGGAGGTGACCAGGACAACCCATTTGCCATCAGTAGGCCGCTTAGTTATGACCGCGTCGCCAAAGCTGTAGCCAACGTCGCTGTCCTGTGCCGTCGTGAATTCCCAAAGCAGCACCGGGTTAGTCGGATCGGTCACATCCAAGGCATAGTAACCACGTCCGCCGCCACGCAGGCTACCCACAAGGATTGTGTGCCACGTGCTATCGGCAAACATGGCATCCGAAACCACGGAGCTGCCATTCACGTAATACGTATGCAAATTGCTGTAATTCTTGTCCGCCAGTTTCCAGAGGTTTGGAATCACCATGGAGGGAACGTAGGCCCACAGTTCCTGTCCCGATGTGGCATCGAAGGCGTGGAGCATTCCGTCATTGGCACCCAGAAAAACTGCTTTCGTACGGGAAGCATTGGCGGTAGCAAAACTACTATAACCGGCATCCGTGTACTTTTGAGGTGGCCCGGCAATATAGGCAGGCTGGGATTCAACCGCATCACCCATAACCGCCTCACGGTAACGGAATATCCGGTTATCGACCGCGTTGCTCGCACGATCTTCATAGCTGTTTTGACCACGCAGGAAGTTCACCAAGTTGTCACCGGTCAGCAAACCTTGCTGCGTGGGTGACAGCAAGGGGGCCTGACTCAGGTTGCCCAACAAGAAGCTGTTGGCGAAATTTGTACCCAGTCCTGCTGCCGAAACATTCGCATAGCTGAAAGTAGCCAGTGCGCTGCCTAGTTTCATCTTGATGTTGCGGCTGTCAGATGCTGCAGCCACCTTACTCTTCAACGTTCCGGTACAAGCCTTGTTGACTTCGACCTTGCAGTCCGTACCAAAGAGTGTTCCACCCGGGCAGGTCGTCTGGCTCGGTGTCACGCAGTACCAGGTGCTGCTGCCACTGCTTGTGTCGTTTTCAAGATAGCTTGGCGCACTGCAGGCGTCAGCAATCACGTCTTCCACACACCACGTGGCATTTTCGCTCGTCGCTCCTGTATCCAGATTCATCAAGCGTTTTTCGAGGTTGCCATACCACTTGGCTGTCGTGTAGCTGGCGACGAACACTGCATTGTCACCTGCCACCGGGTTCAGCGTGCTGGTTGCCGCTGCCGCCCCGGAGCCAACCTTAGAGGATATTGAAGCCAGCGCAGTATTCAGGCCATTTACGATGTCGTTGGGATTCTTGGCGCTGAAATACTGTCCCTGACCATTGACCGCCGCATGCCAGAGGTCGTCGATGCGCTCACCCCCACTATTGGTGATGGGATTTGGCCAAACCTTCCCGCTCAGGCCATGCTTGAGATCGTAGAAATCTCCCGAAGTTGCAGTTAGGTAATCGCTTTGGTAATTCAACGTTCCGTCGGCCCCCAGACCAATCGTGAAAGAGGTCATATGCTGCTCAACATTATTATCCGTAGAACTGACAAACACATTGTTTTCGCAAACATCGAAGTAGGACGGCGTTGCGCAACCAGTGGATGCTCCTCCCGTGCAAACCGGTCCCCCAGAACAATTACCCAGGCTAGTACCGCGCAAGTCTGTATCGTAGTAATACTTGGCGATGTCGGCGAGCGAATCGGAACTGGCCGAAGGTCCTTCGCACATCGGCAAAGGAGTTGTTCCTGTTGCGCCCGACACCGTTGGGTCGAAACAGGGTTTCTGATCACGGTTTCCCACGCTCCCGTTCGAGAGGCTGTAGTTACCCGATGAACTATTCCAGTAGCCATCTGTAGACAGGATCGAGAAATTCTGCTGGCAAGAATACTGAACCGGGTCCCGGACAGAGTTTGTTGCCTGCCCTGTGGCTTTGTTCGCGAAGATCTGGCCCACCTTACCCAAGGATCCCTGCAAGGGCGTGCTTCCAGTCGGTGCGGCAGCAAACAGTTTCAAATACCAAGAGTTCTTGTGTGCTAGTTCGAACTTGTCGATGTGTAGGAAAGAGGTTCCATCAGTAGTACCTGTGTAGTTGATCCGGTTGAAACCGACACGGAACTTGTTGCTGATGTTCTTGAACGAGCGACTGACCCCCGACTTCATCATCTGCATACGCGTGTGATAGTAGGTGAACCAGTTAGCAAAGTTGGTCATCTCCTCGTTGTAGGTACAGGTAGAACCCGTGCAATCCGTGCGATTAGCGTGCTTGGCTGTTGTACCCGGAAAGGCGTAACTATTGTTCGAACTGACAATATCGACGTAAGCAACCGATCCGGGTACATCACCCGTGAAGGCAGATGATGTGATCGTCTTGCTTCCCGATTTGGTCACCACCGGTGTGTAGGTGATGGTACCGCTGCCATTGGGTGCGGTGATAGTGACAACACCAGATGAACTAGTTGCGCTATATCCTGCCACTTGGCAATTTCCGACGATTGCAGCAGCACAGTTATTAATTTTGTCCCTGATATAACCGGCCAAGGTCGTGCTATTCCATGTCGAGGCGGTTGCACCAGACATAATCTCCTGTCCATTCACCTTGACGCTGCTGACGCTTGTGGAGCCACTGCCGCTCACGGATAAGGTAGCCTTGGCAGGCAGACCCGGATAGCGCGGGTATTGATAAGTGTTGGTACGCGTGACCTGGCAATTGGTCAACGCGGCATCGCTGCACCAGCGCAGATTGCCGGGGAAAGGATGACTTGTAGTGGGTGCTGACTGAGTCACGCAAGACTTCAGATCAATAGCGGTACAGTACTCCCCCGCAATGAACAGGTAGTAATCCGCTCCTCCAACCAGGTCGCAGGTTTGATTCGGGCTCGTACCAGAGGGCAGGTTACCGTTCGGGCAGCGCTGGTCCGGATAGGTGCTGACGTTGTTTCCCTGCGTCCCAAAAGCATCATACTTGACACTCGTCCAGCCTGAAGTCTTGCTCGGGTAAGTTGTCGTATCGAGAGTGCCGTCACTATTGAACATGACGGGGGGGTCATAGCGAATGGCCGGGTTGTAATAGGCAACGTTGAATCCGGAGTTCCTGTAGAGATCCGGATAGGTACTGCGAGGATAGTCGTCACCTACCCAGTCGGGCATGAAGTCCCAAGCCATACTTCCCGAATCATCGAGCGTAAACATGATGTTCGGTAACACCTGCGTAGTCGTGGCATTGGCGAGCGGGGCAGTCGCCAGGTTCAGACTGGCCGTCTGTGCATCGTTCGATAGTAGCAACCCGATGCAAAGCACGACTGTGAGCGGCTTGGACAAACGGCGCATGGCTGGATAACGGCTCATGTTGACCTCCTAGTAGGCGTACGCCTGGATATAGCTGACGGTATTCTTGGGACCGATAACGCGGGCGGTGATGCGGTAGATGGGGTTGCCAGCCTGATTCACTTCAGGTGCCGCGGCATTCGGGTTTTGTCCGCCTCCACCGCCGACTCCCATAGGATCACCACTGCCGGGCACCCCTCCGAAAAGACAATCGGCTTCACTCAGCAACTGGTTGGGAGTACGGCACATGCGCTGGATGATATAGCGCACGGTATTTCCAGTCGGCTTGGTATGTGCCAGGTCGTAGTACTCGTTTCCTTGCGCATCATAGAGGTTGCCCGTCGCGGGAGCACTATTCGCTGTCCAGGTTGCCTCAGCGAACAGGTCAAGCGGCGCAGCCAAGCTGATGCTGGAGAAATAAGCGGTCCCGGGCGCGTCATTGTTGAACGGATGCAAGGGATCGACCCGCGGATCTGAGGCGTTTGCTGCTGCAGTATTGGCCAGCCAAGCAATAGCACCTTCAGGACCGCTATCGCCCGAGGTCACCGCCGACTGCTTGAACGCCAAGTTCCCGGCAATAATGGTTCCCGTATCCACGGAACGCATCAGGGCGACCGCAGCAAGGGACATCGCCACCAGCGCGATCAACGCAAGGAACAGCACAACACCCCTCTGCCTTGCGGATATGACTGAAGAAAAGGCTTGAAGTGGATTTTTCATCACGGACTCAACTCACGGCCTGAAATGACCAAATGACATTACGTAGCGGGATGGTCACCTCGAACACCTTGTATCGATAATGCTGCCATTCCGGATCGTTGGACAAGTCGATGACCGGTGCAGGTGATACGGGATTTCCTTCCCATGCGCAAACCCCCGTGGGATTGGGAGTCGTCGTTGAACTACAGGCCTGCGAAACCAGATCTTTTTCCCACAATCCACTACGGGCAACGACTGCGACGCGGATGGCTTTGATAAGGAGGCGATCAAACACTCCGCCCACGGCATTTAGGGGCGGCGTCACCAATGTATCACCCACTTTCGTCATGCTGAAATTCTCGGTACCAGCGATATCGACCCCATCCACCCAACGCGTAACCGTGTTGTCGCCGGGAGTGGCAGAAATACCATACTGTGCCTGAAGATTGACGACTCCCGCCACGTTGGCGATTCCATTACGTGTAAGGGCATTACTGATCACGGAAAAGCTGGTTTCATTCAATTGTCCTAGGCAGGTGACACCGACCTGTGGATGCGTTGCGGGCGTTGCGGTATTGACGGTCGGGATGCCCTGAAACGTAATTCCAGTTGTCCCGGTCACTCCGGCAACGCGTTCCAGATCACAAGCTGAGCCCTTGACCAACAGTGCGATACTGCCCACTGTGCATGCCATGTTGTTGGTCACCAGCGCGGTATTTCCAACCACACTATCGGAAATGGTCGGCACCCCTCCCGTTTCGGTGTCTCCATAAGTCACAATGATGGTGTCGCTTGCTCCGGGACCGACACCCCCATCATTGATCAACACTGGGAATATGCCGGACTCGGGTGTGCCCACATTGCCATCGTGATCAATCGTCGGCACAGGTTCGCACAGTAGTGAGGAGCATAGCGGCCCGGTGCATATCGGTCCGCAAGCACCTTCCGCACATGGCTTGATAAATGTGGGCAGACCGTAACCCCCTAATGCCACTTCACGCTGAATATTGTAGAGAGCCACGCTACCGTTCGTCTGCGCATCCGCCCCCCCGGTCGTCGTGCGCTTCTGGCCTTCGAATGCCTCGTAAACCTGCATGATGACGATCGTGGCCAGCATTGCGATTAGCATGCCGACAAGCAGCTCAATCATGGTGAAACCGCGGTGCTCCGTCAAGCCAGTACGCATGATGGGACGACGCATGGCTAAGCTCCTCCTGTAATGCGTGCAATAGCCATATGCTGGTGGATCACCGGGTTGCTCGGATCACCAGGAGGCTGCCAGGTCACCATAACCATGAACTCGCCGGGTGTCATTTGCACCGTATAGCGCACCCCACTAGGCAACTGGTTCGAGATATCAAATCCAGGGGTGGTCAGAGGGTCCGTTGGATCTCCCTCGGTCATTGCAGCGGCATTGGCAGGATTTGCCCAGATTTCCGCAATTCTCTTTTGCACGATCAGGCTCGCCTCGGAACGAAACCGTGCTTCAGTAGTGTTGCTGACCATCACGGCCTGCAAACCAACCAGCGCCAGAATGCCAATCGAAAAAATCAGGATGGCAATCAGGGATTCAAGAAGGATTACTCCGGACTGATTGAGGGGGCTATGAATATCATTTTTCATCGTCATGCTTCCTCAGCAAGCGCGCGGATCTGGCGTCGTCGTATTTGGATCACACATCCGCACATTCCCACCGGCATCGACCGTGACGCGTAGGTCGCGGCTCTTTGCCGCGGGCAGGTCCGTCGTATCGATTGCGAAATTGATGCTCGCAGCGACCGGGGTCGATTTCAGTCCGAAGTTGTCGAACACCACGGTATTACCATTACTTGGCGTCACAGTAATGGTAGATGATGACCCTTCACCAGTTGCTCGTGATTGAATGGTGTTGGTATCTGGACAGCCTGGTGTCACCGCGACACAACTCACTGACCAACTGGAGTCGGTCCCTGCGCCCTTGACGAACTGAACAGCTGCGTTACGTCTTACGGCCTCGTTGCGTGTGACCTGCAACCCGTTGGCAATCGATTCCGCAGCATTGCGGATGCGTGTATTGATCAGCCACTCGGAAAATGAAGGTATGGCTAGCATAAGGAATAGGGCGACAATTGTGATTGCCACCATCAATTCGATCAGACTGAACCCGCCAACCGCGGCCGTAGATGCTTTCATTAGCAGGATCCGCCCTTCTTATCGAGCCAGCAGGTCGCGCCAACTGTTCCTCCTGCTATAGAGGTTCTGGCGTTGTTCTGATCAATTGTGTATTGATACCCTGACATATCGGAACCAGAGGGCGTTGCAGTAATGGTGTATGTGGTAGCCGTATGGTTGGACAAGGCATAATTCCAGTATTTGGTCGCCGCAGACTTCAAGGTTGCACCTACATAAGTACGATTATCTTGAAAGTATTGCTCCATGGCCACCCGTTCGGCAGAAAGGCTGGAGGTCGCTTCCTGAACCTTGGTACGACGGATGTGTTCCTGGTAGGAAGGCAACGCAACCGATGCCAGGATCGCAACGATAGCGACGACGATCATCAGTTCAATCAGGGTAAACCCACGCTGAAAAGTATTCATTACCAAGCTCCTTTTTTTCGCTTGTAAATCTAATTCGAGGAAGTTTGTCTTGCCAGCACAAACCGATGAATGGCGGCCTTCGGGGGGCGAACGGCAGGTTGTGCGTCACTGCAAAGTGGCCGGGAGGGGGAAACTGACTCCCTCGTCGTGGGCGGCGATGTCAGGCATGGGTGCCCCCGTCAGCGCGGCGACGGCCTGGATGACCTCGCTCACCAGGGATTCTGGGGCGGAGGCGCCTGCCGTAATGCCGACCTTCCGCGCGTCGGAAAACCATTCCGGCTGGATTTCGGTCGCCCGGTCGATCAGGTATGCCTGTACCCCCTGCTGGATTGCCACTTCCCGCAGGCGGTTCGAGTTCGAGCTATTTTGCGAGCCGACCACGATGATGACATCGCAGGTTTCGGCCAACCGCCGGACGGCATCCTGCCGGTTCTGCGTCGCGTAGCAGATGTCATCCTTCTTCGGCCCGACGATGTCAGGAAATCGCGCTTTCAGGGATGTGACAATGCTCGCCGCATCATCCACCGATAGCGTAGTCTGCGTTACGTAAGCCAGAGGTGCCGTCTTGCCGGCGCCGACTTTTAGGGCGGCAGCATCGGCCACGTTCTCCACCAGGTGCATCCCGCCGTTGCTTTGCCCCATCGTGCCCTCGACCTCCGGATGGCCCTTGTGACCAATCATGATGACTTCGCGGCCGTGCTTGCGATGGCGTTCGACTTCGAGATGCACCTTGGTCACTAGCGGGCAAGTGGCGTCAAAAACCATCAGGCCTCGACGGTCCGCTTCGGTACGCACTGCTTTGGGTACGCCATGGGCACTGAAGATGACGGTCGCACCATCGGGCACCTCATCCAGTTCGTGGACGAAAATGGCGCCCTTGGCTTTCAAGTTGTCGACGACGAAGCGATTGTGTACGACCTCGTGCCGGACATAGATCGGCGGGCCGAATTTTTCCAGCGCACGCTCGACGATGGCGATGGCGCGTTCGACCCCGGCACAGAAACCGCGGGGATTGGCAAGCAGGATTTCCATCAGAGCACCCCGATCACCTCGACCTCGAAGCGGATCGACTTGCCCGCGAGCGGGTGGTTGAAATCAACCAGCGCGGTTTGGTTATCGATCTCGCGCACAAGTCCGGCGAACTTCGCCCCATTGGGTGCCGCGAATTCGACCAGGGTCAGCGGACCAATGTCCGCTCCGTCATTCGGCAATTCGCTTTTCGGCAGGCGCTTCACCAGTTCGGGGTTGTGTGGCCCAAAAGCTTGCGATGGCTCTAGCAGGAAGACATGGCGCTCGCCGACCGGCAGGTCTTCGAGGCAGGCTTCAAGCGTCGGCGACAGCTCGCCGCTGCCGAGTTGCAGCGTGGCCGGCGTACTCGCGAAGGTCGAAACCACCTCGGTATCGTCGGCGGTGGCGACGCGGTAATGTAACGTAATGAGGCTGTCGAGCTTGACGAGTTCAGTCATGTGTTCTTGTGGGTCAGTTGCTGCCAAAGCAATAGTATGACTCCGACGCTGATGGCGGAGTCGGCGACGTTGAACGCCGGCCAGTGCCAGCCGGCGACATGGAAATCGAGGAAATCCACGACGGCGCCGAAACGGATGCGGTCGATGACGTTGCCGAGCGCCCCGCCGAGCACCAGTGCCAACGCGGTCGGCATCAGACTCTCCGCTGCATGGCGGCGCATCAGTACAACCAGCCAGGCCGAGATCGCCAGCGCCAGCACGATGAAGAACCACTTCTGCCAGCCACCCGCATCGGCGAGGAAGCTGAACGACGCACCGGGGTTCATCACCAGCACGAGGTTGAAGAAGGACGTCACCGCCACGCTTTCGTGCAGGTGGAAGGCGGACAGCACCCAGGCCTTGGTGGCGAAGTCAGCGATGATGATCGCGCCGGCCAGCACGAGCCAGCGCGACGTATTCGCCACCGTGCTAGGCAAACGCGCGCGCCTCGCCCGCGCCGTGAAGGTTGCTGGTGCAGCGGCTGCACAGTTCGGGATGTGCAGGGTCATGACCGACATCTTCGCGCCAGTGCCAGCACCTCGCGCACTTCTTCTGCGGGCTGGGAGTCACATTAACTGCCGTCTCGCCGGAGCTGACTTTCACCAATGTCACTTTCGAGCAGATCAACACGAATTTCAGATCGTCGCCCAGCGACGCGAGCAAGTCGTGGGTTTCGCCCGTCGCCCTGATTTCGACCTCGGCCTGCAACGAGGAACCAACACCACCGGCGCTGCGAACCTCCTCGATCTTTTTGAGCACCTCAGCACGCACTGTGCGAATGGCCTGCCAGCGCGGAACAAGCGCTTCCATTCCTGCCATGTCGGGCAATGCATGCCAGGTTTCCAGCATGACGCTGTCGCGGCCAGTCACCTGATGGATCTCCTCGGCGGTGAAACTGAGGATCGGCGCCATCAGGCGCGTGATCGACTGCACGATGTGCCACAGCGCGCTCTGCGCCGAGCGCCGCGCGCGCGAATCCGTTGCCGTCGTGTAGAGGCGATCCTTGAGGATATCGAGATAGAAGGCGCCAAGATCCTCGGCGCAGAAGTTCTGCAGTGCCTGCACGACCTTGTGGAACTCGTAGCGGTCGTAAGCGGCCACGCAAGTCGCCTGCAGTTCGTGCGTCAATGCGAGCGCATAGCGGTCGATCTCCAGCCACTGCTCCACCCGCAGCATTTGTGTCTTCGGATCGAAGTCGGCCGTGTTGGCGAGCAGGAACTTGAGCGTGTTGCGCAGACGGCGATACACCTCGACCACGCGGTCGAGGATTTCCTTCGAAATGGTCAGCTCACCCGAGTAGTCGGTGGAAGCTGTCCATAAGCGCAGGATCTCGGCGCCGAGCGTGTCGGAAACCTGCTGTGGCGCAACGACGTTGCCCTTCGACTTGGACATCTTCATGCCCTTGCCATCGACGACGAAGCCATGCGTCAGCAGCCCCTTGTAGGGCGCGCGGCCGTCGATGCAGCAACCGGTGAGCAGGCTCGAATGGAACCAGCCGCGATGCTGATCCGAACCTTCGAGATACAGGTCTGCCGGATAAGCACAATCGGCGGCGTGCGAGCCACGCATCACGCTGCGATGCGTCGTGCCCGAGTCGAACCAGACGTCGAGCGTGTCGCTCATCTTGTCATATTGGCCAGCTTCGTCTCCAAGCAGTTCTTTCGCGTCAAGTGCGAACCAGGCCTCGATGCCGCCTTGCTCCACCTTCTTCGCGACGGCTTCAACCAGTTCCAGCGTGCGCGGATGCGGCTCGCCGGTTTCCTTGTGCAGGAAGAACGGGATCGGCACGCCCCAGTTGCGCTGGCGCGAGACGCACCAATCGGGCCGGTTGGCGATCATCGCGTGCAGGCGCGCCTTGCCCCACCCCGGGAAGAACTCGGTCGCCTCGATGGCAGCGAGTGCGGTCTCGCGCAGGGTATTGCCCTCATGCGGTTGACGGTCCATGCCGACGAACCACTGCGTCGTGGCGCGATAGATGGTCGGCGTCTTGTGCCGCCAGCAGTGCATGGTGCTATGCGTGATCTCCCCGCCGGCCAGCAGCGCGCCAACATCGGCAAGCTTCTCGACGATCAGCGGGTTGGCCTTCCAGATGTGCTGGCCGCCGAAAAACGGCAGGTTCTCGGCGAAGCGTCCGTCGCCCTGCACGGGCGTGAGGATTTCGTCGTTCTTCATGCCGGCACGCTTGCAGGAATCGTAGTCCTCGACGCCGTAGGCCGGCGCGCTATGGACGATGCCGGTACCCGTGTCGAGCGTCACATATTCGCCGAGGAACACCGTCGACGCGCGGTCGTAGAACGGATGGCGGAACTGCATGCGGTCGAGCGCGATGCCGCGACAGGCACCGAGCACCTTGCCTTCGAGTCCGTAGCGCTCCAGCGCGGACGCGCGCAACTCGGCAGCGAGGATCAGTAGGCCCTTGGGCGTATCGACCAGTTCGTACACGAACTCGGGATGGACGTTGAGCGCCTGGTTTCCGGGAATCGTCCAGGGCGTCGTCGTCCAGATCACCGCATAGGTCGTCTTGTCGGGTAGCGTCGCGACATTGAAGGCTGCGGCAACGCGGCTGCACTCACCCGCCTCCAGCGGAAACGCGACGTCGATCGCCGGCGATTTCTTGTCGGCGTATTCGACCTCGGCCTCGGCCAGCGCCGAGCCGCAATCGAAACACCAGTTCACCGGTTTGAGGCCCTTGAACAAATAGCCCTTGCGGTACATCTCGCCGAGCGCGCGTATCTCGTCGGCTTCGGTGCGGAACTCCATCGTCTTGTAGGGGTTGTCCCATTCGCCGAGCACGCCGAGCCGGATGAAATCCTTCTTCTGCCGCTCGATCTGTTCCTGCGCGTAGGTGCGGCACAGCGCGCGCGCCTTGTTGCCTTCGAGGTGCTTGCCGTGCGTCTTCTCGATCTGGTGCTCGATGGGCAGGCCATGACAATCCCAACCTGGCACGTAGGGCGCATCGAAGCCGGCGAGCGTGCGCGAGCGCACGATGATGTCCTTGAGAATCTTGTTGACCGCATGGCCGATGTGGATGTCGCCGTTCGCGTAGGGCGGGCCGTCGTGCAGCACGAAACGCGGACGCCCCTTGGAGGCAGCACGAATCTTCTTGTAGAGCTGCTGCTCCTGCCACTGCTTCACCCAGCCCGGCTCGCGCTTGGCGAGGTCGCCGCGCATCGGGAAGGCGGAGTCGGGCATGTTGAGAGTTTTCTTGTAGTCGGCCATTTCGTTTACTCGAAAGTCAATCCATCTGCCTGCCGGCAAAGTAATTCTGCGTCGTCACCACGTCGCGCGCGATCTGCGCAGTCAACGCCTCGAAGGAGTCGAATTTCATCTCGTCGCGCAACTTGTGAAGGAAATGCACGGTCACGTGCGCACCGTAGATTTCCTGGCTGAAGTCGAACAGATGCACTTCGAGCACCGGGCGCAAGCCCTTGCCCAGCGTCGGCCGCACGCCGAGGCTCGCCGCACCAGGAAGGTGGCGCTTGTCGAGGCCCGACACCGTCGCGGCGAAGACGCCGGTCAACGCGATGCGCTTGCGCTTGAGCTGGATGTTGGCGGTCGGCCAGCCGAGCTTGCGGCCAATCTTGTCGCCATGCACGACACGACCGGAGATGTTGTACGGACGTCCCAACAGGCGTGCCGCGTGTTCGAGGTCGCCCGTGGCGAGGGTATCGCGCACGGCGGAACTGGACACGCGCTCACCGCCGATCTCGATGGTGTGCATCGCCTCGACGCCGAAACCATGCTGCTGTCCCGCGGCCTGCAGCATCGCGAAGTCGCCGCCGCGGCCCTTGCCAAAACGGAAGTCGTCGCCGATGATGAGATGGCGCACACCGAGGCCGCGCACGAGGATGCGTTCGACGAACTCGTCAGCCGTCAGCGCGGCGAGCTTGCGGTTGAAATGCAGCAGATGCACCTCGTCGATGCCGCAGGCTTCCAGCAGCGCCAGCTTCTCGCGCAGGCTGGTGAGGCGCGCCGGCGCCTGCTCGGGCGCGAACAGTTCGCGCGGATGCGGCTCGAAGGTCATCACCGCGCTTGGCAGGCCATGCTGGCGCGCCGTTGCGGTCAGGCGTTCGAGCAGTGCACGATGCCCAAGATGCAGGCCGTCGAAGTTGCCGATGGCCAGCACGCGGGAAGAGGTCGCCTGCACTGGAATGGTTCGGAAAAACTGCATTGCCGCAGTGGAAATGAAACCCGTCGGGAAAGCGGCGAATTGTATCAGTCGCGCATCAGAACACTGATGCCAGCTTCGACTTCGACAGCGGCGGATTTTGCGCGAAATAGCGCTTCATGCCGGTCAGCAGCGCCTCGGCCATGCGGTCCTGATAGCCGTCGTCGGTCAGGCGCTTCTCTTCTTCGGGATTCGAGATGAAAGCCGTCTCGACGAGGATCGACGGAATATCCGGTGCCTTGAGCACCGCGAAACCGGCCTGTTCGACATGACCCTTGTGCAGCGTGTTGATGCCGCCGATTTCGCCGAGCACCGCCTTGCCGAGTTTCAGGCTGTCGTTGAGTGTTGCCGTCTGCGAAAGGTCGAGCAGCGTGCGCGCCAGATGTTTGTCCTTGACGCCGAGGTTCACGCCGCCGATCAGGTCGGCCGCGTTCTCGCGATCGGCGAGCCAGCGCGCCGCCGTGCTGGAGGCGCCGTTTTCCGACAGCACGAATACCGACGAACCGCGCGCGGTCGGCTTGACGAAGGCATCGGCATGCACGGAGACGAACAAATCCGCCTTCACGCGCCGCGCCTTGGCGACGCGCTGGCCGAGCGGGATGAAGTAGTCGCCATCGCGCGTCAGCAGCGCACGCATGTTCGGTGTGGCGTCGATCTTCGCCTTGAGGCGGCGTGCGATGTCGAGCGTGACGTTTTTTTCGAGGCTGCCGCCACGCCCCACCGCACCGGGATCTTCGCCGCCGTGGCCCGGATCGATCACAACCGTCACGAGCCGCGCGATGTCCGGTGCAACCGGCTTGGCATCGGGCTGCACGAAGGGGTCGCCCTTGCCATGCTTCTCGAACAGCGCAAGCAGCGGATCGGGCGGTTCGGCGGGATAGAGGTCGAGTACCAGCCGATGGCCATAGTCGCCGACCGGCTTGAGACTGAACAGTTGCGGCTTCACCTCGCCCTTGAGTTCGATGACGAGCCGCACCACGCCCGGCTTGAAGCGGCCGGCGCGGATCAGCTTGATCTGCGGATCGTTCTCGAGAATCTTGCCCGGCAGGCTCTGCAACACCGAGTTGAACTCGACGCCTTCGAGGTCGAGTACGACCCGGTCCGGGGCCTTCAGCATCAGGTGGCTAAAGTTGAGTGGCTGGTCATGCTCAATCGTGATGCGGGTGTAATCGGCAGCGGGCCAGACACGCACGCCCAACAGTGTCGACGCCGCGCCAGCCCATGCAAGCGGTGTGACCAGCAGTGTCAGGACGGCGCCGCTGCTCCGGATGAAATCGCGTCGAGAGAAGGTGCCAAGGCCTTCAGCCATTGCTGTCCTCGCTCACTCGCAGACTCGATGCTGGCGCGACGTCCGCTGCCTTCATGAACGAGCCGGATGCGCAGGTCGGCAGCGGGCAAATAGGGCTGCGCCCGGTCCGGCCATTCGACCAAGCAAAGCCCGCTGTCGGAGAAATATTCGTAGAGACCCGCATCAAGAAACTCTTCAGGAACACTGAACCTATAGAAATCAAAGTGATATAAGTTTAATCCAGAAATTACATAAGGTTCAACCAGAGTATAGGTCGGGCTCTTTGCCGTCTCGCCAGCGCCGACTTTTCGCAACAGTCCACCGACCAGCGTTGTCTTGCCCGCGCCAAGGTCGCCTTCGAGGTAAACGACCGCCGCCGGCTTGAGGTCGCGCGGAATAGCCGCTGCCAGTTGCGCGCCCAACGCTTGCGTCGCCGCAGCGTCGGGCAACACGAAATTGAGCAACTGAGTGCGGCGGTTATCATCGGCAGCATGCATGACTGGAACACTCTCAAGGACAGGGTTCGCGGTTGGGGGCTGGAACTCGGCTTCACCGCCGTCGGCTTCGCCGGCATCGATCTGGGGGTAGCCGAACAAGGCCTGTTGGACTGGCTCGCAGCCGGTTGCCACGGTTCGATGGATTATATGGCGCGGCATGGCATGAAGCGCGCACGGCCGGCCGAACTGGTGCCCGGCACGCGCTGCGTGATCACCTGCCGGATGGATTACCTGACTGAAACAAGCCGTCCTGCCAGCGCTGACTTTGCAGAAGTTTCCCGCTACGCGCTAGGTCGCGACTACCACAAGCTGCTGCGCCACCGCCTGCAGAAACTGGCCGACCGCATTGTCGAGGAAGTCGGCGACTTCGGCTACCGCGTCTTCACCGATTCCGCGCCGGCCATGGAAGTCGAACTCGCACGGAACGCCGGCCTTGGCTGGCGCGGCAAGCACACGCTGCTGCTCTCGCAGACCGGCTCTTGGTTTTTTCTCGGCGAGATTTTCGTCACGCTACCGCTGCCCGCCGACACGCCGATTGAAGCGCATTGCGGGACCTGCACCGCCTGTCTCGACATCTGCCCAACGCAGGCCATCGTCGCACCCTACCGTCTCGATGCGCGGCGCTGCATTTCCTATCTGACCATTGAGCATCCCGGCAGCATTCCGGAGGAACTCCGACCGCTGATGGGCAACCGTATCTACGGTTGCGACGATTGCCAGCTCGCTTGTCCGTGGAACCGCTTCGCGACACCGACGCGAGAAACCGACTTCCTGCCGCGCAATGGACTCGACCAGGCGACCTTGGTGGAATTGTTCGCGTGGAGTGAAGGCGACTTCAACGACCGGCTCGTCGGCTCGCCGATCCGCCGCATTGGCCACGAACGCTGGCTGCGCAACATTGCCGTTGCGCTGGGGAACGCGACACCATCAACAGAAGTCAAATCCGCCCTGCTCGCGCACGCCGATCATCCATCGGCGCTAGTGCGCGAGCATGTCGCCTGGGCGTTAAAACAGCATCAGCCGGGCTGATCCCCGGTCGCAGCCGGGCGCGCGGGATCGCTGCACCACTCGCTCCACGAGCCCGCATAGAGCCTCGAACCCTTCATGCCGGCGATCTCCATGCCGAGCACATTGACGCAGGCCGTGACACCCGAGCCGCAGACATGTACCACCGTGCGCGGGTCGCGGTCGCCGAGTAGGTCGGCGAATTCCGCGCGCATCTCGTCGGCCGGCTTGAAGTAGATCGCCGCGTCGTCGAGGCAGTCGTAATAGAAACGATTGAGCGAGCCGGGAATATGGCCCGCGACAGGGTCGAGCCGTTCGTTCTGGCCGGCGAAACGGTCTTCGCTGCGGCCATCGACAAGCAGCATGTCGGGCTGGCGCAGGTGTTGCTCGACATAAGCCAGATCGACAAGCATTTCGGGACGTTCGCGCGGCACGAATTGCGTCGGCATAACTTGCTTCACGGTCGTATCGAGCGGCTGCTTGGCGCGCTTCCAGCCAGGCAGTCCGCCATCGAGCAGCACCACCTTGTCATGACCGAGCCAGCGCAGCAGCCACCACAGGCGCGCGGCGAAGGCACTCGCCTCGTTGTCGTAAGCAACGACCTGCGTGTCCGGCGTGATGCCGCACTCACTCATGCGTTTCGCGAAGGCTTCGATATCGGGCAGTGGATGGCGGCCGTTCTTGCCCGTCATCGGCCCGGACAGGTCGCGGTCGCAATGCAGGAACAGTGCACCGGGGATGTGCGCTTTCGTCCAGGCCTGCGCGCCGTATTCGGTATTCGCGAGATCGTGCCGGCAGTCGAACACGATCCAGTTCGGATCGTTCAAGTGCGCTGCAAGCTCTTCGACGCTGACGAGATACTCGTTCATCATGCTTCCTCCGTCAGCCAGGTTTGTGCCTCCCCGGCATCCTCGAAGACGCGCAATTCGGCCTTGACGAAAGCCTTCTCCAGCCACGCGCTCCAGGTGACCCACTGGCTGTCGGTCACCACCGCGACGCGCTTGAAGTCGCCACCGTGAATGCGTGAGAACTTGATCTCCTCCCAGGCCATGTCGACGGTGAAACCCGCCATCTCGCGCAGGTCGAACAGCAGGTCATGCGAGCCGTCGAACAGTTCGTTGGCGATCAGGTATTCCTCGAACTCGGTGAAATCCTCGAGTGTGAACTCGCCAAGTACGGCGAGACTGACCAATCCGGATGTGTGATCGACAGTAATCATCTTGTGACCAGCGCTTCTGCCATGATGCGACGATAGAACTCGTGGAAATGCTGCATGCCATCCTCCATTGGTGACTGGTAGGGGCCGACTTCGCTGCGTCCCTGCTTGAGCAGCGCGTGGCGGCCACGATCCATGCGCTCGCCGATGTCGTCGTCCTCGATCGCCGTCTCCATGTAGGCAGCCTGCTCAGCCTTGATGAACTCGGGCTCGAACAGCGCGATGTCTTCAGGATAGTAGAACTCGACGACGTTGAGGGTGCGATCGACATCCTGTGGAATCAGCGTCGAGACGACCAGCACATGCGGATACCACTCGACCATGATGTTCGGGTAGTAGGTGAGCCACACCGCGCCCTGCTTCGGCAGCTCGCCGTTGTAGTAGTCGAGGACGGCCTTGTGCCACTGCGCGTAGGTCTTCGAGCCCGTCTTGGCCAGCGATGTGATGCCGACCCGCTGCACCGAATACCAGTCGGAAAACTGCCATGTCAGGTCGTCGCAGGTGACGAAGTTACCGAGGCCCGGATGGTAGGGCACGACGTGGTAGTCCTCGAGGTAAACCTCGATGAAGGTCTTCCAGTTGTAGTTGCACTGGTGCAGCTCGACGTGGTCGAGCTTGTAGCCGGAGAAATCGAACTCGCCAGCCACCCTCATGCCGGCGAGGTCGGCATTGGCCGAGCGCGGGCCCTTGAACAACAGGCCGTTCCAGTTCTCCAGCTTCTGCTTGTTCAGATTCAGGCAGGGATTCTGCGGGAAGTGCGGCGCACCGATCAGCTCTCCCTGCGTATCGTAAGTCCAGCGGTGGATCGGGCAGACAATAGTCTTGTCGGCCGTGCCGCTCCCCTGCAGCATGATGGCCTGGCGATGGCGGCAGACGTTGGACATCTGGTAGATGCCGTCGGGCTGGCGCACGAGGATGTGCGAGTGGTCAGTCCATTCGGTGGAGCGGTAGTTGTACTGCTCCGGCACCATCAGCTCATGGCCGACGTAACCCGGACCGGCATCGAAGATGAGTTTCTTCTCCAGCTCGAAAAGCTTTTCGTCGAAATACCATTCGACGGGAAACTGGGAAAAACTCGGGGCCAACTGCGCCCGTGATGCGATGTCGGACATAAGTCACCAACCTCCAAGAAAGAGACACCCGGAAACCGGCACGCCGCCTGCGAAAAGCGGGAGAAATGCAGGCATAAGAAGTATACAGATGATTTGACCTGAAGGGGCGCCATAGGCTATTTTGCAGGGCTCGCAAGCTTGCTCCAGATGATGAAATCCGCCGCATCCAAGACCCCCGCCTCCTTCGAGGCCGCCCTGCAGGAACTCGAACGCCTCGTCCAGACGCTGGAAAGCGGTGGCGCATCGCTCGAAGATTCTCTCAAGGCCTATGAACGCGGCACGGTCCTGCTCAGGCATTGCCAGGAAACGCTCGCGCAAGCCGAGCAAAAAATTCGCATTCTGGACGGCGACAAGCTGAACGATTTCACCGTTCCGGTCGAGAGTTCCGCGGAAGGCGGCGCGGATTGAATACGTCGTTCGCGCATTGGATGGCCGAGATTCAGCGCCGCACCGAAAGTGCGCTGGATCGCTGCCTGCCGCCCATCTCGACCGCACCCGCCCGGTTGCATGAGGCGATGCGCTACAGCACGCTCGGCGGCGGCAAGCGCATGCGGCCGCTGCTCTGCCATGCCGCCGGCGAAGCGCTCGGCGCCGATCCGCAAGTGCTCGATATCGCCGCTTGCGCGGTCGAACTGATCCACGCCTATTCGCTGGTGCATGATGACCTGCCCTGCATGGACGACGACGTGCTGCGCCGCGGCCGCCCGACCTGCCATGTCGAGTTCGACGAGGCCACGGCACTGCTGGTCGGCGATGCGCTGCAAACGCTGGCTTTCCAGATCTTGTCCGAAGCTGAATTTTCCATCCGTGTGCCGTCCCACCAGCGCCGACTTTCGATGATCGCCCTGCTGGCGCAGGCCAGCGGCTCACGCGGCATGGCCGGCGGTCAGGCCATTGACCTCGCAGCGGTCGGCACGACGCTGACGCTCGAAGAACTCGAGTTCATGCACATCCGCAAAACCGGCGCGCTGATTCGCGCCGCAGTGCTGCTCGGCGCGCATTGTGGCGAGGCGGATGATGCGACGCTGGAGGCGCTTGGCCATTATGCCAATCGCGCCGGCCTGCTGTTCCAGGTGGTGGATGACATCCTCGACGCCGAGGGCAGCACGGTCACGCTAGGCAAAACCGCCGGTAAGGATGCCGCGCAGGACAAGCCGACCTACGTCAGCATGCTCGGCCTGCCGCGCGCGAAGGAATTCGCGGCGCAGTTACGTGCGCAGGCCCATGAAGCGCTCGCTGCCTGCCCGGTCAGAACCGAGCGGCTCGCCGCCCTGACCAATTACATCGTCGACCGCAGCTTCTGACATGACCTATCCCCTGCTCGACACCATCAACGATCCGGCCGACCTGCGCGCGCTGCCACGCGAGCAGCTGCCTACGTTGGCCGAGGAGCTGCGTGCCTTCCTGCTCGATTCGGTCGCCAAGACCGGAGGACACTTGTCGTCCAACCTCGGCACCATCGAACTGACTATCGCGCTGCACTACATCTACGACACGCCCGAAGACCGGCTGGTTTGGGACGTTGGCCACCAGACCTACGCACACAAGGTGCTCACCGGACGGCGCGCGGGCATGGCCCGGCTGCGCATGAAGGACGGACTATCCGGCTTCCCGAAGCGCGACGAAAGCCCCTATGACACCTTCGGCGTCGGCCATTCCTCGACCTCGATTTCGGCCGCCCTTGGCATGGCCGTCGCGGCGCGCGACCAGGGCGAGGACCACCGGGTCGTCGCGATCATCGGTGACGGCGCGATGTCCGCCGGTCAGGCCTTCGAAGCGCTCAACAATGCCGGCGTGATCGACGCCAACTTGCTGGTCATCCTCAACGACAACAAGATGTCGATCTCGCCACCCGTCGGCGCGCTCAACAAATACCTCGCCCGCCTGTTCTCGGGGCGCAGCTTCAATGCCGCGCGCAAGGCCGGTGAAAAAGTATTATCTGTCGCCCCGCCGCTGCTAGAACTTGCGAAGCGCGCCGAAGAACACGTCAAGGGCATGTTCGTGCCCGGCACGTTGTTCGAGGAATTCGGCTTCAACTACATCGGCCCGATCGACGGCCACGACCTCGAATCACTGCTGCCGACGCTGGAGAACCTGCGCAACTTGAAAGGTCCGCAGTTCCTGCACATCATCACGCGCAAGGGTCAGGGCTACAAGCTGGCCGAGGCCGATCCGGTGCTCTATCACGGCGTTTCCAAGTTCGATGCCAGCAATGGCATTGCTTCGGGCAAGGGCAGCGGCAAGCTCACCTTCACACAGGTCTTCGGCGACTGGCTGTGCGACATGGCCGCGAGCGACGACCATCTGGTCGGCATCACCCCGGCGATGTGCGAAGGCTCGGGCATGACGCGCTTCGCCCAGCAGTTTCCGCAGCGCTACCACGACGTCGGCATTGCCGAGCAGCATGCCGTCACCTTCGCCGCCGGCCTCGCCTGCGGCGGCATGAAGCCGGTCGTTGCCATTTACTCGACCTTCCTGCAGCGCGGTTACGACCAGTTGATCCACGACGTTGCATTACAGAACCTTGACGTCACCTTCGCCATCGACCGTGGCGGCCTGGTGGGCGCCGACGGCGCGACACACCAGGGCGCCTTCGACCTCTCCTACCTCGCCTGCATCCCGAACATGGTGGTCATGACCCCCGCCGACGAGGCCGAATGCCGGCGCATGCTGACCACCGCCTATCGCCATCCCGGCCCGGCTGCCGTACGCTACCCGCGCGGCTCCGGCAGTGCCATCTCACCAGCGCCGACTTTGGACGCCATCGAAATCGGCAAAGGCGAAATCCGCAGACGAGGAAAGCGCATCGCGATCCTCGTCTTCGGCACCTTGCTGACGGCTGCGCTCGAAGCGGGTGAAACGCTCGATGCCACCGTTGCCAACATGCGCTTCATCAAACCGCTCGATGTCGACTTGATTCGCGCGCTGGCGGACACACATGAAGTACTGGTGTCGGTGGAGGAGAACGCGATCATCGGTGGCGCGGGTTCCGAAGTCGCGCGTACGCTCGAATCCTTGGGAATCACCAAGCCTTTGTTGCGGCTGGGTTTGCCCGACAGTTTCATCGAGCAGGGTGAACAGGGGCAATTGCTGGCCGAGATCGGCCTGAGCGCTCCAGCCATCGCCGAACGCATCAAAATTTTTATCAACTCCATTACTTGAGATATTTAGTCGGGAATGTTATATAGGGTTTGAGAACGACCGGCCAACATCGACTGGCCTGCGCCCCCAACCCCTCGGAGACTTTCTCGTGAACCTGAAAGACATCACTATGGCCATTCCTGACGTCCAATCCAGCGCCGACTCCCGCCAGCTGCCGATCAACAAGGTCGGCATCAAGTCCATCCGCCACCCGGTCAAGGTGCTCGACAAGAGCGGCGGCGTGCAGCACACCATCGCCACCTTCAACATGTATGTCGGGCTGCCGCACAATTTCAAGGGCACGCACATGTCGCGCTTCGTCGAGATTCTCAACGCCCACGAGCGCGAGATTTCAGTCGAAAGCTTCGAGTCGATGCTGCGCGAAATGGTGACCAAGCTCGAAGCCAAGACCGGTCATCTCGAGATGAGCTTTCCCTACTTCATCAACAAGGCCGCGCCAGTCTCGAAGGTCAAGAGCCTGCTCGACTACGAAGTCACCTTCCTCGGCGAAATCATCGAAGGCGACGGCTACAAGCAGACCACGCGCGTCGTCGTCCCGGCGACCAGCCTCTGCCCCTGCTCAAAGAAGATTTCCGAGCGTGGCGCGCACAACCAGCGCTCGCACATCACCATCACGGCCACTACCAACAGCTTCGTCTGGATCGAGGAAATCGTGCACATGGCCGAAAGCCAGGCCTCCTGCGAACTCTACGGCCTGCTCAAGCGCCCGGACGAGAAACTGGTGACCGAACGCGCCTACGACAATCCGAAGTTCGTCGAGGACATCGTGCGCGATGTTGCCGGCGTACTGAATGCCGATCCACGCATCGACGCCTACACCGTCGAATCGGAAAATTTCGAGTCGATCCACAACCATTCGGCCTACGCGCTGATCGAGAAAGACAAGCGCGTCTGACGCCACCAGCCTTCAGCCAACAAAAAAGGACGCCGCGGCGTCCTTTTTTGTTGGTACAAGGAAGGCTTATTCCTTCGGGGCTTCGGCCTTCTTGGTGAGCTTTTCCTTGATGCGCGCGGACTTGCCGGAACGCTCGCGCAGGTAGTAGAGCTTGGCGCGACGCACATCGCCACGGCGCTTGACCTCGATACTGGCGAGCAGCGGGGAATAGGTCTGGAAGGTCCGTTCGACGCCTTCGCCGGAGGAAATCTTGCGGACGGTGAAGGCGGAGTTGAGGCCGCGGTTGCGCTTGGCGATCACCACGCCTTCAAAGGCCTGCACACGCTTGCGCTCGCCTTCGACCACATTCACGTTGACGATCACGGTGTCGCCGGGGCCAAAGTCAGGGATGGTCTTGCCCAGACGCTCGATTTCTTCTTTTTCCAGTTGCTCAATCAGGTTCATGTCGTTTTCCTTGTCAAATCAAAAATCATCTTGTTACGACCGCAGAGCTACTTACCCGAATCCGCTTCGATCTCGCGCAGTAGTTGCGTTTCTTCCTTGCTCAAGCCGCGCGCAGCGTCTTGAGCAACTCTTTGCGCCAGCCATTTGGCAAACAGCTCCGGGCGGCGCTCCCGGGTCCGCAGCAGCGACTGCTTGAGTCGCCAGCGGCGGATGTTCTCATGGTGCCCGGACAACAGCACGTCCGGCACGGCTAATTCTTCATACACCTCGGGCCGCGTGTAGTGCGGACAATCCAGCAGCCCAGCGACGAAAGAGTCTTCCACCGCCGAGGCTTCGTCGTTCAATGCCCCCGGCAGCTGCCGCACGCAGGCGTCGATCAACGCCAGTGCTGCAATTTCCCCGCCGGACAACACGAAGTCGCCCAGCGACACTTCCTCATCCACACAGCGCTCAATCACGCGCTCGTCGATGCCTTCGTAGCGGCCGCAGAGCAGGATCGCTCCCGTACCCGCCGCCAGCTCTTTCACCTTTAGGTGACCGAGCGGCCTGCCTTGCGGTGAGAGGTAGATCACTTTGCCCTCTCCGCCACGTGCCTCCTTTGCCGCGCCTATCGCTGCTTCCAGCGGCCGCGCTTGCATCACCATGCCGGGACCGCCGCCAAACGGCCGGTCATCCACCGAACCGTAGGCATTCTCGGCCCACTGTCGCGGATTCCAGCATTCCAGCTGCCACAAGCCACGCTCCAGCGCACGCCTGCTGATGCCGCATTCCGTCACCGCCGCGAACATCTCCGGGAACAGCGTGATGGCGTCAAATCTCAGCATCACCAATCTCGATCCCAGTCGACGCGCACCACACCGGCGGGCACATCCACATCCTTCACCACTTGACCGACGAAAGGCAACAGCCGCTGCTGCGTCTTTTCCCCTTCGCCTTCCTGCACCACCATCACTGCGTGGGCGCCCGACTCGATCAGTTCGGTCACGCGCCCCAGCGTCTCCTGCTTTTCATTCACCACCGCCAGGCCAACCAGATCAGCCCAGTAATACTCATCCTGCCCGGTCGCCGGTAGTCCGTTGCGCGGCGCACCGACGAACTGTCCAACCATCTGCTCGGCGGCGTTGCGATCCTCGACGCCGGTCAGTTTCACCACCCAGCCATTGCCTTGCTGTCGCAACATCTGCAAGGGCCAGGATTTCCAGCCGGAAAAATCCTGATCGTCACGGCCCAGCCACCAGTGCCTGATTTCGCGCCAGCGCTCGGGCTCATCACCGAAAGGGTGCAACCGCAACCAGCCCTTCACCCCATATGGAGCGGTAATCCGCCCCAGGACAATCATTGCTGCTTAGGCGGCCTTGGCGACGGCGGCCTGCTTGACCAGGCGCGCGGCAGTCGGCGACAGCTGGGCGCCCTTGCCCTGCCAGTAAGCCAGACGCTCGACATCGACAACCAGACCCTTCTCGTTATCGGCGGCCTTGGGATTGTAGAAACCAACGCGCTCGACGAAGCGACCGTCGCGGCGATTGCGCGAGTCGGTGACGACCATGTTGAAGAACGGACGCTTCTTGGCGCCGCTGCGGGCAAGACGGATGACAACCATGGAGGTTCCTCTGAGAATTCGAATGACGGAAAAGGGCGCGATTCTATTGATTATTCGCGAGAAATACAATACCGACCACCACTCGCGCGGACAATCCCCGCCAGGTCGCAATATTGCTCGATTTCGGAAAAACCCGCAGCGTCAAGCAGTTGCCGTGCAGCGACCGCCTGATCATAGCCATGCTCAAAAAACAGCCAGCCATTGACGGCGAGCCATTGCGGCGCATCGGCCACGATCAGGCGAATGGCCGACAGCCCGTCAGCATGGTCGGTCAGCGCACCGACCGGTTCGAAACGCAGGTCGCCTTCGTCCAGATGCGGATCACCCGCCGCAACGTAAGGCGGATTGGCGACGATGAGATGAAAGCACTGGGGTGGCACAGCGGCAAACCAGTCGCTCTCGACAAAATCGACGTTAGCACCGAGCCGCTGCGCATTACCGCGTGCCACCTCCAGCGCCGCAGGTGAAACATCGACCGCAGTTAGCCGCGCCTGCGGCAATTCCAGAGCCAAGCTCACAGCCAGGCAGCCACTTCCGGTACCCAGATCAAGGATGGATGCCGTCCTGCCAGCGCCGACTTTTGCTTTGGCGATGTCGACTAGCAATTCGGTCTCGGGACGCGGAATCAGTACATTGGGGGTAACGGCAAAGTCGCGGCCGTAAAACTCGCGCTCGCCGATCAGGTAGGCGATCGGCTCGCCTGCAGCGCGCCGTCCCACCAGCGCCGAGTATCCGCCAGCGACAACAACCTCATCGTCGCGATGAGCCTCCAGCCAGGCAGCATTGCGACCGAGAAGATGGCCGAGCAACAGCCGCGCCTCGCTCGCAGGAATGCGCTGGCGCGCTTCCACCAATAACTGTGCGACGCTGGTCATTCCTCGCCGGCCAGCGCGGCCAGCTGCTCGGCCTGATGCTCGGCGTTGAGGCCGGCGATCAATTCGGTCAGGTCGCCGTCCATGATCGCGTCGATCTTGTAGAGCGTCAGGTTGATGCGGTGGTCGGTAACGCGCCCCTGCGGGAAATTGTACGTGCGGATGCGTTCGGAACGGTCGCCGCTGCCGATCAGCGATTTCCGTGTGCTGGCAATCCTCTGTTGCTGCTCGCGCAACTGCATGTCCGCCAACCGCGCGGCGAGCACGCTCAGCGCCTGCGCCTTGTTGCGGTGTTGCGAACGATCGTCCTGGCATTCGACGACGAGGCCGCTCGGAAGGTGCGTGATGCGTACCGCCGAATCGGTCTTGTTGATGTGCTGGCCGCCCGCACCGGAAGCACGGAAAGTATCGATGCGCAGGTCGGCGGGATTGATGTTGATTTCACCCAGCGCGTCGGCTTCGGGCAACACTGCGACCGTGCAGGCGGAGGTGTGGATGCGGCCCTGTGCCTCGGTTTCCGGCACGCGCTGCACGCGATGGCCGCCCGACTCGAACTTGAGCTTCGAGTACGCGCCATCGCCCTCGATACGCGCGATGATCTCGCGATAGCCGCCGAGGTCGGATTCGTTCTTCGACACCACCTCGACCTTCCAGCGCTGGCGCTCGGCATAACGCGCGTACATGCGGAACAGATCACCGGCGAACAGCGCCGACTCGTCGCCGCCGGTGCCGGCACGGATTTCGAGGAAGATGTTCTTGTCGTCGTTCGGGTCGCGCGGCAACAGCGCGCGCTGCAATTCGTCCTCAAGCCGCGCCATCGTGTCCTGCGCGGTCTGTGCTTCCTCCTGTGCAAACTCGCGCATGTCGGCATCACCCTCCATCGCGGCAGCAGTGGCGAGATCCGACTCGGCCTGGCGATAGGCCACGAACAGATCCACCACCTCGGCGATGTCCGCACGCTCGCGATTGAGGCGACGAAACGCCTCCATGTCGCGAGTGGCTTCCTCCTGCCCCAGCAGGGTATCGAGTTCGACAAGACGGTCGGCCAGCTGCTCGAGGCGCTGGCGGATACTGGACTTCATCAGCTACTGCTCGGGATGCAGGCGCCAGATGCGCGCAATCAGATCGGCGATTTCGCCGCGATCGGTGCCTTCGGCAAGGTTCAGGGCTTCCGTGGGCGGATGCAACAGCTTGTTGGTCAGGCCCTTGGAGAGCGCATCCAGTACCTGCGCCGGGTCGTCGCCACGCTGCAGCAGCTTGAGCGCATGCTCGACTTCGTGACGACGCGCGCGTTCGCCCGCATCGCGCAGGGCGCGGATGGTCGGCACGGTCTCGCGCGCGGCCATCCAGTGCAGGAAGTCGTCAACGCGATGGGTGATGATGTCCTCGGCCTCGACGATCGCCGCCTGACGAGACTCCTGGCCCGATTCGACGATTTGCCCGAGGTCATCGAGCGTATAGAGGAAGACGTCGTCCAGCTCGCCGATTTCAGCCTCGATGTCGCGCGGCACGGCGAGGTCGACCATCACCATCGGCCGGTGCCGCCGCGCTTTCAGCGCGCGCTCGGCCATGCCCAACCCGATGATCGGCAGCGTGCTCGCCGTGCAGGAAACGACAATGTCGTAATCGGCCAGCTTCTCGCTGACCTCTTCAAGACGCAACACATCACCGCCAAAGCGCTCGGCGATCGGTTTGGCGCGTTCGGGCGTGCGGTTGGCAATTGACAGGCGTTTGGGCTTGGCGCCGGCAAAGTGCGCGGCGCACAGTTCGATCATCTCGCCGGCGCCGATGAACAGGACCTGTTGCTGATCCAGTCGTTCGAAGATGCGCTCGGACAGATGCACCGCGGCGGCGGCCATCGAGACGATGTTGGCGCCAATCGCGGTGGTGGAACGCACTTCCTTGGCAACGGCGAAGGTGCGCTGGAACAACTTGTTGAGCAGCGTGCCGAGCGTGCCGGCCGCTTCAGCGGCCCGCGCCGCCTGCTTCATCTGGCCGAGGATCTGCGGCTCGCCAAGCACCATCGAGTCGAGGCCGGAGGCGACGCGGAACATGTGGCGTACGGCATCCTTCTGCGGATGGCGATACAGGTAAGGTTCGATGCGGCGCGCCGGCAGGGCGTGGTACTCGGCCAGCCAATCGACCGCGGCAGCCGGCTCTTCTGTCGCGCAGTACAACTCCATGCGGTTGCAGGTCGACAGGATCGCCGCCTCGCGCACCGGGCGGCCGCGCAACAGGTCGTGCAACGCCTGCCCTAGCCGCGTCGGGTCGAACGCTACCTGCTCGCGGATATCAAGCGGGGCGGTATGGTGATTGATGCCGAGAGCGAATACCTGCACGGTGCCTGTCGTCGGATGCAATACCTTGATATTAGAGACGATCCACCCGGAAGGATCAACCCGGACAGATCAAGTTTTTCCTCATTCGCACATCGGCAGGTCACCACGGAAAAACGGCCCTCGCGCGGAGGGCCGTTGATGGTATCTGGTGGCCAGGGGCGGAATCGAACCGTCGACACGCGGATTTTCAATCCGCTGCTCTACCAACTGAGCTACCTGGCCAGAAAATTCGTGGCGAACTGCCTGACTGCAAAGAGCGGCGCATTATAGGTATGTACCACGCGGTCGTCAAAACCTTTTCAGAAGCACTGCAGCATGTGCGCTTCGCAGTAGGCCCGTTTCAGCCAGGCCAGCCCGATCCAGCACCAGAACAGCACGAAGAAGGCGACGAAGGGCAAGTGCTTGTCGATGATCTGCGGCGGCGAAATCCAGCGCACGAGCTTGAGCACCGGGCGGGTCATCAGGACGAACAGCTGGTATACGCCGTTGCTGTGCCGCCGGCTGCCGGCCAGCAGGGCAAGAATGCCCTGCCCCACGAGAAACAGCAGCGCGACCTCGACGAGCGCGCGCAGGATGCCGATGATGAGAAGCTCTGGATGAGTCATGGTATGTTCGAAACACCTGAGCGGTTCGAAGAGCGATGGATTACGATCATTGGCGTCATTATGCCCGCGGCTGGCTGTTCCACTTTCTTGGCCAGCCCGACACTGCCTATGCGGCTTACGCGGAAGCCTTTCGCTGCGCGCCGGCCGACGTAAAGTCCGCGCGACATCTGGCGGCGATCGCCGCGGAAAGACAGCGCTGGGACGTGGCGGAATCATGGTGCGAAAAGATTATCGAACGGGTGCCTGCCGATGCCGACACCTGGTTCAACCTTGGTTACGTGCGCGAGCACGCCGGCAAGCCCGAGGCCGCCATCGCCGCTTTCTCGGAAGCAGTACGGCGCAAACCGGGCCTCGACCGCGCCTGGTACGGCAAGGGCCTCGCCCATGCACGCCTGGGCCAGCACGAAGCGGCCGCAAACGCACTGCAACAAGCCGCGCAGCTGCAGCCACTGAACGGCGCAGCCTTCTATCAATGGGGCATGGCCTTGCATCACGCCCACCGCCCGGACGAAGTCGCGCAAGTCGTCAGGCAACTCGTCGACTTCGAGCCCAAGCGCGCCCGAAAACTGGTTCAGGACACGGGGCGCACCGACCTGCTGAAGCTCATACCCGACTTGCCGTTTTAAAAGTCGGCGCTGGCGGGACGGCACGAAAAAAACCGGCCCGCACTTCACAGTGGGGCCGGTAACCTAGCGGGGGACTTCGCGTCCCCTCTCCTCCTCCAGTATTCCTCACACGGGTGTGGTGTCGATGTCGCCTTCCAGGTTCGGATAACGCACATGGTCGACCAGATCCTGGATTTCCCGGTTCGGGGCCGGCGAGATCAACGAACCGACGATCACGCCGATGAAGCCGGCGGGAATGCCGAAGATACCGGCCGAAATCGGGTTGATATCCCACCACTTCGGCGCATTCACCCCGAAGAACGGATAGGTCAGGTACATGTAATAGGCGCAGACGAACAGACCCGCCGACATGCCGAGAATCGCGCCGAGCTGGTTGGCCCGCTTCCAGAACACACCCAGCACAAGGGCGGGGAAAAATGCCGACGCGGCCAGCGAGAACGCGGCACCGACGAGGAACAGGATGTCGCCCGGCTTCAGGCTGGTGACATAGGCAGCGAGCACCGCGACGACCAGTAGCAGACCCTTGGATACGGCCAGTCGGCGCACCGTCGGCGCATGCGGATCGATCATCTTGTAATACACGTCGTGCGATAACGCGTTGGCGATAGTCAGCAGCAGGCCATCGGCGGTAGACAACGCCGCCGCGAGGCCACCGGCCGCCACCAGGCCCGAAATCACGTAAGGCAGGCCGGCAATCTCCGGCGTGGCCAACACGATCAGATCGCCGCCGATGGTGATTTCGGCGAGCTGCACGATGCCATCCCGGTTGATGTCGGTAATCGCCATCAACGTCTTGTCGACCGCCGCCCAGTTGCTGACCCAGGTCGGTAGCTGGGCAAAGGCGGAACCCACCAGATTGCTGTAAACCTCGTATTTCACGAGGATGGCCAGCGCCGGCGCAGTGAAGTAGAGCAGGAAGATGAAAAACAGCGACCAGAACACCGAGCGGCGCGCTTCCTGCACCGAGGGCGTCGTGTAGAAACGCATCAGGATATGCGGCAGCGCGGCGGTACCCACCATCAGGCAGAGGATCAGCGCGAGGAAGTTTTTCTTGGCGACGGCACGGGCTTCCTCATCCTTGGCGGCAAAGGCTTCGGCATGGGCCTTGACCGGCGCGGCCTTGGCTTCGACCCCCTTGTCCCTCATCCAGCGTTCCCTGGCACTCTCGGGATTGGCCGGGAAACTCCTGGCGGTCTTCTCCGCCATCTCGATGGCCCGGTCATCCGGCAGTTCGGCGGCCTTCAATTCGGCGATCCGTACTTCGAGCCGAGCCTTTTCCCTGGCCAGATAAGCGACGCCGTCCGCTTCAAGTTCCTTGAGCTTGGCCTCCGCAGCGGCGGCACGTTCGCGGAAGATCGCGCGCACCGATTCCTCGGCGGCACCCCTGGGCGTTTCCTTGTTGTTGAACTCCTGCTCGAGCGCGGTCACCTTCGGCAGGGCGGTCGTGTAGGCGGAGATCTGCGGGATCGGTACGCCGGTATGCTTCACCGACAACCAGATCACCGGGATCATGTAGGCGACGATCAGGATGATGTACTGCGCCACCTGCGTCCAGGTCACCGCCTTCATGCCACCGAGGAAGGAGCAGACCAGAATGCCGGCGAGGCCGACGAACACGCCGATGCCGAACTCGAGACCGGTGAAGCGGCTGGTGATGATGCCGACGCCGTAGATCTGCGCGATCACGTAGGTGAAGGAGCAGATGATCGCGGCGAGCACCCCGATCAGGCGCGGAATGTTGCCACCGTAGCGCGCACCAAGGAAATCCGGGATCGTGAACTGCCCGAACTTGCGCAGATAGGGCGCAAGGAACAGCGCGACGAGGCAGTAGCCCCCGGTCCAGCCCATGACGAAGGCGAGGCCATCGTAACCGGAGAGGTAGAGCGTCCCCGCCATGCCGATGAAGGACGCGGCGGACATCCAGTCGGCACCGGTCGCCATGCCGTTGAACAGCGCCGGCACGCGGCGCCCCGCCACATAATATTCCGATACTTCCGCCGTCTTCGACATGAAGCCGATGCCGGCGTAGAGCAGGATCGTCGCGAAGAGGAACAGGTAGCCGAGGATCTTGTTCGGCACGCCCATCGCTTCGAGGATGCCGACCAGCACCACGAAGCTGACGAAGCCACCCGTGTAGAAGATGTAATAGCGCTTGAGCTGGTTAAAGAACAGCCGGTTGTCGCGCTGGGTACTCGACATCAATCGTCCTCGCCTTCATGGACGCCATACTTTTTGTCGAGCCGGTTCATGGTGCGCGCGTAAAACCAGATGATCAGCACATAGACGATCAGGGCGCCCTGCGCACCCATATAAAAGCCCACCGGACCGATGATGTCGATCGTATTGAGCTCCCGCGCATACCAGGCCACCACGAAGGTCACGACGAACCAGATTGCCAGCAGGACCGAGGTCAGCCTCAGGTTGAGCTTCCAGTATTCGCGGTGCTTGTCTGTCAGTTGCATGTCGGGATGGGATTCGTACGGAAAGCGGCCTCAATGCCGCACCGAGGGGCGGAATCCTCGTTCACCAAGCTGACAGATAACTTACAAGCACTCGCAAGGTTTTGACGCTGCGCAACAAAATTCATCATCAGGCGGGCCGGCTCACGGGAAATACCACCTGGATCAGGGTGCCCACTCCGGCCTTGCCTTCGAGCGCCTCGATGCGGGCATGGTGCAGTTCGGCGATTTCGCGCACGATCGCCAGACCGAGCCCGCTGCCATCCGCCTGCGTTCCCAACACCCGGTAAAACCGGTCGAACACCCGTTCCCGATCATCGGGCGCGATACCGATCCCGTTATCCTCGACCTCGAGAATCCAGCCCGCGCCGGCACGCAGGCGCACCGTCACCGCGCCGCCCACGGGGGTGTACTTGATCGCGTTGTCGATGAGGTTGTCGATCATTTCGCGCAGCAGCAAAGGCACCCCCATGATTTTCATCGGCAGGTCGGCCTCCTCGAAACCGATGTCGATATTCCTGGCCAATGCGCGCGGCACGCAATGCATCGTCACCTCGCGGGCGAGTTCGCCGAGATCGAGCAACTCCATCTTGCGGGTCGGATTTTCGTGGCTGGCTTCGGCGCGCGCCAGTTGCAGCAACTGGTAGGTTAGGTGCGACGCCCGATCGACGCCGATGGAGATCCGCTGCAGATAATCGCGCAGCTGGGCCGGATCGCTTTCCTGCAGGGCCAGCTCGATCTGCGTCTTGAGGCCGGTAAGCGGGGTCTTGAGCTGATGGGCCGCCGCCGAGATGAAGCGCTGCTGCGCGTCAAGATTGTCCTGCAGGCGCACCATCATGTCGTTGAAAGCCGCGACGATGGGTTGCAGTTCCTCCGGCACGGTGAGCAGGTTGATCGGCGAGAGATCGTCCGCCGGCCGGTCGCGAATGCGCTCCCGCAGGCGGCCGAGCGGGCGCAAACCGCGCGACAGCCCCAGCCAGACCAGCACGACAGCCAGCGGAATGATCGCGAACTGCGGCAGCAATACGCCCGAAATGATGCTGGACGACAATTCCTTGCGCTGCTTGCGCGTCTCGGCGGCCTGCACCAGCAAGGGACGCGCATCGGAGGGCGACGGCAGCAGCTGGTAGGCGATGCGCACCGGCTCGCCCATCATGTTGCCGTTGCGGAAATGCACGACACCCGGTTGATGCTCGTCGCCACCGCGCAAGCCCGGAATGTCTTCGTAGCCGGAAATGATCTCGCCGCCCGCGACCGCAATCTGGAAATACTGCCGATCGACTTCGTCATCGATCGAGGGCGGCGGCGCGGAAGCCGGCAGCGTCACGAACACCCGCTCGGGCGTCACATGCAGGTCGCGGACGATATGCACGACATGGTCGGCCAGCACCTGATCGAAGGCCTGATTGGCGATCCGGTCAGCGACGTGGTGGGTCGCGGCGATCGAGATCGGCCAGACCAGCAGCAGCGGCGCCAGCATCCAGTCGAGGATTTCCCCGAAAAGGGAATTGGGCGTCGGATTGGGATCGCTGAAAACCGAAGGGCGTCGCTTTTTTTCCGCTGACTTCTCTGGAGCCGATTTCTCAGGCGCTGCCAACAGCCGCTCCCTGGGGCTTGTCGAGGCAATAACCGAGCCCGCGCACTGTGGCGATGCGAATGCCTTCCGGTTCGAGCTTCTTGCGCAGGCGGTGGATGTAAACCTCGATCGCGTTGGTGCTCACTTCCTCGCCCCAGCCGCACAGATGATCGACGAGCTGATCCTTGCTGACGAGTCGGCCGACACGCAGTAGCAGGATTTCCAGCAGCGCGAGTTCGCGCGCCGAGAGATCGAGCAGATGACCGTGGCAGCGCGCCACGCGCTCGCCCTGGTCGTAGCTGAGGCAGCCGAACTCGAGCAGCTTGGACTGCGCTGTACCGCGCCGCGTCAGGGCCCGCACGCGCGCCTCCAATTCGGGCAGGGCAAAGGGCTTGGTCAGATAATCGTCGGCACCGGCGTCGAGGCCGCGCACGCGATCGTCAAGCCCGTCCTGCGCAGTGAGGATCAACACCGGCATGGCGTTCTTGCGCGCCCGCAGGCGCTTCAGCACTTCGATGCCGGACAGCTTGGGCAGGCCGAGGTCAAGGATCAGCAGATCGAACTGCTGGGACACCAGCGCAGTATCCGCGTCAGCGCCGCTGCTGACATGATCGACGGCATACGAGGACTTGCGCAAGGCCCGTATCAGGCCGTCCGCAATCATCGTGTCGTCTTCGGCGAGGAGGATCCTCATGGTGCGCCGATTCTACTGCCGTCCCGCCAGCGCCGACTTTTCAGCTCGGATACGCCGGTAACTTGTTGCAAAGCAACATATTTTTTCCGGGATCGTAAGCTCGACGTAAGTTAGCGCGAACACAATGCGCCCTGCCAAAGCGGGGCTTTGGCCGAAATGCCAATTCCTACACACAGGAGGACTCAATGCAATACAACCACGACGCTCAAGGCTACTGGAAGGCGACGCTGGGACTTATCACCAAAGTTCTGGTGATCTGGTTCCTGTGCTCTTTCGGCGCCGGCATCCTGTTCGCCGACGCGCTGAACGGCATCAAGCTCGGCGGCTATCCGCTCGGCTTCTGGTTCGCCCACCAGGGTTCGATGTACATCTTTGTCGCGCTGATTTTCTGGTACGCGAAAAAGATGGGCGACATCGACCGCGAATTCGACGTTCACGAAGACTGAGGAGCCCCGACACATGGATCTGCAAACAACAATTTATATCGCCGTTGGCCTGAGCTTCTCGCTCTACATCGGCATCGCCATCTGGGCGCGCGCCGGTTCCACCAGCGAGTACTACGCAGCGGGTGGCGGCGTTCCTCCCGTGCTGAACGGCATGGCGACCGCTGCGGACTGGATGTCAGCTGCGTCCTTCATCTCGATGGCCGGCCTGATCTCCAACATGGGTTACGGCGGCGGCCTGTTCCTGATGGGCTGGACCGGCGGCTACGTGTTGCTGGCCTGCCTGCTCGCCCCGTACCTGCGCAAGTTCGGCAAGTTCACCGTGCCGCAGTTCATCGGCGACCGTTTCTACTCGAAGACGGCCTCCACCATCGCGGTGCTTTGCCTGCTGGTTGCCTCGCTGACCTACATCATCGGTCAGATGACGGGCGTCGGCGTCGCCTTCTCGCGCTTCCTCGGCGTGTCGAGCGACACCGGCATCTACGTCGGTATGGCGATCGTGTTCACCTACGCGGTGTTCGGCGGCATGAAGGGCATCACCTACACCCAGGTGGCCCAGTACATCGTGCTGATCTTCGCCTACGTGATCCCGGCCGTCTTCATCTCGCTGGCGCTTACCGGCAACCCGATCCCGCAACTCGGTCTCGGTTCCAACCTGACGGGCCATGACGTGTCGCTGCTGGCCAAGCTTGACTCGGTGGTTACCGACCTCGGCTTCGGCAAGTACACGACCACGACCGCCGGCAGCACGCTGAACATGTTCGTCTACACGTTCTCGCTGATGATCGGTACCGCTGGCCTGCCCCACGTGATCATGAGATTCTTCACCGTGCCGAACGTCGCTGCTGCGCGCATGTCCGCCGGTTGGGCGCTGGTCTTCATCGCCATCCTCTACACCACGGCGCCTGCCGTCGCGGCGATGGCCAAGACCAACCTGATCCGCACCGTCACCCCGGGTGTCGTGATGCAGAACGCCGATCCTTATGCAGCCGACTCGCAGATTCAATACGAGCAGCGGCCCGACTGGATGAAGCGCTGGGAAAAGACCGGCCTGCTCAAGTTCGAAGACAAGAACGGCGACGGCCGCATCCAGTACTACAACGACAAGACCAAGAACGAAGCCACCAAGGCCAAGATGGATGCTGCCGGCTGGAAGGGCAACGAACTGACGGTCAACGCCGACATCATCGTGCTGGCCAACCCGGAAATCGCGCTGCTGCCGAACTGGGTGATCGCGCTGGTTGCCGCCGGTGGTCTCGCCGCCGCGCTCTCCACCGCCGCCGGCCTGCTGATGGCGATCTCCGCTGCCATCTCCCACGACCTGGTGAAGGGCGTCTTCGCGCCGAACATCAGTGAGAAGGGCGAACTGATGGCAGGCAAGATTGCGATGGCCGTGTCGATCTTCATCGCCGGTTACCTCGGCCTGAATCCTCCAGGATTCGCGGCCGGTACGGTGGCGCTGGCCTTCGGTATCGCGGCCTCGTCGTTGTTCCCGGCGATCATGATGGGCATCTTCTCCAAGAAGATGAACAAGGAAGGCGCCATGGCCGGCATGCTGTCGGGCCTGTTCTTTACCCTGTTCTACGTGTTCGCGCACAAGGGCATCTTCTTCATCAAGGGCACCGAGTACCTGAACGTGATCGGTGGCGCCAACAGCTTCTTCGGCATCACGCCGGAAGCCATCGGCGGCATCGGCGCCCTGGTGAACTTCGCTGTGGCCTTCGCGGTCGACAAGATGACCAAGGAGCCGCCCGAGCACATCCAGCACATGGTCGAAGCCGTGCGTATCCCGCGCGGTTCCAAGGCCGTGGATGGCTCACACTAAGCAATAATCTGATCCCGGCTTCGGCCGGGTGACCATGCCCCGCCGGGTTACACTGGCGGGGCTTTTTATTTGGAGAGTCTCCTGATGGTTTTCGATATCAACGTCGCGATGACGTGGCTGCTGTTTCTGGCACTGTTCCCGATCACGTTTTTCTGGTTGCGCCGTGCCTGGATCATCGTTGTCAGGCGCGACATATCAGAAGTGGCGCTCAAGCGCGGCGTCGCGCCGCCGAATCAGGCACGCTATGCACCCTACGCAACCCTGATCAACCTGATCGGCGCCGGCATCCTGATCTTCGTGATCATCGGCGTCGCGACCGCTACGCTGGCCTATGAAACCTGGTCGGCCATCGCCGGCTCGACCATCTGGATGAAGATCATCTTCGATTTCATCCTCAGCCGCCAGGCGCACCTGAAGCTCGGCCGGAAGTAGCCGCCCGCGCCCGTAGCTGGCCGCAGGCGCCGGCGATATCCTGCCCGGCAGAGTTGCGCAGCTTGGTCAGGATGTGGTGGCGACAGAGGTAGCGCAACATCGCCGCCGCGCGCTCGGTTGACGGCCGGCTGAAGCCAGCACCTTCCACCGCGTTGTAGGGAATCAGGTTCATCACCGCATACTTGCCGGACAGCAGGCGCACGATGCCATCCAGTTCCGCATCGCTGTTGTTCACTCCCTCCAGCAACGTCCATTGATACTGCACCGGATAGCCGGTCGCCCGTGCATAGATTTCGGCAAGTTCGACAAGCTCCGCGGGGTCGATGCGCGGCGCGCGTGGCAACAATTGCGCACGCAAGTCAGGGTTGGTCGTATGCAGTGACAAGGCCAGCGCCGGCTTCACGGTGCATTGAGGGAGCCGCTCGAACACACGCCGATCGCCGACCGTCGAAAAGACCAGGCTCTTGTGGCCGATGCCGCCCACGGTACCGAGCAGTTCGATGGCTTCGAGCACATTGTCCATGTTGTGCGCCGGCTCGCCCATGCCCATGAACACAACCTTCCGCACATGACGACGCGCACGCGCGAGCACCACTTGCGCGACGATCTCGGCGCTGCCGAGTTGCCGCAGCAAGCCGCTCTGCCCCGTCATGCAGAAGGTGCAGCCCACCGCGCAGCCGACCTGCGTCGACACGCATACGCCATCGCGCGGCAACAGCACGCTTTCCACCGTCTGGCCATCGGCAAGTTCCACCAGCAGGCGTGCAGAACCGTCCTCGCTCGCGTGCTCGGCGCGTACCCGTGCCAGTGCCTGCAATTCCGCTTCGAGCGCCGGCAGCGCGGCGCACACCGACTTGGGCGGCGTGTGTGCCAGCGCATAGACATCCAGCGGCCGCCCTTGCGTCCAGTTGTGCAGCAGACGTTGTTCGTGGCAGAGCCGGGCACCGGCGGCGCGCAAGCGTTGCCGCAGTTGTCCGATGCGTGTCAGGGAAGCTGTTTCATCCATCCGCGAATTATCGTGCCGTCCCGCCAGCGCCGACTTTTAAAAGGGCAAAAAAAACCCGGCCGAAGCCGGGTTTTTCGGGGACAACGGATGAGCCGAATTACATGCCCATGTCCATGCCGCCCATGCCGCCCATGCCACCCATGCCGCCCATGCCACCGGGCATGCCACCGCCGGCCGGCTTGTCTTCGACCAGTTCGGCGACCATGCAGTCGGTCGTCAGCATCAGGCCGGCGACGGACGCGGCGTTCAGCAGGGCGATGCGCTCGACCTTGGTCGGGTCCAGCACACCCATGCCGACGAGGTCGCCATATTCGCCGGTCGCGGCGTTGTAGCCGAAGTTTCCGGTGCCTTCCAGCACCTTGTTGATGACGACGGAGGGCTCGTCACCGGCGTTGGCGACGATCTCGCGCAGGGGCTGCTCGAGGGCGCGCAGGACGATCTTGATGCCGGCGTCCTGGTCGTGGTTGTCGCCCTTGACGCTGATACCGGCACGGGCGCGCAGCAGCGCGACGCCGCCGCCGGGAACGATGCCTTCTTCAACGGCGGCACGTGTGGCGTGCAGCGCGTCTTCGACGCGGGCCTTCTTTTCCTTCATTTCGACTTCGGTGGCCGCACCGACCTTGATCAGCGCCACGCCGCCGGCCAGCTTGGCCACGCGCTCCTGGAGCTTTTCCTTGTCGTAGTCGCTGGTGGCTTCCTCGATCTGGGCACGGATCTGGGCGACGCGCGCCTTGATCGCGTCTTCGGAACCGATGCCATCGATGATGGTGGTGTTTTCCTTGGCGACTTCGATGCGCTTGGCCTGGCCCAGATCCTTCAGGGTGGCCTTTTCCAGCGTCAGACCGACTTCCTCGGCGATCACCGTGCCGCCGGTCAGGATGGCGATGTCTTCCAGCATGGCCTTGCGACGATCACCAAAGCCCGGGGCCTTGACGGCGACGGTCTTGAGGATGCCGCGCAGGTTGTTGACCACCAGGGTGGCCAGCGCTTCGCCATCGACGTCTTCGGCGATGATCAGCAGCGGACGGCCGGCCTTGGCGACTTGCTCGAGCACGGGCAGCAGGTCACGGATGTTGGAGATCTTCTTGTCGTGCAGCAGGACGAAGGGATTGTCCAGGATGGCGATCTGCTTGTCCGGGTTGTTGATGAAGTAGGGCGACAGGTAGCCGCGGTCGAACTGCATGCCTTCGACGACTTCCAGCTCGTTATTCAGCGACTTGCCGTCCTCGACGGTGATGACGCCTTCCTTGCCCACCTTGTCCATCGCGTCGGCGATGATCTGGCCGACGTCGGCGTCGGAGTTGGCGGAGATGGAACCGACCTGGGCGATCTCCTTGGAGGTCGTGCAGGGCTTGGAAATCTTCTTCAACTCTTCGGTGACGGCAGTGACGGCCTTGTCGATGCCGCGCTTCAGGTCCATCGGGTTCATGCCGGCGGCAACGAACTTCATGCCTTCGCGCACGATCGACTGCGCCAGCACGGTCGCGGTGGTGGTGCCGTCACCGGCGATGTCGGAGGTCTTGGAAGCGACTTCCTTGACCATCTGCGCGCCCATGTTCTCGAACTTGTCCTTCAGTTCGACTTCCTTGGCGACGGACACGCCGTCCTTGGTCACGGTCGGGGCGCCGAACGAGCGCTCGAGCACGACGTTACGGCCCTTGGGGCCGAGGGTCACCTTGACCGCGTCGGCCAGGATGTTGACACCGCGCACCATGCGCTGACGGGCGGAATCGCCGAACAGAACTTCTTTAGCAGCCATTGTTTATTTCTCCAGTGGAATTCGTTTGAATGAAATCGCTTAGGCTTCGACGACGCCCATGATGTCTTCTTCGCGCATCACCAGCAGTTCTTCGCCATCGACCTTGACGGTCTGGCCGGAGTACTTGCCGAAGAGCACGCGGTCGCCGGCCTTGACGGCCATCGGACGGACCTTGCCGTCATCCATGATCTTGCCGTTGCCCACGGCGATGATTTCGCCCTGGTCGGGCTTTTCGCCGGCGGAATCGGGGATGACGATGCCGGAGGCGGTGGTACGCTCGGCTTCAACACGCTTGACGATCACGCGATCATGCAAGGGACGGATTTTCATGAAGTTTTCTCCTTCTGGACTGCGCCGCACCATGCGGCACTTCAACTGTTTGTAGGAATCGGGACAACAGGCTGTTAGCACTCATTGCCAACGAGTGCTAATAATAAAGACGCTCAGTAGGGTTTTCAAGGGTTGCGGCCGCTTTTTTTGCGGCGATAATTGTTTCCATGGGACTTTTTGACTGGCTCAAACCATCGCCGGCGATCGATGCGGCGTTGCGGCAGCACATCGAGCACACGACAACCGCCATCGATCCGCTCATCCGGCAGGTCACCGGCTATGAAAAAAAACTGGCACCAGCCGTGCAGCATGCGCTCGACTATTGCGAGGCCATCGCCAACCGCATTCCGGGACCTTTCGCGGTCAATCGTCCAGC
The DNA here is from genome assembly GCA_040756595.1 of Pseudomonadota bacterium. Taxonomy (GTDB): domain Bacteria; phylum Pseudomonadota; class Gammaproteobacteria; order Burkholderiales; family Rhodocyclaceae; genus Sulfuricystis. Next base: position 366,261 of record JBFLYR010000002.1, on the reverse strand, counting down.
CTTCGTCAGCGACCCGCTCGTGCATGCGCTGTTCGGCAGCGCCGATGCCATCGACCACATGCTGGCGACCAGCCAGTGCGTGCGCGAACATCTGTCGCAGATGACAATGGATACCGGCCAGTGCTGCGCTTTGCTGGGCATGCGCATCCATGAAAAAACCGGCTTCGGGGCCGAACTGAACGGCGAGATCGTGCGCGCCGACGTGGCGCAGACCACGCTTTATTTCAGTGACCACACGCTGGCCGAACCCAGCCCCGACGTCACCAGCGCGCGCCAGCGGCTGCGCGAGGTGCTGTTCGACAGCATCGTCAAGGGCATCGCCGCCCATGTCGGCGATGTGCGCAGCGAGCATGCGGGCCTGACACAGGAAAAGGCGATTGCCCAGGCACGCGCACGCGCCGGACTGGCCCCGGAGACCCACACGCGCCGGCTGGACAGCCTGCACGCCCGATTGACCGAGACGGCCGATGCGCTGCAACCGAAGCAGCTGCTCGAAACGCTGGCCGCCGCGCTCGCCGCACCCGAACCCTTCCTGCACCTCGACCCGGTCGAACTCGCGGTCGATCGCGCCGGCGTCATCAGCAGCGGCGGCGCTGAGGCTGACACCCTGCACTTCGTCGAACTGACCAGCCGCGACCTGCGCCGCTGGGTTGTCATCCTCGCGCTGATCAACCGCGAGGATGCACACCGCGCGCTGGAGCACTTCGACACCGCGCGCCACTACATGGTCATCTAGTGCGTTCCCTGTTCACTGTCCTGCTGGCTTGCCTCTGCCTGACGGCCAACGCCGCCGATGGGCTGCTGCCGCCCGCGGTTCAGAAATCACTCAAGGCCGCCAGCATTCCGGCGCAAGCGGTCGCGGTCGTCGTCCGTCCGGTTGACAGCGAAAAATCCAGCCTGCGCCATCGTGGCGATGTAGCCATGAATCCGGCCTCGCTGATGAAGCTGGTCACCACGACCGCCGCGCTCGAGCTGCTCGGTCCCGCCTTCACTTGGCGCACCGAGGCACTCGCCGACGCTTTGCCCGACAGCAATGGCGCGCTGGCGGGTGACCTCTACCTGCGCGGCAGCGGCGACCCGAAGCTGACCTACGACCGGCTGTGGCTGCTGTTGCGCGAACTGCGTGGACGCGGCCTGCGCGAGATCCGCGGCGACCTCGTCATCGACCGGACCGCCTTCGCGCCGACCGACCATGATCCAGCCGCCTTCGATGGCAAGCTGCTGCGGCCCTACAACGTCGGCCCCGATGCGCTGCTGTTCAACTTCGCCACGCTGCACCTGACGCTGGCGCCCGAAGCCAATGGGGTGCGCGTGCTGGCCGAGCCGCTACCCGCCGGCTTCGAAGTCGTCAGCAAGCTGCAGCTGAATGAAAACGGCCACTGCGGCGACTGGCGCGAGCGGCTCGACGCACAATTAACGCCAATCCGGCTCACGCTGTCCGGCGGCTTTCCGCGCAGTTGCGGCGAGAAGCGCTGGCACCTCGCCGGCCTGCCGAACGCGGCGCTGCTGCACGGCGTATTTACCCGCCTGTGGCGCGAACTCGGTGGCACATTCACCGGCCAGTGGCAGGAGCGCGCGACGCCGGCCAGTGCAATCCCGCTCGCCACCAGCGAATCGCCGGCGCTGGGCGAACTGGTGCGCGACATCAACAAGTTCTCGAACAACGTCATGGCGCGGCAACTGTTTTTGAAAGTCGGCGCTGGCGAGACGGCATCCGCAGACAAAAACATCCGCGACTGGCTGGCGAAGAAGGGTTTGAACTTTCCGGAACTGGTGCTCGACAACGGCTCGGGCCTGTCGCGCCGCGAGCGCATCTCCGCCGACCATCTCGCGCAATTGCTGGCGGCGACATGGGCCAGCCCGACCATGCCGGAGCTGATGTCCTCGCTGCCGATCGTCGCACTCGACGGCACGGCGAAGAAGCGTTACAACGGCGTCAGCTATGCCGGGCAGGCGCACCTCAAGACCGGTTCGCTCGAAGGCGTGCGCGGCATTGCCGGCTATCTGCTCGACCAGCGCGGCAAACGCCATATCGTCGTGTTCATCGTCAATCACCCGAACGCCGCACAGGTTCAACCCGCTTTCGACGCCCTGCTGGATTGGCTTTGGTCGGGCGGCGCCTGACACCACCCTTTATTTCATACTTTCCGCCGCCAGATCAGCATTTGGCTCAGCAATCGATGAGAACCCGCACCAACTCAAGGCGCAGCAGGCGGAATTTCTTTTCATTGCCACCCCGGATTCGCGCAGCGACGAACAGTTCGGCTGTCGATAACTTGACCTGATTTGGGACGAAAATGCACTTACCCTATTCGGCCGCATTGACGCGCGCACCCGCCACGCCAATGCATTTTTTGCCTGAGGATGATTCGTCATGAGTACCTTGCCAAACCTCGATCCCGGCGCGCAGAAAACCGTCCTGATCGTCGATGACACCCCGCAGAACCTGACCATTCTCGGCGAATTGCTGCAAGGCACTTACCGCGTGCGCGCCGCCAATTCCGGCGAACGCGCCTTGCGCGCCACCCTTTCCCCACCGCGCCCCGACATCATCCTGCTCGACATCATGATGCCCGGCATGGACGGCTATGAAGTCCTGCGCCGCCTGCGCGAGGATCCCGAGACCCGGAAAATTCCCGTCATCTTCATCACCGCGATGACGGACGCGGCGAATGAAGAAAAAGGACTCGCGCTGGGTGCGGTCGACTACATCGCCAAGCCCTTCAATCCCGTCATCGTGATGGCGCGCGTGCGCGCGCAGCTCGAACTGAAAGAAGGTCGCGACCGACTCGCCCGGCAGAATGAATGGCTCGAAGCCGAGGTGCAGCGCCGCATGCGGGAAAACACCCTGATCCAGGACATGAGCCTGAAAGCCCTCGCCATCCTCGCCGAAACCCGCGACATGGAAACCGGACACCACATCATGCGCACCCAGCGCTATGTTGAACTGCTCGCCCGGCATCTCGCTGCTCACCCGCGCTTTCAGGAGACGCTCAAAGGCAAGGCATTGGAGATGATCGTCAAGGCCGCCCCATTGCACGACATCGGCAAGGTGGGCATCCCCGACGCCGTGCTGCTCAAGCCGGGCCGCCTTGATGCCGCCGAGTTCGCCATCATGAAGACGCATGCCGCGATTGGTGCCGAGGCCATCACCAAAGCCATGGGCGAAGCCATTACAGCGGCCGACGACGCCACCGTAGAACAGGCACCGGGCGCCTTCGGCTTCATGCAGGTGGCCCGCGACATCGCGCTGACCCACCACGAAAAGTGGGATGGCAGCGGCTACCCCGCAGGCTTGGCAGGTGAGAACATACCCGTTGCCGGGCGCCTGATGGCGCTCGCCGATGTGTTCGATGCCCTGACCTGCCAACGGGTTTACAAGCCTCCGATGAGTTTCGATCAGGCCTACCAGATCATCGTCGACGGGCGCGGCAAGCATTTCGATCCCGATGTCGTCGACGCCTATGTCGCATTGCGTGGCAACTTCGAGGAAGTCTCCCGGCGCTACGCCGACCCTGAGCACGACATTACCTGAAAGCCCGGCGCGCAGGCCAATCAGGCCTATACTGAAAGTGGTAAATGTGCAGATCGGACACCTGCCATGAAGATGCCGCGCTGGTTTAGCGCAATCCTGATACTCGTCAGCACGCTGCTTTCGATCAGCCTGCCGGTGCAAGCTGCACCCGATGCTCTGCGCGTCGTCAGCGCCGATAATTACCCGCCCTTTCTGTTCATCGACCCGGATGGCAAGCCGTCCGGCTATGTCGCTGACTGGTGGGCGTTGTGGCAGAAAAAGACCGGCGTCCCGGTCAAGCTCGAAGCCCTGCCCTGGAGCGAGGCCCAGCGCCGCTTGTTGGCTGGTGAAGCCGATGCGATCGACCTGATTTTCCGCACGCCGCCACGCGAACCGCTCTATGAATTCACCGCATCCTATGCCGACGTGCCTGTCGACATCTTCGTCCATGCTTCGATCACCGGCATCCAGAGCGTAACGGGCTTACGCGGATTTGAAATCGGTGTCATGGCCGGCGATGCCTGCATCGACATGCTCAACGGCAAGGGCATCACCAGCCTGCGCATCTTCCATGACTACACCACGTTGATCCGCGGCGCGCTGGACGACGAAATCAAGATCTTCTGCCTCGACGAACACCCGGCAAACTATTACCTGTACCGGGAAAAGGCCCAGCTGACCTTCCGCAAGGCCTTCCAGCTCTATACGGGGCAATTTCATCGCGCGGTACAAAAAGGCAATGCCGAGGCATTGGCGCTGATCGAACACGGTGCCAGCCTGATCACCGTCGCCGAAGATCAGGCACTGCGCGAGAAATGGATGCCGCCATCGCCCGTCGACCTGGGCCCTCTGTTGCGCTGGCTCGGCGCTGGCCTGGCCATCCTCGCCGTGCTGGCCGCCGTCCTTTACGGCTGGCTGCGCAGCTTGCGCGCTGCCATCCAGCGCAAGACCGCCGAACTCGAAGCCAGCATGCACGCGCGCCAGCAAGCCGATGCCGAGGCGCGCCGACGCGAAGCGATCTTTCGCGCCATCTTTGCCCAGGCCAGCGATTCCATCGGCTTGATCGACCCGGCATCCGGACGCTTCATCGACTTCAACACGGCGGCGCACTCCCGGCTCGGTTACAGCCGTGAGGAGTTCGCCCAGTTCACGGTCGCCGATTTCGAAGCGCGGCATGATGCGGCTGAGATTGCCGCATCTTTCCAGCGCATCATGCAGGAAGGACGCGCGGTTTTCGAGGGCTGTCATCGCCATCGCGACGGCCACCTGATCGATGTGCGCGTCAGCGCCAACCTGCTTGAACTGGATGACGCACCCATCATCGTTTCGATGTGGAGCGACATCTCCGAACAGAAAGCCCACGCGCGGGAACTCGCGCAATATGGCGACAGGCTCGAAAACGAAGTCGCGGCGCGCACTGCCGCATTGAATCATGCCATCGAGGAAATGCGCGTAGCGAGGCAGATCGCGGAAGCGACCGCCAAGCTCAAGTCGGATTTCGTCGCCAACATGAGCCACGAGATCCGCACACCGATCAACGGCGTGATCGGCATGACCCACCTGCTGGGAAAGACGGCGCTCAACGAACTGCAACGCAATTATCTGGGCAAGATCCAGAGTTCCAGCCAGCACCTGCTCGGCATCATCAACGACATCCTCGACTTCTCGAAGATCGAGGCCGGCAAGCTGACCATCGAGCGTACGCCCTTCCAGCTCGCCCCGGTGCTCGATGGCATCGTTGCGATGATCCAGGAGAAAGCGCGCGCCAAGGGCTTGGCGCTGACCGTCCACATCGCGCCCGACGTGCCGCCAACCTTGATCGGGGACCCGCTGCGGATCGGCCAGGTGCTGCTGAATTTCGCCAGCAACGCGGTGAAATTTACCGAGCACGGCCGCATCGACCTGCGCGTCCTGCGCGCGCACAAGAACGGTGAAACGACCCTGCTCCGCTTCGAGGTCAGCGATACCGGCATCGGCATCCCGCCTGAAGCCCAGTCGCGCCTGTTCATGAGCTTCCAGCAAGCTGACAGCTCGACCACACGGCACTACGGCGGCACCGGCCTCGGCCTGGCCATCGCCAAGGACCTTGCCGAATTGATGGGCGGCGAGGTCGGCGTCGCCAGCGAACCCGGCCAGGGATCGACTTTCTGGTTCACTGCCCGACTCACCCCCTGCTCCGCGGACGCATTGCCGAGCGTGAAAATGCCTGCCGCAGCCCAAGCGAACAACATGGCGGGTGCCCGCGTGCTGCTGGTCGAGGACAACGCGATCAACCGCGAGGTGGCGAAGGAAATGCTGGCCGCACATGCGGTTGTCGTGGACACGGCCGAGAATGGTGCCGTGGCGGTCGAGAAGTTCAAGGCCGCCACTTACGATATCGTGCTGATGGACATGCAGATGCCGGTGATGGACGGACTCGAAGCCACGCGCGTCATACGTGGCTTGCCGCAGGGCAGGACCGTGCCGATCATCGCCATGACCGCCAACGTAATGGCCGAGGACAAGGCGCGCTGTCTGGCCGCCGGCATGAACGACCACATCGGCAAGCCATTCGAACCTGACGACCTCCGCGACAAGCTGCTGCAATGGCTGCCGCCAGCATCTTCGACTGAAGAGGCAAAAGTCGGCGCTGGCGAGACGGCATCCCCGGCCCCTCAGGCGGGCAAAGAAACACCGGCCGACCCGGGACAGGATCGGTCCGTTTGTGTCGAACTGGCAGGCCAGCTGGCAGCCGACGATATCGGCAGTCAGCAATTGCTGGCCGAGCACGCGACGCAATTGCGACGTGTGCTTGGCAACGACTACGACCGGATCCGCGAAGCCGCGAACAACTACGATTTTCCGGCCGCCCTCGACTGGCTCAGGGAAACCTGCGCGAAGAAGGGGATTCTGCTATGAGGGTGATTTCGGCAGGGTTGAATTCACGGCACCCATCATGATCAACAAACTGTTCACGCATTGCCGCCTGTTCGCCTTGTTCATCGGTCTGGAGCTGCTCGGCGGCGCGCTCCTGTACTGGAACCACCTCGACAAAGAAGCGCACATGCTCGACCAGTACACGCGCGTACTGGAGGCTGCGTATCGCTCCAGCCTGAATACCTATGCGGTCACTGCTGAAATCATGTTCATGGAAACGGTCAACCAGCCGGATGTGCTGCAGATCGTTGCCGCCGCCAGCAAGGCAGACTCGGCCACGCAGGCCGTCCTGCGGGCGCGCCTGCTGGAACGTTTAGGTCCCAGCTATCAGAACCTGAACAAACTCAAGGTTAGACAATTGCATTTTCACTTGCCGGATAGCCGCAGTTTCCTGCGCTTTCACAAGGTCGACAGCTTTGGCGATTCCCTCTACGAGGCACGCATGTCGGTGCGGATCGCCAATACCGAATACCGGAAGTCATTTGGCTACGAAACCGGCAGGGCGCTGGCCGGGTTCCGCTATGTCTTTCCACTTGCCTACGATGGCGAACACATCGGGAGCGTCGAAACCAGCGTGAGCTTTGCCGCGATCCAGAGCGCCCTGAACGAAGCCTCGCCGGGCAGCGAATATGACTTCATCCTGCATCGCAACTCCGTGGAACCCAAGCTGATCTCGGACCTTGACAGACTCTATACGCCCTCGCACCTGCATCCGGACTTCCTCAGCGAAGATCCGAAAGCGGAACGCTCCGAGAGTCCGGCGCCACTGTCGCCGCTGATGGTGAAGCTGGAACAGAAGCTGCGGCTTAACAAAACGGTTCAGGAAGCGATCAACCAAGGGCGTTCGGCGAGCTATGCAGTGACTCTCGATGGCGCGACCTACGTCAGCACACTGTATTCGGTACGGGATGTCAGCGACAAGCCGGTAGCCTACCTCGTCGCCATTGCCCCCGCCCCCTTGCTGGGGCTCCAGCATCGCGAACTGGTAATCAGCCTGCTCGTGCTGACCCTGATGCTGGCCTACGCCGCGATCCAGAGCCTGAAAATCATCGAGGCGCGACATGCGGCCGAAGTGGCCAACCAGGCCAAGAGCGACTTCCTCGCCAACATGAGCCACGAAATCCGCACGCCGATGAACGCGATCATCGGCATGACGCATCTGACGCTGAAAACCGACCTCACCCGGATACAACGCAACTACCTGCAGAAGGTACATGGCGCCGCACAGCATCTGCTCGGCATCATCAACGATATCCTCGACTACTCGAAGATCGAGGCCGGCAAGCTGACCATCGAACAACGCGAATTCGACCTCGACGAACTGCTCGACAACATGGCCAGCCAGCTAGGCGAAAAGGTCGCGAGCAAGGATCTGGAGCTGGTCATCGACGTGGCGGCCGATGTCCCGGCGAGGCTGGTCGGCGACAGCCTGCGACTGGGCCAGGTGCTGCTCAACCTCGGCAGCAATGCCGTCAAGTTCACCGAGCATGGCGAGATTCTCATCACCCTGCGTTGCCAGGCGTGCGATGAGAATGGCATCGTCATCGCCTGCAGCGTCAGCGATACCGGCATTGGCCTCACCGAAGAGCAAGTGGGACGGCTGTTCCAGAGCTTTGAGCAGGCGGACAACTCGACCACCCGCAAGTATGGTGGCACCGGCCTCGGCCTCGTGATCAGCAAGCGGCTGGTCGGCCTGATGGGTGGCGAGATCACACTGGACAGCGCGCCGGGCAAGGGCACGACTTTCCGCTTCACCGCGCGTTTCGGCATCGGTACCGGACAGTCGAAGCGCCGCCAGCCGACCCCCGATTTGCGTGGCCGCCGTATCCTGGTTGTCGATGACAACGAGCACGCTCGCGAAGTCATGACGGCGATGCTCGAATCGATGACCTTCCGCGTGCAAGCGACGAGTTCGGGCGCGGAGGCACTGGCGGCCATCCAGCACAGCGAAGCTCAACGTGATCCTTTCGACGTGATGTTCCTCGACTGGCAGATGCCGGGTCTGGATGGCATCGAAACCGCCCGCCGCATGAATGGACTGAAGCTGTCCAAGCCACCGCAGGTCATCATGGTCACCGCCTACGGACGGGACGACCTGGTGGCTGCCGCAGAAAAAGTCGGGATCAAGGATATTGTCGCCAAACCGGTCACTGCTTCCTCGCTGTTCGACTCCCTGATCGCCACGCTGGCGAACGCCGAAGGGATCAACCTGCCCACGCTTGCCTGTACCGCCACCAGCGATGCCCAGAATGAAGGCCTCACCGCACTGGAAGGCGCGCGCGTGCTGCTGGTCGAAGACAACCCCCTGAACCAGGAGGTTGCCCTGTCGCTGCTGGCTGAAGTCAAGCTGAACATCGACGTGGCCGACAATGGCGCGCTTGCCCTCGAAAAAATCGCTGCCAAGGACTACGACCTGGTGCTGATGGACATGCAGATGCCCGTCATGGATGGCGTTACCGCCACGCAGGAAATTCGCCAACAGCCGCGCTTTGCCGCGCTGCCGATCATCGCCATGACGGCCAATGCGATGACCATCGACCGTGAGCGTTGCCTCGCTGCCGGCATGAACGACCATCTGGCCAAGCCGATCGATCCGGATGCCTTGCTGGCGACACTACAGCGCTGGATCAGACCCGGTGCCCGCCCGGGCACGCCACCGGCACCGGCCCCGGCCCCGGCACAGGAAATTGCGCATGGCGGCACGCTCGCCACCGCGCTGGCAGGCATTGCCGGGCTGGATGCCGCCGCCGGTCTGCGGCTTGCCCGCGGCCGCGACTCGCTTTACCTCAAGCTGTTGCGTCGCTACATCGCCGACGAACAGGACTTCATCACGCAACTCAATGCTGCGCTCGCCCGCGGCGACCGTCCGACCGCCGCGCGCCTCGCCCACACACTCAAGGGGGTATCCGGCCAGGTTGGCGCCGAGACGGTGCGCGCACTCGCGGAATTGCTCGAACACGCCATCCAGGAAGGCGAACCATCGCCGGTATTCAGTTTGCTCAAGACACAGATAGCCGATGCTCTCAACCGCCTGCTACCCGCCATCAGTGCCGCCCTGCCTCTTGACGCCGTGCCGCAACCTGCCGCGACCGTCGCCATTGACCGGGAGCAACTGCTCGAGACATGCCACGCGCTTGCCGCCCTGATCGAAAAAGCCGACTTCGCCTCGGGCAGCGTATGGGATTCTCACCGCTCGCTGTTCCGGGCCGGGCTGGGTCCCGCAGCCGCAGAGCGAATCGAGTCCGCCCTTCAGGATTTCGATTTCGAAGTCGCTCAGAAAGAGCTGCAGCAGTCGATTCAGGCCATCGAAGTGAAACCCTGAGGAAACACCTTTAGTGCATTAAATATGCGCAATTTTGATAATATCTGCTCCTCCAATAATAATATCTGCGACTTCTGCAACACTTCTTATGGTCAAGCGAGACTTTTGTACGACCCGCGATGCCGCTGAAATGCTCGGGGTTTCATTGCGGACTGCGCAGCTCTGGGTGGATAGCGGAATTCTCAAGGCATGGCGCACGGAAGGCGGGCATCGCCGCATTGAGCTGAGTTCCGTCGAAAGTCTGCTGCGCGAAGAAAGCCCGGCGCGAGCGGGCAAATCCGCGCCCGCCTTGCCTGCCACGCTCGGCCAGCTGAAGGTTCTTGTCGTCGAGGATGACAACATCCTGCTCAAGCTCTATCGCCTCCAGTTCGACAGCTGGAAGCTGCCGATCGAGCTGACCACCGCCGCCAACGGCTACGATGCGCTGGTGCTGATCGGCCGCGAGCAGCCCGACCTGATGATCGCCGACCTCAGCATGCCCGGCATGGATGGCTTTCAGATGATTCGTTCGATCAGCAATTCGTCCTTCCGCGAAGGGCTAGAAATCGTCGTCGTTACCGGCATGGACGATACGATGATCGCCAATCATGGCGGCCTGCCCCCCGGCGTGCGCCTGATGCGCAAACCCATTCCGTTCACCGAACTCAAGGCGCTTATCGAGGGCATGATCAACCGCCGCCACGAACTGAGCCGCGGCTAGTTTTTTGCTGTCCGGTTGGCCTAAGATGCCCGCATGGACACCCTCTTCTTCCTCGCGCTGGCAGCCGTACTGATCGTGCTGCTGTTCGACTACACCAACGGCTTTCACGACGCCGCCAACATCGTCGCCAGCGTGATCGCCTCGCGTGCGATGACGCCCGTGCAGGCCATCATGATCGTGGCGACCTTCGAGTTCCTCGGCCCGCTGCTCGGCGGCACGGCGGTAGCCAACACCATCGGCAAGTTCGTCAATCTCGACGGCGTCGAAGCAACGTCCGCGCTACTGATCCTTGTCTGCGGCCTGTTCGGCGCGATCGCCTGGAACCTGCTGACCTGGTGGCGCGGCATCCCCTCTTCCTCCTCGCACGCACTGGTCGGCGGACTCGCCGGCGCGGTGGTGGTCTCGGTCGGCGCCGACCATGTCGTCTGGGGCTTTACGGAACTGGCCAATGGCCACGTCACCGGCATCGTCAAGGTGCTGGCCGCGCTGGTGCTCTCGCCACTGATCGGATTCTGGGCGGGCTTCCTGGTGCACCGCTTCGTGCTCGGCCTGCTGCGCGGCGCGCGGCCGACAATCAACCGCAACCTGCGCAACGCCCAGTACTTCACCGCCGCCGGCCTCGCCTTTTCGCACGGCGCCAACGACGCGCAGAAGAGCATGGGCATCCTCACGCTGGTGCTGCTGCTGGGCGGCTTCATCGACACGTTCGCGGTGCCGTTCTGGGTCATGCTCGCCTGCGCCATCGCGATGACGCTCGGCATTCTCTCTGGCGGCTGGCGCATCGTGCGCACGCTCGGCTTCGCGATCTACAAGGTGCGGCCGGTGCACGCCCTCGACTCGCAACTCACCTCGGCCGCCATCATCTTCGCCGCCTCCGCCGTCGGCGCGCCAGTATCGACCACGCACGTCGTCGCCACCTCGATCATGGGCATCGGCGCCTCGGAACGCCCGAAGGCCGTGCGCTGGGCCAAGGCGCGCGAAATCGCCACCACCTGGGTGATCACCATCCCCGGCGCGGCCGCCGTGTCGGTCGCCTGTTACCTGCTGCTCAACACCTTCCCTGCCCTCACCGGGAGCACGCCATGAACGAAGAGAAATCCCTGCTGGTCCGCCTCTACGAGCGCTTCTTCCCCAAGTCCGCCGATTTTTTCGGACTGCTGACGGAGCAAAGCCGGCAGGTCGAGCACACTGTCGTGCTGCTGGTGCGCTATATGGAAACCGGCGACGACGTGATCGGCCAGCAGATCAAGGAAGACGAGCACGCGGCCGACAAGGTCAAGGTCAGCAACATCCACACGCTCAACGAAGCCTTCTCGACGCCGATCGACCGCGAGGACATCTACCGCGCCATCACCACGCTCGACCAGATCGTGAATGCCTGCAAGGACGCGGTCAACGAAATGCACGCGCTCGACCTCAAGCCCGATCATTACACTCTCGACATGGCGCGCCTGCTGCACACCGGCGTCGTCGCACTGGGGGAAGGCTTCGCCAAGCTTGGCAGCCTGCCGGCCGCCTCATCGGTCGATGCCGACGTTGCGCGCAAGGCCGAGCGCAAGGTGGAGAAGCTCTACCGCAGGGCGCTCGCCGAACTGTTTCAGGGCGAGGACTACATCCAGATGTTCAAGCGCCGCGAGATCTACCAGCACCTCACCAACGCGGCCGAACGCATGGCCGCCTGCGCCAACACGCTGCACGACATCGTGGTGAAGATGGTCTGAAAAGTCGGCGCTGGCGGGACGGCACCCGCCCGCCGGGTGAGCTTACTCCACGACCAGGACCGCGCAATCCGTGGCTTCATGAAGGATCTTGCTGGATGTCGAACCGAAGATGAATTCTTCATTGCGCGACACCCCCCGCCGGCCGACGACGACGATGCGGCAACCCAGTTTCGCCCGTTCATCGAGGATCGCGCCGGCGATCGAGGGGCAGGCCCGCACGACGACGCGGCTGGCCACACGGTCCGCGGCGAAGCCGCCTTGCGATAGCAACTCGCGATAGGCGGCCAGCGCCGCGCGCAGCGTCGCCTCGCGCTCGCGCAGCCAGGCCGCGGCTTCCGCGGCGGTCGGGAAGAAGTCTTCCGACGGTTCCTGGATGATGCTGAGCAGGGTCACGCAGGCGTCACTTATGCCGCCGAACAGGTCGGCGACATAGGCGACGGTCCGCCGGGCGTTGTCGGATTCATCCACCGCCACCAGCAGGTGGCGCTTGTCGTTGCGGCAATCGAAGTCGTCCGTGGTTTGCGTGTTCATGTCGTGCTCCCGGTGGGTGTCGGCAGATCGGCGCGCGCGGCGCCCAGGTCTTCCAGCAGCTGGGTCGTGTTGTCGTAGAAAAGTTGCGCACCCTGCGAGAAGTGCAGCAGCACGCGGTTCAGCGACTCCGGCAGGTAGGGAAACACTTTCCGGAGATTCGCCACGCGGTTCTTGAAAGCCATGCTCATGTCTGCGTCGCACAAGGTATCAAGAATCGCGCGCTGCTTGTTGCGGAGATCGGCCACGAGGATGTCACCGCCCCCGACGATGAAGATCAGGATGTTGCCGAGCCCCCGCAGGTCGAGGCCGAACATCGACTCGCCGTGCTGGTAGTTGTAGTCGAAGTCGATCCAGCGGTTGATCTTCAGTTCGCGGTCGAACAGGATGTGGTCGCGGCGGATGTCGCCGTGTTTCTCGCCGTGGTCGTGCAGGAACTTGATGGCACCCACCAGCTCGATATATTGATCGAGTATGCCCGGAAGGTGATGCTGGAAGTAGTCCGTGTGATCGGTGCACAATTCGCCGACGATCTCGTCGAAGCGCCGGCCGGGGATGACCTCGAGGATGCGCACGACGTTGCCCGCCGTATCCTCTATCCAGCGGCCGTGCATGAAACGCGGATCCGCCGCAACGAGGTCGAGGATGCGCGCTTCCTTCTTCGGACTGCGGAAGCAGGTGATGGACATTTCGCCGTACTGCGTCTGGAACTGTTCGTGGTAGACGAGCTTGATGATCTTGCTGCTGCCATCCGCGAGATCGATGGCGCGGCGCACCCAGTACTTCGGCTCGTCGTCGAGGCCGAAACGGCCCTCCTTCTCGTAGCCGCGCACCAAATACGCATGGTCGGCGAGCACCACGACATCGCCATAGTCGACGGCGAAGAAGTTGCTGGTGTCGCTGATGATCTTGAATTGGGCCGGTACCCGCGCCGCGCCGACATGGCGGGCGATCAGCTCGCGCAATGTGGATTCCGTATATCCGCTCATGGCATCGCTCGTGAAAGTCGGCGCTGGCGGGACGGCACCATGCTGCTTCAGTCGGCCGGCACCGGCATCGGGTTGCGACTGATGAGGGCCGCCCAGCCGCGAATCACGCGGTAGAGCAGCCACAGGCCGAGCACGGCGATCAGCAACCAGGCGAAGGGGATGCCGATGATCGTGAATACCAGCACCAGCGCCACCAGCCCCCAGGCCGCCGCCAGCCAGAAGGTGCGCAGCTGCCAGCGCCAGTGTGTCTCCAGCCAGCTGCCGCGCACGTTGGAGCGCGTGACGTAGTTGATGATCACGGCGATGATCGACGGCCAGCCGAACAGGAAACTGCCGACGATGGTCGCCGCGCCGATCAGGCCGCCGAAGGCCGACAAGGCATGCAGGCCGTACATGATGTGGCACCACGCCCGCGAGCCTTCCAATTTATCGCTGCGGATGATTTCGCCATTCTGATCGAAGTCGGCCATGTTCGTTCCTATAGTCCAAGTTGAGTCCAAAATTCGTCGACGCGCTGCTTCACGGCCGCATCCATGACGATCGGCCGGCCCCACTCGCGTTGCGTTTCGCCCGGCCATTTGTTCGTCGCGTCGATGCCCATCTTGCTGCCCAGCCCCGCGACCGGCGAGGCGAAGTCCAGATAATCTATGGGTGTATTTTCCGCGATCAAGGTGTCGCGCGCGGCATCGACGCGCGTGGTCAGCGCCCAGATCACTTCCTTCCAGTCGCGCACGTCGATGTCGTCGTCCACCACGATGATGAACTTGGTGTACATGAACTGGCGCAGGAAGCTCCAGATGCCGAACATCACGCGCTTGGCGTGGCCGGGGTACTGCTTCTTCAGGCTCACCACCGCGAGGCGGTAGGAGCAGCCTTCGGGCGGCAGATAAAAATCGGCGATCTCCGGGAACTGCTTCTGCAACAGCGGCACGAACACCTCGTTGAGCGCCACGCCGAGCATCGCCGGTTCGTCCGGCGGCTTGCCGGTGTAGGTGCTGTGGTAGATCGGTTCGCGCCGCATCGTCATGCGCTCGATGGTGAACACCGGAAACTCGGACTGCTCGTTGTAGTAGCCGGTGTGGTCGCCATACGGCCCCTCGGTAGCGACCTCGCCGGGATGGATCACGCCTTCGAGCACGATCTCGGCACGCGCGGGCACCTGCAGGTCCGAACCGATGCACTTGGTCAGTTCGGTCTTGCCGCCACGCAGCAGGCCGGCGAACTGGTACTCGGAAAGCGTATCCGGCACGGGGGTCACCGCACCGAGGATGGTCGCCGGATCGCAGCCAAGCACCACCGCAACAGGAAAGGGCTGGCCGGGATTCTTCTCGCAATGGTCGCGGAAATCGAGCGCGCCACCGCGATGGGCGAGCCAGCGCATGATGACTTTGTTCGGTGCGATAACTTGCTGGCGATAGATGCCGAGGTTCTGGCGCGTCTTGTTGGGCCCACGCGTTACCGTCAGGCCCCAGGTGATCAGTGGCGCCGCGTCACCCGGCCAGCAAGTCATCACCGGCAGTCGGGAGAGGTCGACCTGGCTGCCTTCCCAGACGATTTCCTGGCAGGGCGCGGAGGACACCATCTTCGGCGCCATGTTGAGTACCTGTTTGAGAATCGGCAGCTTCTCCCACGCGTCGCGCAGACCTTTCGGCGGTTCGGGTTCCTTGAGATAGGCGAGAAGCTTGCCGACTTCGCGCAGCGAGGTCTGCCAGTCTGCATCCGCGCCCATCCCCAGCGCGACACGCTGCGGCGTGCCGAACAGGTTGGCCAGCACCGGCATTTCTCCACTCTTGGGCTTTTCAAAGAACAATGCCGGACCGCCAGCGCGCAGCACGCGGTCGGCGATCTCCGTCATCTCCAGTCTGGGATCGACCGGTACGGCGACGCGCTTCAATTCGCCTTGCTGTTCGAGGCGCGCCATGAATTCGCGCAGGTCGTGGGCAGCATTCATCTCTGTATCCAGTAGTCGGCCACGATGCCGGCGAACACGGCGGCACCCAGCCAGTTGTTGTGCAGGAAGGCTTTGAAGCAGCGCATGCGCTCGCGGCCGCGGATCAGCGTGTAATGGTAGCCGGCGATACCCGCCGCCACCGCGAGGCCGAGCGCGAAAGGCCAGCCGAAGCCGAGTTGCCAGCCGACGTAGCCCAGCAAGCCCAGCGCAGCTGCATAGCAGAGCATGATCGCCACGATGTCGAATCTGCCAAACGTCAGCGCTGAAGTACGGATGCCGATCTTCCGATCGTCCTCGATATCGACCAGCGCGTACTCGGTGTCGTAGGCGATCGCCCAGAAGATGTTGGCCGCGAGCATCACCCACGCGAGTGGCGGGATTTGTCCCTGAATCGCGGCGAAAGCCATCGGGATGCCAAAGCCGAACGCCACGCCCAGATACGCCTGCGGGATCGCGAAGAAGCGCTTCGTGAACGGGTAACTACCGGCGAGGAACAGCGCGGCGACACTCAATCCGAACAGCAGCGGTGTGAGGATCGGCAGGATCAGCAGAAATGCGCAGAGCACCAGGAAGCCGCACAGCATGAACGCCTCGCGCACGCTCACCGTGCCGGCAGCGAGCGGGCGCAGTTTCGTGCGCTCGACATGCGGATCGAAATCACGGTCGGCATAGTCGTTGATCACGCAGCCGGCCGAGCGCATCAACGCCGTGCCCAGCACGAAGATCCAGACGAGCATCCAGTGCGGCTGGCCGTCCGCCGCGATCCAGACCGCCCATAGCGTCGGCCACAGCAGCAGCAGGATGCCGATGGGCTTGTCGAGCCGCATCAGTTTTTCATAGCGGTCGAGACGTTCCTTGACGAGAGCCAGCGATGTCATACGGGAATTTTACGCTGCCGTCCTGCCAGCGCCGAGTTTCACTACCAGCCCAGTTCGGCGCGCACGATGGCCGCGCCCGCTGCGAGCGCCTGCAGTTTGCCGCGGGCGACCGCACGCGGCAGCGGCACCATGCCGCAGTTGGTGCAGCCGATCAGCCGGTGCGGCTTGACCCATTGCAGCGCCTTGCGCAGCGTGGCCGCGACCTCCTCGGGGGTCTCGATGCGATTCGTCGCGACGTCGATCGCGCCGACCATCACCTCCTTGCCGTCGAGCAGTCCGATCAGTTCCATCGGCACGTGCGAGTTCTGGCATTCGAGGCTGACCTGGTCGATGGCACTTCTGGCGAGCAACGGGAAAGTCTGCTCGTATTGCCGCCATTCGGCGCCGAGGCCTTCCTTCCACTTGATGTTGGCCTCGATGCCGTAGCCGTAGCAGATGTGCGTCGCCGTCTTGCAGGGCAGGTTCGCTGCCGCGCGCTCGAGCGTCTTGATGCCCCAGTCACGCACTTCGTCGAAAAACACGTTGAAGGCGGGCTCGTCGAACTGCACGATGTCGACACCCGCCGCGGCGAGCTCATGGGCTTCCTGATTGAGGATTTCGGCGAAGGCCCAGGCCAGTTTTTCGCGGCTGCCGCCGTAGTAGCAATCGACCAACGTATCGATCATGGTCATTGGGCCGGGCAGCGTGAACTTGATCGGCTGGTTCGTCAGCAGGCGCAAGCGCCGCGCGTCCTCGACGAACACCGAACGCTTGCGCGCGACCGCGCTCACCACCGTCGGCACTTCGGCGTCGTAGCGGTCGCGAATGCGCATGACCTTGCGATTGACGAAATCGACGCCGTCGAGATGCTCGATGAAGGTGGTGACGAAATGCTGGCGCGTCTGCTCGCCGTCACCGATGACCGTGATGCCCGCGCGCAACTGGTCGTCGACGGCCAGGCGCATCGCATCGAACTTCGCCTGCTCCAGCGTCTCGCCGGTAAGTTGCCAGGGCGCCCATAGCTTCTCCGGCTGGGCGAGCCAGGCCGGCTTGGGCAGGCTGCCGGCGATGGCGGTGGCGATCGGTTGGGTCATGGCGTTCTCCTCGCTGATGTGACGTGCAGCGGATTATCACCCGAATTTCCGCACGGCCTGCTTCAGGCCTTCAGCAACTCGGCGCGTCCGCCGAGCCAGCGCGCGAGGTGGCGTTCCGCCGCGTCCGGCCAATGCACCAGCATCTCTTCTGCAGCGCCACGCGCCGCTTCAACCAGCGCGGCGTCTTCCAGATCGGCGAAGCGAAGCAGCGGCAAACCGCTCTGCCGCGCACCGACGAACTCTCCCGGCCCGCGCAAATGCAAATCCTGCCGCGCGATCTCGAAGCCGTCGGTGTTCTCGTAGATGATTTTCAGGCGCGCGCGCGCCGTCTCCGACAGCGGCTGCTCGTAGAGCAGGATGCACGCAGACTCTGCCGCGCCGCGCCCGACGCGGCCGCGCAACTGGTGCAACTGAGCGAGGCCGAAGCGCTCGGCATGTTCAATGACCATCAGACTCGCGTTCGGCACGTCGACACCGACCTCGATCACCGTCGTCGCGACCAGCAACTGGATCTCGTTCTTCACGAAGCCGGCCATCACGGCGGCCTTCTCGTCGGTCTTGAGCCGGCCATGCACGAGGCCAATCTTCAACTCGGGCAATTCAACGGTCAGGTGTTCGAAGGTCTCCTGAGCGGTCTTGAGTTGCAGCACCTCGGATTCTTCGATCAGCGGGCAGACCCAGTAGGCCTGCCGGCCCGCGCGGCACAGGTCGCGAACCCGCTCGACGATCTCGTCGCGTCGCGCCGCGCCAACCAGCTTGGTCACCACCGGCGTGCGGCCGGGCGGCAGTTCGTCGATCACCGAGACATCGAGGTCGGCGTAATAGCTCATCGCCAATGTGCGCGGAATCGGGGTCGCCGACATCGCCAGCTGGTGGCTTTGCGCGCCTTTCTGCTTGAGTGCGAGCCGCTGCCGTACGCCGAAGCGATGCTGCTCGTCGACGATGGCGAGGCCAAGCCGTGCAAACTCGACGCCCTCCTCGATCAGCGCGTGCGTGCCGACAATCAGTGCCGTCTCGCCAGCGCCGACTTTTGCGATAGCACTGAGTTTGTCTTTCTTCTTCTGGCTGCCCGAAAGCCAGGCGACTTCGATACCGAGCGATTGAAGCCAGACGGCGAGCTTGCGGTAGTGCTGCTCGGCGAGAATCTCGGTCGGCGCCATCAGCGCGGCCTGATGGCCGGCCTCGACCGCGCGCAGCATCGCCAGCGCGGCCACCACGGTCTTGCCACTGCCAACGTCGCCTTGCAGCAGGCGCTGCATCGGATGCGGCTGCTGCAGGTCCGTGTCGATTTCGTGCCAAACCCGCAACTGCGCCTGAGTGAGCCGGAACGGCAACAGCGCGAGCAGCTTTTTCGTCAGTGTTCCATCGCCCGCCAGCACCGGCGCGCCCCGTGCGCGACGTGCCGCGTAGGACTGGCGCAGCGAGATCTGCTGGGCGAGCAACTCGTCGAAAGCGATGCGCTGCCAGTAAGGCTTCTGATGCTGCGCCAGCGCGTCGGCATCGAGGCCCGGCGGTGGCGCATGTAGCGCGCGCACGCTGGTGGCGAAATTTTGCAGATGCAGTCGCGCGATCAGTTCGGGTGGCAGGGTTTCGCCGAGGTCGACCTCGGTCAGCGCACGCGTGATCAGCTTGCGCAGCGTTGCCTGCCCCAGCCCGGCGGTGGTCGGATAGACCGGTGTCAGCGCGGTAGGCAGTACGTCGTCGCCGTGCAGTACGTGGAAGCGCGGGTGGATGATCTCGCTGCCCCAAAATCCACCGCGCACTTCGCCGAACACGCGCAGGCGCGCGCCGGGCTGCAGCACCTTCTGCTGGCTGGGATAGAAATTCAGGAGGCGCAACACCAACACACCGCTGTCGTCTTCGACACGACTGACGAGTTGCCGTTTCGGCCGGTAGGCGATTTCGGTGCTGACAACCGTGATGTCGAACTGGGCAGCTTCGCCGGGAACGGCAGCCGCGATCGGCGTGATGCGCGTTTCGTCCTCGAAGCGCAGCGGCAGGTGCAAAACCAAATCGGCCTGCGTCTGCAGGCCGAGGGTCTTGAGTTTCTCGGTGACGAGCGGAGTCGCCCCGGGAATGCCGGGCGGGTTAGCCAATCACCAGGACGGCGTCGGCTTCGACGAGGGCGCCGCGCGGCAGTTCCTTGACGCCAACGGCGGCACGCGCCGGGTAGGGCTGATTGAAGTACTTTGCCATCGTCTCGTTGACCTTGGCGAAATTGGCAAGGTCGGTGAGGTAGATGTTGACCTTCACTGCCGCGTCGAGGGTCGTACCGGCGGCGGCGGCCACGGCCTTGAGGTTGTCGAAGACGCGCACGATCTGCGCGTCGATGCCCTCGACCATCGTCATGGTGGCCGGATCGAGGCCAATCTGGCCGGACATGTAAACCGTGTCGCCGACCTTCACGGCTTGCGAATAAGTGCCGATGGCGGCGGGTGCGTTGGGTGTGCTGATGATCTGGCGGGCCATGATTGTTCCCTTACTTGAGGGTGAACTGATAGTTCAGGCGGGCGAAGACGTGCTGGATGCCGCGGCGCGCCCGCAGGTTGAGCACCAGTGGTGCCTGCAAGTTGGCACGCAGTTGGCCTTCATCCTTGACGAGGATCACGACCACGGCCGCGTCGGCCGGATCGGTCAGGCCGATCGTGGCGCTTTCCGCATCCGACAAGGTGATCTCGTAATTGAAGCCGAACAGCGCGGGATCGGCAATCGAAAACGATACTGCCGGATCGTCGAGTGACTGCAGGATGAAATAGCGCGGCTGATCGCCAGCCGGTGACTCGGTGTGAAACAAGGTGTAACGGCGTAGATTTTCGAAGCCCGCCAGCCCGACAGGAAATTCGATGACCCGTTCGGGTGCGACGTCGAGAATGGCCGCAGTGGGCGAGTCTATATTCATATTCATTTCACTTTACCTCCGGACGAGCAGGCCATCGTCGATGCCCATGCTCTTGAGTTTGGCGCGGGCGGCGTCGGCTTCGGCGCGCGAGGCGAAGGGCCCCACCTGCACGCGCGATTCTATCTGTGCGGGAATGCCCGCCGCCTGCAGTTTGGTCACCAGTTCCTCAGCATTGGCATGGTTGCTGAACACGCCCACCTGGACAAGGAAACGTTTCGCGCCTTCGACCACCTGGGCAAGCGGCTTGGCAGCAGCAGGCACTGCCTGAGTAGCGACAGGCGCAGAGCGCTCGGGAATCACCTTGGCCACCTCCTGCCGCACATCCGGCTTGGCGGGTACCACGTTGGGTGGGGGTGGCTTGATCGAGGCAGTGCGCGGCGTGGCCGGCAGCGTCAGAGGCTTGGCGGCTTTTGGCGGCTCCATCACGGTTTCCGTCCGCTCCGGCTCGGCGGCAACCTCTTCCTTAGGCTCTTCCTTTACAGCTTCAGCGGGCTTTTCCGGTTCAGTCACCGCAGGCGGTTCGATCGGCGCGGCCGCCATCTTGGGCAGCGCGGGGGTCTGTGGCTTGTTGACCACATCAAAGACAGCCAAGCCGCCAAGCAAGCCAAGAATGACCACGCCGGCCACGGCCATGCGTGACAGCAAGCGTTTTCTCAGCGCACTATCGTCCGCCGGATCTTCAGCCGGTGCGGCGGGGGTCGTATCCGATACCGGGTTCATATCTGTCGCCTCCGGCATCGCGGGGTTCTCCGTCATCTCGGTCTGAGCCATCGTGTTCTCCTTCTTCAAATATGTCTTCGCCGCGGCTGAGGGCATGCACCAGTTCCGCCTCGGCCAGCGAGATGCCCATGCGATCAGCGACATCCTGTGCGGTCAATCCTCGCTGCGCGAGGGAAACGGCCTCGGCGTACTGTGGAGAAATGTTGCGAACTGCACGCAAATCCTCCAGTTCAACGCGCAATTCATCCACTTCCTTGCGTAACTGACGTACTTCCCGTTCCAGATCCGAGCGCGCCAGATGTTCAGCCAGTTGTTCGCCGAATCCGGTAACGCGCGGCGGCACTTCAACCGGCGCCGCAGGGTCCGGCTCGGTACCGGCCAGCAGATCGAGGTCGACCACATCGTTCCATTCGTTGCTGCGGGTGACGGGCAACGGCGATACCGTTTCCGTCAGTTCAGGCAGGGGGGCGGATTCCGGAATGGCGGTCGCAGCGAATGTGGGCATTTGTTTACCGGTATCGACCGGGCGTTTCCCGACCCGCAGCAACCTGATGACCGTCACCAACAGATACAGGACGGCCAGCCCCACCAGGAGCAGTATTCCTTCGCGCCAACCGAACATCTCCGCTTCCATTTGCTTCCGCTCTCGTTGCATTGCCCGGTATTGGGCTCCGCTTTGATCATAGACGGGGCTAAAGGGTGATAAATGGCAAGCAGGCCATTGTTTTTACCGTGTTTTCCTGTCGTCGCTTGAAACTGGCGACAAGGCCCTCATATCTGCTTACAAATTTAGTTTCGCGGCAGGGAACCCCCCGGCATCTAGCGGGTCGCATAACTTCCCCTTCCGTTCCATGAAAGGATTCACAGCATGAACCGCAGACGGCTGACCCTGATCGAAGTACTGCAACCGCGCAGATTCCAGGGCACTCCGGAGCGCTCCCGGGTTACGCGCACCATTGTCCAACCGGAAATCGACGCATTCGAGGAACAGGAGGCGCGCAGCACGATGCAAAAGTCGGCGCTGGCGGGACGGCACAATGCCGAGGCGGTCGCCCAGCTTTGAGACTTACTCCACCGGCGGCACTGCGCGCTTGCTGCCATCGGCATTGAGGCAGACATAGGTCAGCGTGGCTTCGGTCACCTTGACCACGATCGGGTGCGCGGGATTGCGTTCGGCAAATACCTGCACATCCACGGTGATCGACGTGCGGCCCGTATTGACGATTTTCGCGTAGAAGCTCACCACGTCGCCGACCGAAATCGGCTGTTTGAACAGGAATGAATTGACTGCCACCGTTGCGATGCGCCCGCGCGCCCGGCGCATCGCCGGAATGGCGCCGGCGATGTCGACCTGCGCCATCACCCAGCCGCCGAAGATGTCACCCGCGGCATTGACATCGGCCGGCATGGGCATGACCCGCAGTACGGGTTCCTCGCCTTTCATCACTACGCCTGCATGTTGGATATCCATGGCGCGGATCATACCCCGCCAGGCCCACTGCTAGAATTTGCCCATGCGCCGTGACATTGCCCTGCCGGCCCCGCCTCCCGCGGAACGCCACGACTGGCAGACTATCAAAACCCTGTTCCCTTACCTCTGGCAATGGCGCGGGCGGGTGCTGCTCGCGCTGGCCTGCCTGATTGGCGCCAAGCTGGCCAACGTGGCCGTGCCGTTGGTGTTCAAGGACATCATCGACGGCTTCGCACCCGCGAATCCCGTCCAGGCCATGCTGGTCGTGCCACTGGCACTGATCGCCGCCTACGGCGTGCTGCGCTTTGGCGTCTCGCTATTCACCGAACTGCGCGAACTGCTGTTCACCCGCGTCACCCAGCGCGCAGTGCGCACCATCGCGCTGCAGGTCTTCGAACATCTGCATGCGCTCTCGCTGCGCTTCCACCTCGAACGCCAGACCGGCGGCCTGACGCGCGACATCGAGCGCGGCACGCGTGCCATCGGCACGCTGATCAGCTACACGATCTTTTCGGTGCTGCCGACGATCGTCGAGGTCGTGCTGGTGCTCGGCATTCTGGCGGCCCGCTACGAACCCAGCTTCGTGCTTATCGCCACCGGCACACTGGTTGTCTACATCACCTACACCATCCTGCTCTCGAACTGGCGCGTGCATCTGCGCCGCGAGGTAAACGAACTCGATTCGGCCGCCAACACCCGCGCCATCGACAGCCTGCTCAACTTCGAGACGGTCAAGTATTTCAACAATGAAGGCTGGGAAAAGGCGCGTTACGACCAGCAAATGCAGAAGTGGGAAAACGCCCAGATCCGCAGCCAGTATTCACTCTCCTGGCTCAACCTCGGCCAGGCCGGCATCATCGCCGTCGGCGTGACGCTGATGATGTGGCGTGCCGCGGTCGGCGTCACGAACGGTACGATGACCGTCGGCGACATCGTGCTGGTGAATGCCTTCCTGATCCAGCTCTACATTCCGCTCAACTTTCTCGGCGTGCTTTACCGCGAGATCCGTCAGTCACTTACCGATATCGAGCGCATGTTCGTGCTGCTCAACCAGAACCGGGAAATTCAGGATGCACCGGATGCTCGTACGCTCGAATCCGGTCCGTGCGCAGTGCGTTTCGAGAACGTGGGCTTCTTTTATGAATCGCGCCGGCCGATCCTGCATGACGTCAGTTTCGAGATCCCCGCAGGCCGCACGCTGGCAGTCGTCGGCCACAGCGGTTCGGGCAAGAGCACACTGGCACGATTACTGTTCCGCTTCTACGATGCCAATGGCGGTGCGATCCGCGTCAATGGACATGACATTCGCCAGCTGACGCAGGCCAGCCTGCGGGCCAATATCGGCATCGTGCCGCAGGACACGGTGCTATTCAACGACACGCTGGCCTACAACATCCAATACGGGCGACCGGATGCCAGCTTCGAGGAAGTGCAGGAGGCTGCCCGCGCAGCCCACCTCGCCGAGTTCATCGAGCGCCTGCCCGACGGCTACCAGACACGGGTCGGCGAACGCGGACTCAAGCTCTCCGGCGGTGAAAAGCAGCGAGTCGCCATTGCCCGCACGCTGCTGAAGAACCCGCCGATCCTGATCTTCGACGAAGCCACCTCTGCCCTCGACTCAAAAACCGAAAAGGCGATTCAGGGTGAGTTAGAGCAGGCCGCGATTGGACGCACTGCACTCATCATCGCCCATCGCTTGTCGACCGTGATGAATGCTGACGAAATCATCGTGCTCGATGGTGGGAAAATCGTTGAGCGCGGCACTCACCGCGGCCTGCTGGAACGCAGTGGCCCCTACTCACAGATGTGGGCCCTGCAACAGCAGGAAAACCTCATCACGACATTCGATGGCGTATAGTTTCGAATTCTTTCTACAAGGAGAACTCGAATGAAAAAAACGCTCACCCTTGGTTTGGCCGTCGCCGCCGCTTTTGCCTTCTCCCAGCCCGCCCTGGCTGATACGCTCGCCAAGATCAAGTCTTCCGGCAGCGTCACCATGGGCGTGCGCGAATCGTCCGGCGGTTTGTCTTTTGTGCTCGGCGACAGCAAGTTCGCCGGCTTCCATGTGGAGCTCTGCGAGCGCGTGCTGTCCGATGTCCGCAAGCAACTCGGCCTGACACGCATGGAAACCCGCTATCAGCCGGTGACCTCGCAAAACCGCATCCCGCTGATGCAGAACGGCACGGTCGACATCGAGTGCGGCTCGACGACCAACAACGCCGCCCGCCAGAAGGATGTGTCCTTCGGCGTAACCACCTATGTCGAGGAAGTCCGCATCGCCGTCAAGGCCAACTCGGGCATCAACTCGATCGCCGACCTCAAGAACAAGAACGTCGCCACCACAACCGGTACAACTTCGGTTCAACACATCCGCAAGCACGAGCGTTCTGCTGGTGTCGACTTCAAGGAAGTTTTCGGCAAGGACCACGCCGACAGCTTCCTGCTGCTCGAATCCGGCCGTGCCGACGCTTTCGTGATGGATGGCCAGATCCTTGCCGGCAACATCGCCAAGTCCAAGAATCCGGCTGATTTCAAGATTGTCGGCGAAGTGCTCTCTGTCGAACCGATCGCTATCATGATCCGCAAGGACGACCCCGCTTTCAAGAAGGCCGTGGATGACAGTCTCATTGCCATGATGAAATCGGGTGAAATCGCCAAGATCTACGACAAATACTTCATTCAGCCGATCCCGCCGGCCAACAAGCCGATCGGTCTGCCGGCCTCCGAAGCCACCAAGGCTGCGTGGGCAAATCCGAACGACAAGCCGATGGAAGCCTACGCCAAGAAATAAGCAGCGCCTAAATGCAGGCCCAGGAAGGCGCGGTGGCAACATCCCCCCGCGCCTTCTTGTTTTCGGCCTTGGAACCAATGAGGAGAAACTGCCTTGAACTGGGATTGGCAGGTCTTTTGCAGGAACACGATCGACGGTGAGGTCATGCCCCGTTGCTTTGGCAACGGCGGTGAAATCACCTACCTGGATTGGCTCATCTCGGCATGGGGCTGGACACTTTCGGTCGCGTTGCTCTCACTGTTTGTCGCCCTGCTGTTCGGTTCGATCATGGGTATCCTGCGCACCACACCTCATCGTGGCCTGGTATTTCTTGGCAATGCTTGGACGGAGTTGTTCCGTAATATCCCGTTGCTGGTACAGATTTTTCTCTGGTATCACGTTGTTCCCTCTCTGATTCCTCCGCTGCGTGATGTCCCCAGCTTTCTGCTCGTCGTGATGGGGCTGGGTCTGTTCACTTCTGCCCGCATCTCCGAGCAGGTGCGCGCCGGGATCCTTTCACTGCCCGGTGGCCAGCGGATGGCCGGACTGGCCATTGGTTTCACGCTACCGCAAACCTACCGCTTTGTTCTTCTCCCGATGGCATTCCGCATTGTCATCCCACCGCTGACCAGCGAGTCGATGAACATCATCAAGAACTCGGCAGTTGCCTTCGCAGTCAGCATTTCCGAACTCACCATGTTTGCCCTGCAAGCGCAGGAGGAAACTTCGCGCGGCATCGAGGTCTATCTTGCGGTAACGGGCCTCTACTTCATTTCCGCATTTGCGATCAATCGCATCATGCACGCGGTTGAAAGTCGGGTACAAGTCCCAGGCATGATCGGGGGTGGCAAATGATGCTGAACCTCGATTTTGCCTTCCTAACCGGGGAGGTCCTGTCGGGCTATGTCGTCAAAGGCTTCATTTTTTCCATACAGCTGACGCTGGTTGCAATGCTGGGCGGAATTATCCTTGGTACCCTGCTCGCCCTGATGCGACTTTCAGGAAAACCCTGGCTCGTCATGCCTGCTGCTGCCTACGTCAATACCATGCGCAGCATTCCACTGGTTATGGTCATTCTCTGGTTCTTTCTGCTGATCCCGCTCGTAACGGGCCGCCCGCTGGGCGCAGAAATGTCCGCCATCATTACCTTCACGCTGTTCGAGGCCGCCTACTACTCCGAAATCATGCGTGCCGGCATCCAGAGCGTATCTCGTGGCCAGGTTTCCGCAGGTTACGCAATCGGTATGACCTATAGCCAGACGATGCGCATCGTTGTTCTGCCACAAGCCTTTCGCAACATGCTGCCAGTGCTGCTGACCCAAACGATCATCCTGTTTCAGGATACTTCGCTGGTCTATGCGATCGGCGCCTATGACATGCTCAAAGGATTCGAAATCGTCGGAAAGAACTTCAATCGGCCGGTCGAAACCTACCTAGTCGCCGCCCTGATCTATTTCATCATTAGCTTCTCGCTGTCATATTTGGTCAAGCGCTTGCAGACACGCATTTCAATCATTCGGTGATCCCCATGATCGACATCAACAACATCAGCAAGTGGTACGGGCAATTTCAGGTCCTGAAGGATTGCAGTACGAAAATCAACAAGGGTGAAGTCGTGGTCGTTTGCGGACCTTCCGGGTCGGGTAAATCCACTCTCATCAAGTGCGTTAACGGACTCGAACCCTTTCAACAAGGCGATGTGGTCGTCAATGGCGTATCCGTAGGCGACCCCAAGACCAATCTTCCCAAGTTGCGCTCCCACGTGGGCATGGTATTCCAGCATTTCGAGTTGTTCCCACACATGACGATCACTGACAACCTGGTTATTGGGCAAACCAGGGTTCTCGGCCGCAGTCGCGAAGAAGCCCAGGAGCGTGGCGTGAAACTACTTGATCGGGTAGGCCTGATATCTCAAGCGGCTAAATTTCCTGGTCAGCTTTCCGGGGGCCAGCAACAACGCGTGGCCATTGCTCGTGCTCTGGCAATGGATCCGATCTGTATGCTCTTCGATGAACCAACTTCTGCGCTTGATCCTGAAATGATCAACGAAGTACTCGACGTGATGGTGGAACTTGCAACCGAAGGCATGACCATGATGGTGGTTACTCATGAAATGGGCTTTGCCCGTAAGGTTGCGCACCGTGTAATCTTCATGGATCAGGGCAGCATCGTTGAAGATGCGACCAAGGATGAGTTCTTTGGCACACCGCGTTCGGAACGGGCCCAGTTATTTCTTTCAAAGATTCTCAGTCACTAAGCATTATTACCAACAAAAAAGCCGGCGTTTGCCGGCTTTTTTGTTGTGTGTGACAGTGATTTACTCGACGGTCGGCGCCTCTTCGACGGATGTTTCAGGACGATCAAGCAGTTCGATAAAGGCCATCGGTGCATTGTCGCCAACCCGGAAGCCCATCTTGAGGATACGCAGATAACCACCATTACGATTAGCGTAACGGGCGCCCAGTTCGTCAAAGACCTTGACAACGACTTCGCGGTCACGCAAACGATCAAAGGCCAGCCGGCGATTGGCCAGCGATGGCTTTTTGCCGAGCGTGATGATCGGCTCGACGACGCGGCGCAGCTCCTTGGCCTTCGGGAGCGTGGTCTTGATCGCCTCGTGGCGCAGCAGCGATACCGCCATATTCCGCAGCATGGCCTGACGATGGGAGGAAGTACGATTGAGTTTGCGCAGTCCGTTACCGTGACGCATGTTTTTTTCCTTTCACTTTCTGCGGCCGCCGCACTGCAAGGAATTGGCTAGCGGCCGGTTAATTGTTGTTGTGAGTAATTAAAAAAATCAGCCCATCTTCTCAAGACCGACCGGTGGCCAGTTTTCGAGTTTCATTCCCAAGGTCAGGCCCCGGGAAGCGAGTACCTCTTTGATCTCATTGAGCGACTTGCGGCCCAGGTTCGGGGTCTTGAGCAGCTCGGTTTCAGTACGCTGGATCAGATCGCCGATGTAGTAGATGTTCTCGGCCTTCAGGCAATTTGCAGAGCGTACGGTCAGCTCAAGATCGTCAACCGGGTGCAGAAGAATCGGATCGACAGTGGTCTGCTTGGGTGTCTCGATCGAAATCGGCGTACCTTCCAGATCGGAAAACACGGACAACTGGTCCATCAGGATGCCAGCGGCGTAGCGGATCGACTCTTCCGGATCGATAGCACCATTCGTTTCGATATCGATGACCAGCTTGTCCAGATCGGTCCGCTGTTCGACACGAGCAGCTTCGACCTGGTAACTGACACGTCGTACCGGACTGAATGAAGCGTCCATCAGGATACGGCCGATCGTCTTGTTTTCCTTGGTAGCTGCACGCACATTCGCGGGAACATAACCACGACCGGCTTCGACTTTGATCTGCATGTCAAGCTTGCCGCTAGGGGCCAGATGGGCGATGACGTGGTCGGGATTGATGATCTCAATGTCGTGGCTCGCTTCGATGTCAGCAGCCGTAACTATCGCCTCTTCTCCCTCGCACTTCTTGGAGAGTGTCAGGGTAGTCTCGCCGCGGTTATGCAGTCGCAGTACGACGCCTTTCAGGTTGAGCATGATGTCGACCACGTCTTCGCGCACACCTTCCAGCGTTGAGTATTCATGTAGAACACCTTCGATGGCGATCTCCGTCGGGGCAGCGCCCGGCATCGAAGACAATAGAATGCGACGCAGCGCATTGCCCAACGTGTGGCCAAAGCCTCTTTCGAAGGGCTCCATGACAACGCGGGCATGAACGGGAGACAGTGCCTGGACATCGATGATGCGGGGTTTCAGAAGCGCATGACTTTGCATCTTCGTTCCTCAAATGAACTAGTGCGCCCAGGGCTACAGCCCCAGGCGCAAAGGAATGGAATTAACGCGAATACAGTTCCACCACAAGGCCTTCCTTGATAGAAGGCGGTAGATCCTCGCGGGCCGGATAGGATTTGAATACCCCCTTACCTGCCTTGACATCGACCTCGATCCACTCAGGGAAACCGCGTGATTCTGCTGCCTCCATTGCCGCCTTGACGCGTAAATGCACGCGCGCGGCATCGGTCAACTGGATCGTATCGCCGGGATTGAGGTTGTATGACGGAATATTGACGCGCTTGCCATTGACCAGTACGCCGTTGTGGCGCACGATCTGGCGCGCCTCAGAGCGGGAAGCGCCAAAACCCATGCGATAGGCAACTGAGTCGAGACGGCCCTCAAGAATCTGCAACAGGTTTTCACCCGTCTGCCCCTTACGGCGGTCAGCTTCGGCGAATGTCTTGCGGAACTGGCGCTCCAGCACGCCATAGAGCCGACGAATTTTCTGCTTTTCACGGAGTTGCTGGCCATAACCGGAAAGACGCTGCCCGGATTTCTGTCCGTGCTGACCAGGTGCATAGGAACGACGCTCGATGGAGCACTTGTCGGTGAAGCATTTTTCGCCCTTGAGAAAGAGCTTTTCTCCTTCACGGCGGCATTGACGGCATTTTGGATCAAGATTGCGGGCCACTTGGCTAATTCTCCTTGACTGCGCTTAACTAAGCTTAGATGCGGCGGCGCTTGGGCGGCCGGCAACCATTGTGCGGGATCGGGGTGATATCGGTAATGCTGCTGATCTTGATTCCCAGTGCATTCAGTGCGCGCACAGCTGATTCACGACCCGGACCAGGACCCTTGATACGAACTTCAAGATTCTTGATTCCGCACTCTTGTGCAGCCTTTCCTGCCGCCTCGGCTGCTACCTGCGCCGCGAAAGGAGTTGATTTGCGCGAACCCTTGAAGCCAGCACCTCCCGAAGTCGCCCAAGACAAGGCATTGCCTTGGCGGTCGGTAATCGTAATGATGGTGTTATTGAAGGATGCATGAACGTGCGCAATACCTTCTGCTACGTTCTTCTTGACCTTCTTGCGAATTTTGGTCGTCGTTTTGGCCATGTTTATATTTCCTGCGAATTATTTCTTGCTACCGGCAACCGATTTGCGCGGTCCCTTGCGCGTACGGGCATTGGTCCGGGTACGCTGTCCACGCACCGGCAAACCACGACGGTGACGGACACCACGATAGCAGCCAAGGTCCATCAGCCGCTTGATGCTCATCGTCACTTCACGGCGCAGATCACCCTCGACAGCGAACTTGCCTACCTCCTCGCGCAGACGATCCATGTCCGCCTCGGTTAGATCCTTGATCTTGGTCGTACGGATCACTCCTGCGGCATCACAGATTTTCTGCGCCCGGGTACGGCCAATGCCATAGATCGCCGTCAGAGCAATCTCGGTATGTTGATGATTTGGAATGTTTACGCCTGCAATACGGGCCATACGATTACCTTGTCCCTAATTTCTAGTTATGTTCAACAGATGCCGGTAAAAAACGGGAACCGGCGATTCTATAAGAATAGCGCTTGTTTTTCAACCCTGACGTTGCTTGTGGCGCGGATCAGCACAAATCACGCGCACGACACCGTTGCGACGAATAATCTTGCACTTACGACAAATGCGCTTGACCGAAGCTTGTACTCTCATTTTCTTCTCCGCAAAATTCCTAGCAATTACTATTTGGCTCGAAACACGATACGTGCCTTGTTTAGATCATAGGGCGTCAACTGAACTGTCACCTTGTCTCCAGGCAGGATACGGATGTAATGCATCCGCATCTTTCCGGAAATGTGCCCCAACACAACATGCCCGTTTTCCAGCTTGACTCGAAATGTGGCATTGGGGAGGTTTTCCAACACCTCGCCCTGCATTTCGATTACATCTTCTTTCGACATGAAATCCCGTAACTCTTCCGCTCAGCGAACCGGTAGGCCTGTTCCTTTAAAGTTAGCCTTCTTCAGCAGGCTTTCGTACTGGTGCGACATTAGGTAAGCCTGCACCTGTGCCATGAAATCCATCGTAACGACAACAATGATCAGGAGCGATGTACCACCAAAATAAAAGGGGACATTCCATTTCAATATCAGGAACTCAGGCAACAAACAAACCAAAGTGACATACACGGCACCAACCAGGGTCAGGCGCATCAGGATCTTGTCGATATAACGCGCTGTCTGGTCGCCAGGCCGGTAACCGGGTACGAACGCACCGCTTTTCTTCAGGTTGTCAGCGGTTTCCTTCGAGTTGAAAACCAGTGCGGTGTAGAAGAAGCAGAAAAATACGATTGCCGCCGCATAGAGCAAGACGTAAACCGGCTGGCCAGGCGAGAGTGTCGCAGCAATGTCTTTCAACCAAGTCATCCCTTCGCTTGCACCAAACCATCCGGCCGCAGTTGCAGGAAACAGGATGATCGAGGATGCAAATATCGGCGGAATCACACCAGACATGTTCAGCTTGAGCGGGAGATGTGAGCTTTGGCCGCCATAAACTTTGTTCCCGACTTGACGCTTGGCATAGTTAACCAGGATTTTGCGCTGCCCACGTTCGACAAAGACGACAAAACCCGTCACGACTACAACCAGAATACAAATAACAATGGATGTCAGCGGATGCATTGCACCTGTACGAACCAATTCAAAAAGCCCGCCCAATGCGCTCGGCAACCCGGCTGCGATACCAGCAAAGATTATGATCGAGATACCATTGCCAAGACCGCGCTCGGTAATTTGCTCACCCAACCACATCAAGAACATTGTGCCGGTAACCAGGGTCATGACGGTAGTCAGCCGGAACATATATCCTGGATCAAGGACCAAACCCGGCTGGGATTCCAAAGCAATTGCAATCCCGATTGCCTGAAACAGCGCAAGCGCCACCGTGCCGTAACGCGTGTATTGGGTGATCTTTCTCCGTCCCGCCTCACCTTCCTTCTTCAGTTGCTCCAGCGTTGGAATCGCTATCGTCATCAACTGCATGATGATTGAGGAGGAGATGTAGGGCATGATTCCCAAAGCAAAAATCGTGAAGCGGGATAGCGCTCCTCCGGAAAATAGGTTGAAAACACCAAGGATTCCGCCTTGCTGGGAATTAAAAAGCTCAGCAAGCTGAACCGGATCTATTCCGGGTACGGGTATGTGCGCACCGATGCGGTAAACAACAAGCGCGCCCAGCAGAAACCAAAGTCTCCGCCACAAGTCACCAAACTTGCCGGACTTGCCGAGTGCGAGGGCTTCTGCGCTAGCGGTGGCCAATTCCTCTTTCTCCGTATTCCGCTACTTAAGCAGCAACTGCAATATCAGCGACACTTCCGCCGGCCGCTTCAATGGCAGAGCGCGCACCCTTGGTCGCTCCAATACCCTTGAGATTGACCTTACGAGTCAGCTTGCCGGACAGGATCACTTTTGCAGACAAACTGCTGGCAGGAACTACACCAGCCTGCATCAAAGTTAGCAGGTCAATGTCCTCAACAGGCAGCTTATTCAACTCAGAGAGACGAACTTCAACATTTTTTCCTGCTGTCAGGGATACAAATCCGCGTTTCGGTAACCGGCGCTGCAAAGGCATTTGACCACCCTCAAAGCCGACCTTGTGGAAGCCGCCTGCACGTGACTTCTGCCCCTTGTGGCCGCGACCAGCAGTTTTACCAAGCCCACTGCCAATACCACGACCAACGCGCTTTTCTGCGTGCTTGGCACCTTCTGCCGGTTTCAGGTTGTTGAGTCGCATTGCTTATCCCTCACACTTAACTAAATAG
Organism: Pseudomonadota bacterium; assembly: GCA_040756595.1. Classification (GTDB taxonomy): domain Bacteria; phylum Pseudomonadota; class Gammaproteobacteria; order Burkholderiales; family Rhodocyclaceae; genus Sulfuricystis. The sequence continues at coordinate 333,212 of JBFLYR010000002.1, read as the reverse complement.
GCAACCTTTTTGATCATGCCGCGAATCTCAGGTGAATCCTGAAGTTCATTGGTATGGTTGATACGGCGCAGACCGAGCCCACGCACGGTTGCACGATGATCTTTCTTTGTTCCGATGACGCTCTTGACCAGAGTCACCTTGATCTTCTTATCCGTCACGTTCAGGCCTCCAGGATTTCCTGCACGGATTTGCCACGCTTGGCAGCAATCTCTGCAGGAGTACTCATGGCCATCAAACCTTTGATGGTCGCACGTACGAGGTTATACGGATTCGTCGAGCCTATCGCTTTGGCTACAACATCGGTAACACCCATGACTTCAAAGACGGCGCGCATCGGGCCGCCAGCGATAACGCCAGTACCTGCGGCAGCCGGCGACATCAACACGGTGGTTGCACCATGCTTGCCAACTACGGGATGATGAAGGGATCCATCCTTCAGACTTACCTTGGCGAGCTTACGACGGGCCTCATCCATTGCTTTCTGGACAGCGACAGGAACTTCACGTGCCTTGCCTTTACCCATACCAACACCACCATCACCGTCACCAACAACAGTCAAGGCGGCAAAGCCAAGAATGCGGCCGCCCTTGACAACCTTGGTGACACGGTTGATAGCAACCATTTTTTCGCGCAGACCATCATCGCGCTCATCGGTAGCTTGTTGCTGCTTTTTCGTTTGCGGTTTTGCCATATCTATCTCGCTCTTTCGGCCAGCGTTAGAACTTCAGTCCATTTTCACGGGCGGCATCAGCCAACGCCTTGACACGCCCGTGATACTTGAATCCAGAGCGATCAAACGCTACCTCGGACACACCTTTGGCTTTGGCTCGCTCAGCAATCAATTTGCCGACAACCTTAGCCGCCTCGACATTTCCACCATTGGGCAACTGCTTGCGTACATCAGCCTCAACAGTCGATGCAGCAGCGAGAACTTGCGTACCGCAACCAGAGTAAACCTGCGCATAAATGTGGCAATTCGTACGGTTGATGCACAGCCTGACAATCTTCAGTTCCGCAATCTTGGCGCGGGTTTTGCGCGCCCTGCGCAGACGAGATTCTTTCTTGTTCATGAATAAACCCTTAGTGTTGTTGCCCGGAAGAATTACTTCTTCTTGGTTTCCTTGATGACCACAACCTCATCCGAATAACGGATGCCTTTTCCTTTATATGGCTCTGGTGAGCGATAGGCGCGCACTTCGGCCGCAACCTGGCCCACCAATTGACGATCAATGCCTTTGATCAGGATTTCAGTTTGCGTCGGCGTTTCGACCTTGATGCCGTTAGGCATTTCATGCACGACCGGATGCGAGTAGCCCAGTGAAAGATTCAACTTTGCGCCTTGCGCCTGTGCTTTGTAACCAACGCCAATCAGCGTCAGTTTTTTTTCAAAGCCCTTGGTCACGCCAGTCACCATGTTGCCCACAAGCGCTCTCATCGTTCCCGACATTGCAGAACCATTGGGATGGTTTTCCATCGCACGGCACAGCAGTGACTCCCCCTCCTTTTCAACCTTGACGGCGGGAAGAATAAAGTGGGTCAAGGAACCCAGCGGTCCTTTTACCGTAATTTGATCTGCAGCCACCGCCACTTCAACACCCTTAGGCAGAACGACTGGATTCTTGGCGATACGAGACATTCTTCGTTACTCCTTACGCCACAATGCAAAGCACTTCGCCGCCAACGTTCACGCTGCGTGCTTTACGGTCTGTCATTACCCCTTGCGGGGTGGAAACGATGGCGATACCGAGCCCATTCATTACTTTTGGTAACTCTTGCTGGCCACGATACACACGCAGACCTGGGCGTGAAACTCGCTCAAGCCGTTCAATTACTGGACGGCCGGCATAATATTTCAGCTCAATGTCGAGCTCTGCCTTGGCGCCATCCTTGCGCACGGCGAAATTTTCGATATACCCCTCATCGAGAAGCACCTTGGCAATTGCTTCCTTGATCTTGGACGAGGGCATTGTGACACCCAGCTTTTCGGCCATCTGGCCATTGCGGATGCGCGTAAGCATATCGGCAATCGGATCAGTCATACTCATTCTTTAGCCCTCACCAACTAGCCTTGGACATGCCAGGCACCTCGCCTCGCATAGCAATATCCCGCAGCTTATTCCGACACAGACCGAACTTCTTGAAAACACCACGCGGACGACCAGTCAATGCACAGCGATTGCGCTGCCGCACAGGACTGGCATTACGCGGCAATAGCTGCAGCTTCATCCTAGCCTGCATTCGCTCTTCGTCACTTAACTTGACGTTGCCAATAATGCCGAACAGTTCAGCCCGCTTTGCAGCGTACTTCGCTACCATTTTGGCCCGCTTGGCCTCACGATTTTTCAGTGCAAGTTTTGCCATGAGTCCCTCAGTTCTTGAAGGGGAATTTGAATGCAGACAAGAGCGCTTTAGCTTCTGCATCGGTTTTCGCTGTTGTAGTGATGCTGATATTCATACCCCGCAACACGTCAATCTTGTCGTACTCGATTTCGGGGAAAATGATTTGCTCTTTGACGCCAATATTGTAGTTGCCGCGACCATCAAACCCTTTGCTGCCTGGAATACCGCGGAAATCGCGAATACGAGGAATAGCAACACTGATCAGGCGATCAAGAAACTCAAACATGCGGGTACCGCGCAACGTCACCATGCAGCCGATCGGGTATCCCTCACGAATCTTGAAGCCCGCAATAGCTTTGCGGGCCTTGGTTACAACTGGCTTTTGCCCAGCGATCTTGATCATGTCACCTACGGCATTTTCAAGTACCTTTTTATCAGCCACCGCCTCACCCACACCCATATTGAGTGTGATTTTCGTGATTCTCGGTATTTCCATCACGGAAGCGTAATTAAACTGTGCCCGCAACTGCGGTGCGACTTCGTTTTTATAAAACTCTTGCAAGCGTGCCATGAACTATCCCTTACGCCTTAACTAGTTCGCCATTTGACTTGAACACTCGAACCTTGCTTCCATCTTCGAGAATCTTGAAGCCAATACGGTCAGCCTTCTGCGAGGCCGGATTAAAGACAGCCACGTTGGAAAGGTGAATCGGCATCTCTTTTTCAACAATACCGCCAGCAACTCCCTTCATGGGATTGGGCCGAGTATGTTTCTTGACCCGATTAACCCCTTCGACCAACAAATATCCTTCCTCCAAACAACGCAGGACAGTCCCCCGCCGCCCTTTGTCACGGCCGGTAGTGATAACCACATCATCACCTTTGCGAATCTTTTCCATTTATCGCTCCTATACCGTACGCTTACAGTACTTCTGGCGCCAGCGAGACAATTTTCATAAAGCGCTCACTGCGCAGTTCGCGCGTAACAGGGCCAAAGATACGGGTACCAATTGGCTCCAGCTTGTTGTTGAGCAGAACCGCGGCATTGCTGTCAAACCTGATCAAAGATCCATCTGAACGGCGCACACCTTTAGCAGTGCGCACTACCACCGCACTGTAAACCTCGCCTTTTTTGACGCGCCCGCGAGGCGCAGCATCCTTGATGCTGACCTTGATAATGTCACCGATACCGGCGTAACGACGCTTAGAGCCGCCCATTACCTTGATGCACATTACGGAACGTGCACCAGTGTTGTCGGCTACATCTAGCCGAGACTGCATTTGAATCATCTCTCTCTCCAACTTAACCTGCGCTCGATTCGAGACACAGTCAGTTTTGGACCCCGTATCAGATTAGGGGACTTGATACCGAGCAGAATCTCCCGGCATTAACAACAAAGAGGCGGGATTATATTGAACCCGCCACGCTTGTCAAATGTTATTTAGACAACTCGTGCTTTTTCGATAACTTTGCAGACGCGCCATGCCTTGGTTTTTGAAATCGGTGCGCATTCTTCAATTTGAACAAGATCACCGGCGGCCGCATCAAAGCCTTCATTGTGGGCGTGGTACTTTCTGGAACGTGTTATGACCTTTCCGATCACCGGATGCTTAACTTTACGCTCAATCAGAACTGTCACGGTTTGTTGCATCTTGTCGCTGACGACACGCCCTTCAAGAGTGCGCCGCATAGATTGGCTGGCTTGATTCATTTAGCTTTAGCTCTTTCCGTCTGGATAGTCTTGATTCGCGCAACATCCCTGCGCAACCTGCCTAGTTGGCTAGTATTGCTCAACTGCTGCGTACTCAGCTGCATACGCAAAGAAAACTGTGCTTTGCGCAATTCAAGCAACTCCTTGCCGAGATCGGAATCGCTTTTGTTTCTCAATTCGGTAGCTTTCATTGCTTACCCCAGATGACGCGTAACAAAAGTGGTTGCGATGGGCAGTTTTGCTGCAGCAAGATTAAATGCCTCGCGTGCAAGTGACTCATCAACACCATCCATTTCATATAGAACCTTACCTGGCTGGATTTCGGCAACCCAATACTCAGGATTACCCTTCCCATTACCCATACGAACCTCGGCAGGCTTCTTGGAAATAGGCTTGTCAGGAAAGATTCGGATCCAGATGCGGCCACCACGTTTGATGTGCCGGGTCATGGCACGACGAGCAGCTTCAATTTGTCGGGCGGTTAATCGGCCTCGAGCAATCGCCTTGAGACCATACTCACCGAAGCTTACCTTGGCACCACGCGTCGCAAGCCCGGTATTACGGCCCTTGTGTTCTTTACGGTATTTTCTACGTGCTGGTTGTAGCATTTCTTCTTACTCCTTGACATCCTGGCCAGCTGGATTCGATTTGATGCCAGTTGCCGCTTTGCGAACGCGTTTAGCTGAAGGCTTTGTAGCATCCCCCGCACCGGCGTCAAGATTACTGACGCCCGCATCAACGCCAACTTTTTTTGTTGTCTTGCGAGGTACCGAATTTGTTTCAGCATCCACCACAGCACCTGAACCTGATTTGCCTGGGCGCCTAGCCCGCTTGACGGGCTCTTCCGCTGTTCGCTCCGGAGCAGTAGTGGACGTGCTATCTCCGCGCGCCATGGACTCACCCTTAAACACCCAGACCTTGATGCCTATGACACCGTATGTTGTTTTGGCTTCAGAAGTTCCATAATCAATTTCTGCACGAAGTGTATGCAGCGGCACCCTGCCTTCGCGATACCATTCGGTACGCGCAATTTCAGCGCCATTCAAACGTCCTGAACTCATGATCTTGATGCCCTGAGCTCCTAGTCTCATTGCATTTTGCATCGCGCGCTTCATCGCTCGACGGAACATGATGCGTTTTTCCAATTGTTGCGCGATGGAATCTGCAATCAACTGCGCGTCAATTTCAGGCTTGCGGATCTCTTCGATACTGACATGAACAGGCACACCCATGCGACGCTGCAGATCCTGCTTTAGTTGCTCGATGTCTTCACCTTTTTTCCCGATGACAACTCCAGGCCGCGCACTGAAAACGGTTACACGAGCATTTTTAGCAGGCCGCTCTATCACAACACGCCCAACTGAGGCATGCGCGAGCTTCTTCTTCAAGTAATCGCGCACCGCAATATCCTCATGCAGCATAGCGGGGAAAGCCTTTGAACTAGCAAACCAACGAGATGACCAGTCACGAGTCACTGACAAGCGAAAGCCAACCGGATGAATTTTTTGTCCCATACCTGCTCCTTATTCGCCAACCGTCACGTAAATGTGGCAGGTTTGTTTGCTAATACGATTACCACGACCTTTAGCGCGGGCCGTGAATCGCTTCAACACCGCCCCTTGCTCAACGTGTATACGTGTAACTTTCAGTGAATCAATATCGGCTCCGCTATTGTGCTCAGCATTAGCGATTGCAGACTCGAGAACTTTTTTGACAATAACAGCACCCTTCTTGGGAGAAAAGGCAAGGATGTTTAGAGCCTGATCTACCGACTTGCCACGCACTAGATCCGCAACAAGGCGTCCCTTTTGTGCAGAAAGTCGAACACCACGCAGAATTGCATTAGTTTCCATTGTGATATGCCTCTCTCACTTCTTTACAGCTTTTTTGCCTGCCGCATGACCTTTGAAGGTCCGGGTCATGGCAAATTCACCTAGCTTGTGACCAACCATGTTTTCCGAAACGTAGACCGGAATATGTTGCTTGCCGTTATGTACCGCAATAGTCAAGCCAATGAAGTCGGGAAGTATTGTTGAGCGCCGGGACCAAGTTTTGATAGGACGCTTGTCACTTGAGGCACGTGCCGCATCGACCTTCTTGATCAGATGATCGTCGACAAAAGGACCTTTTTTGATTGAACGAGCCATGACTTACCCCTTAACGCTTATGACGGCGCTGAACAATCATATTGTCAGTGCGCTTGTTACTACGAGTGCGATACCCCTTTGTGGGCTGACCCCATGGACTGACGGGAACACGACCCTCACCTGTCCTGCCCTCGCCACCACCATGCGGATGGTCAATCGGGTTCATGGCGACACCACGGACCGTAGGACGAATGCCACGCCAACGATTTGCACCTGCCTTGCCGATTTTGCGAAGGTTGTGTTCTTCGTTGCCAACCTCACCAACCGTGGCCCGGCAATCCACATGAACACGACGGATTTCACCTGAACGCAACCGAACCTGGGCGTAACTACCTTCACGTGCCAACAATTGGACTGATGTGCCTGCAGCACGCGCCATTTGCGCACCCTTGCCTGGCATTAGCTCAATACAGTGGATTGTGCTACCCACCGGAATATTCCGAATCGGCAACGTGTTACCCGGCTTGATCGGTGCCTCAGGACCACTGAGCACCTCCTGACCAACCACCATTCCTTTTGGGGCAATGATGTAACGACGCTCGCCATCAGCATAACAAAGCAAAGCAATATTCGCTGAACGGTTAGGGTCATATTCAAGCCGCTCGACTTTGGCTACGATGCCATCTTTATTTCTCTTGAAGTCAACGACACGGTAGTGCTGCTTGTGACCACCCCCTTGATGACGGGTGGTGATATGACCATGACTATTTCGTCCGGCCTTGTTCGACTTCTTTTCGGTCAGCGCATCAAAGGGACGCCCCTTGTGGAGGTTGGGATTTACGATCTTGACAAGGGCTCGACGACCCGCCGAAGTTGGCTTGACTTTAACAATGGCCATTACACAGCCCCTTCCGCAAAGTTGATTTCCTGACCAGGCATGAGGCTGACAAAAGCCTTGCGGACATTACTGCGCCGTCCCATGGTGCGACCAAAACGCTTTACCTTGCCTTTGGTGTTCGCTACCTGAACCGAACTCACCTGAACTTTGAAAAGCAATTCCACGGCAGCTTTTATTTCCGGTTTTGTTGCATCTGCTGTAACGACAAAAACTATCTGGTTGGCTTTTTCAGCCACCATGGTTGCCTTTTCGGAGACTTGCGGTGCCAACAGCACCTGCATCAGGCGTTCCTGATTAAATTGTTTGGCACTCATCCCAGCATCTCCTCCAGTTTTGCCACTGCACCCTTGGTCAGCAACACGCGCGGGAAGCGAACCAGAGTAAAAGGATCTGCATGCTTTGGCTCGAGGACAAGCACATTCGGCAAATTCCGCGCCGCAAGCATCAGATTGTCACTCAAATCATCCGTTACAAGGAGCGCAGACTCGACAACACCCAGGCTCTTGAGCTTCTGAACCACAAGTCGGGTCTTCGGTGCATCGACTGTGAAATCTTCCACTACTACCAGACGGTCCTCACGAACCAGCTGAGACAAAATCGCCGCAACGCCTGCGCGATACATCTTCCGATTGACCTTTTGCGAAAAATTCTCTTCCGGAGAATTAGGAAACGCCCGGCCACCACCTCGCCACACCGGGCTAGCGGTTGTTCCAATACGTGCCCGACCAGTACCCTTTTGCCGCCAAGGCTTCTTGGTACTGTGGCGAACTTCCGCACGGGTCATCTGCGCACGATTTCCAGATCGTGCATTAGCCTGGTATGCAACAACAAGCTGGTGTATCAGCGCTTCATTGAAATCACGGCCGAACAAGCCATCGGAAACACTGACAGTTGAACCAACCTGCCCCTGCGCATTGATTAGTTTTAGTTCCATGCCCCCCCCTTTACTTAACCATCGCCGGCGATTTCACGGCGGGGGAAACAATAACCTGTCCGCCACGCGCACCAGGAACGGCTCCTTTGATCATCAACAGTTGCCGACCTTCATCGATACGCACCACTTCCAGATTTTGGGTGGTCCGCTGAACATCCCCAAGATGCCCAGCCATGCGCTTCCCCGGAAAAACCCGACCCGGATCCTGTGCCATAGAAATAGAACCAGGTGCATTGTGCGAAACCGAGTTACCGTGCGATGCACGGTTTGAGCTGAAGTGGTGGCGCTTGATCGACCCAGAAAAGCCCTTACCAATCGACGTACCAGTTACATCGACTTTCTGGCCGACCGTAAAAATCGTCGCAACAACCGCATCACCCGCCTTCAATGAGGGCAAGCTCTCGACATCAACGCGAAACTCCGTTAGCGATGATGCTGCTTCAACACCCGCCTTGGCGAAGTGTCCTGCAAGCGACTTTCCAACCCGCGTAACCCGGCGCGTGCCAAATGCCACCTGAACAGCGGAGTAACCATCGCTTTCAGGGGTCTTGATTTGAGCAACGCGATTATTCGACACATCGAGCACAGTTACCGGAATGGTGCTGCCATCCTCGGTAAAGATGCGCGTCATGCCGACCTTGCGTCCCACAAGGCCTAGACTCATTTTGTTCTCCTAAATCCGGCTACGATTGGCCGGGCTGGTACTTCAAGACACTCAGATGACCCAGCGCAGGGTCATCTTTCCAATAAACTATTGCAACTTGATTTCCACATCAACACCTGCAGGAAGATCCAGCTTCATCAGCGCATCGACCGTCTTATCTGTTGGGTCAATAATGTCCATCAGACGCAGATGGGTCCGAATCTCAAATTGATCGCGGGATGTTTTATTTACATGGGGCGAACGCAGAATGTTGTAGCGCTCAATCCGGGTCGGCAAAGGAACCGGCCCACGCACGACAGCTCCCGTGCGCTTTGCCGTATCAACGATCTCAAGCGCCGACTGATCGATCAACCGATAGTCAAAGGCCTTCAGGCGGATACGAATTTTCTGGTTTTGCATAACACCATCCTAATAAAGAACAAGGCTTCAAGTAAGCCAAAAACGAAGGGCAGGATTATCCTGCCCATTCGGAAAAAAGGCAATACCTTACTCGATGATTTTTGCGACGACGCCGGCGCCGACGGTACGGCCGCCTTCGCGGATGGCGAAGCGCAGGCCGTCTTCCATCGCGATCGGCGCAATCAGCTTGACCGTCATCTGCACGTTGTCACCCGGCATTACCATCTCGATGCCCGCTGGCAGTTCGCAGGCACCGGTCACGTCCGTGGTCCGGAAGTAGAACTGCGGACGGTAGCCGTTGAAGAACGGGGTGTGACGACCACCCTCGTCCTTGGACAGAACATAGACTTCGGCCACGAAATGGGTGTGCGGGGTGATGGAGCCGGGCTTGGCCAGCACTTGACCACGCTCGACTTCTTCACGCTTGGTGCCACGCAGCAGCACGCCGACGTTGTCACCGGCCTGGCCCTGGTCAAGCAGCTTGCGGAACATTTCGACGCCGGTGCAGGTGGTCTTGACGGTGGGACGGATGCCGACGATTTCGATTTCTTCGCCCACCTTGACGACGCCGCGTTCGACACGGCCGGTGACGACGGTGCCGCGTCCGGAGATGGAGAAGACGTCTTCGATGGGCATCAGGAAGGGCTTGTCGATGGCGCGCTCGGGGGTGGGGATGTAGCTGTCCAGCGCTTCGGCGAGCTTCAGGATGGAGCCTTCGCCGAGTTCGCCCTTGTCGCCTTCCATGGCCTTGAGGGCGGAGCCCTTGACGATCGGGATGTCATCGCCCGGGAAGTCGTACTTGCTGAGCAGTTCGCGCACTTCCATTTCGACGAGTTCGAGCAGTTCGGCATCGTCGACCATGTCGCACTTGTTCATGTAGACAATGATGAACGGCACGCCGACCTGACGGGCGAGCAGGATGTGTTCGCGGGTCTGGGGCATGGGGCCGTCCGCAGCGGAGACCACCAGGATGGCACCGTCCATCTGGGCGGCACCGGTAATCATGTTCTTGACGTAGTCGGCGTGGCCCGGGCAGTCAACGTGCGCGTAGTGACGGCCAGCCGTCTCGTATTCAACGTGCGCAGTGTTGATGGTGATGCCGCGTGCCTTTTCTTCCGGCGCCGCATCAATCTGGTCGTAGGCTTTCGCCTCACCACCAAATTTCGCCGACAGGATCGTCGTGATCGCCGCCGTCAACGTGGTCTTGCCATGGTCCACGTGCCCAATCGTCCCCACATTCACGTGCGGCTTCGTACGCTCAAATTTGCCTTTTGCCATGATTCAATTCCTTTAAAGAACTAGGTTACTTTTTGTTGATGACAGCTTCGGCGACGTTTTTAGGTGCCTCGCTATAGTGTTTGAATTCCATGCTGTAGGTCGCACGCCCCTGTGACAAGGAGCGTAACTGAGTCGAATAGCCGAACATCTCAGCAAGAGGAACTTCGGCCTTAACAAGTTTGATACCGCCAGCCGCATCTTCCATACCATGCACAATCCCACGCCGGCCCGACAAATCGCCCATGACATTACCCATGTAATCCTCAGGCGTTTCAACCTCTACGGCCATCATTGGCTCAAGCAGAACAGGACTGGCTTTACGCATTGCATCCTTGAAAGCCATCGAAGCCGCCATCTTGAAGGCGTTTTCGTTTGAGTCCACATCGTGGTAAGAGCCATCGAACAGCGTGACCTTGACATCAACAACCGGGAAACCGGCCAATACGCCATTCGGCAGGGTTTCTTGCAGTCCCTTATCAACAGCAGGGATGTATTCCCGCGGCACAGTACCGCCCTTGATGGCATCCACAAACTCATAACCCTTGCCCTGTTCATTCGGCTCGAGTTTTATCCAGACGTGACCATACTGGCCACGACCACCCGACTGCTTGACGAACTTGCCTTCCTGCTCCACCGCTTTGCGGATCGCTTCACGATAAGCCACTTGAGGTGCGCCGACGTTAGCTTCGACGTTAAACTCACGCCTCATGCGATCAACAAGAATTTCAAGGTGCAGTTCGCCCATGCCGGAAATGATTGTCTGACCTGACTCTTCGTCGGTACGCACTCGGAATGACGGGTCTTCCTGCGCGAGCCGGTTGAGAGCGATGCCCATCTTTTCCTGATCGGCCTTGGTCTTAGGCTCAACAGCCACGTGAATGACTGGTTCAGGAAACTCCATGCGCATCAGCGTAATGACCTTATCAACCGCGCAAAGCGTTTCCCCTGTTGTTGCTTCCTTCAGGCCGACAGCAGCAGCGATGTCGCCCGCGCGAACCTCCTTGATTTCCTCACGCTGATTGGCGTGCATCTGCAGGATCCGGCCAATACGCTCCTTACGCCCCTTGACTGGGTTATAGATGGTATCGCCTGAATTAATCACACCGGAATAAACACGGAAGAACGTCAACTGGCCGACAAACGGATCAGTCATAATCTTGAACGCCAACGCAGCGAAGGGCTCATCATCGGCCGCCCGGCGCTGCCCTTCAGTATCATTTTCAAGCACGCCAGTGACAGGAGGGATGTCGGTCGGGGCCGGCATCAGGTCCACCACAGCGTCAAGCATGGCCTGCACACCTTTATTCTTGAAAGCAGAGCCGCACAGCATCGGTACAATTTCACTCGCTATGGTGCGCTGACGCAGGGCCTTCTTGATTTCCTCTTCGGAGAGATCGCCCTCCTCAAGGTATTTATTCATTAACTCCTCGGAGGCTTCGGCAGCCGCCTCAAGCATCTTCTCACGCCACACCTTGCAAGTCTCGACCAAGTCTGCAGGAATTTCACCATAGGTAAACTTGGTTCCTTGTGAAGCATCATCCCAAACAATAGCCTTATTCTTGATCAGGTCAACCACGCCCTCGAACTTGTCCTCAGCGCCAATCGGTACCTGAATCGGAATCGGATTGGCCTTGAGCCGCTCACGCATCTGATCGTGAACCTTGAAAAAGTTGGCGCCAGTACGGTCCATCTTATTCACGAAAGCAAGACGAGGGACACCATATTTATTGGCCTGGCGCCAAACCGTTTCGGATTGGGGCTGCACACCACCAACCGCGCAATAAACCATGCAGGCACCATCAAGAACGCGCATCGAACGCTCAACCTCAATCGTGAAGTCAACGTGCCCCGGGGTGTCGATGATATTGATGCGATGTTCGGGATAGTTTGCGCCCATTCCCTTCCAAAAACAGGTGGTCGCAGCCGAGGTAATGGTGATACCACGCTCCTGCTCCTGCTCCATCCAGTCCATGGTTGCCGCACCATCATGCACCTCGCCAATCTTGTGATTGACGCCTGTGTAAAAAAGGATGCGTTCAGTCGTAGTCGTCTTTCCAGCATCAATATGCGCCGAAATGCCGATATTGCGATAACGCTCAATGGGAGTCTTGCGGGCCACTTGGATTACCTGTCTTTCTAACTACCACAGGAGCCTATTTCGACGATCGAAACGCTCAAACGGTGGGAATATGTAAATAAGCCGCCAGATGAATCTGGCGGCACATCATTTCTAGATTAAAAGCGGAAATGCGAGAAGGCCTTGTTTGCCTCGGCCATGCGGTGAACTTCTTCACGCTTTTTCATCGCCGCACCACGCCCTTCAGCAGCCTCGAGCAGTTCCGTGGCCAAACGCTGATCCATGGATTTTTCGCTACGCTTGCGTGCCGCCTCACGGATCCAGCGCATGGATAGCGCCAAGCGGCGGGAGGGACGGACCTCGACTGGAACTTGATAGTTGGCGCCACCGACACGACGACTCTTTACTTCGACGATCGGCTTGACGTTGTTGATTGCAGACGCGAAAACCTCGATCGGATCCTTGCCGCTTTTTTGCGAGATCACACTGAAGGCACCATAGACAATACGTTCGGCAACCGACTTTTTGCCGCTCGTCATGATGACATTCATGAACTTGGAAACTTCGACATTGCCGAACTTCGGGTCTGGCAGAATGTCGCGCTTGGGAACCTCTCTACGACGTGGCATATACGTAACCTTTCTTGCGAATGACCTGATCAGGCCTTCTTGGGCCGCTTGGCTCCATACTTGGAGCGGGATTGCTTACGATCCTTGACACCCTGAGTATCCAAGCTGCCGCGAACGATGTGATAACGCACACCCGGAAGATCCTTTACCCGACCACCCCGAATCAGAACGACTGAGTGCTCCTGAAGATTGTGGCCCTCTCCCCCGATATAGGAAATGACTTCGAAACCATTCGTCAGGCGAACTTTTGCCACTTTACGCAGCGCGGAGTTTGGCTTTTTGGGTGTTGTTGTGTAGACACGGGTGCAAACACCACGCCGGGCCGGACAATTCCCAAGGGCGGGGACTTTACTTTTCGTTTTTTCCGCTTGCCGCGGCTTACGGACAAGCTGATTGATTGTTGGCATAACTATTGTTCCTGATTCGTGGGTCGGTAAGATCAACTACACGGATTGCTGACTGGTTAGCAAAAAAGAGGCGGAATTGTAGTAGGGACGCCCCGGGGCGTCAACTCATCTGCGTATCAACCTGCTCATCTGCTTGCCCGGATAACTCTTTGGTCATATTGCCGAACACCGCATCCTCTCCACTCCTTTGCATACGGCGATTACGGTGATAGGCCAAGCCGGTTCCTGCCGGAATAAGGCGGCCCACGATCACATTCTCTTTCAGGCCACGCAGTTCATCGCGCTTGCCCATGATTGCAGCTTCCGTCAGTACACGGGTAGTTTCCTGGAATGATGCAGCAGATATGAACGAATCAGTGGACAAGCTTGCCTTGGTGATACCCAGCAACATGAACTGGAATTCGGAGGGACGCTTACCTTCAGAAACCAGCCTGTCGTTTTCATCCAGAACCTCGGAGCGTTCAACCTGCTCCTCACGTATGAAGCGAGAATCACCTGGCTCTACAATCACAACGCGGCGCAACATCTGGCGGACGATCACCTCGATATGCTTGTCGTTAATCTTGACGCCTTGCAAACGGTAGACATCCTGTACTTCGTCGATGATGTAGCGAGCCAGTTCTTCTACACCCTTGAGTCGCAGAATGTCATGCGGATCGACTGGGCCATCGACAATGACCTCACCCTTGTTGACCACCTGACCATCGTGTGCCATTACATGCTTATCCTTGGGTATCAGATACTCATGTGTAGTGCCGTCCAGTTCGGTAATCATCAAACGCTGCTTGCCCTTAGTATCCTTGCCAAAAGACACAGTCCCGGTAATCTCAGCCAGCATGCCGGCATCCTTGGGCGAACGGGCCTCAAACAATTCAGCGACCCTGGGCAGACCACCGGTAATATCGCGGGTTTTGACAGACTCCTGAGGAATTCTCGCCAATACCTCACCAACGCTAACTGTCTGGCCATTCTTGACTGTAATAATCGAGCCAACATGAAAGGTAATGGCAACCGAGTGATCCGTGCCATGAATTTTCACTTCCTGTCCATTTTCATCGAGCAATTTCACCTGCGGACGTACGCCCTTCGCCTGTGCTTTGCCACCACGCTTGGGATCGATGACGACGAGCGTTGATAAACCAGTAACGTCGTCCATCTGCTCGGCAACCGTAACACCTTTTTCGACGTTCTCGAAACGTACAGTACCGGCATATTCGGTCACAATCGGACGAGTATGAGGATCCCAGGTGGCCAGTTGGGTACCCGCTTTGACCTGAACTCCATCATCAGCCAACAGCGTGGCGCCGTAAGGTACTTTATGCCGTTCACGCTCACGGCCATGATCATCAACAATCAGTACTTCAGCCGAGCGGGCAATAATGATTTTCTCGTTTTTCGGATTGGATACATAACGCATAGTCGCCGAAAACCGCACCGTACCTGAGCTCTTGGCCTCGATTTGACTCTGTGCTGCAGCTCGTGAAGCAGCACCACCGACGTGGAAGGTACGCATCGTTAGCTGAGTACCAGGCTCACCAATAGACTGCGCCGCAATCACACCCACAGCCTCACCCGAGTTAACCAGCGAGCCACGCCCAAGGTCACGGCCATAACATTTTGCGCAAAGACCATATCGCGTTTCACAGGTCAGTGGTGTACGTACAAACACCTCGTCCACGCCGAGCTTTTCAATCATGTCGACCGCGTCTTCGTCCAGCATGGTGCCTGCTGCGTAAAGCACGTTCTGGCTGTCTGGATCGATAACGTCAGCTGCTACAACACGGCCAAGAATTCGTTCGCGCAGTGGTTCTACAACCTCACCGCCCTCGACCAGCGCCTTCATCGCAAACCCATTGGTTGTCATGCAATCATCTTCTGTCACCACGAGATCCTGTGTGACATCAACCAAACGGCGGGTCAGATAACCCGAGTTCGCCGTCTTCAGAGCAGTATCCGCCAAGCCTTTACGAGCACCATGGGTTGAAATGAAGTATTGAAGAACGTTGAGGCCTTCTCGGAAGTTTGTGGTAATCGGCGTTTCGATGATTGAACCATCCGGCTTGGCCATCAGACCGCGCATACCCGCCAGCTGACGAATCTGGGCAGCCGAACCACGCGCTCCTGAGTCAGCCATCATGTAGATCGAATTGAAAGAATCCTGAGTGATTTCCTTGCCAGTTATGTCGCGCACTTTTTGGTGCTGCAACTGGTCCATCATCGCCTTGGCAACCTGGTCACCCGCACGGCCCCAGATATCGACAACCTTGTTGTAACGCTCGCCTACGGTCACAAGACCGGAGGTATATTGTTTTTCGATTTCCTTGACCTCGGCTTCGGCCGCTTCGATGATGCCATGCTTCTGCCCCGGCACCAACATGTCATCAATGCAAATGGAAATACCACCACGGGTTGCTAGACGAAATCCCGATTGCATCAGCTTATCTGCAAAAACGACCGTTTCCTTTAAACCGCAGCGCCGGAAGCTCTCGTCAATCAGCTTGGAGATCTCCTTTTTCTTGAGTGGCTTGTCGATCACCTTGAACGGGAGGCCCTTCGGAAGGATCTCAGAGAGAAGAGCACGTCCGGCCGTCGTCGAGTAACGCGTCAGCTTCTCTTTCCAACCATCACCCTCGGCTTCGAATTCGCGAATCCGTACTGAAATTCGCGCATGCAGGTCGGTCTGTCGCGAATCTACAGCCCTGGTAACCTCGGCGATATCAGCAAACATCATCCCGCTACCTAGAGCAGCAGCATTCTCGCGTGTCGCGTAGTAAAGACCCAACACCACATCCTGCGAAGGAACGATGATGGGAGCGCCATTCGCGGGGGACAACACGTTGTTAGAGGCAAGCATCAGGGTACGTGCTTCGACCTGAGCTTCCAGCGACAATGGCACATGCACAGCCATTTGGTCACCGTCGAAGTCGGCGTTGAATGCGGTACAAACAAGCGGATGCAGCTGAATGGCCTTACCTTCGATCAGGGTCGGTTCGAAAGCCTGAATGCCAAGGCGGTGCAGGGTTGGGGCACGGTTGAGCATGACTGGATGCTCACGAATGACTTCTTCCAGAATATCCCAGACGACCCCTGTCTCGGCTTCAACTTCCTTCTTCGCAGCCTTGATGGTGCTGGCAATTCCCATCTTTTCAAGCCGCTCGAAAATGAAAGGCTTGAACAGTTCAAGCGCCATCTTCTTCGGTAGTCCGCACTGATGCAGTTTAAGTTGCGGGCCAACAACGATGACCGAACGTCCGGAATAGTCAACGCGCTTGCCGAGCAGGTTTTGACGGAAACGTCCCCCCTTGCCTTTGATCATGTCGGCCAGCGACTTGAGCGGACGCTTGTTGGCACCAGTCATCGCCTTGCCGCGACGACCATTATCAAGCAATGAATCCACAGCTTCCTGCAACATGCGTTTTTCATTACGCACAATGATGTCCGGTGCCTTGAGTTCAAGCAGGCGCTTCAGTCGGTTGTTGCGGTTGATAACACGACGATACAGGTCGTTGAGATCCGAAGTGGCAAAGCGACCGCCATCCAGTGGTACGAGGGGGCGCAAATCCGGCGGCAGAACCGGCAATACCTCCAGAATCATCCACTCCGGCTTGATTCCCGATTGCTGGAATGCCTCAAGAATTTTCAGGCGTTTCGCGTATTTTTTGATTTTTGCTTCTGAACCAGTCGCTTCAAGTTCCCGGCGCAGGGTTTCAACCTCATGGGCCAGATCAAGGCTGCGCAACAATTCGCGCACACCTTCGGCACCCATGACGGCCGTGAAGTCATCACCATATTCTTCAACCTTGGCGAGATAGTCATCTTCCGTCAGCAATTGCGCGCGATTCAACGGTGTCATCCCGGGATCGACAACAACAAAAGCTTCGAAATACAGGACTCGTTCGATATCGCGCAACGTCATGTCTAACACCATGCCCAGACGACTGGGCAGGCTCTTCAAGAACCAGATGTGTGCGGTCGGCGAAGCAAGTTCAATATGCCCCATACGTTCACGGCGCACCTTGGCTTGCGTTACTTCAACGCCACATTTCTCGCAAATGACTCCGCGATGCTTGAGGCGCTTGTACTTTCCACAAAGGCACTCATAGTCCTTGACCGGGCCAAAAATCTTGGCGCAGAAGAGACCGTCGCGTTCCGGCTTAAATGTACGGTAGTTGATCGTTTCCGGCTTCTTCACTTCACCGTAAGACCAACTGCGAATTTTTTCGGGAGACGCAAGACTGATGGTAATTGCGTCGAACTCCTCTTCCTGCGTGACTTGCTTGAACAGATCGAGCAGTGCTTTCATGTATTTACTCCTGTCGCGGGTCGGGAGATGATCAATAACGTTCCAGGTCGATGTCGATCGCCAGGGAACGGATTTCCTTCACCAACACGTTGAAGGATTCCGGCATGCCTGCGTCGATCTTGTGCTCGCCCTTGACGATATTTTCGTAAACCTTGGTACGGCCCGTCACGTCATCCGACTTGACGGTCAGCATTTCCTGCAGGGTGTAAGAGGCACCATAAGCTTCTAGCGCCCATACCTCCATTTCGCCGAAACGCTGGCCACCGAACTGCGCCTTTCCGCCCAGCGGCTGCTGTGTAACAAGGCTATATGGGCCGGTCGAGCGCGCATGCATCTTGTCGTCAACGAGGTGGTGCAGTTTTAGAACATGCATGTAGCCGACAGTCACAGTGCGCTCGAAAGCCTCACCGGTACGACCATCGTAAAGCTTCGCTTGTGTCTTGGTAGCCGTCAGATTGAGGCGCTTGGCTACATCTTCCGGATAGGCCAGATCAAGCATCGTGCGGATTTCCTCTTCCTTGCAACCATCGAATACCGGTGTGGCAAAAGGCACACCGTTACGCAGATTGCTGGCCAACTCAAGAATCTCATCGTCACTCAGGCTGTTGATATCACAGTCGCGACCCGATACGTTATAGATTTTGTCCAACAGCTTGCGCAGTTCAGCAACGGCAACCTGCTGTTGCAACAGCACACTGATCTTTTCGCCCAGGCCCTTGGCAGCCCATCCGAGATGAGCTTCGAGAATCTGGCCGATGTTCATCCGCGAAGGAACACCCAGCGGATTGAGAACAATATCGACCGGCGTGCCATCTTCCATGTGAGGCATATCTTCCACAGGGACGATTCTGGACACTACACCCTTGTTGCCGTGACGTCCCGCCATCTTGTCACCCGGTTGCAAGCGACGCTTGACGGCAAGATAAACCTTGACCATCTTCTGTACACCCGGAGGCAACTCATCGCCCTGCGTCAGTTTTTTCTTTTTCGCCTCGAAGGCGACATCAAAATCCTTGCGCGTCTGTTCAAGGCTATCACGCAAGCTCTCGAGCTGCTGCTGGGCTTCCTCATCCGCAAGGCTGATGTCGAACCAGTGATAGTGCTCCAGGCTGGCGAGGTAATCCTTGGTGATCCTGGTGCCTTTGACAAGCTTCCTGGGTCCCTTGCTCGCCGTCTTTCCAGAGAGAAGCCGTTCGATACGCGCAAATGTATCGCGCTCGACGATACGCATCTGATCCGCGAGATCAAGCTTGTAGCTTTTCAGCATGTCATCGATAATCGATTGGGCGCGCTTGTCGCGCTCAATCCCTTCGCGCGTGAACACTTGCACATCGATGACGGTCCCCGACATGCCGGACGGTACCCGCAGGCTGGTGTCCTTTACATCAGATGCCTTCTCGCCAAAGATCGCGCGTAGCAGCTTTTCTTCAGGGGTCAACTGGGTTTCACCTTTCGGCGTCACCTTGCCAACCAGCACATCACCTGCCTCTACTTCAGCACCAATATATACGATGCCTGAGTCGTCGAGACGGGAAAGCTGAGCCTCGCCAAGTGTTGCGATATCACGGGTAATTTCTTCTGGGCCCAGCTTGGTATCGCGAGAAACCACAGTCAACTCTTCGATATGAATCGAAGTGAAACGGTCTTCGGCAACCACACGCTCGGAGATCAGGATCGAATCCTCGAAGTTGTAGCCGTTCCAGGGCATGAAAGCCACGCGCATGTTCTGGCCCAGTGCCAGTTCGCCGAGGTCGGTCGAGGCGCCATCCGCCACAACATCACCCTTTTCGATCAGGTCACCCACCTTGACGATGGGGCGCTGGTTGATATTGGTATTCTGGTTCGAGCGGGTGTACTTGATCAGGTTATAGATATCGACACCCACTTCACCCGGGACCGTCTCGGCATCATTCACCCGCACCACGATGCGGTTTGCATCGATGTAGTCGACCACGCCTCCGCGCAAAGCCTGCACGGCCGTGCCTGAGTCCACTGCCACCGTACGCTCGATACCGGTACCAACCAGCGCCTTCTCCGGCCGCAGGCAAGGTACCGCCTGACGTTGCATGTTGGCGCCCATCAGCGCACGGTTCGCGTCATCATGCTCCAGGAATGGAATCAACGATGCCGCTACCGAAACGATCTGCCCCGGCGCAACGTCCATGTATTGAACCTCTTGCGGCTCTTTCAGTTCAAATTCGCCCTTGAAGCGACAGGAAACCAGTTCGTCGGTGAGTTTGCCTTTTTTGTCGAGTTGCGCATTTGCCTGCGCAATAACGTACTTACCCTCTTCAATGGCCGACAGGTATTCGATCTCGCTCGTAACATGGCCATCCGTCACCTTGCGGTAAGGTGTCTCCATGAAGCCATATTCATTGGTACGCGCATACAGAGCCAGTGAATTGATCAGGCCGATGTTCGGGCCTTCTGGCGTTTCGATCGGGCAGACACGGCCATAGTGGGTTGGATGTACGTCACGCACTTCGAAGCCGGCACGCTCGCGGGTCAAACCACCCGGGCCCAAGGCGGAAACACGCCGCTTGTGGGTGATCTCGGACAGGGGGTTGGTCTGATCCATGAACTGGGACAACTGGCTTGAACCAAAGAATTCCTTGATTGCTGCGCTGATCGGCTTGGCATTGATCAGGTCATGCGGCATCAGGTTGTCCGACTCGGCCTGGTTCAGACGCTCCTTGACGGCGCGTTCGACCCGAACGAGGCCCGCACGGAACTGGTTTTCCGCCAATTCGCCGACAGACCGCACACGGCGGTTGCCAAGGTGATCAATATCATCTACTTCGCCACGGCCATTACGCAATTCGACGAGAATGCGCACGACATCAAGAATGTCCTCATTCGAAAGCACACTTGATCCGACAGAATCCTCACGACCGACGCGACGATTGAACTTCATGCGACCGACAGCCGACAGGTCGTAACGTTCCGCGGAGTAGAACAAACCATGGAACAAGGATTCCACGGCATCTTCCGTCGGCGGCTCGCCGGGACGCATCATGCGATAGATCGCTACACGCGCTGCCCATTGATCCGCCGTCTCGTCGGCACGCAGCGTCGTCGAAATATAGGGGCCACGATCAAGGTCATTGATATACAACGTCTTGAGGTTTTCTACGCCAGCTTCTGATAGCTTGGCCAGCAGGCTTTCAGTAATTTCCTCGTTGGCATTCGCCAGAATTTCTCCCGTGCTTGCATCGATCACACCTTGGGCAACCACGCGACCAACCACGAAATCGTCAGGTACGGCAATCTTCTTGATTCCAGCCTCGTCCATTTCGCGGATATGCTTGGCAGTGATCCGCTTGTCCTTGGCGACCAGCACCTTGCCGGATTTGTCATGGATATCAAACTTGGCCACCTCGCCACGAAGGCGCTCGGGAACCACCTCGAACTGGATTCCTTTCTTACCTAGGTGAAATGTATCGGCTTCGAAGAAGGTCGCAAGGATCTGCTCGGGCGTCAGGCCGATGGCCTTGAGCAGGATCGTGGCCGGCATCTTGCGGCGGCGGTCGACGCGGAAATACAGAAGATCCTTCGGATCGAACTCGAAGTCCAGCCAGGAGCCGCGATAGGGAATGATCCGTGCCGAGAACAGTAGCTTGCCGGAGCTGTGGGTCTTGCCCTTGTCGTGCTCGAAGAACACGCCGGGCGAGCGGTGCAACTGGGAGACGATCACGCGTTCGGTACCATTGATGACAAATGAACCGGTAGTCGTCATGAGCGGAATTTCGCCCATGTAAACTTCCTGCTCCTTGACCTCCTTGACCTTCTCGGTGCTGCTTTCGCGATCGAGGATGACCAGACGCACCTTGGCACGCAACGGTGAAGCAAAGGTCAGGCCGCGCTGCTGGCATTCCTTCACATCAAAAGGGGGCTCACCCAGGCGATACTCGACAAACTCGAGTCGCGCCACGCCAGAATGCGCAACGATCGGAAAGATCGACTTGAAGGCCGCCTGCAGGCCCTGATCCTTGCGCTGAACAGGTGGAATATCTACCTGCAGGAACTGCGTGTAGGACTCAAGTTGGGTTGCCAGCAGGAAAGGAACGTTCAACACGTTCGCTCGCTTGGCGAAGCTCTTGCGGATACGCTTTTTCTCGGTGTACGAGTAGGCCATTTTCGCTCCGTCAGTCAGGATTCAGGGATTAGCAAGCCGATCGATGGCCGGTGTGCTGATCACTAAAACCTGAACTGCTCAAAATGTATTTCCTAAAAACCAAAGCAGAAAAGCTGGCCGCCCCCAGATTTACTGAGTGGGCAGCCAGCGAATGTTGCAACAACAATTACTTGACTTCGACCTTCGCGCCAGCGTCTTCCAGTTGCTTCTTGAGGGCTTCGGCGTCGGCCTTGGCGATCGCTTCCTTGACAGCCTTCGGGGCGCCATCGACGAGGTCCTTGGCTTCCTTGAGGCCTAGGCCGGTGGCAGCGCGCACGACCTTGATGACTTCGACCTTCTTCTCGCCGGCAGCCATGAGCATGACGGTGAATTCGGTTTGCTCTTCAGCAGCCGGGGCGGCGCCACCGGCAGCAGGGGCAGCCACGGCAACCGCGGCGGCGGCGGCGGAAACGCCGAACTTCTCTTCCATTTCCTTGATCAGCTCCGACAGTTCGAGAACGGTCATGCCGGCGATGGCATCAAGGATTTCAGCTTTGCTAACAGCCATGATTAATACTCCTGAATGAAAATTGGTTCAAAACAAATACGATTACGCAGTCTCTTTGGCATCGCGCACGGCAGCGAGGCCCCGGACGAACTTCGTCGGGATCTCGTTGAGCGTACGAACGAACTGGGTGATCGGTGCCTGCATAGTGCCGAGCAACTTCGACAGCAACTCCTCGCGGCTGGGCATCGAGGCGAGCGCCTTGACACCTTCCGCATCCATGACGTAATTCGGCATGGCGCCCGCCGTAACGACAAGCTTCTGGTTACTCTTGCCGAAATCATGCAGCAGTTTGGCCGCGGCCACCGGATCCTTGGAAATTCCGTAGATCAGCGGACCGACCATCTTGTCGGCAAGACCCTCGAACGGCGTACCTGTAACGGCACGACGCACCAGGGTGTTCTTCAACACACGCAGATACACATCCGCCTTGCGCGCATTGGCGCGCAGGACGGTAATATCACCCACCTCGAGACCACGGTACTCGGCGACGATAATCGACTGTGCGCCCGCAACTTCTGCGGACACCTCAGCAACTACCGCCTTCTTGTCGTCAAGATTGAGACCCACGGTCAACTCCTTTTCAAACTCCAACGCCGAAAGTCGGCGCTGGCGATACGGCGACCTTCATTCAGGAATCGAGATTCCCGCCTTCGGGTAACGCCATCTGCGCCGGCTGTCACCATGAGCGTCGTTGCCGACATCCCATTTGCAACAATTAAGTCCTTGCGGACACCTGCGGTCTTTGATAACCCGCTATCCCCTGCGATATCCTGCAGGCAGGCAGCGGCCCAAAGTTCTTACACTTGCGCAGCAACCAGGGAAGCCTGATCGACACGCACCCCGGCGCCCATCGTTGAGGACACCGAAACCTTCTTTAAGTACTGTCCCTTGGCGGCAGCCGGCTTGGCCTTGTTCAGCGCCTCGATCAGGGCAGCCATGTTCTGCTGCAACTGATCGACCGAAAACGATGCACGACCGATCGTGCACATGACAATACCGGCCTTGTCGGTACGGTACTGCACCTGGCCTGCCTTGGCGTTCTTCACGGCGGTCGTGACATCCATGGTCACGGTGCCTACCTTCGGGTTCGGCATCAGGCCGCGCGGACCAAGAATCTGGCCGAGTTGCCCCACAACTTTCATGGCGTCCGGCGTGGCGATGCACACATCAAAATCGATCGTGCCACCCTTGACGGATGCAGCCAGATCATCGAAACCGACGATATCCGCACCCGCAGCTTTGGCTTCCTCGGCCTTGGCGCCCTGACAGAACACGGCGACGCGCACGGCCTTGCCGGTGCCTGCGGGCAGGACCACGGAACCACGCACAACCTGATCAGATTTCTTCGCGTCGACACCGAGATTCACGGCCACATCAATGGACTCGTTGAATTTCGCCGTCGCGTTCTCCTTGACCATCGTCAGGGCGTCAGTCAGTGGATAGTTTTTGCTGCGATCAACCTTGGCGCGCGCAGCCAGGACACGCTTGGAATGCTTGGCCATATCACACACCCTCCACGGTAATGCCCATGCTGCGGGCAGACCCCGCGATGGTGCGGACCGCAGCATCCATGTCGGCAGCGGTCAGATCCTTCATCTTGGTCTTGGCGATTTCCTCGGCTTGCGCGCGAGTGATCTTGCCAACCTTGTCGGTATGGGGCTTCGGGGAACCCTTCTGCACGCCAGCAGCCTTCTTGATCA
Source organism: Pseudomonadota bacterium (assembly GCA_040756595.1). Classification (GTDB taxonomy): domain Bacteria; phylum Pseudomonadota; class Gammaproteobacteria; order Burkholderiales; family Rhodocyclaceae; genus Sulfuricystis. The sequence continues at coordinate 309,102 of JBFLYR010000002.1, read as the reverse complement.
GGACCGTCGCCGGCGGAGTCTTCATGATGAAGGTGAAGGACTTGTCCGCGTAGGCAGTGATGACGCACGGAATCGGCAGGCCCGGCTCCAGGCCCTGGGTCTGGGCGTTGAACGCCTTGCAGAATTCCATAATGTTGAGACCACGCTGACCGAGTGCGGGACCGATCGGGGGCGAGGGGTTCGCCTTGCCCGCCGGCACTTGCAGCTTGATGTAGCCGACGATTTTTTTCGCCATGTTTGCTAACTCCTATTGGTGAGTAATAACGCATTCCATACTGGCAACGCTCCTCTTGCTGCAGAAAAACCGCTGCAGCGCCGGTGATGAATTTATGCCTTTTCGACCTGTGCAAATTCGAGTTCTACCGGCGTCGCGCGACCAAAAATGGTCACCGAGACACGCAAGCGGCTCTTTTCGTAATTCACTTCCTCGACCATGCCATTGAAGTCTGTGAACGGGCCATCCTTCACGCGCACCAACTCGCCGGTTTCGAACAGCACCTTGGGACGAGGCTTTTCAACCCCCTCCTGCATCTGCTGCATGATCTTGTTAACTTCCTTTTCGGAAATCGGCGTCGGCTTGGTGGCGGTACCGCCAACGAAGCCGGTAACCTTCGGCGTGCTTTTGACGAGGTGCCAGGATTCATCGTCCATATCCATCTCGACCAGCACATAGCCGGGGAAGAACTTGCGCTCGGAGGTGTGCTTCTGGCCGGATTTCATCTCGACCACTTCCTCGACCGGCACCAAAATCTGGCCGAACTTCTCCTGCATGCCGGCACGTGCAATGCGCTCAATCAGTGCGCGTTGTACCGATTTTTCGAAGCCCGAATAGGCGTGCACCACGTACCAGCGTTTCGTCGTCATGATTTCTTCCAGCCCAGAACCAAGTCATACAGCACCCATTCCAGACTCTTGTCGGTAATCCACAGCATGATGGCCATCGCCAACACGAAGGCAAAAACGATACCCGTAGTCTGCAAGGTTTCCTTGCGCGACGGCCAGACGACCTTCTTGGCTTCGGCGATCGACTCGCGCCCGAGGACGACAAAACGCTGCCCCGGCTCGGTGAACCACGCCACCGCGACGCCCGCCGCGATGCCGAGCAATACCGACAGCACCCGCACCACGAGCGCCTGCTCGGCAAGCAAGTAAAAGCCCGCGATTCCCGCCACCAGCAACAGCAGCGCCAGAGCGAACTTCAGTTTATCGGCCATGTTTCCGTTTGTCCGTTTCCATCAAGCAGGTGTGGCAGGGGCAGAGGGAATCGAACCCCCAACCTGCGGTTTTGGAGACCGCCGCTCTGCCAATTGAGCTATACCCCTACACTAAAGACCACAAAGGGCGGCACCCCGAAAGGCACCGCCCCGATTACTGAAGCAACTTCTTACTCGATGATTTTTGCGACGACGCCGGCGCCGACGGTACGGCCGCCTTCGCGGATGGCGAAGCGCAGGCCGTCTTCCATCGCGATCGGCGCAATCAGCTTGACCGTCATCTGCACGTTGTCACCCGGCATTACCATCTCGATGCCCGCTGGCAGTTCGCAGGCACCGGTCACGTCCGTGGTCCGGAAGTAGAACTGCGGACGGTAGCCGTTGAAGAACGGGGTGTGACGACCACCCTCGTCCTTGGACAGAACATAGACTTCGGCCACGAAATGGGTGTGCGGGGTGATGGAGCCGGGCTTGGCCAGCACTTGACCACGCTCGACTTCTTCACGCTTGGTGCCACGCAGCAGCACGCCGACGTTGTCACCGGCCTGGCCCTGGTCAAGCAGCTTGCGGAACATTTCGACGCCGGTGCAGGTGGTCTTGACGGTGGGACGGATGCCGACGATTTCGATTTCTTCGCCCACCTTGACGACGCCGCGTTCGACACGGCCGGTGACGACGGTGCCGCGTCCGGAGATGGAGAAGACGTCTTCGATGGGCATCAGGAAGGGCTTGTCGATGGCGCGCTCGGGGGTGGGGATGTAGCTGTCCAGCGCTTCGGCGAGCTTCAGGATGGAGCCTTCGCCGAGTTCGCCCTTGTCGCCTTCCATGGCCTTGAGGGCGGAGCCCTTGACGATCGGGATGTCATCGCCCGGGAAGTCGTACTTGCTGAGCAGTTCGCGCACTTCCATTTCGACGAGTTCGAGCAGTTCGGCATCGTCGACCATGTCGCACTTGTTCATGTAGACAATGATGAACGGCACGCCGACCTGACGGGCGAGCAGGATGTGTTCGCGGGTCTGGGGCATGGGGCCGTCCGCAGCGGAGACCACCAGGATGGCACCGTCCATCTGGGCGGCACCGGTAATCATGTTCTTGACGTAGTCGGCGTGGCCCGGGCAGTCAACGTGCGCGTAGTGACGGCCAGCCGTCTCGTATTCAACGTGCGCAGTGTTGATGGTGATGCCGCGTGCCTTTTCTTCCGGCGCCGCATCAATCTGGTCGTAGGCTTTCGCCTCACCACCAAATTTCGCCGACAGGATCGTCGTGATCGCCGCCGTCAACGTGGTCTTGCCATGGTCCACGTGCCCAATCGTCCCCACATTCACGTGCGGCTTCGTACGCTCAAATTTGCCTTTTGCCATGATCGATCACCCCAAATTCAAAATAACGAAAACATCAAACTGGTGCCCATGGGCAGGATTGAACTGCCGACCTCTCCCTTACCAAGGGAGTGCTCTACCACTGAGCTACATGGGCCAAAAAACTGGCCTTGCTTGCCTGGAGCGGGTAGCGGGAATCGAACCCGCGTCATCAGCTTGGAAGGCTGAGGTTCTACCATTGAACTACACCCGCCCGCCCATACTGCGAACCACAAAATCCTGCTGCCTGCTACAGACAATAAACCTTGGTGGAGGGGGAAGGATTCGAACCTTCGAAGGCTGAGCCGGCAGATTTACAGTCTGCTCCCTTTGACCGCTCGGGAACCCCTCCAGCGAAACGCTGCATTATGCATGAACTCCTGCCGAACTGTCAATGACAGCCAAACTTTTACGTAGAATGTCCCGCATGACGCCCCCTACCCGTTTGCCCCAGCCGTTACTGGACGCCCTGGCTGCCCAGTTCGGAGAACAGTTGTCCACCAGCGCTGCGGTGCGGGAGCACCATGGAAAGGATGAGTCCTCCCACTTGCCGATGCCCCCGGATGCGGTGGTGTTTGCACATTCCACCGGGGACGTCGCCACAGCAGTCTCCCTCTGCCATAAGCACAAAGTGCCCGTCATCGCCTTTGGAACCGGCACCTCGCTCGAAGGCCACCTGCTCGCAGTCAAGGGGGGCGTCAGCATCGATCTGTCGCAAATGAACAACGTGCTGGCGATCAGGCCTGAGGATCTCGACGCCACGGTCGAAGCCGGCGTCACGCGCAAGGCACTGAATGCTGCGCTGCACGATACAGGACTGTTCTTCCCGATCGACCCGGGCGCTGACGCCAGCCTGGGCGGCATGGCCGCCACGCGTGCCTCGGGCACCAACGCGGTGCGCTACGGCACTATGCGGGAAAACACCCTCGGCGCCACGGTCGTGTTGCCCGACGGCCGCATCATCAAGACCGGCACCCGCGCGCGCAAATCCTCCGCCGGTTACGACCTGACTCGGCTGTTCGTCGGCTCGGAAGGCACACTCGGCATCATCACCGAGCTGACCGTGCGCCTGCATCCGCTACCGGAAGCCATCGCCAGCGCGGTGTGCGCCTTTCCGGATATCGCCGCCGCGGTCGATGCCGTCATCCAGACCATCCAACTCGGCATCCCCGTCGCACGCATCGAACTGCTCGACGCATTGTCGATCACGGCGATCAATCGCTACAGCAAGACCAGCCTGCGCGAGACACCGACGCTGTTCTTCGAACTGCATGGCTCACCCGCCGGCGTCGCCGAACAGACGGAAACCCTGCAGGCCATTGCCGCCGAATATGGCGGCATGGATTTCGAGTGGGCGAACAAGCCCGAGGACCGCTCGCGCCTCTGGCAGGCGCGACACGACGCCTACTACGCCTGCCTTGCCCTGCAACCGGGCGCGCGCTCGATCACCACCGACGTCTGCGTGCCGATTTCGCGCCTTGCCGACTGCATCGCCGCCACACGCGCCGACCTTGAAGCGAGCGGCCTCGTTGCGCCGCTGCTCGGCCATGTGGGCGACGGCAACTTCCACATGCTGATTCTCGTGCAACCGGATGACATCGCCGCGCTCGCCAAGGCACAGGCCTTTGCGCAACGCCTCGCCGAACGCGCCATCGCGATGGACGGCACCTGCACCGGCGAGCATGGCATCGGCATCGGCAAACGCAAGTACATGGCACTCGAACATGGCGACGGCGCGCTGTCCGTCATGCGCGCCATCAAGCAGGCACTTGATCCGGACAACCTGATGAACCCCGGCAAGATCCTGCCTGACTAGGCATGCGCGACGTTTCACTGGACGACAAGTACAAGCAGGAATCCGGCCGCGTCTATCTGACTGGGATGCAGGCGCTCACCCTGCTGCCGCTGCTGCAACGGCGGCGCGACCTGACCGCCGGATTGAATACCGCCGGTTACATCTCCGGCTACCGCGGCTCGCCGCTCGGCGCCTACGATCTCGCCCTCTGGCAAGCCAAGAAGCATCTCGATGCACATCATGTCGTCTTCCAGCCCGGCGTCAATGAGGAACTCGCCGCCACGGCCCTCTGGGGCACGCAGCAGATCGGCCTCGCGTCCGGTGCTAAGTACGACGGCGTCTTCGGCATCTGGTACGGCAAGGGGCCGGGCGTCGACCGCAGCGGCGACGTCTTCAAGCATGCCAACGGCGCGGGCAGCGCGAAGTTCGGCGGCGTCATCGCCATCGCTGGCGACGACCACGCGGCGCGCTCGTCCACCGTCGCGCACCAGTCGGAACAGGCATTCGTCGCAGCCGCGATGCCGATCCTTGCACCGTCCGGCGTGCAGGACTACCTTGACCTGGGCCTGCACGGCTGGGCGCTGTCCCGTTATTCCGGCTGCTGGATCGGCTTCAAGGCTGTCGCCGACACCGTCGAATCCTCCGCCGCCGTAGATATCGATCCGGCGCGAGTAACAATCGTTATCCCGACTGACTTCGCCTTGCCCGCTGACGGCCTGAACATCCGCTGGCCGGACGACAAGCTAGTACTGGAAGCGCGCCTGCTCGAAACCAAGCTCGCCGCTGCCCTCGCCTACTGCCGGGCTAATGCTTTAAACCCGATTGTCATCGATGCGCCCAAAGCGAAGCTGGGCATCGTCGCCGCAGGCAAGAGTTATCTCGATGTGCGGCAGGCACTGGAAATGCTCGGCATCGACGACGCGATCGCCGCCGAACTCGGCCTGCGCGTCTGCAAGGTCGGTATGGTCTGGCCGCTCGAAGCCGAAGGCATGCGCAGATTCGCAAGCGGGCTCGAGGAAATCCTCGTCGTCGAGGAAAAGCGCGCGCTGATCGAGACCCAACTCAAGGACGTGCTCTATCACGCGCCGGAGCGGCCACGCATTTTCGGCAAGCTCGACGAACACGACCAACCCTTGCTGCCGCCCTGTGGCGAACTCACGCCGACGCAGATCGCCCGGGTCATTGCCCGACGCGTCGGTGACCATCCGCGTATCCGCGAGCGGCTTGCGCGCATCGAAGCGGATGAACAGCGTCACGCGCCGACAATTCCCGGCAAGCGCATGCCATGGTTCTGCCCCGGCTGTCCACACAACACCTCGACGCGCGTGCCGGAGGGATCGCGTGCACTGGCGGGCATTGGCTGCCATTTCATGGTGACGTGGATGAATCGCGACACCGACACCTTCGCGCAGATGGGCGGCGAAGGCGCGGCGTGGATCGGCCAGTCACCCTTCACCACGACCGAGCACGTCTTCGTCAATATCGGCGACGGCACCTATTTCCATTCGGGCATCCTCGCCATTCGTGCGGCCATAGCGGCGAACGTCAACATCACCTACAAGATTCTCTACAACGACGCGGTGGCGATGACCGGCGGCCAGCCGGTCGACGGCGGCCTGACCGTGCCGCAGATCGCGCACCAGTTGCATGCCGAAGGCGTCGGCCACGTCGTCGTTGTGACCGATGGCACACCGCGGGCATGGCACAAGAGCGACCTGCCGCACGGCGTGATGGTGCGTCATCGCGACGAGTTCGACACGATCCAGAAGGAAATGCGCCAGTGTCCGGGTGTATCGGCATTGATCTACGACCAGACTTGCGCGGCCGAAAAGCGCCGGCGCCGCAAACGCGGCAAGCTGCCCGATCCCGTCCTGCGCGTCTTCATCAATACGGACGTCTGCGAAGGCTGCGGCGACTGTTCCGTGCAATCCAACTGCCTCGCCGTCGTGCCGATCGATACACCACTCGGAACCAAGCGCGCCATCGACCAGTCGGCCTGCAACAAGGATTTCTCCTGCTTGCACGGCTTTTGTCCGAGCTTCGTCACCGTCGAAGGCGGCGCATTGCGCAAGGGCAGCGCGCTGGACCTCGAACCTGCCGTCCCGCCAGCGCCGACTTTGGTGACGACAACTCAGCCCTACAATATCCTCATTACCGGCGTCGGCGGCACCGGTGTCGTCACGCTGGGCGCGCTGATCGGCATGGCCGCGCACCTCGACGGCAAGGGCGTCAGCGTGCTCGACATGACCGGCATCGCCCAGAAGGGCGGCGCGGTGTTCTCCCACGTGCGCATCTGCGACGATTCAGCCGCGATCCACGCGCCGCGCATCGCAACGGGGGAAGCCGATGCGATCCTCGGCGGCGATGCCATCGTCAGCGCTTCACCGGAAGCGCTCGCGAAAATGCATGCCGGCCGTACGCGCGCCGCGATCAACGCTGCCGCCACGCCGACGGCAGAATTCACCGCCGATCCGGACTGGCGCTTCCCGCTGGACCAGATCGAAGCCGCGCTCGCCACCACGATCGGCGGCGCAGCCTTCGACGCATTCGATGCCACGACGCTGGCGACACGGCTGATGGGCAACGCGATCTACGCCAACATCTTCCTGCTCGGCTTCGCCTGGCAGCGCGGACTGGTGCCGGTGTCGGAAGCCGCGCTGACGCGCGCGATCGAACTCAACGGCACGGCTGTGGACATGAACCTGCGCGCCTTCCGCTGGGGACGCTGCGCGGCGCACGATCCGGCCAGCATCGCTGCGCTGATCCCTGCCGGTGCCGTCCCGCCAGCGCCGACTTTTAAAACACTGCTCGCCGACCGTGTGCAGCGACTCACCGACTATCAGGATGCCGCACTGGCCGAGCGTTTCCGCGCGCGGGTCGAACAGCTGCTCCGTCATCCGGCGGCCGATGCATCCTTGGCGGAAAGTGTCGCGCGCAACTACTTCAAGCTGCTAGCGGTCAAGGATGAATACGAAGTCGCGCGACTCTATGCGGAAACGGATTTCCGCGACCACGTCGCCGCGCAGTTCGAGGGCGACTACGCACTCCATTTTCATCTCGCGCCGCCACTGCTGGCGCGGCCTGACCCGACCACCGGCAAAATCGCCAAGCGTCGCTACGGCCAGTGGATGATGGCTGCGATGCGTTGGCTGGCAAAAAGCAGGAAGCTGCGCGGCAGGCGTTGGGACATCTTTGCGCGCAGCCCGGAACGCAAGCTCGCCCGGCAATTGATCGCGGACTACGAAGACGACCTTGCGCTGATCCTCGCGCGGCTCGACACCGGCAATCTGTCCACGGCGCAAGAGCTGGCCAGCTGGCCGGATCAGGTGCGCGGCTTCGGCCATATCCGTGAAAAGTCGGCGCTGGCGGGACGGCACCAGCGCGAGCGTGCGCGTGCAAAGCTCGCGAACTGAACCCGCGCCACTGCGCCTCGCCCTGCTCGCCCAGCTCGGCGGTGCAGCGGGCGTATTGCTGCTCGTCGGCGGGCTCGGCCAGCTGACCAGCGTCGATTTCACGCAGATCCCCTTCATCCTCGCGCTGCTGCAAGGCGGCATCGCCGCGATGATTTCGCTACGCCTGCGCGCACCGAACTGGTGGCAGCCGATCCACCTCGCCTTCATGCCGCTCGTCGTCGCCGTGCAGCGACTGGACATCGCGCCCGGCTGGTTCCTCGCCGCTTTCATACTGCTGCTGCTGGTCTTCTGGCGCACCGACAAGAGCCGCGTGCCGCTCTACTTGACCAACGCCGCGACGGCAGAAGCGTTCCTGAAGCTGCTGCCGGCCTCACCCTGTCGCCTCCTCGACCTCGGCTGCGGCGATGGTGGCCTGCTGCGCCGGCTAGCGGCGGCACGCCCCGATTGCCGCTTTACCGGCATCGAGCATGCGCCGCTGACCTGGTTGCTGGCCCGGCTGCGTAACATCGGCCAAGCCAACGTGACGATCCAGCGCGACGACTTCTGGCAGGAGCCGCTGGGCGACTACACCGTGGTCTATGCCTTCCTCTCCCCGGCGCCCATGCTGGAGTTGTGGTCGAAGGCCCGCGCCGAAATGGCTCCCGATGCCCTGCTGGTCAGCAACAGCTTCGAGGTACCGGGCATCGATCCTGCCGACACCGTGGCCGTAGCCGATCGCCGGAATACACGGCTTTTCCTGTATTACCCCGCCCGGCAGGGATAAAGCCGGCGATTCCGCTGCATTTCCGGACATCCCCGGGGGCGGCGATCAACAATAATCCGTCCCGGACGTAACCACGCAGAACGGACATGGCGGACATCATCTGTGTAATCGGTAACAAGGGCGGCACGGGCAAGACCACGCTGTCGCACATGCTCTGTCAGGGCATGGGCCTGCTCGGCCAGCGTTCGGTGTGCGTGCTGACCGATACGCACCGCGAGCCACTCGATCCCGCCGACCGCCGCTACCTGATCGCCGACGCGCGTTCGCGCGAAGCGCTGACCAAAGTGACCGACAAGATCCGTTCGCTGAAAGCCTGGCTCGGCGTGATCGACGGTGGCGGCAACCGCACCGAGATGGACCGGCGCCTGTATGGCGTCGCCGACCTCGTGCTGCTGCCCTTCCGCGATTCGCACGAGGATATCCGCACCGTGATCCGCGACCTCGAGATGTTCCCGCGCGCGTATGCGATTCCGACCCAGTGGCCGACCAACGCCTGGCAACGCGAAGCCGCCGAGAAAGCCGTGCAGGAACTGCTGGTACCCTATCACGACCGCATCCTCGATCCGGTCTTCAGCCTGTCGGCGAGCAAGGTACTGTTGCAGAAGCAGATTCCGGGCAGCATGCCGACGCCGCTGGCCAATGCCTGCCGCGCCGTGGCGCACCAGGTCATCGATTTGCTGCAACTGCCGATGGAAGATACCGTGCCCTTGCAGGGTATCGCGCGCAACGCCGCGAATAGCGCTGTCAGCACACCACAGCCGATGGCTGTGGCGGCATAAGCAACAACCTTATTTCTTTCCCTGCGCGACCAGCAAGGCCTGCGAGCGGTTGTTCACGCCCAGCGACTTGAAGATCGCCGACACGTGGATCTTCACCGTGCCCTCGGTAACACCGAGCATTTCGGCGATGTCGCGGTTGGTCTTGCCCTCGGCCAGCAGTTCGAGCACGCGCGCCTGACTCTTGGTTAGACCGTAACGTTCGGCCACGGTCTTGGCACGCTTGCGCTTGCCGGTCAGTTCGCGGTATTCGGGCGGCAGCCAGATCTCGCCGTTCAGCACCTCGCGCAAGGCACCGAGCAGGACGTCGGTCGGGCTCGCCTTGGAGACGAAGCCGGCGGCGCCGCCACGAATCGCCTTGAGCACCGTATCGGCATCGTCGAGTGCGGAAAGGATCACTACCGGCACGTGTGGAAAACGCTTGCGCATCACGCCTAGGAAGGCGAGGCCACCGGTTCCGGGCAGCATCAGGTCGAGTAGCGCGAGATCGAAATCGTCGTTCGCTTCGAGCAATTGCGTCGCTTCATCGGCATCGCGCGCGCCGATGATATCGGCCGTGGTATCCGCCTCCTCCAGTGCCTTCAGCGCGAGCAGCAAACCCTCGCGCACGAGTGCATGATCTTCGATGACCAGAATCCGCAACTTATTCTCCTTCTTCGATTACGGCTATTATTAGGGGCGAATCATAACCCTGCGAGGCAAATAATGACAAACGAAACCTCAGGCACCATGGGCGACCCGATGGAGTTCATCCGGAACATGTGGGGCAACATGGGTTTCTCGCTGCCCGGCATGGTAACCCCGACTGTCGATACCGACGAACTCGGCAAGCGCATCGCCGACCTGAAGGCCGTCGAGGGCTGGCTCAAGTCGAACCTCAGCCTGCTGCAAATGACCATCCAGGGCCTTGAAATGCAGCGCGCCACGTTGATGGCCTTCCAGCAGATGAGTCAGGCAACGCAGGAAGCCGCGGCGGAAGCGGAAAGCGTGCCGAATCCCTTCCTCAACCCGGCGAACTGGCAGATCCCGTGGGATTTCATGAAGGGTGCCGTCCCGCCAGAGCCGACTTCTGCAGCACCGGAAGCCGAAGCACCCGCCGCCAAACCGAAGCGCTCACCCCGCAAGAAAAGCGAGCCAAAGGGGTAAAGTCACCATCCCCAGCAGCGTGCTGGCCGAGATCAGCCAGGCGACGCGCGCACCGTCGCCGCCCATGCGCTGGGTAAGAATGTAGGCCGACGAGGCCGTCGGCAGCGCCGCGAACACCATCACCACGTCGAAATGCACGCCGGTCAGCCCGGCCCACCGGGCGGCCAGCAGCGCGATCACCGGCATTGCCAGCAGTTTCACCACGAGCAGATAGGCCGCCGCACCGCGACCGTCCCGGCCTAATGCCCCGCGCAGCTTGAGTGCCGCGCCAACCGCGAGCAGGCCCAGGGCGATCGCCGCCTCGGCCAACCGGCTGAGAAAAGCACCGACCGGAGCAGGAATCGGCAGGCCGGCGAGATTCCAGCCCAGCGAAACCAGCGTCGCGAGAAACAGCGGATTCTTCGCCAGCTCGCGCCAAAGCGAGGTTTCGCCGTGGCGCGCCAGCATGCCCACCGCAGCGATGTTGGCGAAGGGGACCATGCCGCCGGCGAGCAGCCCCAGTGCGGCGATGCCGGCCGCGCCATGCAGCTTGGCCGCGATCGCCAAGCCGATATAGGTATTGAAGCGGAACGCGCACTGGAACTGCGAGGCGAAGGAAACCGGCGAAAGAGGAAACAGCGGCATTGCCAGCAGCGCCAGCAGCATCGCGCCGGCCATCGCCGTCGCGCCGACGCCGATCAGCGGGACTGCCGTGAAGGTGATTGGCATCTTGGTGATCGCGTTGAACAGCAAGGCCGGAAACAGCACGTAATAGACGAGCTTTTCCAGCCCGGTCCAGAAATGGTCGCCCAGCGTCATCCAGCGCCGCAGCCCGTAGCCGAGCAGGATCAACGCGAAATCCGGGAGCAGCGTGAGGGCGGTATTCACGCGTTCAGATCACGCCGGCGGCGCGCAGCTGCTCGATCTCGGCGTCCGCATAGCCCGCTTCGCGCAACAGTGCCGTCCCGTCAGCGCCGACTTTCGGGGCAGGCTTGCGTACCGCAAATTCCAGCCCGCTCATCTTCAACGGCGGGGCGAACTGTTGCAACCCGTCGATCACCGGCAGCATGCCGCGTGCCTGCAATTGCGGATGTGCCAGCGCCTCCTCGAATGTCAGCACTGGCGTCACGCCGCAATCCACCGTAGCGAATTTCTCCACCCAGTACGCGAGTGGCTCGCTGGCGAACAGCATCTCTAGTTCGCGTCGGGCGCGTTCGCCCTCTTCACTGCGCGCGAGGCCAAAGGGTTTGAGTTCGGGCTTGCCGACCGCGTCGCAGAACACTTTCCAGAACTTCGGTTCGAGCGCGCCCACCGCCAAAGTGCGGCCGTCTTGCGTGCGATACAGGCCATAGCCCGGCAGGCCACCATTCAGGTCGTCCGTGCCGCGCGGCAGCGTCTGCCCACGCGCCAGCACCGAGAGCAGCCCGGTATAGGCATGCGCGAAGGTCGCGTCGGTCATGGCGACATCGACGTAACGCCCCTGCCCGGTCGCCTTGGCACCGATCACGGCCGCGAGGATGCCCATCGCCGCCGTCAGCGCGCCGCCGAGCAAATCACCGATCTGCAGGTTCGGAATCGCCGGCGCGCCATCGACCGTACCGATCTGGTCAAGCACGCCGGACGTGGCGATGTAGTTGAGATCGTGGCCGGCACGGTCGCGCCACGGGCCATCCTGTCCGTAGCCGGTGATCGAGCAATACACGATGCGCGGATTGATCGCCTGCACTGCCGTGTAGCCAACGCCGAGTTTGTCGACCACACCGGGGCGGAAACTCTCGACGATCACGTCGGCGGCGCACGCGAGGCGCAGGAAGACTGCCACGCCCGCCGGCTGCTTGAGGTCGAGCCGCATGCCACGCTTGTTTCTGTTAACCACGCGGAAGAAGAAGCTGTCCTCCCCCGGCGCTGCGCCCAGCCCCATCGTGCGCGCATAGTCGCCGGCGCCGGTGTCTTCAATCTTGATCACCTCCGCGCCGAGATCAGCGAGGTGCAGTGTGCAGACGGGTCCCGGCAGCAGGCGGGTGAGATCGAGAACTTTCAGGCCCGCGAGCGGGCCCGGCTTCATTTCTGCTCCCACTCGTATTTCTGGATCACTTCGGCGGTGAGCAGCAGTTCGGCGTCAGGATTGATGCCCAACTGCTTCGCCCGCGCGAGATTGATGACAGGCAGGCCCTTGGTCGTCGGCACCATGGCGAAGCTGGCCGGGCTCTTGCCGTCGACGAGGATGCCGCGCGCGATACGCCCCGCGCCACGGCCCTGCTCACGCTCGGAAACGGTGACGGCACCCAGCGTACCGTAGTGAACACGGTCGATCCAGAAGGCGAAGTCGGGCAGCCGGCTGTTCTCGACCGTCCATTTCTGCACTTCCTGATAAGTCACGTTCTTGCCGTTTTCATCCTTGAGGTTGAAGATGCCGAGCGTCCCGATGATGTCGGCCGTTTTCTGGTACTCCGAGATCTTCTTCTTGTAGTCGGCGAAGGTCAGCAGCGTGTCATTGGCGACGATCTGCACATCCGGCAGCTGCGCCATTGCCTTTTCAATGCGCGCCTTGACGGGATCCCACATCCGGGCATCGTCGAACACCAGCGCGATGCGTTTGGCACCGGGCACCATCTTCTTGATCAGGCGTACCGACTCGATGAAGTGTTCCTGCTCGATCACGCCGGTAACGTTGGCGCTGCCGCGGAAACCGTAGTTGGCCGGATCGGCATTCACGCCACTGAAGACAAAGGGCAGCTTGCCATTGACGTAGTGCTTGACCAGATACTGCTGAGCATCATCGTCGCTGGTGTAGACGAGGTCAGGCTTCCATGACTCGATCAGTGTCTGCGCTTCCTTGCCTTTCGCCGCCTTTTGCTCGGGCGAACTGTTGCGCTTGGTATCCATCTGGAAGGAGCGGTAGCTTGCCTTCACGCCTTTCATCTCTTCCTGGAAACCTTCCAGCTGCCAGTCCGTCCACCGCCATGGCGAGTGGTAACTCATGACGTAAAGGATCTTGTATTCCTTGCCGGCAGGCGTTTGCGCGGAGGCAGGCACCTGGATTTGAGTCGCAAGCAGCAACACGGCACCCAACAACTTCAAGAACTGACGACAGAGTTTCATATTGAGCCTTCCTGTTTTGTGATAATTATTGCTGAAACCGTTGGCTACGTACAGGAACTCGGAATGAAAACCATTGGACTGATTGGCGGCATGAGCTGGGAATCGACGGTGCCGTATTACCGCCTTATCAACGAAGGCGTCAAGCAGCGCCTTGGCGGGCTGCACTCGGCGCGTGTCGTGCTCTACAGCGTCGATTTCCACGATATCGAGCGCCTGCAGCATGCCGGCCGCTGGGACGAGGCCAGCGCGCTGCTCGCCGCTGCGGCACGGTCGCTGCAAGCTGCCGGCGCGGATTTCCTCGTGCTGTGTACGAACACCATGCACAAGGTCGCGCCAGCCATCGAGGCCGCTGTAACGATTCCGCTGCTGCACATCGCCGATCCAACCGCTGATGCCGTAAAGCAGGCCGGTATCCGCACGGTCGGGCTGCTCGGCACCCGTTTCACGATGGAGCAGGATTTCTATCGCGGCCGGCTCGAAGCGCGCCATGGACTGAAGGTGGTCATTCCCGAGACTATGGATCGCGACGTCGTGCACCGCGTGATTTACGACGAACTCTGCCTCGGCGTGACGCGCGAGGAATCGCGCGCGGCCTATCGCGCCATCATCGGCCGGCTCGTCACGCAGGGTGCGCAAGGGATCATCCTCGGCTGCACCGAAATCGGCCTGCTGGTCAAGACGGAAGATGCGCCGGTGCCGCTGTTCGACACCACCGCGCTGCATGCCGCGAGCGCAGTCGAGTTCGCTTTGGTCTAGTCGTATTTCCGTTCGTCGCTGATGACCTTGCCGTCGTTCGGCAGGCTGTCCACGAACTTTACTTCGCCACGCAGCTTGGTCAGTTCGCGCAGCGAGTCTGCGATCAGTGAAACCTCACCGCTTCCTTCGCACAGCAATGTCATCGTATCGACAGCATCGGGATTGGTGACGACCAGCCGCGCACGCACGATCCCGGGATGGCGCTTGCGCACCGCATCGACCTGCTCGGGATGGACGAACATGCCCTTGACCTTGGTGGTCTGGTCGGCGCGCCCCAGCCAGCCGCGGATGCGCAGGTTGGTGCGGCCGCAGGAAGAAACACCAGGCAGGATCGCCGACAGGTCGCCGGTGCCGAAGCGGATCAGCGGATAGGTCTGGTTGAAGGTCGTGACGACGACCTCACCGACTTCGCCATCCGGCACGGGATCGCCGGTGCCGGGACGAACGATTTCGAGGATGACGTCCTCGTCGACCACCAGTCCTTCACGGGCCGGCGTTTCGTAGGCGATGACGCCGAGGTCGGCGGTCGCGTAGGCCTGATAACCGGTGATGCCGCGCGCTGCGAACGCTTCGCGCACCGGCGGCAGGAAGGCCTCGCCCGACACCAGCGCCTTGGTCAGCGAAGGAATCTTGAGGCCGAGTTCGTCGGCCTTGTCGAGCAGGATGCGCAGGAAGCTCGGCGTGCCGACAAAGCCGTGCGGCTGCAGGTCGGCCATCGCCTGCACCTGCTGCTCGGTCTGGCCAACGCCGCCGGGAAACACCGTGCAGCCTAGCGCCAGCGCGCCGCCTTCAAGAATCCACGCCCCCGGCGTCATGTGGTACGAGAAACTGTTGTGCACGAGATCGCCGGCGCGGAAGCCGGCGGCAAAAAGTGCCCGGGCCGTACGCCAGTAGTCGCGGTCACGTCCCTCGGGCTCGTAGATCGGGCCGGGCGAGGAAAACACGCGTCCCATCTGTCCCCAACGTGCGGCGACCAGCCCGCCAAAGGGGCGATGCTGCTTCTGCAGTTCGATCAGCTCGTGCTTGCGCACCACCGGCAGTTGCGCCAGCGCGGCACGTGAAGTGACCGTGGCAGCATCGACATTACGTAGCGCCTCGGCGAACCACGGTGCATTCGCCTTGGCATGCGCAATCTGGCGCGGCAGCAGGGCGAACAGTTCACGCTCACGACGCTGCGGGTCGCGCGTTTCGAGTTCGTCGAAGTGTTCGTGGCTCATGCCAGCCAGCGTTTTCTGCGGCGGTAATGCTTCACTTCGCGGAAGCTCTTGCGGCCGCTGCTCGACAGGCCGAGGTAGAACTCCTTGACGTCCTCGTTGTTGCGCAGCTCGGCGGCCTCACCTTCCATGACGACACGGCCGTTTTCGAGGATGTAGCCAAAGTCGGCGTAGCGCAACGCCACCATGGTGTTCTGCTCGGCGAGCAGGAAGCTCACCTTTTCGCGCTGGTTGAGATCACGCACGATCTCGAAGATTTCCTCGACGATCTGCGGCGCGAGGCCCATCGAGGGCTCGTCGAGCAGGATCATCTCTGGGTTGGCCATCAACGCGCGGCCGATGGCGGTCATTTGTTGCTCGCCGCCCGAGGTGTAGCCGGACTGCGACGTGCGGCGCTGCTTAAGGCGCGGGAAATACTGGTAAACCTTTTCGAGGCTGGCCTTGAGGTCGGCGCGCGACTGCGCCCGCGTGTAGGCACCGGTCAGCAGGTTCTCTTCGACGGTCAGGTGGGCGAAGCAGTGGCGGCCTTCCATCACCTGGATAACGCCGCCCTTGACCAGATCGTTTGGCGTCAGCTGGTCGATGCGCTGGCTCTTGAACTGGATGTCGCCTTTCGTTACCTCGCCGCGCTCGGCGCGCAGCAGGTTCGAAATGGCCTTCAACGTCGTCGTCTTGCCGGCACCGTTGGCGCCCAGCAGCGCGACGATTTTGCCTTGCGGCACATCGAGCGACACGCCCTTGAGCACGAGGATGACGTGGTCGTAGATGACCTCGATATTGTTTATGGAGAGGTATGAGCTCATGGTCGCTGTCTGGTAAAAGTCGGCGCTGGCGGGACGGCAAGCGCCGCCCCGTCAGTACCCTCGCTGCTTACTTCTCCTTGCTACAGTCGCGCGGCGTGATGCCCTTTTCTTTTGCGAACTTCGCGGCATCGGCCTTGAACAGCGGGTGGATCAGCGCCTTGTTGCCTTCGATCCAGTCGGTGAGCGGCACCCACTTGGCGCCATCCCACTGCTGCATCTTCACCTTGCCGGAGCCTTCGTGGTTGTCGCACGAGGTCTTCACGTCAGGCAGCAGGCCGGTTGCGCCCAGCGCCTTCAGACGGGCTTCGGTGATGTTGAGGTTTTCCAGGCCCCAGCGCACTTGGTCCGGACCCATCGCCTTGCCCTTGCCATATTTGGCCTGCGCGGCGCGAATCGCTTCGACCGACAGCACGGCGGCAGACACGCCACGGTTGTAGAGGATGGTACCGAGCTTGGAGGTGTCCTTCAGGTTGCCCTTGCCGCCACCATAGACGGTCTTTTCGATGTCGGCGATCAGCGGCACGGCCTTGCCCGAGACGTTCCAGGTCGCAGACATATAGCCCTTGGCGGCATCGCCGGCCGGGATCACATCCTCTTCGGAACCCGCCCACCACGAGCCGATCATCTTGTCGCGCGGGAAGCCCATCTTCTGGGCGGTCTTGAGCGCGGTCATGTTCATCACGCCCCAGCCCCAGAGGATCACGTAATCCGGCTTTTCCTGGCGGATGCGTTGCCACTGGGCACCCTGCTCGTTGCCCGGGTGGGCAACGGGAATCTCGATCAGCTCGAACTTGTTGAGCTTGGATTCGGCTTGCAGCGCAAGGATCGGCTCCTTGCCATAGGCAGAGTCGTGGTAGAGATGCACGATCTTTTTGCCGGCGAGACTACCGCCATTCTTGTCCTTCATGAACTTGATGATGGCGGAGGCCTGCATCTGGTAAGTCGTCACCAGCGGGAAAGCCCAAGGGAAGACGGAACCATCCACCGCGCTGGTCAGGCCGTAGCCCATCATCGCCAGCGGCAGCTTGTCGGCAGTCGCCTTGTCGACCAGGGCGTAGGAAATGCCCGTCGACATCGTATGGATCGGGCCGGGGGCCTTCTGTGCCTTCGCCTTCATGCGCTCGTAGCATTCCACGCCCTTGGCGTTGTTGTATTCGGTTTCGCACTCTTCCCAGGTGATCTGGACGCCGTCGATACCGCCCTTCATGTTCACGTACTGCAAGTAGTCGATGAAGCCACCGTAGAAGGACTGGCCGTTGGCGCCGTAGGGGCCGACACGGTAGGAGGGCAGCATGAAGAACTGCTCCTCGGCCGCATAGGCGGATGGCAGGGTCGCGCCGAGGCAGGCGGCCGCGACGGATGCAGCGATGGCGAGTTGCTTGAACTTGTTGATCATGTGTGTCTCCTCTTCGTTAGTGTTGGTGTAACTTTTTGAATGCTTTTCAGTGCGGGAAGGGCCAGAGCCGCAACTTCTCCTTGCCGATCTGCCACAGGCGGGCAAGACCATGCGGCTCGACGATCAGGAAGAACATGATCAGCGCGCCGAATATCATGAGCTGGATGTGCGACACCGTGGCGCCGTCGAAAGGCAGGTGCAGCAGCTCGGACAGCCACGGCAGCGAAATATCGAGAAAGATTGGCAGCAGCAGAATGAAAGCGGCACCGAGGAAACTGCCCAGGATGCTGCCGACGCCGCCGACGATGATCATGAACAGGATCTTGAACGACAAGTCGAGCGAGAAACCATCGGGCTCGACCGAACCGAGGTAGAGGAAGGCGTAGAGCGCGCCGGCGACACCGCAGTAGAAGGAGCTCACCGCAAAAGCCAGCAGCTTGGTGTGCATCAGGCGGATGCCAATCACTTCCGCCGCCACGTCCATGTCGCGTACGGCCATCCAGGCCCGTCCCGTCGTCGAGCGCACCATGTTCTTCGCCAGCAAGGCCAGCACGGTGACGATGCTCAGCACCAGCAGATAGCGTGATTGCGGCGTATCGAACGTGAAGCCGGCCATCTCGACGCCCGGCACCGAGATCACGCCCGAGGAAGAGTAGTTCGACAGGTAGGGGAACTTGGTCAGGCACCAGACGATGAAGAACTGTGCCGCCAGCGTCGCCACTGCGAGGTAGAAACCCTTGATGCGCAACGACGGCAGGCCGAACAGGATGCCCACACCGGCTGCCGTGAGGCCGCCGAGCAGGAAGGAAACCAGGATCGGCATGCCCTCGACGCGCACCTGGAAGTTGTAGGCGGCGTAGGCACCGACTGCCATGAAGGCCGCCGAGCCGAGCGACAACTGCCCCGCGTAGCCGGTGAGAATGTTCAAACCCAGCGCGGCGAGCGCGAAGATCAGGAAGGGAATCAGGATGGCGTTGAACCAGTAGCTGCCGGCCACCAGCGGCACGACGATGAAGGCCACCAGCAACAGCAGGATGACGCCGACGCGATCCTGGCGGATCGGGAAGATTTGCTGATCCGCGGCGTAACTCGTTTTGAACTGGCCAGTCTCTCTATAAAACATGTTCAGACCCGGTCAATGTGTTTTTCGCCGAACAGCCCTTCGGGCCGTACCAGCAGGAACAGGAGCGCCATCACGTAAGGGAACCAGCCCTCGATGCCGCCGAAGTTGCCGCCAAACCAGCCGGCCAGCACAGGCGGGATGTAGATCTCGGCGAGCTTTTCCGACGCGCCGATGATCAGGCCGCCGACGATGGCGCCGGGTACCGACGTGAAGCCGCCGAGGATCAGCACCGGCAGCGCCTTGAGTGCCGTGAAGGTCAGTGCGAACTGCACCCCGTTGCGCGAACCCCAGAGCATGCCGGCGACCAGCGCGACGAAACCGGCGACTGCCCAGACCAGCGCCCAGATGTGCTGCAGAGGAATGCCGATCGACAGGGCAGCCTGATGGTCGTCGGCCACCGCGCGTAGCGCGCGTCCTACCCGGGTGTACTGGAAGAACAGCGCCAGCAGGGCTACCAGTGCGAGTGCGAGGCCGGCAGCGAACAAGTCGAAGCTGCTGACCACCATGTTGTAGTTGTCGAGGATCCAGGCAATCGGCTCATCCACGAGGCCGATCTCCAGCGCGCGCACCTCGTTGCCCCAGAGCAGCGGGGCCAGGCCTTCGATGAAGAAGGCGAGGCCGATGGTCGCCATGAACAGCGCGATGGGCGCCTGGTTGACCATCTTGCGCAGCACGAATTTCTCGGTGGCGATGCCCAGCAGCGTCATGATAGCGAAGGCGAGGATGAAGGCCAGCCACAACGGTGCCCCCATGCCCATGCACCCGACCAGCGACAGCGCGGCGAAGTACACCATCGCGCCCTGCGCGAAGTTGAACACGCCCGAGGCCTTGAAGATCAGCACGAAGCCGAGCGCCACCAGCGAATACATCACGCCGCTGAGCAAGCCGCCGATCAGTACTTCAAGAAAAAATTGCATCTAGCCGTGCCTCCTAATGCTGCGTGCCGAGGTAGGCAGCGATCACCTCGGGGTTGTTCTTCACTTCATCCGGCACGCCATCACCGATCTTCTTGCCGTAGTCGAGGACAACGACGCGATCGGAGATGTCCATCACCACGCCCATGTCGTGCTCGATCAGCACAATGGTGGTGCCGAGTTGGTCATTCACATCGAGGATGAAGCGGCACATGTCCTGCTTCTCTTCCACGTTCATGCCGGCCATCGGCTCGTCGAGCAGCAGGATCTGCGGTTCGGCAGCCAGGGCGCGGCCGAGTTCGACGCGCTTCTGCAGGCCGTAGGGGAGGCGCCCGACCGGCGTCTTGCGGATGTGCTCGATCTCGAGGAAATCGATCACCTCTTCCACCTTCCTGCGATGCTCCAGTTCCTCGCGCTTCGCCGGTCCCCACCACAGCGCATGCTGCAGGAAGTTGGACTTCATCTTGAGGTTGCGCCCGGTCATCAGGTTGTCGAGCACCGACATGCCCTTGAACAGCGCAATGTTCTGGAAGGTCCGCGCGAAGCCGGCTGCGGCCGCTTCATGCGTATCCATATCCTTGCGGTGTTCGCCGCGGAAGATGATCTCGCCCTGCTGCGGGTGATACACGCCGTTGATGACGTTGAGCATAGAGCTCTTGCCGGCGCCGTTCGGGCCGATGATGGCGCGGATCTCGTGCTCGCGCACGTCGAAGGAAATGTCGGTCAGCGCCTTGACGCCGCCGAAGGCCAGGGAAATGTTTTTCAGGTCGAGGATGACCTCGCCGATCTGCCGTGCCATCAGGCGGCCCTCCTCGATACGAGCGGGAAGGTCTTGACGTCGCGGATTACGAGGTCGGCAGCCACCTTGCCCTTGCGGCCGTCCTCGAACTTCACCTCGGTCTCGATGAACTGCGAAGCCTTGCCGCCGTAAAGTGCATCGATCAGCACGGCGTATTTTTCGGCGACGAAATTGCGGCGCACCTTGCGTGTCCGGGTCAGCTCGTCGTCGTCGGGATCGAGTTCCTTGTGCAGCACGAGGAAGCGATGCACCTGCGTGTCGGCCACCATCGCGTCGTGCGCAAGATCGGCATTCACCTGCTCGACGCACTCCTGGATCAGTTGATAAACCTCAGGCTTGAGGGCTAGGTCGGTGTAGCCGGCGTAGGGGATGCCGCGCCGCTCGGCCCAGTTGCCCACCGCGCCCATATCGATGTTGATGAAGGCACAAACTTCGTCACGACCGTGGCCGAAAGCCACCGCCTCCTTGATGTAGGAGAAGAACTTGAGCTTGTTCTCGATGTAATTGGGCGCGAACATCGCGCCATTGTTGAGCTTGCCGACATCCTTGGCGCGGTCGATGATCTTCAGGTGACCATCCTCGTCGAGGAAGCCGGCGTCGCCCGTCATGAAATAGCCGTCGGCGTTGATCGACTCGGCCGTGGCATCGGGACGCTGGTAATACTCCTTGAGCAGCATCGGCCCCTTGACGAGGATCTCGCCATTGTCAGCGATCTTGATCTCCACGCCGGGCGCCGGCAGGCCGACGGAATCGAACTTGATCTGGCGATCCGGCTGCAGGCAGACGTAGGCGCAGGTTTCGGTCTGGCCGTAGAGTTGCTTGAGGTTGATGCCGATCGAGCGGTAGAAGCGAAACAGGTCGGGGCCGATCGCCGCGCCGGCGGTATAGGCCACACGGATGCGGCTCATGCCGAGCACGTTCTTCAGCGGTCCATAGACCAGCAAGTTGCCCAGCGCGTACAGCAGGCGATCCTTGCCGGACACCGGCCTGCCATCGAGGATATCGGCGCCGCAACGTTTTGCCACCGCCATGAAGGTGTGGAACATCTTGCGCTTGATCGCGCCGGCATCCTCCATGCGGATCATCACCTGCGTCAGCATGTTCTCGAACACGCGCGGCGGGGCGAAGTAAAAAGTCGGGCCGATCTCGCGCATGTCGGTCATCACCGTATCACCCGACTCCGGGCAATTCACAGTGAAACCTGCCACCAGCGCTTGCGCATAGGAAAACAGGTTGTCGCCCACCCAGGCCATCGGCAGGTAGGAGAGCACCTCGTCGTTATCGCCGAGCTTGTCAAAACCGCAGCCGCCCTGCGCGGCGGAGATCAGCGCGCCATGCGTCTGGCAGACGCCCTTTGGCTTGCCGGTCGTGCCCGAGGTATAGAGCATGATCGCCGTGTCGTCCGGCTGGCCGAGTGCAATTTCAGCGTCGAGGAAATCGGCATGGTTCCGGTCATGGATCGTGCCGGCGGCGATGACTTCGTCGAGGCCATGCAGGAACGGCTGCGAGTAGTGACGCATGCCGCGCGGATCGTCGTAGATGATGTGCAGCAGTTCGGGACACTGGTCTTTCACTTCGAGCAGCTTGTCGACCTGCTCCTGATCCTCGACGATGGCGATGTGGATACCCGCGTCCTGCAACACGAAAGTCATTTCCTGCGCCACGGCATCCTGGTACATCGGCACGGGAATGCCACCGAGCATCTGTGCCGCGCACATCGCCCAGTAGAGACGGGGGCGGTTGTCGCCGATGATGCCGAGCCGGTCGCCACGCTTGAAGCCAAGCTCGGCGAGGCCACAGGCCATGCCGCGTACTTCGCGCGCCGCCTCGGCCCAGGTCCAGCTTTGCCAGATACCGAGATCCTTCTCGCGCACCGCCGGACGCGCGCCGCGCACGCGCGCATGCGCCAGCAACAGGCGGGGAAAAGTGTCCAGACGATCCGTCGAATCACTCGACGTCGCAGCAGTCATGCGTCA
Organism: Pseudomonadota bacterium; assembly: GCA_040756595.1. Lineage (GTDB taxonomy): Bacteria > Pseudomonadota > Gammaproteobacteria > Burkholderiales > Rhodocyclaceae > Sulfuricystis. The sequence goes on along the minus strand of JBFLYR010000002.1, from coordinate 286,575 downwards.
GTCTCCTCCATCCGGTTCCGCTTATCCTGAAATACTGTTGCGATCGCGTTTATTGTTTCCTTGTGGCACGGAATGCCGCACTGCACAAGGCCGGTCGGTTCATTGTAATGCGCAAACTCTAACGTGCGGGGCTGCCTATAATTGTCGCGTGACTGACAATTCAAACCAATCTTCCACGACGCTCGACGAAGCGATTGCACTCTCGCGCTGGGCGCAACATCTGAAACCCGATGAACTCGAACGTGCGCGCAAGGGCATGGTCGAGCGCACTATCGATGCCGGCGGTTTCGTCTGCCGCAACGGCGAGACACCCACCTGCTGGATCGGTGTCATCGATGGCCTGGTGAAGATGTCCTCCGACTGGGTCACCGGCAAGACCGCTTCTTACGCCGGCATCCCGCCCGGTGGCTGGTTCGGGGAAGGCTCACTGCTGAAGCCTGAGCCGCGCCGCTATGACGTCATCGCCTTGCGCCATACCCGCGTCGCGTGCATGAAGGGCGACACTTTTCACTGGCTGCTCGACCACAGCATCGCCTTCAACCACGCCATCATCGAGCAGATCAACGAGCGGCTGGGCCACTTCATCGGCCTGCTCGAGTCGGAGCGGCTGCACGACACCGACACACGCGTCGCGCGCAGCCTCGCCGTGATGTTCAACCCGGTGCTGTATCCGGGCCAGAAGCCGAAGATCAACATCTCGCAGGAGGAGATCGGCCACCTCGCCGGCGTCTCGCGCCAGCGCGTCAATCGTTCGCTCAAGTTGCTCGAGGATGCCGGCTTCCTGCGCATCGAGTATGGCGGCATCGCCATTCTCGATCTCGACGGCCTGCGCCGCTTCGGCGGCTGATCCCGGGCCTGGGAGCCGTCCCGCCAGCGCCGACTTTTGCCATGAAACGCATCGAACTCCTCGCCCCCGCCCGCACCGCCGAGATCGGCCGCGCGGCGATCCTGCACGGTGCCGACGCGGTGTATATCGGCGGACCGGCGTTCGGCGCGCGCGACAAGGCCGGCAATACCATCGGCGACATCGCTGCGCTGGTCGAATTCGCGCATCGCTTCCATGCGCGTATCTACGTCGCGCTCAACACCATCCTCTCCGACGCCGAACTCGAACCCGCGCGGCAACTGACGATCGATTGCTGGAACGCCGGCGTCGATGCGCTGATCGTGCAGGACATGGGTCTGCTGGAACTGGGCCTGCCGCCCATCGACCTGCACGCCTCGACGCAGTGCGATATCCGCACGCCGGCCAAGGCGCGCTTCCTCGCCGACGCGGGTTTCTCGCAACTGGTACTGGCGCGCGAGTTGTCACTCAAGGAAATCGCCGCCATGCGCGCCGCGCTACCGGACGATGTCATCGTCGAGCACTTCGTGCATGGCGCGCTGTGCGTCGCTTTCTCGGGCCAGTGCTACATCAGCCACGCGCAGACGGGCCGCAGCGCGAATCGCGGCGATTGCTCGCAGGCCTGCCGCCTGCCCTACACGCTGCAGGACGCTCAGGGCCGTGTCGTCGCCTTCGAGAAACACCTGCTATCGGTGAAGGACAACGACCAGAGCGCCAATATCCTTCCCCTCATTCAGGCCGGCGTACAGAGCTTCAAGATCGAAGGCCGCTACAAGGATGCCGGCTACGTCAAGAACATCACCGGCCACTATCGCCAACTGCTCGATGCGCTCTTCGAGAAGCATCCCGAGTTGGCGCCGGCATCGAGCGGCAAGGTGAAGCTCGGCTTCGTCCCGCATCCGGACAAGACCTTCCATCGCGGCAGTACCGACTACTTCACCCACGGCCGCAGCGCCGATCCGTCTCACATCACCGCCTTCGACACGCCCGCCTTCGTCGGCTTGCCGATCGGCAAAGTCGTACAGGTCGGCAAGGAATCGTTTGACATCACGACGACGGAAACGCTCGCGAATGGCGATGGGCTCAGCTGGATGCACAAGCGTACGGTCGTCGGCACGCAGGCGAACAAGGTCGAGAAGATGGCCGCCGACTGCTGGCGCATCTGGCCGAACAACCCGCTCGATCAACTGCCGGGACTCAAGCCCGGTGCCTATATCAACCGCAACCGCGACCAAGCCTGGGAACAGGTGCTGACGAAGGAATCTGCCGAGCGGCGCATCCCCGTCGATTCGCACTTTGCCGAAACTGCCGATGGCTTTGCGCTCACGCTCACCGACAGCGACGGCATCGCCGCCACAGCCATGCTGGCGATCGAAAAGCAGCCGGCGCAGCAAGCTGAGACGGCCAGCGACAAACTGCGGACGCAGGTTTGCCGTCTCGGCAGCACCGACTTTTCAATGTGCAACTTCGCTGTCGCATGGACGCAGCCGTGGTTCGTACCCAATTCGGCCGCCAACCAGTTGCGCCGCGACGCTGTCGCCGCGCTGGAAGCCGCGCGACACGCCGCTTATCAGCGCCCGCAGCGCCGGCCATCAATCGAACCGCCGACGCCTTACCCGGAAACTTCGCTGACCTATCTCGCCAATGTCCATAACAGCGCGGCGCGGCGCTTCTATGAAAAGCATGGCGTAAAACTGATCAAGCACGCCTACGAAGCGCACAAGGAAACCGGCGACGTCTCGCTGATGATCACCAAGCACTGCCTGCGCCACGCCTTCAACCTCTGCCCGCATCAGGCGAAAGGCGTGACGGGCGTGCAAGGGCAGGTGCGCGCTGAGCCGATGACGCTGGTCAACGGCAACGAAAAGCTCACGCTGACTTTCGACTGCCGCGCCTGCGAGATGCACGTCGTCGGACGCATCAAGCCGCACATCCTCGCAGGAACCTGACCATGGCCGGCCCGACGCAGGATTTCTGGAAGGAACGCTTTGCCACCGGCGCGACGCCATGGAATCGCGGCGCACCGAACCCGCAACTCGCCCAGTGGATCGCCGATGGCACGCTCGCATCGAGCATGTCGGTCATCGTGCCCGGCTGCGGGCATGGCTGGGAAGTCGCGGCGCTGGCACGTGCCGGCATGCAAGTCACCGGCATCGATTTCGCCCGCAACGCATTGGCGATATGTCAGCAAATCCTGACGCATGAAGGTGTTGCTGCGCAGCTTGTTGATGCGGACATCCTGCACTGGCAGCCGGACGCACCGGTCGACGCGATCTTCGAGCAAACCTGCCTGTGCGCGCTGTATCCGGATTTCTGGCAGCGCTACGCCACGCAGTTGCATACCTGGCTTCGCCCCGGCGGCAAGCTGCTCGCGCTGTTCCTGCAGGCGCTGCGCCCGGAAGCCGCGCACGGCTTCATCGACGGGCCGCCCTACCACTGCGACATCAATGCGATGCGCGCCCTCTTTCCCGCGACGCAGTGGACGTGGCCGAAGCCACCCTATCCCCAGGTCGAGAACCCGGGGATAGAACGGATCGAACTGGCGGTTACCCTAATTCGCAAATAGCCAGGGCTGCGCGGCCTTGTGCTTCACCTCGAAGGCCTTGATCTCGTCGGCATGCTGCAGCGTCAGGCCGATCTCGTCGAGGCCGTTGAGCAGGCAATGCTTGCGGTGCGGCGTGATGTCGAAGGTAAACCACTCGCCGGCCGGGTTGCGCACGGTCTGCGTTTCGAGGTCGACACGTAGTTTGTAACCCTTCTGCGCGGCGCACTCGCGGAACAGCTGATCGACGATTTCGGCGGATGCAACGATCGGCAGGATGCCGTTCTTGTAGCAGTTGGAGAAGAAGATATCGGCGAACGACGGCGCGATGATGACGCGAAAGCCGTAGTCCTCGATCGCCCACGGCGCATGCTCGCGGCTGGAGCCGCAGCCGAAGTTGTCGCGTGCCAACAGGATCTGCGACTTCTTGTAGCGCGGCTGGTTGAGAACGAAGTCCTTACGCAGCGGGCGGTTCGTGCAGTCCATGCCGGGCTGGCCGACATCGCTGTAGCGCCATTCGTCGAACAGGTAGGGACCGAAGCCGGAACGCTTGATCGACTTGAGGAACTGCTTGGGAATGATCGCGTCGGTATCGACGTTGGCACGGTCGAGCGGGCAAACCACGCCGTCAAGATAAGTGAAGGGTTTCATGCTCAAAAGCTCCGAATATCGACAAAGTGGCCGGCGATGGCGGCGGCAGCAGCCATCGCGGGACTGACGAGGTGAGTGCGGCCGCCCGCGCCCTGACGGCCTTCGAAGTTGCGGTTCGAGGTCGAAGCGCAGCGCTCACCCGGTTCGAGGCGGTCGGCGTTCATGGCGAGGCACATCGAGCAGCCCGGTTCGCGCCACTCGAAGCCGGCGGCGGTGAAGACCTTGTCGAGCCCCTCGGCTTCGGCCTGACGCTTGACGATACCGGAACCCGGCACCACCAACACTTGCTTGACGCTGGCGGCCTTCTGCTTGCCCTTGGCCACGGCGGCGGCGGCGCGCAGGTCTTCGATGCGCGAATTGGTGCAGCTGCCGATGAAGACCTTGTCGACCGGAATCTCGGTGAGCGGTGTGTCGGCGGCGAGGCCCATGTACTTTAGCGCACGTTCGATGCCGGCGCGCTTCTGCGGATCGGCCTCTTTCGCCGGGTTCGGCACCTTGGCGCCCACTTCGAGCACTTGTTCTGGCGACGTGCCCCAGGTGACTTGCGGCTGGATGCTCGCGGCGTCGAGTTCGACGACGGCATCGAACTTTGCGTCGGCATCGGTCGTCAGCGTACGCCAGTAGGCGACGGCCTTGTCCCAGTCGGCGCCCTTGGGGGCAAGCGCGCGGCCTTTGAGATATTCGATGGTCTTCTCGTCCGGCGCAACAAGGCCGGCGCGCGCGCCGCCTTCGATGGCAAGGTTGCAGACCGTCATGCGGCCTTCCATGGAGAGGTCGCGAATCGCGGAACCGCCGAACTCGATCGCGTAGCCCGTGCCGCCGGCGGTGCCGATCTTGCCGATGATTGCCAGCGCGATGTCCTTTGCCGTCACGCCAGCGCCGAGTTTGCCCTCGACCTTGATCAGCATGCGCTTGGATTTCTTCGCGACCAGCGTCTGCGTGGCGAGCACATGCTCGACCTCGGAAGTGCCGATGCCGTGCGCCAGCGCGCCGAAGGCGCCGTGCGTCGAAGTGTGGCTGTCGCCGCACACCACGGTCATGCCCGGCAGCGTCGCACCGTTTTCCGGCCCGATGACGTGGATGATGCCCTGGTTGGCGTGCTTGAACGGGAAGTACACCAGCGCGCCGAAATCCTTGATGTTGGCGTCGAGCGTCTCGACCTGCAGGCGCGAGATCGGGTCCTTGAGGCCGCTGTCGGGGTCGCTCCAGTGGTCGGTCGGCGTGTTGTGGTCGGCGGTGGCCACCACGCTGGTCGCACGCCACGGCTTGCGCCCGGTCAGGCGCAGGCCTTCGAAGGCCTGCGGACTCGTCACCTCGTGCATCAGGTGCCGGTCGATGTAGAGCAGGCAGGTGCCGTCGCTCTCTTGGCGGACGACGTGCGATTCCCAGAGTTTGTCGTAAAGCGTCTTGCCGGACATGGTGGTTCCCGTGTTTGGAAAAATGCGAAGAATACATCAGCCAAGCGGGTCCCTTCTCATTGAGGCAATCCACTTCAACAGGTCCTAGAACAACTTTTTTTGTCCCAAACATAATGAACTCGTCAGAGCTTGACCGTTCTAATAGGGTATTGAGCGCACAACCTGAATACAGCTTTCAAGGAGGTCAACATGGATACCTACTTGCCCACCCCGACCGATCGTCCTTCCTTCAACACCGCCCTGGCCGACGTGCTCGCCGACCACGCCACGATGCGACGGCTCGCCACTACCGCGACCCGCCATCCCGAAGCCATTTCCATCGATGCCGTCATGTCGATCGCCGACATCATGGCAACGCATGAATTATTCGAAGCCCGCCTGTTCGCCACACCCTTCCTCACCCGCACGCCGGAATCCGTGCTGTCGACCACCACGCAGGTCCGCATGCGGTGCCGCGACTTCCTGAGCGGCAATCTTCACCCGCCCGACACGAACGCATCCGCCGCGCTGTTCGTCGAAGCACTGCTGGCACATATCACCGCCGAGGAAGCCTGGTTTGCCCGGGAGCTGCAGTACCGTAAGGATCATCCCTGGGCTGATGCCTGAAAGCGCTGGCGGGGAAAAGGTCACTGCGACGGACCTGCAGCTGCTGTGCGATGAGGTGGATGAGAAGCTGCAGCGGCTTGATACCTTGATCAACGGAACATAGCCAATACCCACCGGTCGTTGCCGCAAATTGAGACAATCCGCGGCATGGCATCCACTCCCTACCATCCACCCGCGCACCGGGGACTTTCCCTGCTCTATCTCTCGGAGCAGCTGATCGTTGTCAATAAACCCAGCGGGTTGCTGAGCGTGCCGGGACGCGGCGCGGGCAAGGAGGATTGCTTGTCGCGCCGGGTGCAGGCTGAATTCCCCGATGCCTTGATCGTGCATCGCCTGGACATGGGCACGTCAGGCATCGTGGTCATGGGGCGTGGCGCCAGGGCCCAGCGCGAGTTGAGCATCCTCTTCCAGGAGCGCAAAGTGCACAAGCGCTACCAAGCCCTGGTCGATGGGCGCTGGATGGCCGCCGCTACGGGCGAAATCGACCTCCCCATCTGTGTCGATTGGCCCAACCGCCCGAAGCGGAAAGTCGACCACGCCATGGGCCGACCGAGCCTGACCCGCTATCGTGTGCTCGACAACGGCACAACGCACGCGGTGTCGCGCATCGAACTCGAGCCCGTAACCGGGCGTTCCCACCAGTTGCGGGTGCATTTGGAAGCAATGGGTCATCCGATCCTCGGCGACGATTTCTACGGCACGCCGGCATCCTGCGCCAAGGCGGAACGCCTGATGCTGCACGCCTGCCAGATCGAATTCGACCATCCCGAAACGGGCATGCCGCTGCGCATCGACTGCCCGCCCCCTTTCTGACCGGCATGCGGCAATTATTTTTTGTGGCCGGTGGTTTCGCTGATGATGCGCGCGGCAATTTCGGCGGCCTTGCCCGTGTATTGGGCGCAGCGCTCGCCCAGGCGCTGCTCGTGAAATTGCGCTTGCCCATCCGGAGTGTTGAGGTCGCACCCCAGCAACACGTGACAATCCCGGCCGCCGAATTCCTGCTCGAACTCGTGAATGAGGCGTTGCGTTGCCTCGTAGGATGGCTGGACGGACTGGCTGGGTTCCGAGCGTCCCAGCGCGAGGCCGATGCCCATGATCGCGCCGGAGAGCGCACCACAGGTACCGCACATGCGCCCCATGCCGCTGCAGAATGCGGTGGCGACTTTCGGCAACAGTTCGGACTCGATGCCCAACTCATCGGCCACGGCCAGGACGACGCTTTCCGCGCAATACAGGCCGGAGGCAAAGGAGTCCTCGGCCGACCTCTGGACGTTCAGAACGAATTGGGATTTCACATTGCCTCCGGCGCGCAGCTGCGGCGCTCAATCTTACATGGCACTACTTGCGGATGTCGGCCATCATCAGGGCGAAGCCGACAAAGACACCGCCGGTGACGCGATTGAAAAGCTTCAGCAAGGACGGCTTGCGCAGGGCAGCCGAGATGCGCTGTCCGCCCGCAGCGTAGATCGCGTACCAGCTGACTTCGATGACGACGAAAGTGAGCAGCAGGATGATGAACTGCGGCAGTTGCGGATGGTCGGGGCTGATGAACTGCGGGAAGAAGGCGGCGGCGAAGAGGATGGCTTTCGGGTTGCTCGCCGCGACCATGAAGCCCTGCCGGAAACGTGATGCCGCAGTGCTCTGCGGCGGCTCCGCATCATCGGGGGTGGTGGCAGGCGTCACCGGCGCGCGCCAGAGCTGGATGCCCAGCCAGGCCAGATAGGCGGCACCGGCCAACCGCAGGGTGTCGAAGACGGCCGGGAAGGCAAGCAGGAGGGCGCTCAATCCCGCGGCGGAGAGGCTCAACATGCCGAGCAGTGCGGTCAGGCAGCCGGCCATGGTGGCCACGGCCGCGCGGAAGCCGTGGCGCGCGCCGCTGACCATGACCAACAGCATGTTGGGGCCTGGCGTCGCAGAGACCACGAAGACCATCGCGACATACAGCCACCAGGTGGCGAAGCTCATGGCGTGCCGGCGGGCGGACGGTTTTCCTGGTCGCGAATCAGCTTGACGTCCATCGCATCGACCAGCGCCTGCCACGAGGCGTTGATGATGTCGGTGGAGACGCCGATGGTGGTCCAGCTGCCGTGGCCGTCGGTGGATTCGATCAGCACGCGCACCCGCGCGGCCGAGGCCTTGTCGGAGTCGAGCACACGGACCTTGTAATCGGTGAGGCGGATCGCGCCGATGGCGGGATAGAGCCGTTCCAGCGCCTTGCGCGCGGCGCGGTCGAGCGCATTGACTGGGCCGTCGCCCTCGGCGACGGTGAGCACTTCCTGATCGCCGACGCGCACCTTGATGATGACCGACGAATTGACCTCATTGACCGCCGGCTCGTTGGTGATGACCTTGAACTCGACCAGCTCGAAGAAGGGTGTGTAGCGGCCGAGCATCTTGCGCACGACCAGGTCGAAGGAGCTTTCGGCTGCCTCGAACTGGTAGCCCGCGTGCTCCAGCTCCTTGAGCTTGTCGATGATCTTCTTCGTCTCGAGCGAGTCTTTCGACAGCGTCGGGTCGATGGCGTTGATGCGCGCCAGCAGCGTGCTGCGCCCCGCCACCTCGGACATCAGCACGCGACGGCTGTTGCCGACGAGATCGGGATTGATGTGTTCGTAGGAAATCGGATTCTTCACCACCGCGTCGATGTGCATGCCGCCCTTGTGCGCGAAGGCGTGGCCGCCGACGTAGGGCGCTTTTTCATTCAGCGGCAGGTTGGCGATCTCGCTCACCGAACGCGCCACCGAGGTCAGGTGCGCCAGCGCCGCTTCGGGAATGCAGCTATAGCCGAGCTTGAGCTGCAGGTTGGGGATGATCGAGCAGAGGTTGGCGTTGCCGCAACGCTCGCCAAGCCCGTTGATGGTGCCCTGCACCTGCGTGGCGCCGGCCTGCACGGCGCGGATCGAATTCGCCACCGCCATCTCGCTGTCGTTGTGACAGTGGATGCCGACAGCGACTTGGGGGAACTGCTGGCAGACGGTGCGCGTGATCTCGAAGATCTCGTCGGGGAAACTGCCGCCATTGGTGTCGCACAGCACCAGTGCATCGGCACCGGCCTCGGCGGCGGCGGCGAGCGTCTTGAGCGAATACTCAGCGTTGTCCTTCCAGCCGTCGAAGAAGTGTTCGGCATCGAAGACCACTTCCTTGCCGTGCTGCTTCAGGTAGCGCACCGTGTCGCCGATCATGGCGAGGTTCTCGTCGAGCGTGGTGCGCAGGATCTCGAGCACCTGATAGTCCCAGCTCTTGCCGAAGATGGCGATGGCGGGTGTGCCAGCCTTGAGCAGCGACTTCACGTTGGCATCGTCGGCGACGCGCTTGCCAACCTTGCGCGTCGCGCCGAAGGCGATCAGGCGTGCATGCTTCAGCTGCAGCGCGCCGGCGCGGGCGAAAAATTCCAGATCCTTCGGATTCGAGCCGGGATTGCCGGCCTCGATGTAGGCCACGCCGAGCGCGTCGAGCCGCTCGACGATCTTGAGTTTGTCCTCGACCGAATAGGAAATGCCTTGCGCCTGCGCGCCGTCGCGCAGCGTGGAATCGTAGATGGAGATGTGTGCCATGGAAAAGTCGTTGATGCAGTGCGGCACGAATTCTACTAGCTCGTGCCGTCCCGCCAGCGCCGACTTTTACCTACCCAGCCATTTCAACAGCACCTTGTACAAGGTATCGGGATCGACCGGCTTGGCGATGAAGTCGTCCATGCCGGCATCGAGGCAGCGCACACGATCATCGGCGAACGCATTCGCGGTCATGGCGACGATCGGCACGTCCTTGCCGTTGGACAGCTGGCGGATGCGCCGCGTCGCTTCCAGGCCATCCAGCTTCGGCATCTGCATGTCCATCAGGATCAGGTCGTAGCGCTCCTTGCCGATTTGTTCGACGGCCCACAGGCCATCCTCGGCCACGTCAACCGCAAACCCGACATGCTCGAGCAGGCTCAGGCTCACCTCGCGGTTGATCGGCTCGTCTTCGACAAGCAGCAGGCTGCGGCCGGCATGCTCCTCGCGCAGCCGTGCCTCGAGGTCGATGTTCTCCTGTGCGCCGTCCCACTTGCTGTCGCTGGCCGTATCGAGTTTCCCGAGGCGCACGGAGAACCAGAAAGTGCTGCCCGCGCCCGCGGCACTGGTCACGCCAACATCGCCGCCCATCAGCTGGGCGAGTTTGCGGGTGATTGCCAGGCCCAGGCCGGTGCCACCGTACTTGCGCGTCGTGGAATTGTCGGCCTGCTCGAAATTGGAGAACAGGCGTTGCTGCACCTCGGGGTCGATGCCGATGCCGGTATCGGCGACCTCGAAGCGGACCTGCACATGATCGGCATCGTCCGCCAGCACGCGTGCGCGCAGAGTGATGCTGCCCTGCTCGGTGAACTTGACGGCGTTGGTCGCGTAGTTGAGCACGCCCTGCTGGATGCGCGTTGGGTCGCCCAGCAGGCGATAGGGCAAGGTCTCGTTTTCGACGATCAGCTTGAGGCCCTTGGCCCGCACGCGATCCTGCAACATCGAGACGACGTTGCCGAGAATCGCGTCGATCCTGACATCCGTCTCTTCAAGAACGAACTTGCCGGCCTCGATTTTCGACAGGTCGAGCACGTCATTGATGATTTCGAGCAGGTGCTTGCCGGCCGTGTCGATCTTGGCCAGGCGCTCGGCCTGCTGGGGCGTGACGCCGCCACGCCGGATCAGGTGGGCCATGCCGGTGATGGCATTGAGCGGGGTACGAATCTCGTGCGACATGTTGGCGAGGAAGGCGCTCTTCGCCATGTTGGCGGCCTCGGCGGCTTCCTTCGCCATCGCCAGCTCCTGTACCGCGATGTTGAGCTCGCTGGTGCGCGCGGCCACCATCTGCTCCAGATTGTCGCGATGGCGTGCCAGTTCTTCGCGGTCGGCCCGCGCCACCGTGATGTCGTGGGCGATGCCGAGCACGCCGATGAGCTTGCCATCCGGCGCGAACATCGGTGTCTTCGTCGTCTCGAACAGGCCGCGATAGCCGTCGGCAGCAAAGGTCAGCCACTCTTCGTTCGTCGTCGGTTGTCCGGCTGCCGCGGCGGCGAGGTCATGATTGCGGAAGAAGTCGGCCAGCTCACGGTCGACAAAATCGTAGTCGCTGCGCCCGACGATCTCGGCTTCGCGGTGGCCATAGAGCCGCTCGAACATCGGATTGCAGGTCAGGTAGAGCCGTCCGGATCCTTGACCCAGACGAGATCCGGAATGGTGACCATCAGGCTGTGCAGCAGGGTGTAGCGGCGATCGGATTCGCGCAGCGCATTGCCGCCGGTTTCCTTGAGCGCATTGATCGACATCGCCAGGTCGTCCAGTTCGTCGGGACGGGCGACATGCTTGTGCGGCGCGGGCGGCGCCTTGCGCAGATCGTTGGCCGTGACGCTGCGCAATTCGTCGGCAATCGCCACCAGCCGGCGCGTCACGATGGCCTGATAGATCAGCAGGCAGACCGCGATGATGGAAATGATCACCAGGCCATTGCCGAGGAAATTGATCAGGCCCTGGCGCCACATGCCGGCACGCTCCTCTGCCAGATCCTTGAGCAGCGTCAATGTACCGAGATTGCGTTGCTGTCCAGCCTCGACATAAATGACCGGAATGCTGTGCTCGATCGCCTGGCCCGGCAGGGATGTCTTGCCGAGGCGCATCTCTTCGGCGCCTTTCAGGTTCAGGCGCGCGGCGGTGACTTCGGGCAGCCGCACGAAACCCTGCAATTGCAGGTCGATCTGTTCGCGGTCGAAAGCCCAGGCACTCTTCGCCAGCGCCGGCATGGTGTATTCACCGATCGACCGCAGGTAGTTTTCCAGATAGGCGAGGCGCTGATGATAGGCGTACATCACCTCCAGCCCGGACACCAGCAGCGTGCCGATGGTGCCAACCACGCAGGTCCACAACAGCAGGCGCCGCGCAACGCGACTGCCGAGGCCCAGCAAGCCCCGGTGCAAGCTGGTGGAGTGCGCGGCGTTAGTCGGCATTGATACCGGCAAGGATCCGGTTGTAGCTGCCGTCAGCCTTCATGTCCTGCAGCGCTTTCGTGAGCCGGGGCACGAGCGCCTCATGCTTCTTGTGCAGGTAGAGATACATGTCTACATCCTTCAACGCGGGCGAGAGCGGCGCAATGGCGGACATGCCCAGCTTGCGCGCCATGACCACGCCATCGGCCCGCGTGTAGAGCGCGAGGTCGATGCGACCGCTGTCAAGCATCTGGAACAGCTGCTCGGGCTTGTCGACTTTGTTGACGACGCGCGCACCACCGGCATTCGCCTCGAACATCTTCCAGCCGGTGATGAAGGCGACGCTATAGGGCTTGAGGCTGTCCCAGCCCCGATCGATGCGAATCGACGCATCCTTGGCGAAGGCGACAAAACTGATGCCGATGAAGCGTTCCGGCACCTGGATCAGGTTGGGATACTGGCTGCTCAGGCCGGCGACGCGCAGGCCCTCGCCATCGACCTCACCCAGATTGGCGGAATTGAGCGAGCGCTCCGAGGGCAGGCTGACGAGCTTGAAATTGACGCCGATCCGCCGGAAAGCCTCCTGCGACAACTGCTCCAGCGCCTTGCGATCCATCGGCGTGTTGTTGGTGCTGACGGACAGGGTCGGCATCTCGGCAAACGCGGGCATCACCAGCGCCAGCAAGCAGACAAGAAAAGCATGGAAAAGGGTACGCATGAATATCTCCTGCGACTGAAGTGGGCTGATTATGCACCTTTTTGGCGTTTATGCCAGATGTCTTGCTGGTACTTTAGTCATATATTAGCCGTCTCGCCAGCGCCGACTTTTGCGCAGCGCTAGAATGCCGCAAACAACGACACGTGGAGAGGTCAGCATGACAACCAGCACACCCATTCCCGCCACCCTGATTCCCGGCGACGGCATCGGCCCGGAGATCACCGCGGCCACCCTGATGGCGCTCGATGCGCTCGGCGCGCCCTTCGTCTGGGATCGCCAGGTCGCTGGCGCGGCCGGCGTCACGTCCTGCGGCGATCCGCTGCCGCCGGCCTGCCTGAACAGCATCCGCAAGACCAAGCTGGCGCTCAAGGGCCCGCTCGAAACGCCGATCGGCGGCGGCTACCGCTCGTCGAACGTGCGCCTGCGCGAGGAGTTCAAGCTCTACGCCAACCTGCGTCCCGCGCACACGATCATCCCCGGCGGCCGCTATGACAACATCGACCTGGTGATGGTGCGCGAGAACAACGAAGGCCTCTACATGGGCTACGAGCACTTCATCCCGATCGACGGCGACCCGCACGCGGTGGGCATGTCGACCGGCATCAACACGCGCCAGGGCTGCCGCCACATCGTGCATTTCGCCTTCGACTACGCGATCAAGAAGAAGCGCAAGAAGGTCACGGTGGTGCACAAGGCCAACATCATGAAGGCGCTGACCGGCATCTTCCTCGAGACCGCGCGGCAGATCTACGAAGCCGAGTACAAGGACCAGATCGAGTTCGAGGAATGCATCGTCGACGCCTGTGCGATGAAACTGGTGATGAACCCCTGGCAGTTCGACGTGCTGGTGACGACCAACCTGTTCGGCGACATCCTCTCCGACGAGATCGCCGGCCTGGTCGGCGGCCTCGGCATGGCGCCCGGCGCCAACATCGGCGACAACGCTGCGATCTTCGAGGCCGTGCACGGCTCGGCGCCCGACATTGCCGGGCAGGGCATCGCCAACCCGATCGCGCTGATGCTCGCCGCCGCGATGATGCTCGACCACGTCGGCCGCCTCGACCTCGGCAATCTCCTGCGCCGTTCCATCAACGAAACGCTCAACGAGGACAACATCCGCACCGGCGACCTCGGCGGCAATGCCAGTACGCTGGAATTCGCCACTGCGCTGGTCGAGCGCATCAAGGAAAACAAGTAATTCCCGCCCCCCTTCGCCCCCCTCTCGGGGGGTTCGAATCAGCGCAGGACCTCGATGGAGTGTCCTGCGCGACTCACCGTCTCACCGACGAGCGCCGCGGACGCATAACCCGCATCGCACAGGCGTGCAAGCGCCTCCCCTGCCTGTTCCGGCGCCACGCCGAAGCACAGCCCGCCCGAGGTCTGCGGATCGAGCAGTAGCATCTTGAGGCTGTAGTCGAGCCCCGGCGCGAAGCGCACTTTCTTTTCCACGTAGTCGAGATTGCGGAACATCGCGCCCGGCAGGCAGCCCGCTTCGGCGACGGCATGCGCGCCGGGCAACAGCGGCACGCGCGAGGCCTGGATGCGCAGTGTCACGTCGCTCGCATCGGCCATCTGCATCGCGTGGCCGAGCAGCCCGAAGCCGGTGATGTCGGTGCCCGCCTTCACGTCAAAAGCCTGCATGATCTCCGCGCCGGCGCGGTTGAGCTGCTGCATCGAATCGAGCGCGGCGCGGTAGTCGGCCTCTGCCGCAAGTCCGTTGCGCTGCCCGGCGACGAGCGTGCCGGTACCGAGCGGCTTGGTGAGGATCAATGCAAGGCCGGGACGCAGGCCGGCATTGGCGATCACGCGCTGGGGATGCACGATGCCCGTCACCGCGAGGCCGTACTTCGGCGGCCAGTCGTCGATGGTGTGGCCGCCGACCATCAGGCCGCCGGCCTCAATGACTTTCTCCTGCCCGCCAGCGAGGATTTCGGCAAGCACTTCGAGCGGAATGCGCGTCGCCGGGAAGCCGACGATGTTCATCGCCGTCAGCACGCGGCCGCCCATCGCATACACGTCAGAGAGCGCATTCGCCGCCGCGATGCGGCCGAAGCTGCGCGGGTCGCCACAGACCGGCGGAAAGAAATCGACGGTCTGGATCAGCGCCGTTTCATCGTTGATGCGCACCACGCCCGCATCGTCGTGGGTGGTGATGTCGACGAGCAAATCGGGATGCGCCGGCTGGCGCAAGTCCTTGAGCACCTCGGCGAGGCGGCCCGGCGCAAGCTTGGCCGAGCAGCCGCCGTACTCGACGGTGGTCAGCAGATCGAATGTCACGGCGCGATGATCTTGCCGGCGCGCGTCAGCGTCTCGAGGATGCTCAACATGTTGGAGATCGTGCCGACGTTCACTTCTGCCTTCTTCTGGTAGTAATCGACGCAGGTGCCACAGATCAGCAGCTTGACGCCACGCTGCTCGAGATCGCGCAGGGTATCAACGAAAGGCGAACCATCGACAGCCAGCAGCACGCCGCTGCTGTAAAGCACGACATGCGAAGGCAAAGGGTCAACATCCTTGAGCGTACCCAGCAGGCCCTTCATCAGAATCGCACCGAGTTCGGCTGGCCCGCGGCCGACCGTTTCAGACGCCAACGAAATCACATACGAAGCGCTTGCCGCCGGCACACAATAAGACTCGGCATCGGGCACAGCCAGTTCCGGCGCATGCTTGGTGAAGCGCAGGATGAACTCGCTGCCGTCGGCGCCGATATGCGGTGTCATGCCGTTGTCACGGACGAAGCGCTCGACATTCTGGCAGGAGGTCTCGTTGTCGATCAGCACGACGATCTGCGTGCCGACGATGTTGTCCTTCAGGGCCTGTTTGGTCAGGATCAGCGGCTTCGGGCAAAGCTGCCCGCGTGCATCGACGACGATTTCGGTCATGGGAAGTCCTCGGCAGGGTCTCGATAGTGTCTCGGTAGCCCCGATTCTATCGAGGGTGCCGTCTCGCCAGCGCCGACTTTTCTAGGGCTGGCCCAGCCACTTCAGCAGCGTGGCGTATAACAGGTTCGGATCGACCGGTTTGGTGATGAAGTCGTTCATGCCGACATCGAGGCAGCGCGCCCGGTCTTCCGTGAAGGCATTCGCTGTCATCGCGATGATCGGCAGCACATTGCCCTGCGGCAATAGCCGAATCTGCTGCGTGGCCTCGAGGCCGTTGAGCCTGGGCATCTGCATGTCCATCAGGATCAGCGCGTAGCCGCCCTGTTCGAACCGCGCCACGGCTTCGACGCCGTCGCCAGCGATATCGACGGCCAGGCCGGCCTCTTCAAGCAGGCAGCGCGTCACTTCCTGATTCACCGGCTCATCTTCGGCCACGAGGATGCGCTTGCCGGCATGGAGGCGCTTCAACTCGGCCTCGGGCGAATGTCTTGCGACGGCATCCGCCACTGCGCCATCCTGGCCCTTGCCGAGCGTGACGGTGAACCAGAAACGGCTGCCCTTGCCGAGCGTGCTTTCGACACCGATATCGCCGCCCATCAGATTGACCAGGCGCTTGCTGATCGCCAGCCCGAGGCCGGTGCCGCCGTACTTGCGCGTCATCGAATTGTCGGCCTGCTCGAAGGCGGTGAACAGGCGGCGCTGGTCTTGCGCAGCGATGCCGATGCCGGTGTCTTCCACCTCGAACAGCAGCTGGAGCTGCCCGGCATCCTCGCGCGTGGTGGCGGCCCTGAGCGTCACGGTGCCCCGCTCGGTGAACTTGACGGCGTTCCCGGTCAGGTTGATCAAGACCTGGCCGAGCCGCAGCGCATCTCCCTTCAGCCGCTGGCTGGCAATGCTCGCCGGCACATCGATCTGCAGCTTGAGTCCCTTCTCGTCGGCATTGCGCGTCAGGAGCCCGCGCACATGGTCGAGTACTTCGCCGAGCCGGAACTCGGTCTGTTCGAGGCTGAGTCGTTCGGATTCGATCTTGGTGATGTCGAGGATGTTGGCGATCACCGCAAGCAGCTGCTGCGAAGCCTGCATCACGGTCTTGAGGTAATGGATCTGCTTCGGATCGGTCGCCTTGAGCAGCGCCAGATCGGTCATGCCCATGATGCCGTTCATCGGCGTACGCAATTCGTGGCTCATGTTGGCGAGGAAGATCGTCTTCGCCCGATTGGCGGCCTCGGCAGCTTCCTTCGCCACCGAGAGCGCGGTCGTGCGCTCGCGCACCAATTCCTCGAGGTGGTTGCGGTAGCGTTCGAGCTCCTTGTCGATGAGCCGCTTCTCGGTGATGTCCTGGCCGATGCTGAGGATGCCGATCGGCTGCTTGCGCCCGTCGAGGATGACGCGGTTGGCCCAGCGCACATGCACCCGACGGCCATCGCGGGTGATGTTCTCGTTTTCGTTGTCGGCGAACTCGGCCGGATCGGCGAGCACTGCTGCCACCATGCTGGACAGATCGCGCCCGGTCGTGGAATCGAATGGCGGCAGGATGGTACCGACCACCGACTTGCCGAGGATTTCCGCACTGCTGTAGCCGAAGAAGCGCTCGGCATACTCGTTGAAGTAGGTAATGCAACCGAGCATGTCCAGCCGCAGGATGATGGCATTGGCGTTGGAGACCAGCTCGCGGTACTTTTCCTCGCTCTCCTGCAAGGCGCCGTAGGCTGCCTCGAGGCTGGACTTCGTGACGGTGGTGTCCTGCAGGGATTGCATCAGGCCGTTGAAGGCGCGCGCCAGCGTGCCCAGCTCGTCGGTGGTGTCGAGGGCGATGCGCTGGCCGAGGTCGCCGGTATTGGAGCTGACGCGCTGGATCGACCCGATCAACTGGCGCAAGGGCCGCGAGATGAAGTGGGACAGGGCGACGATCAGCGCGATGGCGCCAATCACCAGCATCAGCAGGCCGACGCCGATGAAGGCAGTGCGCATCTCCCGCTCCTTCGCGTCGAGCACCCGGGCGGAGAGGCCGATGACGACGCTGGCGACATGGGCCTCATCCCGGGTAACGATGGGAACGACCGAGCCATAGCCGGTCATGCCGTCCTGCGTGTATTCAACGGTGGTTTCCGTGCGATTCTGTACCGCTTGCAGCAGCACGGCGTCGGCCAGCGGCTGGCCGGTATGCGTGGCATCGCTGCTGAAGAGCACGGTGCCGTCGGGACGGGCGATCAGGGCGAAGTCGATACCCTGGTAGCTATCGACGACGCTTTTGCATTGCTTGTCGAAACCCGAGAGGTTTTCGATCTGGATGCCAAGCTGCAGGATGCGATCCATCTGCAGTTTCAGCCCCTGCGCGATCGCGCTCGAGCGCGACTGCAGGGCCCCCAGATAAGCTTCCGCGAACAGATGGCTGCTGATCGCCAAGACGGCGCCCAGCGACAACAGCGTCACCGCGACGGCGATGAGCAAAATCTTGGCCCGCAGACCGAGATTCAACAGCGACTTCATTTAATCCATCTCTCTTTGGTGATATTCAATGTCATTTTCATTATAGCGCTTTGGTTATACCTGGGCACTGCTGCCCACTTGGTTGCACCCGCCCGCTGGTCTACAGTGGGAATGGAATTCCTGTTTATTGCCGCGGCAACACTTATTGCAATGCGCATCTTCGACAGCCAGCTCTGGTACCGCTTCTGGGCCATCGCGACCCCCTATTGGCACCACGAGGAAAAATGGAAGGCGTGGGCCTTGCTGCTGCTTGTCGTGCTGCTGCTGCTCGGACAAGCCCATTTCGCCGTGCTGCTCAACGAACAGACCGGTGAGTTCACCTCCGCACTGGCAGCCCGTCAGGAAGAGCGCTTCTGGACCTCGATCCGCTATTCACTGGGCCTGCTGGTGGTGATGGTGCCGCTGTACGCCTTTTACTACTACACGCGCGACACGCTCGGCATCCATTGGCGGCGCTGGCTGACCCATCATTTCCTCGACGCCTACTTCGCGCAGCGGCACTATTACGAGCTGAATGCCGTCACCGCAATCGACAACCCGGACCAGCGCATCTCCGAGGATATCAACACCTTCACCCAGCGCTCGCTCTACTACCTGCTGATCTTCGCCGGGGCGGCGATCCAACTCGTCGCCTTCAGTGCCGTACTCTGGTCGATCTCGCATGGCCTCGTTTATTTCCTGGTGGTCTATGCGATCTTCGGCACCGTCGTCACGCTGGCGGTGTTCGGCAAGCCGCTGATGGGACTCAACTTCGCCCAGCTCAAGCGCGAGGCGGACTTCCGTTTCGGCATGGTGCGCATCCGCGAGAACGCCGAGCCGATCGCCTTCTATCGCGGCGAAGTGCCCGAGGCGCAGCAGGCACGGCAGCGCTTCGCGGCGGCCTTCGAAAACTACGTCCGGCTGATCCGCAAGCAACTGCATCTCAACCTGTTTCAGTACGCCTACAGCTCGCTGACCATCATCCTGCCGAGCGCGATCGTCGCCTCGGCCGTGCTGGCCGGCGAACTCGAGGTCGGCAAGGCGGTGCAGGCCGGCGGCGCCTTCGCGATCGTGCTGTCGGCGATCTCGGTGATCGTCGAGAACTTCGAGGGCCTGAGCCGCTTCGCGGCGGGCATCGACCGCCTCAATACCTTCTCGCGCGTGCTCGCCCTGCCCCCCGGCTCGCGTACGCACGGCAAGGGCCTGATCGAAACGATGGACGGCCCAACGCTAGCGCTCGACCACGTCACGCTGCTGACCCCCGGCGGCGAGCGCATCCTCGTTGACAACCTGTCGCTGACGATCGAGCCGGGCCAAGGCCTGATGATCAGCGGCGCCAGCGGCGCCGGCAAGAGTTCGCTGCTACGCGCCCTCGCCGGCCTGTGGTACCGGGGCAGCGGCCGCATCACCAGCCCGCCCGCGCAGGAAATCCTGTTCCTGCCGCAGCAGCCTTACATGATCCTCGGCTCATTGCGCAGCCAGTTGCTCTACCCGCATGTCGGCATCGAGGCCGGCGAAGCCGAGTTGCTGAGCCTGCTCGACCGGGTGCGCCTGCCGGACCTGGCCGAACGCTTCGGCGGCCTCGATGCGGAACGCGACTGGGAAAAGGTGCTGTCCATCGGCGAGCAGCAACGCCTTGCCTTCGCGCGCGTGCTGCTGAGCAAGCCGCGCTACGTCATCCTGGACGAAGCCACCAGCGCGCTCGACCCTGCCAACGAAGAGCGCCTCTACCGCGAACTGCTCGCCACCGGCGTAACGCCGGTCAGCGTCACACACCACGCGGCGCTGGAGAAATACCACCGGCAGGTACTGGAACTGACCGGCGAAGGCACATGGCAGCTGAAGCCGGTAGATGCCGTCCCGCCAGCGCCGACTTTCATTCCCGCCGCGCAAACCACTTGAGCAGGGTGTCGAAGAGGAGGTCCGGATCGACCGGCTTGGCGATGAAATCGTCCATCCCGGCCTCGATGCAGCGCTTGCGATCCTCGCTGAAGGCATTGGCCGTCATCGCGATGATGGGCATGGTCTTGTTCATCGCGCGGATGCGCCGCGTCGCTTCCAGGCCGTCCATGCGCGGCATCTGCATGTCCATCAGGATCACGTCGTAATCGAACTTCCCGGCGAGTTCGACGGCCTCGCTGCCATCCGCGGCGACATCAGCGATCAGGCCAACGTCTTCGAGCAGGCTCAGGCTGACTTCGCGATTGACGGGTTCGTCCTCGACCAGCAGGATGCTGCGGCCCGCATGATCGTGCTTGAGCTGGATCTCGATCGGATTGCCCGGGGCCGGCACAACAGACTCCGCATGCTGTGATTTTTCCAGCCAGGCCGTCAGCCAGAAGGTGCTGCCCGCGCCGGGCGTGCTGCTGACGCCCGTGGTGCCGCCCATCAACTCGGCGAAGCGCCGCGTGATCGCGAGGCCCAGTCCCGTGCCGCCATACTTGCGCGTGGTGCTGTTGTCGGCCTGCTCGAATGCATTGAACAGGCGGGGGATGACATCGGCCGCGATGCCGATGCCGGTGTCGGCCACTTCGAGGCGTACCAGCGCACGCTCCGGCGTCTCTTCGACAATCGCGGCCCGGAGCGTGATGCCGCCGGTTTCAGTGAACTTGATCGCGTTGCCCACATAGTTGAGCAGGGCCTGCTGTAGGCGGGTGGGATCGCCGATGAACACCGTCGGCAGCGGCGCGCTAGCGATGGCCAGCGTGAGGTTCTTGGTCCGGGCGCGCTCCTGCAGCATCGACACGACGCTGGCCATGAGGGTGTCGATACGCACCTCGGTATGTTCGAGCGCGAGCTTGCCGGCCTCGATCTTCGACAGGTCGAGAATGGTGTTGATGATGTCAAGCAGATGCTTGCCGGCCACTTCGATCTTGTCGAGCCGCTCGGCCTGCTCGGGCGAGATGCCGGCCCGGCGCATCAGGTGCGCCATGCCGGTGATCGCGTTGAGTGGTGTGCGGATTTCGTGGCTCATGTTGGCGAGGAATGCGCTTTTCGAGCGGTTGGCCTCGTTGGCCTCGATCATCGCGTTGAAGAATTCCGCCGTGCGCGCATGCACCATCTCTTCGAGGTGGTCGCGATGGCGCTTCAGGTCGTCCTCGCGCTTGCGGATCTGCTCAGTCATATCATTGAAGGTCGCCGCCAGCTTGCCCAGCTCGTTGTCGGCCTCGATGCCTTCGACGCGTTCATAACGGCCCTCGCGCAACTGCTCGGTACCCGCCATCAGCTTTTCAATTGGCAGGGTCACGCGATTTCGCAGGTAGATAAAGCCGACGAAGAGCACCAGCAGCGTGATCGCCAGAAGGCTCAGCAGGGCCGCGCCGATATAGCTCAGGCCCGCCGTATCCTGTGCCATACTTTTCGCCACCAGTCCAAAACCCGCCACGCTGCCATCGGCCAGCACAGCATGCATGACCATGGCCGGCGCTGTATTAAGGGTCATCGGCTGGATGGCGCCCAGCCATTTGCGCCCTTCCGTCGCCACCACTTCGCTGGCCGCGCGGGGCAGTGCCACCGGCGGCGTCCCCGCCGACTGCAGCCTGCCCCCGAGGTCGATGATCAGCGCGAAGCCAAGCCTGGCCTGCAGGTCGTTGAGCATATGCTGATTGAGGCAGCGGCCGATCCAGACCTGGCCGATCTCACCTGCCTCGGCTTGCCTGACCGCTTTTTCCCACTGGACGGCGATCCCCGGACTCAATGGACAATTGACCAGTTGCAACACCGCTCCGCCTTGGTGTTGTTGAACAAGTTTGGCAAATTCCGGCGCGGGATGGAATCCGTTGGTCGCTTCCTTTGCTGCCAGCACTGTTGTCGTGTTGCCGGACCGCGACCAATAGACGCGCGCGCCATCGACATGGCCGGCGATCGGCCCCGGCTTGCCGGAAACGACGATCCAGTCGGCTGTCGTCACGCGCGCCGTCTCGGCCAGCGTGAACGCCAGCTGCTGCGCGGGTGCGTCAAACACGTCCGGATTGCCGGCCTCCGGCTCGTAGTAATTGTGGAACAGATTGAGGCTCGCCAGCAGGTTGCGGTTCTCGGCCAGCGCCCTGCCCGCATCGGCCATCTGGTTGCCAATGCGCAGCAGTTCATCATCGAGTTGCCGTGCCGCCATTTCGAAGCGCTGACGGGTTTCCTTCTCGCTCTGGATGCTGCGCAGGGAAACGAAGGCAATGCTGACCAGCAATAACAGGGCCATGGCCGCCGCCAGCCAGAAATAGAACAATTGACGGGCAAGCGAGGTGGGACGCATTTCAGAAGACCGGGGCGACCTTATCTACGTTGTTGCGCGTGACGGGCGTGGAATCGATCATGACCTCCTTGCGCTCGGGCTTGCCGCCGCGCAGCAGGCGCATCGCGGTTTCCGCACCTTCCTTGCCGAAGGTCGGATAGGTAAAGCTGGCATCCAGATCGCCGGCACGAATCGCCTCGCGTGCCTCGCTGATGTAGTCGATGCCGGTGATGACGAATTTCTTCGGATCGAGGCCGGCTTTCTTCAGCGCGAGGATCGCGCCCATCGCCATGCTGTCGGATTGCGCATAGATGGCGTCGAAGGCGAGGTTTTCGGCGAGGGCCTCTTCGACCTTCTGGATCGCCAGCGCCCGCTGGGAGTCGGCACGCTTGATCGCCACGACCTTGAGGCCCGGATGCTTCTTCAGTTCCTCATTGAAACCCTCGGTGCGCAACTGGCCGGGTGTCGTCGTCGGAATGTGCTGGAGCATCAGGATATTGCCTTTGCCATTGAGGCGCCGGGCGAAATACTGTGCCGCCTGCCGCGCAATGGCACGGTTGTCGGCGGCGATGAACTGGGTGAATTCCTCGCCATTCACGCGGCGCGACAGCAAGATGACGGGAATGCCCTTGCGATAAACGCGCGCGATCGGTTCGCGCATCAGTTCGGCGTCACGCGGACTGGTGATCAGCACATCCACACCCCGCGCTGCCAGTTTCTCGATGTCCTCCACCTGACGCGCGGTGTCGCCATTGGCATCGGTGAAGATGAACTCGACATCGGGATGCGCGGCAAAAGCTTTTTGCAAATCGCGCACCTGGGCCGCCCGCCAGTCGTTGGCCATCGTGTCCTGCGCGAAGGCCACCAGCTTTTTCTTGATGGCCACCGTTTCGGCAGCACCGGCAGCATTGCACAAAGAGCCGCACATGGCGGCCAAAACCATCAGCAGCCTCGCAAGCCTCATGAAATCCTCCCTCCCGAGATCCCGTGCTGCAGCATAGCTGAAAATAGCGATCACATGCTGCGCCGGTACTGCCCACCTACCTCGTAAAGCGCCGTGGAAATCTGGCCGAGCGAGCAGACGCGCACCGCATCCACCAGCACGGCGAAGACGTTGCCATTGTCGATCACCGTCTGCCTGAGCTTCTGCAGCATCGGGCCGCTGGCGGCCGCGTTGCGCTGCTGGAAGTTGCGTAGCCGCGCAATCTGCGACTGCTTCTCCTCCTCGGTCGAGCGCGCCAGCTCGACATGCTGCGGCACATCACCGTTCGGATTGCGGAAGGTATTCACGCCGATGATCGGGTGCGAGCCGTCGTGCTTCTTGTGCTCGTAGTAAAGCGATTCCTCCTGGATCTTGCCGCGCTGATAACCGGTCTCCATCGCACCGAGCACGCCGCCGCGGTCGGCGATGGCCTCGAATTCCTTGAGCACCGCCTCTTCCACCAGATCGGTCAGTTCGTCGATGATGAAAGCGCCCTGGTTGGGGTTTTCGTTCTTCGCCAGGCCCCACTCGCGGTTGATGACCAACTGGATCGCCATGGCGCGGCGCACCGATTCGTCGGTGGGCGTGGTGATCGCCTCGTCGTAGGCGTTGGTGTGCAGGCTGTTGCAGTTGTCGTAGACGGCGATCAGCGCCTGCAAGGTAGTGCGGATGTCGTTGAAGGCCATTTCCTGCGCGTGCAGGCTGCGGCCCGAAGTTTGCACGTGGTACTTGAGCTTTTGCGAACGCTCGTTGGCGCCGTACTTGTGCTTCATCGCCACGGCCCAGATGCGGCGGGCGACGCGGCCGATGACCGAGTATTCGGCGTCCATGCCGTTGCTGAAGAAGAAGGAGAGGTTGGGCGCAAAGTCGTCGATGTGCATGCCGCGCGCGAGGTAGCTCTCGACGTAGGTGAAGCCGTTGGCGAGCGTGAAGGCGAGCTGCGAGATCGGGTTCGCGCCGGCCTCGGCGATGTGATAGCCGGAGATCGACACCGAGTAGAAGTTACGCACCTGGTTGTGGACAAAGAATTCCTGGATGTCGCCCATCATCTTGAGCGCGAACTCGGTGCTGAAGATGCAGGTATTCTGGCCCTGATCCTCCTTGAGGATGTCGGCCTGTACCGTTCCGCGCACGCTGGCGAGCGTCCATTCGCGAATCTTGTCGGCTTCGTCCTCGGTCGGCTCACGACCGTTGTCGGTCTTGAACTTGGCGAGCTGCTGGTCGATGGCCGTGTTGAAGAACATCGCCAGGATGATCGGCGCCGGGCCGTTGATGGTCATCGAGACGCTGGTGGTCGGGTCGCAGAGATCGAAGCCGTCGTAAAGCACCTTCAGGTCGTCGAGCGTGGCGATGCTGACGCCCGAGTTGCCGATCTTGCCGTAGATGTCGGGCCGCTCGTCGGGGTCACAGCCGTAGAGCGTCACCGAGTCGAAGGCGGTGGACAGGCGCTTGGCCGGCATGCCCTCCGACACTTTCTTGAAGCGGCGGTTGGTGCGGAAGGCGTCGCCCTCGCCGGCGAACATGCGCGTCGGATCCTCGTTCTCGCGCTTGAAAGCGAACACGCCGGCGGTGTAGGGGAAGCTGCCGGGCACGTTCTCCTTCATCAGGTAGCGCAGGGTCTCGCCTTCGTCGGCAAACTTTGGCAGCACGACCTTGCGGATCTTGGTGCCAGAGAGCGTCTCGTGGGTCAGCGCCGTGCGGATTTCCTTGTCGCGGATCTTCACCACGTATTCGTCGCCGGCGTAGGCTTTGACGGTGTCGGGCCACATTTCGAGCAGCTTCTTCGCGCGGCCATCGAGCTGGCCGTCCTTCCAGGCGATCAGCTCATCAAAGTCCTTCGCCTCCTTCTTGCAGCCTTCGAAGATCGCCTTGGACGTGCGCAGGCTCTGACGTTCGCGGGCGATGCCCACCTGTGCGTCGACATGCTTGTGGTAGCCGCGCACGCTGTCGGCGATCTCGGCGAGGTAGCGCACACGGCTGCCGGGCACGATGGCGCGGCTCTGCGAGGATTGCTTCGTTTCGACCTTGGGCAGCTTGCCCGGCTTGAGCTCAAGGCCTTTGCCTTGCAGATGCGCGGACACCGCCTGATACAACGCGGTCACGCCATCGTCGTTGAAACGCGAGGCCTGCGTGCCGTAGACGGGCATGGCGTCCGCTGCTTCCGTAAACCGTTCGCGATTACGCTGGTACTGCTTGCGCACATCGCGCAGTGCATCGGCCGCGCCCTTGCGGTCGAACTTGTTGATGGCGACGAAGTCGGCGAAGTCGAGCATGTCGATCTTCTCGAGCTGCGACGCCGCGCCGAACTCGGGCGTCATGACGTAGAGCGAGGCGTCCACATACGGCACGATGGCGGCGTCGCCTTGCCCGATGCCCGAGGTTTCAACGATAACGAGGTCGAAGCCGGCCAGCTTGCAGGCGGCAATCACCTCGGGCAACGCGGCGGAGATTTCCTTGCCGGTGTCACGCGTGGCCAGCGAGCGCATGAAAATGTTGGGATGCTCGATCGCGTTCATGCGGATGCGGTCGCCGAGCAGCGCGCCGCCTGTTCTCTTCCTCGATGGGTCGATCGAGACGATGGCGATCTTCAGTGCGTCGTCCTGATCGAGACGGAAGCGGCGGATCAGCTCGTCGGTGAGACTGGACTTGCCCGCGCCGCCAGTGCCGGTGATTCCTAAAGTCGGCGTTCGCGGGACGGCACTGGCTTTGATGGCTTGCGCCAGCTTGCCCTGCGGGTCGTTCTCCAGTTGGGTGATGGCACGCGCGAGCACACGGTAATTGCCGCCACGCAGCTCATCCAGGCTGACGTTTGCCGTCAGATCGAAATCGCTGGTGTGCACCACGTCGTTGATCATGCCCTGCAGTCCGAGCCGCGCGCCGTCCTCGGGCGAGTAGACGCGCGTCACGCCGTAGGCATGCAGTTCGGCGATCTCTTCCGGCACGATCACCCCGCCGCCGCCGCCGAAGACCCTGATCTCACCGCCACCACCCGCGCGTAGCAGATCGATCATGTACTTGAAATATTCGATATGCCCGCCCTGATAGGACGTGATGGCGATGCCCTGCACATCCTCCTGCAAGGCCGCATTCACCACCTCTTGCACCGAGCGGTTGTGGCCGAGATGGATCACCTCCGCGCCCGTCGATTGCAGGATGCGCCGCATGATGTTGATCGAGGCATCGTGGCCGTCGAACAGCGAAGCGGCGGTGATGAAGCGCAGTTTGTGCTTCGGCTTGTAGGGGGCGAGCTTGGCAGCAGCTTTGGCAACTGAGGAAAGGTCGGTCATGGCAAAGGCCTCCTGACGAAGGTCCAAGATTAGCTCAGGGCGTCGATTCTGGCTGACGTTGACGTTAACGTCAACGTCAGCCAGAATTTCCTGCTTGCCGTGCCGTCCTGCCAGCGCCGACTTTTATCAGATGCCGCCGAAGCTTGTCCGCAGGAAGTCGATGATCTGGCCGGATTCGTACAGCCAGCGAATCTCACCGCTCGCCTCGGTTATCCGCAGGCAGGGCACCATCGCCCGGCCGCCACCGGCGACCAGTTCATCGCGATGCGGGCCTTCGTGCTGCGCATCGCGCCGCTCGATCGCGAGCGCGAGACGACGCATTTCCTGCCGGACCTTGATGCAGAACGGGCAGGTGCGGAATTCGTAGAGGACGAGATCGCGGCATTGCCGATCCACTTCCGCCTGCGCTTCCGCAGTACGCACGACGCCGCGTGGGCGGCTCAGCCACTCCCACAACAGCATGAAGGGGCCGAGGACGACGCGCAGGGTTCTGAAGAAGCAGCGAACGAGTGTTTTCATGTCAACCTCAGCGGTGGCGGGAACCGAAATGATGGCCACCGGCCGAGGCGTGCGCCTTGCCCCTGGATGGAGGCTTGGGCTTGGCGGCCTTCGCTGGCGCGGTCGGACGCGGTTTTTCACTGCGCGCCCCGCTTGAAACGCGCGGTTTCTGGATCGGCTCGGCCTTGATCTTGGGATCGGGCTCGAAGCCCGGCAGCACGCGTTTTTCGATCTCGCGCTTCAATACTCTTTCTATGTCGCGCAGCAGCTTGTGCTCGTCGATGCAGACCAGCGAGGTCGCCTCGCCGCTCGCGCCGGCACGACCGGTGCGACCGATGCGATGCACGTAATCCTCGGGCACGCTGGGCAGCTCGTAGTTGACCACATGCGGCAGGTCATCGATGTCGATGCCGCGCGCGGCGATGTCAGTCGCCACCAGCACGTTGATCTTGAGCCGCTTGAAGTCGTCGAGCGCGCGGATGCGCTGCCCCTGGCTCTTGTTGCCGTGCAGGGCGGCGGCGCTGATGCGCGCCTTGCACAGGCGTTCGGCCAGCGCGTCGGCACCATGCTTGGTGCGGGTGAACACCAGCACCTGGTGCCAGTTGTTGTCGGTGATCAGGCGGATCAGCAGGTCGCGTTTGCGCTCCCGGTCGACGCGATAGACACACTGTGCCACCGCCTCGGCGGGCGCATTGCGGCGGGCCACCTCGACGCTGACGGGATCGCGCAGCAGGCCGGTGGCGAGCCCGCGAATCTCGTCGGAAAAAGTCGCCGAGAACAACAGGCTCTGTTTCTTCTTCGGCAACAGCGCGAGCACCTTGCGGATGTCGTTGATGAAGCCCATGTCGAGCATGCGATCGGCTTCGTCGAGTACGAGAATCTCGATGCCCGACAGGTCGATGTTGCGCTGGCCGACATGGTCGAGCAGCCGCCCCGGCGTGGCCACGACGATGTCGACGCCGGCCTTGAGCAGCTTGGTCTGCGGCCCGACGGCGACACCGCCGTAGATCGCGGCGGTGCGCAGCTTGACGTGCTTGCCGTAGGTGAACACGCTCTGCTGTACCTGGATCGCCAGCTCGCGGGTCGGCACCAGCACCAGCGCGCGCGGCTTGAAGCGCTTGAGCGACAGGTTGGTGTCCTGCGCCAGCAGTTGCAGGATGGGCAGGGTGAAGCCGGCGGTCTTGCCGGTGCCCGTCTGGGCAGCGGCCATGAGGTCGCGGCCTTCGAGTACCAGCGGAATGGCTTGCGCCTGGATGGGGGTCGGGGTGTCGTAGCCCTGTTCGGCGACGGCACGCAGAATGTCGGCCGACAGGCCGAGATCGGTGAAATGCATGGGAGTGCTCCTGGATTCGGCCACTCGTGCACTGCACGAATCAGTCAGGGCAGAAACGCTATTGGGAGTAAAACGCGGGGGAAATCCTGGCGCGACGCGCGGCTGTTTGACTGATTATTTGCCGACGCGGCGCGCAGTGTAACAACTAAGCCGCTGTTTTCCTAATTGTTCTCCTGATGCGCCACTCCTCCAACAGCGCGTAGAGCGCAGGAATCACGATCAGCGTCAGCAGCGTCGACGAGATCATGCCGCCGACCATCGGCGCGGCGATGCGGCGCATTACCTCCGAACCGGTACCCGTTCCCCACATGATCGGCAGCAGGCCGGCCATGATGGCGACGACGGTCATCATCTTCGGCCGCACGCGCTCCACCGCGCCTTCCATCACCGCCACGTAGAGGTCGGTAGCCGTGGGATGCCGTCCTGCCAGCGCCGACTTTTGCCTGACCGCCGCCCAGGCGTGGTCGAGGTAGATCAGCATCACTACGCCGGTTTCGGCGGCCACGCCAGCCAGCGCAATGAAGCCGACCGCGACAGCGACAGACAGGTTGTAACCCAGCAACCAGATCAGCCAGAGGCCGCCGACCAGTGCGAAGGGCACCGAGAGCATGACGATGAGCGTCGGCGCCAGCGCGCGGAAATTGAGGTAGAGCAGCAGGAAGATGATCAGCAGCGTGAACGGCACGACGATCTTGAGCCGCTCCATGGCCCGTTCCATGTACTCGAACTGGCCGCTCCAGGTCACATAGCTGCCCTGCGGGAATTTCACCTGCTCCGCCACCGCCCGTTTCGCTTCCTGCACATACGAACCGATGTCGCGGTCGCGGATATCGACGTAGATGTAGGCCGAGAGCAGCGCATTCTCGGTGCGGATCGCCGGCGCACCTTTCTTGATGCTCACCTGCGCGACCTGCCCGAGCGGCACCATCACCGCCGGTCCGCCCATCTCACTCATCGCCGGCACCAGCACGTTGGCGGCGATTTTCAGCGGGTCGTCGCGCAATTCGCGCGGATAACGCACGGTCACGCCGAAGCGCTCACGCCCTTCCACGGCGGTGGTGAGCATCTCGCCGCCGAGCGCGGTGGCGACGACTTCCTGCAGATCGTTGATGAGGATGCCGTAGCGCGCGAGCTGCGCGCGGTCGGGCTCGATGTCGAGATACCAGCCGCCGGTGATGCGTTCCGCGTAGGCGGAACTGGTGCCGGGCACCTGCTTCACCACGGCTTCGATTTCGCGCGCAAGCGCCTCCATCTCGTCGAGGTCCTTGCCGAAAACCTTGATGCCGACGGGTGTGCGAATGCCGGTCGAAAGCATGTCGATGCGCGCCTTGATCGGCATCGTCCACGAATTGGCGATGCCCGGGAACTGCAGCGCCTTGTCCAGCTCGGCAATTAAGCCATCAACCGTCAGGCCCGGCCGCCAGTCCTTCTCGGGTTTGAGGTTGATCACCGTCTCGAACATCTCGATCGGCGCCGGGTCGGTGGCCGTCTGCGCCCTGCCCGCCTTGCCGATCACCGAAGCGACCTCGGGGAAACTCTTGATGATCTTGTTCTGCGTCTGCAGCAGCTCGGCCGCCTTGGTGACCGACATCGCCGGCAGCCCGGTTGGCATGTAGAACAACGTACCTTCGTTGAGCGTCGGCATGAATTCGCTGCCGAGCTTTGCTGCCGGCCAGATGGAAATGACCATGGCGACTACTGCCACCACGAGCGTGGTGACCTTCCAGCGCATCACCCAGGCAATCACCGGCCGGTAAATCGCGATGAGGACACGATTCACCGGATTCTTCGCTTCCGGCAGGATGCGCCCACGAATGAACAGCAGCATCAGCACCGGCACCAGCGTTACCGACAGGATCGCCGCGCCCGCCATGGCGAAGGTCTTGGTCCAGGCCAGCGGCGCGAACAACCGGCCTTCCTGCGCCTCGAGCGTGAATACCGGCAGGAAGGAGACGGTGATGATCAGCAGCGAGAAGAACAACGCAGGCCCGACTTCCTTGCACGCCGCGATCATCCCCTCTGTTCTGGATTCGCCCTCCTTCAGTCGCTCCAGATGTTTATGCGCGTTCTCGATCATGACGATGGCCGCATCCACCATCGCGCCGATGGCAATGGCGATGCCGCCGAGGCTCATGATGTTGGAGTTCATGCCGAGCAGGCGCATCGCGATGAAGGCGATGAGCACGCCCACCGGCAGCATGAGAATCGCCACCAGCGAACTGCGCACGTGCAGCAGGAAGACGATACAGACCAGTGCGACGATAACCGCTTCCTCCGTGAGCGTGGTTTTCAGCGTGGCGATGGCGCGCTCAATCAGCTCGGAACGGTCGTAGACGGTTTCGATGCGTACGCCTTCCGGCAGGCCGGCGGCGACCTCCCTGATTTTTTCCTTGATGTTGCCGATCACTTCGAGCGCGTTCTGGCCATGTCGCGCCACAGCGATGCCCGAGACCACTTCGCCCTCGCCGTCCAGCTCGGCGATGCCGCGCCGTTCATCGGGCCCGAGTTCGACGCGTGCGATGTCACGCAGCAGTACCGGTGTGCCCTTGTCGGTCTTGACAACCAACTGTTCCAGATCGCTCTTGCCGCGCAGATAGCCCTTGCCACGTACCATGTACTCGGTCTCGGCCATCTCCACGACACGCCCACCGACATCGCGGTTCGAGTTGCGGATCGCATTCGCCACCGTCATCAGCGGGATGCCATAGCCGCGCAGTTTGGCCGGATCGACCACCACCTGGTACTGCTGCACGAAGCCGCCGATGCTCGCCACCTCGGCCACGCCCTGCGCCTTGGTGATCTGGTAGCGCAGGTACCAGTCCTGCAGTGTGCGCAGTTCGGCCAGCGTGCGATTGGCGCCCAGCACGACATACTGGTACACCCAGCCGACGCCGGAGGCATCCGGCCCCAAGCTGGGGGCCACACCCTGCGGCAGCCGGCCGGCCACCGTATTGAGGTATTCGAGCACGCGCGAACGCGCCCAGTAGATGTCGGTGCCGTCCTCGAAGATCACATAGACGAAGCTGGCGCCGAAGAAGGAAAAGCCGCGCACCACCTTCGATTTCGGCACCGCCAGCAGCGCCGTGGTCAGCGGGTAGGTCACCTGATCCTCGACCACCTGCGGCGCCTGCCCCGAATACTCGGTGTAGACGATCACCTGCACGTCGGAGAGATCCGGCAGGGCGTCGAGCGGCGTTTTCACGACCGCAACGATGCCCGCCAGCACCACGAACAGCGTGCTCAGCAGCACGAGAAACTTGTTGCGTGCCGACCAGTCAATGAGTTGGGCGAGCATGTCAGCGCTTCTCGATTTTGGTGATGACCCACTCGCCGGGCTTGCGCTCGACGAACTCAAAGGCGATGGGTGCTCCGGGCTTGAGCTGGTCGATCAGCCCGCCATTCGCCGGCACGAACTCCATGGTCATCTTCGGCCAGTTGAGGCTCGCCACCGGCTCATGCGTCACCATTACCGATCCGTTGGCCTCAATGCTGTCGAGCGTGCCGACCGCCTGATGACTGACCGAGGGTTTTTCTTTCATGCCACCCAGTGCCGCCTTGAGGTTACTTTCGGAATCGATGAGGAAGTTGGCCGTGACGACGACCAGTTCACCTTCCTTCACGCCCTCCTTTACCTCAACGTAGTCGTCGCCACGCAGGCCCAGCTTCACGTCGCGCGGCTCGAAGCGGCCTTCTTCTTTTTGCACGATAACGCGCTGGGATGTGCCACTGTCTATGACGGCTGAAATCGGGATCACAACTGCCGTCCTGCCAGCGCCGACTTTCAAGTGGACATTGGCGTACATCGCCGGCCGCAACTCGCCGCGCGGGTTCGGCAGCTCGATGCGCACCGGCACTGTCCGCGTCTGCGGATTGAGCGTCGGGTAGAGGTAACTCACCTTGCCGGTATAGGTCTTGTCCGGAAAGGCATCGATGCCGATCTCGGCCGTCTGCCCGACTCTCACCGCCGCGAGGTCGCGCTCGAAGACGTCGGCGAGCACCCAGACCGAGCCGACATCGGCGATCTGGTAGAGCGCCTCGCCGGGCTTGAAGCGCTGGCCCTGTAGCGCCTTCTTTTCGAGAATCACGCCGGCAACCGGCGAACGGTAGGTCAGCGTGCGTGTCGCTTCGCCCCCTGCCTTGAGCCGCTCGATCTGCTCGGCGGAAATGTCCCAGTTGCGCAGCCGCGCCAGCGCGGCCTCGGCGACCTGGCGGATGCTCGCCTGCGCCTCCGGCCCGGCATTGGCAAGCGCTGCGACGCCGCGCGCCGCAACCTGGTATTCGCGCTGGGCCGAGACCAGTTCCGGGCTGTAAACCTCGAACAGCGGCTGCCCCCGGCCGACCGGCTGGCCGGTTGTATTGACGTGCAGACGCTCGATCCAGCCTTCGAATTTCGGCGCGATGGCGAACACGCGCCGCTCGTCGACCTCGACGCGGCCGACGGCGCGAATCGGGCGCGACAGATCGCGCAGCATCGCTGCCTCGGTACGCACGCCGAGCTTCTGCACCTTCGCCGTGCTGATCTTGACGCTGCCACCATCCTCTGCGTCCTCGCCTTCATAGACGGGGAGGTAGTCCATGCCCATCGAATCCTTCTTCGGCACCGGCGAGGTGTCGGGCAGGCCCATCGGGTTGCGGTAGTAGAGCAGCCTCTTGCCCGCCGGCGCAGCCGCGGTTTCGGGTGCCGTGCTGCCAGCGCCGACTTTTTGCCCGCCCAGCCAGTAGCCCGTCAAACCAACGGCAATGAGCAGTACGGCAACGACAATGTTTTTCATAGGTCTTCTCCGATGGCACGCTCGATGTCGGCGAGCCGCAATTGCTGGTTCACGCGCGCCCGTACGAGATCCTCCTTTGCCTTGCGGATCTGGCGCTGCGCGCCAAGCACGGTGGCGAAATCCACCTGGCCGGTCTCGTAGCCGGCCAGCGCAGACTGCAGCATCAGCTCGGCCTGAGGCAGCAGGCGAGTGCTCACCAGTTCCTCGACGCGCCGCGCTGTACGCAGTGCGGTCAGGCTTTCGGCAAGTTCCGCCCGCGCCTGATTCAGCGTTGCTTCCCGGCGGCTGCGCGCCGCATCGAGCATGCGCTCGGCTTCAAACTCCTGCGCGCGGCGGCTGTCCTGCTGCAGGGGGATGTTGATCTCGAACATCAGGTCGTAGCTCGCCACGCGGCTGCGTTCCTGCATCGCCGCCACGCCGACGCTGAGATCGGGATATCGATTGCGGTAAGTCAGCGCCCGCGCCTTATCGGCGCCTTCGATGCGCGCAACATCGGACGCCAGCCGCGGATTGCGCTCGATCAGCCGTGCTTCCAGCACCGCGCTATCGAGTTGTGCGGCTGGTGGCAACTTGCGCAGGCGCTCGGGGGCCAAGAGCCGCACGCCGTTGAGACTGCCCAGTAGATTGTGCATGCGTGCGGCCGTTTGCTCGTTATCGCCTTCGAGCATAGCGAGCTCGCTGCGCAATACCGTGCGTTCAGTCTGGGCACGGATCACGTCCTGCTGCGGCACCAGCCCGCCTGCATAACGCACTTGGGCGATCTGCTCAAGCTGTTCAAGCAGACCGAGATTTTCCCTCCCATAGCGCAGGCTGGCGAGGTGCAGATGATGCTGTGCGTAGGTCTGCTTGATCTGCCAGGCCAAGTCGTTCCAGACCGCGGCCGCGCGCCCCTCCGCTTCGCTGGCGCCGGCCGTGGCGATCTCTCGCTTCAGGTCGCGCTTGCCGAACCACGGCAAGGCTTGCTTGATCGTGTAGCGCGTACTGCCGACGCGCGCCGGCAGCAGATTGGCACTGGCATCGCGAGCTTCGTTGGTGAAGTCGCGCAATTCGACGCCGATCATCGGATCAGGCAAGGCGCCGGCCGATTCGACACGCGCGGCGGCAGCTGCCGCTTCGTGACGCATGGCGGTGAATTCCGGATGGCGTTCGCGCGCGAAGGCGAGCAGGCTGTCGACGTCGCCGCCGATCGCCACACCTTCATTCGCCAGCACCACCCCGCTGGCGGCCAGCCAGGCCGTCAGCAACAGGGGCAAGGACTTCATGACCCTACTTCTTCGCTTCGATGCGAGTGATGGTGTAATCGCCGCTGATCTCTTCGACCTGAAAGCGCACCTTGTCGCCTTCCTTCACGGTCTTGAGCATGGCAGCATCCTTGACCTTGAACATCATGGTCATCGGCCCCATGCCGATGCTGGCGATCGGGCCGTGGGCGAGCATCACGCGCTGGGTCGGCGTATCGATTTTCTTGACGGTGCCTTCGGCCAGCTTGTCAGCGGCGGAAATGGAGAAGGAAATGAGCAGGCCAGCGACGGCCAGTGCACGGAAAATGGATTTCATGGAAACCTCCAGACGATTTGTGGCATTGAACAAAAGTCGGTGCTGGCAGGACGGCAGGTCCTGCCTGACTAGGTGTTCAGCGTCTGGGCGGTTGTTGCGGCGGTTCGGGGATGTGGCTGGCCGAAACCAGAGCGAGCTTCGGCACGAGAATGCTCATCGCAAGTGGCGGCAATGCTTCGGTTGCGGCGAGCAGGAAACCGGCAGAGGCTAGATGGCACATCGCGCAGTTGTCGCAATCGACTGCGCTGGCTGCGTTCGCGGAGGCATCCATCTGCTCGTGACAATGCGCCGCCTCTGTAGCCACCTGCTCTGCCGCATGCCGGCAGAACGGCATCGTCACCGCTGCAGCTGCCTGAATGGGCAGCCACAGGGCGATGAGAATTAGCAGGAGGCTCTTGAACCGGCGCATGGCGGCTAAATACTACCTCACTCTTCGTCTTCTTTCAGTTTGAACGAGGCCGCCATCTTCTGCTGAACGGGCGGCGGCACCTGCGCGTAGCGCGCGAACTCGATGGTGTAGCTGCCGCGGCCGCCGGTCATCGACTTGAGCCGCGAAGCGTAGTCGTTGATCTCGGCGAGCGGCACTTCACCGGCGATGACGACCCGCCCTGGGCCGCCCGGCGTGGTGCCGGTGACATGGCCGCGCCGCGACGACAGGTCGCCCGCCACGTCACCCATGTGGCCTTCGTCGGCGCGCACCTCAATATGCACGATCGGTTCCAGCACGACGGCACCCGCCCCCCGGATCGCGGCGATGGTGGCTTTCTTGCCGGCCTGGACGAAGGCGACTTCCTTGCCGTCGACCGGGTGGGTCTTGCCGTCATAGACGATGACGCGCAGGTCTTCGACCGGGTAGCCGGCGACCACGCCGTCGGCCAACGCCATGTGCACACCCTTCTCGACCGCCGGCATGAAGACGCCGGGAATCACGCCGCCCTTGACATGATCGACGAACTCGAAGCCGGCACCACGCTCGAGCGGTTCAATCTTCAGATAGACCTCGCCGAACTGGCCGGCACCGCCCGACTGCTTCTTGTGACGACAGTGGCCTTCGGCGTTCTTCGTGATGGTCTCGCGGAAGGGAATCTGCGGCGGCTTGGTGCTCAGTTCGAGCTTGTACTGCGTGGACATGCGCTCGAGCTTGGTCTTCAGGTGCATCTCGCCGAGGCCGAAGATTACGGTCTCATGCGTAGTCGGATGACGCTCGACCTTGAAGCAGGGATCTTCGATTTCCAGCTTGCGCAGGATATCGAAGAGGCGCTGCTCGTCGCCCTTCTTCTGTGTCTCGACGGCGAGGCCCTGCATCGGCTTCGGGAATTCGAGCGGCTTCAGATGAATCATGTCTTCGTCGTGCGAATCGTGCAGCACGGCGTCGAACTCGATTTCCTCGACCTTGGCGATAGCACCGAGATCGCCCGGCAGCAGCTCGTCGACTTCGACGTAGTCCTTGCCCTGCAGCTGATAGAGGTGGCCCACCTTGAAGGGCTTCTTGCCGTCGCCGACGAAGAGTTGGGAGTCTTTTTTGATCGTGCCCTGATGCACACGGAAGACGCCGACCTTGCCCATGTAGGGATCGACGATCACCTTGAACACGTGTGCCAGCACGTGTTTCGCGGCATCCGGTTCGCGCTGGAACGCTTCGCCATCCTTGTAGAACGGCGGGACATTGCCTTCGGCGGGGTTCGGCGCCAGCGTCGCGAGTGTATGCAGCAGTTCGCCGATGCCGGCACCGGTCTTGGCGGAGGTGAACAGCACGGGAATCAGATGGCCTTCGCGCAATGCCTTTTCGAAGGGCGCGTGCA
This sequence comes from Pseudomonadota bacterium, assembly GCA_040756595.1. Classification (GTDB taxonomy): domain Bacteria; phylum Pseudomonadota; class Gammaproteobacteria; order Burkholderiales; family Rhodocyclaceae; genus Sulfuricystis. Next base: position 250,039 of record JBFLYR010000002.1, on the reverse strand, counting down.
ACTCGCCGGCATTCGGATCCTGACCGTCCTCAAGGTAACGCTCCATCAGGCTCTCATCTTCCTCGACGAGCTGGTCGATCAGCTCGCGGTGGGCATGTTCGACCGTGTCGATGTCGGCATCGCCCGCGGCATGCTCGAGTACTTCGACGACGTCCTGATTGCCATGGGCCGGCAGGTCGAGGAACTTGCACGCCGGGCCGAAACGTTCGCGGATGTCGGCCATCAGGCCCGAGAGATCAAGGTTCTCGGCGTCGATCTTGTTGATGACGATCATGCGCGCCAACCCGCGCGCAGCCGCCGCACGCATCATGCGCTCGGTCATCAGCTCGATGCCGGTCTGGGCATTGATCACCGCGATGGCAGTATCCACACCTGCGAGGGCGGCCATCGCCTGACCGGCGAAATCAGGGTAGCCCGGGGTGTCGACGATATGCACATGCACGTCCTCCCACGCGAAGTTGACCAAGGCAGACGACAGCGAGTGGCCGGCGGCTTTTTCCTGCGCATCGAAGTCGCACACGGTGTTACCCTTTTCGACGCTGCCGGCAGCCGCGATCGCACCGGCATGCTGCAGCAGCGCCTCGGCGAGCGTCGTCTTGCCGGCGCCGCCATGACCGACGAGGGCGACAGCACGAATGGATGCAGTGTGGAATTTAGGCATTATTTTCTCCCTGGATTATTCGACGTAATTTTTTCAAAGCTATTCGACGGTGACCGACTTGGCGAGGTTGCGCGGTTTGTCGACATCGGTGCCTTTCACTAGCGCTGCATGATACGCCAGCAGTTGCAGCGGCACGACGTGCAGCACCGGCGACAGCAGGCCGTAATGCTCCGGCAGGCGCAGGATGTGCAGGCCGTCCTCGGCCTGCACGGCCGAATCCGCATCAGCGAAAACATAGAGCTCGCCGCCGCGCGCGGCGACTTCCTTGAGATTCGATTTGAGCTTCTCGAGCAGCGTATCGTTGGGCGCCACGCTGACGACCGGCATCTCCTTGTCGACCAGCGCAAGCGGCCCATGCTTGAGTTCGCCGGCTGGATAGGCTTCAGCATGGATGTAGGAAATTTCCTTGAGCTTGAGCGCGCCCTCGAGGGCGATCGGATAGTGGTGGCCACGGCCGAGGAACAATGCGTGGCGCTTGTCTGCGAAATGCTGTGCCCACGCAGCAATGCCGGGTTCGAGCGTCAGCACTTTCTGCACGGCGACCGGCAGGTGGCGCAGCGAAACGAGATAAGCCGCTTCCTGCTCCGCATTCAGACGTCCGGAGAGTTTCGCTAGTGTCGCCGCCAGCAGGAAGAGCGTTGCCAGCTGCGTAGTGAAAGCCTTGGTCGACGCCACGCCGATCTCGGGACCGGCGCGCGTCAGGAAGCGCAGCGCACATTCACGCACGATGGCGGACTCGGCCACGTTGCAGATCGCCAGCGTCTTCGTCATGCCCAGCGCCTTGGCATGCTTGATCGAGGCCAGCGTGTCAGCTGTTTCGCCGGATTGCGAGATCGCCACGACGAGCTGGTCGGGATTGGGCACCGAGGCGCGGTAGCGGTATTCGCTCGCCACCTCCACAGCGCAGGGCAATGCCGCCAGCTGCTCGATCCAGTAGCGCGCGACCAGGCCGGCGTGGTAACTCGTGCCGCAGGCGATGATCAACACCGACTTCACGTCGCACATGACTTCCGGCGCTGTCGCGCCGAACAAATTGGCGGAGAAGGTCTGCGCGCCGCCGATCATTTCGAGCGTCGCGGCCAGCGCCTGCGGCTGCTCGAAGATTTCCTTCTGCATGTAGTGGCGGTATTCGCCCAGCTCGACCGCATCGGCGGACAGCGTGCTTTCATGAATGGGCCTATCCACTGCCGTCCCGCCAGCGCCGACTATTCGAATCCCGTCACGCGACAGTTCGGCGACATCGCCTTCTTCCAGATAGACCATGCTGCGGGTGACCTGCAGTAGCGCCGACGCATCCGAGGCAGCATAATTGCCGTCTTTGCCAATGCCGAGCAGCAAGGGTGCCCCCTGCCGGGCGACAACGATGCGCTCGGTGTTTTCACACAGTACGGCGATCGCATAGGCGCCGATCAGCCGCCGGGCTGCGCGTTGTACCGCCTCGAACAGATCACCGCAGCTGGCGAGTGTCTGCTGCACCAGATGCGCGATGACTTCGGTATCGGTATCCGAGGTGAACGCGTAGCCGGCGGCGATGAGTTCCTGCTTGATCTCAGCGTAGTTCTCGATGATACCGTTATGCACCACGGCCAACCCGCCAGAAACGTGCGGGTGCGCGTTGCGTTCGGTCGGCACGCCGTGCGTCGCCCAGCGCGTGTGCGCGATGCCGACTTGCGCTGATTTTCCTGCCGCCTGCGCAGCAAGCTCGGCGACCCGACCGACGCTGCGCAGGCGTTCGAGTTTGGGGTTGAGGAAAGCGATGCCGGCCGAATCGTAGCCGCGATACTCCAGCTTGCGCAGACCTTCGACGAGAACCGGAACGATGTTGCCGCTCGCGACGGCTGCGACGATGCCGCACATGGACTACCCTTTCTGCTGTTCTTTTTTCTGTTTGACCGGACGCTTCCAGCCGGGAATCGAAACCTGTTTCGCACGCGAGACCGTGAGCTGTTCGGGCGGCGCATCGCGCGTCAGCGTGGTCCCCGCACCGATGGTCGCGCCACGGCCGACGGTGACCGGTGCGACCAGTTGCGTGTCTGAGCCGATGAAGACGTCGTCTTCAATGATGGTGCGGAACTTGTTGGCGCCGTCGTAGTTGCAGGTGATCGTGCCGGCGCCGACATTGACGCAGCTGCCCATCGTGGTATCGCCGACGTAGGCCAGATGGTTGGCCTTCGAATGCGCGGCGATCGTCGAGTTCTTCACTTCGACGAAATTGCCGATATGCACGTCCTCGGCCAGCACGGTGCCGGGACGCAGGCGGGCAAAGGGGCCAATGATCGAATGCGGACCGACGACAGCATCCTGGATGACGCAGTTCGCATTGATGCGCGCGCCGTCCTGCAACTCGACGCGTCCCTCGAACACGCAATTCACGTCGATGAACACGTCCTTGCCGCAGACCAACTCGCCACGGACGTCGATACGATCCGGATCGGCAAGCGTCACACCCTGCTCCATGAGGGCATCGGCAATGTTGCGCTGGTGGATGCGTTCGAGGCGCGCCAACTGGTTCTTGCTGTTGATGCCATCGGTTTCCCAGAGCGCGTCCGGATGCGCGGTGACGACTTCCATGCCCTCGGCCACGGCCATCGCGATGATGTCGGTCAGGTAGTACTCGCCCTGCGCATTGCGGTTGCCCAGTTGCGGCAGCCAGCGCGCCAGCGCATCGCCCGGCGCGACGAGGATGCCGGTATTGATTTCGCGGATTGCACGTTCGGCATCGTCGGCATCTTTCTCCTCAACGATGCGGGTAACCTTTCCATTCACGCGCACGATTCGACCGTATCCTTTCGGATTGTCGAGATGGGCAGTCAGCAACGCCAGCCTGCCTTCGCCCGACGCCTCGATCAAACGCTGCAGGGTTGCCACGCGGATCAGCGGTACATCGCCGTACAAAATCAAAGTCGGCGCTGGTGGGACGGCACCCAGATGCGGCACCGCCTGCAGAACCGCATGGCCGGTACCCAATTGCGGCTCCTGCAAAGCCCAGGAGAGATCGGACGCGGCGAGCTTCTGCGGAACCAGCTCGCCGCCATGGCCGTAGACGACGCAGATTTTCGCCGCGCCGAGCTGGCGCGCCGCAGCGAGCACATGGGCCAGCATCGGCTTACCGGCAATGGGATGCAGCACCTTGGGAAGGTCGGAACGCATGCGCGTTCCCTTCCCGGCGGCCAGAATGACGACATTCAGCATAATGCCGTCAGTCTATCAGCGTGGCAGTGTGCTGGCTCCCATGAGGAACTCGTCGACGGCACGCGCGCACTGGCGGCCCTCGCGAATCGCCCATACCACGAGAGATTGACCGCGCCGCATATCGCCGGCGGCGAAGACCTTGCCTACGCTGGTGGCGTAGCAGCCTTCGCCGTCCGTTGTCGCCGCCGCGTTACCGCGTACATCCTTGGCAACGCCGAAGGCATCGAGCATCGATGCGACAGGATTGGTGAAGCCCATGGCGAGGAAGACAAGATCGGCCTTGATCTCGAACTCGCTGCCCGGGACTTCCTTCATCTTGCCGTCGTTCCAGTCAAGACGAACGCACCTCAGCGCCTTCAGCTTGCCATTCTCGCCAACGAATTCCTTGGTAGCAATCGACCAGTCACGCTCGCAACCTTCTTCATGCGAGGAAGAGGTGCGCAGCTTGGTCGGCCAGTAGGGCCAGACCAGCGGTTTGTTCTCCTGCACGGGCGGCTTGGGCATCAGTTCGAACTGGGTGATGCTTGCAGCGCCGTGGCGGTTGGAGGTGCCGACGCAGTCGGAACCGGTATCGCCGCCGCCAATCACCACGACATGCTTACCAGCCGCATTGATCGGATTCTTCTTGCCACCCTTTTTCCCCGCATTGACTTCCTTGTTCTGCGGGATCAGGAATTCGAGCGCGTAGTAAACGCCTTCGAGATCACGGCCGGGGATCGGCAGGTCGCGCGGGGTTTCGGAACCGCCGGCGAGAATCACCGCATCGAAGTCCTTCATTAACTGCGCAGGGACAACGACCTTGGTGGCGTCATTGACGATACCCTTGGGCATGTCGGTACCGACCAGCGTCTTGAGCTGGAACTTTACACCTTCGGCCTTGAGCTGCGCGGCACGCCATTCGATCAGGCGTTTGTCGAGCTTGAAGTCGGGAATGCCATAGCGCAGCAGGCCGCCAATCGCGTCATTCTTTTCGAATACCGTCACGGCATGGCCCACACGCGCCAACTGCTGCGCGGCCGCCAGTCCCGCCGGGCCGGAACCGACAATCGCGATTTTTTTGCCGGTCTTCTTTTCTGCCGGTTGCGGTACGACCCAGCCGTTCTCGCCTGCCTTGTCAATGATGGCATGCTCGAGCGACTTGATGCCGACGGCTTCGGCATTGATGCCGAGCGTGCAGGCCGCTTCGCACGGGGCCGGACAAATGCGGCCGGTCATCTCGGGGAAGTTGTTGGTCGAGTGCAGGATATCCAGCGCCTCGCGCCACTTGCCCTTGTAGACCGCGTCGTTGAAGTCCGGGATGTTGTTATTGACCGGACAGCCGTTGTTGCAGAACGGGATGCCGCAATCCATACAGCGCGCGCCTTGCACTTTCGACTGCTCGTCGGTCAGGTGTGCGACGAACTCCCGATAGTCTTTCAGACGCGCGTCGACGGGCTCATAGCCCTCGGCTTGCCGCTGGAACTCGATGAATCCGGTTGGCTTGCCCATTATGCGGCCTCCTTCTGTTGCTTGGCCGCGGCGATCTCCTTGAGGGCGCGGCGATACTCGTTCGGGAATACCTTAACGAATTTACCGCGGAACGCCGGCCAGTTGGCCAGGATACGCGCGGCTGTCTGGCTGCCCGTCTCGACCTGATGCTTGGCGATCAGGGCCTTGAGCAATTCATCATCCGTTAGGTTCTTGTGGCGCGTGCCGTCATCGGGCTGCTCCGCAGAAGGCAGTACCTTCTCGAGCTTGACCATGGCGAGGTTGCAACGCCTCTCGAAGCTGCCATCTTCATCCAGCACATAACCTATGCCGCCCGACATGCCGGCCGCGAAGTTGCGTCCCGTCATGCCGAGCACGACCACAGTGCCGCCAGTCATGTACTCGCAGCAGTGATCTCCCGTGCCTTCGACAACAGCCGTCGCGCCGGAATTGCGCACACCAAAGCGTTCGCCTGCCACGCCACGGAAGAACACCTCGCCCTCGACGGCACCGTAGAGCACGGTGTTGCCGACGATGATGTTTTCGCTCGGCTTGCCGCTGAAACCGGCTTGCGGCTTGATGACGATCTTGCCGCCGCACAGGCCCTTGCCGACATAGTCGTTGGCCTCGCCCGAGAGTTCGAGCGTGATGCCGCGCGCGAGGAAAGCACCGAAGCTTTGGCCCGCCGTACCGGTCATGCGGATGTGGATGGTCTCGTCCGGCAGGCCCTTGAGGCCATAACGGCTGGCAATTTCATAGGACAGCATCGTGCCAACCGTGCGGTTGCGGTTACGGACCGGCACTTCGAAGAACACTTTTTCGCCACGTTCGAGCGCGGGCTTGGCCTTCTTGATCAGCTCGTGATCGAGGGCTTTGGCGATGTTGTGATCCTGCGTTTCGCTATGGAAGCGGGCAACCTCCACCGGAACGGACGGCATGTAGAAGATGCGCGAGAAGTCGAGGCCCCGTGCTTTCCAGTGTTCGACCCCGGCGCGCATGTCAAGCAGGTCGGACCGACCGATCAGGTCGGAGAACTTGCGGATGCCCATCTGCGCCATGAGGCGGCGCGCTTCCTCAGCGACGAAGAAGAAGTAATTGACGACATGCTCTGGCTGGCCGGTGAAGCGCTTACGCAACACCGGGTCCTGCGTGGCAACACCAACCGGGCATGTGTTGAGGTGGCACTTGCGCATCATGATGCAGCCCTCGACGACCAGCGGCGCCGTCGAGAAGCCGAACTCGTCGGCACCGAGGAGCGCACCGATGATGACGTCGCGGCCAGTCTTCATTTGGCCATCGACCTGCACGCGAATGCGGCCACGCAGGCGGTTCAGCACCAGCGTCTGCTGGGTTTCGGCCAGGCCGAGTTCCCACGGCGTACCGGCATGCTTGATCGACGACAGCGGTGAAGCGCCGGTGCCACCGTCGAAACCGGAGATCACGACGTGGTCTGCCTTGGCCTTGGACACGCCCGCCGCCACGGTGCCGACGCCGACTTCGGACACCAGCTTGACGGAAATGTCTGCCTTCGGATTCGAGTTCTTGAGGTCGTGGATCAGTTGTGCCAGATCCTCGATCGAGTAGATGTCATGGTGCGGCGGCGGCGAAATCAGCTGTACGCCCGGCACCGAGTGGCGCAGGAAGCCGATGTACTCGGATACCTTGTGGCCGGGCAGTTGGCCACCCTCGCCGGGCTTGGCGCCCTGGGCCATCTTGATCTGGATCTGGTCGGAGTTGGCCAGGTATTCGATCGTGACACCGAAACGACCCGACGCGACCTGCTTGATCGAGGAACGCAGCGAATCACCTTCCCTGAGCGGAATGTCGCGCTCGACGCGGCTCTTGCCGATCACGCTGGCGACCGTCTCGCCAGCGCCGACTTTGCGGAAGCGGCTCGGATCCTCGCCGCCTTCGCCGGTGTTCGACTTGCCGCCGATGCGGTTCATCGCGATGGCCAGCGTTGTATGAGCTTCGGTCGAAATGGCACCCAGCGAAATGGCACCCGTCGCGAAGCGTTTGACGATTTCGCTGGCCGGTTCGACTTCCTCGAGCGGGATCGGCTGGGCTGCGTTCTTGATCTCGAACAGGCCGCGCAGCGTCAGGTGACGCTTGCTCTGATCGTTGATGATGTTCGCGTATTCCTGATAGGTATCGAACTTGTTCTCGCGCGTCGAATGCTGCAACTTGGCCACGGCATCGGGCGTCAGCAAATGTTCTTCGCCACGCACACGCCAAGCATATTCGCCACCGACGTCGAGCGCATTGGCCAGCACCGGATCATCGCCGAAGGCTGCCACATGCATGTTCAGCGCTTCGAGCGCGACCTCCTTGAGGCCGATGCCTTCGATACGCGTTGCCGTGCCGGTAAAGTAACGGGAGACAAACTCGGACGACAGGCCGATGGCTTCGAAAATCTGGGAGCCACAGTAGGACTGATAGGTGGAGATACCCATCTTGGACATCACCTTCATCAGCCCCTTGCCGATGGCCTTGATGTAGCGCTTCTGGCATTCAGAGGCTTCGGGCTTGCCGGGCAGGCCGGAGGCAATGGCATCGAGGCTGGCAAACGTGAGCCAGGGATGGATCGCCTGCGCGCCGTAACCGGCCAGAAGCGCGAAATGATGGACCTCGCGCACATCCCCCGCCTCGACCACCAGGCCGCAGGAAGTGCGGCGGCCGGCACGGACGAGATGGTGATGAACCGCGGAACAGGCCAGCAATGAGGGAATTGCCGCGCGGATCGCGCTGACGTTGCGATCGGACAGGATCAGGACATTGCAGCCTTCGCTGACGGCGCGTTCAGCTTCAAGGCAGACCTGATAGACCGCCTGGCTCATCCCGGCCGGACCACCGGCAGTCGGTGTCGTGATGTCGACAACGCGTGAACAGAATACGCCATTGGTTAGCTTGCCGATCTGCTTGAGCTTGGCCATGTCACCGGGGGACAGCACCGGCTGATGTACTTCGAGACGCGGTGTCGGCTTGCTTTCGCTGACGTCGAGCAGGTTCGGATTCGGGCTGACCAGCGAGATCAGCGACATGACGATCTCTTCGCGGATCGGATCGATCGGCGGGTTTGTCACTTGGGCGAACAGCTGTTTGAAATAACTGAACAATGACTTGTTGCGGTTAGATAGCACCGGCAAGGGGCTGTCATTGCCCATGGAGCCGGTTGCTTCCTCGCCGTTGATCGCCATCGGCTCGAGGATGAACTTGAAGTCTTCCTGCGAATAGCCGAAAGCCTGCTGCAGATCGAGCAGCGGTGCGTCGAGTTTGGCCGGCACCTTGACCTCCGGCATTTCATCGACATAGTGGCGCGACTGGTCGATCCACTTGCGGTAAGGCTTGGCGGCCGCCAGCGTGCGCTTGATTTCCTCGTCGTCGATGATGCGCCCCTGCTCCAGATCGATGAGGAGCATCTTGCCGGGCTGCAAGCGCCACTTCTTGACGATGCGCTCCTCGGCGATCGGCAGCACGCCGATTTCGGAAGACATGACGACTAGATCGTCGTTGGTCACGAGGTAACGAGCGGGGCGCAAGCCATTGCGGTCGAGCGTGGCGCCGATCTGGCGACCATCGGTAAACGCCACCGCCGCCGGACCGTCCCACGGCTCCATCAGGGCCATGTGGTACTCGTAGAAGGCGCGGCGATCCTCGTCCATCAGCGGGTTGCCCGCCCAGGCTTCGGGAATCAGCATCATCATGGCGTGCGGCAGGCTGTAGCCGCCCATCACCAATAGCTCGAGGGCATTGTCAAAACTGGCCGAATCGGACTGGCCGTCGTAAATCAGCGGCCAGATCTTTTCGAGATCCTCGCCGAACAGTGGCGATGAAATATTGTGCTCGCGCGCTCGGATCCAGTTCACGTTGCCACGCAATGTGTTGATCTCGCCATTGTGGGCGATCATGCGGAAGGGGTGCGCCAGATCCCAGGTCGGGAAGGTGTTCGTGGAAAAGCGCTGGTGCACCAGCGCCATGGCCGTCACGAGGCGCTTGTCGGCCAGATCAAGGAAATACTTGCCCACTTGGTCGGCCAGCAACATGCCCTTGTAAACGATCGTACGTGTCGACAGCGACGGCACGTAGAACATCTTGACATCGGGCAGCTTGAGCGCCTGCACGCGATGGCCAGCTTCCTTGCGGATGATGTAGAGTTTGCGTTCGAGCGCATCGGCATCATTCACGCCAACACCCCGGCCGATGAATACCTGGCGGATGACGGGTTCGATATCCTTCGCCGCCTGCGCCAGCCCGTCATTGTTGCAAGGCACATCGCGCCAGCCCAGCAGTACTTGGCCTTCGTAGCGGATCGTTCGTTCGATGGCGGCTTCGCAGGCGCGCCGGCTTTCAGGATTGCGCGGCAGGAACACCATGCCCACACCGTATTCGCCGGCTGCAGGCAGGGTCACGCCTTGCTTGCCCATCTCCTCCCGAAAGAAACTGTCGGGAATCTGAATGAGAATACCCGCGCCGTCACCCAGCAGCGGGTCGTAACCGGTGGCCCCGCGATGCTCGAGATTTTTGAGAATCTGCAAGCCTTGCTCGACGATGGCATGGCTTTTCTGATTCCGGATATGGGCAACAAAGCCGACGCCGCAGGCGTCGCGCTCATTGGCGGGGTCATAAAGCCCCTGTCGGCTGGGAAGTTCCATCAGTTTTTTCCTGGAAAGCGGCCGTAAAAATATCGGGGTTGCCGTTGTCAAACCCGACGCATCAAATGCCTTAGGCGAACCGTGAAATATACCGAGAATAAGACTACGGCTCAATACTCCCGCCAGGGGAATGGTCAAATTTCGCCGACGGCGAAGAGGCGACGATGTTCTTTCACGGCATAGCGGTCGGTCATACCCGCGATGTAGTCGGCGATGACCCGATACGCGCCCTCTTTCAGTGCGTTTTGCTGATATTCCTCAGGCAGCAAGCGCAAATCTTCGGCAAAAGCGCCAAAAAGATCGCGGATGATCCGGCGTGCCTTGCTGGTCATCCGCACGACCTTGTAATGACGATACAACCGGGTACGCAAGAAGGTTTTGAGTTCCCGATTTTCCTCAGCCATTTGCCGGGAAAAGCCGACCAGCGGCGCCGAATTTTCAACGTCGGCCAACGCGTCAATACGATGATGTGCAATTCGGTTTGTTGTCTCGGCCAGAACATCTGTGACCTGAGCGTCGATCATGCGGCGAACGGTTTCATGAATCAGCCGCCGGCCCCTCAAATCAGGGAATTCCGCTCTCGCCGCACCAATATGGTTCCTGAACAAGGCAATGGCTTCAAGATCCTCTACCGTGATCAAGCCAGAACGCAGCCCATCGTCAACATCGTGGTTGTTATAGGCAATTTCATCCGCCAGATTACAGATCTGCGCCTCCAGCGAAGGCCTTTTGTCATCGACGAAACGCTGCGCGACCTCGCCAAGCTCCCTAGCCTTTGCCGGTGAGCAATGCTTCAGGATACCGGCGCGCGTTTCAAACATCAGGTTCAGCCCATCGAAGGCGCCATAGCGCTCTTCAAGCTTATCGACGATGCGCAAGGACTGCAGATTGTGCTCGAATCCGCCGTGTTCGCTCATGCACTCATTGAGCGCGTCCTGGCCCGCGTGGCCGAAGGGGGTGTGGCCCAGGTCATGGGCCAGTGCTATCGCTTCTGTCAGGTCTCCGTTCACTCCGAGTGCGCGGGCGATCGAACGGGCAATCTGGGCAACTTCGATCGAATGGGTAAGACGAGTCCGAAACAAGTCGCCTTCGTGATTGACGAAAACCTGGGTCTTGTACTCCAGACGCCGGAAAGCGGTCGAGTGAATGATACGGTCGCGGTCGCGCTGGAACTCCCCACGCGCCTTTGGACGAGGCTCCGGAAACACGCGCCCGCGCGTGTTGGATTCACTCACCGCATAGGAAGCCAACTCAGGCACAACAGGTTTCGATGGCCGCACGAATATCGCTGGGCGGAGCATCCGCGTAAGTCGCTGCTTCGCCCAGACGTTTCAGTAAAACGAGGCGCATACGGCCGGCGATGACCTTTTTGTCATGCCCCATGAGGTCGATATATTTGTCCGCGCCCAGTGCTGGGCCTGTCACGGGCAATCCGGCTCGTCTGAGTAGCGCACTCGTGCGCTCTACTTCTGCTTCACCCAGCCACCCGAGACGCCTCGAAAGCTCGACAGCTATCATTGTTCCAGCTGCCACCGCTTCGCCATGCAGCCAGTTGCCATAGCCCATACCCGTTTCTATGGCGTGACCGAATGTATGTCCGAGATTCAACAAGGCGCGACCGCCTTCTTTTGCGGTTTCAAGCTCATCGGCGGCCACGACCTCCGCCTTGTTTGTACAGGAGTGCTCGATCGCGTACATGAGGGCAGCCGGATCTCGCGCCATCAACTTACCCATGTTCGCCTCCAGCCACTGCAGAAATGGTAAGTCGCGAATCAAGCCGTACTTGATGACCTCAGCCATTCCGGCGGAGAGTTCGCGATCGGGCAAGGTGTTGAGCGTGTTGGTATCAGCGATAACCAGCTTCGGCTGCCAGAATGCACCGATCATGTTCTTGCCGCGCGGATGATTGATGCCGGTTTTGCCGCCCACCGATGAATCGACCTGGGCTAGCAGCGTGGTAGGCACCTGGATAAATGGAACACCCCGCTGATAAGTTGCTGCGGCAAACCCGGAAAGGTCACCGATCACTCCACCGCCCAGCGCAACAATTGTCGTCGTTCGATCGCAACGTTCTGCGAGCAGATGATCATAAATACGATCGAGTGTTTCACCATTCTTGTAAATCTCCCCGTCCGGCAATATCAGTGCCGTCACGCCAGCGCCGACTTTCACAAGCGCTTCGCTCACACGATCCAGGTAGATTGGTGCAACTGTTTCATTGGAGATGAGGCAGACGCGCCGGCCAAGAAGCTGTGGATAGGCAGCCCAAGCCGTCTCGATCAATCCGGGGCCGATCAAGATCGGATAACTACGCTCTTTCAGATTGATGGTCAGTGTTTGCATAAAGCAGGCAATACTAGTTTGAGCTTATTGATCGCCACTCCGGGATCACACCCCGCTTCGACTATCACATCGGCAACTTCGCGATAGAGCGGATCACGCTGCTCGACCAGCACGCGTATTTTTGCCAGTGGGTCCTCAACCTGTAACAGGGGTCGACTGCGGTCGTTGCGCGTTCTCGAATACAGCAGATTGGCTGTCGCATGTAAATATACAACGTTCCTGGAAGCCAGCAGCCGGGCCCGATTGGCGGGACTCAACACCGTACCTCCGCCTGTAGCGATAACCAGTCCGTCCATTCCAGAGACTTCGGCAAGCATCTGGGATTCTCGAAGACGAAAGCCGGCTTCACCTTCGATCTCGAATATGGTCGCAACGGAAACGCCATTCCTCCGCTCTATTTCGCGATCTAGATCGATGAACTCCAACCTTGATTCTTTGGCAAGACGCCTGCCCAAGGTCGTCTTGCCACATCCCATCATGCCGACAAGATATAAAGATCGTGCTTTTCTCAGGTTGCTATTTACAGGCTTACTTATATGCAATGCGTTATTTCATTGCCAGTGCATTGTCGATGATTTTGGGAGTAATCATGACAAGCAACTCAATCCGGTTATCGTTCTTTGTTCTTGTCTTGAACAGGAAACCAACATATGGAAGGTCTCCAAGGAAGGGAATCCGCGTAGTGCTGTCCCGCTCCTCTTGCTCATAGATGCCGCCAATCACTACAGTTCCACCATTATCAACGAGTACGTCGGAATCAATTTCCTTTGTCTTGATCGAATAACCAAGGAAAGTGCTGACTTGCGGCCCCAGTGCATTCTTGGTTATTTTCAGCTTCATCATCACTCGCCCGTCTGGCGTGATGTGCGGTTTAACCTTCAGCGACAGATTCGCATCCTGCCACGCAACGGATGTAGCTCCTGAAGCACTCGATACTAGATAAGGTATTCTGATACCCTGTTGGATCATGGCTTCCATCTGATCCATGGTCATGATCCGCGGGCTTGAAATAGTCTTTCCTTTCCCATCTGCCTCCAAAGCAGACAGCTCCAACGTCAGCAATTGTGTTTTAGCTGAGTTCATCAAAGTCAATGCGAGTTGTCCAGCCGGATTTGATACAGGCAAATTGACGAGCTGGCTATCGGCAATCACCGGTGTAGGAACCTCACGCGTATACGTAATCTCACCTGTGGTTGCATCAACGTCAGTAATGATTGCAGTCGCAGGATAACCGCCCGCCTCAGGTAAATGAGCATAGGCATCCTTGCTGGAACCCGCAAGACCAAATCGCAAGCCGCTTTGTCCCAAAACAGAATGTCCGACATTCAACCCTTGGTGATCGTGAGTACCAATACGAACGCCAAGTGATTTTGTGAAGTTCGTGTCCGCCTCAACAATGCGTGCTTCAATCAGCACCTGTCGAACAGGACGATCGATCTGTTTCAGCAGACTGGCAATCATGTCCAGCTTCGTAGGCACGTCAAAGATGAAGGCCTGATTGGTTCGTTTATCGATAGTAACTGTCCCATTTGCCGACAGGAAGCTATTCGACTTGTTTTTATCAGATGAAGCCTCTACCCCTTGCGGAGCAAGCATTACAACAAAATCCTCCGCCTTCAGGTAGTTCAGCTGAAATACCTCAAGTCGCGGTGGATCTGCAGCCACGGCAGACTCTCGCGCCTTGACCATTTGTTCATCTCGTGCCACCAGTTCATCTTGTGGCGCAATCCAAATCACGCTTCCACTCTTGCGCATCGCAAGATTTTTCTGCTGTAGCACGATCTCCAGCGCTTGATCCCAAGGCACATCATTCAGACGAAGAGAAACGTTCCCACCTACCGAGTCGCTAATCACAATGTTGAAATTGGTGATGTCAGCGAATACATGCAATAGTTCCCGCAGGGGAATGTTCTGGAAATTAAGGGAAATTGCCTCGCCCTGATACCCCTTCCTACTACCCTGGAATAGTTTGTTTGGGTCTTCCTTGACAGGGCGAACCTCGACGATGAACTGGTTATCCGTCTGATACGCTGTATGTTCCCATAACCCCGTCGGCGAAATTTCCATCGCCACACCATCACCTTCAGCTTTGGTATTGACCGATGTCACGGGCGTACCGAAATCGACTACATCCAAGCGACGCCGCAATGTCTCCGGCAATTGTGTTTTCTTGAATCCCACAAAGAGCTTGGAGCCCTTCTGGCTTACGTCGATGGCGGTATCACTGGAAGAAAGATCCACCATCACGACACCGGCACCCTCCTTGTTACGCCTAAACTGAATGTCACGTACCGCACTTTCCATGTCCCTGCCTGATTGAGCGAAATGCTGTACAGCCGGTGCCGGGCTCGCCGTATCCCCTTGGGCTTCATCCAGCAGGGTAATGAAGAGTTGCTTTCCTTCACTCCTTGCCTCGAATCGGGAGTTTTTCGCAAGGTTCAGGACAAGGCGGGAACGATCCCCTGCCTGGACAAGACTGTAACTACGGAGGATTCCTTCATTGATACTTTTGCTGCTGTATCCCAAGCCATTTTCAGTCCCGGGGAAATCAAAAACAATTCTTGCAGGATTGGCAATCGTGAAATTGGATGGAATACCGCTCACACCGCTCTGCAAGCCAACTTTAAGAACTGTATTGCCGCCTGCCTTACTGACAACCAGGCTCTCAATGACATTCCCACCCCCGGCCGCCCGGGCCAGATTGACAATTGGCAACGATACCGTCACTAGTATGGCTATGAATGCCCACATGAAATGCTTGATTTTCATTTCTTCGACTCCTTACCCTGTGACCCATCCTGAAGTTGCAGGGTCATTTCACGTTCCACCCAATCGGAAGTCTGGCCACTCGGGTCCTGCACAATCTCTTTCAAAATAATCTCGCTTGTAGTGATATCCACAATACGTCCATAGTTCTGACCCATGTAATTGCCCTTGGCGACTTGATATACGACTCCATCAGCTTGGACAACCGCATGTTTTGACTTGATCTTGGCCTTATCTACGAAGCCGATGAAGTTAATCGATTCAAGCGGAAAGCTTTCAAGTTGCTCGCGGGGGCGGTCAAAGTCTGGCTTGTTCGCTCCGCTCCCATCTTTGCGTTCAGGCTCTATGCGCAAAGAACTGAAAGGGTCCGCCTTGTCAGCAGCATCGTATGAAACTACGGGAAAAGGCTTTAACTCTGGCAAGGGTGGAATTCCTCCTTTTAAATCGCGAGAGGACTCCTCCATCCATTGTTTAATTTCGCCTTGACCAGCATCTCCGCAACCCGCAAGCAAAGGCAAAGCGACCATAACCCAAGGCAACGCTCTCATTTCTTCGCCCCCTTGGCTTTCTCCTGCTTCTTGCGAGAAGCCATCTCATCCTCGTCCAGATATCGGAACGTCTTAGCTGTAGTCGCAAGTGTAAGGATTTCCCCAGACTTACCCTGGACGACATTGATATCGTTCAATGTAACGATTCGAGGTAATTTGGCAATATCCCCCGCAAAAGACCCAAAATCATGATAAGAACCAGTCAAATTGACAGTAATAGGCAGCTCAGCATAGAAATCCTTCACGGCCTCTACACCCGGCTTGAAAAGCTCAAACTGAAGGCCGCGCCCCAAGCCAGCCTGGTTGATATCAACCAAAAGAGATTCCATTTCAGCCGCATTGGGAAGTTGCTTCAACAAAGCGCCGAACGAGCGTTCGATTTCAACAAGTTGGTTGCGGTACGCATCAAGGTTGATTGCCTGTTTTTTCTTCGCCAGCCAATCATCTTTCAGCTTTACTTCTTCCTGCCGCTTGGCATCAAGCTCTTCATACTGCACCTGCCAGCCGAACCAAGCTGCAGCTGCAATCAGGACAAGGAACATGCCGACGAGGATGACGATACGCGGCACTAGAGGCCAGAGCCCCGGATCCTTGGGATCCAACGTCCGAAAGTCTTCCGCGATTGCCTGGAAATCGACCTTGGGTAATTCGAATTTCTTTTTGCCGGGTGTCATGATCAGCTTCTTCATTTGCCTGCCCCGGGTTTTTTCTTGCCTGATGCAGCAGTATCAGTACTCGATTGGCGAGAAAAGAAAATGCTCATCGCAAACTCACTCATGCGTCGTTTGCCTACCTGCGCAGCCTTGATTTCAATCAGAACAGGCCTCTCAAGGATTGGGGACTCATCCAAGTTGTGCATCAGCGTTGAAACTCTCGCATTGGATTGAGCATAGCCAGTCAGCGTAATTTTTTGGCCTTCCTGCTTGATCGACTTGAGATAGACACCTGCAGGCAGTTGCCGGGCAAGTTCGTTAAACAGGTGGACCGTTTCCGATCGATTGGCCTGCAGCGCCTCGATGACCTGCTTGCGTTGCAGTAATGATTCTGTTTGCTCTTTAAGCTTCTTGATTTCTTCTATTTGCTTGTCGAGTACTGCTATTTCGGTCTTCAAGAAGCGATTTTTTTCCGCTTGTCGTTCGATCATGGCATCAATCAGGCTATACCCGACGAACCAAATGAACGCCGCCAGAACCGCGACCAGCGCGGATAGCGCGTAGAACTGCTGGCGTAATGCCTTACGCCTTTCCTCGCGGTGTGGAAGCAGGTTGATGCGGATCATGAGTCAAACCTCCGCAGCGCCAACCCACAGGCCACCATCAACGACGGCGCATCCTGAAGCAGTTGCTTGGGGCGAATACGCTGCGACATGGTCATTTTTGCAAACGGATTCGCCATTACTGCATCAATTTGGGTACGCTCGGCAACAACCTGAGCGACCCCGGGCAGCAAAGCTCCACCGCCCATCAGCACGATGTGGTCGACCTCGCTGTACTGCGTCGAAGTAAAAAAGAATTGCATGGCACGGGAAATTTCCAGTGCCAGATTATCAAGGAAGGGCCGGAGAATCTCGGCCTCATAGTTGTCAGGCATGGGGCCTGTTCGCTTCAAGGCCTCGGCTTCCTCATAACTCATGCCGTAGGCCCGCACGATATCCTGAGTCAGCTGATTGCCACCAAACGCCTGTTCGCGGTTGTAGATTTGCTGGTCGCCGCGCAGGACAGCAACCTTCATGGCATTCGCGCCAATATCAACCAATGCGAAGATTCTTTCGCTCGTATTCCCGGAAAACTGCTCTCTAACCAATTCGAACGCAGCCAATGCCGCGTAAGACTCGACATCCATGACGACTGGCTTGAGCTTGGCGGCCTCGGCACAAGCCACGCGATCCTCGACGCCCTCTTTGCGCGACGCCGCAATCAAAACCTCCACTTCATCAGGATCAGTAGGCGTCGGGCCCATGATCTGGAAATCAAGATTGACCTCTTCCAGCGTGAATGGAATGTACTGATTAGCCTCGGACTCGACCTGTACTTCCATTGCCGACTCCCGAAGGCCCGCCGGCAATATTATTTTTTTCGTGATAACGGCCGCCGTTGGAAGCGCCATGGCGACATATTTCGTAGAGGTATCGAGACGCCGCCAGCAACGCGCTATCGCCTCCGAAACACCTTCATGACTGGAGATATTGCCATCCATCACCGCACCTTCGGGCAGTGGTTCGATGGCATAACACTCCAACTGATATTCCCCGCCCCGCCCACTGGAGAGCTCGACCATCTTCACGGCCGATGAACTAATGTTCAGCCCCACCAGCGAACGCGCTTTAGGATTGAGGATCGAAAAATCGAAATCCAAGATAATCCTTGATATTCAGATAGTTACATTAGTTATCAATACTTCGATTTAAATGCTAGCAGCAAGCTTATCGGCTGTAAAGATATTTTTTGAATAGTGCGGCACCATTTTTTCTTGTTCTGTGTTCATGCAACATCATCAATGCTGCGTGATGGTAGCCCTGCTGAAAGGCTGACTTACTGCCTAACACTATAATCCTGTTCTCGCCAGTCCGACACTGATACTTTCACTCATCGCAAATATGCTCCGCTGGATACTCCTGTCGATCGGCACTGTTCTGGGCGCCATTCTTGCCACTCTGGCTTTGCTGGGCATTGTGCTGATACTCGCTTACCCACGTCTCCCATCAATCGATGTGCTGACGGAATATCAACCCAAGATCCCTTTACGCATTTACACCGCCGATGGTTATTTGATTGGCGAATTCGGCGAGGAGCGGCGTCAGTTCGCGCGCATCCAGGATGTTCCGGAAGTTATGAAACAGGCAATTCTGGCGGCCGAAGACGAACGCTTCTATCAGCACCCGGGCATCGACACAATGGGCATACTGCGTGCCGCTTATGCAAACTTCATAGGTGGCGGTAAGCGTCAGGGGGCCTCGACTATCACCATGCAGGTGGCTCGCAACTTCTTTTTGAGCTCCGAAAAAACGCTGACACGAAAACTTTACGAAGCCCTGCTCGCCTTCAAGATCGAAAACAGTCTTTCGAAGGATGAGATCCTCGAAATCTATCTCAACCAGATCTATCTCGGCCAACGCGCCTATGGCTTCGCGGCGGCGGCACGCATCTACTTTGGCAAAGAGATCAAGGATCTGAGTGTCGCCGAAATGGCGATGCTTGCCGGCCTCCCCAAGGCACCATCGAGCTTCAATCCAGTCGCCAACCCAAAACGGGCAAAGCTTAGGCAGCAATATGTACTGAGGCGCATGCGTGAACTGAATTTCATTGATGCGGACCAATACGAACAGGCCCGACTGGATTCGCTACAGGTACGCCGCCAGATCGACAACTTTGCCATCAAGGCCGACTATGCCGCGGAAATGGCTCGTCAGATCGCGATCGATGCTTTCCCGGATGCCTATACCTCTGGAATCAAGGTCATCACCACGCTCACGCGTAAGGAACAGGAAGCGGCCTACCGTAGCCTGCGCCAGGCCGTCATCGCTTACGATCGTCGGCATGGCTACCGGGGTGCGGAATCTTATGTCGACATGAAAGCCATCACCAGCGAGGGGGATGAGGCGCTTGAGGAACTGCTGGGCGACACGCCGGATGCTCATGACCTTCGTTCAGGGCTGGTGCTGGAAGCCAGTCCGAACAGACTGCGCGCTTATCTGGCAGGCGGGGAAATCGTGACCGTGGAAGGTGCCGGCCTGAAATTCGCCCAGAACATGCTCGACAACAAGTCCCCCCCCAACCGGCGATTACGGCGCGGCGCCATCATCCGACTGAATCAGGACAACAGCGGTCGCTGGCAAGTTGCCCAGTGGCCCGAGGTCGAAGCCGCCTTCGTTGCCGCCAATCCTGCGGATGGAGAAATCCGCGCACTCGTCGGCGGATTCGATTTTGCCAACAACAAGTTCAACCACGTCACACTAGCCTGGCGACAGCCCGGCTCCAGCATGAAACCCTTCGTCTATTCCGCTGGACTGGAGAAAGGCTATACCCCTCTCTCGGTCTTTCCGGACGAACCTGTTTCAGTTTCCGCCGAAGAAACCGGCAGTCAGGCTTGGGAGCCCAAGAATTACGACGGCAAGTATGAGGGCCCCATGACCTTGCGCAATGCGCTGACCAAATCGAAGAACATGGTGTCGATCCGCTTGATTCAGGCGGTTGGTTCTCATTATGCGCAGGACTACATCACGCGTTTCGGCTTCGATGCCGACAAGAATCCTCCCTACCTCACCCTGGCGCTTGGCGCTGGCAACGTCACGCCCTGGCAGCAATTGACCGCCTATTCCGTATTTGCCAATGGCGGCTACAAGATAGAACCGCACCTCGTCAAACAGATCCTGGATGCGCACGATAACGTGCTGGCGGAAACGCGGCCCGCGCAGGCCGGTGACGAATCCTTGCGTATCATCGATGCCCGCAATGCCTGGGTCATGAACAGCATGCTGCAGGACGTCGTGCGTCGAGGCACCGCGGCGCGCGCGGGACAAGTGCTGAAACGCCCTGACCTTGCGGGAAAGACCGGCACGACCAATGATTATGTCGACGCGTGGTTCTGTGGTTACCAACCATCTCTGGTTGGCATCGCCTGGATGGGCTTCGATCAGCCCAAACGGCTGGGGAGTGGCGAAACAGGCGGCCGTGCCGCCCTGCCCATCTGGATCGATTTCATGCAGGTTGCGCTCAAGGATGTACCGGAAATCCAGTCCGCCATGCCCGATGGCATGGTGCGTGTCGACAGCACTGACCCTGCCACGGGCGCGCCCATATCGGATTATGTGTATCGCGAATCCATTCCTGAACCGTCCGCAGAGCAAGGGTTTCTGCCAGATTTGCTACGCTTTTTCGGCAAGGAGCCAGCTGCCCCGGTTCAGGACGCCAAGGTCCGGCCGGTCATTCCCGGGCGGATGTAATAGTGCTCACCAATCCAGACATGTCGGCGTGCCGGATTGTGCGCTGATACATTCAGAAAGCGTGTCGGCCAGACTCCTGTCAGTGCGCGAATCCAGCCATTGGCCATTGTTGTCTGCTGGCGACTTGAAATGAAAGCCGCCTGATTTTGCCGCGACCCAGATTTCCCGCGCGGCGGCGTGGCGATTGATGATGATCTTGCTGTCATCCGCAAAATCCAGCTCGATGATCCCACCCGGCTTGAGTTCGAAATCCCAGTCGTCTTCCGTTTCATTTTGCGCCGCTTCCAAAGCAGCCTCGATCCGTGCCAGTTCGGCATCCGCCAAGGTCAGGAACTCCCGCTCTTCCACATTCCCTCCGTGTTGTAAGATTTCGGCATGAAAACTCTCATCGCTTCCTGTTGCCTGATCTGCTGTACCGCATTCGTGCTCTCGGCATGCGGCAACAAGGGTTCCCTCGTCCTGCCTGCCAAGCCCGGCGATCATAGCAGTCCCGCCGCTGCGGAATCCAAACCCGCCCCGCGCTAAGGCTCAGTTACAAGCGCCGCGCACCTCGGCCATGTCGGTGAGGCCGAGCAATGCCTTTTCGATACCATCCTGCTTGAGCGTGCGCATCCCTTGCTCGACGGCGATGCGCTGATACTCGGACGCGGGCGACTTGTGTACCACCAGCTCGCGAATCTCGGGCGAAGCTTCCATCAGCTCGAATAGCGCCACACGGCCCTGATAGCCTTCCATGGCACAGTGGTCACAGCCTTTTACTTTCCACAGGGCCAGTTCAGCACCCTTGGTGAGTTGCCGCTTCCAGGTGCGCACGATCTGGTCACGCTCGGCCATCGAAGGCGAACGCTTGAAAGCCGAATAATGGTATTCCGTCGTCAGATCGTCGATCTCCGCAGTGCTGAGCGGGGCCTTCTCAGCACAATGCGAGCAGAGACGACGCGTAAGGCGCTGAGCAAGAATGAAGATCAGTGCATCGCCAAGATTGAATGGATCGACGTCTAAATCAAGCAGGCGTGCGGCCGTTTCGGAAGCCGAGTTGGTATGCAGCGTCGAGAGCACGACGTGGCCTGTCATCGACGCTTCCAGCGCGATTTTTGCGGTTTCCTGGTCGCGCATCTCGCCGATCATGATGATGTCCGGATCAGCGCGCAGGAAGGAACGCAGCGCAGTGGCAAAAGTCCAGCCGATCTTGGGATTCACCTGTACCTGACAGATCTTCTTCTGCACGATCTCGATCGGGTCTTCGGCTGTCCAGATCTTCTTGTCCGGCGTATTGAGCTCGCGCAGCGCCGAATGCAGCGTGGTCGTCTTGCCGCTGCCGGTCGGTCCGCAGACCAGAATTAGCCCGTAGGGACGATGGATCAAACGCATGAACACCGAAAGATCGCGCTCACACATCTTGAGCGCTTCCATGGGATAGGGGTCGCCCGCATGCAGCAGACGGATCGATACATTCTCGATACCCCGTGACGTCGGGATCGTCGCGACGCGCAGATCCATGCGTTCACGACCGGCGCGCATGAACGAGATCTTGCCATCCTGGGCAATGCGCCGCTCGGAAATATCCAGATTGGACATGATCTTGATGCGCGAGATGACCGCCCGGTGGTAACTCGCAGAGTACTGGGAATACTCCTCCATACGCCCATCACGACGCAGCCGGATGTAGGCCAGCGGATCCCCGTAGAAACTTTCGATATGGATGTCGGAAGCCCCTACTTCTGCCGCATCGGAAATGATCTTGTTGACCAAGCCGACGATCGAGGCATCGTCCTGGTTCAATGCCCCGTTGTCATCGACATCGTCACTGATCAGTTCGACGCTCGGCGTTTCGCCGAGCGCCTTCTGGGCCAGCGAGCGAAACTCCTCCTTGCCCTGCTGCACCGAACGTACCTGGCCGATGGCTTTCAGCTGCCGGGTAATCTGGCTACCCGCAGCCATCACGAGTTCAACCTTGCGCTTCGTCAGGAAGGTGAAGTATTCACGCTGATCAAAGCCGAAGGGATTCTCGACGGCCAGGAACAAGGTACCCTCGATATCCGCCACCGGGATTGCGCGCAAGCTGCGGGCCACTTCCGGGGAGATCAGGCGCATCGTTTCTGCATCGACCTGGAAACGCTGCAAATTGACCATCAAAACACCATATTGCAGGCACAGGGCACGGATGACCACCTCTTCACCGACCTTGCCCATCTTCAGCAGCACCTTGCCAATCGGTTCGCGCTTCTTGCCCTGACCGGTACTTTTCTGCAGTTTGATAGCGGTATCGACGTCGGCATCGGAGATCACTGCATATTGCTTGAGAATCTCGACAATCAAGCGCTTGTCGCGATGGGGCATGCGCTCGCCTGCGGCACGCAGCTTCAGGAGGTTACGCAGTTCGTCCAGACTCAGGATTTCCGGCCAGGCAGCACCAGTTTCAGGTGCAACTGGCATGGGGCGCGTCCCTGCCGGAACCGATACCGTCTTGTTGTCGCCGGCCTTGGGATAACGCACCGCAGCCACACCGGGTACGGGTGCAGTAATTTTGCTGCCGCTTTTCTCGATCTGTGCCATCGTTGCAACTTCCGCCCCGCCATTCCCGACAAAGGCAAAAGGATCGAACTGGTTCACGACAAATTGCGGGTAAAGACGATCATGATGGCCTTTCAATGCGAACAGTTCCATCATCACGTCATAGGTAAAGCCGTTCCGGTCGGGCCGATCCGAAAACATCAGGTCGTCAAGCTGCCTGACGCATTCTGCCGTACCCCAAGCTTTGTCCAGTTCGTGCAGTACGTGCTCATGACGCGTGGCGAGATTCACCGGAAATCCCTGCTCGGCTTTCGTGAACACGCTGCCGATTTTGGGATATTGGGCATTCAGATCAGTGGCTTGACCCATTTCAGCCTGCATGGTCATTCCTCGCAGAAGTCGGGATCAAAGAACATAGCGCGACAAATCCTCACGTTTGGCCAGTTCGGCGAGTCGTGCATCGACATAGGCAGCGTCGATGACCACCGTTCCGGCGGGCGCGGCGAACGAAACTTCTTCGAGCAGCTTTTCCATCACCGTGTAGAGGCGGCGCGCGCCGATGTTCTCGGTCTTCTCGTTGACCTCGAAGGCGATCTGCGCCAGACGGCGGATGCCGTCGTTGGCGAAATCGAGTTTCACGTTCTCCGTGCCCAGCAAGGCCTCATACTGGCGCGTCAGGCAGGCATCGGTTTGCGTCAGGATGCACTCGAAGTCATCGACCGAAAGCGAATCGAGTTCGACACGGATCGGGAAGCGGCCCTGCAATTCCGGGATCAGGTCCGACGGCTTGGCGAAATGGAAGGCGCCGCTGGCGATGAAGAGAATGTGATCGGTCTTGATCATGCCGAACTTGGTTGACACCGTCGTGCCCTCGACCAGCGGCAGCAGGTCGCGCTGCACGCCCTGACGCGACACGTCGGCGCCCTGCGTCTCGCTGCGCGAGGCAATTTTGTCCATCTCGTCAAGGAAGACGATGCCGTTCTGCTCGACATTCTTCAGCGCTGCGGCCTTGACTTCCTCGTCGTTAATCAGGCGTGCCGCTTCCTCGTCAGCCAGCACCTTGAGCGCGTCGGCAATGCGCATGCGGCGGGATTTCTTCTTGCCGCCGCCCAGGCTCTGGAACATGCCTTGCAGCTGCTGGCTCAGGTCTTCCATCCCCGGTGGTGTCAGGATTTCCATGCTGGCGACGGGCGCGGCAACTTCGACATCGATCTCCTTGTCGTCGAGTTCTCCCTCGCGCAGCTTTTTCCTGAACTTCTGGCGCGTTGTGGTCTCTTCAGCAGGTGCCGTCTCGCCAAAGCCGACATTTGCGGTTCTGGCCGGCGGCAGCAACACATCCAAAACACGGTCCTCGGCGGCATCGAGCGCGCGATCGCGCACCTGCTTCATGGCCTGCTCGCGCGCGTTCTTGATCGCCGCCTCGGTCAGGTCGCGGATGATGGTATCGACATCGCGACCGACATAACCCACTTCAGTAAACTTCGTCGCCTCGACCTTGATGAACGGGGCACTGGCGAGCCGCGCCAGCCGCCGAGCGATCTCGGTCTTGCCTACACCGGTCGGGCCGATCATCAGGATGTTCTTCGGCGTGATCTCCGAGCGCAACGGCTCGCCCACCTGTGCACGACGCCAGCGGTTACGCAGGGCGATCGCCACCGCGCGCTTGGCACGGCTTTGGCCGACGATGTGCTTGTCGAGTTCGGAGACGATCTCGGCCGGGGTCATCTGGCTCATTCCAACACCTCGATCAGGTGGTTCTGGTTGGTGTAGATGCACAGGTCACCGGCGATCTCCAGCGACTTCTTGACGATCTCCGCCGGGGCCAGGTCGGTATTCTCCAGCAGAGCGCGTGCAGCCGACTGCGCGTAGGCGCCACCACTGCCGATGGCGACGATACCCAGCTCCGGCTCCAGCACATCGCCGTTGCCGGTGATGATCAGTGAATTCTCACGATCCGCCACGGCGAGCATCGCCTCTAGCCGCCGCAGCATGCGATCGGTACGCCAATCCTTGGCGAGTTCGACGGCCGAACGCAGCAGATTGCCCTGATGCTTTTCCAGCTTCGCTTCGAAACGCTCGAATAATGTAAACGCATCCGCCGTCCCGCCGGCAAAACCGGCGAGAATCTTCTCGCTGTACAAGCGACGGATCTTGCGCGCGCTCGCCTTGACGACGATATTGCCCAATGTGACCTGCCCGTCGCCACCAAGCGCGACGACATTGCCGCGTCGTACCGACAGGATGGTCGTGCCGTGATACTGCTCCATGAACCGCTTTCAGGATTTGGGTGCGGCGATTCTACCCCCGCGGTATCTGCAAAAAGTCGGCGCTGGCGGGACGGCAGCTACCCTATGTGTGCGCCGCGCAACTGGCGCAAACTCCGCGCACATCGTACTCCACTTCTGCGAGGCGAAACCCTCGCGGCAACTTGGGCGGGGGTGGCGGCGCGGCCTTGAGGCAGAACACGCCACCGCAGTAGGTACAACGAAAATGGATGTGGCTGCTGTGTTCGCGCTGCGTGCTGCTCGCGGAAAAGCGGAACACGCCACGCGGATCGACCGCCTTGAGCGCCAGCCCACAGGCCACCAGCGAATCCAGCACGCGATAGAGCGTCACCCGGTCGGCATCAGGTAGCAGGGCTTCGAGGTCAGCATGGCTCAGCGGCTGGGCTGCAGCCAGCAGCGCCACGAGCACGCGTACGCGTCCCGGCGTGACCTTGACACCGGCGGCACGGATCTGTGCCGAAACGACCGAATCATCCATGCCGCGATGAAACCATACCCGCTTTTCAAATGCAACATTGTTGCATTTAATGACATGCTGTGGTTCAATGGCGCCCCATGACTTCTGTACCCCTTTTCGTCCAGATCGCCCTCGCCTGCATCGCGGGCGGCCTGCTCAGCCTGCTGGCTGCCGCGCTGGTACTGTTCGGCCTGCCGAAGAAATCGCTGGCCTTCGCCGTCAGCTTCTCGATCGGCGTGCTGCTGGCCACCTCGATGCTGCACCTGCTGCCCGAAGCGCTCGAACTGGGCCTGACGCCACACGAGGTCTTCCCCTTCCTGCTGGCGGGCATCCTCGGCTTTTTCGCCCTGGAGAAATTCGCCATCTGGCGCCACGCTCACGGCAGCGAAGATGAGCATGCGAACGATGCAGGCTGTCAAGATCACACACACGATCACCACCATCTCCACGGTGGCGAAGCAGTGGGCATTCTCGTCGGCGACGGCTTCCACAACTTCACCGATGGCCTGCTGATCGCGGCCGCCTTCCTCGCCGATCCGGTATTGGGATGGGCCACGACCCTGGCGGTGGTTGCCCACGAAGTACCGCAGGAAGCCGGTGATTTCGCCATCCTGCTCGCCGCCGGCTGGCAGCGTGCCAAGGCGCTGTTCTGGAATGGCGTTTCTAGCCTCGCTTCGCTGCTCGGCGGCATCATCGGCTACTTTGCGCTGGAGCGCGCACAGGAATGGGTGCCCTACATCCTCACCATCACCGCCGCCAGCTTCATCTACATCGCCATCGCCGACCTGATGCCGCGCCTCAAGCGCGAGCAGCAGGGCATCGGCTGGCATGGCCTGCTGCTCGCCGCCGGCATCGCTGTCGTGGTGTTCGGTAGCGGACATGCTCATTGATCATAGGAAAAAATGCTATGCATAAGCTTCTTTTCTTCGCCGCACTTCTTGCCATCCTGCCCGCCGCTCATGCCCAGCACAAGCATGTGCATGGCGAAGGCCGACTCGATGTCACGATCGAAGGCGGCAAGATCAGCCTCGCGCTCGAACTTCCGCTTGATGCCGCGGTCGGCTTCGAACGCGCGCCGAAGAACGACAAGGAGAAAGCCGCGCTGGCCGCCTCGGCGCAGGCGCTCAACGATGCCGCACTCTACGTCCCGACCCCGGCCGCAAACTGCACACTGCAATCCAAAACCGTGCAGGTACCCTTTACCGGCGGCGGCGACAAACATAGCCACCACGCCCACGAAGGCGAAACTCACCACGCCGACATCGAGGCCACGCACGTCTATGCCTGCGCCAACCCCACCGCGCTAAAGGGCATCGAGACAACGCTGTTCAAGTCCTTCAAGCGACTCTACCGCCTCGAAGTCCAGCGCAGTGGCCCGACCGGTCAGGGCGCCATGCGCCTCACACCCAAGAAGCCGGTGCTGAACTGGTAAGCTCGGGCGCATGAGTGCGCTCACGCTCACCGACCTGATTTACCGCTGGCCACGCCAGCCCGCACCCTGCCTCGACATTCCGCACTTCGAGATCGCGGCGGGCGAGCGTGTGTTCCTGCGCGGTCCGAGCGGCGGTGGCAAGAGCACGTTGCTGGCCGTCCTCGGCGGTGTGGCGCTGCCCAATTCGGGCACGGTCACGCTGCTCGGCGAGCGGCTCGACACGCTCTCCAGCCGCGCGCGCGACCGCTTCCGCGCCGACCACATCGGCTTCATCTTCCAGCAGTTCAATCTGCTGCCCTGGCTGTCGGCGCTCGACAACGTGCTGCTGCCCTGCACCTTTTCCGCGCGCCGCGCCGCGCGTGCCGGCGATGCCCGGGCGACGGCCGAACAACTGCTGACCCACCTCGACCTCGCGCCAGGATTGTGGCATCAGCCCGCAGCCGAGCTGTCGGTCGGCCAGCAGCAACGTGTCGCGGCGGCGCGTGCGCTGATCGGCAAGCCGGAAATCGTGCTCGCCGACGAGCCGACCTCCGCACTCGATGCGCCGCGCCAGCAGCGCTTCATCGACCTGCTGCTCGCCGAAACGCGGGCGGCCGGGGCTGCGCTGCTCTTCGTCAGCCATGACGACCGGCTCGCCGCGCATTTCGATCGTCGCGTCACGCTTGCCGAGATCAACCGCGCTAGTACGGAGACGGCCGCATGAAGGCCGTGCTCGTTCTCGCCCTGAAGAGCGCGTGGGCGCGGCGTCTAACGCTGGGTATCACGCTCGTCGCCGTTGCGCTCGCCGCCGCCCTGCTGCTGGCCGTCGAGCGCGTGCGCCACGACGCGCGCGCGAATTTTTCGCAGTCCATCTCCGGTGT
Source organism: Pseudomonadota bacterium (assembly GCA_040756595.1). Lineage (GTDB taxonomy): Bacteria > Pseudomonadota > Gammaproteobacteria > Burkholderiales > Rhodocyclaceae > Sulfuricystis. Next base: position 221,920 of record JBFLYR010000002.1, on the reverse strand, counting down.
CGATCTCGTCGTCGGCCCGCGCGGCGGTGCAACGCAACTGATGATGTATGCCGTATTCCACACCGGCACCGCCACGCAAAACATGCGCTGGGACAGTTTCGAAGCGCTCGCCACGCATCCGGCGGTGGCCTGGGCCGTGCCCTTGAGCCTCGGCGACTCGCATCGCGGCTTTCCCGTAGTCGGCACGACGCCCGACTACTTCCTGCACCGTCGGCCTGCCGTCTCGCCAGCGCCGACTTTCTCGGCCGGCCGTCCGTTCGCCGGCACGGTCGATGGGGTCTTCGAAGCGGTGCTCGGCAGCGCCGTCGCGCAGGAACTCGGCTACCGCATTGGTGACCGCATCACGCTGTCACATGGCATGGAAGCCCTCGGACCCGAACATGCCGACAAGCCATTCACCGTCGTCGGCATCCTCGCACCGACCGGCACACCGGTCGACCGTACGGTGCATGTGAGTCTGGAAGCGATCACCGCGATCCACCTCGACTGGGCCGGCGGTGCGCCACTGTCTGGTCTCAATATCCCGGCCGAGCAGGTGCGCAAGTTCGATCTCGCGCCAAAGGAAATCACCGCGCTGCTGGTCGGCCTCAAGAGCCGCAGCGACGTCTTCCGCCTGCAGCGCCACATTAACGCATATCGCGGCGAAGCCCTGATGGCGGTACTGCCCGGCGTGGCGCTCGACGAACTGTGGCAGACGCTCTCAACAGTGGAGAACAGCCTGATCGCGATCTCCGCGCTGGTGGTGCTGGTCGGGCTGGCCGGGCTGACGGCGACGCTGCTCGCCGGGCTGAACGAACGCCGGCGCGAACTCGCCATCCTGCGCAGCCTCGGCGCGGGGCCGGGCGAAGTCTTCCTGATGCTGGTCGCCGAAGGCCTTGTCGTCACCGTGCTGGGCGTCACGCTCGGTGTTGTACTGATGGCTGTCGGCATCGTCCTGCTTGCACCGATGACGCTGACGCACTTCGGCATTCACCTGCAGATGCGGCCTCCGTCGGCGAACGAATTCGCGCTGTTGCTGTCCATCATCGGCACCGGCCTTGCCGCCAGCCTCGTGCCCGGCTGGCGTGCGTGGCGCATGTCGCTCGCCGACGGCCTCACGCCACGAAACTGAGCGCGCAACTGACAATGAAAAAACTGCTATTCACCCTCACTCTGCTTTTCGCACCGTCCCTATTTGCCGCCGAACCCTGGCCGGAACTGAAATGGGAAGCCATGGTGCCCAAGGGCTGGGACCCCTCTGCCAAATTCAAGGGACTCGACCTGTCGAAGCTGCAGGACTCCGACCCGCGCGCAATGGAAGCGCTCGATCAGCTCAAGCGCGAATGGGACAACGCGCCGGCCGAGCCTTCACTCAACGGCCAGCGCATCCGCATCGCCGGCTTCGCGCTGCCGCTCGAACGACAGGGTGACAAGGTGACGGAATTCCTCATCGTGCCCTACTTCGGCGCCTGCATCCACACCCCACCGCCGCCTGCCAATCAGATCATCCACGCCAAGTCGGCCAAGCCGCTCACGGGCGTGAAGATGATGGTGCCCATTTGGACCTACGGCACGCTCGGCTTAGAGCGTGGCGAAACCACTTGGGGCGTCGCCGGCTACCGGCTGACGGTCGACAAAGTCGCGCCTTATACCGGGCAACCCGGCAAGTGAATCCCTGTCCCTGCGGCAGCAGTCGGCCGATCGCGGCATGCTGTGGTCGGTATCTCGATAGCCAAACACCCGCGCCAGATGCCGAGGCATTGATGCGCTCGCGCTACACCGCCTACGTGCTGGGCAACGAAGCCTACCTGCTCGAAACCTGGCACCCGACCACCCGCCCACTCACGCTGCGGCTCGACGAAGAACCCCGGCCCCGCTGGATCGGCCTGACGGTGAAGCGCCACGAGATGCAGGACGCGAACCACGCCGTCGTCGAATTCGTCGCCCGGTACAAGATTAACGGCCGTGCCTTTAAACTGCACGAGGTCAGTCGGTTCGTGCGCGAGGATGGGCGCTGGTTCTACGTCGACGGCGACACCGGAGAATAGTGCCGTCCTGCCAGCGCCGAGTTTTCAATCCGCCTGCAGCAGCAAGCCTTTGAGATATTCGCCTTCCGGGAAGGCGAGATCGACCGGATGGTCGGCGGCGCCCTGCAGTCGCCTGACGATACGGGCTGTCCGGCCGGCATCGCAGGCAGCACCGGCGACGATCTTCTGGAACAGTTCGATGCCGATGCCGCCGGAGCAGGAATAGGTCATCAGCAGCCCGCCCGGCGCTAGCAGCCGGAAACCGAGCAGGTTGATATCCTTGTAGGCACGGCTGGCGCGCTCGGCATGGCTGGCCGAGGGGGCGAATTTGGGCGGATCGAGCACGATGAGATCGAAGGTTTCACCCGCCGCCTTCAGCTTGCGCAACTCGTCGAAGACGTTGGCGCAGCGCCATTCTGCACGTGAAGCGTCGAGCTGTGGATTGAGCGCGAGATTGGCCGCCGCACGGTCGAGCGCGGGCTGCGAGCTGTCGATGGAGAGCACGCTCGCCGCGCCGCCGGCGAGCACCTGCAAGGAGAAACCGCCGGTGTAGCAGAAGCAGTTCAACACTCGCTTGTTCGAAGCAATACGGCGACTCATTTGTCTATTTTCGCGCTGATCGAGGTAGAAGCCGGTCTTGTGGCCGGCGACGATATCGACCGCCATGCACACACCATGTTCCTCGATGACAATCTCGCTGGCAGGCGCCTCACCGACCAGCCAGCCCGTCGCAGGTTCCAATCCTTCGAGCCCACGTACTTCGGAATCCGAGCGCTCGTAGACGCGCACGCAGCCGGTCGCCTTGACGAGGCCGTCGACGATGGCAGCGCGCCACTTCTCGGCGCCCGCGCTGGTGAGCTGCACCACCACCGTGTCGCCATACTGGTCGGCGATCACGCCGGGCAGGCCGTCGGATTCGGCGTGGATCAGCCGCAGTCCCTGTTGTCCGGCCAGTTCGGGCAGTGCGGCGCGACGGGCGACGGATTCCGCCACGCGCCGCTTGAAGAAGGCGTGATCGATGGGTGCATCAGGATCGAAACTCCAGACGCGCGCGCGGATCTTCGAGCGCGGGCTGAACGCCGCCTTTGCCAGTGGCTTGCCACGGTCATCGACGATCGTCACCGTGTCGCCCGGCCGCGCATGGCCGCCGAGATGCGCGACGGCGGTATCGAATACCCAAGGATGCCGCTTGAACAGCGAGCGTTCCTTGCCGGGATGGAGGATCAGTTCGGCGCTCATTTTCTCATTTACTTTTTGTGGGCGCGCGGATGCGCGGCGTCGTAGATCTTGGCGAGGTGCTGGAAGTCCAGATGCGTGTAAATCTGCGTCGTGGCGATGCTGGCGTGGCCGAGCATCTCCTGCACGGCGCGCAGATCGCCCGAGGATTGCAGCACGTGGCTGGCGAAGGAGTGGCGCAGCATGTGCGGATGGATATTGAGCCCCAGACCACATTTCTTCGCCCATTGCGCAAGGCGCAATTCGATGGCGCGCGGCGTCAGACGGGAACCTCGCCGCCCAACGAACAATGCAGATTCCTCGGATGATGCGAGCTGCGCACGTTGCGAGAGCCAGACGTCGAGCGCTTTCCGCGCCTGCGCGCCGACCGGCACGGTGCGCGTCTTGCCACGCTTGCCGGTAACCGTCACTTCGGCGGCAGCCAGATCAAGGTTTCCGTTCGTATCAAGCGACGCCAGTTCGGACAGGCGCAAGCCCGACGAGTAGAACAGTTCGAACATCGCGCGGTCGCGCACCGCCAACACGTCGTTCGCGCCATCTGACGGCGCAAGCAGCACCGCGGTCTGCTCGATCGCGAGCGCCTTGGGCAGCGCGCGCGGCCGCTTTGGTGCTTTTAAGCCAACACATGGATCGGCAGCTAGTTCGCCGCGGCGCGCCAGCCAGCGGTAATAGGCGCGCCACGCGGACAGCGTGCGAGCGACGGAGCGTGCAGCCAATCCCTGCCCATGCAGGCGCATCGCCTGCCGGCGCAGATCGTGGGATTGCAGTGCAGCCAGCGGGCGTTCGCCCACGCCCGTTTGCAACGCGGCAAGGTCGCGCCGATAGGCTGCGACTGTATGGTCACTGGCGCGCCGCTGATGGGCCAGTTCAGCCAAAAACTGTTCGACCGACGCGTCGGTCATGGTGGGTATCAACCGCAGGTACGCACGAGCGCGGCGGACGCCAGTTCGCCGATGCGTTCGAGGTAGAGCGTGCCCATTTCCGGATAGAAACGCTCCGGTTCCTCGCTGCCCAGCGCCAGCAGACCGAAGGTGGCGTCGCCGTTGCGCAGCGCGACGATGGCGACCGAACGCACATGGCTGCCGTCTTCGCCGAACCAGGCCTCGACGTCCGGGCCGCTGCCGGCACCGCAGTAGGGGCGCTTCTGCGTGCTGACGAATTCCTTCGCCTCAGCGCCGAGCGGTTGGAACTCGAGCGAGTCCGGATCGCCGGGCACATCCCACAAACGCACGGCGACATGGGGAATGGAAAAGCTGCCGCCGAGGTGGGCATACAGCACCAGCAGCACACTGGCGGAATCGGTGGAACCGGTTAACGCAACCGCGAGGCGCTGGGTCTTGTTCGACAGCGCATCGTTCTCCTCGCCAAAGCGCAGCAGTTCGGCGAGGCGCGATTCGAGCCGCTTCACCTGGTCGCGCAGGGTACCCATCTGCCGTTCGGTGATGGAGATTGCCCGGCCGCCATGCGGATCGGGAATGCTGATCTGCGCGAGTGTTTCGGCGTACTGGTTGAAGAAATCCGGATGATCCTTAAGGTACTGGGCGACATCCTTGGCAGCAATGGTCATTTGATTTCCTCAGGTAAGTCAATTTCTCCAGTGAATACGGTAACGGCCGGGCCGGTCATGAAGACCGACTGCCCGATGCCACCCCAGGCAATCTGCAATTCGCCACCCCGCGTCGCCACGCGCACCGGGGAATCGAGCAGGCCACGGCGGATGCCGGCGATCACGGCGGCGCAGGCGCCCGTGCCGCAAGCGAGTGTTTCACCCGTGCCGCGCTCGTAAACCCGCAGACGAATGCTGTGGCGGTCGACGACTTCCATGAAACCTGCGTTGACGCGCTTGGGGAAGCGCGGATGCGCCTCGATCAGCGGGCCGTCACGTCCCACCGGGGCGATGTCGACGTTCTCGACGACCTGCACGGCATGCGGATTACCCATCGAGACCGCAGTGATATCGGCGCTGCGTCCGGCGAATTCGAGCGTCTGGACCAGTTCGTCTGTCTCGGTAAGAAACGGGATGTCGGCCGGCACAAAGCGCGGCATGCCCATGTCGACCGTCACTTGGCCATTCGCTTCGAGCCGCGGGGCGATCAGGCCCGCCATCGTCTCGACGCGGAGTTCCTTCTTGGTGGTCAAGCCCTGCTCATGGACGAACCGCACGAAGCAACGCGCGCCATTGCCGCATTGCTCGACCTCGCCGCCATCGGCATTGAAGATGCGATAACGAAAATCCGTATTCTCTTCTCGCGCCGGTTCGACGACGAGAATTTGGTCGCAGCCGACGCCGAAATGACGGTCGGCCAGCCACTTCGCCTGAGCAGGTGATGGCACGAAATTTTGTCGCACAGCGTCGAGCACCACGAAGTCGTTGCCGAGGCCATGCATCTTGGTAAAGCGGATCTTCATTGGAAGAGAATCTTACGCCGTCCCGCCAGCACCGACTTTTCGCAAATAAGGGGAAATAAAGGGGGATTTCGGCCGTCAATATAGCCGTCGCTCACCTGGCGGACGTGACTTGAAACGTCGGTGCAGCCAGAAATACTGTTCGGGCATCTTCACCACTTCCTGCTCGATGAAGGCATTCATGCGCACCGTATCGGTCTCGATGTCTTCGCCGGGAAAGTGGGACCACGCCTCGCCGACCTCGATGACGTAGCCATCATCGGTCATACGCGCGATCACCGGTAGCACGGCCGCGCCGGTGAGGCGGGCTAACCGCGACAGCCCGGTAATGGTTGCGGCCTGCACGCCAAAGAACGGCACGAAGATCGCATCGCTCTTGCCGTAATCGAGATCGGGCAGGTAGAAGAAGGGGCGTCCGGACTTGATGGATTTGAGCGCAGGCCGAACGCCTTGCTGCCGCGAGAACAGCTCCTGACGGCCGAAGCGCTGGCGGCCACGGTAGAGCCGGGCGTTGAACACCGGATTCTTCTGGTTGGCATAGAGGCTGCACATGTCATGCTCCAGCGCCAGTCGTGTCCAAGCCGTATCGAGGCCGACGAAGTGGGGCACCAGCAGGATCAGCGGCCTGCCTTGCAGCGCGGCCAGGCGCTCGCCGTGTTCGATCCGCACCAGCTGCCGGATTCGTTCCGGCGCGGCCCACCAGAGCAGGCCGCGCTCGAGAAAACTGCGGCCGAACGCCTCGAAGTGCCGTTGTGCCAGCGCCGACTTTTGCACTTCGTCCAATTGTGGAAAGCATAGGCCAAGATTCGTCAGGGCGATATGTCGGCGCTGCCGGCCGAACCGGTAGAACAGGTGACCGAACGCGCGTCCGCAAGCTGCCAGCAGCGGAAAAGGCAGCCACCGGAGCAGCCACATCAAGCCCAGGCCGATGCGCGTCATCATGCTGCCGGCGGATGCCCTTTGTAGCGGTTGTAACCCCACAGGTACTGGCCGGGGCACATCCGGACCAAACGCTCGATTTCGCGGTTGATGCCTGCCGGCGTGGTGACATCGCCAGCCGGCGCAAACAGCTGCATGTGATAACCGGCACCATAATGATAACGTTCGGCATAGGCGAGGATTACTGCAGCATTACTCTGCGCGAGGCGCGCAGCGAGCGTCATGGTGTAAGCCGGCCGGCCGAAGAATGGCGCCCACTCACCCTCGCCGACGCCCGGTGCCTGATCGGGCAGCATACCGACGGCATCACCGGACTTGAGCGCCTTGAGGAGCTTGCGCACACCGCCAATATCCGCCGGCGCAAGTTTGAGATTGGCCCCGCGGCCCGCCTCGATGATCGGTGCGAGCCAACCCTGTTTGGGACGGCGGTAGAGGACCGTGATCGGCCGAAAGCTTGCATAGTACTGTGCGGTAATCTCGAAACAGCCGAGGTGCGGCGTCAGGAACAGGATGCCGCGACCGGCTTGCCAAGCCTGTTCGACCAGTTCCCAGCCGGAAACCTTGACGATGCGGCCGACCACCTCTTCCTGAGGACGCAACCAGAGCTTGGGCAATTCGGTCAGGGTCTTGCCAGCCTCGACAATTGCCTCTCCACGCACCGACTCGCATCCCGCCTGCGCGGTGTTCTCGCGGAGATGACGGCGATAGGCGGGTGATAGCCAATACGCCAGCCAGCCAGCAATGGCACCAAGGTTGTGGAGTACCGGCAAAGGCAGGAAGGCCAGCAGGCGAAACAGGAATCCCATGATGACAGCGCAGTTTGACGACCTGGAAAAAAGCGCTATTATCCGCGACCTCCGCCGAGTTAATACAGGACAACTTGCAGGGCGGGTCCGGTTCAGCCGGGAAAAATACTGCTAAAGCGTCGCCTGCTCCGATCCCCCGAGCTGGTCTGACGACCAAACAGCGGGGAAGCACAAAGGAGCAATCATGGCCAACGAATATCTTTTCACCTCGGAATCGGTCTCTGAAGGGCACCCCGACAAGGTCGCCGACCAGATCTCGGATGCCATTCTCGACGCCATTCTCGCGCAGGACCCGCACTCGCGCGTCGCTGCCGAGACCTTGTGCAACACCGGCCTCGTCGTGCTGGCCGGTGAAATCACCACCAATGCCAACGTAGACTACATCGGCGTCGCGCGCAACACGATCAAGCGCATCGGTTACGACAATACCGAGTTCGGCATCGACTACAAGGGCTGCGCGGTGCTGGTCGCCTATGACAAGCAAAGCCCCGATATCGCCCAGGGCGTCAATAAGGCCTACGACAACAATCTCGACCAGGGTGCCGGCGACCAGGGCCTGATGTTCGGCTACGCCTGCGACGAGACGCCGAGCCTGATGCCGCTGCCGATCTACCTGTCACATCGGCTGATGGAACGTCAGGCGATGCTGCGCAAGGACGGCCGCCTGCCCTGGTTGCGTCCCGACGCCAAATCGCAGGTCACGATCCGCTACGCTGACGGCAAGCCCGATGCGATCGACACTGTCGTCATCTCGACCCAGCACGCGCCCGAGATGTCACTGGAAGCCATCCGCGAGGCGGTGATCGAGGAGATCATCAAGCCCGTACTGCCGAAAGAACTGATCAAGGGCGAGATCAAGTACCTCGTCAATCCGACCGGGCGCTTCGTAGTTGGTGGCCCGCAGGGCGACTGCGGCCTGACCGGCCGCAAGATCATCGTCGACACGTATGGTGGGGCGGCGCCACATGGCGGTGGCGCCTTCTCCGGCAAGGATCCGTCCAAGGTCGACCGTTCGGCCGCCTACGCGGGCCGTTACGTGGCGAAGAACATCGTCGCCGCCGGCCTGGCCAGCAAGTGCCTGATCCAAGTGTCCTACGCCATCGGCGTCGCCCACCCAACCTCGGTGTGGGTCACTACCTACGGTACCGGCAAGGTCTCGGACGCCACCATTGCCGAACTGGTCAAAAAGCATTTCGACCTGCGGCCGAAGGGCATCGTCAACATGCTGAACCTGCTGCGCCCGATCTATGAGAAGACCGCCGCCTACGGCCACTTCGGCCGCGACGAGCCGGAATTCACCTGGGAAGCGACCGACAAGGCGCTCGCATTGAAGGCCGACGCCGGACTGTAAGCCTCAGCGTTCCTGCGCCTCACGGCGCAGGCGCAACCACTGCAGGGCTGCTACGTAATCGAAGGCCTGGAGGCTGGCCTCGAACTGTTTCAACTCATCGCCGAAACGGGCGCGCAACAGATCCGCGGCCCTGCGGTACTCTCCATTCACCGCCATGTTGTCTTCGGCCAGCAAGGCCTCGATGCGGTCGAGCGTTGTACTCATCGTTGCTGCGTCCGCAGATGCAGCACGGCGGGCAGGCGAACGGAACCGGGTCGCACCGGATGGCGCAATCTGCGCCAGCGCAGCCGCCAGTTGCTTGTAGAACACCTGCCACTCGCTTTCGAGGGCCGCCATGCTCTCGATGATGCGGGCTTGATCCTGCTGCGCGCGCACGTCCGCCTCGATCCTGGCCGCCAGTGCCTGCATGCGTGTTGCCCCCAGAATGGCGAAGGTTCCTTTCAGCGCGTGGGCGAAATGTTGCAGCTCCGGCAACCGGCCGCCATCGAGCAAGCGCCGCATCGCATCGGGATCTTCCGCGTGGGCCTCGATGAAGAGGCGCAGCAGCCGCAGGTAAGAATCAACCCGGCCTCGGACGCTGTGAAGTCCGAGCGCGGTGTCCAAACCGGGCACACCAGCGAACGATTCCAGTTCTTCAGGCATCGCTATCCAGATGGGTTTCAGCAATCCGGACGAACTCTGCGAAGTTGCTATCGAACACGTCGACCACATCCGGATCGAAATGCCGGCCCCGCTCTTCGACGATGATGCGGCGTGCCTCTTCAAAAGGCATCGCCGGCTTGTATACACGGCGCGTGATCAGCGCATCGAACACGTCGGCCAGTGCCATCAAGCGCGCGGAAACCGGAATGGCATCGCCCGCGAGCCCGTCCGGGTAACCGCTACCGTTCCACTTCTCGTGATGCCAGTGGGCGATCTCCTTGGCGAGAATCAGGAAGTCCACTGGGCGTTCGGCATCCTGCTCGGCATGCTCGATGGCTTCGGCACCGATCACGGCGTGGGTCTTCATGATTTCCCACTCTTCTGCAGTCAGCTTGCCGGGCTTGAGCAGAACATGGTCGGGAATGCCCACCTTGCCGATGTCGTGCAGGGGCGCCGACTTGCACAACATCTCGATGCGCCGGTCATCCAGATAGTCCGAAAACCGCGGATGATGCTTGAGCCGCGACGCCAGTGCGCGTACGTAGCCTTGCGTGCGCTTGAGATGGTTGCCGGTCTCCGGATCGCGAGTTTCGGCCAGGCGTGCGAGCGCGTGAATGCTGACTTCCTGGATCAGCAGATTTTCACCCATGCGCCGCTGCACCTCGGCTTCAAGCGTGGCATTCTGATCCTTGAGCCGGTCGCGCGCCTGCTTGAGTTCCAGCTGGGTATGTACACGAGCCAGCACGATCGCGGGACGGATCGGCTTGGTGATGTAATCGACCGCGCCAAGTTCGAGGCCGTACTCCTCGTCCTGCGTGGTATCCATGGCAGTAACGAAGATTACCGGGATGTCAGTGGTCAACGGATCGCGCTGCAGGGCCTGCAACGTGGCGTAGCCGTCCATCTCGGGCATCATCACATCGAGCAGGATCAGATCGGGGCGCGGTTCGCTGGCAGCGACCTGCAAGGCACGCAGCCCGTTGCTCGCCGCCCTGACACGATACGTCGGCTGCAACAACTCACCCAGCACGACCAGATTTTCCGGCGTGTCGTCGACCACCAGGATGGTCGGGGGACTCGCCCCCTCCCTTACGCTCACAGAGTGGATCTCCGCTCCTTGTTGTTCGATTCATTATAATGTCGATATCGAGGAGCGCTGCAACGGAACGTTTATATCTTTAGCGTTACGCCAGGCTCGTTTTCCCAAACGGCGCTCGCTTAACCCGCAACCGGGAGAAGCGAGCATGCACGATTCAGCGCCCGCGTCTTCCGGTCATCGTTCAAGGAGCCTGAACTCATGACCACCCAAGACTATGTCATCGCCGACATCGGCCTCGCCGACTGGGGCCGCAAGGAAATCCGCATCGCCGAGACCGAGATGCCCGGCCTGATGGCGATCCGCGAGGAGTACGCCAAGACCCAGCCGCTCAAGGGCGCACGCATCACCGGTTCGCTGCATATGACGATCCAGACCGCCGTGCTGATCGAAACGCTAACCGCGCTCGGCGCACAAGTCCGCTGGGCCTCGTGCAACATCTTCTCGACCCAGGACCATGCCGCGGCCGCGATCGCCAAGGATGGCATCCCGGTCTTTGCCGTCAAGGGCGAATCGCTGACCGACTATTGGGACTACACCCACCGCATCTTCGAATGGGCGGACGGGGGCTACTCGAACATGATCCTCGACGACGGCGGTGACGCCACGCTGCTGTTGCACCTCGGCAGCAAGGCCGAGCAGGACAGTGCCGTCCTGTCAGCGCCGACTTCCGAAGAGGAGACCATCCTCTTCGCCGCGATCAAGGCCAAGCTGGACAAGGATCCCAAGTGGTACTCAACCCGTCTTGCGCAGATCAAGGGCGTTACTGAGGAAACCACCACCGGCGTGCATCGTCTTTACCAGATGCATGAGCGCGGCGAACTCAAGATTCCCGCGATCAACGTCAACGACTCGGTCACCAAGTCCAAGTTCGACAACCTCTATGGCTGCCGCGAATCGCTGGTCGATGGCATCAAGCGCGCCACCGACGTGATGATCGCCGGCAAGATCGCGCTGATCGCCGGCTACGGCGACGTGGGCAAGGGTTCGGCCCAAGCCATGCGCGCGCTGTCGGCACAAGTGTGGGTCACCGAAATCGATCCGATCTGCGCGCTGCAAGCCGCGATGGAAGGCTACCGTGTCGTCACCATGGACTACGCCGCCGACAAGGCCGACATCTTCGTTACCGCCACCGGCAATTACCATGTGATCAACCATGACCACATGGCAAAGATGAAGGACCAGGCCATCGTCTGCAACATCGGCCACTTCGACAACGAGATCGATGTCGCCTCCGTCGAGAAATACCAGTGGGAGGAAATCAAGCCGCAGGTCGATCACATCATCTTCCCCGATGGCAAGCGCATCATCCTGCTCGCCAAGGGCCGCCTCGTTAACCTCGGCTGCGCCACCGGCCACCCGAGCTACGTGATGTCATCCTCGTTCGCCAATCAGACCATCGCGCAAATCGAACTCTTCACGCGCACGGCTGATTATCCAGTGGGTGTCTACACGCTGCCGAAGCATCTCGACGAAAAGGTGGCGCGCCTGCAACTTAGGAAGCTCAACGCGCAACTGACCCGGCTCTCTGAGCAGCAAGCGGCCTACATCGGCGTGCCGGTGGATGGCCCCTACAAGGCATCGCACTACCGTTATTGATACCGCCCAATGAGCATGAACTCGTTTCATGCGCGCACGACGCGGCCGAAGGCGAAACCTGCGCCCAAGCCCGTCGTGCATCTTGGTATCCGTGCTGATGCCTTGCTGGTCAAACAGGGACTCGCCGCTTCGCGCACCCTAGCGCAGCGGCTGATCGAGGCGGGCCGGGTGCATCAAAAAGTCGGTGCTGGCGAGACGGCACCGATTCTGAAACCGGCGCAGCTGTTGCCCGCCGATGCCGCACTGCTGCTCGTGCCCGACGATTCCCGCTGAATTCCACTTACAAACCCGCCATGACTCCAGAAATTTCCTTCGAATTCTTCCCGCCGCAAACCACTGAAGGCATCGCCAAGCTGCGGGCCGCCCGCGCCCGCCTCGTACAGATCGGTCCGACCTTCTTCTCCGTCACCTACGGCGCCGGTGGCTCGACGCGCGATCGCACCTTCGACATCATCATGGAAATCGCCGCCGAGGGTCACACCGCCGCGCCGCACCTTTCCTGCATCGGCTCGACCCGCGAAGGTATCCGGAATATCCTGCACAGCTACCGCGATCATGGCATCCGCCGCCTCGTCGCCCTACGCGGTGACCTGCCCTCCGGCATGGCCGACGCCGGCGAGTTTCGCCACGCTAACGAGCTGGTCGAATTCATCCGCGCCGAAACCGGCGACACGTTTCGCATCGAGGTCGCCGCCTATCCGGAATGGCATCCGCAGGCCAGGAGCCCACGCGAGGATCTGCTCAACTTCAAGCGCAAGGTTGATGCGGGCGCGAACTCGGCGATCACGCAGTTTTTCTACAACGCCGATGCGTATGCCCACTTCCTCGCTGAAGTGCGCGCCCTCGGGATCGAGATCCCCATTGTGCCGGGCATCATGCCGATCGGCGGCTTCAGCAAGCTGGCGCGCTTCGCCGACAGCAGCGGCGCGGAAATCCCCCGTTGGATGCGCCGCAAGTTCGAAAGCTTCGGCGACGACAGCGACTCGATCCGCGCCTTCGGCCTCGACGTGGTAACCGAACTCTGCCAGCGGCTGATCGAACTCGGCGCGCCGGGTCTGCACTTCTACACGCTGAATCAGTCGACCTTGCCGCTGGAAATCGTCCGTCGCCTCGGTCTTGCGTACACGCCAGCCTGATCAGCCTTGCTCCACCCGGTTGCGGCCGTTCTTCTTGGCCTGGTAGAGCGCTGTATCGGCTCGACCCAGCAGGGAAATCATGGTCGGAGTTTCGGCGCGGAAAGCGGCGACACCGAAGCTCGCGGTGTAGGCACACTCGCGATCATCCAGCGGCGGTGCAGCCGCCAGAACCGCCTGCCGCATCCGCTCGGCAGCCTGTGCCGCCTCTTCCAGATCGGTGCCCGGCATCAGGATGGCGAACTCCTCGCCGCCCCAGCGCCCCACCAAATCGAGATTGCGCACGGATGCTGACAAGATGTGCGCGAAATGCTGCAGGACCTGATCGCCGACATGATGGCCATGACGGTCGTTGATCGCCTTGAAATGATCGAGGTCGGCCATCACCAGCGCCAGCGGCGTGTTATAGCGCCGCGCACGCTGGACTTCCTGCTCAGCCGCTTCGTCGAAGGCCCGCCGGTTCGCCAGCCCGGTCAGGGCATCGGTGCGCGCGAGCAGTTCCGCGTATTCCTTCTGCCGACGCAATGCCGTATGGGCGGCATCGAGCGAGGCCAGCACGCCGCCGGCGATGCGCAGCGACAGCCAGCTGGCCAGCAAGAGGCCGCCAAGCATGATCACCAGCGTGATCTGCATCATTTCGCGCTGGCGTGCCGCCAGTTCCGCACGCGAAATCTCGACGAGGATATAGCCGGTCACCGACGCACGGGCATCCTTGCTGCTGCCGCGCCAGACTTCGCTGTCGCCATTCAGGACCAGTGACGCCTGCTGGATCGGCGTTTGCACCGTCGTCACGCCATCGGCCTTATGAATTTGCAGGCTGTCACTCAGGGGCAGCGACTGGCGTGGCAATTCGCCCGAACGCACGAGGACATGACCATGGCGATCGAGCACACTGACCGAGTTGATGGCCGGATCGCCCTGGCGGGTGCTTTCGGCCAGCATCAGCAGGGTTTCGCGACTGCCACTGAAAATCGCATATTCGGCGGCCGCACCGATCTGGCGCACGGTCGCCATCCCGCGCTCCTGGAAGCTGCGCTCCAAGTCATCCTGATAATGATTCAGGAACACCAGTTCAAGCATCAGCACCATCAGGATGGCCGGCAGCACCGCGCTCATCAGCAACCGTCCGCGCATGCCCAGTTGCGGGAACATCACCGCTTCTCCTCCTGACGACGCAGTTCTTCGACGATGAGGTTCGGCGCATCGATCCACAAGCCCAGCGAAGCGGCAACCCGTTCATTCACCACTACCTCGAACTCCCGCGGCTTCTGCGGGACTGGCAGGGTACGTCCGGATTGCCACTGGCGCACCATCTCCGCGGCACGCCGCGCCACCTGCGCAGGCGTCGAGTACACCGCCAGCACCGCGCCCGCCTTGACGTAGGCGGGCGAGAAGGCCACGAGGGGAATGCGGGCACGGTAGGTCGTCAGCAGGATGTTCTGCAAGCTGGCACTGTTGTAGATCAGGGGATCGGGCAAGGCGAGAATCACCTCCGCCTCGTCGATCGCCTGCTTGAGGGCCGGATAAATTTCTTCGGCGCCACTGGCTGGCCGGGTTTTGCGCAAAATCAGGCCCCGCGCCTGCGCTTCCTTGTCCAGCACACCGAAGACGAGCCGGGTTTGCGGTCCGGACAACACGCCGACACGCTGGTATTGCGGGAGGGCACGCTTGATCAGCGCCAGCTGCCGTCCCAGCGGCTGGTCAAGCAGTGCGGCGGAAAATGGCCGGCGCCCCGCCTGGCCGCCGGCCTGTCGCGCTTCGAATACCGCCTCCGGCACCAGCACCGCCAGCAAGGGGACACGCGCCCAGGCATCGCCCCGCTTCCCGATGCGCTCCAGCACGCCGTCGAGCGCCGCGACCCCTACTGCGACGATCAGATCGGGGGTGTCGTCGCGGGCCGCCAACACCGCCCGCCAGTGGTTGATATTGAGATCGAACTCGGCGTCCAACTCGCCCTTGAGCACCGTGGCAGCTTCGGCATAAGGACCACCCTCTTCCGCCAACGCCACCCAAATCCGGGGCGCAGCGGCCACCTCTAATACCAAAGTCATATAGACCAGGCAAGCGAGGGCGAGATGGCGGAGAATTCGGGGCATCGTCAGAATTCGAGGCGCAAGGTGCCGAAGGCGCGGCGCTCGAAACGGAAAGGTACATCGGGCAGGAATTCGACATAACTGCCATTTGCCGCCTGAACCGTCATGGCCGCTTCGGCGCGCGTACTGCCAATCCTGAATGGATAGGCCACCCTTACATCCAGTCGATGGCGTGCCGGCAGGCGTGTATCTTCATTGCGCCAAGTCATGGCGCCCATGGCATGGAACATCAGGCTCAGATCAAGATTCCATGGCAATTTCTGGAGCAGTGCAATCGTCGTTGCATGAGATGGCGGCTCATGGTTACCGCGGTTGTCATCGTCGCGCCTGATCAAACGGGAGAATGCCTGATTCACGAGGATCTCGGTTTTTTCCCAAGGCTGCCAGCGCAATTGATACTCGATGCCTCTTACTCTGAAGGCAGATCTATTCACGAAATTAGCAGGGCCACTGCCATCCCGGTCGATACCGTCCTTCATCGTTTCAACATAACCACGAATATCGAGCGTCATGCGCCAATCACGGAAATTGCCAAAATATCCAACTTCCTGCGTATCCAGCGTCTCCGCTTTTAACTTTCCATCTGCCAGATGGGTATGACCGATCAGAATGCCGTTCCAGTAGTAACGCACATCTGCCGCCAGTTCGAAGATGGTCGGCATACGCGCAGAACGCGTCACGCCAGCACGCAGGGTGTGATCCGGCAACACATGGAAGTTCGCCATCAGGCGCGGCGAATAATAACTGCCAACCTGATTATGTTTTCCGAGGAATCCGCCCGCATTGATCAGCCATTGCGCATGCGGACGCCACTCGAGATTGCCGAACAAGCGTTCCTCGTGAAATGAAACGGGATCATTCGTGTTGTACAAGGGGACCGAGCGGGCCTCCTCGTACTTGTATCCAGCGCCCCATACCGCTCGCAATCCCTCGGAAATGCCTACCTGGTGCTGGAACTCGACGTTGGCCCTTCTCCCGCGCCCGCTTGAGCTGATGGTTACCGGCGGAAAAACATACTGGAATGAATCCTTCAACGTTTCCTCGGTAAAGTTGGCCGACAGCTTGATCTGGTCGGTATCGGATAGTTGCCTGAGCCAGCTGCCGTGGAGGAATGCGTTGTGCGTCGTCGCTGTCCGCAATGCATTGCCGCCGATCGGGTTATACGCTGAACCCAGCGGAAAGCCCTCGCCGGAAGCTATTTCAGTGACGCCTGCTGCGAGCATCACTTCCTGGTCGGCAGTCGGACGCAAATCACCCCGCAAGGCAAGCTGGCTGACGATCTTGTCGTCATGCGCGTTGCCATAGCCACTATCGCCTCTGCGCCCGGCCGAGATGCGGAAGCTGGCCGATTCGTTGCCCCAGCCCAACCGGGCATAGTTGTCCTTGATGCCTCCTGCGCCACCGGTCACGGATAGCTCGACGCCATGGGTGTCAGCAGTATTGCGGGTAATGATGTTGATCACCCCGAACATGGCATTCGCGCCATAGGCCGCGGAATTCGACCCGCGCAAAACCTCGATGCGTTCGATGTCTTCGAGCAACAGCCCCATCATGCCCTTGTGCGTATCTCCCTGGTAATACGTCGAATAGATGGACCGCCCATCGACCAGCACCAGATTGCGTGCCCCGAGCTCATCGATCGGGGCATGGTAGGCAACCCCGGGATTCGCGCCGTTGTAGCCGCCGACAAGATAACCGGGCACCAGCCTCAGCACATCGGCGAGTTCGCGGGCACCGGAACGGCGAATGGTTTCGCGATCGATGATCGTGACGGCGCCGGGCGTTTCGTTGATGGGTTGCGCCAGGCGGCTCACCGTCAGGACGGTGGGCAGTTCGTCGAAATAATCCCGCTCGCTTGGCTCGGCAGCCGCCGCGGCGCCGGCAAATGACCAAGCTGCCAGGCCCAGGAGGCCCACCCGGATTCGCTGCAATATTGTTGTTTTCATTGCTCGGTCTTGCAGATGTAACTCATGCACACGAAAAGTCGGCGCTGGCGGGACGGCACATCCCGAGCGCTCTCACACCAACTCCTCATCCAGTAACCTGCCCAGTTTGCCGCTGTTGATGCGCAGCACCATCGCAGCAAAATCGGCCGCGGCGATCGGCCGCGCGAAATAATACCCTTGTCCGTAGCCGCAGCCCATGTTGCGCAATACCTCGAGCTGCTGTTCGTCTTCGATCCCTTCCGCCACGACATGCAAACCGAGGCTGCGCGCCATGGTGATGATCGCGTCAACCAGGGCGTAGTCGCTCTTGTCGGCATGGAGATCGCGGATGAAGGATTTGTCGATCTTCACGGTATCGAGCGGGAAGCGCTTGAGGTAGGACAGCGACGAATAGCCGGTGCCGAAATCGTCGAGGTAGATCCTGACGCCCGCGGCCCGCAGGCTTTCGATCCAGGACTGCGCCACCGTGACGCTGCTCATCAGCACGCCTTCGGTGATCTCGAAGACCAGGGCTTCCGGAGCAAGCCCGTGGCGGTTCAGGATGTCGAGCACGACCACGGGCGGCAGGTCATCTGGAATCTGGCGCGCCGAAACATTCACGGAAACATGGATATCGAGCCCGTGGTGGCGCCATAGCGCTGCATGGTGACAGGCGCCATCCAGCACGACCAGGCCGATCGCACCGATCAGTCCGATTTCCTCGGCCAGCGGCACGAAAATGTCGGGTGGCACGAAGCCGCGTTGCGGATGCGGCCAGCGCAGCAAGGCCTCGGCACCGGCCACCTTGCCCGTCTGCAAGTCGATGATCGGCTGGAACGCCAGCTGCAATTCACGTGCGGCGACCGCAGCCCGCAAATCATCCTCGAGGCGGCGGCGATGTTCGGCAGCCGCCTGCAAGGCCGGATCGAAGAACTTGTGGGTGCAGCCGCCCGCCGTCCGCGCACTGTTCAACGCCAACTCGGCCGCTCGCAACAGTTGATGGATATCGCTGCCATCGCGGGGGAACATCGCCACGCCCATGCTGGCGCCGACCGTCAGCGCACGGCGTACCTCCGTCGCCTGGACATCAAAAGGCTGCGCCAGCCGACCCGCCAGATGATCGATGCGCAACTTGATGGACTGTCGGTCACTCTCGCCACGCAGGACCAGTGCGAATTCGTCACTGCCGATGCGGGCAACGTGGTCGCCACCGACCAGCGCTTCGCGCAGCCGCGCGGCCACGCCGAGCAGCAACTCGTCGCCCACGGGAAAACCGAGGGCGTCATTGATCTGCTTGAAGCCGTCCAGATCGACCATGATCAGGGCAAACGGCTCGCTGCCCGGCTTCAGGTCGGCCAGCAGGCGATGCAGACCGACCCGGTTGGCAAATCCCGTCAGCGAATCGGTGACCGCGAGCTGCCGCGCGGAGAGCTCCTCGAGCTTGCGCTGCGTCACATCGGTGACCGTGCCCTGCACGCTGCCATCGCCCAGCGGCACGATGGTGACATGCAACCAGCGCTCATCGCCACGCCGACCGTAGAGGAGGAAATCGTCAGACAGGACTTCGTGGCCGGCAGGCTCGTCCAGACTAGCGCTGATCATGTCCAGCAGTTGGTCCGGATCCTGCCAGTGCGCATCGGTCACCCAGCGCCGCGCATTGCCAGTTTGCTTCGGCAGCCAGGTGAGCTCGATCAAGGCGCGGTTATATGAATCGAGGCATCCCAGGCGGTCGGCCACGAAAATGCCCGACCCGGCATTGTTGAAGAGATCCTGATACTTGCGCTGGTCAACTTCCTGCTGGCGGCGCAAGCCGCGTTCCTGGTCGAGCGTTTCGACCAGTTGCCCGGTCAGCTCGTTGATGTCATCGACCAGACGCCCCACTTCGGTTTTCTCGTGGCCTTTCGGCATGCCGAGGCGTTCCCCGCCCGCAGCATCCAGATGGTGCAAGCGATCCGATGTTTCCTTGATCGGGCGCAACACCAGAAAAAAGATGGCCGCGATCGCGGCCGCAACGACCAGCGCAATCTGACCAGCCAGCAGCATGCTCGTGTAATAAGTATTGTCGCGGGTCCAGGCATCGATCGCATCCCAATCGGCGTCCAGGCTGATCGAGCCGATCACCTCCTGCGCATTGAACGGCGAATGCAATATACGGCTGACGGCCGGCTTGCTGGTGGCGGGGGATGCCGTCCTGCCAGCGCCGACTTTCTGCGCACCTCGCTCGGCAACCGCTAGACTACGTTCGCCCACCCGAATCACCGCGCGCTGGACTTCGCTGTTGCGCAACAGGCCCTGCGCCACCTCCTTGGCCAACTGCTCGTCGCCGACAAAACAGGCCACGCTGGCTGTACTTTCGACGGTATCCAGCAGTTCGCCCAGCCGGGTCAACGACTGCGAATGCGTCCGTTCACTGACGATACGACTGACGGTGAAAACCGAAAAAATACCCACCAGTACGGTGACTGCCAAGACTGCCAGGAGGCTGCGCGCCAGAATGCCATGCCACCAGCGGACCTTGCCTGCCACGCTAGTCACCCAACTCGAAGACGATCTTCACACGCGCATCGGCCTGTGAGCGCTCGACATAGGCCAATGCACCCGGTTGCATGGCCACCATCCGCAGCATGCCATCGACGCTCTCGGCCACCAGTGGTGGCCTCGTTTTGCCCGAAAACACCAGTCGCGCCCAATAGGCGTTGATCTCGGCAAGGCTCTTGTTCACCAAATGGCGATAAAACCGGGAACGCGCCTCGGCATCGACCGGCTGGTCGATCGGCTCGGCGACCACCCCGGAAGCGAGACGCCGATAGCGGCCCAGATAGATGTTGATAACCTCATCCTGCGTCAAGCGCTCGATGCCGCTCTGGGGATTGACAACCAGCACCAGCTCGGCATGCGCAGAGGAGGCCAGAATGGCCATCAAGCTCAACAGCAGGAAACGTATCGCCTTCATATTCAAAACACGAAGTCCATCGTGGCAGTCAAGATATCGGTCTTCCCGTTCCAGGCTGGTGTCACATTGGCAAAGGAAAAACCAGTATCACGGCTCGCACGTACAGCGTCCCATTGGAGTTTCAGTGCTATCTGACGATGAACATCCCAGCGCGCGCCCAAAGAGTAGGTTGTCCGATCAATCTTGGAGCCGGCCACAAAACCTGAGTAGATGCTGTCAAGGAAAACATCTCCCACAACAGGCAGATTTGAATGTGGTTGCGTTTTCCATCGGGACACACCCATGAACGGCGTCACGGAGCCGATCCGGTATGCGGCCAACAGATAACCCGCATGCGAACTTTGGAATACGGCACTTTCCTGACGGATGCGATTGAGCATACCCTGCAACTGCAAAGGGCCCCGGTCGTACGCTACGCCGAAGGAGAGGAAACGCGCCGACTTATCCTGCGTCAAAAGACTTTCAGCCGCGGCATCGTAGTTATTTACCTGCAAGAGCGTCGTCAACGCAGAAACATTCATGTCCGCAGCAAACCGGATGCGCGCGGAATTCAGGCGCACATGCCACGGCCCGGTCACATAATCGAGTACCAACCCACCGACAGGCGACCCGCTGGTATCCCAGACACCTAGTGTCCCTGCGCTCTTTTCCTGTGTCTTCCCGGCGAATAGTTTTCCACGTACCAGTCCATCGCCTATCGGTAGAGTTCCGCTGACATCCGCACCATCGAAATGCGAAAAGAACAGCGGGCCAAAAAAGTCTGTTGGAGGGCGAACCGTCAAATAGGAATAACCCACCAGCCGCGAATCGGCCAGCATCATGAAGTCGGCTCCGATGCGTCCCGCCCTGAATGAGAACCGCGGATCCGGCTCCCATTTCGCAAACGCCCACATCACCTCCGGATTGTGGCTGCGGTCGTAATGCAGGCGGCTGACAACCTGCCCGACGAATTCGAGTTCATGGGTCGCGCGCCAATTGGCCTGCAGGCCGAGAATGCTGTCGATGCGGCCGGACCACTGCCCGCCCTTGATGCCGACCGGCTGCGACAGATCGCGGACGAATTCGGCATGATCGGATGAGGATCGCGCCAAGCCGACCGTGCCGAATCCCCGAATAGTCAGTGACGAGTCGACCGGATTCGTTTCCGCGCGCACGGACAAAACGAGGATACAGGTCAGCAACAGCGACGCAATGATCTTGGCAATCATGGAACTCCGCCCTGAATAATTATTCCGCGAGAGTATCACGGCCTTCGTGATTACGGCCGTTTTACCTTAGTACTTTAGGCCTTATGCGGCAGCGCGCCGGCTGACCAGCGCGATACCCGCGATCACCAGCGCCGCCCCGAGCATTTGCGCAATAGACATGGGTTCGTCCAGCAGCCAGCTTGCGAAGCCGATGGTGGCGAGCGGGCCAAGCATACTCACCAGCGCGACACGCGGGCTGCCGAGTCGCCGGATCGCGGCGGACTGGGCGAACACCGGCATGGCCGTGCAGAGAAGACCCATCGCCAACGCATAGCCATAGACGGGCCAGGGCTGAATCAGTGTCGAAACTGGCTGCACGGCCAGAAAGTGGCCGAGCACCGCCGCCGTCGACACCAAAGTGGCCAGCGCCGCGAAACGCGCCGTTCCCAACCGCGCGATGAGGCGCCCACTACCAGTGAGATAGATGGCGTAGCACAGCGCCGAGCCGAACACCAAGCCGCCGCCCAGCCAGATCGACGCCGTGTCCTGCGCGAACTCGAGGTCATGCCAGAAGGCGGCACCGATGCCGACATAACACAGTGTCAGTGCGATCACTTCCCTGCGGCTCGCGAGGCGCCGGGTCAGCAGCATGCCGAAGATCAGCGTCAGGGTCGGATAGGTAAACAGGATCAGCCGTTCCAGACCGGCCGAGATGTATTGCAGTCCGAGAAAATCGAATACGCTGGCGGCATAGTAGCCGGCGAGCCCCATGGCGATGACACCGATCCAGTCGCTCCGACTCAACGCCGGCATGCCACGTGAAGCGGTCAGCCCGACCCACAGAAAGACCGGCAGGGCAAACACCATGCGCAGCGCCAGCAGGGTGATCGCATCGACGCCGTAGGGATAGGCCAGCTTGACGAAGATGGCCTTGAATGAAAACCCGAAGGCCGCGAGAATGGCCAGCGCCATGCCGGCGCCGCCCGCGCTCATCCCGCGGCCGAACATCCCGGTTGCTCAGCGCTTGCCGAGTAGCGACCCCAGCACGCCGCGCATGATCTCGCGGCCCACCGACGAACCGATCGTGCGCACGACCGTCTTCGCCATCGTCTGCGCCAAGCCATCGGTCTTGCCGCCGCGCGGTCCGGTACGTCCGAACAGGATGTCGTTGAGCATGCTACCGCCCTCTTCTTCCTGTTGCGGTGCCGTCCTGCCAGCGCCGACTTTCTGTTGCGGCTCGGCCTCAGCCTCGGGCACGCGTGCCGCCAGCTTCTCATAAGCCGATTCGCGATCTACGATTTTCTCGTAATGGCCAAACAGCACCGATGAGCGAATGGCCTTCTGGCGTTCGTCCGGCGTCAATGGGCCGATACGCGAGAACGGCGGCAATACGAAGGCGCGCTCGACAATTGCTGGTCGGCCTTTCTCGTCGAGGAAGGATACCAGCGCCTCGCCGACGCCCAGCTCGGTGATGACGGCCGCGGCATCGAAAGCCGGATTGGCGCGCATCGTCTCTGCTGCGGCCTTGACGGCCTTCTGGTCGCGCGGCGTGAAGGCACGCAGCGCATGCTGCACGCGGTTGCCCAACTGGCCCAGCACCTTGTCTGGCACGTCGAGCGGATTCTGGGTGACGAAGTAGACGCCGACACCCTTCGAGCGGATCAGCCGCACAACCTGCTCCACCTTGTCGATCAGCGCCGGCGGCGCTTCGTCGAAGAGCAGGTGCGCCTCGTCAAAGAAGAACACCAACTTCGGCTTGTCGAGATCGCCCGCCTCCGGCAATTGTTCGAAGAGTTCCGCCAGCAGCCAGAGCAGGAAAGTGGCATAGAGCTTGGGCGAATTCATCAGCTGGTCGGCGGCGAGGATATTCACTACGCCACGCCCGCCGTTGGCTGTCTGCATCAGGTCGGAAATGTCGAGCATCGGCTCGCCGAAGAATTTGTCACCACCCTGCTCTTCGATCGTCAGCAGGCCGCGCTGGATCGCACCGATTGAGGCTGCGGAAATATTGCCGTACTGGGTCTTGAACTGCGCCGCGTTGTCGCCGACGTTTTGCACCATTGCGCGTAGGTCCTTGAGGTCGAGCAGCAGCAGGCCGGCATCGTCGGCAATGCGGAAGACGATCTGCAGCACACCTTCCTGCGTCTCGTTGAGTCCAAGCAGACGTGACAGCAGCAGCGGCCCCATGTCCGAGACCGTCGCGCGCACCGGGTGACCGGATGCGCCGAAAACATCCCAGAACACCACCGGGTTCGCCTGTGGCTGCCAGTCGGTGATGCCCAGCATGTCCAGGCGTTTTTGCAGCTTTTCCGAGGCCGGGCCGGAAGCCGCACCCAAACCGGAAAGATCGCCTTTCACATCGGCCAGGAACACCGGCACCCCGTTGGCGGAAAACTGCTCGGTCAGGCGCTGCAGGGTCACCGTCTTGCCGGTACCTGTCGCGCCGGTAATCAGGCCATGACGGTTGGCGAGGGAGGACAGCATAGACAGTTCGGCGTTACCCGCCTTGGCTACAGGAAGAAGTCGGCTCATGATTTCAATGGGATACGTTGGTTGATCGGGAGCAGCATAACCCGCCCCGGAAGGGCAGGGAAGAGAAATGCTACAAGTGCATTAAAACAACAAGTTGGAAACATAACCTCAAAAAAGGCTTCAAATTCAGCCGCTATTTGATTTACGATAGCGCCAATCGCCAGAAATTTGATCACCGCAAGGATTCTATTGCCATGATTTGCCATATCGCATCATGAAGCCGATACCGGACCACACATCATCCCGGATCGACGAGGTGCGTCGCCTCAAACAGGAGGGGCTCAGCATGACCGAGATCATCAACCGCCTCAGCGGCGGCGCGAGTGCCAGCACCGGCAGCGCCACTGCGCACCGACCCACGCCGACCAAGGCGGTCGCCGTTCCACAGGAGCCCCCCCTGCACCTGACGCTGGATGACATCGGCCATCCGGCCTACATGCTCAACCAGAACTTCGAGCTGATGTGGATCAACCAGCCCGGCCAGCACACTCTGTTCAGCGATCACCTGGAACTGCCGCAAACCAGCGAACAGCGCAACCTGTTCCGCCTGCTGCCGGTCAGTCGCAACGAATGGGGCAGCCTGCTCAACTTCCACATCGGTATCGCCAAAGCCCGGCTCAGCCCCGACTGCTTCAGCAATCTCTGCCGCGGCCTCGACCCCGTGACCTATGCCCGGCTGCAGTCCGCCTATCTCGAAACAGACCCGGTACCGCTGCAGCCCGTGATCCAGTCGACGGTGCTGCTCCCGGAAAACGACGGTAGCAACAAGGAGCGCTTCCACACCGCCTTCGCCTCCTTCTTCCGCGAAGGCATCTTCATCGTGCTTGTGCCGGAGGCCGAGCCGGCCGACGAGATGCTCAGTCTGCTCGCCCGCCGCGACGAAGTCATCCGTGGCCTGCTGCGCAAGCGCCTGCCCGTCCTGACCGACTTGGCCGTGCTGGTCGCCGACCTGCAGGGTTCGGTGAAGATCTGTTCCGAACTGCCGCCGGAAGAGTATTTCGAGCTGATCAACGAAATCTGGCGCACGCTGGCGCCCACCTTCCGCAAGTACAAGGGCACCTATGGCAAGCATGTCGGCGACGGCATGGTGTATTACTTCTTCCCGCAGCCCGACAGCCACTACCTCGCCAACGCACTCGACTGCGCGATGGAAATGCGCCAGGAGATCCAGCGCCTGTCGAAGGCCTGGCAGATCCGCAAGCAGTGGTTCAACGAGTTGTATCTCAACACGGGCATCAACGAAGGTCAGGAATGGCTGGGCACCTACCAGTCGCCGACCAGCGTCGAATTCGTCGTACTCGGCGATACCATCAACCAGGCCGCACGCGTTTCCGATTTCGCCCGCCACGGTAGCATCTGGGTCACCAAGAGCCTGATCAGCAAACTGCCCGTGGAAGACCGCTCGCGCGTCTCCTTCGGCGTCCGTCGTCGTGCACCGGAAGGTCGGGAGGTCTTCGTCGCCTCCAGCTTCTCCCAGGTTTCGACCCTGATCGACCAGGAAGGCGCGCGCATGGAAAAACTGCGCGACATTGCCAACCTGGCAATCACCGAAGTCGTCGACCTCAAGCCGCGTCAGCACCCCTAAGCCGTCCGACTGCCGTAAAATGCGCAGCAATCTGCCGGCCCTGCAAAGGGCCGGCTTCATTTACACCATTAATCGAAACGGAAGCCACCATGGCCGGACATTCCAAATGGGCCAATATCCAGCATCGCAAGGGTCGCCAGGATGAAAAGCGCGGCGCGGCCTTCTCGCGCGTCGCCAAGGAAATCACCGTCGCCGCCAAGATGGGCGGGGGCGATGCCAACTTCAATCCACGCCTGCGATTGGCCGTCGACAAGGCCAAGGCATGCAACATGCCCAAGGACAAGATCGAGAACGCCATCAAGAAGGGCACCGGCGAGCTCGAAGGCGTCGATTACGTCGAGATCCGCTACGAGGGCTACGGCATCGGCGGCGCGGCGGTGATGGTCGACTGCCTCACCGACAACAAGACGCGCACGGTCGCCGACGTACGCCACGCCTTCAACAAGTATGGCGGCAACATGGGTACCGACGGCTGCGTTGCCTTCATGTTCAAGCATTGCGGCCAGCTGATCTTCGCGCCCGGTACGGACGAAGGCAAGCTGATGGATGCCGCCATCGAAGCGGGCGCCGAGGATGTCGCGACCAACGACGACGGCTCGATCGAGATCATCACCGCGCCGGGCGACTTCCTCAACGTGAAGGAAGCACTCGAGGGCGCCGGCTTCAAGGCCGAATACGCTGAAGTGACGATGAAGCCGTTGAATGAGGCCGAACTCGCCGGCGAGGATGCCGTGAAGATGCAGAAGCTGCTCGATGCGATCGACGGCCTCGACGACGTGCAGGAGGTTTACACCACCGCGGTGATGGACGAGTAATCGTCCTAGCTACCGTCCCGCCAGCGCCGACTTTTGATGTTGCAACGCACGGCGCCCCTCCTCTTCGTGCTCCTCTGGAGCACCGGTTTCCTCGGCGCCAAGTTCGGCCTGCCGCATGCGGCGCCGCTGGCTTTCCTCCTCGTCCGCTACCTGCTGGTCATCACGCTGATGGCCGCGATCGCGCTGGCATTTCGGGCCGCCTGGCCACGCGACGGCCGCCAGTGGTTCCACATCGGCGTCAGCGGTCTGCTCGTGCATGGCCTGTACCTCAGCGGCGTGTTCATCGCGATCGGCATGGGCCTGTCGGCCGGCGTGGCCAGCCTGATCGTCGGCATGCAGCCGCTGCTGACCGCCACCCTCGCCGGACGACTGCTCGGCGAGACGGTATTGCCGCGCCAGTGGCTGGGCCTGGCCCTCGGCTTCGTCGGTGTCGCGCTCGTGGTGTCGCACAAGCTCGGCAGCGGCTTCGGCATGGAAGCGCTGGTTCCCGCCTTCATCGCCCTGATCGGCATCACCGTCGGGACGCTCTATCAAAAGAAGTTCTGCCCGCACTTCGACTGGCGTACGGGATCGGTCGCACAGTTCCTGCCGACTGCGCTCATCACCGGGATCATCGTCTTCGCCGCCGATGGCTTCCGCATCGACTGGACCGGCGAATTCGTCTTCGCGCTGGGCTGGCTGGTGCTGGTGCTGTCGGTCGGCGCGATCTCGTTGCTCAACTGGCTGATCCGCCACGGCAGCGCGGTCAACGTCGCCAGCCTGTTCTACCTCACGCCGCCCACCACCGCCCTGCTCGCTTGGTTGTTGTTCGGCGAAACGTTGGCCGGGCTCGCGCTCGCCGGCATGGCACTGGCAGTGTGGGGCGTGTATCTTTCGCGGCGATGAATACCGTCCACACCGTTCGCATATTGGGCATCGACCCCGGCCTGCGCATCACCGGCTTCGGCGTGATCGACAAGACCGGCCAGAAGCTCGCTTATGTCGCAAGCGGCTGTATCAAGAGCAACGAAAGGGACGCCCTGCCGCTGCGCCTGAAAATGCTGCTCGACGGCATCGGCGAAGTGATTTCCACCTACAAGCCCAACGAAGCCGCCATCGAGAAGGTGTTCGTCAACGTCAATCCGCAGTCGACGCTGCTGCTCGGACAGGCGCGCGGCGCGGCTATTTCCGCGCTGGTGCTCGCGGCGCTACCGGTCGCCGAATACACCGCACTGCAAGTCAAGCAGGCCGTCGTCGGCCACGGCAAGGCGGCCAAGGAACAGGTCGGCCACATGGTCACGCGCCTGCTGCAACTGCCGGGCGAACCTTCCGCCGACGCCGCCGACGCGCTGGCCTGTGCGATCTGCCATGCCCACGGGGGTCAAGGGCTGGGTAACATCGCAACACGCGGCTTCCGCGTCAAGAATGGTCGCCTCATTTAATGGCCCCCCACGCTCGTAACTTCAACTCGCTGCCCCCCACAGGGGGGCGTGTGCCTCCTTGGGGCGGCCCTACGGAGGCACCATGATCGGTCGCATTGCAGGCACCCTGCTGGAAAAAAATCCGCCGCAGATCCTCGTCGACGTCGGCGGTATCGGCTACGAAATCGACGTGCCGATGAGCACCTTTTACAACCTGCCGAGCCTCGGCGAGCAAGTCGCGCTCGTCACTCACCTCGTCGTGCGCGAGGACGCCCACCTGCTTTTCGGCTTCCTCACCGAGGCCGAGCGCGCGCTGTTCCGCCAGTTGCTGAAGATTTCCGGCATCGGCGCGCGCACAGCGCTGTCCGTGCTCTCCGGCCTGTCGGTGACGGAACTGGCGCAGGCCGTCGCGCTGCAGGAAACCGGCCGCATCGTGAAGATTCCCAGCATCGGCAAGAAAACCGCCGAGCGCCTGCTGCTCGAACTGAAAGGCAAGCTGCCCGTAGCCGGCATCGCGGGAGCAAAAGTCGGCGCTGGCGGGACGGTACTCGCCACGGCTCCCGACCCGCGGAGCGACATCCTCAACGCCCTGCTGGCACTCGGCTACAACGAACGCGAAGCTCTCGGCGCCATGAAAGCGCTGCCGGCCGACGCCAGCGTGTCGGATGGCATTCGATTAGCCCTGAAAAACCTCGCAAAGGCTTGAATCGGCGCCATGTTCCCAGCGGGTAGAATCCGCCGGACATGAATGAAAACACCCGCGCCTATGCCCGCATTGCCCTTGCCGCGCTGATCGTCGTCGGCACGGTCTGGGTGCTGGCGCCCTTCCTCGCCGCCCTGCTGTTCGCCGCCATCCTCTGCCTAAGCACCTGGCCGCTGTTCGCCTGGCTCGAAGGCTGGCTCAAGGGCCGCACCACGCTCGCCGCGCTGCTCGCTACCCTGGTCCTCGCGTTGACCGTGCTGGTGCCGATGTCCTATCTGGCCGCCACCATCGCCGATGGCGTCGCGCAACTGATCGCGTTGCTGCGCCCGTGGTTCGAATCCGCCGACCATGCCCCGCCCGACTGGCTCGCCACCCTGCCGCTCATCGGCGAACCACTCGACACTTACTGGCGCAAGCTGGCGGCAAGCCAGACCGAGCTCACCAACCTCGGCAGGCAATTGTTCGAGCCGACGCGAAACTTCCTCACGGCCACCGCCAAGCTGATCGGCCAAGGCCTGCTCGAACTGACGCTGGTCGTCTTCATCGCCTTCTTTTTCTATCGCGACGGCCACAAGCTGGTTGCGCAACTCTCCCACCTGGCCGAAAAGATTGGTGGCGGCCTCGGAACACGCATGCTGGGTCTCGCGCAGAGCACAATCATGGGTGTGATGATCGGCATCGTCGGCACCGCGGCGGCTCAAAGCCTTATCGCGTTGATCGGCTTCCTGATCGCCGGCGTGCCCGCCGCCTTGCTGCTCGGCGCAGCAACCTTCTTCCTGTCGATGGTACCGGTTGGCCCGCCACTGATCTGGGGCGGTGCGGCCTGGTGGCTCTACAGTCAGGGCGAAACCGGCTGGGCGATCTTCATGGTGATCTGGGGCGTGGCCGTCATCAGCAGCGTCGACAATTTCCTCAAGCCCCTCCTCATCAGCCGCCACGCCAGCCTGCCGATCCTGATCGTCGCGCTGGGCGTCTTCGGCGGCGTGCTGGCCTTCGGCTTTGTCGGCATCTTCCTCGGCCCGGTGATCCTCGCCCTCGCACTGACATTGATCGAAGGCTGGAGTGCCACACCCACGGAACAGCCCGTATGATCGAAACCGACGCATTTGCCGACCGGTTGATCGCACCCGCCAGCGCCTCACCGCAGGAAGACGCCATCGAACGTGCGCTGCGCCCGAAGCAGCTTGCCGAGTATGTCGGCCAGCAGAAGATTCGTACCCAGCTCGAGATCTTCATCGCGGCAGCCAGAAAACGCAAGGAAGCACTCGACCATGTGTTGCTGTTCGGCCCACCGGGGCTCGGCAAGACCACGCTGGCCCACATCATCGCGCACGAAATGGGAGTGAATCTGCGCCAGACCTCCGGTCCGGTGTTGGAACGCGCCGGTGACCTCGCGGCGATCCTGACCAACCTCGAACCACACGACGTGCTGTTCATCGACGAGATTCATCGCCTGTCACCAGTGGTCGAGGAAATCCTCTACCCGGCGCTCGAAGACTTCCAGATCGACATCATGATCGGCGAAGGCCCTGCGGCACGTTCCGTGAAGCTCGACCTGCCGCCCTTCACGCTGGTCGGCGCGACAACCCGCGCTGGCATGCTGACCAACCCGCTGCGCGACCGCTTCGGCATCGTTGCGCGGCTGGAGTTCTACACACCCGAAGAGCTCGGCTTGATCGTGCGCCGCTCGGCGCAGCTGCTGAACTGCGAGATCGCCGAGGCCGGTTCGGTCGAGATCGCCCGCCGCTCGCGCGGCACGCCACGCATCGCCAACCGCCTGCTGCGCCGCGTGCGCGACTTCGCCGAAGTGAAGCACGACGGCGCCATCACACAGGACATCGCCGATGCCGCGCTGACGATGCTCGATGTCGACCACCTCGGCCTCGACGTCATGGACCGCAAGCTGCTTTCCGCCATGCTCGAGAAGTTCGGCGGCGGGCCGGTCGGCGTCGACAACCTCGCCGCTGCGATTGGCGAGGCCCGCGACACCATCGAGGATGTACTCGAACCCTACCTAATCCAGCAGGGCTACCTGCAGCGCACGCCGCGCGGACGCATGGCGACCGCCAGCATCTGGCGGCATTTCGGGCTGGATGTGCCGGGCAGCGTCAATCGCGAACTCTGGAACGATCAATGACTGGCAAGCTACCCGTCCGCATTTACTACGAGGACACCGATGCCGGGGGCGTCGTGTATTACGCCAACTATCTCAAGTATCTCGAGCGCGGCCGCACCGAATTCATCCGTGCGCTCGGCGTCGAGCAGCGCGTGCTGGCCGCGGAAACCGGGTTGGCCTTCGCCGTGCGCTCGCTGTCGGCCGAATACCTTAAGCCCGCGCTGCTCGACGATGAACTTGTCGTCACGACCGCGGTCGAAGCGCTGGGCCGCGCGCAGGTGACTTTCGCGCAGTCGGTCGCGCGCGGGGAAGAAATACTGCTCACTGCCTCGGTGCGCGTCGCCTGCCTCGATCTCGCGGCGGGCCGACCTGCCGCGATGCCCAAGTCCCTTCACGAACAATTCAAACAACTCATCGCCAAATGAACGTCTCCCAGGATCTCGCCATCGTCGAGCTCATCGCCAACGCCAGTCTCGTCGTCAAGCTGGTGATGGCTGTGCTTACTTACGTTTCCGTCATGTCGTGGTACTGGATCTTCCGCAAGTGGTTCGCGATCCGCGACGCGCGCCAGAAGACCGACAAGTTCGAACGCGACTTCTGGAGCGGCGGCGACCTCAACACGCTTTACCAGAGCGCGGTCAACGATCGCCACCACAGCGGCGCGCTGGAGCGCATCTTCGAATCCGGTTTCCGCGAATTCACCAAATTGCGCGGCCAGAAATCCCTCGACCCGGCCACCGCCATCGATGGCGTGCGTCGCGCGATGCGCGCGACCTACCAGCGCGAGATCGACGATCTCGAAGCGCATCTGTCCTTCCTCGCTTCGGTCGGCTCGGTGTCGCCCTACGTCGGCCTGTTCGGCACGGTCTGGGGCATCATGCACTCCTTCCGCGGCCTCGCCAGCATGAGCACCGCGACGCTCGCCGCCGTCGCGCCGGGTATCGCCGAAGCGCTGGTCGCCACGGCGATCGGCCTGTTCGCCGCGATTCCAGCCGTGGTCGCCTACAACCGTTTCGCGCACGACGCCGACCGCATTGCCGTGCGTTTCGAGAGCTTCATGGAAGAGTTCTCGAACATCCTGCAACGGCAAATGAAGTAAGCCATGCGACCGAGACGTCTCAAGCACGAAATCAACGTCGTGCCCTACATCGATGTGATGCTGGTATTGCTGGTGATCTTCATGGTCACCGCGCCGATGATCACGCCTGCCAGCATCGAACTGCCGAGCGTCGGCAAGGCCTCCGCCCCGCCCATCGAGCCGCTGGAAATCACCGTCAAGGCCGATGGCGCAATGGAGATGAAGGATCGCGCACTGGGTGGCGCCACCGTGACCGTCGGCCGCATGGAACTGGCCAAACGCATCAAGGAAGCGCAGGCCAGGCATCCCGACCAACCGGTTCTCATTGCCGGCGACAAGAATGCGAAGTACGAGGCCGTGCTCAACGTGATGGACGAACTGCAGCGCGCCGACGTCGCGAAGATCGGCCTGCTCGTCCAGCAAAAGGGCAACCCGGCACGATGACCGAGGCCCCTGCCCAACCCCGCAAGGCCCCGGGCAAGCGCATCTCCTTCGCGCTGGCCGTGCTGATGCACGCCGTGCTGGCCATTTTCATCATCTACGGCATCCACTGGCAGACCCAGAAGCCCGAAGTCGTCGAAGTGGATCTCGTGCGTGCCGTCCCGCCAGCACCGACTTCTGCCCCGGAGCCCAAACCCGAGCCGAAGCCCGTACCGAAACCGGAGCCCAAGCCGGAACCCAAACCAGTGGCCAAACCCGAACCGGTCAAGCCGCCACCCAAGCCCGAGATCGCCCAGAAGGAAAAGCCCAAGCCCCCGCCCAAGCCGGAACCCAAGCCCGAGCCGCCCAAGGATCCGTTCAAGGAGCAACTGGAACGCGAACTGAAGGAAACCGAGAAGCGCAAGGCCGCGGATGCCGCCACACGAGAAGCTGCGCAGGAGTTGGCCAATCTCAAGGCCCAGCAGGCGAGTTCGGCCCAATCGAACGCGCTGGCCGACTACATTGCGAAGATCAAGGGCAAGGTGCGCGGCAATATCGTGCTGCCCGGCGATATCAAGGGGAACCCGGAGGCGGTTTTCGAGGTCACTCAGTTGCCTTCGGGCGAAGTCCTCAACGTCAAACTCAGGAAATCCTCTGGAAACCCCGCCTGGGACAATGCCACCGAGCGCGCCATCCGCAAATCCAGCCCCCTGCCGAAACCCATGCAGAGCGAACTGTTCAGCCGCACGCTGGAGCTCAAGTTCCGCCCGCTGGAAGAGTGACATATCCGTCAGGGTATAATTCCAAGTCTATGAAAAAACTCATTTCCTATCTCTCGGCGGGCATTTTGTTCATCTCTGCTGCCAGTGCATCCCTGGCCCAGTTGTCGATCGAAATCACCGGCGCCGGCGCCCAACGCCTGCCGATCGCCATCGCCGATTTCGCCGGCGAACGTGTCGTTTCCCAGGCCCTGACTTCCGTGATCCGCTCTGATCTCGAGCGCAGCGGCCGCTTTCAGCTGGTCGATCCGGGCACCGCCCCGATGAACGAAAACATCGCACCGAATTTCATCGACTGGAAAAGCCGGGGTGCCGATGCCCTCGCTGCCGGCAGCCTGTCCGCAACCCCAGACGGCCGTTATGAAACGCGCTTCCGCCTCTATGACACACAGACGCAGGCAGCCATTGCCGGACAGGCGCTGGCCCATAATTCGAACCAGCTCCGTGCCACCGCGCACCGCATTGCCGATACGATCTACGAAAAGCTCACCGGCGAGCGCGGCATCTTCTCGACCCGCATCGCCTACGTGGTGAAGAGCGCGGGACGTTACGAACTGCAGATCGCCGACGCGGACGGCAACGGCGCGCAATCCGCCCTTGCTTCTCGCGAGCCGATCATCTCGCCCGCCTGGTCACCGAATGGCGGCAAGATCGCCTACGTTTCCTTCGAGGCGAAAAAACCGATCATCTATGTGCATGACCTCGCCAGCGGCCGGCGCCACGTCGCTGCCAACTTCAAGGGATCGAATTCGGCACCGGCCTGGTCGCCCGACGGCCGCAAGCTCGCCGTGGTGCTGACCAAGGATGGCGCTTCGCAACTCTATCTCGTCAATGCCGACGGCAGCGGCGTCACCCGCCTCGCCACCTCGGCGGGGATCGACACCGAACCGCAGTTTTCCCCCGATGGTGCGTTCATCTATTTCACTTCCGACCGTGGCGGCAGCCCGCAGATCTATCGCCTGCCGGTCGCCGGCGGCAGCGCCCAGCGCATCACTTTCGACGGCAGCTACAACGTCACGCCACGCCTCTCACCCGACGGCAAGAACCTCGCCTTCGTGACGCGCGACGGCGGCCGCTTCCGTGTCGCCGTGATGGATCTCGCTTCGCGCCAGGTACAGATTCTGACCGACACGGCCAAGGACGAATCGCCAAGCTTCGCGCCCAACGGCCGCATGATCCTCTTCGCCACCGAGGTTGGCGGCCGCGGTGTGCTCGCGGCCGTATCGGTCGATGGCCGCGTCAAACAACGCCTCTCGGTGCAGGCTGCGGATGTCCGCGAGCCGGCCTGGGGCCCCTTCAGTAAATAATTTTTATCAGGAAAGAAACCATGAAAAAGACCCTTCTCCCCATCTCCCTCTTCACCCTTGCGCTACTGGCCGGTTGCGGCAGCCAGCCGCCCGCCCCCGAGCAGGATGGCGCCGGCGTCGAGAGCCGCAATCCCAACGCCGTCTCATCCACCTCGCCCATCGGCACTTCCAGCACCGATCCCTACGCGCTGGCCGCGTTGAAGGATCCGAAGAGCCCGTTGTCCAAGCGCAGCATCTACTTCGACCTCGACAGCTATGTCGTCAAAGGTGAATACCAAGCTCTGCTCGACCATCACGCCAGATTCCTCGCCAAGAATACGCAGATGAAGATGTTGATCCAGGGCAATGCCGACGAGCGCGGCAGCCGCGAATACAACCTCTCGCTGGGCCAGAAGCGCGCCGAAGCCGTGAAGAAGGCCCTGCAGCTGCTGGGCGTCAATGAAGCGCAACTCGAATCCGTCAGCCTCGGCGAAGAGAAGCCGGTCTGCATGGAAGCGAGCGACTCCTGCTGGGCGCAGAACCGTCGCGGCGACATGCTCTACTCGGGCGAGTTCTAAGCGATGAAGCGTTCCGCCCTGCTTGTCTGTCTGGCTTTGGCACTGCCGGCTCCGTCGTGGGCCGGCGTGTTCGACGACGAGGAAGCGCGTCGGCAGATCAAGGAATTGCGTGCCGAACTGACACAGACCGTCGAGGCGCTGCGCCAGCGGGTTGAAACCATCTCGAAGAACCAGCTCGACTTCACGAACCAGATCGAAGCCATGCGGACTGACGTCGCCCGCCTCACCGGCCAGATCGAGGTATTGACGAACAGTCTGGAATCGGCCCACAAGCGCCAGCAGGATTTCTACGTCGATCTCGACAACCGCCTGCGCAAGCTGGAAGCCGGCGGTGTTGCCGCTGCGACGCCGCCAGATCCCGCCGCACAGCAGAAGCCTGCCGACCCGCAGGCCGAGATGCGCGACTACGAGGCCGCGCTGAGTCTGTTCCGTAGTTCGAAATACAAGGAAGCGCAGGTAGCCTTCGAAAGCTTCATCACCACCTATCCGAAGGCCACCTTGCTGCCGAACGCTACCTACTGGCTCGGTTCCAGCCTGTATCAGCAGAAGCAGTTCGACAAGGCCGCCGAGGTCTATGGCAAGGTGCCGGCTACCTGGCCGAATGACCCCAAGGCACCGGACGCGCTGCTGGCGCGCGCGAATGCACAGGTCGAGGCGAAAGACGTCAAGGGCGCGATCCAGACGCTCGAGTTCCTGATCCAGAAATATCCTTCCAGCTCCGCTGCCGATAACGGCCGCAGCCGCATCAAGACACTCGCACCCAAGAAGCGGTGACAGCAGCTCCCTCGCTACGCATCAGCGAAATCTTTTATTCGCTGCAGGGCGAATCGACACGCGTCGGTTTGCCCACCGTCTTCATCCGCCTGACCGGCTGTCCGCTGCGCTGCACTTGGTGCGATACGAATTACGCGTTCAGCGGGGGTGAAACGCTGACGTTCGAAACAATCCTCGCACGCGTCGCCGCCTTCGACTGCAAGACGGTGTGCGTTACCGGCGGCGAACCGCTGGCGCAAGCGGGCTGCCTCGCGCTGCTGACCGCGCTGTGCGATGCCGGTTATGCGGTCTCGCTCGAAACCTCCGGCGCGCTCAACATCTCAGCAGTCGATCCGCGCGTTGCCCGCATCGTCGACATCAAGGCGCCGGATTCCGGCGAAGCAGGAAAAAATCGCTGGGAAAACCTTGATGTCTTGCGCCCGACCGACGAACTGAAATTTGTGCTCGCCTCTCGCGAGGACTATGACTGGGCAAAGTCGGCGCTGACGGGACGGCACCTCGCCGAGAAATGTCCGGTGCTGTTCTCCCCGGTATGGGACAGCCTGCCGCCGGTGCAACTGGCCGACTGGATTCTGCAAGACCGGCTACCGGTGCGTTTCCAACTTCAATTACACAAGACCCTCTGGGGACAGGAACGTGGCCGCTGAAAACAAGCCCCGTCGAGCGGTCGTGCTTCTTTCAGGAGGCCTCGACTCCGCCACCTGCCTCGCCATCGCCCGCGGTGAAGGATTCGCCTGTCATTGCCTGTCGGTCGACTACGGACAGCGCCACGCAGCCGAACTTGCCGCCGCATCGCGCGTCGCGGATGCACTTGGCGCGACAACGCATCGCGTCGTGCATCTGGACATCGGCCAGTTCGGCGGCTCGGCCCTGACCGACCGTTCGATCGCCGTACCGACCGAGGGCGTCAAGCCCGGCATCCCCGTGACCTACGTGCCGGCGCGCAACACGATCATGCTGTCGCTCGCGCTCGGCTGGGCGGAAATCCTCGGTGCGCAAGACATCTTTGTCGGCGTGAATGCCGTCGACTATTCCGGCTACCCCGATTGCCGGCCGGCCTTCATTGATGCCTTCGAACGCATGGCCAACCTCGCCACCAAGGCCGCCGTCGAAGGGCACCCCCTGCAGATTCATGCGCCACTGATCGATCTGTCGAAAGCGGCCATCATCCGGCGTGGGGTGGCGCTCGGCGTCGACTACGGCCTGACGGTTTCCTGCTATCAGGCCGATGCGGATGGCTGCGCTTGCGGCATCTGCGATTCGTGTCGCCTGCGGCGCGAAGGTTTCGCTGCCTCCGGTAGTCCCGATCCCACAAAGTATCAGTAGAAACTTATATAACGATATTGTTTTCGTAGCGTTGCTTAAGAAATTTTCTGTGGCAAACTATCGAAAAATATTATCGACTCGCCCCGGTTCCGGGCGGGCACGTCGTCCTTGAGGAGGAAATACGCATGCCACAGGAGTTGCAGGGGATTGCCAGCGCCGTTGTCTGGTGGGGTTTCGGGCTGGGACTGATCTTCGGCTTTTTTGCCAACAAAACCAATTTCTGCACCATGGGCGCCGTCTCCGATGTCGTCAACATGGGCGACTGGGGACGCATGCGGGCGTGGCTGCTGACGATCGCCGTCGCCATCCTCGGCACCAACTATCTCGCCTACAGCGGCACGATCAATCTCGCCAACACCATCTACACCGGCCAGAACCTGCCTTGGTTGGCGCATGTCGCCGGCGGCCTGATCTTCGGCATCGGCATGACGCTCGCTTCCGGCTGCGGCAACAAGACGCTCGTGCGTGTCGGCGGCGGCAACTTGAAAGCCGTCGTCGTGTTCATCTACATGGCCTACTCGGCCAACGTCACGCTGCGCGGCATCCTCGCCGTACCGCGCACCGAACTGCTGCAAACACCCGCCACGACAATCAACCTGCCGACGCACCAGACCCTGCCCTACCTGCTGCACCAGAGCCTCGGCATGGATCTTCCCACCGCCGAACTGGCGATCGCCATCGTGCTGGCCGGCCTGCTGATGGCCTTCGTGCTGTTCAGCAAATCGTTCTGGGAGAACAAGGACAACTTCCTCGCCGGCCTCGTGCTCGGCGGCGTGGTTGTCGCCGGCTGGTACATCACCGGCAAGCTCGGCTGGGCCGAGAACCCCGACACTCTGACCGAGATGGCCATCGGCACCAACTCGAAGCTCGCCGAATCATTCTCCTTCATCGCGCCGTCCGGCTACACCCTGGAACTCTGGTCGCTCTGGACCGACAAAGGCACGGTCGTGACCTGGGGCATTGCCACCGTCTTCGGCGTCGGCATCGGTTCTTTCCTTTACGCTGTCGCGACCAAGGCCTTCCGTTGGGAACACTTCGTTTCGGCGCAGGACATGTTCCGCCACATCATCGGCGGCGTGCTGATGGGCTTCGGCGGCGTCACGGCGATGGGCTGCACGATCGGCCAAGGCATCACTGGCTTCTCGACCCTGTCGATCGGCTCGATCATCACCTTCATCGCGATCGTCATCGGTGCCGCCGGCACGATGAAGTACGAATACTGGCGCATGATGCGCTCCGCCTGAGAACAGGAACCGGCCTAGCGCATACGCCACAGCAGCAGGTTTCAACAACAAGCGGAGCCGGCAATGTACCGGCACCGCACACTGTCCGGAGGAGGGGCAGGTCGTCGGGAGTCGCGCAGCAATGCCGTCTCGCCAGCGCCGACTTTTTATCGCCTCCACTCGGTATTTTTCGATGCTTGTTAATTGCTGACCAATTGGAGGAGTAATGATGCAATTCCGTAAATCCCTGATGACCGCTGCAGTCGTGGCGATGCTGCAAGCTCCCGCCGCGATGGCGCAAGCGCCCCAGATGCCCGCCATGGGCGACTGGAGCAAGGGCATGGGCGACTGGATGACCGCCATGACCAACCCGCAGATGATGAACTCGATGATGGGCATGATGGACCCCAAGGTAATGGGTCCCTGGATGACCGCCATGACCGACCCGAAGATGATGGAAGCCATGATGAAAATGATGGATCCTCAGATGGTGTCGGTCTGGATGAAAAGCATGACCGATCCCAAGCTGATGAACAGCATGATGGCGATGGCCGATCCGAAGATCTGGACGCCGTGGATGAACACCATGACTGATCCGAAGTTCATGAACTCGATGATCGCCATGGGTGATCCGAAGCTGTGGACGCCCATGATCACCGCCATGACCGATCCCAAGATGATGAGCAGCATGATGTCGGTGGTCGATCCCAAGGTGTGGACGCCCTTCATCACCAGCATGACCGATCCGAAGTTCATGAACGCCATGATGGGCATGGTCGAGCCGAAGGTCTGGATGCCCTTCGTCACCGCGATGACCGATCCGAAGTTGATGAATAGCATGATGGGCATGATGGATCCCAAGGTGATGGGCCCGTGGATGACCGCCATGACCGATCCCAAGCTCATGGATTCCATGATGAAGATGATGGATCCGAACATCATGACGCCGTGGATGAACGCCATGCTCGATCCGAAGATGATGGACTCCATGATGAAGATGATGGATCCGGCCATCATGATGCCGTGGATGAACGCCATGACCGATCCGAAGATGATCAACAGCATGATGGGCATGATGGATCCGAAGATGTGGACACCCTTCATGGCGGCCATGACCGATCCGAAGCTGATGAACAGCATGATGCAGATGGCATCGCCGGAGATGATGAACCAGTGGGTCGGCATGATGACCAATCCGCAGATGATGGACGCCATGATGAAGATGATGAACCCGGCGCTCATGGTGCAGATGATGAATGCCATGTCCGTCGCCATGACCGCGATGCCGAAGATGGCCGACGACATGAACAAGACGGCGACCGGTACGGCGCAGTCCGGCGCGAAGGCCGGCGCCAAGGCGGCAACTTCCGCCGCGAAATCCGGCAGCCAGGCCGCCACCTATGGCGCCAAGTCTGCAGCCGACGCAGTCAAGAAGTAAGCAGGCATTCCGGGGCGGATGAATCATCCGCCCCGCGTTTCATCCCGACAAAGGACCGTTTCCATGTTCCGGAACATCCACAAGAAATTCGCCGTCGCCGTATTGGGTACCGGCTTGCTGTTCGCGCAGGCAGCAACGGCCGCCGACGCACCCAGAGCCGCGGTGCCAACAGCCGCACCTGCCATGATGCCGTTCAACATCCAGATGCCGCCGACCCGCCCTAAGGAGGCGGCCGTGCCGAACACGATGCGCGAGTCGATCAGCCCCGAGGCGCGCGCCAACTTCATCGGCAGCCTGATGGCGGTAAACCCCTTCTCGATGCAGGAGATGATCGCCATGATGGCGGTGAAGTATCCCGCAAAGGAAGGCCTCAGCTTCGACGATGTCGTCGAATCCATGAAAACCAAGGCCAACGAGCTCAACTTCAAGTTCGTCGGCCATAGTCCGCTGTGGAAGGATGTCGTCGCCATTTCGGGCAAGACCGATACACCGCGTGTCGAGTTCTTCAGCTTTTGCGACGCGATGGTCGCGCGCGAACTGCTCGATCTCAGCCTCGAATTCGCGATCTTCCTCCCGTGCCGGGTTGCGGTCGTCGAGGATGCCTACAAGAAGATCTGGCTGCTGACGCTCGACTGGGATGTGAAGTGGCTCGACAGCAGCAAGAACCCCAACCAGATTTCCGACAGCCTGCGCAAAAAAGCCATCATGGTGCGCGAAGCCATCGACAAGATCATGAAAGCGGGCGCCGCCGGAGAATTCTGATCAAGCCGGTGCTTGCGCCGGCCGGAAAAATTCTCCAGAATTGCCGGTTCCCGCTTTTTCCACCCCTCATTCATTTCACTGGAGGAGCAACACAATGGATTTACTACGCAGGACGGTGCTGAAGGGCGCTGGTGCGAGTGGCGTGCTGGCCGGGCTGTTGGCCGCTGGCGTGCTCAAGCCGACGCTGGCCTATGCCAATGACTGGAACAAGGCCGCCTTCGAAGCCAAGGATTTCGATGTCGCCCTCAAGACCATCGGTGCCGAGGGTGCCGCCGCCAATGCCGCGCTGGTCATGAAGGCCCCCGAGATCGCCGAGAACGGCGCCGTGGTGCCGATCGATGTCACCAGCACCATCCCCAACACGACTTACATCGCCATCCTGGTGAAGAAGAATCCCTTCCCGCTGTCCTCGTCCTTCGAGTTCGCCAACGGCGCCACCGGCGACGTCTCCGTACGCCTCAAGGTTGCCGAGACTTCGGTCATCCAGGCAATCGCCAAGGCCGACGGCAAGGTCTATAGCGCCCAGAAGGAAGTCAAGGTCACCGTCGGCGGCTGCGGCGGCTGATTCACTCAGGACAAGGAAAAGGAAAACACCATGGCAGATCCGATGAAGATTCGTGCCCAGATGAAGGGCGATGTCTGTGAAGTCCGCGTGCTGATGAGCCACCCGAT
Source organism: Pseudomonadota bacterium (assembly GCA_040756595.1). GTDB lineage: Bacteria > Pseudomonadota > Gammaproteobacteria > Burkholderiales > Rhodocyclaceae > Sulfuricystis. The sequence continues at coordinate 181,061 of JBFLYR010000002.1, read as the reverse complement.
GGAAACCGGCCAGCGCAAGGATGGCGACGGCAAGACCGTCCCCGCCCATCACATCCAGACCCTCACCGTCGCCTTGAACGGCAAGACCGTCGTCTCCGGCCAGACCGGTGGCTCGGTCTCCCGCAACCCCGTCTTCGGCTTCAAGGTCAAGGGCGCCAAGGCCGGCGACAAGGTCGCCGTCTCCTGGGTCGATAACAAAGGCGATAAACGCACCGACGAAACTACCGTCGCGTAAAACATCCCTGCAACGTCAGGAAGGGGAGGACCGGTGGGTCCTCCCTTTTGTTTTGAACACATCTTTTGTTTGCACTGCATCATAAATATTCTTCCTGGTCATGGAATAAATTTATCGGTCGCTGCGTCTAATACATATAAACCCTGACCCAGAAAGCATTCCGTGAGTCTTCTCAACTTCATCAGCCGTTCGCGCCACTTCGAGTCCAAGCTCGAAGCCAGCCGTTGCCGGCTGTGGCGGCTGGCCCAATCCTGGTGCCGTAACCGCGCGCTCGCCGATGACCTGGTCCAGGACACACTGGCCAAGGCTCTCGACCGCCACAGCCAGTTGCGCGATCCCGCAGCCATGCATGCCTGGCTGTGCAGCATTCTTGCCAACTGCTGGCACGACCACCTGCGGCAGGGCAAGGACACGCTGGACATCGACAGTGTCGAAGAACATGATCTTCCGAGCACCTGCTGCCCCGAAGCAGACTGCCTGCAGAACGAGGTCGTCCAGCGCGTGCGTGCGGCGGTCGGCAAACTGCCCGCCGGGCAACGCGAAGTCGTCACGCTCGTCGACCTCGAAGAGTTTTCCTATGCCGAGGTTGCGGCAATTCTGGATGTACCCATCGGCACTGTTATGAGCCGGCTCTCTCGCGCGCGCAACAGCCTGCGCGAAGCCTTGCGCGAGCAACCGTCCAGTCAGGCTGCCAGCACTGGCGTTGTCCGCAGATTGAGAGGATGAGATGGACATTTCCGACGAAATCCTCGGCGCCTATATCGACAACGAGCTCGACGCAGCGGAACGCGCCGAGATCCAGGAGCGCCTGACCACCGACAGCGCCCTGCGTGGGCGCGCCTGCGAACTCTGGCAGCTCAAACAGATGGTGCGCGGCGCCTACCCGCTGGCACGGCAGAAGGACGACAAGAACAGACGTGGCGGCAAACCACCGGGTGCGAACGGCTGGCCGCATGCGCTAGCTGCGGCACTGCTGGTGGTCGTGGGTGCCACATCCGGCTGGTTGGGCAACGCCAAGATCGAAAACGACCGCCAGATGGACAGCCAGCTTGAAGCAATCCGCTCGCAGGGAGGGCGTGTCGTCCTGCATCTCTTCTCCGATGAGCCCGCGCGCATGGAAGCGGCCCTGAAACTGGCCGACCAGTTGGCCTCAGAACGCGACGAGGCAGGCCGCCCATTCCGTGTCGAATTCATCGCCAATGGACCCGGGCTCCATCTGCTGCGTACCGGCGGCTCGCCCTATGCGGCGCGTATCGAACAATTGCGCCAGCACGATAACCTCCGCCTCGTCGCCTGCCGGCAAGCCATCGCACGCCTGCAGGAGCGCGGCCTCGAAGTCAATCTGCTGCCGGGCGTCGAAGAAGCCGTCTCGGCCGAAAGCGAACTCGCCACCCGCCTGACGCAAGGCTGGCGCTACGTGCAATCCTGAATCCCGATAACCCCCAAACCCACAGAGGAGACAACACAATGGATTTACTACGCAGGACGGTGCTGAAGGGCGCTGGTGCGAGTGGCGTGCTGGCCGGGCTGTTGGCCGCTGGCGTGCTCAAGCCGACGCTGGCCTATGCCAATGACTGGAACAAGGCCGCCTTCGAAGCCAAGGATTTCGATGTCGCCCTCAAGACCATCGGTGCCGAGGGTGCCGCCGCCAATGCCGCGCTGGTCATGAAGGCCCCCGAGATCGCCGAGAACGGCGCCGTGGTGCCGATCGATGTCACCAGCACCATCCCCAACACGACTTACATCGCCATCCTGGTGAAGAAGAATCCCTTCCCGCTGTCCTCGTCCTTCGAGTTCGCCAACGGCGCCACCGGCGACGTCTCCGTACGCCTCAAGGTTGCCGAGACTTCGGTCATCCAGGCAATCGCCAAGGCCGACGGCAAGGTCTATAGCGCCCAGAAGGAAGTCAAGGTCACCGTCGGCGGCTGCGGCGGCTGATTCACTCAGGACAAGGAAAAGGAAAACACCATGGCAGATCCGATGAAGATTCGTGCCCAGATGAAGGGCGATGTCTGTGAAGTCCGCGTGCTGATGAGCCACCCGATGGAAACCGGCCAGCGCAAGGATGGCGACGGCAAGACCGTCCCCGCCCATCACATCCAGACCCTCACCGTCGCCTTGAACGGCAAGACCGTCGTCTCCGGCCAGACCGGTGGCTCGGTCTCCCGCAACCCCGTCTTCGGCTTCAAGGTCAAGGGCGCCAAGGCCGGCGACAAGGTCGCCGTCTCCTGGGTCGATAACAAAGGCGATAAACGCACCGACGAAACTACCGTCGCGTAAAACACACATCTCAAGGAGGAGACGATGAAACAATTGCGCATCATCGGTGCGGTCTGCACCGCGGCAACCCTGGCCACGACAGGCCTGGCGTTTGCCCAAAGCGATGGCGTCGATCACGCCAAGGCGGACGCCGAGTTCGCCAAGTTCCGCGCCGAAATGGAAGACAGTAACCCGGCCGAACTCTTCGAACTGAAGGGCGAAGAACTCTGGAAGACCAAGCGCGGCCCGAAGAATGTATCGCTCGCCGAGAGCTGCGACCTCGGACAGGGTGTCGGCAAGCTCGAAGGTGCCTACGTCAAGATGCCGCGTTACTTCGCTGATGCCGACAAGGTGATGGATGCGGAGCGGCGCATCGTCTGGTGCATGACGGAAAAGCAGGGCTTTAAATACGCGGACATCGCCAAACAGCCATTCGCAAAGGGCAATTTCACCCCGGACATCACCAGCCTCGTCACCTTCGTCGCCGGCCATTCGCGCAACATGAAGTTCGCGATCCCGATGAATGACCCGAAGGTCAAGGAAGCCTGGGAGATCGGCAAGGAAATCACTGCTTACCGCGCCGGCCCCTATGATTTCGCCTGCAATACCTGCCACGGTTCCGACGGCAAACGCATCCGCATGCAGAACTTGCCGAATCTCTCGACACAGGAAGGCGCCTACAAGGGTGTTTTCGGCTGGCCCGGCTATCGCATGACGGGTGGTGTGATGCTCACCTCGCAATGGCGGATGAACGACTGCTTCCGCCAGCAGCGTTTCCCTGCACCGAAATACGCCTCGGACACGGTCACCTACCTGCTGACCTACATGACCGGCACCTCGAACGGCCTGCTCTACAAAGGCCCGGGCATCAAGCGCTGATAGGGAGAACAGAACATGACCAAAAACATCATCCTGGCTGCCACGGCCGCCATTGCCGCACTCTCAGCCACACCCGTGCTTGCCGATGCGGCGGCACGCGCCAAGGCCATCGAAACCATCAAGCGCGACTTCGAGCCGCGCGGTCAGGCCGACCTCGACCGTCTTGCCGAAGATGGCCTGCAGGCGATCTGCAACCGCACCGGCAACGACCCCAAGGGCGGCATCGTCAAGGTGCTGGAAGCCGATCAGCTCGCCGGCATCAAGTACCCTGCCGACGGCAAACTGATGGGCGACTGGAAGAAGGGGGAAAGACTCGCGCAAAGCGGGCGCGGCTTCACCTGGAGCGACAAGCCGGGCCTGCCGGTCGGCGGCAACTGCTACAACTGCCACCAGATCAGCCCGAAGGAACAGGCCTTTGGCACCGTCGGCCCGAGCCTCTACCAGTACGGCAAGCTGCGCGGCAATACGCCGGACATGCAGAAATACACCTACAACAAGATCTTCAACTCGAAGAGCTACAGCGTCTGTTCCGACATGCCGCGCTTCGGCCACGTCGGTGCGCTGAAGCCCGATCAGATCAAGGATCTCGTGGCGTTGCTGCTCGATCCCGAGTCGCCGGTCAATAAATAAAACGTCGCACGAAAAAGCCTGGCTCTGCCAGGCTTTTTCCTTCCCGAGGAGAGACCCATGTCCATGAACCGTCGCGAGTTCATGCAGATTCTGGCGGCCGCTTCCGCCGCCGGCTTCATGCTGAACAGCCGCGAACTGCTCGCCGCACAGGGCGGCGAAAAACTCTACGACCTGCCACGTTTCGGCAACGTTCATTTCCTGCACTTCACCGACTGCCACGCACAACTCCTGCCGATCTGGTTCCGCGAACCCAACGTCAACATCGGCATCGGCGGTGCCGTCGGCAAGGTGCCGCACATCGTCGGCGAAAAACTGCTGAAGGCCTATGGCATCAAGCCCGGCGGCGCGGAAGCGCATGCCTTCACCTACCTCGATTTCGCGCAGGCGGCCAAGACCTACGGCCAGGTCGGCGGCTTTGCCCATCTCGCCACGCTGGTCAAGCAGTTGCGCGCCGGCCGGCCGAATGCGCTGCTGCTCGATGGTGGCGACACCTGGCAGGGCTCCGGTACCGCGCTGTGGACCAAGGGCCAGGACATGGTCGATGCCTGCAAGCTGCTCGGCGTCGACATGATGTCCCCGCACTGGGAATTCACTCTCGGCCACGCGCGCGTGAAGGAAATCGTCGAGAAGGATTTCGCCGGCAAGATCGAGTTCCTCGCCCAAAACGTCAAGACCACCGATTTCGGTGACCCGGTCTTCAAACCCTACGCCATGCGCGAGATGAACGGCGTCAAGGTTGCCGTCGTCGGTCAGGCCTTCCCCTACACGCCGATCGCCAACCCGCGCTACATGGTGCCGGACTGGACCTTCGGCATCCAGGACGAGGAGATGCAAAAAGTCGTGAACGAAGCGCGTGGTGCCGGCGCACAAGTCGTCGTCGTGCTCTCGCACAACGGCATGGACGTCGACCTCAAGATGGCCAGCCGCGTCACCGGCATCGACGCGATCCTCGGCGGCCACACCCACGACGGCGTGCCACAGCCGGTCAAGGTGCAGAACAAGGGCGGCGTCACGCTGGTCACCAACGCCGGCTCGAACGGCAAGTTCCTCGGCGTGCTCGACTTCGACGTCAAGGGCGGCAAGGTCAGCGACTTCCGCTACAAGCTGCTGCCGGTGTTCTCCAAGCTGCTCGCGGCTGACAAGGAGATGGCCGCGCTGATCGAGAAGGTCCGCGCCCCCTACAAGGACAAGCTGGAAGAAAAGCTGGCCGTCTCCGAAGGTCTGCTCTATCGCCGCGGCAATTTCAACGGCAGCTGGGACCAGCTGATCCTCGACGCGATGATGGAGGTGAAAGGTGCCGACCTCGCCTTCTCGCCCGGCTTCCGCTGGGGCACCTCGATCCTGCCGGGGCAGGCGATCACCTTTGAGCACGTCATGGACCAGACGGCGATCACCTATCCGATGTCAACGCTCACCGAGATGAGCGGCGAGCAGATCAAGACCATCCTCGAAGACGTCTGCGACAACCTCTTCAACCCCGACCCCTACTATCAGCAGGGTGGTGACATGGTGCGCGTCGGCGGGCTCGCCTACACCTGTGATCCCAACGCGAAGATCGGCCACCGCATCCAGGACATGCGTCTTGGTGGCAAGCCGCTCGACGCCGGCAAGAAATACAAGGTCGCCGGCTGGGCGCCGGTCGCCGAGGGTGCCACGGGCGAGCCGATCTGGGATGTGGTCAGCAAGTGGCTGCGCGACAAGAAGACCATTACACCGCGCCAACTCAACACGCCGAAGCTGATCGGCATTGCGGGCAACCCCGGACTCGCTTAACACGGCAGCTGCGCCTGACATTCGGCGCTGGCGGGACAGTATCATTGCCGTCCTGCCAGCGCCGACTTTTTTGCCATGCCCCTCAACTTGCTCGACTTCCACAACGGCATCCATGCCTTCGATGCTGGCTACGTCCGCCACCAGTTGGCGGCCATTCACCTGATCATAGACAACGGGCGCGCCGCCTTCGTCGATACCGGCAGCAACAGCAGCCTGCCGAATGCGCTGGACGCATTGCAGCAACTCGGATTGACGTCCGCGAGCGTCGATTACATCCTGCTGACGCACATCCATCTCGACCATGCCGGCGGTGCCGGCGCGATGATGGCGGCTTTCCCGAACGCGCAGCTCGTCGTGCATCCACGCGGCGCGCGGCACATGATCGACCCGACCAAGCTGATGGCCGCGACCGAGGCGGTCTATGGCCGCAACCGCGCTCGCGAACTCTATGGCGAACTGCTGCCGATTCCCGCCGCGCGCGTCATCGAAACCAGCGACGGCATGGTGCTGAATCTCGGCCAGCGCGAGCTGGCGTTTTACGACTCGCCCGGCCATGCCAAGCACCATGTCTTCATCCACGACCGTGCCGCGAACGGTATTTTCACCGGCGACACCTTCGGCATCAGCTACCGAGAATGCGACGTGGACGACAGGCCGTTCCTGATGCCCTCGACCACGCCTTCGCAATTTGATCCGGTCGATCTGCGTGACTCGGTCGAGCACATGATTTCCCTTGCGCCCGAGGCGGTCTACCCCACCCATTTCAGCCGCCTCGCGCCCCCGCGACCGCTGGCGGAAGTCATGCTGCGCCGCCTTGACGACTTCGTCCGCCTGACGCGCGAAGCGCGCAAAACCCGGCCTGACGATCCGCTTCCGTTGCTCAAGGAAAAGCTCGCCGCCTTCATGCTCGCCGAGGCGCGCACCCACGGCGTCACCCTGTCCGACGCGGAATTCTTCGCGCTCTGGGACATGGATATCGACCTCAACGCGCAGGGACTGCTCATTTGGGCACAGGGGTAAAATCCCCCTCGATGTCCTCCCCCCGCTTTATCCACCTCCGCCTCCACAGCGAATACTCGATCTCCGACGGCCTGACCCGGCTCGACGACGCCGTGGCGCGCGCGGCGGCGGACAACATGCCGGCGCTGGCGCTGACCGATCTCGCCAACCTCTTCGGCATGGTCAAGTTCTACTCGGCGGCGCGCGGCGCGGGCATCAAGCCGATCATCGGCTGCGATGTCTGGATCGCCGAGGAAGAGGGCGCGACGCCCGATCCATCGCGTGAAATCACCTCGCGTTTGCTATTGCTGGCGAAGAACCGCGCCGGATACCTGCGCTTGTGCGAACTTTTATCGACCGCCTATCTACGGCCGCGCCGCCATGGCCGTGCCGAGATTCCGCGCAGTGCCTTCCACGGCGACAACAGCGGACTCATCACCCTCTCCGGCGCGCTTTTCGGCGAAGCCGGGCAGTGGCTGAGCGCGGATAAATTCGACAAGGCCACCGCCAGCGCACGCCAGTGGGCCGCGCTGTTCCCGGACAGCTTCTATCTCGAGATCCAGCGTCCGGATGGCACACACGATAATCCGGCGCAGGAACGCCTGATCGCAGCGACCTTGAAGCTCGGCGCCGCGCTTGACTTGCCGGTGGTCGCGACGCATCCGGTGCAGTTCATCAGCACCGACGATTTTCGCGCCCACGAGGCGCGCGTCTGCATTGCCGAAGGCTATGTGATGGGCGACAAGCGCCGGCCGAAGAGTTTCAGCCCGGCGCAGTACTTCAAGACGCAGGATGAAATGCAGGCCCTCTTCGAGGATCTGCCCGAGGCATTGGCAAATAGCGTGGCGATCGCGCAGCGCTGCAACCTCACCGTGCCGCTCGGCAAGAGTTTCCTGCCCGAGTTCCCGACGCCCAACGGTGAAACGATCGAGGCGTACCTCGACCAGCAGGCGCATGCCGGGCTGGAAAAGCGGCTCGAACATCTATTCCCCGATCCGGCGGAACGCGAAAGTCGGCGCTCGCAGTACGGCTCCCGGCTGGAGTTCGAGATCCAGACCATCATCCAGATGGGCTTCCCCGGCTACTTCCTGATCGTCGCCGACTTCATCAACTGGGGCAAGAACAACGGCGTGCCCGTCGGGCCGGGGCGCGGCTCGGGTGCCGGCTCGCTGGTCGCCTACAGCCTCGGCATCACCGACCTCGATCCGCTACGCTACGAGCTGCTGTTCGAACGCTTCCTCAACCCCGAGCGCGTCTCGATGCCCGACTTCGACATCGACTTCTGCCAGGAAGGCCGCGACCGGGTGATCGACTACGTGCGCCAGCGCTACGGCCAGCACGCCGTCTCGCAGATCGCCACCTTCGGCACGATGGCGGCGAAAGCGGTGATCCGTGACGTCGGCCGCGTGCTCGACCTTGGCTTCAACTTCGTCGACCAGTTCGCCAAGCTGATCCCCAACGAGCTCGGCATCACGCTCGCCAAGGCCCGCGATATGGAGCCGGCGATCAACGAACGCCTGCAGCAGGAAGAGGAACTGCGCGAACTCTGGACGCTCGCCGAGAAGCTCGAAGGCCTGACGCGCAATGTCGGAATGCACGCCGGTGGCGTGCTCATCGCGCCGGGCAAGCTCACCGACTTCTGCCCGCTCTACTCGGCCGACGGCGGTGCGACGGTGAGCCAGTTCGACAAGGACGACGTGGAAAAGGCCGGCCTCGTTAAGTTCGACTTCCTCGGCCTGCGCACGCTGACCATCCTCGAAGAGGCGGTGAACTTCGTGAAGGATGTCGAAGGCGTCGAAGTGCGGCTCGAAGACCTGCCGCTCGACGACGCGGCGACCTACGCAGATGTCTTCAAGAACGCCAACACCACGGCGGTGTTCCAGTTCGAATCGCGCGGCATGAAAGACACGCTGGTGCAGGCGCGCCCCGACGGCATCGAGGACCTGATCGCGCTGAACGCGCTCTACCGGCCAGGGCCGATGGACTTTATCCCGACCTACATCGCGCGCAAGCACGGCCGCGAGCGCGTCGTCATGCCGCATCCCAGCCTCGAGAAGGTGCTGAGCCCCACCTACGGCATCATGATCTATCAGGAACAGGTGATGCAGACGGCACAGGTCGCGGCCAACTACACACTCGGCGGCGCCGACCTGCTGCGCCGGGCAATGGGCAAGAAGAAGCCCGAGGAAATGGCCAAGCAGCGCGAAATCTTCGTCATGGGCGCAGCGCAGAACGACATCGGCGAAGCCAAGGCCAACGAGATCTTCGACACGATGGAGAAGTTTGCCGGCTACGGCTTCAACAAGTCGCACGCCGCCGCCTATTCGCTGGTCGCCTATCACACCGCCTGGCTCAAGCGCCACCATCCGGCCGCCTTCATGGCGGCAACGCTGTCGTCGGAAATGGCCGATACCGACAAGGTGCAGTTCTTCTGCAACGACGCGAAGGACAACGGCATCGTCTTTCTGCCGCCGGACATCAACAGCGGCTTCGTGCGCTTCCGGCCGGTCGACGCCAAGCAAGTCCGCTACGGCCTCGGCGCCATCAAGGGCTCGGGCGAATCCGCGCTCAACGTCATCCTCGCAGCGCGCGAGGAGGGTGGACCGTTCACCGACCTGTTCGACTTCTGCCGGCGCGTCGACAAGCGCGTCGTCAATCGCCGCGTCATCGAGGCACTGATCCGCGCCGGCGCCTTCGACAGCATCGACGATCATCGCGCCAAGCTGTTGGCTTCGGTCGGACGCGCACTCGATGCCGCCGACCAGGCCGAACGCAACGCGCATCAGGGCGGCTTGTTCGATGCCCCCGACAACAGCACACCACTGGAAACACATTACCTCGAAGTACCGCGCTGGAGTGAACGCGAACAGTTGCTCAACGAGAAACAGGCCCTCGGCTACTTTTTCTCCGGCCACCCGTTCAATGCCTATGCCAGCGAAATCGCTGCATTCGTACGGCGGCGCCTCGGCGAACTCGAACCCCAACGCGAGCCCACGGTGCTATGCGGTGTCGTACTCGGCGTGCGTACGCAGATGTCGCGGCGCGGCAAGATGGCGATCGTCATGCTCGACGATGCCAGCGCGCAGGTCGAGGTCTCGGTGTTCAACGAGCTGTGGGATGCCGCGCGCAGCAAGATTAGGGAAGATGAATTGCTGATCGTCGAAGGCAAGGTCAGCCGCGACGACTTCAGTGGCGGCTTGCGCGTGGTTGCCGACCAGCTGCTGACACTCGCCGAGGCACGCGGTCGCTACGCGCGCGTGCTCAAGCTCTCGCTCAATGGCCAGACCAATCGCGAGACCGCCAGCCGTCTGCGAACGCTGCTGTCTCCGTATCGTTCGACGGACGGTGCCTGCCCGGTGCGCATCCGCTACCGCAACGCGGATGCCGAAACCGAACTTTCGCTACCCGATACGTGGCGCGTGCGGCTCGACGACCGGCTGCTGGAGGAACTGGACGACTGGCTGACGCCGGAAAACGTCCGCCTGATCTACCACTAGAACCGGGTACCGTCCTGTCAGCGCCGACTTTCGTGGTCACGCCACCAGGTGATGAACTGATCGAGTGGCAGCGCAGCTGAATAGAGGAATCCCTGCGCCCGATTGCAGCCGAGCCGCGCAACGATCGCGGCGGCTTCCGGCGTTTCGACGCCTTCGGCCACCACCGCCATGTCGAGGCGATGGGCGAGCTGCACCACGGAAGCGATGATCTCGCGGTCGCGCTCAGAACTGGCCGCGTGCAGCACGAAACTCTGGTCAATCTTGACCTCCTGCACCGGCAAGCGTTGCAGGTAACTCATGCTCGCGTAGCCCGTGCCGAAATCATCGACCGAAAGCTGAAAGCCCTGCTTGCGCAGGCGGCCGAGGATTTCGATGACTTGTTCGGTGTCCTCGATCATCAGCGTCTCGGTCAGCTCGAGCAACAAACAGTCCGGCGTCAGTTCCCAGGTCGCCAAGGTCTGCTCGATCAGTTCCGGCAACTCGGCGTCGAGCAGATCGTTGGCCGACAGGTTGATCGACAGGACGATGTGGATACCTTCCGCGCGCAGGCGCGACTGGATCTGCATCGCCTGCTGCAACAGCCAGCGGGTGAACTTGCTGCGCAGACCGAGGCGCTCGACCACGGCCAGGGTATGCGGCGGCGAGATCCACTCGCCGCTGGGCAATTGCCAGCGCAACAGCGCCTCGCAGGAACGGCAGCTGAAATCGGCGAGTTCGATCTGAGGTTGCAAAAACAGCGACAGTCCCGGCGCGCCGCTCAGTACGTGCGGCAATTCGGCATGCAGTTGCTGCTGGACCTTGTCGCTGTGCTCCATCGCCGGTGAGTACGTTGCATACCGGCTGCCACTGCGATCGGCACTGAGGCAGGCAATGCGCGCCGACTGGACAAGGTGGCGCGCGTCGGTGCCATCGTCGGGGCAGAGTGCGCCACCACAGGCGACGCGCAGCAACAGCATGCTGTCGTCGAGGGCGTGAACCGGTTCGGCGAACAAGGCATCGAGCCTGATCAGCGCCAGCATCAGCGGGGCGCTGCTCGGCAGGGAGGCGAGGACGATCAGCCACTCCCAATGTTCCGTGGCGTAGAGCCGATCCTGCGGACGCAGCGCGGATTCGATGCGCCGCGTGATGGTCAGGCGCAGGTCGCGGCTGACCTCCGGAGCCAAGCGCAACAGCGAGGGATCGGGCAGTACCGACAGCGCGATGATGCCGAGGCAATGCGCCGCGTCGAGTTGCTGCGACAGATGGGTAATGTCCTCCCATGCCACCGGCAGGCTGGGCAGCCCCGTGCCCAGGTCGATGCGGCGCTTTTCGAGGTGAGTGGTGAGGTGTTCGCGGTCAGCCAAGATAGAAATCGGCAGGGTTGATGCCGTAGGCATTCATCGGCAAGGAGCGGACGATACGGTACAACTCGCCCGTGGGCGTCGCCGGATCCATGATCAGGTCGAGCGTGCGCGGTCGCCGCTCGACCGACTTGTCCGGATTCAAAATCACCATGATGCGCGGCTTGAGCCGGCGCACGTTGTTCTGCTGGATCACCACGCCGACTTCGCCGCTGTTGAGCTCGACCAGCGAACCGATCGGGTAAAGGCCGAGGCACTGGATCAACTGATCAACGACCGGCGCGCGGAATTTCGTGCCGCGCATGCCGATCAGGCTTTCCAGCGCCTGCTGGTTCGACACCGCGGCGCGATAAGAGCGCTTGCGCGTCATCGCACAATAGCAGTCGATCAGCCCGGCCAGTTCGGCATGCAGGCTGATCCGCTCGCCCTGGATGCGGCGCGGGTAACCGCTACCGTCAAAGCGCTCGTGATGGCTACCGACGATGGCCAGGGCTTCGAACGAAAAGCCGTGCTGGCCGGCGAGGATTTCCAGCGAGCTGGCGACATGCGACTGCACCAGCACCAGTTCTTCCTCGCTCAGGTCTTCCTGCTTGTTGAGCACGCTGTCGGGCAGGTTGATCTTGCCGATGTCCTGCATCAGCCCGACCTGGCCGAGCATCTCGACCGTCTTGGCCGGCATGCCGAGGAAGCGCGCGAGCACCATGATATGCACCGAGACATCGACGGCATGGTCGTAGGAGTATTCGTCGGTCGAGCGCAAGCGCGCCAGCCAGATCATCGCGTCCGGGTTGCGCTCGACCGCCTCGGCCATCTCGGACACGAGGCCGACGACTTCGCGGATGTCCCCGGAGATGTTGGCATCCAGGGATTCACGGATCGACTGGAGCTTTTCCTTGACGTCATCGACCAGCGGCGCGGAATAGACCAGTTCCTCTTCCAGCAGGCTCTGGTGATCGACCGTCGAGATGGCAGGCGGCTTGCGGTCGGGCCGGCGCTTGCCGGGTTTTTCACGGAGCTTTTTGAGGAAGCTGCCAAAGTCCTCATTGACCGCTTGCACCGTCGTCACCGCTGGCTGCGAACCTGTCCTCAGGTACGGCCGGATCTTTTCCTGTTTCTCGGCAAGGTATTGCGTACCGGCCGAACGATTGCGATCGATGGTGACCGTCGTGCAGTATTTCTTCAGCTCGGCGATCTGATCCTCATCCTCGACGAGAAAGCCCTGCAGCAGGAACGGCGTCTCCAGCCAGGGGCGATCGAGCTCGAGCACGAACATGCCCTTCTCGACTTGCTGGGTGGAGATGATTTCTTTCATTTTTGTGCGGATCTTTCCAGTTCCGTGACTGGGGAAATGATATCCGGATAGTGCCAAAACACAACAGCTCTTTGGGGCAGGTATGCCGTCCTGCCAGCGCTGACTTTTACAACGAGGCGCGCTGCTCGAAGCTGCTGAATTCGCCTTCGCCCAATTCGACGGCAAGCTGTTCGACCGTTGCGTTGGGTGGGCCGCGGCGCGCCCAGTTCATGATCATGGCGACCTGCTCGGCCGACCCCGCGACCATCGCCTCGACGCTGCCGTCGGCGCGGTTGCGCACCCAGCCGGTGACGCCGAGCCGCTGCGCTTCCTGCGCCATGCTGCCGCGGAACCAGACGCCTTGTACCCGACCGGTGATGATCAGGTGGCGAACTTCCATTACTTTACTTTCATGCCCGGTGTGGCACCCGCATCGGGCGACAGCAGGTAAAGCCCGGCGGTCTTGCCTTCGGGATCGGAGCCCGCGAGCACCATGCCCTCGCTCATGCCGAACTTCATCTTGCGTGGCGCGAGGTTGGCAACCATCACGGTTAGCCGGCCGACCAGCGTGGCCGGATCATAGGCGGCCTTGATGCCGGCGAACACTTGGCGTGTTCCCATGGGGCCGAGGTCGAGCGAAAGTTTGAGCAGCTTCTCCGTACCCTCCACATGTTCGGCGTTGGCGATGCGCGCAATACGCAGGTCGATCTTGCCGAAATCGTCGATGCTGATGTGTTGTTCGGTTGCTTCCACTTTCTCTCCGGTCTGGTGTTGGGCATGGCGTTGCGGTGACTGCTGCGCGGGGGTTGGCGCCAGCGATTGCGTGTTGGCGGCGAGCAGCGCGTCGATCTGCTTGCCTTCGATGCGCGTCATCAGGTGCTCGTAGGGGTTGATCGCATGCGCCGGCGGCAGCAGGTGGGCCGCATCGCGCCAGTGCAGTGGCGCGACGTTGAGGAACTCCTCGGCGCGCTGCACCAGCTTCGGCAGCACCGGCTTAAGGTAGAGCGCGAGCAGGCGGAAGGCGTTGATCAGCATGGTGCAGACCACGTGCAACTCGCGTTCCTGGCCACCCTGCTTGGCGAGCTTCCACGGCTGGTGCTGGTCAACATACTGGTTGACCTGGTCGGCCAGCGCCATGATGCGGCGGATGGCGCGGCCGAAATCGCGCGCTTCGTAGTAACTGGCGATCTCCTCGGCGGCGAGCAGCAGCTCGGGCAGTGCACCCATGAAGCGCTCTTGGAAGGCTTCGTCGAGGAGCTTGCCGTCGAATTGCTTGGCGATGAAACCGGCCGCCCGGCTGGCGATGTTGATGAACTTGCCGACGAGGTCGCTGTTCACGCGGCTGACGAAATCATCGAGGTTGAGGTCGATGTCCTCCATCGAGCCGTTGAGCTTGGCCGCGAAGTAGTAGCGCAACCATTCGGGATTCAGCCCCTGCTGCAGGTAGCTCTCGGCAGTGATGAAGGTGCCGCGCGATTTCGACATCTTGGCGCCATCGACCGTGAGGAAGCCATGCGCGAAGACGTTGGTCGGCGTACGGTAGCCGGCGTGCTGCAGCTCGGCGGGCCAGAACAGCGCGTGGAAGTAGAGGATGTCCTTGCCGATGAAGTGATACAGCTCGGCCTTTGAATCGGGCTTCCACCAATCGTCGAAGTTCAGCCCCTGTTTTGCGCAGAAGTTCTTGAAGGAGCCCATGTAGCCAATCGGCGCATCGAGCCAGACGTAGAAGTATTTGCCCGGCGCGCCGGGAATCTCGAAGCCGAAATAAGGCGCGTCGCGCGAAATGTCCCAGTCGGTCAGCTTGTTTTCGCCGACATCACCCAGCCATTCGTGCAGCTTGTTGGCGGCCTCGTGCTGCAGGCTGCCCTTGCGCGTCCATTCACGCAGGAAGGCCTGGCAACGCGGGTCGGAGAGCTTGAAAAAATAGTGGTCGGAAGACTTCAGCACCGGCTTGGCACCGGAGACGGCCGAATACGGATCCTTCAGTTCGGTCGGTGCATAGGCCGCGCCGCAGGACTCGCAGGAATCGCCATACTGGTCCTTGGCGCCACACTTCGGACACTCGCCCTTGATGAAGCGATCGGGCAGGAACATCTGCTTGACCGGGTCGTAATACTGCTCGATGGCGCGCACCTCGATCAGGCCGGCCGCCTTGAGCTTGGCGTAGATATCCTCGGAGTAGAAACGCGTCTCGGCGGAATGCGTCGTGTAGTAGTTGTCGAAGGCGATGTGGAAGCCCGCGAAATCGCGGCTGTGTTCGCCATGCACGCGGTCGATGAGCAGCTCCGGCGTGATGCCTTCCTTCTCGGCGCGCAGCATGATCGGCGTGCCATGCGTGTCGTCGGCGCAGACATACCAGCACTCATGGCCGCGCAGCTTCTGGAAGCGCACCCAGATGTCGGTCTGGATGTATTCGACGAGGTGGCCGAGGTGGATTGCGCCGTTGGCGTAGGGCAGGGCGGAGGTGACGAGAATTTTGCGTGCGGACATGTGGAAGAAACCCGATGAATCAATGGGGCGATTCTAGCGTGTCGCCTCTTCCAGCGCGGCCAGATAGGCAAGCGCCTGCTCGCGATTTTCACCACACATCTCGGTTGAGGGCTGCAGGCCGCCGCAACAGGCCGGCCGTTCGGGCTGGCCGAACAGCGCGCAGCGCAGATCAGCAGTCAGGTGCAGGCAAGGCACGCTCGCCGGCTTGCCCAGCGTCGAGATCGACGGCGCGATGCAGCAGGCTGCGCAGCCCGGCCGGCACGCCAGTGCCGTCTTGCCAGCGCCGACTTTTACTAAACCATCATCCTCACCCATAGGGCGTATTGTCGCTTGAAGCGGGCCGCTTCGCCCTCATCTGCGCCTTGCTAGAATTCATCCCCTCGATCCAGAAAGGCTTTTCCCATGTCCCTTACCGAACAGTCCGTCCAGGAGGCCCTCAAGGCCGTCATCGATCCCAACACCCAGAAGGATCTCGTCTCCAGCCGCAGCGTCAAGAACATCAAGATCAGCGGCGCGGACCTTTCCCTCGACATCGAACTGGGCTATCCGGCCAAGAGCCAGATCGAAAGCATCCGCAAGGCGGTGATCGACGCCCTCAAGGCTGCTGGTGCGGCCAATGTGTCGGCCAACGTCTTCCAGAAAATTGTTTCGCATGCGGTGCAGAAGGGCGTGAAGCTCATTCCGGGCGTGAAAAACATTATCGCCGTCGCCTCCGGCAAGGGTGGCGTCGGCAAGTCCACCACCGCAGTCAACCTCGCGCTGGCGCTGGCCGCCGAAGGCGCCACGGTCGGCCTGCTCGACGCCGACATCTACGGCCCCTCGCAACCACAGATGCTGGGCATCCCGGACAGCCAGCCGGAGTCCACCGACGGCAAGAAGCTCGAACCGATGGACGCCCACGGTATCCAGGCGATGTCGATCGGCTTCCTCATCGACCCCGAAACCCCGATGGTCTGGCGCGGCCCGATGGTCACCCAAGCGCTGAACCAGCTGCTCGGCGACACCAATTGGCGCGACCTCGATTATCTCGTCGTCGACCTGCCGCCCGGCACCGGCGACATCCAGCTCACCCTCGCGCAGCAGGTGCCCGTCACCGGCGCGGTGATCGTCACCACGCCACAGGACATTGCCTTGCTCGACGCACGCAAGGGACTGAAGATGTTCGAGAAAGTCGGCATCCCGATCCTCGGCATCGTCGAAAACATGAGCATCCACATCTGTTCGAAGTGCGGCCATGAAGAGCATATCTTCGGCTCCGGCGGCGGCGAAAAGATGTGCGCCGACTACGACACCGAACTGCTGGGCTCCCTGCCGCTCGACCGCAACATCCGCGAACAGGTCGATTCCGGCCACCCCACCGTGGTCGCCGATCCGGATGGCCGCGTCGCCGAGATTTACAAGGGCATCGGCCGCCGCATCGCCGTCAAGATCGCCGAACAGGCCAAGGACCACTCCGCCAAGTTCCCGAGCATCGTCGTCCAGAACACCTGATGCGCAGTTTCCTGCTGATGCTCGGCGCCCTGCTCACCCTCCTCGGCTGCGACCGGACGAACGAGCTGCGCCCGGGCATCTCCAATACGACCGAGATCATCGACAAGCTCGGTCGGCCGACGATGGAGTGGCAGGAAGGCGCCGACAAGGTCTGGGAATACCCGTTCACGCCCGAAGGTACGCGCAACTACATGCTGACCATCGGGCCGGGGGGCATCCTCAAGGCCATGGAGCAAGTACTCACCCCCGAGAACTTCGCCAAGGTGCAGCCCGGCATGAGGCAGGAGGAAATCCGCCGCCTGCTCGGCAAGCCGGCCTCGATGCAGTTTTTCGCGCTCAAGCAGGAAGAAGTCTGGGAATGGAAGGAGCAAACCGCCTTGCCCAGCAGCGACATGCGCTTCAATGTGTATTTCAGCAACACCGGGGTGGTCACCCGCACCGGCCGACATGAGATTCCCAGGAACTAATAGGGGATAATCGCGCCTTCGAAAACAAGGAAGTCGCAGGAGAGGAAAGTCGGCATGGCCATCAAGTCAGACAAGTGGATTCGCCGCATGGCGCAGGAGCACGGCATGATCGAGCCGTACGCCCCCGAGCTCGTGCGCGAGGTGAATGGCCAGAAGATCGTTTCCTACGGCACGTCGAGCTACGGCTACGACATCCGCTGCGCCGACGAATTCCGCGTGTTCACCAACATCAATTCGACCATCGTCGACCCGAAGAACTTCGACCCGAATTCCTTCGTCGAGGTCTCGGGCAAGGGCTACTGCGTCATCCCGCCGAACTCCTTCGCGCTGGCCCGCACCGTCGAATACTTCCGCATCCCGCGCAGCGTCCTCACCGTGTGCCTCGGCAAGAGCACTTATGCGCGCTGCGGCATCATCGTGAACGTCACGCCTTTCGAGCCCGAATGGGAAGGCTACGTAACCCTCGAATTTTCCAATACCACGCCCCTGCCCGCCAAGATCTACGCCGGCGAGGGCTGCGCCCAGGTGATCTTCTTCGAGTCCGACGAGGTCTGCGAAACCTCCTACCGCGACCGCGGCGGGAAGTATCAGGGCCAGATCGGCGTCACCCTGCCCAAGATCTAGGCCTAGCGCACACATCCCTTTCATCCATGTGACCCGCTGCCGATTTTCGGGGCGGGTCTTTGCTTTTCAGGAGCACGCGATGCGTTTTCATTTTCCCATCATCATCATCGACGAGGATTTCCGTTCGGAGAATGCCTCGGGCCTCGGCATCCGCGCCTTCGCCGCAGCAATCGAAAAGGAAGGCATGGATGTACTGGGCGTCACCAGCTATGGCGACCTCACCTCCTTCGCCCAGCAGCAGAGCCGGGCCTCGGCCTTCGTGCTGTCGGTCGATGACGAGGAACTCGCCAACGAGGCGGAGGAAACCATCGCCGAGCTGCGTGCCTTCGTTACCGAGATCCGCATCCGCAACGCCGAGATCCCG
Source organism: Pseudomonadota bacterium (assembly GCA_040756595.1). Classification (GTDB taxonomy): domain Bacteria; phylum Pseudomonadota; class Gammaproteobacteria; order Burkholderiales; family Rhodocyclaceae; genus Sulfuricystis. Next base: position 162,722 of record JBFLYR010000002.1, on the reverse strand, counting down.
ATCTTCCTGCATGGCGAGACGCGCACCAGCCGCCACATTCCCAACGACGTACTGCGCGAGCTGCATGGCTTCATCCATATGTACGAGGACACGCCGGAATTCATCGCGCGCCACGTCGTGCGCGAGGCCAAGGCCTATCTCGACTCGTTGCCGCCGCCCTTCTTCCGCGCGTTGACGCACTACGCCGCCGACGGCTCTTACTCCTGGCACTGCCCGGGCCACTCGGGCGGCGTCGCCTTCCTCAAAAGCCCGGTCGGCCAGATGTTCCACCAGTTCTTCGGCGAGAACATGCTGCGCGCCGACGTCTGCAACGCCGTCGAGGAACTCGGCCAGCTGCTCGACCACACCGGCCCGGTCGCCGCTTCCGAACGCAACGCCGCGCGCATCTTCAACGCCGACCATCTCTACTTTGTCACCAACGGCACCTCGACCTCGAACAAGATCGTCTGGCATTCCACCGTCGCGCCCGGCGACATCGTCGTCGTCGACCGCAACTGCCACAAGTCGATCCTGCACGCGATCATGATGACCGGCGCGATCCCCGTGTTCCTGATGCCGACGCGCAACAACTACGGCATCATCGGCCCGATCCCGAAGGCTGAATTCAGCTGGAAGAACATCCAGAAGAAGATCGCCGCGCATCCGTTCGCCTCGAAGGTAAAAGGCCAGCCGCGCGTGCTGACCATCACCCAGAGCACCTACGACGGCGTGATGTACAACGTCGAGGACATCAAGCAGGAGCTCGACGGCAAGATCGACACGCTGCACTTCGACGAAGCCTGGCTGCCGCACGCCGCTTTCCACGACTTCTATGGCGACTACCATGCCATCGGGGCCGGCCGCGCGCGCTGCAAGGAATCAATGGTGTTCGCCACGCAATCGACGCACAAGCTGCTGGCCGGCCTGAGCCAGGCCTCGCAGATCCTCGTGCAGGATGCCGAGAATCACAAGCTCGACCGCGACGTCTTCAACGAAGCCTACCTGATGCACACCTCGACTTCGCCGCAATACTCGATCATCGCTTCCTGCGACGTCGCCGCAGCGATGATGGAGGAGCCCGGCGGCACCGCGCTGGTCGAGGAATCGATCAAGGAGGCGCTCGATTTCCGCCGCGCCATGCGCAAGGTGGACAAGGAATTCGGCGCCGACTGGTGGTTCCAGGTCTGGGGACCGAAGGATCTTTCCGAAGAAGGCATTGAAGAACGCGAGGCCTGGATGCTCAAGCCCGGCGAGCGTTGGCATGGTTTCGGCAAGCTGGCCAAGGGCTTCAACCTGCTTGACCCGATCAAGGCCACGGTCATCACCCCCGGCCTCGACGTCGACGGCGACTTTTCCGACGAGCCCGGCATCCCCGCCGCGATCGTCACCAAGTACCTCGCCGAGCACGGCGTCATCGTCGAAAAGTGCGGCCTTTACAGTTTCTTCATCATGTTCACCATCGGCATCACCAAGGGCCGCTGGAACACGCTGGTCACCGCCCTGCAGCAGTTCAAGGACGACTACGACAAAAACCAGCCGCTGTGGAAGGTGCTGCCCGAATTCGTCACCAAGTTCCCCCGTTACGAACGCGTCGGCCTGCGCGACCTGTGCAAGCAGATCCACGAGGTGTACAAGCTGAATGACGTGGCACGCCTCACCACTGAAATGTACCTTTCCGACATGGAACCGGCAATGCGCCCGGCCGATGCCTTTGCAAAGATGGCACACCGCGAGATCGAGCGCGTGCCGATCGATACCCTCGAAGGCCGCGTCACCGCCGTGCTGCTCACCCCGTATCCCCCCGGCATCCCGCTGCTGATCCCCGGCGAGCGCTTCAACGTGACGATCGTCCGCTACCTCCAGTTCGCGCGCGACTTCAACGCCCGCTTCCCCGGCTTCGAGACCGACATCCACGGCCTCGTCAAGGAAAACGGCAACGGCTACTACGTGGACTGCGTGGCTAGCTGAGAAACCCGGCGATCAAGTCGAGCACCGCCGCCTCGCGTTCGCGATGTGGTACATGGCGCGTATCAGGCATCACCTCGACGCGCGCCGCGCCGCCGGCGAGTTTGCCAATGCGCTCGGGATGACGGATCGATCCATACTCGTCCTCGGCACCATGAATTGCCAGAACCGGGCAGCGGACCTGCGGCAGCACGGCATCGAGCGACCAGTCAGCGAAGGCCGGACTGAGCCAGGTATCGATCCACGCATCCAGCACCCAGCGCGCCTTGGTGCCGTGATATTTGCCGAGCCGCTCGACCTGCGCCGGGTCGGCGAACAGAGCCTTGGCCTCCCGAATGCCCTGCAGCGTACGATCCTCGACGAAGGCCTGCGCGGATTCGGTGATCAGTGCAGCGCAATCGTAGGAGAAGCGCGCCGCGCAATGCACCGCTATGCCGCCGCCGACGCTGTGGCCGAAGGCAATGAAACGCCTGATGCCCAACTGCTCACGCAACCCTGGGAATACAGTTCCTGCTTCCTCCGCTACGAAATTCGGGCTGAGTTTGCCGGTACGGGCATTGGAACGTCCGAAGCCAAGACGATCGTAGGCAATTACCGTGCGCCCGGTGCGCGCGGCGAGCGCGGATGGAAAGTTGCGCCACAGTTCGACGCTGCCGAGCGAGTCGTGGAAGAGGATGATCGGACAGCCCTGCGCCGGTACGGGCGACCACTGGCGCACGAACAATCCACCCGCGGGCAGTAGCACCCGAAAATCTTCGTGGAGGATCAAATTCGTTCGTAGGTAACGAAGGCGTAGCGCCAGCCGTCGGCGCCGAGGCCGGACTCGCGGTTCACTTCGCGCCACTGCGCGCGGTTGAAAGCCGGGAAGTGCGCATCGCCCTCGAACGCGGCATCGATCTCGGTGAGTTCAAGCTGCTGTGCGTGTGGCAGCATGTGCGTATAGAGTTCCGCACCGCCGATCACGAACAGTGCCGTCCCGCCAGCGCCGACTTTCATGGCTTCGTCCAGAGAATGCACGACGGTCGCGCCGGGCGCGACGTAATTCGGATCGCGCGTCAGGACATAGTTCTGGCGATTCGGCAGTGGGCGGAATTTCGGCGGCAGCGACTCCCAGGTCTTGCGTCCCATCAGAACCGCATGCCCGGTCGTCAGCGCCTTGAAGTGCTTGAGGTCCTCGGGCAAATGCCACGGCAGTGCATTGTCCTTGCCGATGACGCCATTCTTCGCCACGGCGGCGATGAGGATGATCATGCAATCAAGCTTTGATAAAGGTCGAGATACTGCCGCGCCGGCCCGGTCCAACGGAAATCGCCGGCCATCGCATTGCGCTGCAACTGGCGCCAGCGCACCTTGTCCTGCCAGACCAGCATCGCCAGCCCGGCGGTACCGAGGATCGCCTCCGCCGTAGCGGCGTGGCAGACGAAGCCGTTGGCACTGCCGTCCGCCAGCCCGGCCGGGGAATAGTTGACGACCGTGTCGGCCAGTCCGCCGGTGGCGCGCACCAGCGGTGGCGTGCCATAGGCGAGGCTGTACATCTGGTTCAGGCCGCAGGGTTCGAAACGCGAGGGCATCAGGAAACAGTCGGCACCCGCCTCGATGCGATGGGCAAGCGGATCGCTGTAGCCGATCTTTACGGCGACCTGTCCCGTATGCTGTTCGGCCAGTGCGCGATAGGCTGCTTCGAGCGACTTGTCGCCACTGCCCAGCACGACGAGCTGCGCCGGCAGGCTGACAAGCGCGTCGCCAATCTCGGCGACGAGGTCAAGCCCTTTCTGTGCCGTGAGGCGGCTGACGATGCCGAACAGCGGGCAATCATCGCGCACGGCCAAGCCCATCTCGCGCTGCAGGGCAGCCTTGTTCTGCCGCTTCGTGTCGAGATGATCGCGATCGTAGTGCGCGGCGATGTGCGGATCGAGCGCCGGATTCCACACCGTGTCGTCGATGCCGTTGAGGATACCCGTCAGTTGCGCGGCACGGGTCTGCAACAGGCCCTGCATGCCCATGCCCTCGGCCTCGGTCTGGATCTCGCGCGCATAGGTCGGGCTGACGGTCGTCAGCGCATCGGCATGGCGCAGGCCGGCCTTGAGGAAGGAAATCAGCCCGTAGTACTCGACGCCTTCGATATGCCAGTCGGCGCCTGTCAGCGCCAGCTCGTCGAGGAGTTGCGGCGGGAAAGTACCCTGGAAGGCGAGGTTATGGATCGTCATCACCGAGGCGGCACCATCCTGTTCGTAATGCCTCAGGTAATAAGGGGCAAGTGCTGTCTGCCAGTCGTGGCAATGCAGGACATCCGGCCGCCAGTCGAGCGGGGTCGCATTGCTGGCGAGACGCGCGGCCACGCGTGACAACAGGCCGAAGCGCAGATGGTTATCGAGCCAGTCGTGGCCTTCCGGCCCGAGGTAGGGGTTGCCCGGCCGGTCGAAGAGCAGCGGGCAGTCGAGCAGCAGGAACGGCAGGCCGTCATGCTGGGCAAGAAAAAGGTCGGCCGCCGGCAGGTGGCCACCCATCGAAGGCAAGGCCACGAGCAACTCGGCATCGGGAAGCGCCTCGCGCAACGCCGGGTAACGCGGCACCAGCACGCGCACGTCGCAACCTTGTGCACGCAGCGCGGGCGGCAGCGCTGCTGCAACATCGCCGAGGCCGCCGGTCTTCACCCATGGCGCGATTTCGGAAGTGGCAAACAGAACCTTCATGATTTGCAAGCGGCGATGAGCCCCGCGGTCGAGTTGTCGACACCTGCCACCGGTGCGCTACCCTCGATCATCGGCAGCAGGGAATTGGCGATCTGCTTGCCATACTCCACGCCCCACTGGTCGAAGGCGTCGAGGTGCCAGAGAACGCCGAGCGTGAAGACCTTGTGCTCGTAGAGCGCTATGAGCGCGCCGAGCGTATGCGGATCGAGGCGTGGCAACAGCAGCGTCGTCGACGGCTGGTTGCCGGGGAAGATCTTGTAAGGCGCGAGAAAGTCCGCGGCGGGCGCGTGCGCCGCCTGCAATTCCGCCAATGCCTCGGCCTCGGTCTTGCCCTTCATCAGTGCCGCACTTTGCGCGAAACAGTTGGCGAGCAGCTTCTCGTGATGGCCGGCGAGCGGATAGTCGGGCGTGCGGCAGGCCAGAAATTCACAGGACAAGGCACGGCCACCCTGATGCAGCAACTGGTAGAAGGCATGCTGGCCATTGGTGCCCGGCTCGCCCCACAGGATCGGCAGCGTCGGGCAACCGACAAGCTTGCCGCCGCGGTCGATCTGCTTGCCGAGACTTTCCATCTCGAGCTGTTGCAGGTAGCGTGGCAGCAGGCCGAGCGACTGGCTGTAGGGCAGCACGGCGCGTGTCTGCAGACCGACGAAGTCGGCGTTCCACAACTCGACCAGTGCCAGCAACGCCGGCAGGTTCTCGAGCGGCGGGGCGCTGAAGAAATGCTCGTCCATCGCGCGTGCGCCGGCAAGCAAGGCCTCGAACTTGTCGAAACCGATCGCGAGCGCCAGTGGCAGCCCGATCGCCGACCACAGCGAGAAGCGGCCACCAACCCAGTCCCAGAAGGCAAAGGCGTTGTCCGGATCGATGCCGAAGGCGGCGACCTTGTCGAGCGCGGTGGAAACCGCGACGAAATGGCGTGCCACGGCAGCCGCTCCCAGTGCGCCGGTCAGCCAGTGCCGGGCGGAGGTCGCGTTCTGCATCGTCTCCTGCGTGGTAAAGGTCTTGCTGGCGATGATGAACAGCGTGCTGCGCGGATTGAGCCCGGCGAGCGTCGTCGCCAAGTCGGCCCCATCGAGGTTCGCCACGTAGTTCACCCGGAGATGCGGCACACGGAAGGCAGCAAGCGCCTGCGTCGCCATGCGCGGGCCGAGGTCGGAACCGCCAATACCGATGTTCACAACGTCAGTGATCGGCTCGCCGGTGGCACCGCGCCACTGGCCGGAATGCACCGCCTCGCAGAAAGCGCGCATGCGGGCGAGCACGGCCTGCACGTCGGCCATGACGTCATGGCCATCGACCATGATCGGCCCAGCACCCGGGCCGATATTGCGCAACGCGATATGCAGCACCGCGCGCCCTTCGGTGTGGTTGATCGGCTCGCCGGCACGCATCTTCGCGATCCAGCCCGGCACGTCTGCAGCGTCCCACAGGCCGGCCAGCAACGGCAGTGTCTCCGGCGTGATGCGCTGCTTGGAAAGATCGAGCAGCCAGCCATCGCCGTGGTTCCAGCGCACCGTCAGGCGCTGGAAGCGCTCCGGGTCATGCGCGAACAGGTCGCGCAGATGTACGTCACGCAGTCCGTGCGCATGCCGCTCGGCATGCTTCCAAGCAGGGGTATTCAGGATCGGGGTCATCGTCGGCTCACAACCACAACATCATGCCCATTTCGAAAGGATGGGTCAGTAGTTCATGATGGGGATAGGCGCGCAGCCGATAATTGATCTTGCCACAGACTTCCGGCGTCAACTCGACCGCGTAGATACTCTCGCCATCCTGTCCTGCGCCCTGGTATTCGAGGAAGATGCTGCGCGGCGGCTTCGACTTGGCATTCGAACTGGGGCGCGACATCAGCATTTCGACCGCGACATCGTCGGGCTCCAGCCCGTCGAGTTGCACCGCCACTTCGAAACGCAGGCTGCCCCCATAGGGAATGCGTTTCTGCGGGTTGTCGATGCGGCGCAGGCTGACTTTCGGCCACGCTTGTTGCACCTTCTGCTTCCAGTTGGCCAGCGTGCGTGCCGCGGCAAACCCGTCTGCACTCTTGCGTCGCCACTGATGGTCGGCGGCCGTGTAGAACTTGTTGAGGTATTCGCCGACCATGCGCATCGAATTGAACCGTGGCGTGATCGTGGCGATGGAATGCTTCGCCATGTGCACCCAGTCCGGCGAATAGCCCATCGCCCCGCGCGCGTAATACTGCGGGATCACCTTGTCCTGCAGCAGCTCATATAGCGAACGGCCTTCTTCCTGGTCGCGCCGCTCCTGGTCGTGGATGCTCGAGGCCGGCTTGATCGCCCAGCCATTCGCGCCACTCTCGTCCTGATGGAAACCCTCACCCCACCAGCCATCAAGCACGGACAGATTGGGCACGCCATTGATCGCCGCCTTCATGCCCGAGGTGCCGGAGGCTTCAAGCGGATAGATCGGGTTGTTGAGCCAGACATCGACGCCCGAAACCAGCCGGCGCGCAAGGCGCAGGTCGTAGCCTTCGACCAGCAGGATATGGCCCTCGAACTTCGGCATCGACGCGACTTCGTGGATGCGGCGGATCAGCGCCTGGCCCGGCTGGTCGGCCGGGTGCGCCTTGCCGGCGAAGATGAACAACACCGGGCGGTCGGCATTGCTGATCAGGCGGTGCAGTCGCTCCGGATCACGGAACAGCAGTGCGGCACGCTTGTAGGTGGCGAAGCGGCGCGCGAAGCCGATGGTCAGCACGTTGGGGTTTTCTGGATCGGCATACTTCAGCAGGCGATCGATGTGCGACTGCGAACTCTGGTTGCGCACGTGCTGCTGCGTGATGCGGTGGCGCACGAGATGCAGCATCTGCGACTTGATCGATTGGCGGATGCTCCAGAAGCTGTGGTCGGGAATCGCGTGGATTTCCGACCAGGTCTGTGCATCGGTGAGGCGCTGGCGCCAGGCCGGGCCGAGCACGCGATCGAAAGTGTCGTGCCACATGTCGGAGAGAAAGGTCGGCACATGCACGCCGTTGGTGACATAGCCCATCGGATTTTCGGAGGCCTCGATCTGCGGCCACAGGCTGCCGCAGATTTCCGCCGACACGTCACCATGGATGCGCGATACGCCGTTCTGGAAGCGCGAACCGCGAATGGCCAGCGCCGTCATGTTGAAGTCGGGATCGTCGTTGATGTGCCCGAGGCCGATCAGGGTGCCGACATCGCAACCCATGTCATGGCAACACTCCTCGAAATAGCGCCGGATCATGTCGTCGGCGAAATGATCGTGTCCGGCAGGTACCGGCGTATGGGTAGTGAATACCGTATTGCTGGCGACCGCTTCGAGCGCGGAGGTGAATTCAATGCCGGTCTTGATCATGTCGCGCATGCGTTCGAGGATCAGGAAAGCGGCGTGCCCTTCGTTGATGTGCCAGACCGTCGGCTTGAGTCCCATCTCCTGCAAGGCACGCACGCCGCCCATGCCCAGCACGATCTCCTGTTCGAGACGCGTGGTGCGGTCGCCGCCATAGAGCTGGTGGGTGATGTCGCGATCGTGCGAGGAGTTTTCCTCGAGATCGGTATCGAGCAGATAGAGCGTGATGTGGCCGACGCGCGCCGACCAGACTTTCACATGCACGTCGCGGCCCGGGAAACGTACGCTGATCTTGAGGTCGCTGCCGTCGGCACGCAGCACCGGCTTGACCGGCAGGTCATCGAAATCGGCGTCGTTGTAGAGCGCATGCTGACGGCCTTCGCCGTCGATGCTCTGCAGGAAATAGCCCTGGCGATACAGCAGGCCGACGCCGACGAAAGGCAGATTCATGTCGCTGGCGGTCTTGCAGTGGTCGCCGGCGAGAATGCCGAGGCCGCCGGAATAGATCGGCAGGCTTTCGTGGAAGCCGAACTCGGCGCAGAAATAGGCGATCAGCGCGCCTTCCGGCAATTGCGGGCCATGTTCGCGGCGCGGGCTGTCGTGATAGGTGTCGTAGGCCGACAGCACATGCGCCAGCGCACCAAGGAAAACCGGGTCTTCAGCCGCCTCGTCGAGCCGGTGCTGGTCGACGCGCTTGAGGAAGGCCTTCGGGCTGTGGCCGACGGCGCCCCAGAGTTTCTGGCCGAGGCGTGCAAACAGGGTGCGCGTCGGGCGGTCCCAGCTGTACCAGAGATTGTTGGCAATGTCGTCGAGACGGGCGAGACGGGCTGGAAGCTTGGGGTTGACTTCGAGTTGGAAGAGAGTGCCGGCCATGGTGTTATTCGTTTTGGTTTTGTATTGATCTTGCGCCGGCCAACCCGCGAAAATACGGCGCGGGCTGGTTCAGCGTACGAGTGATGGAGAACGCCTAGCGAATGTAGTGGATCTGCTGCCCGAGCATTTCCGGCGTGACCAGGCAGATGCCCTTCTCGGTGACGTGGAAGCGTTTGCGATCCTCTTCGGGATCGTAGCCGATCACCATGTCGTCGGGCACCTTGCAGTTCTTGTCGATCACCGCGCGGCGGATCTTGCAGTTGCGGCCGATCTCGGCATCTGGCAGGATCACCGAATCCTCGACCTCGGCGTAGCTGTGGATGAAGACACGCGAGAACAGCAGCGAGCGGCGCACCACGGCGCCACTGATGATGTCGCCACCGGACACCAGCGAGTCGATCGCCATGCCGCGCCGATCCTCCTCATCGAAGACGAACTTGGCCGGCGGCAGTTGTTCCTGGTGCGTCCAGATCGGCCATTCCTCGTCGTACATGTTGAGTTCCGGCGAGACCTTGGTCAGTTCGATGTTGGCTTCCCAGTAGGCGTCGACCGTGCCGACATCGCGCCAGTAGGGCACACCATCCTCGGGAATGCCGACGCAACTCTCGGAGAAGCTGTGCGCAATGGTACGGTAGCGCGAAATGATGTGCGGGATGACGTTCTTGCCGAAGTCGTGGTCGGAATGCGGATCATCGGCATCGCGGATCAACTGCTCATAGAGGAAGGCCGCGTTGAAGACATATACGCCCATGTTGACCAGCGCGCGATCGGGCTGACCCGGGATGCAGGGCGGATCCTTGGGTTTTTCGACGAAGCTGGTGATGCGACTGTTCTCGTCGACGCCCATGACGCCAAAGGCGGTAGCCTCTTCGCGCGGAACATCCATGCAGGCGATCGTCAGGTCGGCCTCGGTCTGCGCGTGCTGCGCGAGCAGGCGGCCATAGTCCATCTTGTAGATGTGGTCGCCGGAGAGGATCAGCACGTATTTCGGATGGTTGCGACGCAGCAGGTCGATATTCTGGAACACCGCGTCGGCGGTGCCCTGATACCAGTCCTCGCCCACTTGCTGCTGGGCGGGCAGCAGGTCGATGAACTCATCGAAGCGGCCATCGAGGAAGCTCCAGCCGCGCTGCAGGTGGCGGATCAGGCTCTGCGCTTTATATTGCGTCGCCACGCCGATGCGGCGGATGCCGGAGTTCACGCAGTTCGACAGCGTGAAATCGAGGATGCGGAACTTGCCGCCGAAAGGCACGGCCGGTTTCGAGCGCCAGTCAGTCAATTGCATGAGCCGGCTGCCACGACCACCCGCGAGGATGATGGCGTAAGTCGAACGCGTCAAATGGCTGACGAAACGCCCGTGTAGTGCATGCGGGTCGTTGAGTGGCAGATCTTGTTGCATGATGACTCCCTTAGTTTGACCTTGGCAAACCCGCCGCATCTCTATTATTGTTTTCGCCTTGCGGCGACTCCCTCTGGCGGGCGGGAGCGTTTGCCTCGGTGCTGGTGCGTATTATGGCTTGAGAACGCCCTCGCGCACCAGACGATCGATTTCTTCTTCGGCCTGCACCCAGTCATCCATCTGACTGCTGCCATGGAAGCCGCGCCGCTCGGCGATGTAGTAGGCAGCCACCTCGACGTAGTAGCGCCGCTGGTCAGGCGTCAGGATCGGGATGGCATTGACGGCCACCGCGGGAGCAGCTGCCGGTTTTACGGAGGTGGTCTTGGCGGCCGGCTTTTTGGCTGCCGGCGCCTTCTTCACTGCCGGTTTCTTTTCGGCCGGTGCCTTCTTGGCTGCAGGCGCCTTGGTTGCCGGCTTGGCTGCCTTTTCGGCTTTTGGTTTCGCGGCGGGTTTCATCGGCTTGTCGCCGGACTTGCTTGCTGTTGCCATGGATGTCTCCTTAGGTTGGGGTTTGTAATAGTTGGCTCGTTAGCATATACGCCTGATTCATTTCGGTTTGTTGACATCCGTCAACAGAGCCGTGATCGCCGTGCCGCCACAGCCGCACCGCGCAGGCCAATCTCCGGTTCCTTCACCACCTGTACCGGCATCCTGCGTACCAGGTCGGCATGTTCGGCCTTGTCATTGAAGGCAGCGAGGAAGCTGCTCTCAGCCATCAATGGCAACAGTCGCTGGGTCACGCCACCCGCCAGGATGACGCCGCCCCGGGCCATGACGGCCATGGCCATGTCGCCGGCAAAGGCACCGTAAGCGGCAAAGAAGAAATCAATGGTATGCCGCGCCGCGCTATCGCCTGCGAGTGCGCGCTCGGCAATCTCGGCCGGATCGAGCGTGTCGCCCGCCAGCACGCGATGGATAGTCGCCAGCCCGGGTCCGGAAACCACGCGCTCGACCGTGACCCGCCCGTGTTTCCGCAGCAGCGCCTGCCAAACGCCCGCCTGTTCCGCATCTCGCGGGGCGAAACCGACATGGCCGCCCTCGCTGGGCAGAATATCGTCGCCGGAAAGAATCGCCATGCCGAGTCCCGTGCCCGCGCCGATCACGAGCCGGACGCCATCGGTACAGGCCTGGCCCGCCTGCAGGGTGACCAGTTGATCCGGCGGCAGGGTGGTCACGCCTAGCGCAACGCCGGCGAAATCGTTAATAAGGGAAAGGTGTCCGAGCCTGAATGCCGCTTCCAGCGCAGCGCAATCAACGGTCCATGACAAATTGGTGATTTTCGCCGACCGGCCGTCATCGCTTACCGGACCCGCCACCGCGAGGCATCCGCCTTCGATGGATACAGATACTCCGCGCAGGTATTCGGCCAGCAGGTCATCGAAGCTCGAAAAGTCAGCGCTGGCGAGACGGCACTGATGCGTGATCTGGCCGGCCGCATCGACGAGCGCCAACAGTACCTTGGTGCCACCGAGGTCGCCGCAAAGCCTCATCACCGTCTCAGACCGCCACCGGCGCGGCGATGTGCGGATGCGGGTCGTAGCCTGCCAGCGCGAAGTCCTCGAATTTGAACGCGAAGATGTCTTTCACGTCAGGATTGATGTGCATGGTGGGCAGTGCACGCGTGTCGCGCGACAACTGCAGTTTTGCCTGTTCAAGATGATTGCTGTAGAGGTGCGCGTCGCCGAGCGTATGCACGAAGTCGCCCGGCTTGAGGCCGACCACCTGGGCGATCATCATCGTCAGCAGCGCATAAGAGGCAATATTGAACGGCACGCCGAGGAAGATGTCGGCGCTACGCTGATAGAGCTGGCAACTCAGCTTGCCGTCGGCGACGTAGAACTGGAACAGCGCGTGGCAGGGTGGCAGTTTCATCTTCGGCACATCGCCCGGGTTCCAGGCCGAAACGATGTGGCGGCGCGAGTCAGGATTCTTCTTGAGTCCGTCGATCAACTCGGTGATCTGGTCGACCTCTCCACCATCGACCTTGGGCCAGTGCCGCCACTGGTGGCCATAGACAGGACCGAGGTCGCCGTTTTCGTCGGCCCATTCGTTCCAGATCGAGACCTTGTTGTCCTTGAGCCACTGGATGTTGGTCTCGCCACGCAGGAACCACAGCAGTTCGATGATGATCGAGCGCAGGTGCAGCTTCTTGGTCGTAAGCACGGGGAATCCGGCGGACAGGTCGAAGCGCATCTGCCAACCGAACACCGAGCGTGTGCCGGTGCCGGTACGGTCGGCCTTGACGTGCCCGTGGTCGAGCACGTGCTGCATGAGATCGAGGTATTGACGCATAATCGGTGCAATTATAAAGGGCCTGTCAAATGACCGTTTTACCCAAGCTTTCCATCGTCGCGACACCACGCGGCCATCATCATCTGATGCTCCTGCCGGCAGCAAAGACGCTGCCCGCCGACCTGCCCGAACGCGATTTCTGGCAACGCCTGCTGAAACGTAAGGACAGCAAGCCGGAAGAATTGGCCAGGTCGCCCGTCGTCGCCGACCTGCCCGATGGGACGTGCATCGCATTGGTAATGGTCGATGGCGAAAAACCGCGTTTCGAGCGGCTCACTGCCCTGCGCAAGGCAACGCAACTGCTGCTCGACGAAACGCCGAAGACGCTGGACATCGTACCGCTCGGCGTCGGCGACGACATCCTCGCCGATGCGCTCTACGTCGCACTGGTCAATGGCGTGCCGCTGCCGCAGCAAAAGAAAAAAATGCCGGCGGTGCTCAAGGAAATTACTCTCCCATGCCGTCCCGCCGGCGCCGACTTTTGCCTGGCGCTCGCCCGGGCCAACCTGCTGGCGCGCGAACTCACCGCACTGCCGCCCAATCTGCTCGATCCCGCGCACTACCGCCAGCGTTTGCGGGCGCTGGCTAAAGAGAAGAAATTCACCATCGAGGAATTCGATTTCCGCAAGCTGAAGAGAATGGGTGCCGGCGCTTTCTGTGCGGTCGCACAAGGTTCGGATGGGGAGGGCGGCAACGCGGCCATCGTCCATCTTTCCTGGCAGCCGAAGAAGGTAAAGAAAAGCATTGCCCTCGTCGGCAAGGGCATCTGCTATGACACCGGCGGCCACAACCTCAAGCCGGCGAAGTACATGGCCGGGATGCACGAGGACATGAACGGTTCGGCCGTGGCGCTGGCAATCCTCTGCGCCGCTGCCGAACTGAAGCTGCCGGTGCGTATCGACTGCTGGCTGGCCATCGCCAAGAACCACCTTTCACCGAGCGCCTACGCACAGGGCGACATTGTCACAGCGCTGAACGGCACCACCATCGAAGTCGTGCACACCGATGCCGAGGGCCGCATGGTGCTGGCCGACACCCTGGCGCTCGCCGCAAAGAACAAGCCCGAACTGATGATCGATTTCGCCACGCTCACCGGCAGCATGATGACCGCGCTCGGCGCGCGTTACTCCGGCGTCTTCGCCAGCAGCGACGAACTTGCCGCGCAGGCGGTCATGGCGGGCAAGGCCAGCGGCGAACGCGTCTGCGTCTTCCCGCAGGATGCCGACTACGAGCCTGCGCTCGACTCAAAGGTCGCGGACATCAAGCAATGCACACTGGAGGGCGATGCCGACCACATCCTCGCGGCGCGTTTCCTCGGCCGTTTCGTCGGCAAGACGCCATGGATCCACATGGATCTTTCGGCGGCCAGCTGCAGCGGTGGCCTTGGCGCGGTGGCGACCGACACCACCGGCTTCGGCGTCAGTTGGGGGGTGGCTTTATTGCGCTCTTGGGCCGAAACGCCTTGACCACGTCTTCACGCGTCTCGATGTAGGGCCCGCCGATCAGGTCGATGCAGTAGGGCACGGCGGCAAACACGCCGTCGAGGGTTTCCTTGATCGCCTTGGGCTGCCCCGGCAGGTTCAGGATCAGCGTCTTCCCCCGGATCACCCCGACCTGCCGCGAGAGGATCGCGGTCGGCACGTATTTCAGGCTCACGGCACGCATCTGTTCGCCAAAGCCGGGCATCACCTTGTGCGCGACGGCCAGCGTCGCTTCGGGCGTGACATCGCGCGGCGCGGGTCCGGTACCACCGGTAGTCAGCACCAGATGGCAGCCGACGGCATCGCACAGCTCGATCAGCGTCTGCTCGATGACCGGCTGCTCGTCGGGAATCAGCCGCGTTTCGAGCTTCCACGGCGAAACGAGCGCGGCAGCAAACCATTCCTGCAAGGCAGGGATGCCCTTGTCTTCATAGACACCGGACGATGCCCGATCCGAAATCGACACCAGGCCGATCAGGAGTTCATTGCTCATTGCAGATCTCTCAGGACGCGGAACAACTCGCGGAAGGCGCGCGGCGGCTTGCCGAGCTGCTGCTCCTTGAGCGCGTTGCGGCGCAACTGGCGCAGGTGTTGCAGATCGGCGTCCGGATGCGCGGCGGCAATCTCGCCGATGACCTTTTCGTCTTCGAGGAAGCGCGTGCGCAGGCGCTCCAGCGCATGCATGCGCGCGGTGGCGGCGGCCGAAACGCCATTGATCTCGTCGAGCGCGGCCTGGATCGGCTCGGGATCGATGCTGCGCATCAGCTTGCCGATGTATTGCAGCTGGCGGCGATGCGCCTCGTGCTGGGTGATGCGCTGGGCATCGCGCACGGCGGCGCGCAGATCCTCCGGCAGATCGATCTTCTTGACCTGGTCGACAGACAGCGCGACCAGCTCCGCGCCGAGATCCTGCAATTCGGTCATCGCGCGCTTGCGTGCGCTCTTGCTCGGCCGCTGATCGGCCTCCATGTCGGGGTTTTCGATGATATCCACGGGTAAGATTATAGCTTTCCGACTTTCCCCGCCCTTCTATGTCCGCCTTCTCATTCACCCAGGATCAATTGCGCGAACTCGCCGCCGATGTGTTGCGCCATGCCGAGCGCTGTGGCGCCACGGCCTGCGAAGCCGATGTTTCCGAGGGCGTTGGCCAATCCGTCACCGTGCGCAAGGGGGAAGTCGAGACCATCGAGTTCAACCGCGACAAGGGCGTCGGCGTAAGTGTATATCTGGGCCAGCGCCGTGGCCATGCCTCGACCTCGGACTTTTCGGCGGCGTCGCTGCGCGCCACGGTCGAGGCCGCCGTGTCAATTGCCCGCTTCACCGCCGAGGACGATTGCGCCGGTCTGCCGGAACCTGAACTTCTGGCAAAAACTCCCATGGAGCTCGACCTCTACCACCCGTGGGATTTGCCAGTAGAGGAGGCCATCGACCTCGCGCGCCGCAGTGAGGCAGCCGCCTTCGCCGTCAGCTCGCGGGTACGCAACTCCGAAGGCGCCACCGTTTCAGCCCACGCCGCGCATTTCGTTTCGGCCAACAGCCTCGGCTTCATGGGCGGTTTTCCCTCGACGCGCCATTTCATCTCCTGCGTCCCAATTGCCGGCAAGGGCGCCGACATGCAGCGCGACGACTGGTATTCCGGTTGGCGTGACCCAGCCGACCTCGCACCTCCGGAAGTGATCGGTGATTATGCCGCGCGCCGCGCCCTCTCCCGCCTGGGGGCGAAAAAGCTTAAGACACGACAATGCAAGGTGATGTTCGAGGCGCCGCTTGCCGCCATGCTGCTGGGCAGCTTCGTCCATGCCGTGAGCGGCGGCAGCCTCTACCGCAAGGCCAGCTTCCTCGTCGATTCGCTGGGCCAGCGCATCTTTCCCGAGTGGATGCACATCGAAGAACGCCCGCACCTGCGCAAGGGCCTCGCTTCCAGCCCCTTCGATGACGACGGTGTCGCGACGCGGGATCGCACGGTCATCAAGGATGGCGTACTGCAGGGCTATTTCCTCTCCACCTACACCGCCCGCAAGCTCGGCATGCCGACCACCGGCAACGCCGGCGGCAGTCACAACTTGATCGTGGCTCCCAGTCCGGATGCCCCTGCGGATTTCGCCGGACTGCTCAAGGATTTTGGCACCGGTCTGCTGGTCACCGAACTGCTCGGCCATGGCATCAACTACGTCACCGGCGACTACTCGCGCGGCGCGGCCGGCTACTGGGTCGAGAACGGCGAGATCGTCTATCCGGTGCATGAGATCACCATCGCCGGCAACCTGCGCGACATGTTCGCCGGCATCGAGGCCATTGGCCGCGACACCGTCACGCGCGGCTCGCGCACGGTCGGTTCCATTGTGGTTAACCGCATGACGATCGCCGGCAGCTGACGCTTTTCACTTCTGTCTTTGGGTGTAGTATTTCGCGATCGCTTCGCGCCGCGCGCGGAACGACCTCGATAACCACAAAGGAGAAGATGTATGGAACGTCGCAAGTTTCTGCAGAACGCCGGCATGGCCGGCATCCTCGCTGCCGGTGCGGCACCGGCGGTGGTCAATGCCCAGCAGGCCGTCAAGTGGCGCCTGACCTCCAGCTTCCCGAAGAGTCTCGACACCATTTATGGTGGCGCCGAAGTGTTGGCCAATCGTGTCAGGGCCATGACCGGCGGCAAGTTCGACATCCAGGTCTTTGCAGCGGGTGAAGTCGCCCCCGGCCTGCAGGCACTGGATGTAACGCAGAACGGCACCGTGGAGTGCTGCCACACCTGTTCCTACTACTACGTCGGCAAGGACAAGGCCTTCGGCTTCGGTACCTCCGTACCCTTCGGCATGAACTTCCGCCAGCTCAACGCCTGGGTGTATTACGGCGGCGGCCAGCAAATCCTCGACGACTTCTACAGCGCCTACAACATCGTCTCCTTCCTCGGCGGCAACACCGGCGTGCAGATGGGTGGCTGGTTCCGCAAGGAAATCAACACACTAGCCGACGTTAAGGGCGTCAAGATGCGTATCGCGGGTCTCGGCGGTGCGGTGTTCTCGCAACTGGGCATGGTGACCCAGCAGATCGCCGGTTCCGACATCTATCCCGCGCTCGAAAAAGGCACGATCGACGGCGCTGAATGGGTCGGCCCCTATGACGACGAGAAGCTCGGCTTCTACAAGGTCGCCAAGAACTACTACTTCCCGGGTTGGTGGGAGCCGGGTCCCGGCATCCACTTCTTCGTCAACAAGGACGCCTGGGCCAAGCTGCCGAAGGAATACCAGAACGCCTTCCAGGCCGCCGCGTACGAAGCCAACGTGACCATGATGGCCGAATACGACCACAAGAACCCGGCCGCGCTGGTACGCCTGGTGCAGAACGGTGTCAAGCTCAAAAAGTATTCGAACGAGATTCTCGAAGCCACCTATAAAGCCGCTGTCGCACTCTACAACGACGAATCGGGCAAGAATCCGGCCTTCAAGAAGATCTACGAGCCCTACCTCAAGTACCAGAAGGTGACCAACCAGTGGTTCAGTGTCGCCGAGTTGGGTATCGACTCCTTCCTGCAGTCGCACATCAAGTAAGCCGCAGGCAACCGCACCAAAAAAGAAGCCCCGCGATGCGGGGCTTCTTTTCTTACGGTGCTCACCGTTACTTCATGCCCTCCTGCAGGGCTTTCCGCATGGCCTCGGCCGGGTCCGTCGCCGTCCCGCCAGCGCCGTCTTTCTCGGCCTCGCGCGCCGCGTCGGCGGCGGCATCCTCATCCAGCATCTTCTGGATGTCAATCACCGGCGACTCACCCTCGACATAGGTTGGCTTGTCATGACCCACCAGTTGCGGGAAAGCGATAACCAAGCCGACCATGATGATCTGGATGATGACGAAAGGTACCGCGCCCCAGTAGATCTGGCCGGTGGTGACCGGCTCGGTATGCTTGCCGGTGACGTGATCCTTGTAGGCCTTGAACGGCGCGACGGAGCGCAGGTAGAACAGCGCGAAGCCGAAGGGCGGGTGCATGAAGGAGGTCTGCATGTTCACCGCCATCAGGATGCCGAACCAGATCAGGTCGATGCCCAGTGCCTCGGCGGCCGGCGCCAGCAGGGGCAGAATGATGAAGGCCAGTTCGAAGAAGTCGAGGAAGAAGGCCAGGAAGAACACCAGCACGTTGACGACGATGAGGAAACCGACCTCGCCCCCGGGCAGGTCCGAGAGCAGGTGTTCGACCCAGCGATGCCCGTCGACCCCGTAGAAGGTCAGCGAGAACACCCGTGCGCCGACGAGGATGAAGATCACGAAGGTGGTCAGCTTGGCGGTCGAGTCCATCGCCTGCCGGAGCAGTCCGAAATTGAGTCGCTTGCGAGCAATCGCCATGATCAACGCGCCGGTGGCACCCATCGCGCCACCTTCGGTCGGGGTCGCGATACCGATGAAGATCGTGCCGAGCACGAGGAAGATCAGCGCCAGCGGCGGAATCAGCACAAAGGTCACGCGCTCGGCCATCTGTGACAGCAGCTTGAGCTTGAGCAGCCGATTGACGCTGGCAATCGCGAATCCGGTGCCGAGGCCGATCATCATGCCGATGACGATCAACTCGTCGAGCGGGCGATCCGCGGGCTGCGTGCTGCGCCAGAACAGCGCGGCAGCGACCGAAAGAACGGTGACCACCCCCAGGGAAACCATGCCCGAACTGCCATTCGGCTCGCGGAACGTGCGTGCCTCGGGCGGCAGCGCGGGGGCCGAAGCTGGTCGGAACATCGCCATGCCTACCACATAGAGCAGGTACAGGCTGGTCAGTACGAAGCCGGGAATAAACGCGCCCTTGTACATGTCACCCACCGACTTGCCAAGCTGGTCGGCGATGATAATCAGCACCAGCGACGGCGGGATGATCTGCGCCAGTGTGCCCGAAGCCGCGATCACACCGGAAGCCAGCCGCCGGTCGTAGCCGTAGCGCAGCATGATCGGCAGCGAGATCAGGCCCATCGAAATCACCGAGGCGGCGACCACGCCGGTCGTCGCTGCAAGCATCGCGCCGACGAAAATCACGGCGATCGCCAGACCGCCGCGGATCGGGCCGAACAGCTGGCCGATGGTTTCAAGCAGATCCTCAGCCATGCCGGAACGTTCGAGGATCAGCCCCATGAAGGTGAAGAACGGAATCGCCAGCAGCGTATCGTTGTTCATGATGCCGCCGAAGATGCGTTCCGGCAGGGCCTGGAAGAAGGCCGGATGGAAGAGGCCCAGTTCGATGCCGATCCAGCCGAAGATGATGCCGTTGGCACCCAGCGCGAAAGCCACCGGGAAGCCAAGCAACAGGAAGACGACCAGCGAGGCGAAGATGATGGGGGCCATGTTGGCGATCAGGAATTCGGTCATTTCCGCTCTCCTTCCTTGCTATCGGCAACGGCCATGTCATGGTTCATGTTGACGATGTCGGCCACCTCGGGTGCGACCTGGTGCTTCTTGATCGCTGCGGCCAGTTCCTCTTCCGCCGTAGGGCCGGAGGCTTTTGCCAGTACGTTCGGTCCGTGGCCGGTCAGGAAGGCGACGCGCTTGATCAGTTCGGCAACCGCCTGCAGGATCAGGAGGGCGAAACCGAGCGGCAACATCAGCCGAACCGGCCAGCGGACGAGGCCGCCATAGTTCGCCGATACCTCGCCGGATTCCCAGGCATTCATGAACACCGGCCAGGATAGCCAGGCGATGATGCTCGCCATCGGCAGCAGGAAGACCAGGATGCCGAAGACGTCGATCCAGTTCTGAGCCCGTTCGGACAGGCGGCCAGCGATGATGTCGATGCGGATGTGTTCGTTCTTCTTCAGCACGTAGGCAGCGCTGAAGAGGAAGATGGCGGAAAAGATGTACCACTGGATCTCCAGCCAGGCATTCGAGCTGATATCGAAGGCATAGCGCATCACCGCATTGCCGGCGCTGATCAGCACGACCACCAGAATCAGCCAGAGTGTGGCCCGGCCCACCGCTTCGCTAACGGCATCGACCAGACGCGAAAACTGCAACAGGAAATTCATCGACTTCTCTCCTCCGGGGCCTGGCCGTGGCGTGATAATGCAGGCACGGTCGCCATCCTTGTGCGTGAAGGCCGCATGTTAAAGGCTAAGACCGGACTTTGGCCATAATCGGGCCATAACATTGTGGAAATCCGCAAGTGGATGTATTTATGTCGAAAGCCCTAACGGGGACACGGGAAGCACGCACCTATGGAAAGACGTCGATTCATCTGTAATGCCGGCTTGGCCGGCATCCTCGCCATCGGCATGGCGCCTGCTGCACATGCCAATCAGGCGATCCGTTGGCGGCTGGCCGCGCGCCTGCCGAAGTTCATGGACATCCCCTATGCCGGCGTGCAGAGCTTCATTCGTGCCGTCAAGGATCTTTCGGGGGGCAAATTCGAGATCACCTTGCAGGTTGGCGAAGAATGGAGCGGCGGCACCGGGGTGCTCGACACGGTGCAGCGCGGCAGCGTCGAATGCGGCTACACCTCGGCTGCCCATTACCTTGCCAAGGACGAAACTTTCGCACTCGACAGCGCAATTCCCTTCGGCCTCAACAGTCGCCAGATGAGCGCCTGGCTGCGACATGGCCAGGGTCTCGAACTGCTGCGCGAGTTCTACAAGGCTTACGGCGTCGTCAACTTTCCGATGGGCAACACCGGCGCGCAGATGGGTGGCTGGTACAAAAAGCCACTGCGCGGGCTGGCCGACCTCAAAAGTCTGCGCATGCGCTTTTCCGGGCTCGGCGGACGCATCTTCGAGCGGCTCGGCGGACGGCCGATCATCCAGTCCTCCGATGAAACGCTCAAGTCCCTCGAACGCGGCAACCTCGACGCCGCCGAATGGAGCGCGCCGCACGACGACCTGCGTCTCGGCCTGCACGATGTCTGCAAGTACTACGCGCATCCGGGCTGGTGGAAGGGCGGCATGCAATACGTGCTGTACATCAACCGCCGCGCCTATGACGCCCTGACCGACGAAAACCAGACCATCGTCGAAGCGGCGGCAGCCGTGGCCCACCTCGACATCCAGGCGCAATACGACCTGCGCAATCCGCTCGCGCTCGCCGAACTGGTCGCCACCGGCACCCAGCTGATCCCCATGCCCAAACCGGTCATCGACGCCGCCTGGAAAGCGGCACAGGATCTGTATGCCGAACTTGCGGCGAAAAACCCGCAATGGCGCAAGATCCACGCCAGCCAAGCCGCCTTCTTGCGCACGCAGGCGTGGAATCAGGCCGAAGCAGGCTATGCGGCCTTCATGCAGCCGCAACTCATGAAACAGTACGAAGCAGCGCAAAAGCCGGCCGCCAACAAGACGCAAAAGTCGGCGCTGGCGGGACGGCACAAAACACCGCAGTCACCGCAGCCATGACCCGGCTTTGCATCGTGCGCCACGGCGAAACCGACTGGAATACCGGCAAGCGCATCCAGGGCCACATCGACATCCCGCTTTCCGTCATGGGGCACGCCCAGGCACGCGCCGTCGGCAACGTACTCAAAGACGAAGGCTTCGCCGCGATCTACGCCAGCGACCTGACGCGCACGCGCCAGACCGCCGAAGCCACCGCCCATCTGGCCCGGCTGCCCGTCCAACTCGACCCGGGCTTCCGCGAACGTCACTACGGTGTCTTTCAGGGGCTGACCTACACGGAGTGCGAGGCCCGCTATCCGGCGGCCTATGCCTGCCACAAGTCGCGCGATCCGCGCTTCGCACCGGAGGGCGGCGAAAGCCTGCTCGCCTTCGCCGGCCGACTGGCGCAGACCTTCGACACGATCGTGCGTCGCCATCCGGCCGAAACCGTGGCGATCTTCACCCACGGCGGTGTGCTCGACATCGCCTACCGGCAGGCCGCCGGACAATCGCTTGTCTCGCCGCGCGACTTTGCGATCCCGAATTGCGGCATCAACTGGATCGAGGTTGAGTCCGGTTGCTGGACCCTGTTGAGCTGGGCCGAACGTGCCCACCTCGACCGTCCGCTCGACGAACTCTAATCCCCGGTAGAATTCGGCTTTTCCCACCCCTCCTCCACGGGATAAGCCCATGTTCTCAAAGCAAAACACCCTCGCCAAGACCGACCCCGAACTGTTCGCCGCCATCAGCAAGGAAAACCAGCGGCAGGAAGACCACATCGAACTGATCGCCTCAGAAAACTATGTTTCGTGGCCGGTCATGGAAGCGCAAGGTTCGCAACTCACCAACAAGTACGCCGAGGGCTATCCCGGCAAGCGCTACTACGGCGGCTGCGAGCATGTCGACGTCGTCGAGCAGATGGCCATCGACCGCGCCAAGAGGCTGTTCGGCGCCGATGCTGCCAACGTCCAGCCGAACTCCGGCTCGCAGGCCAACCAGGCCGTGTTCATGGCCTTCCTCAAGCCGGGCGACACCATCCTCGGCATGAACCTCGCGATGGGCGGCCACCTGACGCACGGCTCGCCGGTGAACATGTCCGGCAAGTGGTTCAACGTGGTGCCCTACGGCCTGAACGCCGACGAGGACATCGACTACGTGGCGCTCGAAAAGCTGGCCCACGAGCACAAGCCCAAGCTGATCATCGCCGGTGCCTCGGCCTTCGCGCTCAAGATCGACTTCGAGCGCTTCGCCAAGATCGCCAAGGCCGTCGGCGCGATCTTCATGGTCGACATGGCGCACTACGCCGGCCTCGTCGCCGCGGGCTTCTACCCGAACCCGGTACCGCACGCCGACGTCGTCACCTCGACCACGCACAAGACGCTGCGCGGCCCGCGCGGCGGCCTGATCCTGATGAAGGCCGAGCACGAGAAGGTCATCAATTCGGCGATCTTTCCCGGTCTGCAGGGCGGCCCGCTCGAGCATGTCATCGCCGCCAAGGCCGTCGCCTTCAAGGAGGCAATGAGCAAGGAATTCAAGGCCTACCAGGAGCAGGTGATTGACAACGCGCAGGTCATGGCCAAGGTACTCAAGGCGCGCGGCCTGCGCATCGTCTCCGGCCGCACCGAGAGCCACGTCTTCCTCGTCGACCTCCAGGCCAAGAACATCACCGGCAAGGATGCCGAGGCCGCGCTCGGCAAGGCACACATCACCGTCAACAAGAACTCGATCCCCAACGACCCGCAAAAACCTTTCGTCACCAGCGGCATCCGCATCGGCACGCCGGCGATGACCACGCGCGGCTTCACCGAGATCGAGGCCGAGCAGGTTGCCGAGCTGATCGCCGACGTGCTCGACGCGCCGAACGACGAAGCCGTTCTGGCCCGCGTGCGCGACGATGTCGCGGCGCTGTGCAAGAAGTTTCCCGTTTACGGTGCCTAGGTCATGAAGTGTCCTTACTGTGGTGAGGACAACACCCAGGTCGTCGATACGCGCGAGAACGAGGACGGCGACACCGTGCGCCGCCGCCGGCGCTGCCTCGCCTGCGACAAGCGCTTCACCACCTACGAGCGCGTCGAGCTGCAACTGCCGCTGGTGGTCAAGAAGAATGGCAGCCGCGTCGACTACGACCGGGAAAAGCTGCGCGGCAGCATGATGCTCGCGCTGCGCAAGCGGCCGGTCACGTCCGAAAGCGTTGAAAACGCGCTCGACCGCATCGAGGAAAAGCTCGTGCAGCTCGCCGAGCGCGAGGTGAACTCCGACCGCGTCGGCGAACTGGTCATGCGCGAACTGAAGAAGCTCGACAAGGTGGCCTACATCCGCTTCGCCTCGGTCTATCGCAACTTCGAGGACGTCGACGAGTTCTCGGACGCGATCCGCGAGGTCAAGACACCGCGACGCCGTACCACGAGCAAGTGAGCTTTTCAGCCGCCGACCACGCCTACATGGCCCGCGCGCTGCAGCTGGCGGAACGCGGCCTGTACACCACCACTCCGAATCCGCGCGTCGGCTGCGTGCTGGTCCGGGACGGCACTATCATCGGCGAGGGTTGGCACGAGAAGGCCGGCAAGCCGCATGCCGAAATCAACGCGCTGTGCTCAGTTGCCTCAATAGTCGGCGCTGACAGGACGGCACAAGGTGCGACAGCCTATGTCACCCTCGAACCCTGCAGCCATCACGGCCGTACCCCACCCTGCGCCGATGCGCTGATCGCGGCTGGAATCACCCGCGTCGTCGTCGCAATGCAGGACCCGAATCCTCTCGTCGCCGGACAGGGTATCGACAGGCTCCGCACCGCCGGCATCGCGGTCGAGCATGGCTTGCTGGAAACCGCGGCACGCGAACTCAATATCGGCTTCGTTTCGCGCATGACGCGCAGCCGGCCGTGGCTGCGGCTGAAGGTCGCCATAAGCCTCGATGGCAAGACCGCGCTCGCCAACGGCCAGTCCCAATGGATCACCGGCCCGGACGCCCGCCGCCATGCCCACGGCTGGCGCGCGCGCAGCTGCGCAATGCTTACCGGCATCGGCACCGTGCGGGACGACAATCCCCGGCTCAACGTGCGCGACATTGACACCCCGCGCCAACCGCTGCGCATCGTCGTCGACAGCCGGCTGGATATTTCTCCCGACGCGGCGATCCTTAAAGGCGGCAACTGCCTGATTGCCTGTGCCAGCGACAACCCGGAAAAGGCTGCCCGGCTACGCACGCTGGGTGCGGAGATCGTCGTGCTGCCGAATGCAAACGGCAAAGTCGACCTGCCCGCGCTGCTGCTGGAATTGGGGAAACGCGGCATCAACGAGGTTATGGCCGAAGTCGGCCTCAAACTCAACGGCTCACTGTTGCGCGAAGGCTGCGTCGACGAACTGCTGATCTATCAGGCACCCATGCTGCTCGGCGATTCAGCACGCGGCATGGCGGATTTCGGCAACCTGACCGAATTGACCGCGGCGAAGCGCTTGAAGATTGTCGAGCGCCGTCCCGTCAGCGCCGACTTTTTCATGCGGGCACGACTGGACTAGCCAACCGACGAGTGTCGGCACATCGCCGACGAACGGGCGGGTAAATATGATCAGATTTGCATAGATTCATGCTCTAATTCTGTGCATAAGTAACTCATAATAAAACCCACAGGGAATTTCTGCCTTGCACCGCAAACCGTTTGGCTTCACAGTCATCGAGATCCTTATCGCCCTAGTCGTTATTGGCACGCTGGCAGCCATTGCGCTTCCCAGCTACCAGAACTACTGGGAGAAGGTACGCATTGCTCAAGCAGTGAGTGATATCGCCGGGATTTCGGCGAATCTCAAGGCTTATCAACTGGATAACCGCTATTTCCCGCCGACGCTGAATACGCTGTCCCAGTACAACCCCGTGCCGAACGACCCGTGGGGGCGGCCTTACCAATACCTCGCCATCGACATCGACCCGGCCCCGAACAAGGGCGCCCAGCGCAAGGACAAGAACATGAACCCGCTGAACAGCGATTTCGACCTTTACAGCATGGGTCTGGACGGTCAAACCCAAAAGCCATTGACGGGAGCGAAAGCTCGGGACGACATCGTGCGCGCCGACAACGGCCGCTTCATCGGCGTGGCCGAGGACCATTGAAACATTTGCTAACTGCCGGACTGCGTAGTCGCGTCGCCCAGCGGCTGTTTTTGCTGTTCCTGTTCGCCGCGCTGGTGCCCGCCGCCGGCCTGGCCCTGCTTTCCTACCAGCAGGTCAGCTCCATGCTGATCGACCTGAATTACCACCGCCTGCAGCAGGATGCCAAGGCGATGGGCATGGGCCTGATCCAGCGCCTGATGTGGCGCGAGGAAGCACTGCTGCGCCATCAGGCTGCGGACATGTCGAAGCCCCGGGGGAACATCGAGGATGCCAAGGGTGAATTCCTCGCCGTCGAATTTCCCGGCGCGGAAATACTCGACACCCTCAAGCCGGAGCAGATCAACCACTTGCTGCGGGAAAAAGTCCTGCTGGAGACGACCCCGGAAGGCAAGGCCACGATGACCGCCGCCCTTATGGGCACCTCCGGCTATGTCCGCGTCCAGCTGGAAACCGCCTCACTGTGGGACGACGAGTTCGCAGGCGGTGAATACTGTTTCCTGATGCCGGCGGGCCGGGTGCTGTTCTGCTCGCCCGGCATGCCCGTGCCACCCGCCGAACAGTGGCGGAAAGGAGCAAGCGGGGACCGCAATTCGGGCATCTTCGCGTGGCAGGTCGAAGGTGAAGAACATCTTGCCGCCTACTGGCGCATCCCCTTGCAGGCAAGCCTGGGCCACGACGGCTTCATCGTCGTCGTCAGCGAATCCCGCGCGGACGTGCTGTCTGTGCTCGATGAGTTCAGGCAGGTGTTTCCCGCCTTCGTGCTGCTCGCCATGGCGCTTGCCGCCTGGCTCGCCATCGGCCAGATCCGCCGCCAGATGCGGCCGCTGGATCTGCTCGAACGCCACACGCGGCAACTTGCTCAGGGAGATTTCTCCGAGCGCGTCGAAGTCCAGGGCGACGACGAGTTCGCCCGGCTGGCCAGCGCATTCAATCGCATGTCGGCCAATCTCGACCACAAGTTCCATCTTCTGAATGCACTCGGCGAGCTCGATCGCGCGATCCTGAGCGCATCGGAAATGGATTCCGTAATCCGCCTGCTGTTGCAGCATGTACCGCTGGCCGTCACTTGTGACAGCGCGGGCGTGCTGCGTTTCGAAGGGGACAGCAACATCCTGCTCTGGGCAGCCGATCCCGGGTTGGCGAAAGCGGACAACATTCATCTGGTGTGCGAAGACGCGCACGGCTTTCCGGTCCGGGCGGAAGCAGATGCCTGGTTCGGCCTCGACCTGAGCGCCCCCGAGGCACGCAGCCTGCAGCACTTCGCCAAACAGGGCGCGACACAGGCCCTCATTTTCCCGGCATGCGTCGGCAAGCGGCTCGACAGCGCGCTCGTGCTCGCCTACCGCGAGGCACCTCCGGAAATGGACGAGATCGTGCAGGCCGGCCGCAGCCTCGCCGATCGCCTCGCTGCCGCCGCTTTCAGCATCTCGTGGGAAGACAAGCTCTACCGCCAGGCCCACTACGATGCGCTGACCGGTCTGCCGAATCGCACACTGCTGCGCGACCGGGTGGAGCAGGCACTACTACGGGCCGAACGGGAAAACCTGGCGGTCGCCCTGATGCTGATCGACCTCGACAAGTTCAAGGACATCAACGACAGCCTCGGCCATTCAACCGGCGATGCGTTGCTGGTCGCCTGCGCGGGACAGCTGAAGAATGTGGCCCGCCATACCGATACCGTCGCGCGGTTTGGCGGCGACGAGTTCGTCGTGCTGATCCCCGATCTTCCGCATGCCACTGCTGCCGCCATCGTCGATCGCATTGCCAGCGAGTTGGGCGAAACGCTGGCCCGGCCGATCGATCTCGCAGGACGTGAAATCAGCTCGACCGCCAGCATCGGCATCGCCCTTTACCCCGGCAACGGCACGGAAATCGAGGAGTTACTGAAGAATGCCGATGCGGCGATGTACGAAACCAAGCGCGAACGGCACGGCGGCCACCGCTTCTATTCCGACCAGATGAACCTCGAGATCAAGGTGCGTTTCGAGATGGCGCAGGACCTGCGCAAGGCGATGGACAACAACGAGTTTTTCCTCGTTTATCAACCCAAAATCGAGGCTGCCACTGGCCGCGTGGTCGGCGCGGAAGCCCTGATCCGCTGGGCTTCACCGCGGCTAGGGCTAGTCTCACCGGCAAACTTCATTCCCATGATCGACGACATCGGCCTCGGCAACCGGCTGGGGCAATGGGTGATGGAAACCGCCTGTCAGCAGATGAAGGCCTGGGATGCCGTCGGGATGCCGCCGCTGACCGTTTCGGTGAACGCTTCCCCCGCACAGTTCCGCACCGACGCAATCATCACCGAGGTCAACGCAGCCCTGCGTGCAAACACGTTGCCGGCAGACCGGCTCGAACTGGAAATCCTCGAGTCGATGGCTGTCGGCGAATCCGGCGGCATCAACGATTATCTGGAGGGCTTGCGTCAACTGGGCGTCGGCATCGCGCTCGACGACTTTGGCACGGGCTACTCTTCGCTCGTCTATCTGACCCAGTTGCCCGCCAATGTGCTCAAGATCGATCGCGGCTTCATCATCGATGTGCTCGATGACCCGCGCAAGCAGGCGATCGTCGAACGCATCATTTCGCTTGCGAAAGTGCTCAATTACACCGTGGTTGCCGAGGGTATCGAAGAGGAAGCCCAGGCGCGCATGCTGGGCAGAATGGGTTGCGACCTGTTCCAGGGCTATTACTTCAGCAAGCCGCTGAAGCCGGACGACTTCGAGGCTTTCGTCCGCGCCTGGGGTGCCGTCTCGCCAGCGCCGACTTTTCCCGCAGGCTGATTCCGCTCCCTAGCGTTGCCCGCAAACCGCGCAGCCGGAATCGCGCGGTACCGTAATGCTGCGCCACTCCATCGCGAGGCCGTCGAGCAGCAGCAACCGGCCGGCCAATGATTCGCCACAGCCGATCACCAGCTTGAGCGCCTCGGCCGCCTGCACCGCACCGACGATGCCGGTGATCGGCGCGAACACGCCCATCACTGCGCAGCGAATCTCCTCGACATCCTCGGATTCCGGAAACAGGCAGTGGTAACACGGCGCATCTTCACGCCGGCAATCGAACACCGCGATCTGGCCATCGAAGCGGATCGCCGCCCCGGAAACCAGCGGCTTGCGGTACTTGACGCACGCACGGTTGACGGCATGGCGCGTGACAAAGTTGTCGGAACAGTCGAGCACCACATCGGCCAGCGCAACTTCCTCTTCAAGTCGCGCATCGGCCAGGCGCTCCTGCAGCGGAACCACCTTGCAGCCAGGATTGATCTCGGCCAGTGTCGCGACGCCCGACAGCACCTTCGGCTTGCCGACCGCGGATGTGCGATGCAGGATCTGGCGCTGCAGGTTGGTCAGGTCAACGGTGTCGCCATCGGCCAGCGCCAGCATGCCAATGCCGGCTGAAGCAAGGTAGAGCGCGGCCGGCGAACCCAAACCGCCGGCACCAAGCACCAGTGCGCGGGCATTCAGCAGCCGTTCCTGACCTTCAATGCCGATCTGCGGCAGCAGGATATGCCGGGAGTAACGAAGCAGCGCTTCGTCGCCGAGATGATCAGTCACTTGTACTCGCGCAGCTCGGGTGGCGTATCGTCGTGATCGCCGTGCGGGTGATGCTCCCAGGCCTTGGAATACACATCGTGCGATTTCTTGATCAGCCGTTCCGGCTGGCCGAGATTGCGGCGCTGGGTTTCTTCGGAAAAGTACACCAGTGCACGAATCAGCTTGCAGTAGAGCGTATTTTCAAGGTGGAAGCCCTTGTCAAAGAGCATTTTCTCCAACGCTTCCATACAGTGATCGGTCACCTCGTACCAGACCGAAATCCCGTTGGGCTGCGTACCCGGCGCGACTTCTAGGCCAGGCAGGGTCTGCAGCAGCGCGAAGGCTTCGGGAATCTGCCAGTGCTTGAGCTTGCAGAAGCGGATCTCGCGATGCTTGCGCGTCCCGGCCTGCGGCGCCAGTGCATGCGGCCGGTTGAGGCCGCGCTCTTGGTCGCGCAATAGCCGGGCGCGCTCGGGGTTCATCATTTTTTGATCACTTGCAGGGCCTTGAGCAGATTCATGGCCTGCGCCAGCTGGTAGTCATCCTTGGAGGCCGGCTCGAAGGGTTTGGCGTGGGCCTCGTCCTTGTCGGCTTCCTTGCCGCCATTCTTGCTGCCGGGTGCTTTCTCGGCCGATTCCTTCTTCGGAGCAACCGGCTTTTCCGCGTCCTTGCCGGCCTTGTCGTTGCTGAGGTGACGATCAAGATCGGCTTCGCGCAGGCGCTCGCGTGAACCACCGTTCGCGGTTTCCTCGACGACGATGTCCGGCTCGATGCCCTTGGCCTGGATCGAGCGCCCATTGGGCGTGTAGTAGCGCGCCGTCGTCAACTTGATGGCCGACTTGGCCGACAGCGGCAATACTGTCTGTACGGAGCCCTTGCCAAACGTTTGCGTGCCCATGACCACCGCGCGCTTGTGATCCTGCAAGGCACCGGCCACGATTTCGGAAGCCGAGGCCGAGCCGCCATTGACCAGTACGATCATCGGTACCGTGCGCGCACCTTCGGGCAGCTTCTTGATGAAATCCTCGCGTCCGCTGCGCAGGTAGTCCTCGCTGGCAGCGGTGTATTTGCGCTTGGCGTCTTCGACGCGCCCGTCGGTGGTCACGACGACGCTGTTCGGCGGCAGGAAGGCGGCAGCGACACCGATCGCACCATGCAGCAGGCCGCCCGGGTCATTGCGCAGGTCGAGCACCAAACCTTTCAGCCCCGACCCCTTGGCGTCGGCATCGGCCTTGTAGAGCTTGTCGAGATGTTTGACGACGTCGGGCGCGGTTTCTTCCTGGAACTGGGTGACACGCAGGAAGCCGTAGCCGGGTTCGATCAGCTTCGACTTGACGCTCTGCACCTTGATGACATCGCGCATGATGGTGATCTCGAGCGGCTTCGCCTCGCCCTTGCGCAGGATGGAGAGCTTGATCGTCGTCTTCGGCTTGCCGCGCATTTTTTTCACGGCATCATTGAGCGCCATGCCCTTGACGGGCGTTTCGTCGAGCTTGAAGATCAAGTCGCCGGACTTGACGCCGGCACGATAGGCGGGGGTATCTTCGATCGGCGAGATCACTTTGACGAGGCCGTCTTCCATGCCGACCTCGATGCCGAGGCCGCCGAATTCGCCCTGCGTGGAGACTTGCAGATCCTTGAACGCATCGGCGTCCAGATAAGCCGAATGCGGGTCGAGATTGGCGAGCATGCCGCTGATGGCATGGGTGATGAGCTGCTTGTCTTCGACAGGTTCAACATAGCCCTGCTTGATGGCATTGAAGACATCGGCGAAGCTGCGCAACTCTTCAACCGGCAAAGGTGCATTGCCGTTCTTCTGGGCGATGGCGGAAAAATTGAGGCTCAGGGCGACGCCGGCGATCAGTCCGACGAGCACGAGGCCGATTTGCTGCAGCTTGCTACGCATGTAATCCCCTGTAAGCCATTGAGGCAATTGGGTTGCTAATGGGCGCCGAGCCATTTGCCGGGATCGAACGCCTGCCCCCGATGCCTGAGTTCAAAGTATAAACCTGATTCTTCCTGCCCCCCGCTGGCCCCGACGGTCGCCACCGTCTTGCCGGCACTGACCTTTTGACCGACATCCGTCAGTAAAGTTTGGTTGTTGCCATAGACCGACAGGAAATCGTCGTCATGGTCGATGATCAGCAGATTGCCGTAACCGCGCAGCCAGTCGGCGAACACCACCACGCCCGCCGCCACGGCACGCACGTCAGTACCGTCGGCCGCGCGGATGAACAGGCCTTTCCAGATCGACTGGCCATCCTCACGTCGCGCGCCGAACCGGCCGGTGACCGTGCCGCGCACGGGTTGAAGCAGGCGACCGCGCAATTGGGCGAAATCCCCGCTGGCGCCCGTCGGGTCGGCCTTGACGGTCTGCGCCAGTGGCGGCTGGCCGGCGCGCGGCGCCTTGGCCTGCCGGGGCGGTTTTTTCTTGCGTGCCTCGGCGGCTTTCTTCGCCAGCGCGGCGATGAGGTTGCCAAGCCGCTGTTCGTTCTGCCTGAGCGTCGCGATTTCCCGGCGTTGTGCCTTGATCTGCCCGGAGATCTTCGCCAGCACGGCCTGACGCTCCTGTTGACGCTGGCGCAGGGTGGCGCGTTCCACCTCCTCGCGGCGGGCGATTTCCGCCAGCTTCTCGCCACGCTGTTGCACGACACCGGCTTGCCGCTGGGTTGCGGCGGCATCTTGCCGCAGACTGGCAATCAGCCCGGCTTTCGCGCGCGACAGCAAGGTCAGGAAATGGCGGTCGCGGGCCGTTACATTGGGATCGCCGCCCGCCAGCAGGATGGCCAGTGCATCCGCTTCCTGGGGCCGAAACTGGTAGCGCAGCAGGCGGGCCAGCTGTTTCTGGCGCGCGGCGGTCTGCGCTTCAAGCCGCTTCAGTTCGCGTTCATGGCCGGCCAGTTCGGCACGGGCTTCAGCCTGTTCCTCGCCGATCGCCCGCAGCTTGCGCGCCGAAGTCGCGATGGTTTGTTCGATATCGCGCAACTGGTCGGCCGTGGCCGTGCGCGTGGCTTCCGTTTTCTTCAGCTGCCGTTCGAGGGCCGCGCGCTGTTCGCGCACCGAGTCAAGTCTGGCTTTCTCGCGCTCGCCCACCGCCAGCACCAGGGTTGGCAGAAAAAATAGGGTAAGCGCGAGGAAGCGGATCAGGCCTTGGATGATGGTGTTGGGGGAAGTGGCAATCGACACGGCATTTTAATCCAAGTATGATCGCGGCCACTGTCGTCGCGACCGGTCAAGAGAACCGATGCTTGAACATCTGAGGGAATACGCCTACAAGTGCGAAATCCCGCCTGAACATTTCGCCCACATGACCGACTGGCTCCTGCAATGGAGAAAGCGGGATCCCGGCATGGCCTTTTCGCTGGTACTGATCGATTTCAGGAACCCCTCCGAACTGGGCAATGTCCTTGGTGCGAAATATGCGATGGAGCTGATCAAGCGCGTCGGTCATGAAATCGATACCGCACTGCGCGCCACCGACCTGCTGTGCCGCACACATGTCAGCTCCTTCTGGGTGCTGCTGCCGCAAGGCGCGCCGGACATGGTGCTGCAGAAGCTCGAACCGATCCTCGCGGCTGCCCGGCAGGATGGCATGGATGCCACGCAGTTGCGCATCCGCAAGCTCTCTATCCCGGGCGAGTTCGCCGACGACGTGACGGCGGCCGAACTGTTCCGGCAAATGCAGGCCTGAAACTTATCCACGGTACCCACTCAATCATGGAAAGCACGGCAATCACCGACCTCGCTGATCATAACGAACACGTGCAAATCGCCGCGCGTGCGCTCAAGGCAATCTCGCATCCGCTGCGTCTCAAGATCCTCTGTGTCGTCGGCGACGAGGAAGTCTGCGTACAGGACATCGTCGATGCCGTCGGCACCTCGCAGAGCAACATTTCGCAGCACCTTGCCATCCTGCGCGACAAGGGCGTGTTGACCACGCGCAAGGACGCCAATCGCGTCTTCTATCGTGTCGCCGACCAACGCACCCTGCAGTTGATCGTGATGATGCGCGAAGTTTTTTGCGGTGTGCCGCAGAATACGTGATCAGGGCTTGGCCCGTTTTCATTTTTCACAGGAAGCAGAATGGATTTCATCCAGCAGAACTTGATCTGGGTCGGCCTCGCCGTCATCAGCGGCGGCATGCTGCTCTGGCAGACCTTCAGCGGCGCCGGTGGCAAGAATGTCTCCGTCGGTGAGGCGACACTGCTGATCAACCGGCAGGATGCGCTGGTGGTCGACGTGCGCGAAACCGCCGAATGGTCGGCCGGCCACATTCCCAATGCCCGCCACATCGCTCTCGGCCATCTCGGCAAGCATCTTTCCGAAATCGAGAAGTTCAAGGACAAGCCGATCATCCTCGTCTGTGCCAGCGGCAACCGCTCGGGCTCCGCCTGCGGCACCTTGAAGAAGGCCGGCTTCGAGCAGGTTTTCAACCTGCAGGGGGGCATTCGCTCGTGGAGCGATGCCGGCCTGCCGATGACGAAAAAATAAGGAAGACGCATGGCCAGAATCGAGATGTACTCCACTGCGGTCTGCCCCTACTGCGTACGCGCCGAAGCCCTGCTCAAGCGCAAGGGCGTGACCGAGATCGAGAAGATCCGTGTCGACCTCGATCCCGCGAAGCGTCAGGAGATGGAGACGCGCGTTCCGGGCGCCCGCACCGTACCGCAGATTTTCATCGACGGCCTGCATGTCGGCGGTTGCGACGATCTGCATGAACTCGACCGGCAGGGCAAGCTCGACCCCCTGCTCGCCAAATAACCTCTTCTCTTCAGGATCATCATGAGCGAACCCGCACAAAACACCAGCGACAACACCCCCGTTTTCAGCATCGAAAAAATCTACGTCAAGGATCTTTCGCTGGAAGTCCCGAATGCCCCGCACTGCTTCCTGGAGCGCGAGCAGGCTCAGATCAACCTGCAGATGCAGACCGGCGGCGAAGCCGTTGGCGAAGGCGTGTTCAATGTCGTGCTGACTTTGACCGTGACCGCCAAGGTCGGCGAGAAGACCCACTTCCTCGTCGAAGCCGCCCAAGCCGGCATCTTCCAGATTCGCAACGTACCGCAGGAAGAGCTCGAGCCGATCGTCGCCGTCGCCTGCCCGAACATCCTCTTCCCCTATGCACGTGAGACGATTTCCGACGCGGTTACGCGCGCCGGCTTCCCGCCCGTGCTGCTCGCCCCGGTGAACTTCGAGGCGATCTACCGCCAGCGCCTCGAACAGCAGGAAGCCCAGCAGGCCGGGGCGCCGCACGAGGTACCCATTCAGTAATGCGTTTCCTTCTTGCCGCCCTCCTTCTGGGCGCGGGCGTGGCCCAAGCGCTCGACTATCGCTCGGTGAGTGAGGCGGCAGTGCTCTACGATGCCCCGTCGCAGAAGGCCAAGCCATTGTTCGTCATCGCTCCCGCGACCCCCGTCGAGGTCATCGTCAGCCTCGATGCCTGGGTCAAGGTACGCGACATGAAGGGTGATCTGGCGTGGATCGAACGCCAGCAGCTTGCTGACAAGCGCATGCTGCAAGTGCGTGCCGGCGGCGGGCAGGTGCGCACCGAAGCCAACGACAACGCCAGGCTCGCCTTCGAGGCCGAGGCCGATGTCGTACTCGAATTCATCGAGCCTGGCCCCATTGGCTGGGCGAAGGTACGTCATCGCGACGGCACGCAGGGCTTCGTCAAGGCGGCCCAAGTCTGGGGTCTATGAAGATCGCCGTTCTCGGTGCCGGTGCCTGGGGAACCGCGCTGGCGCTGTCGTTCGCCCAACGTCATTCCGTCAGCCTGTGGTCATGGCAGGCCGAACATGTGGCCGCGATGCGCGATGCCCGCGAAAATGTCCAGTTCCTGCCGGGCTTTCCGTTCCCGGACGCACTCGACATCACGGCCGACGCCATGACTGCGACGCGCGACGCCGATCTGGCGCTGATCGCCACGCCGATGGCCGGCCTGCGCACGACCGCACGCCAACTCGGGCAAGCTCAACCTGAGCTGCCCTTTCTCTGGGTCTGCAAGGGCCTCGAAGCCGGCAGCGGCCTCCTGCCGCACCAGGCCGTCGCCGCCGTGCATCCGCAGGCAACCTGTGGTGCCTTGACCGGTCCCAGCTTCGCCGCCGAAGTTGCCCGCGGCATGCCCGCTGCCGTGACCATCGCCTCCGCCGACGCGGTCTTTGCCGATCGCATGGCCCATGAACTGCACGGTCCGCGCCTGCGGCTCTACGCCAACGAAGACATCATCGGTGCGGAAGTCGGCGGCGCAGTGAAGAACGTCATGGCCATCGCTACCGGTATCTGCGACGGCCTCGGACTCGGGCTCAACGCCCGCGCCGCGCTGATGACGCGCGGGCTGGCCGAAATCACCCGCTTCGGCGTTGCGCTCGGCGCCCGCCCGGAAACCTTCATGGGGCTGGCCGGCATGGGCGACCTGATCCTCACCTGTACCGGCGACCTTTCGCGCAACCGGCGCGTTGGCCTCGCCCTCGCCGCCGGCAAGCCGCTCGACCAGATCCAGCGCGATCTCGGCCATGTCGCCGAAGGCGTGCCGACGACGCATGAGGTCAACCGGCGCGCCAAGGCACTGGGCATCGAAATGCCGATCACGGCTGCGGTATGCGATGTTCTTGATGGGCGGCTATCGGCCGCTGGCGTTGTCGAGCGGCTGATGAACCGCGATCCCAAGCACGAGTAAAAGTCGGCGCTGGCGGGACGGCACCGATCAACAGCCGCCCGCGAATCCCTGCTGTCGCCACGCTTCATAAACGGCAATCGCCACGGTATTGGAAAGATTCAGGCTGCGATTGCCCGGCATCAGCGGCAACCGCAGGCGTCGTTCAGGCGGTAGCGACTCGAGCAGTTCAAGCGGCAAGCCGCGCGACTCCGGCCCGAAGACAAAGGCATCACCGGGTTGGAAAGCGACTGTGTCATGGCGTTGCACGCCCTTCGTACTGAAAGCGAACAGCCTTGCCTCTCCCAGCGCCGCCATGCAGGCAGCCCAATCCGCATGCACGCGCATTTCGGCGAACTCGGCGTAATCCAGGCCGGCACGCCGCAGCGAGGCCGCACCGACATCAAAGCCGAGCGGCTTCACCAGATGCAGCATACAGCCCGTATTGACTGACAGACGAATCACATTGCCGGTATTGGGCGGGATTTCCGGCTGAAATAGAACGATCTGGAACATCGGGGCTGTGGCATGTTAGGGGCCCCGAAGTTTATCCAATGGCGTGAACCCTGATGGCAAGACCGGAAAAGATTCGTTTGGGCGACCTGCTCATCAAGCAAGGCCTGCTGACACAGGACGAGCTCGAGAATGCGCTGACAGAACAGAAAGTTACCGGGCGCAAGCTGGGTCGCGTCATCGTCGATTCCGGCCTGGTGTCCGAAGAGGCGATTTCCAAGGCGCTGGCGCGCCAGCTCGGCGCCGAATTCGTCGATCTCAAGGTCTTCCAGCCCCAGCCCGAACTGGTCAAACTGCTGCCCGAAGCGCAGGCGCGCCGCTTCCGCGCGCTGGTGCTGGATGAACGCAACGGCCAGTTGCGCGTCGGCATGTCCGACCCCACCGATCTCGCCGCCTTCGACGAAGTGGCGCGTGTCGTCAGGCGCGACATCGATCTCGTCGTCGTCGCCGAAGGCCAGTTGCTGCCGCTGCTCGACCGCGTCTATCGTCGCACCGAGGAAATCTCCAACCTCGCGAAAGACCTCACGCAAGAGATGGGCGACATCCCGGTCGAGTTCGGCAGCGGGCTGAGTCTCACCCCCGGCGCGGAAGATGCGCCCGTCGTGCGCCTGCTGCAAACGGTGTTCGAGGAAGCCCAGAAGATGCGCGCCTCCGACATCCACGTCGAGCCGCAGGAAAAATCGTTGACCATCCGCTTCCGCATCGACGGGGTGCTGCATCTGCAAACCGAAGCCGACAGCAAGATCGCCTCGGCGCTGGTATTGCGCCTCAAACTCATGTCCGGCCTCGACATTTCGGAAAAGCGTTTGCCGCAAGACGGCCGTTTCAACATCAAGCTGCGCGGCGCCAATGTCGACGTTCGTATCTCGACGATGCCGACCCAGCACGGCGAATCGGTGGTGATGCGCCTGCTCGCCCAGAACACCGGCCTGCTGCAACTCGACAAGCTGCACATGCCACCGCATGTACTCGCACGCTTTCGCCACGCCATCGCACGGCCTTCCGGCATCGTGCTGGTGACCGGCCCCACCGGCTCGGGCAAGACCACCACGCTTTACGCGGCCCTGAACGAGTTGAACAGCTCCGAGGTCAAAATCATCACCGTCGAGGACCCGGTTGAATACCGCCTGCCGGGCATCAACCAGGTGCAGGTTCACGAAAAAATCGATCTCAGCTTCGCCCGCGTACTGCGCACCGCCTTGCGCCAGGATCCGGACATCGTCCTCGTCGGCGAGATGCGCGATCAGGAAACCGCCGAGATCGGCATGCGCGCCGCGATGACCGGTCACCTCGTGCTCTCGACCCTGCACACCAACGATGCGCTGTCCTCACCGATCCGCCTGCTCGACATGGGTGTACCGCGTTACATGGTGGCCATGTCGATCCAGATGGTGCTGGCCCAGCGACTGGTGCGCGTCATCTGTCCGAATTGCACCGCGGCGCATGCCCCCGAGCCGCACGAGCGCGAATGGCTCAAGTACGAGCTGGGCGACCGCATCGACCAGTTCAGCTATGCCAAGGGGCGCGGCTGCGCCCACTGCGCCAACACCGGCTATCAGGGCCGGCAGGCGGTGTACGAATTCCTCGAAATGACCAACGCGCTGGTCGAAGCCGCCAACCACGGCGACCCGAATGCCTTCGTCCAGCTGGGTCGCCAGCAGATGGCCGGCAACACCCTGCGGCGCGATGCCGTGCGGCTGGTCACCGAAGGCCGCACCACCATCGACGAAGCGATGCGTGTGGCGACACAGCTCGATGACTAGGCGCGACTGAGATGGCGGCATTTGCGTACCGCGGTCGGAACGGCACCGGCGAGATCGTCAACGGCGTGCTTGAAGGCGCGACCGCGGCGGCGGTCGCCGACATCCTGTTCGGCAGCGGCGTGACCCCGACCGAGATCAAGCCCGCGCCCGCCGGTGCGGTGAAGAAAAAGGAAGCGGGAGAAAGCAGCTTCAACCTGTTCGCGCCCAAGATCCTGCACGTCGATATCCTGTTGTTTACCCGGCAGCTCTACACGCTGCTGAAGGCCGGCGTGCCAATCATGCGTGCGCTGGCCGGCCTGCAGGATTCGAGCGTCAATCCGGCCATGAAATCCATGCTTGGCCAGGTGCGCGAAAGCCTAGATTCCGGCCGCGAACTGTCGATGTCGCTGGCGCGGCATCCCAAGATTTTCACGCCCTTCTATCTCGCGATGGTGCGCGTCGGCGAGATGACCGGCCGGCTCGAAGAAGTCTTTCTGCGTCTCTTCGACCACATGGAATTCGAGCGCTTCATGCGCGAGCAGGTCAAATCGGCGTTGCGCTACCCGCTGTTCGTCATCCTCGCGATGGCCGTCGCCATGTTCGTCATCAATATCTGGGTGATCCCGGCCTTCGCCAAGGTCTTCGAAGGCTTCGGCGCTGCGCTGCCGCTGATGACGCGCATCCTGATCGGCATTTCCAACTTCATGGTGGGATGGTGGCCTGCCCTGCTCGCGGGCATCGCCGTCGCCGGCTTCGGCTTCAAGTCGTGGCTCGGCACGCGCCGCGGCCGCTACCTGTGGGACAAGTTGAAGCTGCGTCTGCCCATCGCCGGCAAGATCGTGCGCAAGGCCACGCTGGCCCGCTTCGCCCGCAGCTTCGCGCTCGCCATGCGTTCCGGTGTACCGGTTATCCAGGCGCTGACCACCGTCGCACAGACGGTCGACAACGACTTCATCGCCGAAAAGGTCGATCAGATGCGCAACGGCGTCGAGCGCGGCGAATCGGTGCTGCGCGCCGCCATCGCCTCTGGAGCTTTTACGCCCGTGGTGCTGCAGATGATCGCCGTCGGCGAAGAGTCCGGTTCGCTCGACGAAATGATGGAAGAAATCTCCGGCATGTATCAGAGCGAAGTCGAATACGAGCTCAAGACCCTCGCCCAGCAGATCGAGCCGATCCTCATCATCCTGCTCGGCGCGATGGTGCTGGTGCTGGCGCTCGGGATCTTCCTGCCGCTGTGGGACCTGGGCAGCGTGGCGATGAAGAAATGAACGCCCGTCTCAAGTTTTGACATTTTTCACCGTAACAAAACCGATGAAAGGAATCTCCATGCTGCATAACCGCTTGCAAATGCCCGCCCACAGACAAAAACGAGGGGCTGGCTTTACCCTGATCGAACTGGTGATCGTCATCACCATCCTGGGTATCCTCGCTGCCATCGCACTACCCAAGTTCGTCTCGTTGCAGCGTGATGCTCGCATTGCCAAGCTGCAGGCCGCACGTGGCGCTGTAAATGCGGCAGCCGCAATTGTGCATTCTGCTTTCCTGACGCGCGGTGGCGTTGCCGATGCTGCGGCTTGCCCTGCTGGTGGTGGTACCGCCAACAACACGACAACAATTTGTACCGAACACGGACTGGTCAACATCGCATTCGGCTACCCGATTTCTGTCGCCACACTCAACGGCGCAGCAGCCAACGCAGGTATTGTCGCGGCAGCTGGGCTGACCAGCATCTTCAATCCGACTGCAGCACAACTGGCCACGGAAGGCTATACAGTCACCGGCACCGCCACGGTCCAGACTTTCCAGATCGTCGGTGCGACAACACCCGCAAACTGTTCCTTTACCTACACTGAACCCGCTGCCGCAGGTGCTGCCGCCGTGGTCAGTCAGGCCACCACCACGGGCTGCTAGTTATCTCAGGAACGTCTAGAATCCACTCACTCATTTGGAGGACCAACCATGAAAAAGATCCAAGCCGGCTTTACCCTGATCGAACTGATCGTTGTCATCGTCATTCTCGGCATCCTCGCGGCAACAGCACTGCCAAAATTCATTGACCTGCGAACCGAGGCCAATACTGCTGCGCTTGATGGAGTAGCCGGCTCAATGGCTTCCGCTATGGCAGTCAATTACGCAGGCTGTGCAGCTGTTAATAACGTGGCCACAGCCAACAAATGTGTGACCGTTGATAACTGTGATGATATTGGTTCGATCCTGCAAGGGGGCCTTCCAACAGGTTATACGGTAGCAGCCGCTGCTCTGACAGGCAACGGTACCTCGGCCAGCTGTACGGTTACTCAAACCAGCTCATCAAATACAAAAACGTTTTCTGGAATTGGTGCAGGCCAACCGTAAGACCTCCTAAACTTGAAAACGGCCCGGCATTGTCCGGGCCGTTTTGTTTTCTGCCGTAACAATCTGTAAAACTCGGCGCTGGCGGGACGGCATCCCCAGAGGGTTCAGCTAGAATTTCCCGCATGAAATCCCGTCGCCTGATTGTTTTCATCCTGCTAGTCGCCATTCTCGG
Organism: Pseudomonadota bacterium; assembly: GCA_040756595.1. Taxonomy (GTDB): domain Bacteria; phylum Pseudomonadota; class Gammaproteobacteria; order Burkholderiales; family Rhodocyclaceae; genus Sulfuricystis. The sequence continues at coordinate 122,308 of JBFLYR010000002.1, read as the reverse complement.
CGGAGGCTATGCGGCTTACCGTTTCTGGTTTGGTGAAGGTAGCGCACCAAACTACAAGTTCGCTGCCATCGAAAGCGGCCCGATCACCGCCTCGGTCGCCGCGACCGGCACGCTCAACCCGGTGGTTACAGTGCAGGTCAGCTCGCAGATTTCCGGACAGATCCGCGAGATCCTCGTCGACTTCAACAGCATGGTGAAGGCCGGCCAGCTGATCGCGCAACTGGCGCCCGAAACTTACGAGCATCGCGTGCGGCAGGCCGAGGCCGACCTTGAAGCGGCGCGCGCCACGGTGGCCGTGCAGCAGGCCGAGATCTACCGCGCTAAGGTCAATCTCGCCGACGCCGAGCGCGACCATGCGCGCAAGCAATCGCTCGTTGCGAAGAACTTCATCTCGCCCGCCGAGCTCGACAAGGCACAGACCACGCTGGAAGCGGCGCGTGCGCAAATGCGCGTGGTCGAGGCGCAGGCGAGCAACAGCGCCGCGCTGGTCCGCCAGCGCGAGGCACAGCTCGGGCAAGCGCGTGTCGATCTCGGCCGCACCGAGATTCGTGCGCCGGTCGACGGCATCGTCATCAAGAAGAGCGTCGAGCCGGGCCAGACCGTGGCGGCGAGCCTGCAGGCGCCGGAGATGTTCGTCATCGCGCGCAACCTCGCCGACATGCAGGTCGAAACGGCGATTGACGAGGCCGATGTCGGCCGGTTGCAGGTCGGGCAGGAAGCGACCTTCACCGTCGACGCCTTTCCCGGCAAGCGCTTCAAGGGACAGGTGATGCAGGTGCGCAAGGCCGCGCAGGTCGTGTCGAATGTCGTCAGCTACACGGTCGTCGTCTCGGCGAGCAACCCCGACCTCATCCTGTTGCCGGGCATGACCGCCAACGTGCGCATCGTCACTGCCCAAAAGGAGAAGGTGCTGAAGGTCGCGAATGCCGCGCTGCGCTTTCGCCCGCCGAGCAGCGACGAAAAGTCGGCGCTGGCGGGACGGCAACCCGGCAGTGCTAGCGGAACGGGCGGCAGCGGCATGGGACGCGGCCGCGGCAGTGCCGGCACGGGAAAGCTCTGGATATTGGGCAATGACGGCAAGCCGGCCGCCATCGAAGTGAAGACCGGCATCAACGACGGCAACCAGACCGAACTGCTCGATAGCACATTGCCGGAAGGTCGCGAGGTCATCGTCGGCATGACGACGGCCGCAGAGAAAAAAGCCACCCCGCCGCGCATGTTCTGAGCGCGCCATGGAAGCACCACTCATTCGCGTCGAGAGTCTCGCCAAACATTACCGGCTCGGCGACACTGACGTTCCCGCCTTGCGCGGCGTGTCACTGGAGATCGCCCGGGGATCGTTCGTCGCGGTGATGGGGCCATCGGGTTCGGGCAAGTCGACTTTCATGAACCTGCTCGGCTGTCTCGACCTGCCCACCGGCGGACGCTACTGGCTCGATGGTGAGGAAATATCCCGGCTGTCCGATGACGCCCTGTCGGCATTGCGCAACCGGCGCATCGGCTTCGTCTTCCAGCATTTCAACCTGCTGCCGCGCACTTCGGCGCTCGACAATGTCGCCCTGCCCTTGCTGTATCGCGGTCTCACCGCCAGCGAACGCCATGCCCACGCGGCACGGCGCCTGCAGCAGGTCGGCCTTGGTGATCGTACACATCACCATCCGGCGCAGCTTTCCGGCGGCCAGCAGCAGCGCGTCGCCATCGCCCGCGCGTTGGTCGGCGACCCGGCGCTGGTGCTGGCCGACGAACCGACCGGCGCGCTCGACTCGCGTACTGGCGTCGAGATCATGGCGCTGCTTCAGCAACTGAACCGCGAGGGCATCACCGTCGTCGTCGTGACGCACGAACGCGATATCGCCGCCTACACCGACCGCATCATCCAGTTTCGCGACGGCATCGTCATCGATGACACGCCCAATGCACGCCGGGATGCGGCTACCGACCTGGCCAGCCTGGTGGCGGCATGAACTTTCCCGCGACGCTCGCCATCGCCCTCAAGGCACTGCGCGTCAACAAGCTGCGCAGCGGCCTGACCATGCTCGGCATCATCATCGGCGTGGCGGCGGTAATCGTCATGATCGCCGTCGGCAGCGGTGCACGCGCGCAGGTCGAAGCCCAGATCAAAAGCCTTGGCGCCAACCTGATGATGCTGTTTTCCGCTTCGCCGACCTTCACCGGCGCACGTGCCGCCGCCGGCGCCACGCACACCATCAGCGAGGACGATGCCTACGCGATCGCACGCGAACTGCCCGAAGTCATCGCCGGTGCTGCGCCCGCGCTGCGCGGCAGCGGCCAGATCGTCGCCGGCAACAGCAACTGGTCGACGGCCTTTTACGGCGTGACGCCTGATTATTTCGACGTGCGCGAATGGGGATTGGCCGAGGGACGTTTTTTCGAAGCCGCCGAGATCAATGGCGCGGCCAAGGTGGCGATCATCGGCAAGACCGTGGCGACCAACCTGTTCGGTGACGAAAGTCCACTCGACCAGACGGTGCGCATTCGCACCGTGCCGCTCACCGTGATCGGCGTGTTGGCGGCGAAGGGCCAGAGCCCGGGCGGCAGCGACCTGGACGACGTATTGCTGATGCCGATCACCACCGCGCGCAACCGCGTGCTCGGCGCGACGGCGCTGGCCAAGTCGCGCTCGGTCGGCTCGATCCAGATCAAGCTGCACGATGGTGCCGACAGCAAAGCCGCGGAAGAAAGGGTGCGCGAGCTGCTGCGCCAGCGCCATCGTCTGCAACCAGGCCAGGACGACGACTTCACGCTGCGCAATCTGACCGAGATCCTGCAGACGCGCGAGGAATCCTCGCGCGTGATGGCGCTGCTGCTGGCCGCCGTCGCCTCGGTCTCGCTGCTGGTCGGCGGCATCGGCATCATGAACATCATGCTCGTCTCGGTCACCGAACGCACGCGCGAAATCGGCCTGCGCCGTGCCGTCGGCGCGCGGGCCAACGACATCCTGCAGCAGTTCCTCATCGAGTCGATCACGCTGTCGCTGATCGGCGGACTCATCGGCGTGGCGCTCGGCATGGGCCTCGCCGAGCTGATCGGGCAGATGGCCGGCTGGCCGATCGAACTGTCGGTCACCGCCATCCTGCTGGCGGTGAGCTTCGCCGCCGCCATCGGCATCTTCTTCGGCTACTACCCGGCACGCAAGGCCGCGCGCATGTCGCCGATCGAGGCGCTGCGCCACGAGTAGCAGCGCAGCAGCGGGCGGCTGTCACATTTCTGCGCGCGGTCTGGCCTAGAATTCCTCCGCTATGGCCGAAGAGATCGAACTCAAGCTCGCGCTGCCCGAAGAAGCCCAACGCACCTTCCTGCGCCATCCGCTGCTGCGGCAGGCAACCCACAAGCAGGCCTATCGCCTGACCAACCTGTATTACGACACGCCCGCGCTCGACTTGCGCAAGCGCGGCATCGCGCTACGCCTGCGCGCTCAGGGCAAGTTCTGGCTGCAGTCGGTCAAGTGCGCGGGCAACCGCGCCGGCGGCCTGTCCGCGCGGCCGGAATGGGAAACTCCCTACGGCGGCCATTTCGACTTCGCCGCGATCGACGATCCCAAGGTGCGCGCATGGCTGGAACGCCCGAAACTCGCCAACCGCATCGCGCCGATCTTCGAAACTAATTTCCAGCGCACCGCATGGACTTTCGAACTGGTGCGCGGCACGCGCATCGAGCTCGCGCTCGATCGTGGCTGGATCGCCGCCGGCGGGCAACGCGAAGCGATCTCCGAGGTCGAGATCGAATTGCTCGAAGGCAATCCCGCCGAACTGTTCAACCTCGCGCAGGCACTCGCGGCGCGCGCGCCACTTGTACTAGCACCGCTGTCGAAAGCCGACCGCGGCTATCGCCTGTTCCGCCAGATTCCTGCCACGCCGTTCCGGGCCGAGCCGATTCCACTGGCTTCTACCGATACGCCGGCGGAAGCCTTCCGCAGCATCGCGCTGGCCTGCCTGGACCATCTGCAGCGCAACCATGCCGGCGCGATCAACAGTGAAGATCCCGAATACATCCACCAGATGCGCGTCGCCGTGCGGCGGCTGCGCGCGGCCTTGCGCCTGTTCGAACCGCTGCTGCCGGAAGGGTTCGCCGCGCAACTGCTGCCCGCGCTGCGCGAACTGATGGCGATGCTCGGTGCGGCACGCGACTACGACGTACTGCTCGCCGAAATCGCCGAGCCCGTACTGCGTGCACTGCCCGACGAACCCCGCCTCGCCGCGCTGGTCGGCGTCATTACCGAGCGGCGCTTCGCCATCCGGCGCGATGCCCTGCAGCGGCTGGCGGCGCCGCATTACGGCGAGGTGGTTTTGAATACGCTGGCTACGCTGCACGGACTCGATACAATAGTCGGCGCTGGCGGGACGGCAGCGGAAGAAGCCGAAAGCGCGTCACCCACCCTGCTCGACTACGCGGAAATCCAGCTGCGCCACCTGCGCAAGAAAACGCTCGCACTCGCAGCGCAGGCAAGCGTCGATGCGCCGGAGACCTTGCATGCCTTGCGCATCGGCATCAAGCGCCTGCGCTATGCGCTGGAATTCTTTGCGCCGCTGGCTGCACGCAAGCCCATGCAGCGCCTGATTGAACATCTGGTCGAGTTGCAGGATGCCCTCGGCCAGATCAACGACCTCGCCAATGCCGGCGCGCTGCTGATGGATTGCGCCGACGAAGATCAGCGCCTGCGCGAGGCCGTAACACTGATTGGCGGCTGGCATGGGCCACGCCACCAGAAGCTGCTGGCCGCCGTGCCGCGCGGCCTCAAGCGCCTCGGTAAACTCCGCCTGCCCGGATTCCGCGCCTGACTTCTACCCGTAACATCGCCGGGGTATGCTGCGCACCCTAAAACGATAACGGAGAGAGCAATGGACCTGATCCTGTGGCGCCACGCCGAAGCCGAGGAAGGCGGCGCCAATCTGCCGGACACCAAACGCCGCCTGACCGCGCGCGGCGAAAAGCAGGCACACGATGTGGCGAAATGGCTACGGGCGCGTCTGCCGAAGAAGACGCGCATCCTCGTCAGCCCGGCCACGCGCACGCAGCAGACGGCCCACGCGCTGGCCATGCCTTTCGAGGTCGAACCGAAAATCGCCGTCGGCGCCGATGCCGCCGACCTGATCGCCGCCGCCGACTGGCCCGAGCACTCCGGCGCCGTGCTGCTGGTCGGCCATCAGCCCACGCTCGGCCGCTTGGCGTCCCTGCTGCTCGCCGGGGGTGAACTCGACTGGAGCATCAAGAAGGGCGCCGTCTGGTGGTTTTCCAAACGCAGCCGTGAAGGGCGCGACCAAACCGTGTTGCGCGCCGTGATGAATCCCGAGATGCTGCGCTAAAGATTAGTAGCGGGTGATCAGTTCCAGCCAGCCATCGGGCAATATCGTCATCACCTGCGTGGCAATCAGCTTGTCGAGCCCGGCGGCGAGGATGATGCCGGACACGATCGCCAGCAAGCCAAAGTCGATGCGCAAACGCCGGTTGTTGCCCATCGCCCAGTTACGCAGGCGCTTGAAGCCGGCACGCGAGGCATAGGCCGCCATCACCATCGGCGTCGCCGCGCCAAGGCCGAACAAGCCCATCAGGAAAGCACCGAGCAAGGCATCGCGTCCGCTGGCGACCAGCGCCGCTGACGACACCAGCATTGGCCCGGCGCAGGGACTCCAGGCCAGCCCCAGCAAACCGCCGAAGAGGAAGGCCATCAGCGGCGAGCGTTTCTGGCCAATCTCCTCGGCCATCAGGTCGGCGGTGATCGCGAGCGGCTGCACCAGGCGCGAGATCATTCGCGTCAGCGGCTCGAACAACAGCGCGAGGCCGAAGAAAATCAGGCTCCAGGCTGCGATCTGATGCATCCACACCGGATCGAGGCCGAGCGCCGGGCCGATGGCGCCCAGAATCAGGCCACCGGTGGCAAAGGCCGTGGTCATGCCCAGCCCCATCAGCAGGGGTGCGGCACGGTGCTGCTGCATCGCCCCGCCGACGACGATCGGCAGCAACGGCAGCACGCAGGGTGATAGCGCCGTCAGGACGCCAGCGACGTAGGTGAAGCCGACGCTGGCGGGAACGAACAGGTCGGGTGCGACCGCGGGATCCGGCACGGGAAGGTTCTCAGAGCGCCTTGGCGAACAAGGGCCTGAGTTGCTCGGGACGCGAATCGCCGGTGGTGCGCGCGCGCTCCTGATCGCCCCGGAAGATCACCAGCGTCGAAAAGCTGGTGACATTGAACTGCTTGCGCAGTGCCTCTTCCTTGAAGAAGTCGGCCTGATAGACGGTCACCTGATCGAAGGCCTTGTCGTCTTTCAGTGCCCGAACGCCACGTTCCTGCATCACGCAGATCGGGCACCAGCCGCTGTGGAACTGGATCGCGGTGATCTTGCCCGCCGCGCGCGCCGCGGCGAACGGCTCGGCCTGGTAGGGCACGATGTCGAGTGCCCGCGCCGGCAGGGAAAACCACAAAGCGGCCAGCAATGCCGGCCAGAGTTTGCTGTTCATGAATCGTGTCCCTCGGTAGGGGCGCGTGGGGGATTTTGTTATGGCGCCCGTGAAAACAATGGCTTGCATTGTGCCACAAAGCATTTTGGGTGCAGCGCAAAACAAGCGCTGCAATGCAGCAGGCTCAGGTCGAGCAGCTCTTGCTGTCGCCGCACTTGCCGGCGCAGCAGCCGCAACCCTCGTCGGTCTTGCGGAACGGCCCGAGTTGGGGATTGCGCGCAGCGAAGGCGCGATAAAGCCGATCGACGGCGATGCCCGCGAGCATCAGGGCGAAGATCAGGCCGATGGTGACGAGGTAGGTGGTCATCCGCCTAGCCACCCAATCCAGCGAAACCCATGAAAGCCAGCGAGAGGATGCCGGCGAGCATGAAGGAGAGCGCCGCGCCTTGCGCCACGGAGGGCACGTCGGACAGCTGCAGGCGCTCGCGCACGCTAGCCATCAGGATGATCGCCAGCGTGAAGCCAGCGCCGGCGCCGACCGCGAAGGTGATCGACTGCACGAAATCGTATTCGCGCGCGGTCTGGAACAGCGCGACGCCGAGCACCGCGCAGTTGGTGGTGATCAACGGCAGGTAGATGCCCAGCGCGCGGAACAGGCCGGGGCTGTACTTCTTCAGCACCATCTCGACCAATTGCACGGCCGAGGCGATGATGACGATGTAGGCGATCAGGCGCAGAAACTCCAGGTTGAAATACGCCAGCAGCAGGTTAAGACCATAGGCGCACAGCGAGGCTACCAGCATGACGAAGGTGGTCGCCACGCCCATGGGGAAAGCCGTGTCGAGCTTGCCCGAGACACCGATGAATGGGCACAGGCCGAGGAACATCGCCAGTACGAAGTTATTGGCGAGGAAGGCGTTGACGAAGATCTGGGCGGCGGACTCATGCATGTTGCGTCGCCTCCCCCTGCCGCGCCAGCCGGCGCTGGCGCCAGCGTCCCCATGCCGAGAAAACCAGCAGCCACATGCCGAGCACGAAGAACCCGCCCGGCGGCAGCACCATCACTACCCAGGGTTGGAAGCTGGCACCGAACAGCGAGACGCCGAACAGCGTGCCGGCGCCGAGGATCTCGCGCACGGCGCCCAACGCGAACAGACCGATGGCGAAGCCCGCGCTCATGCCCAGCGCGTTGATGACGGCGGTGCCCGGCGGGTTCTTCGAGGCGTGCGCCTCGGCCCGGCCGAGGATCATGCAGTTGACCACGATGAGCTGGATGAAGGCGCCGAGCGCGTCGTAGAGCGCGAGGCTGATGGCCTGGATCAGGTAATCGACCACCGTGACGAAGGTGGCAATGATGACGATGTAGGTCGCGATGCGCACCTCCTTCGGGATCATCTTGCGCAGCAGCGAGACCAGCAACGCCGAGCAGGTCAGCACGAAGGCGGTGGCCAGGCCCATCGACAGCGCGTTGATCGCCGAGACGGTGACCGCCAGCGCCGGACAGAGGCCCAGCACCATGACGAACAGCGGGTTCTGCCGCCAGATACCCTCCATGAACTCGTCCCAGCGGTCAGTCGTCGAGGCACTCATGATGACGCTCATGGCTTTTCCTTCAGCGTGTCCAGATGCGGCCGGATGCGCGGCAGCAACGCTTGCGCCGTATCGTTGATCGCCTTGCCGACGGCGCGCGAGGTGATCGTCGCGCCGGCGATGGCATCGATCTCCCACGGATTCGCCTTGCTGCCGTTCTTGACGGTGCGGATCTCGTGGGCGAGTGCCTTGCCGTCATCCGTCAGTTTCGCGTCGAGCGGGAAATTGGCGAGGAAGTTCTTGTCGACGACGATCTTGTCACCGATGCCGGGTGTTTCCCGGGACGACACGACCCCGAAACCGGTGACCTTGCCCGTGGCGGGGTCCCATGCAAAGAGGATGCGCACGATATCGGCGTAACCCTTGGCTGCCCCTTCGGCAGCAATGCCGGCCAGTTTGCCGTCCTGGTCATGGCCGGCGTAGAACTTGATGGCGCCTGCCGGCATCGTGCTTGATGCCGTCCCGCCAGCGCCGACCTTTTCGATCTTGCCATCCGCCAGCGCGAAGTATTCGACGATCGATGTTGCCGCCGGCACCACCTTGAACACCGCGCGTTCGATGGCGATGCGCTTGTTTTCCTGCACGGCGTCGTAGGTGCCCTGGTAGGCGGCGACGATGATCACGCCGCACAGCGCGGCGATCAGGCCGAGCGTGCGGATCATCGCCGTGGCGGACGTCATGGCTGGCAGGGAGTGGCCCGGGTTACCAATGTCGCTCATGAATGTTCACCCGGTTTGCGACGTTCGTCGTGCTTCGGCTTCTGGCTGAGGAATTTCTTCTTCGGCGTCACCGCGCCGGCATCCTCGCGCGAGATGTAGCCGGGATGCAGCGAATACGAGGCCCCGCGCTTCACCTGGCCGAGCCGGGCCAGCGCGCTCTTGCCGAAGGGCGTCGGCTGCGTCACCTTCTCGATCAGCGGCGTGGCGGCATTGGCGAGCAGGATCGCGTACATCACGCCTTCCGGCAGGCCGCTGTAATAACGGATGATCACGGTCAGCAGGCCGATCAGCGCACCGTAGAGCCACATGCCCTTCGGCGTGACCGGCGAGGTCGCCATGTCGGTCGCCATGTACACCGCGCCGAGAATCAGGCCGCCCGAGAACATCATGAAGAAGGGGTTCGGGAAGCGGTCGGGGCTCAACGCGAACAGCAGCCATGCCGTCAGGCCGGCGCTGCCGAGAATCGCCGCCGGAATGCGCCAGTCGAGGAAGCGGCGGAAGGCGAGATAGATGCCGCAGACGAGGATCAGCGCGGGCGACGGGCCGACGGCCATGTGGCCGGACAGCGAGGTGACCAGTTCCTCGGCACCGGCGAGCACGCCCTCGAACTTCCACTTCGCCAGCGGTGTCGCGGCGGCGAGTGCGTCGAGCTGCTTGTCCTTGAGCCAGAGCATCATGTCGGCCGGCTGCATCAGCGGCCAGGCCAGCGACGATGGCACAAACTCGGCGAAGCGCCCGGGCAGGAAGGACGGAGAATAGGTCGCGATCGCCTGCGGGAAGGCCGCCTGCGCGAAAGCGCGGCCAACCAGCGCCGGATTGAAGACGTTGAAGCCGATGCCGCCGAACAGCGCCTTGCCCAGGGCAATCGCCACGAATCCGGCCACTGCGCCCATCCAGAGCGGGAAGGCGGGCGGCAGCGACAGGGCCAGCAGGATGCCGGTGATCACGGCGGAATAATCGTTGATATCGCCGGCCTGCGTGCCGGTCCGGGCGAACAGCCGTTCGGCAACCAGGCAGCTGCCGGTAACGACGACGATCGACGCCAGCGCCGACAGGCCATACTGGTAAATGAAGAAGGCGCAGATCGGCAGCAGTGACCAGACGACATGGCGCATGATCATCTCGACGCTTCTGGGCGTTTTGATGTGCGGGGCGGAGCGGATCTCGATAGCCATTATTTCGTCGCCTTTTCTGCCGCCGCCTTCTCGCGCAAAATCTGCTTGGCGACGCGGAACTGCTGCACCAGCGGGATGTTCGACGGGCAAACGTAGGAGCAGCAGCCGCATTCGAAGCATTCGCCGAGATGGTACTGCTCGCCCATCAGGTCGTATTCGCGCTTGGCGGCGAGCATGCCGAGCGTCGAGGGATTCAGCCCCATCGGGCAGGATTCCACGCACTCGGCGCACTTGATGCACGGATAGATCTTGCGATCCTCGTGGCGCATGGCCTCGTCGCCGCGCAGCACCAGCACACCGGAAATACCCTTGGTGATCGAGACGTCCAGCGAAGCGGCAGCCTGGCCCATCATCGGCCCGCCGAGGATCACCTGGCGCGCATCGACCTGTTGCGCGCCCGCATAGTCGAGGATGAAGCGCAGCGGCGTGCCGAGCGGCACGATGTAGTCGCCCCGCCGCGCGACTCCAGGCCCGGTGATCGTCACCACGCGTTCGGTCAGCCCGCGGCCGCGCGGCAGCAACTGCCCGAGCGCGGCCAGCGTGCCGACGTTATTGACCACCATGCCGAGTGAGACCGGCAGGCCACCCGCCGGAATCTCCACGCCGAACAGCGCCATGACCAGCATCTTCTCGGAGCCTTGCGGATACTTGGTCGGCACCAGTTCGGCGTGGATGTCCCCCTCCGGTGCCGGGCCGTGGCGCTCGACGGCTTTGCGGATGGCCGCCGCCGCGTCCGGCTTGTTGTCCTCGATGCCGACGATGGCGCGCACCGCGCCGGTCGCCCGCATGGCATAACGGATGCCGATGATCAGGTCATCAGCCTGCTCGACCATCACGCGATGGTCGCAGGTCAGATAAGGCTCGCACTCGCAGCCATTGACTACCAGCGTGTGCACCTTCGCCTGTTTTGGCACCGTCAGCTTGGCATGCGTCGGGAAGGCCGCACCGCCCAAGCCGACCATGCCGGTATCCCAGATCGCCTGCAGCAGCGCGTCGCGGGTCGTGTCGGACAAGTCCTGCGGCTGGCCCCAGAGATCCTCCTGCGTCGCGCCCGGATGCGCACGAATCACGATCGAGTCGATCCACGGCCCGCGCATGCCCGGCCGCAGACCGACGAACTCGACGACCCCGGTCACCGGCGCATGGTGCGGTACGGACAACCAGTCATCGGTACGCGCAATGGGTTGACCACGGACCACCTCCTGCCCGACCTTGACGATCGGGCGAGGCGGCTTGCCGATGTGCTGCGACAGCGGCACGATCACCTTCGGCGGGAAGGGCAACCGGCGGATCTTCGTATCCGCCGTCAGCTTGCAGGACGGCGGATGCACGCCGCGCTGGAAGGCTTCGCCGCGAAAGTAGGAAAGGAGCTTCATCGACTGTTTAGTTGAACTTCGCCGCGCGCGCCATCAGCTTCTCGATGCCCGGCTCCGCCATGTTCCACGGCGTGCCCGGATGGATGCAGCCGGCCGTGCACTTCTCGGCCGACTTGACGATGTCGGCGAACTTCGCGCCCTTCGGGTTGATGACGACCGCGAGTTTCTGGTCGTTGTACTGGAAAGCCTTCGGCGCGATGTTGATGCATTCGTCGCAGGCCGTACATTCCGGCGTCTCGATCCAGACCGGCTCGTAATCTCCACCACTACTGCTGCCAGCTTCGCTCTCAAAAGTCGGCGTTGGCGAGACGGCACCAAAATCGCTGCCGACCATGCCGAGGCTGGCGGTGATCTTCGCCAGCAGTTCGGTGCGCACGCGCTCGGCGACACCGGCATGATCCACCGGCTGCGTATCGAGGCCGGCGATGTTGCGCAGCTGGCGCCAGAACTGCAGGCGCTCTTCGGTCGAGCGCACCAGATCTTCGGTCACCAGCAGGCGCATCAGGCGATTCTTCGCATCGACGGCCCAGATGTAGGGGAATTTGCCCTCGCGCTCGTCTTCGTCGAGCTGGATGAAGTCGGCAAGCATCACCATGTTCTCGTTCCAGGTCTCCGGCGGCGCCTTCTTGAACTGCTTGAGGAAACGCGCTTCGGTGGCCGCGAAGTCGGCGAAGGTCATCGGCAGCGTCATGGTCTGCTCGGTACCCGCCTCATTCTTGTACTTGAGCGTGTAGGTTGGCCAGTCCTGGTCGAGCGCCGGGTTACCGTCGAGGCTCACAGTCTCGTGGAAGGTCGTCCCCAGGTCAGGATCGAAGCGGAACAGCGGATAGGCACGGCTCTCGACCGCGAGCTTGCTCTGGTCGAAGGCCTTGTCGTCGCCAACGCCGTGCTCCGGCGGGCAGACGGCGTAGATGTTGAACAGCGCCGGGCGACGGCTGTTGAGACCATCGATGTAACTTTCGAGCAGGTGATTGACGTGCGCGATGGTGCCCTGCATCACGTAGGAGGTGCGGTGCGCGAGGCCGATCAGCGAGATTTCCTTGCGGACTTCCTGCTTGCCTTTCTGGGCCTTGCCGTAGGGCGCCATGTCCGACACCTGCGAGATGAAGCCTGAGGTGCAAGCCTGGCCGCCGGTGTTGGAATACACCTGTGTATCGACGACGAGGATCTTCACCGGCATGCCCGACATCATGGCCCGTGAGAGATTCTGGAAGCCAATGTCGTACATCGCGCCGTCACCGCCGAGCGAGACGACCGGCGGGCAGAGCAGCCATTCCTCTTCCGAAAACTCGTGCCAGGTGAAGCGCCGGAAGAAGTCGCTGTCGCGATCCGGCAGAAAGTCGTTGGCCAGTTCCTTCTCGGCCATGCGCACGGCCTTGAAGCCTTCGGCCATCTTCGCCATGTGACCTTCGAACAGGCCCATCGCCACAGAAGGAGAATCTTGGAACAGGTGCGAAGTCCAGGGGAAGGGATAGGGGTGGAAGGGCCAGGTCGAGCCCCATACCGAGGTACAGCCCGTCGAGTTCACCACGCCCATCTCGGCGCGGCCGCGCTTGGTCGGGCCTTCGACGTAGCGCCACTTGAGGTCCTTGAGTTTTTCCAGCAGCTGGGCCGTGTTCTTGACCCAGACCGGATCGAGCAGTTGCGAAGGCTTGTTCTCGTTGAGCTTGGAGGCAAGGTTCGACAGCGTCAGGTCATGCTGGCCGGTCGCCTCGACCGCGCGGACTACCGCGCTTGTATCGGTCAGGTCGACCGCCGAAGCCAGCTTCACGCGCATGTGCTGTTCGAGCTTGCCGATCAGGTCGTCGAGCTTCTCGACGAAGGCCTTGACACGTGGCTGCATCAGCGCCGTCACCGTCGAGGTAAACAGGTGGATCGCGGTCTTCTCGCCGCAACCGAGGCAGGCACCATCGCCGCAAGCCATCGAGTTGTAGTTGTGCTTGTCGAGCAACAGGGTTTCGAGCGCGCCGATCTTCTCGTCGAGACTGTCGATGCGGCTGTATTCCTTCGGAGTGGTCGGCAGATCGAGCCACAGGTTCCAGTCGTCGCGCAGTTTCTGCACGGATTCCTCGGTCTGGGTCACCATCTTCAGCGCATCGTCCTCGCAGACCGTCACACAGAGCGCGCAGGCCTTGCAGGTGTAGGGGTTGATGGTGATCGAGAACAGGCCGCCGCTGCCCTTGGCCTTCTTTTCCTTTTGCGTCCAGTAGGGCTTGGTAGTGCCAAACTGAAAGTCGCCGAGTTCGGCGGTAAACAGCTTGAACTCGGCACCCATCTTTTCCCAGTCGTCCTCGGCCGCCTCGGCGATGGTTTCCTCGATCGCCTTGTCGATCAGTGGACGCACGGCCACGCCATCGCCGCCGCCGACCAGTGCGCGCAGCTTCTTCTCCAGCGTGCGCACGCCACGGCGCAGGAAGCGCGTCGGCGTGCCGCTCGTCTCGATGCGGTTAACGATGGTGTTGAAGATGTCGCCGATGGTGCTGACCAGGCCGGGAATCGCCGAGTCGGGACACTCGGTGTAGCAATTGCCGCAGGCTGTGCAGTTCTCGGCGATCCACACCGGATGCTCGAAACGGATGCCGGTCATGTCGCGGAACACGCCGGTCGAGGCCGGCATCAGCGCAGTACCGATGAAGGGATCGACGAGGTTGTCGGAGCCCTTGCCGGTCAGATAGAAGTTACCGGTCTGTTCCCAGAAGCGATGGATGTCGGCGACCTTGCCGTCGCCCGCCGGCATTTCGCGCAGCATGATTGGCAGTCCCACATCCTTCTTGACCAGCTGCTTGCGCGTCACGCCAACCTGCTTCTCGGTGATTTCGATCAGCTCGCTGAAGCCGCGCTTCACCACGCGCAGGTTGTCCTGCACCACGCGCGCGCCCTTGCTGCCGAACTTGGATTGCAGCTGTGCCTCGATGGCGGTGAATAGTGTGGCCTCGGTCAGGCCGGCATTCGCCATCGTCGGGCTGGCGGCAAAGAAAGCGCCCTGGAAGGCGATGCCCTGCATGCGCAACTGCAGTTCGGGCGAACCCGCCTCTTCGCGTGCCACCTGGAAGGCATCGATATGGAAGACATGGATCTCGTTATCGACGATGAACTTCTGCGCCCAGAGCGGGAAACTCGCCCAGGTCTCGTCGCCGAGGTTGGACTGGATGATGAAGACGCCGCCCTTCTTCAGACCGGAAAGCGGGTTGCTGTGGCCGAAGACATTGGGGTCGGGCGACAGCACAACGTCTACGTAGGTGTATTCGCAGTTGATGCGGATCAACTCCGGCGCCGCCGACAGGTAGTAGGTCGTCGGCTGGCCCTTTTTCTCGGAACCGTATTTCGGGTTGGCCTTGATATCCCAGCCAAGCAGCTCGAACAGTGTCATTGCCAGGTTCTTGCCGGTGGTGATCGCACCCCAGCCGCCGACCGAGTGCATGCGCACGGTGATCGCGCCCTTGGGCAGCAGGTTCGGGTTCTCGCTGCCGCGAATGCCGAGCGCGCGAATCTGCGGATATTTTTCCTGCAGATCCTGCTGGTGCACCTCGTCTTTCGGATTGATCGGGTCGCGCGCAAAGTCGATCGACAGATAGTAGAACTTGCGCTTGCCACCATCGGGCAGCATGTTTTCAATCGCCGCGATCAGGCCCTCGGGCTGGAGGTCGCGCGAGCCGAGACCGTAGCAGCCGGAATACAGGCGCGGCATTTCGCCGGCGGCGAAACTGGCGTAATCGGGATAGGGCTTGGCCTCGCCACTTGCACCAATCGCCAAGCCGTTTTCCAGGCACTTGGTGACGGTGGCGCGCACTTCGCGCATCAGCGGCAGGTCCTCGGCGAGCGGCTGATCGGTACGCTCAAGCACCGCGACGCCCTTGCGACCCTTGAGGATCTCGCCGAGCAGGTCACCGGGGAAGGGGCGGAACATCGTCACGTTGACGACGCCAACCTTGAGGCCGCGCGTCTCGCGCAGGTAATCGGCCACGCATTCGGCCTGCACGATCATGCTGCCCATGCCGACGATCAGGTACTCGGCATCCTCGATCCGGTAGGTCGACACGCGCTGGTACTGCCGTCCCGTCAGCGCCGAGTATTCGGCCATGCAGGCATCGGTGATCTGGCCGATGTGGTCGAAGAAATAGGGGCGCTGGCCGGCGGTCGCCTGCATGTAGGCATCCTGGTTCTGCACCACGCCGGAAACGAGCGGCACATCCACGTCCCAGATCGCCGGCACGCGGCGGCGTTTTGGCCCGTAGATCATCGCCTGCGCCGGCGTCGGCGTATCGATGAGGTCGTCGGGCTTGCCGCAGAATTCGGCGACCAGTTCCCGTTCAGGCAGCAGCGCCGACTCGATCAAGTGGGTGGTCAGGAAGCCGTCCTGACCGATGATCGCCGGCGTCAGCGACAGCTCGGCCAGCTTGCGGCCGATGAGGTTGAGGTCGGCGCACTCCGTGGCGTTCTTCGCCATCACCTGGATGAAACCGGTGTCATCGACGCAGTGGTAGTCGTCGTGGCTGCAATGCACGTTGAGCGAAGCCTTGGTGATCGCGCGACAGCCCATGTTCAGCACATAGGGCAGGCGCTTGCCGACCGCGCCGTAGAGCGATTCGTGCATGAAGGCAACACCCTGCGCCGACGAGAAGTTCGTAGCGCGCAAGCCGGTCATCGCCATGCCGGCGGTGACGCCCGCGGCAGCGTGTTCGGATTCCGGCTCGATGAAGATCAGCGGCCGGTCGGAGATGTTGAGATGGCCCTTGGCAACTTCCTCGGCCCAGTATTCGCCCATCTGCGTCGAGGGCGTGATCGGGTAGGCGCCGGCGGCGTCGGACGCCTCGCGTTCGACGTGGATGACGGCTGTATTGCCATCGACCGCATCGCGTACGCCCGGGTACTTGACCTGCTCGGCAGCCTTGCCGGCTTCGCTCTTGTCGGACTTGAACAGTTTCATCAACATGACATGCTCCTAAGGGAAATCAGTTCAACTGGGGCAGCGCATCCTGCCGCAGGATTTTCTTTGCTGCCGCGCCCTTGGCGGGCACGTTGGGGGTTTCGAACCAGACAATCGCGCCGGTGGGGCAACGTTCGATCGGGCCGCGCGTGGCCCAGTTGTTCAGCTCATAGCGGATCGTCGCAAGGTTGCCGTCGAGCCGGATCAGACCGGGCGGCGCGTCGGACACGCACTTGCCACAGGCGGTACAAGCCACTTCGCAGGAGGCTTCGGCGGTGTCGCCATCCGCCTTGTTCTTGCAGGCAATCCAGAGCTTGCGGCTGATCGGCTCGAGCGAGAACAGGCCCTTGGGGCAGACTTCGACGCAATCATTGCAGGCGGCACACTTGTCGGCATCGACCACCGGCAGGCCGTGCATGTCGAGATGCAGCGCATCGAAATCGCACACCGCTTCGCAATCGCCCAGCCCGAGGCAGCCCCAGGCGCATTCCTTGCCGCCGCCGCCGACCACCGCCGCCGCGCGGCAGGTCTTGAGGCCTGCGTAGCGGGCGCGCACAAAAGCCACGTGCTTGCCGCCGGCGCAGGCCAGGCGTGCGATTTTTTTCTCGATATTGCCCGCTGCTACGCCCAGCAGGTTGGCGATGTCCTGGCGCTGCAGGGGCGAGCTGACCGTGCATTGGGCCGGCACCACCTTGCCATCCACCACCTTCTCGGCAAAACTGCGGCAGCCAGGTTCGCCGCAGGCACCGCAATTCGATTTCGGCAACAGATCCTCGACCGCGCCGATACGCGGGTCTTCATAGACGAAGAGCTTGCGATTGGCGAAGGCCAGCAGTCCGGCGAGCGCGATGCCCAGCACGGCCATGAAGCCACCCGCTACTGCGAGACTCGACAAAGATTCCATGAACGACAGCACAACCCCAAAATGGCGCGCCGCAATATCCGCGCCGTGATCGAAAAAATTCCGCCGCGCAACCGCGCCCATTCATTATGAGCGGAAGCGGCGCGCAAAGCGAACTTCTCGGCCCATCGAAACGCACGCCTTGCGAGCATGCGCCTCGACGGCCATCACGGCGCAGCCGGTGGTTTTTCGGCTGACGGGGCGAAAAGGCGGCGTATCGCCTTTTCAAACTTGCACGTGCAAGGTTGCGCCCTGCACGTGTTCGTGATGCCGGGGAGTATAGGTAAATTTGCGGCAGCGCAACAAACAATGGTTTTTATGCTCTCCATAAAAACAATTTTTGAATGAGGGCTATCAGCGCATGCCGTCCTGCCAGCGCCGACTTTCAAAGACTTGACCCACGTTAAGCCATTTTTGGCCCATATTCAGGCAAAATTCGCCCCCCATGCTGACTGCTTCTGCCCTTTCCTGCGTTCGTGGCGAGCGCCGCCTGTTTTCCGGGCTCGATCTCGCGGTCGGTCCGGGCGAATGGTTGCACGTGCAGGGCGAAAACGGCGCCGGAAAAACCAGCCTGCTGCGCATCCTTGCCGGCCTGTCGCCGGCAGTGGAGGGTGAAATCCTCTGGCAGGGCGAACCGATCAAGGCACTGGCCGAGGAGTACCGTCGTCACCTGCTCTTCCTCGGCCACCATGGGGCCGTCAAGGAAGAACTCACCCCGCTGGAAAACCTGACCCTGGCTGCCCAACTCGACGGCACGGCGCTCGACGAAATCGAGGCGCTCTCGGCACTGGCCCGTTTCGGCCTGCGCGGCCGCGAAGATCTGGCCGTCCGTTTTCTCTCCGCCGGCCAGAAGCGCCGCGTGCTGCTCGCCCGGCTGGCGGTGCGCAAGGCGACGCTGTGGATTCTCGACGAGCCCTTCACCGCGCTCGACGTCAAGGCGGTCGAGATGCTCTCTGGCCTGATCGTCGAACACGTCACACAAGGCGGCATCGCCATCCTCACCAGCCACCAGAGCATTCCCCTGCCCAATGGCAAGATCCTGAAGGTGGGCGCATGAACGCAATTCTGGCCATCATCCGCCGCGACCTGCTGCTGGCCATGCGCCGCAAGAGCGAAGTCCTCACCGCGCTATTTTTCTTCATCATCGTCGTCAGCCTGTTCCCGCTCGGCATCGGGCCGGAACCCGCCCTGTTGAAGAAGATCGCGCCCGGCATCCTCTGGGTTGCCGCGCTGCTGGCGACCATGCTTGGGCTTTCGCGCCTGTTCGCGCCCGATCACGCCGACGGTACGCTCGAGCAGATGGTGCTCTCCCCCACGCCGCTGGGACTGCTGATCGCAGGTAAAATCATCGCTCACTGGATCACCACGGGTTTGCCACTGGTGCTGCTGGCGCCGGTGCTGGGCATCCAGTTCGATCTGGATGCTGACGCGCTGGGGATCCTGGTCGTTGCCTTGCTGCTGGGTACGCCATTGCTGTCACTGATCGGCGCGATCGGCGCAGCCTTGACGCTCGGCGTACGGGGGGGAGGCGTGCTGTTGTCGCTGCTGGTGTTGCCGCTCTATGTACCGACCCTGATTTTCGGGGCGGGGGCGGTCGAGATGGTTATCTCCGGCATGAGCGCTACCGGACACCTGTCGCTGTTGGCTGCCTTGCTGGCGGTCGCATTGTTTTTCGCGCCGTGGGCGACCACGGCCGCTTTGAGGATTGCACTGGAGTGAGCAACAACAAGATCATCAACTGGTTCAAGTTCGCCAGCCCGCAGAGTTTCTATCCCCTTGCCGGGAAAATGATCCCGTGGTTCTGGACGCTTGCGGCCATCTTCACGATCGCCGGCCTGTGGATCAGCTTCTTTGTCGCACCGACTGACGCCACGCAGGGCGAGGGCTACCGCATCATCTTCATCCACGTGCCGGCGGCGTGGATGTCGATGTTCCTCTACTGCGTGATGGCCGCCTGGGCCGGCATCGGCCTCGCGCTTAACACGCGACTCTCGGGCATGATGGCGCAGGCGATCGCCCCGACCGGCGCGATCATGGCCTTCCTCTCGCTGTGGACCGGCGCTTTCTGGGGCAAGCCGATGTGGGGCGCGTGGTGGGTATGGGATGCACGCCTGACCTCGGCGCTGATCCTGTTCTTCCTCTACATTGGTTTCATCGCGCTGCAAGCCGCTATCGACGACGCCCGACGTGCCGACAAGGCCGGCGCCATCCTTGCGCTCGTCGGCGTGGTCAACGTGCCGATCATCTACTTCTCGGTGAAATGGTGGAATACCCTGCACCAGGGCGCCTCGGTGGCGATCAACAAGGCGCCGGCGATGGCCACCACCATGCTCTGGGGCATGCTGATCATGGCGCTGGCCTTCTGGATGTACGCGATCGCGCTCGTGCTGATGCGCGTGCGCGCGATCATCCTCGAACGCGAAGCACATACCGACTGGGTGAAAGACCTGCCGGAAGTGAAAGGAAACTGACCATGAACTGGGGATCACCCGCCGAATTCTTCGCCATGGGCGGCTACGGACTCTACGTCTGGGGCAGCTTCGGCATCTGTGCCTTGTTGATGATCGTGGAACCAATCCTGGCCAGCAGGCGTCGTAAGGATATTTTGCGCAGCCTGCGCCGCGAACGTTTCGCGGCAACCCTTGACTCCCAGTAATCCCGGATATCTATGAAACCACGTCAGAAACGCATCGCCCTCATCGTCGGCGGTCTTGCCGCCCTCGGTATCGCCTCCGCCTTCGTGCTGAACGCGCTCGACAGCAATATCGCCTTCTTCGTCAGCCCCAGCGAGATCGCCGCCGGCAAGGCACCGCAGGGCAAGGCCTTCCGCGTCGGCGGCATGGTCAAGGACGGTTCGATCATGCGCGACAACCTTACGGTCAGCTTCGTCATCACCGACACCGCCTCCGACATCAAGGTCAGCTACACCGGCATCCTGCCCGACCTGTTCAAGGAAGGCAAAGGCGCCGTGGCTCAAGGGCGCATCAACCCTGATGGCAGTTTCACCGCCACCGAAGTACTGGCAAAGCACGACGAAAACTACATGCCTCCCGAAGCCGGCCACGCCATCGAACAGGCGCAGAAGGCCCAAAAAACCATCCAGCAATAAGCCACCGCCATGATTCCAGAACTCGGGCACTTCGCCCTGCTGCTCTCTCTTTTCGTCGCGCTGGCCATGGGCATCCTGCCTCTCGTCGGCGCACAGCGCAACCACCCGCAGTGGATGGCCTTTGCCCGGCCGGTGACGGCACTGTCCTTCCTGCTGATCGCCTTTTCGTTCGCCTGCCTGACCTGGGCTTTCTACACCAACGACTTCACCGTCCAGTATGTCGCCGCGCATTCGAACAGCCAGATGCCGACAATGTACCGGCTCTCCGCCGTCTGGGGCGGCCACGAAGGCTCCCTGCTGCTCTGGGTCCTGATGCTCGCCGGCTGGGCCGGGGCGGTCGCCTTGTTCTCGCGCCAGTTGCCCGACGCGATGGTGGCGCGCGTGCTGGGCGTACTCGGCCTGGTGCTATTCGGCCTGCTGGCCTTCGTGCTGTTCACGTCCAACCCCTTCGAGCGTCTGCTGCCCGGCGCTGAGGAAGGGCGTTCGCTCAACCCGTTGCTGCAGGATCCCGGCCTCGTCTATCACCCGCCGCTGCTCTACATGGGCTATGTCGGCATGTCGGTCGCCTTCGCCTTCGCCATCGCCGCACTGATTGCCGGCCAGCTCGATGCCGCCTGGGCGCGCTGGTCACGACCCTGGACGACCGTCGCCTGGCTGTTCCTCACGCTGGGTATCGCGCTGGGTTCCTGGTGGGCTTACTACGAGCTCGGCTGGGGCGGCTGGTGGTTCTGGGACCCGGTCGAAAACGCCTCCTTCATGCCCTGGCTGGTCGCCACCGCACTGATCCACTCGCTGGCCGTGACCGAAAAGCGCGGCAGCTTCAAGAACTGGACAGTGCTGCTGGCGATCGCCGCATTCTCGCTGTCGCTGCTCGGTACCTTCCTGGTCCGCTCGGGTGTGCTCACCTCGGTGCATGCCTTCGCCACCGATCCAAGTCGCGGTCTGTTCATCCTGATCCTGCTCGCCATCGTCGTCGGCAGCTCGCTGATGCTGTTCGCGGCGCGCGCACCGAAGGTCAGCCTCGGCGGCGCCTTCGCGCTCGTCTCGCGCGAGACCTTCCTGCTCATCAATAACGTGCTGCTCGTCGTCGCCTGCGGCGCCGTGCTGCTCGGTACGCTCTACCCACTGATTGTCGATGCCTTCGGCCTTGGCAAGATCTCCGTCGGCCCACCCTACTTCAACACGGTATTCGTGCCGATCATGCTGCCACTCCTGGTGCTCGTCGCCATCGGCCCGGTCGCGCGCTGGAAGCATGCCGACCTCAAGGTCATCCTGGTCAAGCTCTGGCCGGCCGCCGCTGTCGCCCTGCTTGCCGGCATCGCCCTGCCGCTGCTCGCCGGAGAATGGCAGGCCTATGTGGCCCTAGCGCTGGCGCTGGTCGGCTGGATGGTTGCCGCGCTGGTGCTGCAGACCATCGACCGCATGAAGGCCGGCACGCCGACCGCATCGTGGTGGGGCATGCAGCTCGCCCACTTCGGCCTCGCTGCCTTTGTCGTCGGCGTGGCGATGGTCAGCAACTACCAGGAGGAACGCGACGTGCGCATGACTCCGGGCGAAACGGTCACCGTCGGCGGTCACAGCTTCAAGTTCCTCGGCGTGCGCGATGCTGCCGGCCCGAACTACAACGCCTCGGTCGGCAGCTTCGAACTGACCCGGGACGGCAAGGTAATGCGCATGCTGCATCCGGAAAAACGTGACTATGGTCCCGGCTCGATGCCGATGACCGAAGCCGCGATCGATGCAAGCCTTGCCCGCGATGTCTATGTCTCGCTCGGCGAACCGCTCGATGCCGACAAGGAAAACGGTGCCTGGGCGGTGCGCGTGTACTTCAAGCCCTTCGTCGACTGGATCTGGGGTGGCTGTCTGCTGATGGCGCTCGGCGGACTGCTCGCTGCCAGCGATCGCCGTTACCGTCTCAAAGTCAAGGCGCAAGCAGCGACCGCCAACATTGCCAACAAGGCCGGAGCCGCCGCATGAACAAGTTCACCCTGCCCCTGATCGCCTTCGTTGCCCTCGTTGCGCTGCTCGCCGTCGGCCTCAATCTCAACCCGCGCGAAGTTCCGTCGCCGCTGATCGGTAAACCGACGCCCGATTTCAAGGTTCCGCAACTGCACAATCCGGATGCGACCTTCTCGCCCAAGGAGATGGAGGGCAAGGTCTGGCTGTTGAACGTCTGGGCTTCGTGGTGCGTCTCCTGCCGCGAAGAGCATCCGGTCATCGTCGAGTACGCGAAGAAGGGCCTGTTGCCGCCGGTCGTCGGCCTCAACTACAAGGACAAGCGCGACGACGGCCTGCGCTGGCTGGCGCGCTTCGGCGACCCTTACCTGCTCTCGGCTTTCGACGCCGATGGCCGTGTCGGCATCGACTACGGCGTGTATGGCGTGCCGGAGTCCTACCTGATCGACAAGGCCGGCGTGATCCGCTTCAAGCAGATCGGCCCCATCACTCCTGCGGTCATGGAAAACAAGATCCTGCCGCTGGTCAAGGAACTCAATCAATGAATGCCCCAATGAAACTGATTTTTGCGGTGCTGGCCGCGCTCTGTCTTGCTCACCCGGCTTTCGCCAAGGAAGCCGCGCCGCTGGCGGAGGATCCGGTCGTCGAAAAGCGCATGATCGAAATCTCCGAGGAACTGCGCTGCCTCGTCTGCCAGAACGAATCGCTCGCCGGTTCGCAAGCCGACCTGGCCAAGGACCTGCGCGAGGAAGTGCGCGGCCTGATCAAGTCCGGCAAGTCGGATGAAGAGGTCAAGGACTTCCTCGTCAGCCGCTACGGCGACTTCGTGCTCTATCGCCCGCAGGTCAAGCCGGTCACCTATGCGCTCTGGGCCGGCCCCTTCGTCCTGCTGCTGATCGGTATCGTCGTGCTCATCAGCTTCCTGCGCAAGCGCAGCAAACAAGTTGAGGAAACACCGCTCAGCGAAGCGGATAAAAAACGCGCCGAAGCCCTGTTGAAGGAAGGCCAGTCATGAGCGGCACCACCAGTTTCGCCATCGGCTCAGCCCTCCTCGTCATCTTCTCGCTGGGCTTCCTGCTCTGGCCGTTCCGGCGCCGCTCTGCCAAGACCGATCGTTCGCGACAGCAGCTGAATGCCGCGATCTATCGCGACCAGTTCGCCGATCTGGAGAGCGACCGCGCCACAGGCACGCTGTCGCAGGCCGACTACGAGCAGGCCAAGGCAGAATTGCAGCGCCGCCTGCTTGAAGACAGCCAGGCCAGCGACCCGCAAGCCGGCAAGTTTGCCCCCAGCCGCGTCGTACCGACCGCCATGGCTTTCATCCTGCCGCTGGGCGCGATCCTGCTTTACCTCGTGCTCGGCAATCCGGCCGCATTGAATCCCGCCACGGCCGCGGCATCGCCGCACACCCAGCAAATGTCCGAGCAGGATATTGAAAAGCTGGTGGCCGACTTCGCCGCCAAGCTCGAAAGCGAACCCGAGAACCATCAGGGCTGGGCCATGCTGGCACGCTCCTACAAGTCGATGGGCCGCTTCCCCGAGGCAATCCGCGCCTATGAGCGCACCGGCCCGATGCTGGAAACCAGCGCCGACCTGCTGGTCGATTACGCCGACACGCTCGCCGCAGCCAACGGCTTCGACAAGAAGGTGATGGCCGCGATCGAACGTGCGCTCAAGCTCGATGCGAAGCAGCCACAAGCACTCTGGCTGCGCGGCACGGCTGCGTTCGAAGCGAAGCAGTACGCCAAGGCGGTCACCGACTGGGAAGCCCTGCTGGCGCTTTTCCCCGCCGATTCAGAGGAGGCCCGTGTAATCAGCGGCAACCTCGCCGAAGCGCGGCAACTGGGCGGCCTGAAGCCCGCCGCAACGCCTGCCGCAAAAGTCGGCGCTGGCGGGACGGCACCGCAGTCGGCTGCCCAGGGCGGATCGATCATGGGCCGCGTCGAGTTGGCGCCGGCCATGGCCGGCAAGCTGCCTGCCGGCGGCGTCCTGATGGTGGTGGCCCGGCCCAACGACGGCTCGCGCATGCCGGTCGCTGTAGTGCGTGCGGATGCCGCGGCACTGCCCTTCGACTTCGTGCTCGATGACAGCCTGGCGATGAGCCCGGACCGCAAGCTCTCGCAATTCCAGGAACTGCTGGTCGAGGCACGCGTCTCGAAAACCGGGCAGGCCGTACCGCAAGCCGGCGACCTGTTCGGCCCGGCGGTTCCTGCCAAGCTCGGCGCAAAAAATATTGCCCTGAAGATCGATCAGGTCAGGCCGTAGGACGCACCAGCACGCACCGGCAGCGAGGAACGGGGCGTATAGTTCGCCCCGTTTTCTTTGGTTCGCTCAAATAAAAACAGGGAGTCACGCATGCTGGAACGCACCTTTGCGCTGTCCGCGCACGGCACCAATGTCAGGACGGAAGTCATCGCCGGCTTTACCACCTTCCTGACGATGGCCTACATCATCTTCGTCAATCCGGACATCCTGTCCGCCGCCGGCATGCCGAAGGAGGCGGTGTTCGTCGCCACCTGCCTCGCAGCGGCGCTCGGCTCCGCGATCATGGGCCTCTACGCCAACTATCCGATCGCCCTCGCCCCCGGTATGGGTCTCAATGCCTACTTCGCCTTCGCCGTCGTCGGTGGCATGGGCTTCACCTGGCAGCAGGCGCTCGGCGCCGTGTTCATCTCCGGCGTGCTGTTCATCATCGTCAGCCTGTTCCGCCTGCGCGAGTGGATCGTCAATGCGATCCCGCGCTCGCTGAAGTTCGCCATCTCCGCCGGCATCGGCCTGTTCCTCGCCATCATCGGCCTGAAAAACGCCGGCCTGATCGCCGCGCATCCGGCCACCTTCGTCACCCTCGGCGACATCCATCAGCCCGGCGCGCTGCTCGCCGTCGCCGGTTTCCTCCTTATCGTCGCGCTCGAACAGCGCAAGGTGCCGGGCGCGATCATCATCGGCATCCTCGCCGTGACCATCGCATCTGCTCTATTCGGCCTTACCACGATCAACGGCATCGTCGCCGCGCCGCCCTCTCTGGCGCCGACCTTCATGCAGATGGATATCGCCGGTGCCTTCGAAAAGGGCCTGCTGGTCGTCATCCTCACTTTCTTCATGGTCGAGCTGTTCGATGCCTCCGGCACGCTGGTCGGCGTGGCGCATCGCGCCGGCCTGCTGGACAAGGATGGCAAACTGCCGCGCCTGAAAAAGGCGCTGCTGGCCGATTCCGCCGCAATCGTCGCGGGTGCCGGCCTCGGCACCTCCTCGACCACCGCCTACATCGAGTCCGCCGCCGGCACCGCGGTGGGCGGACGGACCGGTTTGACGGCAGTCGTCGTCGCGCTGCTGTTCCTCGCCGCGCTCATTTTCGCGCCATTGGCCGGGGCGGTTCCCGCCTATGCCACCGCCCCGGCGCTGTGCTACGTCGCCGTGCTGATGGCGCGCGGCCTCGCCGAAATCGAGTGGGACGACCTCACCGAAACCGCGCCGGCCGTGATCACCGCGATCACCATGCCCTTCACCTTCTCGATCGCGCACGGCATTGCCTTCGGTTTCATCGCCTACACCGCGCTGAAGATCCTCTCCGGCAAGCTGAACGAACTGTCGCCGATGGTTGCGATCATCGCCGTGCTGTTCGTGCTCAAGTTCGCCTTCCTGGGCTGAAGCCATGAACGCTGCCGACCTGCAGGCACGCATCCGCACCGTGCCAGACTGGCCGGAAGCGGGTGTGCAGTTCCGCGACATCACCCCGCTGCTGCGCGACGGACCGGCGCTCAACGCGCTGATCGAAATCTTCGCCGCACGCTATGCGGATCACGGATTAGCAGCGATCGCCGGCATCGAAGCGCGCGGATTCATCCTCGGCGCGGCACTGGCGCATCACATGGGTGTCGGCTTCATCCCCGTGCGCAAGCAGGGCAAGCTGCCCTTCGAAACGATCTCGGAAAGCTACACGCTCGAATACGGCCACGCCACCGTCGAGGTCCATTCCGACGCCGCGGCGCCGGGTGAACGCGTGCTGGTCGTCGACGATCTCGTCGCCACGGGCGGCACCATGATCGCCACAGCGCGACTGATGCACACGCTCGGTGCCCATGTGGTCGAAACCGCCGCCGTGATCGACCTGCCCGCACTGGGCGGCAGCGCACGTATCCGCAAAGCCGGGCTACCTCTCTACACCCTGATGGAGTTCTGACATGCAGGAAACCTTGCTTGAGGAAGTGCGCCGCATCCAGGCCGAAGCCGACTGCGTCGCCTCGCCGGCTGAAGTCGATCTTGCCTTCGACCGCCTGGCGAAGGACATTACCACCCGGCTGAAAAACGCCAATCCACTGATCTATACCGTGATGAATGGCGGGCTGATCGTAGCCGGCCGGCTGATCTCGAAACTCGACTTCCCGCTCGAACTCGCCTACCTGCATGCGACGCGCTATGGCCACGCCCTCAACGGTACCTTCCTCGACTGGCGCATCCGCCCGACGCAGAATCTGACCGGGCGCACCGTGCTGATCATTGACGACGTGCTCGACGAAGGGCATACGCTCGACGCCATCTGCCAGAGCGTGCGCGATGCCGGCGCGGCCGAGGTGCTGACTGCCGTGCTCGTGCACAAGGTGCATGAACGCAAGGCCAAGCCAGACATGCGCGCAGACTTCACCGGGCTTGATGCGCCCGACCGTTTCCTCTATGGCTGCGGCATGGACTACAAGGGTTACTGGCGCAACGCGGCGGGCATCTACGCCGTCAAGGGCCGCTGACCGGTTGCACAAAAGTCGGCGCTGGCAGGACGGCACCCGATAAAAATACTGCATGCCGACTTAAGCTGGATCAAGGCGACTGCCTCACTCGACGTCCACAATGCAATCGTAGTTTTAGGGAATGAGCGACGAGTGAGTGCTGCGCAAGCAGCATTTTTAAGGGCGACATGATTTCATGGCCGCCCTTTTTTTATTCTCTGCTACGATCAGCAAATGGTTACGCGACGCCAATTCCTGCGCGGCAAATTCTCCGCTCCTCCGACCAGTGCGCCCGACGGTCCGCGTGAAGCGCTCATCCGTATCGGCGATTGCATCGCCTTTGCGCAAAACGTGGTGTGCCGCAGTTGCGGGGATGCCTGTGGCGAGGCGGCGATCCGCTTTTCGCCGCGCATCGACGGCGCAGCCTGCCCGGTTGTCCTGGCCGAGCGTTGCACGGCTTGTGGCGAGTGTGTTCCCGCCTGCCCTGCCAGCGCCATTAGCCTGGCGCTGGCAGGACAGCCACCGAAGTAGCTTATTCCTCTTCTTCTTCGGTGCCGGGCTTCTTGAAGCCCTTGGGCAGCCGGTGGGCGATGCCCTGGTGACACTCGATGCAAGTCTGGCCGGCGGCTTTCGCCTCCATGTGCTTCTTGTACGGCGTCTTCTTCTGCAGCTCGGGACTCATCGCGTCGAAATCGTGGCAGTTGCGGCACTCGATCGAGTTGGTGGCCTTCATGCGCGCCCATTCGCGTTCCGCCATCGCCATGCGGTTCGCCTCGAACTTCTCCTTGGTGTCGATCTTGCCGGTGAGCTTGCCCCAGACCTCGTAGCTCGCCTTCACCTTGCGGATCATCTTGTGCGTCCAGTCCTTCGGCACGTGGCAATCGGAGCAGACGGCGCGCACGCCGGTGCGGTTGCTGTAGTGGATCGTGTACTTGTATTCCTCATACACGTTGTCGCGCATCTCGTGGCAGCCGATGCAGAAGTCCATCTTGTTGGTGGCCTCCATGCCGGTGTTGAAGCCGCCCCAGAAGATGATGCCACTGAAGAAGCCCACCACCAGCAGACCGAGCATCGAGTACTTCACGCTCGGCCGGCGCAGTGTCGCCCAGATACCCTGCTTGCCTGATTCCAGATTGGCCATGACGAATCAGCCGCTTACTTGGGTTGAATCGACAGGACGTACTCGGCAAGATTTTTCAGCTGCGCCGCGTCGTTGGGCGGCATGGTCTTGGCAATCTTGTGGTTCTCTTCGGTACCGTCGGCCAGTTTGACCTTCTTGCCCGAGGTGATGTGCTTGACGATCTCGTCGACAGCGCCCGCCTTGCCCTTGAGTTTCTCGGCGGTCTTCATGAACGAGGGGCCATCCTTGTCCTTGCGCAGGCCGTGGCACTGCATGCAGTTGTTCTGCTCGGCCAAGCCCTTGGCGGCCTCGACATCAAGCGCCAGCGCGGGTGCTGTAAAGCCTGTCAGGGAAATCGCAGCGACTGCGGCTGCAAGGGTCAAATGCTTCATGGGTAGTTACTCCAAATCAAGGTGGGGAAATTACTTGGTCACGCCGACAAACTTGCTGTCGACGAGCGGCTTGGCATCGACCTGCGGGACGTGACAGGTGTCACACTGGAAGCGGTTCATTTCCACCGCCGGGCTGCCGTCACGCCGCTTGAGTGTCTTCGAGAAGTGGCTTTCGCCGATCTTCGGCACTTTCTGGCCGCGCAAATAGTCAGTAATGTGGCACTCGAGGCAGGCGTTCTCTTCCATGGTGATTGGCACATACTTCTCGACATCGTGCGGCACCATGGGCGGCTGGCCGACGAAAGTGCGCTCGATCAACTGCTGTTGCCCTACCCCCGGCACCTTGGCGGCATAGACTTTGACCTCGGGCGCGCGATCGGGCGCCGTGACACCGGCACCACGCATCGGCGCCGGGCCACTGGTCGACGCACAGCCGATGATCGAGGCGATGAGGGTCGCGAGTGCGAAGGTGGCAGTCTTTCTCATGATCGAATTCCTCCTAGTGGAAAACAAAAGGGTTCATTTCGGAACAGGCGCGATTGCGCTGGTGTCGGAAATCGTGGCACCGAAGCGGGTGCCGAAGCGGAACACATTCTTGGAACAGACGTCGATGCAACGTCCGCAATTGGTGCAGTTTTCTTCCAGAATCACAGGCGGCGTGCCATTCACAGCCTTCAGGGCGGGTCGGATGACCTGCTGCTCCGGACAGACGGCAAAGCAGTCCATGCAGTCGTTGCAGGCCTCGCGTGCCGGCAGCTTGACCCGCAGCAGCGAAAACTTGCCGATCAGCCCGTAGAACACGCCCACCGGACACAGGTGACCACACCAGCCCTGACGCATGACGAACAGGTCGAACAGGAAGACCACGAGGATCACAGCCCAAGCGAAGCCCATGCCGAAGATCAGCCCGCGATGCAGCATGGTCACCGGATTGACCATTTCCCAGACCAGCGTGCCCGTCAGCGCCGTAGCCACGAGCGTCATGCCGAGAATCCAGTAGCGCGTCTGTCGCGACAGGTGCGCTCCACCCTTCAGTCCCAGCCGCGTGCGCAGCCAGTTGGCCAGGTCGGTCACCAGATTGACCGGGCAGACCCATGAACAATAGGCACGTCCGCCGACCAGAAGATAGAGCAACACCACAATCACCACGCCGACAATCGCCAGCATTTCCGGAATCTGCCGGGCCACCAGCAACTGCATGAACTGGAAGGCGTCGGTCAGCGGCAGGACACCCAGCGTGTAGCTGTAGTTGAGGTTGCCCTTGACAATCCACAGCTTGAACCAGGGACCGACAAGGAACAACAGCAGGATGCCGATCTGGCTGGCGCGGCGCAGGATGAGCCACTTGTGCGCAGCGAGCCAGCCCTTCTCGGCAACCGCTTCGGCACCCACCTTGTGAGGGAGCGCACTCATAGCTTGTCTCCCTGCAGTGCCTTGAAAGTCGGCGCTGGCGGGACGGCATCCGCACCAGGCGGAACAGCCGGTTCGACAGAAAGGCCCTTGCCGCCGTGCTCATACTTCATGCCTTCGGGCAGGTTGTACTGGTGCTCGACGTCCGGCGCGACCAGGCTCTCGCCGGCCTTCTCCTTCTCGACCCAGCCAAGCCGGTAATGCGCTGACAACTGCCCTTTCGCCATGTACATCGGCAGGACCTTGATCGCGGCAATCTCGGTCGGACAGGCTTTTTCGCACTTGCCGCAACCCGTGCAGGCATCCGAATGTACGACCGGAATGAACAACGCGTGCTTGCCGGTGCGGGCATTCGCCATCGGTTCGAGCGTGATGGCCTTGTCGATGACCGGGCATACGCGATAGCAGATATCGCAACGCAAACCCAGGAAATTCAGGCAAGTTTCCTGGTCGATCAGCACTGCCAGGCCCATGCGGGACTTGGCGATGTCCGTCAGAGAATGATCCAGCGCGTTGGTCGGACAGGCCACTACGCATGGAATGTCCTCGCACATTTCGCAGGGTGCCTGGCGTGCGACGAAATAAGGCGTGCCGGTCGACATGGGCTCCTCGGGCTTGGCAAGCAGGAGGATGTCGTAGGGGCAGTCGCGCACGCACATGCCGCAACGGATGCAGGCCGCGGAGAATTCGGTTTCCGGCAGCGCACCGGGCGGGCGGATGGCGGCAGGGGGCAACGCGGTGGCATGCCGCGCGTAAAGGCCCAGCCCCAGTCCCAGCAGACCGACGCCGCACGCCATGCGTGCGGTATCGGCGAAGAACTGTCGGCGAGTCGAGCCTTTCGATTTTGTGTCATTGACCATGATCTCGGGACGGGAAGCGTGCCCCCTGCGTTGCCTCCCGTTTCCATGGGGTTAATAAGAGCTGCTTAGACCTTGACTACCTTGGCGGCACACTTCTTGAAGTCCGTCTCTTTCGAGATCGGGCAGGTGGCGTCCAGGGTGAGCTTGTTGATCAGGCGGTGTTCGTCGAAGAACGGCACGAAGATCAGGCCCTCCGGCATCTTGTTGCGGCCCTTGGTATCGACGCGCAACTCGATCTCGCCGCGCCGGGTGCTGACCTTGACGATGTCGTTGCGCTTGAGGCCGCGCTTCTCGGCATCCTTAGGATTCATGAACACGACCGCATCCGGGAAGGCCTTGTAGAGTTCCGGCACACGGCGCGTCATCGAACCGGTATGCCAGTGCTCCAGCACACGGCCGGTACACAGCCACAGGTCGAAATCCTTGTCCGGCATTTCGGCCGCAGGCTGGTAGGGCAGCGCGAAGATCTTCGCCTTGCCGTCCGGGTAACCGTAGAAGCGCACACCCTCGCCCTTCTTGACATAAGGATCGTAACCTTCACGGAAGCGCCACAAGGTTTCCTTGCCATCGACCACCGGCCAGCGCAGGCCGCGCACCTTGTGATAGACATCGAAGTCCGCGAGGTCGTGGGCATGGCCGCGTCCGAAAGCGGCGTACTCTTCGAACAGCCCCTTCTGCACGTAGTAACCGAAATGTTCGGTTTCGTCGTTGGTATAGCCGGCCCAGGCGTGGGCATTGACCTTGGCGGCCTCTTCCTTGGAGAATTTATTGACTTCGCCGTTGGCATAGAGCACTTCATACAGTGTCTTGCCGGCGTATTGCGGCATCTTGGCGATCAGATCGGCGGGCCAGACGTCCTCGACCTTGAAGCGCTTGGAGAATTCCATGTACTGCCACAAGTCCGACTTGCAGTCGCCCGGTGCCTTGACCTGCTGGCGCCACATTTGGCCGCGGCGCTCGGCATTACCGAACATGCCTTCCTTCTCCATCCACATTGCGCAGGGCAGGATCAGGTCAGCCGACATCGCCGACACGGTCGGATAAACGTCGGACACGACGGTGAAACACTTGGGATTGCGCCAGCCGGGATAGATCTCGTCATTGACGTTCGGACCGGCCTGCATGTTGTTGGTGGTCGAAGTCCAGAGGAAGCCGACCTTGCCGTCCTTGGCCATGCGCGACTGCAGCACAGCGTGGTAACCGGGCTTCGGATCGATCGTACCGGCAGGCAGCTTCCACATCTTTTCGGAAACCTCGCGGTGCTTGGGATTCATCACCACCATGTCGGCTGGCAGGCGATGGGCGAAGGTGCCGACCTCGCGCGCCGTACCGCAGGCGGAAGGCTGGCCGGTCAGCGAGAACGGGCCGTTGCCGGGCTCGGAGATCTTGCCGACCAGCAGGTGCACGTTGTAGATCATGTTATTGACCCAGGTGCCGCGCGTATGCTGGTTGAAACCCATGGTCCAGTAGGAGGCCACCTTGGTCTTCGGGTCAGCATAGGTCTTGGCCAGTTTTTCGAGTTTGTCCTTCGGCACGCCGGAAATCTCGTGCGCCTTGTCGAGGGTGTATTCGGAAACGAACTTGGCAAAGTCGTCGAAGCTGATCGGCGTGTGCTTGTTCGGGTCGCCCTTCGGCTTGCCGTCGGCGCCGGGGTAGCCGTTGTTGTTGGCAACCTGCTCGAGCGGATGGTTCGGCCGCAGCCCGTAGCCGATATCGGTGACGCCTTTGAAGAAATTGACGTGCTTGGCGACGAAGTCCTTGTTAACCGCGTTGTTCTGGATGATGTAGTTGCAGATGTAGTTGAGGATCGCCAGATCGGATTGCGGCTTGAAGATCAACTCATTGTCAGCCAGTTCGCAGGAACGGTGGCTGAAGGTCGACAGCACGTGGATCTTGACGTGGTTGGCCGTCAGGCGACGGTTGGTGATGCGCGTCCAGAGGATCGGGTGCATCTCGGCCATGTTCGAGCCCCACAGCACGAAGGCATCGGCATGTTCCATGTCGTCGTAGCAGCCCATCGGCTCGTCAATGCCGAAGGTACGCATGAAGCCGGCCACGGCGGAAGCCATGCAGTGGCGTGCATTCGGGTCGATCGAGTTGGAACGGAAGCCGGCTTTCATCAGCTTGACGGCGGCGTAGCCCTCCCACACCGTCCATTGGCCGGAACCAAACATGCAAACGCCCGGCGCACCTTGCGCGGGATTCTTCAGCGTTGCTTTGACCTTCTCGGCCATGATGTCGAAGGCTTGGTCCCAGCTGATCGGCGTGAATTCGCCGTTCTTGTCGAACTTGCCGTCCTTCATGCGCAGCAGCGGTTTGGTCAGGCGGTCCTGACCGTACTGGATCTTGGCGAGGAAGTAGCCCTTGACGCAGTTGAGGCCCTTGTTGACCGGCGCATCGGGGTCGCCCTGGGTGGCAACGATGCGGCCATCCTTGACGCCGACCAGAACGCTGCAGCCGGTGCCGCAATAACGGCACGCGCCCTTGTCCCAGCGCACGCCGTCGCCGCCGCGCGCCTGGGCGAAAACCTGGGCGCCGGGAACGGACATGCCTGCGACGCCAGCTGCTGCGGCAACCGCGTTTGACTTGATGAATTCACGCCGTGTCAGTTTCATTGCGAACCTCCTATCGTTGAATCTT
The DNA here is from genome assembly GCA_040756595.1 of Pseudomonadota bacterium. Taxonomy (GTDB): domain Bacteria; phylum Pseudomonadota; class Gammaproteobacteria; order Burkholderiales; family Rhodocyclaceae; genus Sulfuricystis. The sequence goes on along the minus strand of JBFLYR010000002.1, from coordinate 88,995 downwards.
CGTTGTGACATCGCCCGAATCGCGGGCTATGCCTCCACAGAAATAACCGTTTCCGGATCGGATTCTTGTTGGTGATACACCATGGACGTCGACATCACGCCGTCCAGCAGGCTAATCTGCTCGTAGAGGCGAGTGGTTTCGCGGTCGCCTTCCGTTTCAAGGGTGATAATCATCTTCCCCTCGGGTGAAACAGCGTGCAACTCGACGCACGCGAGCGACTCAAGCTGCTGGCGCACGAGCTCGATGCGCTCTGGATGCGGAATGACGATGACGCTGGAAATGTTCATGACCTAGTCTAGCCATTAATAACATTGACCATGGTAGGACTGCGGTCACTCGATTGTTTTGACAACAATCAAAGAAAAGTCCATCCGGTCAGCTATTTCGGATAAGGATGGACTAAGTCTAAAGAGGTAGCGACGGGCGTGATTGACGCGACAATCGCCAGTCACGCCGGAGGCAGCGCTTCAGCGCTGCCTGCCTTTGGGCTTGACCTTGGCCTTCGGCTTGGTGGCGGGCTTCTTCGCTTGCTTGACCGGCTTGGCGGCCTTGGCTGATTTGGCGGCCTTGCGGGATTTCGCGCCCTTTGCCACCGGACTCGGCGTCGTCTCAGCGGCTTCCGGCACCGGTGGCGGTGGCGCCATGGCAGCGCTCGGCTGGATCACCACCGGCTTGGGCGGTACCACGGCCTGCGGGGCGTCTGCCGCCTGAACGGCGACGGCGAAACACGCCCCAATGGCACACAGTAAAAAGTCGGCGCTGGCGAGACGGCACGAACGGGACATCACAAGCTCAATTCGCGTCGTAGTAATAAGGTTTCTGGGGCACCCGGGCGGCGGCAAGGCGTGCCTGCTCGTCGAGGTCGCGATTGCCGCGATCCCACCAGAGGTCGCGCCCCTTCTGCTGCTCCTTGAGTTCCTCGGGATGCTGCTGCATCCATTCGCGCATGAACTTCGTGTAATCCGATTCGTAAGCCATGAGTGTCGCTCCTTCGTTCTTTCAGTGATCTTCCTTGAGCCGGTTGATGCGGGTCACCAAAGGCAGGCGCCGCAAACTGCGCAGGATACGCGCCAAATGCATGCGCCCTTCGACCTGCAGTGTGAAATATAGCGCCGTGGTGCTGCCCTCGTCGGCATCCATGCGTACATTGTTGATGTTGGTGTCGTGCTCGGCGATCGTGGCAGCCAGCCGCGCGAGCACGCCCGGCGTGTTCTGCGCGACGACCTTGATCAGCACTTCGAATGGTCCCTTCGCAGCCGCATCCCACTCGACATCGACCCACTCCTTCGCACCGCCGGGGCCACGCCCGGCCTTGTGGCCGCGCAGGGTCGGGCAGTCGTGGGTATGCACGACCAGTCCCTGGCCGGCGCGGATTACGCCGACGATCGGATCGCCGGGAATCGGACGACAGCAACTCGCCAGCTGCATCGCCATGCCCTGGCTGCCCCTGATGCGAATCGCTCCGCTGTTCTGCGCCGCCGGCCCGCCCGAGGCGCGGCCATCGATGAGGCGGCGTGCGACAATCGCCGGCAGGCGTTTGCCGAGGCCGATGTCGGTGAGCACCTCGCGTTGCGACTTGCCGGAGAAGGTGCGCAGGAAACGCTGCCAGGCAGATGTACCCAACTCCTCGATGCGGTGGCCGAGGTTGTGCAGCGCCTGCGAGAGCAGGTGTTCGCCGAGCGCGGCCGACTCCTCGTTCTGCTTGGTTTTCAGGAAATGGCGGATCTGCGCGCGCGCCTTGCCGGTCTTGACGAAGGCCAGCCAGTTCGGATTGGGCGCGGCGTTCGTCGCGGTGATGATCTCGACACGATCACCGTTGCGCAGCTCGGTGCGCAGCGGCAGGTGCTCATGATTGATCTTGCAGGCCACGCAACGGTTGCCGATGTCGGTATGCACGGCATAGGCGAAGTCGACCGCCGTCGCGCCGCGCCGCAGCGAGAGGATCTTGCCGGCCGGCGTGAAGACATAGACCTCGCCGGGGAACAGGTCGACTTTCACGTGTTCGAGGAACTCGGCGGAGTCGACCGTCGCAGTCTGCAGGTCGAGCAGCGACTGCAGCCACTGGTGCGTCGTGCGCTGCAATTCGGAAAGCGTCTCGGCGTCCTTGTAGAGCCAGTGCGAGGCGACACCCGATTCGGCGACGTGATGCATGTCGCGCGTACGGATCTGCATTTCGACCGGCGTGCCGTAGGGCCCAATCAGCGTGGTGTGCAGCGACTGGTAGCCGTTCGCCTTCGGGATCGCGATGTAGTCCTTGAACTTGCCGGGCACCGGCTTGAACAGGCCGTGCAGCGCACCGAGCACGAGGTAGCAGGTCGGCACGTCGGCGACGACGACACGGAAGCCATAGATGTCATGTACCTGCGAGAAGCTGAGGTGCTTGTCGCGCATCTTGCGATAGACGCCATACAGATGCTTCTCACGGCCCATCACTTCGGCATCGATATGTGCATCGGCCATACGCTGCTTGAGCGCGGCGAGGATTTTCTCGACCACTTCGCGCCGGTTGCCGCGCGCCGCCCGTACCGCCTTGGCCAGCACGCGGTAGCGCATCGGATTGATGTTGCGGAACGACAATTCCTGCAACTCCCGATAGAGCATGTTGAGGCCGAGCCGGTTGGCGATCGGCGCGTAGATGTCGAGCGTCTCGCGTGCGACGCGCCGCCGCTTTTCCGGGCGCACGGCATCGAGCGTGCGCATGTTGTGCAGCCGGTCGGCCAGCTTGATGAGGATGACGCGCACATCCTGCGCCATCGCCAGCAGCATCTTGCGGAAATTCTCCGCCTGCGCCTCTTCGTAGGACTGGTGCTCGATGCGATCGAGCTTGGAAACGCCATCGACCAATTCCGCCGTCACCTTGCCGAAATCCTGCGCGATCTGCGCCTTGGTGATGGCAGTGTCCTCCATCACGTCGTGCAGCAGCGCGGCAGTCAGCGCCTGCGGGTCGAGCCGCCAGTGCGCGAGCGTCTCGGCGACGGCGAGCGGATGCGAGATATAGGGATCGCCACTGGTGCGGAACTGGCCGCGATGCGCGCTGGCCGAGAAGTGATAGGCCGCCGCGATCTGGTCAACGTCCTCCGGCTTCAGGTAGCTGGCCAGTTGGGCGAGGAAGTGGTCGAGGTCTTCCGCCAGATCGACCGGCGGATGCATATCGACGGGAATGATGGCCGGCTGTTCCACCGGCGCCGCTGACGCCGGGAAAGATGCTGCTGCTTGGGACAACAAGGCCGCCGGCATGATGTCCCTCGCTTACATAAGCTCAGGCCTGACTGCGATGCAGGATTTCGACGCCGTACTTGCCTTCGGCCAGTTCGCGCAGGGCGAGTACCGTGGGCTTGTCTTTCTCGACTTCGACCTGGGGCGTGCTGCCCATGGCGATCTGCCGGGCGCGACAGGTCGCGGCCAGCGTCATCTGGAAGCGGTTGGGAATTTGCTTGATGCAGTCTTCGATAGTCACGCGAGCCATGCTAAATCCTTTGAAATTCAGAACGATGAAAGAAAATGGAAGACTTCGGGATGGCGAATGCGCTGATGCGAAAAGTTGAGGCGCGAAGCTCTCACCGCTGCGGCCAGATCCGCCAATGCTTCCTGCAAGTTATTGTTGATTATAACGAAATCGAACTCGTCGACATGGCGCATTTCACCTAACGCGGCGGCGACACGGCGCTGGATCACTTCTTCGCTGTCCTGCCCGCGTGCGCGCAGGCGGCGTTCGAGTTCGGCGATCGAGGGCGGCACGATGAAGATACCGACCGCGTCGGGCATCAGGGCGCGCACCTGCTGGGCACCCTGCCAGTCGATTTCGAGCAGCGTGTCGCGTCCAGCGCGCATTTCGTTGAGCAGCCAGCTCTTCGAGGTGCCATAAAAATTGCCATGCACCTCGGCCCACTCGAGGAAATCGCCGCGCTCACGCATCGCGAGGAAGGTCTGGATGTCGATGAAGTGATAGTCGTGGCCATCACGCTCGGCGGGGCGCGGCTGGCGCGTGGTGTAGGAAACCGAATGCCGGATCGCCGGATCGTGCTCCATCAACTGGCGAACGAGCGTGGTCTTGCCGGCACCCGAGGGCGCGGAGACGATAAACAGCGTGCCGGCGGTGGCTTCGTGGTCGGTGGTGTGGGCTGGTGTAATGGTCATTTGAAAAGTCGGCGCTGGCGGGACGGCACTACTACTCAAGATTCTGGACTTGCTCACGCATCTGTTCGATGAGCAGCTTCAATTCCAAGGCAATTGCGGTGACGGCGGCGGAAACGGATTTCGACGCCAGCGTGTTGGCCTCGCGGTTGAGCTCCTGCATCAGGAAGTCGAGCCGCTTGCCGACCGCGCCGCCCTTGGCGAGCACGCGTTCCACCTCGTTAAGATGCGTGACGAGGCGGGCAAGTTCCTCGGCGACATCGATCTTGGCGGCGAACACGCCAATTTCCTGGCGGATGCGCTCTTCATCGAGCGCGGCCACGGCTTCGCGCAGCTTGGTCGCCAGCCGCTCGGTGTAGTCGGCGATGGCAACCGGCACCATGGGCTCGACCTTCGCCACCTCGGCGCGCATGCGCGCGGCGCGTTCGCGCAGCACGTCGGCGAGGCGCGCACCTTCACGCGCACGACTGGCGAGGAATTCGGCCAGCACGACGTCGAGCAGGGAAAAACATTCGGCCTGCAGGCGTTCCGGGCTGATCGCCTCGCTGGCCAGCACGCCCGGCCAGCGCAGCACCTCGGCGACCGACAGGGGCGCGGCGGAACCCAGCACACCACGAATATCAGCTTCGAGCGACGCCAGCTGCTCCACCAGCGCGAAGTTGGGTGCCAGTTGCGGTGTCGCCGCGGCATTCGGCTGCAGATAGAGGCGGCAATCGACCTTGCCGCGACCGATCGCCGCCGCGAGCTTCTCGCGCAGGGGCATTTCGAGGAAGCGCAGCTCTTCCGCGCAACGGAAATTGAGGTCGAGGAAGCGGCCATTGACGCTCTTGAGTTCGAGCGCGAGCCGCACCGTGCCGAGATCGCGGTCGAGGGCGGCATAGCCGGTCATGCTGTGAATGGTCATTGCTGTCGTCCCAAGTGATGGAGAGCGATCTTACCCGCTTTAGAATGCGATCCCATGCCGCCGCCCCAAACCAGCATCCCCCTGCCGCCAGGTCATATGATCGACGGCTATCGTTTCGAACGCCAGATTTCGATGGGCGGATTTTCCATCGTCTATCTGGCCCATGATCCCCAAGGGGTGGCGATGGCGATCAAGGAGTATCTGCCGCAATCCCTCGCCAAACGCACGGTCGGCCTGGTGCCGCAGATCATGCCCGAGCATCGGCAGGCCTACCAGCAAGGCATGATGGCCTTTTACGAAGAAGGCATCGCGCTGGCGCGACTCAAGCATCCGAACGTCGTGCACGTCATCAACTTCCTGCGCGCGCACGACACGGTCTATCTGGTGATGCTCTACGAGCGCGGTCGCACGCTGCACGAACACATCCGCAAGCATCCCGGCGGCTTCACGGAAAACTTCATGCGCGGCGTCTTCATGCGCCTGCTCTCAGGCCTGCGCGAAGTCCACGCCAACAAGTTGCTGCACCTCGACATCAAGCCCTCGAACATCTGGCTGCGCACCGACGGCAATCCGGTGCTGATCGATTTCGGCGCGGCACGGCAATCCCTGCTCCAGTCCGGTCCCGAACTGCGCCCCGTCTATACGCCCGGCTATGCCGCCCCGGAACAATATGGCAAGGGCGGTGACCAGGGGCCCTGGACCGACGTCTATGCAGTGGGTGCCAGCATGTATGCCTGCCTCGCCGCTGCCGCGCCCCAACCCGCCGACCTGCGCGCCATCGACGACAAGCTGGTGCCGGCGGGCAAGCGCTGGGCGGGCGCGTATTCACCGCAACTGCTTGACACCATTGACCAGTGCCTGCGCCTCGACCCGCTCGCCCGGCCGCAAAGCGCCTTTTCCCTGCAGCGCATGCTAGCCGCGCCTCCATCCCCCCAACAGGAGCATTCATGAACCCACGTCCCGACGGCCGCGCCCCCGACGCGCTGCGCCCGCTGACCATCACCCGCCACTACACGCGCCACGCCGAAGGCAGTGTGCTGGTCGAGTTCGGCCACACCAAAGTCCTGTGTACCGCCAGCGTCGAGGAGCGTGTGCCACCCTTCCTCAAAGGCAAGGGACGCGGCTGGGTCACCGCCGAATATGGCATGCTGCCGCGCTCGACGCACACCCGCACCGACCGCGAGGCCGCCAAGGGCAAGCAGTCCGGCCGCACGCAGGAAATCCAGCGCTTGATCGGCCGCTCGCTGCGCGCCGTCACCGACCTCACCGCGCTCGGCGAACGGCAGGTCACACTCGACTGCGACGTGCTGCAGGCCGACGGCGGCACGCGCTGCGCCTCGATCACCGGCGCCTGCGTGGCGCTGCACGACGCGTTGGCCGGCCTCGTCGCGGCAGGCAAGCTGGCGGCGCATCCGATGAAGGATTTCGTCGCCGCCGTCTCCGTCGGAATCGTCGGCGGCACGCCGGTACTCGACCTCAACTACGATGAGGATTCGGGCTGCGACACCGACATGAACGTCGTCATGACCGGCGCCGGCGGCATGTGCGAAGTGCAGGGCACGGCGGAGGGCACGCCCTTCACCCGTGCAGAACTGGATGCCCTGCTGGCACTGGCGGAAAAAAGCATCACGGAAATTATCGAAGCGCAAAAGTCGGCGCTGGCGGGACGGCAGTAAACGATGTTCGAGCAGGCCTTCCGCAACATCGACGACGTCCTCTGGAAGGAAGCCGGCTGCAGCACCGAGCTCGACTACACCGAGCAGACTTCCTGGCTGCTGTTCCTCAAGTACCTCGACGGACTGGAACAGGACAAGGCCGCTGAAGCGGCGCTGGAAGGCCGCAAGTACGGCTTCATCCTCGACGCGCCCTACCGCTGGGAAAACTGGGCCGCGCCGAAAGATAGTCAGGGCAAGCTCGACCACAACAAGGCGCAAACCGGCGACGACCTGCGCGACTTCGTCGACCGCCAACTCTTCCCTTATCTGCACGCCTTCAAACAGAAGGCCGCCGGGCCGAACACCATCGAATACAAGATCGGCGAGATCTTCGGCGAGATCAAGAACAAGATTCACAGCGGCTACAACCTGCGCGAGATCATCGACCACATCGACGAACTCGAATTCCGCTCGCAGGCCGAGAAGCACGAACTCTCGGCACTCTACGAAGAGAAGATCAAGCGCATGGGCAACGCCGGGCGCAACGGCGGCGAGTACTACACACCGCGCCCGCTGATCCGCGCCATGGTGCGCGTGATCAAGCCCCAGATCGGTGAACGCATCTACGATGGCGCTTGCGGCTCGGCCGGCTTCCTCTGCGAGGCCTTCGACTACCTCAAGGCCGGCAAGCTCACCACCGCCGACCTCAAGACCCTGCAGGAGCGCACCTTCTACGGCATCGAGAAGAAGAGCCTCGCCTACGTCATCGCGATCATGAACATGATCCTGCATGGCGTGGAGACGCCCAACATCGTGCATGCCAACACGCTGGCGCTGAATCTCGCCGACGTGCAGGACAAGGACCGCTTCGAGGTCATCCTCGCCAACCCGCCCTTCGGCGGCAAGGAACGCAAAGAAGTGCAGCAGAACTTCCCGATCCGCACGGGCGAGACGGCCTTCCTGTTCCTGCAGCACTTCATCAAGCTGCTCAAGGCCGGCGGCCGCGCGGCGGTGGTCATCAAGAACACGTTTCTGAGCAACACCGACAACGCCTCGGTGTCCTTGCGCAAGCTGCTGCTGGAAAGCTGCAAGCTCCACACCATCCTCGACTGCCCCGGCGGCACCTTCCAGGGCGCCGGTGTCAAGACCGTCGTCCTGTTCTTCGAGAAAGGCGCCCCGACGCGCAGCATCTGGTACTACCAGCTCGACCCCGGCCGCAACCTCGGCAAGACCAACCCGCTCAACGACGCCGACCTCGCCGAGTTCGTCGAACTGCAAAAAACCTGCGCCGATTCACCGAAAAGCTGGAGCGTAAAAGTCGGTGCTGGCGAGACGGCAGGCTACGACCTCTCGGTGAAGAACCCCAACGGCAATGAAGCGGTCGCCCACCGCAGCCCGCAGGACATCATGGAAGAGATTGCCGCACTGGATGCCGAAAGCGCGGCAGTGCTGGCGAAGATCAGGGCGAAGCTGTGAAGACTGGGTGGCAGCAAAAGAGGCTTAGCGATGTCTCAACTATAACCTATGGATACACGGAGAGTGCATCAATCGAGGCAGTCGGCCCAAAATTTCTTCGCATTACCGACATTCAAGACGACCGCGTTAACTGGGACGATGTTCCCTACTGCAAAATTGCCCCTTCTGATCTTCCGAAGTACCGCCTAGCCACGAATGACATTGTTTTTGCTCGGACGGGAGCAACAACGGGCAAGAGCTTTCTCGTTATCGATCCGCCCGATGCGGTATTTGCGTCTTATCTGATACGGCTGCGCCTACTCGACAAGGAATTGCTTCCCGAATTCGTGTCGGCGTTCTTTCAATCTGCTGGCTACTGGCAGTCAATCAAAGATGGTTCCTCCGGTAGCGCGCAGGGCGGTTTTAACGCGTCAAAACTTGGGGCACTTACGCTTCCTGTTCCCCCGCTCCCCGAACAACACCGCATCGTCGCCATCCTTGACGCCGCCTTCGACGGCATCGCCACCGCCAAGGCCAACGCCGAGCAGAACCTCCAGAACGCCCGCGCCTTGTTTGAGAGCCATTTGCAGGAAGTTTTCACGGGGCGGGGGAAGGGGTGGGTAACACGGAAGGTTTCTGAAATAGCAAAGCACTCGCTCGGCAAGATGCTGGATAAGGCCAAGAACAAGGGTGAGCCACAACCTTATTTGCGGAACCTCAATGTTCGTTGGTTCGAGTTTGATCTGTCTGACTTGCTCGAAATGCCTTTCCTACCAACCGAGACTGGGAAATACACCGCCGTCAAAGGCGACGTGCTGATCTGCGAAGGTGGTTACCCTGGTCGGGCGGCGATATGGAATGAGGACTATCCGATCTACTTCCAAAAGGCGCTGCATCGCGCCCGCTTTCACGAGCCAGAGCACAACAAGTGGTTTGTCTATTTCCTCTACGCACAGGACAAGGCTGGCGAACTGAAAAAGCATTTCAACGGCGCCGGTATTCAGCACTTCACAGGCGAGGGCTTGGCCCGATTTGAAGTTCCCCTGCCGCCTTTGCCTGAGTTACGCCGCGCCGTAGAAAAATTCGACGCTCTCTCCGCCGAAACCCAACGCCTCGAATCCCTTTACCGGCAAAAGCTTGCGGCGCTAGATGAGTTGCAGAAATCGCTGTTGCATCAGGCGTTTTCCGGGGCCCTGTAGGCCGATAGTGCCGTCGCGCCAGCGCCGACTTTTGCGAAACCACGGCCCGCATCCAAAGTAGATACAATTTCCGCCATGGAACGGATTCAATCGATCAACCCCGACCGTCTTGCCTGGTGTTGCGCCGATCGCGGCGTGACGCTGGAGGCGTGCGCGGCCGAAGTGGGCATCGCGGCGGCGAATCTGGAGAAGGTGATGGCCGGCGAGCCCGGCCTGACCTTCAACCAGTTGCGCAAGCTGGCCGAGTTCTTCGGGCGCGGGGTTTTGTTCTTCCTCGAACCCGGCCCGGTGGATGAGGCGCAGGTGCATACCCCGCAGTTCCGCACGCTGGCGAACCAGAAGCCGGAGCTTTCCGCCCGCGTCAAGGCGCTGATCGAGCGCGTCGAGCGGCAGCGCGCCATTTTCCTGAGCCTGCGCGAGGAACTGGACGATGCCGATCTACCCCGCTTCGCTCCGCCCGATCTGGCGGGACTGGAGATTTCCGAGGCCGCGCGTGCGGTGCGCCAGTGGCTTGGGCTGGCCGACACCAACGATTTCGAGAGCTACCGCCGGGCGGTGGAGGCCAAGGGGCTGCTGGTCTTCCAGAGCAACGGCTACAACGGCAAGTGGCAGATCGCCAAGGAAAGCCCGATCCTCGGTTTCTCGCTCTACGACCCGGAATGCCCGGTCATCGTCGTCAAGAAGCTGGCCGCCGAATCCCGGCAGTGTTTCACCCTGATGCACGAGCTGGGGCATTTGCTGCTGCACAAGACCAGTTCCATCGACGACGAACGGGACATGCATTCCCATGAGGGCATGGAGCGCGACGCCAACGCTTTCGCGGGCCATCTGCTGGTGCCGGATGCGTTCCTGAAGTCCATCCGCGATGCCGACCGGCCTGCCGAGGCGGCCGGGTTCGACGACTGGCTGGCGGATCAGCGCAGGGCTTGGGGCGTCAGCGGCGAGGTCATTCTGCTGCGCCTGCTGGATGCGGGCCGCTTGTCGCGTCGGGACTATGTGGCCTACCGCACTTGGCGCAACCAGCCGGCGGTCGCCAAGGAAGAACCGGGTGGCAGCCGCGCCTATCGTCATCGTGAGCCCAAGCATGTGTTCGGCGACACCTTTGTGCGCACCGTGCTTGATTCCTTGAGCACCCGCCACATCACATTGGCCAAGGCCAGCAGCTACCTCGACAACCTGAAGATCAAGGACGTGCATCAGTTGGAGCGCCACTATGCGGGTGTTTGATGCGTCATCCATGATCTACGCATGGGACAACTATCCCTTGCAGCAATTTCCCGGCTTGTGGGAGTGGATGGCAAATCGGATCGAACAGGGCGAGTTGGCGATGCCGGGGGTGGCACTGGATGAGGTGGCGCATAAGGCTCCCGAATGCGCGGAATGGTTGAAGGCCAACGATCTCGACGTCCTCGACATCAACAACGCCATTCTTCAGGACGCGATGCGCATCAAGGGGCTGCTGGGGATCATGGGTGACAAATACCACCCGAAGGGAGTGGATGAGAACGACTTGCTCATCATTGCCACGGCCGCTGCCCGCAATGCCGATCTCGTTTCTGATGAAAGCAAACAGAAACTGCCCGACCTGCCCGCCAAGAGAAAGATTCCGGCGGTGTGTGCCATGACAGAAGTAGACGTCACCTGCATCAACTTCATCGAGTACATCAAACTGTCCGGCGCGGTTTTCCGATAACCCATTTTTTGAGCGTGATGCTCATTTAGACGCCAATCGCAACGGGGAACGAGGCGATAAATAAAGTCGCTATAGATCAAATAGTTGCCAATTTAGACGCAAATCAAACTGCTGTAATGACTGAAAGCTGCCGTCCCGCCAGCGCCGACTTTTAACCATGAACGAAGCCGAAACCCGCGCCGAGCATATCGACCCGGCCCTCGCCGCCGCCGGCTGGGGCCGGGCCGAGGGCAGCCGTGTCCGGCGCGAATACCCGATCACGCTCGGCCGGCTGGAGGGTGCGGGCAAGCGCGGCAAGGCTTTGAGCGCGGATTACGTGCTGGAATACCGCAACACCAAGCTCGCGGTGGTGGAAGCCAAGGCATGGGACAAGGCGCTGACCGAGGGCGTCGGCCAGGCCAAGGATTACGCCGGCAAGCTCGCGGTACGGTTTGCCTACGCGACCAACGGGCAAGGTCTCTACGGCATCGACATGCAGACCGGGAAGGAAGGCGAACTAGCCGGCTTTCCGACACCCGACGAGCTCTGGTCCCTGACTTTCGCCACGGCCAACGCCTGGCGCGACCGCTTCGCCGCCGTGCCTTTCGAAGATCGCGGCGGCTATTTTCAGGGCCGCTACTATCAGGACATCGCCGTCGAGCGGGTGCTGGCGGCGCTGGCGGAAGGGCGGCAGCGCATCCTGCTGACGCTGGCGACCGGCACGGGCAAGACCTTCATCGCCTTCCAGATCGCGTGGAAGCTGTTCCACAGCCGGTGGAACCTGACTGGTGAACCCACGCGCCGGCCGCGCATCCTGTTCCTTGCCGACCGCAACATCCTCGCCGACCAGGCGTTCAATGCGTTTTCGGCCTTCCCCGACGACGCGCTGGTGCGCATCGCGCCGGACGACATCCGCAAGAAGGGCAAGGTGCCGAAGAACGGCAGCATCTTCTTCACCATCTTCCAGACCTTCATGAGCGGCGCGGATGGTTCCCCGTATTTCGGCGAGTATCCGGCGGACTTTTTCGACTTCATCGTCATCGACGAATGTCATCGCGGCGGCGCCAACGACGAGGGCAACTGGCGCGACATCCTCGACTACTTCGCTCCGGCGGTGCAACTGGGCCTGACCGCTACGCCGAAGCGCAAGGACAACATCGACACCTACGCCTATTTCGGCGAACCGGTGTTCGTCTATTCGCTCAAGGACGGCATCAACGACGGCTACCTGACGCCCTTCCGCGTCAAGCAGATCGCCACGACGCTGGACGATTACGTCTTCACGCCCGACGACATGGTGGTCGAGGGCGAAATCGAAGCCGGCAAGCGCTACGAGGAAAAAGATTTCAACCGCATCATCGAGATTCGCGAGCGCGAGAAGAAGCGCGTCGAGATTTTCATGGGCCAGATCGACCAACGCGAAAAGACGCTGGTGTTCTGCGCCAACCAGACGCATGCGCTGGTGATCCGCGACCTGATCAACCAGATCAAGACCAGCCGCGATCCCAACTATTGCCAACGCGTGACGGCCGACGACGGCGCGCTCGGCGAACAGTGGCTGCGCGACTTCCAGGACAACGAGAAGACCATCCCGACGATCTTGACCACGTCGCAGAAGCTTTCGACCGGCGTCGATGCGCGCAATGTGCGCAACATCGTGCTGCTGCGGCCGATCAATTCGATGATCGAGTTCAAGCAGATCATCGGCCGCGGAACCCGGCTTTACGACGGCAAGGATTACTTCACCATTTACGATTTCGTGCGCGCGCACCACCATTTCGGCGATCCGGAATGGGATGGGGAACCCGTGGCGCCAGACGTACCCTACCCACAGCCGATTCCGCGACCGCCGCAGGAAGTGCGAGAACCGAACCCCGACGACCGCCAGCCGCCGCCGCGCAAGGTCAAGGTGAAACTCGCCGACGGCAAGGCGCGCCATATCCAGCACATGATGGCGACGAGCTTCTGGCACCCCGACGGCACGCCGATGTCGGCGGCGCAGTTCATGGAGGCGCTGTTCGGCAAGCTGCCCGAATTCTTCAAGGACGAGGACGAATTGCGCACGCTGTGGAGCTTGCCCGACACGCGCCGCAAGCTGCTGGACGGGCTGGCCGAGAAGGGCTTCGGCCACGATCAGCTCGCCGAGATGCAAAAGATCATCGATGCCGAGAACAGCGACCTGTTCGACGTGCTGGCGCATGTGGCCTATGCGCTGGAGCCGCTGACCCGCAAGGAACGCGCAGCCAGGGCGGCCGCTCTGATCGGCACGCACTTCAACGACAGGCAGCGGTCATTCCTCGACTTCGTGTTGTCACACTATGTCAGCATTGGCGTGGAAGAACTCGACCGAGCCAAGCTGACGCCGTTGCTGAAACTCAAGTACCACGACTCCATCGCCGATGCCGTGGACGATCTCGGCAAACCCGAGGACATCGGTCGCGTATTCACCGGCTTTCAGAAATACCTTTACATCTCGGACACCATCGTATGAAACAGATCGTCCTCGCCTCCAACAACGCCGGCAAGCTGCGTGAGTTCGGCCAGATGCTGGCCAGTATCGACATCGAAGTGCTGCCCCAGGCGCACTTCAACATCCCGGAAGCCGAGGAGCCACACATTACCTTCGTGGAGAATGCGCTGGCAAAGGCGCGCCATGCTGCAAAGCTGACCGGCCTGCCAGCGCTGGCCGACGACTCGGGCATCTGCGTCTCCGCCCTTGGCGGTGCACCGGGTGTTTTTTCCGCACGCTTCGCCGGCGAACCGAAATCCGACACGCGCAACAATGAGAAATTGATCGCCGACCTGCAAGGCAAGGCGGACCGCCGCGCACACTACGTCGCGGTGCTGGTGTTCGTGCATCATGCCGGCGACCCGCAGCCGATCATTTGCGAAGGCGAATGGCACGGCGAGATCATCGACACGCCGCGCGGCGTGGGCGGCTTCGGCTACGACCCCTACTTCCTTGTGCCCGACCTGAACCAGACCGCCGCCGAGATTGCCGCCGACGAGAAAAACCGGCGCTCCCATCGCGGCAAGGCGCTCCGGCTGCTGATCGAACGGCTGAAGCTCGATAATTGATCCCGATTCGTGCCGTCTCGCCAGCGCCGAGTTTTATTCCGCCGCCGCTGGCACTCTACGTCCACTGGCCGTGGTGCGTACGCAAGTGCCCGTACTGCGATTTCAATTCCCATGAGTCGGCGCCACAGGAAGCCGCCTATCTCGATGCGCTGATCGCCGATCTCGAAGCCGTTCTGCCCGCGATCTGGGGTCGGCCGATCGTTTCGGTCTTCATCGGCGGCGGCACGCCGAGCCTGATGTCGGGTAAAACGGTCGATACATTGCTCGCCGCGCTGCGCATGCGGCTACCGCTGCTGCCCGGCGCCGAGATCACGCTCGAAGCCAACCCCGGCACGGTGGAGGCGGATCGCTTCGCGGCCTACCGCGACGCGGGCGTGAATCGCCTGTCGCTCGGCATCCAGAGCTTCGACGACCGCAAGCTCGCCGCGCTGGGGCGCATCCATTCGGGTGACGAAGCGCGCCGTGCCATCAACATCGCACTCGCACATTTCGAGCGCGTCAATCTCGACCTGATGGTCGCGCTGCCGGAACAAACACTGGCCGAAGCGCAACACGACATCGACACGGCCATCGCGACTGGCGTCTCGCATATCAGTGCCTATCATCTGACGCTGGAGCCGAACACGGCTTTCCACCACGCGCCGCCGCCCTTGCCTGACGATGACATGGCCGCCGACATGCTAGAGATGGTCGAGAACGAACTCGTTACCGCCGGCTTCGAGCACTACGAAACCTCGGCTTTTGCGAAGCCGGGTCAGCAATGCCGCCACAACCTCAACTACTGGACCTTCGGCGACTATCTCGGCATTGGCGCCGGCGCGCATTCGAAGCTCTCTGACCACACAGGCATCCGCAGGGAAGCCCGCCCGCGCCACCCGAAGGATTATCTGGCCGACCCGGCAACGCGCGCCTGGCAAGTGGTCGCACAGCCAGACCTGCCCGGCGAGTTCATGATGAATGCGCTGCGCCTGACCGACGGCGTGCCGCTGGAACTATTTTCAGAACGCACCGGCCTGCCGCTCGCGGTGATCGAAAAGTCGGCGCTGGCGGGACGGCACCAGAGGCTGCTGGAAGTCGTGGATGGCAGGCTGCGGCCGACCGCTCTCGGCCGACACTTCCTCAATCGGCTGATTGGTCTGTTTCTGACGGAGGACTGAGCGGCGCGAGATCCTTGAGCCACGGGCGGAACAGATATTCGATCTCCGCCAGCGACTCATCGATCGACCACGGCAAAATCTTGGCGAACAGGTCAAGCAGGGCCACCGCGTTGACCGGCGCGTCGCGATCACTGGCCGCGCGGATGCGCCGTGCCATGGCCAGATTGATTTCATGCATGCGCTGGTAGTGCTGGCGCAGGCCGTCAAGATTGAGGTCAGCGACTCCCCCATGGCGTGCGCGGAAATACTGCGCCATCAGGTACATCGAGGCGGCACGGTAGATCGTCTCCTCTTCGTTGGCCAACGGCAGGTGGAAGCGGGCCATCGGCCGCAGCCACGCCACGTCGGGACAACCGCAGGTCGCCATCACCAGTCCCATCAGCGAACCGAACGCCCGCTGCGCCGTGCTGTCGGCACTGACCGTGCGCCAGGCGGAATGCATCACCACATGGACCTTGTCGTGCGACACCACCTTGCCCGCATCTTCGAGCAGGCCGGACAATGCCTTCGCCATCGGGCAGTGTGTCGCCCCGGTATTGGCCAAGGGGCAATTCGGGCAGATATGAAATTCGAGCCGCGTCCATTCCGGCACATCGACCTGCTTGTCAATCGCTTCCAGCGTTTCCGCGTCAAGACGGACGATATGATCGATGCGGCCCGACGACAGCGCGATGTGATAGTGGAAATCGAGGGTCTCAGCCATGGCGCAAGAATACGACATCCCAGACGCCATGGCCGAGGCGCAAGCCGCGCACCTCGAACTTGGTCTGCGGCCGCCACGCCGGACGCGGCGCAAAACCCGTGGCTGAGTTTTTCAGCAAGGGCTCGGCGGACAACACTTCCAGCATTTGCTGCGCATACTCCTCCCAGTCGGTCGCGCAGTGCAGGTAGCCACCGGGGGCAAGGCGCGAGGCCAGCAGCGCGACGAACGGCGACTGGATCAACCGCCGCTTGTGATGGCGTTTTTTCGGCCACGGATCGGGGAAATAGATGTGGATGCCGGCCAGCGACGCCGGTGGAATCATGTCGCGGACCACCTCGACGGCATCGTGGCGGATCACACGCAGGTTGGCCAGCTCGCGCGTGGAGATTTCCTTCAACAGGCTGCCGACGCCCGGAGCATGCACCTCGATGCCGATGAAATCGTGTTCTGGATGCGCAGCGGCAATGGTTGCCGTCGTCTCGCCCATGCCGCAGCCGATTTCGAGAATCGTCGGCGCAGTGCGGCCAAAGCTGGCGGCAAAATCGAGCGGTGAAGCGGCATACGGAATGCCCCAGCGCGGCATGCCCTCGTCGTAATAGCGCTGTTGGGCGTTCGAGACCCGGCCCTGCCGCAGGACGAAGCTGCGAATGTGGCCAGGCTGGGCGGGCTTATCTAGGGATTGCGTCACCGCTACCCTCCGCGACCTTCAGTTGTTCGGCAAAATCATAGCGTGACTGCGCCAGCGCCTGGGGCAATGTGGCGCAAGCCTCCGGCAGGGAAACCTCGCCCAGCGAGGGATAAACCGTCTCCTTCAAGCCGAGCACCCGTGCGACATCCTGCCAGTGCGCACGCGGCGCCTGCGCGCCGAAATGGTATGCGGCCAGCTGCTCGCGCACTTCCTCCAGAACTTTCTCCTGTGTCGCGTGCCAGGCGTCGTAGGACTGCTGCACGGCTTCGGCATTTTCGTTCTTGTCGAGACAGGCGGACAGCAGGAGATGCACGCCATGGGCAATGCCGAAGATGCGTTGCCGCAGCAGGATGTCGGGGTTGTCGAAAC
The DNA here is from genome assembly GCA_040756595.1 of Pseudomonadota bacterium. Lineage (GTDB taxonomy): Bacteria > Pseudomonadota > Gammaproteobacteria > Burkholderiales > Rhodocyclaceae > Sulfuricystis. Next base: position 71,981 of record JBFLYR010000002.1, on the reverse strand, counting down.
CATAGCCGAAACTCACCGGCGTCAGGGGTTCCGGCGGCGGCGCCTCGGCTTCGGCCCGCGCACCGCTGGTCGCCAGCAGCGACAAAACCAGCCACAGGAATCTCACTTGCCGCCGATCATGCCCGTGGTTGGCGAACTGGGGGTCGCGGAGTACAGCTTCTTTGGCATGCGTCCGGCCAGGAAGGCTTCGCGGCCGGCTTCGACGGCTTTCCTCATCGCCCCGGCCATGAGGACGGGATCACGGGCGCCGGCGATCGCAGTGTTCATCAGCACGCCATCGCAGCCCAGCTCCATCGCGATGGCCGCATCCGACGCCGTGCCGACGCCGGCATCGACCAGCACGGGCACCTGCGCCTTTTCAAGGATCAGCGACAGGTTCCACGGGTTGAGGATGCCCATGCCCGAACCGATCAGCGAGGCGAGCGGCATCACTGCGACACAGCCGATGCCTTCGAGCAGCTTGGCCTGGATCGGGTCGTCCGAGCAATACACCATGACCTGAAAGCCTTCCTTGACCAGTGTCTCGGCGGCTTTCAGCGTCTCGGGCATGTTGGGGAAGAGCGTCTGCGGATCACCGAGCACCTCGAGCTTGACGAGGCTGTGGCCGTCGAGCAGTTCGCGTGCAAGCCGGAGCGTGCGCACCGCCTCGTCGGCGGAATAGCAGCCGGCAGTGTTCGGCAGGTAGGTGAACTTCGACGGTGGCAGGGCGTCAAGTAGCGAGGGCTGCTTCGGATCCTGGCCGATGTTGGTGCGCCGAATGGCGACCGTGACAATCTCCGCGCCACTCGCCTCGACGGCCCGGCGCGTCTCATCGAAATCCTTGTACTTGCCCGTGCCGACGAGCAGGCGCGAACGATAGGCCTTGCCGGCGATGGTCAACTGGTCTGCCATGATTTTCCCTTTTCTGTATTTAGCCGCCGCCGACGGCAACGACGATTTCAAGCTGGTCCCCGGACTCGACCGGCGTAGTCGCGTGCAGGCTTTTCGGCACGATTTCGCCGTTTTTTTCCACGGCCACCCGCTTGCCGAGCAAACCTTCGCGCTCGAGCAGCGCGGCAACCGTCAGGGCAGTTTCGAAGTGGCGCGGTGCGCCATTGAGCACGATATCGATCATGGCGGCGATTTTACCTTGCCGGATACCTTGCCGAAGCAGGCATCGATTATCATGTTTGCATGACAGCAAGCCTTTCCGCACCTTCCCAGGGCTTCCTCGAACGTCTGCGCAACGCGGGCGTGGAGCCGGGTGACAGTGAGGAGCTCAGGCTCAACAAGCAGCTGCTGTTCTTCGCCACCGGCCTGGTCAGCGCAGCTTCGATGCTGTGGCTGGCGATCTACTGGGCCATCGGGCCGCAATTCTCGGCGACGCTGCCCTATCTGTTCCAGCTGGTGCTCGCCGGCAACCTGGCGCTTTACATCAAACTGCGCAACTTTGACTTCTTCCGCCTCTCGCAACTGGCGCTGTTCCTGTTCGCCCCCTTCGTGATGCAGTGGAGCATCGGCAACTTCATTACCGGCAGCGGCATCATCCTCTGGGGCCTGCTGGCCCCGTTCGGCGCCATCCTGTTTTTCGGCGTGCGCGAATCCGTGGCCTGGTTCTTCGCCTGGGTATTCTTCACGGCCCTGACCGGCGTGTTCGACTTCCTCCTCGTCGACACCCATGCAACGCAGAAGCTGGCGATCTCGCTACGCACGAGCATGGTGTTTTTCGCGCTCAACTTCATCGCGGTCGCCACGATCATCTACGTGCTGTTGCGCTACTCGATCCAGGAAAAACACAAGATCCAGCAGCGGCTGGAAGAAGCGCACTGGCAACTGCTAGCCGAACAGTATCGTTCGGAAAAGCTGTTGCTCAACATCCTGCCCGCCCCGGTGGCGCAACGACTAAAGAACGCCGAACAAACCATCGCCGACGGCTTCCCGGCCGCGACGGTGATGTTCGCCGACCTCGTCAACTTCACTCGCGTCGCCGCCACGATGACGCCGGAACAGGTGTTCGGCATGCTCAACAGCATCTTCTCGGCCTTCGACGACCTGTGCGAACGTTTCGGCCTTGAGAAGATCAAGACCATCGGCGATGCCTATATGGCGGCAGGCGGCCTCAACAGCACAACGAGCGACCACACGACCGCCATCGCCAACTTTGCGCTGGAGATGCAGGCCATCCTGCAGCGCGATTACCGGGTCAACGCCGCCCACATGGAGATCCGCGTCGGCATCAGCACCGGCCCCGTGGTCGCCGGCGTGGTCGGTAAACACAAGTTCATCTACGACGTCTGGGGCGACACGGTCAACCTCGCCAGCCGCATCACCAGCAATGGCACGCCGGGCACGATCCATTGCGATGCCGCCACGCAGGCACTCCTGACCGAGCATTTCGATTTCGCCGGACCGCAGCGCATCAACCTCAAGGGCAAGGGTGAAATGAGCGTTTATCGACTGCTGGGGCGCAAGAACGCAGGCTGAGTTCGCGGGATCAGGCAGCCCGTGCCAAACGGAACAGCACACAGCCATCGACATTTCTCGCCAGCTCGAACCGATAGCCTGACTGCTCCGCCTGCCGGGCACACTGGTAGAGACCAATGCCCAGTCCATCCTCCGACACGACACGCTCGCTCAACAGCTTCGCGGCCAGCGCAAGCGGTATCGCGCTGCCATCGTCGCTGATTTCAAGACGGGCGTCGTCATGAATGCAGGCCAGGCGAAGCGTTGCCTTGAGGCCAGACTGGCGGCGGCGCTTGGCGGCAATGTTCTGCAGCAGGTTTTCAGCAACGCTCGAAAACAGTACCGGGTCAATCAGTTGACATACGGACAGATCGCCTTCGGCGACCACGGTGGTATCGTCATCCGCATAGCGACTTTCCAGTGATGCCAGCCATTCCACCGCAGACAGCGGTTCTGCAGGTAGCTTCTTGCCCGGCTCGACCAGTTTGTCGAGTGTCTGGCGCAGCCGGGCCGAAACTTCCGGCAGCTGACACCGCAAGAGTTCGCCAAAGCGCGGCGATGAAGTTGCACCCGCCTCGTTCGCCGCGGCACACAGGGTATCGAGCGACTGCAGGAGGTTCTTCACATCATGCGTCAGACGCGCGCCGGTTTCGTGGATCGCCTGGATGTAGGAAAGCCGTTTCAGTTCCTGGGCACGCCACTTGCCGAGATAGAACTCGGATAACAGACGTACGACCAGGTCGTAGTGCCAGCGCAAGGCAGGGCTCGGTTCGACCCGTGTCACCAGTTCGAGTTTCAGGCGACCGTGCGCGAAGCCGGTTCGATGCCCTTCCTGCACGCCGAAAACTCCTTGCTCCCCGATGGCTTCCCAGCGTCCCCCCTTCACGCCGGGAAGCCGCTGGGGCAGTTCGTTGCAGGCCAGCGCGATGAACCGGTCGGGGTCTTCCTCATGCTTGCCCAACTCCGCCAGCGACTGCAGCCATTCCTCGACCGGCAGGCCTAGCGACATAACGTGCTGCGCCACGGCCGTGCCCAGTCCGGCAAAGCCTGCGCGCGGGTTCCAGATGAAACCGAGCAGCAACAGCACACCCGCGACGATACCCAATGTGATCAACTGGGACTCAAGGTAGCTGGACTTGAACAGCAGCGAGACGCTGAGACTGCCAAGCACGATCACGGCCAGCAGCAGCACCACGAACATGCCGTAGATGAAATCGACAATTTCGGCGCGTTCCTCTACAAAACCCTGCTTGACCGGCAATGCCGCCATGGAGATCAGAACCAGTGGTGCGAGGTAGAGCACCAGATTGGCCAGTACCGGGTCGGCAAGCGCGTGAGACTTGACCGCCGCCGGCAGAATCAGCATCAGCACCGCCATCACCAGATAGCCGAGTGCGGCCAGATGGAATACCCGCTCCCAGCGATCCGGGAACATGAACACCTTGCCGCCGACGACGCCTGCCAGCAACATGGTCCATAGCAGCAAGATGGCCCAGTTGAGAAAGTAGGCCAGCAGGGCGGTCGAAATCAGGACGACCAGCAGGCCGCCGGACGCGAGACGGCGCCGGGGCTGGACAAATGGCTGCCAGAGCAGGCCCAGGCCGATGTGCGAGATGAACAGCCAGCGTCCAACCACGTTATCCGGGCCGACCGCGAAGACCAGATGCAAGGCGGCCAGGAACAGCAGGAAAATCCAGCGACGACGTGCGGTGGACTGAAGTGAGGACATGCGGTCTGGTCAGGCGACAGGGATATTCGGATTCTAGCTTGGCGAGTTTCCCGAACCCTCAGGAGGTGACAAGCTTTCGACAACCTGTCGAATAATCGACACATCATTTCAGCTTGCAAAGCTCTCTGAGGCCTCAAAAAAGGGGAAGTTGCCTTGGATTGTCAATTTTTTTAGCAATTCAAGCCTGTTTCTGTCGAGTACCATGACTTTGCAAACAATGGCACAGATAATGCTTTAATACATTTAGCTATTACTTTGGTGGAGTATAAAAATGAATAAGCAATCCGGTTTCACGCTCGTCGAAATTGCCATCGTGCTGGTCATCATCGGCCTGCTGCTCGGCGGCGTCCTGAAGGGTCAGGAATTGATCAACAGTGCAAAGGTGAAGAATATCGCCAACGATCTACGGGCAGTATCAACTTTTGTCTATGCCTATCAGGACAAATTCAAGGCACTCCCCGGAGACGACAGGATCGCGGATAACCACGTTGCATCACCTGCCGCCAACAATGGTAATGGCGATGCACGCATCAATGGAGACTGGAATGCAGCTGCCGGGGAGTCATTTTTCTTCTGGCAACATGTCCGCATGGCCAACTTGGCAAGCGGTACAACAAATACGGCCGACGCCGAATACCGCCCTCGCAATGCCGACGGCGGGCCGCTCGGCATCACGGGCGACCCCGTTTCTACCGTGGTGCCGAATCCATGGCCTGCCAATTTTTACGTCTGTACGGCTGGCGTACAAGGCCGCTTCGCACGTCAGATCGATACCACCATCGACGATGGCAACGGTACTACTGGAACCGTACGCGTGCTTGGCACCCAGGCAGGTGGAACACTTGCGACAGCCGCAGCTTTCTACAATGTCACGCCTGCTGACGACGCAACGCTCTACACCATCTGCGTCGCCAACTAAGGCTGGCACAACAACACGAACAAGCCCGCATCGGCGGGCTTTTTTAGCCTCCACAATTTTGTATCTGACTCACAAAACCAGAAGAATCAATTTCTTACGATTCTCGGATTGAGTGTTTTGCGGCATCTCTAGCCAGTCATTGACTGGCCTTTTTTTGTGCTATGCGGAAAGCGGGGATCAAGAAAAGCTGCCTGCAACCCTGCTGCGGGTGTATGGACGATGGGGTGACTGCCCCGTCAGACTCAAGCTCCCAGTAACCGCCTGGCGAGCAACGATTGCATGTCGCGTCGCCCATCGGCGATCACATAGACGTAGACATGCTTGTCGAGCACACGATAGATCATGCGATAGGGCTTGAAGAAGGTCTGCCGATACTCCTTGATGCCGAGCGCCAACAACTCCTTCGGATAACTGCCGCGTTCCGGAAAGGTCGCCAATCCCTCGGCTGCCTTCATCAAGCGATCAAGCACGTAGTCTGCGTTGGCCGGCGAATCATATGCGGCGATGTAGTCGTAGATCGATTCAAGGTCTTGCTCGGCGCCCTGCGTGAGAAGAACCGCGTAGCGAGTGTGGGGCATCAAGCCGCCCGCTTGGCTTTCAGACGGGCCACGACATCGCCTACGGGTTTGATCCTGCCGGCTTCAATGTCCTGGTTGCCCAAGGCGAGAATCTTCAGCAAGGCAAGCGTTTCTTGGGTCTCCTCATAGGAGGCGACATCCTGAATCACTGCCTTTGCTTCCCCATTCTGCGTGATCACGAGGGGTTCCCGCTGCGCAGCTAGTTGCAACAGAACCTCCGCGGCATTGGCCTTGAGGTAGCTGATGGGTTTGACTTGAGACGAATAGCGCATGACAGACTCCGTTAGACCGAATAGAGTCCGAATATAGTCCTTACGGAAGTTATGCGCAATGATTTATGTGTGCCAGATGCTCTAACCCTGGAGCAAACGCACTTCGCCGGCCGCCACCGCCGCCGCACTGCCGCGTATCACCACGACATCGCCCGACTGCAAGGTCGTCTCGCCAGTGACGGCAACGACCGGCTGGGTTCTACGCCGGATTGCCGTCACGCCAGCGCCGACTTTTTCGATCCCCAACCCGGCGATGGAACGACCGACCGCCCAGGCGCCAGCATCGAGCGTGACCGCGTGCAGGCGCGGCTGATCGGCATCGGACACACTCTCGCCCGCATCCGTGGCGCCATGGAAGAATCCGCGCAGTAGCGCGTAATGCTGCTCACGCAGCTCGCGCAGACGGCGGATGACGCGATGCATCGGTACACCTGTGAGTGCCAGCGCATGCGTGGCAAGCATCACCGACGACTCCAGCGCCTCGGGCACGACTTCGGCGACCCCTGCCTCGAAGAGCTTCTCGGCATCTTCCTCCTCGCGCGAACGCGCCACGACCGGCAAATCGGGACGCAGTTCGCGCACCCGCTGCACCAGCCTGAGCGTTGTTTCAATGTCGGCAAATGTCACAACCAGCACGCTCGCACGAGCCACGCCTGCGGCCAGCAGATTCTCACGGCGTGTGCAATCGCCCCATGAGACGGGCTCGCCGGCCGCAGCGGCTTCACGCACACGTTCGGGGTCGAGATCGAGCGCCATAAAGCTGATCTTCTCGGTCTCAAGAAAACGGGCCAGATGCTGCCCGGTCTTGCCGTAACCGCAGAGGATGGCATGCTTCTCGGTCGCCACGGCTTGTGCGGCAATCTGGGTCAGCTGCATCGAACGTGTCAGCCATTCGGAAGCAACGAAGCGCAGTACGACGCGATCCGAGAAGTGCACGATTAGCGGCGCGATGATCATCGACAGCACCATCGCGGCCAGTACCGGCTGGATCAGCACAGGATCGACCAACCCAGTATCGGTGGCGCGTACCACCAGTACAAACCCGAATTCACCGGCCGCGCACAACCACAATCCCGAACGCAGCGCGGTACCCGGGCTGCTGCCGAGAAAGCGCGACAGGGCGCCCACCACCGCCAACTTGACCGCCAGCAACAGCACCACAAGTGTCGCCAGCCGGGCCGCATCGTTCCAGATTGCCACCGGGTCCAGCATCATGCCGGTGGATACGAAAAACAGGCCCAGCAGCACATCGCGGAAAGGCTTGATGTCCTCCTCGACCTGATAGCGATATTCGGTTTCCGAGATCAGCATGCCGGCGACGAAGGCGCCGAGCGCGGGCGACAGGCCCGCCAGTTCAGTAACTGTCGCGAAGCCGAGCGTCACTAGCAGCACGTTGAGCATGAACAGTTCGCTCGACTTGCGGCGTGCCACCAAGCCGAACCAGGCATGCATCAACCGTTGGCCGACGAACAACACCAACGTCAGCAACACGGCTGCTTTCGCGAGCGCCCAGCCTACCTCGCCGGCCAGCGCCTCGACCGGCTGGGAGAGAGCTGGGATCAACACCAGCAGCGGCACGACCGCCAGATCCTGAAACAGCAGCACGCCCATGACCTCGCGGCCGTGGGCGGCATCGAGCTCGCGCCGGTCGGCCAGCAGTTTCGACAGGATCGCGGTCGACGACATGGCGAGCGCACCCCCCAGTGCCAGACTGGCCTGCCATGACACCCCCCAGGCCATCGCCCCAGCACCGACGGCCAAGATCGTTAGCAACACCTGCGCCAAGCCCAGCCCGAACACGATGTGCTTCATCGCAAACAGCCGTGGCAGCGAGAATTCGAGACCGATCGTGAACATCAGGAAGACGACGCCGAATTCCGCCAGCCGGTGAGCGCTCTCGGTGTCAGGCAACACGCCCAGCGCATGCGGGCCCGCCAGCGCGCCAACCAAGAGATAACCAAGAATGGGCGGTAACCCCAGACTGCGGCAGGCCACCACGGCAAGCACGGCGGCGGCCAGCAACAACAGGATCAGGTGCAGGGTCATGAACGGTCTGTCGCGGTTTGTCGGGTAGGGCGATCTATAATTTGCGGCAATCATAACCGGCCATCCTCATGCCCGCCATTCCCGCCCAGAATCACCTGCTGGCTCTTGCCCGTCGCGTGCTCGCCGTCGAAGCTGATGCCATACATAAAATTGCCGAACGGCTGAACGACTCCTTCGCTGCCGCTGTCGAACTGATCCTCGCCTGCCATGGCCGTGTCATCGTCAGTGGCATCGGCAAGTCCGGCCACATCGCGCGCAAGATCGCCGCCACGATGGCCAGCACCGGCACGCCCGCCTATTTCGTCCATGCCGCCGAGGCGGTGCATGGCGACCTCGGCATGATTGCGCGCGATGACGTGCTGATTGCGCTCTCGAATTCAGGCGAGAACGACGAACTGCTGACCATAGTGCCGCTGGTGAAACGCCAGGGCGGCAAGCTGATCGCCATCACCGGTAACCCGTCATCGTCACTGGCCAAGGAGGCAGACATTCATCTCGACGCGCGTGTCGATGAAGAAGCCTGCCCACTCAATCTCGCCCCCACCGCCAGCACCACCGCCGCGTTGGCGCTCGGTGACGCGCTCGCCGTCGCACTGCTCGACGCGCGTGGCTTTGGCGCCGAAGACTTCGCGCGCTCGCATCCCGGCGGCGCATTGGGCCGCAAGCTGCTGACCCATGTCCGTGATGTCATGCAACCGGCCGAACGCGTCGCCACGGTCGCTGCCACCGATGCCATACCCGCGGTGCTGCAAGCCATTTCACGCGGCGGCATGGGCATGACCGCGGTGCTCGATTCCAATGGGAAACTGCTCGGCATCTTCACCGACGGCGACCTGCGCCGCGCGCTGGAAAAACTCGGCGACCTGCGACCGATCGCAGTCGGCGACATCATGAGCCAGAACCCGCGCACCATCGGGCCGGAGCGGCTGGCGGTCGAAGCCGTCGAGATGATGGAGCGCCACAAGGTGAATCAGCTGATCGTCACCGACGCCGCCGGCCAACTGGTCGGCGCCCTCAACATGCACGACCTCTTCCGCGCCAAGGTGGTTTGATGGATTGCACCGCACATGCCGCAAAAGTCCGCCTGATGGGTTTCGACATCGACGGCGTGATGACCGACGGGCGGCTTTATTTCGGTCCTGAAGGCGATTTCTGCAAGGCCTTCTTCAGCCGCGACGGCCTCGGCCTCAAGCTGCTGGCGAAATCTGGCGTCAAGCTCGCCATCATCACCGGCCGCGATTCGCCGATCGTCACCCAGCGCGCCGCCAACCTCGGCATCGGACTCGTGATGCAGGGCATCGAAGACAAGCGTGCCGCGATGGCCTCGTTACTGGCCCGCGAGAATCTCACGCTGGACCAATGCGGCTACATGGGCGACGACATGATCGACCTCCCGCTGCTCAAGGTCTGCGGGTTTTCCGCTACCGTGCCGGATGGCCATGAACTGGTGCGCCGCAACGTTTGTTATGTCGCCCGCGCGCACGCCGGTGCCGGCGCAGTACGCGAAGTCTGCGAATTCATCTTGCGCGCGCAAGGCACCTGGGACCGCGTGATGGCGCAGTATCTCGACTGATTTCCAGCCCATGCCGACCCGGGCCAATCCCGCTGCCACCCTGTTTCCGCTGCTCCTGGCCGGCCTGCTGGCGGGCATGAGTTTCTGGCTCGAAATGGCAAGCCGCGCGCCGGCAACGGTGAACGACGGCAAGTCACGCCACGATCCCGACTACATCATCAAGCAGTTCGAGGTGCGCCGCTTCGATCCACAGGGCACGCTGCAGCACACGATCGTCGCCGCGCAGATGCGTCACTATCCGGACGACGACAGCACGGTCGTCCTCGGTCCGCACATCACCTACCACCGCGATCCGCCAACATTCATCCGCTCCCGCGAAGCGCACATCAGCAGCAAGGGTGAGCACGTCACCCTGATCGATGATGTGAGCGTTACGCGCAGCGGTATCGGCAACAAGCCGGATACCGTGCTGACCACCACCCGCCTTGATGCCTGGCCGGACGACGAGATCGCCAAATCGAACGTGCCGGTGACCATCACGCAAGGCCAGACCAACATCCATGGCAGCGGCTTGAGCGTGGACAACAAGACTTCTGTTTACATCCTTGAAGGTCCGGTCCAGGGCGTATTCTTCCGCAAGTCGAATATCGCAACGGTTGCACCAGCAGTACCTACGCCCGCAGTCAAGCCCGCCAGCAACCCGAAGCCCAAAATCAAACCCAAACTCAAGCCCAAAGCAAAACCCAAAACCAAGGCCAAGCCGAAAACCAAATCCAGCCGCTGACATGAACACCATCACACGCCCCCTGTTTCTTGCCACACTGTTCGCCACCCTTGCCTGTGGCAATGCAAACGCCGAACGCGCTGACCGCGACAAGCCCGTGCATCTCGAAGCGGGCCGCGTCACGGTGGATGACGTCAAGCGCACCCATACCTTCGAAGGCAATGTCGTTCTATCTCAGGGCACGCTGGTCATCCGCACCGCCAAACTGGTCGTGACGCAGGATGCCGAAGGCTTCCAGAAAGGCGTGGCCATCGGCGGCGAAGGCGGGCTGGCGCGCTTCCGCCAGAAGCGCGAAGCCAAGGACGAATACGTGGATGGTGAAGCGGAACGCATCGAATACGACTCACGCGGCGAGAAGGCCGAGTTTTTCACCCGGGCCTTCGTGAAGAGCGGTGCCGACGAAGTGCGCGGGCACTACATCTCCTACGATGGCCGCACCGAGCAGTATCTGGTGACGGCCACTCCGGGCGCCAACCCGGGCAGCAAGGAAGGCCGCGTGACGGCCATCATCCAACCCAAGAACGCCAAGTCAGCACCAGCGGCGCCGGCAGCGCCCGTGCGCTAGCCCCGACTCATTCTTCCGCAGGACAGCAAATCCGGCCAGTCAAGCGATGGCAGGGCCTACTTTGCCATTTATGCTGCACTTCATATACCATCAACTACATGATTAATATTGAATGTTGTATCGATGCAAAGATTTATTGCTGCATTGCACAAAATATTGCTTGACTTCGAAAAACCCATCCCTATAATGAAATCCATGCTGCACTGCAATAAATCGTTTTCGGCCTGATTGCACCACGATCGCATCACAATTTATTGAACCTTCATTTTTGAACTTTCATTCTTAGGAGATCGCCATGTACACGACCCCCGAACAACTCGCCGGCGCCAACAAGGCCAACGTCGAAACCCTGCTGACCGTCGCCAACACCGCGTTTGCCAGCGCCGAGCGTCTTGCCGCCCTGAACCTGAACACCGCCCGCACCCTGCTGGAAGACAGCGTGAACACCGCCAAGACCCTGCTCTCCGCCAAGGACGTGCAGGAGTTGGTGAGCATGCAAGCCGCCCTGGCCCAGCCCGCTTTCGAGAAGGCTGTCGCCTACTCCCGCAGCGTGTATGAAATCGCCAGCCAGACCCAGGAAGAGTTCTCCAAGATCTTCGACAGCCAGTACGTCGAGATCAACAAGAACGTCACCTCCGTCCTGGACAAGGCCGTCAAGAACGCGCCCGCCGGTTCCGACGTAGCTGTCGCTGCCGTCAAGTCCGCGATCGCCGCCGCCAACTCCGCCTACGAGACCATGAACAAGGCCGCCAAGCAGGTTGCCGAGATGGCCGAAGCGAACGTTGCCGCCGCAACCACCGCGACCGTCAAGGCTGTCGGTGCCACCGCTGCGAAGGCCAAAAAGGCTGCCTAATTCGGCTGCTTAATTAGCCGCCTGATTAGCCGTAAATAGTTTTAGTTTCAACGTCTCCTCCTCCGGTTCCGCAAAGGAACCGTTTAAGCCCAGACCTCAGGTCTGGGCTTTTTTTTGTGCCGTCTCGCCAGCGCCGACTTTTAAGCTTTGATGTCGTAGCCGTAGCCGAGTGAGGTCACTCCAGCCTTGAGAACCTCGATCGCCTTGGCGACCGCCGCTGGCTCGCCGCGCACACCGAGTTCGACATGGCGGCGCACCGTCTCGCTACCGAAAGTCGGCAGGCTGAAGACGATGATGCCGGGAAAGTCCGCCTCGGTCTGGCGCATCAGGTCGAGCATGTTGCCTTCGAGTCCGTCCCAGACGAGGATGGCCGCCTCGGCTTCATCGACGGTGCGGAAATCGTCGGCGTAATACGTGTCTAGCACCCACTCGGCCATCGGCCAGGCCATCTGCGGGAAACCGGGCAGGAAGTGATGCTCGCGATATGAAAAACCGGGGATGCGATTGAACGGATTCGGGATGATGCGGCTGCCGGCCGGCACGGTGCCGAGCTCCAGCCGCGCCGCAGTCACCGGCTGGTCCATCTCGGCCATGCGTGCGCGGATCTCGCGCTCGGCGTCGGGATTCAATTCGAGCGGCACACCGGCTGCGGCGGCCGCGGCCTGACGCGTATGGTCGTCGGGGGTGACGCCGATGCCGCCACAACTGAACACCACGTCACCCGAGGCCAGCGTCCGCCGCAGCGTTTCGATGAGTCGCGGCCGCTCGTCGCCGAGGTACCGCACCCACGAGAAAACCAGCCCGCGCGCACCGAGGATCTCGACGAATTTCGCCATGTGCTTGTCCTGGCGTTTGCCGCGCATGATCTCGTCGCCGATGACGATGAGCCCGTAAGTTCTCATAGCGTGATTCCTTCCTGGTTGCGCAACGTGCGCAGTGCCGCGAGGCACAGATGCACGAACAGCAGCGCCGCGAAACCCGGCGCCAGCAGATGGATCACCGGCACATAGCCGGCCACGGCGCTGAACAATCCCGCACCGAAAAGATTGCCCCGTTCGCGCCGGAACAAAGCTTCACGTTCCGCTGGCAGTGCATGTTCGGCCAGTGCGTCGAAGCGGAATGCACGCTGGTTGAGCCACGCCGACCAGAGCAGCGGCAGCACGAAGAGCGCGCCGGGGATCAGCAGCAGGGGCAGGCTGACCAGCCACCCGGCGATAAAGATCGTGCCGGCCACGAGCGTGTTCCACACGCTGCCCCACAGCGCCGCCTGCGCCGAACCCTGCCGCGAAACATCGGGATAGTCGCGCGCCGCGACGATCGTCATCATGCGCGGCAAGGCGAAGGCAGCGATGAAAAGCAAGGCCGTCACATAGATCAGCGGCGCGAAGATGAGAAAAACCGCGATATGCGCGAGCCAGGGGCCGAACCAGTCCAGCCAGGACCAGTCGGGCAACTGCGTCACGATCCAGTCTGCCGCCGGCAGCCACGCAAACCAGGCGACAATCGACCACAGCGAAAAAGCCGCGAGCGGGGGCCAGATCACGTGGAACAGCAAGGCGGGTCGCAGCAGATCCCGCCCGGCGCGCGCCAGTGCTTCAGTCAATGTTTTGATGCGCACGCTCATCGCGCTCATCTTGGTCGGCCCTCCCACATTTTTTGCAAGCGTTTGACCGAGACCGGGCTCGGCGTGCGGAGTTCCTGCGCGAACAAGGCCACGCGTAACTCCTCCAGCAGCCAGCGGAATTCTTCCAGAAACGGATCGACCGTTCCCGTTTTCCGCATTTGGCCAATCTCGCGTTCCCAAGGCCGAGCGAGCGCCTGCCAGTCGGCCATCCAGCGTGCATCGCGTGTCGCGTCATTCTTCGCCTTGTCGAGGCGCATGGCAATGGCTTTGAGATACCGGGGGAAGTGCTGCAGCCGTTCATAGGGCGTGGCAACGATGAAACGTTTCTGCAGCAAGGCCGCCAGTTGTCCAGCGATGTCGGCACAGGCCTGCGGGTGGGCTTTCTGTGCGGCGGCAAGTTTCTTCTGCGCGATCGCATGCTCGACGAGGATCGCGCCGACCTGCCGCGCAACCTCCTGCGCCACCAGACCCACCCGACCTTTCGCCTGGGTAACACGCGCTTCGAAGTCAGCAGGCCCGTCAGACGAGAAACAAGTGCAGTCGAGCGCCACGGCAGCGATTTGCTCTTTCAATTCGGCTTCCGTGCCGAAGGGTAGGAACTGCATGCCCAGTTCGCGCGGCAGGCTCTTTTCAACGAATTTCAGCTGTTCCTTGAGTGCTGTCGCGAACCGGCTACGCAAATCGGTGCGTTGGAGCTCGGCAGCCTTTTCCTCCGATGGGGCGGCATACTCACCGTATTCGGCGCGCAGTTCGGCGAGGTTGCGCGACATTGCCAGCGTGGCACCGTGCTCGTCGAGCAGCCGGATATTCATGGACAAGTGCGGGCGCAGCTCGCCGGGACGCAGCGCGTCGAGCGGCAGTTTGAGCGCAATCTTGTCCTCGACCGCACGCGTCAGCGCCTTGGCGAGCGCTTCGTTCTCGTCATGGTCCTGATCGCAGAACGTTTCCGCGAAACCATCGAGCGGCTGGCAGCGGTGGCGGTATTTCTGCGGCAGCGTCTTGAGCAGCGCGACGACCTTCTCCTTGAGCAGACCGGGCACCAGCCATTCGAGTTGCGTTGCCGATACCCGGTTGAGCTCGGTAAGCGGCAACGACAAGCTCACTCCGTCATCCGCACTGCCCGGATCGTGCTTGTAGGTCAGCTTGCACCTCAGGTCGCGAAACTCGAATGTCGGCGGAAAGGCATCGGTGGTGATGCCCGCCGCCTCATGGCGCATCAACTGGTCCTTGTCGAGGAACAGCAATTTCGGATTGCCCTGCTCCGCATCGCGGCGCCACTTGTCGAAGGCCGCGAGCGTGACGATGCCTTCCGGGACGAGTGCGTCGAAAACAGCGAACACGAGATCGTCATCGACCAGCACATCGGGACGCCGCGACTTGTGCTCGAGCCGCTCGATCTCCGTCTTGAGCTTCTGGTAGTGCCGCAGGAACGCCCACTTCCTGAGCCATTCTTCACCGACCTGGCCTTCGACCAGCGCGCCGCGGATCAGCAGTTCGCGCGACAGCCTGGCATCCTTGGGACCGTAGTGGATGCGCCGCTTCGCATGCAGCGTCAGGCCATGCAAGGTGACACGCTCCCAGGCGACCACCTGTCCTGCATTCTTTTCCCAGTGCGGTTCATAGACATGGCGGCGGATCAGGTGTGCGCCGACCTGCTCCAGCCATTCCGGCTCGATCTTCGCGATGCAGCGGGCGAACAGGCGCGAAGTTTCGACCAGTTCCGCCGCGACAATCCAGCGCCCGGCCTTCTTGACCAATGCCGAGCCCGGATGGATGAAATACTTGATGCCGCGCGCGCCGAAGTAGTTTTTAT
Source organism: Pseudomonadota bacterium (assembly GCA_040756595.1). Classification (GTDB taxonomy): domain Bacteria; phylum Pseudomonadota; class Gammaproteobacteria; order Burkholderiales; family Rhodocyclaceae; genus Sulfuricystis. The sequence goes on along the minus strand of JBFLYR010000002.1, from coordinate 56,843 downwards.
CCTCTTCGTTGATGAGTCCGATGTGGCCCAGCAAGCCAGTGAGCAGCGCCTTGTGGATGGCATCGTAATTCGCGGGCAGCTGGTTTTCCTTCCAGCCGTGTTCGTGGCAGAGCGTCATCAGCTGGCCATGCACATCGCGCCATTCGCGCAACCGCAGCCAGTTGATGAAATTCGACCGGCACCACTGCTTCTGCTTGCTGGACGTTTCGTGTTTCCACACTGCGTCGGCGGCAGTCCAAAGTTTCAGGTAGGACAGGAACTCGGATTTCTCATCCTTCCATTTCGCATGCGCCTGATCGGCCGCCGCCGCGCTCTCCTGCGGCCGGTCGCGCGGATCCTGCGTCGACAACGCGGCAGCGATGACGAGCATTTCCTTCAGACAGCCGAGTTCGCGCGCGGCGAGGATCATGCGGCCGATCTTCGGATCGAGCGGCAGTTTCGCCAGCTCCTTGCCAACGGCAGTCAGTTCCTTGCTGGTTTCGTCGATGGCGCCGAGCTCGGCGAGCAGGGTATAGCCGTCGGCGATCATGCGCGGAGCCGGGCGTTCGAGGAAGGGGAAATCCTCGACATCTCCCAGGTGCAGCGACTTCATGCGCAGGATCACACCCGCCAGCGAGGAACGCAGGATCTCGGGATCGGTGTAGGGCGCGCGCTTGTTGAAATCGTCCTCGGCATAGAGGCGGAAGCAGATGCCCGACGACACGCGCCCGCAGCGTCCGGCACGCTGGTTCGCCGCCGCGCGCGCGATCGCTTCGACCTGCAACTGTTCGACCTTGTTGCGATGCGAGTAGCGCTTGACGCGCGCCAGGCCGGTGTCGACCACGTAGCGGATGCCCGGTACCGTCAGTGAAGTCTCGGCGACGTTGGTCGCCAGCACGACGCGTCTGCCCTGATGCGGGGCAAATACGCGGCTTTGCTCCTGCGCGGTCTGGCGCGCGAACAATGGCAACACCTCCAAACCGGGAGGGTGGTGTTTTCTCAGGGCTTCGGCCGCCTCGCGGATCTCCCGCTCGCCGGGAAGAAAAACCAGCACATCGCCGGGACCTTCGCGATGCGCTTCGCTCACCGCATCGACGATAGCATCGTTGATATCGACATCCTTGCACTCGTCGAAAGGACGGTAACGGGTCTCAATGGGGTAGAGCCGGCCCGAGACTTCGATGATCGGTGCGCCATCGAAATGCTGGCTAAAGCGCTCGGCATCGAGGGTCGCCGAGGTGACGATCAGTTTCAGATCGTACCGTCTCGCCAGCACCGACTTTAGATAACCGAGCAGGAAATCGATGTTGAGCGAGCGTTCATGCGCCTCGTCGATGAGGATCGTGTCGTACTGCCGCAGCAGGGGATCGGTCTGCGTCTCGGCGAGCAGGATGCCGTCAGTCATCAGTTTGATGTAGGAAGACGGCGTGGTCTTGTCGGTGAAGCGGATCTTGTAGCCGACGTACTTGCCGAGTTCGGACTTCAATTCCTGGGCGATGCGGCTGGCGGTGGCACGCGCGGCGATGCGACGTGGCTGGGTGTGGCCGATCAGTCCCTTGAGGCCACGGCCCAGCTCCAGGCAGATCTTCGGCAGCTGCGTCGTCTTGCCCGAGCCGGTCTCGCCGCAGATGACAACGACCTGATGCTTTTCGATGGCCTGGGCGATCTCGGCGCGCCGCGCATTGACCGGCAGACTTTCGTCATAGCTGATCGCCGGACGCGCCGCCCGTCTTGCCTCAACGTCGAACTTCATTGCGCAAGCTTGTGGATGGTGAAGATGCCCAACCCGGTCATCAACAGCGAGCCAAACAAGTGCAGGCTCGCCGCGCCCGCTGCCCAGCCATAGCGCGCGTTCTGGATCAGATGCACCACTTCGGTGGAAAAAGTGGAGAAGGTCGTCAGTGCCCCAAGAAAGCCGGTGATGAAGAACAGCTTCAGTTCCGGCGGCAGTTCAGCGTTGATGTGGAACACCGCCACCGCCGCACCGACCAGATAGCCGCCGATGAGGTTGGCGACCAGCGTGCCGAGCGGCACGGTCGCGAACACCGGGTTGAGCCAGAGACCAAGGCCGTAACGCAGCCAAGCACCCAGCATGGCGCCGATGCCGATGGCGATAAATGCGGTCATGTTCATGGGTTCGCATTCTACGTCCCGACGGTAGAATCAAGGATTCGAATCAATGTCTTGCAGATCATGGCCGAACCGGAAAGCAAAGCCTCCAACTTCATCCGCAACATCATCGACGCCGATCTCGCCGCCGGCAAGCACACGGCGATTCGCACGCGTTTTCCGCCGGAACCTAATGGCTACCTGCATTTCGGCCACGCCAAGTCGATCTGCCTGAACTTCGGGCTCGCGCAGGACTACGGCGGCGCCTGCCATCTGCGCTTCGACGACACCAATCCGGAAAAGGAAGAGCAAGAGTACGTCGACTCGATCATCGACGCCGTGCATTGGCTCGGCTGGGACTGGGGAAAGAACCAGTTCTTCGCCTCGAATTACTTCCAGCAGATGTACGACTTTGCCGAGAAACTGATCGAAGCCGGCCAAGCCTACGTCGATTCGCAGAGCGCCGAGGAAATGCGCGCCAGCCGCGGCACACTGACCGAGCCGGGGAAGAACTCGCCTTACCGTGAGCGTACGCCCAACGAGAATATCGATCTCTTCCGCCGCATGAAGTCCGGCGAATTCCCGGATGGCACCCATGTGCTGCGCGCGAAGATCGACATGGCCTCACCCAACATCAACCTGCGCGACCCGGCGATCTACCGCATCAAGCACGCCGAACACCACAACACCGGCGACACCTGGTGCATCTACCCGATGTACACCTACGCGCACCCGATCGAAGATGCGCTGGAGCGCATCACGCACTCGATCTGCACGCTCGAGTTCGAAGACCAGCGGCCGTTCTACGACTGGCTGCTCGACACACTGGCGAATCTGGGCTGCATCGACAGGCCGGTACCCCGCCAGATCGAATTCGCCCGCCTCAATCTCACCTACGTCGTGCTGTCGAAGCGCAAGCTGATCCAGTTGGTCGACGAAAAGCACGTCGAGGGCTGGGACGACCCGCGCCTGCCGACCCTCGTCGGCGCGCGGCGGCGCGGATATACCCCCGAAGGCTTCCGCAAGTTCGCCGAGATGATCGGCGTGACCAAGTCGGATTCGCTGATCGACTACAGCATCTTCGAGGAATGCCAGCGCGACGTGCTCAACGAGTCCGCGCTGCGCCGCATCGCCGTGCTCGATCCTCTCAAGCTCGTCATCGACAACTATCCCGAAGACCAGGAAGAAGAGTGCTTCGCCCCGAACCATCCGCAGCAGCCGGAACTGGGCAAGCGCAGTGTGCCCTTCTCGCGCGAGCTCTGGATCGAGCGAGAGGATTTTGTCGAAACACCGCCGAAGGGCTACTTCCGTCTCTTCCCCGGCAACAAGGTGCGCCTGCGCTACGGCTTCGTCATCGAATGCACGGGCTGCGACAAGGATGCCGCCGGCAACATCGTCGCCGTGCATTGCAACTACTTTGCCGATTCCAAGTCCGGCACGCCGGGCGCCGACAATTACAAGGTCAAGGGCAACATCCACTGGCTTTCGGCGCAGCATGCCTATGCGGCCGAAGTACGTCTCTACGACCGCCTGTTCAAAGTCTCGCACCCCGGCGCCGAGCGTGACTTCCTCGCCGACATCAATCCGAATTCAGTGAAGACGATCACCGCCCAACTCGAACCCGCGCTGCAGGATGCCGCAGCCGAAGAACGCTTCCAGTTCGAGCGCCACGGCTACTTCGTCGCCGACCGCGTCGACTCGCAACCCGGCAAACCGGTGTTCAACCGCGCCGTCACCTTGAAAGACAATTGGCAGAAATGAAATTCACGGAACAACTCGCTGGCGCATGGCAAAAGAACAACTCGCTGCTTTGCGTCGGCCTCGATCCCGATCCCGCCAAGTTCCCGGCGCATCTGAAAAACCAGCCCGACGCCATCTTCCAGTTCTGCGCAGCCATCGCCGGCGCCACGGCCGACCTCGCCTGCGCCTTCAAGCCACAGATTGCTTACTTCGCCGCACGCCGCGCCGAAAACCAGCTCGAAGCGCTGATCGCGCACATCCACGACAAACATCCCGATGTACCGGTGATCCTCGACGCCAAGCGCGGCGACATCGGCAGCACTGCAGAGCAGTACGCCGTCGAGGCTTTCGAACGCTACCAGGCCGATGCCGTCACGGTGAACCCTTACATGGGTCGTGACTCGGTCGAGCCCTGGCTGGCCTACGCCGACAAGGGGGTGATCCTGCTCTGCCGCACCTCGAACCCCGGCGGCAGCGACCTGCAATTTCAAAAAGTCGGCGCTGGCAGGACGGCACTCTATGAACTAGTGGCGGAAAAAGTCGCCAAGGAATGGAACACGACCGGCCAGTGTGCCCTCGTGGTCGGCGCCACCTTTCCCGGCGAGATCGCGCGGGTCAGGGAAATCGTTGGCGACATGCCGCTGCTGGTGCCCGGCATCGGTGCGCAGGGCGGCGACATCGAGGCGACAGTCAAGGCCGGCCGCACGGCCAGCGGTACCGGCCTGATGATCAACTCTTCGCGCGCGATCCTGTACGCCAGCAAGGAAGAGGATTTCGCAGCGGCGGCACGACGCGTCGCGCAGGAAACCCGCGACGCAATCAACCGATATCGATAACGGAAGGACGCATCATGGCTGGTGGGTGGGGTTGTCCGCATGAAGTCAATGACACTTGCACGAAGATCAATAACCTTCCCTGCGATCCCGGCATGAAAGGCTGCGTACTCGCCGGCCGCTTTGTCTTTGCGAACGATGACAAGAACCAGCGCCTGCACGAGAAGAAAGCACGTGAGGATCAGCAGGTCGACGACAACTTCAGTGGAATGCATCCCTGATGGAACTAAAGAAGATTCGCGCCGGCCGCCTGCGCGGCATCGGCTACGACGAGAAGGCCCGCGTGCTGCGTATCGAACTCGATAACGGCGAGCTGCTCGAATACGACCGCATCACGCTCGAGATGTGGCGCCGCTTTTCCGAGTCCACCGCGCCCTGGAGCTATTACTGCGACAATATTCAGGATGAATTGACGCCGCACCGCGCCACCGGTGCCGCAAGCTCCGGCGCACCGAAAAAGAACCCGCTCGACGACCTGCTCGGATAGGAACCCGCTCATGCCCAGCCCAACCCGCAAGCCCGCCACGAAAACAACGCCCCAACCGCCCAAGCCACGCGTGCGTCGCACGACGGCCAAACCCCGTCCCGCCACCGCGGGCGATATCGGCCCCATCAGCTCGCAAGCGGCGATCGAGGCCAATGCCGTGGGACAAGGCGTCGATGCCGCCCAGCAGGCACGCCTGGCGGCGATGCGCGACATCGTGTCGGGCACCACGCCGGAGGAAAGCCAGCGCCTGCTGCGCAACCTGTTACGTGAACAAAAGCTCGCGCTCGGCAAATCTGGGACCAACCCCGATCAGGAGCTTTCGCCGGACTGGCGCAAGGGCGGATACCCCTACAAGAACTTGATGACGCGCCGCAACTACGAGCGGCAAAAGTATCGGCTGCAGGTCGAACTGCTCAAGCTGCAGGCCTGGGTGAAGGAAACCGGCCAGCGCGTGGTGATCCTCTTCGAGGGCCGCGACGCCGCCGGCAAGGGCGGCACGATCAAGCGCTTCATGGAACACCTCAATCCGCGGGGCGCGCGCGTGGTCGCGCTGGAAAAGCCCAGCGAGACCGAACGCGGCCAGTGGTATTTCCAGCGCTACGTCCAGCACCTGCCGACCGCCGGCGAAATCGTGCTGCTCGACCGTTCCTGGTACAACCGCGCCGGCGTCGAACGCGTGATGGGCTTTTGCACCGATGCCGAATACCAGGAATTCATGCGCCAGGTGCCCGAGTTCGAGCGCATGATGGTCCGCAACGGCACGCACTTCATCAAGTTCTGGTTCTCGGTGTCGCGCGAGGAACAGCGCCGCCGCTTCAAGGAGCGCCGCGTGCACCCGCTCAAGCAGTGGAAGCTCTCGCCGATCGACCTCGCCTCGCTCGACAAGTGGGACGACTACACCAAGGCCAAGGAGGCGATGTTCTTCTACACCGACACGGCCGACGCGCCCTGGACGGTCGTCAAGTCGGACTGCAAGAAGCGCGCGCGGCTGAATGCGATGCGCTACATCCTGCATCGCCTGCCCTACAAGAACAAGGATGCCGACCGCATCGGCGCACTCGACCCGCTGATCGTCGGCCGTGCCAACGTAGTCTATGAGCAGGGCGAAGCGCAGGGCGTACCGATCCTGTAAGCACGACATGACCGATCTTGCCACTCTGCTGCAGCCGCGCATCGTCGATCGCGAAAGTTTTCAGGAATTCGTCGAAGCGATCGAGGATCAAGTCCCCGGCATCGAGCGCGACATCGCTGCGCTGCGCCGGACGCCCAACGATCGCGGGCTGATCGCCCGACTGTTCCGCGCCCTGCACACGATCAAGGGCGACGCGGCGCTCTGCAAGGTAGACATCGGCGTGGCGATCAGCCATCCGCTCGAATCGCTGCTGTCGCGCTGCCGCGATCGCGAAGTCCTGTTCTCCGACCTGCTGGCCGAAGTCATGCTGCTGACGCTCGACCGGCTGGAGCTCACCGTCGAAGCCATGGGCAGCGGCCGCGATGTCGGCCATCTCAAGCTGCCGCAACTCGTCGGCGGACTGGAGAACCTCGCCACCACCCCGGCCGGCGAGGTCATGCAGCGCGCCGCTGCCGTCATCGAGGCCGTCACCGGCTTCCGGCCGCACCAGACCGGGATCGAGATTCCGACGGGCAGTTCCCTCACGCTCAGTCACGACGACCTCGCCGCCGACCTGTGGTTCTTCTCCACGCTCGCGCTGCAGCTCGAATCCCGTTCGCCGCTGTTCATCGGCCGCACCGGCCGGCTGTTGCGGCTGGCGGAAGAAACCAACGCCGCAGCCGGCGGCCCGGTCGACGCGACCCAGCTCGCCGCGGCCGTGTACATGCACGACATCGGCATGATGTTCGCGCCCGAATCCGCGTGGCTCAAGCCTGACCGGCTGACCGAGGACGACTGGATCCTGATCCGCGACCACCCCTATCAGGCCGCCGGCCTGCTGCAGCGCATGCCGGGCTGGTCCGCCGCTGCCGAGATGGTGCGCCAGCACCACGAAATGCCCTGCGGCGGGGGTTATCCGGAGGGGCTGAAGGCCGACGCGATCTGCCCCGGCGCCAAGATCCTTGCCATCGTCGATGCCTTCGAAGCGGTGACGCTCAAGCACAGCCATCGCGGCCAGAGCCGCTCGCTGATCCGCGCCATCGCCGAAGTCAACGCCTGCGACGACCAGTTCGCCGCCGAATGGATCGAACCCTTCAACCGCGTGATCCGGAAGATGGTCGAGGACTGACCACAAAAGTCGGTGCTGGCGGGACGGCAACCCGCATTGACGCGCAATATTCATGCGCGTAATCTATGCGCACCAATCACAAAGGATTCTGCCATGAGCACCGCGAAGAAAGCGGCCAATCTCAGCATTCGCGCCGACCTGCTCGAAGAAGCGCGCGCCTACAAGATCAACCTGTCGCAGACGCTCGAAGCCGCGCTGGCGGTTGAGCTCAAGAAGGAAAAGGAGCGTCGTTGGCTGGAGGAAAACCAGCCGGCCATCGACGCCTATAACCGTTACGTTGAAAAACACGGTCTGTTCTCGGACCGCTATCGTACTTTCATGCGTGAACGCTGATGGCGCAATTCGATGTTTTCCCCAATACGGATGACGAAAGCGCGGCCGTCGTACCCTACGTTCTCGATGTTCAAAGCAACTTCCTTGACCGGCTGTCAACGTGTATCGTCATTCCGCTGGCCATTCCCGAAGTACTCGACACCCTGCCCATTCTGCGTCTGAACCCGTCACTCAGCATCGACGGAAAAGCTGTGGTCGCACTCACACAAGACATGGCGCCGGTACCTCGTCGGCTGTTACGGTGCCCCGTCGCGAACCTCTCATCCCAGCGCGAGGAAATCCTCGCCGCCCTCGATTTTCTTTTCACAGGATTCTGATTCATGGCCCAGTATGTAATGTCGATGCTCCGTGTGAGCAAGATCGTCCCCCCGAAACGCCAGATCATCAAGGATATTTCGCTGTCCTTCTTCCCCGGCGCGAAGATCGGCCTGCTCGGCCTCAATGGTTCCGGCAAGTCGACCGTGCTGAAGATCATGGCCGGCGCCGACAAGGAATACGACGGCGAAGTGCAGCACCTGCCCGGCATCTCGATCGGCTATCTGCCGCAAGAGCCGCAGCTTGATCCCGAAAAGACCGTGCGCGAGGAGGTCGAGGCCGGCCTCGGCGCCGTGCTCGAAGCCAAGCAGAAGCTCGAAGAGATCTACGCCGCCTACGCCGAACCGGACGCCGACTTCGACAAGCTCGCCGAGGAGCAGGCCAAGTACGAAGCCATCATCGCCGTGGCCGGCGCCGACAGCGAGAACCAGCTGGAGATCGCCGCCGACGCGCTGCGCCTGCCGCCGTGGGACGCCAAGATCGGCAAGCTCTCCGGCGGCGAGAAGCGCCGCGTCGCGCTCTGCCAGCTGTTGCTGTCGAAGCCAGACATGCTGCTGCTCGACGAGCCGACCAACCACCTCGACGCCGAGTCGGTCGAGTGGCTCGAACAGTTCCTCGTGCGCTTCCCCGGCACCGTCGTCGCCGTCACCCACGACCGCTACTTCCTCGACAACGCGGCGGAGTGGATCCTCGAACTCGACCGCGGCCACGGCATCCCGTGGAAGGGCAACTACTCCTCGTGGCTGGAACAGAAGGAAGCGCGCCTCGAGCAGGAGCAGAAGCAGGTCGACGCCCACATGAAGGCGATGAAGGTCGAGCTCGAATGGGTGCGCAGCAACCCCAAGGCGCGTCAGGCCAAGTCGAAGGCCCGCCTCGCACGTTATGAGGAAATGGCCAGTTTCGACTACCAGAAGCGCAACGAAACGCAGGAAATCTTCATCCCGCCCGGCGAGCGACTGGGTAACGAGGTCATCGAGTTCAAGAACGTATCGAAAGCCTTCGGCGACCGCCTGCTGATCGACAACCTGTCGTTCCGCATCCCGCCCGGCGCGATCGTCGGCATCATCGGCCCGAACGGCGCCGGCAAGTCGACGCTGTTCCGCATGATCCAGCAGAAGGAAAAACCCGACAGCGGCGAGATCGTCATCGGCCCGACGGCGAAGATTGCCTCGGTCGACCAGTCGCGCGAAGGATTGGAGAACGACAAGACCGTGTTCGACGCGGTTGCGCAGGGACAGGACATCCTCACCGTCGGCAAGTTCGAAATGCCCGCACGCGCCTACCTCGGCCGCTTCAACTTCAAGGGCGGCGACCAAGGCAAGCTCGTCGGCAATCTCTCCGGTGGCGAGCGTGGTCGGCTGCACCTGGCCAAGACGCTGATCCAGGGCGGCAACGTGTTGCTGCTCGACGAACCGTCGAACGACCTCGACGTCGAGACGCTGCGCGCGCTGGAAGACGCGCTGTTGGAATTCTCGGGCTGCGTGCTGGTGATCTCGCACGACCGCTGGTTCCTCGACCGCATCGCCACGCACATCCTCGCCGCCGAGGGCGATTCGCAGTGGGTGTTCTTCGAAGGCAACTACCGCGAGTACGAGGATGACAAGAAGAAGCGCCTCGGCGAGGAAGGCGCGGCGCCGCACCGCCTGCGCTACAAGCCAATCAGCCGCTGAGCCGCCGGCGACATGGACCTGCGCGGCAAACGCGGACTGTTGATTGACGACGTCGCCGACATGCGCGCGGCGCTGCGCATCCAGTTGACCGACCTGGGACTGGAGCAATGCGATATGGCCCGCAACGTCAAGGAGGCCATCGAGCACATCAGCCACAGCCGCTACGACCTGATCGTCTGCGACTACAACCTCGGGCAGGGCGCCGATGGCCAGCAGCTGCTCGAACTGCTGCGCCGTCGCAGCATCCTGCCGCGCTCCAGCGCCTTCCTGATGATTACCGGCGAGGCCGGCTACGAAAAGGTCGCCACCGCGGCGGAGTATGCGCCCGACGACTACCTGATCAAGCCCTTCACCGCCGAGATCCTCGGGATGCGCATCGGGCGCATTTTCGACAAGAAAGCCGCGCTGCAGCCCATCCATCGCTGGATGGGCGAAAAAGGGGACCCTGCCAAGGCGCTGGCCGCTTGCGACACGATGCTGGCCGCGGGCGGCCGCCATGCCCTCGATGTCCTGCACCTCAAGGGCGAATTGCTGCTCGAAGCAGGCAAGGCCGCCGAAGCCCAGGCACTCTATGAAAACGTGCTGCAGCAACGGGCCACGCCCTGGGCGGTGGTCGGCCTGGCGCGCGCCGAGCTCGCCTCGGGCAATGACGCACAGGCGCGGCAGTTGTTCGAACAAGCCCTCGAAACCTATCCGAGCTATCTAGCCGCCTATGACTCGCTGGCGAACCTGCTCGCCAAGACCGACAAGGGGGCCGCGCAGGAAGTCGTCGAACAGGCCCTGAAGATCGCCCCATCAACGCAGCGCACGCGCGAGCTTGGCAGCCTGGCGCTCGAAAACAAGGATTTCGAACGGGCCGAAAGCGCGTTCAAGCGCGTGGTCGAAAAGGATCGCAGCGGCTTCTTCAAGAGCCACGACGACTATTCGAGCCTCGCGAAAACCTATGTCGAACAGGGCAAGACCAGCGAGGCGCTGGCCACCGTGAAAGACATGGGCAGCGCCTTCTCGCGCACGCCAGCGCTGGAGGCGCGCAAGGCAGCCGTCGAAGCGCAGGTGCATGCGAAATCGGGCAATCCCGCCGCCGCCCAGGCCGCCATCGAACGCGCCCTGGCGGTCGGGAAGGAGGCGCAGCTCGATCTCGCGACCTCGCTCGAAGTCGCCCAGGCCTGTTTCGCCGGCGGCCGCGCGGAGGACGCCAAGACCATCATCCAGGCCGTGGCCGAGGATCACCACGAAAACGAGGCGGCCATCGCCAAGGCCCATGCCGTCTTCGCGGCGGCCGGTCTGGAGGATGAGGGAACCGTCTTCCTCGAAGCCACGCGCAAGCGCATGATCAAGCTCAACAACGATGCCGTCGGCATGGCCAAGGCCGGCAAGCTCGACGAGGCCATCGCCATGCTGACCGAAGCGGCGAACCGCCTGACCAACAACGCCCAGATTGCGCTCAACGCCGCCCTCGCGCTGCTGATGCATGTGCATCGCCACGGCCCGGATCTCGCCAGGGTGACCGAGGCCCATCGTTACATCCTGCAGGCCCGGCAAGCCCGCGCCGACCATCCGAAACTTCCCGAAGTCGCCGGCTTCTATCGCAAGATCGCGCCGCCTGACGCCCCACCGCTGCCGACATGATCGATGACCTGGTTGCGGCCGCGATCCACGACGCCAAGAACGCCCTGCTCGCACTCGACGTCCAGTTGGCCGCCGCCGAGTGCCGTCCCGCCAGCGCCGACTTTCGCGGCGCACGCGGGCAGGTCTCCCGCATTGCCACCGACCTCGCCCGATTGCTGACGCTGTATCGCGCGCAGCAGGGTCGCTTGCATGTGCACATCGACGACCGCGACCTGTCCGACTTTCTCGACGACACCGTCGCCGAACTCAGCCCCCTGCCCGCGCACCTCACGCTGCAAGTTAATCGCGACAGCGCCATGCAACTGGGTGCCTGGGCCTTCGATGCCTATCTGGTCCGGCTGGTCTTGCTCGATGCCCTGCGGAATGCATTGCGCCATGCCGCAGCGTGGATTACCCTCACCGTCGAGCGGCTTGACGGTGAAGGCATCGCATTCGTCGTCAGCGACGACGGCGACGGCTTCCCGGCAGCGATCCTCAGTGGTGCGGCAGATGCGTCCGGCGACGGCAGCACCGGCCTCGGCCTGAGCTTCGCGCAGCTGATCGCGACCAGCCACGTCACACCCGACGGGCGGCACGGGCGACTCGAACTCAAGAACACGCCCGGCGCCTGCCTGACGCTCATACTGCCCTGAGCTTCTCTCCCGCTGCCACCAGCGTCGCCTCGTTCTTCGCGAAGCAGAAACGCACCAGACCATAGTCCGTGCCATCCGGCATGAAGGCCGAGACGGGAATCACGGCGACGCCCTTTTCGATTGTCATCCAGCGTGCGAACTCGGTATCGGGCAGGTCGCTGACCCTGCCGTAGCGCACCAGCTGGAAATAGGTGCCGTCGCAGGGCAGCAACTCGAAACGGGATCCTTCAAGCTGTTTGCGGAAAAAATCGCGCTTGGCGCGATAGAACTCGGCGAGTCCGTCCGCGAAGCCCGGGTCGGCATGCATGAAATCGGCCAGCGCCAGTTGCGAGGGATGATGCACGGTGAACACGTTGAACTGGTGCACCTTGCGGAACTCCGCCGTCAGCGCCGCCGGCGCGAGGCAGTAGGCAACCTTCCAGCCAGTGATGTGATAGGTCTTGCCGAAGCTCGACACGACGAAGCTGCGTTCTTTTAGCTCGGGTGTGCGTGCGAGACTTTCATGGCATCCGGTGTAGAGAATGTGCTCGTACACCTCGTCGCCAAGCAGCACGATGTCGGTGTCGCAGACGAGCTTCGCCAACTCGCTCATGTCTTCCGCCGTCCACACCGTGCCGGTGGGATTGTGCGGCGTGTTGAGGATGATCATGCGGGTGCGCGGCGTGATGGCGGCGGCGACCGCCGCCCAGTCCGGGCGAAAACCCGGCGGCTTCAGGTTGATGACGCGTGTCGTGCCGCCTTGCAGCGTGATCGCGGGGATATAACTGTCGTACACCGGCGCGAAGACGATCACCTCGTCGCCGGGTCGCACGCAGGTGGCGATAGCGGTGAACAGCGCCTGCGTCGCCCCGGCCGTGACGGTGATCTCGTTCTCGACGTCGTACTTCGCGCCGTAGAGCCGTTCCACTTTTTCCGCAATCGCCTCGCGCAGCGGCGCCACGCCGGCCATCGGCGGATACTGGTTCGCGCCGGCCTGCATGTGGTGCGTCACGCGCTCCAGCAGATAAGGCGGCGGCGAGAAATCGGGAAAGCCCTGTGACAGGTTGATGGCGCCATGCTCGTTGGCGAGCCGCGACATGACGGTGAAAATCGTAGTGCCGACATTCGGCAGACGGGAGGGGAAAGGTTTCATGGGAGCTTCTTGTAGTGAACGTTCGTTTACTATAGGATATGATTCATGGCACAGTCTATCGCCCCCGGCCTGCCGCTACGCGCCCTCTATGTCGACTTCAACTCCTACTTCGCGTCGGTAGAGCAGCAGTTGCGGCCCGCACTGCGCGGCCGGCCGGTCGGCGTGCTGCCGGTGCTGGCCGAGACCACCTGCTGCATCGCCGCCAGCTACGAGGCCAAGGCTTTCGGCGTCAAGACCGGCACGCCGGTTTACGAAGCGCGCCGGCGCTGCCCGGGCATCGTGCTGCTGGAAGCCCGCCCGCCGCTCTATGTCGAGATGCATCACCGACTCGTCGCGGCGGTCGAGTCCTGCACGCCGGTCGGCCGGGTGCTGTCGATCGACGAAATGAGCTGCCCACTGATGGGCAGCGAGCGGCAGCGCGACAAGGCTCTGGCGCTGGCGACGCGCATCAAGACGACGATCGCGACACGGGTGGGCGAATACCTGCGCTGCTCGATCGGCATCGCGCCGAACACCTTCCTCGCCAAGATCGCCTCGAACATTCAGAAGCCTGACGGCTGCACGGTACTCGAAGCCGCCAACCTGCCACAAGCCCTGCATCGCCTCGAACTGCGCGATATCCACGGCATCGGCCGCGCCATGGAAACTCGGCTCTGGCGGTACGGCATCAAAACGGTGGCACAACTCTGTTCCGCCAACGCCGCCCAGCTGCGCGCCGCCTGGGGCAGCATCGAGGGCGAACGCATGCACGCCAAACTGCGCGGCGAGGAGATCGAGCCCACCGACAGCGAGCGCGCCTCGGTGAGCCATTCCCACGTGCTGCCGCCCGAACTGCGCCACGAATCCTCCGCTTACTCGGTGCTGCACCGGCTGCTGCAGAAGGCGGCGACGCGCCTGCGCAGCCATGCGCTCGTCGCCGGCAACGTGCATGTGCGCGTCAGTTTCCGCCAGCAGGGCGAAAGCTGGGATTGGCGGGCCGACCAGGTCGTCGATCCGACCGCCGACACACGCACCCTGTTGCATGCGCTCGACGCGCTTTGGCGGCAGCGACCACACACTCGTGCCGAGCCCTTTGCCGTCGGTGTGGCACTAACCCGGCTGGCCAGCGCAGCACACCGCTCGCGCGACCTGTTCGAGGATCAGGAAAGCGGGGAGCGACTGAATGCCGCCCTCGATACCATCGCCCAGCGCTATGGCCGGAAGTCGGTGTATTTCGGTGGTGCCCACGAAGCGCTAACGGCGGCGCCGTTGCGCATCGCCTTCCAGCACATTCCCGATCTCGAAGTCGAGGCGGACTGACTACTTTTGGAGCGACTCGCGCTCCATCAGCAGGTAGGTGTTGTAGGCATTGCGCCGGTGGGCTTCGTGATAGGCCGGCAAGGCCTGCCAGCGCGACCAGTCGGTCGCCGCGAAAGCCTCGTCGAAAGGCACGAAGTCGGCGACGGCGCTGCCCATCTTCAGGCGCAGGTCGGCAAGGTAATCGCGCGTCAGCGTCAGGTCGGCATTTGGTGTCGTGCTTGCCGGGCCATGACCGGGCACCATCGTGCGCGGCTTCAGTGCCAGCAGGCGGTCGAGCGCTGCCAGCCAGGCCTGCGAATCGGCCTCACCGACGAAAGGTACGCGCCCCTTGAAGACGAGGTCGCCGGAAAACAGCACGCCATCTTCGACGACGAACATCACCAGATCCTCGGGCGAATGTGCCGGGCCGACGTGACGAATGCGGAAAGTTAGCCCGCCCAGCTTGAAGTCGGTGTCGCCGGACAGCCAGGCATCGGCAGGGACCACCTTGAAATCGTCTCCGACCCACGGCGCGAGAATGTCACGTCGCTGGGCAAGGCGATCGGCGGCGGCATCCGAACCGAGCACGGATTTCGCGCCTTCATGCGCCCAGATTTCTGCACCGAGTTCCTTGAAGGCCTGCAGGCCGTAGTAGTGATCGGCATGCCAGTGCGAAACGATCACGCGGCGGATCGGCTGGCGCGTGAGCTTGCGGATTTCACCGATCATCTTGCGAGCCAACGCCGGCGTGCCAAGCGTATCGAAGACGACGACGCCGTCGCGCGTGATGACGAAGCCGGCATTCGACATGAAGCCCTGGTTCGCGCGCGAGGCGGCACCCGGCAGGCCCAGCACGTACCAACTATGTGCGCCGACCTGCTCCGCGCGCATCGGCACCGTGGCCTCATCCGCGCCGGCGAACGTGGACCAACAGAACAGCAGTAGGGCCAGCCAGCGCCGCATGTCTACTGGCTCAGCCGATGTCCAGCAGTTCGACCTCGAACACCAGCGTCGCATTGGGCGGGATGACGCCGCCAGCACCGCGCGCGCCGTAGCCAAGTTCCGGCGGGATCGTCAGCTTGCGCGTGCCGCCAACCTTCATGCCCTGCACGCCTTCGTCCCAGCCACGAATCACATGGCCAGCGCCAAGCGGGAATTCGAAGGGGTCGTCGCGGTCCTTGCTCGAATCGAATTTCTTGCCGTCGGTCAGCCAGCCGGTGTAGTGCACCGAAACATACTGTCCGGCGATGGCTTCGGCGCCCTCGCCGACGACGATATCTTCGATGATCAGTTCACTGCTCATGATTCGCTCCTCTCGTTGAAATCGGTACCGGCCGTGCGCTCCAGTACGCACAGCAGCCGTGAAGTATCGTCCTTGCCCCAACCCGCCGCCATCAGCGCATTGAGTTGCTGCAGCACCGCGCCGCCGATGGGCAACGGGATGGCCTGCTGCGTCGCCTCGCCCAGCACCAGGGCGATGTCCTTGTGGTGCAGGCGCGCCTCGACGCCGGCCGTGAAATCGCGTGCCGCCATTTTCCCGCCGAACAGGTCGAGCACGCGCGAGCCGGCGGAGCCGCCCAGCATCGCTTCACGCACCTTGGCGAAATCGACTCCCGCGGCATTCGCCAGTCGAGCCGCCTCGGCCGTCGCTTCGAGGGCCGACACCATGATCAGCTGGTTGCAGGCTTTCGCCACCTGCCCCGCACCGGCTGCGCCGACATGCACCGCAGACTTGCCAAGGCAGGCGAACAGCGGTTCGAGCCGTGCAGATAATCCCTCCCTGCCACCCCACATGATGGCGAGCGTCCTGGCGCGCGCCCCGGCCGTGCCGCCCGAGACCGGGGCATCGACGAAATCGACACCCTTCTCTGCGTAGCGTGCCGCGATCGCGCGCGCGACTGAGGGCGCGATGGTCGAGAAGTCGACATGCAGTCCGCCGGGGGCGAAGCCTTCGATGAGCTGATCGGCCAGGCCCGCCACGTCGGCGCTCGTGGTGACATTGGTGCAGACGATCTCGCAACGTCTCGCCAGCTCGACCGGCGCAGCCGCACGCGGCACCTCCGGCGGCAGAAAGTCGGCGCTGGCAGGACGGCGCGCCCACACCTGCACCTCATGGCCGGCTGCACGCAAGTGCTCGACCATGGGCCGGCCCATGCCCCCCAGACCGATGAAGCCGATAGGCAAGACTTACGCTCCGGTCACTGCCTTGGTGATCAGCGGCACCAGCGGCGCAGGCAATTTCAACTTGCCGGACAAGGCGAACTCATGGGCGCGCGGCGACATCTTCTTCCAAGTCTTGCGGATGATATCGAGCCACTTCTCTTCGCTGTATTCGGCATGCTGGCCAGCAAACCCGAGCATGTAATGCTCGATGAAGACGAGGTCGGTCACGTCCTCAAGCAGTTGCGTGTCGGGATTGACCTTGAGGGCGCGCTTGCCAACGGCCTGTTTGGCGCGTTCGATACTCGCGTCGTCGTAACCGGCCTGCTTCATCAGCTGGCCGACCGTCTCGGCGTGGAACTTGTACAGACCGGTGCGCCACTGCAGATAGCCTTCGCGCGTCATCGGGTAGCTGTCGCGCGGCGTCTTCCAGCGCTGGATGTGCTGGCCGCGTACGGCGAGCTTCATCACATCGTCCGCGGCGGGCGCGTAGCGGCCGATCATCGCCGCCATGCGCTGGCCGTAGAGCAGCTCGCGCGGCACGGGCTTGCCGTCAACGGTATCCATGCGCGGGTCTTCCGCGTTGGCGGCATCGATCAATACCAGGGTTTTTTCGTAGAGTGAGTTTGTCATTATGGTCTCCGGAGAGCGAGTGAAAAATCAGCTGCGCATAACCGTGGGCAAATCGATGAGGACCACGGAAATGTCGTCGTGTGCCAACTGGGTTCCCAGATGCTGGTTGACGGCGTCCTTGATGGCTTCGAGCCGCATGGCGGCCGGGGCGCTCGCAAGCGCGGCGGCAAAACGCTCGATGCCGAAAGCCTCACCGGCAGCGTTCTGCGCCTCGACAAGGCCGTCCGAATAGAGCACCAGTTGTGCGCCGCCCGGCTGGCGGTATTCGAGCCGCATGGTCGTCACGGCGTCCTGCAACAGGTAATCGACGCCGAGCGGCAGGTTGTTCGCGTCGAGCTGATTGACGATCTTGCCTGCCGCATCGACTACCAGCGCCGCCGGCATGCCACCGAGCCAGAGTTCGCCACTGCCGCCCTGTGCGTCGATGCAGGCGAAGGCGGCGGCGATGAAGCGGCCGGTGGGCAGCGCCGCACAAAGCTGGGTGTTGATGCGATAAATGATGCGGTCGATCGGCACCCCGGCGCCGGCGCTGTCGTAGAACTGGGTCAGCAGCGGCAGCACGCTGATCGCGGCGGCGAGGCCGTGGCCGGTCGCATCCGCCAGCAGGACATAAAAGCGGTCGTTGATCGCCACGGTAGCCGCGAGAATGTCGCCGCTGAAGCTGCTTGCCGAACTGATCCAGTAGTGCAGCCGCGAGTCGGACAGGCCCGGCCGCTGCATGATCTGCTCGAGGATTTGCGCTGCCAGCGTGTTTTCCGCTTCACGTTCGTCGTGATAGATCTGCAGGTTGCGGCGCGTCGCGTCGAGTTCGCGCCGCAGCGCCAGAATGCGGGTCAGCGAGCGCAGCTTGGCTTCGAAGATGGTGAAGTTCACCGGCTTGGGCAGGTAGTCGTCGCCACCGGCATCGAGTCCGGCCACGAGGTTTTCATCCTTGTCCAGCGCCGACAGGAAAATGACCGGCACCCATTGGTCGCCGCACAGGGCCTTGATGCGGCGCGTCGCCTCGTAGCCGTCCATCACCGGCATCATTACATCCATGATCACGATGTCGCTGGGTTGGGCAGTGAATTTTGCGACCGCATCGGCGCCATCGACGGCGAGTTCGACCGTGTGCCCGAGCTTCTTCAGGAAATGCGCAAGGATCTGGCGATTCGTCGCCGTGTCGTCCACCACCAGCACCCGACAGGGTATGTGGGACGCGGACGCGATCAGATTAGCTGGTGAGGTCATGTCAGGCACCCACCGTGGCGACGACCCGATTGCCGCACCCGCTATAGCTGATGCTGTCGAAGCTCATCAGGCGTGCCATGGCAATGCCGCGGCCGTTCGGATCGGTCGCCCGCTCCGGATCAAAATCGAGGTAGCGCTGCCAGTTGAAGCCCACACCTTCGTCGATAACCGTGAATTCCAGGCGATCGGGCAGGCGCACAACGCGCACCAGCACGCTGCGGTCGCGAAACTCTGGCAGCGCCTGGCGCCGGATCACCTCTGCCTCCCAGCTGTTGTCGAGGCGCAAGCGCTTCTTGTCCTCGTAGCTGAGGCCCAGGTTGCCGTGTTCGATGGCATTCACCAGCAGTTCGCTCAAGCCTGTGGCGACGTGTTCGGGCCTGGCGCACAAGCTCGCCAGCACCTGGATCAGCGGTCCCACTTGATCGAGCCGGCGGAAGCGGAATTCTGCGCTGTCGAGAAGTTCCATCGCCTTGACGTGCGCTTGCGCGTCCTCGCGCGCTTTCTCACGACCTTCGACATCGGCCAGCGCGGCCCGCACGATGGCGGTGAGCGTTTCCGGTTCGTAGGGCTTGGCGAGGTAGTAGTAGGCGCCCGCCTCGATGCCTTCACGCACCTGGTCCGGCGCAGTCGCGGCTGTCTGCATGATCACCGGGATGGCCGCGAAGCTTGGATCGGCCTTCATCTTCTTCAGCAGCTCGATGCCGTTCATGCCTGGCATCATGCGATCGAGGATCACGAGATCGAAGTGCTGCGTGCCGGCAACGAGGTGTTCCCAAGCCTGCTCCGCAGAAGTGACGAGATCAAGATGGTGGCCACTGTCCTCCAGAAACTCCTGGATGATCTGCAGATTGATGATCTCGTCGTCGACTACAAGAATCTGGCGTGGCGTCATGGATTGTCCCCGTGAGCAAGAGGCAGCAGGACCTCGAAGGCGGCACCGCCCTCATCGCGGTTGCGTGCGTGAATCATACCGCGATGGGCGTGCACGATTTCCCGGCAGATGGCGAGCCCGAGGCCGGTGCCCCCAGCACCACTGGCGGTCAGGCTGCTCTGGATGAACTTGTCGAAGATCGTTTCCAGCTCGGCGGCTGGAATACCGATGCCTTCGTCGGCAATGGTCAGCCGCACAGCCGGCAGTTCGCCGACATCGTCTTCGCGCCGGCCGCGCGGCAGGTTGGCGGTGGCGATCTCGATCAGGATTGCCTTGCCCGGCGGCGAGAACTTGATCGCATTGTCAATCAAGTTGCGCAACAACTGATTGATGCGCTGCGGGTTGCCGGTGATTATTACGCCAGGAATGTCGTTATGAACGTTGCAGGCGAGCTGCTTGCCCTCAAGCAGGGGGGATAGTTCATTGACGACCGAGGTGACGTGCTGACGCAAGTCGATTGCTACAAAGGCTAGCTTCGCACTACCTGTCTCGAGCCGGGAAAGATCGAGCAGATCGTTCACCAACGCCAGCAACTGGTTGCCACTGGCGCGGATGTTGTCAAAATAGCTCTGGAGCTTTTCCACTTCCACCTTGCCCGCACGCTGGTGTCCCAGCCGGGCGAAGGCGAGTACCGCATGCAGGGGCGTGCGCAGTTCGTGGCTCATGTTGGTAAGGAATTCCGTCTTCGCCCGATTGGCGCGTTCGGCGGCCTCCTTGGCTGCCACGAGATCGGCGGTCTGTGCCGCCACCAGCAACTCCAGATCATCGCGATATTTTCGCAACTCCTCTTCGGCCTGCTTGCGGTCTGTGATATTGCGGCCAATGCCACGATAGCCGACAAACCGATCATTCTCGAAGATGGGCACACCGCTATTTTCGAACCAGCTGTAGCTGCCGTCCGGCCGCCGGATGCGGTACTCCATATTGCGGAAAGGCTGATGGGCGTGCAGCAGCGCCTTGTGTTCGGCCCACTGCTCCGGTGTCAATTCGATCGGCAGGTCCCAGCGCTGCAGGCCAAGATACTTCTGCACGCTGACGCCGCTGCGCTCGAGTCCACTGGAAAAGTAGGTGAAGCGGAAATCCGCGTCCTGCTCCCAGAACCAGTCAGCCGACAAGTCCACCAGGTCACTGAAGCGCGACAACTGGCGCTGCAGTTGTACCTCCAAGGACTTCCGTTCCGTAATGTCGGTACCTGTCCCCCGATACCCGACAAATCGCCCCTGTTCGTCGTACAGGGGCTTGCCGCTCACGGAGAACCAGCGCTTCCCCTCGCCAAAGTGGACGGGGTACTCGAAATAGCGGAAGGTCTCGCGCGCATCAAGCTGGGCCTTGTGCCCGCTCCACTGCTCGGGTGTCAAATCAATCGGCATGTCCCAGCGGTGCATGCCGATGAACTTGTCCTTGCCACCCGCTTCGGCACCCCAGAAGCGGCTGAAACGCAGCTCGGCATCCTGTTCCCAGAACCAGTCAGCTGACAATTCCACCAGGTCACTAAAGCGCACCAGTTGTTGTTGCAGTTCCCGCTCGCTGTCACGGAGTTCCCGCGTCATCACCAGCGCACGCTGTTCTGCCCGGCCACGCAAGCGCCGCTGCTGATATAGCGCACCCGTCACCAGCAGGGTTGCCAGCAGGCTGATGATCGCCATCAGTTGCGAACGGCCGCGGCCGGTTTTGGCATCGTAGTCCGGCGTGGATTCGAACTGCAGCAACCAGTCGCGTCCACCGATCTCCAGTGTGGCGTTGTAGCTGTAATGCGCATTTACCCCTGTGGGCAGCATGTCCCAGTCTGCGAGCGTCGTGCCGGAATCGAGGTCGGTGATGCGCAGGGCCAAACCCCGCTTCGATGCGACCGAGGTCACCTGATTGACGATGGCACGAATCCCGACCCCCGTGCCCACGACACCGGCAAATGCTTCACGCCGTTCGGCGATACTGGATGCCGAACCATGCCGGTAAATCGGCGCAATCAGCACCAGAGAGGTTTCCCGCCCGCCCGCATCGTTCTGCAAGACCAGTGGCGCAGTAAATACCGGATCGCCACGGTCACATGCCGCCATGACTGCCTTGGCACGCAATGGCTCGGACATGAAGTCGAAGCCGACCACCGTATCGTTGCGTGGGTTGCTGGGTGCGATGAAACGGATGGGCGCCCGCCACTGCCCATCTGCCGACTTGGTCAGTGCGGCATACGACATGCCGCGGAAACCCAGCCAATCTCCCTGCGGGTCGATTTTTTCGACGTAGGTCAGCCACTCGTCGCGCGTCACTTCCTGGCTGGACTCGATCATGCCGGCCGTGGCGCGGGCGAGGATCTGAAACGTGTTGAGGCGTACTTCCAGGTCCTTGGCAACCGGCTCGCTCAGGCTGACGAATTCAAGCTGCGCTTCACGATCTTCGGCAGCACGCATCGCCAGCACGCCGGCAACCGTCAGCGCCAGCCCGGCGCATAAGACGAACACCGGCAGGGCCAACTGGACCAGGCCGCGTGCCCGATGGATCAGGTGAGGGTTGCTCGGATCAGCTGTCACGGCCGCAATTATGCACTTGGCGGCCGCTTGTGGAATGGCGTTACTGTCAGCCGCAGCGGCCAGTCTTGCAGTCGGCGGGAGGATTCACCGGCACACCCAGCTTGGCGAGGATGGTATCGAGCGGGCAGAAGGTGGTGAAGCCGCTCTGGAACAGGTTGGCGCCAACGAACAGGGTGAACCACAGCCAGCTCATTTGCGACAGGTCGGCCTGTCCATTGAAGTGGGCGAGGCCGAGCGACAGCAGGATGAAGAAGCCGGCAACGATGCGGACGATGCGATTGACGGTCATGGTGACACTCCTTGAGGTTGAGGATGGGACATGCGGCTCTTGAAGGTTGCGAAATACAGCACCGGGATCACCACCAGCGTCAGCACGGTGGAAACGAAGATGCCGAAGATCAACGACAGCGCGAGGCCCGAGAAGATCGGGTCGTCGAGGATGAACAGTGCGCCGAGCATGGCGGCCAGGCCGGTGAGCGCGATCGGCTTGGCGCGAATCGCGGCCGACTGGATGACGGCCTCGGCGAAGTCCATGCCTTCAGCAACCTGCTGGTTGATGAAATCGACGAGCAGGATCGAATTGCGCACAATGATGCCGGCCAGCGCGATCATGCCGATCATCGAGGTAGCCGTGAACTGCGCGCCGAACAGTGCGTGGCCCGGCATCACACCGATGATGGTGAGCGGGATCGGGGCCATGATGATCAGCGGGACGAGGTAGCTCTTGAACTGCGCGACGACCAGCAGATAGATCAATACGAGGCCGACGGCGTAGGCCGCACCCATGTCGCGGAAAGTCTCGTAGGTGACCTGCCATTCGCCGTCCCACTTGAGCGCGTAGCCGGCATAGGGATCCTTCGGCTGCTTGATGAAGTATTCGCCGAGCGTGCCGCCCTGTTCCAGTTTCAGGTCCTTCAGTTTCGAGCGGATGTCGAACATGCCATAGAGCGGCGAATCCAGCTGGCCACCCATGTCACCGGTGACATACACCACCGGCAGCAGGTCCTTGTGATACACGACCTTCTCGCGCGGCGCCGGCTTCGCTTCGACGAGTTCCGAGATCGGCACGAGCTGCCCACCGTAGGCCGACAGCGCACGTACCTTGAGCTTGAGCAGCGAGTCGAGCGAGTCCTGCTTCTCGGCTGGCAATGTGATGCGCACGGGGATCTCGTACTTGGCCTCGCCGTCGTGCATGGGAGTCACGTCCTCGCCGGTCAGGCCCATGCGCACCGTCTCGACGATGTCCTTCTGTGCGACGCCAAGCAGCGCGGCCTTGGCCTGATTGACGCGCAATACGACCTTGCCGGCATCCTCGTCGATACTGTCGTCGATACCAAGGATGTCGGCCGTGCCCGCGAAAGCGTCGCGCACCTGTTTGGCGACGGCGATTTGGCCAGCGTAATCGGGGCCATAGACCTCGGCGACGATCGGCGAGAGCACCGGCGGGCCGGGCGGCACTTCGACCACCTTGGCGTTGCCGCCGCTGGCTTTGGCGACGGCCATGATACGGTCGCGCACGGACACGGCGATCTCGTGGCTCTGGCGGTCGCGATGCGCCTTGTCGACCAGATTGACCTGGATGTCTCCCATCTCGGGATTGGCACGCAGGTAGTACTGGCGCACCAGTCCGTTGAAGTTGATCGGTGCGGCCGTGCCGGCATACGCCTGGTAATCCTTGATTTCCGGCACCTGCGCCAGTTCGGCGGACATCGCGCGCAGCACGCGGGCGGTTTCCTCGACCGGCGTGCCGACCGGCATGTCGAGCACCACCTGGAATTCGCTCTTGTTGTCGAAAGGCAGCATCTTCAGCACGACCAGCTTGAACACGCCGAGCGACACCGAGGCGAGGATGGCAATGACCACGGCGATCCATAGCTTTGCCCGCGCCCGCCTGCCGAAGCGCGGATCAAGGAAGGGTGTCAGTGCTTTGCGGAAGAAACGTTCGAGTTTCGAATCGCCCGCCGACTCCGCATGATCATGACCGTGCGCTGCGGGCTTCATCAATTTCAAGGCCAGCCAGGGCGTGACGATGAAGGCGATCGCCAGCGAGATGAACATGCCCATCGAGGCATTGATCGGGATCGGGCTCATGTACGGCCCCATCAGTCCCGAGACGAAGGCCATCGGCAGCAGCGCGGCGATGACGGTGAAGGTGGCGAGGATGGTCGGTCCGCCGACTTCGTCGACCGCGCCGGGGATGATCTCCCACAGCTTCTTGTCCGGATAAAGGCTGTGCCAGCGATGGATGTTCTCGACCACGACAATCGCATCGTCGACGAGGATGCCGATGCTGAAAATCAGCGCGAACAGCGACACGCGGTTGAGCGTGAAGCCCCACGCCCAGGACGCGAACAGTGTCGCTGCCAGCGTCAGCGCCACCGCCGCGCCGACGATCACGGCTTCGCGCCGCCCAAGTGCGATCAGCACCAGCAGCACGACGAAGGCCGTCGCGAACACCAGCTTGCCGATCAGCTTCTGCGCCTTGTCGGTAGCTGTCTCGCCGTAGTTGCGCGTCACGGTAAATTCAACGCCCTCCGGGATGACCGTGCCCTTGAGCGACTCCATGCGCTGAATGACGCCTTCTGCCACGTCGGCGGCATTCACGCCTGGCTTCTTCGACACCGCCAGCGTCACCGCCGGATACTCATTGCCTTGGGTGCCGTGCCAGACGTAACGGCTCGGCTGGTCGGGGCCGTCGGCCACCTGCGCGACGTCGGCCATGAACACCGGTTTCTTGTTAAACACGCCGACCACCAGCTTCTTCACGTCGGCGGCCGACTCGATGTAGGTGCCGGTCTGGACGAGGATTTCCTTGTTGCCGGTAACGAGACTGCCCGCCGGCTGCGAGGCGTTGGAGACTTGCAGCGCCGCCTTCAGATCCTGCGCCGTAATGCCATAGGCCGAGAGGCGCTCGGCATCCAGCAGTACGCGCACGACATGACCGGGGCCACCCAGCGTCGCGACGTCGCGCGTGCCGGGGATGCGCTTGAGCTCGATCTCGACCGCGCGGGAGATTTGTTGCATCTCAAAGCCGGATTTGTCCGGATCTGCGCTCCAGAATGTGAGCGAAACGATGGGCACGTCGTCGATACCCTTCGGCTTGACGATCGGCTGGCCGACGCCAAGGTTGGGCGACACCCAGTCGCTGTGCGCGTTGATCGTGTCGTAGAGGCGCACCAGCGCCTGGATCGGCTCCTCGCCGACCTTGTATTGCACGGTGATCACCGCCATGCCGGGCCGGGATACGGAATAGATGTGCTCGATGCCGGCGATACGCGCCAGCACCTGCTCGGCCGGGCGGGCGACGAGGTTCTCGACATCCTTCACCGTCGCACCAGGGAACGGGATGAAGACGTTGGCCATCGTCACGTTGATCTGCGGCTCTTCCTCGCGCGGCGTGATCAGCGTGGCGAAGATGCCGAGCAGCAACGCGACCAGCGCAACCAGCGGCGTCAGTGCGTTGCGGAGGAAATACTCCGCGATGCGTCCCGAGATACCCATGGTTTATTTGGCCGGGGCGGCTTGCTTGAGTTCGATGCCGGTCTTGACCGGATCGAGGCTCACCGTCTCGCCAGCCGCGAGGCCGGACAGGACTTCGATTTCATCGTCGGCAACTGCTTCGCCGAGGCGCACCTGGCGCAACTGCGGTTTGTCGCCGCCGACGACATACACGGCGCTGATCTCGCCGCGGCGGATCACCGCCGTTAGCGGGACGGTCAGCATCCGCGCCTTGCCGACGACGAAATGTGCGCGCGCCGCCATGCCCGGCACCAGTCCTTCGGTATCGGGCAGATAGATGCGCGCCGTCGCGGTGTGGCTCTGCGCATCGATGGTCGGCAGCACTTCGAAGCGCGTGCCATCCAGCCAGCGCCGACTTTCCGGAAACTCGACCTTCGCCGCCGTCGCCTTCTGCACCTCTCTCAACTTGAATTGCGGAATGCTCGCGATAGCGCGCAATCCGCCGGGGGCGAACACGGTCACCAGCGGCTTGCCCGGCGTCGCAAGGTCGCCCACTTCGGCGTGGCGCGTCGCGACAATGCCGCTGATCGGGGCGGTCACCGTCGCGTGCGAGGCGCCCGCACCGGCCCCGGCGGACTGCGCCCGCGCCGACTTGAGCGTCGCGTCGGCCGCATCGAGCGCCGCCTGGCTGACGAATTTCTGCTTGAAGAGGTTGTGCGTGCGCTGGTAATTGGCTTCGGCCTGCGCGAGCTGCGCGTTCGCGGCGGCGGCATTTTCGGTCGCCTCGCGTGCATCGATGCGCATCAGCACTTGCCCGGCCTGCACGCGCTGGCCGGGCTCGGCATTCACCGCGATGATGCGTCCGGAAACCTGCGTTGCCACCGTCGCCTGCTTTGTCGCCTCGATCACCGCTTCGGCCGGCAGCGTGGTTGCGACCTCACGCAACTCGATGCTGCGGGTTTGCGCAAAAGTCGGCGCTGGCAGGACGGCAACCAACAATAGGAATACGGATAAGCGTCTCATGGCGTATATAAGTATGTTCTGATATTCATTCTTCAAGCCCCCGCCACCGCATGGGCAGCCATTGCGCCGATGACGTCCTCCACCTCGCCGACGCACTCGGCCACCTCGAATTCGATGCCCGGATGCAGGTCCATCGCATTGCCGAGCAGCTGCGGCAGATCCTTGAGCACATGGCGGCCCGGCGCGAAGAAGATCGGCACGATGCGGATCTGCGTCACGCCCAGCGTCGCCAACTCGGCGATGCTCGCTTCCAGCGGCGGCTGGGTCAGCTCGAGGAAGCCGATATCCACCTTGAGGTCGGGCCGCAGGGCTTCCACTACCGCGCGGATGCGCCGGAAGGGCGCGATGTACTCCGGATTGCGGGCGCCATGGCCGAACAGAATGATTCCTTTCATGCGTGCTCCTTCTCGATGTCTTTCCAGATGTTGCGACAGTGCGTTTCACGGATGAACCAGGCGGCAGTCGCCCCAAGCCAAGCCGCGCCGGCTATCAGCAGCAGGCCCCAGCGATAGTCCTCGGGCGCATAGAGTCGCACGCCGTTGGCCATCGCGCCGCTCCAGCGCTGGTCCATCACCCAGCCGACGGTCGGCTGCAGCAGCGCGCCCATCAGGAAGCCCCCCATGTTCGCCACCGAAGTCGACATGCCTGACAATGCTGGCGGATTCACCTCCTTGGCGCAAGCCCAACTCAGGGTGAAGCTCGCCGTCATCAGGCCCATCAGCCCGAACAACAGATAGGTCGCCACCAGTGGCAATACAAGCCCCGACAGCCACACCGGCCAAATGAGGGCCAGAATCAGCGCACTGCCGATCACCACCGGCTTGCGGCGGCGCATGCGGTCGGAGAGCGTGCCGATCAGCAGGCAGCCCACCGCAAAACCGGCGAAATAGAGCGAGAGATGGCCGCTCGCGGTATCGCGCGTCATGCCCATGCCCTGCGTCAGGAAGGGCATCGCCCAGAGTCCGCCAAAGGCGAAGAAGCTGCCCGACAGCCCGGCATTGACGAAGGCCGCCGGCCAGGTCGCGCGGTTCTTCACCACGCGCAGCAGGCCTGTCAAGATCACCGTTCTGTCAAAACTCGGCGCTGGCGAGACGGCACTTTCCGCTGCCTGCGGCCGATCGCGCACCAGCAGCCAGGCCAGCGCGCCGAGCACCAGCGAAACCATGCCGACGCCGACGAACACACCACGCCAGCCGGCGGTCTGCGCCAGCCACGACAGCGGCGCGCCAGCCAGTACCGAGCCGAAGTTACCGATCAGCATCGACAGGCCGACCACGCTGGCGAAGCGGTGTTCCTCGAACCACACCGCGATGATCTTCAGCATGGCAATGAAGGTCACCGAGACGCCCAAGCCGATCAGCGTGCGGCCGGCCAGCGCGCCATCGAGGGTCTCCGCCATGCCGAACAACAGGCTGCCGCCGCCGGCGATCAGGCCGCCAAAAAAGAGGATGCGGCGTGGCCCAAGGGTGTCGACGAGGATGCCGGTCGGCACCTGCATGAGCGTATAGACATAGAAGTAGGTCGCCGCCAGCACGCCCAGTGAGGCGGCCGAGGTCTGGAAACTCGCGGCGAGGTCCTGCGCGATGCCGGCCGGGGCGAAGCGCTGGAAGAAGGACAGCACGTAGGCGGCCACCACCACCGACAAGGCGATCAGGCGACGGCGCTTCTGCTCGGCGGTGAAGGTGGCGGTCATGGCCCCATTGTAACCACGGTAACCATGACCCCTGCCCCGACGGCGGGGCAAATACGGACTACTTGAACGCGGCCAGCGCGCCGGCGTGGTCGAGCTTCTGCTTCGCGCGCAGTTCGACGTAACGCTGCGTCGTCTCGCTCAGGGGCTTGCCGGATTGGGCGTAGCGCGCGGCCGCTTCCAGCACTTCGTGCGGACGCACGTCGATGCGCGCGGCATCGAAGGCATAGCGCGCATTGCGCATGCAGGCCTGCGCGATGGTCTGCTCGTTCTCGCCGGTAATATTGACGAGGCGCTGCAGCTGCTCGCGGGTCTGCGCGAGGCGCGGATGGTTCGCCGGGATGTCCTGCCGCAGGCTGACTTCGAGCAGGCGCTGGGCGACATCCATTTCAGGTTCGCCCAAACCGGCGGCATGGACATTGAGGGCAAGCAGACAGGCACACAACAGGGTGGAAAAGCGCAGATTCATGAGAGACCTCCGGAAGTAACCGGCAGTCTAGCCACCCGCCGTACCGCTGCCTTGCGCAACATCAAGATTCCTTGCGCAGCAGCCAGGTCAGCACCGGGGGCGTAATCAGCGTGGTGAGGATGACCATAATGACGATGACGGAGAACATCGCCTCGTCCATCACGCCGAGTTGCTTGCCAACCATGGCGAAGATCAGGCCGACCTCGCCGCGCGGCACCATGCCCCAGCCGACGACCCACTTGCCATCCTTGCCGGCGAAGAAGCCGGCGGCCAGCTTGCCGACGACCGCCACTGCCGTGATGCCCAACGCGATGACGACGATCTGCGGATCGGCGAGCGTGGCGAGGTCGACCTGCATGCCGGTCAGCACGAAGAACACCGGCACGAAGAAGTAGCCGATCGGCTCGATCATCGCCTCGTGCTGGTGGCCGGTGTGCTTCTGCAGGATCGGCAGCATGCGCTCCATCAGGCCACCGTTGCGGACGTCGCGCATCAGGGGTTCGATGTCCTGCACGATGCGCGGCGTTTCATAATCCTTGAGGAAGATCGGCTCGAACAGCAGGCCGGCGGCAAAGGCGCCGATGATCGGCGCGAGGCCGATCGCGTGCGCCAGCCAGGCGAGTGCGAGGCCGGTGGCGAGCACCTGCGCGAACAGCATCGAATGGCCAGGGTCGATCTGCGCCAGCAGGCGGGTCGAATGGGGCGCGATCTTGCGGCCGAGCCAGATGCTGCCGCCGAGGAACAGCGCCGCCTCGGCGATGATGCGCAGCACCTCGCCGGGGCTAACCGAGCCGGCTTCGACGAGGCCCGTGACCACGGCGAGGATGACGAGTCCCAGCACGTCGTCGATCACCGCCGCGCCGAGGACGATGCGCGCGGCCGGCGTGCCGAGCTTGCCGAGGTCGCGGAAAACACGGCCGGTGATACCGACTGATGTCGCCGCCAACGTCGCGCCGAGGAACAAGTAGGTGTTCTGCGACTGACCCGGCAGCAGCCACGGCCCGACGAGGAAGGCGCCCAGTACGAAGGGCACGACGATGCCCACGCCGCCGACCGCCGTGGCGCGCGCGCCGACTTTGACGAGGTCGGCCAGTCGTGTCTCGAGGCCGATCTGCAGCAGCAGCACGATGACCCCCAACTCGGCGATAAAGGCGATGATCGGGTCTTTCGCGATGGTGTCGAACAGGCCGATACCCAGCAGCGTCAGATTGCCCAGCACCACACCCAGCAGCAGCTCGCCGAGCACCGCCGGAAAACCGATGCGCTGCGCGAGTGGCGCAAACAGCCGCGCGCTCATGAGGATCAGGGCGAGCCAGAGCAGGTTCGCGCCGACGGCACCGCCACCTGCCGCATAAGCGGTCAGAGGCAGCAGCAGTGCACCACCCAGGAAAAGTCGGCGCCGGCAGGACGGCACCGCGGGGACTTGAGTCATGTCATTAACCTTTCGCCAGCAGCGATTCGATCATCGCTTCGCGCAATATATCCTCATAGGCATACAAGCCCGGCGCACGCCCCCGCAATTTGCGCAGCGCGAACAGCGCACCGGTGCCGAACGCTTCGCGGCTGATCGAATCATGCACCAGCCGCACCGTCTGGAAGGGGAAGCCAAACACGACTTCATGACGCCCGACGATGCCGCCGACGCGGATCGAGTTGACCTTGCTTTCGTCGAGTCCCAACTTCTGGGCGATGCGCAGCGCCGTGCCGGAACGTTCGGTCTTGTCGCGGAAATGCTCCTCGATGATTTCGATGTCGGTGAACGGCGCGATGTGCTGCAACAACTGTGCGGCGACCAGCAGGTAGTTGATGCCGAGCGTGATATTCGGCGAGGACATGACGACCGTATCCTTTGCCAGCCGTTCCAGCAGGACTTTGGTGGTGGGCGGATATTTGGATACCGCCGAGATGATGGCGATCTGCCGCACTGCGGCCTGCTTGCCGTATTTGCGAATCGCTGCGGCGGTCGAAAAGTCCAGCACCACATCAACTGGCGCGCTATCGAACAGTTCGCCCGTGTGCAACAAGGCAGCCGGATGGATCGGGGCCGGCGCCCCCGCCTGCTCAACCTCGGTGGCCGGCTGCTGCTTCGTGATCCAGCACAGCGAAACGTCCTCGGCCCTGGCGAGCACGCGCGCCACTGCGCGCCCGGCACGCCCATAACCAATCAGACCCACACGAATGGGTTTGTCCATGGTGCATCTCCCTAATGTTGCGCATCGACCAAACCACCTCGATGCAAGTCCAACCAGGTGCGGGTCGGACACCCGCGCTTGCGGCCGGCTAAGCTCCGGCCTGTCGTCGGCGGGTAGCGACGCTAACCCGCAGGTTCCGGCCACGGGTGTGGCCGGCTGTTCAATTGATCCGGATCGATGGTAACACGCCTTCCCGCCCCAAAGTCGGCGCTGGCGGGACGGCACGCCACACGGCCGTCAGCGAATCCAGGGCGTATCGGGCAGTTCGTTCGGATTGACGTCGCGTGCGGGAAAGTGTTCCGCGAGCAGACGGGAAGCATTTTCGATCGCCGCAAGCACACCGGCGCGGCAATCACCCGCACGCATCGCCGCTTCGAGATCATGGCACAATGCTTCCCAGGTCGCGGCCGGTACCCTGGCGGCGATGCCGCGGTCGGCGAGGATCTCCACGTCGCGATCCACCAGCTGCAGATAAATCAGCACGCCGCTGTTTTCCTCGGTATCCCAGACGCGCAGCTTGGCGAACAACCTGAGTGCGCGTTCGCGTGGCGACACGTCACGCCAGAGTTCGCCGATGCTCAGCGGTCCCTCGATGGCAATACGCAGTTCGCCACGGTGCCGGGATTCCGATGCGAAAACCGCGGCGGCGATCTCGTCACGCAGGACGGGCGGGAAGCGACGTAGCGCCAGCCAGGGCGGTGTCAGCAAATGTTTGAACAGACGTGTGAGTTTCATCGTCACCACTTTCCGGAAGCACCGCCACCGCCGAAGCCGCCGCCACCGCCGCTCCAGCCACCGCCCCCACCACCGGAATAACCGCCACCGCCCCAGCCACCGCCACGGCCGCTATTCCAGCCCGAACGTCCGCCACTGGCAAACGCGAGTACCAGCACGAACAGCGCCGCGATCGCCGCAACAATCCAGCTGCCAAAAATCAGCAGTGCCAGCACGCCCGCGAGGCTGGCCGCCGCCAGCGCGCCGAGCAGGCCGAACAGGGCGCGCGCGAAGCGGGCGAGCATCGGCAGCGCGAACAGCAGGAAGACCTGCAGGTCGCCACCCAGCGAGATATTGCCCGCTGAGGCTTGCCGCACCGGCGGCAGCGTTTCACCTGCAACGATGCGGCCCAGCGCACTCGTGCTCGCCTGCAGGCCGCCGAAGAAGTTCCCCTCGCGAAAGCGCGGGGTGATGCGCTCCTCGATGATGCGCTTCGCCACCGCGTCGGGAATTGCGCCCTCGAGCCCGTAGCCCACTTCGATGCGCACGGCGCGGTCGTTCTTTGCGACGATGACGATGATGCCGTCGTCCGCGCCCTTGCGACCGACCTTCCAGGCCTCGGCTAATCGAATACTGAACTGTTCGATGGATTCGGGCTGCGTGGTCGGCAACAGCAGCACGGCGATCTGCGCACCCTTGTCGCGTTCGAGGCTGGCGAGCTGGCTCTCCAGCTGGGTCTGCTGGTCGCGCGTCAGCGTGCCCGTCAGGTCGGTGACGCGCGCCGACAGCTGCGGGATCGGCACGAAGCCGTCCGCCGCCAGCGCACAAAAACTCAGGACGGCCACGCAGATGGCCGTCAGCCAGCGCAGCATTTACTTTTGTGTAGCGGGTGCGTCGAAACGGATGGTCGGCGGCGTGGCGATCGCCTTCTCGTCCTCGACCGTGAAGTTCGCCTTGGTCTTGTAGCCGAACAGCATCGCCGTCAGGTTATTGGGGAAGGTGCGCACGCCGACGTTGTAGGTCTGCACCGCCTCGATGTAGCGCTTGCGCGCAACAGTGATGCGGTTCTCGGTGCCTTCCACCTGTGCCTGCAAGTCGCGGAAGTTGGCATCGGCCTTGAGCTGCGGATAGTTTTCGGCAACGACCAGCAACCGCGCCAGCGCGGAACCCAGCTCGCCCTGCGCCTGCTGGAATTTCGCGAAGGCAGCGGGGTCGTTGACCAGTTCCGGCGTGGCCTTCATGCCGGCGACGCTCGCACGCGCCTCGGTCACTTTCGTCAGCACCTCCTTCTCGTGCGCAGCGTAGCCCTGCACCACGGCGACGAGGTTGGGAATCAAGTCGGCACGGCGCTTGTACTGGTTGAGCACTTCCGACCACGCGGCGGTCACCGCCTCGTCGTTGATCTGGATCTGGTTGTAGCCGCAGCCCGAGAGCAGGCTGGCGATGAAGGCGAGCAGGACGGCTAGACGCAATTTCATGACGATCTCCATGACGATCAATATTGTTTTTGATTGTATTCGATGGTCGACGGCAGCAACGCGGCCCGGCAGGTATGATTGACAATGTGTACGGCAATCTCTTCATCCTCCTGCTGTTACTCACCACGGCCGTCGCCGCCCTGGCGCTGACGCGCCGCTTCAAAGGGCCGGCGATGCTGGCTTATCTGGTGGTCGGCCTGCTGCTCGGCCCGCACGGATTGGCGTTTCTCAAGGAAAGCCACGAGGTCGAGGCCATCGCCGAGTTCGGCGTGGTGTTCCTGATGTTCTCGATCGGCCTCGAATTCAGCATGTCGCGCCTCAAGGCGATGCGCGAACTGGTGTTCGGTTTCGGCGCCGCGCAGATGGCGCTCACGGCGGCCGGCACCGCGCTGATCACCTGGTTCGGCTACGGGCAGGGTTGGCGTGCCGGCCTCGCCGTCGGCCTTGCTGTCGCCATGTCGTCCACCGCCATCGTCGCCAAGATGTTGTCGGAACGCTTTGAGCTGCATTCGCGCTCGGGCCGCCAGACCATGGGCGTGCTGCTGTTCCAGGACATCGCCGTGGTGCCCTGCCTGATCCTGTTTCCCGCGCTCGCGCAATCCACCGTCGATCTGCCGCGCTCGCTGGCCATCGCGCTATCGGAAGCCATCGTCGTGCTGGCCATCATGATCTGGGTCGGCCAGCGCTGGATCAAACGGTTCTACGATGCCGTCGCACGCCAGCGTTCCGAGGAGTTGTTCGTGCTCGCGACGCTCTGGCTGGTGATCGGTCTCGCCTACGCCACCGACCAGGCAGGGCTGTCGCTGGCGCTGGGTGCCTTCGTCGGCGGCATGCTGATCTCGGAGACGATCTACCGCCATCAGGTCGAGGCCGACGTGCGTCCCTTCCGCGACATCCTGCTCGGCCTGTTCTTCGTCACCGTCGGCATGCTGCTCGATTTCGGCTTCGTGCTGGAAAACATCCACCGCCTGCTGCTCGCCGTGCTGCTGCTGATCGGCGGCAAGGGACTGGTCGTGCTGCTCATCGCGCTGGCGTCGAAAAGCCCGCTCAACGTCGCCTTGCGTACTGCCGCCCAGCTCGCACAGGGCGGCGAGTTCGGCCTCGTGCTGATCGGCCTTGCCTATGAACTGGAACTGATCGCGACCGATGTCTTCCAGGTGACGCTCTCGGCGATGCTGATCTCGATGTTCCTCGCCCCGCTGCTGATCAACCGTGCGGTGCGTGTCACCGGCCAGATGGTGCATGGCGACTGGGCGCATCAGGCGAAGGCGATCCACGACATCGCCGTCGCCGGCTTCGCGATGGACAAGCACGTGATCATTTGCGGCTACGGCCGCACCGGCGGGCGCATCGCCGAATTCCTCGCGGCGGAGAACATTCCCTTCCTCGCGCTCGATGTCGACCCGCAGCAACTCAAGCGTTCCGTGCCCCCCGGTGGCAAGCTGGTGTTCGGCAGCGCTGACCGCAGTGAGGTATTGCAGGCCGCCGGCCTCGCCCGCGCCCGCGCGCTGGTGGTCGCCTATCCGGATACAAACTCGGCCGAACACGTGGTACGCAAGGTGCGCGAACACCGCCCCGACATCCCGGTCATCGTGCGTGCGCCCGACGAGTCCTCGGTCGCCAAGCTCAAGGCAGCCGGCGCCACCGAAGTCATCCCGGAAGTGCTTGAAGGCAGCCTGATGATCGCGGCGGAAACGCTGACGCAGATCGGCTTCCCGATGGAGCACGCGATTGCACAGGTGCGTGCGGCACGCGCGCGGCGCTACGCGTCATTGCGCCAGTACTACGTCGCCGCCGGCCAGGTCGAGGAACTGTCGCGCCAGGGCGCGTCTAACCAAGATGAACGCCCCTGACTGGCATGCCCTCCACCACGCCGACGCCCTCGCCCATCACGCCGTCGAAGTCCAGCACGGCCTGAGCGAGGACGAGGCGTCCTCCCGCCTCGCGCAACACGGTCCGAACAAACCTCCGGAGCATCCCGGACGTAGCGGCTGGGCGCGCCTCGCCGACCAGCTCGTCGCGCCGCTGGTGCTGGTGCTGATCGCCGCCGGCGTAATCACCGCCTTCCTCGGCGAATGGGTGGAGTCCGGCGTGATCCTCGGTGTCGTCATCGTCAATGCCGCCATCGGCTACATCCAGGAAGGCCGGGCCACAGCCGCGCTCGCGGCACTGGCGAAGAGCGTCGCCACCGAGGTCACCGTGTTGCGTGGCAGCAAGCGCCGGCGCATGAACGCCGTGCATCTCGTGCCCGGCGACATCGTGCATCTGGCCGCCGGCGACAAGGTGCCGGCCGACCTGCGCGTGTTGCGCGGCAAGGAGCTGCGTACCGTCGAAGCCGCGCTCACCGGGGAATCGCTGCCCGTCGACAAGCATCATCATCCCCTGCCGATCGATACACCGTTGGCCGAACGCCGCAACATGGCCTACGCCGGCACGACCGTCGCCAGCGGTCAGGGCGTCGGCCTCGTGATCGCCACCGGCGCGGCCACCGAGACCGGCCGCATCTCCGGCCTGATCGCCAGCGCACCCGACCTCGCCACACCACTGACGCGCAAGATGGCGGCGTTCGCGAAGCTGCTGCTCTGGGCGATCCTCGCGCTCGCGGCGTTCACCTTCGCGATCGGCATCGCGCGCGGCGAGGCGGCCTTCGACATGTTCATGGCGGCGGTGGCGCTCGCGGTCGGCGCGATTCCGGAAGGCCTGCCGGCGGCGATTACCATCACGCTGGCGATCGGTGTCGCGCGCATGGCGAAGCGCCGCGCCATCGTGCGCCAATTGCCGGCGGTCGAGGCGCTCGGCAGCACGACGGTGATCTGCTCGGACAAGACCGGTACCCTCACCGAAAACGCAATGACGGTGCGCGCACTGTGGGCGGATGGCAAGCTTTACGAGATCACCGGCCACGGCTATGCTCCCGATGGTGATTTTCTGATCGACGGGCAAAAAGTCGGCGCTGGCAGGACGGCACAGGAAGCCCTGCTCGCCGGCCTACTCTGCAACGACGCCGCGCTGAACCATGAACACGGCGAGTGGGTCATCAGCGGCGACCCGACCGAAGCAGCATTGATCGTCGCCGCGAAAAAGGCCGGGCTGGACGAGGCCACCGTTGCCGCGTTGTTCCCGCGCCTCGACGAACTGCCGTTCGACGCGGTGCGCCAGACGATGGCGACACTGCACCGGGTCGAGGATGAACGCATCCTTTATTGCAAGGGGGCCATCGAAAAACTGCTACCCGCCTGTACGGGCCTGGATGAGACGGCGCGCGACACGATCACGGCCGCGGCCTCCGCACTGGCGCGCGAAGGGATGCGCGTGCTGGCGCTCTGCCGCCGCCCCCTCGATAACGACGGTGTGCAATGGGTCGACATTCAGTCCGGCCTGGATTTCCTCGGCCTTGTCGGCATGATCGATCCGCCGCGGCCGCGTGCCATCGCCGCGGTCAAGGCCTGCCACGCTGCCGGCATCCGGGTAAAGATGATCACGGGCGACCATGCCGACACCGCGCTGGCCATCGCCCGTCAGCTGAATATCGTTGCGGACGGCGGCCGGGTGCTCGCCGGTGGACAGCTGGTACAACTCGACGATGCGGCACTCGCCGCCACGGTAGGCGCGGTCGATGTCTACGCCCGCGTCGAGCCCGAGCAGAAGCTGCGTCTCGTCCGCGCGCTGCAGGCCAATGGGGAAATCGTCGCGATGACAGGCGACGGGGTCAACGACGCGCCGGCGCTCAAATCCGCCGACATCGGCATCGCGATGGGCCTGGGCGGCACCGAAGTTGCCAAGGAAGCCGCGGCGATGGTGCTCACCGACGACAACTTCGCCACCATCGAGGCAGCCGTCGAGGAAGGCCGGGGCATCTTCGACAACCTCGTCAAGTTCATCACCTGGACGCTGCCGACCAACTTCGGCGAAGGATTGGTGATCCTCGCCGCGATCGTTGCCGGAGCGACGCTGCCGATCACGGCACTGCAGATCCTCTGGATCAACATGACCACCGCCGTATTGCTGGGATTACCCCTCGCCTTCGAGCCGGTCGAGGGCAAGGTGATGCACCGCCCGCCCCGCCCGCCGCAGGCTCCCATCCTCGACCGCGTGCTGATCGGCCGCATCATGCTGGTTGGCGTGCTGATGCTGGTAGGCGCCTTCGGCCTCTTCCTGCTGTCCCTCGAACGCGGCCAGTCGCTCGCCGAAGCGCGCAGCATCGCCGTGAATGTCTTCGTGATGATCGAGCTGGTCTATCTGTTCAACTGCCGTTCGCTCGCGCGGCCGCTGTGGCGCGTCGCGCCCTTCTCGAATCCCTGGGTCTGGGGCGGGGCACTGTCGATGCTGCTGTTGCAGTTCGCCTTCACCTATCTGCCGCTGTTCCAGCGGCTATTCGGCACGGCGGCCATCGGCTGGCAGGCCTGGGCCGAAATCGCCCTGGTTGCGATTGCGGCCATGCTGGTGATCGAAGGGGAAAAGGCGCTGCGGCATCTGCGGCACAACATGAGCGCAGTACAACATAAGGGGGACGCAACGCTTGCCGCCAGCGCCGCATCGTGCGACGATAGCGCCCATGTCACCGAGCCGCATTCAACAAATCGACCAGAAACTCCAGCAATGGCGCGTCCAGCATCCGGACGCGGCCAGCCGGCGCGCCGCCTATCGGGCGAAGGTGCTGGACTTCACGCTGAGCTCGATGGCGCTGGAAAACGAGCCGGTCGACCGGCAGCGCCTGCAAGCCCGGATGACTCGACCCGGCCGCTAGACGCGACACGCGAGCTGGCGACCGCCGCCGGCCCGAAACCCTACAGCGAAGTCGCCGAAGCCCTTGCGGAAAATGTCGCTCGTTGCCTGGAGGAAATCCTCGATGGCGCGCCGACGGACATCATCATCACGCCCGACTGGCTGCAGGCGACGCACCGTCGCATCGCCGGCGAA
Source organism: Pseudomonadota bacterium (assembly GCA_040756595.1). Taxonomy (GTDB): domain Bacteria; phylum Pseudomonadota; class Gammaproteobacteria; order Burkholderiales; family Rhodocyclaceae; genus Sulfuricystis. Next base: position 19,039 of record JBFLYR010000002.1, on the reverse strand, counting down.
TTGTTTCCTGACTGGGCGGGACGCTGGCGCAGCACCGAAGTTCAGGTCGGCACCCATTTGCCGCCACCGCCTCACGATGTACCGATGCATGTGAGGAACTTTTGTCTCGATCTCGAAAAACGACAGCATCACTTGGCAAACGCACGCTCATTGGCGGAGTTGTTCGCGTGGGTGGATTGGCGTTTTCAGTGGATACATCCATTCAAGGATTTCAATGGACGCGTGGGGCGCATTTTGCTGGTGGCGCTGGCTTACAAACTCGGGTTGCCGCCGGTCGATCCGGCTTCGCCCAGTGCGGACAAGGCTAACTATTTTGCAGCCTTGCGATCCGCAGACCAAAATGACCTGCGTCCGCTTACCGATCTCTGGTTATTCCGACTTGGCGCTTGACTAAGCAGCGCTGGCAGGCTGATTGTGCCGTCCTGCCAGCGCCGACTTTCATAATCAATCAGGTGGGCAGGCGATAGCCGTATTCGTGCCGGGCCATCGGGTCGCTGCCAAAACGGAATTCCATGCAGCGGTTCCACAATTCGCTGGCGCGGCCCTTGGTCAGCCGGCCGGCGAGCTCAAGGATTTCCATCAGCTCGGACTGGCCGTTCGCGCGCACTTCCGGGCAGGCGGAGCGCTCGAAAAAAACGTCGTGATACAAGCACTTCTGCCAATACAGGGCTTCCAGCCCCTCGCTGTCGTCAAGCGGCGTGACGATCAGGTCTTCGGCTTCGGGATGGGCGTGCTGCCAATGGTCGACGGTCTCGCGGTTGGTGTCGATGACCCAGGAATACTTTTCGCGCGAACCGGGACTGACGAAATGAATGCGAGCGTACATGATGCGTTTTTCTCCGTTTGTTGAGGCATTGGAGACAGTAACGCCGCCTGTTTGAGTCAGGTTGACAACAATTATTCGGTAGTCAGCAGGATCAGATGGACGCGATAAGGGCCGTGGGCACCGAGCACGATGGTCTGTTCGATGTCGCCGGTGCGTGACGGGCCGGAGATGAAATTGACTGCCCGCGGCAGTTGTCCCAGTTCGGCGCGGGCCAACGCGAAGCCCTCTTCCATTCCAGCAACGATGCGGCTGGCCGGCACGATGGCGATGTGGGTTTCCGGCAGCAAGCTGACGGTGGCCGGGGATTCCGGACTGCCGCACAACATCAGGGTGCCGGTTTCGGCGATGGCGCAAAAACAGCCCGTGATGCCGACCAGATCAGCATCCTGCGCACCGCGCGCCTCGACCGCGACACCCGAACCCGACCAGTCCAGTCGGGCAAGTTCGGGCCAGACGACAGCTTTCAGTGGCAGGTTCAGCCCGGCCAAGTAGCGGGCGACGGCGTCGGGAGCCTCGGCACGCGTTGCCACCTGATCAACGGTGCTCGAATAGGCGATGGATTTCTCGATGAGCCGTCCCATCAGCGCCGACTTTTGCGGATCGACCACCGGACGCGGTCCCTGCTGCTTGGCGGCCAGCGTAACTTCGATGGCAGCGCGGCCCGTGGCCGCATTGGCGGCGTCGCGCTTCAGGTGGGCACGCACCCGGCCGAGGATATCTTCGCGAGTACTCATAGCTTTTGCCTCCGCGCATACAGTTCGCGGAAAGTCTTGCCCTCGGGCGCGGGAAAATCGCGTCCCTTCGTCCATTCCGGTGCGGTACCGAGTACGGGGATGCTCTGCTTTCCACCAGCCAGCCACTTGAGGTAACGCACCGCAAACCAGGTACCGATGCCGTAGAGCGTCGGGCAACTGGCCGCCCAGGCCCAAAGGCGGAAGGCGACGCGCTCGGCCCACGGCCGCAGGTTCTTCTCCACCTGTTTCTCGCGCAGCTTGCGCAGCAGCTCGGGCAAAGGAATCTTGACTGGGCAGACGACGCCGCACTGGTTGCACAGCGTGGCGGCATGCGGCAGGTCAATGGCGTTTTCGATGCCGGTGTAGAGCGGCGTCAGCACCGATCCCATCGGCCCGGGATAGACCCAGCCGTAGGCATGGCCGCCGATGGTCTGATACACCGGGCAATGGTTCATGCAGGCGCCGCAGCGGATGCAGCGCAGCATGTCCTGGAATTCCGAACCGACGACATCGGCGCGGCCGTTGTCCACCAATATGAAGTAGAGGTGCTCCGGACCATCAAGATCACCCGCCGCCTTGGTGCCGGTCAGCACCGAGACGTAGTTGGAAATTGACTGGCCCGTCGCCGAGCGCGGCAGCAGCCGCATCAGAGTCGCCAGATCCTCCAGTGTCGGGATCACCTTCTCGATGCCGGTGATGACGACATGCACGCGCGGCAGCGTCGTCACCATGCGGCCGTTGCCCTCGTTGGTGACAAGCGCGACCGAACCGGTCTCGGCGATGAGGAAGTTGCCGCCCGAGATGCCCATGTCGGCGGTGAGAAAGTGCGAACGCAGCACTTCGCGCGCCTCGCGCGTCAGCGCCGGAATCTCGGTCTTGCGCGGCGTCTTGTGCGTCTTCTCGAAGAGGTCGGCGACTTCGTCGAGGCTCTTGTGGATCACCGGCGCGATGATGTGGCTCGGGGCCTCGTTGTTGTTGATCTGCAGGATGTATTCGCCGAGGTCGGTTTCGACCGGCTGGATGCCGGCGGCTTCCAGCGCGAGATTCAGCCCGGCTTCTTCCGAGAGCATCGACTTCGACTTGACGGCTTTCTGGATGCCATGCTGCCGGCCGATGTCGACGACGTGGCGGCAGATCTCGGCGCCATCCTTCGCCCAGAGCACCGTGGCGCCGCGCGCCGTGGCGGTTTCCTCGAACTTCTCGAGCCAGAGGTCGAGGTTTTCGATCACCTTGTTGCGCAGGTCCTTCGCCGCTTCGCGCGTGCCTTCGAAGTCATCGATCTCCTTGATCGAGATGGCACGCTTGTCGACGAACTTGCCCTTGGCCATCTTCATGTTGGCCTGCAGGACCGGGTTGGCGAGAGCGGCCTCGCTGTTGGCCTTGAAGCGGCGGGCGCGGAAGTCCATGCTCATTCCTTCGCCGTCAGTACTTCAGCGATGTGCAGCACGCGGGTCTGCTCGTCGCCCAGACGCCGCAGCTTGCCTTCGATGTTGAGCAGGCAGCCGAGGTCGCCGCCGACGATAGCCTGTGCACCCGTGGCGCAGGCGTTGTTGCATTTCTTCTCGGCAATCGCCGCCGACACTTCACCGAACTTGACCGAGAAGGTGCCACCAAAACCGCAACACTCTTCTGCGCCGTTCATTTCCTTCAGTTCAACACCCGGCAGTTGCGCCAGCAAGGTGCGCGGCTGTTGCTTGATGCCGAGGCTGCGCAGGCCAGTGCAGGAATCGTGATAGGTGACGCTGCCCACGTAGTGGCCCGGCACCTTGTCTAGCTTCGCCACATTGACGAGGAAGTCGGTCAGCTCATAAACGCGGCTGCCGAGCGCAACGGCGCGAGCCTGCCACTCGGGTTCGTCAGCGAGGATCACCGGGTATTCGGTGCGGATGTGGTCGGCGCAGGAACCGGATGGCGCAACGATGTATTCGTGGCCTTCGAATTCGGCGATGACCTTCTTCGCCAGCTTGGCGGCGGAGGCCTTGTCGCCGCTGTTCCAGGCCGGCTGGCCGCAGCAGGTCTGCGACGCTGGCACGACCACGTCGCACCCGGCCGCTTCGAGCAGTTCGATGGCGGCGAAACCGACGCGCGGCCGCATCAGGTCGACCAGGCAAGTCACGAAAAGCGCAACGCGCATGCTGTCTCCACGTGTCAATATTGTTCATGCCGCAGTGCGGCAGGCATTTCGCATTGTGGCATACTTCAATCGACCATGAGTGCTGCCAAGACCAAGCCCGCCACCAAAAAAACCGCCGAGTCTGCCGATGCCCGGGGTGGCATCCAGGTCATCGAGCGCATGCGCATGCTGCTCGATGCGCTTTCACACAGCGAGCAGCCACTCGGTCTCAAACAGCTCGCGCTGGATACCGGCCTGCACCCTTCAACAGCCCATCGCATCCTCGCCGCCATGGCGAACGCCGGCTTCGTCGAACGGCTGGGTGGCGGTACCTATCGCCTCGGCATCCGCCTGCTGGAGTTGGGCAACCTCGTCAAGGTGCGCATCGACATCCGCGAAGCCGCCCTGCCGTGGATGGAAACCCTGCACCGCGAACTCGGCGAAAGCGTCAATCTCGGCATCCGGCAGGGCGACGAGATCGTCTATATCGAACGCACATCGAGTGGCCGCTCGACCGTGCGTGCGGTACACCTGGTCGGCGCACGCGCACCACTGCATGTCACCGCCGCCGGCAAGCTCTTTCTCGCGCAGGACCGGCCCGAGGCCGTCGCCTCCTACGCCCGCCATACCGGACTGCCGGGACTGACGACGCATTCGATCACTTCGCTCGCCGCATTGAAGCGCGAACTGGACAAGGTGCGCCGCGAGGGCGTGGCGTACGACAACGAGGAAGTCGAACCGGGCCTGCGCTGCATCGGCGCCCCGGTGCATGACGATGCCGGGCTGCTGGTTGCCGGCTTGTCGGTATCCGCACCTGCCGAACGCCATCGGCCGGAATGGGCGGCGCTGGTGAGGCAGACCGCCGATGCAATATCGGCAGCGCTGGGTTACTCAAGAAAAATCTGAAAGTCGGCGCTGGCGGGACGGCACGAAGACCGTACCCATGGCCGTTTAACCGCGGAAGGTTGGGCGGCTGCTGGCGAGCGATTCGATCCAGCGTTTGATGCGGTTGGCGTCGCCGATGCGCGTCAGCCTGCCCCAGGAATCGAGCAGCACGATGATGGTCGGCTTGTTGTCGAGCCAGGCCTGCATGACGAGACACTTGCCCGCTTCGCTGATGTAGCCAGTCTTGGACAGGCCGATGTTCCAGCCGTCGTTGCGCACCAGCGCGTTGGTGTTGCGGAACATCTGGGGCCGCCCGCGCACCGCCACCTGGTACTCCTCGGAAGTCGAAAACTCGCGGATCAGCGGATACTGGTGGGCGGCATTGACCATCTTGACGAGGTCGCGCGCACTGGAGACGTTTTCCGGCGTCAGGCCGGTCGCGTCGGCAAAACGGGTTTCGGTCAAGCCGAGCATCTTCGCCTTGGCGTTCATGGCAGCGACGAAGGCCTCGCGGCCGCCAGGATAGTGGCGCGACAGCGCCGAGGCGGCACGGTTTTCAGAGGACATCAGGGCCAGCCGCAGCATTTCCTCGCGGCTCAGCTGCGTGCCGACGGACAGGCGTGAATGCGTACCCTTGATGGTATCGACATCGGCCTCGCCGATGGTGAGCGTCTCGGTCAGGCTCGGCTCGATGTCGAGCGCAACCATCGCAGTCATCAACTTGGTAATCGAGGCGATCGGCACGATGGCGCTGGCATTCTTTTCGTAAAGCACATCGCCGGTGCTCTGGTCGAACACGGCGACTGCGGCGGACTTGATGTCGTCGATCGAGCCCGAGCCATTATCCTGAATGACCGGGGCACGCCGCGCGACCGCCTTGGCCGGTTTCCTCGCCTTCTTGGCCACCGGTTTACTCGCGACTTTCTTGGTCGCGACGACTTTCTTCTTAGCCGTCGCCGCAGCAACAGGCTGACTCGCGCCGATCATTACGCCACAGGCGACGCAAAGCGCGAGCAAGTTTCGAAAGGTCGGTTTCATGGGCATCCGGCAGATGGCAAGGTAAAAAACACTACAAGCGTAACAGCTTTGCTCGCTCTATATCCTTGGCGCTAATCAAGATTACTCTCGTCAGCACTGTTATTAACGGACTTAACCACTAATAATTAAGGATGTATGCGATTGTTTTATACCAATTTCTGAAGTTGCGATCAAGTTGCCGCTCGTTCCTGGCCCTGCGCGACCTCGACGGACAGCAGCGCGGTCATGTTAACGATGCGGCGCACCGTGGCCGTCGGTGTCAGGATGTGCGCCGGCCGCGCCGCACCGAGCAGCAACGGCCCGACCGTCACGCCGTCGCCCGCCGCGGTTTTCAGCAGGTTGAACGCGATGTTGGCCGCGTCGAGCGTCGGCATCACCAGCAGGTTGGCACTGCCGCTCAGATTCGCGTTGGGGAAAACCTGCCGGCGGATGTCCGGATCGAGCGCGGCATCACCGTGCATCTCGCCATCGACCTCGAGGCCCGGTGCCTTGTCGCGCAGCATCACCAGCGCATCGCGCATCTTGCGCGCGGTCGGCGTTTCCTCGGTACCGAAACTGGAATGCGACAAGAGTGCAACCTTCGGCGCAATGCCGAAACGGCGCACCTCGTCGGCCGCCAGCTGCGTCATCTCGGCGAGCTGCGCTGCCGTCGGGTCGTAGTTCACATAGGTATCGCCAATGAACACGGTACGTTTCGGCAGGATCAGCATGTTCATCGCGTAGAAGTGGTCGATGCCCGGCTTGCGGCCGATCACCTCGGCAATGTAGCGCAAGTGCAGCGAGTGTTTGCCGAAGGTACCGCACAGCATCCCGTCGGCGTAGCCGTGGCGCACCAGCATCGCGCCGATCAGCGTGGTGCGGCGACGAATTTCCCGTTTTGCGTATTCGACGCCGACACCTTTGCGGCACATCAGCTCGTAGTAGTCCTGCCACAGCTCCTTGTAGCGCGGATCGGAATCCGGATTGACCAGTTCGAAATGCTCGCCTGGCCGCACCCGCAAGCCAAAGCGTTCGAGTTGCCGGCCAACGACCTCCGGCCGACCGATGAGGATCGGCTTCGCCAATCCCTCGTCGCAGACGGTCTGGACCGCGCGCAACATGCGCTCGTCCTCGCCTTCGCAGAAGACGATACGCGCCGGCTTCTGCTTGGCGGCAGCGAACACCGGACGCATCACGAAGCCCGAGTGATAGACGAAGTCGTTGAGTTGCTGGCGATAGGCGCCCATATCGATGATGGGATGAATCGCGACGCCGGAGTCCATCGCCGCCTGCGCCACTGCCGGCGCCACCTGGAGGATCAGGCGTGGGTCGAAGGGCTTGGGAATCAGGTATTCGCGGCCGAAGCTGAGCTGGGCATCGCCGTAGGCCGCCGCCACCTCTTCCGCCTGTTCGGCATGCGCCAGATCGGCGATGGCTTTCACCGCCGCGATTTTCATCGGCTCGTTGATCGTCGTCGCGCCGACGTCGAGCGCGCCGCGGAACATGTAGGGGAAGCACAATACGTTGTTGACCTGGTTCGGGTAGTCCGAACGGCCGGTACCGATGATGCAGTCGGGTCGTACGGCCCTGGCGTCCTCGGGCAGGATCTCGGGATTCGGATTCGCCATGGCGAGGATGATCGGGTCGCGCGCCATGCCGGCAACCATGTCCGGCTTGAGCACGCCGCCGGTCGACAGGCCAAGGAAGACATCGGCGTCGGGCAGTGCATCCGCGAGCGTGCGCGCATCCGTCGCTTGCGCATAGCGCTGCTTCGACTCATCCAGATTTTCCCGGCCCGTATGGATCACGCCCTTCGAGTCACAAACGAGGATGTTTTCGCGCCGCGCGCCGAGGCTGACGATCAGGTCGAGACAGGCAATTGCCGCCGCACCAGCACCCGAGCAGACGAGTTTGACCTTGTCGATGTCCTTGCCGACCACACGCAGGCCGTTGAGGATCGCAGCCGACGAAATGATCGCGGTGCCATGCTGGTCGTCGTGGAAGACCGGGATGCGCAGGCGCTCGCGCAATTTGCGTTCGACCGTGAAGCATTCCGGCGCCTTGATATCCTCGAGGTTGATGCCACCGAAGGTCGGTTCAAGCGCAGCGATGATGTCGACCAGCTTGTCCGGGTCGTTCTCGCTGACTTCGATGTCGAAGACGTCGATGCCGGCGAATTTCTTGAACAGCACGCCCTTGCCTTCCATCACCGGTTTGCCGGCCAGCGGGCCGATATCGCCGAGGCCCAGTACCGCCGTGCCGTTAGTAATGACCGCAACCAGATTCTGACGTGATGTATACAGCGCGGCCGTGCCGGGATCACGTTCGATCTCTTCACAGGCAGCAGCCACGCCCGGCGAATAGGCGAGCGACAGATCGGACTGGTTGGTCAGCGCCTTGGTTGGCGTGACGGCGATCTTGCCCGGACGGGGCAGGCGGTGGTAGTCAAGTGCCGCGCGGCGCAGCGTATCATCCATCGATAGTCTCCACAGTGAGTTGAATGCAATTCTAGGGCGTACTCTTATGCAAACCGCAGCACGCATGGCGGAAATCGAACCCTTCCATGTCATGGAACTGATGGCGCAGGCGCAGGCGCTCGAAGTTCAGGGCCGCAACATCGTCCATATGGAGGTCGGCGAACCCGACTTCACCACCCCACAGCCCATCATCGAAGCGGCACAACGTTTCCTCGCCGGCGGCCATGTGCACTACACCAATGCGCTCGGCATTGCACCGCTGCGTGAGGCAGTCGCCGGCTTTTACGCCTCGCGCTACGGTATCAATATCGATCCGGCACGCATCGTCGTTACCGCTGGAGCCTCTGGTGCCTTGTTGCTGGCGCTTGGCGCACTGATCACCCCGGGGGACGAATGGCTGCTGACTGATCCAGGCTACCCGTGCAATCGCCATTTCGTGCGTTTTTGCGAGGGCATGCCGCGCGCGCTGGCCGTCGATGCCACGACGAACTTCCAGCCGACCGCTGAAAAAGTCGGCGCTGGCTGGACGGCACGCACAAAGGGCTTGCTGGTTGCCTCGCCCGCCAATCCGACCGGTACGCTGATCGAACCGGATCAAGTCGCCGCCCTCTGGCAGGCAGTACAGTCACGTGGCGGCACGCTGATCGTCGACGAGATCTATCACGGGCTCACCTACGGAACGCAGGCGAACACCGCATTGACCCTGTCCGACGACATCATTGTCATCAACAGCTTCTCGAAGTATTTCGGCATGACCGGCTGGCGCCTCGGCTGGCTGGTGTTGCCGCCGCACATGGTGCGCAATGTCGAAAAGCTCGCGCAGAACCTCTACATTGCGCCATCGACCGTTTCTCAGCATGCAGCGCTGGCAGCACTCACACCGGAATCGCTGGCCATCTGCGAGGCACGGCGGGAGGAATTTCAGGCGCGCCGCGACCTGTTGCTGCCCGGTCTGCGCCGTCTCGGCTTCGACATCGCGACCGAGCCTCGGGGCGCGTTCTATATTTATGCGGGGATCGGGGCTCTGGACACGGACAGCTATCGGCTCGCTGGTCGACTACTCAATGAAGCCAATGTCGCCGCGACACCGGGCCTCGACTTCGGCCAGAACGCACCTGAACGACACATGCGTTTTGCCTACACAACCAGTGCGGAACAGTTGGCGCTCGGACTCGAGCGCATGGGCCAGCTACTCGGCTGACAATTAAAAAGGGAGGCCGAAGCCTCCCTTGATTTGTCAGGCAGCCGATCAGGACGGGCGCGAGCCGGTCGGGAAAGGCCAAGCCGCCGCCGGATTCAGCGAGGACTTGATGCCAGGCGCAGCAGCTGTCGAAGGTGCAGCTGCCGGGGCAGGCTTGGCAGCAGCCTTCTTGGCAGCAGGCTTCTTGGCAGCAGGCTTTTTCACTGCGGGCTTCTTGGCAGCAGCCTTCTTCGGTGCAGCTTTCTTCGCAGCGGGTTTGGCAGCAGCCTTCTTCGG
>JBFLYR010000002.1:0-9410 GCA_040756595.1 Pseudomonadota bacterium | reverse complement strand
TTGGCAGCAGCCTTCTTCGGTGCAGCTTTCTTCGCAGCGGGTTTGGCAGCAGCCTTCTTCGGCGCAGCTTTCTTTGCAGCAGGCTTCTTGGCAGCAGCCTTCTTCGGCGCGGCCTTCTTGGCAGCAGCCTTCTTCGGTGCAGCTTTCTTCGCAGCGGGCTTGGCAGCAGCCTTCTTCGGCGCAGCTTTCTTCGCAGCGGGCTTGGCAGCAGCCTTCTTCGGCGCAGCTTTCTTCGCAGCGGGCTTGGCAGCAGCCTTCTTCGGCGCAGCTTTCTTCGCAGCGGGCTTGGCAGCAGCCTTCTTCGGCGCAGCTTTCTTGGGTGCAGCAGCCTTCTTGGGGGCAGCAGTGGTCTTCTTCGCAGCCGCCGGCTTCTTGGCTTTCTTCTCTTCAGCCATAGTGAACCTCCATTGCATGTTTGAGAAAGGGAAAATAAACAACCCGCTTACTACGAAGCGGATTATTCAACAACGCCGGCGGGCCGGAATTGATGAATTCAAGCGCTTTCCCGGGCCATCCCTTGATTTGGGGCAGGTTCGGGGAACACGACAAAGGTGGTTTCGCTTCAAGCGGCCTGGCCACAAGCATCGACTGATGGGCGGCGGAATCGCTGATCATGACTGGGGAAGAGGCATCAACCCGTCCGGTAGGGAACGCGGTCCGTTCGATCATCGTATGCCTTGCGTCTTCCTGCATGTCCCGCCTTTCGTTGGCTACTGCGGAAAAAACTGCGGATCTGGACTGCCAGCTGCAACCTACTATATATAGTAGGTCAACGACCATTGGGCCCTAATGCTAGTAGCCCGCAATTATCAATGCAAGATAAATTATGCGGGTAACCCGATCGACAGCAATCAGGCGTTGCACTCAGGCCACGCGCTACGCATCCTTTGCGGCGCAACTGATACGCGACCAATCAAAGCACGGGCCGGGATCGGTCTTGCGGCCAGGCGCGACATCGGCGTGGCCGACGCAGGCTTCCAGCGGGTAGCGATCGCGCAAAACTGCGATCAGGCGATTCAGCATCTCGTATTGGGCGTCAGTGAACGTACTGTAGTCATCCCCTTCCAGTTCGATGCCGAGGGAGAAATCGTTGCAGCGCTCTTGCCCCCGCCAGCACGACGTGCCGGCATGCCACGCACGCGCATTACTGGAAACGAACTGGAGCAACTGGCCATCGCGGCGAATGAAGAAGTGGGCGGACACGCGCCGGGCGGCGATGGTGGCGAAGTAAGGATGTACGGCCGGGTCGAGCCGGTTGGTGAAAAACTCGCAAACGGCATTGCCGCCAAACTCACCCGGCGGCAGGCTGATGGCATGGATGACGAGCAAGCGCGCAGTTTCGCCGGGAGGCCGCGCATCGTGATTCGGACTCGGTACCTGAGCGGCCCCCGCCAGCCAGCCGGACGGAGTTACCGGCCCCAACTCCCCGGCTTCCTCAGGCTTCCGGCTCATTGAGTCCGAGGCGCTCCATCCGGTAGCGGAGGGAACGGAAGGTCACGCCGAGAATGCGCGCGGCGGCCGTCCGGTTGAAGCGGGTCTTCTGCAGGGCATCAAGGATGACTTGCCGCTCCTGGTCGTCGAGGTACTCCTGCAGCGGTTTGACGCCAATGCATGCCGTCTCGCCAGCGCCGACTTTTGGCGGCTGCAGTTGCAGGTCGTCGATGTCGATGACGCCTGCGCTTTGGAGTGCCAGCGCCCGCTCGAGAATGTTTTCCAACTCGCGCACATTGCCGGGGAACGCATAGGCCTGCAATGCACTCATGGCCTGCGCGGTGATCGCCGGTACGGCAACGCCGCTCGCCGCAGCCAGTCGTTCGAGTATCCGGCGGGCGAATTCGGGCACATCATCGCTGCACTCACGCAGCGCCGGCATGCGGATTTCAATGACATTGATGCGGAAGTACAAGTCCTGCCGGAACCGCCCCTCGTCCATCAACTGGCGTAGATTCTGATGTGTTGCACAAATGATGCGGACATTGACGGGCTCTTCGCTTGTCGCCCCTACGCGCCGCACATGCTTTTCCTGGATTGCCCGCAGCAGCTTCACCTGCATCGGCAGGGGCAGGTCGGCTACCTCGTCGAGGAAGAGCGTACCTCCATCTGCTGCCTGGAAAAAACCCTCCCGCTCGTTTTCGGCTCCGGTAAAAGCGCCTTTGCGATAACCGAAAAACTCGCTCTCCATCAGGTTTTCCGGGATGGCGCCACAGTTCACCGCGACGAAAGCCTTGTCGCAGCGCAGGCTTTCGCGATGAATCAGGCGCGCAGCCAGTTCCTTGCCGCTGCCCGACTCGCCCGAGATGTAGACAGGCGCCTCGCTACGCGCAACCTTTGCGATCAGTTCGCGGACCTGAACAATCGGCGCCGAGCTGCCAAGCAGCTCATGCGTGCGGTGAGTCGCCGCAGTCTTGTTTTCAGGAATGCTCAGTGCCGACTTGACCAGAGTACGCAACTGGGCGAGTGACACCGGTTTGGCCAGATAATCGAATGCGCCGGACTTCAGCGCGGCCACGGCATTCTCGGTGCTGCCATGGGCGGTGATCACCGCGACCGGCAGGGTCGGATGGCTGGCCTCGATATGCCGAACCAGATCGAGGCCGTCACCATCGGGCATGCGCATATCGGTCAGGCAAAGCTGATATGACTGCTCCCGCAGTAACTGCTTTGCCGCAGCGACGCTGGCGGCACAATCACATTCAAGTCCCATGCGCGCCAGCGTCATGTCGAGCAGTTCGCGTATATCTGCCTCGTCATCGACGATGAGAACCCTGGGGTTGTCGCTCATGCTTCCTCGTTGTCCATGTATTGCCCAGAAGAGGGTGGTGCGAATGATATGCAGAAATGCGCTCCCGGCGCATTTTCGAGCAGAAACAGACGCGCACCGTTCGCTTCGCAGAGTTCGCGGGCAATGTAAAGACCAAGACCGGTCCCGGCGGCACGTGTCGTGAAGAAGGGCTCGAAGACACGATCCCGCTCGGTTTCATCGATTCCCTTGCCATCATCGACAACATGCAGGCTCAGGCGATTTTGGCCGGGGCTTTGTTCGAGGCTGATTCGCACTGCACCGGGGGCCTGACTGGCATAGCGCAAGGCATTGTCCAGCAAGTTTGAAGTGACACGATGCAGATGGCCGCGATCGAAACGGACTTCCGCCTCTACCGGGATATCGAGCGCGACTCTGTGTGCATTTCCGGCATCCTGCAATGATCGTTCATCGATCAGGCGCAGAAAGTAGTCGCGCAATTCGATTGATTCCGGGTTCACGCGATCCCGGCGGCCCAACTCGACGACTTCCGAAACCAGATGATTCAGCCGTTGCGAGTTATCGACGATGATGCGCGTCAGGCGCTCCACGCCTTTGCCCGGCGGTTCGTCCGCCAACAATTCGGCTGCATGGCTGATGGCCGACAGCGGATTGCGAATCTCGTGCGCCATGTTTGCAGTCAGCCTGCCGAGTGCAGCGAGCTTCACCTGGCGGGCTTCCTGCTGCATGCGTCCGACATCCTCGACGAAGATCAATGCATTCCCGCCTTCACCAGGAGGCAGGAAGCGCGCACGCAACATGCGGCCAGTCCAGGGGATCTGCATGACCAGCTCGGATTCGATTCCCCGCACCTGGCGAACCTTGAATTCGTCTGCGAGTGTTGGCGAAAAGGCTTCCAGCGATTTGGCGAAAGCATCCGTACAGCCCAGTAATGCTCTTGCCCGTGGATTGCATTGCAGCACCCGACCAGCGACATCAACCACCAAGACACCATCCTGCATGTCACGAATGACGCGCTCATTGATGCGCATCTGGTCCGCCAATTCGATACCGCGCTTGCGCGCAAGCTCCTCGTTGGCCAGCATTCGGTTAGCCAGCAATCGTGCCGCAATGGCTGCACCAAACAAGCCGATGCAAGTCAGGCCCGTGAAGAAGAAGTCGCCTGTATCGCCTTTCAAGAACTGGACGCGATACGCCTGTTCCGCTAGCAATAACAGGCTCGCCACCGCCGCATAAAACAGCACCAGACGGCCTTGCCCAACCAGGGCGGCACCTACCAGCACCACCAGCAGCATCATGGACATGCCGCTCTTGGCACCACCGCTCGCATACAGCAGCAAGATCAGGCAGCCGATATCGACCAGCACCTGCAGGCTCAACTGCGCGTTGAAACGATGGCGCCATCTCATCTGGACGAATAGCATCACGAGCGAGGCGAAAAAATATGCGCCGCTCACCCAGACAAACATGCGTGGCTCCTGCGAGCCGATATTCATCGGCTTGCCGGCAAAAAGGATGGCTCCGAGAAAAAAGCCGGCGACGATCAGCCGATAGAAGGAAAAGTAGCGGAGCAACCGCCAAAGCGACTGGCCCGGCAGCCGCTGCGCTTCAACGGTGGGCTTGGTCATGAAAAGTCAGGAGGCGCCAAGCTTGCGATGTTCGTCGCAACAATAATGATGCCCATCGGCGAGAATCGATTCGCTTTCCGGCACATGCAGGCGGCAATGTGCGCAAACCACGATGGCTTCAGTCGCACTGGATGACGACTGATGATCAGACTCGCCCCTTTGGTTTCTTCGCCGACCTGACCAAAACCAGATAATCAGGGCCAGAATCCCTATTAGCAGGAGAAATTTCATCATTTGCAATCGGCCTTCCAATCCCGGAACTTGCCTATTCGATCGCCCGATCTTACCGATCAGGTTCAACGCATGATAAGCATATTCAAGGGAATTGGTCGGGGTGAGAGGATTCGAACCTCCGACTCCTGCGTCCCGAACGCAGTACTCTACCAGGCTGAGCTACACCCCGATGCGTGCTGCCAATCTACTCGATCAATAGCGTCTGGCAACCGCGAAAGACGATAATTGTAGCAAAGCGTCCAGATAATTGCCATCGGGAACATTGCTCAAAGCCATTTTTGCTTTTTCCACCTCTGCTGTGGCAACCGCCAGTGCCGCTTCCAGCGCACCGGTTTCCCTGACCGCCTTGATAACCTCCGGGAAAGCCTCGCGCCCTCCTGACTCAAGCGCGGAGCGAACCACATCAATCTGAGCTGCGCTGCCGGTTTCCATCACATGGATCAACGGCAGGGTGGGTTTACCCTCGGCGAGATCGTCGCCTAGGCTTTTACCAATCTCCCCCTCCTGGCCAGAGTAGTCGAGAACATCATCTGTAATCTGGAAAGCAGTTCCCAAATGCATGCCGTATGCAGCAAAACCATCTTCAACAGAGGTGCTTGCACCACCCAAAATTGCGCCAAGCCGGGCAGAAGCCTCAAAGAGCTTTGCCGTCTTGTAGCGCACAACCTGCAAGTAATCATCAACGGACAAATCAGGGTTGTGGCAATTCATCAACTGAAGAACCTCGCCCTCGGCGATGACATTGGTCGCATCGGCGAGAACCTGCATGACACGCATGCTGCCGACACCGACCATCATCTGGAATGCCCGGGAATACAGGAAATCACCAACCAGGACGCTGGCCGCATTCCCGAACTGGGCATTTGCAGTACCCCGGCCGCGACGCAGCGCCGACTCATCGACCACATCGTCATGCAAGAGCGTCGCTGTGTGGATGAACTCGACGACCGCAGCCAATTCATGGTGATGGCTGCCGCGATAGCCAATGGCACCTGCCGACAAGAGTAGCAAGGCCGGTCGCAACCGCTTGCCACCACCCGCGATGATGTATTCGGCAATCTGCCGAACCAGCGGAACATCCGAATACAGGCGGGCGCGAATAACCGCATCCACGGCCTGCATGTCATTCGCAATCAGGGAAAAAATTATTGTTGGGCTCAAGATGGCATTTCCGCTTTCTGGGGGCATGGTAAGTACTTGCCCGTAACCCGTCAATTAAACAATGAAACTCTTGACCTGAGCACTAACAGAAAATAGAATGCGCGGTTCTTTAGAACGTTTTTTGGAGTCCAACATGTATGCGGTCATAAAAACCGGCGGCAAGCAGTATCGTGTTGTCGCTGGCGAAAAAATCAAGGTAGAACAGATACCGGCAGATGTGGGCGCTGAAATTTCCTTGGATCAGGTACTGATGGTCGGCGAAGGAGAAACCGTGAAAATCGGCACTCCGATCTTGTCCGGCGCCACGGTCACCGCCAAGGTGGTTTCGCAAGGCCGTCATCCGAAGGTGAAGATTTTCAAGATGCGGCGACGCAAGCATTATCAGAAGCATCAGGGTCATCGCCAGAACTATACGGAGTTGGAAATCAGCGGCATCAACGCCTGATTTCCCAGGACTAGGAGCACACCATGGCACACAAAAAAGCAGGCGGCAGTTCACGCAACGGTCGCGATTCAGAGGCTAAACGACTCGGTGTAAAGCGTTTTGGCGGTCAACTTGTCGCAGCCGGTAACATCATCGTTCGCCAACGCGGTACGCAGTTTCATGCAGGCGAGAATGTTGGTATCGGCAAGGATCACACCCTGTTCGCCAAGATGACGGGTACCGTGCAATTCACAGTCAAAGGCTCTCTGCAGCGCAAATATGTAAATATTGTTCCTGCTGCCTGATTTCATCCGGATGCTGCAAACAAAGCCCTATCCAACCGGATGGGGCTTTTTCTTTTGACCATGAAATTTTTCGACGAAGCTTTGATAACTGTAAATGCCGGCAATGGGGGCAATGGCGCTGTCTCATTCCGCAGGGAAAAATATATTCCCCGCGGCGGACCGGATGGGGGTGATGGGGGACGGGGCGGTAGCATCCTGATCAGTGCCGATCGCAACCTAAATACCCTGATCGATTACCGCTACACCCGTAACTTTCGTGCCGAGCACGGTGAAAATGGGCGTGGCGCGGATTGTTACGGCAAGGGAGGTGCTGATCTGGATCTCCATGTTCCAGTTGGCACGACTATTACAGACAATCATACAGGCGAAGTGCTGGCCGACCTGGATGCCGATGGTGCCACTGCCACAGTAGCCAAGGGGGGCACGGGCGGCCTCGGCAATCTCCATTTCAAATCCAGCACCAATCGTGCCCCACGGCAATTCACGCCAGGCGAACCAGGAGAAACTCGGGAACTCAAGCTTGAGCTCAAAGTACTCGCTGATGTTGGCCTGCTTGGCATGCCCAACGCCGGTAAATCGACATTCATTCGTGCAGTTTCAGCTGCACGCCCCAAGGTGGCAGATTATCCATTCACAACACTCCAGCCTAACTTGGGTGTTGTCAGGGTCGGTGCAAATCAAAGCTTCGTAATTGCCGATATTCCAGGTTTGATCCGCGGTGCTTCCGAAGGAGCGGGGCTTGGACATCGCTTCCTCAAGCATCTGCAACGTACCCACCTTTTACTTCACTTGATTGATATCGCACCTCCGGATCCGTCAGCTGACCCCGTTGCTGATGCAAATGCCCTTGTTGAGGAATTACGCAACTATGATGAGGAACTCTATAGAAAGCCACGGTGGATAGTCCTCAACAAGGTTGACCTTATCCCCGAAGAGGAACGTTTAAGCAAATTTTCAACCATAGTCCAAGTGCTTGGCAAGGAACTACCCACTTACATGATTTCTGGGGCGACCGGCGAAGGATGCCAGCAGCTCTGCCAAAAAATCATGCAGTTTCTTTCGGCCTCCAATGAAAATGCGTAACGACATTGCCAAATGCAAACGAATAGTCGTCAAGGTTGGTAGTGCTCTTGTAACCAACAACGGCACTGGTCTGTCCACCGAGTTCATTACGGAATGTGCGCGCCAGATTGCTCTGCTTCAACAAACGGGGCGGCAGGTACTACTGGTTTCATCAGGCGCCATAGCGGCAGGAATGCAACGGCTAGGCTGGTCGAAACGCCCTCACGCCATGCACGCCCTTCAAGCCGCCGCTGCCGTAGGGCAAATGGGACTAACCCAAGCCTATGAAAATGTATTTGCAGACCATGGCCTGAAATCTGCCCAGATCCTGTTGACGCATGATGACCTCGCAGACCGTAGCCGATACCTCAATGCCCGAATCACACTCAATACACTGATCGAGTTAGGCGTTGTCCCCATCATTAATGAAAACGACACGGTCGTTACCGATGAAATTCGCTTCGGAGATAACGATACCCTTGGTGCTCTGGTCGCCAACCTAGTTGAAGCAGATGCTTTGATTATCCTTACCGATCAAAAAGGCCTGTACACAGCGGATCCACGCATTGACTCAATGGCAACGCTCATTTCTGATGGTGAAGCCGATAACAAGGCCTATGAGCAAATTGCCGGTGGGGCTGGCAGCGGTATTAGCAAAGGAGGAATGATCACCAAAGTTTGTGCGGCGCAACGTGCCGCCCGCAGCGGGGCGCATACCTTGATCGTTGGCGGTAGAGAGTCAGGGGCCTTGATTCGCGCCGCTAATGGTGATGACATTGGCACTTGCCTCCGCGCAAACCAAAACCCGCTAGCTGCCCGCAAGCAATGGCTTGCTGATCATTTACGCATAACGGGGTCCATTACTATCGATGCTGGTGCTATTGGAGCGCTACGACACGGGAAAAGCCTTCTTCCTATCGGTATTCTCTCCGTTCAAGGGGAATTTGATCGAGGTTCCGTAATCGCTTGTATAGATCAAAATGGTATGGAAGTCGCTCGGGGTTTGGCCAACTACCCCAGTTCCGATACCAAGAAAATTGCTGGGCATCCAAGTCAGGAAATCGAGGCTTTACTTGGCTACATGGATGAATCAGAACTGATCCACCGGGATAATTTAGTTTTAAGCTAAATGAACCCTTCAAGTAAAACGCCCAACCTTGTTTAGGGTTGGGCGTTTTTTTGTGGGGTAGTCTGGTGTTGACCTACTTTCGCGAGCGAGGTGCTCACTATCATTGGCGCGGTCTTGTTTCACGGTCCTGTTCGGGATGGGAAGGGGTGGTTCCGAGACGCTATGGACACCAGACTGAAACTGGGGTGACCTGGGATGAACCGGGTCACGGGATCGGAAGAAGTAAGGATGGTAGTGATTGGCGCTTGTTGCGCCTTGGCATTTTTTAACGACATACCGAGGATTGGCGTCGTTGTGCTCAAGGTTATAGGGTCAAGCCGCACGGGCAATTAGTATCGGTTAGCTCAACGCATTACTGCGCTTCCACACCCGACCTATCAACGCGGTGGTCTTCCGCGACCCTTCAGGGGGGTTGAACCCCCGGGAGATCTTATCTTGAGGCGAGTTTCACGCTTAGATGCTTTCAGCGTTTATCTCTTCCGCACTTAGCTACCCGGCGATGCGACTGGCGTCACAACCGGTCCACCAGAGGTGCGTCCACTCCGGTCCTCTCGTACTAGGAGCAGGCCCTCTCAAATCTCCAGCGCCCACGGCAGATAGGGACCAAACTGTCTCACGACGTTTTGAACCCAGCTCACGTACCACTTTAAATGGCGAACAGCCATACCCTTGGGACCGGCTACAGCCCCAGGATGTGATGAGCCGA
>JBFLYR010000001.1:0-1202155 GCA_040756595.1 Pseudomonadota bacterium | reverse complement strand
CGCCATAGGTCAACTGTTCCCAAATTGTTCCCAAGAGGGTTTTTTGTTAATACTATACGAGCCTGAAAGACTTGCCAACAAAGGCTTTCGCTGTGAAAAAATCGCTAGGCTGGAAAGCGTGTTTAGGATAATATCCTAACGAGGGTTCGAATCCCTCCCTCTCCGCCAAACACCTTGATTTTTAAGGCGATTTGGCAAAATCATCCACGAGGTGGCAGCCCGTAGCAGCAGCAAAAAAGCCGACGAAAGTCGGTTTTTTTATTTTCTACTGCCCCGAGAAAGCCCCGAATGTCCCCAATTGGACTTGGCTGTTTGCCTCGAATCTGCCCCGAGCAGTTTGCCGGATGGAAGGTTCCTTACCGAAGAATCAGCCGCAACAGGTTCAGTTTGATGGCCTTTGGTATTTTTCGAGTAACCTGGTAGAGTCAAATATCAAGAACCTAGAGAATCTGACTCAGTGCACTTCAAGCCAATACCAGTAATTGACCTATTTGCAGGACCAGGAGGGCTCGGCGAAGGCTTTTCGTCGATAACCGACGAGAACGGCGAGCGCCGTTTTGTCCTGAAAGTCTCAATAGAGAAGGACCCCGTCGCCCACAGAACCCTGTCACTGCGCGCGCTGTTCCGTTCGTTCCGGAAAGGCGCGGTTCCGGACTGTTACTACGACTACGTCAAGGGGCGCATAGGCCGGGATGAGCTGTTCAACCATCCGTCGGTTCCCGAACAAGCCCGTCTGGCCGCAAAGGAGGCGAAATGCGCCGAACTTGGCAAAACGCCGCATCAGGAAATCGACGGCTGGATTGCAAGCGCCCTTGGCGACACCAAAGAGTGGGTCCTGATAGGCGGCCCGCCCTGTCAAGCCTACTCTCTGGCGGGGAGATCCCGGCGGGCACGTGAGGCCACCGCCGAGTTCGAGAAAGACGAGAAGCACTTCCTCTACAAGGAATATCTCCGGATCATCAAGAAATTTGCGCCTTCCGTGTTCGTGATGGAGAACGTGAAAGGCATTCTTTCCTCCCGTCACAATGGCTCTCTCATTTTCGACCGTATCCTTACAGATCTCTCGAACCCGGGAGGGGACTTCCAGTATCGGATACGCTCATTCGTGGTGACGGGTGACGGCGCAAACCGGGCTCCAAAAGACTACGTCATCGAGGCGGAGAACTTCGGCGTTCCACAGAGTCGACATCGCGTCATTCTTTTCGGTGTCAGATCCGACCTCGCCGACACAACCGAAGAGCTAAGGACCTCGCCGCAAAGTTTTGTGATCTCCCCCGCGCCGTCGGAGGTGAGCGTCAAGGCGGCCCTCTCCGGGTTACCTCATCTGCGCAGCCGTCTTTCGAAGGAACATGACTCGCATGAGGAGTGGCTTGCGGCAATAAGGTCCGCAGCAGAGGAAGGTTTCAAATATTGGAGAGGGGAAATCCGGAAGGATATGGAGTGCGCCATGGCCGCCGCACTGCATACCGCCACCAGATACGCATCCAGCGGAGAAAAGTTTATCCCATGCGAGGTGGTCACAGACCAGTCGATGCCGCAGCCCCTGCGCTCATGGTTTCATGACCACAGGCTGAAAGGCGTCCTGCAGCATGAAACCCGAAGCCACATGAGGTCGGATCTTGCCCGTTACCTATATGCGGCCTGTTACGCCGGAAAATACAAATACTCCCCGAAGCTTGAGAATTTCCCCGACAGGCTGTTGCCGGACCATGGAAACGTCGACAACGAGCACATCCCGTTTTCAGACCGTTTCAGGGTTCAGCTCGCTGACCATCCGTCCACGACCGTTGTCGCCCATATCGCGAAGGACGGGCACTACTACATCCACCATGATCCGGCCCAATGCCGAAGCCTGACCGTCAGGGAGGCTGCAAGGTTGCAGACTTTCCCGGACAACTACTTCTTCGAGGGAAACCGGACGGAGCAATACGCCCAAATCGGCAACGCCGTTCCTCCATGGCTTGCCAAACAAATCGCGGAGGTGGTCTTGCGCTTCCTCACCGCCGCTCGCCGCCGATAGCGCCGTGGACTTCCTTTCCGTGTATCCAGCGCGCGAGATTGTCCCGAAGATCACCCAGGGTGCTCTTATCCCGGACGGCGCACTCCCAAACCACCAACACGCGCCACCCTTGGTCAAGAAGTGCATCTGTCGCCCGCGAGTCTCGCTCGGCGTTGCCTTCCAGCTTGGCTTTCCAGAATTCAGGCCTTGTCGAGGGGAGTTTGGCGTAACGGCATCCTTCGTGACGGTGCCAGAAACATCCGTGCACGAATATCGCGACGCGACGACCGGGCAGCACGATATCAGGAACTCCGGGAAGATCGCGCCTATGGAGTCTGAACCGAAAACCTGCGGCGAAAAGATGTTTTCTGACGACGATCTCCGGCCGGGTGTTCTTTCCCCTTATGCCGGACATCATTCGGGAGCGGACCTCGCGTGCTACGATATCCGCCATGATTCGAATATGAAAAATCTCGATATATTCAATTGAGTTTTCCTTGAAAAGCCTTACGGGGAACGCCCTCCCCGCAATTGCAAATTGCATATACAGCCAATACATAAACCAACAACTTTCAGGCGTTCCGAATGATCAAGAAAGGTGACACCATCAAGCTGAAACCGGCATATCAGGACCCGGGCGATGACAAGTACACGTGGAAAGCCATTGAGGATGAGGATGGCGGCAGGGTCAGAATAATGCCGGTGGACACCAGCCTCTCCTACCCGCCGAATTACGTTGTAGAGGTCGGCTGGCTGGAAGACAGATAGCGCACCGCCTTCTCACCCGGCCGAGTTGTTGAACGAAGCAAAATCAATCAACGAATCTCCGGTATGCCCGCAGCCGGATCAGAATATCTCGCCCCAAGGACAGTCTCTCGGCACTCCTGCTTCTTGGCCCATTCGGAAACCATGCGGCCGCCCGCGGTTCGATGAAGCGCGTCGTTGACCTCCCGCGCCCAAACCGAAATTTGAGCCAACAACTCCTGTGAAACCCCTTGGCGCGACCAGACGCGATCAAGGTCAAACCGGTCACCAACCTTGGTCGCCATAAGCGACACCGTGTAGGCAGCGACGTTTGCCTGGAACGCCTGAAACATCGGACGGACGAGTTTGTGGACGGCCTTGAACACTATGGCTTGAGCCACCATTGACTTGAAGGCTGCGACATTCGGAGACGGCTGCGCAGGCTCACCCTCGGCAGGCGTCATGGCGGACATGAAACGATCAAAGCACTTCTGGGATCCCAGGCTTACGACGTCCGGAAGCCCGGACCATGCGTTGATGTATTTGGCCAAATCCGTTTTCGTGATTTTTCTGGAAGGGGGTAGCGCCTCCTTGAGCGCGCGCAGCTTGGCGGGCGTCGTCCCCTCCCGCGCAAGAAGCGTGTTGTAGCTGCCTGCGGCGCGCTCGTAGAACCAGCGCCCGGTACCGTCGGGGCAATACACGGCAAGCGACAGACGCTCGACATCCACATGGAAGGGCTTGTTCGCGGACAGGTCAGACTGGCGGACGGCGTTTTGGCTGTTGGCGTATCTGGAAATGTCCGAGACCAAGGCCTCCTCCTTCGCCGGATCCTGAACCTTCATGACGATAATCTTGGCCGGCACACGGACGCGGGACAGATCGGTTTCCGGAAACTTCTTCTTGGCGAAATAAAGCGAGGCGGTGGTCTGTCCGCCATTGACGATCTGCATGCCTTTCAGCCAGGCGATGCCGGGAGACCCGTCCTCGGCCTGCGCAAGCCGCATTTCGTCGGCGACAAGAACGATGCCGTTGTTGTAGGCCATGAAATGGCCCGGCATCGTCCTCAAGGTATTTTGAATGCCCGCGTTGACGCCCTTGCCCTTGACGCTGAGAAAGGATCGCACGTTCGCCTCAAGCAGTCTGGCGCCGAATTTCTCATATATAAACCGGAGGGCCGCGCCCGGCACCGCGGTAAGCGCATAGTCGTATTCGTCGGTTTCCCCGGGGACAAACACGCAGGGCAACGGCGATCCTGAAACCTCCGAGAAGTCGATGACCAGCTCGTCACGGGGTTTTCCCTCGGACCAGTGACGATGCAGGCGCTCTATGTCCATCACCTCAAGGCGCACCGTTTTTCCGCCAATTTCCCTTGTCTTGAAGCTCTTGGCCTTTGCGACCCTGTCGGTCAGGACAAAGACGCGGACCTGCTCAAGTCCGTTGTATATCTCGCGAATCGTCAGCGCCAGGGAGTGGACGTCACCGGAGGGGTCGAGCTTGGATGCCATCTTTCCCTCGGCGCACAGAGCGAGAAAACGTAGGCACTGCTCGACGGCGGTCTTTGTCTCCGCATCCGGCACCGGTGTGATTTCGTCGACGCCCTCGTAAAGGCTCACAAACAGGTCAAGCTGATCGGCGTCGTCGGACATGGCGTATCCGCTCAGGCGCAGGTTGGCGTTGCCGACACGCCCCTGAAAGTGACAGACGACCGGCTCGAAGGTCATTCCGATTTCGGCCATGTGTTCCATGACCACCTCGGAGAACACCATCTCCTCGAAGGGCGACCTACCCAGGACTCAACCGCAATCACGGCGGGGACTCCGGCCTCGATAATCAAGCGCAGAAAGGAAAGCTCTCCCACAAGCCCAATCTCGGCCTCAGGAGAAAGCGCCTGGGCTCCCTTGCGCATGAACTCCTGCCAGGCCCTTACCCTGGAAAGCATCGCGCGCAGTATCCGCTCCTCGCCCTCCGCGGCCTCGGCGTCCATGGCTCCGGCCACGTCACCGACCATCTCCACAAAGAGCTCGACGCTTCCCGACTCCTTTCTGGAGAGGGCAATCCATGGGACTGCACTTTGAGGCCGTAGTCCCTCGGAGTCGCCCCGCTTTCGGCCATGGCGTCAAACTCCTCGCGCAACTCCTCCGAGGCGTCGGCGATATGCCCGAACCACTCGACCAGATCGGATGTCGTGTAAAGGCGGCAGAGGTCTATGTATCCCGGCCGATAGCCGAACCAGCGCCCCATCTGCATCAACGTGTCATACATCTTGGATGTGCGCACGAAGTAGCTGACGCACAAGCCTTCAAGGGTATGCGGCGTCGCAGACATCCTCGATTCGCCTCGTCTCCGGTTGGAAGCCAAGGAACGCGACGTGCGCTGGCTCAACGCCGTCCTTGACGACGTTCGTATGCGGTGACTTCTTGGTCCAGTAAACGGAGGCACCTCCGCCGCTCAGGTCGCGTATTTGGATGGGGAGCTGCTTGGTTGCCAAAATCTCATGCAAGATAGCCACCTTCTGCAGCTGATCATGTCTGGCGGTATCAGAATACTCGTTGCGCTCTAAGCGCACTGTGAGCCGCTTGGTGACCTCGTCATCACTCATGCTGAGAGATGCCAAATTGCCGACGGCATACCAATTGTCTGCGCCCGAGGTCAGACCGCAGGAGATGGCGACTGCCCGCTCAATTCGAAGGCGGCTGTCGTCCTTGGACATGGCGTTGAAAGCCGTAGCAACCTTCGCATCGCACGCGAACAGCTGTGCGAGTCCGGTATCTGCGCATGCGGCCGAGGCTACCCAGCCACCTGCGTCATCCCAGACGTAGCGGCCCTCGAGCTTGGGGCCGGTGGAAACAGCGAGGAGCTGCGGGCCCGTGTGCTCAACCTTTGGAACGCTGAACTCAAAGACCGCCGGCGCGTTGTGGAAATGGAGGACATGCCTGTTGCGCCGATGCCACGAGTAGTAGAGGCCATTGCGTTCGTTCTGTTCCACCAGGGCATCGTCTGAGGAAGCTCGGTCATGCGGCAGGTACCACGCCGAACCAGCTTCGTTTTTCCACTCATGTTCCTTACCGCCTTCCTGCTCAAGGAAGATGATGTTCTCGGCCCAGTTGAGGCACACGATGTCGCAGTTGCTCGTCCGCCCGTGACGACGGAAGGTGTCCACCCGGTACCTCAGGTATTCGACGTTACGCGGCTTTGGGTTCAGCTGGATGTGGAGGAGGGTCGCATCCTCAGTGAGCTGTAGGAGGACGTCGCTGTCACCCGTGATGTTGAAGGCGTCAGAGCAGATAATGGAAGCGAGCGAGAGGCGCTTCTTGGGCCCATGGAACTGATAGATAAGCTTTCCAGTTCGAAGGACACTGTTCTCGAAGTACTGGTCGTCTTTGGATGAAATGGTCTTGAACTGGATGAGAACGATGCGCCGCTCTTCTCCAGTTTCCTTCTCCTTAGACAGAAAACAGTACGCCACTGGGTCGTAGTAGATGCCCTGTACGGGAGCCGCGTCGTCTGTCTCATGGAACACCCGGCACTTCCCTGTGCTCTCTGCTTTAGCCTTGAACTCGGCCAGCTGCGCGGGCGTCATGCTCTCGCAACCAAGCACCCAAATTGCATCAGCAGCAGGGAACTTGTCTCCCTGTACACATTCAAGGAGCGTCTTTATGGGGAGGTAGTACTCGGGCGTGACGACGAGATGGTGGCCCTGCTTGGTCGCCATCTCAAGCAGCGCGGACGCTTGCTGGTCCGCAAAATCCAAGTCAGCCGGGCCGATTCGCGTGGCGTTGCCGACGAATGGACCCGACGGTTGAAACAGCAACGCGCGATAGCTCTTCTCGGTGGCCTGTAAGACCTCAAGCGTTGGGCTTAGCAACCCCTTCTTGTCTAAAAATTCGCCAACGTCGACGATGCTGTCGACATTCATTTGTAGGCCTCCTTGTTGTTCCCACTTTCGTTTATGAGACATCGTATCAACATATTCCATGCGCGTGGGGATAAAACACCCAATTGCACTCCTTCAGCCCGAGGAACGGGACACCGATAGTGCGCTGACCGCATCGGCCGCACGGTAGCGCCACCGAACAAGCGAGGGGAAAATCTTGAGGGATGAGAAAGAACCAGGTGGCCAGGCCCCACGCAGCCGTGCCCACGGCTCACTCCCGCCTGACTGTGTGACCGTCAAAAGTATTCTCTAGTCAAGCTGAGGCAAGCATGTCGGTGAGCCACGCACAGCCTCTTGTGGCCAGCTTGTGTGTAGCTTTGGCGACTGCTTCTCGGCGGCAATTTTTATGCTGAGATTGGCCGCTCCGGGTCGGAAGTGTTAGTTCGCCCGAACAGGAAGCGGTCGCTCAGCGCAAATCTGAGCCGAGTAGCAGCTAAGCAACCTATTGCCGCCTGTGGGCGCCGAGTGAGTGAATGGCCGTTATGGCCGAACACCTGTCTCATGCTGACCGCATCAGGCAACTACTCGGCCTAAGCCGACCTTGGGGCAGCAATCCGAGTAGGTCGGCAATGGCGCCCCTACTAGCCGTTCACCGAAAAACCGACGACGGGTGAGCATCCTGCTCGCGTAGCGCCTCAGTCCGGCAATGCAAGGCGCACGCCGCGAAAGGACTCGCTCTGTTGTAAGGCCGCGCTGCGGCGGTCGCCAAGATCGACCAAGGCGTCAAGCACCTGTAGCAGCTTGCGGGCTAGCGCAGCGGGCAACGGATGCTGTCGATCGGCGTGCGCCTGTACCAGAGCCGCGATCGCGGCTGGTACCAGGGAGCCTTTCCAGCCCGCAGGCAGACGTCCATCAACGATCTGCGCCAATACTTGGTCGGCGAACGCGTCGGCCGGGTAAGCAGCACCGGAACGTTCGCATAACGTGACGAACTGGCGCGCGACGTAGGGGTGCCAGCCGGCGGCGCGCACCATGCGATCAACCAGCGGCATCACCTGGCCAATGTCATTCCAGCGACCGTTGGCGAAGCGCATGGCGCCGGGCGCCTGATCGACGACCACGAACAGCAGCGACTTGACCAGCTCCGGCAGGTCGAAGCCGCCCATGCGCCCGTCGTTGTACGGCGAACGGCGCAGATCGTCGTTCTCCAGCGTTCGTTCGAGCACGGCATGCAGCAGGAGCAGGGTGTCATCGCGGACCTCCGGCGCATCGAGGATTTCACCGCAGACCAGCGACACAGTGAACGGCGCGAGCAGCCGCATCACGATCTCGTCAGGCTGCGCAAGGATCGGCCGCAGCAACCTCTGCAAGATCTCGTCGGCTGGAAGATGGGGGGCAACGCTTGCCACCATCCGACCCAGCTGATCCTCCCACTCGTACAGGTTTGCATCGCCACGCTCGCGGCCCCGACGCCGCTCTTTTCGCCACACCGGGTTGATCGTGTCGAGCGTCCAGCCGATATACGCCTCGAGGGCGTCGACAAAGTGCGCACGGCCAGCGCTCGCCATGACCACCGCCACAGGGACTCTCTGCAAGACGTTCGCGGCGTACCGGCCGTCCCACAGAGCATCGGTGCTCTGCCACCCTTCGTCTTCTTCCCCGTCGAGAGTCTGCGGATTCTCAGCGTCCGGCGCGGCCCGCACCCACGAAGCCCGTGGGCGCACCCAGGCAGGCAGCGGCCCTTGCGCACGGTACTCGTCGAGTGCCGCGGCCATCGTCGCGGCACGGTGGTCCGATTCCACCTGCCGCCGTGCCTCGGTGTCTAGCCGGTGCATGTCTCGCCTGCTTACGAGCTGCGCCAACCGCAACCCGAGGTTCAGGCCACACCAGGCGAACCGCGCGTCGCGCTGCCAGCAGCCAGCCACGCCGGACAGCGCAACGAACGAAACCGCATCGAGTGGGTGCGCAATCAAGCGATAGAGCGCTTCGCGGTCGGCAGGATATTCGCGGGCCGATCTGATACGCGCGGCCAACGCATGCGCCACGAAGATCTTCGGGTGCCAAGGGATCACAGATCCAGAAAACGTGTCGTCGGAGATCTCGTCCTGCGTAACGCGGAAGCTTTCGATGGTGGCATCGGCCCAGGCCTCATGCCCGCTCGCATCGGCGAAACAAATCACTGCCGCTGCCGTCCCCGCAATCGCGCCTTCCGTCAACCCACTGCCAGGCATCGGCGACATCGCCCTCCCTGCAGCAGCCGCATCAGCCAGCTCTTTCGCACGCCCGATGGCGTCGTCCACCGAGAAGCCCGGCGCCCATTGGCGCAACGTGAAGCACTTATCAACCCACAGCCACAGCTCCATCTCGCGCGCCGCCTGCGCATGGCGGTGCAGGGCCGCTTGCACCTCGGGAGCTTCGTGTCTCGGACTGCTCATCGAGATCTGGACCACATCACTGCGGCCGGGGATCGGAGCTGCGGTGTAGTTCTCGGCGTGGCCCAACTCCGACCATAGTTCGGCGGTGCGGCGGAGCTCGGCCACATGTTCTGGGTTCTGCGCCTCTTCCTGATAGGCGAATTCCAGCTTGTTCGGGAAGTCGTCGAGAGCGGCGCGGCACGCCTCGCGCAAGGCCGTGTCGCCTCCGAGGACGAAGAGCGGTACCAGGTCGCGCAGTTCCAAGCGGCGCGACGTCATCTGGCTGCTGTCGGCGACTGCTTGACGGTGCACCGCGTCGACGCTTGCGTTGTCGAAGCCCATCAGCCCCGCGCTTTGCAGTTGGTGCTCTTGGACCTGGCGCTGCAGGTCGAGCCGCCACAGCCGCGGGCTGCGCAGCAGCGCCAAGGTCGTTGGCGAAACTTGCTTGGCCCGCAAGGCGAGGTGCACCGCAATCCCCACGATGCCGATGCTCGTGTGCCCTTCCAGCAGCTGTTGCAGTACTTCGTCCAACGGGCGTCCGGCATCGAGCTGCGCGATGCCCCAGTGCTCCAGCGTCATGAGGGCGCACTCCACGACCTGCGGCCCGCCATGGCCGCGGAACCAGAAGTAGTGCCGGTCGTCGCCCCAGAACTCCTGTTGCCCCCACGGAAACACCAATACGAGCGGCATCGGTGTCGCGCTGCCATGCCAGTGCCCATGCAACTGACGCCACGCCGTGGTGGCGTGGTTCGTCACGTCGCGGATGAGCGCTAGCGCCGTCGCTGGATCGCGCATGAGCAGCGAGTGGAACGGTTCGCGGAGAGGCGAGGCGGGGAATAAGCCCTGATGGTCGCCGCCGATCGACAGCCGGTCCCAATCGTGGTGGGAGAACGAGTGGTGCATGATCGATGTGCTCGAAAGCGCGAGCTTGTCCCACCGCGATCTCTTCTCCGGCGGGACGGCCTCGGCTTCCCTGCGCCGGCGACCCTCTTCACGCGCTTCGCGACGCCACCGTACCGATGTGTCGTCCGGCAGCTCCCTCATGAACCAGCGCTTGGCGACCCTCGCGAGCAGCGCAGGATGCGTCTGCGCCAGCACCGGCGCGTAGGTCATGAGCTCGCGGAACGCGCCATCGGACCAGCGCTCGATTGTCTCGACCTTCGCGAGATAGGCGTTTACCACATCAGGATAAGCGCGCGCTGCGCGGAGCACCAACGCACGGAGCTCCGTCTCCAGCTGCGTCGGCACCCGCGGGCGCGGCGTGCCTTCGCTTTCAGGCGTGCCGTATTGAAACCGGCGGTCCACATGCTCGTCCTCGATCGCGTGCAACCACGTTGCGCACCGGGCTACGATGCGCTGCGACACTGCGTTGGGGTAGTCCGCGACAGCGACCTGCCAGGTTTCGAACAGCGTGACGAGATCCCGCAACTGTGCGTCAGGAATCGACTCGACCTGTTCGATCGCCCATGTGAGCAGGCGGCGCCACGCCGCGAAGTCGGAAGGCCAGCCCAGCGAGTCCGCGATACGGATACGCGCGGCGGCATCCAGATCGCCGCCCAGGACTCCGGAGAGCACCATGGGGTTGGGTGTCGTCTTCTCTGCCTGCATCCACACCATGAGCTTTCCGAAAAGCCGGTGGCCGTTCGACGCCAAAGACGCAGCGAACATTTCGGCGTGCTCAGCGAAGCGTGGGCTGAACACGGGCGCCACGAGCCAGGCGCGCAGCCACTGCGGCCGCACCTGAGCCCGCTCGAGCGCATGGAGCTCGCGCGGCCACTGGTCAGGGAGCGGATAAGTCGCCTGCGACAGCAGCTCCACCACGCGCGCCAAGGCGGGCGGTTCCCCGGCCGCAGTTAGGGCCGCGATCCAGTCGTCACCCTGATCTAGCAGCAGGTGGAGGAACGACCACTCGAAGAAAATATCGTGACTGAACTGGGCGGTGTGACCCGTGCGCACTTGCTGCACCAGGCCATCCTCCTCCAGCGCCGGGAGCACGTCCTGCGTTGCAGTCGACAGGTCGCGGATGCGGACATTGCGACCCAGGTCGGGCGCGCTGCGCTGAGCCAGTTCGATAAGCCCCCGCTGCCGCGCCAGGGCCTGGGGCGCGTGGGCGTCGTAGCCGCCCCGCGTCCACCAGGCCTCCACGAGGTCCACCTCCGACTGAGGCGCGAACCCGGAGGGGTACGCTGCCCGAGAGAACCCCCTTGCCAGCACCGCCGCGAAGAACGGGCGGCGTGCCAGTGTGCGCACGCGCTCGTTTCCGCCAGTCAGGAGCGGCCGCAGCGCCGGCAGCGAATCCGCGAGTGAGCTGGCCTCTTCGTCCGTCAAGTTCTCCACATCGACATAGCCCACGCCGCCGCTAGCGAGCAGCGCAGCAGGCACCCAGTTGCGCAGGGGCTCGATGCCGGCGTCGCGCGCGGTGGCGACCACGCGCCAGTCGGAAAGCGCCGGGTTCGTCAGAAGCTGGCCGAGCAAGTCGGTCACGATCGCGCGCTGTTCCGGCGCGATGCGGTCGAGGCCATCGATCAGTAGCGTGGCATGACCGGTTGCCGCGACCTCCACGAGCAGCGGCTCGATCGATATCGTCGCCAAGCCCATCGCGCGGGCATGCTCTGACCAGCTGCGGCCAGAGAGCCGGTTGGCGGTGAGGAACAAGGTGGTGCCATCGGCGGCCAGCTCTTGCACCACGTCGCGCAACAGCACCGTCTTGCCGGTGCCGGGCAGGCCTTTGATCAGGGTCAGGCGGTGGGCCGCCATCTGAGCGCCGAGCTGGTCGCGCAGCACCTGGCGCGTGAGGTGCGTCCCTCCGATGTCGTCGGCCTGCTGGTCGAGCCAATGGCGCGTGCTTTCACGCAGGGTCTGCATGTCGGCAACGAACGCCGGCGCCCCCGCGAAGCGCCAGCCGACCAGTGCGCGCACAAGCGATGCGCGGGTGTGCACGGCGCTGCGCCCCGCGCCATCGCGAGCGAACTGGCGCAACAAATCCCACAAATCGCCGGCACGCGCCGTTTGCCCCGGCGCCAGCGCAAGCTGGAGGCTCACAATAGACTCCGCTTCGTGCGTCGATCCGGCGTGAAGGAAGTCAAACCGGATCAGCACCAAATGCGAAAGCAAGCGGAACAGCTGGTCGTCGGATAGTGGCGCACCTCGGTCCTGTGCAACCATTCGAACCGCTTCGACCACAGCACGGTGAGTGGTCGAGGCGTTCCCGACGTGGGCAAACCGTTGCATGAAGGCCGCAGTTGTGTCGGAAGCCCGAGCCCAGTCGCACACGGCCGCAAAAGCTCGGGACGTCTCTTCCGCCACCGACCCGGTGACTACTCCTACACGGTCAACGTGCTCGCGATAGTCGGGCTTCTGCAACGTCTGCCAGCTACGCCGAATCACCTCTCGGAAGTCACTGTTGGTCTCTGCCTCGGAGATCGTGAGCGAACGTTTGACCTGCAGCGACAGCCGCATGACCGTTCCCTCCGCCAAGGAAGCGGCATCGACGATCACATCGTCGAGCGGTTCGCCGAAGTCGTCCTGCTGCTGGGCGACCCGCTGCACAATCCTTCCGTCGAGGGCCACCGCCGTCGTGCCGGCGACCATGGCCGCCAAGTAGTGTGCCGCGACAGCGTCTTCGTAGGTATATCCGGCACCGCCAGTGAGTTCAGGCGAAGTCATACTTTGTCGTTAGTCCTCCGGCGGCAACACCTCGTATCTATGGTCCGCGGTCCTCTGCGCTAACGGCCGCTTACACGCGGGGCGCACTCAATCGCAGCGCTTCCATTTTTCAACTTTGCATGGCTTGTAGGGCACACCGTCACGAAATCCAAACGGTACTCGTAAAGGCAGTCTCTCATTCGGCATGGCGGCATTATGCACCTGCCCACCAACGGCGACATTACACGGGGCTCATTGGTTCTGATGAGTGACGAATAGCGGCAATGCGCGCTCTTGCTGTCGATCGGCAAGTAAGTCTCCAACGGCCGTTTAGGCCCGAATAGCGGCCAGCCCAAATTACTGACGAAGCTTTTCGTAACCGGCGAAGGTCACGATTTTCTTACGCGATCAAGGATATTTTACGGATCGCAAATGTAACCCAGATGTTTTTACGGGAACCCAAAAAATAGAGAGTCTCCCTATTCAGCGTCGCCACCGCCATGGCGATTGTCTCCGCGCGACAGATCCCCCTGCCGCGTGCCCAGTCATCCAGCCTTTTTAGGGACAGTCGGATCGATGAAATCGTCGGTGTTGGTCTACATAGGCGACACATCAGATTTCCGTAGTTTCGCCATCGGTTCACCGTCATCCTTCCGTCGTTTCGCCGCTCGTTTCACTGCTCGGACAACCGAATATCTGGGCTGAATTATTTTTTTGTCGAGGCAACGTAAAAGCGACATGTTTTGCGCCTGTACGACGAACGACAAATAACACGCAAAAACGACAAATACCCATAGAATATCTAGAGTAAACGACATACATTGACCTGTCAGCCCTCAAATGGCACAAGAAAACGACATCCTGACTGCCGAGTTGATCTTTACTGCCGACTTGACCGCAGCTGAAGCGCGGCGGGTTCAGCGTCTCGCAAAGGACGGCAAGCTGACAAGCCTTTACTCGGGCATCTACACGGGGCGACTGGATAGCCCCCCAGAAGCGATAGTTCAGCGCAACTGGCTGACCATCGCTGGCCACATCCTGCCAGGCAGCATCATCAGTTTCATCTGCGGCCGACAAGGGGGTCCCGTTCAGGGCGTTCTGCACCTGACGCGCGGCCAGCGCCGACACCGCATTCAATTACCCGGCCTAACCATCGAGATTTACCCGGGGATGGAGGCACAACCTGACGATGCGCCCTACAAGGCACTCTACCTTGCGAGTGAACCGCGCTGGTTGCTCGAAAATTTGGTGCAGGGCAAAGGTGCGAGCTCGCGGGTTCTACCCCAAACCGACATAGAAGCCTATCTGGAAAAAGTGCTTGTGATGCGTGGCGAACACAAGCTCAACGATCTGCGTGATCGGTGCCGACCGTTAGCCGATGCCTTGGGACTGCAGAAATCCTACGAGCGGTTAAGCAAGCTCATCAGCGCATTGCTTGGTACGCATGAGGGACGTCTGCTTCGTTCAAAGCAGGCACTCGCGCGTGCCGCCGGAAAACCCTACGATCCGGAACGCATGGTTTTGTTTGATGCGCTCTTTACGCACCTGAATTCCTCGGTTCTACCCGACATAACCGATCCGGCCCCGACCGGGGAGGCCATGGAAACCTTCGCTTTCTTCGAAGCCTATTTCTCGAACTACATTGAAGGCACGACCTTCGAAATCGAGGAGGCCGAACGCATCATCTTTGACCGGGTAATCATCCCGAACCGTAGCGAAGATTCACACGACATCCTAGGCACTTTCCAAGTAGCGATCCATCCGGCTTGGCGGGCCAACCCGCCAACCACACACGATGCATTCCTGACCTGGCTACAGCAAGTGAATACGGAAATCATGCAGGCTCGCCCGGACAAACTGCCAGGACAGTGGAAGCTGAAGGGCAATCAGGCTGGCAGCACGATCTTCGTCCATCCGGATCTTGTACGCGGTACGCTGATCGAGGGTTTCGAACGCATCCGGGCACTCAGCCACCCCTTGGCCAGCGCGCTGATGGTCATGTTCGTCGTAGCGGAGACGCACCCATTCACCGACGGCAATGGCCGGACTGCACGGCTGATCATGAACAGCTACCTGTCGCGCAATGGGTTGTCGCGCATCATGATTCCGACCGTATTCCGGGAGGACTACTTATTGCCGCTCAAGGCGCTCTCGAACAATTGCGATCCCGTTCCATTCCTGTCCGCCATGATTCGTGCCCAGCGCTGGTCGGCGGCCTTTGACTACATCAGGCCGCGCGATCAGGTGCATGCAGCGATGGCTGCATGCAATGCATTCCAGGAAGACCTGCGCCGATACAAGCTCATCAGTCCAGAATAAAGCATGCGAGCGACAGATTCATTTAGCTATCCGCACAAAAACGACATATCGAAAAAAGAGCGGTGCACAAAATAGCGTGTGAACGACATCAGCAATGCCGCGAGCTGGAGCAACAGGGACGACGAGAAGAGGTAATTACCTTTAAATAAGGGTAATAAAGAGGGTAATACCATGCCCCCACGTCTCGGACCAACATTCGCTGAATAAGGCGCAATCGTCCCCCAATTGAGGTTCATCATCCCCAATATGGGACCGGGCGGGCAGACAGGTTCCGCTATGGTGCTGTCAAGATTAGCGGCCCAAGGTTGCATTCAGCCTGAATTCGAGTTGGGCAATTACGCTGCTTCACATTCAAAATTGACAGATCAAATTACGATGGCGCGCAAAGGCTCTTACCAAGGCCGACGCTGGACTTGGCGGTGACAGTAACGCATGGGCAATGCAGGCTTGGTCTTCCGGAGCAATGGCAGAAGAGCACTCGAGAGAAATGCACTTGTGCCATGACTCCGGCGACTGCTTGGCGGTCTTCGCCAAGGTTTGCTTTTCGTGCCGGCGCAGGGCTTTCGCCGTTTTCTCGTGGGCGCCCGCCTTGCGGAACTTGGCGAGCGCCACGAAAGGATTTCGTGACTTGATTTTGGGTTTCATCCTATGACTCCTTTAAATTGACGCTACACCAGAGCCAGACGCTCCACCGTATCCGGGTAGCGCTCCACCAAACGGATCAGCAGTGCTGCCTGTGCGTTGGGCTTCGCCCGGCCCTGCTCCCAGTTTTCCAAGGTGCGGGGATTGGTGCGCAGGTAGCGGGCCAGTACTGGACGTGAAAGGTGCAAACGCTCCCGCAACGCCAGCAGCTCGTCGGCACTGACTTCGGGGGCGGGCTTGGCCTCAACCACATGACTACGCAGCGTCCGCTTCCCGGCACGCTCCTCGGCCAGCGCATCAAAACCTTCGGCCAACTCGGCAAACAGATTCCGTTTTTTCATCGTCTTGCCTCCAATTCACGTTTGAGCATGTCCTTAAGCGCTTTCTTCTCTTTTGCGCTCAGGTCATCCATCTCGTCTTTGTCATACAGAGTGAACAGCCAGAATTGCCGCTTGCCGTCCCACCAGTAATAGATCACCCGCAAACCACCCCGCTTGCCCTTGCCCCGCCGCGGATCGGGCTGACGAATCTTTCGCAGCCCTCCCGTGCATTCGATCACATCACCTGCCTCCGGGTTTGCCATCAAGGAATTCTGCAAGTCCCGGAAGCCTTCATCATCCAGATATTCCGGACGATATTTGGCGAAGGCAGGCAATTCGACGAAGATTGCTTTCATGAACAGACTATACGCAACTTGCGTTTATATTTCAAGATTGAACTCCTCACTTCAGTTTCGCCACCGCCACGGCAATGGCCGCCGCCCGACTGATCCCCCTGAGTCGGATGTCTTCCAGAACGTTATCCGGTACTGAGGAATAGGGTCTGCGCTTGCGTACGACAATGCCATCATTGCTCATCATGACCATCTCCAGATAATTTCGTCGTTTTGCGCGGACGGCCGGGGCCACGCCGTGTCGGTGTGGCTGGCGCAACGGCAGCCAGGGAAACCGACTCTTCGTTGCCGGTGAGGCGCATCAGGTCACGGACGAGAACGCGCTGCTGGCCGGCGACGATGGTCAGTGGCAGCGGATAGGCATTGCGGTAAATCAGGTTGCGGGCAGTTTTCTTGGCACCCTGCAGGGTGCGGCTGTAGCCGACGAGGTACAGGGCTTCGCCAGGATGAATGGCCAGGCGACCGCCAAAATCAATGGTGTTCATGTTTGTCTCCAATGAAAACGCGGGAGACATGCAATGGTGTGAGCCCGTCAGCCTGGACGGTCAGCGGGCAGCTCCCGCGGTTGGACTGTGCGTCGCGCCAGGCTTATCGCCGGGCGATCAGGAAGGCTGTGGCAACAGGCGGGCGGTGAGGCTCGGGTGTGGCAGGCCAAGCGATGCGTAGGAGGCCTGTCGGCTTTCCCGGGACCGTCGACGGGTGGTGCCTTATCCTCAAAGTATCGAGTCTGCTCGGCCCCTTTCTTGTTGCGGACCGTCGCGTGCCAATATTCTCTGCGAGTGATGTATGCCATTCGAACTGCCCCGAATTTGCCCCGAATGGTTAAAATATTACCAGCATTTCTCCATAAAACCATTGCCATTACTGGCTATACAGGCACTTAAATAACCTGCCTGGAAAGCGTGTTTAGGGTAATACCCTAACGCGGGTTCGAATCCCGCCCTCTCCGCCAGGACACTAAAAAAACCGCCTATCTGGGCGGTTTTTTTACGCCTACTCCCGCGTGCTTGCGCGGGTTCCTGGGGGGCATATTTACTTCGCTGCGGTAGCAACTGCTCAGACGTCTATCACCCGATGTTCCTCAACACTACGGGATAAGTCGATGAAATGGGTGTAATCGGGCGTGAGAATGGTTTTCTACGTTATTGGGTGTAAATGGGTGTAGTATTGGTTCATGCTGAAAACCGACTCCATCCAGATCACCCCGGAGATCCTCAGTCTGATTGCCAGGATCGACGAGTTCAAAGGCGCTTGGCGCGCCTTGGGCACGCTCGCCCCCGATCGCCTGTCGGCCTTGCGCCGCGTGGCCACCATCGAGAGCATCGGTTCCTCCACCCGCATCGAGGGCAGCAGGCTGTCCGACCGGGAGGTGGAACAACTCCTGTCGAATCTGGAGATCAAATCCTTCGCCACCCGCGATGAGCAGGAAGTGGCTGGCTATGCCGAGCTGATGGACTTGGTTTTTTCGTCGTGGCAGGACATCCCGTTCACCGAGAACCACATCAAGCAGTTGCACCAGATCCTGCTGCGCCACAGCGAGAAGGACACCTGGCATCGCGGCAATTACAAGACCAACTCGAACAGCGTCGCTGCGTTCGACGAAACCGGTGCGCAGATCGGTATCGTGTTTCAGACCGCGTCACCGTTCGATACACCTCGCTTGATGACGGAGTTGGTGGCCTGGGTGAATCAGGAGCGTGAGACTGCCCGGCTGCATCCACTGCTGATCATCGCCCTGTGCGTCGTCGTTTTCTTGGAGATCCATCCCTTCCAGGATGGCAACGGGCGCCTCTCCCGAGTGCTGACCACGCTCCTGCTGCTGCAGGACGGGTACGCCTATGTACCGTACAGCTCGTTGGAAAGCGTGATCGAACACAGCAAGGAAGCCTACTACCTGGCTCTGCGTCAAACCCAAGGCACGATCCGCACGGAATCGCCGAACTGGCAGCCGTGGCTGGTGTTCTTTTTACATTCCCTGGCCGAGCAGATGCGGCGTCTGGAGAAGAAGGTCGAGCGCGAAAAAATCGTGCTGGCAGCCATGCCTGAGCTGCAACTGCAAATTGTCGAATTCGCCCGCGAGCATGGTCGCGTGACTATTGGCGATGCCATCAAGCTGACCGGGGCAAGCCGCAATACCCTAAAGCAGCATTTCCGTACCCTGGTCGAACGCGGCACGCTGAACCAGCAAGGCAGTGGCCGAGGGGTTTGGTATGACCTGCGCTAAAACGCTCTAAACGGCGACGGCCTTGCTGGTGGACGACATGAGGCATGCGGATTCATACTATTCGATATCGACAAGACGATAGAGCACGCGACCACAGAGTTTCAGATATTTGGGGCCGATTCCCTCGGTTCGCCAGCGTTCAAGTGTTGCCTCACTGACATCCCAGCGCTTGGCGAGGTTTCGTTGGTTGAAATGAATGATTTCCATGCAGGACTCCGAACGGGTTGGTGGGAGTCCATGAAGGCGCTGTTCCAGTTTGCCGCGGAATTCGCCGAGGTCAGAGAGATACCAGGCCGTTGCAGGATGTATTTTCGACCCCTCTGCAAGAAACAGTTTTATCGTACTGATCATGCTTTGACCTCGGATGGATGGTAAATACCCATATTATCGGCAATCCCAAGACTGATTCGCCCATTCCAACATTCATCCCGGTAAGCAAATCGACATGCCACCCGAACTGCTCGAACCTCTCGCCCTCGCCGCCGGACTGGCTTGGGCCGCCGGGTTGCGCGTCTATGGCGTGGTGTTCTTCATCGGCTTGGCCGGACACTTTGGCTGGATCAACCTTCCGGGCAATCTCGACATCCTCGCCCACCCGGCGGTCATGGCCGTTTCCGGGCTGCTGTTCTTCCTCGAGTTCTTCGCCGACAAGATTCCCTACGTCGATAGCGCCTGGGATGCGCTCAACACCTTCGTGCGCGCGCCCGGTGGTGCGATCCTCGCGGCGTTGGCGATGGCGGATGGCAGCCAGGGACTCATGATCGCGGCCGCGCTGCTGGGCGGCGTGATCGCCGGCGGCACGCATGTCGCAAAAGCCGGCAGCCGCGCGGCGATCAACGTTTCCCCCGAACCGGTGAGCAACTGGCTGGCTTCATTCACCGAGGATGGCGCTGCTTTCGGGATTCTCGCGCTGGCGCTGACGCACCCGCTCCTGTTGCTCGCGGGACTGCTGCTGTTCGTTCTGGTTCTGCTGTGGCTGCTGCCGAAACTGCTGCGGCTGGCTATAGCAGCGATCCGCGGTGGTTTTAGCCGGCTGAGCCCTCAGCAGCGACCGTAGTTGTCTTCAAGGCGCACGATGTCGTCCTCGCCGACATAGTCGCCGGTCTGCACCTCGATCATCACGCAGTCGATCTTGCCGGGATTGGCCAGACGATGCGCGGTGCCGGCGGGAATGTAGGTCGACTCGTCGGTGCGCACGAAAATCTCGCGCTCGCCATTCACCACGCGCGCCATGCCGGCGATGACTACCCAGTGCTCGCTGCGGTGGTGGTGCATCTGCAGCGAGAGGCTGGCACCCGGCTTGACGACGATGCGCTTGAGCTTGAAGCGCTCGCCTTCCTCCAGCACCGTGTAGCTGCCCCAAGGCCGATGCACGGTACGATGATGGCGCACGCTGTCGTGCGCGGTGAGCCTAAGTTGCTGCACCACGGCCTTGACGTCCTGCGCCCGCTCGCGGTCGGCCACCAGCAGCGCATCGGCCGTATCGATGATCAACAGGTTGTCGACGCCAACGGCGGCAACGACGCGATCCTCGCCTTGCACATAGCAGTTGGAGGCGTCGACCAGCACCGCCTCACCGGCGACGCGATTGCCCTTGGCATCCGCGGCCGTCAGTTCAGCCAGTGCATTCCAGGAACCGATGTCGCTCCAGTCGAAGCTGGCCGGCACGACGGCAACCTTGCCGGCCTTCTCCATCACGGCATAGTCGATGGAGATATCGGGAACCTGCTTGAACGACTCCGCCGCCAGTACGGGTGGTTGCTTGGCAAAATCGGTCGCGGCCAGCGTGGCCTCGACAGCGGCCAGCAAGTCCGGCGCATGTACACGCAGGGCTTCCAGCATGTCCCCCGCGGCAAAGCAGAACATGCCGGAGTTCCAGGTGAAATTGCCGGCCGCCAGATAGGCCTCCGCCTTGTCCAGGCTGGGCTTCTCGACGAAACGCGTCACCTGGTGGCCGGCATTGCCAATGGCCGCGCCCGCTTCGATGTAGCCGAAGCCGGTTTCCGGCGCGGTCGGGCGAATGCCGAAGGTGACGAGCCAGCCCTCGGTCGCCAGTTGCCGCGCCTGTGCCACCGCGGCACCGAATGAGGCCTGATCGCTGATCAGGTGGTCGGCCGGCAGCACCAGCAGCAAAGCATCCGCGCCATGGCGGCCCGCCACATGCAGGGCGGCGGCGGCAATGGCGGGGGCGGTGTTGCGGCCGAAGGGTTCGAGCAGGTAATCGAGGGGCGGCAGGCCATCCGCCGAACCAAACTCATCGCGCGTCAGGAAGAAATGATCGCGGTTAGTAACGGTGAGGACTTCGGTAACGCCCGGCAATGCGACAGCACGCTTCAGCGTCTTCTGCAACAGGCTTTCGCCGTCAGGCAGCTTGATGAAGGGCTTGGGCAGTGCCTCGCGGGAAACCGGCCACAGACGGGTGCCGGCACCGCCGGACAGAATGACGGGGACGAATGCGCTCATGCGCAAAATTTAGCATATCCCGTCCACCTCGCGCTTCGACGCTGACAGGCGCAGCGTGAACAAGCGGATGACAAAGGGCAGCACGGGCAGCAGAAGCCAAGCCACCAGCACAACCCAGATGATTGGCGCGTGGATGTACATCCACAGCAGCTTGAAAAGACCGGCCACCATCAACACCACCAGCAGGCCGGCGATCAGCGCCGCGTTCCCCTGTTTAAGCATCGTTTTGTGCATGGCGCCCCTCCACCGAGTCCTACCGAATGCTCGTACAGTAACAAAATCTAGCCGGAAAGTAATAGAAAATTAAATGGTAAATATGTCATATTTCTTATGATCGCTGCTATCGAGGAAATACGACCACATTGAAAAGTCGGCGCTGGCCAGACGGCACGGCCCGGATCAGCGGGCCATCTGACGCAGTTTCATGGCCAGCAGACCAGCCCACTCGTGGCATGCGTACCAGGCCGTGTAAGCCGCCGAGGGTCCCGGCAGATAGTCGAGAAACGCCACCCTCGGCTCATCGCCCTCGAAACTCTTGAGGAAAGCCGTCGGCGCGGGAATCACCTCGACGCCATGTCCAGAGAACTCCGCCATGGCCCGGCGCATGTGGGCCGCATGCGTCACCAGCACGACTCGCCCGATCCCTTCGTCGCGCAGGATGTCCGTGGTATTGCGGCCATTGTCCTCAGTGTCGAGCGACCCGGCATCGAGCCAACGCGGCTCGATGCCAAAATCGAGCCAGAGGGACTCCGCCATCGGCACGGCCTCGCCGCTGACGAGGATGGGCAGTCCGCTGACCCGCGCCAGACGCGCGCCGAAGCGCAACCTTTCAAGCGCCAAGCGGTTGGGCCCCGCCCCCCCATACTCGGGCATGAAACGGTGGGCCCCCGCTCCGAGGATGACGATTGCCTCGCCGCGCGCCAGATCTTCCGGATGCAAGACGGGTACATCCTCAAGGGGCGTCGTGATCAGATTGACCACCACCGGCGTACTGAGCAGCCAGGCGACCAGCAAGCCACTCCAGGCCAGCGAGCGTCCCAGCCGCGGCCGTTTACGCAGCAGCAACAGGCCGATGACGATACTCAACAAGGGCATCAGCGGCGGCAACAACAGCGCCGCGACGAACTTCTTCAGCAGGAAGGTAAAGGGTAGGGTTTCCATGGGCTGGACAGTCAGTGAGCACATTATCCTGCATTGGTTCGTCTATGATGAGGCTCATGACAAGATCAATATGGCTCTTCGGTCTATGCGCGGTCGCGTGGTCCTCGACGACGCTTGCGGATTCCTTGCCGGTCGAGTCGCACTACCTCGGCGAAATCCGCCGGGACGCGAGCGGCAAACTCATCACCGTGCCAGCGCGGGTCGTCGAAAACACGCCGCAAGCGACGTCCGGGAATGTCATCAAGGTCGGGACTAGCCATGGCATCCGCACCATCGCGACAGCCGCCGCCCTTGCCAAGGATGGTGACACCATTGAGATCGAGGCAGGCGACTACACCGGCGATGTCGCGGTCTGGAAACAGGACAGGCTGGTCATTCGCGGCATCGGTGGGCGTGTCCGGCTGGTGGCTGGCGGTGCCAGCGCGGAAGGAAAGGCCATCTGGGTCGTGCGCGGCGGCCGGATCACCGTCGATAACATCGAATTCACCGGTGCCCGCGTCCCCGACCGGAACGGCGCGGGCATCCGCTTCGAGAAGGGCCACCTCGTCGTCCGCAACTGCCGCTTCCTCGATAACGAGAACGGCATTCTCACGAGCGGGGGCAACCTGGATCTCGAGATCGAGAACAGCGAGTTCGGCCATAACGGTGCCGGTGACGGCTACAGCCACAACCTCTATGTCGGCGCCATTCGCAAGCTGCGCGTGACCGGCAGCTACTTCCATCACGCCAGGGTGGGGCATCTGCTGAAAAGCCGCGCCGCCGAGAATCATATCCTCTACAACCGCCTGACCGACGAAGCCCAAGGGCAGGCCAGCTACGAACTCGAATTCCCCAATGGCGGGCTCGCCTATGTCATCGGCAACCTCATCGAGCAAAGCGCCACCACGGAAAACCCGCACATCGTCTCGTTCGGTGCCGAGGGCTACCAGCATCCGGCCAACGAACTCTATCTGATCAACAACACGCTGATCGACAACCTACCGCAGTCAGGCTTCTTCCTCGCCGCGAAGCCTGGCTTCCAGGTCGTCAAGGCCTACAATAACCTGCTGCTGGGCAAGCGTCCGCTCAATAGCGGCGGTATCGACGGCGAGTTCATCAACAATCCCAACGTCGGCAAGGACAGCTTCATTCTCGCCGACCGCCATGATTACCGGATCCCGCGGGAAAGCCCGCTGCATCGCAGCTACCGCGTTCCTGATGCGGCGAACGGCATCACGCTGGCACCGGACCGCGAATATGTGCATCCCGCCGCGACGCGCATGCTGACCACCACGCCGACTCTGCCCGGCGCCAAGCAAACGCTACAGCCAGACCTGCAGTAATTGAAACTCGGCTCTGGCAGGACGGCACTACACGAGAGTTTCGACGACCGGCGGATGTCCGAGGAAAGCCTGCGGACTCGCGCTGGCACCATAGGCACCGGACTGGAAGATCACAACCAAATCGCCGGGGTCGGCCTTGGCCAGCTCCATGCGGTCGGCCAGCAGGTCGAGCGGCGTGCACAACGGGCCGACGACGGTGGCGACTTCCTTCTCCGTCGCGTTCATGCGATTACCGATGGCCACGGGATAGTTCTTGCGGATCACCTGGCCGAAGTTGCCCGAGGCGGAGAGATGATGGTTCAGCCCGCCATCGACGACGAGGAAAACCTGCCCGCGTGATACCTTGCGGTCGAGGATGCGCGTCACGTAAATGCCCGCCTCGCCGACGAGGTAGCGGCCCAGTTCGATCACCAGTTCCGCTCGCGGCAGTTCGGTCTTCGCCCGCTCGACGAGCGCAGCGAGGTTCGCACCGATCGGTCCCAGATCGAGCCGCTGTTCGCCCGGAAAATACGGAATGCCGAAGCCACCGCCGACGTTCAGGAAGCGCACCGGCACGGGTGCATCCTGCGCCAGTCGCAGCGCGAGTTCGTAGGACTTGCACTGCGCCTCGACGATCGCCTCGGCCTTCAGGTTCTGCGAACCGGCGAACAAATGGAAGCCTTCGAACGCCAAACCCTTCCTGCCGATTTCTACCAGCGCCTGCGGCACCTGCTCGGCGTCGATGCCGAACTGCTTCGGCCCGCCGCCCATCTTCATGCCGGAGGACTTCAGCTCGAAATCCGGATTCACCCGCACCGCCACGCGGGCCGGCAAGTCAAGTTCCTTGGCGATGCCCGCCAGCAGATCGATCTCGCGGAAGGATTCGACATTAACGAGGATGCCCGCCGCGACCGACTCACGCAATTCGGTTTCGCGCTTGCCCGGCCCGGCGAAGCTGATCTCATGCGGATCGGCGCCGGCGGCGAGCGCCACCTTCAGTTCGCCACCCGAGGCAACGTCGATGCCATCCACCAGTCCCGCCATGTGGGCCACCAGCGCCGGCAGCGGATTGGCCTTCATCGCGTAGTGGAGCTTGACCTGTTTCGGCAGCGTTGCCCGCAGTTCAGCCACACGCTGAGACAACAACTTGCGGTCGTAGGCATAGAACGGAGTGGCACCGACCTGCGCCGCCAGTTGCGTCAGCGTCAGTCCGTCCACGACCAACTCTCCTCCTGCGACAGGAAACTGGCTCATCGGCGCATGTAGCGGGAGTGTTTTTTCAGTGGCCATGCTGTTCGATCCATTCCGTGCTCAGCGTCTTGCGGTCGATCTTGCCGTTCGGATTGCGCGGCAGCGGGCCCGAGCGAACCTCGATGCCGGCCGGCACCATGTAGGCCGGCATGCGGGCCTTGCATTCGGCCAGCAGCGCATCGACATCCAGCGCACTGCCGGCGGGCGGCGTCGCGATCACCTGGATCGCCTGACCGAGCGTCGCATGCTCGACACCGAAGGCCACGCACTCGCCAACCAGCTTCGTCGCGTAGAGGATTTCCTCGACTTCGGTCGGACTGACGCGATAACCCGAGGTCTTCATCATCTCGTCGCGCCGGCCGACGAAATAGAGGAAGCCCTCTTCGTCCCTGCGTACCGTGTCGCCGGAGAACACCGCGAGTTCGGGAATCACCAGCCCGGCTTCGCGCCCGGGCAACGGCTTGTAACGTTCCGCCGTCTTTTCCGGATCGTTCCAGTAACCCATGCCGACCAGCGCACCGCGATGCACGAGTTCGCCCGGTTCGTTCGGCGCGCAGGGCGAACCATCCTCGCGCAGCACGAGGATCTCCGCATTGGGGATCGCCTTGCCGATCGAGTCGGGGCGGCGATCCACCTCATCCGGCGGCAGGAAGGTCGAGCGAAAGGCCTCGGTCAACCCGTACATCAGGAACGGTTTGGTCTTCGGCAAACGCGCGCGCAGGGCCGCGAGCGTCTCGCGCGGCATGCGCCCGCCGGTATTGGCGAAATAGCGCAAGTGTTCCGTGATCGTGGCCGGCCACTCCAGTTGCGACAACTGGATGTAGAGCGGCGGCACGGCCGTCAACCCGGTCACCCGCTCGCGCTCCAGCGCCTTGAGCACGTCACGCGGCAGCAGGTAGTTGAGCAGCACCACCCGCGCACCGGAATGGAAGGCCGTGGTGAGCTGGCTGAAACCGGCATCGAAGGAGAGCGGCAGCGCCGCCAGCAACGTGTCACCCGGCCGGTTCTCGAGATACGACGCCACGCTTTTCGCGCCCGCGACCATGTTGCGGTGGGAGAGCACCACACCCTTCGGCTTGCCGGTGCTGCCCGAGGTGTAGAGGATCGCCAGCACATCGGTATCGATCACGCGGTGCCCGGCCCGCGGCGGCGCAGCCAGCAACTCGTCCCAGCGCTGACAGGACAGCGTGCCGGCGGCAGGCAGATCGGCCTTGGCATCGACCACGACGACCTGGCG
The DNA here is from genome assembly GCA_040756595.1 of Pseudomonadota bacterium. Lineage (GTDB taxonomy): Bacteria > Pseudomonadota > Gammaproteobacteria > Burkholderiales > Rhodocyclaceae > Sulfuricystis. The sequence goes on along the minus strand of JBFLYR010000001.1, from coordinate 1,176,208 downwards.
CAGGTCGTGGCATTCACTCAGCACAGGCTGCAGCAGCGCCAGACGCTCCGGCGAAGTCACCAGCACGCGCACGTTGCAGTCGCGCAGGATGTAGCCGACCTGCTCGGGCTTGAGCAGCGGATTGAGCGGCACGAAAACGCCGCCGGCGGCCGGCGCGCCGAAGCTGGCGATGACGGTTTCGAAGCGCTTCTCGAGGTAGATGCCGACCCGTTCGCCACGCTGCAGGCCGAGGCCGATCAGGCCGCTGGAAAAACGGCTTGTCGCCTCCTGCAAATCGCCGTAACTCAGCGATTGCTTGCCGTAGGTAAGCGCGATCGCCTGCGGGTCGCGCTCCGCGGAAAGGGTGATGAGATCGGGCAAAAGATAGGAATCGCGCATGGCACTGACATTACAACGATGACGGTGAGAAGTATCGCACAGCCGGCGTTGAACACCGACGTTGGCCTATAATCCGCGCCGTTTCAGCCATCCACCGGAGTCGCCCTTGAACACCCAGCAAGAAGTCCTTGGTCTAGTCCTTAGTCTGCTCGACGAAATTCTCAGCCTCAAGGGGCGGACCAGCAACTTCACCACCGACACCCCCCTGCTCGGTGCGATTCCGGAACTCGATTCGATGGCGGTCGTCGCACTCATCACGGGCATGGAAGAGCGCTTCGGTTTCATGACCGATGACGACGAAATCGACGGCAGCGTCTTCGCCACGGTCGGATCGCTGGTCGGCTTCGTGGAATCCAAGCTCGCGGGCTGAACCCACCCGATCATTCCTGATGGCGTCCGAAGCCTTCTTCCTGCCGGTCGCCAACGCACAAAACTCGCAGCGTTTTTGTCTGTTCCATCCCGCGCAAGGTGGTGTCAGGGGCGCGCTGCTCTACATTCATCCCTTCGCCGAGGAAATGAACAAGGCGCGCCGCATGGCTGCCTTGCAGGCGCGACTGCTGTCCGAAAACGGCTTCGCAGTGCTGCAGATCGACCTGCATGGCTGCGGCGACAGTTCCGGCGACTTCGGCGACGCCACCTGGGAAATCTGGCTGCAGGACGTGCATGCCGCGCATGACTGGCTGAGGCAGCACTGTGCCGCGCCGCTCTGGCTCTGGGGCCTGCGCACCGGCTGCCTGCTGGCGGCCGAAGCTGCCCGGCGGATCGACACACCCGCCAACTTCCTGTTCTGGCAACCGGTCATTTCCGGCAAACAGTTCCTGCAACAATTCCTGCGGCTCAAAGTCGCCGGCGAAATGCTGAGTGGCGAAAGCAAGGGCGTGATGGAAAGCCTGAAAGCACAGCTCGCCGCCGGCCAACCGGTGGAAATCGCCGGCTACGCACTATCCGCCGGCTTGGCCAGCGGATTGGAAAGCGCGGAGCTGGCGCCACCCGCCCAGCCGGGACGCGTGCACTGGCTCGAAGTGTCCGCACGCCCGGAAGCGACGCTCGCGCCGGTCTCGCTCAAGCGCATCGAGCAATGGCAGGCAGCGGGATTCACGGCCGCAAGTGCCGTCCTGCCAGCGCCGAGTTTCTGGCAGACCACCGAAATCGAGGAAGCGCCAGCACTGCTGGATGCAACCCTCGCGGCGCTGCGCTCATGAACTTCGCCGAAGCAACCGTCCGCTTCGCCTGCGCGAACGAAACCCTGTTCGGCATTCTCGCGCAACCGGAACAGCCCGAAAAACTCTCGGACCTCGGCATCGTCATCGTCGTCGGCGGACCGCAGACCCGTGTCGGCAGCCATCGGCAGTTTGTCCTCCTGGCGCGCGCCCTCGCTGCCGCCGGCTACCCGGTGCTGCGCTTCGACGTACGCGGCATGGGCGACAGCTGCGGCGCGCAGCGCAACTTCGAGGCGCTCACACCCGACATCGGTGCGGCCATCGACGCGCTACAGTCCGCCAGTCCCGCCGTAAAGCGCATCGTGCTCTGGGGACTGTGCGACGCGGCTTCCGCCGCACTGCTCTATTGCGATGAAACCCGCGATCCGCGCATCGCCGGCCTGTGCCTGCTCAATCCCTGGGTACGTTCCGAGGCAACGCTGGCAAAAACCCAGGTCAAGCACTATTACGGCCAGCGCCTGCTGCAAAAGGAATTCTGGGCAAAGCTGTTGAGCGGCAACCTGAACATCGCCACATCGGTTGCCGAGTTAGTGCGCAAGCTGGGTCAGGCAACCGCGAAAACCGAACCACACCTCGGCTTCCAGGAACGCATGGCGCGCAGCTGGAAAAATTTCACCGGGCCGATCCTGCTCATCCTCAGCGGCAACGACTACACCGCGAAAGAGTTTCTCGAATACACGGCCAACGCGGCAAGCTGGCGCGGGTTGCTGGAACAAGCAGGCGTAACGCGGTTCGAAATTGCCAAGGCCGACCACACGTTTTCTTCTGCAGAGTGGCGCGGCAAAGTAGCAGAAACCTGCATGAAGTGGCTTGAAGCTACTTCGGAACGACGACCGCAGGCATAAGCCCCATCCGTTTCGCCCGACGCGCGAATTTACGATCGTCGAACGAAGCCATGCTGGTGCAACCACGATAGCTGGCGTGATGCAGGGCGTCAGCGAAATCAAGTCCGGCCGTACAGTGCGACAGCGCATGGACGACCGTCTCGCGATCCTCGATAGTCATATTCGGCAATGCACAAAGATGTTCCATCACCGCGACCACATCCGTTCCCTGAAAGTTGTAATAGCCACGCATCAGCCATTCGAATTCCAGTAATACGGTTTTGCAGACCATGAGCGGCTGGCCTGATTCGATCAACTGGCGTGCCAGTTCGCGCTGGCGGCCAGCCTCAGCGTCGCCGGCATCGGCGATGTAATAGCGGGCAAGGATATTGGTATCGATACCGATCATGGTTTGGCGAGCACAGCCGGGTCGAAATCCACCGGCACCGCCTTGCGCCGACTCTTGAGCATGCCGAAGCCGCTTTCCGGAACTGCTACGGGAGTACTCTTGACGCGCACCTCGACGTGATCGCCCACCAGGGAAAACTCCACCTTGCTGCCCTGCCGGATGCCCAATTGCTGCCTGACCGACTTGGGAATCGTCACCTGTCCCTTGCTGGTTACCGAGCATGTTTCCATCTCAACCTCCTTGTAATACCGGGTAAGAATAGCATCGGACAAACGTCTGCACAATCGCCACCCTATAATCGATTCCGATAAATGACTTCGGTATTCATCAAAGCATGACGCAAACCTCCCTCTGCCTCGGCCACCCGCGCTTCGCCGACAGCGACCTCGCCGCCATCGCCGCGCGCGAAGGCATCCCCGCCGCCTGGAAGCAGGCCTTCCAGAAGCATGGCGCCGGAGCGCCCGCGCACGTCTCCGGCGACTTCGCCGTGGCTGTCACACTCGACGACGGCCGGACCTTTCTCGCCATCGACCGCTTCGCCATCCAGACGCTCTGTTATCGCATCGAAGGCAATCATCTCCGCTTCGCCACCCGTGCCGATGAGTTGGGCGCGAGCGAACTCGATCCGCAGGCGATCTTCGACTACCTCTACTTCCACGTCATCCCCTCGCCACGCACCATCTTCATGGGTGTCTTCCGCCTGCCGCCGGGCCACTGCGCCCTGTTCGAGCAAGGCAAACTGACCGTCGCCCCGTATTGGCAACCGAACTTCGCCGAACACCGCAATCCGTCGTTTGGCGCGCTGCGCGACGAATTCCGCCAGATCATCAAGGACGCCGTCACCGACCGACTCGCCGCCGGCCCCGCCGGCTGCTACCTGAGCGGCGGCACCGACAGCTCCACTGTCGCCGGCATGGTCACGCAGATCACCGGCCAGCCCGCCGACACCTACTCGATCGGCTTCGATGTCGCCGGCTACGACGAAATGGAATACGCGCGCATCGCCGTCAAGCATTTCGGCACGCGCCACCACGAGTACTACGTCACGCCGGACGATCTCGTCGCCGGCATGCCCGCCGTGGCCGCCAGCTACGACCAACCCTTCGGCAACTCCTCCGCCGTACCCGCCTACTACTGCGCGCGCATGGCGCAGCAGGACGGTTACGCGCATCTGCTCGCCGGCGACGGCGGCGACGAACTCTTCTGCGGCAATACCCGCTATGCCAAACAGAGCGTGTTTGGTTTCTACGACAACATCCCCATGATCCTGCGCGAAGGCCTGCTCGAACCCGCCTTCGCCGACAGCACCGTTTTCGATCGCGTGCCGCTGCTCAGGAAAGGCGCCAGTTACATACGTCAGGCGCGCGTGCCCATGCCTGACCGCATGCAGACCTACAACCTGCTGATGCGCATGGGACTCGATCAGGTCTTCTGCGCCGACTTTCTGGGAAAAATCGACTCCGGCGAGCCCGAGCGCCACCAGCGCGAAACCTACAACGCCTGCCCGTCCTCCGCCTCACTGGTCAACAAGATGCTCGCCTACGACTGGCGCTATACGCTGGCCGAAAACGACCTGCCCAAGGTCGTCGGTTCGGCAAAACTGGCCGGCGTCGAGGTCGGCTTTCCACTGCTCGACGACCGCCTGCTCGACTTCTCGCTCAAGTTGCCCACCTCATACAAGCTCAAGGGACTCAAGCTGCGCTGGTTCTTCAAGGAAGCCCTGCGCGGCTTCCTGCCCGACGCAATCCTCGTCAAAAAAAAGCACGGCTTCGGCCTGCCCTTCGGCCCCTGGGCGGTCAATCACGCGCCGCTCAACCAGCTTGCCACGGACTCGCTCCATGGCCTCGCCGACCGCAACATCATCCGCCGCGAATTCATCGACAGCCTGCTCAAGGAGCACCTGCCGGCACATCCGGGCTTCTATGGCGAACTGGTGTGGATCATGACAATGATGGAGCAGTGGCTGCGGGCACAACGGAAATAAACATGCATTGACAATACTAAAATCTGTTTTTAGTATTTCACCATGTATGTCCAACGCCAACTCGCTGTCACCTTGCGGCAAGCCATTGCCGGCTTTCCTGCCATCCTGATCACGGGCCCTCGCCAGTCGGGAAAAACCACCTTCCTCAGGCATGAAGCGGGCGACAACGCCGATTACATCAGTTTTGACGACCCGCTGGAACGCGACTTTGCCACGGTCGACCCTGCAGGCTTTCTTGGCCGTTTCGCGGAACGACCGGTCATTCTCGACGAAATCCAATACGTTCCCGCCCTGTTGTCGCATTTGAAGATGCGCATCGATGCCGAGCCGGGCCGCTACGGTCACTGGCTGCTCACCGGATCGCAGCAGTTCAATCTGATGCGCGACATCGGCGAATCGCTGGCCGGCCGAGTGGCCATTCTGGAACTGCCCCCCTTCTCCTATGGCGAGCATCCCTCCCCCGGTCTCGATGCCATCTTGTGGAACGGGGCGTATCCGATCCCCGCCTTGCATCCGGAACGGCGGGACATCTGGCTGCGCAGTTATGTATCCACCTACATCGAGCGCGATGTTCGGCAGATACGCAACATTCCCGACTTGCGGACCTTCAACCAGTTTCTTGGCCTGGTCGCAACCCGGCACAGGCAGGAATTTCACCCCGCCGACCTGGCCCGCGAACTGGGCATCAGCCAGCCGACAGTCAAGTCCTGGGCGGGCGTACTCGAAGCGTCCTATCTGGCTTATCTACTGCCACCATGGTTTCGCAACTACGGCAAGCGCGTCGTCAAGTCACCCAAGTTCTACTTTTTCGACCCCGCCCTGGTCTGCTTGCTAACCCGCCAGCCGGATGCCGCGGCGGCACTGGCCGGCCCGATGGGCGGTGCGCTGCTGGAAGGCTGGGTGGTCACCGAAGCCGCCAAGGCGTTCATGGCACTTGGCCGCAAGCCCGATCTTTACTACTGGCGCTCGCATGATGGCCTGGAAGTCGACCTGCTCATCGTCATCGATGGCAAATTACAACCCGTTGAGATCAAGCTGACGGCCACACCCGCCGCTGGCCATGTCGAACCGCTCAACCGATTCATTGCCGCCGCGGGAGATGAGGCAACCGGTCAAGGGCTGCTCGTCTGCCGCACGGAAAAACAACTGGCTCTGCCGCATGGCCATCTCGCCCTGCCCTGGCATGCCTTCCCGGCCTGGCTTCAAGCACGTCTGGCCAACAAATGATGAAAATCGGCGCTGGCAGGACGGCATCCACCATCGCCGCCACCCTCGTGGCGTTGGCCGCGCTGGCGGCGGGACTGTTCATCGCTGCGCATCATCCGTTGTCACCGGTTGCCATGATGGCTGCCTGCCTGTTCGTCCTGGTGATTTGCGTTCGTTTCGATCATGCCTGGCTGCTGCTGTTGCCAGCCCTGCTGCCCATCGTCGATCTGGCACCCTGGACGGGTTGGCTGAGCCTCGAAGAGTTCGATGTCATCGCATTGGGTGCAGCCTCAGGCGCCTGGCTGCGACATGGCTGGGCACCAGGTACTTCAGCACCCGCCCGGACATCGACGACCTTGTTGTTGCTCGTTGCCGTTTATCTGCTCCTGCTGGGCATTGCCTTTGTTCGTGGTACTTCGGATGCGGGCGGCTTCGAGTTCGGCTGGTTCCAGGGTTACGAAGGCTCGATGAACAGCCTGCGTCTCGCGAAAAGCTTCATTCTGGCTGCACTATTCGCCCCACTGCTTGGCCGCACCAATTCCCGACTCGATGTCCACGGTGTGGCCTATCTCGGCTGGGGTATGGCATTGGGGCTGGCCACCGCTTCTCTGGCGGCGATCTGGGAACGCATGGCATTCCCTGGCTTGCTCAACTTCTCGGCCGACTACCGCACCACCGCGCTCTTCTGGGAAATGCATGTGGGCGGCGCAGCCCTCGACGGCTTCCTCGTGCTGACGCTGCCTTTCGCGGTGTTGCTGATGCTGCGCAGCCAGCGGCTCAGTCAGCTCCTGCCTGCCGGACTCATCCTCGGCCTCGGCATCTACGCCAGCCTGACGACCTTCTCGCGCGGCGTCTATCTCGCGGCCGCGTTAGCGCTCGCCGCGATGGCGCTACTGTTGATCGCCCGTGCGCACGACAATCCGGCAACAGCCAAATCTTCACGCATCCGGGCCGTACTGACCGGATTGCTGTCAGCCATTGTGGTACTTGGACTCGGCTATCTGGTTTTCCGCCAAGGGGGTTATCGTGCCACCCTCGCCGTGCTCGGCAGTCTGACCCTGTTCATACTGACGACCGAACAGGCCAGAGCCGCCACCGGCCGGTTGTGGACTGCCGCCATCGCCATCGTCATCCCGCTGGCATTGCTGGCTTTCGCCCTCGTATGGTTCAACTCAAAGGGTGCTTACTGGGCTTACGTCGCGCTGTGCGCCCTGACCCTGATCGGCTGGCTCGCCACCTTGCGTCGCGGCTCGGAAATAACGCGCGCCCTTACGCTCGCCGGCAGCATGTCTTTACCCATCGCGGCGGCGCTGGTCGCCAATCATTGGGGCGGCACACCCGCCCTAGGCGATGCCTCGATTGCCCTGGCGGTCATCTGCTTGCTGGCGGTCTGGAACATTCGTGCGCGACGCCCGGCGTGGCCGACCGGGCTGCGCCAGCAAGGAGTCGTGCTCGCCAGTGTCATATCATTGACCGGTCTGGTCGCCGTCTTCAGTGGCGGGGCCTACATCGGCGAACGGTTTACAACCAGCGAACGTGACTTCCAGGGCCGCCTGCAGCACTGGAGTGCTGGTCTGGACCTGCTGGAGACACCCGGTGACTGGCTGGTCGGCAAAGGCCTCGGACGCTTCCCGGCATCGTTCTTCTTCGGCGCTCCCGGCAACGAGTTCCCCGGCAGCTACCAGCTCGGTCAAGAAGGTGTGAACCGATTCCTCTCTCTCTCGGGACCGCGCTATCAGGCCGGTTACGGTGAAGTACTGCGCATCAGCCAGCGGGTCGAACCGGGACCAGCCGGACGCTACCGGCTCGAATTCGACGTGCGCACCCAAGGCAAAGCGAAGCTCGGCTTCGGTATCTGCAGCAAACACCTGCTCTACGCCGAATCCTGCGGCGGGCGAGAAATTCTCGCCAGCTCGATCGATCCGGCCTGGCAACACCAGAGCCTCGAATTCAACGTGCCCAAGCTCGGGGGACCATGGTACGCACCGCAACTCGTCGTTTTCTCGCTGGCCATCGACACCTTGGGCGCTCGTGCCGATATCGATAACCTGCGACTCGTCGCCCCAGGCGGTCGCCCGGTGCTCGCTAACGGTGATTTTTCGGATGACATGGCGCGCTGGTTCTTCACCAGCGACCATCACCACATGCCCTGGCACATGAAGAACATGTTTCTTCACGTGCTTTTCGAACAAGGCATTCTCGGCTTGGCAGCCTTGGGAGCGTTGATCGCGGTCGCCCTGTTCCGCTCGCTGAACGGACGCCGCGCCCATCATCCCCTGGCGCCCGCCATGGTGGCTGGCATCATCGGCTTCCTGGTCGTCGGATTGTTCGACAGCCTGCTCGATGTGCCGCGGGTCGCCTTCCTGTTCTTCTTGCTGTTGCTACTGGCCATCCAGGGACGCAAGGCGGGCTGATCGCGAAACTCGGCGCTTGCTAGACGGCATGTCGCTTGCCAATCACCCATCGGTCGTGGCATTATGTAGCACAATGCCACACAGGATGATAGCCATGAAATCGGTTCGTATCTCTGATCGCCTTTACGACTTGTCGAACGAAGCCAAGGACTTGGCCAACCGGTCGATTGCCCAGCAGATTGAATACTGGAGCGAAATCGGGTGCCTGGTCGAGCGGCTCGGCATAACCAAGGCCGATCTGATCGCGGCGACCCAAGGAACGAGCGTGCTCGCCGAAGCAGAAAAGGTACGCCGCGAAGCGGCCTTCGCGGCCATCAAGGCTGGCAGGATGGCGGCCGATGCGCCGCTCATGTTTTCCAGTGAGATGGTCGAAGCGGCCCGGTTCGACATCGAAAGCGTCAGCCCTGCCTGAAATTTCATTTCGTACCGAGTGACTTCTCCCTCGTCTGCCATACCAGTTGCGCAGCGCAATTTCCGCCCTGGTGGGAAACATCCGCGTCGGCCGAGGGAACGACGATTTCATCAGCATCGACGTCGTCGATGACATCCTTGGCATGAAGGCCGAGGAGGTGAGAAAGCGCAGCATTGCAGTCGCTTTCGGCGCAGTCACCGCCAGGATCATGCACCCCCTCGACGTATTGGAAAGCCGGGCCGCCAACTATGCGGGGATCCCAGAAAAGCAGACTCCGGAAGGCCTCACCCAGTTGCGGCTGGCCATCGATGTGGCGACGCGATTTCTCGATACGGTCCGGAAGGAAGAAACGCTGATCGATGCCGCGGAGATCATTGCCCGGATCCACAAGGTCTACTCCAGCAAAGCGGCGATCAGGCATGCCGGCATCGACCTGCTATTGCCGCTCGAATCCCTGAAAACCCGCAGTTTTTCCACGGAAGCCGGAAAGAACTTCGCCGCAATCAGGTTGCCGCAACTGATGGCAAAAAGCCTCTTATAACTCGGCGCTGGCGAGACGGAATTGTCATTCGTAGCCTAATGGGCTACATTTGAAGCCGATCATGCTTCAATCATTATCAAGCCTCATCTTTAACGACTATCGCCGCCGAGTGCTGGGGCTCTTGCTGCTCCACCCGGAACGGCAATGGCACGTACGCGAGATCGCCCGGCTCACCGGCACCACGGCAGGCACTTTGCACAAAGAGCTATCCCGCCTTGCTTTGGCAGGAATTCTGCGGCGGGTCGAACAGGGCAAGCAGGTCTATTACTCGGCCAACCACGACTGCCCGATTTTTGCTGAACTGGCAAGCATCCTGCGCAAGACCTCGGGCTTGGCAGACGTACTCGCGCATGCTCTCTCGCCTGTCGCCGACAAAATCCGTGTTGCCCTGATTTTCGGCTCAATGGCGAGAGGAACGGAACAAGCTGGCAGCGATATCGACGTGCTCGTGGTTGGTGAACCCGGATTTGCGGAGGTTGTACGTCTCCTTCACCCGACGCAGGCCACGCTTGCGCGCGAAATCAATCCGAAGGTTTACGGCCCAGACGAATGGTGGGAGAAACTCCGTACCAACGACCCATTCGCTATCGACCTGCTGGCAAAACCCAAAATTTTCCTGATCGGAAACGACCATGACCTTGCAGAACCTGCTGGGCATCAGCCTTGACGCGATAACGCCAAACCGGGAAACGGTAGCTCGTCTCCTCGCAGCGGCTGAACGTAATCTTGCCGATGCAGCACTGCCAGCGTTGAGCGCAGAAAATCGCTTCGATGCCGCCTACAAGGCCATCATGCAGTGTGCAATGGTCGCACTCCATGCCAATGGCTACCGCACTCTGACCAGTCGTCCAGGTCATCACCAGTCGGCTATCCAGACTCTGCCTCAAACATTGAATCTGGCAACAGACCAGATGATCGTCCTCGATGCGCTACGCAAACAGCGCAATCTGGCTGACTACGATGGCGACCCCATTCCCGACGCCGCAGTAAGCGAATGCATCGCCAGCGCGCGAGCACTGCTGGCACATGTCAAGAAATGGCTCGGAATCAACCGCCCGGATCTCCTTTGAAAAAATGCCGGCAAATTATTGGCCCATTTGCCGCCTTCGATATGCACATGCATCTGGTAGCGGTTACGTCATGAGCGACAGAAACATTTTCAAGCGGCTGCTCGCCGGCTGTGTGCTCATGCTGCTCGTCGCCTGTGGCAACGAGCACGACATCCGGACGCGCATCGATGGCGACTGGCATCGCCAGACCCTCGAAAAGGATCATCTCGAACACTGGCTCAAGGTTCTGCCGACCACCAACGGCTATTTCAACACTGCCGTTACGCGCAACTGGCAGGTACTTGACCTCCAGCCCGGCGACATCGTCAGCCACACCCGCGCCATCTATCTCATGGCGGTCGGCCACGAACTGACCGGCAACCCCGCCTACCTCGAACAAGTCCGGCTGGGCACAAACTTCCTGCTCGAACAATTCCGCGACCCGCTGCATGGCGGCTGGGCCGAAGCCGTCAGTCCCGACGGCAAGCTCAAAAACGGCAACAAGCGGCTCTACAGCCAAGCCTTCGTCATCTTCGCCCTTGCCCATGCCTACCGGACAACCCACGACCCAAGCTATCTGGAGGCCGCCCGGCTCACCTGGCAAGACATCCGCCTGCGCTTCGCCGACGGCAAGGGCGGCTACCGTGCCGGCATGAACCGGGACTTTTCGAGCCGGATGACCAATAACACCCAGAACCCGATCATGCACCTGTTCGAAGCCCTGCTCGCGCTGCATCAGGCCAGCAGCGATCCGGCGGTGCTGCAGGATGCCGAGTCGGTAGCCAAATTCGTCGCCTACCGTCTCATGGAAGGGTTGCCGGACGGTACGGCCCGCATTGCCGAACTTTATGACGACGACTGGCGCCCATTGAGCAGCGAACGCGGCGGCTACATCGACATTGGCCACCAGTTCGAGTGGGCCTTCCTGTTCAGTGCCGGTAGCGAAGCCGGTTTGAGTGCGATTTACGCCGAAGTCGCCAACCGGCTGATCGATTACGCCATCGCCAACGGCTATGACACCGGAGAATCCGGTGTGCGAGCGTCAATCACGCCCGATGGCAAGATCAATCGTCAAAGAGGTTTCTGGCAGCAAGCCGAAGCCCTCCGCGCACTGATGCACCACGCCGCCATCCGGGATCGCAGCGATCTCTGGGGGCGGGTGACCCAGATGACTGAATACATCCGGTCAGAATTTCTTGATGAGATACACGGCGGTTGGTACATCGGTGGAGTTACCGAATGCCGCAAAAATCGTTGTTCGGATCGCCAGCCCGATGGCTACCATATGACCGCCCTGCATCAGGAAGCGATACGCATCGCCGCGCGGGGCCGCAAATGAAAGCCCTAGATAAACTCGGCGCTGGCGAGACGGCACATAAGATTCTGCTCGTGCTCATTTTGGTGAGTTGCATTCATCTCGCCCACGCCGCCACCATGCGCGTCGGCCCCGGCGAGCAGATCACCCGCATCGCCGATGCCGCCCGCCTGGCCAAGGACGGCGATACCGTCGAAATCCTGCCCGGCGAATACCGTGGCGATGTCGCCGTCTGGCAGCAACAGCAGCTCGTCATCCGCGGCATCGGGAAGCGACCCGTGCTGATTGCCGACGGCAAAAGTGCTGAGGGCAAGGCCATCTGGGTCATCCGTAATGGTGATTTCCGCATCGAGAACATCGAATTTCGCGGCAGTCGTGTGCCGGCCGGCAACGGCGCAGGCATCCGCTTCGAACGCGGCAAGCTGGCCATCTCGAATTGCGTCTTCATCGACAACCAGAACGGCATCCTCTCCGGCAACGATCCGGACAGCAAACTCGCCATCGACAACAGCCGCTTCGCCGACGCACCCCGCCAGATGCATTCGCTGCCGCACCTGCTCCACATCGGCCGGATCGACAAAGTCACCATCACCGGCAGCCGCTTCAAAAACGGCTATCGCGGCCATCTGGTCAAGTCGCGCGCCCGACAAAGCTTCATCCGCGACAACCACATCGTCGACGGCCCGGAAGGGGAAGCCTCTTACGAAATCGACCTGCCCAACGGCGGCATCGCCCGCATCACCGGAAACACCATCGGCCAAAGTGCCAAGACCCAAAACCCGGTGCTCATCTCCTACGGAGCCGAAGGCAAGGTCTGGCCGGAAAACTCACTCACGCTCAAAGGCAATACGCTGATCAGCGACATTCTCCCCGCTGGCTGGTTTCTGCGCGTGCATCAAGACAAGTTTCCCACCACGCCGACAATCCACGTCGAGAACAACCGGACCGTTGGCCTTGGTATCTCTACACCTGACATACTGCAAACCATTCAGCACTAAACCGTGCCCCTCGACACCCTGATCTTCGATCCCTCGGCCTGCGGCTTTCCCAAGCCGCGTGTGCCGCTGCTGCCTATCGGGCTGGATGGCCTCTCCCTTGCCGCCGGTTCTCGCTGGGCACCACCCGACCACTTCCGTCACTTCTCACGCGGCCGCTACGCACTGCGCGAAGCCTACCGCCTGGCCGGCATCGGCCCCGGCAGCGCCCTCCTCGCCCCCGCCTACCATTGCCGCACCATGCTCGACCCGGCGCTGGCGCTGGGCGGCGACGTGCGGCTCTATCCGCTGCACCGCGACCTTTCACCCGACCTCGTCGCGCTCGACACCATGGCCGATCAAACACTAACGCCTGTCAAGGCACTGCTCGCGACCCACTTTTTCGGCATCCCGCAAGACATTTCGTCATTGGCCGCATGGTGCGCCAGACGCGGCATCACCCTGATCGAAGACGGCTCTCACGCCTTCTTCTGCGAGCACCACCGTCCAGCAGGCATCGGCGACCATGGCGAATTCGTCGTCAGCAGCCCCTACAAGTTCCTGCCCAGTCCCGATGGCGGCCTGCTTTATACGCGCGATGCCGGTCGCCTGAAGAGCCTTTCCACGCGTGCCCCTTCCTTATTCAATGAACTGCGCGGCATGCAGTTCGCCTGGTCGAGAGCGGCAGAACGGCGCCACAACCAGACTGCACTCAACACGGACCGCCTGGACGCGGAATACGCAGCCATCGCCCTGCTTCCGGCAGCCTGCGGACTGGACCACCGAGAACTCGCCGGCACTTCGCCAGACTATCGGCCGGACCACGAAGGCTACTCAAGCCTGCGCCTCTCCCGCATGCTTTATCGCCACCCTGACATAGCCACCATCGCCCGGCGGCGACGCGACCTCTTTCGCCAATGGGCCACGGTGACCATGAATCTGCCATACTGCCGGCCGCTCTACCCCGAACTGCCCGTAGCCTGTATCCCCTACATGTTCCCGCTGATCATCGAGAACCCCGAACCGCACTTCATCCGGCTCAAGCAACTGGGCGTGCCCATCTTCCGCTGGGACAGCATCGCAGTCTCAGGCTGCGCCACCGCCAGCGATTATCGACTGCGCCTGTTGCAGTTACCCTGCCACCAGTCGCTGACCGACCGCGACATGGACTGGATGATCGCGGCGATTACGAAACTCGGTGAAGAAGCCGCGAGCAGCGGAGGGGGCCCCGCCACAGGCGGGGGCGTAGCGACCGCGAGCGGCGCCGAGACGGCACTGAGCAATCGATGAGTTGGGACATCAAGCCCGCACGCGATGCATTCCCTGCCTTCACCGCCGAATGGGACCGGCTGAACGGCGCACTCTATGACAGCCATCCGATGTTTGACAGCCGGTTTATCGGTCCTTTGCTCGAATACTTTGGCGATGGCAGCGAGTTCCTTTGCATTCATCGCAGTGATGGAAAAGTCAATGGTGGACTGATTCTCACCTCATCCGGCTGGGGTCGTTGGACCCTGTTCCAGCCTAGTCAGGCTCAGCTCGGTACGTTAGTGCTTAAAGATGCCAGACTGCTGACAACCCTTTTCGCAGCGCTGCCGGGACATGCCTGGTCGATTGACCTGCTCGCACTCGACCCTGACTACTCTCCTGATTGGAGCAACTCGACACTCCCGCGCCAAGTTGCCGTACATGCCCTGACGATGGCAGCCGAGATGCCCAAAGGATTCGCTGACTATTGGCAGGCACGACCGAATCAGCTCAAACAGAATTTCCGCCGCTACCGCCGTCGCAGCGATACCCTGTTTCCAGAACGGAATCTGGTATCTGTCGATTCACCACAATCAATTGAAGCGGCTGTTGACCGTTATGGCGAACTCGAGTCATCTGGCTGGAAAGGCAAGGCCGGCACAGCCGTGCATTCCAGCAACCGTCAAGGGATTTTCTATCGGAAAGTCATGCAGCTTTTCGCCGCGACCGGTCAGGCACAGGTATTGGAGCTTCAACTCGGAGAAAAATTGGCAGCATCGCGCCTGATCATCGGGAACCCGCGCATGGCTATCATGCTGAAAACCGCTTTCGATGAGTCGTTGGCTAATGTTGCACCTGGACGTCAATTGCTGAATGAAACGCTGCAAAGGGTTTCAACACGCTCGCCCCATCAGCGGATCGAGTTTTACACGAATGCGACGCGCGACCAATCCGACTGGGCAACATCGCTTAGATACATCTGCCACCACCAGATCTTTCGCAACAAATTTTTCTCCGGCATCTATCAGTTGTTCAATGCAATCCGGCCGTCGCGGCCGGTTATACCGGCCGACAAGATCAAGTTTCCAGTAGCCGAAACTATCGACTGTCCGCGGGTCGATGACCTGCCAGATACCGCTGCCAGCCTCTTCACCGCAGCTGAAACCCTGAGCTTCGACGCAGGCCCCGGCTGGTTCGCCAATCTCCAGCAGACGGTCTTTGTGGGCGATGCTGGCATCGGTTTCCATATCAGTATTTTCTGGAATACCCCCCGCGTGGTCCTGCCGTTACGCCGGATCACAGCCGGGAAGCATCGCGAAATCCAATCGCTTGGCCACTTTTACACCTCGCTCTACTCACCGGTGCTTGCAGCAAATACGAGCGAGGTTGACCTGGCCACGCTGCTGCAACATATCGGCCATGACCACGACGTTACTGATGTCATGCGTTTCGCGCCGCTTGATCGTACAGCCCAGTCCACCGAAACCTTGCTCACATCATTACGCAGCATCGGTTGGATTCCCTTCCGGTTCTATTGTTTCGGCAATTGGTATCTGCCGGTCAAGAGCGATTGGAATACCTACCTCAATGCAAGGCCCAGCCAACTGCGTAATGGCATCCGGCGCAAAGGAAAGAAATTTGCGGCTGTCGGCGGTACGCTGGAAATCATCACTACAGGCAACGCCATCGAAGCAGCCATTCACGACTATTGCACTGTCTACGCAAAAAGCTGGAAAAAACCCGAGCCCTATCCTGCATTCATTCCTGGCCTGATCCGCTGGCTTGCCACGCGCGGCTGGTTGCGCATGGGCATCGCCCGACTCGCGGGACAGCCGATCGGCGCACAAATCTGGATCGTCGCCCATGGCAAGGCCAGCATCTTCAAACTGGCCTACGACGAAGCTTTCGCTGCTTACGGAACAGGCACGCTGCTGACCGCGCGGCTTATGGAACACGCGATGGACCATGACAAGGTATCCGAAGTCGACTATCTCATTGGGGATGACCCTTACAAACAGTCCTGGATGAGTCACCGGCGTGAACGCTGGGGTATCGTCGCCTACAACCCGCGTACCGTCATCGGCCTGCTGCTGCTGCTGCGCGAAACACTCGGCCACCTATGGAATACACTCGCAAAAAAGCCCTCCGGGGGAAATCAGGTCAGCTAAACACTCATGGACTTCCTCACCCTCGCACGCAAGATCGCCGTCACCACCGGCAAATCGGTCACGCGGCAATTTTATGAAGCTCTGCTACTAAAGTACGGCAAGCATCACGTCGGGCTTTCCGAATACCACGAATACGGCATTTGGGACCCGGCGCTCTCGGAGAACCAGCGGCAACAATTCATCGGCTGGCGCACCAGTCAGGCCCTGGATCACCAGCTCAATCTCGACTTTGCGCGGGTTTTGGCCAACGACAAACTGATCAACTACACCATTCTCCATGCGCGCGGAATGCCGATCCCCCAGCCGGTAGCCACATACTCCAGGCACGGCCGACAAATCGCGGACGAACCTGTACTGACCACCGAGGCAGAGGTGCGCGCGTTCATCAAGGACACAAACTATCCCTTGTTCGTGAAACCGATATCCGCCGGCTACGGACGCGGCGCAATGGGGATCGCGGGCAGCGAATCCGCTCGCGTCCACCTGCTGGATGGCAGCACGATCGAAATGGACGAATTTCTCAAACCATTCCGGTTTGCACCCTTTCAGGGCATGTTGTTTCAACAGTGCATCGAGGCGCATCCTGCACTGCAGGTGCTCACGGGCAGCAAGGCAATCAGTTGCGTACGCATGATCTGCTTGGTCGCCGATGCCGAACCGGTCATTCACACCACCTTCCTGAAAATTGTCACCGCCAACAACATGCTCGACAATTTTTCCCACGGCGATTACGGAAACTGCCTGGCTGCAATCGACCCCGCGACCGGAACGATTACGCATGCCATCCGGCGCATGGCGCCCGATGGCAGCATCGAACACCATCCAACGACGGGGCAACGCCTGATCGGATTCACTTTACCCGACTGGAAACCGGCACTCGAACTCGTCAAGAAGGCAACGGCTCATTTCCCGGGCTTGCGCCTGCAAAACTGGGATGTCGCCCTCACGGACAAGGGGCCGCTGCTGGTCGAACTGAACACCGAATCCGAACTCGCGGTACCACAGGCCATCAACCACCGCGGCCTCATGGACCAGCGCCTGCAGGACTGCCTGCGCGAGATCGAAAATCAGGACAGGCTGCTGCTGCAGGCTAGCCTGTCAGTCCAGGAACAGCGCCCATGAATCAGTTTTGCGTCTGTGCAGGCGTTTCTTCGATCGCAGGCGGAGGAAGGGGGTCGGCCCATTTCCCTGCCTTTTCAAGCTTGTTGCGCAAGCCGGGCAAACTGAACCCCAACCGATAGGCAACATGCGCATGCTTCAATGACTCTTCGAATTTTTCCAGATCGAAGTACAAGAGGCCCAGGTTGTAATGCAAATTGGCATTGTCTTGCGCGCCTTCTTCCGCCACCTTCAAGTGCACCAGCGCTTCGTCATATTTTTTCCGCTTGGCCAGATAAGTACCATAGATCATCCGCACCGTTCCATCGTTGGGCCGAAAACGAACCGCCCGTTCAAGATAACAAGCAACCGTATAGCGAGCGCCCGGCGGCCGTTCCGACTTCCTTCTTTCGCCGAGCCGTACAATCGATAGCAATGCACGCGGATGATTCGGAAATGCCCGCAGTGTGTAGTCGATGTCCCCACCGATGGTGCTTGATTTACCGGCCCTGAGATTTTCCACCTCCGGCGTGAAATGCGCCACCTCAACGATTCCGAGCTTGTCCTTGTCTGTCCAATAGTCAAAAGGTCCATAACGATTATTGAGCGAGCCGCACGGGTCAAAACCATAAGACAGGCCAATCATTGCAAACGCGCATACTGCAGACACTGTCACTTTCACTGCCAACTGACCAATCATTGCGTTCCCTCACTTCTATCCATAAATACTTGCATTCCGACCAGGAAAACCTTGCATTTACCGGGCGGGTTGGCGAGAATCCTGCAGCCGCCTGGCACCCTGCCATCCTATTCATTATGCGTAACACCCGATTACCCGCCACAACATGAATTCTGCCAAACCGCTGCTTTCGGTGATTGTTCCAGCTTTCAATTGTGCCGAGTTTATCGAGGAATCACTCGCCAGCATTTTTTCCCAAGGCGTCGATGATATCGAAGTTGTGGTGGTGGACGACGGATCGACGGACGCAACCGCAGATATTGCCGCCGCTTTCGATCCGCGCATCCGCGTACTCAACAACGACCATGGCGGACCCGCAGCAGCACGCAATCTGGCCGTGACCAATGCCCGCTCCGACCTGCTGGCATTTCTCGACGCCGACGACATCTGGCTACCAGGCAAACTCTCTGCCCAGTTGCAATACCTTGCTGGCCATCCCGATACCCGTATCGTCTATGGCGGTTTCAGACTCTGGCATGCCGACGCCAGCGGCCATTTCCCCCCCGCTGCCTCTATCGACCGTTCCGTACAGGAAGGCATCACACCTGAATTGTCCGGCTGGATCTATCCGGAACTGTTGCTCGACAGCCATATCCACATCATCACAGCCATCATCCACCGCAGCGTTTTCGACAAGGTCAATGGCTTCGACGGCAGCTTCGGCAAAGGCTCCGACTACGACTTCTGGATTCGCGCCTCCCGCCATTTTCCTGCCTACCGGCTGAACCGGGATCTTGCGCTCTATCGGATACACGCCGGCGGCATCACCAAGCGCGTTACCCCGATTTGTGCCGGTTACGAACTGCTCAACCGCGCCATCGAGCAATGGGGCTGTGCCGGGCCCGATGGCCGACAGGGTGACGAACCCCGCATCTACCAGCGTCTGGCCGAAATCTGCTTCAACCACGCCCACACGCACTTCTGGCAAGGCGACCCGGCTGTGGCAGCAGGTTTTTTCCGCCATGCGATCCACTTCGGGCGCGGCAATATCAAGACCCGGCTCTATGCCATCGCGGCAACATTGAAATCGCTGCCGACGCGTGGCCAGGGAGCATCTGCTTGATTTCCCCGGAGAACAAACCGAAGCTCGAGGTCACCGCCGTGCGTGGCGTCCTTTGGTCCGGTGGCGGGCAGGCCATCAAGCAGATATTGCAGATCGTCACGTCCATCACGCTGGCACGCCTGTTAGCACCGCAAGATTTCGGCCTGATGGGCATGACCATGGTTTTCATCAGCGTCGCACAGTTATTCGCCGATTTCGGTATCGGCGCCGCCATCATCCAATCGCAAACGAAGTCCAGAATAGTCCTGTCTTCTTCCTTTTGGGCCAACCTGGCGATCGCTGCGACCCTCGCCTTGATCATCGCGTTATGTGCGCCAGCCATCGCCGCCTTTTACAACAACCCTGAACTGACTCCGCTCATCGCTGTCGCCGCGCTGACGATGGTATTGGCCGGCATTTCGGTAGTACCCCTATCGATTCTCGGTCGCGACATGCGTTTTGCCGACCTCACCAAGTCCCAGGTCGCAGGCACCCTCTGCGGATCGACCGCCGCTATCGCGCTTGCCTGGAGCGGCTTTGGAGTCTGGAGTCTGGTCGCCCAGCCGATCGTCGGTTCATCGGTCGTCCTTGCCATGGTGATGAAGCAGGTGGGATGGCTGCCCAGTCTGGAATTCTCGCTGTCCAGCATCACCCAACACATGCGCTTTGGCGGTGGCGTACTGGGCGCCAACCTGATCACCTACGTGCAACGCAACACCGATTCGCTGCTCATTGGCAAATACCTCGGCAGCGGTCCGCTCGGTTACTACCAGATGGCCTATCAGCTCATGCTGTTCCCCTTGCAGCAGGTCAGCAGCGTGATGGTGCGTGTCCTGTTTCCGACACTCTCCCAATTGCAACACGATCTGCCCCGACTACGCAGCGCCTATCTGAAAGCCATCTCTGCCATTGCCCTTATTACCTTCCCGATGATGATGGGACTGTTCGCCGTCGCGGAGGATTTCATTATCGTCGTCCTTGGCGAAAAATGGCTGCCCATGCTGCCGGTGCTCCAAATCCTCGCGTGGGTCGGCATGATGCAAAGCGTTGCGACGACAGTAGGTACAATTTATCTAAGTGTTGGAGCAATTCGGAAAGCATTTTTACTCTCACTGGGTACCACTCCACTACTTGTAGGCGCCTTGATTGCTGGCTTGCCATGGGGCATACAAGGCGTTGCTATCAGTTACGCGTTAATTTCATTTAGCATATTCTATTTGACACTATTTTTAGCATTCAGACTGATCAGCTTATCAATGTTAGATTTCCACAGAGCAATTTGGCGACCCTTAATTTGCTCAATAATAATGCTGGTTATTGTTATGCTTTTCAACCAATATCTGCCAATCATTGACAACGGAACGAGACTAGCGCTACTTGTCAGCACGGGTGTTATTTCATATATAGCCATCTCGATAGCATTCAATCGTCATCAACTTATCGAACTCAGAAGAATCATTAGGAATGCAACCAAAAAGCCGGTTAGCTAATAGTAAAAATGTGGAACTTAGCTCGAACTATTGGAATACGAATTTGGGTTGAAATAGCCGCATCATTGAGATGGCATGCTGGAAAATACTTACCACTCATTTCCAGTCGGCTTGGCCATGAAGGACTCATCATCGCCCTAGAGCAAAGTGACGGTGATTCTGCGTGCAGCATATTAAAAGAATGTGGGGCGCAGATTGGGAAAGATGTACGAATATGCCGAGGACTGACTATTCATAATGGTGAGAATGGATTAGCAAAAGTATCAATCGGTGATCAATGTCATATTGGGCGCCAAGTTTTTTTTGATTTAGCAGATCGAATAGAAATAGGTAATCGAGTAACCATATCAATGCGGGCCATGGTGCTAACACATACTCACGCAGGAAGTAGCACCTCAGCGATTCGTCCATCCTCCAAGAAAGGTAAGGTCGTATTAAAGGATGATTGCTATATTGGTGCGGGAGCAATTCTACTTTCCGACGTAACAGTAGGTCTTGGGGCAGTTGTCGCAGCAGGAGCGGTCGTTACTCGAGATGTAGAAGATGGAGTTACTGTCGCCGGCATTCCTGCAAAAGTGATAGGCAAACGTACTAATTAATTGGGGTCTAGCAGTGAATTACATCGAATCAAAGAAAGTTCTTGTCACCGGCGCTGGCGGTTTCATCGGCAGCCACCTAGTGGAGCGGCTGGTCCGCGATGGCGCCCAGGTCCGGGCCTACCTGCACTACAACTCGCGCAACGACTGGGGCTTGCTGGAACTGCTGCCCAAAGAAATCATGGCGAATGTGGAAGTTGTAACCGGGGATATACAGGATCCGTTTGCCGTCGACGCGGCGGTCAAGGGCTGCCGGGTGGTTTATCACTTGTCGTCGCTGATCGCGATTCCCTACTCGTACGTGGCACCGCAGCACTACGTCAATACCAACGTGCTGGGGGCTGTCAATGTGATGCAGGCTTGCCGCAACCATGGAGTCGAGCGCGTGGTACACACCTCCACCAGTGAATGCTATGGCACGGCCCAGTATGTACCCATCGACGAGAAACATCCGCTGCAAGGGCAGTCGCCCTACTCCGCCAGCAAGATCGGCGCCGACATGATCGCCGAGAGCTATTGGCGCTCGTTCTCGCTACCAGTGGCGATCATTCGGCCCTTCAACACCTTCGGACCGCGCCAGTCAGCCCGCGCGGTAATTCCCACCATCATCAGCCAGGCGCTGGCGGGTCAGGATATCCGGCTCGGCTCGCTGACGCCGACCCGCGACCTCAACTTCGTGACCGATACCGTCGATGGCTTTGTCCGCGTTGCCAACAACGATGCCGCTATCGGGCAAGTGATCAATATCGGCTCGGGCCGGGAAATCTCGATCGGTGATCTGGCACAACTGATTCTGCAACTGACTGGCTGCCCGTCGAAGATCGTCGCCGACGCTGAACGGGTTCGCCCAGGCAAGAGCGAAGTCGAGCGGCTACTGTGCAATGCCGACAAGGCCAGACAGCTCATCGGCTGGCAGCCGAGCCACACACTCGAAGAGGGCCTGATGCAGACCATCGCCTGGGTGCGCGAGAACCTCGGCCGCTTCAAGACCAACATCTACAACATCTGAGGTTTCCATGCGCGCGATCATTCTCGCCGGCGGCAAGGGGCAACGCTTGCGGCCCTACACAACAGTACTCCCCAAACCCCTGATGCCCATCGGCGACATGCCGATTCTCGAGGTCGTGTTGCGCCAGCTCAAGCGGGCGGGAATCAGTCGCGTCACCATGGCAGTCGGTTATCTTGCCGAGTTGCTGCAGGCTTTCTTCCAAGACGGCAAGCGCCTCGGCCTGCCCATCGATTACTCAATGGAAGAACGGCCACTCGGCACCGTAGGGCCGCTGACCCTGATTGACGGTCTGGGCGACGAGACCTTTGTCGTCATGAATGGTGACACCCTGACAACACTTGATTATTCGGCGCTGATCGCCCATCACAAGGCAAGCGGCGCCATGGCAACCATTGCCACCTATGTTCGCGAGGTCAAGATCGATTTCGGGGTCATCGAATCCGACACGGACGGCATGATCACAGGCTACGTCGAGAAACCGACCTTCGACTACCGGGTGAGCATGGGAATCTATGTCTTCGAGCCCACCGCCCTGCGCTACCTGAAGAAAGGCGAGTACCGCGACCTGCCGGATCTGGTCAAGACGTTGGTGGCCGATGGCCAGAAGGTTTCCGCTTACCCATTCACCGGTTACTGGCTGGACATGGGCCGCCCTGACGACTACGAACGTGCCATCGAGGAGTTCGAGTCCCGCCGCAGCGAGTTCATCGGACCGGACGCTGCCCCATGAGCACCTGGCAGATCCCCCTGTTCGACCCCGACCTCGACGAGCGGGAGGCCATGGCCGTTGCCGAGGTCGTCCGCTCCAAATGGCTGACGATGGGTGAACGCACGACGAGCTTCGAAACTCGTTTTGCGGAATATTGCGGCGCCAGTCATGCCATCGCGATGAGCAACTGCACGGCGGCCCTGCATCTTGCTCTGCACGCACTTGGGATCGGGCCGGGAGACGAAGTCATCGTGCCAGCCCTGACCTTCGTCGCTTCCGCCAACGCAATTCGCTATTGCGGCGCCCGGCCGGTCTTCGCCGATGTTGTTTCGTTCGATGAATGGAATATCGGGCCAGAGACTATCGAGCCCTTGATCACGCCGCGCACACGCGCCATTTTGGTGGTGCATTACGCCGGCTATCCCTGCGATATGCCGGCGATCATGGCACTGGCCCAGCAGCACGGACTGGCCGTGGTCGAGGACGTGGCCCATGCGCCCGGTGCAACGCTGGATGGCCGCGCCATGGGAACCTGGGGCGATGCAGGTTGTTTCAGCTTCTTTTCGAACAAGAACATGACCACTGGTGAAGGTGGCATGGTAACCACGCAAAAGGAACCGTTAGCTGAGCGACTGCGGCGCTTGCGCTCGCACGGCATGACGACCCTGACTCTCGACCGGCACAAGGGCCATGCATTTTCCTACGATGTGGTCGACCTCGGTTTCAACTACCGCATGAGCGAGCTGAATGCCGCCCTCGGGCTGTGCCAACTCGACCGCCTTCCATCCGGGAATGCCCGGCGCGTTGAAATTGTCGCCCGCTACCGCGCGCAACTGGCTGGCATCCCTGGTCTGCGCGTACCGTTCGCCCAACCGCGCGGCATACCGGTACCGCACATCATGCCGGTACTGTTGCCGGCGGGCACCGATCGTGCAGCAATCATGCAGGCAATGAAGGCGGCCGGCATCCAGACCAGCATTCACTATCGTCCGGTTGACACCTTTACTGCCTATGTCGAAGCCGGGCTTGGCCCGGCCCCACATCTGAACCTGACTCATGAAATTGGCGCCGCGACCATGACGCTGCCCCTGTATCCCGGCATGACGGCGGAACAGATCGATTACGTCTGCTCCACCCTGCTTCAGGCCCTCACAAGGGCCGGCTGAAAGCATGCCGGTTTCGCAGCCGCTGCGCATCTGTTTCGCCGGCTGGGCGGATCATGTCCATCTGGAACGCTGGGCCGGCTATTTCGCCCGCTCTGGCCACGAGGTTGGCGTTTTCAGTTTTTCCGACACAGGTCGGTATCCTGAAAGCGTTGTTCAGTCGCGCATCGCCTTCAGGGATCGGGGCGCATTCTGGCGCAGGTTGCACCTGCGCTGGCTGCTCGCCAGATTCCGTCCGCAGATCGTGCATATTCATTGGGCCGCATTCGCTCATTACTTCGTTGCTCTGTGGGATGGGCCACTGGTGATTACCGCGTGGGGATCGGATGTCTATCGGCTTGCCGAACAGCCGCCAGCAGTCCGGCAGCAAACGCGTGCCGCATTCGAGCGAGCCGATGCCATCACGTGCGACTCCGACGATCTGGCCGCAGCCATCGCCCAGTTAGCACCTTCATGTGCCAGCCGCATTACAGTCATTCAGTGGGGCGTGGATACCGATCTCTTCTCGCCTGCCGTCGATGCCACCCCACTGGCAAAGGAATTGAACATTGAAAATCGGCCAGTGATTTTCAGTGCCCGCAACTTCATGCCCATCTACAACCAGGATGTCATATTGCGCGCCTTCGCCCTGGTCCGGCAAACCATTCCGGAAGCCGTGTTGATCATGAAGAACTATAACGGCCGACCAGACTATCTTGCAGCCATGCGTATTTTGGTCAGCGAACTAGGCCTGGAAGACTCTGTGCGGATCATCGATTCGATTCCATATGAACAGATGCCTCAAATTTATGCGCTTTCCAGTGCAACGGTCTCGATCCCTTCATCCGACGCAACGCCCATGGCTCTTCTGGAAGCCATGGCCTGTGGTTCTGTCCCCGTATTTTCCGACCTACCATCGCTGCGTGAATGGATCGCATCCGGCGAAAATGGATTTCTTGTCGACTGCAAGGATGCTGCTGGCTTAGCAACCTGTATTACCAATACCATTAGCAATAAGGAACTATGCAAAAGGATTGCCTCTACGAACAGGAATTTGGTTGGGACTAGGGCAAGCCAACATTTCTGGATGGGTAAAGTGGATCAGCTATACCGACTACTCTTGTCTTAACACCCTAGTTTGAATTGAGTAGGGTATAGCCTGTTATTGAGTTCCAGAGGAGGCCCGATGGGCTGCATTGCCGGAATTGCGGGAAATATCAATGAAGCGGAGGCTATCGCCATCGTCCGCCGCATGGCAGCTGCCATGGCTTTCCGCGGTGGGGCTGAACTCGCGCCAGTCGTCAGCCGCGCCACTGAATCGGGATGCCGAGTCGTTATCCTTGGCGCGCAGGCACTCGATGATGCAGCACAGGGAATTTGCTCTGCCATCGAGGGCGAGATTTATGCCGTGCCGGGCGAGAACAACCTGACATCGGAATTTGCCTTGTCCGCTTTGACTGGGCAGTACCAGCAGGCTGGTCGCGACTTTTCCCGTTCCGTCAATGGCGCTTACACGACGGCGCTATGGGATGAGAGAAACCAAACATTGCACCTAGTCCGCGACCACGCGGGCTGCCGGTCGATTTATTACGCTCCGATCGAAGGCGGCATCGTCTTCGCCAGCACTGCGGGAGCCATTGTCGTCTCGGGTATCGTCGATCGATCCATCGACCCGATCTCGGTGGATAGTTATTTTGGCGTCAAGGCGCTGAGCCCACCACGCACGATGTACAAGCACATCTTCGCGGTGCGCCCGGGCCATACGCTCATTTGGAAGGATGGACAAGCACGGCAGCATGATTACTGGCAGCTTCACGAAGTGCGCGAGGATCTGACGTCGAGCGCCGACGATCTGCGCGATGAACTCCGGGCAACGGTCGAGGATGCGGTGCGCATCCGCCAACAGGCAGGCGGCAACTATTGTGCCCTGGTGAGCGGCGGTATCGATACCAGCACTGTCGCCACGCTGCTGGGGCGTGCGCCGGGTTCGCCACACCCGCTGCATGGCCTGTCGATTGCCTTCGACGAAATGGCCTATAGCGATGCCAGCCTGCAAGACATCATCGTCAAGACTTTAGGCGTCGACCAGCACGAACGTATCCTCAAGCCGGCCGACTTTGCCGCTACGCTGACCCAGGCGGTGGGATTTCTTGATTCTCCGGTGAATGATGCGGCGCTGGTCGGCATGTATGCGGTGCTCGGCATGGCACGAGAGGATGGTTACGATGTGGTATTCGATGGCGAGGGACCCGATGAGCTTTTCCCTGCCGGCAATACGCAAGGCGAACGTGGCATCGCCGGTTTGCTGCGCATCCCGCAGCCCCTGCGGCGTGCAACTTTCGGCCTGCTGGCCGATTCGCTACCCATCGGTGATTCACTGTCTGACCGGGTGCGGCGCATGTGCGCGCGTCTGGCCCTGCCCGACGACGAACGCCGCCTGACCTGGCGCCCCCTCTTCCATACCGCCGTCCGGCGGCAACTGCTGTCCGCGGATTTCCGTACCGGTGCCGATCCTTACGCGGTCGGCAAGGAATATCTGGGCCAGGCCACGCTCGACGACCCGCTCAACCTCTACCAGTTCGGGTTGATCAAGACCTTCCTGCCCGATGACCTGCTCTACAAGAACGAGCGTATGGCGTCGGCGCACAATGTGATGAACCGCACCCCGCTGGTGGATTACCGTCTGATCGAACTCGCCTTGCGCATTCCTTCGCGTTTTCAGATCGAACAACCGACCCCGACGACCGACGGCATCAAGCTGCTCTACAAGGCGGCGCTACGGGGCATCGTTCCCGATGACATTCTCGACCGCAAGAAGGAACGGGGCTTCAGCCAGCCGACGAAAGTCTGGTTTTCCGGCCCGCTGAAGGATTTCCTGCACGAGCACATACTCGGCGCTGGCGCGACGGCACGCGGCATCTTCAATCGCGATTTCGTGCAACGTCTATTTGATGAGCACACCAGCGGGCGTGCCAATCACGATGCGTATCTGACTTCTTTGTTGATCTTCAACCTGTGGATGGATGCGCAGGGGGGCGGCGCATAGTCAGGGAGAGGGGCTTTTCCACCCAAGCGAAGAGTATCGCCGAGGGTAGCAGCGTAATCGCGAACAGCGGCGCCATCCATCCCCAGAAGCCAGCGACACCCCATCCGGCCGATGGTGGCAAGACCTTGCTTAAAAGCAGGAATGCGGCCTTGAGGGTCAGGCCATGAATCAGGTAGTAGGAGTAGCTCATGTTGCCGAGCCAGCGAAGCGGTGTCCAGCAGAACAGCCTCGCGGTCAGGCCGTTGCCCCGAAATGCCGCAAGGCACAGCAAGTAAAAACTGATGAACAGGACGACATAACGCAGCGGGCCTGTAGCCCACTGGTCGATGATTACCAATCCGCCCAACAGGGCCGGCAGGCCGAATCGGCCGAGATGGATCGCCTTATTTTCGCCCATGGTTTCGAACAACAGGATACCGGCAACAAACATTACCAGACGCACAGGACCACCCCCTAGCCAATGCGCCAAGGCAAGACCAAACACTGCCGCGGAACAAAAGAATGCCATGCGCGCCAACCGTGTCCACTGCCTCAAATTCAGCAGGGCAATCAGGCAGGGAACCAGCAGGTAATAGAACATTTCGTAACTGAGTGACCAGGCCACGGTGATCATCGGTTCGATGGGAAACAGCCCGGGCAAGAGCAACAAATTTGTGGCCAGATAAACGCTTGCAGTTACTGCGCCGTGAGGAATCTTGCTCTCTTGCGGAAACCACCAGGAAAGCAATAAATACAACGCGAATACCGCGAGGAAGGCGGGATAAATACGCTGAACCCGACGTCGCAGATAGGGCAATACCGGACGCACTTTGACAATCAGCGTGCCATAGATCAGATAACCGCTGAGCACAAAGAAGAGGTCAACGCCTGCATGGCCAATATCGCGCAGACTATTTGCCAAGTCCCATGTCAGCGTTTCGCGCATCAGCCAAGGCTCGATGAGGGTGACGTAATGCACGAGAAACACAAGGAATACGGCTAACCCGCGCAGACCCTCCATCGAACGAATTTGTCGATGATCGCCATGCCCGACTTCGAACAAGGCACTTAGCGTTTTCATGCGATTACAGCCTGGCAGGTTTGCTCATGACAAACTTTTTCTTGCGATGAGCAGCGTGTAGGGGGTAAGAACGTGCCCAATAAACCGAAGCGGCGACAGGCTGCGTATCAGCATCAAAACCGAGCTGACAAGCATGTTTTTCCCAGCGGGATCGACCAGATCGAAGCGATCGAGACATGCAAATCCCTTGGGTTCCAGATACTGTCGCAAGCCGTAAAAGCTGAACCAGTTCACCGCCGGGTATTTTGCATAATTCGCCAAATCGGGCCTATCCGTGACAGCACGATGCTCGAAATAGCGTTTCAGCTGATGCGGATACCAGCCGTAGAGCGGTAGATTGAATTCCTGCTGCTTTGGGCAAAGTTTGCTGCTGGTGTTGATGTAGATCAGCCCGCCGGGACGCAACACGCGAATGGCTTCATTCAGGCAGGCTTGCCAGTCGGCGACATGTTCGAGCAGTTCCGGCAGCAGACAGATATCGACGGATTGGTCGCCACAAGGTAATGCGGTCGCCGTTCCAATATCGAATCGGGCGTCGATACCCTGCTCTGCCGCACGCGCTCTGGCCAGTTGCACCAGTGGCTCGTTGATATCGATACCCCGGTAGCGATGATTTTCATCTGTCCAGAAACGCGATTGGGTTCCGGCACCACATCCCACGTCAAGGACATCGAGTCGCCGGCCTTCCGGGAGAGGCCCATAGATCCGCAGCAAGGTTTCACAGGCTACGCGGAAACGCTCCAGGGTTTCCGGGGTCAGGCTTTGCTGCTCATAAAACTTGTAAAAGTTTTCATGCGAGCCGGTATCCCAGATCTCGGTTGTCTTTTCTTCTTTCAGCATGTCATTGCAGCCTTTCCAGTCCAGGCATTGCGCATCATGCGCGCCGCCAGCATGGTCAGCGAATCGCCCCAGGGAACGAAGCGCGGCAGTTGAAAAAAATCACTGTCGGAATTGGCCACGCCATGTGAGGTGCTGACGGCCAACTCGAAACCAAGTTCACGCACCATCGCAACATGACACGCCTGATAGTCCCGGTTGGGACGACCGTTCGGATAAGCGAAAGTAGTGACTGGATTGCCGGTAATGTCTTCCAGACGCTGCTTCCCGGCAGCAATTTCTTGTTGTGCAGTAGCAGCCTCAAGAGTAGTGAGGATGGTATGCGCGACGGTATGCCCTCCGATTTCGACACCACGATGAGCCAATTCTCCGACTTGCTGACTTGTCAGCATGATGTCCGTCGGTAATGGGCCGCAGCCCGCCAGATCGACCAGCTTATCCACCAAGGCTGCACGCTCGCCAGGTGGTTGGTATTTAAGTTGCTCGAGGATCGCTGCAATGGTGGCGCGCTTTTCGGTGACGGCTCCAATGGCATGCTGGCCTAGCCCGATGGATTCGAGGTGCAACACCTGCCCTGCAGCACGGGCGATGGCATCAATGACCGAATCGTTGAACATGCGTCCCCCATCCAGATAGCCAGTAGCGACGAAAACTGTTGCTGGCAGGCAATACTTTTCCAGAATGGGCAACGCGACTGTCAGGTTGTCGGCATAACCATCGTCGAAGGTGATGCAGCAGGCACGGCGTGGTAATCGACCTGCGCGCAGGCGTTGTACTGCTTCGCGCAGGGGCAGGACATTGAAGTATCGAGCAAGAAAGATCACCTGACGCTCGAAGTGCCCGGCTGTGATTTCCCCCGGACGTAGTGGATCATGCTCGGGCAGGACCCGATGGTAAATCAGGATAGTAAGCAGCTGCCGGTGCGGTGGCCAGGCGAGTATGGGCAACCCGTCGATCATGTTTGCACCGGTGCAGGCCTTGTTGTCGGTGCTGATAGTTCCTGACGAACGAGAACGCGCAGTACGATCAGGATGACGACGATGTAGTACGGCAGATCAAAATAGGTGAGGCTGAGGAAGGCGCCACCGACTGCGTAGCCGACCAGGCTTACTTGGCACATGGCGGCCAGATCATGTGCCCAAGTAAGTTCCGCTTTGCCTTTGGTACTACGAAGTACCCAACTGCCATTTATCCATGTCAGGCCAAAAACCGTGAGGAAGAGGAATAAGCCCATGAATCCATGCTCACCCAGTATCTGAAAATAGATACTGTGCGCGACCAGAATGTTGTCAGGATTGGGGGCATAGCGCATGAATACATCTGGCTCGTACATGGCGAATCCACCACCTATTGGAAAGCGGTCCACCGCCAGGTTCCATGCCGTCCACCAAGCGTTGATCCGCCCCATGGCCGAAGCATCCTGATCATAGGTCTGGATGGTGGACATTCGAGCGGTCCAACTCTCCGGCATCAGAAACCAGGCAATCGGTAGCGCGGCCAGTGCCAACAGGGCAATGAGCCCCTTTTGGCGACTTTTCATGGTCAAGAAGATGCCCATTGCCGCCAATGCCAGGAATGCACCGCGCGATTGCGAGCCAATCGCCGAGACTATGCACAGTGCCATGGCTGCGAGACAGGCTCGTTTAACCCACGGATTTTCCGAATTCAGCTGAAGATAGCGAAACAATGGCACGCCCATGATGATCGCCAGTGCCAGGGTGTTGTTATCGAATATGAAACTTCCTTCCGGGCCCCATACCCGATGATTACCTGCAGTAGCAATGGTGAAAAGTCCCCCCTTAATTCCGAAGAAACCAATTGAAAGCGCCAATACCCAAACCATTTTGTGCAATTGATCACGGTTGCCGACGAGCAACATGGCCACCAAAACCATCAGTTGAATCTTGAAAGCCCGCAACCAGAAATAAAGCTCTTTATCTGGATGAAAGGAAAACAATGGCGAAACGCCAATCCAGATCACGAAGAGGATAAGCATCACGGTTACCCTGTCCAAAGGAAACCGATAAAGTTTTTTGGCATTGATAACAATCGCCAGCAAAGTGGTAATTGCGACAATCTGCGCGAACGGCAGGTCATAGGCGAACCCCCACGTCAGCCGGTGCGGGTTCATGATGCCCAGCCACACCCACATCAGCAGCCCAATGAAGGGGTTGCGCAGGATGAAGGGAATCGAGCCGAAGACGATGGCAGTTAGCAGCAGATCACGCAAAGGCTTTCTCCATCAGGATTTCCCAAGTAGTTTACGAAATATCGTCAATTGTCCGTCGGTTGTTGGCTGCCAGCCAAATTGTTCGGCGTAGGCGCGGGTGGCACCTCTGCTGGGCAGATTCTTCCGTAGGGCAATGATGCCGCGCACGATGCCGCCGGCGCTGCGTTCGTCCATGAGCACGCCGGCCTCGGGGGTAACAACGACTTCGGGGGTGCCCCAGACATTGGTGGCCACCACCGGTGTGCCGCAAGCCATGGCTTCGAGCAGCACGTTGGCCCAGCCTTCGCGGCTGGAGGCGAGCACGAGGCAATCGACGGCGCTGTAGAGCGTGCGCAGTTTGGCTTGCGGCATGGCACCGAGGAAATGCACCCGCTGGGTCACGCCGAGTTGTTCGGCCAGTGCACGCAGGCGGGCTTCTTCTTCGCCCGCGCCGGCGAGGTAGAGCTCGGCATCGGGAATCTGTGCCAAGGCTTCGATGACGAGGTGTTGGCCCTTGCGTTCGATGAGGTGGCCGACAGAGGCGATGGCGAAGTTGTCGTTCATGCCGAAGGCGGCGCGGGCTTGCGGCTTGTCTTCGGGGTGGAAGAGTTCGAGGTCGACGCCATTGCGCAGCGCGGTGATCTTGTGTGCCGTCCCGCCAAGACCGACTATGGCGTCCTTGAGCGCGGCGCAAACGGTGATCATCGCGGCACAATCTTCGGTGGCCTGCAGGATCATCTGCTTGGGTTTCGGGTACTGCGGGATGAGGTTGATGTCGGTGCCGCGCGCGGTGATGACCACGGGCTTGTTGAGCGCCTTGCCGATCATCGTGGCGGCGACGCCATCCGGGTAGAAGTAGTGGGCGTCGATGAGGTCGAAGTCGTAGCCTGCGGCGATCAGCTTGCGTGCGGCCTTGAGGCCGGCGCGGGCCAGAGTGTAAGGGGCACTGTTCATGCCGACCTTGGGCAGCAGCAGGTAGCGCGGGTGGGTTATGTCGATACCGTTGCGTACTTCATGTGCCGGCACGGCGGCGTGCTTGGCGTATTCGCCGAAGCGGGGATGACGGAAGGGAAACCACGGCACCGGGGCAACGACGCGGGTTTGCACCTGGCCGCTGGCAAGCAGGTGGCGCAGGCGCGTTTCGACAAAGATGCCGTGGCTCGGCCGCACGCTGCTGGGGTAGAGTGTGGAGAAGAGGAGCGTGCGGATCATGCGGCCGATTATACGGACTGCATTCGGCCAGGCAGGCTTGTATTGCCAGGGATGCCGTCTTGCCAGCGCCGAGTTTTTCTATGCTGCCTGCAGCAGAAATTCGACTTTCACCGACTCAAAGGGGAAGATGATTTTCCCGTCTTCGGTATGTTGCAACAAGCCGGCATTCAGGAGCCCGGTGACGTCGCCGTGGACTGCCTTGACGTCACGTTGGACGCGCCGGGCAGCTTCGCGAATCGAGATGGGTCCGGCACCACAAAGGGCTTTGAGCAATTCCCAGCGCTTTTCTGACAATACCTTCCACAGCAGTTCCGGTGACGCAAAGCTAATGCGTGCCGCTCGTTGGGCCTTGCCTGTTTTCCAAGCCTGAGCAAGATTGGCCATGGCGGTTTCGGGGGATTGCACATCAAGAACGACGGTTTTCATGGTTCCACCTCGCGATGTCTTGCTGAAAATCAGACAGCAGTTTTTCGATGGTGGAGAAGGCGTATTCGCATTCTCTTGCACCAATATGCCGATGATCGCCCTTCCCCGCCTCGTTGTCGTAACGCAGCACGCATTCACCTTGCACGACGTAGGCAAGCCGATATTTCTTGTCGTGGACCGAATCTGGCAAGGGCTCGGGTAATTGCCAGACCACCATTTCAATGAAAGCGTCTTCTGATAGCACGATGCGCTGACGCAGAAGTTCGCTGGCTTTCATGTTGGTGACGTTACCAACACTTTAGAGCGTTGTCAATAATTCCAACAGCACCGACTGCCGTCTCGTCAGTGCCGAGTTTGCGCTACCTCTCCAGAGCAACAAAGGCACTCGCCGAGAGTTCGATATCGGCAGCAGCAATCTTTGCTCGCCGGGCGACAGCTTTCCAATCACCCACGACATTGACGACGGCGTCGATACTGAGTACATGGGTGGCCTTGTCGATGCTCGGATTCACATCGAATGCGGGTGACAGCCGCCAGCCACGTTTGCCCAGGATGAATCCATGGTTGCGCAGATGGTCATCACGGTTACCGACAGCGACGTTGAATACAACCCGTCGAAACAACTGTTCGAGATCCTCCTGAATGTGATCCGGGTCGCCGCGCCGGGCGATAAACTCCACCAGTTACAGGTAGCTGGTCCCTTCGCTGACATCCTTCCCCAATAAGGTCATGGCGGAGGTGTAAAAGCGTCGCTTACCCGGCGTTTCCTTTGCTACAGTGGTGCGGTCAAAGCGTTGAACACAGAAAGTATGGTGCCCCCCCTGCCGGGTAATGTCCTGCACACCGAGCAAAAAGTCCCACGAATAGAGCGTTCGGGCGGCGCGCACCGCGTCCTTGGCCGTTGCCGGCAATGCCGCGTGCAGGCGAGCGACGGCACGCTCGATCCCAGTAGCGCCGACTTTGTGCGGTTTACCCGCTAAGTCTTGGCGAGCCGCCCCAACCATTCGCGCAGCAGCTTTCGATAGCTGGGGATTTGCGCGAATATCTCGTTGGCGAGCTCTTCGTTGTAGGTATGGGCAGTCAGGTTGCGATGATCGACCATGGCAAGCCCAACGCGCGCCTCTTCCTCGGTGAGCAATCCATTTTCCAGACTGGCACGGACAACGGGCTTGGGCGATGCCAGCTCTACACCAAAGCGATCGAGCAGAACAGCTTGCGCGGCTTTCCAAGTCGCCTCGAAGGTGTATTCAAAGCGCTGGATGGCGGCATCCCGAACAATGTTGCTGGCGGGTTGATGCGCCAGTTCGTCAAGTGTTGCCAAAGCCTGCAGGGCCGTGGCTATGCGTTGGTCTGAACGGGCCATGGAATACCCTCGCGGTCGATTGCCGCACGCAAGTGGGTGGGCGCACTGGCGTAATCGACCAGGTCGATGCGAAAGGGAATCAGGGATTCTTCCAGCGCTTCGCGCAGCGCCGCCATGTCCGCAACTGCAATGGGTTGTCCGCTAACCAAGGCAAGATCGATATCAGATACACGACGGGCATCGCCGCGCGCACGCGAGCCAAATAGTTTCAATCTGGCATCCTGTCGCGCCAGCCATGGCGCAATGATCCGCTCGATGGCGGATCGATCCTGAGGATTCAGAAGGGCAATCGCAGACTGATTCATGTGCATCAGTGTATCAAATGAGCGTTTTCTGCTGCCCCAGCTGTACGACTTTCCGCGCGTTGCCCAGCCAGGTGAGATCGAGACGATCGATAGTGGCGGCGGCAGCCGTAGCCAATTGTTTGCGCAGAGCCTCATCGGCACACAAGCGGGTGAGGGACTGTTCGAATGCGCCCGGCTGGTTGGCTTCGAACAGCAGGGCATTGTCGCCGTCGGTGAGGATTTCTTCAATATTGGGCTGCCGGGGCGCGATGACGGCTTTGCCGAGCGCGAGGTACTCGAAAAGCTTGAGCGGCGAGGCGTAGGGCACGACGGCAGGCTGCAGGGCGATGTCGAAGGCGGCGACATGCTCAGGCACGAGGTCTCGATTGACCACGCCAGTGAAGCGCACACGGCCATGCAGATGCAGGTCAGCGGCGAGTTGTTCGAGTTCACCACGCACGGGACCATCACCGACGACCATGAGTACGGCATTCGTTGGGGCGTCCGCAGTAGCCATCCAGCGGATGACGCGATCGACCCCATGCCAGTCGCGGACGAAGCCGGTGAAGCCGAGTACGAGTTTTCCGGTCAGGCCGAGGCGTTGTTTAGCGATTTCCGGAGTGGGTGCGGCGGCGAAGTGGTCGCGGTTGATGCCATTGGGGATGACGAGAATGCGTTCGCCCGGCACACCGACTGCAGCGACGTAACCGGCTAGCACCTTTGTCACCGGCAGAACGAAGTCAGCGCTTCGCCAAGCCCGGCTTTCCGCCCAGCGCGCGAGCCACGGCAGGCCAAGGCCGCCGCTGTGGCGGCCGCGCTCTTCAGCCAGCGGCGCATTCACTTCGAGCAGCAGCGACAGGCCCAGCTTGCGCTTGAGCATTGCACCGGCGAGCAGGAATAGGTTGTAGCGCTCGTAGATGAAAGCGGGCTGGAACTCGCGCGCCGCTTTCAATAGCCGCCGATAGGCAACGAACGAATAGGCCAGTTCGAGGAGTTCGTACAGCGCTTTCGGCAGCGCCGCCTTGAGTTTGTGCACCAAAGTGGCGTCATCACCCATGCCGCCCCCGCTGCTAATCTCGGGTGCCACAACGCGCACTTCATGCCCGTGTTGGCGCAAGGCGCCAATCAGCTCTTCGATGTGAACAGCCTGGCCGTCTTTCGAGGCGGTGCGGTGGTGATAGAGAATTTTCACGCGGCCGATTATACGGACTGCATGCAAGCAGATATCAGGGTTTTGCCAAGGGATTCATAACGCGCACACCTTGCACGTCGAAGTTTTGTTGGCCGTTGTAAAGCAGGAATCCGTCATTGATACGATCGCCGGCAACGGCGCGAAAGTGCCGGATCCCCTTGAGAAAGTCTGGATTGAAGGTGCTGGAGGATTTGATTTCGACTGGAGTAATCGTGCCCTCGTCGCGGATCAGCAAATCAACCTCGTTGCCGTGGCTGTCGCGGTAGAAATACAGTTCCGGCCGATTGCCAGCATTGCAGAATGATTTGAGGGCATCGGCGATGATGAGGTTTTCATAAAGCGCGCCCCGCAATGGGTCGCGTGCTGCTTGCTCCCTCGTATGAATACCCAGTAGAAATGCCGCCAACCCGACATCGGCAAAGTAAAGTTTTGGCGACTTGATCACACGCTTGTTGATATTCTGGAAATACGGCTGCAGCTCGAATATCACGTAGGAAGCTTTCAGTACCGAAAGCCAATTGCGCAGCGCCGTGCTCGAAACACCCGCATCGTTGGCGAGGGATGCCAGATTCACCACCTGCCCCACCCGGCCGGCCAGCAAGACGAGAAACTTCTGGAATGCGGAAAGGTCGCGCAGCTGGATCAGTTCCCGCACGTCGCGTTCGACATAGGTTTGCAGATAACCATTGAAGAAGCGGCGTGGATCGAGATTATCTTCATGAACACGCGGGTAGCAGCCGCGCACGATGAGTTCGTATGGATCCTGGTTCGCTCGATATTGGCCAAGCTCGCGAAACGAAAACGGCCAGAGCGTGAGCACGGCCGTGCGGCCCGCCAATGATTGGCCGATGGCTTCATTCAGACGTGGCTGGTGACTGCCCGTCAGGATGAAACGCCCCTTGTCGCCTTGCTGGTCGACGATGCCCTGCAGATAGGAGAGCAGGACGGGCAACCGCTGCACTTCGTCAAGGATTGCACCGGCGGGATATTGTCCGAGAAAACCGCGTGGATCGGCTTCCGCCGCGAGCCGCACGTCGGGATCTTCGAGCGACACCCATGGCTTGCCTGGAAACGTCATGCGCGCCAGTGTCGTCTTGCCTGACTGACGCGGGCCAAGCAGGGTCACTACCGGATATTCGGCAGCCGCCTGGCGCAACTCGACAGTCAAGTCGCGTTCAATCATGCGCTACAGGATAGCGCAATTATGTGCAAATCAGAAGTTAAAAGTACGATTTGCACAATTGATGTGCGAACAAGCCCGGCGCTACAGATCTCCTGCCGTCCCGTCAGCGCCGAGTTTTCAATCTCCCCCGAACAGGTCGCGGCTGTAGATCTTGTCCTGCACGTCGCGAATGTCGTCAGTCACACGGTTGGCGACGATGATGTCGGACTGCCGCTTGAACTCGGCGAGGTCGTTGACGACTTTCGAGTGGAAGAATTCGGCCTCCTTGAGCACGGGTTCATAAACGATCACTGGAATGCCCTTGGCCTTGATGCGCTTCATGATGCCCTGGATGCTCGATGCGCGGAAGTTGTCCGAGCCGGCCTTCATGATCAAGCGATACACGCCGACTGTCTTCGGGTTTTTGCGGAGGATGCTGTCGGCGACAAAGTCCTTGCGCGTGGTGTTCGAATCGACGATGGCGTGGATGAGATTCTGCGGCACGTCGCGGTAGTTGGCGAGAAGTTGCTTGGTGTCCTTGGGCAGGCAGTAGCCGCCGTAGCCGAAGCTGGGGTTGTTGTAGTGGCTGCCGATGCGCGGATCGAGACAGACCCCGTTGATGATCTGCCGGGTATCCAGCCCATGGCTGGCCGCGTAGGTGTCGAGTTCGTTGAAGTAGGCGACACGCATGGCAAGGTAGGTATTCGAGAAGAGCTTGACTGCCTCGGCCTCGGTACTGTCGGTGAAGAGGACAGGAATGTCCGGTTTGATGGCGCCCTGCTGGAGCAGCTTGGCAAAGGCTTCGGCACGGGGTGACTTTTCGCCGACGACGATGCGTGAGGGGTAGAGGTTGTCGTAGAGCGCCTTGCCTTCGCGCAGGAACTCGGGCGAGAAGATGATGTTGGCCGGCCGGCCCAGGGCCAGACCGAAGGCTTCGCTGACTTTCCGGGTATAGCCGACCGGCACGGTGGACTTGATGACCATCGTCGCCTGCGGATTGATGGCGATCACATCGCGGATGACGGCTTCGACGGTACTGGTATTGAAGTAGTTGGTCTGCGGGTCGTAATCGGTGGGGGTGGCGATGACAACGAATTCAGCCCCGGCGTAGGCGTCCTGCTTGTCGAGCGTGGCGCGGAAGTTGAGCGGCTTGTGGGCGAGGTAGTCCTCGATCTCGTGGTCGACGATCGGCGACTGCTTGCGGTTGAGCATGTCCACCTTCTCGGGGACGACGTCAAGCGCGACGACTTCGTTGTGCTGGCCCAGCAATACGGCGATGGACAGGCCAACGTAGCCCGTGCCGGCAATGGCGATTTTCATAATGTCTATCCCTTGAAGTAATTGCGATACCAGTCGACGAAGTTGGCGACGCCCTGCTCCACCGACGTGGCGGGCTTGTAGCCGAACTCCCTCACGAGATCCTGCACATCGGCATAGGTGTCGGGCACATCTCCCGGCTGTAGTGGCAGCATGTCCATGTCTGCTTTTCGTCCGAGCGCCTTTTCAAGAGCGGCGATGTAGTCCATCAGTTCAACCGGATTGTTGTTGCCGATGTTGTAAACCCGCC
This sequence comes from Pseudomonadota bacterium, assembly GCA_040756595.1. Taxonomy (GTDB): domain Bacteria; phylum Pseudomonadota; class Gammaproteobacteria; order Burkholderiales; family Rhodocyclaceae; genus Sulfuricystis. The sequence goes on along the minus strand of JBFLYR010000001.1, from coordinate 1,137,883 downwards.
AGGGAGCCTTGCTGGTAGCGGAATCCGGATTCGCTCCGCTCCAGTCCGGATTGGGCTGCGCCGGCTTGTCGAGCACGCGGATGACACCTTCGACGATGTCGTCGATGTAGGTGAAATCACGCCGGTGCTTGCCGTAGTTGAAGACCGGGATTTTTTCGCCGGCGAGGATGGCCTTGGTGAACTTGAACAGCGCCATGTCGGGCCGGCCCCAGGGGCCATAGACGGTGAAGAAGCGCAGGCCGGTGGTGGGAAGGTTGTAGAGGTGGCTGTAGGTATGGGCCATCAGTTCGTTGGCCTTCTTGCTGGCGGCGTAGAGCGAGAGCGGATGGTCGACGTTGTGATGCACCGAGAAGGGCATCGTGGTGTTGGCGCCATACACGCTGGAGCTGCTGGCATAGACGAGGTGTTCGATGCCGTGGTGGCGGCAGCCTTCGAGGATGTGGCCGAAGCCGACGAGGTTGCTGTCGATGTAGGCAAGCGGGTTCTCGATCGAGTAGCGCACGCCGGCTTGCGCGGCCAGATTGACGACGCGGTTGGGCTTGTGGGTGGAGAAGCAGTCCTCCATCACCTTGCGGTCGGCGATGTCGATGCGCAGGTGCGTGTAGTTGGAGTGATCGGCATGCCGCGCCAGCCGCGCTTCCTTGAGCGCCGGGTCGTAGTAGTCGTTGTGGTTGTCGATGCCGACGACGCTATCGCCACGTTCGAGCAGGCGCAGCGCGAGGGCCGAGCCGATGAAGCCGGCTGCGCCGGTGATGAGAACTTTCATGTTTTCCAGCCCTGAGTGTTTTCGGCCGATTATACGGGCCACATATTACGAATCATGGGTATGCCGTCTCGCCAACGCCGAGTTTGCCTGTTCAGCCATGTTTGCTGGCCAGGAAACCAGCCGGACTGAGGATGTCGATGCCATGAAAGGGATGCAGCACCAGCAAATCGGCATCCCCGGTGACGATGGCATCGGCTTCACCATTGAGCGCCACGTGCAGAAACATGTCGTCGCGCGGGTCGCGGCAGATCGTCAGTTGATGCGTGATCGGCACGCGCCGCGCCACGCCGCCAAGAAGCGCAACAAAACGCTTGCGATCGACGATCGAGACATAACGATCGAACTTGGGTCTGGCCAGCACATCGACCAACTCGGCCAACGTTGCATCGGAAACCAGCAATACACCTTCGACCAAGGCACGATCTACCGCACGCGCAGCAACGCCGCCTGGCATCAATAGCCGGGAGATCAGCACGTTGGTATCCAGTACCCAGCGCTTTTCGCGGACTCCGGAAGATGCTGTCACAGGGTCATTCATCGAGCAGCTGGGCGAGCGACGCTTCGGTGAGTCCGCGCTCGATGGCTTGCTTTCCTACCGAATCGCAAAAGCGCTGAAACTCCTGGACATTCAGGCGGGCCAGCCGCTCGTACTCCGACATCGAAAGCACGACAGCAACATCTCGCTTTTGCCGCTGAATCACGACAGGTTCGTTGGCTGCCATGTCAATGAGCGCGGCAAACGACTGTTTGGCTTCGCTGGCGGGCATGGTTTTCATCACAATCTCCAATAATGTACAAATTAGACAATTTGTACATTATCAGCCTTTCAAGGCCGAAGCAACACTGCCATCTCGCCAGCGCCGAGTTTTCCGGGTTCAGCCGAGTTCGTGCGCCAGGATCGCGACGATGCGCTCGGCGGCCTTGCCATCCCACAGATGCGGCCGGCGGCCCTGCTTGCCTTCGCCCCGCATTACCTTGCGGGCCTCGGCGACGATGCGTTGCGGATCGGTGCCGACGAGAACGTTGGTGCCCTCCTCCACCGTCACCGGTCGCTCGGTGTTCTCGCGGATGGTGATGCAGGGCACGCCGAGCGCGGTGGTTTCTTCCTGCAGGCCGCCGCTGTCGGTGAGCACAACCGCGGCATCCTTCCAGACATTGAGGAAGGCCATGTAGGCCTGCGGGCCGACGAGACTGATATTCGGGCCGAGATCGATGCCAAACTTTTCGAGGTTGCCGCGCGTACGCGGATGGACGGGAAACAACAGTGGCAGTTCGGCGGCGATTTCTTTCAGCGCCCCGCTGATACGCGCCATCATCTCGGCACTGTCGACGTTGCTCGGACGATGCAGCGTGATCACGCCATAGCGCGGGTTCTGCTGCTTGAAGGCGGAGGTTTCGAATTCCGCAGCCGCCTGGGCCAACTTGGCCGCCTGATAGAGGACGTTGTCGACCATCACATGGCCGACGTAGTGGATGGCGCTGTCGGCCTTGCCTTCGCGCCGCAGGTGCTCGACGCCGCTCGGCTCTGTGACGAAGAACCAGTCGGAAATGCTGTCGGTGACGAGGCGATTGATTTCCTCGGGCATGCTCATGTCGCCGCTGCGCAGGCCAGCTTCGACGTGCGCGACGGGGATGTTGAGTTTCTTGGCAACGATCGAGCAGGCGAGCGTGGAATTGACGTCGCCGACAACCAGCACAGCATCCAGCTGGTTGGCCTGACAGAGCTCTTCGAAGGCCGTCATGATCTTCGCGGTCTGCTGCGCATGGCTGCCGCCGCCCGCGCCCATGAAGACATCCGGTGAGGGAATGCCCAGTTCCTCGAAGAAGACATCGTTCATCTCGCGGTCGTAGTGCTGACCGGTATGGATGATCTTGAAGTCGAGGCCGCCGTGCGCCTGCAGGGCACGCACGATCGGGGCGATCTTCATGAAGTTGGGCCGGGCCCCGGCAACGAGGTAGAGGGTAGGCATAGTCTTAACTGGACGTCTCAGTGATTGTTTTGTTTAAGAGCATTGATTGCACGTTCCAGCACGACACGATCAGCGATGTCCTTGTCACGCACCGTTTGCTTGGTTCGCAGCAGGCCTTCAAGGCTGACTGTGCGTACCGGAATACCATCAAGATCGATGGTTTGTGCGAATTGTTTTAGTGTCTCGTAGGTTTCGCCACAGGCATTCAGCATGATATCGACGACGAAGGCATCGACCACGCGAATATTCTCTCCTTCCTCGAACCATGACGGGTCGATATCCTTGGCCGCATGGTCAGGCAAAATCATCAGCGCTGATTTCACCCTCTCTCCGGCAGCCTGGGTCGCGGGCACCAGCACATCGATATCCGTCGTTGCCCGGTGATAACCATGAGCGAATAGCGCATATCCACCGATCAGCAGGTAATCGACTTGTTGCTGATTCAGCGAAAGAAGGAGCGTTTTCAAATCATCGAGCGTCGCCGGGCGACTGATTTCTTTCATTTCAGACGGCTCCTTGCCAACTCGACCATACCGGCAATGATGCATTCCTCCTGTTGTCGATTAGCCTCGGCATGGGTCATGAAACGGTATACCCCCTTGGGGAAACCCGTAATGCCGCCTCCGGGCATGCGGTGAATTTCATCGTTGAACCGCGCACCCTCGAGCAAGAGTTCCGCGCTTGCCGAAAAACTGATCGGTCTTTCCTTGCGATTGCCTACGATGCGCATAGCTGATTCCTCAGGAAGGCATCGAACATCAGCAGTACCCAGATCGGGGTGCTGTGGTCACTCCGGCCGGATTCGTGCTGCTCGACGATCTGGCGGATCGTGTCTGCATTGAACCAGCCGGTTTCGAGCATGGGGCCGCCGAGCAGTTCGTCGCGCACGCGCTGGCGCAGCGGGCCGCGGAACCAGCGCGCCAGCGGCACGGCGAAGCCCATCTTGGGCCGATACATGATGTCGTGTGGCAGATGTGGCTCCATCGCCTTCTTGAGCAGGAACTTGCTCTCGCCGCCGCGGATCTTCAATGCGGTCGGAAGGGACGCGAGCCATTCGACGAGCGGATGATCCATCAGCGGCTCGCGCACTTCGAGTGAGTGCGCCATGCTGGCGCGGTCGACCTTGGTGTTGATGTCGCCGATCAGGTAGGTGTGCAGGTCGATGTACTGGATCAGCGCGAGCGGGTCGTCGGTACCGGCGCGTGCCGCATGGCGGTCGAACACTTGTTGGGCGCTGTAGCCACCAAGCTGCGCCTTGAAGGCATCACTGAAAATCTGGTTGCGCTGCCAGTTTCTGATCACCGAGACGCTGTGGAAGTAGGCCTCGACCGAAGTGCGCGCGAGGCCCTCGAAGGTCGTCTTGGCGCGGAAGACACGCGGCGCCCAATCAGCTTTGGGATAGAGCTTGCCGAGCGTGCCGAACAGCGGTCGGCGCAGGCCGAGCGGCAACGCGGCACGCATCCGTTCTTCCATCAGGTGCAAGGAATAGCGGCGATAGCCGCCGAAACTCTCGTCGCCACCATCGCCCGACAGTGCGACGGTGACGTGCTTGCGGGCAAGCTGGCAGACGCGATAGGTCGGAATCGCCGAACTATCGGCGTAGGGCTCATCGTAAAGCTTCGCGAGCGTGTCGATGAGATCGAAGTCGTCGCTTTCAACCTGATCGACGAAGTGCCGGGTCCGGTAACGATCGGCAACCTGCTGGGCGAAGCGGGCTTCGTCGTAGGCGGGATCGCTGAAGGAGATCGAGCAGGTATTGACCGGCTCGTTCGACAGGCCGGCCATCATCGCCACCACCGCGCTGGAATCGACACCGCCGGAGAGGAAAGCGCCGAGCGGGACTTCCGAGATCATGCGCAGGCGAATGGATTCGGTGAGTCGCTTTTCGAGTTCATGGCAGGCTTCGTCGATGCCGATGCGGGCATCGAGTGTGAAGCGCACATCCCAGTATTCGCGTGGCTCGGGCAGTGCCGTCCCGCCACGGCCGACTTTTAGCGTGCAGGCCGGCGGCAACTTCTTCGCCTGTTTGAAGATGCAGCGCGGTTCGGCGACGTAGCCGAGCGCGAAATACTCCTCGACTGCCAGCGGGTCGATATCCCGTTTCAGCCCACCATGCGCAACGATCGACTTGAGTTCGGAACCGAACAGGAAAGTGCCATCGTCGAGCAGCGCGTAGAACAGCGGCTTGACGCCGAGCCGGTCGCGCGCGAGAAACAGGGTGTCACGATTTCGATCCCACAGTGCGAAGGCGAACATGCCGCGAAAGCGTTCGACGCAGGCTTCGCCCCAGGCTTCCCAGGCATGGACGATCACCTCGGTGTCGCTGCGCGTATGGAACACATGGCCGAGCGCCTGCAACTCAGGAATCAGTTCCTGATAGTTGTAGATCTCGCCGTTGAAGACGACGCAGACCGTCTGGTCCTCGTTGTAGAGCGGCTGCTGGCCGGTGGAGAGGTCGATGATCGACAGGCGGCGATGGCCAAGGCCGACGCCCGGTTCCACGTGCAGTCCGCCCTCATCAGGTCCGCGATGGAACTGCGATTCGTTCATCCGGTGCAGCACGTCACGATCGATGTCGCGCTTGCCCCGAGTGTCGAAGATGCCGGTAATGCCGCACATGGTCAGGTTTTTTTGCTGTAAGGGTTGAGAACTTTCACGCCTGTTGGCTCGAAATCACGGGTGTTGCGCGTTATCACTACCAGGCCATGCATCTGTGCCGTTGCCGCAATCAGGAGATCGGCGCCCTCATTACCCAGCCGGGCGGACAAACGACCCCAGCAGCGGGCAATCCCGGCTGTAACCGGCAGAATTCTGTCGGCATACAGCTGCATCAATTCTTCGATCCAGGCAGCCAACTCCGCAGCGAACTCAGGAGCAGTCTTGCGTTGTTTTTCGATGCCCCGCTCGATCTCGCCCAGAGTGACGGCACTCAGAAACAACTGACTGTCCTGTTGCTGTGATATCCAGCGCACAACCCCGGCATCGGGCTTGGCCTTCCTGAGTTCGGAAATAATGACGGTGTCGAGCAGAAACATCAAAGATCCACGTCACGCAATTTGATTTGGCGATTGCCGACATCCGCCACCGTCTTGGGTATCGCCAGGAGATGGGCGACGAATCCGGGTGCAGTTAGCCGCGAGTTTTGCTGCAGCATCCGATAGCTCGTTTCAGACAAAACGACCACGGCATCCCGCCCGCGACGAGTCACATGCTGCGGCTCCCCTTGCAGCGCAGCTTCGACAACTTGGCTGAATTGGGCTTTCGCATCCTGCAAACGCCATTGTGATTTGAGCATGTTCGATCTCCGCAATCTTCAACTGGTTAGATTATCTGACCAGCTACGCATCCTGTCAATTCCAAGGCAGCCATCATAAAGAGTCCCGTAAGCCCTGATCATTGCATCGAGACTGAAGCGCCGCTCGACTTCCGCCCTGCCTGCCTTGCCGGCAGCACGGGCCTGTTCGGGATTGCGCGCGTAATCGACGATCGCCCGGGCCATCGCCTCGGGATCGCTCACGGGGACGAGCATGCCGGTTTGGCCTTCGATCAAGAGCTCAGGATTGCCACCAACGCGCGTGGCAATCACCGGCAGGCCGGAGGCCATGGCTTCGAGGATGGTGTTGGAGATACCCTCGGCCAGCGATGGCAGGACGAAGCAGTCGAGCCCGCGCAGCACTTCAGGAACATCATGCCGCTCGCCGGGTAACCAGGCGAGGTCGGCAACGCCAGCGGTGTCGAGCAAGGCCTGCGCCTCGGCCCGCAGAGGACCGTCGCCGACCATGACGAGGCGCAGACGGCACTTCAGTTCCGGTGCCAGATCCAGCGCACGGATGAAGGCGCGGGCGAGCAGCGTCTGATCCTTGACCGTCTGCATGCGGCCGACCGTACCGATCAGCCAATGTTCGGGCCGGGTGAAAGGACAATTAGAAATCGGCGCTGGCGAGACGGCAGGATGGAAGCGCCCGGCATCGACACCATTGTAGATCTGCGTCACCTTGCGGCCAGGGATGCCGGCACGTCCTGTCAGATAAGCTTGCAGGTCGCGCGAGAGTGCGATCCAGCGACTGACGAACGGGTTGTAGGCGCGTCGCACCCACTGGTAAGTCTTGTTCGAGCCATCGAGATCGCCGACGTCGTAGCCGTGCTCGCCATGGATGCGCACGGGCACGCGCGCGAGCCATGCCGGCACGGTGACTTCGAGCGCAGCGAGATTCCGGCTATGTACTATCGCTGGCTTGAGTTCGCGAAAGATGCGCCAGAGGCGCGGAAACAGCTTGAACAAATGACCCGGCGGCTTGCGCAGGCTGATGTACTGCACATCGTCGCGCCGGATGCGCTGGCGGAAATCGGTCACTTCGGTGAGCGCCAGGATGGCATGCCGGTAGGCATCGACCGGCATGTGATTGATCAGGTTGGCGACGCCGTTTTCGAGTCCGCCGACATCGAAACGATAAAACACGTGCAGGACCAGCGGACGCGCATCCGACGGAGAAGCCATCAGAGATTATCGATGTACCAGTTCATCGATTCCTTGAGACCGGCATCGATGCGATGACTGGGCGCGTAGCCGAGCAAGCGGCTGGCCTTGGAGATGTCGGCCAGCGAATGCCGCACATCACCGGCGCGAAAGTCGCGATGCACCTGCTTGAAATCGCGCAGGTGCGGGTAGCGGTCGGCAAGGTGTTTGACGAGGAAGGCGCAGAGTTCGTTGAGCGATGTGCGGTCGCCGACGGCAACGTTGTAAATCTGGTTGGCCGCCTCGGGGTTCTCGGTCGTGGCGCCGAGCAGGTTGGCCTGAATGGTATTTGCGATGTAGCAGAAGTCGCGGCTCGTCTCGCCGTCGCCGTTGATATGCACGGGCTGATTGGCGATCAGCGCAGCAATCCATTTCGGAATGACGGCCGCGTAGGCGCCGTTGGGGTCCTGCCGCTTGCCGAAAATATTGAAGTAGCGCAGGCCGATGGTTTTGAAACCATAGGTACGCGCGAACACTTCGGCATAGAGTTCGTTCACGAGCTTGGTGACGGCATACGGCGAAAGCGGCTTGCCGATCTTGTCCTCGACCTTGGGCAGGTCGGGATGATCACCGTAGGTTGAACTGCTCGCGGCATAGACGAAGCGACTGACCTTCGCGTCACGCGCGGCGACCAGCATGTTGAGAAAACCGTCGATATTGGCCTGGTTGGTGGTGATGGGGTCTTCGATCGAGCGCGGCACGCTGCCGAGGGCGGCCTGGTGAAGCACGTAATCGACCGCCCCCCCCTCTTGCCACTGCATCGCCTGATGGCAGGCGGCGAGATCGCGGATGTCGCCTTCGATGAAACGGAAGCGTGCTTCCAGTTCGCCGCGCGACAGGCCGGTCGATTGGCTGGCATCGGCCACCGCAGCCACCAGATTATGTCGGTGGCCGGTGGCAAAATTATCGAGGCCCACCACGCGCTGGCCGAGCGTCAGGAGAGTTTCGAGCAGATTGCTGCCGATGAAACCCGCGACGCCCGTAACCAGCCAGGTTCTAGGACTCGCCTGAAGCTGCTGCTTTAGTGCTGCGTAAGTCACCGTTATCACACGCGCCAGAGCTTGAATCCAGCCTTGACGACAGCCTTGGGATCGTAGGCGGACTTGACGTCGACGAACACGCCCTTGGGCTTTAGCTTGCCGGTGAGCTTCTTCAGCGACATGGCCAGATATTCCTTGTGCGAGACGGCAGCGACGATGGCATCGGCATTACCCGGCAAGGCATTCCATTTCGTCAGCTGGATGCCGTATTCGTGCATCGCCTCGGCCGGTTCGCCCAGTGGGTCATGCACGGCGACTTCGCAGCCGTAGGATTGCAGTTCCTTGACCAGGTCGGCCACTTTCGAATTACGCAGGTCGGGGCAATTCTCTTTAAACGTCAGGCCCAGCACGATCACCTTGGCGCCCTTGATGTGGCAGTCATTGGCGATCATCTGCTTGACGGTCTGCTGCGCGACCCAGGCGGCCATGCCGTCGTTGATGCGGCGACCAGCGAGGATCACCTGCGGGTGGTAGCCGAGCATCTCGGCCTTGTGCGTCAGGTAGTAGGGATCGACGCCGATGCAGTGGCCGCCGACGAGGCCCGGCCGGAAGGGCAGGAAATTCCACTTGGTGCCGGCGGCCTGCAGCACTTCGAGGGTGTCGATGCCCATGCGGTCGAAGATGATCGCCAGTTCGTTCATCAAGGCGATGTTGAGGTCGCGCTGGGTGTTCTCGATGACCTTGGCGGCCTCGGCGACCTTGATGCTGCTGGCGCTATGCACGCCGGCAGTGATCACCGAAGCGTACATGTCGTGCACGAACTTCGCGGTCTTGTCGTCGTCACCGGAAACGACCTTGACGATCTTGGTGATGGTGCGTTCCTTGTCGCCAGGATTGACACGCTCGGGCGAGTAGCCGACATGGAAGTCCTTCTTCCATTTCATGCCGGAATGCTGTTCCAGCAGTGGGATGCAGACATCTTCCGTGGCACCGGGGTAGACGGTCGATTCGTACACCACGACGGCACCCTTCTTCATGTACTTGCCGACCGTCGTCGAGGATCCGACCAGTGGTGTGAAGTCGGGAATATGCCCTTCATCAACCGGCGTCGGCACGGCGATGATGATGAGATCAGCCACGGCGATGGTGGAGGGATCGGTGCTCATCGACAGCAGCTTGGCGGCCTTGAGGGCCTCGGTGCTGACCTCGCCGGTGGGATCGAAGCACTTCTTGTAGCTTTCCACCTTGGCTGCCGACAGGTCGAAGCCGATGGTCTGGTACTGCTTGCCGAATTCAACCGCTAGCGGCAGGCCGACATAACCGAGGCCGACGACGGCGACGATGGTCTTGTTACTGGCTGATTTGGATTTGGTTGCCATGATGCTCCCTTTCATATGGTGATTTCGAATTCTATTTGCGCTGTCCTGCAGTCTGTTCAAGAAGGCTATTGATGCCTGCACCCGCGGATGTCAGGTAATCGGCCAGGACCGTATCGCCCTCGGACTTGAGCGCGTAAACGAATACTGCTGCAGACTCATCACCCTGCCCGCTCAAACGCGAGAGCGCGAGCCACAGTTTGCCGAGATGATCGCTGGTGACGATGCGTCCGCCGATCCAGTACCAATGCCAGACACGATAGCGGTCAGGTTCCGCACCGATGCTCGACAGGTTGTTGCGCAGCGTTGCGGTGCGAACACTCATTGGCTGGCCCGCCAGCAATGCACTTTGGCCGCCGCTGCCAACCTGCGCCCAGAACTTGTCGCTGCTTTTCACCAGCATGTTTTCCGAACTGATCAGCTTGCGCTCATAGCCCTGCTGACGATAGTAGGCAATGAAGACGCCGACGCGGCGGCCATCCTTGGCGACAACAGCATTCAATGTCGCGGAAGGGTTGGCGAAAGCCGGTTTCCACTCGGCAAGCGTACCATCGGCAAGTTCCCAGCCATCTTGCGACAACAGAGCCGAGGCCAATACAGGTGCCGGCAATGCGGGACCGCTTTCCATGAGCGTCATGGCCGCGCGGGGAGTGATGGCCACACCCAGCCCCAGAATGAGCGCTGGCAGGAAATTGACAGGTCGGAAAGCCCCGGCCTGCTTCATGGCGGCTGCGTCGCTGCTCGCCACTTCTACCTCATGTTCGCGCCAGCGCATGCCGATGGCGAACATGATCATGATCACGACGCCGAAGAACACCCAGCCGTAGATCAGATGATCCGCACCCACGGCCAGCTGGTTTCCGGAGTAATGGCCAAGCATGACGATGAGGTAGGCGCGCACCCAGTTGGCCACCAGCGGGACAAGGATGGCAACGCCGACGAAAATCAGCCGGCGCTTGAGCGACTGGTAATTGAGATAGGCATAGAGCGTGCCGACGACGATCGAGGCGATCAGGTAGCGCACGCCGCTGCAGGCTTCGACCACCGACCACTTGCCCGACGGTATGACGAAGTGCAGGCCTTCCTGATAGACCGGAATCCCCGAAGCACGCAGGCCCATGACGGTGAACATCGCCGTCCATTCCATCAGCTTGGGCATGACGAATTCACCGATGGGTACGGCGAAGAACAGGAAGAACAGCGGGAAGGCGATACGCTTGGTCGCGGGTAGCCCGATGATCAAGGGGACGACCAGCACCTGCATGGCAACCAGCGCAAACTGCGTCACGGCATTCACGGCCGCCAATTCGCCCAGCAGCCAGCCGAAGCCCACTGCTGCCAGCGGCAGGATCAACCAAAGCGCGGGCCGGGGCGCTTCGCGTGCGAGTGCATGGCGCTTCTCCCAGATCAACCAGAGGGTAATCGGCGGTACCAGGAAGGCGTGGTTGAAGGTTTCGGAACGCCACCAGATCTCGACCATCGCACTGGCCGTGCCGAAATACAGGCCGATCAGCGCCAGTTCGACGATCACGATCGCGAGGAAAGCCTGCTTCCAGTGAAAAATCGGCGCTGGCGAGACGGCACTCATGGCGTTAGCGTTGCGAGGTAGCGGTCGATCGGGGCGAGGTGGGCATCCCAGCTGTAGCTGGCCAGCACGCGGTTGCGAGCTGCCTTGCCAATGTTATCAGCATGGACCGGAGCGGCGAGCAGGGATTCGATCTGTGCGACATACTGGTCGGGAGTTTCCGCCGCCAGCAGTTCCTGCCCCAGTTCGGCCGCTATCGGTCCGGCGCAGGCGGTCGAGGCAACGACAGGACGGGCCATCGCCATTGCTTCGAGTACCTTGTTCTGGATGCCGCGCGCGATGCGCAGCGGTGCAACGGCAACGCGCGCATGCGCGAGATACGGTCGCACATCGTCCACCGTGCCGGTCACCACGACGTTTTCCCCTGCCAGCGCTTGCACGGCCGGGTCGGGGCTGCGGCCGACGACATAGAAACGAATGGATGGGGTGCGCTGGCACAGGCGTGGCAGTATTTCGCCGGCGAACCAGACGGCGGCATCGATGTTGGGCCAATAGTCCATCGCGCCGGTGAAGACCAGCGGTATTTCATCGGCCGGGAACGGTGAGGCCAATGCAGGGTCGGGCGCGAAAAACTCAGCATCGACACCGTTGCACATGGCGTCGACCCGCCCGGCGCATTCCGGCGCTGCGGCCAGGAACAGGTCACGCTCGGCTTCAGTCACAAAGAAGGAATGCTTTGCCTGTTGCGCTACAACTCGCTCGAAAGCGAACAAACGCTCGCCTTCGCGGCGATAGAGCCAGGACATGGGCCAGCGATGGGTACCGGCGTACTGGGTCCATTTGGCCGAGTCCATGTCGACGAAATCGACCAGTGCAGGAAGCGATCCGGGAACGTAATCGGCCATGACCGATGAAAAGACGATGGCCGCATCGAGTCCCCGAACTGATGCCACCCACGCGCGCAGTCCCGCATCACGGTAATAGGGCAAGGACAGCGCCTCGCCAGTCAATAGGCCCTTCAGGCTCTGCAACTTTGCCATGCGCGGCGACAAGCGCGCGATGTGCATGTCGGCACAGTAGCCGCGCACGGTATCGATGTAAGCCTCGTCGGCCGGGTCGTCGATGAATGTACCGAGGCAAACTTCGTGTCGTCGCGCCAGATGCTTCAACAGGTGGAACGAGCGCACCTTGTCGCCCTTGTTGGGCGGGTAAGGCAGGCGATGGACGAGGTACAACAACTTCGCCACGGATCAGCCCAGGTTGCGCACGATCAGCGGTCCGAGCCGGTTGGCGACCCACAAGGGCAGGCGGCGCCACGCGGCGATCATCAACTTGTACTTCGGGTTGTTGGGATTGTTCTGCGGAATCGCATCGCGCTTGTAGAGGCGATACTCGTAGCTGAGCGGTGTCGGCTCGAATCCCCAGTTTTTCTTGAACGACCACGAACCGGAACCCACCTTGCTGCGCCCGTAGTCGAAGACCTTGATGCCCCGCGCACAGGCGCGCCGCATCAATTCCCAGTACTTGAAGTCGTTGGCAGCCAGTTCGCGCGCCCGCACGGCATCGCCCGCATAGTAGGGCAGCACCTCGTCGCGAAAATAGAAGCTCAGCACGCTGCTGACCGGTGTTCCCTCCGCGTCAACCACGGTCATCACTTCACAGTCCTTGCCAAAATCGGACAGCAGGCGGTCGAAGTAGCGCTTCGGCAAGGCTGGCGTGCCATGCCGACGCACATTGTCGGCATACAGCGCAAAGAACCGGTCTGCGTTCGGATCGATCTCGGAACGCAAGCCATTCTTGAAGCTCTTGCGCACCATCGCACGCTGCTTGCGCGGGATGGCGAGCATGTTGGCCTCTTCGTCCGGCAGGATTTCCTTGCGGAAGGTGACATAGAGATCCTGGCGAGGCCAATCGGGATGCCGGATTGCGGTATTGCGATATTCGAGGTGCTCGACAGCGAGCGAGCGGGCAATTTTCTCGGCCCCGGTTTCGAGTACGCTGGCGGCTTCCGCGTCATCTGCCACGATGCCGCCATAGACCGCGAAGGGCATGGCGATCAGGGAGTTGCCGAACAGTCGGCTGTTGATCCGTGCCAGCGGCAGGATCCCGACGATCTTCCCGTCACGCTCGGCGTAAAGAAAAAAGGTGGCGTGGCCAAAAACTTCGCTCAGGATGCCTTGCCAGGCAGACTGATGGAAGAAGGTGGCGGCCGGTGCAGCCGCTACGTAGGCATCCCAGCGGGCGACGCCTGCCGCGTCGTCCCTGTCGAGGCTGCTGACGAAGACAGCTCCACTCATCGGCCAAGGAAGATCTCGTCCATCCGTCCCCAGCGAAAATCCTGCAGCAGACGGCCGAGCCGCTGCTCCATGCGGTGGATGTTGAGGTAATGCCGGAAACGCGTCTTGGCGTTGATGCCGGGAATGCGCGGTTGCTCGGCATCGAGTTCCCAGGGATGGAAATAGAAGATCGCCGCTTCGTTATCGTGATGATTGACGTGCGCGATGAGGCGTCGCGACAGGGCGTAAGGCATCAGGCGGAAATAGCCGCCGCCACTGGCGGGCCAATTGCGATTGAATGCCCGCATGGTAGTCGGTGGCACTTCGATCAGCTCGGGATGGGGCTTGTGGCAAAAGCGTGGTGCATCGGGCATGCCGTAGTGATCATGATGCACTGGATACACACTGGAGCTATAACGGTAACCGGCGCGCGCCAGGGCATCGAATGCCCAATGGCGATTGCTGGCATCGATGGAAAAACTCGGCGCACGATAGCCCTTGACCCCGATGCCGGACAAGTCTTCGAGAATTTTCTTCGCGCGCGAGATGTCGGCGAAAAAGGCATCGGAGCTCAGTTGGTTCGCACGTTCATGGCCATAGCCGTGACTGGCCAGTTCATGTCCGCCGGCAACGATGTCGCGCACGATGGCCGGATAGCGTTCCGCGATCCAGCCCAGGGTAAAGAAAGTCGCCTTGACCCCGTGCCGATCCAGCAGGGCGAGGATGCGCGCGATATTGCGTTCGACGCGGCATTCACGCTTGTCCCAGTCAGCGCGATCGATGTAGGGCGCAAAGGCCGAAACCTGGAAATAATCTTCAACGTCGATCGTCAGCGCGTTGGTCTTCATGCCTTGTCGGTCTTGACCGGGCCTTTGTCAGCCTTGCGCTCGACCTTGCTCGCCCGCGCCGCCTCGACCAGTTGCTGCAACACGTTCAGCATCAGCGCGTTGGTCTGCTCCAGCCGCACCAGACTGCGCTCGAGCCGCGTCAGGCGATCGACGATACGCCGGCCGCGAATGTTGTCGATGGCGAGACCCGAGCGGTCCGCGGTTTCAGCATCGATGCTCAAGGAGCTGACGGCATCACCCCGGAAGTCATCGCCCAGCGCCTGCGGCGAATGCAGCGAGGCATTGCTGCCAGCGGCACCAATGCCAACCTGGTTGCCCATTTCCTTGACAACCTCTTCGACGTCGGTTTTGCCAAACGACTTCTTGTCGCCGAGAAAACCGAATAGCAGCAGGCGGTCACAAACTGCGTTGATCCGGCGCGGGATGCCGCCACTGCCTTCATGAATCGCGTGGTAGGCAGCATCGTCGAATTTCGGTTCACCGGTCGAGCCGGCACAGCGGAGACGGTGATGAATGTAGTCACGCGTTTCGGCGGGACTCAAGGGGCCGATATGGCAGGCGGCGATGACGCGCTGGCGCAACTGCTCCATCTGCGGACTCAGCATGATCGTGCGAAACTCAGGCTGGCCGACCAGGAAGGTTTGTATCAGGGCATGCGACTCGAACTGGAAATTAGACAGCATGCGCAATTCCTCGACGGCGCGTGCCGTCATGTTCTGCGCTTCGTCGACGACCAGCAGACAACGCTTGCCACGCCGCGTAATTTCGACGAGGAAGGCCTCGATCGACAAGACCAGGTCGGCCTTGGCCATGTCCTTGAAGCGCACGCCGAAAGCGGCTGCCACCATGCGCAGGATGTCGTCAGCATCAAGCTGGGTGCTGACGATTTGCGCGGCAACCACCTTGTCGGTGTCGAGCGTATCCAGCAGTCCGCGCACGATGGTGGTCTTGCCGGCCCCGATTTCGCCGGTGACAACGATGAAGCCTTCGTTCTGATGCAGGCCGTATTCGAGATAGGCCTTCGCCCGACGGTGCTGCTTGCTGTCGAAATAGAACGCAGGATCGGGATTCAGCTGGAAGGGCTTGACCTTCAAGCCATAAAAGGCTTCGTACATGAGCGTCTCAGAAAGAGGCGGACAAGGTGCCGGTTATGGCGTTCTCGGTGTAGTCGCTGGTACCGCCGGTGGCGCCGTCGAAGTTGTTCTGCCGTACGCCCAGCGTTGCCGTCGTGCGAGCGCCGAGTTTCGTCGTGTAGAGCAGGGACAGCGAGCGCAGGCGCGTGTCCTGCGTAGCGAGATCGCCCTGGCTGCGTGAGGTCAGGGCATTCAGCGTCAGCGCGCTGTGGGGCGACAGCTTGTGTGCCCAGCTGCCACTCAAGCCTGACTGGCGGATGTTCTGCGAGTTCAGAAAATCATCCGTCAGACCAACACCCGAACCAATGCGGGTGTTGCTGCTGCGCTGAGCCGTGAATGTCACGGTATTGTTGGCTCCGATCAGCGAGACCGAGGCCTGCTGCTGGCGCTGGATGAACGGCTGTGAAGTCGCGATGTTGCCGTAGATCAGGCTGTTGGCAGGGATGCCCAATCCAAGCAACAACTGGCTGGTTGCCAGCGCCCGTGCAACCGGGTCGTTGACCAGCAATGGATCATTGCCCAACAAGGCATAAAACAAGTCATAGGCAGTCGCAAGCGGGGCATTGGTGAATTGCTGGGCAGGTACGACCGCACTCTTGCTATCAAGAAATTTCCAGGCTGTCAGCGCCGTGCGATGTTCGAAAGAAATCGTATGACCATTGCCGAAACTGCGCTTCTCCTTGGCAAGCTTAACCTTAGTCCGCTCAGTCGGTGCCCAATCGAGTCCGAAGCCACTGACCGTTCGGCTCTGCAGGTCATAATTGCTGTAGTTGTCCGATTCCTGGCCAGCGCTGACATTGAACTTGAGTTGCGGATCAAACCGATATTCGAGCGTGCCGAGTACCCGACTGGACTTGGTATCGCGAGCTGCAAACTTGGTGCGCTGATCTTCGGCGCTGAGCGACCATCCCAGTAATGCCAGCGGTGTCCCACCCGACAGGCGTCCGCTCCAGGCTTGCGAGTCGACTCCGGATCCCGTGGAATAGACCCCGGTATCACCTGAGGTTTGGATATTCCGATAGCGCAGTTCGTAACCGATGCTGCCACCCAGGTAGCCCTGAATGTAAGGCGACCACTGATAGGAAGTGGTTTGTCCGCGGTTGTTATTGACCAGTTCATTGCCGACGGTCTGCGTGGCGAAAACGGAATTGGGGGTCTGAGCGATACTGGCACTCGCGTCCATGAACAGCCACTGTTCAACCAGTTCGGCCTTGCCGGTGGCTGCAAGGGACATCTGATCATTGTTGTAGCGGCTTTCGTTGGCATAGAAATTCTGCTGCCAGCTGAAGTTCATATTGCCGCTGACACGCCCGCCCTTCCCGTCGATGCGGATGGCCGGCGTGATGCTGGTGATGATGTCACTCTGCTTCTGTCCCTGGCCGGGACGGGCGTTATCGGTCAGCGTTAGGCTACCCGCGACACTGGGCGTAATCAGCCAGCTCGGTTTAGCTGAACCGGACGCAGCACCTTCCTGCGCATGGACAGACTGTGCGAACACGGCCAGTCCGATCATGCAACTGCAAAGGAATTTGGGATTGATGGAGAGATTTCGCTTCATCGCGGACTGGCCCCTAGCCTGCATTGGCTTTCTCTGCACTCGTGTTGGAACGTCTGGCATAGCCGTAACCGTAGCCGTAGCCGTAACCGTAGCCATGGCCATCCATATGGCCCGATGCCCGGTTCAAGGCAACCATCTTGACCGGACAGGCCTCGATCGCGGCCGCTGCATTCTTGACCTCGGCATGCGAGGTGCTCTCCGCCTTCACCACGAGGACCACCTGCCCCATATGGGTGGCAAGCACGCGCGCCTCGGTGGTGACCAGCAGCGGCGGAGAGTCGAAGATGATGATCCGGTCGGGATAACGCTGCGCCATGTCGGCCAACAGATGATTCATGGCATCGCTGGCAAGCAGTTCGGTCGCGCGCGGATGCTGCGTGCCCGCCGGCAGGATCGAAAGCTTCTCGATATTGGTGCGCAGCAGCACCTGGCTGAGATCTGGCGAACTGCCCGTCAAGACATCGAGCAGGCCCTTTTCCTGCCCGAACCCCAGCACACCAGGAATGGAAGGCCGCGCCACGTCGGCGTCCACCAGCAGGACGGTGTGATCCAGTTCCATCGCGATGCTGACCGCCAGGTTCGCCGCAAGATAGGTCTTGCCTTCACCAGGCATTGCGCTGGTGATCATGATCAGGTTGGCATCCTTGATCGGCGCCGCGCTCTTGCCGGTCGCATTGTTCAATAACGGACGCTTGAGGACGCGAAGTTCATCGCCGAGTTGGGAGCGAACGCTATCGGGTGTGATGATGCCGTGGGCAGTCAGTACCGACATATCGAGATCGAGATGCCGTGACACGGCAGGATTACCCGGCTCGGGAGCCGCAGGCTGGGCCTGCACCCTGTGGAACTCTTCAACAGGTGCCGTCTTGCCAGCGCCGACTTTTGCATCTGCAGCAGCAGGCTCCTGGGGGACATCCACCCCGGCTCGACGCAACTCTTCGAGTCGTTTGGCAGCTTGTTCAATAATGTCCATTGTGTGCCTCAAGCTGCGCGAAAAATAACGAAGGCCGCAATTGCGATGGCCAGGCCGTAAAGCACCACAAAGAGGCCCAGGCCGCCAAAGAAGCGGAGCTGGTCCTTTTTCACCCGCAGCTTGTCCGCTGGAGTCGTATTCTTGGAAACCGTACCCAGCAAGGGCAAGCCGGTGACTTCACGCAAGGTATGCGCATCGAAGAAAGTCGGCCGCAGTTGGCTGGCCGCAAAACTGACGGCAAGACCAACGCCCAGGGACGCCACCAATGCCAGTGAAAGCAGCACGATGCGGTTCGGGCCCACTGGTGTACGCGATGCACGCGGTGGATCGATCAAACGAAAATCCGCGACGCTGGTTACATCGGCCATGCCCTCGGATATCGATGCCGATTCGCGCCGCTGGATGAGGCTGTCGTAGTTTTTCTTGTGCACATCATAGTCCCGATTTAGTTGGGCATATTCAGCCTCGACCTCAGGTAAGACCTTGATCTTGCTGACAGACCGGTTGTAACGTGATTCATACTCGACCACGCGGACGCGCAGCGCCGCAACGGTAGCCTCGGCCTCGGTCAGCGAAACCTTCATCTGCTGATAGGCCGGATTAGCATTGATGGAGGCAACCGCCGGATTGACGGCCGCCGCCTTTTTGCGTGCCGCGATTTCCTGCCGCTTCTGTTCCTCCAAGTCCTTGATGATGCGCCGCGTACCCACCACATCCGGGTGCTCCTCGGTAAAGCGCTGCAGCATCGCATCCAAATTGCGTTTTTGAGCGTCGATACGTCCGTCAATATCCGGAATCGAAACGCTTGATTCCGTACCCGGCATGTCGGGCAGCAGAACAGGCTCTTCACCGACGATCTGCCGCTTGATGGCATCGCGGCTGTTTTCTGCTTCGCGCAATTCTAGGCGCGCCTGAGCAAGCTGGGTGCTCAGTTCGGACAATCGACCGCCAACGCCACCATCCTTGTCCAATCCCATTTCGATGTTCTGCAGCTTGAACTGCTTGAGCCGGTTTTCCGCTTCTTCCAGCTTTTTCTGATAAATGCTGATCTGCTCGTCAATGAACTTGCGTGCCGTATCGGTGTCGCTGCGCTTGTCACCCAAACTCGACTCAACGAAGATCGTCGTCAGCGATTGCACCACCTTGCGGGCGCGTTCCGGATCGGTATCCTGATAGCCCAGCGTGTACAAGTTGTCGCGACCGACACTTTTGATACTGAGCGACTTGGTGACCTTCTCGATCAGACCTTCCTTCTGGCTGGAAGAACTGACACCCAAGTCCAGATCGGCCATGCGGATCAGCTTTTCCACATTGGGCCGGCTGATCAACGTGCGGCTCAACATGGCAATCTGCTGCTCGGTATTCGCATGGATGGTCAGTCCCGCCATCAAGGGCTTGAGCACCGAGTCGGTATCGACGAAGACCCGAGCCGACGCCTCGTACTTGTCGGGCATCACGAATACGGCAACACCGGCAGCCAAGCCAATCCCCCACGCCACCAGCAAGCCAAGCCAGTGGTGCAGCCACATCCCGCGCAGCACCAGCCGTGCCTGGCGAAGCAATTCTTCCATCGATACTTCTCCGCGTGATCTCTAGGAGATCAGAACCAGCTACGCGGGATGATCAGCACATCACCCGGCTTCATTTCGACGTTTGCCGAAACATCACCGCGCTTGACCAGATCCTTGATCCGCACACCATATTGCGCATTGTTGTCGGCAGGACGCAGAATCGAGGCACCATTGCCGTCCGCGAAATCGGTCATGCCGCCCACGGCGATCATTACGTCGAGCAAAGTCATCTTTTGCTTATAGGGAAGCACTTGCGGCTTGGCGGCTTCGCCAACGACGCGAATCTGCTCGCTGTAAGGCCCGACGAAACCGGTCACGATGACGGTTACGACCGGGTCGCGAATGAACTTCGAAAGCGCCTTTTCGATATCACGCGCCAGCTCGGTAGGGTTCTTGCCAATGGCAGGAAGATCCTCGATCAGGGGTGATGCCAGCTTGCCGTCAGGACGCACCGGGACCGACATCGACAGTTCCGGATTGCGCCAGACAACGATATTGACGGTATCGCCCGGTCCGATGTGGTAGCTGTAATCGCTAGAAGCAGCACTGGAAGGCGCCGGCGGATACTTGCTGGACGCGCACCCGACGACAAGCACCCCCATGATGGCGATGAACAGCAGGCGCAACATGGCCGACCAGGACCGCCAGACAGATTGACTATTTTCGATCATCACCATTCTCCTCAAATCTTTGACAAGAAAATACTATTTTCCCAAACAGTCCTGCTCAAATGTTTACTATCGACCAAATCTGAATATACTTTAAAAGCATAACATAATCACTTGAAATACGACGGCCAATCAGTACCTCGACCAAGCCTGATCCCGACAAGAACATCGCAGTTTCCGACCGGTTTTGTCAAGATAAAAACATAAGACGATGACAAAAAACATTTCGCTGCAGGGAAAAATCTACATCGTCCGGTTGTTGTTCTGCCTGACGACGCTGGCACTGCTGGGGATCAATGATTTCGTTTGCCGCCAGCAGGCAGGCGATCACCTGTGGCTGCTGCTTGGCGGATTGCTCTATCCACACTTGGGTCATTTGCTGTTCGGTCGCCTCGATGTCAGCCGCAGAAGGGGCCATGTGCTGTTTCTGGCCGATGGCATGTTCGTCGGCGCCGTCATCGCCGCACTGGATTTTACGCCGCTCCCGAGCGTGATTCTCATCGTCATCAGCTTCTTCAACTGGATGGTCGTGGGCGGTGCGCCGTTGCTGGCGCTTGGCACCCTGTTCATGGCCTTCGGAATGGTGACCATGGGAGTCACCCCGGACAAGTTCTCCCTCGACACCACCACTGCCTGCCATGTCACCAACGGGCTTGCGTCACTGATCGCGATCGGCTATTTCCTGATCGTGGCGCAGATCATTCACCGACTGATCAGGGAACTGCGCCTCAAACAAGTCGAGTTTCAAGCGCAATCGGATTCCGCCAGTTCTGCCCGGGTCATGGCCGAGCAGGCCTTGCTGGCCGTCCTTCCCGCGAGCGCCGCACAAGCGATTGCTGAAAATGGCACGCTGAAACCCGAGTCCATCCCGAATGCGTGCATCTTGTTACTCAGTTTTCAAGCTTCCGATGGAGCCTGCCCGAATCTGGAGGCAATGCAAGATACCCTGTCAGCCTGCGAACCCATCCTGTCACGCCACGGCCTTGAGCATGTCAAAAGCTTCGGCGGTCAGGCACTTGCCTTCAGCCGCCAGGCATCCGGTCCCGATGATGCCGTCAGGGCCTATCTGGAAATCGGCAGCTATCTCAGAGATCACGGCAGCCATGCTTACTTGCTGCGCGGCATTCTTCATCAGGGCCCGGTGAGCCTGGGACTGGTGCAGGCGGAGCGCTTGAATCTCGACCTGTTCGGCCCCCCCATGGACGAGATTGCGACGATGGCCGCGCACTCCATGCAACGTCGGGATACCGGGCTGCTGGTTTCGGAGAGTACCTACCAACTTCTGGGTAACCCGTCCGGCTATACCGCAATTCCGTCACCAGAAGCCGCGCCGCTCTTTTACAGAGGTTCGCCATGAGTTCCAGCCAAGCTGGTGTGGCAGACGCTACCACAGGCTACCGGGATCTCGTGGCGGCAGCCTTTACCCGGCTGTGCGGAGCGCTGGATGATGAAACGATAAGCTGGCTGCTAACCCTGACCCGGCTTGTCCATATACAAGTCGGCGACACGCTTTATCACCAGGGAGAAGCCGGAGACTGCCTGCACATCGTATTGACTGGACGCCTCGAAGTACGGGTAACCCGCCCGGGAGGTAAAGAGCGCATCGTCGCCTACCCTCAGCCCGGCGATGTCGTCGGCGAAATGGCGCTTTTTTCCGGGGTCGGCAGAGCGGCAACGATCACTGCTGTCAGGGATACGACCCTCGGGGCGATTACCCGCCAGGACATCGACGAACTGATTGCACGACAGCCACAGGTGTTTTCGAATATTGCGCGCATGATCATCGCCCGCCTGACCGGGAACAGTGGTCATATCGCCCGCCGCACGGGGGCCCGCACCCTGATGGTCGTGCCGCTGCACACGAGCTTGAAGACACCCGACTTCTGCCAATCGCTGGGCCGACAGTTGCTGCGTTTCGGCCCGGTACTCCATCTCGACTCGGCCGCCGCGCAGAGCAGATTTGGCGGCCCGGCAAACGCTGATTACGGGCGCGCCCTCGATCGTTGCGAGCATGACTACGACTATCTGCTGCTCGAAGCCGATCCCGTGCCAAGCTCCTGGAACCGCATCTGCCAAGGCTATGCCGACAAGATCGTCCTGCTGGCCGATGCAAGTACCGAATCCTCCGTCACCGAACTTGAACGCTGGCTATTCGCGGAAGCGGACGCCAAGAAGCATCATGCAGAAATCGAACTGGTACTGGCGCATGCCAACGCCACCCCACTCCCCCGCGGGACCCGCAACTGGCTCGATGCTCGCAAGGTCCTCAGGCATCACCATATCCGTCTCGGCAACACGATGGACATGGCACGACTCGCGCGCTGTTTTTCCGGGAATGCGCTGGCCTTGGTACTGGCAGGCGGCGGGGCGCGCGGCTTTGCCCACCTGGGCGTCATTCGTGCGCTCAATGAAGCCGGCATTGGCATCGATGCCGTAGGCGGCGCCAGCTTCGGCGCGCTTGCCGCCACCGGCATTGCGCGTGGCCAGAACGATGCGGACAGTTTCGCAGAGCATCACGTGGCATTCACCTGCGAAGACCCGCTCGGGGATTACACCTTGCCGGTCGTGTCGCTCGTGCGTGGCGACCATCTGAATGAAGTCCTGCTGCGCCATCTGCCCATGGATATCGAGGACCTCTGGTTGCCATTCTTTGCCGTATCCAGCGATCTGTCGACCAATCAGGTTCATATCCATGATCGCGGCCCATTGTGGCAGGCTATCCGGGCGAGCGTCTCGCTACCGGCCATCCTGCCGCCAAGCCTGAACAACGGACATCTGCTGGTGGATGGCGGCGTTCTGAACAACCTGCCGGTCGACATCATGCGTGAACGCGTGCGCGGCCCCATCATCGCGGTCGATCTGGCCGTCGATGCCCTGCAAGGCACGGAGCACGCGGCCGTGCCGAGCAGCATGGAATACTTGCGCGACCGTCTGCTTCCCGGCCGGCATACCAGGGAAGTTCCCACCTTGTCACGAGTCATCATGCAGATCACCACGATGGCGAGCCGCAAGGAAGTGCAAAGCGCACGCAAGCTGGCCGACCTGTATCTGAACCCACCATTGGGCAACTTCGACTTTCTCGACTGGGAGAAAATGAGGGAGATCGCCGAAGTTGGGTACCAGGATGCCGCTCCGCAGATCAAAGCCTGGCTCGCGAAAAATCCGCATTGTCAAAACCGTGCCAGCTTCATGCATCACTGGCAACTCGGCAAGGCCGCCTGAGCGATGGAAACGCCCCTTTCAACCGCCCCGCTCTGGAGTTACGGTATCGCGGCGATCAGCTATCTCGCCTTCTCCTTGCACTTGTTGCGCTGGCGATATGGCAACCTGCGCGACCCTGTAGATATCACCCTGCTGTTCGCCATGGCGGCGACCACCTTGTGGGCAGCCGAGGGCTTCCTGCTCGCCTTCAAGCCCGCCTCTTACGTGGCCATCGCCCACCAGGTTTTCGATAGCTTGCGCTATGGCGCCTGGTATGCCTTTTCCATCGCGCTGCTGCGCACGGCAAGGATGCAAAATGCGACGGCGATGCCCACCAAGATGCAATGGCCCGGCATCATCGGTAGCGCCATCATCGTCATCAGCCTGCTATTTCAGGCCCTGCTCGCAACCGGCTCGCCCTCAGCTGAAGCCCTGGTTCGCGGCAGCCAATACGCGGCACTGGCGCAAACCATCTTCGGCCTGGTCTTGATCGAGCAACTATTCCGCAACACTTCGGCGGATTCACGCTGGAACATCAAGCCACTGGGTATCGGTCTGACGGCGGTATTCGGCTTCGACCTGTATTTCCATTCGACCACGCTGCTGTTCAACCAGATCAATATCGAC
Organism: Pseudomonadota bacterium; assembly: GCA_040756595.1. Taxonomy (GTDB): domain Bacteria; phylum Pseudomonadota; class Gammaproteobacteria; order Burkholderiales; family Rhodocyclaceae; genus Sulfuricystis. Next base: position 1,113,895 of record JBFLYR010000001.1, on the reverse strand, counting down.
GCCTTCACGGTACGCGGCATCGCGTATGCGCTGGTACTGCCGCTCATCATCCTGACCCTTTACAGAACGCGGGCACGCAAGCTGCGCGTCGCCGTCTCGCAGACGGCGGCATTCCAGACCACATCTCTGGCGGTTGCCGGCAGCTATCTGTTGATCGCTTCGGCTGCCGGTTATTACGTTCGCTACCTGGGGGGCAGTTGGGGTGGCGCCCTGCAAATCGCAATATTGTTTGCCGCGCTGCTGCTGATGATGATTTTCATGTTTTCCGGCACCATGCGTGCCCGCCTGAAGGTCCTGGTCGGCAAACACTTTTTCCGCTACCGCTACGATTATCGTGAAGAGTGGCTGAAATTCACCCGCACGCTCTCGTCCGGCGAAAGCGCCCAGCAAGTCGGCCAGCAAGTCATTCGCGGCCTGGCAGACATGGTCGAAAGTCCGGCCGGCACCCTCTGGCTGCGCGATGCCGAGGGCGGCGGGTTCTCGCAGAGCGCCCGCTGGAACCTGCCAGCATGCGATACCCGTGAAAGCGCCGACAGTTCCCTGCTCAGCTTCCTGGACGCCAGCGGTTGGGTCGTCGACCTGGAAGAGTATCGCCACCGGCCAGGACGCTATCAGAACCTCACGTTGCCGGATTGGCTCGCGGATACGCCCAATGCCTGGCTGGTCGTACCGCTCAGCCTGTCGAGCGGCATTGTCGGTTTTGTCGTGCTGACGACTTCGCGTGCTCCGCTCGACATCAACTGGGAAGTGAATGACCTGCTGCGTACCGCCGGACGGCAGGCCGCCACCTTCCTGGCGCAGATCCAGGCCACCGAAGCGCTGCTCGATGCACGCAAGTTCGAGGCCTTCAACAAGATGTCGGCTTTCGTCGTCCACGACCTGAAGAACATCGTTACGCAACTTTCATTGATGGTGCGCAACGCCGAGCGACATGCCGACAATCCGGAATTCCAGCGCGACATGCTCGAAACCGTCAGTCACTCCGTCGATCGCATGAAGCAGTTGATGATGCAACTACGAGAAGGCAAGAACCCGGGCGATGGCAGCGTCGGCGTCGACCTTGAAATGGTTGCCCACAGAATCGTCAAGTCGAAAGCTCAGCAATTGCCACATGTCGATGTACGGATACGTGATACCGTCGTCGCACGCGGTCAGAGCGACCGTATCGAACGCGTCATCGGCCATCTGGTCCAGAATGCGCTGGATGCCACGCCCCCGGACGGCAAAGTCTGGATCGACATCGGCCGTGAAGGCAGCATGGCCACCGTGGATGTCGGCGATACGGGTCGCGGCATGTCAGCCGAATTCATGCGCGAGCGCCTGTTCAAACCCTTCCAGACGACGAAACAGGCGGGGATGGGCATCGGTGCTTACGAAAGCCGACAGTACGTGCAGGAACTGGGTGGTGACATCCGCGTGGAAAGCAAGGAGAATGCCGGTACCCGCTTTGTGATCAAACTGCCCTTGATCGAAGTATCCAAGGCATCCGACCTGAAACAACTGGAGAACACATGACAACGGGAAAACCCCGCAGTCTGTTGATCGTCGAAGACGACCCGGCATTGCAGAAGCAGCTCCGCTGGTCGTTCGACCAGTACGAAACCCTGGTTGCCGATGACCGCGAGAGCGCCCTGAACCAGATCCGTCGTCATGCACCCGCCGTGGTCACCATGGATCTCGGCCTGCCGCCGGATGCCGATTCGGTATCGGAGGGTTTCCGTCTGCTCGAACAGCTGCTGGCGATTGCACCCGATACGAAGGTCATCGTCCTCACCGGCCAGAACGATCAGACCAATGCCCTGCGCGCCATTGCCATGGGGGCCTATGATTTTTTTGCCAAGCCGTTCGAACCGGAAATCCTCGGCCTGACCATTGACCGGGCATTCCGCCTGCACGAACTGCAACAGGAAAACCGCCGCCTGCAGGCCATGCGCCAGCCGGATGCACTCGGTGGATTGATCACACGTGACCCGGAAATGCTGAAGATCTGCCGTACCATCGAAAAGGTGGCCCCCAGCAATGCAACAATCCTGCTGCTGGGCGAAAGCGGCACCGGCAAGGAACTGCTGGCACGCGGCCTGCACACAGCCTCGCCGCGCAGTGACGAGCGTTTCGTCGCCATCAACTGCGCCGCCATTCCAGAAAATCTGCTCGAAAGCGAACTGTTCGGCTACGAGAAGGGTGCATTTTCGGGTGCTGCGAAAACCACGCCGGGGAAGATCGAAACCGCCCATCGCGGCACGCTGATGCTCGACGAAATCGGCGACTTGCCGCTGACCTTGCAGGCCAAGCTGCTGCGCTTCCTGCAGGAGCGCGTGATCGAGCGCGTCGGCGGACGGCAGGAAATCCCCGTCGATGTCCGTATCGTCTGCGCGACACATCAGGATCTGAAAGCCCAAATCCGCGATGGTCGCTTCCGCGAGGACCTCTACTATCGCCTCGCCGAAATCGTCATCACCATACCGCCGCTGCGCAGCCGCATCGGCGATGTCGCATTGCTCGCCCATGCATTCGTCAGGAAATTCGCCGAGGAACAAAAGCGCACGATAGCGCTCGGCGAGGACGCCATCGCCAGCATCTCGGCCTCTGCGTGGCCCGGCAATGTGCGCGAACTCGAAAACTGCATCAAGCGCGCGGTGATCATGGCCGACGGCAATACCTTGACAGCGGCAGATATCGGCCTCGAAACGACCGGTGGCGAGCCCATATCACTCGATTTGCGCGCGATACGGGAGGAGGCCGAACGCAAGGCGATTCTGGCCGCCCTGAGCCGCAGCAATGGCAACGTCGTGCGGGCCGCCGAATTGCTCGGTGTCAGTCGCCCGACACTGTATGATCTGATGCACAAATTCGGACTCAAATCATAGGCACCCGTCATGACCCCTGCCCTTCAAGCAAGACTGCGCACGACCGCCCTCCTCCTGAGCCTGGCATTTGTCGCCGGGTGCGGTGACTCTCCCGATGCCATGCTCGCCTCGGCCAAGGATTACCTGGCCAAGAACGACCATGCCGCGGCGACCATCCAGCTCAAGAATGCGCTGAGCAAGAATCCGAATTCCGGCGAAGCGCGCTTCCTGCTCGGCCGTGCCCTGCTCGACAGCGGGGATGCGGTCGCCGCCGAAGTGGAACTGCGCAAGGCCATGGAGCTGAAATTTTCCGCCGACCAGGTTGTACCCGCACTGGCGCGCGCCATGCTCGCCCAAGGGCAACTGAAGAAAATCGATGAACTTGCCAATACGGCGATTGCCTCTCCGGAAGGGCTGGCCGACCTCAAGACCACGATCGCGCAAAGTCTCGCGATGCAGGGCAAGCTGGATGCAGCCCGTGCGACATTCGAAGAAGCGGTCGCCGCCAAGGGCGACCATGCGCCAGCGCTGCTCGGCCTGGCGCGTCTGAAGGTCGCTGGCAACGACCTGCCCGGTGCCCGGGCGATGATCGACGACATCCTCGCCAAGGATGCCAAGAATGCCAACGCCTGGCTGTTCAAGGCCGACCTGCTGCGTGCGGAAGGCAAGAATGACGATGCTGTCGCTGCCTACGAAAAGGGGATCGAAATCAATCCGCGTGCCATCACTGCACACGCGGCGCTGATCATGATCCACCTGCGCGATCGCAAGCCGGAACTCGCCAGCAAACAGCTCGACGCCATGCAGAAGGCGAGTGCCAATCATCCGCTCACTTTCTACATGCAAGGCCTGACTGCCTACGGCCGCAAGGACATTCCTGCGGCCCGCAGTGCCGTCGAGAATCTGCTCAAAGTCCAGCCGGAAAATGCCCAGGGCCTCCAACTGGCCGGCCTGATCGCCTACGAAAATCGTTCCGACGTGCAGGCGCAGGAATACCTGCGCAAGGCCTTGCAGAAAGCGCCAGGGCTCGACTTCGGCCGCCGTACGTTGGTGATGTCCTACCTGCGCAGCGGCCAGCCGACCAAGGCCGTGGAAGCCCTGCAACCGGTCTTGCATGGCACTGAAACCCGCGCGGCATGGCTCCCCCTGGCGGGCAATGCCTACATGCAAAGCGGCGACGCGAAGACGGCGGAGGAGTATTTCCAGCGTGCTACCAAGGCCGATCCGGAAAACAAGCAGACCCAGACCGCACTTGCCTTGTCGCGCATGCGCTCCGGGCATGCCGAAGAAGCCTTCGTCGATCTCGAGCAGATCGCCGCCGAGGACAAGGGCGTGTCGGCCGATATGGCTTTGATCGCCACCCACATCCGCCAGAAGCAGTTCGACAATGCACTCAAGGCGATCGCCAATTTCGAGAAAAAACAGCCGGACAACCCGGTCGTGCATAACCTGCGCGGCGGTGCTTTGCTCGGCAAGAATGACAGCGAAGGCGCACGCAAGAGCTTCGAGAAAGCGCTGTCGATCAACCCCGCCTACCTGCCCGCCGCCACAGCACTGGCGCAGATGGACCTGCTCGCCAAGAAGCCCGACGATGCCCGCAAGCGTTACGAATCGGTGCTGGCGAAAGAACCGAAGAACGTGCAGGCCTTGCTGGCAATCGCCGAATTACAGGCCCGCAGCGGTGCCAAGCCCGATGAAATCGCCGCGCAGATCGGCAAGGCGGTCGCCGCTGCACCTGCCGAAACGGCACCACGCCTTGCCCTGATCGGCCTGCATGTCCGCAACAAGGACAGCAAGAAGGCCCTGACCACCGTGCAGGAAGCGCTGGCGGCGATTCCGGATCGGCCGGAACTCCTCGACGTCGCGGGACAGGTCTACCAGTTGAACGGCGATACCAACCAGGCGCTGGCCATCTACGGCAAACTCACGAACCTGCTGCCGACCGCTGCGCATCCCTACCTGCGCATGGCCGAAGTCCAGGTTGCCGCCAAGAACAAGGAAGGCGCCCGCAACAGTCTGAACAAGGGCCTCTCGCTGCAACCCGACTCTCTGCCGATGCAGCGGGCGCTGATCATGCTGGATGTCGATGACAAGCAGTTCGACGCGGCGCTGGCGAAGGCGCGCGCCATCCAGAAGAAACAGCCCAAGCTCAACGCCGGCCATGTGCTCGAAGGCGACATCCATGTCATCAACAAGGCCTGGGGACAGGCCGCCACCGCCTATCGCGCCGGCCTCAAGGCCGCGCCGGCCACCGATCTGGCCCAGCGTCTGCACACCGTGCTGCTGCTCGATGGCAAGACAGGCGACGCGAATGCATTTGCCGATTCCTGGCTCAAGTCGCACCCCAAGGACAACGCCTTCCGGCTCTTCCTCGCCGAATCGGCGAACAAGCGCAAAGACTATGCGGGAGCAGCCGTGCATTACCGCACCCTGCTCGCCGCGCAACCGAACAACCCGGCGGTGCTCAATAACCTCGCCTGGTCGCTTGGCCAGATGAAGGATCCGAAGGCCATCAGCCATGCCGAGCAGGCCAACAAGCTCGCGCCCAACCAGCCCGCCATCATGGACACGCTAGGCGTGCTGCTCGTCGAACAGGGCAACGCCGAACGCGGTCTTGATCTGCTGGCCAAGGCGTTGCAACTGGCACCCGAGGCCCATGCGGTGCGCCTGAATTACGCCCGGGCCCTGCTCAAGGCCGGCAAGAAAGCCGAGGCGAAGCAGGAACTGGACACCCTCGCCAAGCTTGGGGACAAGTTTCCGCAAACCGAGGTTGAGGCCCTGCTGAAAGGTCTATAAAGTATCTATGGCCCTGCGCACGCATGCTTTCCTCCTGACTTTGGCCGGATGTGCCGTCCTGCCAGCGCCGGCTTTTGCATCGGTGGAACTGGGGCCGGAGCAGTTGCGCCAACTGCGTGAGGAGGCGCGCGCCTACGAGCATGGCGAAGGCGTACCGAAAGATCCGGCCAAGGCTATTGCGCTCTACTGCGATGGCGCGAAGGCCGGTGACCCCGAAGCCCGCTACAGCATCGGCTGGATGTACGCCAACGGTCGCGGTATCGCCCGCGATGATGCCGTAGCCGCCTACTTCTTCAAGCTCGCCGCCGAGCAGGGGCATGACGCCGCGCGCAACATGCTGCGCTTCGTCGGCACCCCCGCTGCTGACATGCCCGAATGCATGCGCGTGAAAGTCATCGCCACCGATGACCTCGACGACTTCAACTACGGCAATGAAAAGCAGCGCCAGCTGGCCGACCTGGTCCGCCGCCTCGCGCCCGAATACGGCATCGAACCGCGCCTCGCGCTCGCCGTCGCCCGCACCGAATCCAACCTCAATCCGAATGCCGTTTCCCCCAAGAACGCACAAGGCCTGATGCAGCTGATCCCGGAAACCGCCGTGCGCTTCAACGTGAAGAAACCATTCGATCCCGAACAGAACGTGCGTGGCGGACTGTCCTACCTGCGCTGGCTGCTCGCCTATTTCCGTGGCGATGTGGCGCTGGCTGTCGCCGCCTACAACGCCGGTGAAGGCGCGGTGAATCGTTACCTCGGCATCCCGCCTTATGCCGAAACGCGCGGCTACGTCAAACGCATCCTCGAGGTCTTCCGCCGCCACGAACACCCCTACGACGCAGCCGTCACCGATCCCTCGCCAGATCTGCCTAGGATCCAGCAGCGCAAGACCCGGGTCAAGTCATGAACCCGCTGCGACGCAGGCTGAGCTCCTTTCTCGGCCTGTTCGCCGCCCTGCTGCTGTCCGGCCCCGCATTGGCTGACCTGGCCGACACCATCGCCCGCATCAAACCCTCGCTCGTCGTCGTCGGCACCTTCAACAAGCTGAAAAGCCCGTCGTTCGCCATGCGCGGTTCCGGCTTTGTGGTCGGCGATGGACGGCTCGTCGCGACCAACGCCCATGTCATTCCGGAAGCCACTGGCAACGCCCCCGGACAGGACAGCCTGATGATCCTCGCCCGGCAGGGAACCGAAACCCGCCCCTATCCGGCGCAACTCGTCACACGTGACACCGAGCATGATCTTGCACTGCTGCGCATCACCGGCCCTGCCCTGCCCGCATTGACACTCGGCGCATCGGATACCGTCCGCGAGGGGCATTCCGTCGCCTTCAGTGGCTTCCCGATCGGCGGCGCACTCGGCTTTTCGCCCGTGACCCACCGTGGCATCATTTCCTCGATCACCCCGATCGCCATCCCGATCGGGAATGCCAATCAACTCAAGGACCAGTCGATCCGCCGCCTGCGCAGCGGCGTCTTCCCGATTTTCCAGCTTGATGGCACCGCCTATCCCGGCAACAGCGGCGGGCCACTTTTCGACCCGGACAGCGGCGAAGTGCTTGGCATCATCAACATGGTGTTCATCAAATCGACGAAAGAATCCGTGCTGGAAAAGCCGTCGGGAATCAGCTATGCCATTCCGACCAAGCATTTGGCCGAACTATTGTCTAATATTCGTCAGTAAACGCATCAAGGCTGTCCAAATACCGTCGTAAAGGGAGTTGATGATGGGAATCATATTGAGACTGGGCCAACTGAGCGGCATCGTCGGTGCCTTGCTGTGCCTAGCCAGCGTGCTTACGCGTCTGGGCGGCGTCTATTGGCTCGGCAGCTTCCAGGTCGGTACGTTATTGCAGGCGGGTATCGCGGCGATGGTTTTCGGCTGCTTTTGCTTGTTGGCAACTATCAGCAAGAGAAACGCCTAGCCTGGTTCCGGAAGCAAGTTCATCCGTATCAGCGCCTTGCGTGCAAGATGCGGAATCAGCAGGGTCAGGGGCATGCGCAAGGCATGTCCTCTTGCATAAAGCGTGAAACGGGCCAGCCCGGATAACCAGTCGCTGCACGTCGGATTATCCGGTTGAAGCGCCCGTTCGAAGAGGACATCGCGCAGTGTCAATCCCACCGGCCCGGGGCCATGCTCCTTCAGCATGGCGAAGACCGAAGGCGGAACCGGCAACTCCAATAGTCGCGAAAGATAGCGGAACGTGTAGATCAGCGGAGTGACGAGATCGAGCTCGACAGCACGCCTGACGAGTGCCTGTCCGTCCTCGGCGGAACTGACGAAATGGCTGACGAGATCCCGCAGATCGAACAGGTCTCTGAGCGCGTGGTCGAACTCGCCGTCCTGGAACAAGTGCACCGCGCTGTGCAGGATCATGTCGTATCCGTTGAGCACCCTGATCTCGGACCGCTCGTGACAGGCGATGGCTGCCTGAAGCAGACGGGCAGGATCCGGACGGTGTCTCGCCGTATCCGGCACCAGGTTGTGATGGATGTCGACGACGCTATCCCGCGTAATGTGACGCAGCGGAGGAAGCTCGTGCATCCAGGTGCGGTAATACCGCTGATCGTAGGCGCTATGCTCCGCGGATGACCAGCCGTGCATCAGCATGACGGTTTCGAAGCGGGTCAGGCTGTCCTTGGGCACGAGCAGGTCGAAATCGCTGAAGACCCTGCAACGCCCCGGCGGGAGTCCCGCCATCACGTAGGCCGCCCCCTTGAGCAGCACCAGCGGCACTTCGGCCTGCTCGCAAGCCAGCAGGAGATGCTCGACCTCCCAACGCACGGCCAGTTGTTGCCTAGCCAGCATGTGCAGGCTGGCCTGCAGATGGCTCCGGGGCTGGGCCGGGACGTGGTGCAACAAGTCTTGCTCGCGCAGGATGACGGCCAGTCGTGGCAGCAATTGCGCACTGCGCCCCTGGCGGATCAACGTTTCCCACTCGTGAAGGGCAAGATGACAAGCGCGTTCGGGCTCGAGCAAAACCTTGATCAACAGCGCAGGATGGACGGTCATGTGGGCAAAGCCTCGAATCGTGCTTCAAGCGTGCGGATGATGTCTTCCAGCGATCCATATTCCGCGACGACCCCTTCCGCACCGTCAACGATCCTGCCCAGGGTGGAAAAGCCAATTTCGCCGAGCAGGCTGTAATTGAAGGCATTCTCTACCAACTTCATGAAAACCTCGGAGCGGGCAAGCGGAGTGAGGCTAGTCTGACTGTCGGAACGATAGCGCGGGAACACCACGTAGCTGACACGGACGCATAGCTTCATTGCGGCAACGCTCAATGAACTTGGACGCATATGTGCAACTGTTCCCTTGTTGGTATCCGGAATCGGTTGTGTCAGCACCGCCTCCGGCGCGAACCGTTGCATTATGTCGATGGACTGGTTTTTCAGGCTCACTGGACGACACAGGGGATGGATCATCAAGGTCGCCGGGTCGATAAGGATCAACTCGTCTGAAAGCAGTCGCCAGCCGCGACACATCAGACCAGCACAGAGGGTGCTTTTCCCCGATCCTGACGGTGCTGGCAACAGGATGGCGCGTCCCCCACGCTCCAGTACCGCACCGTGAATTATGAGGAACTGGTGAGCATGGCTATAGATGCACCAGTTCATGCCCCATTCCAGCAGGGCGAATGCCTGTCTGCCCGGCAGGGGCTTGAACGGCATGATGCCGTCAACATCGAACACCGACTGGGTCCGGAAGAAACGGCGCAGGCCGGATGACAGACGTATCCTGACGTGGAAATCGGCAAATTCGTCGGCTTCGGCAAGCGGAAAGTCCGCATACAGGATCGCCAGGTTATCGGCAATCGTGGCGAGCGACGATCGGATTCCGAATACAAAAGGCCCTGCCCTCAGGCGTAAACCCCTGCTGCGCAATCTGGAGAGGATATCGCGCTGTGATAGCTCGCCGATGCGCAAGTCAGTACCGATTCAGGATTCCGAGTTCAACAAGGAGATCAATAGCCTCCACCAACAAGCGGAGCTCAGTCTCGGATGATAACGTACAAGTCAAGGCCAAGGTCTCAAAAGGCTGCGGGCCGGTATCCCCGAGTAGCTGTAATACACAACCTCCTGGCCAGCGAACAATGTGGGTATCACCGGTTTCCTTATCGTAGATAACCGCGTCGCCCATCCAAACGCGCCAAGCGTAACCACCCTCCGCCAGGGAGTACATGGCCGCAGAACCAATCGCTACACTCAGAGCTACGGTTTGTCGGTAAATGGATCGTACAGATTATTGGCCGCTTCAAGCGTGGACTTGAAAATGGCAAATGCGTCACTTGTTCCGCCATCCAATGCATTGTAGCTATTCACCACCTGACTTGCGGTATAAGGATAGCCAGGCTGCCCTCCTTGCGTGGGAAACTGGAGTGCGTTCAGATAGGCGGCAACCAGATGCAGCCCGAGATTGCTCGGATTATTGTCGGTGGCTCCTGTCATTGAAATGACTTGGCCCAAGGTCTTGTCCTTGTACAGAACTTTTCCCTTGTATTTGACAGCAAAGAAAACCGAGTGAAAAAGGCTTCCGGAAGTCGCCGGGGGTGGCCATTTTATCCAATTCTTCCGTCGTGACCACCAACCGGCAGAGATGCCACAACCTTCAAACGAGTGACGTCCCGACAGGTTGGCAGAAGCGAGTGCAGATGGCGAGCAACGCATGCCACCCGCCCAGACGGGACGGCCGGCTACCGTCATGAGCAGGGGAGCAACCATACTGCCGGCGACCAGCTTGCGACGGATGCGCGCAATCTCAGCTGAACGCGGGGAAAATCCATCCCCCTTTTGGCCGGCATCCTGCGCTTCCAGAAACTGTCGATTCTCAGCCGTTTCCACGGAAGCACCCTCGCCCTGCGGGATTCTGGTTGATTCAATCGGTGTATTCATGACAAACCCTCTGGAAGCAAAACAATAGCGTCAACAATAACACGCAATATTTATGCCCAAAAATGCTAGCGTGAGTCTATAATAAAAACAGTCTCTTAGAACCATACATCGTTTCATATGTAAAACAAATCGACAATTTAGGTTACTGCGCGCCCTTGCCACCCACCACGACACCCACGGTCTCGAACAGCACGACCAGGTCGAGCAACAGCGTGTGGTTCTTGACGTAGTAGAGATCGTATTGGAGCTTCTGTGCGGCATCGTCGACCGACGAGCCGTAGTGGTAGCGTACCTGCGCCCAGCCCGTCACTCCCGGCTTGACACTGTGGCGTACCGCGTAGAACGGAATCTCTTTCGTCAGCTGATCGACGAAGAACGCCCGCTCGGGCCGCGGCCCGACCATGCTCATGTCGCCACTGAGGACGGAAAATAGTTGTGGCAGTTCGTCGATGCGCAACTTGCGAATGACCCGGCCAACACGCGTGACGCGATCGTCATTTTTGGTCGCCCAGCGCGGCGTACCGTCCTTCTCCGCATCCTTGCGCATGCTGCGGAACTTGATCACATTGAACAGCCGTCCATTCAGCCCCACCCGTTCCTGACGGTAAAGAATCGGGAAGCCATCCTCGATGACGATCAGCAGCGCCGTCAGCAGCATCAGGGGCGAGAACAGGATCAGCAGGATCGACGCCGCCACGATGTCGAAAATGCGCTTGACCACCGTGCGGCCGGTGCTCTGCCGGAAACCGCCGCCAAAGATCAGCCAGCCGGCGCGCAGGGCATCGAGCCGGATCTGGCCGAGCATGCGTTCGAAATGGCTCGACATGTCCAGCACCAGCACGCCCGACAGGCGGCAATCGAGCAGTTCGCGCAAGGGCAGGCGCCCTCCGCGCCGTTCGCCGATGGCGACGACGATCTCGTCGACATTCAACTCGCTGACGACATCGACAATGCCCTTGTCACGCGCAATCACCAGATGCTCGGGCACGGCCACGGGTTCGTCGATGGGGCCCGGATAGAAGCCGACGACGCGTACCGTCTGGTCTTCCTTGCTCAGCGAGGCGGCCACCTGCGCCGCTTCCTTGCCCGCGCCGAAGATCAGCAGGCGCAGGGTCACCAGCGCACGCGAGCGGCGATGCGATGCCATCACCCGATAGCTCAGCATGCCGAACAGCGCCGCCATGCCGGACAATTCGAGCAGGTTGCGGTTGCCGTCAACCGACGGCAGGAACAGGAAAATCACATAGGCCACCGGGATCGACAGGTGCAGGGCCAACACCGCCCGCGCGCGCGAATCCTCGATGGTGCGGTCATGGATGCGCTGGTAGAAACCCAGCCAGGCATTGAGGGCGAGCATGACCAGCGCGAGGATCGCCGCATAGATCGCGACGAGGTTCATGTCGAGCGGCAAGTCGTTGCCCACCCACATCACAGCGATGAGGATGCCGACGAAGACGAAGCCAAAATCGAAAACCACCTGCAGGAAGGTGTCGGTACGGAACGTATGTCCCATCGCCGATGTGATCATGCCGGAATTCCCTCAGGGATGAATATGCCCAATGATACCCGAGCCGGGGCCAGACCGAAGCAGAAACGGCTTATACGCCCTGCCTCAGCGCATCGGCGATATGCATGCGGCTGACCTTGCGCGCCGGCAACAGGGACGCGAGGAGTGCCGCCATCACGCCAGTGGAAAACGCCAGCAGGAGCACCTCGGGTACGACCAGCACTTTCGAGATATAGCCCTGATCGGCGTTCGGCGGCGGCGGCATGGGGATGCCGACAGCGGATATCCCCAGCGCAAGCAGCGTGCCGATCACCACCCCCGCCAGGCTGCCGACGATCCCGAGACACAGGCTCTCGGTCACGACCAGCCCGAACACCCGGTTCGACCGATTGCCGATCGCCATCATCGTGCCGAACTCGCTGACGCGCTCGAAGATGCCGATATTCACCGTATTCGACACGCTGAGCAACAGCATCACCATGATGATCACCGTGAGGAAGCCGAACTGCTGCTCGTAGAGCGTCACCGTCTGGTTGTAGAACTCATTGAGATCCACCCAGGTCTTGATCGCGAAATCCCCGCCGGGCAACACGGCGCGCAGCGCGCTGGCTGCCGCATCCGTGGCAGCTGTTTCCTTGAGCAGCATCACGCCCAGATGCGCGCCGGGCGTGGCCAGCAGCTCCTGCGCCGCCGGCAAGGCGATGCGCACCGCGCGCGCATCGTAGTCCTTCGAGAAGGTTTGGAACACGCCGACGATCTCGAATTCGAGCAGGTTCGTCGCCCCGCCCGCCGTACTGACCAGCAGGGATGCCGTATCGCCAGCGCCGAGTTTCAACGCTTTCGCCACGCCCGCGCCGATCATCATGCCAAAGGCATCCTTGTCGGTCATCTGCCGGCCGGCAACCACCGTGATGTAGCTGGCCAGCCGCGCTTCACGCTCAGGCTCGACGCCCTCGCCCACGATCGACCAGTCGGTGCGGCCATTGCCCAGCAGGCCCGAGAAGCCAATGCGGAACATCACGTCTTCGACATCCGGCGCTGCCTCCATCTGCTTGCGCAGGGTGGCGACATCCTCAATCAGGTATTGCTCGGGCTTCTGGCTGCCGAACTCCCAGTAGCCCTTGCGCGCCACCTGCACATGACCGGTACTGGAACGGATCATCGCCTCGCCCGTCTCGACGATCGTGTCCTCGATGAAACCACCGGCGAGGATCAGCGCCACCACGCCGAACAGCACCGACGCGAGCGTCATCCCGGTCCGTCCGCGGTGCCGGAAGATGTTGCGCAAGGCCAGCTTCAGCAGGTCGATCACCTCGGCACCCTACTTGTTTTGGCGAATGGCATCGACGATCACCATGCGCGAAGCCTTCCAGGCCGGATACAAACTGGCCAGCACCGTCGTCGCCACCGCGATCGCCAGCGCCTCGGCGACGATGCCCGGCGTCAGCAGCACTTTCGCGATGTAGCCGCGCGTCAGGCTCGGCGGCGGCGGCATCTCGATCTGCAGCGCATCGACGCCCAGTGCGATCAGGAAAGCCAGCGCCAGTCCGCCCAGCCCGCCCAGGATGCCGATCAGCGCGCCCTCGGCAACAAACTGCCGCATCACCGCGCTCTGCCGGATGCCCAGTGCCATCAGCGTGCCGATCTCGCCGGTACGCTCCATCACGCTCATCATCATCGTGTTGCCGATGCCCAGCAGGATGATCGCGATGACGATGAAACGCACCACATCGAGCTGCTGGCGAAACAGATCGACCGCGCGGGCATAGAACTCCGCCAGCTGATCCCAGGTGCGCACCTCGTACTGTTTGGCATCGAGCCGCCCGCGCAGATCGGCCGCAGCAGCAGCCGTGTCGTCCGTGTCGTTCAAATACACCAGCCAGCTATGCGCGCCGGGCACCTTCAGCAACTTGCGCGCCGCCTCGATATGCACCAGCACCGCGCTATCGTCATAGGCCTTGCTCACCGACTCGAACACCCCGGCGACGGTCGCATCGATGGCGTTCAGTCCACTGCTGGGGTTGTCGACCAGCACCACGACCGCGTCGCCCGGCTTGGCCCCCAGCTGTGTCGCCAGGCCCTTGCCGAGCATGACCTGAGCTTGATCGGTAGCGCCCAGCTTGCGGCCGGACACCATCCGTAGCGAACGATCGCCAGTCAAATCCGTAGCGGGATTGAAACCCTCGCCGACGAAGGAAACCGTCGTGTCCCCACGGCTCAGCAGGCCGGTGAAGTTCAGGCGCGGTCCCCATGAGCGCGTATTCTCCAGCCCCTTCAATGCACCTGCCTGGGCATCTTCCGGCAATAGGTAGCGCATCGGGTCGGCCCGGCCGTTCTCTTGATAACCGGGGCGCGTCACCTGCACATGGGCATATTGCGATTCGATCGTCGCCTCGCGGAAATCAGTGAACATCCACTCGATGAACCCACTTGCAACCACCAGCGCCGCGATGCCGAAACCAACGGAAAAAATCGCGATCAGCGAGCGCCGCCGCTGGCGCAGCAGATTGCGCAGGATGATGTTGATCAGGACAAGGAAGCGCATGGCGTAATCATCTTTTAGGGCTGATCATACAAGGTGAATTGCTGCCGCCTTACAAAAGTCGGCGTTGGCAGTACGGCATCAAGGAAGCGAAAACACCACCAATAACTCAGATCAACTCGGCAAGACGCTTGGCGGCGAGTTGTACAGCCGGCTTGATTTTCTCGAGATTTTCCGCGGAGAACTTGCGAAGAACCATTTCACTCCTCGCTACCGTGGCAGTCCCATCCGCAACACCGATCTTGATGCGTCGAATCTTGTCTGTCTGAAAAGCTTCAAGAACTGAAGCGACTCCCCGGTGCCCACCAGAACTGCCATGCATTTTCAGCTTGATCTTGCCAATCGGACAATCGAGATCGTCGTAAACAAGAATGCATTGTTCCGCTCCGAAACCCATCGAATCGGCAAGTCTGGACAACTTCGACCCGATCAGGTTCATCGGGCTATTTACTTTGAGCAAGCAACAACGACGACTTGAACCATCCCGAAGAGTGACCTGTCCCCGCGCAATCCACGCATCCGCGTAAACCTGCCATTCCATGGAAAGTTCATTTGAAAGCAGATCAAGCATCGCGTAACCGACATTGTGAGGCGTTCCATCGAACTCTGCACCCGGATTACCGAGCCCGATCGCCACCTGCTCGTCCATATCCAGACCGGGTAACTGTTCCGAGACCGCAAGGAAATCTTGAGGCGCGTCTATCTTCGAAACATCCACAAGTGACAGCCCGCGATGACTTAGCAGATGGCTGCACTCCCGGCAAAACATCGGCCGATCGCAATCATCCACCCAGCAATTTACTGAACCGGAAAAGGACATCGGTATGCGATCGAGATGGTCCCTAAGTCCATTCCCTTTCAGGACAATCAGGTCACCTTCCCGGCGAATTGAATAAATGAAATCACGCACATCGCGAATACTTGAAAACGTAACTAGCCTGTCCCTGTTTTTCGGGTTGCGAAGCTTTAGTACTGCGGAAGCAAAACGCCCGACCACTATAGTGATATCAGCTGCCTCAAGAAGTTTTTCGGCTACGCGGACATAGGCCACTTCCTTGCTCAGATTCGCATCTGTAATCGTGCCCAGGACGAATATCTTGCGCTGGACTTGCGCACCGGCCACCTGTTCGATCAAGGGAGCCAGAGTCCAGTACGGCGCCTTGAAATCGTCGCGCATGAACATCACTCCGGCTTCCCGCACAAGCTGCAAACGCCCCTCCGGTGGGGACACGGTCTGGATTCCGGCAGCGCACTCTTCGAGCGTGAAACCTGCGGCAAGCCCGCCGCCAATGGCAGCCAAGGCCGAAGTGAGCAACTGCCGGCCATAAAGTTGCGTCTTGATGAGGAGGGTTTGCGACTGATATTCCACGGTAAATTCCAGCGGATCAGGCCAGACGCAGACGACATCCCGGGCGCGAATGTCGGCGCTTTCGGCCAGACCGAATTTCATGACTCGACATTTCAAGCCGTTGGCCATGCCGGCGACACGCGGGTCATCCGCATTGAGAACGACCGTGCCGCTATCAGGCACCGCCAGAACAGCCTTGCATAGCTCGCTCGCTATGGCATCTCGCGAGCCAAAAGCGGAGATATGGTCGTCCCCCACATTCGTGACGATCGCAATGGCAGGCCGCAGCAAGGTGAGCATGCTGTCCAAAGTATTCGGCCCCGTTTCCCCGAGTTCGGCGACACAGAATCGAGTCCAGGGGCGCACACGCAGAACAATCTTGGCGATTTCGGGTGCCAAGTTCAGCGACTGTATATTGCCAACAACCTCGCCTTTTCTAATAAAGATACCTACGAGAATATCCTTGGCGGTAGTTTTACCAACACTGCCCACGACGGTCACGAAAGCAGGTCTGGTAAGCCGATTGCGCCAAGCCATTCCACTCATGTAGATGATCCGATCCAGCCTCGCATCTCCGACAAGGCCGCGGAATCGCCATGCCAAGGCATTCCAGAGCTTTTTCAACAGAGTAACTATTCGTTCACTCAAAGTCGCTTTACCCAAGGATGCGAGGTTGTATTCGTATGACGCCTCAAGAATTCGCGTGTTTCCCGTGTCAGCAAACCGTGTCCGTGGACCTGAAGCATTTCCGTGGCGCCCAAATCATTCAGTTCCAGAATCACAGGCCCTTTATCAGTCAGGGCAAAATCCCAATGGTGAATTTTCATCAATGGGAATACCGCGCCTCCGAGCTGGCAAGCTTCCAGTATTTTGGTCCATCCCGGCAGTTTGAAGTCAGCAAAGGATTCACCGGTGTGCGGGTGGTTCTGTAGTAATTTCGTCTTTGGCCAGAACCCATCGATCACCCTACATATTTCGCCAGTTTCAAGGTTGACGTCTGCAAGCAGATTCCCATATTTTCCCAAGCTGAAGTTATCCACGTGATTAGGTGGCACCGCAATTTTCCAGACTGCTCGTATGGGCTTAACAACGCCGTTAGAGTCGCTGAGGCAAATAATGCGCACGCCGCAGATTGCCGGCCAGCCTGTCAGCGACTGGATTTCTGGTGCAAGTTTGAACGGTTCTTGAAACACAAAGCCACATTGTGGTCTGTGGTAGCGATGGTCGACTGGGTGCTCCAAACGGTGCAGGAAACTTTCTATCGAAATGGATTTACCATCGAGCAATGTCAGGCTATCCGAAATAGGGTCATAGCCAGCCAAGTAAGCTGAGCCATAGCCCTGCTGTGAGTATGCGGGCTTGGCAAACAGCGGATAAATAGCTGGATTACGCAAAAGCTTCGCCGTTTCCTCCTGTGTCCGAAGGTGACGACCAAACACCTCTGGTAGACGTTTCGCTTTATGAAAGCAAGCTCGCACAGGCGCAACAGGCAACCCAGCCGAACTCGCTAATTGAATAAATGAGATTTTGTCCCAGGCGGGTAGTACTGCATGTCTTGGGTTTAGGGCAAGACTGAATTGCTGCTGCAAGCGCCAACCGAGAAAATCAGGTGCGCCACGCCCCTGTTGGTAGGTGTTGTCGTATAGCTTGTACCAGTAATAGTCGCTGATGCCGCACTGGCCGCCATACTGTTTCAAGGTCAGAATTTCACGTGCCTGTACCAGCAAACCCTTGCCGGTCTGCGCCTCGGCCAATTGCACCCACTCGCGATACCCCTTGAGTCGGGCAACAAGTTGATCAAGTTGCAAGGATAGTTTCATATCCGCATGTATAAATAGAAACGGCCCTTTCGGGCCGTTTGAAAAGCTTGCCAAACGCGGTCTTATCAGACTGATTTACGCCGACGCAGCCCCAGTCCAAGCAAACCCAACCCCACAAGAGCAATCGAAGCAGGCTCCGGAACTTCGCGAATACGCATCAGCACATCGAAAGAACTCGTAACACCCTCGGCAGTCTTTACTGTGCAGATTGCACCCGTGCCCATGCAAGCCGGGAAATCCGTCCATGAATTAACAAAGTTATCAATCCCGAACTCCACTTCAAACCACTTTCCACCATCATTGAAGACCAGCGGGAAAAAGCCACCTGCATTAAAGGTAAAAACGTCGTCACAAGGAGCAGGGCTACCCGTGTCATTACCACCACCGGAACATTGGGTGACCAGTGTGGTATTAAGGGTCTCATTGAAGGTGAAGGGGATTCCATCAGGATCAGTAAATGAGCCGATCGTCAGATAGGAATACAAATTTCCGGTAGCCAAAGTATAAGCGGTGCTCCAGAGCGTGTGGTTTTGATGGTAGCTACGCGAGATAGTGACCCAGTTACCCCAATCGCCAGCATTTGCGCCTGTAGAAACATTACCTTCCCAACCTTCAACACGCAATCCACTGTAATTAACGCTGTAGTTGGTGCTATTGATGCCGCCCCAAGGATCAGGGGTAAGCTCAGAACCAATCAGCTCATGACCCGGTGCATTGTTAAGCGGGGTACCCCAAACCAATGTATTGAACTCACCCGCCGGTGCAGCTGGAGTCCAACCCGAGTTGTACCAACCCAAACCCGCCTGATCTCCATTAGTGCTGGTCAGGCTGGGGCCCACCAAGAAACCACTGTTTTCAACATAACTGAACGTGGTTGCGTTGGCCTGCATTGAGGCGGTCGCGAGCACACCGAACACAGCGGCGGCCATTGATTTACGCAGGAATTTGGTTTTCATTTTGAGCTCCTTCAGTTGAGTTGGTACTGGGCATCAAGCCTTCGTATTCTTATAAAGCAATACGCATACCACTTCACGCAAACCATTGATATATATGCGTTCACATTACACAAAGCAACATTGGAAACAACATATGTAAAATTATTCGACACATTTCTTTCATCACAAAAGATAAGAAAACTTTCTTTCGAAATCCAAGGTCAATTCATACTGAAAATCTTCATAATACTTAACTATCACATTGATTTTCTGTTTATTTATTCTCGTAGCACAGGTCTCTCTGATGCTGCGCTCAACGCATCGGGTATCAAGCGAGTGCGCATTTCTATTCAGTTGTAGTTGCCACAAATACCCTCCTGTTAGGGAAGCTGAAATCTGATGCGCCCCACTCAGATGTCGAGCAATTTCTCGATTGGAATAAAGCACTTCCTTGAATAAATCGACATGCACACCGCTCGGCAATCGATCCTTGTCGCGGCCATGCAATGCAACCACTGGGGCGGTCGGCAATGCCACCCCAAGGGGAAAGTGATCTGCCATCGCAGCAATCCGATTGCCGGCCAGCAACTGCATGCGGTCGCCCGTGGCGTAGCGCATCAGGGGAATGGGCGCCGACTCGTCCATCACGGTAACAACCAGATCACCCACACCCTGCGCATCGGGATCGACGACTTCGACAAAAGTCCGCAAGGGATTGAAAACCATGAAAGTCGGCGCTGGCGAGACGGCACTGTCCAGCCCTGTCAATTTTTCCAACAGTGCGGGATTGCTTATGCAGGCACGGCGCAGGGCAACGGTTTCGCGGGTTTCGTTGAAGAGGTTGAGCCCAAGTTCACCGACGCCCATCGAACTGCCGATAAGGCCGCTGCCCGGGTCGTCGGGGTTGTTGCCCAGGACGCCAGCCAGATAGTTGCGGAAGGTTTCAGGGAAAGTTTCCTCGCCGACGATGACATGGACGCGAAAACGCTTCCAGTCGAGGCCAATGTCTTGCGAGTAGTCGCAGAGCTTTTTCAGGAACAAGGGGTCGCCGCACAGCACGATCTGCTCGAACAGTGACCCGGCCTTATCGATGATGGCGCAGGCCATGTCCTCCCGCACGCTGACGTTGGCGACGCAGACGAGATTTGACTGGAAGGTCACGCCCATCGGCAGGCAATTGACCAGTAGGGTGCGCTTGCTGCCGACATCGAAGGCCATGTCGAGGCCGATGTCGATGAGGCGCGCTGCGCCGCGCTGTTGCTTCCAGCTGCTGATGCCGAAGGCGAAGCCGTTGCCGCCATGGCCGGAACTGGTGATGATCGACGCCAGGTCTTGCGGACGGATGTCTTCGCAGATCAGTTGCTCGACTGGGAAGCGCTTGAAGGTGTTGGCCTTTTCAAGAATTGGGCAACGTGCGACGAAATCCTCCACCGTGCGGATGCTGGCGGGATCGACGCCAGCTTCGGCCAGTAGAGTACGGTAAGCGGGCGATTTCTGCGCCGCGCGGCGGAAACTCGGCAGCAGCCACTTTTTTCCCGCCTGAATCAACTGTTCGGGGCTGCTGCTGGCAAGCTTGCGCCGGATGAGGCGTCGTTCCAGGCTGAGTAGCCATTGTTTGATACGCATCAGAGCCACCGCCTCCCCCACAGCCCATCAAGAAAGCTTTGCCAGGGCAAGGCATGGCGTACCCCATCGAGCATCTCGGTCGGATCCTGACTCACCAGCAGATAATGCTTGAAAACGCCTTCTTCCGCCAGACGATCGAGCCCCTTGAAGTCCCGCCAGCTCACGCGCGTGCTGGACTTGATCTCGACGGCGACATCTTCTCCGATCAGGAAATCGACCTCGTCGCCATGCGCCGAGCGCCAGTAGGAGAGCGGCTGCTTGATGCGGTTGTAACTGAGCCAGGCACGAATTTCGCCACCGATGAACTGCTCGAAACTCTTCCCATACAGATCGGAATTGCGATCCAGCGTGCGCGTACCGGCCAGCAGGTGCGTGACGCCACAGTCGAAGAAGTAAAACTTCGCGGTACGGATCGCCTTGCGCTTTTTCGATGCTGTCCAGGGCGGCAGGAGATGGCCGACCAGCGTGTCCTCCAGCAGCGCCACGTATTCAGAAACCGTGGAGGGCGGCACCTGGCAATCGCTGGCGAGCTGGGTGAAATTGAGCATCTCGCCATTGGAAAGCGCCATCGCACGCAAAAAGCGGGAAAACGGCGGCAGCTTTCGCACTAGGCCTTCCGCCATGATTTCCTCGGTCAGATAGGTATGCGCGTAGGCATCCAGTTCCTCGGCCGGCTCGTCGCCCAGCCATACCATCGGCAGGCCGCCATGAAGCAGATAGCGATCCAGATCGAAATCCGGAATTTCCCGGACTATGAGAGGGAAGAGCCGCGCCTCCCACACCCGTCCGGCCAGCAGATTGGCCTGGCCACGCCTGAGCTTGCGGACGCTGCTGCCCGTAAGCAGGAAACGCAAGCGCTTCGTTTCAATCAAGCGATGAACTTCGTTGAGCAGTTCCGGAACACGCTGAACCTCGTCGATGACGACCAGCGATTTTCCGCTGGCAGCAACCATTGCTTCGAGATCGCCGGGCGTCGCCGCAAGCCGCAGATAATTGCGCGAATCCAGCAGATCGATGACGAAAGCCTCGGCGGCGAGTTGCTGGCGAATCAAGGTGGATTTTCCCGTGGCGCGCGGCCCGAACAAGAAGAAGGACTTTTTCGCCAGCAGCGAACGCAAATCCAGGGCTCGGTTGATTTCGGACATTAGACGGCTCTATTGTTGATTATCCGAATAATACACAGAACTACTGTTGACAAGCAGAATTACGATCTTAAGCCATCAGCGCGGCCGTGGTTGCCTCGATCTCGTCGGCATGGGCGGCCATTAACTCCTGCAAGGTTTTGTCGCCGACGCGGAAATCCGTTGCTTCACCCTTGGCGGCATCGCTGCCATCCCAGCCGGCCAGTGGCGATGGGTTTGCGGCAAGCTGGTTCGCCAGCGACAGGACATCGCCGGCCGTTACGGGCGGCAGGGCTGGCGTTGCGACATACAGCGATTCGACGGCGGCGGCGATGAGTTTGGGCACCTTCAATGTGTTCAGGATGCAGCCCGCCAGCGTTGCCCGTGTTGCCCTGCCGGAGGCCGCGGCATCTTCGAGAAGGCTCGGGAATTCCGCGGTACGCGACAACAGGTAGAAGCCATCGATCTCATGTACCACGCCGGCAAACAAGGCGGTTTCCGGATCGACATCGGTGAATTCGCGGGCCAACACTTTCGCCAGGGCTGCAACGTGTGCGCTGTGGCGCCAAAGCTCGGCGGCCTGCCGCTTCAATACCGGATCGGCAATCTCTTCGGCCAGCTGGCGCACGACAATCACCGCAACCAGGGAACGCAAAGGCTTGAAACCCAGCAGGCTGACGGCGGTGCGTACGTTGCTGACATGACCGCCGAAGCGGGTATAGGCCACCGAGTTGGCGATGGCGACAAGTCGCGCCGCGATCAGCGGTTCTGCCAGGACCAGGTCAGCCGCCGCATCGAGATGGCATTCGGGGTCGTCGAGCGCACGCTGCAGGCGCAAGGCAGCCGCCATGTTGGTCGGAAAAACCAGTTCGCCCCGACAAGCTTGCCGGACGATACGGTCAAGCGCTTCAATTTCGGTCGTCATAGCTTGCCGAGGTGGCCGAGCTTGTACTTGACGATGGTCGTGATTAGCAGCCAGTCGGAGATCGGCCGATCCTGGAACCACGCGAGCAGGAATCGGTTGGCGTTGTTCAGGGCACTCTCGACCTGGCGCAGATCGGCGATGTAGGTGGTCACCGGGCCGTAATAATCGGTTTCCGGCCCGACGGGAACGAAATGAAAGCCCATGCGGTCGAGCAGCCGCGCCAAGCCCTTCTCCATCGCCGCATACCAGTAGCGGATGCCCTTTTGTCGGCTGTAGCGATACATCTCCCGATACATGCCGAGCATGATCTGCGGGCTGGTATTGCTGCGGCGCTCCCGCGATTTGTGGATCAGCGGTTTTGTCTGCGGGGAGATGTCTTCCGCCGTGCCCTTTTCCTGGAATTCCTTGGACACGCCTTGCAGGTTGTCGCCGGGACGTCTGCGGAAGTCTTTTTTCACGATCAGGCGCGATACTTCGGCACACTCCTCTTTGGGCGGGAAGGCAAAGTCCGGGAATACCGAACAATGTTCCTCGAAGGGGAAGATGTCATCGCCGGTTGCCAGCACCAGCCGGACAGTGCCGACGACCAGGCCATCCTTGTTCTGCGCCGATACATGGATGGAACGATTGTCGTAGTCGTCCGTTTCGAGTCCGGCGGTGTACTCCTGTTCTTCGAGATATTTGCATTCCGCGCAATAAACCTCATAGCGCAGGCGCGCGATGTCACTAAATGCCGCCGCTTCCTGCTCACGCGAAAGCAGGCGGCGGAACGAGAAGTGGGGCGCGAGGATGTCGCGCGTGCCACCGTGTGTCAGCAGTTCAACCAACATCGAACCAATTCAAAAAGTTGTGCATCTATCTCAGTCTCAGTATGAATACCGCAGTTCGGTATAGACCCGGTCCTGCGCACGATAACGGCCGAAATAACCCAGTTCGGGGCCATGGAAGACATCCGCGCCCACCACCAGCCGCCAGTTTTTCTCGAAGGCCCAGTTCAGCTTCGGACGCAGCATCCAGTCGTTCCGGTTCAGGCTGGCTACCCACAAAATCTCGGCTTCCCAGCGGGGTGCCAACTTGCCATTGATTAGAACACTATATCCATTTTCGTACTTGTCCTGAATCAAATCGGGATCACGCTGGCTGGTGATCATGCTCTGGAACAACTGCAGGTTGAGCCGCGTTTCGGCCGGCAGGGCGAAATCCAGACCCAGCGCCCAGTCGAGGGTGTTCTGCCGGGCGAGGCCGTCGGCATCGGCAAGCCGCAGCACCGTCAAGCCACGGCCCTTCGTATAAACCGCCTCGGCTTTCAGCACTGCTGAACCAAGATCCTTGGCAATGGTTCCGCCGAACTGGGAGATGCGGTCGTGACGCGCTTCGTAAATGACCGTCCCCGGCCCGACCTCACGATAGAACGTCGGCATGGCATCGGTGCTGCGATAGTAGAAGCCGGAGATATCCCAGCCGTTGTTCAACCAGCCCGCGCGTAGGCCATAGTTGCCATTGGCCGGCTTGCGAGAGGGTTTGTTCTCGTTACTATAGGCGATGGTGTAGCCGGGATAGACGGGTTGCGCAGGGAAGAACTCGGCCCCGGGCTTGCCGGTTTCATCGTAGGTCGGCACGGGAATCCAGAGCAGTTCGCCGTGGAAATCACCCTTGAAGTATTCGGCACGCGCCGCCCACTGGGGAATACGCAGGATGTTGAACTCCGGCAGGATGAACTCGCGCATGTCGCGCGCCGACACGACATCGGCAAAGAACAAGCCGACCATCTCACCCCAGATCACATGCTGGCGCCCCAACCGGAACTCCCAGTCGCCGGCACCGATATCGAGATAGTTTTCACGCAGCATGAAGTTGAAGCGCTGGTCGCGTTCGACCACGCCAGGATAATGATCCGTCACGTCGAACACGGCGTCGTAATCGGCACGTGCACTCAGCTTCCACTTGACATCGGAAGTCAGCTTGCCGGTTGTGCCGAACTCAAATCGGCCAATCATCTTGGACCAATGATCCGGCTTGGCAACCGTCCGTGCGAGTTCGAACTGGGCGAAGCCGTGCAAGCCCGTGCCGGAAGTCGGCGCTGGCGAGACGGCAACTGCAGCCATCTTTGCGTCATCTGCGGCAGCTTCGCGCAGAAGTGCCTCGATGTCCTCCGGAACATCTGCCGCTTTGACCGGCAACGCCAACATCAGTGCCAACAACAAGGCCGTTCCAAATGGGATTCCCCTAACTTGCATCATGCGCTTCCCTCGCTATCCATCGTGCTGATCGGCTCGATCACTTGTTCACCCGCCGCTTCCTCACCGAGACGATGCAGGTTGATCGTTCCCCATTGCTTGCCTTTACGCACCCCTAGTTGCCAGAGCACGCCATCCTCGATGCGTACCAGGCGATTCGACATTTCCATTACGCGCTGATCGTGCGTCGAGAAGATGAAGGTCGTCCCCAACTCCTTGTTGATCTTGCGCATCAGGCGCAGGATTTCCGTTCCCGTCGCCTGATCGAGATTGGCGGTCGGTTCGTCAGCCAGAATGATATCGGGCTGAATGGCCAGCGCCCGGGCAATCGCAACACGCTGCCGCTGTCCGCCGCTCAACTGGTTGGGCCGGTGATCGGCATACTTCTTGAGTCCGACCATACCCAGAAAATAATCGACGCGGCGGCGGCGCTCTTCCCGCGAGATCTCCTTGCGATTGAGCAGTGGATATTCGACGTTCTCGGCGGCAGTCAGAACCGGCAACAGGTTGAACGTCTGGAAGATGAAGCCGATGCTACGGGCACGTAAATCCGCCAGTTGGTCAGATGACCAGTTGGTGACATTCTGGTCGTTGATGTAAATCCAGCCTTCCGATGGTCTGTCGATGCAGCCGATGAGGTTGAGCAAGGTGGTCTTGCCGCTGCCTGAAGGCCCCGAGATGGCCAGGAAAACGCCACGCTCGATATGGAGTGTAATATCGGTCAGCGCCTGAACGATCTGGTCGCCCAGGAGGTAATCCTTGAATACGCGCTCGATCCGCACAACATGCATCGGTCACTCCGGTCGGCGACCCATGGGCGCCAGCAATATTTCCCCTTTTTGTCCTGTCCGCATTTGAAACGAGGGCTTCACATGCAAATCGCCAGAGAATCCTGCCATTTCCATCGCAGTTTGGCAATTCAATGCCTGATCGGCTCTCTGCTTGTACTGTCCATCATGATCGTCCCTGTTTCTGCACGTGCTCAGACTACAGGCGAGACTGTCACGGAAGATCAGGGCATTGACACCGTGGCGCAGGAAATTTTGCGCAATGCCGACCAGATCCGTTTCCCCAAAGAAAGCTTCCAGGTCGACATCAGCATCCTGTCGAAACGTGCCGATCAATCCATCGAGTCACGGAAATATCAAGTCTTGTCGAAGGGCAACGACAAGACTGTCGTCATCGTTACCGAACCTGCGTCTGAACGCGGCCAGACGATGCTGATGAGCGGGCGGGACCTGTGGGTGTTCCTCCCAAATGTCTCTCAGCCAGTGCGCCTTTCCCTCGCTCAACGGCTGACCGGCCAGGTAGCGAACGGTGATTTGGCGCGTGCCAACTTTTCCGGTGACTACAACCCGCGCATCCTTCGTACCGAGACTATCGAAGGGGAAACTTATCATGTGCTCGAGCTGAAAGCCGTCGATCGCAGTGTTACCTATCAGCGCGTGCTGTACTGGGTAAAACAAAAAAATGCCTACCCGCACAAGGCGGAGTTCTATTCCCTGTCGAACCGCCTGCTGAAATCCTGCCGCTACGAAAACTTCCAAAGTATGGCCGGCAAGATTCGGCCAACGCGTCTGGTCATGGACGATGCCTTGCGCGCTGGAGAGCAATCCATCCTCGAATACAACGAGATGAAATTGCGCGAACTGCCTGACAAGCTATTTACCAAGGAATACCTGAAGAAGCTGGATTGATTCAGTCCGGGAACCCGTCCGGATTCTCGCTCTGCCAGCGCCAGGCATCGGCGCACATGGCTTCGAGTCCCAGTTCTGCCTTCCAACCGAACAAACTGGCGGCTAATGCCGGATCGGCATAGCAGGTAGCGATGTCTCCGGAACGACGCGGCGCGATCCGGTACGCCACCTTGCGGCCACTGGCGACTTCGAAAGCCTTGACCATCTCCAGCACCGAATAGCCTTGGCCCGTGCCGAGATTGACGGTCAGCAGGCCGCCTTGGCGTTCAAGCGCGGCCAGCGCGGCGAGATGTCCCTTGGCGAGATCGACGACATGGATGTAGTCGCGCACGCCGGTACCGTCGGGCGTCGGGTAGTCGTTGCCGAACACCGACAGGCAGGCCAGCTTGCCGACCGCAACCTGGGCAACGTAGGGCATCAGGTTATTGGGAATGCCGTTGGGATCTTCGCCGATACGCCCCGAAGCGTGCGCCCCGACGGGATTGAAGTAGCGCAGCAGCGCGATCTTCCAACCGGGATCGGTCTTGGCGATGTCGCGCAGCATGTCCTCGATCATCAGCTTGGAGCGCCCGTAGGGATTGGTCGCCGACAGCGGCGCATCCTCGCGGATCGGCACGCTCGCCGGATCGCCATAGACTGTCGCCGATGAGGAAAACACCACCGTCTTGACGCCCGTTTCGGCCATCGCATCGAACAGGGCGATGCTGCCTTCGACATTGTTGCTGTAATACAGTAGCGGCTTCTCGACCGACTCGCCGACCGCCTTGAGTCCGGCGAAGTGAATCACCGCACTGCAGCCCTCCAGCGCCTGGCGCATGGCCGCGCGATCACGGATGTCGGCCTGGATGAACTCAGGCCGCCGGCCGGCGATTTCGGCAATGCGATCGAGCACCGCCAGCTTGCTGTTGGACAGGTTATCGACGATACGGACAGGGTAGCCCGCCGCCAGCAATTCCACGCAGGTATGACTGCCGATATAGCCAAGACCGCCCGTGATGAGGATCAATGCCATATTATTTGTGCCTGGACCCGAATACCACGAAATATAAATGTCGTTCACAACCATGACAACCAGATTTCAGCATGCCGTGCTTGCCGCCGGCCTCATACTCGGCCCGCTTTCCGCACAGGCGATCGGCTTCGGTAATGTACAGGGAACACCAACGATGGGCGAACGGCTCGCGCTCACCATCCCGCTCATCGAGCCCGGCAACCTGCAGGCGAATTGCATCGGCATCGTGCCATTGCCCGGCGGAACCGATGCCGCGTATTTCCCGCGCAAACTCGAACTCGCCTTGAAAACCGATGGTGATGACCGGCCCAAGGCCATCAGTTTGAGCGGGCCCACGGTCTCCGAGCCGGTAATCGAATTCCGCATCCAGATCACCTGTGGCACATCGGTCGCGCGCGACTACACCCTGCTCGCCATGCCAGCCCAGGAATTGCGGTATGCACCCGCTGTTGTGACTACGGTGCAGCCACCCGTAACTGCCCGGACAGCACCGACCAACGGCGAATCCGTACGGCCCGTGCGCAGCGGCCGTCCCGGGCCCTCGCTGGAGCAGATGGCCGGCAGTCGCTACCCGGATCAACGCAGCAAACGCGAGGCATTCAAGCGACAGGTGCGAACGCTCAATGCCGACGTGCTGCAAGGTGTCGGCGACCGTACACCTATTCCACTTGACGTTAGCCTGAAGTTTCCGGCGGAAGAACCACAGCAGGCAGCACCCGCCCCCGCCAAGAAGCAAAAGCCCACCAAGAAGAAGGATGCCAAGCACAAGGTGGCAAAAAAACCCGCGAAGAGCAAGCCCATGCCCAAGCCCGTTCCCGCACCGGCCGTTGCCCCGGAAGCTGCGCAAGCACAGGCCCAGCCCGCCGCGGCTCCCCCGGTGGTGGCCGAGAAGCCTGAGGATCGCCTGCAAATCAGTCGTGGTGGCACCGCGGGTGACAAGCCGCCGCAGCCGGGCTCGCTCGAAGCCCGCCTCGCGGATCAGGCCGCTGACACGTTCGCGAAGCAGGCCGAACTCACCGCCCGCCTCGAACAGTCGGAGCGCGCCTACAACGACTTGAAAGAAGTGATCCTGCGCATGGAGAACCGGATGCTCGCGATCGAGAAGGAGCGGCTACGTCTCGTCGAGGAGAGCCAGCAAAAATCCGACTGGGCCATTCCGCAGATCGTCCTTTCGATCCTGGGGGGCGGACTGGTCGGCGCAGCGGCGATGGTACTCGCCCAGAACCGGCGCAAGCGCCGCGATGCCGATGCGATCTTCGACATCGGCGACAGCAAGACAAAATAGCCGCTAGCGCTGCTTGGCCTGATGCACGGCCTTTTGCTCGACGGCGAACACCGCCGCCTCGACGCGCGAGGTCAGATTGAGTTTGGCAAGGATATGGCGCACATGCAGCTTCACGGTATCGTGGCTGATATCGAGCGCGCGGCCGATGGCCTTGTTCGATAGCCCCTGCGCCAGATAGTCGAGGATTTCGCGCTCACGCGCCGTCAGATGCTGCAGGGCATCGGCCTTCGGCGGCTGCGGCCCGCCTTGCAGCAGATGCACCAGTTTCAGCGTCATCGCCGGCGCCACCACCGTTTCGCCGCGCACCGCACGCTGCACGGCATCGACGACATCGTCCGGTTCCATGTCCTTGAGCAGATAGCCCTGGGCACCCGCGCCCATCGCGCTGGCCAGATCCTCCTGATCGTCGCTAACCGTCAGGACCAGCACCGGGCCGCGCCAACCCTCGGCGCGCATCTGCCGCAGCAGCGCCAGCCCGCCGTGCGGCGGCATGTTGAGGTCGGTGATGACGACATCCAGTTCGGCGGTTTTCATCAGTTGCAGGGCTTCGTCGCCATTGCCGGCAATGCCGGCGACATGGATGGCGCCGCGCTGCTCCAGCAGCTCGGCCAGCCCCTTGCGGAACAGCGTGTGGTCATCGACCAGCAGTACGCGGATTTTTTCGTTGTTGGTCATGCGGCAACCCTGTTGTTCATCGGCCCGATCGCGGGGAAAGTCAAACGCACGCGGAAACCGCCTGCAGGGAGATTGGCTACGGAAACGCTGCCGCCGATCAGGCGGGCGCGTTCGCGCATGATCGACAGGCCGAAATGGTCGCGCAGGTGGGGGTGTTCCTCGAACCCGCCCGTGCGGTTGGCAATGGCGAAAAACCCCTGGCCTCCCCGGCCATTGTCGTCGATCGTCACCACGTAGTAGTCGCCCGCACCTTCGAGCGTCAGGATCGCCACCGACGCGCCGGAATGGCGACCGACATTGGCGAGCGCTTCCTGGACGATGAAAAAGACCTGGGCCTCCTGGTCAACGCTGAGCCGCAGGTCGACGACACGATTGCGATATTCGAGGGCGATGCCGGTACGGTCCTGAAAACTTTGGGCGATGCCGAACAGTGCCTGCTGCAGGCCCATCGGATTCATGCGGCTGCGGAACTGCACCAGCAATTCCCGCAACTGCCGGTAGGCTTCGTCAACGGCCTGCCCGACATCACCGGCATACTTGCTCGCGACCTCGCCACTCACGCCCGCCGGGTCGTGCAACGCATCCTGCAGCAAGGCCATGCGCATCTTCATGTAGGCGAGGGTCTGGGCGAGCGAGTCGTGCACTTCGGCCGCCATCATCTGGCGCTCGTTCATCAGGGTGATGCGCAGGTTCTCGCGCTTGAGGTGGGCGTTTTCTAGCGCCATGCCGAGGTGCTCACCGATCGACTTGAACAGCAGCGCCACTTCCTCGGGCAGTTCGAAGCGCTCGGGCAGGAAGAGGTTATACGTACCTTGCAGGCGCCCACCGTGCTGCAGCGGCACGACCACCATGGCCTGGCAATCACTGCCGAAATAGGCATGCTGCGTGCGCGCCGCGCAGGCACGCAGGTCGATCTCGTAGTGCGAATTCTCGTCGGCCAGCGCGCTGCCGCAATGGCCGCAGTCGATGGGTACCAGCCGTTCGCGCTCGACCACTTCGCGCGGCAGTCCGCGTGCCGCCACGAGGCGCATGTGCTTGCCATCGGTGGTGACCACGCGCACCGCACCGGCGCTGGCATTGGCAAGCCGCAGCATGGTGCCGAGAAAACGGCCCAGCAGTTCTTCGACGTCATCCTCGTCGGCGAGATTGGCCGATACCTCGGAGAAGATGTCGAGTACCTGCAGGCGCGTGTGTTCGTCGGTATCGACTTCCGGCAGGGGCGGCGGAAATTGAGCGGGGGCATCCATCGGGGTCAGGTCTTTTTCCGTTTCCGCTGATTGTTTGCGGCCATTCTACCGTGGGGTCAGGCTGGCAACGGCCAGTCGCCGGACAGCGTCTTCTCGGCCCAGAACAGGGCGGTGATGGACTTGGCATCGGTGATGTCGCCATCGCGCACGGCGAGCAGCGCGTCGCTCAGGCTCATCTCGCACACTTCGAGAATTTCGCCGTGGTCGAGCTCCGCACCGATGAAGCTCAAGCCCTGCGCCCAGAAGATTTCAATGCGCTCGTCGGCATAGCCGATGCAGGGATGCATCGTGCCGAGATGGCGCCACAGCTTTGCCTTGTAGCCGGTTTCCTCGCGCAATTCACGCCGCGCCGTGTCGAGGATGTGCTCGCCCGGATCGATCTTGCCCGCCGGAATCTCGAGGAAAACCCGCCGCAGCGGATAACGATATTGGCGCTCGAAGAGCAGCTTGCCATTGTCGAGTACCGCGATGACCACCACCGCGCCCGGGTGCTTCACGTATTCGCGCACCGACTCAACACCGTCGGGCAGGCGCACCTTGTCCGAAAACACCTTGAGCAGTTTGCCGTCGAAAACCCGCTCGCTCTCCAGCGTGTCTTCCACGAAGTTGGTTTCGTCCATATTCACTGTAGGGATTTGATTTGCCTTGAACTTTACCAGATCAGCAACATCTTATAGAGACATCAATAAGACTTCTTCACCCAACCACCGACAGGAGAATCGCATGTCATTCATCCCCAACTTCGATAGCGACGGCGTCGTCACCGTCAACCGCGTCATCCTCAAGCCGCAATACGCCGTGGAAGATCTCGAAGAGCGCGTTGCCCTGCTCTGCGAGAACGTCAAGACCTACCACTCCGACACCGGCTTCGTCGGCGGCATGGTCGTGCTCAACAGTGGCATGGTCTCCAACGAGGGCAGCACCATTGGTCAGGCCGTCGCCAACCCGCTCAAGAATCGCGAAGCGCTGATCATCACTTTCTGGCGCTCGTTCGAGGAGCACGAGGCTTCGCATCGCAGCGACACCTTCCAGCCGCTGTTCCGGCAAGTGCTCGAACTCTGCGAAAACGGCAATGAGGAAATCGCCTATCGCATGCTCTGGTCGGGCAAGGCCTACTCGCCGGCCGAGGCCGCCGAAGCGCGTGCCGCCAAGGAGCGCTACCTGAAGGCCGCGTAAAAGTCGGCGCTGGCGGGACGGCATTACAAACGACAAGGGCCGCCCAAAGGCGGCCCTTTCGATGAGACGATATTGTTTAGACTCGTTCCCAGATCGTCGTGATGCCCTGACCACCGCCGATGCACATCGTCGCCATGCCGTATTTGGCATTGACGCGGATCATCTCGTGCAGCAGCTTGGTGACGATCACCGAACCGGTCGCGCCGACCGGGTGGCCCAGCGCGATCGCGCCACCGTTCGGGTTGGTCTTGGCGGGATCGAGGCCGAGGCCGCGCGCGACGGTGATCGACTGCACAGCGAACGCTTCGTTCGACTCA
This sequence comes from Pseudomonadota bacterium, assembly GCA_040756595.1. Classification (GTDB taxonomy): domain Bacteria; phylum Pseudomonadota; class Gammaproteobacteria; order Burkholderiales; family Rhodocyclaceae; genus Sulfuricystis. Next base: position 1,081,897 of record JBFLYR010000001.1, on the reverse strand, counting down.
ATCACGTCAATCTTGTCGAGCGTGAGGCCAGCCTTTTGCAGCGCAACTTTCGACGACGGGATCGGACCCTCGCCCATCACGTCGTTCGGCACGCCGGCGATGGCGTAGGAGACCAGTCGCGCAATCGGCTTGTGGCCGCCCGCTGCCGCTTTCGCCGCATCGGCCAGCACCAGGAAGGCGGCGGCGTCGTTGATGCCCGACGCGTTGCCGGCCGTCACCGTGCCATCCTTCTTGAAGGCGGGCCGCATCTTCGCCAGCGTTTCCATCGTGGTGCCGGCCTTCGGATGCTCGTCGGTGTCGAACACGACCTCGCCCTTGCGAGTCTTCAGCGTGATCGGCGCGATCTGCGACTTGAAGCGGCCTTCGGCGATCGCCTTGGCGGCGCGTGCCTGCGATTCGACGGCGAAGGCGTCCTGCTCTTCGCGGGTGATGCCATGCTTGGCGGCCAGATTCTCGGCGGTCACGCCCATGTGGCCAACGCCGAACGGGTCGGTCAGCACGGCGACCATCGCGTCGATGGCCTGCGTGTCGCCCATGCGCGCGCCCGAGCGCAGCGCGGGCAGCAGGTAGGCGCCGCGCGACATCACCTCGACACCGCCGCCGAGTCCGAATTCGGCATCGCCGAGCATGATGGCCTGCGCCACGTTAACGATCGCCTGCTGGGCGGAACCGCACAGGCGGTTCACCGCAAAGGCGGTCGAATCCATCGACATGCCGCCCTGGATCGTCGCCACACGGGCGACATAGGGATAACGCGACTCAGTCGGGATGCAGTTACCGACCGAGGCGAAGCTCACCTGCTTGGGATCGACGCCCGCGCGGGCAATGGCTTCCTTGACGACCATGCCGCCGAGTTCGGCCGGTTCCAGCGTGCTCAACGAGCCACCAAAGGCACCCACAGCCGAGCGTACCGCGCTCAGTACTACGACTTCCTTATTCGACATTTTCCACTCCTGGATATTATTGGATAGTTTGGGGATGGTTACAGGATCAAGCGCCCACCCAGCTGGCAACCGTCAGCAGGGCAAGCAACAACAAACACAAGACCAAGGCGCGCCACACCAGTCCGATGGCGCTTTGCAGGTGATCGACATCGGCATCGTCGCCCAATCCCAATTCGGGCCGTGCCTCGATGCCCCCCATCTCACCAGTGTCAGGCAGCGGCAGGCCCAGCCGGATGCCGAGCGCACCCGCGCCACTGGCCAGCAGTATGCCGGTCGCGGCATCCGCCCACTGGCTTGCCTGCGTGCGCCAGCAATACACGGCATCCTCGAAATCGCCGACGATGGCGAAGGTCGCGGCCGTCATGCGCGCCGGCAGCCAGTCGAGCATCTGGAAGGCTTTGCGGGCAAATTCGCCGAATTTCGGATGCTCGTCGAGCGGCCCGCCAGCGCGCTGCCAGTGCTCCGCTACAGCCAGTCCGAGACGGTAAAGCACCGCTCCCGCCGGCCCAAGCGCGAGGAACCAGAACAGTGGCGCAAAGACATGGCGATGCGAAGACAGGATGCCCTGCTCGATCGCAAGGCGGGCGATGTCGGCGGAGCCCAGTCGCTCGGCGCCGCGACCGCGCCATTCCGCGAGCAGGTGCCGCGCACGCTCGAGTTCGCCCATGCGCAGGGCCAACTGGATATCCGAGAAGTAATGGCTGAACTGGCGAAAACCCAGCAGGAAGTAGAGCACCACCACGTCGAATCCGAAGGCCAGCACTGGGTGAACGTAGTCCAGCACGTAATGCAGGACCAGCACCAGCAGGGCCGGCACGGCCACGCCGGCGATCCAGGCGATCATGCCATGGCGGAACTCGCCGCCGTTGAAGCGCTGTTCGAGAAAACGCGCGTAGGCCGCCTGCACGGCAAATACCTGCGCGGACGGCAGTGCCTTGAACTGTTCGAGAACGAGAACGCAGAGTAGGCTGAGGAGGGTCATGGGGAAGTTCGGAATTGTCCGCTGGGCGGCCTTCCTGAAGATATCACACTCGCCTGCCGGCAAACTTACGTTTGGTTGAGCAGCGATTCGCGCAGGCTGACCAGCATCCCGGCCGTCGCACCCCAGATGAAATACTCCTGCCAGGGCACCGCCCAGTAGGTTCGCAGCTGCCCGGCAATCTCCACCGCTTCGCGGCGGTAATTCGCGGCATCGAGCAGAAACGCCAGCGGGGTTTCGAATACTTCGGCGACCTCGAAATCGTCGAGACGCAGGTTGAGCGGCGGCGTCACCAATCCCACGACCGGTGTCACGCGAAAACCCGTGCCGGTGAAGTATTCAGGCAAGCTGCCTAGGATCTCGACCTGATCCGGTTCGATGCCGACCTCTTCACTGCTTTCGCGCAAGGCGGTATCGATCGGCGAGGCATCCTCCGCTTCGCAACGCCCGCCGGGAAAACTCACCTGCCCGGCATGATCGCGCAGATGCGCGGTGCGCTGCGTCAGCAGCACGGTCAGGCCGGTCGTGCGTACGACGATCGGCACCAGCACCGCTGCCGCAACGGGTTCGCGCACAGGCAACGGCGTCTCGCGCACGACCGCATGCGGCGCGGCGAGCGGAAATCGCTGGCGCAGCCACTCGGCTGTAATCGAGCGGCTTGTCGTCATCCTCAATACCGCTGCGTCAGGGTCAGCGATGTCCCGTCGCGCCGCATTTCCATGCGGTTGAGGAAACTCATGCCCAGCAATACGATCGGCATGTCATGCTCATGCACGCTGGCATCCACATCGTGGAGCGTGATGTTGCCGACCTTCACATTGTTCAAGCGCACGCGCCAGACCCGCGCCATGCCGTTCGCCGTCATCGTCATGCCGGGGGTACCCTTGGCCGTATCGATACGTGCGCGCCGCGCATCGGCAGCCCCCATCGAAATGAAGGTTGCCCCGGTGTCGACGAGAAAACGCATCGACTGGCCATTGATGCTGCCTGGTGCGATGAAATGTCCCTGCCCGTCGGCGGACAGCACCAGGCTGGGCTTCTCGGCCTTGGCGGCCGACACGACGCTCTGGCCGATCAGCATGCGCCGACGCTTGCCGTCGATCTCGAAGACAGCCGCACCCGACTCGACGGATACCAGCCTGACACCATCGGCGGCCGGCCCGCCGACGACCAGGGTTTGCCGCTGGCCGCCGTCGACCACCACCATCGCCTTGTTGGTCATCAATCCCACCAGCGCAACATCCGCGGCACCGGCAAGGGCCGGCCACAGTCCAGCCAGCAGGGCAATACAATTGCCGACGCTAATATTCTTCCTGTCAATCATGAAACCCATTGCCATCTTTCGTCACAGTGCCGGGGAAGGTCCCGGCTATTTTGCCACCTTCCTTGACCAGCATGGCATTCCCTGGGAACTGATTGCCATCGATGCAGGTGTGATGCCACCGGCGACACTGGACGGCTACTCAGGCTTGTGTTTCATGGGTGGGCCGATGAGCGTCAATGACGACCTTCCCTGGCTGCCGCCGGTGTTCGATTTGATTCGTTCCGCGATTGCCGCTGATGTGCCCGTCATCGGCCATTGCCTCGGTGGCCAACTGATCAGCAAGGTGCTCGGTGGCGTCATCACGAAAAACCCGGTCAAGGAACTCGGCTGGAGCACGGTCGAGACGACCGATGCGGCTGCCCGCGAGTGGCTGGGCGATCTGGAACGCTTCGAAGCCTTCCATTGGCATGGCGAAACCTTCTCGATCCCACCGGGAGCCACGCGCATCCTGCGCAGCGCGTACTGCAAAAACCAGGCCTTCGTCATGGGGCCTCATCTCGGCCTACAATGCCATGTCGAAATGACCGAAGCGATGATCAGGCTCTGGAATCGGCAGTGGGCAGAAGAAAACGCAGCGCCGGGACCTTCGGTCCAGACGCCGGATCAGATGCTCGTGGATGCGGCTATGCGGCTAACCCAGATGCACAGTGCCGCCGACCGGCTCTATACGCGCTGGATCAAGGGCCTGCACCGTGATTGAAAAGTCGGCGCTGGCCAGACGGCAATGCAAGGCGCTCAGTCCCTGAAATTCCCGTACGTCAGCGGGTAGTCGGTGATTGACTTCTTCACCAGCGCGATCGCCTCTTGCAACAGGTCGCGCTTGGCACCGGTGACACGCACCGCGTCGCCCTGGATCGCCGCCTGCACCTTGAGCTTGCTGTCCTTGATCAGCTTGACGATTTTTTTCGCCAGTTCCTGCTCGATGCCGGTCTTGATCTTCAGCTCCTGCTTGGCCTTGTTGCCGGAGATCACTTGCACCGTGCCGGTGTCGAGACGCTTGGTGCTCTCGCGCTCCTTCTTCTCCATCTCCGGGAACAGGATGTCCTTCACCTGGCCGAGTTGGAATTCCGAGTCGCCCCAGATCGTGATGAGCTTGTCCTTCTCGTTGAGCTCGGCCTTCGCGCTCGTACCCTTGAAATCGTAGCGGTTGCCGATGTGGCGGCCGGCGACATCGACGGCGTTCTTCAGTGCGACGAAGTCGGTTTCAGAAGTGATGTCGAAGGAAGGCATGGTCTTATCCGAAGTGGCAAACGTAGTGATAGGGCTCGCCGGATACTTCGATATCGAACGACGAGTTGCCCGGCACCTTGAAGGACTCACCCGCGCTGCAGAACTTCCAGTCCTCGCCCTTGAGCTTGTAGCGGCAGGCGCCGGAGACGGTTTCCATGATTTCCGGCGCGCCGGTGTTGAAGGTCAGCGTGGCTGGCAGAATTACGCCCACGCTTTTCTTCGTACCGTCGGCAAACTGCACAGTATGGCTCACGCACTTGCCATCGAAATAGACGTTGGCTTTCTTGACGACGGAGACGTTATCGTATTGCGACATTATTAGATTCCCCACATTCTCTCGATGATGCTTTTGGCGACGAAGCCGACCATGCCAAAGGCGAGCACCAGGAACAGTGCAAAGGTGCCGATCTTGCCCGCTTTCGACCGATAGGCGAGTTCGCCGATGATGAACAGCATGTAGAGCATGAAGGCGCCGAGTCCGAAGGTCACCCCGAACTCGGCAATCTGCGATTCGGTGAACCCGAAGATCGTGCCTTCCATGCGCTATGGTTTCCTCAGCGTTTGCCGGACTTAGCGCCGCGCTTGAGGCGGGCGTTCTCGGCAATGCGCATGCGCAGTGCGTTGAGCTTGATGAAGCCCTCGGCATCCTTCTGGTTGTAGGCGCCGGCATCGTCCTCGAAGGTGGCGATGGTCGGGTCGAACAGCGAGTCGGTCTTCGAATCACGACTGACGACAGTCACCGAACCCTTGTAGAGCTTGACGCGCACCCAGCCGTTCACAGTCTGCTGGGTGTGGTCGACCAGCACTTGCAGCGCCTTGCGCTCGGGGCTCCACCAGTAGCCGCTGTAGACCAGGCTGGCATAGCGCGGCATCAGGTCGTCCTTGAGGTGGGCCACTTCACGGTCGAGGCAAACCGACTCGATGCCGCGGTGGGCCTTGAGCAGAATGGTGCCGCCCGGGGTTTCATAGCAGCCGCGCGATTTCATGCCGACGTAGCGATTCTCGACGAGGTCAAGCCGACCGACGCCATGCTTGCCGCCAATCTGGTTGAGCGTGGCGAGCAACTCGTGTGCCTTCATCTTCTTGCCGTTGATGGCGATGAGGTCGCCGGCCTTGAATTCGAGGTCGAGGTACTCTGGCGTGTTCGGTGCCTTCTCGGGCTTGACCGTCCAGCGCCACATCGCATCCTCCGCCTCGGCGGACGGATCCTCGAGATGGCGCCCCTCGTAGGAAATGTGCAGCAGATTGGCATCCATCGAATAGGGCGAGCCGCCCTTCTTGTGTTTCATGTCGACGGGAATGCCGTTCGCCTCGGCGTAGGCCATCAGTTTCTCGCGCGAGAGCAGATCCCATTCGCGCCACGGCGCGATCACCTTGACGTTGGGCATCAACGCGTAGGCACCGAGTTCGAAGCGCACCTGATCGTTACCCTTGCCGGTGGCGCCGTGCGAAATGGCATCGGCGCCGGTCTTGCGTGCAATCTCGACGAGGCGCTTGGCGATCAGTGGCCGGGCGATCGAGGTACCGAGCAGGTATTCGCCCTCATAGATCGCATTGCAGCGGAACATCGGGAAGACGAAGTCGCGCACGAATTCCTCGCGCAAGTCGTCGATGAAGATGTTCTGCTTCTTGATGCCCATTTTCAGCGCCTTGGCGCGTGCCGGCTCCAGTTCCTCGCCTTGGCCGAGGTCGGCAGTAAAGGTCACCACTTCGCAGCCATAGGTGTCCTGCAGCCACTTGAGAATCACCGAGGTGTCGAGACCACCCGAATAAGCCAACACGACCTTGTTGACGCCTGATTTGCTTTTTGCCTTTGCCATCACACAATGCTCCTTATGCTCAAACCATGCCCAGGATGAGGAACTCCAGCAGTGCCTTCTGGGAATGCAAGCGGTTTTCGGCCTCATCCCAGACCACGCTCTGCGGCCCATCGATCACTTCCGCCGCGACTTCCTCGCCACGATGCGCCGGCAGGCAATGCATGAAGATGGCCTGCGGATCTGCAACGTGCATCATCTCGGCATCCACCTGCCAATGCTCGAAGGCCTTCATGCGTGCCTCGTTTTCCGCTTCGAAGCCCATCGAGGTCCACACGTCGGTGGTAACGAGATCGGCGCCACGCGAAGCTTCGAGAGGATCGGCGAACTGCTCGAAATGATCGGTACCGTAGAGGCCGGCACGCTCGGGTTCAACTTCATAGCCCGGTGGCGTCGACACGTGAACATTGAAATCGAGCACTTCGGCGGCCTGCAACCAGGTGTTGCACATGTTGTTCGAGTCGCCGATCCACGCCACCGTCTTGCCCTGGATCGGGCCGCGATGTTCGATGTAGGTAAAGATGTCCGCCATGATCTGGCAGGGGTGGTATTCGTTGGTCAGCCCGTTGATCACGGGTACGCGCGAGTGCGAGGCGAAACGTTCCACGATCGTCTGCTCGAAAGTGCGGATCATCACCGCATCGCTCATGCGCGAGATCACCTCGGCCGCATCCTCGACCGGCTCGCCACGGCCGAGTTGCGAGTCGCGCGTGTTGAGATAGATCGCCGAACCGCCAAGCTGGTGCATGCCTGCCTCAAAGGACAGGCGCGTGCGCGTACTGGCCTTCTCGAAGATCATCACCAGCGTGCGATCCTCCAGCGGCCAATATTTCTGGTAGGCCTTGAACTGCTGCTTGATGATGCGCGTGCGCTCGAACAGGTAGTCGAATTCGGCGCTGTTGAAGTCCTTGAACTGCAGGAAATGACGTGGTGCTTTCATGCTGCCCTCCTCAAGCGGCCAGGAAGCGCCGCACCACGGTCACGATACCATCGACCAGCTCGTCAGCCTCGGCATCGCTCATTACCAGCGGCGGCAGCAGGCGGATCACCTTGTCAGCCGTTACATTGATCAGGATGCCGGCTTCGAGACCCGCTGCCACCAATGCAGCGCAGGGGCGATCGAGTTCGATGCCGATCATCAAACCGCTGCCACGGATTTCGACAACCCCGGCCTGTCCTGCCAGTTGCTCGCCAAAACGCGCACGAATACGATCGCCCAGTGCGGTTGCGCGAGTCAGCAGGTTGTCTTCTTCCAGCACCGTCAAGGTCGTCAATGCCGCGACGCAGGCCAGCGGATTGCCGCCAAAGGTGGAACCATGATTGCCCGGCTTGAAAACGCCGGCCGCAGCGCCGGCCGTCAGGCAGGCACCCACCGGCACGCCGGAGCCCAGTCCCTTCGCCAGCGTCATGACATCGGGCTTGATGTCGGCGTGCTGGTGCGCGAACCACTGGCCGGTGCGGCCGATGCCGCATTGCACCTCATCGACCATGAACAGCCAGCCCTTGGCATCACAGATGCGGCGCAGCCCGCGCATGAATTCGTCATGGCAGATGTTGATGCCACCCTCACCCTGGACCGGCTCGAACAGCACGGCAACGACACTGGCGTTGTTGGTTGCAACCTGTTCAATCGCTGCGATGTCGTCGAAAGGCACGCGTACGAAGCCGGGGACGAGCGGCTCGAAACCGGCTTGCACCTTGCGGTTCCCGGTCGCCGACAGCGTCGCCAGCGTGCGACCGTGAAAGGCCTGCTCCATGACAATGATCGCCGGGTTGTCGATACCCTTCTGGTGGCCATACAGGCGCGCCAGCTTGATCGCTGCCTCATTCGCCTCGCAGCCGGAATTGCAGAAGAAGACTTCATCCATGCCGGACAGCGTGGCCAGACGATCGGCCAGCGTCTCCTGCTCCCGGACTTGATAAAGATTCGAGGTATGGATGAGACGATGGACTTGCTGCTCGAGCGCTGTTGTCAGGCGGGGATGGTTGTGGCCCAGCGTATTGACAGCGATGCCGGCCAGGCCATCGAGATAACGCCGGCCGTCGGTATCGAACAACCGGCAGCCTTCGCCATGAGTAAATGCCACGGCTTGCCGGGCATAATTGTTCATCAGGTGCGACATGATCCGCTCCGCGGTTTCAGACAATGAATCGGCATCCGGAAAACACGACGGCGGCCTAGATTGCCTCGGCCGCCGTCGTGTTTTGATGCGGGAAAAAGATCATAAGTGAAAATCTGCAGGCTGTATAGATTTCGTTTCGATACGGCCATAAACAAAACGGCGCGGATACCTTGCAGTATCTGCGCCCATTGCGGCGAATCCAGAGTGCTGCGAAGGCGGCTTAGAGCGCCTTGATCGCAGCCGACAGACGGCTCTTCTGGCGCGCGGCGGTGTTCTTGTGAATGATGTTCTTGTCGGCGATCGAATCGATCACGCTCTGTGATTCCTTGAAGACAGCCTGGGCGGCAGTCTTGTCGCCAGCGACCACGGCCTTGCGCACCTTCTTGATCGCGGTGCGCAGTTCGGAACGCAGGCTCATGTTGTGGGCGCGGCTCTTGGTTGCCTGGAGGGCGCGCTTGCGGGCTTGGGCGGTATTGGCCATGTGAGAAAGCTCGGTTGGTAATCGGAAAGCGCGCGATTATAAAAGGAGTTGCGTGCTATTGCAAGGCGCTTTTCCAAGCTTGGGGATGCCGCCACAAGGCTAACATCCGGCATCATGAACCTGCTCCGCACCCTGGCGACCATCAGCAGCCTGACGTTGCTGTCGCGCATTCTCGGTTTCGTCCGTGATTTCGTCATCGCCCGCACCTTTGGCGCCGGCGCACTGACCGATGCATTCTTCGTTGCATTCCGGATTCCGAATCTGTTGCGGCGCCTGTTTGCGGAAGGCGCATTTTCCCAGGCTTTCGTGCCACTGCTGGCGGAATATCGCAACCGACGTGATGCTGCGGACACCAAGCGGATGATTGATCGCGTTGCCACCCTGCTCTTCCTCATCGTGTTGGCGGTGGCCTTGCTGGGCGTAATCGGCGCTCCGGCGCTGATTTATGTCTTCGCGCCCGGCTTCGCGGCCGATGCGGACAAGTTCGCCGTGACGGTCGAACTGACGCGAATCACCTTCCCGTACATCCTGTTCATGGCACTGGTCGCACTGGCAGCCGGCATTCTCAATACCTGGAGTCGTTTTGCCCTGCCCGCCATCACGCCTACGTTGCTGAACGTTTCGTTCATCAGCATGGCGCTGTTCGCCGCCCCGTATTTCGATCCGCCCGTCATGGCGCTCGCGTGGGCCGTGTTTCTGGGTGGAGCGCTGCAACTGGCCGTCCAATTGCCTGCGCTGCATCGCATCGGCATGTTGCCGCGTTTCGATTTCGCCCCGCACGACCCGGGCGTGCGCCGCGTGCTGAAACTGATGGCGCCCGCGGTACTGGGCGTTTCCGTGACCCAGATTTCCCTGCTGATCAACTCGATATTTGCTTCCTTCCTGGTATCCGGCAGCGTGTCCTGGCTCTACTACGCCGAGCGCCTGATGGAGTTTCCTGCCGGCCTGCTGGGCGTGGCACTGGGCACCGTCCTGCTGCCCAGCCTCTCGAAAGCCCACAACGACGACAGACCGGAAGAATTTTCAGCATTGCTCGACTGGGGCTTGCGCCTGACCTTTCTGCTGACCTTGCCGGCGGCGGTCGCTCTCGCACTTCTGAGTGTGCCGCTGATCGCCACGATGTTCCAGCATGGCGCCTTCAACGCTGCCGATGTCCTGCAAACCCGACTGGCATTGATAGCCTACAGTATCGGATTGATCGGCCTGATTCTCGTCAAGGTGCTCGCGCCGGGCTTCTATGCGCAACAGAACATCAAGACACCCGTGAAGATCGCGCTGCTCACCCTGCTGGCAACGCAGGCGATGAACCTCGCTTTCATCGTGCCGCTCAAGCATGCCGGCCTCGCACTGTCCATCGGCCTGGCGTCATGCCTGAATGCGTCGCTGTTGTTCCGCGGCCTGCGGCAGCGTGCCGTCTATGTGCCGCAACCGGGCTGGACGATCTTCTTCCTGAAGATCTCCGTAGCCTTGCTGGTGCTTGTTACAACGCTCTGGTTCGGCGTGGGCAGTGAAGCCGACTGGCTCGTCGCGCCAACCTGGACGCGCGTGGCGCATCTTTCCGCGCTGGTGGCTGCCGGCATTGGCGTCTATTTCGCGACGCTCTGGATGCTGGGTTTCCGACTGGGTGACTTCCGTCGCAAGGGTGCGCAGTAAGCCAGTCACGCTGCCGCCCTGCCAGCGCCGACTTTTTATCGATCAAGCCAATAAAAAGGGCAGTCCCGGTAACGGGACTGCCCTTGTAGCTGAAGCTCGCTTGTTTAGGCGATCAGCGGAACGATCAGCAGTGCAACGATGTTGATGATCTTGATCAGGGGGTTAACCGCCGGGCCCGCCGTATCCTTGTAGGGGTCGCCAACGGTGTCGCCAGTCACCGCCGCCTTATGCGCGTCGGAGCCCTTGCCACCATAGTTGCCTTCTTCGATGTACTTCTTGGCATTGTCCCATGCGCCACCACCGGTGGTCATGGAGATCGCGACGAACAGGCCGGTCACGATCGTGCCCAGCAGCACGCCACCCAGCGCACGCACGCCGGCACTGACACCACCCACGTCAGGCATGATGAAGTTCATGCCCAGCGCGACGACGACCGGTACCAGGACGGGCAGCAGCGAGGGGATCATCATTTCCTTGATCGCGGCCTTGGTCAGCATATCGACACAGGTGCCGTACTCCGGCTTGGCCTTGCCTTCCATGATGCCCTTGATTTCACGGAACTGACGACGCACTTCGATGACGACCGAACCCGCGGCGCGACCCACCGCTTCCATGCCCATGGCAGCGAAGAGGTAAGGCACCATACCGCCAACGAACAGGCCGATGATGACGGCCGGATCGGAGAGGTCGAACAGGAACTTGACGCCCGGCTTGAATGCTTCAAGCGCATGCGTGAAGTCGGCGAACAATACAAGGGCCGCCAGACCGGCAGAACCGATGGCATAGCCCTTGGTCACGGCCTTGGTCGTGTTGCCAACGGCGTCGAGCGGATCGGTTACACCGCGCACGGAGTCGGGCAGTTCGGCCATCTCGGCGATACCACCTGCGTTGTCGGTGATCGGACCGTAGGCGTCGAGGGCGACGATGATACCGGCCATCGAGAGCATCGAGGTGGCTGCGATCGCGATGCCGTACAGGCCACCCAGCGCATACGCGGACCAGATCGAGGCACACACGGCCAGCACCGGCCAGGCAGTCGCCTTCATCGAAACGCCGATACCGGCGATGACGTTAGTGCCGTGACCCGTGGTCGAGGCTTCGGCGATATGACGCACCGGTTGGTACTCGGTCGCGGTGTAGTACTCGGTGATCACGACCATCAGGCCGGTCAGCACGAGACCGATGACAGCCGCACCGTACAGACGCATCTGCGAACCACCACTAATGCCCATGACCTGGTCAAGCAGGTGATCGTCGATGACCCAGCCAGTCAGCGGGTAGAAGGCGATCAGTGCCAGCACACCGGCGACGATCAGACCCTTGTACAGCGCGGTCATGATCTTTTGGCCCGGCGAAGCCTTGACGAAGAAGGCGCCGATGATCGAGGCGATGATCGAGAAACCACCGAGGACGAGCGGGTACAGGACGGCGGAATCCGCCATCGCACCACTCGCCTTGAACAGCAGCGCGCCGAGTAGCATCGTCGCGACGGTCGTCACGGCGTAGGTCTCGAACAGGTCAGCCGCCATGCCGGCGCAGTCACCGACGTTGTCACCGACGTTGTCGGCGATCACGGCGGGGTTGCGGGGGTCATCTTCAGGGATGCCTGCTTCGACCTTGCCGACGAGGTCGGCACCGACGTCCGCACCCTTGGTGAAGATGCCGCCGCCCAAACGCGCGAAGATCGAGATCAGCGAGGAGCCGAAGCCGAGGCCGACCAGCGGGTGGAGGATGTGATCCAGGCTCTGATCGCCCTGGGTCGCCTTTAGGTAGGCATAGAAGCCTGCCACGCCGAGGAGGCCAAGGCCAACCACCAGCATGCCGGTGATCGCGCCGCCCCGGAAGGCGACATTGAGTGCATCGTTCAGGCCCTTGCTCGCCGCTTCGGCCGTACGTACGTTGGCGCGCACCGAAACGTTCATGCCGATGAAACCGGCCATGCCCGAGAGCACCGCGCCAATCACGAACCCGACAGCTGTCGGGATACCCAGGGAAACGGCAATCACCACGGTAAGCACGATACCGACCATCGCAATGGTCGTGTATTGGCGCTTGAGGTAGGCTTGCGCACCCTCTTGCACCGCGGCGGAAATCTCGCGCATGCGATCGTTGCCGGTCGGCTGCGAAAGAATCCATTGTGCCGAAATCCAGCCATACACAATCGCTCCGATTGCGCAGACCAGTGCGAATATCAGACCTGAAGACATACACCCCCCTTATTCAAGGAAAAAACGACAAACCCCTTTGAAAGCCTCGTGCGCGACCGGCCGCGACCGAAGCTTCCCCTGCTTGCTACGACTAAAGCTTGAACTCCGGTAATTTCTTTGCCACTGCAACATTCTTGAGCGTCACATACTTGGGCAGGCCATCGGTGCCGTAGGGCGGATAGTCCTCTCCCTTCATCAGCGGCGCGAGGTATTCGCGGCACTTTTCGGTAATCCCGAAACCATCGCTGGTAATGAAGTTCTTCGGCATCATCTTCTCAACGTTGGCGACCTTGGACAGCGGCGCCATGCCGACCTTCCACTTGTACGGCTTGCTGGAAATGCGCTCGACGGTCGGCATCACCGAGTTGTGGCCCTTGAGGGCAAACTCGACGGCTGCCTTGCCCATTGCATAGGCCTGATCCACGTCGCTCTTGGAAGCGATGTGGCGCGCAGCGCGCTGCAGGTAATCAGCGACGCCCCAGTGGAACTTGTAACCCAGGGCATCCTTGATCATGTTGGCGACGACCGGAGCGGCGCCCCCCAGTTGGGCGTGGCCGAAGGCATCGCGCGTACCCTGCTCGGCGAGGAACTTGCCGTCCGGGTAATGACAACCTTCGGAAACGACCACGGTACAGTAGCCAAACTTCTTGACCAGGCTCCCCACCTTGGCGAGGAACTTCTTCTGGTCGAACAGCACTTCCGGGAACAGCACGACGATCGGCAGTTCGGTACCCTTCGACGAAGCCATCGCACCTGCAGCAGCAATCCAGCCGGCATGACGTCCCATCACTTCGAGCACGAACACCTTGGTCGAGGTCGCACACATCGAACGCACATCGTAGGTGGCTTCGAGGGTCGAGACGGCGATGTACTTGGCGACGGAGCCGAAGCCCGGGCAGTTGTCGGTGATCGGCAGATCGTTATCGACGGTCTTCGGCACGTGGATGGCCTGGACCGGATAACCCAGCGTTTCGGACAGCTGCGATACCTTGTAGCAGGTATCGGCCGAGTCGCCACCGCCGTTGTAGAAGAAGTAGCCGATGTTGTGTGCCTTGAACACCTCGATGAGGCGCTCGTATTCGCGCTTGTTGGCTTCCAGCGACTTCAGCTTGTAGCGGCAGGATCCGAAACCGCCCGACGGCGTATGACGCAGCGCGGCAACTGCGGCGGCGGATTCCTTGGTCGTGTCGATCAGGTTCTCGGTCAGCGCACCGATGATGCCGTTGCGGCCGGCGTAGACCTTGCCGATCTTGTCCTTGTGCTTGCGCGCGGTTTCGATCACGCCACAGGCGGAGGCGTTGATCACGGCGGTGACACCGCCCGACTGCGCGTAGAACGCGTTCATTTTCTTGATAGCCATTGTCTGCTCTCCCCGTCGCTTACTTCAACGCGGAGAAGGCATTGTCGCGAATGTCCTCGACCTTGCCCATACCATTGATCTTGCGGTACTTGGGTGCACCGGCGGCGCCGCTCTCGGCCCACTTGGTGTAGTAACCCACGAGGGCCTCGGTCTGCTGGTGATAAACCTCGAGGCGCTTCAACACGGTGGCTTCCGCATCGTCAGCACGCTGAATCAGCGGTTCGCCGGTGACATCGTCCTTGCCCTCGACCTTGGGGGGATTGAACTTGATGTGATAGGTGCGGCCCGAAGCCACATGTACGCGACGACCGCTCATGCGGGCAACGATTTCGCTATCGGGAACGTCGATTTCCAGTACGAAGTCGATGGCCACGCCAGCATCCTTCATCGCTTCCGCTTGCGGAATGGTGCGCGGAAAACCGTCGAACATGTAGCCGGACTTGCAATCCGCTTCCTTGAGACGATCCTTGACGAGGCCGATGATGATGTCGTCGCGCACGAGGCCGCCCGCATCCATGATCTTCTTGGCTTCCAGACCCAGCGGCGTGCCTGCCTTGACCGCGGCGCGCAGCATGTCGCCGGTCGAAATTTGCGGAATGCCGAACTTCTCCTTGATGAAATTGGCCTGGGTGCCTTTGCCGGCGCCGGGTGGTCCCAACAGAATCAAACGCATCGTCTTGTCTCCTCGAGTTGTGTATTTCAAATTTCGCGAATGTTCGCACCATTGAGCAGGTGCTTGGCTAGATTTTATCTATCCCAAGATAGTCGTCGTGATTAGTGCGGCGCAGCAAACCGCTTGCAAACCCTCTCCAGATCAGCCGGTGTATCAACCCCTGCTTCGGGAGCATAAGCGCAATCGATGACATGGATATGAAAGCCATGCCACATGGCGCGCAGTTGCTCCAGTGACTCCCATTGCTCAATCGGCGCCGGCGCCAGTCCGCCATAACGCCGCAGGAAATCTACCCGGTACGCATACAGGCCGATGTGGCGGCGCACTATCAGATCCTCAGGCAGGATTTCACGCTGCAGTGCGAAGCCATCGCGATGCCAGGGAATCGGCGCCCGGGAAAAATACAAGGCACGACCATTAGCCGCGGTCACCACCTTGACGACATTCGGATTGAGGAAATCGGCGATATCGTGAATGCGATGAGCGGCGGTAGCGATGGCAGCCTCGCGATCAGCCTCCAGCGCCTGTGCCACTTCGATAATCAGGGCGGGATCGATGAGCGGCTCGTCGCCTTGCACATTGACCACAATGGTGTCATCACGCCAGCCACGCTGGACGGCAACCTCGGCGATACGGTCGGTGCCGCTCGCATGATCGTTGCGCGTCATCACGGCGATATGTCCGTGCGCTGAGACGACTTCTGCAACGCGCGCATCATCGGTCGCGACAATGATTTCTTCAGCCCCGCTCTGCAGAGCCGCTTCGATGACGCGCACCACCATAGGTTTTCCGGCAATGTCGGCGAGCGGCTTGCCAGGCAGCCGCGTCGAAGCATATCGCGCCGGGATGACGACGCGGAAGGACATTCAGCTCTCTTCTGGACCGAACTGGCGAGCTTCGTCCTCGAGCATGATCGGGATATCGTCCTTGATCGGGAAGGCCAGCCGGCAAGCCTTGCAGGCGAGTTCTGCGGCATCCTTGCGGTAGTCGAGCGGGCCCTTGCACAGCGGGCAGACGAGGATTTCAAGCAGGCGCGGATCCATCGGTTTTCTTCTCCAGAATGTCCATGACGTGGCGGGCCAGATCGGGTTCGACGACAGCATCGACGGGCAATACCCAGATCGGCAGTGTCGAAAGGCCGGCGCATTTTAACGCGTCCTTCTCCGTCGTCAGGATGGCGTCGCCAGTAAATTTCAGGTCGGCGGCGGCATAGCGATGATGATCGGGGAAACGGTGGGATTCGCATTGCAGGCCCAGCGTCGCGAGATGATCGAAGAAGCGCTGCGGTTCGCCGATACCGGCCACTGCGTGCAGCGCCTGTCCTGACAGATCGCTCGCCACACAGGTGTTACGCGGGTCGTCGAGACGGTAGAACTGCTGACCGGTTAGTCGCATCGTGAAGGTCGATACGCCCTTCACCGGTATGTACCCTGTTTCATTGAGCACCAGGGCATCGACATACCTCAGACGACTTGCCGGCTCGCGCAATGGACCGGAGGGCAAAGGCCAGCCATTCATCAGGCCGCGCCGGTCGATGACGGCGATCTCGACATCGCGCTGCAGGCGGTAGTGCTGCAGACCATCGTCGCAGAGGATCAGGTCGCATTCCGGATGATCCACCAGCAAGGCATGCGCAGCGGCGACACGGTCGGCACCGACATAAACGGGACAACCGGAGCGACGGGCAAGCAGCAGCGGCTCATCACCTACGTCGCGTGCCGTCTCGCCAGCGCCGACTTTGCGAATGTCGTCGCGGTCGCGCCCGTAGCCGCGGCTGACGATGCCGGGCTTGAGCCCCGCGGCAACAAGCTGTTGTGCCAGCCAGAGCGTCAGCGGCGTCTTGCCTGCGCCACCAGCGATGAGGTTGCCGATGACCACGACGGGTACAGGCAGGCGCTCCGAGCCCAGCCACCCGCGGCGATAGGCCAGGCGACGCATGGCGGCAATACCGGAAAATATCAGGCCGACGGGTAGCAGGAGCCAGGCCAGCGGGCCGCGCCCTTGCCAGACGCGGATCAAGCCCTCACTGCTGCTTCTGCTGGGTGGCAAAGGAGATATGCGTCAGGCCGGCGTTGCGCGCCGCCTGCATGACATCGATGACGTTCTGGTGCGCCGCCTTCGCGTCAGCGTTGATGACGATGACGGGTGCGGCGGCACCGGCGGCCGCATTGCGCAGCGACTGTGCGATTGCCTCGACGCCACCGGACACGGGTGCCTTGTTGACCATAACGCCGCCACTGGCCATGACGACCACGTCGATCTCGTTCGGCTTGTCCTGCTGCGCCTGCGCGTCAGCTGTCGGCAGGTTGATTTCGAGGCCGGCGAATTTCGAATAGGTCGTCGTGATCATGAGGAAGATCAGGATCACCAGCAGCACGTCGATCATCGGGATCAGGTTGATCTCCGGCTCATCGTGCGTGCGACCTCTCTGGAAATTCACTGCCGCTCTCCGTGCACCTGCTCGACGAGCTTCAAGGCCTGCTGCTCCATCTCGATCACGCAGCTATCGACGAAAGCGCGGAAATGACGATAGAAGATCATGGCCGGAATCGCGATCAGCAAGCCAAATCCCGTGTTGTAGAGCGCGACCGAAATGCCGTGGGCAAGCTGCTGGGGGTTGTTGCCCGCCGCAGTCGCAGAACCGAAGATCTCGATCATGCCGACGACGGTGCCGAACAGGCCCATCAACGGACTCATCGAAGCGATCGTGCCGAGACTGGTCAGGAAACGCTCGAGTTCGTGCGCAACACCACGGCCAGCCTCCTCGATGGCTTCCTTCATCACTTCGCGCGAACTGGAAACATTGCGCAGGCCGGCGGCGAACACCTTGCCGAGCGGCGAATGCGCATCGAGACGCTTGAGCAGGTCATCGGTGGTACCGCTGCGGCGAAATTCCGCAACCGTGCTCTGCAGCAAACCGGCAGGCACGATCTTGGTGCGCCGGAGCGTTGCCGCACGCTCGATGATCAGCGCGACGGCAATCACGGATGTCGCAAGCAGAAACCAGATCGGCCATCCTGCGGCCTGAATGATTGAAAACACGCTCTACCCTCCGGAGCAATTCAAAGCAATGCGCACTTTACTACGAACCGCCGGCGGCACCGACTAGAATGCCGCATGAATTGCACGTCCGAAATTGCGACGACACTCAACGGCTGGCTGCACCATTTCACGCTTCCAGGTGCCGTCCCGCCAGCGCCGACTTTTGCGATTGCGGCCGCAGCAACCAATCCCGCCGTCACCACTGGCGCCTTGGCCGCCCTGGCTGCCGAAGCCCTCGCGCGGGAGCGCACGTTGTGGATCATCACCGCCGACGACAGCCAGCTGCCCGAGATTTCCAACGCGCTCGACCTGCGCCTGCGCCCGCTCTGCCTGGTCCTGCCGGGGGCGGACTATGCCAGCCACATCGCCCTGCGCGCCACGCTGGCGCTGCTGAAAAGCCGACTGACGCGCGCGCCGAAGGATGACGAAGGTCCGGCCTGGGCCGCGATGCGAAGCCGCCTGCAAACCGAGGATTTGCTCTGGCGCGCCAGCCTGGCCTGGACGACGCGGGGCCTCGAACGCGAAGCACCGCCGGCCGGTGTTCTCGACCTGTTCCCGGTCCGGATCAGCCCGTGGCTGGTCGCGCAGGCGCATGCCCAACCGACCGACTGGGTCGTGATCCTCCAATCCGGGCAATTGCCGACCCACCTATGCACCGCATGGCCAGGCGCCCGGTATACATTGATGCTCGCGGTATCCGTTGCTGGCGGATCGACCGGCATCGCCCCAATCGACGAAACGGTGCGCCTGCGTGCCGAACTCGAGGTGCTCGGCCAGGAACTGGCGGAAATGGAACTCGAACTCGCCACTGCGCAAGGTGAAATCGCGGTTTTCACCCAGCGTTATCACGAGTTGATTGCCGGCCGCATGACCGAACTCGACCGCATCCACGCAGACCTTGCCCAGGCGCGGATGGAGGGGCAGCCCGAAGACGCCGTCATGAGCCAGGCCGCACAACATGCACAGGCCCGTGCCGAGCAATCCCGGCGCGAGCACAAGGCCTATGCATCACGCGAAGCGCAACAGGAGACGGAACGCTTCGCGCCGGGTGATGACCTCAAGAAGCGTTTCCGCCAACTGGCGCAGAAGATCCATCCGGACCGTGCCAGCAACGAAGCCGATCGCGCGTGGCGCACGCAACTGATGAGCGAAGCCAACCGCGCTTATCGTGCCGGCGATGCTGCCGCGCTCGAAGAGGTGCTGGAACTCTGGCTGGAAGGACAGCAACGCACTCCAGCTGGTGCCGTCCCGCCAGCGCCGACTTCTGCCACGCTTCAGGCGCTCACGGCGCAACTCGCGGCAATCCGCGCACGCATCGCGGCCATCACGACCGAACTGGACCGCCTCTACGGCTCGAAGCTCTACGAACTATTCACCGCCGCACGCATGGCGGGAAAACAGGGCCGTGATCTGCTGGCGGAAATGGCACAGCGCCTCGATCTGCAGATCGAACAGGCCAAAGCCGAACTGGACGCTTTCGGCTAGAGGACGATCTCCAGGCCCTCACTGGCCAGCATCACCTCGCAGCCAGGGTCGGGATGGCGCGCCAGCACCTCGGCAAACACCTTCTCCAGATCATCGTCGCTACGCGTCGGTTCGTGATGTGTGCAGAGCAGGCGCTTTGCCCCCACGCGGCGCGCCATGGCAATCGCGGTATCGAAGGTACCATGGCCCCAGCCGATCTTCTGCGGATATTCAGCTTGCGTGTAGGCCGTGTCGACGATCAGCAGATCCACCGGGCCGATCGCCGCGTCGAGCTCGGCCTGGCGCTGCTCGACCATCGTCTGGTACTCGGCATGGCCCTCGTCCTCAGGTGCGTAGATATTCAGCCAGGGTTCGTGATCGCCAGTGAAGAACACCGACTTGCCATTGCACTCGATGCGATAGCCAAGATCCGTGACCGGATGGTTCATCAGCACCGGTGTCACGGTCGCGTCGCCGATCGCGACGGATTCGCCCACCGTCAGCGTCTCATACTCGATGCCGGCCTTCAGTTCCGCTTCGCGGATCGGAAAATAGCTGTATTGCAGCTGCACGTTCATCACCTGCTCGATACCCTGCATCGACACGAGGTCGAAGGCACCATGGATGCGCACCTTGTTGCCGGGAATGTAAAGCGGCACGAAGAATGGCAAGCCCTGGATGTGGTCCCAATGTGTGTGGGTGATGAAAATGTTGGCCTGCACCGGCAGCCGCGCGAGCAGGCTCTGCGCCAGCGGAAAAATGCCGGTGCCCGCATCGAGGATGACGAGGCTGTCGTCGTCGCTGCGCACCTCGATGCAGGTGGTGTTGCCACCGTAGCGCACGGTGCGCGGCCCCGGCGAGGGAATCGAACCGCGCACGCCCCACATCTTCACTTTCATGCTTAGCCTTCCGCGCCGATCTGCGCGAAGGACCGCGCATCTTCGACATGCTTGTTGAGGTCGCCCAGCGAAGCGATGACCGTCTCGATATCGGCAGCGAAGCGCGTGGGCAAACGCGCCAGTTCCTCATCGCGCCACGGGTTGCCCGAATCGCCGAAGGCATGCTTGCGGCAGATGGCATCGGCCATGCGCAGGCAATCGAGCATGGGCGTGGGCTCGACATCGCTGGCGTGATGGTCGCGGATGCATTCGACCAGCGTCTCGCCGAATTGCCATTTCTTCGCCAGCAGCGCGCCGACATATGCATGGTCGGCGCCGATCACTTCGGACTCGGCCACATGGAGCGGCTTGTCCGTATCGGCGGCGATCGTCAGTGCAAGCACGAACTCCGCTGACATGAACTGGGCGAACACCACCTTGCCGAAATCGTGCAACAAGCCGGCAACATAGCAGTCGCCCGGGTCGGCCTCACCACGCGCATACTTTTCACACAGCAGGCGCGCCACCGAGCCGACCGTCAGCGAGTGCAGCAGATAACGCTGGACATCGAAACCCGCCGAATTGAAGCGCGGCAGGATGCCGACCGCCGCAAACGAAAGCGCAAGGTTCTTGATGGTGTTGATGCCCAGATAGACGACCGACTGGCCGACCGAGCTGATCTTGTTGGGCAGGCCGTAGTAGGCCGAATTGATGACGCGCAGGATCTTCATCGTCATCACCGGGTCTTTTTCGACGACGCCGACCAGACTCTTGGGCAGGCAGTTGATGTTGCGCGTCATCTCGAGGATCGTCTGCACGCTCTTCGGAAAGGCGGGCATACGGTCGACGGCGGTGGTCAGCCTGCGTTCGAGCTCGGGAGACAGTTGAGGCATTGCCGGTGTCCAGGAAACGATCCTGGCCGGATTATAGGGGTGGCTTACTGCGCGGCAACGCGCTCGTAGTAGCGGGCGCGGTAAAGCAAACGCCGCTTTTCGGGTGTTTCGGTGAAACCACTGCGGTCATGCAGCACGTTGTTGGAAACCAGCCCCATGCCAGGTTCTAACCGGCCATGGAAGGTCCACGGGGTCGGCGTCGCCAGGATGCGCTCGAGCGCAGTGCGTGCCGCCACGGCACCATCGTGCCACGCGATGCTGACCGTGCGTGCCGTGTAGCGCATGTGCAGCGTGCCGTCGTCATTGACCGAGAACACCGGCCCCGGCTGCGCGGCGCGCGCCACGCCATGATCATCCGTACGCGGCGGAATGGTCATTGCATCAGGTGCTGACAGGGCACGAATGTAGTCCGGATTCTCGTCGCGCAGCAGGATGTAGGCGATGTCGTGGTCGAGCAACTGGTTCGTGCCGCCGGTCGCGCCGCTTTGCACGCAATGCAGCAGCAAGCCGCGGATCGTGTGCTCCGGCGTGTTGTAGTAGCCGTCGGTATGCCAACGGATCGGCTTGTCGGTATAGGGGATGAATTCCTTGCGTTCGCCGCGCTTCTCGGCGCCCGTGACGGAGATCGGCGAGATACCGTCGTTGTCGGTGAGCCAGTGGCCATCGAGCGTCTGCATGCCGAGTTGCTTACCCAGCCGGCGCGGGATTTCCTTGTCGGGATCGGTGCCGGTCCTGCTTACGTAGATCGCCATGTTGCAACGCTTGTTGAGGTCGACGAGGCTGGCCCGCTCGGCAGGCTTGAGGTCGCGCGGGTCATCCAGCGTAATGATGATGTCCTCGATGCGGCGCGGCGACGTATCGAGTTTTTGCTCACGCCAGGCAGCATATGCGCTGGCATCGTTCAGGTCGAAGGGACCCGGCATGATGCGATTCCTTTTAGTCGATCGAGCCGCGCATGTCCTGCCGCCGCTCGCTTTTTGCCTGCTCCGGATTGAACAACCCTGCCAGGGTCTTTTCCAGCATCTTCAGGGCTTCCGGCGCCTCGATATCCATCGCCTGATCGACCACCCAGAGCTTGTCCTTCTCCGGCAGCACATCACGCAGACAGGCGGCGAAGAAGCGCTTGAAACCGAAATCGGGCCCCTTTTCGTCGTAGTCGAATTCGGCGTAGTCGGCGGCACGACGGTTGAACAAGTCGATGAAATGCCTCTGCGACTCGCCCGGCACTGCCTCGCCCAGCAGCATGATGTTGTTTTCCTCGACGAAACGGCCGATGTTCCTGGCCATTACCGTCGTGAATTCGATGCGTGCATCTTCTTCAAGCTCGCGATAGGCAATGCGGTCGGCGGACACCGCGAGGAAGGCGAGAAATTCGCACACGAAGTCGAAGTACTGTCGGCCTGCATCGATGTCATAGTCGGCCTTGCGCATGCGCTTGATCGACTCGATGGCGAGCTTCCACGCCAGCACGGCGACCACCGAGGCCAGCGTCGCGGGGGAGCGCTGGCCTTTGGTGTGGAACTTGGTTTTCAGACGGATCGCCATGGTTCAGTGCCGTCCCGCCAGCCCCGACTTTTGACTAGTAACCACCCTTGCCCTTCGGCTGGGGCAGGCCGGCAATCCGGCAGCCCTGCTTGGCGGCGCCGCCATCCGGGAACAGATCGAACAGCAGCTTGGTATCGGCCTCGGGCAGCACGTCTTCGTCCTGCAGACCCTTGACCAGATTGCGCATGTTCGGGGTATGGCCCTCTTCCTGATACTTCTGGCGCAGGTAGTTGATGATCTTCCAGTGCTGATCGGTCAGCTCGATGTTTTCGGCCGCGGCAAAAGCAGCCACCGCTTCCTCGCTGTAGTCCGGCTCCAGCAGATAGCCGTAATCATCGACTTCTTTTTCTTCACCGTTGATGACGATACCCATGATTTCCTCCTTGGCTATGAGTTGAGATGAATTGTTTGGATCATTCTAGTAGCTTCCGTCCGCCGGGTTCGACTTGTGCGGTACGAAAATGCCGCAGCCGCGCTTGCGCTCGACACCCAGCCCGTGCTTCATCAGGCACAGCGTTGCGGCTTCATCGAGTCCGGTGACCATCAGGCTGAATCCGTGCATAGTCCCGTGAGCTGCCCGGGCTGACTGCCGTTTGCCACAGAGCACCGAATGCGGCTTGAGCTCCAGTTTGTTCAGCTCCGCTTGGCAGGCTGCGAAAAACTGTGCCTCATCCGGCAAGCCGTCTGCGGTCGAATCGAGGGTGACAAATTTTGAATAGAGGACCGGGGTGTGGGTAATCGCCTTCTCTGTCACCTTGCCCACCTCGATACTTGCCCCAGCCAGATCAAGCCGGGCACCCACCAATACCTGCGCATCAGCGACCCGCTCGCGTGGCAACCGCAAATTCAGGTGCGAGCGACGCGAGAGATACCATTCTTCCCCACCTGAACTCAGGCCGTAGAGGGGATGGACCCCGGCCAATGCCTCACTGTCCAGCCAGGGCAACACTGTCTGAATTGCTTGCCACAAGGCATCGGCATAATCCCGCGGCACGCTTCTGCCCTGCAGGGAGAACTGCAGATCAACCACTTCAGGGTTCATCACAGGCCGGCCCACTTCCCGGAGCCAAGTTTTCCACGGCCTCCAGTTGTTGTCGCGACCAGGCAGTCATGACTTCTGCCCAGCGCGCCGCCGTCACCGGGTCAACATCGAAAATCGTGAAACGGCGATGTTCGCGAATGCGCAAACGCAGAAAGGGAACGCCACCCGCCTCAAATTCGACTTGCTGCAGTTCGATTTCCTGGTTTCCTACGGGTACACGAAACTTGTCTAGGCTGGTAATCTTGTCCACGGTTGGTCGGCTTGCCGCCAGAGTAAATAATGCCGCTACAGATGGGGATGGACTATCGCACCACAAGCTACAGGGGGCCATCACCGCATCGGGGAAAACACACTACTCCTTTCGGGTAGGTTCACCTAAGCCCTCGAATGCGGTTATTCTACCTGCCGGAGGTATGGTGCCCCGGATGATCCCGACCTGATAATTGCCAAAAATACGGAATCCGATGCACCCCAAGTGAACATCAGTTCCCAACAGTCACCTACGAGGAGATAACATGGCCAAACAGCCTCACGCTACCCCTTTGCTTGACCAACTCGAGTCCGGCCCCTGGCCCAGCTTTGTCACCGGCTTGAAGCGTCTGGCGAAGGACAAGGATTACGTCGTCGATTTGCTCGGCCACCTCGAGCATTCCTACAAGACCCGCAAGGGCTACTGGAAAGGTGGCACGGTGGGTGTCATGGGTTACGGCGGCGGCGTCATTCCCCGCTTCACCGAAATCAAGGACGAAAAGGGCGAGCCCGTCTTCAAGGAAGCTGCCGAGTTCCACACCCTGCGTATCATGCCCGCCCCTGGCATGCACTACGATACCGACACCCTGCGCAAGTTCTGCGACATCTGGGAAAAATACGGCTCTGGCCTGATCGCGCTGCACGGCCAGACGGGTGACATCATGCTCCAGGGTTGCACCACTGAAAACGTGCAACCGGCTTGGGATGAAATCAACCAGATGGGCTTCGACATGGGTGGCGCCGGCCCGTCCGTCCGCACCGGCATGTCCTGCGTTGGCGCCGCACGCTGCGAGCAGTCCTGCTACGACGAAGCCAAGGCTCACCAGATGGTCGTCAACCGCTTCCTCGACGACATCCATCGCCCGGCCCTGCCCTACAAGTTCAAGTTCAAGTTCTCGGGCTGCGGCAATGACTGCATGAACTCGATCCAGCGCTCCGACATGGCGATCATCGGCACCTGGCGCGACAACATGAAGACCGATGACGCGCTCGGCAAGAAGTGGTTCGCCAAGCACGGCATGAACGAACTGGTGAATGACGTCATCAGCATGTGCCCGACTCGCGCCCTGCAGGTCAAGGACAGCAAGGATGTGCGCAAGGATGCCCACATCTCCGCCGTCGCGCTGAACGACAGCCAGTCGCTCGAAATTGACAACAAGGATTGCGTGCGCTGCATGCACTGCATCAACGTCATGACCGGCGCCCTTGGCCCGGGCAATGACAAGGGCGCGACCATCCTCGTCGGCGGCCACAGCCACCTCAAGATCGGTGCCACGATGGGCACGGTGATCATCCCCTTCATGGATCTGAAGAAGGATGAGGACTATGAAAAGCTGGTCGATCTGGCGCAGACCATCATCGACTTCTTTGCTGAGAACGCTCTGGAGCACGAGCGTACCGGCGAGATGATCGAGCGTATCGGCTTGGCCAACTTCCTCGAAGGCATTGATGTGGAAGTTGACCCGAACATGATCACCAACCCGCGTTCGAACCCCTACGTCAATACCGGCGGTTGGGACGAAGAAGTCGCCAGGCTCAACGCCAAGAAGGCGGCGGCTTAAGCCATGCATCACGTTTGACCGGCACCGGTTCCGACAGGAACCGGTGCTCGGCCAAGCTGAAAACCCTATTCGTATAGCAACAATTCACGACTAAATTACTCGGAGACGATTCATGGCTCAACCACAAGCGCGCAAGCCAGTCGAGTACTTCCTCGACAACAAGAAATTCCTCCACCCGAAGCTCGCCGCCAACTACGGCAACTGGAAATATCACGACCGTCCGCGTCCCGGCGTCCTGCACCACGTATCGAACACGGGTGACCAAGTCTGGACCGTGCGTGCCGGAACCGCCCGCCAAATGGACGTTTTCACGATTCGCAAGCTCTGCGATATCGCTGACCAGTTCGCCGAAGGCCGCGTTCGCTTCACCATCCGTTCCAACATCGAATACATCGTTTCAGATGAAGCCAAGGTTGCCCCGCTGATTGCCGAACTTGAGAAGAACGGCTTTCCGGTCGGTGGTACCGGCAACTCGGTGTCAATGGTTGCCCATACGCAGGGCTGGTTGCACTGCGACATCCCCGGCACCGATGCTTCCGGCGTGGTCAAGTCGATGATGGATGCCCTTTTTGACGACTTCAAGAACGAGGAGATGCCCAACCGCGTGCGCCTCTCGACCTCCTGCTGCGAAATCAACTGCGGCGGCCAGGCCGACATCGCCGTGGTCATCCAGCATACCAAGCCGCCGAAGATCAACCACGACCAAGTCGCCAATGTCTGCGAACGCCCGACGGTCGTCGCGCGCTGCCCGGTAGCGGCGATCCGTCCCGCGCTGGTGAATGGCAAGCCCTCCCTCGAAGTGGATGAGAAGAAGTGCATCTGCTGCGGTGCCTGCTATCCCCCCTGCCCCCCGATGCAGATCAACGATCCCGAGTTCTCCAAACTGGCGATCTGGGTTGGTGGCAAGAACTCCAACGCCCGCAGCAAGCCCTCTTTCCACAAGATGGTTGCCGCCGGCCTGCCCAACAACGCGCCGCGCTGGCCCGAAGTCAATGCGATCGTCAAGAACATCCTGATGGTCTACAAGGCGGATGCCCGTCCGTGGGAGCGCATGGCCGACTGGATCGAGCGTATCGGCTGGCCGCGTTTCTTCGAGAAGACCGGTCTGCCCTTCACCAAGTACATGATCGACGATTGGCGCGGCAGCCGTTACAACCTGAACGCTTCGGCCCACGTCCGCTTCTGAGGATCAATACACAATGAAGTTTTCCATTCTGGTTAGCGAAGGTCCCTACACGCACCAGTCCTCCGACACCGCCTATCAGTTTGCCAAGGCGGTGTTGGCGAAGGGCCACGAGATCTTCCGTATCTTCTTCTATCACGACGGTGTGAACAACTCGACGCGTCTCACCACGCCGCCGCAGGATGACCGCAATATCGTCAACCGCTGGTCGAAACTGGCCGAGGAAAACAACCTCGACCTCGTGGTCTGCGTCGCCGCAGCCCAGCGCCGCGGCATCGTCGATGATGGCGAAATGAAGCGCAACGGCAAGGATGCCACCAACCTGGCACCCGGCTTCCGCATCTCCGGTCTTGGTCAATTGATCGAAGCCGGTATCCAGTCCGACCGTCTGGTCGTGTTCGGCGACTAAGGGGATCCAGATGACTACCAAGAAATTCATGATGGTCAATCGCAAGGCTCCCTACGGCACGATCTACGCTTGGGAAGCACTGGAAGTGGTGCTGATCGCCGCAGCCTTTGAGCAGGACGTTTCGCTGGCTTTCCTTGATGATGGCGTCTTCCAGTTGAAGAAGGGCCACAACACCAAGGGAATCGAAGTCAAGGCCTTCGAAAAGACCTGGGGCGCGCTGGAAGATTATGACGTCACCAAACTTTACGTCGCGCAAGAATCACTGGCGGAACGTGGCCTGACTGCCGACGATCTCGCGATACCTGTCGAAGTGCTCTCCCGTGCCGACATCGGCAAGCTGATGGAAGAGCAGGACGTTCTACTGTCGTTCTGAGGAAATCAACATGCTGCATATCATCAACAAGTCCCCATACGACCGTCCCGCTCTTGATTCCCTGCTGGCAACGGGCGAGGGCACCATCCTCCTGATCGAGGATGGCGTCTATGCGGCCGTCAAAGGTGGCGCCGAAGAAAACAAGATCAAGGGAGCCATGGGCAAGTTCAAGTTTTTTGCCCTGACCGTCGACCTTGAAGCGCGCGGCATCGCCGACCGCGTCATCGATGGGATCACACCCACCGATTACGCCGGCTTTGTCGATCTGGTCGCAGACAACAAAACCTGCCAGTCCTGGCTTTAACCCAATCACACGCAATCAACTAGGAGACAATAAATGGCTATCGAAGTTAACGGCAAGAGCTACGAAACCGACGAAGAAGGTTATCTGGTCAATCTCGGCGACTGGAACGAAGACGTTGCAGCCTTCCTCGCCCAGCAGGAAGGTGTCAACCTGACCGAGCAGCACTGGGAAGTCATCAACTTCCTGCGTGACTACTACAACGAGTTCCAGATCGCCCCGGCCGTGCGCGTGCTGACCAAGGCGATCGGCAAGAAGCTCGGCGCTGACAAGGGCAACAGCCAGTACCTGTACGAACTGTTCCCCTACGGCCCGGCCAAGCAGGCGTGCAAGATCGCCGGCCTGCCGAAGCCGACCGGCTGCGTCTAAGCAGTAGTAACAACGCTGCGGGATGGCTTGCATGCCGTCCCGCCAGCGCCGACTTTGCAGCGTTGCCGGCAGGCCTCAGGTAGTGCCGTGGCTTGACGCAGGTATCGTTGCGCCTTTGATTGCTGTGTTCGCTGTGGTGCATCGTCCATGACTCTGTTCTTCGCGATCCTGTTTTACCTGGCTACCGCCCTGTTCGTCGTCGGCCTGGCTTACAAGATCTACGACTTCGCCCGCACACCGGCGCCACTGTCGATTCCAACGACACCGGCCCCGACCACGACGACGGGAGTTGCTTTCCGCATGGCCCGTGAAGTCGTCCTCTTCGAAAGCCTGTTCAAGGGCAACCTGTGGATCTGGCTGTTCGGCTGGCTCTTCCACATGGGCCTGTTCCTTGTGCTAGTGCGCCATCTGCGCTACTTCATCGACCCGATTCCCGCTTGGCTGCTCTTCTTCCAGCCATTTGGCAAATACGCTGCCTTCATGATGATCGCCGGACTCGGCGGCTTGTGGGCACGCCGCTTCCTCGTCGAACGCATCCGCTACATCACCACTCCGTCCGATCATCTCTGGCTGGCGCTGCTGGTTGGCATCGGCATCACGGGTGCCGGCATGACCTTCGTGATGCATGTTGATGTCGTTGCCGTAAAAACCTTCTTCCTCGGATTGATGGTTTTCGAAATCAACCCGCTGCCGGCTCACCCCGCTCTCTTCATCCACCTCCTTCTTGTTGCCTTGCTGATGATCCTGTTCCCCTTCAGCAAGTTGCTGCATGCCCCGGGCCTGTTCTTCAGCCCGACCCGCAACCAGGCAGACAACCCGCGCGAATCACGCCATCTGGCACCGTGGGCCGCCCAGATCGAGAAGAACTGACATGGCCGACCTACCGTTCGAGATTCCGAAATATCGCGAATACCCCACCGTGCCGGCGATCAACGTCGGCGCGATGGCCCACTCGCGGCCGCACGTCGCCAACGAAAAGATTCAGGACGCCCTTGGCTACCACACGAAGCTTGACGACGACTGGCAAACGACGCACGACAAGGCCATCGGCAAGTTTGGTGAACTGCTAGGCAAATATCGCTCGCTCAAGGTATTCATGGACGCCTGTGTCCATTGCGGTTCCTGTACCGACAAGTGCCACTACTTTATCGGCACCAATGATCCGAAGAACATGCCGGTTGCGCGACAGGAATTGATGCGCTCGGTCTATCGCCGCTACTTCACGTTTGCCGGCAAGATGTTTCCCGGCCTGGTCGGTGCCAAGGACCTGACCAAGGAACTGCTTGACGAGTGGTACACCTACTTCTGGCAGTGCTCCGAATGCCGGCGCTGCTCCGTGTTCTGTCCCTATGGCATCGACACGGCCGAAGTCACCATGGCGGCGCGCAGCATCCTCGACACGGTTGGTTACGGCCAGAAGTACACCAACGAAATTCTTGGCAAGGTCAACAAGATCGGCAACAACCTCGGCCTGCCCGGACCTGCGCTGGAAAACACGCTGGAAGGCCTGGAAGAGGACGTCAAGGAAGACACGGGCGTCGATGTCAAGTATCCGCTTGATGTCCAGGGCGCCGAAGTCCTGCTGGTTACTCCTTCCGCCGACTTCTTCGCCGAACCGCACATCGAGAGTTTGATCGGCTACGGCAAAGTCTTCCACGCTGCCGGCATCAGCTGGACATTCTCATCCTATGCATCGGAAGCCGGCAACTTCGGCCTGTTCGACGGTGACTACGAAATGATGCGCAAGGTTGCCCAGCGCGTGCGCAAGGCAGCCCTCGAACTCGGCGTGAAGCGCATCGTCGTGGGTGAATGCGGCCATGCCTGGCGCGTTGCCTACGCATTCTGGAACACGCTCAGCGGCCTTGGAGCCGGTGCCAATGACCCGTTCGCTATCGAGTTGCAGAAGCAACTCGATCCGCGCTACAAGCAGCCTTCGCACATCTGCGAATTCACTTGGGATCTGATCCAGCAAGGTCGCCTGCAGTTCGACAAGGAAGCCAACGACAACCGCATCATCACTTTCCACGACTCCTGCAACGTCGCGCGTGCTTCGCGCATGGGCGACTATCCCGGTGGCCAGTTCGATATTCCGCGCAACATCATCAAGGCGGTGGCGAACAAGTTTGTCGACATGGCGCCGGAAACGATCCGCGAGGTGACCTTCTGCTGTGGTGGCGGTGGCGGCATCCTGACTGACGAACTGGTCGAAGCGCGCATCAAGGGTGCCTTCCCCCGCATGGAAGCCCTGCAACAAGTGGTCGATCAGCATGGCGTGAACTTCATGGCCACCATTTGTGCGATTTGCAAGGCGCAATTCACGAAGATTCTGCCTTACTACGGTTTCAACATGCGACTGGTTGGAGGAGTACACCAGTTGGTGAGCAGCGCGATACGCCTCGGCAACGAGCAATAAATACCAAACGCAACACGATAATTACGGAGACGACGATGTCAGCGACCCCCGAAACCAATAGCGTTAAGTTGACCTTCCGCATGTACAAGGATGGCGAAAAACCCGATTCTTACAAACGGAGGCAAGAGAAGATTTTCCAGGCCGGCTGGTCCTACAAGTGTCCGACCTACATCCAGTCGACCCCGCCCTGCCAGGGTTCCTGCCCGTCCGGCGAGGACATTCGCGGCTACCTCAACATCGTGCGCGGCATCGAGAAGCCGCCCGTCGGCGCCGACGGCAAGCCGGTCATGCCCTGGCAAGAATACGCCTGGCGCCGGCTGACTGAAGCCAACCCGCTGCCCGCCGTCATGGGTCGCGTCTGCCCGGCCCCCTGCGAGACCGGCTGCAACCGTAATCAGGTGGAAGACCATGTCGGCATCAACTCTGTCGAGCACTACCTCGGCGAGTACGCCATCAAGAACAACCTGCAGTTCAAGAAGCCCGAGAAACTGACTGGCAAGAAGGTCGCCATTATCGGCGGCGGTCCGGCCGGCCTCTCGGTTGCCTACCAACTCGCACTCAAGGGTCACTCCTGCACGATCTTCGACGACCATGAATTCCTCGGCGGCATGATGCGTTACGGCATCCCTGGCTACCGCACCCCGCGTGACGTGCTCGATGCCGAAATCCAGCGCATTCTCAACCTCGGCGTCGAAGCCAAGCTGAAGTGCAAGATCGGCGTCGATATCACGATGGAACAGATCCGCAAGGATTACGACGCGGTGTTCCTCGGTCTCGGTGCCCAGGGTGGTCGTGCCCTGCCCGCCGAAGGTGCGGACAATGTATCCAACGTCGTGACCGCGACAGCCTTCCTGAAGGCCTTCAACGACGGTCGCCTCAAGACCGTCGGCCGCAATGTCGTCGTCGTCGGTGGTGGTGATACCTCGATGGACGTCGCAACCGTTGCCCGCCGCCTCGGCCACATCGAAAACGCCAAGCCGACTGACTGGGAGGGCGCGATTGCCGGCCGTATGGCTCAGGACGTTGCCGACATTTCCATGCGCAAGGGTGCCGATGTCGTCCTGACCTCGATCTTCCCGGTCGACAAGATGATGGCTTCCAAGGCCGAACTCGAGCATGCCCAGTCCGAAGGTATCGAGATCATGGGCGGATGGATGCCGGTTGCCGTCGTCAAGGATGCCAACGGCCGCGCCACCGCGCTACGTGTTTGCCAGTGCGAGGCCAAGATGGCCGGCGGCAAGCTCGACGTCAAGAAAATCGAGGGCACCGAAAAGGATCTGCCGGCCGACCTGATCGTTTCCGCGATCGGTCAGACCATCGATTTCGTTGGCCTCGAAGAGTTCGACAACGGCAAGGGACTGGTCAGCACCGACAAGAACTACCAGATTCAGGGCAAGCCGGGCGTCTATGCCGGCGGCGACGTAATTCGTCCGCACCTACTGACCACTGCGGTCGGCCATGGCGCCATCGCTGCCGATGGCATTGATCAGTACCTGTTGGGCCTGGAAGTTGGTCGCCGCCCGAAGGTCGATGTCCATGTGTTCGACCTGATGCGCAAGTATGTGGAAAAAGGCCTGCCCCTTGAGGATGTCAAAGAGCCGACACGCGGCACGGACAAGACCAAGTCGGTACACAACTTCGACAACCGTTCGGAGCGCTACATCATCCCGCACAATGAGTTGTTCCTCGGCCACTTCCAATACACACCGCGCAATGTGCGTCACATCACGCACCTCAACAAGGAGTCCGCACTGGGCAACTTCGAAGAGCGTCTTGATCCGCTCGACGACAAGCAGGTGGTCGCCGAGGCCAAGCGTTGCATGAGCTGCGGCCTGTGCTTCGAGTGCGACAACTGCGTCATGTATTGCCCGCAGACTGCCGTCTATCGTGTCAAAAAGACCGAGGCGACCACGGGCCGCTATGTTGCGACGGACTACGACAAGTGCATCGGCTGCCATATCTGCCACGATGTCTGCCCGACCGGCTACATCCAGATGGGTCTTGGTGAGTAACGTAGAAAACAAGGGGTAAGGAGAAGTATGGCCATCATGAATCGGATGCTCGTCGGACTGGCGGCGATCCTGCTGCTTGCCCCCGTTTTCGCCACCGCAGGCGCGCCGAAACCAACGATCAAGATCGAGAACCCCGGCCAGTGCATTGCACCGGTCGCGGAAATGCGTGTCAATCACATGGAAATGTTGAAGCACTCGCGTGACCGCACCATGCGTCAAGGCATTCGCGGTGAAAAGGCGAGCCTCAATGGCTGCATCGAGTGCCATGCCAGCAAGACGACTGGATCAGTCCTCGGCAAGGATGGTTTCTGCCAGGAGTGCCACACCTACTCGGCCGTCAAGCTGGATTGCTGGGATTGCCATCAACCCAAGGCTGGCTACAAGCATGCCGAGGCCGCGGGAGCGAAACCATGAAAGAACCGCAAGACCTCATTGACAACAAGTCACGTCGCAGTTTTGTCGGCACTGCCGCTGTCGCAGGGGCTGGTCTGGGTGCCCTCGCCATTGCCCCCGGCCTGCACCTGATTCAGGTATCCGAGGCCAGCACGCCTTCTCAGGGCGCCTCCAGCAAAGTACGCTGGGGAATGCTGATCGACACCACCAAATGTGCGAGCGACTGCGATGCCTGCGTCAAGGCCTGTGCCACGGAAAACGGCATCAACGAAACTCTTAAGGATGCCCGTCAGGGTTCTCAGTGGATCCGCAAGATCGATCTCAAGAATCCGAAGACCGGTCAGGAACATTCCCTGCCGATGCTGTGCCAGCACTGCGAGCACCCTCCCTGCGTTGATGTCTGCCCGACCGGCGCATCGATGAAGCGGGCAGACGGTATCGTTCTGGTCGACCGCCACATCTGCATCGGCTGCCGCTACTGCATGCTCGCTTGTCCTTACAAGGCGCGCTCGCTGGTGCACATGCCACTCACGACCCAGAATCCGGAAGTCCCACGCGGTCAGGGTTGTGTCGAATCATGCACTTTCTGCGTCCAGCGTGTCGACAAAGGCCTGAAGCCTGCCTGCGTGGAATCCTGTCCTGAAGGCGCCATGCTATTTGGTGACCTCAACGACCCCAACAGTGAAGTTGCCCAGCGCATTGCCAAAGAAAAGACGACGCAAGTGCGTGGCGACCTGAAATTGAATCTCGGCGTGCGTTACCAGGGGATCTGACCATTATGCAATCCGCACTCACCCAACGTCTGGAAATCCCGA
The DNA here is from genome assembly GCA_040756595.1 of Pseudomonadota bacterium. GTDB lineage: Bacteria > Pseudomonadota > Gammaproteobacteria > Burkholderiales > Rhodocyclaceae > Sulfuricystis. Next base: position 1,048,163 of record JBFLYR010000001.1, on the reverse strand, counting down.
GCTTCTACACCTGGGCTGGCGTCGGCGCACTCATCAGTGCGCTCGGCACAGCCGCTGCCTTCTATATGGAACACAATGGTCATCATGTCACCGGCATGAACAACCAGGTGTTCTGGGGACTACCGCATGTCTTTGCGATTTTCCTGATCGTTGCTGCTTCGGGCGCACTCAACGTAGCTTCGATCGGCACCGTCTTCGGCAAAAAGGTTTACAAGCCGCGCGGTCCACTTTCCGGCCTGCTGGCCATCACCATGCTCGCCGCCGGCTTGTTCGTCATCATGCTCGACCTTGGCCGTGCCGACCGTCTGATCATCGCCATGACCCATGTCAACTGGACATCGGTCTTCGGCTGGAACATGGTCCTTTACCCGGTCTTTTTTGGCCTGGTCGGACTTTATGCCTGGTTACTACTGGATCGCAAGATGTACGCCTACTCAAAGGCGGCGGGCACTGCCGCCTTCATCTGGCGTCTGGTCATGACCACCGGTACCGGTTCGATTTTCGGCTTTGTCGTCGCCCGTCAGGCCTATAACTCGGCCATCATCGCGCCGATGTTCATCATCATGTCGTTCGCCTGGGGTCTGGCGATGTTCCTGCTGTTCCAGGCCGCGATGTATAAATGGCAGGGAACGCCAATCAATGAAGCCATCCGTCAGCGCCTCAACAACGTGCTCGGTACATTCGTTGCAGCAGTGGCCTATTTCGTCATCGTTTATCACCTGACCAATATCTACTTCGCCAAGCAGACCGCCTTCGAGCACTTCATCCTGGTCTCGGGCGGAATTTATCCGCAGCTGTTCTGGGGTGGTTTCGTCATCCTCGGCACGCTCCTGCCCTTGCTGCTCGTGTTTGTCCCTTCGCTGCGTAGCATGCCCTCGTCCAGCACGCTGGCTTCGATTTTCACCATCCTTGGTGGGCTAGCCTTCCTCTACGTCTTCATCATTGGCGGGCAGGCTTATCCGCTCGACATGTTCCCCGGCATGGAGGTCAAGAGCACGTTCTTCGACGGTGCCATCGACCCATATTCACCAAGCATGCCCGAGATTCTGCTGAGCATCGGGGGATTCGGCCTGTTCTTCCTGCTCAGTCTGCTCGCGGTGCGCGTCCTGCCTTTCATGCCCCAGGACGACATTGCCAAATTGCAGGCCAGCGGCGCCCTGCACGACTGACACATCTTGCGCGGCGGAATCCCCGTATGGGGGTTCCCCGGGCAACGTGCATCGCACCATGCATCGTTTCCTGATCTCCGCCGCGCACAAATCCTCGGGCAAAACTACGCTGAGCATCGGCCTCGCTGCAGCCCTGCACGCGCGCGGGCTGTCGGTACAGCCGTTCAAGAAAGGCCCCGATTACATCGATTCGCTCTGGCTGGGCCGGGCCAGCGGCCGGGGTTGCCGCAATCTCGATTTCTTCCTTTCACCGCACGACGAAATCCGCGCACAGTTCGCTCAAGGCCATGATGCGGATGTCTGCCTCGTCGAGGGCAACAAGGGCTTGTACGATGGCTTGGCGCTCGACGGGTCGAACAGCAATGCCGCCCTCGCCCGCCTGCTCGACCTGCCTGTGTTTCTCGTACTCGACACCCGAGGCCAGACCCGTGGCATCGCGCCACTGATTCTCGGCTATCAGGCCTTCGAACCCGATATCCGCATTGCCGGCGTGATTCTCAACCGCTTGGGCGGCAGCCGCCATGAATCAAAGCTGCGCGCCGTCGTCGAGCACTACACCGACGTACCGGTCATCGGTGCCGTGCATGAGGATGCTCAACTTGCCGTCGTCGAACGCCATCTCGGCCTGATGCCTGCCAACGAAACAGCTCACGCGGAACAAACCATCGCCGCCATCGCGGAACGTGTCGCGCGCCAGGTCGATCTCGATCGCCTGCTGTCGATCAGCGCAACCGCCGTCCCGCTTGCCCCGCCACCTGCGCAGGACCAGCCCGCACGGCAATCGATCCGGGTCGCCATTGCGCGTGATGCCGCCTTCGGTTTTTACTACACCGACGATCTGGACGCGCTGGCCGCGGCCGGTGCCGAACTGGTGCCCTTCGACACGCTCAAGGACGAGCAGTTGCCACCCTGCGATGCCCTCTTCATCGGGGGAGGTTTTCCCGAATCCTTTCTCGACGAACTTGCCGCCAACAGTCGCTTGCGCGCCGATATTCGCACGGCAATCGAAAACGGTCTGCCGACCTATGCCGAGTGCGGCGGCCTGATGTATCTGGCTCAGTCGATTTCCTGGCATGGCGTAGCCCGCCCGATGGTCGGCGCCATTCCCGGCGACATCCTCATGCATGAAAAGCCCGTCGGCCGCGGCTATGTCGTGATCGAACCCACTGGGCAGCACCCGTGGTACCGTCCGCCATGCCGTCCTGCCAGCGCCGACTTTTCGCCGTCACTACATGCCCATGAATTTCACTATTCGGAAATTCGCGGTTTACCGGCCGACACGCGCTACGCCTACGCTGTCAAGCGCGGTCATGGCGTCAATGGGCAGCACGATGGCATCCTGCGCCACAATCTGCTGGCATCCTATACCCACCTGCGCAGCACCGCCGGCTGCGACTGGCCGAACCGCTTCATCCAGTTCGCCAGAAACTGCACCACTCCAACCCGGGAGACCGCATCATGTTCAATCTGACCCCCTCCGCCGCCGAGCAAATCCTGCGCGCCGCCACCTCCCAAATCGAAGGAGAAAACCCACCCTGCCTGCGCGTAGCGGCCAAGATCGAAGATGGCGAAATCGTCTACGGCATGGGCTTCGACGACGAGCGCGAGCAAGACGCCGTGATCGAGTCCTGCGGTGTCACCCTGCTGATTGCCCCGCGTAGTCAGGAACTGCTGACGGGGGCCACCCTCGACTTTGTCGAACTGCATCCCGGCGAATTCCAGTTCATCTTCGTGAACCCGAACGACCCCCCCCCGCAAACCGGTGGTTGTGCCAGCCGCAGCAGCGGATGCGGCGGATGTGGTGGTGGGAGCAGCGGCACGACAGGGGGTTGCAGCTGAAATGACGATCGACCTGCCTTCGAACCTTCCCAACCGGGGCGCCGCAGTGCCTGGAACCGTCTATCTGGTTGGTGCCGGTCCCGGCGACCCCGAATTGCTGACACTGCGCGCGCTGCGCATCATCGGCGATGCAGACATCCTGGTATATGACCAGCTCGTCTCGGACGCGATCCTTACCCTCGTCAATCCTGCTGCCGAACGCATCTATGCCGGCAAGCAGCGCGGCAACCATGCGGTGCCGCAGGACGATCTCAACCTGATGCTGGTCAAACTCGCCAAGACCCACAAGCGTGTGGTCCGGCTCAAGGGCGGAGACCCCTATACCTTCGGTCGTGGCGGCGAGGAAGTCGAAACCCTGCGCGAGAACGGCATCCCGTTCGAAGTCGTGCCGGGTGTCACTGCCGCTGCCGGGGTTGCAGCCTATGCCGGCATCCCGCTCACCCATCGCAACTACGCCCAGGCCTGCGTCTTCGTCACCGGCCATCTCAAGGATGGCAGCATGAATCTGGACTGGCCGGGGCTCGCCCGCCGCCGCCAGACAGTCATCATCTACATGGGCCTGCACGGCCTATCCTATCTTTGCGAACAGTTGATCGCCCACGGCTTGCCTGCCGACTGGCCGGCCGCGATCGTCCAGCAGGGCACGACCCCCAACCAGCGCACGGTGACCGGCACACTCGCGACCCTGCCGGAACTGGCGGAATCCGCCGGCCTCAAGGCACCCACGTTGATCATCGTCGGCGAAGTCGTCCGCCTCAGGGACAAACTGGCCTGGTTCGAAAACATGCGCACCTGATTGGTGCATCGCTTGTTATTACTTTCAGAATAGAGGTGGAGCAGCCCGGGAGCGGGCGGTTTTTCCTCGGTTATTCTCAAGATAGCTAGCTGCTTAGTCGTAATATCGTGGCAGACTATGGCCACCCAAGACAGCGAAGCCCAATTCATCGACATCGACGACGTGCGCATCGGCACCTACGTCTATGTCGATCTGGGCTGGATCAAGCATCCATTCGCGCTCAACAGTTTCAAGATCACCGCGCGTGACCAGATCGACACGCTGATCAAACTGGGGGTCAAACGCATCCGCTGGTCGCCGGACAAGAGCGATCCGGAACCCGGTTCCGAAGACGCCACTGCGCCCAAGCAGAACGGTCGAAAAGTCGGCGCTGGCGAGACGGCATCCGCGGTTAGCCCGGCAGCAGAAACCGCTGCCATCGAAGCCGGCACGACGGCGCGGCAAGCCATTGCCGAAGCCGTGGCGGCCGAAGCCGCCGCGCTGGCCGAAGAACGCCGCCAGCGGCGCGACAAGCTCGATGCGCAACGCGAAAGCCTCGAGATCTGCGAGCGTGAATTCACCACCGCTTCGCGCGCCTACCGCCAGGTGATCGATCAGGTCAGCAGCCATCCGGAAAGCGCACGCGAGCAGGTCACCCAGATGGTTGGCGGCATGGTCAGCAAGATGCTGGCACAGGAGGAAACCGCGATCCGCCTGCTTTCCGAAAGCGTCGGCGAACGCGCCTCACAGCACTCCATCAATGTCTCCGTCATCTCGCTGCTCCTCGGCAAGACCCTCGGGCTGGACGCCGCACAACTCGACATCCTTGGCGGCGGCGCCCTGCTCCACGACATCGGCCTGATCGCGCTGCCGGAAAGGCTGCGCTGGCTGGACAGCCAGTTCAGCTCGGCCGAACGTCGCCTGTATCAGGAACACGTCGCCCATGGGGTTGCGATCGGCTCACGCATGAAGCTGCCGCCCGAGGAACTGGCGATCATCGCCCAGCACCACGAACTCGCCGATGGACGCGGCTATCCACAGCAGCTGAGTGGCGAGCAGATTTCGCCGCTGGCGCGCATCGTGGCATTGGTCAACCTCTACGACAACCTCTGCAACCCCGGCAACCCGTCACAAGCCATCACGCCCCACGAAGCACTCGCACTGATCTTCGCGCAGATGCGCAACCAGTTCGACAACAAGGTGCTGATGCCTTTCATCCGCATGATGGGCGTCTATCCGCCCGGCTCGGTCGTGGAACTCTCGGATGGTCGCATGGCACTGGTGGTGTCAGTCAATGCGGCGCGGCCGCTGAAGCCGAACGTCGTGGTCTACGAACCCCGCGTGCCGCGCGACGAGGCGCTGGTCGAAGACCTCGAACAAACGCAGGAACTGGGTATCCGCCGCAGCCTGAAACCCTTGCAACTGCCCAAGGCCGCCTTCGACTACCTGTCACCGCGCCAGCGCATCTGCTACTTCTTCGAGCGAGCGCGCAATGCCCGCGAAATCGAGTTCGCCACATGACGAACCGCACCTGGCAACCGCTGATCGAAGGCATGATCGAAGCCGTCTGGATCGTCGATGCCGTCGAATTGCGCCTGCTCGCGGTCAACCGTGTCGCTACCGAGCTGCTGGGCATGCCGGCCGACAGCCTGGTCGGCAAGCCGGTCGTGGACCTCGCCGCCACGCCCGAGGACATCTATTTCTGGGAAGACGTCGCCGCCGGCCTCTCGGACCACATCCTCTCCGAAACCCTGCTGAACCGCGCCGATGGCACCACGGTGCCGGTCGAACGCCGTGTCAGCCGCGTCACGCTCAACGATGCCGCCTCCATCTTCGTCGTCGGCATCCGCGACCAGTCGGAAGAACGTCGCATCGAAAACGAACTGGAAAAGCTGGTCGCGGAGCTGCGCGCCACCCTCGAATCGACGGCCGACGGCATCCTCGTCACCGACCTCGATGGTGGCATCCGCGGCTACAACCAGCGTTATGCCGACCTGTGGAACCTGCCGCAGGAACTCATGACGCAACGCAATGACAACGCGATCCATGCCTGGATGGCCCAGAACGTTGTCGATGCCACCACGTATGCGGCACGCCTTGCCGCGATTGCCCGCTCGCCGCTGCTGGAAGCGAAGGACACCCTGCTGCTGCGCACCGGCACGATCCTCGAACGCGTCACGCTGCCGCAGTACGCGCGCGGCCGGCCGATCGGTCGCGTCTATTCCTACCGCGACATCACCCAGCAACTGGCCGACGAAGCGCGGCTGCAACTCGCGTCGAAGGTTTTCGAGGCCAGCCTCGACGCGATCTTCGTCACCGACCTCAACATGACGCTGATTGGCGTCAACCCCGCCTGCGAACGGCTCACCGGGCAGATGAGCGAAGAACTGCTTGGCAAAAATGCCTACGACATCCTGTCCGACATGGTCTCGCGCGAGCATTTCGTCGCCCAGGTCGAAGCCCACTTACAGTCCCACGGCTACTGGGAAGGCGAAGCCTGGCATCGCAATCGCAACGGCAACAGCCTGCCCTGTCAGGCCTCGCTGGTGCGCGTGCTCGACACTGCCGGCAAGCTGCTGCATTTCATCGGCTTCTTCAAGGACCTGTCGGAGACCGTCAATGCCCGCAAGCGCATCGAGGAACTGGCCTACACCGACGCGCTGACCGGCCTGCCCAACCGCCTGATGCTGACCGAGCGCATCGAGTTCGCCCTTGGCCTCGCCCACCGCGAAAAGGTCGGTTTCGCCCTGCTCTTCCTCGACCTCGACCGCTTCAAGCACATCAACGATTCGCTCGGCCACATGTTCGGCGACCGCGTGCTGGTCGATGTCGCCGAGCGCATCAAGGATTGCCTGCGCCAGGTGGACACCGCCGCCCGCCTCGGTGGCGACGAATTCCTGATCCTGCTGCACAAGACCGACGCACGCGGCGCAGAGATCATCGCGCGGCGCATCCTCAATCGTCTCGCGCAGCCCTTCGCCCTCGACGACCTGTCGTTCACCATCACCTGCAGCATCGGCGTCGCGCTCTACCCTGATGACGGCCAGACGATGGACGACCTGATCAAGAATGCCGACGCCGCGATGTACCACGTCAAGGAGCGCGGCCGCGCCGGCTTCCGCTTCTACCAGCGGCAGATGAACGTCGGCCTGCTGTCACGCATGAAGCTCGACCACGCCATGCGGCAGGCCCTGACCAACCCGGCACCCGACTTGGGTTTTCGGCTGCATTACCAGCCGCAGGTACAGTTCTGCGACAACGCGATCCTGGGCGCCGAGGCCCTGCTGCGCTGGCGCGATGCCGAACTCGGGGACATTTCGCCCAGCCAGTTCATCCCGATCGCGGAAGAATCCGGCGTTATCGTCAGCATCGGCAACTGGGTGCTCGACGCGGCCGTGCGGCAATGCTCGGACTGGAATGCCAAGGGAATGACGCTGATGATGGCAATCAACGTTTCGGCCCTGCAATTCCAGCAAGCCGACTTCGTCGAGCGCATCGACCAGACGCTGAAGAAGCATGCGCTGCCCCCCAACCTGCTTGAACTCGAACTCACCGAGAGCATCCTGATCCAGGATGTCGACGAAGCCATGCGCCGCCTCGAATTGCTCGCCGCGCTGGGCGTGCGGCTGGCCATCGACGATTTCGGCACCGGTTATTCGAGTCTGTCCTACCTCAAGCGCTTCCCGATCCACAAGGTGAAGATCGATCGGTCTTTCATCAAGGATCTGCCCGACGACGACAGCGATACCGCGATCGTCAATGCCATCATCCAGATGGCTGATGCCCTGCACCTCCGCGTCATCGCGGAGGGTGTCGAAACCATCGAGCAGCGCGACTTCCTGATCGCCGCCGGCTGCAATGAATATCAGGGCTTCCTGTGCACGCCCGCGCTGGAGGCAGGCGAGTTCGAGCAGTTTGCGCTGGGGCACGGACTGGCGAACCAGCCCGGCGAATTCAAGCTCTCGCCGCCGAACTAAGCACCCACGCCTGTCCAAGCGGCAGGCCGCCATCGTTGGGTGGCAACACCCGCGCTTCCAGCAGTTGCAAGCCACGTTCCGCCAACCCGCAGCGTAACGCCGATGACAGCAGGCGATTGAGCAGACAACCGCCCGCCGCTGCGACGATGCGAATACCGGTTCGTTCCGCCTCGATGCTAATCCAGTCGATCAGCGCCGCCGCCAGCGTCACATGGAACAACGCCGCCGCCTCGGCCGGATCGCGTGCATCCGCCAGCACCGCCAGCAAAGCACGCAGGTCGAGTTGTCCGGCGTGGATCGTCCAGCCATGGGCAAGTGCCGCAACGGGTCCATGTTGTGCAGCAAGCCCTTCGAGCAGCATCGCCGCCTGTCCTTCGAAACTCGCGCGGCGTTTCACATTCAGCAGCCCCGCGGCGGCATCGAACAGGCGGCCGGCACTCGACGTTTGCGGTGAGTTGATGCCTCGTGCCAGCATCGTCGCCACCATCGGGGCTGCTGCTTCGTCCGCGTAGCGTTGGACGATTTCGTCGTCGCGGCCGAGCACATGCAAGGCCGCTGCCGCCATGCGCCAGGGCTCGCGCGCCGCAACATCGCCGCCGGGCAATGCCAAGGGTGCGAGACGCCCCAAGCGCTCGAAACCGGCGCCATCGACGCGCAGCAACTCTCCGCCCCATGCCGTTCCATCGGTTCCGAACCCAACACCATCAAGCGCCAGTCCCAGCACGGGTCCCGTCACACCATGCTCCGCGCAAACCGACGCGATATGCGCGTGGTGATGTTGCACGCCGATGGCATGTATGCCGTGTTCGGCCGCGTAAGCCACCGCGAAACGCGTCGAATGAAAATCGGGATGCAGATCATGCGCCACGATCTCTGGCGTGACATCGAGGATGTGCAGCAAATGGGTAATACTCTCCTCGAAGAAGCCGCAGGCGGCGGCATTATCGAGGTCGCCGATGTGCTGCGAGACGAAGGCTTCATCTCCACGCGTGACGCAAACCGTGTTCTTGAACCAGCCGCCGACCGCCAGCACGGTCGGCACATCGTGCGGCAGTTTGATCGCTCGGGGCACATAACCGCGTGCCCTGCGGATGAAACCACTGCCACGCCGTACGCTGTCGTCGCAACGCACGACGATGTCGCGATCATGCAGCAGGAAGGCATCGGCGATGCCGTCCAAGCGCTGCAGGGCTTCATCGTTGCCGATCACCAGCGGCTCGCCATGCGGATTGGCGCTGGTCATCACCAAGGCCAGTTCGGGCGCATCATGGAACAGCAGGCTCTGGATCGGCGTCGCCGGCAGCATCAGTCCGATTTCGCCCAGACCCGGCGCGATGCCAAGCAGCAGCGCATCCGTTTCCGGCTGCTTTGGCAGCAGGACAATCGGCCGTTCCGGGCTTTGCAGCAACGCGGCCTCGTCCTTTGTCAGTCGAGCAAAAGTCGGCGCTGGCAAGACGGCACCCAGCATGACCGCGAAGGGCTTTTCCTCACGCTGCTTGCGCTCGCGCAGGCTTGTCACGGTCGCGGCGTTACGCGCATCGCAGGCAAGGTGAAAACCGCCGAGCCCCTTGATCGCGACGATCCTGCCGGCCTGTAATAGCACCCGCGTCTGCGCGATCGGGTCACCCTCAATCGGCTGACCCGTTGCGTCGAGCAGGGACAAGTGGGGGCCACAATTCGGGCAACAGGTCGTCTCGGCGTGGAAGCGCCGGTCGGCCGGATCGGTGTATTCACGCTGGCAGTCGGGGCAGAAGGCAAACGGCGCGAGACTGGTCTGCGGCCGGTCGTAGGGTAAACGCCGCGTGACCGTGTAGCGCGGCCCGCAATGCGTGCAGGTGATGAAGGGATGGCGATAGCGCCGATTGTCCGGATCGAACAGTTCGGCGAGACAGGCCACGCAGGGTGCGGTGTCGTGGCCGATCGCCGTGCTGACCTTGCCGCCGGTGCTTTCGATGATCGCAAAGCCGGCATGCACCTCGCAAGTAGCAGCCTGCGTCATCACCGTATCGACCCGCGCCAAGGGTGGCGCATCATCGCGCAGTCGGCACGCAAGTTGATTCAGTGCTTCAAGATTGCCTTCCGCTTGGACCTCGACGCCGGCGGCGTCGTTCTTCACCCAGCCGGTGAGATGAAGTTCATTCGCGAGCCGCCAGACGAAGGGGCGGAAACCGACCCCCTGGACGACGCCCGTGACGCGGATGCGTACGGCCGCGGTCAGTTCATTGGCCACGAACTGCGGCGGCGCCCTTCTCGATCCAGGCCAGCCAGTCAGCCATGCCCTCGCCCGACGTCGCCGAGATGCGGATCACCTCGATCAGCGGATTGACGCGGCGCGCGTAGGCAATCGCCTGCTCCACGTCGAACTGCAGGTAGGGCAGCAGGTCGCACTTGTTGACGAGCATCAGCCGCGCGGCGCGGAACATGTCCGGATACTTGAGCGGCTTGTCCTCGCCTTCGGTCACCGAGAGGATCACTACCTTGCCGGCCTCGCCGAGGTCGAAGGACGCCGGGCAAACAAGGTTGCCGACGTTCTCGATCATCAGCACGCTGCCCTTGTCGAGCGGCAGCTTTTCCAGCGCGTGACCGACCATGTGCGCGTCGAGATGACAGCCCTTGCCGGTGTTGATTTGCACGGCAGGCGCGCCGGTGGCGCGGATGCGCTCGGCATCGTGGCTGGTCTGCTGGTCGCCTTCGACGACTGCGAGATCGAGCTTGCCTTTCAAGGCATCGATGGTCTTGCACAACAGCGTCGTCTTCCCCGAGCCGGGACTGGAGACGAGGTTCAGTGCGAGGATGCCCTGCGCGGCAAAACGTTCGCGGTTCTGTGCGGCATAGGCGTTGTTCTTGGCGAGGATGTCCTGTTCGAGCTTGACCGTACGCGCTGTCGTGTCATGCCCATGGTCATGGTCGTGCTCATGCGTATGCGGTCGATAGCCGTGATGTTCCTGGCCAGGATGACGATGTCCGTGGTCATGGTCGTTGCCATGGCCGTGCGTATGCGCATGATCGTGCGCATGGCTGTGCGTCGTACCGTCCGCATGCGTATGTTCATGGGCGTGCTGCAGATCTTCGCCCTCGATCTTCGTTTCACCTTCGCCGCAACCGCAAGTCGTACACATTTGATTCACTCCACTTCAAGGTCGATGACGCGCATTTCCGTGCCGCCGATCACGGCCACCGGCGCAGCGCCGCAATGTTCGCATGGATCATAGACAACCGCCAGCGCCGTCTCCCTGCCACAATCGGGACAGCGGCCACGACCCGGCGTGGCAAGCACTTCGAGCCGGGCACCCTCGGTAATGCCGTCCTTCATGACGATGTCGAAACAGAATTCGAAGGCCTCGCGCTCGACGCCGCTCAACTGGCCGATCTCGACCCGTACCTGCTTCACGCTGGAAAAACCTTCGTGCGCCGCGGCGTCCTCGATCAGCTCGCGCACGCCCTCGACGAGCGACATTTCATGCATGGACCGATTCTAGCTGCCGAGACTGAGAAATTTGCGCCGGCCGGACGACGTGGGTGCCGCCGGATCCGGCGCCGGCTGACCCGGTGCGAGGTCCAGCGCGAACAGGCAGGCGCGCGCGGTCATGCAGGCAGTTTCCATGTCCCCGAACTGTTTCATATCGTGAATCAGCGGGCAGGTCAGGTAAGCGCCCAGCCCCTCCTCGTGATTCGGCAGGAAGGCGAAACTGCCTGAGGCATATTGCCGGAACACGCGCGTATGCGGTCCGGGCACCGGCCAATCCTCGACCGCCGGCAGCAGCACCAGGTCGATGCACCACGGGGTAACCAATACGCCGCGCCACTCTTCGCCATGATCACCGCGCCGCGTGAAATCGATCGCCGCGACCGCCAGTGCCGGATTCAGCAGTGGCAGATCAGCCATGCGCTCCGTCTGGATGCGGCGGAAGATCGCCTCGACCTGTGCGCTAGGGTTGTCCGCGTACATGTGCCGTCCTGCCAGCGCCGACTTTTACTTGCGCGTCGGCGCGAGGCCGCGCTGCGTCAATTCATCGACCACCTGCGCCACCAGTTCCGGTACGCGCGCGGCGATGGTCGGCGTCAGTTCGGTGGACAGATCCAGCGAAGTCGGCTGGACGCCGAGAATGACCATTTCCTTGGGCTCGGCACCGAGGAATTCCAGCGAGGCCAGCACGTCCGAGAGGCCGATGCCGTGCGGCGAGAGATTGCGGCGGAAGAACACCGGCACTTCGTCACCACGCAGTTGCACCAGTTCGCCGGGCGCCTTGCCGGCGGCGATGGCATCGACGACGAGCAGGAAATCGAGATTGGACATGTCCTCGAGCATTTCCATGCCCGAGGTGCCGGCATCGATCACGGTCACACCAGGCGGCATGACGTAATCGCGCTCCAGCGCCTCGATCACGCGCACACCGACTCCTTCGTCGGCAAGGATCACGTTGCCGACACCCAGCACCACGACTTTCATTGTTTTCCTAACGAGCGAAGAGCCCCCCAGTCTCCCCTTCCGCAGAAGGGGGCTGGGGGGATAGGGGTGTGTTTATACCACCTTGATGGAAACGTTCTGCTCGTTTTCCGTGTCGGTCAAATGGACCGCACAGGCGATGCACGGGTCGAAGGAGTGCACCGTGCGCAGCACTTCGAGCGGACGCTCGGGATCGGCGATCGGGTTGCCGACCAGCGATGCTTCATACGGTCCCATCTCGTCCTTCTCGTTCTTCGGACAGGCATTCCAGGTCGAGGGCACGACACACTGGTAGTTCTTGATTTTGCCGTTGTCGATCACGACCCAGTGCGACAACACACCGCGCGGTGCCTCGTGGAAGCCGACACCCATCGACTCGCCCTTCGGGAAGACCGGCTGATTGAAGGTCTTGACATCGCCCTTGGCGATGTTGTTGATGAGCAGGCCCCACTGATCGGCGAGCTGATCGACCATCACGGCGCAACGCACCGCGCGGGCGGCATGGCGGCCGATGGTGGAGTGCAGCGCCTCGATGCCGACCTTGGTCTTGGCCAGCGCGGAAACCGTGTTGAGCGCGGCAGTCGCATATTTCTTGGTCGGCTCATGACCGGCGGCGAACATGCACAGCACATGAGCGAGCGGTCCGACTTGTGCGGGCTTGCCATAGAAGGTCGGTGACTTGAGCCAGGAATACTTGCCGTTGTCCTGGAAGTCGGTGTAGACCGGCTTGGTCTCGCCCTTGTACGGATGCAGCGGCTTCTTGTCGCCGTATTCATACCAGGAATGCTTGACCGATTCCTCGACGCCCTTGCCCCAGAAATCGTCGTTAAAGCTGGTAATCGGCTTGAACTTGGAAATGTCGCCCGCATCGATGTAACCACCGGGCAGCGCGAACTGCGTGCCCTTGGTGTCGAGCGGCAGATCGGGCACGGACAGGTAGTTGGTGATGCCCGCGCCGTACTTGGTCCAGTCAGCGTAGAAAGCGCCGACCGCCGCGACATCGATCAGGTAGACGTTCTTGACGAAGTCGGCCAGCTCGTCGATATAGCCCTTGATCGCCAGCAGACGTTCGACGGTCAGTACGGACTGCGAATCGGTGGAGATCGGGTTGGCCACGCCGCCGACAGCGAGGTTCTGGATATGCGGCGTCTTGGAGCCGAGGATGCTGACGATCTTGTTCGCCTTGCGTTGCACTTCGAGCGCTTGCAGGTAGTGGGCGACGGCAAGCAGGTTCACTTCCGGCGGCAGCTTCATTGCCGGGTGGCCCCAGTAGCCATTGGTGAAGATGCCCAGCTGGCCGCCATTGACGAAGCCGGCGAGGCGTTCCTTGACGGCGCGCATCTCGTGCTTGCCGTTGCGGTTCCATGACGACAGGCTTTCGGCGAGGCTCGCGGTCTTGTCGGGGTCGGCTTTCAGCGCCGAAGTGACATCGACCCAATCGAGCGCCGACAGGTGGTAGAAGTGCACGATGTGGTCATGCACGCAGTGCGCGAGGATGATCAGGTTGCGGATGTATTGCGCGTTGAGCGGCACTTCAAGCTGCAGCGCGTTCTCCACCGCGCGTACTGAGGCGATCGCGTGCACCGTGGTGCATACGCCGCAGATACGTTGCGTGATGGTCCAGGCGTCGCGCGGATCACGGCCCTGCAGGATCAGTTCGACACCCCGCCACATCTGGCCGGAGGACCACGCCTTGTTCACCTTGCCGCCGTCGACATCGACGTCGATGCGCAGGTGGCCTTCGATACGGGTGATGGGATCGACGGTAATTCGTTTGCTCATGGTTTTCTCCAGCAATCAGGCGTGAGCCTCTTCCCGGGGCAGAACCGGGAAGCGGCGGGTGATGATGATGTAACCGAGGACTTCGATCGCGAACATGCCGACCGTGACGAGCACTTCCGTCAGCGACGGGAAGTACTGGTAGCCACCGCCGGTGTCATAGCCGATCAGGAAGCCGTTCAGGCGCAGCAGCGAGCCGCCCAGCATGATGGCGATGCCGGCGAGGAACAGGCGGGCGGGATTGCGGCGCTGGGTGATCGAGCCAATCAGCAGGAAGGGCGCGAAGAAACAGGCCATTTCGAACCAGAACATCAGCGCTTCGAGCGTCATGCCGAAGGCCAGCCCCAGCGCACCGCGCCAGATCAGGTCGCCGAAACGCACTGCGATGTAGACCGCTACCAACCCGAGCATCACCTTGGCCATCGGTGTCAGGAGGCTCATCTCGATGCTGCGCCGATAGGCCGACGAGGCCACGCAGGATTCGAACAGCACCACGGCGTAACCGATGATGATGGCCGTCAGCAGGAACAGCAGCGGGACGATCGGTGTCTGCCAGAGCGGATGCACCTGCGAGCCGAGCACCACCCACAGCGTGCCGAGCGAAGACTGGTGCATCATCGGCAGCAGCGTACCGAGAGCGATGATGATGAACATGATCTTCGACAGCTTGCGCTTGGCCGCGTCCATGCCGAATTTCTCGAAGAAGGTCGGCGCGAACTCGATCCACATCACGATGATGTAGAGCGTGATGCAGATGGCCACCTCGAACATCACCGAGTTCGGGTTCGCCGACCACGGCCAGTACATGTTCCAGACGTTCCACCAGCGCCCGAGGTCGACAATGACCGCAACACCAGCGAGGGTGTAGCCGAACAGGCTGGCCAGCAGTGCCGGCCGCACCAGCGGGTGATATTCGCCCTTGTTGAAGATGTAGACCAGCATCGCCACGGAAAAGCCGCCGCAGGCGAAAGCCGAACCGATCATTACATCGACGACGATCCAGATACCCCACGGATAACCGTCATTCAGGTTCGTCACGCTGCCGAGGCCGTAGAACAGCCGAACCACCATGATGGCCGCCATGATGGCGATCAGGATTCCCGCCGTCAGGGTCACTGCATTGAGCAGAGGTCCACCGACGGGTGCGGGCTTGGCATGGTGAGCGCTCATGACTGATCTCCTTCATCCGGCTTGACATTGCGCTTGGCCACCCAGGCCAGCGCACCGAGTACCGCGACCGGCATGATCAGGCCGCCATACAGGGTGTGCTGGATCGTCTCGGAGGTTGCCGCCGACGAATACGGTGGCAGCTTCGGCATGCCGACCTTTTCGAAAGGCACGCCGGACAGCTTGAGTACTTGCGTGCCGCCGTACTCCTTCTCGCCATAGACGTGCTGCTGGTAGTTGCCCACCACGCCTTCGTAGCTTTGGTCGGGTTCGACGCGCCAATTGACGTTCGGCGCCGCCGCATCGCCAAGCCGGCCGCGTGGATACGTCGTGATTTCGCCGGGCTTGAGCGCAAGACGCCGCTTGGCTTCGGCCAGCAGGTCGGACGTCTTGCCGAACAGTGTCGCGCCGGTCGGGCAGACCTCGGCGCAAGCCGAGTAGTGGCCATCGTTGTGGCGATGGTTGCACAACTCGCATTTGCCAATGCGGCCAAGCGGATCGTTGTACTGATACTTCGGGATGCCGAACGGGCAGGCCGCCACGCAGTAACGGCAGCCGATGCACTTGTCCGGGTTGTACTCGACGATGCCGGTCACCGGATTCTTGACCATCGCCGAGACCGGACAGGCCGACACGCAACTCGGGTCGGCGCAGTGCAGGCAGGACGTCTTCATGAAGGCATAGCCGTTGGTTTCGGCATCCTTCGTTTCCATCGTGCCGTTGCGGTACATCTTGATGATGTTGAAGGAATAACCGCTGGTATCGAGCGGTGTGTCCCACAAGTGATCGACGGTGTTGAATTCAGGCGGATTGTCGTTGGCTTCTTTGCAGGCCGCCACGCAGGCCTTGCAGCCCACGCACAGCGTCGCATCGTAGAGCAGGCCCAGTCCACCGGGTGGCACCTTGTAAGTCTCGCGGGCCAGGGCGACACTGGATGCCGTCCCGCCAACGCCGACTATCGTGGCACTCGCCGCGCCCGTCATGGCGCGTTTGAGAAAATCGCGTCGGGTGGTCATTTCACACCTCCGCTTTGGATTTCTGGGCGCTCTTCTTGTCCTGTTCCGCGGCCTGCTGCGAAAGGCCCAGATTCTTGGCCAGCATCGCCGCGCCGCCTGCCGCCGCGCCGGCGATCGCCGCCAGCGCCGCTGCGCTGGCGAAGCTGGAACCCTTGCCAATAGATTCTTCGATGCGCGGATATTGCAGCGGTGGTGCGACGTTGATCATCTTCGCCATTGAGTGGATCGGTTTGGTGAAACCGACACCCTTTTCGCTGCAACCGAAGCACGGGGCGCCGCAGCCGACCGGCCAGTTGCTTTCGCCGGCATCGCCGAAGCCCAGTGTCGGGCAGTTGGCATAGGTTTCCGGGCCCTTGCAGCCCAGCTTGTACAGGCAGTAACCCTTGCGATGGCCTTCGTCACCGAAAGCCATGGCGAAACGCCCGGCGTCGAAGTGCGCGCGGCGTTCGCAGTTTTCATGAATCAGGCGGCCGTAGGCGAAGAGCGGGCGTCCCTGCTTGTCGATCGCCGGCAGTGTGCCGAAGGTCAGGAAATGCACTGCCGTCGCGAGGAAGTTGTAGGGATTCGGCGGGCAGCCGGGAATCGTCACGACCGGCTTGCCGAGAACTTCGGCGACGCTGGATGCGCCGGTCGGATTCGGGCCGGCCGAAGGCATGCCACCCCAGGAAGCGCAGGAACCGATGGCGATGACCGCCGCCGCGTCAGCCGCGCATTCCTTCATGATGTCGATCGCGGTATGGCCACCCACCTTGCAGTAGATACCGTTCTCCTTGACCGGAATTGCGCCTTCGACGACCAGGATGTATTTGCCCTTGTTGGCAGCCATCGACGCCTTGCGCGCCGCCTCGGCCTGATGGCCGGCGGCAGCCATCAGCGTCTCGTGGTAGTCGAGCGAGATGACGTCGAGGATCAGTTTTTCGAGGGTCGGATGCTCGGCGCGCAGCAGCGATTCCGAGCAGCCGGTGCATTCCTGGAAGTGAAGCCAGATGACCGGCGGACGCTTCGCGGATTCGATGGCCTTGGCGACGGCCGCCTCGGCACCTGCGGGAAGGCCCAGCGTACCCGCGAGCCCGGCGCAGAACTTGAGAAAGTCCCGGCGCTCCATGCCCAGACGGGATTCCAGATTGGCAGGCCCATCCCATTCCAGCTGTTGCAAGCTGTATGAACTGTCGTGTTTGCTCATTCTCCACACCCCCGTGGTTGCGACTAGTAAATGCCAAAACTTGTTTGTGTGGTATGAAGCATGATTCAGGCCAACATATAAGCAAGTATTGATATGCGCCAAATCAATACCTTAAGTCATATATTTAACTAATGAGGGAAAGAAGTGATTATTAGATAATCACTATAAGTAACCAGAACAATGCGGGCTTATACCGATACGCAAATGCACGCGTGGCTACTCTTCTGTTATTGGCAGGGTGATGCGGAACAATGCGCCGCCCCGTCGATGGTTTTCAGCGGTGAGTTTGCCGCCGTGCTGCTCGATGATGCCGTAGCTGATTGCCAGCCCCAGACCGGTTCCCTGCCCGACCGGCTTGGTCGTGAAGAAGGGATCGAACAGGCGGCTAAGATGTTCGGGCTGGATACCCGGGCCATTGTCGTGGAATTCGACGATCGCGTGGCCCGCCTCGGCACGGCAGGCAATCTCCAGACGGCGTTCTGCCTGGCCCGCCAGTGCGTCGGTGGCGTTTTGCACGAGATTCATCAGCACCTGCTGGATCTGTCCGGAGGTTCCTTCGATCTGCAGGCTTGCGGGCAACTCGAGGTGGATATCCAGTGCCGAGCCACCCCCCTTGCCGACCCAACGCACCGCGCGGTTGATCACGGCGACCAGGTCGAAGCGCTCGCGCTTCCGGTCGCCATAGGCGGAAAAACGCTTGAGCGCATCGACGATATCGCGCGTGCGTTCCGCGCCTTCCAGCATCGCATCCATCAAGCCCGGCAGATCGTCGAGCAGGCGGTCGATGCGCAATTCCTCGCGCATGGCAACGAGCCGGCGCGGTTGCGCATCCGCATGCACGGCGGCAAGATATTCACGCAAGCGTTCGGCATAGCGCTTCATCACCACGGCGTTGCCGAGCACGAAGCTGATCGGATTGTTGAGTTCGTGGGCCACGCCGGCGACCAGTCGGCCGAGCGAAGCCATTTTTTCCGACTGGATGAGTTGCTGCTGGGTTGTCTTCAAATCCTCGTGGGCGCGCCGCAGCGCCTGATAGGCACGACGCAGTTCGCCAACCGGCCGGCCGGTTATGACAAAGCCGATCATCTTGCCGGCGCCGTTGAAATGCGGCGTGCAGTTCAGCGAAACCGGTATCTCGCTGCCGTTGGCGGCACGCAGGCGCATTTCGCGATCCTCGAACGAGGTGCCGCGCTGTTCGGCGAACAGTTCGGTGGCATGGGCGCGAGACTCCTCGTCGGCAAACAGGTCGAACACCGTTCGCTTCTTCAGCGATTCCGCATCCATCCCGAGCATCGACGCCAGCGCCTGATTCACGCTCTCGATGATGCCGGCACGATTGGTGACAACCAGCAGGTCCGACATCGAGGTCAATACGGACGAAATGAACTGCTGCGAATCCTCGAGCGCCTGGTTCTTCTCTTCGAGAGCTACCTCGTACTGCAACAGGTCGTTGTAGACCTCATCCATCTTGTGGATCACATCGATCCAGACATCCTCTCCACCGGCCACACCCGTCACCTTTTTCTCGAGGGAAGCCGCAGGAGAACTCCGCTGTCGTTTGACCATCAATGCACCGTGCACACCATGCAGGGATCGAAACTGCGCACCACGTGATGGACGATCGCAGGTATCGCGCCTTGCTCCGCTAACGGCAGGCCGATAAGCGCCTGCTCGAGCGCCCCCGCCTGACCGGCGGCATCACGTGGTGAAAAGTTCCAGGTCGTCGGTGCAATGATCTGATAGCTGTGGATGCTGCCGTGGCGCACGGTCAGCCAGTGCCCGAGCGTACCGCGCGCCGCTTCGACAAGCCCGACACCCCGGCAATCGTCGGCCAGCGCCTTGTGCAGACACCAGGGCGCACGCACGTCAAGCTCGCCCAGCCAGCGCTCCATCGCGGGCAACACGCGGCTGAATTCGAGCAGGCGTGCCAGCACGCGTGCTCCGACACCGCCAACACCACGATGTGCAACGACGTCGCGAATCAGCGCGTTACCATCGACCAGTTGCCGCGCCAGTGCGCCGGTCTCGCATACCTCGCCCGCCAGGCGCGGCGCCTTGCACCACGAGTAGGCACCCGGTTTGTCGATCAACGGCACGGTGCTGCCCAGCGCAGGTGATTGCGGCTCGCTGCCTGCCGCATAGCGGGCATGGCTGAGATCCTCGGCCACCTGCAGCGGATCGAAGTGCGTCAGGCCATCACGCCAGGTTCCCGCCGAGAACAAGCGTCCCTCTTTCTCGTCATACGCCCCGGAACTCAGAAAACGTGCTCCGGACTGGCCCAGCGACCAAAGATCGAGGGCATCCGCCAGATCGAGGAACGCGCGCAGATCCCCACCCGAAGCACTTTCGCGCCAGCGCCTCAGCGCCTCGACACTGTCGAGCGCCGCGATCGTTTCGAGCGGTGCGGCGAACAATCGGTGTTCGAGAAACGCGCGGAACTCGCGCACGATGCGTTTGAGCCGAAAGACCTCCGATTCGGTCAGCGGCCGGGTCGAACCCCCGGGCTGCACCGCCAGCGTGTGGGGCCATTTGCCGGCAAGCAAGCCCATGGCATGCATGAAGTGGGCGCGTGCGGTGAGGACTTCGTTGGCCGCCGTCCCGGTCTGGGCGGCGAAACGCACGGCGATCCTGTCGTGCCAGGGCTGGTGCGCGTATTCCTGCGCCGCCGCGAAATCCGGCATGAAGAACAGATAGAAATGCGTCAGGTGATCAGCGAGGTTTTCCACCGCCAGCGTCAGGTTCGCCGCCACGCGCCCGTTGTCGGGCGGCACGAGCCCGGAGGCATCGGCGAGCGCCCGGGCCGCCGCCGCCGACTGCGCCACCGAGCAGATGCCGCAGATGCGCGGCACGAAGGTCAGCGCATCGTCGGGCACCTTGCCCTCCAATATCTGTTCGAAGCCGCGATACAGCGGCGAATTGACGTAGGCGGCGGCGATACGACCGGCCGCGATGTCCAGCGTCACTTCGAGGTCGCCCTCGACGCGATTGAACGGCCCGACGATGCGGCGTGTCATAACTTCTTGCCGTTCCGCTTGACGGACGGCGCACGTAACAGTCGCTCCGCTGTGGCGTTTTCCTTGACGCGCGGCGGTGTCGCCGACTTTGAAAGCGCTGCCAACGCAATGAACCACGCCTTGGGCATGTCGGCCGGCAGGCCGATCGGAATGCCGGCGACTTTCGGCGTCATGCCGAATGGATGGCCGGGCTCTTCGAAGCCCGGCTCAGTGCAGCGCACGCAAGGGAAGCCTCCGCGCAGGCAGGAGCCTTCTCCATTCCACAGACGCAGGTTGCAGTCGGCATGCGCCTGCGTACCCTTGCAGCCAAGGTTTTCCATCAGGCAACCCTGTTCGCCCAGATGGTGCGCACCCGCCTTGAACTCGTAGTACTCGTTGCGTGGACAGGCATGATGCACGAGGTAGTCGGCGAAAAAGCGCGGCCGCCCGAACTCGTCAAGATCGTCGGCACCCATGCGCCCACGTGCGAGCATGATCAGGGTTTCGGTGATCCAGTCGGGATGCGGCGGACAGCCGGAGACATTGATCACCGGCAATCCGGTCGCATCGCGGAAATAGGGACCGAACACGCCACCGCCGATTTCGCCATCGTGCTGCAAGCCGGTTGCATCCGTCGGGTTCATGCCCGCCGCGGGGATGCCGCCGAAGGCCGCGCAGCTGCCGATGGCGACCACATGCCGCGCCTTCATGGCGATGCGCAACACCCAATCGACCATCGGCTGGTTGCCACCGAGCAGATGGAACCCTCCGGTGCCATTCGGCCCGCGCAATACAGCTCCTTCGATGCACAGGATATCGAGCGGCTGTTGCCCGCCCGCGCAAGCTTCCAGCAATGTAGTTACATCGTCCAGGCCGCGCGCCGAGATGCTGGGATGCCAGAGAAGATCAATGCCTTCCTCGCGCAGAACGGAAAACAGCGAACCGGCGTCATAGCCCAGCCAGGACAGCGTGCAACCGCCACAACCGCCGGACTGGAGCCAGAGCAGGTTCATGACTCGGCAATTCCCAGCCGCTTGATCTTCATGCGCAGCCCGACGCGCGTCAGTCCCAACTCTTCCGCGACCCGCGTCTTGTTGCCGCGATGCCGCCGCAACGCCTCGCACACCATGTCCAGTTCGGACTGCGCCAGCCGGTCCCGCAGCGTACCGGCCAGAAGGGTATTGTTTGCCGTTGGTGGAGTTCCGTTACGCAAGCGGGATGACAAGAGTTCCGCGCCCATAAGCTCATCATCCGCCAGGGCCTGCGCGCGCATCACTTCGTTGGCAAGTTCGCGCACATTGCCCGGCCAGCGATAGCTCTGCAACAATTCCATCGCCTCCGCGTCGAAACGCTGGGCAGCCAGCGGCGACTTTTTCAGTAGGGCAGCGACGATGCACGGGATATCGTCCGGCCGCTCGCGCAGCGGCGGCAGGGTCAGCGTGATGCCGGCAATGCGGTAGTAGAGGTCTTCGCGAAAGCCGCCGTTGGCGACCGCAACCTCCAGATCGCGGTTCGTCGCCGCGATCAAGCGCACATTCACGCGGACCACGCGCGAACTGCCTACCGGCCGGACTTCGCCTTCCTGCAGCGCCCGCAGCAGCTTGACCTGCATCAACGGTGAGGTATCACCGATCTCGTCGAGGAACAGCGTACCGCCATCGGCCAACTGGAAGAGACCGATGCGATCCTCGTGGGCGCCTGTGAAAGAGCCTTTCTTGTGCCCGAAGAGTTCCGCCTCGAGCAGGGTGTCCGGCAGGGCGCCGCAGTTCACGACGACAAAGGCGCCGTCGGCGCGCGGACTGCTGTAGTGGATCGCACGCGCCAGCAGTTCCTTGCCCGTGCCCGACTCGCCATTGATCAGCACGGAGATGTCGTGCCGGGCGATCCGGCCGGCCAGTTCGCACAGCGCATCCATGGGACTGCCGGGTGCGCGGGTCAGCGCATCGCAGCTGTGCCGCACGCGCGCCGCCTGCTGGCGATCCTCGACATGCCGGGCCAATACCGCCGGGCTGTCGCGCAACTCGAGCGAGAGGCGCTGGTTTTCCTGTTGCAGTCGCCACAGCTCCGCGGCGCTCTTGAGAGTCAGGAGCAACTGATCTGGATGCCAGGGCTTGAGCAGGTATTGCCAGATGCCGGCTTCGTTGATGCCGGCGATGATATCTTCGGCCTCGGTATAGCCCGACAGGATCAGGCGCACCGTGTTCGGCCAGCGCTCGCGCACGCGCCGCAGGAAGTCGACGCCGGACGTCCCCGGCATACGCTGGTCGGAGACGACGACATGGATGAACTCGCTCTCCATGATCGCCTCGCCCTCTTCCGCCGAACCGGCAACGAAGACCTCGAAGTCCTCGTCAAGCGTCCGCCGCAGCGTCTCCAGCGAGCGCGGCTCGTCGTCGACGATCAGGACGGCAGGCAAAGCCACGTTCGGATCCCCCTCCGGCGCTCCCATCAGGCGGCGTCCCGGTAGCGACCGTAGGTGTAGTGGGCCGCGCAGGCGCCTTCGGAGGACACCATGCAGGAACCGATCGGGTTCTCCGGCGTGCAGACGGTGCCGA
Source organism: Pseudomonadota bacterium (assembly GCA_040756595.1). Classification (GTDB taxonomy): domain Bacteria; phylum Pseudomonadota; class Gammaproteobacteria; order Burkholderiales; family Rhodocyclaceae; genus Sulfuricystis. The sequence goes on along the minus strand of JBFLYR010000001.1, from coordinate 1,025,263 downwards.
ACAGTTTGCAGGCGCGCGGCTCCTTGAGGCCGCGCAGGATCTCGCCGCATTCGCAGCCCTTGTGGTCGGGCACGATCCGGTATTCGAGATGGAAGCGCTTCTCGGCATCGAAAGCAGCATGTTCATGCCGTATCGCCAGCGCCGACTTTTCGATGCTGCCCAGCCCGCGCCACTCGAAGCTCGGGCGCAATTCGAAGATGGCATCGACCAGTGCCTGAGCCTTGCGATTGCCTTCGCGCGTCACCGCACGCGTGAATTCGTTTTCGACTACGCTGCGTCCGTCATTCACCTGCCGGATCAGCATCAGCACCGCCTGCATCACATCGAGCGGCTCGAAGCCGGCAATCACTACCGACTTGCCGTGCTGCTCGGCGAACACCTCGTAGGGCTGGCTGCCGATCACGGTCGACACGTGTGCCGGGCCGACGAAGCCATCGAGATGCACTTCGGACGAAGCGAGAATGCAGTGCATCGCCGCCGGTGTCAGCACGTGGCAGCACAGCACGCTGAAATTCTTGAGGCCCTCCTGCGCGGCCTGTTTGATCACCACCGCCGTCGGCGGCGTGGTCGTTTCGAAACCGATGGCGAAGAACACCACCTCGCGCGCCGGATTCTCGCGCGCGATATTCAGCGCGTCCGCCGCCGAATAAATCATGCGGATGTCGCCGCCGCGTGATTTCGCCTTCAGCAGCGATAGGTCGTCGGATGCCGGCACGCGCAGGCAGTCGCCATAGCTGCAAAGGATGGCCTGGTGCTTGAGCGCGATTTCGATCGCCATGTCGATGCGGCCGATCGGCAGCACGCAGACCGGGCAACCCGGCCCATGCACCATGCGCACATTGGCGGGCAGCAGGTCGGTCACGCCATAGCGCGAGATCGCGTGCGTGTGGCCGCCGCAGAATTCCATGAACGCATACTCGCGGCCCGGCGTTGCCGCCGCCGCGATGGCCGTTGCCAGTCCGCGCGCGAGCTCCCCGTCGCGGAATTCGTCGATGTATTTCATGCGGCGCTCGTTACGCCATCCTGTGCAGCCACCAACTCACCCATCTCGGCGAACAGTGCCAGCGTCTTCTCGGCTTCTTCGGGATTCAGCTTGTTGAGCGCGAAGCCGACATGCACGATCACGTAGTCACCGACCGAGACGTCCTCGACCAACGCCAGAGAAATCGCTTTCTTCACACCGCCAAGGTCGACGACGGCGGTTTCCTCGTCGGGCATTTCGACGACACGGGCGGGAATGGCAAGACACATGGCGGTTCTCCGAAAAAGATCGTGGAATTCTAACTGCCAGTACCGGCATGGGGGTGTTGATCCAGAACAACAAACCGTAACTGGGGCAGGGTAATCTGCCATTCATGAACGCAAACGAAGCCATCCAGTCCATTCTGCAGTGCCACGGCCACGATGGCACGCGGCTGATGCAGATCCTGCGTGAGGTTCAGGACGCGTTGGATTGGCTCGCGCCGGCGACGCTTACTGCAATCGCTGCCGGCATCGGCTGGCCGCGCGCCCAGGTCGAGAGCACTGCCAGCTTCTACAGCTTCTTTCACACCGTACCACGCGGCCGCTACCGCGTGCTCTGGAGCAACAACATCATCGAGCGCCTGCAGGGCAGCCGCGACCTGATGATCGCGATGTGCCGCGGCCTGTGGGTTGAGCGTGGCCGCACTTCGGAAGACAACCTCGTCAGCATCGACACCACGTCCTGCATCGGCATGAGTGATCAGGGGCCCGCCGTGCTGGTCAATTATCGACCGGTCACCCGCATGGATATGGACCGCGTCGAGGCAATGGTCGCGCTGATCCGCGACGAAGTACCGCTGGGCGACTGGCCGACGGAGTGGTTCAGAGTCGAGGACAACATCCGGCGCCGTGACAGACTGCTGGACAATCGATTGCAACCGGGCGAAGCGCTTGCCACAGTACTGGCGCGCGGCCCCACAGCGACGCTCGAGGAGATCCGCGCGTCCAAACTGCGCGGCCGGGGCGGGGCGGGGTTTATCGTCGCCGCCAAGTGGCAGGCCTGCCGCAATGCACCCGGCGAACAACGCTTCATCGTCTGCAATGCCGACGAGGGCGAACCGGGCACCTTCAAGGATCGTGTGCTGCTGCAAAGCCATGCCGATCTCGTCTTCGAGGGCATGACCGTCGCCGGGCTGGCCGTCGGTGCACGCAAAGGCTATCTCTACCTGCGCGGCGAGTATCGCTATCTGCTCGAACCTTTAAAGTCGGCGCTGGCGAGACGGCACACCACCGGCCTGCTGGGCGAAAATATCCTCGGTAGCGGAATCGGTTTCGATATCGAAATCCACCTCGGTGCCGGTGCATACATCTGCGGCGAGGAATCGGCGCTGATCGAATCGCTCGAAGGCAAGCGCGGCATTCCGCGCAGCCGCCCGCCCTTCCCGGTAACGCACGGCCTGTTCGGCCAGCCGACCGTGGTGAACAACGTCGAAACACTCGCCGCCGCCGCGCTGATCGCCCGACACGGCGGCACATGGTTTGCGAACATCGGAACAGCGCAATCGACCGGCACCAAACTGCTGTCGGTGTCGGGCGACTGCGCGCGACCGGGCATCTACGAATATCCGTTCGGCGTCAGCGTGCGGCAGGTGCTAGCCGACTGCGGCGCCGTCGCACCACAGGCGGTGCAGGTCTCCGGTCCCTCGGGCATCTGCATCGCCGCGGACGAGTTCGACCGCCAGCTCGGCTTCGAAGACCTGCCGTCCGCCGGCGCGTTCATGGTCTTCGACCAGCGCCGCGACCTGTTCGAAGTCGCGCGCAACTTCAACCATTTCTTTCAACACGAATCCTGCGGTTTCTGCACACCCTGCCGCGTCGGCACCACGCTGCTGCGCCAGCGGATGGACAAGATCGCGCGCGGCCACGGCACACGCTATGACCTCGATGAAATCGAACAACTCATCGCAGTGATGAATGCCACCGCACACTGCGGGCTAGGCCGCACCGCCGGCAATCCGCTGACCGACAGCTTGCGCAAATTTCGCCCGGCCTGGGAACGGCGCCTCGAGTCGCTCGACTTCGTTCCGGCCATCGACCTCGACGCAGCACTCGCACCGGCACGCCAGATGACACGTCGCGACGATCCCGGCGCACACCTCCGATCATGAGCGAAACCTTCTTCCTCGACGATCGCGAAATTTCTTTCGTACCGGGCCAGACGGTGCTGCAGGCCGCGCTGGCCGCCGGTATCTACATTCCGCATCTCTGTTATCACCCCGAGTTCAAACCGCATGGCAGCTGCAAGCTGTGCACCGTGACGGCGAACGGCCGCAGCGCGAGTGCCTGCACCTTGCCCGCCACCCCCGGGCTGCGTGTGGAAAGCGAGACAGATGAAATTCGCCAGGAACGCCGCGCACTGATCCAGATGCTGCTGGTCGAGGGCAATCATTTCTGTCCGAGCTGCGAGAAGAGCGGCAACTGCTTGCTGCAGGCGCTGGGTTACGAGCTCGGCGTGATGTCCCCGCACTTTCGCCAACTCTATCCGAACCGGCCGGTCGATTTCTCCCACCCCGACGTATTGCTCGACTTCAATCGCTGCATCCTCTGCGAACTGTGCATCCATGCGAGCGCGAAAGTCGACGGCAAGCACGTCTTCGCGCTCGCCGGACGCGGCATCGGCAAGCACCTCGTCGTCAATGCCGAATCCGGCCAGCTCGGCGACACGAACTTCGCATTGACCGACAAGGCGGCACAGGTCTGCCCGGTCGGTGTCATCCTGCTGAAGCGCAAGGGCTTCGCCGTGCCGATCGGCGCGCGCCGCTTCGACGACGCCCCGATCTCCGCGCATGTCGCCGAGTTCACCAAGAAGGGTGGCGCATGAAGAAGTTGCGCGTCGCCACCACGAGCCTCGCCGGCTGCTTCGGCTGCCACATGTCGCTGCTCGACATCGACGAACGTCTGTTCGAATTGCTTGAGCTGGTCGAATTCGACCGCTCGCCCTTCACGGACACAAAAGAGTGCGGTACATGCGACATCGGTATCATCGAAGGGGGGGTCTGCAATGCCGAAAACGTGCAGGTGCTGCAGGCATTTCGCGCCCGCTGCCGCATTCTCGTGGCCATCGGCGCCTGTGCGGTAAACGGCGGCCTGCCGGCACAACGCAATCACCTCGACCTGCGCGATATTCTGGAATCCGTCTATGCCACCGAGGCCAGCCTCGCCGCCGGCACACGCATCCCCGACGATCCCGAGCTTCCCTTGCCGCTCCGGCAGGTGCGGCCGCTGCACGAGGTGGTGAAGATCGATTACTTCCTGCCCGGCTGCCCGCCGAGCGCCGATGCCATCTGGCAATTCCTCACCGACCTGATTGCCGGCCGCGAACCGCGCGTCGCCACACAGTTGCTGCACTATGACTGATCTCGAAACCGCCAGCCACCCGGAAAACCTGCGCCGCGTCGTCATCGAGCCGCTCTCGCGCGTCGAGGGTCACGGCAAGGTCACGCTGCTGCTCGACACGGACAACCGGGTGCAGCAGGCGCGACTGCATATCGTCGAATTCCGCGGCTTCGAGAAGTTCATCGAGGGCCGACCGTTCTGGGAAGTGCCGGTGATGGTGCAGCGGCTATGCGGCATCTGCCCGGTATCTCACCACCTCGCCGCATCGAAGGCGATGGACCAGATCGTCGGTGCGACGCTGACGCCCACCGCCGAGAAGATCCGTCGCCTGATGCACTATGGCCAGATCCTGCAATCGCACGCGCTGCACTTCTTCCACCTCGCCTCGCCCGACCTGTTGTTCGGTTTTGATGCGGATGCCGCGCAACGCAACATCGTCGGCTTGGTCGCCCGCGATCCGGCCATCGTCCGCAAGGGGGTGCTGCTACGCAAATACGGGCAGGAAATCATCCGCATGACCGCCGGCAAGCGCGTGCATGGTACCGGCTCGGTACCCGGCGGCGTCAACAAGTCGCTGGCCCCGGAAGAACGTGCCAGCCTGCTGAAGGACAGCTATGAAATCATCGGCTGGAGCCGCGAGGCCATCGGCATCGTCAAGTCGCTGTTCGAACAGAATCTGGCGCTCTATCGCGATTTCGCGCACTTCGACGCACATTCGCTCTGCCTCGTGCGTGCCGACGGCGCGCTGGATTTCTACGACGGCGGGCTACGCGCGCGGCGGATCGATGGTACGACGCTCTTCGACCATTTCGACACTGACCGCTACTGGGATGCGATCGTCGAGGACGTCAAGCCCTGGAGCTACATGAAGTTTCCCTTCCTGCGCGCGCTGGGTGATGCGGATACCAGCTGGTACCGCGTCGGGCCGCTGACGCGCGTTGGCCAGTGCGACTTCATCCCGACGCCGCTCGCCGAGCGCGAACGGCAGGAATTCCTCGCCTGCGCCGACGGCGCTGCGTCACGCGCCACCCTCGGTTTTCACTGGGCACGCATGATCGAGATGCTGCATGCCGCCGAGGCAATCAAGGAACTGCTGCACGACGACGACATCGTCGGACAAGACCTCGTCGCTACCGGCCAGCGCCAGGAACGTGGTGTCGGAGTCATCGAAGCGCCGCGCGGCACCCTGATTCACCACTACCGCGTCGATGAGAACGACCAGGTGATCCGCGCTAACCTGATTGTCTCGACCACGCACAACAACCAGGCGATGAACGCAGCGATTCGCAGCGTGGCACGGCACTATTTCGATGGCCGAGAGATCACCGAAGGCCTGCTCAACCACATCGAGGTCGCGATCCGCTGCTTCGACCCCTGCCTCTCCTGCGCCACCCATGCGCTGGGCCGCATGCCGCTTGAAATCGAAATAGTCGGCGCTGGCGGGACGGCACTCGACCGGGCAGCACGCGACAGCAATGGCCGGTTCGCCCGCCCGTGACCGCGCCGATCCTTGTCTTTGGCTGGGGCAACCCCGCGCGCGGCGACGATGCGCTCGGCCCGTTGCTCGTGGAATGGATCGCGGCCTTGCAAATCCCGGAAGTCGAATGCCTGACCGATTTCCAGCTGCAGGTCGAGCATGCGCTCGACCTCGAAGGTCGGCAATGCGTCCTGTTCGTCGATGCCAGCCTCGATGCCGAGGCACCGTTTACTGTCCGTCCGATCACCCCCGCCGCCCGCGCTGACTGCAACAGCCACACCCTCGCGCCAGAAGCCGTGCTGCAGGTATACATTGAGTTACAGGAGCGTCCCCCTCCCCCTTGCCAGCTATTGGCGATTCACGGCGAAAGCTTCGAACTGGGGACCGGATTGTCCGCCGCGGCAAAAAACAATCTGGCCATCGCCAGCGAATGGGTGAAAAACTGGTTATCCGGAACTGGCTGTCAACTTTCTGTAAGATCGTGAGTTAATAGTCTCGCATTCGTCATTTCCGACCAATGTTCGCCCACCTTTGAAAAGGAAAAAACATGAAAGCCACCCCACTCCTCCTCGTTTCCCTGACCACGCTTGCCCTCGCCGCCTGCGGCAAGCAGGAAGCACCCCCTGCACCCACCGCTGCTCCGGCACCGGTTGCAGCTCCCGCTGCTGCTCCCGCCGCCGATGCCGCTAAGCCTGCCGATGCTGCCGCCCCGGCTGCCGCGCCGGCTGACGCCGCCAAACCCGCCGAAGGTGCAGCTCCAGCTGCCGCGCCTGCCGATGCCGCTGCGCCTGCCGACAACAAGGACAAGATGATGGAAGTCGTCAAGGGTGCTGCCCAGGGTGGCGTTGAAGGTGCCAAGGAAGGTGGCGCTGCCGGTGCCGCTTCCGGTGCTGTCAAGGGTGCCCAGGACGCGATGAAGAAGTAATCCTCCGCGGCAACAAACAAAAAGGGCCAACACAAGTTGGCCCTTTTTGCTGATTGCGCCGGGGTTACCAGCGCAGACGGAAGGTTCGTCTTACTTCTTCTTGGCGGCCTTCTTGCCCGCCACCGCAGCCTTGAAGCTCGCGCCGGCGGTGAATTTCGGCACCGTGGTCGCGGCAATCTTCAGGGGAGCACCGGTCTTCGGGTTCTTGCCCGTGCGCGCGGCGCGCTTGGCGGGCTTGAAGGAACCGAAACCAACCAGCGTAACCGTGTCGCCCTTGGCGACGGCCTTGACAACTGCTTCCATCACGGCGGACAGGGCACGGTCGGCAGCCGCCTTGGAAATATCAGCAGCTTTTGCGGTGGCTTCAATCAGTTCGGATTTGTTCATGGGCAATTACTCCTCGAATGTTTGACTACGACTGGATGAAAAAAAGACCACCACTCAAGCGGTCACGTTGATAATGGTACCTGTCTTTTGCCCTTGTGCATTGACAAATACCTTGGGCGCCTCGGCCCTTTCGGGCTGTTCGTTGCGTTCTTGCGCCGCCACTGCGCTTGCCTCGACATTCTGGACAGTGGTCGATTGGGTTTCGTTCGTACGCACTGGCTCTTCGCGCGTACGGGTCTGTTCCGGGTATTCCGACTGGGTTTTCGTGGCAGTGTATTGCTGCTGCAACGCGGCACCGGATGTACTTACCGAAGTGATTTCCATAATGTCCCCTTCCTGTCCTGCGCTCGTCAGACGACCGTGTTGACCACGGTACCGGTCAATTGGCCGGATGTATTGATCACCGGCGCGGATACCACTGGCTGGACAACATTGCTATCGACCTCGCTTGCCGATGATTCCACGCGCGCCAGAACGGTCGAAAGATCCGCCTTCATGTCATTCACCGAACGGATCATAGCCAGCCCCTGCCTGGCCTGACCCGCCGCACTTTGAGCCTGACTCGATCGCACCGAAAGATCACGGGCATTTTCCTCGGCCCGGTCGGCTTCGCGCTGGGCTTCGGCCGCCTGGTTTTGCAAACTGCGGGCCTGCTGCTCGGCACGATCGGCATTTTGCCGCGCCTGCTGCAACTTCAACTGCTGGAAGGCAGTTTGCGTTACACCCTGCAGTCCGCTGGTTGACGAAATGGCAGCCATCTCCATTGCCCGAAGTTGATTTATGCAATAAATATAGCCCTAATCCTTTGCGCAAACAAGGAGATCGGACCAAGGCACGCTGCGTGCAATTTCTGGTGCCGGGGAAGGGACTCGAACCCTTACACCTTGCGGCGGCGGATTTTGAATCCGCTGCGTCTACCGATTCCGCCACCCCGGCTGGATGAAGAGGCCACGTACAATGCGTGCCTCCCGAAGCGAATAGACGCGCATTCTATCCGCAAACCTCTCAGCCACAAGCCATGCCCTTCACCCTCGACGATTTCGACTATCCGTTGCCGCCGGAATGCATCGCCCAATCGCCGCTGGCCGAACGCAGCGCGAGTCGCCTGCTGGTCATGAAGGGGAATTCACTCGACGATCTCAACTTCACCGCCGTAGCCGACTTGCTGTTGCCCGGCGATCTGCTGGTGATGAACGACACACGTGTGTTGCACGCCCGCCTGTTCGGCCAAAAGGACACCGGCGGGCAAGTCGAAGTACTGGTCGAACGCATCACTGGCGACGACACGGTGCTGGCGCAAGTGCGTGTGAGCAAGCCACCCAAGCCGGGCGGCCGGATTCGTCTCGAGGACGCCTTCGATGCCGAGGTGCTCGGCCGCGAGGGCGAGTTCTACCGATTGAGGTTTCCAGATGACGCGGTCGAACTCATCGAAAAACATGGCCGGCTGCCGCTACCACCCTACATCGAGCGCAGCGCCGCCAGCGCGGATGAGGAGCGCTATCAGACCGTCTTCGCGCGCGAACGGGGTTCGGTGGCGGCGCCCACTGCCGGCCTGCACTTTGATGCCCCATTGCTCGAACGCCTGCGCGCCAAAGGCATCGGCGTCGCCAACGTCACCCTGCATGTCGGGGCCGGCACGTTCCAGCCGGTGCGCGTGCAGGACCTGACGCAGCACCGCATGCATACCGAGCGCTACCATGTGCCGCAGGCCACGGCGGATGCCATCGCCGCAACCCGCCAGCGCGGCGGTCGCGTCGTCGCTGTCGGCACCACGTCGCTGCGCACGCTGGAATCCGCCGCACAGACAGACGGCTCGGTAAAAGTCGGCGCTGGCGAGACGGCACTATTCATCACGCCGGGCTATCGTTTCCGCGTCGTTGAGCTGCTGATCACCAATTTCCACCTGCCGAAATCCACGTTGCTGATGCTCGTCTCGGCATTCGGCGGCCTCGACAACATTCGTGCCGCCTACCGCCACGCCATCGACACCGGTTACCGCTTCTTCAGCTACGGCGATGCCATGCTGATCCATCGACAATCATGAAATTCAATCTTCTCGCTACCGACGGCGCCGCACGGCGCGGCACCCTTACCCTCGCCCACGGCACGGTAGAAACGCCCGTCTTCATGCCGGTCGGCACCTACGGCACCGTCAAGGCGATGGCGCCGAACGAACTCGTCGACATCGGCGCACAGATCGTGCTCGGCAACACCTTCCACCTCTGGCTGCGTCCGGGTCTGGACGTCATCCGCGCTCATGGCGGCCTGCATCGCTTCATGGGTTGGAATCGGCCGATCCTCACCGACTCGGGCGGCTTCCAGGTGTTCTCGCTCGGCGAACTGCGCAGGATCAGCGAAGAGGGCGTGAAGTTCGCCTCGCCGATCAATGGCGACAAGCTGTTCATGCGCCCCGAGGATTCGATGCAGATTCAGCACACCCTGAATTCCGACATCGTGATGATTTTCGACGAATGCACGCCCTATCCCGCCGACCTCAAGCAGGCGGCCGATTCGATGCGCCTGTCGCTGCGCTGGGCACGCCGTTCCCGCGATGAGCATGATCGCCTCGGCAATACCAACGCCCTGTTCGGCATCGTACAGGGCGGCATGCACGAAAACCTGCGCGATGAATCGCTGGCGGGACTCGATGCCATCGGTTTTGATGGCATGGCCATCGGCGGCCTCTCGGTCGGCGAACCCAAGGAAGAGTTCTCGCGCATCCTCGCCTACACCGCGCCGAAGCTGCCTGCCGACAAGCCACGGTACCTGATGGGCGTTGGCACGCCGGAAGACATCGTGTTCGGGGTATCCCAGGGCATCGACATGTTCGACTGCGTGATGCCGACGCGTAACGCCCGCAACGGCCACCTGTTCACGAGCTTCGGTGACATCCGCATCAAGAACGCCATCCACAAGAGCGACACGCGTCCGCTCGACGAGACCTGTGACTGCTACTGCTGCCGCAACTTTTCGCGCGCCTATCTGCATCACCTGCACCGCTGCAACGAGATCCTTGGTGCAAGGCTCAACACCATCCACAACTTGCACTATTACCAGACGCTGATGCGCGAACTGCGTGAGGCTATCGCCGCTGGCAGGTTCGCGGCTTGCGTTGCCGGCTTCCACCGGGACCGGCAGACGGCGAAGGTATAATGCGCGACTTTGTTTCTCACCCTGCCCACCTCTTTGGAGTGTTCCGAACATGCTGATTTCCAATGCTTATGCCCAAGCCGCCGCTTCCCAGGACCCGACCGGCGGCCTGATGGGCCTGCTGCCCATCATCCTGATGTTCATCGTGCTGTGGTTCCTGATGATCCGCCCGCAGATGAAAAAAGCGAAGGAACACCAGAAGCTGGTCAGCGAGCTGCAAAAAGGTGATGAAGTCGTCACCCAGGGTGGCATGGCAGGCAAGATCGTCAAGGTCGGCGAAAACTACGTCACGATCGAGATCTCCACACTCAAGGACGCCCCCGTCGAAGTGCAGATCCAGAAACAAGCCGTCGGCGCCCTGTTGCCCAAGGGCACGCTCAAGACCCTCTAAGCCCTCTGATGAACAAATATCCCCTCTGGAAGAACGCCACCGTCATCGTGGCGTTGATCCTCGGCCTGCTCTACACCTTGCCGAATTTCTTCGGCGAGGTGCCGGCAGTGCAAGTGTCGAGCGTCAAGGCGACGATCAAGCTCGACACCAAACTGCAATCGCGTGTCGAGGAAACCCTCGCTGCCGCGAACATCCAGCCGACCGGCCTGTTCTTCGACCCGAACAGTATCCGTGTCCGCCTCGCCGATACCGATACGCAACTGAAAGCCAAGGATGTCATCGAACGGGCGCTCAACCCCGATCCCGCCGATGCCTCCTACAGCGTCGCCCTGAACCTGCTGTCCGCCTCACCCGACTGGCTGACCGGACTGAACGCCTTGCCGATGTATCTGGGCCTCGATCTGCGCGGCGGCGTGCACTTCCTGTTGCAGGTGGACATGAAGGGCGCGCTGACCAAGCGGCTCGACTCCACCGGCGCCGATCTGCGCACGCTGATGCGCGACAAGAACATCCGCCACGGCGGCATCCAGCGCGAAGGCAACACGCTGGCGATCCGCTTCCGTGACACCGAGACTCGCGAGAAGGCGCGCGCCGTGCTGCTCGACAGCCAGCCCGACCTCGACCTGCTTGAAAAAAATGACGGGGCGGATTTCAAGCTGGTCGCCACACTCAAGCCGGCGGCGCAATTGCGCATCCAGGAATTCGCCATCAAGCAGAACATCACCACCCTGCACAACCGCATCAACGAGCTCGGCGTTGCCGAACCGGTGATCCAGCAGCAGGGGGCCGACCGCATCGTCGTGCAACTGCCCGGCGTGCAGGACACCGCCAAGGCCAAGGACATCCTCGGCCGTACTGCGACCCTGGAAATCCGCATGGTCGATGACGAAGGCAGCGCCAATCCGACGGTCATGGAAGCCGCCGCGAACGGCCAGCCGCCCGCCGGCACCGACTACTACATCGAGCGCGGCGGCCGCGGCCTGCTGGTCAAGAAGCAAGTTGTCCTGACCGGCGAGCGACTGACCGATGCCCAGGCCGGTTTCGACAACCAGACGCAGGAACCGGCCGTCCATCTGACGCTCGATTCGGCCGGTGCGCGCATCTTCAAGGATGTGACGCGTGACAACGTCGGCAAGCGCATGGCCATCCTGCTGATTGAAAAGGGCAAAGGCGAAGTCGTCACCGCGCCGGTGATCCGTACCGAAATCGGCGGTGGCCGCGTACAGATTTCCGGCCGCATGACCACGGTCGAAGCCAACGACGTCGCGCTGCTGCTGCGCGCCGGCTCGCTCGCCGCGCCGATGGAGATCATCGAGGAACGCACCATCGGCCCGAGCCTTGGCGCCGAGAACATCGAGAAGGGCATGAACTCGACGCTATGGGGCTTCGTCGCCATCGCCGTGTTCATGATCGCCTACTACCTGCTGTTCGGCATCGTCTCGGTCACCGCCCTCACGGCCAACCTGCTCTTCCTCGTCGCCCTGCTCTCGCTGCTGCAGGCGACGCTGACGCTGCCCGGCATCGCCGCCGTGGCACTGACGCTGGGCATGGCCATCGACGCCAACGTGCTGATCAACGAACGCGTGCGCGAGGAACTGAGAAACGGCTCGACTCCGCATGCCGCGATCACGGCCGGCTACGAGCGCGCCTGGGGCACGATTCTCGATTCCAACATCACCACGCTGATCGCCGGCGTCGCGCTGCTGATCTTCGGCTCCGGCCCGGTGCGGGGTTTTGCCGTCGTGCATTGCCTCGGCATTCTCACCTCGATCTTCAGCTCGGTCGTGGTATCGCGCGCCTTGATCAACTGGCTTTACGGCAGCCGCCGCAAGCTGGACAAACTCAGCATCGGCCAGGTCTGGAAGCCGGGCTTCAAGGGGTAAGCCATCATGGAATTCTTCCGCATCAAAAACGACATCCCCTTCATGCGCCATGCGCTGGTGTTCAACATCATTTCGTTGGTCACCTTCCTGCTGGCCGTGTTCTTTCTTGCCACCAAGGGCCTGCATCTGTCGATCGAATTCACCGGCGGCACGCTGATGGAGGTTGGCTATACACAAGCACCCGATCTCGACAAGATCCGCAAGCAGATCGAGGCCGACGGCTTCACCGACACGCAGGTGCTCAACTTCGGTTCCTCGCGCGATGTGCTGATCCGCGTGCCGATCAAGGCGGGCGATACCGCGCGCGTGAGCGAAAAGGTGGGCGCCAGTCTGCAGGCGCTCGGCGGCGCTCCGCAGATCAAGCGCGTCGAGTTCGTCGGCCCGCAAGTTGGCAAGGAACTCGCCGAGGATGGCGCGCTCGCCCTGCTGCTGGTGATCATCGGCATCGTCGTCTATCTGGCCTTCCGCTTCGAATGGCGCTTCGCCGTGTCGGCGATCATTGCCAACCTGCACGACGTGATCATCATCCTCGGCTTCTTCGCCTTCTTCCAGTGGGAGTTCTCGCTACCGGTGCTGGCGGCGGTACTCGCCGTGCTTGGCTATTCGGTCAACGAATCGGTGGTCGTGTTCGACCGTGTGCGTGAAACCTTCAAGAAGAAGCGTGGCCTGACGACGCCCGAAGTGATCAACCACGCGATCACCAGCACCATCTCGCGCACGATCATCACGCACGGTTCGACGCAAATGATGGTGACCGCGATGCTGATCTTCGGCGGCGCGGCACTGCACTACTTCGCGCTGGCGCTGACCATCGGCATCCTGTTCGGCATCTACTCGTCGGTGCTGGTCGCCAGCCCGCTGGTGATGTGGCTCGGTGTCACGCGCGAGCAGTTCGTCAAGCCGAAGAAGGATCGCCCCGAAGGTGCCACCGAAGACGGCGCCTGCGTCTGACCGTAGCAACATGAAGGCCTACGTCTGGGACATTCCCACGCGACTGTTTCACTGGTCGCTGGTGATCCTGGTCGTGGGCGCCTTCGTCACCGCCAAGGTGGGCGGCAACGCGATGGTCTGGCATGGCCGGATCGGCCTCGCAATCATCGGCCTGCTGGTGTTCCGCATCGTCTGGGGCTTCGTCGGTTCGACTTACGCGCGCTTCTTGCAGTTCGTGCGCGGGCCGGGCGCCATCCTGACCTACCTGCGCGGCGAATGGCATGAGCTGGGCCATAATCCCCTCGGTGCCCTCTCGGTACTCGCGCTGCTCGGCATCCTGGCGATACAAGCCACGACCGGCCTGTTCTCCAACGACGACATCGCCTTCGAAGGCTACCTCGTCCCATTGATCGGCACGGAGGCCAGTAGCAGCATCACCGGCTTCCATCACCTGCTCGAAAAGATCCTGATGGCGCTCGTCGCGCTGCACGTCGGCAGCATCGTCTTCTATGCCCGCGTCAAGAAGCACAACCTCGTCAAGCCGATGATCTCAGGCTGGGCGGACGGTGCGCCGGAACAATCGGCCCGCGGCGGCAGTACAGTCGCCTTCGTCGTTGCGGCGCTGATCGCTGTCACTGCCGTCTGGACCGCATCCGGCGCCCTGCTGCCGACACCGCCTCCCGCACCGCCGGCATCGGCCGCACCGGCCTTTTAGTGCCGTCTCGCCAGCGCCGACTTTTGACGCATCCATGAAAAAGGCCACCCGCGGGTGGCCTTTCGTTCGATGGCGGATGAAGGTACTCAGTCTTCCTTGCGGAACTTCTCGTGGCAGGCCTTGCAGGCCTCACCGAGCTTGCCGAACTGGGCCTTGACTGCACCCGCGTCGCCACCGGCGGCCACCTTGGCCATCTCGTTGGCGGCGGCGCCGAAGTTCTGGGCGATCTGGCCGAGATCCTTGCTGCCGAAGAACTCGGACTTCAGGCGGGTTTCCTTCCAGCCCTTGCCCTTGTCGGAACCCGGCTGGTACAGGGCACCCATCTTGGAATTGGCGATCGCCTGGATGACGTTGGCAGCCTCGACGACCTGGTCCTTGTTGAATGTTCCATCGACGTTGGTCTTGATGCGGGCCATGCTCCAGGCCATCGTGTGATAGGCCGACTGGCGCCAGCGGATCTGGTCTTCCATCTTGCCGACGACCTGGGCAGCGGTGGAACTGGCGATGGCGGCGAGCGTCAGCCCAGCGATGATTGTCTTGTACGTTGTTTTCATGGTTTCTCCTGTGGGTGGTGAAGGACTGCGTTTTGATTGTATGTCATTCGCCTGCGGCGAAAATCTGTTTGACTCGCAACTGTCCGCCTTCTGTGACGATAGTCACCAAACGGTCGATATTCGGATGCTTGCCGGGATGGGCTTGAGCATCGACCGTGTGTTCGGCATAGAGCTCCAGCCCCTTTTTGGCCGCTTCGACGGTGACCGCACCAAACAGCTGCGCAAGATGGTTATAGACCGCCAGCGAGCCTGCCTGCCCCGGTTTGTTCTCGATGGTGGCCACCACGTTGCCCTCCTTGTCGATGAGCTGCAGCGCGACGAGATGCGAGACCTTCGGCAGCTGCTTGAGATTCTCCGCGAAACCCATCAGATCTTCCTCGCCAGTTCGACCGCCTTGCCGATGTAAGTGGCCGGCGACAATTCCTTCAGGCGGGCTTTCTCTGCGGTTGGGATCGCCAACCCCTCGATGAAGGCGCGCAGCGCCTCCGGCTCGATGCCCTTGCCGCGCGTCAGCTCCTTGAGCTGCTCATAGGGATTGGGCACGCCGTAGCGGCGCATCACCGTCTGCACCGGCTCGGCCAGCACTTCCCAGCAGGCGTCGAGGTCTTCGGCGAGGCGCGCGGGATTCGCTTCCAGCTTGTTCAAGCCGCGCATCGTCGAATCATGCGCCAGCACGACGTAGCCAAACGCGACACCCATGTTGCGCAGCACCGTCGAGTCCGTCAGGTCGCGCTGCAGGCGCGAGATCGGCAGTTTCTCGGACAGGTGGCGCAGGATCGCATTAGCAATGCCGAGGTTGCCTTCCGAGTTCTCGAAATCGATCGGATTGACCTTGTGCGGCATGGTCGAGGAGCCGATTTCACCGGCCTTGGTCTTCTGCTTGAAGTAGCCCATCGAGATGTACTGCCAGATGTCGCGGTCAGCGTCGATCAGGATGGTGTTGCACCGGGCGATGGCGTCGAATAGCTCGGCCATCGCGTCGTGCGGTTCGATCTGGATCGTGTAGGGGTTGAAGCTCAGGCCCAGCGATTCGATGAAGCCCTTGGCGATGCCTTCCCAATCCAATTCTGGATAGGCGGAAATGTGCGCGTTGTAATTGCCGACCGCGCCGTTGAACTTCGCCATCATGTTCACGCCGGCGATGCGTTCACGGGCACGGATCAGGCGCGCGGCGATGTTGGCCATTTCCTTGCCCAGCGTGCTCGGCGTCGCCGGCTGGCCGTGGGTGCGCGAAAGGATCGGCAGTTCGGCGAGGTCATGCGCCAGCGCACGGAAGCGTTCGATCACCTTGTCCAGTCCCGGCAGCAGGATTTGCGCCCGCGCGTCCTCAAGCATCAGCGCGTGGGAGGTATTGTTGATGTCCTCCGAGGTGCAACCGAAATGGATGAATTCGGACACCTTCATCACTTCAGCGTTGGCCTTGAAGCGCTCCTTGAGCCAGTATTCGACCGCCTTCACGTCGTGGTTGGTGACGGATTCGATCTTCTTTACCGCCTCGGCGTCGCTGACGGCAAAGTTGGTCACCGCGGCATCCAGTTCCGCAACAGTTGAAGCTGAGAACGCAGGAACCTCGACGATCGCCGGGTTGGCGGCCAGTGCCTTGAGCCATTCGATCTCGACCTTGATGCGATTCCGGATCAGGCCAAACTCGGAGAAGTGGGCACGCAGCGGCTCGACCTTGGTGGCATAACGACCATCGAGCGGGGAAAGCGCCGTCAGGGCGCCGAGACTGGAAATGGACATGGGAGCACGGCCTTGGATGGAAAACAGGCATTTTATCAGTGGCGCCTGCCAGTCCTCCGATGTCCGCGCTTACTGGGTATAGTTGCCGCATGGAGATCCGGCTCGTCGCCCAACCGAACTGCACCGCCGCGGAGGAATTGCGCTGCGAGTTGAGTTTCGCCATGGCCATGCTCGGCATCCCGGAAAGCTTTCCCATCCAGCAGAGCAGCGACGCCTCGGTCAATTCGCCGCGCCTGTTCATCGATGGCGTGCTCGTACGCCCCTGCCTGCCGGAACAGGGACAAGTGAGTTGCGGCGCCTGCCTGACAACACACAGCATCCCCGACCGCGAAATCGTGCGCTGGCATCTGGCCCGGTCGCTGGGCCGCAAGACGGTACTCTTCATCTGCTCTGGCAATGCCGTGCGCTCGCAGACGGCCGAAGCCATCACCAATCACTATCTCGGCAAGGAATGGGCTGCGTTCTCCGGCGGACTGTTCCCGATGCCACTCTGGAAGCCCGTCGCCACGGCGCTCAAGGAGATCGGCATCGAATTGAACGGCAGCAAGCCCAAGCACATCGAATTGTTCCTCGGCTGCCGCTTCGACATGATCATTTCGCTCTGCTCGAGTGCGGATGAGTTCTGCACCGCCTTCCCGGGTCAGGGGCGGCGCAAGCACATGCCCTTCGACGATCCCTTCACCAGTCCCTTCTTCGGCATCGGCGACCTCAACCGTACGCGCAAACTACGTGACGACATGCGCAACCGGATCCTCCCCTATCTGGGGGGCGGCGAATGAAACTGCGCGAACTTTTCTCCACGACCCGGCTGACGTCTGCCAAGGGCGATCTTCAGGCGCGTTATGAAAGTTTCCGTGCCCTGCTCAACCACAATCGCGATGCGCTGCGCGCCATGGCCGAACTGGAACAGATCTACTACAGCGACCATCCGATCGACGCGCGCACGGTTAGGCAGCACCATGCGGAACTGGTCGAGCATGTGCATGGACTGACCGCTGCGCTGAATGACCTGTCCGACGGCAAGTTCGCCGCTTTGCCGGAAGTTTGTCGTGCCATCGAGGCACGGATTGCGGAAGAACTGGCGCCGCGGAAGCACGGCAACTCAGGCGCCGCCGTGCTGGCGCTGGCGGAGATCGGTCTTGACCATTTACCTGCAGTCGGCGGCAAGGCGTTCAACCTGGCGGTGATGAAGAACCTCCTGAAATTGCCAGTGCCCGATGGCTTCGTCATGACCACTGCCGCAACGGATCACTTCCTCGCCGATGGCGACCTGAAGGACAGGATTCGCGAGGAGCTGGCGCAGCTGTCACCCCAAGACATCGCGGGACTGGAAGCCGGCAGCACCCGGATCAGGCAGAGGATCATGGACACACCGGTGCCGGCCGATCTGGCCGCGGCCATCACCGCCGCCTACGCCGAACTGGAAGCCCGGACCTGCCCCGGCGTGCGGATCGCTGTCCGCAGCAGCGCGGTCGGCGAGGATGGCGAATCCTCCTTTGCCGGACAGTACTCGACCGTCCTGAACGTCACGCGCGACGGCTTGCTCGATGCCTTCAAGCGCGTGGTCGCCAGCAAATACTCCCCGCGCGCGATTTCCTATCGGCAACTGCTCGGCCTCGACGACGAGGACACGCCGATGTGCGCCATCGGTCTGGCGATGATCGACGCCCAGGCGAGCGGCGTGATGTACACGCTCGACCCGGCGACGGGAAACGCTGCACAGGTCAAGATCAGTTCGCTTTGGGGGCTGGGTGAACAACTCGTCGGCGGCGATGCGACGCCTGATGCCTTTCTGGTCGACAAGACCAGCAGTACGATCATCGAGCGCCACATTGCCAACAAGACAGCGCGCCTGGTCGCACTGCCGGGAGGCGGCACCCGGCTTGAGGAAATGCTGGCAGATCAGCAAGCCCGCCCTTCACTGTCGGACGCAGCGCTGCGCCAGTTGTGCGCTGGCGCGCAGTGCATCGAGGCGCACTACCAGACGGAACAGGACATCGAATGGGCGATCGACGCCGACGAGCGCCTCTACTTCCTGCAGGCGCGGCCGCTGCATATGGAGCCTGAAGCCACTCCGGAACCGGCGGTGGATTTCACCGGCCTCGACAGGCTACTGCACACCGGCATCGCCGCTTCGCGCGGCATCGCCGCCGGGCGGGTATTCATCGCGCACAACGAGAAGCATCTGGCCGACATTCCCGATCACGCGATTCTTGTCACCCCCACGGCCTCGCCCGCATTCGCGGCCATCATGGGACGCATCGATGCACTGATCACCGACGCGGGCAGCATCACCAGCCACCTGGCCTCGGTGGCGCGCGAGTTCGGCATTCCGGCGATCATGGAGGCCCGCAATGCGACGACGACCCTGCCGCCGGGTGAAATGGTCACCGTCGTGGCGGAATCCCGCGTCGGGGTGTTGCGTGGTGTCGTCGACGCCTTGCGCGAACACATGCGCCCGGCGAAGAAGCGCTACGTCGACAGCCCGGCGCACCGCAAACTGCGCACCCTGCTGGACCATGTCGCCCCGCTCAATCTGACCGACAGCCGCGCGCCGGATTTCGGCGTCGCGGGATGCCGAACTTTCCATGATGTCATCCGTCTCTGCCACGAGCACGCGATGCGCGCGATGTTCGACCTTTCGTCCACGGCTGAGGGCACCGGTGCGACCGTCAAGGTTGTCACGCACCTACCGCTCGCGGTCTATCTCATCGACCTCGGCGGCGGGTTACGTGAAGAAATCGCACGTCGTCGCTCCGTCGCGCCTGCTGACTTCACTTCCCTGCCGCTGCAAGCGATCTGGCAGGGCATGACGCATCCCGGCGTCAGCTGGGAAGGTACGGTCAACTTCGCGGCCAGCCGCTTCATGTCGATCATGGCGTCGATCGCCACCTCGGAACTCGGGCCGGAACCGGGCGGCGATAGTTATGTACTTGCCTCGCACGACTACATGAACTTCAGCGCGAAGTTCGGTTATCACTTCGCGACGGTCGACGCGCTATGCGGCACCGATGCCAGCCATAACTACATCACCCTGCAATTCGCTGGTGGCGCCGGCAACTTCTTCGGTCGCTCGCTGCGCATCCAGTTCCTCGGCGCAGTACTCGAACGACTCGGTTTCGAGGTCGCGCTGCAGGGTGATCTCATCGAAGCCACTTTCAGCAGGCATGGACTGGAGGCGACCCAGAGCCGGCTGGATCAGCTCGGGCGGTTGCTCGCCAGTTGTCGGCTGCTCGACATGACGCTGACCAACGAAGACGCCGTCAGCACGCTCATCGCCGCATTCATGGCGGGCGACTACGATCTGCTCAAGCCGCGCGATGCGACGCAGCCGGAGAACTTTTACGTCCAGCAGGGCCACTGGTCGCGCCAAACCCGCGAAGGTCAGGTCTGCCTCCACCAAAGCGGCCGGACGTCCGCCCAGTCTGTCGCCAGTGCGCTGTCCGGCCTCATCGGCAAGGCCATCGGCACCTCGTATCAGGAGCTGCTCGACAGTATCGGTGCCTATTTCTATTTCCCGCTCGCGATTGCCAAAAACAGCGAGATGGCAGATGGCGACATCTCGGTCGAACTGATGCCCGAGGGCGGCATCATCGACCGCGCCGGCGGCATCATCTTCGGCCTGAAGAACGCGGCGAACTATTTCGTCTTCCGCATCAACGCCCTCGAGCACAACGCCATCCTGTTCGAATTCGTGAATGGCAAGCGCATCGAGCGTGCGCAGGCTGCGCTGGTCATCAAGTCGGGCTGCTGGTACCGGCTGCGCGTCGACATCGCCGATCGAACGACACGCTGCAGTATCGATGCGCAACCAGTACTTGCATATGAGGCGGAAACGGCCATCCGGGGCCATGTCGGCGTCTGGACCAAGGCCGACTCGGCAACCTGGTTCCGACCGCTCAGTGTTGACACGGCCGAAGGCACAAGGGTTTACGCGTATTGATTGCCAATTTTTATCGCCGCATATCTTCACACTATGCGATGAATGTTTTGCTCGTGCGATGATAGGATGCGTTACATCACATTAGCGGCACTGCTCCATGAAACTGCTCGGATCGCTTACCAGTCCCTATGTTCGCAAGGCCCGCATCGTCCTTGCGGAAAAGAAGATCGAGTGCGAACTGGTGATCGACAATGGCGGCCCCGATGGTAGCGGCCTGGCTGCACACAATCCACTCTGCCGGGTGCCGGTACTGGTGCTCGAGGATGGCGGAACGCTGTTTGATTCGCGCGTGATCGTTGAATACCTCGACAACCTCGCTCCCAATAATCGTCTGATCCCCCAGCCCGGCCGCGAACGTACCCTGATCCGCCGCTGGGAAGCCCTATGCGACGGCACGCTCGATGCCGCCGTGGCCGCCATCATGGAAAGCCGCCGCCCGGATGGCGAACGCAGCCAAAGCTGGATCGACCGGCAACGCAAGGTCATCGATTTTGCGCTCGCCGCATGCGCGCACGATCTCGACGATCAACCATGGTGCCACGGCACGGCCATCACGCTGGCCGACATCGCGTTGGGCGGCATGCTCGGCTATCTGTTGTTCCGCTTCCCCGACATCGACTGGCGCGAGCAGTACGCGAATCTCGCGAAGCACTACGACAAGCTGATGCTGCGGCCGTCCTTCGCTGACACCATCCCTAAAGGATGATGCCGCCGCCGAGGCAAACGCGGGACTCATACAGCACCACCGACTGACCCGGCGTTACCGCCCATTGTGGATTCGCGAAGGCAACTTCGCAGCGATCACCTTCCAGGGTTTCAATGTCGCAGGCTGCATCAGGCATGCGGTAGCGCGTCTTCGCGGCATACACCCAGTGCGCACGCGGCGCACTGGGCGAAATCCACGACAACTGCCCGGCAGTCAGTCGCGGCCGCAGCAGCGCCGAATGGTCGTGGCCCTGCACGACATAGAGGACGTTCTTAGCCATGTCCTTCGCGGCGACGAACCAGGGTTCTTCCGGCGCATCCTTGACGCCACCAATCCTGAGACCTTCACGCTGACCGAGCGTGTAGTAGGCGAGTCCATCGTGCTGGCCAATCACGCGCTCGTCGTCGAGACGGCGGATCTCGCCCGGCTGTTTCGGCAGGTAGCGCGCGAGAAATTCACGAAAGCGCCGCTCGCCGATGAAGCAGATGCCGGTCGAGTCCTTCTTCGCGTGGTTCGGCAGGCCGGCTTCGGCCGCGATTCTGCGCACATCGCGCTTGTAAATCTCGCCGAGCGGGAACAGCGCCTTCGCCAGTTGTTGCTGGCTCAGCCGATAAAGAAAATAGCTCTGGTCCTTGGTACCGTCCTCGGCCTTGAGTAATTGATACTCGCCGAGAAACTCGCGCACCTGCGCATAATGGCCGGTGGCGATCTTGTCCGCACCGAGTCGCATGGCGTGGTCGAGGAAAGCCTTGAACTTGATTTCGGAGTTGCACAGGATGTCCGGGTTCGGCGTCCGCCCGGCGCGATATTCATCAAGGAAATTGGCGAACACCCGCTCGCGGTACTGGTCGGCGAAATTCACCGCTTCCAGTGGAATTCCGATGACCTTGGCGGCAGCGCGCGCGTCGTCGAGATCCTGTTTGGCTGAGCAGTAGTCCTCGGTGTCGTCGTCTTCCCAGTTCTTCATGAACAGGCCGACGACTTCGTGGCCCTGCTGCTTCAATAACAGCGCGGCGACGGAGGAATCGACGCCGCCGGACATGCCGACAATGACTCTAGCCATAATGCCTGATCATATCCAATGGGAAACGCCGTCCGGCGAGGTAGTCGCGCACGCATTGCAGCACCAGCGGGCTGCGGTGGCGGGCCTGGCACACCTCAATTTCTTCGGGCGTCATCCAGACCGCGCGGAGGATGCCAGCATCGAGTTGCCGTGCCGTCTCATGAGCGCCGACTTTTCCGGCGAAGGCAAAACGCAGGTAGGTGATATCGCCCTGCGGACGTAGCCATTGGTAGATGCCGACCAGTTCTGTCGGCGTGAAGGCATGGGCGGTTTCCTCCATGGCCTCGCGGCTGCAGGCCTCGATCAGCGACTCACCCTCGTCCAGATGGCCGGCCGGCTGGTTGAACCGGATACCATCATCCGTCTCCTCCTCGACGAGCAGGAAGCGGCCGTCGCGTTCCATCAACGCGGCGACGGTGACATTCGGCTTCCAGAGGCGTTCCATGCCACGCATTCTACAAGCACGATAGAATCAGCTTTTCGAAATTGCACCGGAGATCGAATATGTCCATGGCAGACCGCGACGGCTTCATCTGGCACGACGGCCAACTCGTGCCCTGGCGCGAGGCCACCACCCACGTGCTGACCCATTCGCTGCACTACGGCCTCGCCGTCTTCGAAGGCGTCCGCGCGTACAAGACCGTCAATGGCACCGCCATCTTCCGCCTCAAGGAACACACCGACCGGCTGTTCAACTCGGCGCACATCTACCGCATGACCATGCCCTTCGACAAGGAAACGCTGATGGCCGCGCAGAAGGAAGTCGTGCGCGCCAACAAGCTTGAGTCTGCCTACATCCGCCCGATCGCCTTCTACGGTTCGGAGAAGATGGGCGTGTCGCCCAAGGGCGCCAAGGTGCATGTTTCGATCGCCGCCTGGCCGTGGGGCGCCTACCTCGGCGAGGAAGGCATGGAGAAGGGTATCCGCGTCAAGACTTCTAGCTATGCGCGCGGTCACATCAACTCGATCATGCCGCGTGCCAAGGTGGCGGCCACCTACGCCAACTCGATCCTCGCCAACATGGAGGCTATCGAGCATGGTTACGATGAGGCATTGCTGCTTGATACCGAAGGCTTCGTGGCCGAAGGCGCCGGCGAAAATCTCTTCGTCGTCAAGGACAACAAGATCTACGAGCCCGAGATCGCCTCGGCGCTGACCGGCATTACCCGTGCCACGGTGCATGTGCTGGCCGCCGAACTTGGCTACACGGTTACCTCCAAGCGCCTGACGCGCGACGACATCTACATCGCCGACGAAGCCTTCTTCACCGGCACCGCTGCCGAGGTTACGCCGATCCGCGAACTCGACGGCCGCCAGATCGGCGCCGGCCACCGCGGCCCGCTGACGACGAAAATCCAGAGCCTGTTCTTCGATGTGGTCAACGGCAAAGCGCCGGCCCACGCCGACTGGCTCAGTCCGGTTTGATGCCCTTTCAGGGAGAATGACATGAGCACGCTGAACGAAAAGGATCGCGAAGTCGCCGTCACCGCGCACGACCTGCCGCTGCACTGTCCGCGTCCCGGCGCCCCGCTGTGGGCGCGCCATCCGCGCGTTTTCCTCGACGTGCTGAAGAACGACGAGACGATCTGTCCGTACTGTGGCACCAAGTACCGCTTCAGCGGCGAGAAGCCGAAGGGTCATCATTAAGCAGCAGAAAATCCTGATCGTCGCCCCCTCCTGGATCGGCGACACGATCATGATGCAGCCGCTGCTGATGCGGCTGCGCGAGTTGCATCCCGCTGCCGAAATCCACGTCCTCGCCCCGGCATGGAGCGCACCATTGCTGGCGCGCATGCCCGAGGTCACCGCCAGCATCGAGAACCCTTTCGCCCACGGCGCCTTCGACTGGACCGGCCGCAAGGCCTTGGGGTGCCGTCTCGCCAAAGCCGACCTTCAACGAGCCTATGTGCTGCCGAACTCGTGGAAGTCGGCGCTCGTGCCCTACTTCGCAAAGATTCCGGAGCGCATCGGCTATCAGGGTGAAGTACGTTTCGTCCTGCTCAACCGTCGCTTCCGCAAGAGCACCCTGCCCCGCCTTGTCGACCGCTACGCTGCGCTGGCCGGCAATTTTTCCACGCCGACGCCGGAACCCCGCCTGACCTCGACGCCGGAACAGCAGCGCACCGCGCGTGAAGCGCTCGGCCTGCCGCAGGACGCTTCACCGGTGGTGTTCTGCCCCGGCGCGGAGTACGGCCCGGCCAAGCGCTGGCCGACTCATCACTATGCGACATTGGCGAAGATGCTCGACAAGCCCGTCTGGATTGTCGGCTCGCACAAGGACAAGCCGGTCGGCGCGGAAATCGAACAGCTGTCCGGGGGCGCCGCAGTCAACCTCTGCGGCCGCACCAACCTCGAACAGGCCATCGACCTGATCGCCGGTGCGCGCGCCGTAGTGAGCAACGATTCCGGCCTGATGCACGTCGCCGCCGCGCTCGACCGCCCCATGGTCGCGCTCTACGGTTCGTCGAGTCCCGGCTATACGCCGCCGCTGTCGAGCCGTGCGACCATCCTCTCACTCGGCCTCGACTGCAGCCCCTGCTTCAAGCGTGAATGCCCACTCGCCCCGCCGGACACCCTGCGCTGCCTCGAAGACATTACACCCGAGCAGGTTCTCGCCGCTTTGAAACTCTGATGCCCAAGAAACCGATCTACACTTCGCCACAGGAAGCCGAAGCCGCCTTCTACCAGGCCCTCGAACGCGGCGACCTGGACGCGATGATGAGCGTCTGGTCGGAAGACGAGGAGATCGTCTGCGTGCATCCCGGCGGCCCGCGCCTCAACGGCTACGCGCTGGTGCGCGAAGGCTGGCGGCACATCTTCGAGGGTGGCACGCGCCTCAAGGTGCAGCTGCTCGCGCTATCCACCGTGCATGCACCCTTCACGGCCGTGCATAGTGTCATTGAGCAAATTTCCGTGATTGGCCAGAAGCATCTGGCGGCACCGGTCGTCGCCACCAACGTTTATATCCGCGGCGCGCTCGGCTGGCGCATGATCGTCCACCATTCCTCACCCGTACCGCCAAGCAGCATCGGCGACGCCCCCAACGTACTGCACTAAGATCCTGCATTGAGGCACTCACCATGATCGCTCCAGAAATCTTCAAGGCCTACGACATTCGCGGCATCATCGACAAGTCGCTGACGCCCGACACGGCGCGACTGATCGGCCAGGCGCTCGGCAGCGAAGCGCGCGCCGCCGGGCTCACCACGATCGCCATCGGCCGCGACGGCCGCCTCTCCGGCCCGACGCTCGCCGCCGCACTCGCTGAGGGCATCATCAGCACCGGGACCGACGCCGTTGACATCGGCTGTGTGCCCACACCTGTCACCTACTTCGCCGCCACCCATCTCGGCACGCACAGCTGTGTCTCCGTCACCGGCAGCCACAACCCGCCTGACTACAACGGCTTCAAGATGGTGTTGGGTGGCGAGACGCTTTACGGCGCGCGCATCCAGGGCCTATTGAGCCGTATCACCAGCGCCGACTTTGCGACCGGCAAGGGTGTGTTCTGCCGCACCGACGTGCGACAGGCCTACCTCGACCGCATCGTCAAAGACGTCAAGCTCGCACGACCGATGAAGATCGTCGTCGATTGCGGCAACGGCGTCGCCGGCGAACTCGCGCCCGAACTCTTCCGCCGCATGGGCTGCGAAGTGATCGAATTGTTCTGTGAAATCGACGGCCATTTCCCGAATCACCATCCCGATCCCTCGAAACCGGAGAACCTCCGCGACGTGCAGCGCGTGCTGCGCGAGACCGATGCGGAACTGGGGCTCGCCTTCGACGGTGATGGGGACCGCCTCGGCGTCGTCACCAAGGATGGCGAGATCATCTATCCCGACCGCCAACTCATGCTGTTCGCCGCAGACATCCTGGCGCGCAATCCCGGCGCCACGATCATCCACGACGTGAAGTGCTCGCGCTGGGTTTCTGAGTCGGTGCGCTTCCAGGGCGGTGTGCCGCTGATGTGGAACACCGGCCACGCGCTGATCAAGGCCAAACTCCGCGAGACTGGTGCGCCGCTGGCCGGCGAGATGAGTGGTCACATGTTCTTCAACGAGCGCTGGTACGGCTTCGACGACGGGCTCTACGCCGGCGCGCGCCTGCTCGAAATCATCTCGCGCTGGCCCGACGCGAACTGGCCGCTCAAGCATCTGCCCAATGCAATTTCGACACCCGAGCTCAACCTCAAGATGCAGGAAGGCGAACCGCACCAGCTGATCGCCAAATTGCAGAAAACGGGCAAGTTCCCCGGCGCCCGCGAACTCATCACCATCGACGGCGTGCGTGCCGAATATGCAGACGGCTTCGGCCTCGCCCGCGCTTCGAACACCACCCCGGTGATCGTGCTGCGCTTCGAGGCCGACAACGCCAAGGCGCTGGCGCGCATCCAGGCCGATTTCAAGGCCGCTCTGGAAGCCGTCTGGCCGGGGCTGGACGTACATTACACGCATGGCCACTGAAGAGATCTTCATCGGCCGCCAGCCGATTCTCGACCGCGAACACCGGCTGGTCGCCTACGAACTGCTGTTCCGCAGCGGCGCCGCGAAGAACGAGGCGCAGATCCAGGACGACCTCGGCGCGACCGCGAATGTCATCAACCACGCTTTCGCCGAACTCGGCATCGAACAGGCGCTCGGCCCCTACAAGGGCTTCATCAACTGCGACGAGAGCATGCTGCGCTCGGACATGCTCGAAATCCTGCCACCGGACAAGATCGTACTGGAGGTGCTGGAAACGGTTGCTATCACACCCGCGATCGTCGAACGCTGCCGCGCGCTCAAGGCCCGCGGCTTTACGCTCGCCCTCGATGACTTCATCAAGGACGAGGCCAAATGGCAACCCCTGCTCGATCTGGTCGAGATCGTCAAGGTCGATGTGCTTGCGCTGGGCGCGGAACAGTTGGCCACGGTCACGCACGCCCTGCAGCGCCGGCCGCTCACGCTGCTGGCGGAGAAAGTGGACAGCCGCGAACAGGCCGAGATCTGCCAGCAACTCGGCTATCACCTGTTTCAGGGCTATTACTTTGCCAAGCCGGTAATCATCGCCGGGAAAAAGCTCAGCCACTCGCAACTCTCGCTGATGCGCCTGCTCGGGCTGGTGCTGGAGGATGCCGAGACGCGCGAGATCGAGGGCGTGCTGAAAACCGAGCCTGGGCTGGCGATCAACCTGATGCGCCTGACCAACTCTGTCTCCACCGGCGTACGCGCCCGCATCACCAGCATGCGCCACGCCATCACCGTGCTCGGTCGCACGCAACTCCAGCGCTGGCTGCAGCTGTTGCTCTATACCAATCCGTCGGGGGGCGGCGATATCGCCGGGCCGCTGCTACAGCTGGCGGCGACGCGCGGCCGCTTTCTCGAACTGCTCGCGGCCAGGCTACAGCCGGGCAAGCGCGAACTCGAGGATCGGGCCTTCATGACCGGCATCATGTCGCTCATGCCCACGCTGATGGGCATGCCACTCGAGGAAATTCTCCAAAGCGTACATCTCTCCGGCGACGTGCAGCAGGCACTGGAATTCAAGGGCGGCACGCTCGGCAGCATGCTGCAGCTGGCCGAAGCACTGGAACAAGGCGATGGCGAAACCTGCCATGCACTGACCGAGCGGCTGCCGGGGGCGAACCACCTGGTCGTGAATGGCTGCCTGACGCAAGCACTCGCCTGGGCCAGCAATATCGGACGGGAGAATGTCTGAAGCATGGTGCCGTCCCGCCAGCGCCGACTTTTGGGCACAAAAAAACCGCTGCTCTGTATCCGATGCAGCGGCTTCCTGTATTCTTTGGTGCCCAGGAGAGGACTCGAACCTCCACGGTGTTACCCGCTAGTACCTGAAACTAGTGCGTCTACCAATTCCGCCACCTGGGCAGGCGTGCGAAGGCGCGCATTCTAATGAAAAAACCATCAATGTCAAACAAACACAAGCAAGCAACGCCAAACCGGAAACTCTCGAAAATCCGCCGCGCAGATCCTGAATTCGCGCGCGAAAGCGAGAAATATCCATTCCCGCTCCCGAGCCGCGAATACATCCTCCAGACGCTCGCCGAACAGGGCGTGCCGACCAGCTTTGATCGCCTCTGTCTCCTGCTCGATGTCGCCGACTTCGAGCGCGAACCCTTCCTGCGCCGCCTCGGCGCGATGGCACGCGACGCGCAACTCCTGCAGAACCGCCGCAACGACTGGCTGCTACCCGACAAGGCCGACTTGATCAAGGGCCGTGTGCAAGGACATCCGGACGGCTTCGGCTTCCTTGTACGCGAAGACAAAGGCGCCGATCTCTTCCTCCCCGAAAAGGAAATGGCCAAGGTGCTGCATGGCGACCACGTCATCGCGCGCATCGTCGGCATCGACCGCAAGGGGCGGCCCGAGGGCCATATCGTCGAGGTCACCGAGCGCGCCAACACGCGCCTCGTCGGTCGCGTCTTCCAGGAGCATGGCGTGTTCTTTGTGGTCGCCGAGAACAAGCGCATCAGCCAGGACATCCTGATCGCCCCGCCGGAAAAAGGTGATCGCAAAGCTTTGCGACCGAAGGCCGGCCAGGTGGTGATGATCGAGATCCTCGAGCAGCCGACCAAGCAGGCCCAGCCGATCGGGCGGGTGATCGAGATTCTCGGCAACTACGCCGATCCCGGCATGGAAATCGAGATCGCGTTGCGCAAGCATGAGCTGCCTTTCGAATTCTCCAAACCCGCGCTGGCCGAAACGAAGAAATTGCCGGACGAGGTGCGCAAGTCGGACTGGAAGGGCCGCGAGGATCTGACACAGTTGCCGCTGGTCACCATCGACGGCGAGACCGCCAAGGACTTTGACGACGCCGTGTATTGCGAACGCCAGGGCAAGGGCTTCCGCCTCGTCGTCGCGATTGCCGATGTCTCGCACTACGTGCCGGATGGTGCCGCGCTCGACACGGATGCGCGCGCACGCGGCAACTCGGTGTATTTCCCGCGCCGCGTCATCCCGATGCTGCCGGAAAAACTGTCGAATGGCCTGTGTTCGCTGAACCCACAGGTCGAACGCCTCTGCATGGTCTGCGACATGGCCATCTCCGCCACCGGCGCGATCAAGCAGTATCATTTCTACCCTGCCGTGATGTGGTCGCACGCACGACTGACCTACACCGAGGTTGCAGCCGCCCTCTACGACAAGGATGCAGCCGCGCTGGAAAAGATCGGCGACCTGCTGCCCTGGCTCGAGAATCTCGACGCGCTCTACCGCGTGCTGCAGAAAGCGCGCGCGAAGCGCGGTGCGATCGACTTCGAGACGGTGGAGACGCGCATGATCTTCGACGACCACGGCAAGATCGAGCGCATCGAACCCTACGAACGCAACGACGCCCACCGCATCATCGAGGAATGCATGCTGGCAGCGAACGTCTGCGCCTCCGACTTCCTCAAGGAACGCGAGCATCCGGCGCTCTACCGCGTCCATGAAGGGCCGACGCCGGAGCGACTCGCCAAACTGCGCGACTTCCTCGGCACTTTCGGCCTGCAACTGACGGGCGGCGACGATCCGCAAGCCAAAGACTACGCCAAGCTGATCGACAAGATCCAGAACCGCCCCGACAAGCAGCTCCTCCAGACCGTGATGCTGCGCTCGCTCAAGCAGGCCATCTACAGTCCGGACAACGTCGGCCACTTTGGCCTCGCCTACGAGAGCTACACGCACTTCACCTCGCCGATCCGCCGCTATCCCGACTTGCTGATCCACCGCGCGATAAAGTCGGCGCTGGCGGGACGGCACTACGACACATTGGACTGGGAAGCGGTCGGACTCGCCTGCTCGGCCACCGAGCGCCGCGCCGACGACGCCACGCGCGACGTCGAGGCCTGGCTCAAGTGCTGGTACATGCAGGATCGCATCGGCGAAGTCTTCACCGGCAGCATCTCGTCGGTCGTTCCTTTCGGCATCTTCGTCGCGCTCGACACGGTGTTCGTGGAGGGCCTCGTGCATGTATCCGACCTTGGCCGCGACTACTTCCACTTCGACGAGAAACAGCATGCGATGGTCGGCGAACGTACCGGCGCGCGTTATCGGCTTTCCGATCGCGTGCGCGTGCAACTCGTACGCGTTGACCTCGACCAGAACAAGATCGACTTCCGTCTAGCAGAGTCTTAGACCGTCTTAGCTACAGCCTGAAACCCGCATAAATCCTAGAAATATATCTTGTAACGTCTAGCATCGTATCGCCCCATCCACTAAAATGCAAGTAGCTAGGTGAGTAGCTACAAAATAAATCTTGTTGGGGTGATGGCTATGGCGAAGCTGACAGACGTTCAAATCCGGCAGTGGGTCAAGGCCGGAAAACCTCTCTCTGGAAAATCCGATGGGGATGGCTTGACCTTCACGCTCTCGAAGAAGGGAACTGCAGCATGGGTCTTGCGTTACAGATTCGGTGGCAAGCAGCGTGAAGTAACCCTTGGCAACTATCCAGACTTGCCCTTGGCCAAGGCTCGCAGCATCGCGGCGACAAAGCGGGTGGAACTGACTCAGGGAACCGACCTCGCCACTGCCAAGCGGATGGCGAAAATCGAGCAGTCTTTGGCCAACACGTTCAAGGAACTCACCGAGGACTACATGGAGCGAGTCGCGCCAACCAAGTCGGACAAGTACCGCGGCGAAATGCGGCGCTATCTCGACAAGGACATCCTCCCTAGAATTGGCGGCATCCCGGCCAAGGAACTCAATCCGGCAGAGCTCGTGGTGATGGTCGAAAAAATTGCCGAGCGGTCAAAGACAGTCGCCAAGGAAGCCTTCTCGATGGTTTCCTCGATCTTCGATCACGGCATCGGCAAGCATCTGGTCACCGCCAATCCCTGCTCGATGCTCAAGGTTTCCGCCATCATCGGCAAGGAAGACGAGCCGAGAAAGCGCGTCAGCCTGACCGACGACCAACTCAAGGCATTGCTGAATGCCCTCCCCGACCTTGGCAAGGAAAACGAACTGGCTATCAGGATTCTGCTTGCAACCGCCGTCCGCAAGGGCGAATTATCGAAAGCCCGTTGGGAGCATGTCGACCTCGAAAACGGAACATGGCTCGTTCCGAAAGAGAATCAAAAGACCGGCAGGCGCAAGGCAAGCACAGATTTTGTTATTCCTCTCGCCCCTCAGGTAGTGGAATGGTTCAAGGAACTGAAACCGCTCTCCTTTGGCTCACCGATGGTGCTGCCAGCCCGTCACAACACGGGAGCAGAGACAATCAACCACGCCACGCTAAACCGGGCGCTATCCAAGCTGCCGAAGACGATTCCCATCATCACGCCACACGATCTGCGCAGCACCGCACGCAGCCACTTCTCAGCCCTGAAAATCAGCGTTGTCGTTGCCGAGAGATGCCTGAATCACTCACTGGGTGGCCTGGTGGCGATCTATGACCAGCACGACTACTTGGATGAACGGCGACACGCTTTGAGCCTGTGGGCGGCAAAACTGGAGGCGCTTGAGAAGGGGCAAGCGTTCAACGTCGTATCGATCCGGCAGGCAGCATAACCAGTGGGCAGCGAAGGCTGACAAGCCAATTACATCACCCCAGCCTGCCGATCAGGTCGCCATACCCCTGAATCAACGCGCCCACACAGCCGAGAGCAATAGCCACCTTTGCCGTTGAGTGTGATTCTGGCGTACTCCACATGGGCATGTCGTCAGGGTTGTTCGTCTCGATCAACTGCCAGGACTCAATCAGTACGCCTGCCACGCCGATCAGGGTTCCGGAACGCTGAAACCAGGTCCAGTCGCAGGTTGCCCAACTGGTCATTGCAAACACAACTGCAATCGCAGATGCGGAACCGATCGACAGCGCATGTGACCTCATAACGGAAAACCTTGGGATGCTTGAGCAAATTCGATCCCCCGCAACCCCGCCAGCGCCCCCATCGGCAGGGATACATCGTAACTCCTGACGACTTGGGCTTCCCGTGCATTGATCCGGATCATTGGTGCATCGATCAACTGTCCCATCATGCGAACGGTCGGGATGGAAGTACCAGCGCCGATCTCGATGACCACCGGCCGCTCCACCTTCTCCAGCCACTTCTTCATGGCGTAGTTCTGGATGCGCTCCCGGAAGCTCAGCCAGCCCCCGTCGCTGAACATCAGGATATTGGGCCGGGCCAGGCCGCCGCAATGCGGACAGGTCGGGGTTGATTACACAGGACGATGTCTTCTGCTTGGGGCAGAGGATGATGCAGTTTCGGGCAAGTAAAGAAATGGATCCGGAATTCTTGATGTGGCAATTGAATGCCGAGAGCACCTATCGTCAGGGACAAATTGATACGGTTGGTGCGACCTCGCCGCACGTCAATGTCGGCACGATTCGTAACTATGTACTCGCCCGTCCGCCAGTCGATGAACAGTGGACGTTAGTCGAATACATCGGGGAAATCTCTCGCCAGTTCGATACGCTGATTGCCGCAGGTGAAAAAGCAATAACACTTCTCAAGGAGCGCCGTTCCGCCCTGATTTCCGCCGCCGTTACCGGTAAGATCGACGTTCGTGATTTCGTGCAGGCCGCGCCGATTTCCGCTGCCTCGGTATGCGCATAAAATAACCTCATGAATCGGGTATCCGTCAATCCCAGGCTGCTGCAATGGGCGCGTGAGCGTGCCGGGATGGATATGCTCGACCTTGAGGAACGGTTCCCCAAGCTCGGCCAGTGGGAAAGCGAGGAAGCCCAGCCGACGTTGAAGCAACTGGAAGGCTATGCCAAGGCAACCCACGCACCTATCGGCTACTTCTTTCTGCCAGCGCCGCCCGAGGAGCCGCTGCCCATTCCTGATTTCCGGACCATGGCCGGCAGGAACATCGCGCGCCCCAGCCCCAATCTGCTGGATACGATCTATGCCTGCCAGGAGCGCCAGTCCTGGTATCGCGACTTCGCTCAGGTGACCGGGCAGCCGCCGCTTGCCTATGTCGGCTCCCTGACGACTGATACATCGGCCGTGGAGGCCGCGGTGCGGATGCGGCAAACACTGGGCTTTGATCTGGATGCCCGCCGCGATTGCCCGACCTGGACTGAGGCGTTGCGTCGCTTCATCGAGCAGGCAGATCAGATTGGAGTGTTGGTGATGGTCAGTGGAGTGGTGCTGAACAACAACCGGCGCCACCTAGACCCGGATGAGTTCCGCGGCTTTGCGCTGGCAGACAGCCTGGCGCCGCTGGTGTTCATCAACGGCGCGGATACCAAGGCGGCCCAGATGTTCACCCTCGCCCATGAGCTTGCCCATCTCTGGCTTGGTGCATCGGCCCTGTCCGACACGAACGCCGCGTCGGTGCCAGACCATGCTGTCGAGACCTGGTGCAATCGGGTGGCGGCGGAAATGCTGGTGCCGCTGGAGGTGTTTCGTTCTGAATTGCATGCCGATGAGCCGGTCGGCGCTGCGCTGGCTCGGCTGGCCAAGCGCTTCAAGGTCAGCACGCTGGTCATTCTCCGGCGTCTGATGGATGCCGGGGCAGTGGCGCGTCAGGAGTTCGACCATCTCTATGATGAGGAACTGCAACGACTTGTCGCAGTGGCTGGAGGCTCTGGCGGGAATTTCTATCGGACTACAGCAGCGCGGGTGAGCCGACGCTTTGCCCGGGCACTGGTCGAAAGCACGATGGAGGGCCGCACGCTTTACCGCGACGCCTTCCGGATGCTGGGTATCTCCAAGTCCGGAACCTTCAACGAGTTCGGGCGCAGCCTCGGGTTCAATCTCTGATGGCCTACCTGCTCGATGCCAACGTGTTCATTCAGGCCAAGAACCTGCACTACGGCATCGACTTCTGCCCGGCGTTCTGGGACTGGCTCATTCGGGAGAACGTGGCCGGCAAGGTTCTCAGTATCGAGAAGGTCGGCGACGAGTTGCAGGCTGGCGACGATGACCTTGCCGTTTGGGCCGATGGGGTCGGTGAAGTCTTCTTTATACCGCCCGACAATGCCGTGTTGCCCGCTTTGGCCAGAGTGAGTGTCTGGGCCAATGGACAAGGCTACAGCCCGGCCGCGGTGGCCACTTTCTTGCAGGTTGCCGACTACTGGCTGGTCGCTCACGCGCTCGCCCACGGCCATACCATCGTGACCCATGAGGTGCCGGCCGAGACCGTGCGCAAGATCAAGATTCCCAACGCCTGCATCGGGCTCGGGATTCATTGCGTTACGCCGTACGAGATGTTGCGGCGCGAGCGCGCCCGCTTCGTGCTTGGCGCTCATGCCGCGCCGGTGGGTGCGGTTACTGGAGAATTGGCATGACGCTCTACCGTGTCACCAGCGACAAGCTGGAGTCCGTCCCTGGCACATCTTTCGCCGAGGAGAAAATCCTAGAGCGCAAGGATTTGCAGCGCTACCTCAAGGCGGACATCTCTCCGCTTGGCGACGACCTGATGGTGATCGCCGAAGAGTATGGGGAGTGGGAGGAAAGCAATCGCCGCATCGATCTGCTTTGCCTGGACAAGCAGGCACGCCTAGTCGTCGTGGAAATCAAGCGCACCGAGGACGGCGGCCACATGGAGTTGCAGGCGATCCGCTATGCCGCCATGGTGTCCAGCATGACGCTTGACCAGGCCATTGCCGCCTACAGCAAACTGTTGGGGGGCGAAGACGCCGAAACTCGGGCAACCAAGGACATCCTGGAGTTCCTGGAGATCGACTCGAAAGAAGAAACCGAACTGACGGACGAGGTCAGGATCATCCTTGTCTCAGCCAACTTTTCGCCAGAGCTGACAACCTCGGTTCTCTGGCTCAACAGGCACGATCTGGACATTGTCTGCATCCGGCTCAAGCCTTACAAGATGGGCGGGCAGGTGTTGATCGATGCGACGCAGATCATTCCATTGCCTGAATCCGCCGAGTACGAAATCAAGATCAGAGAACAAGTCAAGGAGACCAAGAAGGTTCGGTCTGCTCGGCAAGAGATATTCCGGCGATTCTGGGCTCAGTTGATCGAGCGATCCAAGGCCAGCACCCCGCTGTTCGCCAACCGCAGCACTTCCTCCGACCATTGGCTATCAGCGGGCATCGGGCGCTCCGGCACCTGGCTGAACCTGGTGCTGACCGAGGATCGCGCGCGAGCGGAGTGCTATATCCACCACGGCAAGAACAGCGATGCACGCAACACGGCTGCGTTCAACGCGCTGTTCGCGCAGCGGGCGGCAATCGATGGGGCATTCGGCCAGCCTCTGGACTGGCAGGATCTGCCGAATCGAAGCGGGTGCCGGATTTGTTTCGACCTGGACGGCGGCTGGAAAACCCCCGAATCGGAGTGGCCTGAACTTCAAGACAGGATGATCGAAACCATCATCCGGCTGGAGAAAGCCCTTAAAGCTCCGATCCAGGCGCTGAAAGTCTGAGATGGCCGACCTGCACAAGGAAATCGCGTTCGAGACGGAAATCTGCGAGTCGCTGGCCGGAAGCGGGTGGTTGTATGTCGAAGGCGATGCAGCACATTACGACCGGGCACGGGCACTGTTTGCGGTCGATCTTCTAGCCTGGGTGCAGGAGACCCAGCCGAAGGTGTGGGATGTGCTGACCAAGAACCACGGAGCCGGCGCCGAGTCGGTGCTGCTCGACCGCCTGCGCAAGGTGTTGGATGAGCGCGGAACGCTGGCGGCATTGCGGCATGGGGTGGAACTGCTGGGCCTGCGACAGCCCGTGCAGCTGGCTCAGTTCAAGCCGGCCCTGGCAATGAATCCGGAGACGTTGGCGAAGTACGCGGCGAACCGTCTGCGCGTGGTGCGGCAGGTGCGCTATTCCCTCCACAACGAGAACTGCATCGACCTAGTGCTGTTCCTCAACGGCATTCCAGTGGCAACCGTCGAACTCAAGTCCGACTTCACCCAGTCGGTCGAGGACGCGGTGGATCAGTACCGCTTCGACCGCCACCCCAAGCCCAAGGGACAGCCCGCGGCCGAACCGTTGCTGGAGTTTCCGCGCGGGGCGCTGGTCCACTTCGCCCTGAGCAACTCGGAAGTGCGCATGGCCACGCGGCTGGAAGGCGCGGCCACGCGATTTCTGCCGTTCAATCAGGGCGATCATGGTGCGGCGGGGAACCCTCCCAACGAGGGCGGCCACCCGACGGCCTACCTTTGGGAACAAGTGTGGGCCAGGGAGGGATGGCTGGAAATCATCGGCCGCTATCTGGTGGCGCAGCGGGACAGCAAGAAGCAGATCAAGACGATCATCTTCCCGCGCTTTCATCAACTGGATGCGACACGGAAGCTGCTGACCGCCGTGCGCGACGAAGGAGCCGGGGGCAAGTACCTGATCCAGCATTCCGCGGGATCGGGCAAGACCAATTCGATCGCCTGGACGGCACATTTTCTTGCTGACCTGCACGATGCGGAACAAAGGAAGGTCTTCGACACGGTACTGGTGGTTTCCGATCGCACGGTGCTGGACGATCAACTACAGGAAGCCCTGTTCGATTTCGAGCGCACTACGGGGGTGGTAGCAACGATCACCGGCGAGGGTGCGAGCAAGAGCGCGGAGCTGGCCGAGGCGCTCAAGAGTGGCAAGAAGATCGTGGTTTGTACGCTCCAGACCTTCCCTTTTGCCCTCAAGGCCGTTCAGGAACTGGCGGCCACGCAGGGAAAGCGCTTCGCGGTGATCGCCGATGAGGCGCACAGTTCGCAGAGCGGAGAGGCCGCAGCCAAGCTTAAGGCTGTGCTGTCCGCAGAGGAGCTAAAGGAACTGGGTGATGGCGGCGAAGTCAGCGCCGAAGACTGGCTGGCGGCACAGATGGCAGACCGGGCCAAGGTCAAGGGCATTACTTACGTTGCCTTTACCGCGACCCCCAAAGCCAAGACCTTGGAGCTGTTCGGGCGGCGGCCGAATCCCGAGCAAGCCGCTGGACCGGACAACCTGCCGGCACCGTTTCATGTGTATTCCATGCGCCAGGCCATCGAGGAGAGATTCATCCTCGATGTGCTCAAGAACTACACCCCCTACAGGCTGGCCTTCAAGCTGGCCAACAAAGGCAAGGAGTGGGACGAGAAGGAGGTCGAGCGCGACGAGGCCATAAAGGGCATCATGCGCTGGGTACGCCTGCATCCATACAACATCGCTCAGAAGGTTCAGGTAGTCGTCGAGCACTTCCGCGAGAACGTTGCCCCGCTGCTGAACGGCCACGCCAAAGCGATGGTGGTGGTGGGCAGCCGGATCGAGGCGGTGCGATGGAAGCTCGCCATCGAGAAATACATCAAGGCGCAAAACTACAGGATCGGCACGCTGGTGGCGTTTTCCGGCGAGGTGATCGACAAGGAATCCGGCCCCGACGGTTTCACGGAAACCAGCCAGACGATGAATCCCCAGCTGCGCGGACGCGACCTGCGGGAAGCCTTCGATACGGAGGAGTTCCAGATTCTCCTTGTGGCCAACAAGTTCCAGACCGGATTCGACCAGCCGTTGCTCTGCGGCATGTATGTGGACAAGCGGCTGGCCGGCATACAGGCGGTGCAGACGCTGTCGCGGCTGAACCGGGCCTACAGCGGAAAGTACGGCATCAAGGACACAACGTACATTGTCGACTTCGTGAACGACCCGCAGGAGGTTCTGGCCGCTTTCAAGACCTACTACGAGACGGCTGAACTGGAGAGCGCGACCGACCCTCATCTGATCCATGATCTGCGCGCGAAGCTGGATGGCGCGGGACATTACGACGGCTTCGAGGTGGATCGTGTCGTGGCCGTGATGCTGGATGCCAAATCGAAGCAGGGCGACCTGGTGGCGGCGCTTACATCTGTGGTGGATCGCGTCTTGAAGCGCTACAAGGACGCCAGTGAAAGGCTCAGGAATGCCCTGGCACGCAAGGACGATGCGGAAGCGCAAAAGGCACAGGACGAAATCAAGGCCCTTATCCTTTTCAAGCGCGACATGGGAACCTTCGTGCACATGTATGTTTTCCTGTCGCAAATCTTCGACTATGGTGACACGGCCATCGAAAAGCGGGCGATCTTCTTCAAGGCACTGTTGCCTTTGCTGGACTATGGCCGCGAGCGGGAGGGCGTCGATCTGTCGCGTGTGATCCTGACCCATCACCACCTCAAGGGCCAGGGCAAGCAGACCTTGCCTCTCGGGGAGGGTGAGGCGCCGAAGATCAAGCCACTGGGTCCCGGCGGGGGTGACGTTCAGGACAAGGAGAAGGTGCGGCTGGCCGAGATCATCGCCAAGGTCAATGAGCTGTTCGAGGGTGATCTGACCGAGGAAGACCGACTTGTTTACGTGAACAACGTGCTCAAGGGCAAGCTGCTTGAATCTGAAATTCTGGTGCAGCAGGCAGCCAACAATACGAAAGAGCAGTTCTCGAACTCGCCCGACCTGGCTAACGGCATCCTGACGGCAATCATGGACGCCTATGCGGCGCACAGCTCCATGAGCAAGCAGGCGCTGGATTCGGAGCGGATTCGGATCGGGTTGCGGGAGATTCTGCTGGGGCCGGCGCAGCTATATGAGGCGTTGCGGGAGCGGGGCGGTACAGGCCAATAGCACTTATCAGGCCACCTCTCTAGCAAGTTCCTTCTCAGTTAATTTGATCAACTGATGGCAGGGCATCTGGAGCGCTGCAGCCAATTTGAAGATGGTTGCCAGCGATGGTTGTTGCTGCCCAAGCTCAAGAATCGAAATGTAGGTACGGCGAAGGTCCGCCTCGAAACCAAGCTGCTCCTGCGTCAGACCGGCTTTCTGACGGCACGCGCGTAACACCCTCCCGAAGGCAACTGCTGGCTCCAAACATTCCTCCCATTACTGGAGGAATTAAGCCGGATCGCCTGTCATATAGTCTTCCCATAACTATGGGAAACTTGCTTCGAAGGTGTGGCTCATCTGGCGAGCCGATGTTTGCAGAGAATGTCGGACTAGGACAAAGGGAAAAGGGATCATGACGCGAAACGAAAAGCGAATTCTTGCCCCGCTGGTGCGCAAAATCATAGATAGAAACCGTTACTATTGGCTCGAACTCAAGCGACAAATTTGGGATCTCGGTTTCCAGCTTCATTACGATGCCGAAACTGAATTCCTTGATGACATCGAACGAGCGGTCAACTTGATCCCCCCGGAAACCAAGGTATTGCTCGTTGCGGAGTGGAATAGCGCGAGGCCTGCTCGCGACCAGATCTCGGAATCGGGATTCGTTGCGGCCTACACGATGCTTATTCTTGAGGAGATCGTAAGCCTTGCAACCATGTTCTGGTTCGAGGCGATTTTGGCGAACTGGGCTGCGCCACCCGGAAGACCATCGGGGAATGGACGCTCTACAGTTCGACCGGGCTATATGAGGACTGCAATCCGTTTTTCGGTTCAGAAGTTGAACGGATCAAGAATCAGGTTGCAATGGCCGAGAAGCCTGATGCCGATATCAGTT
The DNA here is from genome assembly GCA_040756595.1 of Pseudomonadota bacterium. Taxonomy (GTDB): domain Bacteria; phylum Pseudomonadota; class Gammaproteobacteria; order Burkholderiales; family Rhodocyclaceae; genus Sulfuricystis. The sequence continues at coordinate 985,714 of JBFLYR010000001.1, read as the reverse complement.
GAGGAATCGAGGTCAATGTGTCCAACCATATCCCCGACTGGAACTGTGCTCATGCGTGCTATCGGCGTTTCGAGATATGAATAGTCGATTGCGAAAAGGTTTGCGCTGGTTCATGACGACAATGCTTTTTGTCGTCTGGGTGCCAGTATTCAAGGCGCTCTACGCCTTTGCGTACCCGGATCCGGGTGGAAAATTGGCCGAGGCTTTGATGATACTCGTTGGATACATTGTGCTGTTTGGCGTTCCGGCGTTTCTTCTCGGGCTGGCAACATGGCGCAGGCCGCCAGTGGAGGCACAAAGTGAGGCCGCCACAGATTCTCGATATGGGAGCGGCGGCAAAATTCTGCTGGCGGAGGAAAACGCGATTTATTCGGCGATTTCCGATGAGTTAGAGTCGGGCGCGATTGACAAGGCTCTTTGGACTCGCCTATTTGCCGAGTACGGTGGTGACGAGAACAAGACCAAGGCGGCATACATCCGGCGGCGAGCCGAGATATTGGCGGCCGCAAAGTTGCAGAAGAACTCGACGGAGAAAGCTGCACAGATTTCTAATCAACCTACCCGCCGCTGGCCTTGGGCTGCCGGCAGCATTGCCCTGCTGCTCGTCGTAACCTTTCATCTGACCTACATCTTACGCACTGAGCTGGCGGTGGTTGCGCCCGAAATACGGCCTGCTCTGGTGGCGGGCTGCGAGCTGGTTGGCTGCACGGTGCCGCGCCCGGTCAAGCCGGAGCTGGTCGGCATCGAGACTTCCGATCTCGCGCCGGAGGGCGACGGTCTGCTGCTGACGGCGAAGCTGAAAAATCGCGCGCCCTTCGAGCAGGACTTTCCCAATCTTGAGCTGACGCTGACCGACACGCAGGACGAAGCGCTGGTGCGCAAAGTGCTGATACCCGCCGACTACCTCCCGGCCGAGCAGAGCGCGGAGCAAGGCTTTGCCGCGCGCGGCGAGGTTGCCATTAGGCTCAATCTGATGACCGACGACGTGCCAGCCGTCGGTTACCGGCTCTATCTGTTCTTTCCGTCAAGCGAACCGGAGCGGCTATCTAGGCAAATCAATCCCGATGTGCTGCGGCTTATGGCGATGCAGGCCAGTAATGTATATGAGCAGTTCGTCACGCGTCCAGCGGCCGATGATGAGAAGAACGTATTCGATCAGTTCGACGCGCCGACAAGAGAGCCCAGCAAGAAAAACGCGTTCGGGTGGCGCATGCCTTCGCAGGAAGAGCTGACGCCGATCGCTGACGTTAACGACGTGCATGGACCGGTTGCGGAGCGAGGCATGGATACGACCCAGCCAGGGCAACCCGGTCCATAGCCACGCTGCTCATGCTCCTTGCGAATCGCGGTCTCGATCTTCTTCCACTCGACGCCGAAGGGCGGATTGGAGAGCATGTAGTCAAACTGCTTGTCGATCAAGCCGTCGTCGGACAGGGTGTTGCCGAACACGATGTTGGAGATGTCCTGGCCCTTGATAAGCATGTCCGCCTTGCAGATGGCGTAGGACTCGGGATTCAACTCCTGGCCGTGAATAGAGCTTTGGCCTTTGCTGACTGGTCGGCAGTGGGCTCACACCATCTCGGGGATCCAACTTCGCTGCTATTCGGTACGCCATCAGCAATGACTTTGCAGATCGCATAAAAAGACCGCTTGCGGACTTCAAGCGTGAAGTCTGGTTGCGATTTTTCCTGTTTCTCCATTCAACGCCCCTATCACGCTGGTTTCCTTGGGTTCACGCCACCACCAGCTCGACCCGTTTGCCGAGTGCGTGCAGTGCCCGCTCCAGCGCCGGCACCTTCGTCCCGTGCTTCGGGTCGAGCATGCGCCGGGCTTCTTTCTCGTCGAGCCCAAGCCGTCGAGCAAGCTCCGACTTCGAGACGTTTTGCTCGCGCATCGTGATGTAGAGAGCGGCTTTCATCGCCGTGTTGATCGGCAAGCCGGCTAGATGCTCACCACGCTTCTTGGCGGTTGGCAGGGGAATATCCAGGCCATCCTCGATGCGCATCTCGATGGCGGCCTCCAAGGCGCCCTCGGCCTCGCCGATCGCTTCTTCGACACTCTCCCCCTGGGTCACTACCTCGGGAACATCCCGGCAGGTCACGACGTAGCCGCCATCCGCGTCGGAGGTCAGGGTGATGGGGTAAGTGAATCGTTGCATGGTTCGCTCCTAGAACAAGTCTTTGTCCGTCAGGCCCAACTGCTTGAGCATGGCGTGGTACGTGCCGGTCTTGAGTTCGTCCTTCGGATTGCGCAGCACGGTTCGCTTGTCGCCGAGCTTCAACACGCCATGCGAACCCTTGCCCTTGTCGGGATGCCAGGAACAGGCAAGGCCTTTTTCCTTTGCCAGCTTCTGTATCCGCTTGAGGAACTCACTACCTTTCATGGCACATAGTATCGGTCATTTATGTCCGATATTCAAGAAGAAAATTTGAACCTAGGCCGAAGCCGGGGAGCCGTATTGCCAGCGCCGGCTTTCAGGCGGCCTCCATCATTTCGGCCGCATCGGATGCGTACCTCGCCCGCGATGCCTCAATCTGCTGCACCGTCATGGTCGACTCGAATTGGTGAGCGCCTGATTGCGCATGCTCCAACTGTCCCGTGACCGAGTAACCATGCTCGATACTGTCGATTGCAAGCTCCACCAGGAGCCCGAGGACGCCGGCAGCGCGCGGCGAGATTGGCCCTGCGAGCGCCATGATTCTGGCGGCGGTGGCGTCCATGCGGCGGAAGCTGTCGGATACCGTCTCGGATGCGCTGCTTGAGGTAGCGTGCGACTCGACAGACTGGCGTAGGGCTTCCATGCACGCCTTGGCGCCTTCGATGCGTGATTGCTCGGTACTGCTGATATTCTCTACTACAGCCATGATGAACCTCCTTGGTAGGTGCTTCGTGGTTAGGGTTGCCGAGGTAGTGCAAGTACCCCGGCTTCCCGCTTGCCTGATAACCCTCAGGCGAAGGGTGCTAACCTGCCGGCAGAACTGCTATCTAAAAGACCCCAGCAGGACTATCTTAAGTAGCCACGCTAGTAGCCACAGACTTCAATATTTATTTAATGTCTTTGTATTCATAGTGCTATGAGCATCGTTTACCTTAACCAGAACAAGATCGACTTCCGCCTCGCCGAGGGCGCGGAATGAGTTTGGGCTACCCGATCGCCAGCGATGCCACGCGCGCAGCGCTGCGCGCCAGCTTGCGCGACCGCGCCGAGCAGTTCCAGATCTGGCTACTCGAAGGCCAGCTGAAGTCGGTACTGGCAGTAGTCGAGCGGATACCCAAGGCGCTCGCCGATCTGCTGCCCATCGTCGCCAATCCGGAAGCGAACCTCAACGTGCGCTTCGGCGCGAGCGCGGTACTGGAACGCTACGCCGGCGCGCCGGCCCTGCAGGCACTGGTACCGGCGCTCGGCATGCTGGCCGGCCATGGCGACGCGCGCGTGCGGGCCGATGCCTGCCACCTGCTGGGCCTGAGCGGCAGCGAAACTGCGATCAAATACCTGGAAGCACGTCGCGACGATTCGGACGCTGAAGTACGCGAGATCGTTGCCGAAAGTCTCGCAGAATTACAAACATTACAAACCAAGGAGGAGTAACAAGACCATGTCCCAACTCAACGATCTGAAGCTCCGCTTCGCCGGCGCCGATTTTCTGGACTTCAGCGAAAAGGCGCCCGGCTTCATTGCCATCGACGTAAAGACGCCATTCTCGACCGCCACCATCGCGCTGCAGGGCGCGCATGTAATGACTTGGCAACCCGCCAAACAAAAGCCTGTCATCTGGCTGTCGAAGGCGGCCAAGTTCGCGCCGGGCAAGTCGATTCGCGGCGGCGTGCCGCTCTGCTGGCCCTGGTTCGGCCCACACGCATCGGAAGCCGGCTATCCCGGCCACGGCTTCGCGCGCACGATCCCGTGGACGCTACTCGATGCGCGCAAGCTACCCGATGGCCGCGTGCGCCTCGAATTCGAGCCAGTGATGAACGACGCCGCGCGCGCCCAGTGGCCGCACGCCTCGACCGTGAAATACAGCGTCACCATCGGTCAGGAACTCGTCGTCGGCCTCGCGACGAAGAACACCGGCAAGTCACCTTTCGTGCTCGGTCAGGCGCTGCATACCTACTTCGAAATCGGCGACATCAACAAAACCGAGATCGCCGGACTGGCCGGCTGCGCCTACATCGACAAGGTGGATGGCAGCAAGCGCAAGAAGCAGAAGGGCACCGTGAGCTTCGCGGGTGAAGTCGACCGCGTCTACCTCGGCACTTCAGGATGCTGCGGCATCGTCGATCCGGTGCTGAAGCGCACGCTCCTCGTTACCAGCACCGGCAGCCGCTCCACCGTGGTCTGGAATCCGGGTAAGGAGAAGGCGGCGAAGATGGGCGACTTCGGAAAACTGGGCGAAGACCGCATGGTCTGCGTCGAAACCGCCAACGCAGCCGAGGATGTGATCACGCTCGCGCCTGGCGAAACCCATCGCATGACCGCGCAGTACCGCGTAATCAAGCATGGCTGATGATTCACGCCTGATTCACGGCTTTCATGCCGTCACCGCCAAACTGCGCCACGATCCCGATGGCGTGCGGGAAATCTATCTCGCGGCGGGACGGCAGGATGGCCGCATGCGTGACCTCATCAAGCTGGCCGAGTCGCGCGGCGTGCGCATGACCACGCTCGATACTGCGCGGCTCGACGGTCTGGCTGGCAACGCCCCACATCAGGGGATCGTCGCCAAGGTTGCCGCACAGCAACGCTACGTCACGGTCGATGACATCCTCGATGGCTTGAACGAACCGGCGCTGCTGCTGGTGCTCGACGGCGTGACCGATCCGCACAACCTTGGCGCATGCTTGCGCGTCGCGGATGCGGCCGGGGCGCACGCGGTGATCGCGCCGAAGGATCGCGCCTGCGGCCTCAACGCCACCGCCATCAAGGTCGCCAGCGGTGCGGCCGACACCGTGCCCTATATCGTCGTGACCAACCTCGCGCGCAGCCTGCGCGAAATTAAGGAACGCGGCATCTGGACCATCGGTGCGGCGGGCGAAGCAACCAAGGATCTCTACGCGATCGAACAGAAGGGCGCGACAGCCTGGGTACTCGGTGCGGAAGGGGAAGGCCTGCGGCGCCTGACGCGCGAGACTTGCGACGAACTGGCGCGCATCCCGATGTATGGCGCCGTCGAGAGCCTCAATGTATCGGTCGCGTCGGGCATCTGCCTGTTTGAGGCACGACGCCAGCGGGCCTGATTACCACAGCTTCCACCACGGCAGATCCTTCTCGAGGCCGCGCTTGTAGTACTCGCTGTTGGGGAAGTTCTTGCGCATCACACGCTCGGCATCGTCACGCAGGTCGTTCATGCCGAGCACGTCGTAGCCCTTGACCATGATGAACAACGCCTCTTCGGTGGCCGGCGCGTCGGGGTAGGTCTTGAGCGCCGCCTGAGCGCGATTGACGGCGGCGACGTAGGCGCCGCGTTTCATGTAGTAGCGTGCGACGTGCACTTCGCCGGAGGCGAGCGCATTCACCAGATAGGCCATGCGCAGCGAAGCATCCTTGGCGTACTTGCTTTCCGGGAAGGTATGCACCAGCGCCTTGAAGGCCTCGAAGGCTTCCTGCGCGGCCTTGGGGTCGCGCTCGGTCAGGTCCTGCATGCTGATGTAGCCAAGCAGGCCAAGATCCTCGTTGAAATTGACCAAGCCCTTCAAGTAATACACGTAATCGACGTTCGGATGATTCGGGTGCAGGCGGATGAAGCGGTCGCAGGCGGCGATGGCGAGCGCCTTGTCGCCCTGCTTGTAGTAGGCGTAGGCGGTTTCGATCTGCGCCTGCTGGGCATAGCGGCCGTAGGGATAGCGTGCTTCGAGCTTCTCGAAATACTTGACGGCCTTGTCGAAAGCGCCGTCAGTCATCGCGGTCTTGGCTTCGGCGTAGAGTTTGTTGGCCGACCAGCCGGCGGTTTCGTCGATCTGCTCGGGCAGCAGGCCGCAGCCGGCGACGAAGACGGTCAGGAGCATTACCAGCAGTGCAGCTAAACTACGCATGATGAGCGAATCCCCAGTGAAGTCGGCCGATTATAGCGAAGTCACCGCAGTAACCATTCCGTCCGACTGCGCGGGACAGCGGCTCGACGCCGCCTTGGCAAAATTGTTCCCCGAGCATTCGCGCAGCCGCCTGCAGGGCTGGCTCAAGGAAGGACTAATCCGGCTCGATGGCGGCACCGCCGATGCCAAACGCAAGGTGCTGGGGGGCGAATGCGTTACCTGTGCCCTCCTGCCAGTACCGACTTTTTCAAATGCGGCGGAAGACATCCCTCTTCCGATCGTGTTCGAGGATGCGGCACTTATCGTCATCGACAAGCCAGCCGGACTGGTCGTGCATCCGGGCAACGGCAACGCCAGCGGCACCCTGATGAACGCGTTGCTGCATCACGCGCCGGAACTGGCCGGCGTGCCGCGCGCCGGCATCGTCCATCGGCTCGACAAGGAAACCTCGGGGCTGATGGTGGTGGCGAAAATGCTCACCGCCCAGACCGACCTCGTGCGCCAGTTGCAGGCGCGCACGGTGAAGCGCCACTACTTCGCGCTCGTGCATGGCAAAGTTGCATCAAGCGGAACGGTGGATGCACCGCTTGGCCGCCACCCGGTGCAGCGCACGAAGATGGCGGTCGTCAAACAGGGTGGCAAGGAAGCGCGCACGCACTACGCCCCAATCGAACAGTTCGCCCACTGCACGCTCGTCGAATGCCGGCTCGATACCGGACGCACCCACCAGATTCGCGTGCATATGGCGAACATCAAGCACCCGCTCGTCGGCGATCCGGTGTATGGCAAGACAAAATGCGGGAAGCCGCTGCTCGATGCCTTCCCGCGCCAAGCACTGCATGCCTTCCGCCTCGCTCTGGTTCACCCCGTGAGCGGAGAAGAACTGCACTGGGAGGCGCCACTGCCGGTTGACTTCGCGACACTGCTGGAGCAATTGCGTGGCGACTGATTTCATACTGCCCGACTGGCGCGCCCCCGCAAACGTGCGCGCGCTCGTGACGACGCGCCACGGCGGCATCAGCACCGCCCCCTATGCCAGCTTCAACCTCGGCGATCATGTTGGCGACGACCCGGCCGCCGTCGCCGAAAATCGCCGCATCCTGCGTGCCCACCTGCCCGCCGAACCGGTCTGGATGAAACAGGTGCATGGCATCCGTTGCCTCGATGCGGCGCGTGAGATGGCCGATGCCGATGCAGCATTTTCACGCAGCACCGGCGTTGTCTGTGCCGTGCTCACCGCCGACTGCCTGCCGGTGCTGCTCTGCGACACGGACGGCACGGTGGTTGCCGCAGCGCATGCCGGCTGGCGCGGCCTCGCCGCCGGCATAATCGAGTCCACCGTCGTAGCGATGGACGTACCAGCCGACCAGCTAATGGCCTGGCTTGGGCCAGCGATTGGCCCACAGCATTTCGAGGTCGGCGGCGAAGTGCGCGACACCTTCATGGCACATGATCCGCAGGCGGCCAGTGCATTCGTCGCCAAGCCGAATGGAAAATGGCTCTGCGACATCTACCTGCTGGCCAGACAGCGGCTTGAAGCTCTCGGCGTGTGCCGTCTCGCCGGTGCCGACTATTGCACCGTGCGCGATGCGGCAAGGTTTTTCTCCTACCGGCGCGATGGCGTAACCGGCCGCATGGCAAGCCTTATATGGCTCGATTGACAGCGCCTATGGTGCAATGCAAAATCACTCCATGACGACACCCCAAGATCCCAGCCAAGCCCTGCTTGCCCTGCAGAAGGAATGGCATGAACGCCATGCCACGCTTTGGCAGTCCATGCTCCAGCGCGACAAGGAAACGCCCGCCGCCCCGATGGTACAAGCCGAGCCCGGCGACAAGCGCTTCAGCCATCCGGCCTGGGCGGAAAGTCCCATCTACGACTACCTGCGTCAGGCATATCTGCTGAACGCCCAGTACCTGAAGCGGATGGCCGATACGATGCCGATTCCGCAGCAGTTGTCGCGCAATCGCGTGCAGTTCGCCACGCGCCAGATGGTCGATGCGCTGGCGCCTTCCAACTTCGCCGCGCTGAATCCCGAGTTCATCCAGAAAGCACTCGAAACCAATGGCGAGAGTATCAAGCTCGGCCTGCAGAACCTGATCGGCGACATGGAGAAGGGGCGCATCTCGATGACGGACGAGGCCGCCTTCGAGGTCGGCCGCAATCTCGCGATCACCCCCGGCGCGGTCGTCTTCGAGAATGAATTGTTCCAGTTGCTGCAGTACGCACCACTGACCGACACGGTCGCCAAGCGTCCACTGCTGGTCGTGCCGCCCTGCATCAACAAGTACTACATCCTCGACCTGCAGCCCGAGAACTCCTTCATCCGTTACACCGTGGCGCAGGGCCAGACGGTCTTCCTCGTCTCCTGGCGCAACCCGCAGGCCGACCTCGGCCACCTGACCTGGGACGATTACGTGGAGAAAGGTCCGCTCACCGCGATCAAGGTCGTGCAGGAAATCTGCGGGCTCGACCAGATCAATGCGCTGGGATTCTGCGTCGGCGGCACGATCCTGTCGTCGGCGCTGGCCGTGGCCAAGGCGCGCGGCGAAGATCCGGTCGCGTCGCTGACGCTGCTGACCACGCTGCTCGACTTCACCGACACCGGCGAGATCGGCTGCTTCGTCGACGAAAACTCGGTGATGCAGCGCGAAGCCACCATCGGCAAGGGCGGCCTGCTGACGGCGCGCGAACTGTCGACCACCTTCTCGGCACTGCGCGCCAACGACCTGATCTGGCAATACGTCGTCGGCAACTACCTCAAGGGCAACAAGCCGGCACCGTTCGATCTGCTCTACTGGAATTCGGATTCGACCAACCTGCCCGGCCCCTTCGCCGCGTGGTACCTGCGACATCTTTATCTCGAGAACAGCCTGCGCGTGCCGGGCAAGCTGCCGATGTGCGGCGTCAAGGCCGACCTGCGCAAGGTGGCCATGCCGCACTTCATCCTCGCGACGCGCGAGGATCACATCGTGCCATGGGAATCATCGTATCTCGGCCGCAAGCATCTCGGCGGACAGTCGACCTTCGTGCTCGGCGCGTCCGGCCACATCGCCGGCGTGATCAATCCCGCCGCCAAGAACAAGCGTAGTCACTGGATCAACGACAGCAACACCACGAATCCCGACGAGTGGCTGGCAAGCGCCACCGAAGTGCCGGGCAGCTGGTGGTCACGCTGGAGCGAATGGCTCGGGCAGTTCGCAGACGGCGAAGTCGCCGCGCGCGGACGTTTGGGCAGCAAGAAATATCAGCCGGGCGAACCCGCACCCGGCCGGTATGTCAAGGAAAAAGCCTGAATCAGAAAAGGCTTCACGATAAGCACACCAAACCAGAGGAAGGAACAAACATCATGACTCAACGCGTAGCACTCGTCACCGGCGCCATGGGCGGTCTCGGCACTGCCATCTGCCAGGCTTTTGCCAAGGACGGCTATAAAGTCGTCGCTGCCTACCATCCGCAGTTCGACAACAAGGATGAGTGGCTCAAGGAAATGGCCGAGGCCAGCTTCAAGGATTTCGTCTGTGTCGCGGGCGATGTCGCATCGCTCGATGACTGCCTGAAGATGGTTGCCGAGGCCGAAACTGCCGCCGGTCCGATCGATATCCTTGTCAACAATGCTGGCATCACCCGCGACCGCATGTTCGCCAAGATGGAACGCGACCAGTGGGATGCCGTCATCTCCACCAACCTGACCAGCCTGTACAACATGACCAAACAGTGCTCCGCCAAGATGGCCGAGCGCGGCTGGGGCCGCATCATCAACATCTCGTCGGTCAACGGCGTCAAGGGCCAGGCCGGCCAAACCAACTATTCGGCCGCCAAGGCCGGCGTGATCGGTTTCACCAAGGCACTGGCGCAGGAGCTGGCGACCAAGGGCGTGACAGTGAATGCCATCGCGCCGGGCTATGTCGCCACCAAGATGGTGATGGCGATCCGTGAGGACGTGCTGAAGAGCATCATCGACACGATCCCGATGAAACGTCTGGCCAAACCCGAGGAAATGGGCGCCCTGTGCTCCTATCTCGCCTCCGACCTGGCCGGCTACATGACGGGCGCCACACTCAACATCAACGGCGGACTGTACTTGCAGTAAGGGTAATATGTAGCAACGGCGTCGCCATCAGGTGATGCCGTGAAAAGCAAGGGGAGGAAACATCATGGCCGAACAGAATCGTCTCATCAAAAAATATCCGAATCGTCGTCTCTACGATACGCGCACCAGTACCTACATCACGCTGTCCGACGTGAAGGAACTGGTGCTGAAACATGAAGAATTCCGTGTCATTGACGCCAAGACGGGTGACGATCTGACGCGCAGCATCCTGCTGCAGATCATCCTCGAGGAAGAGGCGGGCGGCGCACCGATGTTCACTTCCGACCTGCTGGCGCAGATGATCCGCTTCTACGGCAATGCCATGCAGGGCATGATGGGCCAGTATCTGGAAAACAATATCACCGCCTTCGCCGACATGCAGAAGAAGCTGCAGGATCAGGCCAAGCATCTCTACGGCGACAATGCCGCAATGAGCAAGGACATGTGGGCGCAGTTCCTCAACTTCCAGGGCCCGGCCATGCAGAGCATGATGGGCACCTACGTCGAGCAAAGCCAGAAGATGTTCCACCAGATGCAGGAAAGCATCCAGGAACAGACGAAGAAGATGTTCAGCGGCTTCCAGTTTCCCGGCCAGCCGGCGGCACCGGAAAAGGTCGAAAAGAAAAAATAGTGGCCAGAAAGAAGCGCGTTCCGCGCGTCGGTTTCGTTTCGCTCGGCTGTCCCAAGGCGGCCAGCGATGCCGAGCAGATCCTGACCCGCCTGCGCGCTGAAGGCTACGAGATCTCTGGCAGCTATGACAGCGCCGATCTCGTGGTCGTCAATACCTGCGGCTTCATCGATGCCGCGGTCGAGGAATCTCTCGATGCGATTGGCGAAGCCCTCGACGAGAACGGCAAGGTCATCGTCACCGGCTGCCTCGGTGCCAAGGGCAGCATCGTGCAGGACACGCATCCGAGCGTGCTCGCGGTTACTGGTCCGCATGCGTTGCAGGAAGTCATGGATGCGGTGCATGCCCATCTGCCGCCGCAACATGATCCCTTCGTCGATCTCGTGCCACCGCAGGGCATCCGCCTCACGCCCGATCATTACGCCTACCTGAAGATTTCCGAAGGTTGCAACCACCGCTGCAGCTTTTGCATCATACCCAGCCTGCGCGGCGACCTGGTCAGCCGCCCGATCGGCGAGGTACTGCAGGAAGCAGAGACACTTGCCGATGCCGGCGTGCGTGAACTCATCATCATCTCGCAGGACACCAGCGCCTACGGTGTCGACGTCAAGTACCGCACCGGCTTCGTCGGCGGGAAACCCATCAAGACGCGGCTCTACGAACTCTGCAAGGAACTGGGCGAACTCGGCATCTGGGTACGTCTGCACTACGTCTATCCCTATCCGAGTGTCGACGACCTGCTACCGCTGATGGCGGAAGGCAGGATCCTGCCTTACCTCGACGTCCCTTTCCAGCATGCCAGTCCGCGTATCCTCAAGCTGATGAAGCGGCCGGGCGACATCGACAAGGTGCTCGACCGCATCGCCAATTGGCGCAAGGCCGTGCCGGAACTGACGATCCGCAGCACCTTCATCACCGGCTTCCCCGGCGAGACGGAAAGCGAGTTCAACGAGCTGCTCGATTTTCTCGACATCGCGCAACTCGATCGTGTCGGCGCCTTCTCCTATTCGCCGGTCGAGGGTGCGGCGGCCAATGCCCTGCCCGGTGCGTTGCCCGAGGAAGTCCGCGAAGAACGCAAGATGCGCCTGCTGCGGCATCAGGAAGACATCTCGACACAGCGCCTCGAAGCGAAAATCGGCCAGACGCTCACGGTGCTCATTGACGATATCGATGAGGAAGGCACCATCGCCCGGACGGCAGGCGACGCGCCTGACATTGATGGCCTCGTCTATATCGCCGACGGCCACGATCTCGAAATCGGCGAGTTCGCCGAGGTCACGATCACCGACTGCGACGTGCATGACCTGTACGCCACGCTGACGTCCGAAGCATGAAACCGAAAATCGGACTGGCGCTCGGCAGCGGTTCCGCGCGCGGCTGGGCGCATATCGGCGTCATTCGCGCTCTGCAGGAAGCTGGCATTCGTCCCGATGTCCTGAGCGGTTGCTCGATCGGTGCACTGGTCGGGGCGGCCTACGCCGATGGTGATCTTGACGACCTCCATGACTGGGTCACCGGACTCACCTGGCAGGACGTGGTCGGCCTGCTCGATGTCGGATTTTCCGGCGGACTCATCAAGGGCGAAAAGCTGATCGGCTTCTTCGAAAAGCACTTCGTCGACAAGGATTTCGCTGCCCTGCCGCTACCTTTTGGCTGCGTCGCGACCGATCTCGCCAACGGCCGCGAGATCTGGCTGCGTGATGGTTCCGTCGCGGCGGCCGTGCGCGCCTCGATCGCAGTGCCCGGGCTGCTGTCCCCAGTTAGCCGTGAAGGTCGCCTGCTCGTCGATGGCGGCCTCGTCAATCCGGTCCCCGTTTCGCTGTGCCGGGCACTGGGGGCCGACGTCGTGATCGCGGTTGATCTCGGTTCGGACATCGTGGGCCGGTCGCTCAAGCACACAGCGGCAGCGGAAAAGGAGCGCGACAAGAACTGGTCAGATCGGCTGATGGCAAGCCTCGGGCTCAAGCGTGATGACACGCTGCCCTCACTCGCGACCGTGCTCTCTACCAGCATCAACATCATGCAGACGCGCATCGCCCGTAGCCGGCTAGCCGGCGAACCGGCCGACGCCCTGATTGCACCACGCCTTGCCCATCTCGGCCTGATGGACTATCACCGCGCAGCCGAGGCCATTGCCGAAGGTTCTGCCGCCGTGAAGCGCATGCTGCCCGCCATCGAATTTGCCTTGAACCCATGAACAGCTTGATCGAAAAGTTGCGCACCCACGTAGGTGCCACCCATGTACTGACCGACGCCTTCGACATCGCCCCTTTCAGCAACGACTGGCGTGGCCGCTATTCCGGCCAGCCGACCTGCGTAGTCAAGCCCGCCAATACAGAAGAAGTCGCAGCAGTAGTCAAGGCATGCAACGAAGCAGGCATCGCCGTAGTACCGCAAGGTGGCAATACGGGACTGTGCGGCGGTGCCACACCGATCAAGGGAGAAGTCGTCGTCAGCCTCACCCGCCTGAACCGGGTACGTGCAATCGACACCGACAACAACACGATGACGGTCGAAGCCGGCTGTACCCTCGCCGCAGTGCAAGCCGCGGCGGAACAGGCCGGCCGACTGTTCCCGCTTTCGCTCGCCGCCGAGGGCACGGCGACCATCGGCGGCAATCTTTCCACCAACGCCGGTGGCGTGCAGGTGCTACGCTATGGCAATGCGCGCGAACTCTGTCTCGGCCTTGAAGTCGTACTGCCCGATGGTCGTATCTGGAACGGCCTGCGCGGCCTGCGCAAGGACAACACCGGCTTCGACATGAAGCACCTGTTCATCGGTGCCGAAGGCACGCTCGGCCTGATCACCGCCGCCGTACTCAAGCTGTTTTCACGCCCGCGCGCCATCGCTACCGCATGGGTCGCCGTTCCCACTCCGCAAGCAGCCGTTGCTTTGCTTACCCGGCTGCGTGAAAAAATCGGCGGTCGCGTGACGGCATTCGAATTAATCGGTCGCCCGGCACTCGACCTCGTGCTGCAACATATCCCCGGCAGTCGCGATCCGCTCGCCGAACGCTCGCCCTGGCAGGTTCTCATCGAACTTTCCGACACCATGGAGTCCGATCTCTCCGATCCTCTCGAAGCCGTACTGGTTGATGCCGTTGCCGCCGACGAAGCAGGAGACGCCGCCATTGCGCGCAACGCAACCCAGGCCCAGGCGCTTTGGGCGCTACGCGAGAACATCGCCGAAGCGCAGAAGATCGAGGGGCTTTCGATCAAGCACGACATCTCCCTCCCCGTGTCGCGCATTCCCGAGTTCATTGAGCGTTGCGATGCCGCTTTGGCAGTCAACTTCCCCGGCGTGCGCATCGTCTGCTTCGGCCACCTCGGCGACGGCAACCTGCATTACAACCAGTCGAAACCCGCTGGCTTGGACAACGCCTCATTCATCGCCCAGTCAGCCGCGGTCAATCGTGTCGTCCATGACCTGGTCAACGAACTCGATGGCTCGATTTCAGCCGAGCACGGCCTCGGCCAACTCAAACGCGAAGAGATCCTGCGCTACAAGAGCAAGACCGAGATGGACATGATGCGCGCCGTCAAACGCGCCATAGATCCGCAGGGTCTGATGAACCCCGGCAAGATCCTCTGAATTTTTTTCTGGCAGAGGTTTACACACGAGGAGGTATCGGTATAATGCGCCCTCTCTTTTGGGGGTATAGCTCAGCTGGGAGAGCGCTTGCATGGCATGCAAGAGGTCAGCGGTTCGATCCCGCTTACCTCCACCACGACGAAGACCCTATCGTCTAGAGGCCTAGGACAACACCCTTTCACGGTGTGAACCGGGGTTCGAATCCCCGTGGGGTCGCCAAGATTTCAAAAGCCACCGCAAGGTGGCTTTTGGCGTTTACCGACGTGCTGATCAGCGAATGCGGCGGGCAAAAAAACGGCGTCAGCGCCGTGGAGGCTTGCTGACGCCGAGGAGGTGAACGTTTCCCACCGGGCAATATGCCCGAGCGTTGGTCTTACTGGAACTGCTGGATGCCGGCGAGTAGCCAGCCACCCGTGCCGCTACGTGGCTTGACCAGATGCCAGACTTCGTCGAAGGACTCGACCGGGCCATTCTTCTCTTCGCGGATCTGGCCGGTGAAACGCACGCTGACAATGTAGCGGGTCGCTTCCTCGATAACGTCGATCACGTCGGCCTCGACGCCGACCACATCGGTTTCCTGTGCCGCATCGCCACGCTCGGCGAAGTTCATCTTGAGTTCGGCGAACATTTCCGGGGTGGTGAATTCGCGAATGTCGTCGAGGTTGCCAGCGTCGTTGGCCGCCTGCAGGCGGATGAAATGCACCTTGGCGTTACGCACAAAGCCCGCCACGTCGAAGTCTGCCGGGATGTTGGCGGCGGACGAGGATGCGCCGGAAGAACCGCCGGATGCGGGCATCGAGACATCGTAGCCACGGTTCGCCGCGACTGGCTCCTGAGCTTGATAGCGCATCGCGCCCGCGCTCGCCAGTGCCGGTTGCTGCGCCGTGGCGCGCTTGCGCATGATGAGGCCGACGACGACCACGACGGCCATGACCAATAGACCGATCATGAGCATTGACGCGAGTTCCTCGCCGAAGCCGAAGTGCGAAGCGAGCGCGGCCAGACCCAGGCCTGCAGCAAGGCCGGCTACCGGGCCCATCCAGGACGGCCGCGGTTTGGCTGCCTGTGCTGCAGCGGCGGGTGCGGCGGCGGCCGCGGAGCCAGTAGCAGCAGGGGCAGTGGGGGCCGCAGCAGGCGGCGTGGCGGGTTTGGGTGCATCCATCTGGCGCTGCATGCCGAACGACTTGGCGCCACCCAGTCGTTTGGCTTCGGCATTACCGCTGCCAAAACCGATACCCAACGCCAGAACGGCAGCGACCATCAGCGAAAACATTTTCATAGCAGTCTCCTGTGAGTTGCATTACGACTCGGGCAGGATAGCCGCTCCCGGAACAATATAAAACCAGAATTATTATTACTGACAGTTCGAATAAATCTGATTATTTCCCGGACGGCTTGCGCTTCTTTGGTGTATTGGTCCCGCCGAAGATGTCATGCTGGGCGAAGCGACAAATGGCCGTGATAATCGGATGCGTGAGTTTGCGCTCGGTGGTAATGGCGTAGATCTGTTCCCTGACAGCCTCGATCCGGCCAAGGACCTGCACCTCATGCTGGCGGATGATCGTCGCCTCGATGGCCGTCGGCGCGGCGAAATAGCCGGCTCCAGCCTGACCAAAGGCCATCATCAGCGCCGTATCGTCGAATTCGCCGACGATGCGGGGATGCAGTCGCTCGCTTTCGAACCAGCGCATCAGACGGGCATGCAGCGCGACCTCGACCCCGGGCAGCAAAAAGGGCACACCGTCCAATGATTGCGGGAACGATCGTCCACCGTTTCCGGGCAGGGATTTGGCGCCGAAGATGCTGACGCCACTTTCACCGAGAAAATGATCGTAGCCGCGCACGTTTAGATTCTCCGGCATCGGGCGGTCGGCGATCACCATGTCGAGGCGGTGCACGGCAAGGTCACCCAGCAAGGTGGTGAGGCGTCCTTCACGGCAAACCAGCCGAACCGGTTCCTCGAAACCGAGCGAAGGTTCGACCAATCGATAAGCCACCATCTTCGGTACCGAATCGGCGATGCCAACCCGGAAGGTCACGCTCTGCGACTGGGAGTCCGAACGGATCGACTCTAGCAGTTCGTCACCAATGGAGAAAATCTGTTCGGCATAGCCAAGCATGCGTTGCCCGGTTTCGGTCAGTTCGAGCCCACGCCCGACCCTGCGGAACAGATCGACACCCAGCGCGCCTTCGAATTCGCTGAGCTGGCCGCTGATCGATTGCGGCGTGAGATGCAGGCGCTCGCTGGCGCGCGCGATGCTGCCGGATTTGGCCACCATCCAGAAGTAGCGCAGGTGCTTGAAATTGAGATTGGCCATCGCAAACTACTCGCGGAAGTCGAACATTCGATAAATATTAATCGATTAGTACGAAGTGTCAATTTATCCTAAGATTACCTTTGTCATTGCACTGCAAGGGGTCTGTCAACATGAAACGTATTCTGCTTTTTCTCGGTACCAACCTGGCCATCGTGTTCGTCCTGTCGATCACCATGCGTCTGCTGGGGGTCGAGCCGTATCTCAACGCCAATGGCCTGAATCTGGGCTCGCTGCTGATTTTCGCGGCGGTGATGGGTTTTGGCGGCTCGCTGATCTCGCTCGCCATTTCCAAGTGGTCGGCCAAGACCGCCATGGGCGTACATGTCATCGAGGCGCCCTCCAACTCGACCGAGTTCTGGCTGGTCGACACCATCCGCAAGTATTCCAAGCAAGCCGGCATCAAGATGCCGGAAGTCGGCATCTATGAGTCACCTGACGTCAATGCCTTCGCCACCGGCATGAGCAAGAACAGCTCGCTGATCGCCGTATCGACCGGCCTGCTGAACCAAATGACGCGACAGGAAGCCGAGGCTGTCCTCGGCCATGAAGTCGCGCATGCAGCCAACGGCGACATGGTCACGCTGGCCCTGATACAGGGCGTGGTCAACACCTTCGTGATGTTCCTGTCGCGCGTCATCGGCCATCTGGTTGACCGCGTCGTGTTCAAGACCGAGCGCGGGCAGGGTCCGGCCTTCTTCGTCACCATGATCGTCGCCGAACTGGTGCTGGGCATCCTCGCCTCGATCATCGTCATGTACTTCTCGCGCCAGCGCGAATTCCGCGCCGACCAGGGCGGTGCCAGCCTTGCCGGTCGCCAGAACATGATCGCCGCGCTGGAACGCCTCAACAACCTGCACCCACAGCCCCTGCCCGACAAGATGGCCGCCTTCGGCATCGCCGGCGGCGTGGGCGGCGGACTCAAGCGCCTGTTCATGACCCACCCGCCGCTGGAAGAACGCATCGCACGCTTGCAGTCTGAATCAAACACCTGATTCGAACCATTCGAATGTAGAGAGGCTGGGTATCCGTACCCAGCCTCTTTTTTTTGCTGTTTCTCGTGGAATCACAGAAAAGTGTCGGGGGTTGACGACAACAGCCAGACCGTCAGGCAGTCCCCCATGATCTGCCCCGTGGTGACCTGCCAGGAGCGCCACAAAGCGCCGCGACGATGCAAGCGGCTTTTCATTCGACAATAAAAAGGAGTCTTCATGAAACGAAGAAACACCCTGTGCGGTCTGGCTTTCGCCCTGGCAACGCTACCTGCGCTAGCCCAGACCGCTGCTGCACCGCCCGCAGGGCGGCTACTCGCCTCCAACTGCTACCAATGCCATGGCACCAACGGCAGCGGCGGCGTGGAATCGATCCGGGGGGAATCGATCAGCGAGATCTACAACGAACTTAAGGAAATGCAGCGCAAATCTCGTCCGGACATGATGGACATGCACGCACGTGGCTACACCGATGCCGAAATCAAGTTGCTTGCCACTTACCTATCAACGCTGCGCTGAGGGACACGACATGATCAAACGTAGAGATTTCATCAAGTGGGCTGGCGCAACCGGCATTGGTCTGGCAGCCGGCAGCCACAATCTGCTAGCGCATGCTTCGGATCGCAGAACCCGGACGACGACATCAACCAGGACAAGTTCACTCCCCGTCACCGGCATCAAAGGGCGCGTCGTCGTCATCGGCGGTGGGATGGGCGGCGCCACGGTCGCCAAGTACCTGCGCTTCTGGGGGGGCACCGGGGTCGATGTCACGCTGATCGAGCGCGAGTCCGCCTATGCCTCCAACATCATGAGCAACTTGGTGCTGAACGGTTCGCGCACCATGAGCTCGCTGCAATACGGCTACGGCAACCTGTCCAGCCGTTATGGCGTCAAGATCGTTAAGGGCGATGTCGTGGCGATTGACCCGGTCGGTCGCAAGGTCGCCCTGGCGACGGGCACGAGCTACGCCTATGACCGGCTCGTGATCGCCCCTGGTGTGGATTTCGACATCCTGCCCGGACTCGAGACCGCTGCGGCGCAGGCGAAAGTCCCCCATGCCTGGAAGGCCGGCACCCAAACGACGGCCCTGCGCAACATGATCACCGCCATGCCGACCAACGGCAGCGGCGTGTTCGTCATGAGCATCCCGGCCAAGCCTTTCCGCTGCCCGCCCGGGCCCTACGAGCGCGCCTGCGTCGTCGCCGACTGGCTGAAGCGCAACCGGCCGGGATCCAAGGTCATCGTTTTGGACGCCAATGCCGAGATCATCGCCGAGAAGCACTCCTTCGAAGAAGGTTTCCTCCTGCATAACATCGACTACCGACCCAACACCACCGTCCTAAGCGTGGATGCGTCAGCGATGAAGTTGCATACCAATACGGGGGATGTCACCGGCACGGTACTCAACGTCATTCCGCCCCACCGCGCCGGCAAGGTCATCTCCGCGAACGGGCTGGCCGATGCCGGCGGCAAATGGACCAGCGTCGATGTGCTGTCCTACGAGTCCAAGATCGCCCCGGGCATCCATGTCATCGGTGACGCTTCGGCGACGACCCAGCCCAAGGCCGGCCATATCGCCAACCAGGAAGCCAAGGTCTGTGCCGATGCGATCCTGCGGCTGCTCTCGGCTCGCGCACCCGATCCGTCGCCGCATACGAACTCGGCCTGCTATTCGCCGATCACGTTCGAGACCGCGTCATGGCTGACGGTGAACTTCGCCTACGACCCGACTAGCCAGACCATGGTGCCGGTGCCGGCCTCCGCCGGCGAGGCGGCGGTGCGCTCGAAAGACAATTTCGAGGAAATGAACAAGTGGTTCACCGCACTGATGGGAGACACCTTCGCATGATGAAAGCGCGCGGCTTCACACTCCTCGAACTGCTGGTGGTGGTTGCCATCATCGGCCTGCTCGTGGCCTACGTGGGGCCGCGCTATGTCTCGCAAATCGGCAAGTCGGAAACCGCCGCCGCTCGCGCGCAGATCGATTCGCTGGCGAAGGCACTCGACACTTTCCGGCTCGATACCGGCCACTATCCGTCCACCGCGCAGGGGCTGCCCGCCCTGCGCATCCGTCCCGCCAGCGAGGTGCGCTGGAACGGGCCCTACCTGCAGAAGGACGTTCCCGCCGATCCCTGGGGCAAACCCTACGTTTATCGGACGCCGGGAACCAAGGGCGATTACGAACTCATGTCCTACGGCCGCGATGGTGCGCCGGGGGGCAGCGGCGACAACGCCGACATCATCTACTGATGCGCTACGCGGTCCGCGCTCTAGGCAATGGCGGTGTCGTCACCGTGGCGGTGGATGCCGCCGACGCGGAAGCGGCGCGCCACCAGGTCGCTGCCCGCGACCTGCGCCCGCTCTCGGTCGCGGTGACCCACCTGACGTGGCCGCAACGCAGCACCTTCCCGCTCACCCTGTTCAGCCAGGAACTGCTGGCCCTACTCGAGGCCGGCCTGACGATCACCGAAGCCATCGAAGCCCTGTGCGACAAGGAAGCCAGCGGCGAAACCCGCGCGGTGCTCGACCGCCTGCTGGCCGCCTTGCGCGAAGGAAAGCGCTTCTCGCTCGCGCTCGAACAACAGCCCGGTCATTTTCCCGTCCTGTACATCGGCCTCATGCGCGCCGCCGAACGGACCTCGAACCTGCCCGAATCCCTCGGTCGCTATCTCGAATATCGCGGACGCCTCGATAGCGTGCGCAGCCGCGTCGTCAGCGCACTGATCTATCCGTCCATCCTCGGCGTCGTCGGCCTGGTCGTCACGGCATTTCTGCTCGGTTATGTCGTGCCGCGCTTCGCCGGCGTCTATCAGGGCACCGGGCGCGAATTGCCGTGGCTGTCGCAACAGCTGATGAATTGGGGCAACTTCGCCGCCCACCATACGCAGGGACTGATCCTTGGCGCGATCGGCCTGATCCTCCTCATACTGACTGGTCTGCGCACCTGGTGGTCGGGAAACGGACCGCAACGCCTCCTGCGCCGACTGCCCGGGATCGCGAGCACGGTGGCCACGTTCGAACTGTCCCGACTTTACCTCTCGCTCGGCACGCTGCTCGAAGGCGGCCTGCCCATCCTGCAAGCCCTGCGACTCAGCGAGGGCCTGCTGTCTGCCGACACGCTGACACGTTACCGCGCAGCCACGGCGGCCATCGGCCGCGGTGAAAGCCTGTCACAGGCCTTCACGACGACCGGACTGGCCACGCCCGTCGCACTGCGCCTGCTGCGCGTCGGTGAACGGGGGGGGCGCCTCGGCGAAATGCTGGGCCGGGCGGCACGCTTCCACGACGGCGAAATCGCGCGCCGCATCGACATCTTCGCGCGCAGCTTCGAACCCGTGCTGATGGCCGCGATCGGCCTCGTCGTCGGCACGATCGTCGTCCTGCTGTACCTGCCCATCTTCGACCTTGCCGGGAGCTTGCGATGAATGCCCGATTGCCCGAGGATACCTTGCCGCACGCCGACTTTCCCATGCTCAGGCTGGCTCACATCCATCGCCTGGAACCCGCCTTCGACCGGCTGCCGCCAAGCGAAGCACAGGCGCGTCGCTGCGCCCTGTTCCGCCATGCGGGGCGCTTCGTGGGCGTGCTGGAAGACCCTCTGGCGATCGACGTGCAGCGTTGGGCCGAGGCACGGGCAAATGATCTGGTCGACTGGTACCTCATCACGCCTGACGACCTGTCCGACTGGCTGGCCAAGCATGCCTGTGCCGCAACGGCGCTGGATAACGTGCTCGCCAGTGCGAAAGTCGGCGCTGGCGAGACGGCACCCGCGGATGATGCGGTCATGCTTTCCCGTCAGGACGCGACCGCGAACCCGGTGGTGCGCCTCGTCAATTCGACGATCCTCGACGCGCTGAAGCTGGGTGCCAGCGACATTCACATGGAGGCGACCCAGTCCGGCCTCGTCATCCGCTTGCGCATCGATGGCGTCCTCGAAACGGTCGGCCAAACCAGCGGGCTGGAACTGGCCGAACAGACGGTCTCGCGCCTCAAGGTCCTTGCCGAGCTGGACATCGCGGAGCGCCGCGTCCCACAGGATGGCCGCATCACCGTCGACCTCGAAGGGCGCCGCATCGACTTGCGGCTTTCGATCATGCCGAGCATTCACGGCGAAGATGCCGTGCTGCGCATCCTGGACAAGCGCCGCCTGATCCCGGCCGGGGAAACACTGGGCCTCGAACAACTCGGCTTCGCCAGCACCGACCTCGCGTTGATGCGCGCCCTCGCCCGGAAACCACACGGCATGCTGCTGGTCACCGGTCCGACCGGCAGCGGGAAAACCACGACGCTCTACGGCGTGCTCTCCGAAATCAATAACGGCCGGGACAAGATCGTGACCATCGAGGATCCGGTCGAATACGAACTGTCCGGCGTGCTGCAGATCCCGGTCAATGACAAGAAGGGACTAAGTTTCGCGCGCGGGCTGCGATCGATCCTGCGGCACGACCCGGACAAGATCATGGTCGGCGAGATCCGCGATGCCGAGACGGCCGAGATCGCCGTGCAGTCGGCATTGACCGGCCATCTGGTGCTGTCGACGGTGCACGCCAACCACGTCTTCGATGTGTTCAACCGCTTTGCCCACCTCGGCATCGACCCCTACTTGCTGACGGCAGCGCTCAACGGCGTCTGGGCGCAGCGCCTGCTGCGCACGATCTGCCCGCACTGTGCCGAACCCGCCATACCCACGACACGCGAACTTGCCGAACTCGGACTGCCGCCGGAGGCCGCCCAAGGCGGATTCCGGCGCGGCAGCGGCTGCGGCAAGTGTCGCCACACCGGCTATCGGGGACGTCGGGCGGTTGCCGAGATCCTGGCACTCGACGACCACCTGCGTACCCTGATAGCCCGACGGGCGCCACTCGCCGACATCAAGGCCGAAGCACGCCACAAGGGAACACACAGCCTGCGCGATGCCGCCCTGCAACTCGCGCGTGCCGGCCTGACCACGCTCGAGGAGGTGGCACGTGTCACTCAGGAAGACTGAAGCCACCATCCTGCATGTCACGCGCAGCGGCCCGCGGCCGCTGGAGAAAGCACCCCGTCGCGGCAGCCTGCTCGATATCCTCGTGACCGACAGCGTCGCCCGCTACTGGATTCTCGAACGTCCGTCCGGACTCGCTGGCACGGCGGAACTCGACCTGCTGGCGGCGGAACGCTTTACCGCCATCTACGGCGACGACCCGGACGACTGGGCGATCCGGGTCGATCCCTCGCCCTGGTCGGAGCGCTGGCTGACCTGCGCGATCCCCGCGCGCTACGCGACCGAATTACCCCGTACCGCCGAGGCGGAAGGCTGGCGGGTGCGGCAGGTGCAATCACGCTACATCCGCGAATTCAATCGCTGCTGCCGCCAACTGGATGTCAATACGGCCTTCTGCGTCGCGGCGCGCGAGTGCACCACCATCGGCCTGATCGTCGCGGGCCAATGGCGCGGCATCCGGGTACATCCACCCCTGACTCACAGTACCGTCGGTTTCGACACGCTGCTGCAGCGCGACTGCCGGCAGGCAGATCTGCCGACTGCCGCGCTGCGCCCGGTCGTGGTGGGATCGTTGCGCACAATGGCGGACTGAATCCATGCTCAAACCCCTGGCCATCGATTTCGCCCCCAGGCGCAAGACCGTCAGGCCGGCCAGCTGGCTCGCCAGCGGCGCGGGTGCCGTGCTACTGGTTGTGGCCGGATTCGCCTGGCTGCCACCCGCGCATGTCGAGGCCAGCCACATGACGGAAGCCAGCCAGCGGCACCGGGTGTTGCCTGACGATGACAGCGCGCAGGCGGTCGACATAGCGGTCCGTGAACTCAATCTGCCCTGGCTTGCCGTCCTTGATGCACTGAACAGCGAGTTCGGTCCCGGCGCGGATGCCGTGCTGCTGCAGGTGGATACCGATGCCCAGCGAGCCATCGTCCGGCTCGAAGGGGAAGCGAACGATGCGGTCACCGTGCAAGGCTATCCCGCACGCCTGCGCGCGCGCGCGCCGATTGCCGAAGCCACCCTGGTCGGTCAGGAAGTCCGCAACGACAAGCACCCCCGGCCGGTTCGCTTCGTGATCGAGTTGCGCATGCGGGAGGACGCATGAATCCGCTCCTGTTCGCCGAACTCCTCTGGCGCCGGTACGGCTGGCCCGTGCTGCTGATCCCGGCGGCCTGCATCGCACTTGCCGGTAGTACGTTATTCATGCGCGTGGTGCATCCGGCGGACACGGGCGTGGTGCTGCCCACCGACGCTGGCCGGCAGCTCGACACCCATCACCGCGCCTTTCTTGCCGTGCTGATTCCCCGCGCCGAACTCGAAGCCCGGCAGCGCGAGGTGCTCGACGCCGCAGCGCGCCACAACCTCGTGCCGGGCCGCGTGGACTATGGCTACGAAAACAACGAAACCGGCCGTTTCGGCATCGCTTCATTGCAGTTGCCACTGCAAGGCAGCTACGCCGACCTGCGCGCATTCCTCGCCACGGTGCTGGCCGCCCAACCGGCACTGGCTCTGCGCGAACTCAACCTCCGGCGCACCGACGACAGCCGCAGCATCGAAGCCCGGCTTTGTCTCGATTTCCATACCCTGCTGCTGAACGAGGGCGCCGAATGAAGACCGGCCGACTGACCTGGCTGCTGCTCGCGCTCGTGGCGACGGCCGCGGTAGCGGCGTTCGGCGATGCACAGGAAGCCCCGGCAACTGCGGCCGCCGTGCCGATGCCCGCGGAACGACACGTGGCGATCCGCGTCCTGTTGCCGCGGCAATACGTTCCTGCCCCCGCAGGCGACCCCTTTGCGATCCCCCTGCCAGCGCAAGCTGCTCCGGCCGAACGCCCGGATGCCGTCCCGCCAGCACCGACTTTCAGTGCGGCGTCCAACTGGCGTGTATTGGGCAAGCAGCAGGCGGACGGCGAAGGCTGGACGGTCTTCCTCGCGCGCGGTGAAGAAACCTGCGTGGTGCGCGCCGGCGACACGCTGGACGAACGCTATCGCGTCCTCGCCATCGTCCCGCCGACGCTGACGCTGCAGCACCTCAAGAACAAGACCAAATACACGCTCGACATCGGAGACGCCAGAGAATGAAACGCCTGTCCGCACTGCTTTTCCTCGTTGCCTTCCTCGCCGGTTGCGTAACGACCAACGGCCCGTATCAGGAGGGTCGCCAGCTTGCCGAACAGGGCCGGTTCGAAGAAGCGCTGCCGCGCTACGAAGCCGCGCTGCGCGAGGACCCGAACCGGGCCGAGCTGCGTCTCGCGGTCGCGAGCACGCGCGAACGCGTCGCCAGCCAATGGCTGCAGCAGGCCGAACAGGTCGCCGCCAGCGGACGGCGCAACGATGCCGACCTGCTCATCGCCCGTGCGGTGACACTCGATCCGGCCAACGAACGCGCCCGCAAGCTGGCCGAAAACGCACGTCTCGAACGCCGCCGCGCGGAATGGCAGGTGGAAGCGGAAACGGCCTGGGCGCGCGGCGATGCCGATACCGCCCGTTCGCGGCTGCAGGCGATCCTCGCCGAAGCACCGCAGGATGCGGTGGCACAGCGCCTGCGCGACGCGATCGATGCCAGCCAGTCGAGCCAGGTGCCCGCCGCACCCGATCCGAAGCTGGCCGCCGCGCTGGCAAAACCCGTCTCCATCGAATTTAAGGATGCCAGCCTGAAGCAGATCTTCGAGGTGCTGGCCCGCACCTCGGGCATCAACTTCGTCTTCGACAAGGATGTGAATGCCAGCCAGCCAACGACGATCTACCTGCGCCGCGCGACCGTGAAGGACATCCTCGGCGCCGTGCTGGCGGCCCAGCAGCTCGAGCAGCGCATGCTCGACGCCGGCACCATCCTCGTTTATCCGAATACCCCGGCCAAGGCGCGCGATCACCAGTCGCTGACGATCAAGACCTTCTACCTGACCAACATGGATGCGAAGATCGCCGCGAACACGTTGCGGGCGATCCTCAAGGCGCGGGACATCGTCGCCGACGAAAAGCAGAACATGCTGGTCATGCGCGACACACCCGAGGCGATCCGGCAGGCCGAGAAACTGCTGGCGGTACATGACCTGCCCGAGCCGGAAGTGATGCTCGAAGTCGAGATCATCGAGGTCAAGCGCAGCCGCCTGTATGACCTCGGCATCCGCTGGCCCGACCTGCTGACGCTGACACCGCTCGCCTCGGTGGCAGGGGCCGCGCTGACGCTGGCCGACATCAAGAATGCCACCTCGCGCACGCTGGGCGCGACGCTCACCCCGATGGCGCTCTCTGCCGGCAAGGGCGACACCGATGTGAATCTGCTCGCCAACCCGCGCATCCGCACGCGCAACCGCGAAACCGCCAAGATCCTGATCGGCGACCGCGTGCCCAACATCACCACGACCGCGACCGCCACCGGCTTCGTCGCCGAGTCGGTGCAGTATGTCGATGTCGGCCTCAAGCTCGACGTGCAACCGACCATCTACCTCGACAACGAGGTGGCGATCCGCATCAACCTCGAAGTCAGCAACATCGTCGACCAGATCAAGACCAAGACCGGCACGCTCGCCTACCAGATCGGCACGCGCAATGCCGCCACCCTGCTGCGCCTCAAGGACGGCGAAAACCAGGTGCTGGCCGGCCTGATCAGCGATTCCGACCGCAGCACGGTCAACAAGGTGCCGGGGCTCGGTGACATCCCGGTCGTCGGGCGCCTGTTCAGCAGCCGTTCCGAGGATGGCCAGAAGACCGAGCTGATGCTATCCATCACGCCGCGCCTGGTGCGCGGCATGGCACGGCCCGCACTGACACGCACCGAATTCAACGCGGGACCGGAGTCGAGCGTGCGCATCCAGGGACCTGACCTGGCCGCCTACACCGAAGCCGTGCCACCTTCAATCGCACCGGCCGAAGGAGGACAGCCGCGGTGATCCGCGTGGGGAAAGGACGCGGCTTCACGCTGATCGAGGTCGCCGTCGTGCTGGCGATCCTCGGCGTGCTGGCCAGCATCGTCACCCCCTTCGCCGAAGTGGCGGCGCAACGCGGGCGCGAGCAGGAGTTGCGCCGGGCGCTGCGCGAGATCCGCGATGCCATCGATGCCTACAAGCTGGCGGCCGACGCGGGGCGCGTTCCCCGTGCCGCCGGGGCAAGCGGCTATCCGCCCTCGTTGCAGGTGCTGGTGGACGGTATCGGCGACGCGCGCAATCCGCAGCAGGCCAAGGTTTTTTTCCTGCGCCGCATCCCGCGCGACCCGATGCAACCCGACGCGAGCATCGACGCGGCCGCGACCTGGGGCAAGCGCAGCTATGCGAGCGAAGCCGAGGATCCGAAGGCGGGCGAGGATGTCTACGACGTATTCTCGCGCTCGACGATCGTCGGCCTGAACGGTGTCGAGTACCGCAAATGGTGAGCAAGTCGGCGCGAGGCTTTACGCTGATCGAGTTGCTGGTGGTACTGGCCGTGCTCGGCCTGCTGCTCTCGCTCGCCGCGCCAAAATATGTCCGCAGCGTTGATAACGCGAAGGAAACGGTGCTCGCGGAAAACCTGCGCACCACGCGCGACGCCATCGACCGTTTTCATGCCGACCGCGGCCGCTATCCCGCCTCCCTCGACGAACTGGTGGTGAGACGCTACCTGCGCAGCCTGCCGGTAGATCCCTTGGTCGGCAACGCGACGGCCTGGCGGATGGTCGCCGTGGCACAGGAGGGCGAAGTCGGCATCATGGACCTCAGGAGCCGAGCACCGGGAGTGGGCC
This sequence comes from Pseudomonadota bacterium, assembly GCA_040756595.1. Classification (GTDB taxonomy): domain Bacteria; phylum Pseudomonadota; class Gammaproteobacteria; order Burkholderiales; family Rhodocyclaceae; genus Sulfuricystis. The sequence goes on along the minus strand of JBFLYR010000001.1, from coordinate 958,372 downwards.
GCAACGGACAACCCTATGCGCAATGGTAGGCTGCAGCGTGGCTTCACCTATATCGGGCTGCTGATTGCCGTGGCTTTGATCGCGGCCGGATCCGCTGCCGCGCTGGGCGCCGGCGCCAACCTGCAGCTGCGCGACAGCGAGGCGGAACTGCTCGCCATCGGCCGCGAGTTTCGCCAGGCCTTGCAGGCCTATGCCGATGCCACGCCCGTCGGCCAACCCACGGCACCGAAGGAACTGGCCGAGCTGTTGCGTGATCCGCGCTACCTGGGCGTGCGCCGCCACCTGCGGCGCATCTATCCCGACCCGCTGACCGGAAAGCACGAGTGGGGCATCGAACGCTCGCCTGATGGCCGCATCAGCGGCATCCACAGTCTGAGTCCTACGCCGACACTGCGGCACACGGGGTTTCCGACCGGAATGGAGGCATTCGAACAGGTCGAACATCACAATGAGTGGGTGTTTGCCCTCGCACCCACACCATCTCGGTCACAAACTGAGCAATTCGGATCTCACTAATCAGGCTTGCGCCGCAACACCATTTTCTCCGCCGTCTGGACGACCTCCAGATGGCGGAGCACGTTCTGGCCCAGCAAAGCCTCACCCGGCATGCCGGCCAGCACGACGATGCGCACCTCGCGCACCGTGATCCCGCCCAACGTGACCGTCTGGCCAACGACTTCCTCGCCCTGCGTCATGCCGCCCGCTGTGCCGATGGCCACCGGCCGTCCGCGCGGCAAACCGAGCCGTCCCGCCAGCGCCGAGTTTACCGAGACCGTGCTCGCACCCGTATCCACGAGAAATGTCACCGGCTGGCCATTGATCTGTCCAGCGACATAGTAGTGACCGTCACGGGAACGCGGAATGGCGATCTCTCCACCGCTTTCCGTGGTAGCCACCTTGGGTTGCAACTGCGCATCGATGACGACATACGCGATGCCGAACAACACAATCCAGACCAATGCGGCAAGATAGTGCTTACCCGGCAAAGTCATTTCGGTTCCAGCCGCAGCAGACGGCCATTGTCGCTGTCGGTGAGCAGATAGATCAGGCCGTCGGGCCCAACGCGCACGTCGCGGATGCGGCCGAGCTTGCCTTCAAGCAGGCGTTCTTCGCGCAGCACGCGTTCGCCATCGAGTTCCAGGCGCACCAGCATTTCGCCGCGCAAGGCACCGACGAACAGGTTGCCGCGCCAGCCTGGAAAGCGGTCGCCGCCATAGAAGGCCATGCCCGAGGGCGCGATCGACGGCACCCAGACCCAGAGCGGCTGTGCCATGCCGGGCTTGTGCGTGCCTTCGCCGATCTTCGTTCCGGTGCCGTAATTGACGCCGTAGGTGATGACCGGCCACCCGTAATTCAGGCCGGCGCGCATGATGTTAATCTCGTCACCCCCTTGCGGGCCGTGTTCATGCGTCCATAACTCGCCGGTTTGCGGATGCAGTGCCGCGCCCTGCATGTTGCGGTTGCCGAGCGTGAATTTCTCGGGCAGCGCACCCGCCTTGCCGACGAAGGGATTGTCGGCGGGAACACGCCCATCGTCGTGCAGGCGGATCACCGAACCGGCATGATCGTCGAGGCGCTGGGCGCGCTGCATGTCGCCGCGATCGCCGAGGGTGATATACAGGAAGCCTTTACGATCGAACACCAGGCGCGAACCGAAGTGATGTACCGTCCTCGTCTTCGGCTGCATGCGGAACAGCACCTCGACGTCGCGCAAGGCATGTCCCGCCAGTCGGCCGCGCAAGACCTCCGTCCCCTGCCCGCCGGGCCCGGGCCCGGCGTAGGAAAGATAGATCCAGCCATTCTTCGCATGATCCGGATGCAGGACGACATCGAGCAAGCCGCCCTGCCCGACCGCCGCAACTGGTGGAACCCCTTCGACTGCTCGTGGATCAAGCCGGCCATCCCTGCCGATGATGCGAAGCCGGCCGGGGCGCTCAGTCACGAGCATGCGACCGTCGGGCAGGAAGGCGAGCCCCCAGGGATGATCGAGACCTTGCGTCAGGGTGACGACACGAAAGTCATGATGCGTGCTGCCATATATCGGGGCATCGCTGGCGAATGCGGCAAATGTGCATGCCAGCAACGACACTAACCAACGGATGGCAAATCCCGTCATGTCACCTCGTTGCACAGGGCAAAAGCGTCATGATGGCATGATCCTGCAACCCCGGCAGCCAGGCATCCACGCCTTTACAACGACCCGCGTCGCACACGACATAAGGTGCCACATGGGGCGAATGCGTGAGACTGACTTGCGGAAGCGCAGGCAGTCGCGGCGTGTAGTGCCAGGCACCGTCTTTCAGCACCGCATCGGCGGGTGGTTCCATGCCCGCGCCGGTGCTGCATACACGCGCCTCGACGAGGCGCAGTGCGTTCCCTTCACGACGGTAATCTTCTTCCCAGACTGTTTTCTGGATCGAGTGGGTCCAGCGCAGGGTGATGTCGTCGCCGAACTGCGCGACCAGCAGCCCGGCAACGAGGCAGATGCCGTTCATGCCCCGATGGCGTGTTCCCGACGCGAGCGCAGCCAGTGCCAGGCGAGGAAGGCCACGCAGATTGCAAAGCCGATTTCGTCGGTGAGCGGCAGCGCGGCCACCAGCATGAAGGCGCCAGCCGCAGCGAAGATGCGTTCCCATGCCGCCAGGGGCGTGCGCAGGTAGCCGATGGCCGCGGCGCCCCAGAGGGCAATCGCCAACAGCGCCTTGCCGACGATATAGGCCACGGCGAGCACGCCCGGGTCGCCCTGCAGCATCAGCGCGTTGTCATACACGGCCATGTAGGGCACGACAAAGCCGGCGATGGCGATGGTAACGGCCTTGAAGCCGATCTTCATGGGTGGTTCCTTGGCGATCGAACTGGCGGCAAAGGCGGCCAGCGCGACCGGTGGCGTCAGATCGGCCATGATGCCGAAGTAGAAAACGAACATGTGCGAGACGATCAGCGGTACGCCCAGCTGCAGCAGCGCCGGCGCGGCGATGGCGCTGGTGATGATGTAGTTGGGAATGGTCGGGATGCCCATGCCGAGCACCAGGCAGACCAGCATGGTCAGCACCAGCGACAGGAACAGGCTGTTTTCGCCCACCTTGAGGATGAAACCGGCGAAGTTGGACGCCGCGCCCGTGAGCGTCAGCACGCCGATGATGACCCCGACGATCGCGCAGGCCACGCCGACCGGCAGCGCCTGCTTCGCGCCATCGATCAGGCTGTCGCGCAGGATCTTGAGCGTATGCAGCCCGCCCTTGACCGCAAAACTGAGAGCGATCAGCGCGGCGATCACCGCCAGCACGGGATACACGCCCCACTTCACCAGCGTCGCGCAGGCCAGCCCGATCGCGATCCAGAACGCGTAGCGGAAAGCCAGCGACGACAGGCGTGCGGCGATGGTCGCGCCGAGGATCAGGATGGCCGTCAGCGCCAACCCGGTCATGCCGGAATACATTGGCGTGAAACCGTTGAAGAGCATGAACACCAGCACCGCCAGCGGCAGGATCAGGTACCACTGCGCACGCATCGCCCGCCACGGATTGGGACATTGGTCCTTCGGCATGCCGAGCAGTTGCTTGCGGCCGGCTTCGAGATGCACCATCCAGAACACCGTGACGTAATAGAGGATGGCCGGCACCAGCGCCGCCTTGACGATCTCGCTGTACGGGACATTGAGATTTTCGGCCATGATGAAGGCGACCGCGCCCATCACCGGCGGCATGATCTGGCCGCCCATGCTCGATGTCGCCTCGACCGCGCCGGCGAAGGTGCCCGAATAGCCGAAGCGCTTCATCAACGGAATGGTGAATTGCCCGGTGGTCAGCACATTGGCAACACCCGAGCCGGAAATGGTGCCCATCAGGCCGGACGACAACACCGAGACCTTGGCCGCGCCGCCCTTGGAGTGGCCGACGAAACCGAGCGCGATGGAATTGAACAAGTTGATCATCCCGGCATGTTCAAGGAAGGTGCCGAACAGGATGAACAGGAAGATGTAGGTCGCCGAGACCAGCGTCGGGATGCCGAAGATGCCTTCGGTGCCGAAGCCGAGCTGATCGACAATCTGCGAGTAGGCGTAGCCGCGGTGGGCGAGATCGCCCGGCAGATACTGGCCGAACAGGCCGTAGAGCAGGAAGATGGCGCAGACCAGCGGCAAGGCCAGCCCGAGGATGCGTCGTGCCGCCTCGAAGACAAGCACGACCATCGCCGTGCCGACCCACAGGTCGACGGTGGTTGGATCGCCGGCACGCTGGATCAGGTCGCCTTCGAAGAACCACTGGTAGCTCGATAGTACGCAAGCGGCGAGCGCCAGTGCCGTATCGCCAGCGCCGACTTTCGTCAGCCGCGCGCGCTTCCAGGCCGGATAGAGGATGAAGGTCAGCGCCAGCAGAAAGCCGACGTGAAACGCCCGCGTGACCAGGCTGGAAAACGGATGGAAGGCGGCGACGACAAGCTGGTAGACGGAAAACGCCAGCGCAATCGTCGCCAGTACCCGCAGTGCCGTCCCGCCGAGCCGGCGCTGTACGCCATGCTCGGCGAAGGTCTCGTCGCCATGGTCCGGCGCCGCCGAATGACCGGTCATCGCTTACTTCAGCAGACCGGCTTCCTTGTAGTACTTCTCGGCACCCGGGTGCAGCGGTACGGGCGAACCGGCGGCAGCCTTTTCCTTCTTGATCGCCTTGGCGGCACCGTGGGCGGCGATCATCGCGTCGAGGTTCTCGAACATCGACTTGGTCATCTTGTACACGGTGTCTTCCGACACGCCCGCATGCGTCACCAGATAGTTGGGCACCGCCACCGTCGGCACGTCGGCGGTCTGGCCGTTATAGGTGTTGGCCGGAATCGTGCCGGTCTGGTAAGCCGCATCGCCGATCTTGGCGACGATCTCGCCCGGAATCGGAATGACGACGATCTTCACTGCGGTGGCGAGATCGCGCACGGCCGCGACGCCGAGGCCGGACGACAGCAGCGTGGCATCGAGCTGGCGGTTCTTGATCAGCTCGACCGATTCCGCATAGCCGAGGTATTCGACCTTGCCGAGATCGGCGTAGCTCATGCCGGCGGCCTTGAGGATGTCGCGGCTGTTGAGTTCGGTGCCGCTCTTCGGCGCACCGACCGAGACTTTCTTGCCCTTCAGGTCGGCCAGAGACTTGATGCCCGAATCGGCACTGGCGAGGAAGTGGATGTAATTGGGATAGATCGCCGCGAGCGTGCGCAACTTGTCGAGCTTGGCCTTGAAGCCGACCTCGGCGTTGCCTTTCCATGCTTCGCTCAAGGTGTCGCCGAGCGTGAAGGCGACTTCGCCGCGGCCGGCCTGCAGCAGGTTGAGGTTTTCGGCGGAGGCCTTGGTCGCCTGCACTGCCGTCTTGGCGTCCGGCATGACCTTGCCGTAGATCTGCGTCAGCGAAACACCGAGCGGGTAATACACGCCGCTGGTGCCGCCGGTCAGCACGTTGATGAATTCGGCCGCCTGGCTTGCGGTTGCAGTCAAGGCAATGGCTGATGCAACGATGAGTGAGCGCATTTTCATTCGGATCTCCTTGTGTTGTTGTCGTGGTGCGCGGTCATTCTAGCCGCAGGGCACACTGGGGTAGCATGCGGTTTTTACTTAGGGGTCGGACATGGATCTCGGCATACAAGGCAAACGTGCTCTGGTCTGCGCCGCGAGCAAGGGACTCGGCCGCGGCTGTGCGCTCGCGCTGGCGCGCGAAGGTGTCAATGTCACCATCGTCGCCCGTGGTCAGGAAGCGCTCGATGCGACACTGGCCGAACTGCGCAAAGTCGGCGCTGGCGGGACGGCACCCCAAGCAGTGGTAGCGGATATCACCACACCCGATGGTCGTACCGCCGCGCTAGCCGCCTGCCCCGACCCCGACATCCTCGTCAACAACGCCGGCGGGCCGCCGCCGGGCGATTTCCGCGACTGGTCGCGCGACGACTGGATCAAGGCGCTCGACGCCAACATGCTCACGCCCATCGAACTCATCAAGGCGACCGTCGACGGCATGATCGCGCGCAAGTTCGGCCGCATCGTCAACATCACCTCGGGCGCGGTCAAGGCGCCGATCGACGTGCTGGGCCTCTCCAACGGCGCACGCTCGGGACTCACCGGCTTCGTCGCCGGCCTCGCGCGCAAGACGGTGCAGCACAACGTCACCATCAACAATCTGCTGCCCGGCCTGTTCGACACCGACCGCATCCGCGGCGTCGTCGGCGCGCAGGCGAAAGCGAAAAACATCGAATACGAAAAGGCCCTCGCGGAACGCGTCGCCACCATTCCCGCCGGCCGCATCGGCGATCCCGCAGAATTCGGCGCTGCCTGCGCCTGGCTGTGCAGCGCACAGGCCGGCTACATCACTGGCCAGAACTGGCTGCTCGACGGTGGCGCCTACCCCGGTACTTACTGAGCGGGGACGTTCTAAGCAAAGGCAGCAGACAAGGCCCGACCTATCGAGCGCCAGCCATAGACCGGCGTACGGGTGCGCGGCTGGTCGGCATCACCACCGTGGATAAGCAGTGTGGACGGTTCCCCGGCCAGCGCGGCAAAGTGTGACAGTGGTGCGAACCAATCTTCAGCAACCGTGCGCCCGGCCTTGCATTCCACGGCGGCCACGACCTGCTCGCCGCGCGTCACCAGCAGATCGATTTCGTTGCCCGTCGCATCGCGCCAGAAATGGAGGTCTTCGCCCAGCAGATGGTTGCGGCGATGCTTGACGAATTCGGCCACCACGAAGGTCTCGAATATCGGTCCGCGCATTGCCCCCGTCACCAGATCGCTGGCGCTGCGCACGCCGGCCAGCCATGCGGCCAGGCCGGGGTCGAGAAAGTAGAGCTTGGGCGTCTTGGTCAGGCGCTTGCCGAAGTTGCGATGGAAGGGCGACAGGCGCATGACCAGGTAGCTGGCTTCCAGCACGCCCAGCCAGGCGTTGGCGGTATTGTGGGTGATGCCGCAGTCTGCCGCCAGGGCCGACAGATTGAGCAACTGCCCGGTGCGCGCGGCGCACATCAGGACGAAACGGTGAAAGCTGTCGAGGTCGCGCACCTGGATCATACGCCGCACGTCGCGCTCGATGTAGGTCGCCAAATAATCGGCAAACCACTGTTGCGGCGGAATGGCGCGATCATGCAGTGGAGGGTAAAAACCTCGTGACAGCCAGTCTTCCAGCTTATCGTCGGGACGCGTGGCCGCGATTTCCCCGTAAGCGAAGGGCAGCAGGTGCAACAGGCCGACGCGTCCAGCCAGCGATTGCGAAATCCCTTCCATCAAGCCGAACTGTTGCGAGCCGGTCAGAACGAACAGCCCCATCCGCTCGTCGGCATCGACACGCGTCTGCAGGTAAGAAAACAAGTCTGGCGCTCGCTGGGCTTCGTCAAACACCGCCCCATCGGGAAACTGCGAAAGGAAGCCGCGCGGATCGCTGGTGGCCAGTGCGCGCACATCCGGATCTTCAAGGCTGACATAAGGCTTGTCGGCAAAGGCCGCTTTCGCCAAGGTGGTCTTGCCGGCCTGGCGCGGTCCGGTAATCGCCACGATCGGGTAATAACTTGCCAGATCGTGCAGGCGAGGAGTTGCAAGTCGCGGGATCATGGGCATTACCCTAACATTGGAATGTATATTTGTAAAACGAATTTACAATCTTACATGCCAACAAGAAACATCCTCAAGCTTTTCAATCCCCGGCCGTAAAGTTAGCCATGGATACTTCCGCCATCGCCTCCCTTGCCATCGAAATGGCCACCGTCCGCACCGAGCAGGCGGCGCAACTTGCCGTGCTCAAGAAGGCGATGGAACTGCAGGGGCAAGGCGCGATCCAGCTGCTGATGGCGGCGACCCAGCAGGCCTACAACAACCCGCCGCACCTCGGCAATCAGATCGATACCTTCGCCTAGGCAAAGGCTTGGCGCAAAAGTCGGCGCTGGCGGGACGGCATTGCACTATGTGTTGCCAGCCGCCTTGTCGAGCAGTTCACGCCGCCGCCCGCAACATGAAATCCGCACGAATTTCGGCAAAGGGCACCACCAGTTTGCCTTCCGGGGTTTTTTCAACCAGGCCGACCTGGATCAGCGCCGCAGCATCTTCATGCACACGCTTTACGTCGCGGCCGAGTGCGCGCGCGAGCGCCCGCACGCCGAGCGGACCGGACTGCTGCAAGCACTCGATCAGTTCCCAGCGTTTGGGTGTCAATACGCGGAACAATGCGGCAGGCGACTCGAAATCGAAATGCTCACCGGCATAGCTTGCGGTTTCCAATGCAGTGAGAAATCCGGCACGCGCCGCAGCAAGAGACTCGCCGGCTTTGCGGATACGGATGGTCGCGGTTCTCATCGTGCTCTCCTTTTCTCATCGACTGCGCGGAAAAAATCATCAATCAACTTCTCTGGCCCTTCGAATTCATAAGGCATTTCGACACCATCGCGATGACAGTGATCACCTTTCGGTCGCTCGTTGTCATATCCGATGATGCGCTGCCCGTCTTTGCCATAAAAGAGCCGATACTTGAAAACATGATCACAACCCTCGACCGGCCGGGGAAGTCGCCACAGGACAATCTCCAGAATCGCCCCATCGTCGAAATCGACTCGGTGCCGATATAACAAATCCGCTCCCATGTTGGCCATATTGCCAACGCATTTTATTGCTGTCAAGATAGCCAACAGACAGCGCGATCCGCCGCACCTCGGCAGCCAGATAGATATCTACGCCTAACCAAAGGCTTAGTGCAATAGTCGGCGCTGACCGGACGGCAGTTGCCCACCACTCCCAAGCTGCATTAATTCCTAAAGTTTCCCCAACCGGCTCCGATAAAGCTTCTGTCCGCGGAATGTTCCGCGTATCAAACCGGCGCCGGCGCCGCAGGAAAGCGAAGCGACCGACGGGGATTAACCTCTCTAGGAGATTGAAAAATGGCACAAATCATCAACACCAACATCTCGTCGCTGAACGCGCAACGCAACCTGACCACATCGCAGAACGCTCTGTCGACCGCCCTGCAGCGCCTGTCCTCCGGCCTGCGGATCAACAGCGCCAAGGACGATGCGGCCGGCCTTGGCATTTCCGAGCGGATGACCACCCAGATCCGCGGCCTGAATCAAGCCACCCGCAACGCCAACGACGGCATCTCCCTGGCGCAAACCGGTGAAGGCGCGCTGGCCGAAATCGCCAACAACCTTCAACGTATTCGCGAACTTTCAGTTCAATCTGCCAACGCGACTAACAGCGCTTCCGACCGCGCAGCTCTTGATGCGGAAGTTCAGCAACGTTTGGCCGAAATCGACCGCGTTGCGGCACAAACCTCCTTCAACGGCCAGAAGCTTCTTGATGGCAGCTTCGGTACCGCATCCTTCCAAGTAGGCGCAAACGTAGGTGAAACCATCTCGGTCGGCCTTGCGACCAGCATGCGCTATACGGCAATCGGGAAGACGGCCGACTATGTAAACGGCTCAACCACTTATAGCACCAGTACCGCTCTCGGCCAGCAAGGCACGGGGGTCGACATTACCAACGCACTAGCTTCTGGTGATCTTTCGATCACGGTTGGTTCCGCTGCTGCAGTAGCCATCGGTGCATCGGCAGATAACAGTTCGGGTGCTGGAAATGCAGGACGTACTGCGAGCAGTGCCTACTCAAAGGTACTGGCCATCAACAACGCTAGCGTGCCCAACTTGACGGCTCAAGCCGACACCACGGTTGTCTTCGATTATTCGACTCTTACCAGTGGTGAAGCAGCTGATACTTACACCCTCACCATTAACGGTACGAACATCTATAACGGGGTTTCGCAAGTCACCATTACTGGCGCGGACATGGCGAATGCAATTAACTCAAACTCCGCCGCTACCGGCGTAACGGCGACATTCAGCAGCAATAAGCTGACGCTGAGCGCATCGGACGGCCGTAATATAACGGTCTCTCAGACGGCCACTGATGCCGATGCCAGCAGCACGGTAATTGGTACCGGTCTTACGACAACCTCCGCCGGACTGAATAACTCCACAAACGATGCAAAAACTGCCGCAACTGCAGCCAGCGGTACTGCAGTATCCAATGTTTTCGGCGGTACGATCCGACTGACTTCCACTGACGCGATCACTTTGTCTGGAAACAACGAAACTTATATCGGTTATGCTGATAATAGCTCGATGGCACTGGGTGCATCAGCGTTAAACTCTGTTTCGGTTACTTCAGTTGCCAACGCGAACGTTGCAATCACACGCGTCGACGCAGCACTGACTGCGGTTACAAATCTCCGCGCCACCTTCGGTTCGGTCCAGAACCGCTTCGAGTCGGTCATCGCCAACTTGAGTGCGTCTGCAGAGAACATCACGGCCGCCCGTTCCCGCATCCAGGACGCCGACTTCGCGCAGGAAACCGCCAACCTGACCCGTGCCCAGATTCTGCAGCAAGCGGGCGTGGCGATGCTGGCCCAGGCGAATGCGCTGCCGAACAACGTTCTCACGCTGCTCCGCGGTTAATCGGGACACATCTGACTAACGGCTGGCGGCGGAGTTCATCCCGCCGCCAATCAGGGCAAGGAGAACGCTCATGGCAATGACAATCGGCAATAACGGCGCCCCAGGCACCGCGACGCTGCCGGCCGCACCCGTACTACAGGGTGGCGCGCCTCAGCCAGCGGCCAAGGTGTCGGTTGCCGTGCCCGAGCCCGCTCCGCAGCAGCAGCCCCAGCCCGAACAGGTGCAGAAGGCGGTGGAATCGTTGAAGCAGTTGGTCGAAGCCAAGGCCCCGAACAGTTTGGCCTTCTCGATCGACGACAGCACCGGCAAGACCATCGTCAGGATCACCGATGCAGAGACCGGCGACATGATTCGGCAGATTCCTTCCGAGGAGATGCTGGAAATCGCCCGCTCGCTGGACAGGATGCAAGGGATGTTGTTGCAGGAAAAAGGTTAGGCACGCAACAGGCAACAAGTAAGGAATGGAAGCCCGCCCGATGCAAGTCGGCGCGGGCTGTTTTTTTGTTGACAATTGCCAGCACACTACTAGACTAGGTCTAACCAACCAAACCAGAACGAAGCCATGCACCAATACAACCTCTACGAAGCAAAGACCCGCCTGTCGCAACTGGTGCAAGCGGCACTGGATGGCGAAGAAGTGCTGATCGCCCGCGCCGGCAAACCGGCCGTGCGCCTTGTTCCTGTTGGCGAAGCCACACCTGCAACGATCGGCTACGGCTGCCTGAAACTCGCGCCCGGAACTCTGGACCAGGCCTTTACCCCTGAAACGGATGCGGAAGTAGCAGCACTTTTCACGGGTCAAGACGCCGCATGATGCCCGGCCTGCTGCTCGACACGCATGTCGCGCTTTGGTGGTTCACCGCCGACCCGCGTTTGCCACTGGCCGACCGTGATCTGATCGGCACCCGCCGCTGCCATGTCAGCCTGGCCAGCCTGTGGGAAGTCGCCATCAAATTCCGACTCGACAAGCTGCCCGTCTCGCCCCGGGATTTTCTCGGCGCCATCGAAGGCGCGGCGATGCGCCTGCTGCCGATCAATCCGTCCCACATCATCGCTACGGGTGAACTTCCCCTGCTGCACGGCGATCCATTCGACCGCCTGCTGGTGGCGCAGTCGATGAGCGAATCGCTGGTGCTGTTGACCGCCGACAGGAGGCTGGAGACCTACGGCGGACCTATCCGCATCATCTGAGAGTCGGCGCTGGCAGGACGGCATGGAACACGACTTGCTCTCTGCTTTAGTATTGACGGTAGGCGCCGTTAATTGATTACCCACTCAGGACAAGCATATGGCAAGCATAACTTCAGCCGGCCTCGGTTCCGGTCTCGACATCAACGGCATCATCTCCAGCCTGATGGCGGTGGAAGCGCAGCCGCTGACCGCGCTGGCCACCAAGGAGGCGAGCTACCAGTCCAAGCTGTCGGCTTTCGGTTCGCTCAAGGGCGCGCTGTCTTCACTGCAAACAGCGGCACAGACGCTGAAGAATGCCAGCACCTTTACCGCGAAGTCCGCATCCTCCTCTGATAGCACTGTTTTAGCAGCCTCTGCCAGTAGCACGGCTGCGGCTGGCAGTTACAGCATCACCGTCAATCACCTGGCTGGATACCACGCGCTGCGATCAGATGGCAATTACACCGCGACAACGGATATTTTCAACACTGGCACATTATCGATCGCGGTCGGCGGCGGCACGGCCGTCAATGTCGATATCGACAGCAATAACAACACGCTCGCTGGCATCCGGGATGCTATCAATGAGGCCGATGCCGGTGTGACGGCTTCGATCATCTACGACAGCGTCAATGCAAAGCAGCGCCTCGTCTTGACATCGCAGACGCTCGGTAGTGACGGTGCTATCACGGTAGCTGTAAGTAATGAGGTTACTGTCAGTGGCGCAAATCCGCTCTTGGATTTGGCAACTGCCAGCCTCGTCGAAACCAAACCGGCCGAGGATGCGGAGTTGATCGTCAATGGCATTACGACGACCAGTTCGTCCAACTCAGTGACCGACGCCATCGATGGCCTCACGCTGACGCTATCAAAAGCCGGTACTACGACAGTGACTGTCGCGCAAAATACCGGCACCGTCACTTCCGCCGTCAACGCCTTCGTCAAGGCCTACAACGACGCCGTTGGCGGAATCAAGCAGATGACGGCCTACGATGCCGCGAACAAGAAGGCTTCGGTACTCACCGGCGACAGCACGGCGCGCTCGATCCAGTCGCAGTTGAGCAATCTTGCCCAATCGATGGTGACCGGCGTTGCCGGCGGGATTTCCCGGCTGTCGGATATCGGCATCACGGTGCAGAAGGATGGCACGCTCGCTGTCGACAGCAGCAAGCTGTCTGCCGCAGTGGCCGATCCGGACAAGGATGTTGCGGCTCTGTTCACCCAGACCACCACGGGCAACGAAGGCATCGCGGTGCGCTTCAACACGATCCTCGAAGGCATCGTCGGCACGTCCGGGCTGATCACCAGCCGCACCGACGGCATCAGCGCCTCGATCAAGGATCTGCAGAAACGCGCCGATGCCCTGAATCTGCGGCTGGAACAGGTCGAGAAGCGCTATCGCGCACAATTCACCGCACTCGATACGCTCATCGCCAGCATGAACCAGACGAGCACCTATCTGACGCAACAACTGGCCGCCCTGCCCGGCGCTGCCAGCAGCGAATAACGACAACGAGGAGTGCCCATGTTCGCAACCAGCTACTCACCCTCCCAGGCCTACGCACGCGTCGGCGTCGAAACCGGCGTGATGGCGGCCAATCCGCACAAGCTGATCCTGATGTTGTTCGACGGCGCGCTGCTGTCGATCGCTACCGCAATTCACGCAATGCAAGAAGGCAATATCGCGGCGAAAGGCGAGTCTGTTTCGAAGGCGATCGACATCGTCTCGAATGGCCTGAAAGCCAGCCTCGATTTCACCACCGGCGGCGACCTGGCACCACGTCTCGCGGCGCTCTACGACTACATTTGCGACCGTTTGCTGTTTGCCAACCTGCGCAATGAAAAGGCGGCTCTGGATGAGTCCGCGCGCTTGCTCACGGAACTCAAAAGTGCGTGGCAGGAAATAGCCGGCGATCCGGCCGTTGTTTCCGCCAGCGGAAAGGCAGCGTGATGGCTACCATGCTGCTGATGCCTGCCCAGATCGAGATCTACGAACAAATGTGTGCGCTCTCCACCCGCATGGTGGAAGCAGCCCGCGCCAACGACTGGGAACAGTTGATCGATCTCGAGCGCTCGGTTTCGGGCTTGCGTGAAACGCTGGCAAACGAGTCCGAAAACGGAACGATCGACGCCTTCGAGGCCGAGAAGAAACGCGCCCTGATCCAGCAGATCCTCCGTGACGACGCCGAGGTGCGCCGTCATACCGAACCGTGGATGGAGCAGGTGCGGCGCTTCCTGACCGGCAACGTACGCAAGCGCCAGGTCGATCAGGCCTACGGTACCGGTAGCGCCGGGCGCTGATTTCCGCATAACGTATCCCGCCAATCACGTCAGCGCCTCGTGGCTTGATGGCTGAACACGCATGGTGCTGATCCCCCCCGATGCCGCCATCCGCATGCGGATGCAAACCGAGGCGGAACTGCTGCAGCCACTGCAGCCGGTGCGCGGCATTCCCGCAGATTTGCCGGCATTGCAACGTGGCCAGACGTTTACGGCGCAAATCCGCGAAGCCCTGCCCGACAACACCTATCGCGCGCTGGTTGCCGGCAAGCAGCTGACGCTGCAATTGCCCGAAGGTGCCAAAGCGGGCGACGAACTCGAACTGGTCGTGCTCGACCGCTCTGGCAAGGTGGTCATCGCCCGGCAGGTCGATGCCGGCAATACGCAGGCCGGAAGCGGAAGTAACGCGCCCTACCCCTTTGCGAAATTCAGTCCCGCCGCGCGGATGATCGGCCAATTGCTGCCGAATGACGGAGAGGCGGCGCCGCCGGCGCAGCTGAATCGCGGGCAGCCACTGCTGGCCCAGCCACCCCAGGCGCAGAATGCGGCCGCGACGCTGGCACCCGCGCTGGGCAAGGCGGTGGCGCAAAGCGGCCTGTTTTACGAAGCCCACCAGGCGCAATGGGTCAGCGGCAAACTGCCGCTGACCACCTTGCTGCAGGAGCCGCAGGGGCAGCGTTCCGCACCCGTCGCCTACCAGCATGCGGCGGCCGAAAAAGTCAGCGCTGGCGGGACGGCACTCACGCTGCCGGCAGCGTCCGCTGTCGCGCCGCGGGAGCTGGCGGCCAACACGGCCATGCTCCCGCAAGCAACGAACCCGGCCCAGACGACCACCCTCGCGCAAACGGTCCCCGACGACCTGCGTCCCCTGGTGCAGCAACAGCTCGAAGCCGTGGCGACAAACCGCATGGTCTGGCATGGCGAAATCTGGCCGCGCCAGTCGATGGACTGGGAAATCGAATGGAATGGTGAACGCGAAGCCGATGGCAGCAGCGAGGAAGAAGCCCGCTGGCGCACCGCGCTGTCGCTCACCACGCCGCGACTGGGACGCGTCGACGCCCATCTGCAATTGTCGGCCAAGGGGGTGAGCATCACGCTGGTGACGCCCCTGGGCACCAGCGCCGCCGACCTGCGCGATGCCGCGCCGGCACTGACCGAGGCGCTGGCCGCCGCCGGCGTCCCGCTGCTCGGTTTCAAGGTGAGCTTCGAAAATGAGTACCCTGCCGGGCAAGGATAGACAGGGGCTGGCGGTCGCCCTCAAATATGCGCCCGGCGACCAGGCGCCGCGCGTCGTCGCGAAAGGTCGCGGGCTGATCGCCGAGGAAATCATCGCGCGGGCCAAGGCCCATGGTGTATATGTGCACGAATCGCCGGAACTGGTC
The DNA here is from genome assembly GCA_040756595.1 of Pseudomonadota bacterium. Taxonomy (GTDB): domain Bacteria; phylum Pseudomonadota; class Gammaproteobacteria; order Burkholderiales; family Rhodocyclaceae; genus Sulfuricystis. Next base: position 943,082 of record JBFLYR010000001.1, on the reverse strand, counting down.
ACGCTGCTCTCACAGGTGGACATTGACGACCATATCCCGCCCGCGCTCTACATTGCCGTCGCCGAGCTGCTGGCCTGGCTTTACCGCGTCGAGCAGCAAGGCAGCAATGAAGCCCTGCCGCCGCCACTGACGCTGCCGCCAAGCCCGCCTTAATGTCATAAAATCCGGTCTTGTTGAGCGAGACCATGACTGAAACAGCCACCCCGACCCCCGCCGTCCAGACCCTGCCGATCCTCGAAGCGGGCGAATACGACAAGTACATGCTGCGCAGCCACGCCGAGGTGCTGATGGTGTTGCGCGGCCTGCGCGATCACAAGTCGCAGATCACCGTCTTCTTCAACGAAGGCCAGGACATGCTGCTCACCATGCTGGTGGATGTGACGCAGGATCATCTGATCTTCGACGTGGGGCCGGACGAGGAACTCAACCGCAAGGCCGAAGCCGCCGGCAAGCATTACTGCGTCGCGCTGCTTGAAAAGGTGCGCATCCAGTTCCTGCTCGGCGCGTTCGCGCACATCATGCACGAAGGCCGCCCGGCATTTCTCAGCACCTTTCCGAAAGAGTTGTTGCGCCTGCAGCGGCGCGAGTTCTACCGGCTGACCACGCCGATCGCCCGTCCGCTCAAATGCCGCATGTCCCTGCCGCTGACGGGAAGCGACGAACATCTCCATGAAGCCACCGTCTTCGACATCAGCGGCGGCGGCATCGGCATTTCCGCCCCCGCCGACGACGTCCCCTTCGCCATGCAACAGGTGATAACGAACTGCCGCATGGAATTGCCCGAGGTCGGCATCGTCACCTGCACCATCAAGGTCTGCAGCGTGTTCGAGATCACGCTGAAAAGCGGCGCTCGCGTCAAGCGCGCGGGCTGCGAATTCGTCAAGCTGCCGGGGCCGATGGCAACGTTGATCCAGCGTTACATCATCAAGGTGGAACGCGAACGGAAGGCGCGGGAATCAGGACTCGGCTTCTGAGCGCCGTCAGACCGGCATGTTCATCACGTCCTGATAGGCCGTGACGAGCTTGTTCCTTACCTGAACCATCTGCTGGAATGACAGGCTGGCCTTCTGCAGGTTGATCATCACGTCCTGCAGATTGACGTTGCTGTCGCCGCTGGCGAATTCCTGAGTCAGTTGCTGCGCCTGCTGCTGGGCGACATTCACCTGGTCGATCGCGGCCTTGAGTGCCTGGCCGAAATCGGCACCGCCGGCAGCCTGGGAAGCGGTCGGCGACTTGCCCTGCGCGATCGCACTGGCGGCGCGCAGCTCGGTGAGCATTTGTTCGAGATTGCGGGTATCGATAGCCATGCGCTGTTTATAGCAAAGCCTGTGCCGGCTTGCTAGTCCACTTCCTTGCCCTTGAGATAACCCTCTTCGCGATACTGCGCCAGCTTGTAGCGCAGCGTGCGTTCGGAGATGCCCAGCAGCTCGATTGCCTTCTTGCGCGAGCCGCCGACTTTGGCCAAAGTGTCGAGGATGTGCTGGCGCTCCAGATCCTTCATGTTGGAGGAAGATCCTGATGAAACAACAGCTTGAGCCTCAAACGGCATGACAAAAGTCGGCGCTGGTGCGACGGTACTTGGCGGCATGACAGATGCAATCGTACCGGCTACCGGTAACAACAGATGCTCCGCTTCAACGACGTCGCCGGGCGCGAGGATCAGTGCGCGCTGCATGATGTTTTCGAGTTCGCGCACATTGCCAGGCCATGGATGGGCGGCAAGTTTTGCCGCCGCATCAGTGCCAATTTTCGCCATGCGACCGAGACGTGCGCCATGCATGGCAAGAAAGTGCTGGGCCAGCGGAACGATGTCGCCGGGTCGCTCGCGCAGTGCCGGGATCGCCAGCGGAAACACATTGAGCCGATAGAACAGGTCTTCGCGGAAACGGCCGGCCACGACTTCGGCGGCCATGTCGCGGTTCGAGGTCGCCAGTATGCGAATATCGACCGCCACCGGCTTCTTGCCGCCGACGCGCTCGACCTCGCGCTCCTGCAGCACGCGCAGCAGCTTGGCTTGTAGGCCAAGAGGCATTTCGGAGATTTCGTCGAGCAGCAACGTGCCCTTGTCGGCCTGCTCGAACTTGCCGGCCTGCGCGCTCTGCGCCCCGGTGAAGGCCCCTTTCTCGTAGCCGAACAGCGTGGCTTCGAGCAGGTTGTCGGGAATCGCCGCGCAGTTGATTGCGACGAACGGTCCCTTCGCGCGTTGCGACTGGTCGTGGATGTAACGTGCGAACACTTCCTTGCCGGTGCCCGACTCGCCGGTGAGCAGCACCGTCGCGTCGGTCTTCGCCACGCGCGCGGCCAGCAACAGAATCTCGCGGGTTTTCGGATCGGCGGCCAATAGTCCCGTGGCGCCATCGGCCACCGGCGGAATCGCAAAACGCTCGATCTGGTCGAGCAGCGCCTTGGGCTCGAAGGGCTTCAGCATGAAGTCGCAGGCGCCGCCGCGCATCGCCGCCACCGCCTTGTCGACATCGCCGAAGGCCGTCATCAGCAGGATCGGCAAACCCGGCTTGCGCTGGCGAATTTCGCCGAGCAGTTGCAGGCCATCCATCGGGCTCATGCGCAGGTCGGAAATCACCATGTGAAATGACTGCCGCTCGATCAACGCCAGCGCCGCTGGGCCACCATCTGCCCCGCTCGGCTTGTGGCCGGCCGCTTCGAGCGTGATCAGCAGCGCATCGCGCAGCGCCTCGTCGTCTTCGACGACCAGTATGTTCAATTTAGGCATCCGGACTCCGGAGTGTGGTGTCAGCGCTGCCGCGACTGACGGTGAGAATGAATTCGGTTCCTGCGCCCGGCGCCGAATTGACGTCGATGCCGCCGCCATGGGCGCGTGCCACGCCGCGCGCGATTGCCAGCCCGAGGCCGGTGCCTTCGGCGCGCGTGGTGAAGAAGGGTTCGAACAGGCGCGCGACGACATCCGGCGCCATGCCGCGCCCGTTATCGCGAATGCTGAAGGCCAGTTGTTCAGCGGATGCCGTCACGCCAAGGCCGACTTTTGGCACGGCGCTGTCCGTCACCGCCTGTAGCGCATTTTCCAGCAGGTTGGTCAGCGCACCGGTGAGCGCCTTGCGATTGCCGGTGGTCACCAGCCCGGCCGGTACCGTCATCAATTCGAACTCGATCCCGCGCTGGCGTGCCAGCGGCTCGAAAGTATGCGCGAGTTCGCCCAGCAAATCGGCCACTTCGAAGGCCTCGCGCCCGAGCACTTCGCCGCGCGCGAACAGCAGCATGTCCTGGATCAGACGTTCGAGATGCTTGAGCCGGCCGACGGTCTTTTGCGCAATGCTGATGCGGCTCGCTTCGGGCAGCTCCGGATTTTCCAGATTGCCGGCGTAGAGCAGCGCGGCCGCCAGCGGCGTGCGCAACTGGTGGGCGAGCTGCGCGGCCATTTCGCCCATTGCGGCAAGGCGCGCATTGCGCTCGGCCTGCTCGCGCAAGCGCTGCGTCTCGGCATTCGCCGCCGCTAGTTCGGCGGTCAGCGCCTCGACCTGGCGTTCCAGCAGACCATAGGCAGTCGACAGCTCTTCCGAAACCTGGTTGAACATGCGGAACGCCTCGGCCAGCCGCGCGGGATCGAGCGGAATTTCGGCGGCGGCAGGAGGCGTGGCAGTCATCGGATGGATATTCGCAAAAAGTCGGCGTTGGCAATACGGCAATAAGCGGCAATTAAGCGGGGAACAGGCTTGAAACATTACCCGAAATAGCGGCAATTATTGCCGCTGCTTGCTGGAACCCGTCTTGCTACGCCAAGCCACAATCCGACAGCGATTATCCAAGCACTTCAGCGGAGAATTTTTAGCGCATATGGCAGACCAGGCAACCGCATCGCCGGCACTCCCCTTTGGCTTGGGAGCGCTATCACAGCTCAACGCCCGCCAGAAACTCACGGCGATGGCGATGCTTGCCTTCGCCATCGCGCTGCTGGTCGGCGCCTGGCTCTGGACCAAGGAACCGCCTTATGGCGTGCTGTTCTCCAACCTTTCGGACCAGGATGGCGGCCAGATCGTCGCCGCCCTGCAGCAGCAAAATGTCCCCTACAAGTATTCCGAAGGCGGCGGCGCGATCCTCGTTCCGGTCAGCCAGGTGCATGATGCCCGGCTGAAGCTGGCCTCGCAAGGCCTGCCCAAGGGCGGGCTGGTCGGCTTCGAGCTGATGGAAAACCAGAAGCTCGGCACCAGCCAGTTTGCCGAGCAGGTGAATTACCAGCGCGGCCTCGAGGGCGAGCTCGCGCGCTCGATCCAGACGCTGGGCGCGGTACGCGCCGCACGCGTGCATCTGGCCATTCCCAAGCAGACCGCCTTCCTGCGCGACGACCTCAAGCCGTCCGCCTCGGTGCTGGTCAGCCTGCAGCCCGGCCGCACGCTCGACCCACCGCAAATTGCCGGCATCGTGCATCTGGTGTCCTCCTCGGTGCCGCAGCTGGCACCGGGCAACGTCAGCGTGATCGACCAGGACGGCAAGCTGGTTTCGCAAGGTCAGGGCAGCCAGAAGAATGAATCGCTCAACCCGGGCCAACTGGGCTACATCAAAGATATCGAGGCGCAGTACGTGCGGCGCGTCGAGACGATTCTCGAACCGCTGCTCGGCAAGGGCAACTTCCGCACCCAGGTCACGGCGGATGTCGATTTCAACCAGATCGACCAGGTCGAGGAAAGCTACCTGCCGAACCCTGTGCCCGATACCGCCATCCGCAGCCAGCAGACTGCCGAGACCGGAGCCGGCAGCCCGCCCGCCATCGGCGTGCCGGGCGCGCTCACGAATCAGGCGCCCGTACCGGCCACCGCCCCGATCACCAATCCGCAAGTCGGCGGCGCAGCCGGTGGTGCCAACACCAACGGCAACTACACGCGCAACGCGACGATCAACTACGAGCTCGACAAGACCGTACGCCATACGCGCGGCACGCCGGGTGGCGTGAAGCGTCTCTCGGTGGCCGTCGCCGTCAATCACAAGCGCCCGCTCGGCAACGACGGCAAGCCCGGCAAGGCGGTCCCGCCGACTGCCGAGGAACTCAAGCGCGTCAATGACCTCGTGCGCGAATCGGTCGGCTTCAATGAGAAGCGCGGCGACTCGATCAATGTCGCGGCGGCCAGCTTCGTCCAGAGTGAAGCCGAAGCCATTCCCGATACGCCACTGTGGAAAGACGCCTCGGTGATCGCCTTCGCCAAGGAGGCCGCCCAGTACCTGATCTTCGCAATCATCGCCTGGCTGGTCTGGACCAAGCTGCTCAAGCCAGTATTCGAGATGTTTGCTGCGGCCGCGCAGCGCGCCGAAGCGGAACGCAAGGCCGCAGCAGAAGCCGCCGGCGTCAGCGAAATCGCCCATGCGGGCGGTGCCCATCACGGCCGCAGTTTCGACGACAAGCTCAAGTCGGCACGCGATACAGCCCAGCAGGAACCCAAGCTGATTGCCGATCTGATCAAGGAGTGGATGGGTGCCAACGGGACCTGAGGAAGGGATCGAAAAGAGCGCGATGCTGCTGCTTTCGCTCGGCGAGGATGCCGCGGCGGAAGTGCTCAAGCATCTCGGCCCCAAGGAGGTACAGAAGCTTGGCCATGCCATGGCGGCCGTCAAGTCGGTACCGCGCGAAAGGGTCGAGCAACTGATCGAGGAGGTCGAGGCGCACACGGCGAAGGGCGCCGGACTCTCGGCCGACGAAAACATGATCCGCGCCATGCTGACCAAGGCGCTCGGCGACGACAAGGCGGCCAACCTTATCGGCCGCATCCTGCAGGGCGGCGACACCGCCGGCATCGAAAGCCTGAAGTGGATGGATGCCGCCACGGTGGCCGACCTGATCAAGAACGAGCACCCGCAGATCATCGCCACCATCCTCGTGCATCTCGAATATGACCACGCCGGCGAGATCCTCAAGCTGTTCACCGAGCGCCTGCGCAACGACGTACTGCTGCGCATCGCCACGCTCGACGGCGTGCAGCCGGTCGCCCTGCGCGAACTCAACGAGGCGATGACGCGCATGATGGCTGGCGCTTCGGCCAACGTGAAGAAAGCCGCGATGGGCGGCATCCGCCATGCGGCGGAAATCCTCAACTTCGTCGGTCAGGCGGCCGAAACCTCGATCGTCGACAACGTGCGCGAATACGACCCCGACCTCGCGCAGAAGATCCTCGACGAAATGTTCGTCTTCGAGAACCTGATGGATGTCGATGACCGCGGCATCCAGCTGCTGCTGCGCGAGATCCAGTCCGACTCGCTGATCCTTGCGCTCAAGGGCGCTTCACCCGAGCTGCGCGAGAAGATCTTCAAGAACATGTCGCAACGTGCCGCCGAAATGCTCAAGGAAGACCTTGAATCGAAAGGCCCGGTGCGACTTTCCGAGGTCGAAGCCGAGCAGAAGGAAATCATCAAGATCGCCCGCCGTCTCGCCGACGAAGGCCAGATCCAGCTCGGTGGCAAGGGCGCGGATGACCAGATGATATGAGCGGACTCACTGCCTGGGAACGCTGGGAACTGGCCAGCTTCGATGCCGGAACCGCGGTTGCGGCCAATACACCGCCCAGCCATGCTGACCATGGGAGTCATGGCGAATCCACCAATACGCCGCTGGAACGGGCAGAAATCGAACGCATCTGCGCCGAAGCACGTGAAGATGGTTACCAGGCGGGCTATCAGACCGGCCTGCAGAACGGCAAGCGCGCCGGCTACGAGGAAGGGCAGAAGACAGCCAAGGCTGAAGCGGCCCGCATCGGCAAGGCCGCCAATGAGCTTGAACAAGCGCTGCAGGAATTCGACCAGCAGGTCGCCGACGAACTGCTCGCACTGGCCGTGGAAATCGCGCGGCAGGTCGTGCGCCACGAGATCACCACGCGACCCGACACGATCCTCGGTGTCGTCAATGAGGCACTTGCCTACCTGCCGCACCAGCACGCGGCGATCCACCTCAATCCTGAAGATGCCTCCCTCGTGCGCTCCTACATGGGTGATGCGCTGACTCATGCCGGTCATCGCATTCTCGAAGAACCAACGCTGAAACAAGGCGACTGCCTGCTGGAGGCCGGCGGCAGCCAGATCGATGCGTCCACGGGCACCCGCTGGCGCCGGGTCATCGAAAATCTCGGCATCGCATCCGCCTGGGAACCCAGGGAATAGGCATGTCTCCCCACTGCGCAGCGTGGCGCGACCTGCTCGTCAATACCCGCACCCAGCTGGCCGAGGTCGTACCTTTCCAGACCAGTGGCCGGCTGACCCGCATCAGCGGTCTGGTCATGGAAGCCTCCGGCCTCAAGCTGCCGCTGGGTTCGAGCTGCCGCATCCAGGTGCCGGGGGACGGCATGATCGAAGCCGAGGTCGTCGGCTTCGCCGGCGAGCGGCTCTACATGATGCCGACCGAAGATGTTTACGGCCTGGCACCCGGCTCACATGTCACGCCATTGGAGATCCCGCCGCCACCGCCGAAGATCGGCCAAGGGGCGCAGCCGTTTCGCCGTGCCTTCGACCGGGCCAAGCACCTGCCGGTTGGTGACCAGCTGCTGGGGCGTGTCGTCGATGGCAATGGCCGTCCGCTCGACCGGCTCGGTCCGCTCGACAGCAAGCCGGCCCGCTCGCTCATCAGCCGGCCGTTCAACCCCCTGCATCGCGCCCCGATCGCGCAGACGCTCGATGTCGGCATTCGCAGCATCAACTCGCTGCTGACGATCGGCCGCGGCCAGCGGATGGGCCTGTTCGCCGGCTCCGGCGTCGGCAAGAGCGTGCTGCTGGGCATGATGGCGCGCTATACCGCGGCGGACATCATCGTCGTCGGCCTGATCGGCGAGCGCGGCCGTGAAGTCAAGGAATTCATCGAGCAGAACCTCGGTGGCGAAGGCCTCAAGCGTTCCGTCGTCGTCGCAGCACCGGCTGACGTCAGCCCGCTGATGCGGCTGCAGGGGGCCTCCTATGCCACCTCGATCGCCGAATATTTTCGCGACCAGGGCAAACATGTCCTGCTGATCATGGATTCGCTGACCCGCTATGCGATGGCGCAGCGCGAAATCTCGCTCGCCGTCGGCGAACCGCCGGTCACGCGCGGCTATCCGCCCAGCGTATTCGCCCGCCTGCCGCAACTGGTCGAACGCGCTGGCAACGGGCTGGTCGGGAGCGGATCGATTACCGCCTTCTACACGGTGCTGGCCGAAGGCGACGACCAGCAGGACCCGATCGCCGATGCCGCCCGAGCCATTCTCGACGGCCACATCGTGCTCAACCGCGCTTTGGCGGATGCCGGCCACTATCCGGCCATCGATATCGAGCAATCGATCTCGCGCGCGATGACCAGCCTGATCACGCCCGTGCATCTCGATCGGGTGCGCCGCTTCAAGCAGCTGTATTCCCGTTATCAGCGTGCCCGCGACCTGTTATCGGTTGGCGCTTATGTACCCGGATCCGACCCGATCCTTGACCGCGCCATCGAGGTCCACACACCGATGGAAGCTTTCCTGCAGCAAGGCATCGAGGAGCATGCCGATGTCGAACACAGCCTGGTGGCGCTCAATACCCTGTTGCCGGATGCGGCATAAGTCGACAGGCTGACTATACTTGACCGATGGACAAGCGCTTCAATCTGCAATCCCTGCAGGACCTCTCCAGCCTGCGCCTCGAACAGGCCACCCGCCAACTGGGTCAGTTGATCGCCGGAGAGAAACAGGACGAGGCACGCCTGCAATTGCTCGTCCAGTACCGCCAGGAGTATCACGCGCTGTTTCTGGAAGCCGCCGGCAAAGGACTGGACCCGGCCAGCTGGCAGAACTACCAGAAATTTCTCGCCAAGCTCGATGAGGCGGTTGAACAGGCACGCACGATGGCCATGACGGCGAAGAACCGCACGGCCGCCGGACAGAAAAACTGGCTCGACAAGCGCGGCAAGGTCAAGGCCTACGACACGCTGGCACAGCGGTTTCGGGCACGCATCGCCTACGAGGAGTCGCGATACGAGCAGAAACAGGCGGATGAGCACGCGGCCAGATTCCTCGACAAGGTCGGCAAGGACGAATAAGGCAGGTATTGGCATAAGCCTTGCATATTCCCTGCTGATACCTCTCAGCAAGGAATAACCGATGCCCGCGATGCCCTCTTCCGCCAGCCTGGCTCCCGGCCTGAATGCGATTGCAGCAAAACTGCTCCCCGGTAGCAACGGAGCCGATGTTGCCGCTACTGCAGCCAATGGCGCCGATCTGTTCGCAGCCCATTTTCAGCGCCTGCTGGGCAAGCAGTTGGCAATCGAGGTCGACACTGGGCAGATCGGCCAGATGACCGATCCCGCCGCATCCGGCAATGCGCCTGCCGATGAACTCGCCGCTCTGCTGCCCTTCATCGAAGCATTGGGCCTGACGCAAGTATCCGCCGACCCAGCTACGGAGGTTGCGGCAGATAACATGGAAGCATCATCGGTCGAAACAATCATCGATGCCGCCGGTGCCCTGCTCGCGGCACCGGCATCATTGCCGACGGCAAGCACACCACCGGGCTCACCGGCAATATCTGCCGCAAATCCCTCAGCGCAAGGTCAAGCCCACGGGTTCGCCTTCAATCTGCAAGCCCAGTCAACCAGCTCCACGGATGCTGCCGAAGTGCTCCCTAATGCCATGGCCGGCAATGGTGCGCCGGCCGAAGAACTATCTGCGGGCCGCGAATTTTCCTCGCAGCTCGTCGCGGCAATCGCTGCGAACAAGGAATCACCGGGGACCACGGCAACCGCGGTGCAAAACATCGTTTCCCAAATGGCTCCGGGCAGAATGGCGAACCAAGAAACAGCGCCTGTCATTTCCCAGGCCGTGGGCGCTCCCGGCTGGACTGAAGAACTTGGCAACCACGTCACCTGGCTGGCCAATCGTGCCGAAAGCCGTGCCGAGCTGGTACTGACCCCGCCACAGATGGGACGTATCGAAGTCAATCTCTCAATCAAGGGTGATCAGGCGACGGCCAGCTTCGCGTCGAGCAACCCGGTGGTGCGGGAAGCACTCGAAGCAGCGCTGCCGCGCCTGCGTGAAGTGCTCGCCGATGCGGGCATTCAACTCGGGCAAGCCCAGGTCAATGCGGAAAACGCCCGCCAATGGGCGCAGCAGGAAAAACACGGGGATAATTCAGGCTCTGACCATGCCCGTGCCAATCCGGTACATGAGGCATTATCTTCTGCTAGCTCAGGCAACATATCGACGACTTCCGGCCTCAAGGGAGGACGCGGTCTTGTCGATGTATTTGCCTGAACCCGAATATTGCGGACAGGAGTGATCGATGGCTGATGCCAAAAAGACCGAAGCACCCGCCGAAGGCGAAGCCCCGAAGAAGAAAAGCAAGCTGCTGATCATCATCATCGCCGCCGTGCTGGTGCTGGTGCTCGTCGGAGGCGGCGCGGCATTCATGCTGATGAAGAAGAGCCCTGCCGACGAGGAAGCCGAGGAAGGCGACGAACCGCCGGCCAAGACCGCCAAGGCGAAAAAGAAGAAGAAGGACGACCACGCCGCGCCGCCGGTCTTCACCAAACTCGACCCCTTCGTCGTCAAGCTCCAGACCGAGCAGCAGGAAGCCTATGTGCAGGCCGTGCCCGAACTCAAGCTGCTCGAAGCACCGATCGCAGACCAGGTCAAGGGCTTCATGCCCGAAATTCGCCACAAGGTGCTGCTGATCCTAGCGGGCAAGAAGGCTTCCGAGCTGTCGACGCCGGAGGGAATGCAGGTGCTGGCCAACCAGATCCGCGTCGCGATCAACGCCACGCTGACGGGCGCGGACCCCGAACCCGGCCAGGAAAAGCAGGATCACGCCGCCGAGGATGCGCCGGTGCAGGCCGTATTCTTCTCATCCCTGATCATCCAGTAAATGAGCCAGGATTTCCTCTCCCAGGAAGAAGTTGATGCCCTGCTGAAGGGTGTCACGGGAGAGGCTGACGAAACCCCGGCCGAAGAAGATGCTGGCGGGGTCAAGGCCTACGATCTGGGCCGGCAGGAGCGCATCGTGCGCGGCCGCATGCCGACGATGGAGCTCATCAACGAGCGCTTCGCACGGTATTTCCGCATCGGCCTGTTCAACTACATGCACCGCAACACCGAGATCTCGGTCGGGCCGGTACGCGTGCAGAAATACAGCGACTTCATCCGTAACCTGGTCGTGCCGACCAACCTCAACCTCGTGCAGGTCAAGCCGCTGCGTGGCACGGGGCTCGTGGTATTCGATCCCAATCTGGTTTTTCTCGTCGTCGACAACATGTTCGGCAGCGACGGACGTTTCCACACCCGGGTCGAGGGCCGCGACTTCACGGCCACCGAGCAGCGCATCATCACCGGCATGCTGCAGGTGGTTTTCGCCGAGTACGAGAAAGCCTGGAAGCCGGTATTCGATATCAAATTCGACTATGTGCGCTCGGAGATGAACACGCAATTCGCCAACATCGCCACGCCTTCGGAAATCGTCGTTGCCTTCACCTTCACCATCGAGCTGTCCGGCAATACGGCCGAGATGCACATCTGCCTGCCCTACTCGATGATCGAACCGATCCGCGATGTGCTCTACAGCACGATGCACAGCGAACAGGCCGGCAGCGACCAGCGCTGGACCAGCATGCTGCGCAAGCAACTGCTGACCGCCGAGGTCGAACTGGTGGCTCCCCTCGGCAGTACCGAACTGCCGCTGGGCGACGTGGCCAAGCTCAAGGTCGGTGACATCGTGCCGATCGATATTGGCAACCTGGTCAACGTCAAGGTTGATGACGTGCCGTTGCTGTGCTGCCGCTATGGCGTCAACAACGGGCAGTACGCACTCAAACTGGAAAAATTTCTGGCGCCGGAAGAGGCCACGGAGTAAAAGAATATGGCAGACACAGACAATCCGACCGACAACCAGGTCAGCGAAGACGACTGGGCCGCGGCAATGACCGAGCAGGCGACGGCGGAAGGCGGCGACACGGCAACCGCAGCGGCGGACGACTGGGCCGCCGCCATGAGCGAACAGGCGGAACAGGAAAAGGCTGCTGCCGCCGCCGCAACGGCCAAGATCTTCGAGCCACTGGGCGCCGGCGCGGCCGCCAATGCCAACCAGGGCCTCGAGTTGATCCTCGACATTCCCGTGCATCTGACCGTGGAACTGGGACGCACGAAAATTTCGATCCGCAACCTGCTGCAGCTCGCGCATGGCTCGGTGGTCGAACTCGACGGTCTGGCCGGCGAGCCGATGGATGTACTGGTCAATGGCACGCTGATCGCACAGGGCGAAGTGGTTGTCGTGAATGACAAGTTCGGCATTCGCCTCACCGACATCATCACGCCGCAGGAACGGATGCGCAAACTGAACAAGTAATCGGCAACCAAGCAATCAGTTAGCGCTGCTTTTCCCTCTTAATTCGGCCATCGCCCCGACGGACGAGGCATAAGCTTCGTGGCCATGCTGCCACGATTGATTCCTTGCGTTTTCATGCTGGTCGCGCCGCTCGCTGGTGCGGCCGATGCCGTCCCGTCAGCGCCGACTTTGCCGGCCGCCGCCCCCGATCTCGGCAGCAGCGCGCTGCAGATGGTGCTGGGGTTGGTCGTCGTCCTGGCCTTGCTGCTGGGTGCCTTGTGGCTGCTCAAACGCCTCAGCCAGCCGCGTGGCGCCGTCGCCGGATTGATGCGGGTTGTCGCCGGCGTGGCCATTGGCCCGCGCGAACGCGTGGTCATCCTTGAACTCGGCAACAGCTGGCTGGTACTCGGCGTCGCGCCCGGACAAGTCACCACACTGGCCGAAATTCCTCGTCAGGAATTGCCCCCGGGGGCCCACCCGCCGGCCGCCGGCGAGTTACCCGCCTGGCTGCGGCAACTGGTCGAGCGCCGTGGCAAAGCCTGAACGAATCCTTGCCTGCCTGGCACTGATTGCCATCGCAGCGCTGCCCGGACTGGCCGCCGCACAGGCCATGCCGGCCATCACCAGCACGCCCGCCACCGGCGGCGGCACGCAATGGTCGCTGTCGATCCAGACACTGCTGCTGATCACCAGCCTCAGCTTCCTGCCCGCGCTGATCCTGATGATGACCAGCTTCACGCGCATCATCATCGTGTTCTCGCTGCTGCGCCATGCGCTCGGCACACAGACCTCGCCGCCGAACCAGGTGCTGGTCGGCCTCGCGTTGTTCCTCACCTTTTTCATCATGGCGCCGGTAGGCGAAAAGATTTATGCCGACGCCTATTTGCCGCTGGCGGAAAACAAGATCAGTTTCCAGCAGGCGCTCGACCGCGGTGCCGTCCCGCTGCGTGCCTTCATGATCAAGCAGACGCGTGATGCCGATCTCGCCCTGTTTACAAAAATCGCCCAAACGCCGACGCCGGAGAAGGTCGACGACGTGCCGATGCGCGTGCTGATTCCGGCCTTCGTCACCTCCGAGCTCAAGACCGCCTTCCAGATCGGCTTCATCGTCTTCATCCCCTTCCTGATCATCGACATGGTGGTCGCCTCGGTGCTGATGTCGATGGGCATGATGATGATGTCGCCCGTCATCGTTGCCCTGCCGTTCAAGATCATGCTGTTCGTGCTCGTCGATGGCTGGCAGTTGCTGATCGGCTCGCTCGTCACCAGTTTTGGCTAGAGGAAATCCGTCATGACTCCTTCCACCGTCATCGACATCGGCCGCCAGGCTGTCGAAGTCACGCTGCTGATCTCCGCACCCCTGTTCATCGCCGCCCTGGCCACCGGCCTGTTGATCTCCATCTTCCAGGCCGCGACGCAGATCAACGAAGCGACGCTTTCATTCGTGCCGAAGCTGATCGTCGTCTTCGTTACCCTGATCGTCGCCGGCCCGTGGATGTTGACGGTGCTGATTGACTTCATGCAGCGTCTCTACGGGTCGATTCCCGGCATCATCGGGTAGCGGCATGCTCTCCTTCACCAGCGCGCAGCTCGACGCCTGGATTGCCGCATTCCTGTTTCCGCTGGCACGCATTTTCGGCCTGCTGGCCAGCGCGCCGATCTTCAACAATGCCGCGCAACCCCAGCGCATCCGCCTGGCCTTCGGCCTGATCATCACCGTCGCCCTCGTACCGACGCTGCCGCCCATGCCGGACGTGCCGGCCGGTTCATGGATCGGCTTCATTATTCTTGCCCAACAGGCCCTCATCGGCCTTCTGCTCGGCTTCACGCTGCGCATCGCCTTCACCGCCATCGACGTGGCCGGCGACCTGATCGGCTTTCAGATGAGCCTGTCCTTCGCGGTGTTTTACGACCCGCAGAATGCCGGGCAGACACCAGTGCTGTCGGAATTTCTCGGCCTGCTGGCGATGCTGATTTTTCTCGCCATGAACGGCCACCTGCTGACACTGCAGGTACTGGCGGAAAGTTTCCGGCTGCTGCCAGTCACAGCCACGCCCTTTTCGACCGGCGGTTTCGCCAGCATGCTCGCATGGTCCTCGGTGCTGTTTTCCGCAGGCCTGCTGCTCGCGCTGCCATTGATCACCGCACTGCTGATTTCCAACCTTGCGATGGGCGTGCTGGCACGCGTCGCCCCGCAGCTCAACATCTTCGCGGTCGGTTTCCCGGTCACGCTGACCGCGGGCTTCATCGTCCTGATGTTTTCGATTCCCTACTTCGGCTCGGCCATGGAGCGCCTGTTCGACCAGTCCTTCCGCGCCATGGGCGCGGTGTTGCGCGCGGCCGCCGTCTGATCAGCTGGCCGGCTTGGTCAGGCGAATCACACCTTCGGCGGTACGCTTCGAACCGAGTACCGATGAATCGAGCGCTTCGGAATACTCGACGATCTCATAGCCGCTATAGCCACCTTCGCGCATGAGGGTTTTTGCGCGCCGGTTGAACACGGCACGCGCTTCGCCGGCCCCTCCCGTGTAATAGCGCTTCATCGACATCTGGAAGTGCACATGATTTTCCGGCAGGCGTGCTTCCTCGATGTCCCAGTTGGGTGCAAGCGGGTCGAGGATCAGATAGGCCGCACCCACCCAGATGCCCCAATAGACCAGCTTTTCGACCGGATAGGAAACGGAGGGCCCCAACTGCACGGTCGCATCGGGAATCAGCGGACCGCCGATCAGCTTGGTCATTCCCTTGGTGAGCGCTTCGCTGGTCTTGCCGCCGACACCTGTCGCATCAGCAGCAGTCGGGTTCTGCGCGCAGCCGGACAACAGCGTGGCGACCCCCATTGCAGCTAGTAAAAGTCGGCGCTGGCGGGACGGCATGATGAGCGACACCATCAGAAGTAGTTGAACAGCGAAAGCTGCGATATCTTCATGAAGGACTGCTGCGCGGCCTGCAGGTCGGTCTGCTTGCGCGTCAGATCCGAAATCGCCTTGGCGTAGTCAAGATCCTGCAGGTTCGACAGCGTTTGCTGGTACTGGAGCTGCAGATCCTGATTCACGCTGTCGAGCGATTCCAGCTCGTTCATGCGGCTGCCGATCATCGAGCGCACGCGCAGGATGTTGTCGTTGGCACGATCAAAATTCGCCAACGCAAAGCCTATCTCACTCGAATACTGGGCGGATTCGACGGCACTGCTGCCACCCGACTCCAACGCCCCGATCAGATTGGCCAGCGTCTTGAAGACGCTTTGCGACGAACTTGGCTCGATGGTGAAAGTGTCTCCACTGGCAGGTGCGCCGGTGATGATGACGCTCGCTCCTCCGGCAGGAATGGCTATGGGCACGCCCGACTGGTACGTACCGCTGGCAATCACCGTACTCGTGCTATCGACGATGTCGTACGTCGTAGCCGAAGTGAAATTGATGCTTAGGTTCTTGTCAGCCAACGCATTCCATGCAGCCGGGTCAGTCACATTGCCGATGTCGATAATGCCGGAACCGTTATTCGTCCCGGCATAGTTCGTCGCGAAATAACCATTGCCATTCTTGATGCGCATGAACACATCGGTACCGGCATCGCTCACTTCCAGCATTCTGGTTGCTGAGACTTGCAGGCGACGTTGCCCATCATCACCGTCGTAAGTAATTTCCTGACTCGCTACCGCATTGAGCTGGTCCACCGTCCCGGCAAATGGCTTGGTCGACCCCATGAAGCCGGAAAACAGATATTGCCCCTGACCGTCAGCCGCGTTGGCGAGACCGAGCAGTTCATCGAAGCGCGCACGCAACTCGAAGGCGATCGACTGCCGATCGCTTGCCGACAGCGTCGCATTGCCCGCCTGCACCGTCAGTTCTTTCAGCCGGGCGAACATGTCGTTGAGGCTGGTCAGTTGCGTCTCCGCCAGACCGAGTGCGGAGGTGGCATTCTGCTGATTGGTCGCGTACTGGGTCAGGATGTCCGAGGATTGCGTCACCTCGAGCGCACGCGCGGCGGCGACTGGATCGTCCGAGGGCGTCAGAATGCGCCGTCCGGAGGCGACCTGTTGCTGCAGATGCAGCAACTGGGACCATTGCTTGTTGATGTTGGCAACGCCCGTATCAAAGATCATGCTGGTGGAGATTCTCATGATTTTTCCTTAACGTCCAAGCGCCAGAATCTCGTCGAAGAGCGTGGTGGCGATGCTGATCACCTTGGCTGCCGCCTGATAGGCCTGCTGGTAACGCAACAGGTTGGCAGCCTCTTCATCGAGATTCACGCCGGAAAGTTGATCGCGCGTGGATTGCGCCTGCTCGAGCAGGCTTTGCTGTGCCTGGCCGGTAATCTCGACCTCGCGCGCCTTGTTGCCGATCTGCGCGACGATGGTCGAATAGGCAGACAGGTAGTTGGCCGTGCCGCCTTCCATCGTACTCTTGGTCTGGAGCGCACCCAGCAGGACGCCGTTGCGGTTGTCGGCAACACCCGCAGAATTGCGCTCGATGGTAAACACATCGTTGGCGGCAGGCGCGCCATTGATCTGGATCGTCCAGCCGTTATAGGTTATGTCATCGCCCGGTGTATAGGTCAGTCCGGTTGCCGGAAGCCCCGTGCCGGTGCCGGTAACATCATAGGTCGTGGCGCTTGTGAAAGTGATCGTCACCGTCTGCCGCAGATTTGCATCCAGCGGCAAGCTTGGATTGACCGTTCCGGCACTGATGCCGCCTGTGCCGGTATTGGCAAGTGCGGCCGAGGTGCGAATTGGCGCAGCCACGGCAATATCTCTGGGATTGCCAATTGCCAACGCCAGGTTCGTGGCCCCGCCGCGTGTCGGCTGGATCAGATAACTGTTGTTCGCTGCCGGGCCGCCGGCGACACTGATTGCCATGCCGTCGATCGTCGCCGGTAATGCTGCGTTATTCACGAGCACCGCATTGTCAGACAGGCGCACCAGCGTGTAGTTGCCACCGCCATTGGATGTCAGGCGGTAATCGCTGGTCGTCAGCGCGCCATAGTCGCTGATGGCAACCGTCACTGTGCCGGCGGGGGCGACATTATTGGCATTGGAGCGAATCGTTGCCCCCATCAGGCTCGTGTCGAAATAGTTTCCACCAAGATCACCATCGAGATCCTGCCCGAGCTGGTGTTGATCATTGAAATTCTGTGCGAGCGTCAATGCGATACGGCCGAGCGCATTTTGCGCGTCGTCGAGTGACTGGCTGCGGAAGGCAATCAAGCCGCCGAGCGAGCCGCCGGTCAGCATCGATTCCGGCATATAGACCGAACTGCCATTGGGTGAAGTCAATGCAACCACGATACGCTCTGGATCGTCGGGCGCAGCCACGGCTTTCATGGAGTAAGGCAAAGTGCCGATCACCAGCGGCTGGCCATTGCCGATGAAAACGCTGTAGGTGCCATCGCTTTGGGTGATGGTGGTGGCGCGAATTTTGGTGTTGAGCTCTGCGACCAGCTGGTCGCGCTGGTCAAGCAGATCGTTGGGGGGCTGATTGGGGCCGGCCGCTTGTGCAAGGATGATGCGCTCGTTGATCTCGGCAATCTGTTGTGCGTAGGAGTTGATGGCTGTGACTTCACTCGTCACCATCGCATTCACGCCACTGCGAATCTCGGTCATGCGCTGGTCGATGGACTGGAAGCGCGCCACCAGCGCCTGGCTGGCCGAGAGCATTCCCTGACGCGCCGGGATGGAGGCAGGATTCGCCGCCATTTCCTGCACGGCCGAGAAAAAGCTGGAGAGTGCCGGCGTCAGGCCTGCGCTCGGATCGGCGAGCAGGTTGTCGATCTGGCCGATCTGGGCAAGGTAACTATCCATCTCGGCAGCACCGGTGCTGGCTGCCAGCACCTGCTCGTTCAATTGCTGGTCATAGATACGCCGTACCGTTAGAACGTTTGTACCCTGGCCGATATAGCCGGCACCAGTGAACATGGGCGTGTTCGTGGATTGGATAATCTGCTGACGGTTGTAGCCTTCGGTCGACGTATTGGCAATATTGTGGTTGGTGGTAAGGATGCCCACCTGTGCCGCGTTCAAACCCGTGAGGGCTACACTGAAAATGCTCATTGTCTGGCTCCGGAAGATGCATCATTAACGGCAAAAACTGCCGTTGATTGAGCGTTTGCCAGAGAAGTAGAGCAACCGCCATGCCAGTGGCGGGTATTTCCGGGAAATCAGGTGCTTGGGAAAGTTGCCTGCGAAAGGCTCAGGCTGCCGATCACGCGTTCGAGCTTGCTGGCATAGGCAGGATCGGTCGCGTAGCCGGCGCGTTGGAGCCCCTGGGCGAAGCTGGCGGCATCACGACTGCCGACGACCCCGGCGTAGCGCGGGGACTGGGCGAGCAGTTGGGCGTAATCCTGAAAGGCTTCGGCATAGGAGCCGTAGGCCCGGAACCGCTCGACGTGCTTTTCGGCAACCCCATTGACGTACTCGGTAGTCGTCGCCTCGACGGTGGCACCTTGCCAATTGCTGCCCGCCTTGATGCCGAACAGGTTGTGACTCGGACGGCCATCGGCGAAACGGGGCTCAGCCTTGCCCCAGCCGCTTTCGAGCGCGGCATGCCCGATGAGGAACTGCGCCGGGATGCCGGTCGTCTGACTGGCTGCGACGGCATGCGGCCAGACGTTCGATACAAAAGTCGGCGCTGGCGGGACGGCACTGGCCGCCCCCTCGATCAGGCTGGGCCGGACCGGGCTGCCGTCGAGTGGAATGGCCGGCGCGGGTTTGCTGCCATCCGGCAACGGGAAGGCGCGAGGCAGGCTGAAAGGCAAGGATCGCGCAGGCGGCATCAGCGGGAATCCTTCTTCCCCGGTCAGCGCCTGTGTCGCATCGGCACGCGACAACTGCCGTTCGATCACCGCAGCCAGTCCGGTGCCGCCCTTGCCCGCCATCACCTGGGCCAGCTGGGAATCGAGCAGTTCCTGATAGAAACGGGTCTGGTCGCTATCGAATGGCCCGGTCTGCGGCGTCGCGGCGCGCATCGACTTGAGCACCATCTGCAGGAATACCGCCTCGAACTGCTGGGCCGCAGCCTTCAGGGCTTTCGGGTCGTCCTTGCGCAAGTCGGTCTTGACCTTGGCGAGCGCCTGGACATCGAAAATGGAGGGGGTGGAAGCGCCTGAAATCATGACCCGATAGACTGCCTTGTCGGCGCTGCCGGAGTCGGCGGAACATGCCGGCAAATCATGCCGTGTTCCCGTTGCTTAGATGATTTCCAGATCGGCGCGCAGCGACCCGGACAGCTTCATCGCCTGCAGGATCGCGATCAGGTCCTGCGGATTGGCGCCGATGGCATTCAATGCCTTGACCACGTCGGCCAGGTTGGCACCCGCCTTGAGCGCGACCAGTTGCCGTTCCTGCTGCTGGATATCGATCGTCGCATTCGTCACGCCGGCCGTCTGCCCCCCGGACAACGCGCCCGGCTGGCTCACCTTGTTGTCGGCGCTCACTGAAACCGACAGGTTGCCATGCGCGACGGCACAGGCTTCGATGGTCACCGTCTGGTTCATCACGATCGAACCGGTGCGTGCATTGACGATTACCTTCGCCGGCATCTGCACCGGCGTCACAGTCAAATTCTCGACCGCGCCGAGGAAGGAAACACGCTCGTCAGGCATTGCCGGCAGGCGCACATGCACTTGACGACCATCCACGGCACTGGCGGTGCCGGCGCCCATCGCGTTGTTGATGGCCAGGACGACGCGCTGTACCGTGCCAAAATCGCTGCGGTGCAATTCGAAGCTGGCGATGTCGCCCTGCCCGACGGACATCGGTACTTCGCGCTCGACGATGGCGCCATTGACGATGCGGCCCGCCGACAGGTGATTGACCGTGGTTTTCGAACCGGCCCCCGATGCACCTGCACCGACGACAACCACATTGCCCTGCGCGAGCGCATAGACGTTGCCGTCGGCGCCTTTCAGGGGCGTCATCACCAGTGTGCCGCCGCGTAGCGACTTGGCGTTGCCGATCGAGGATACCGTCACGTCGAGCGGCTGGCCGATGCGGGCGAAGGGTTGCAGATCGGCTGTCACCATGACCGCGGCAACGTTCTTGAGTTGCAGCGACTGGCCCGGCGGTAGCGTCACGCCGAGGCGCGACAGCATGTTGATCATGCTCTGCACCGTGAAGGGCGTCTGCGTCGTCTGGTCGCCCGTCCCGTCGAGGCCGACTACCACGCCGTAGCCAACCAGCTGGTTGCTGCGCACACCGGCGATCGAAGCGATTTCCTTGATGCGCTCGGCACGCGCGGCGTCCGAAACCATCAGGGCGGCAAACAGCCACATCATGCCGATCAGAAACTTATGGACGGTACTCATGTCAGTGCGCTCTCAGAATGGCAGGAAACTGAGGAAGAATCGCCCAAGCCAGCCCATGACCTGGGCCGAATCAAGGAAGCCATTTGCCTTGTATTCGATGCGTGCATCGGCGACTTGCGTGGATGCGACCGTGTTGGCGGCGGAAATCGTGATCGGGTTGACCACGCCCGAGAAGCGGACGAACTCTTCACCCTCCTTCAGGCCGATCTGTTTCTCGCCAGAGACGAGCAGGTTGCCGTTCGGATAGACCTCGATCACCGTCACCGTCAGCGTACCCGTGAAGTTGTTCGACGAGGTGTTCTCGCCCGAGCCCTCGAAGGCCGTGCTGCTGTTGGCCGCGAGTGTTGCCCCCTGGAAGGTCTTGAGCGGCAGGCCGGCAATCGTCGGAATGCCCAGCGAGGTGTCGTGGCTGCGGTCGGCCTTGGTATCCGACTTCTTCGCCGCCGCGGTCTTTTCCGTGATGTTGATGGTGATCGTGTCGCCGACGAGACGGGCGCGGCGATCTTCGAACAGCGGGCGGGAGGTGGCGACGTTGTAGATGCTGCCGTTCGCTGGGGCCATGACCGGCTTGGCTTCCGGCCGGACGGTCATCGGCTGGTGGATCGCCGTCGAGGGCGTCGTCGTGACGCAGCCGGCGAGCAGGAGTGCGGATGAAAAGACCAGCAGGAGCGATTTCATGACCATTCTCACAGTTACATTAGAGTTGCGTGAGGCGACCGAGCATGGCATCGGAGGTCTGTACCGCGCGCGAATTCATCTCGTAGGCACGCTGGGTCTGGATCATCGACACCAGTTCTTCGGCGACATTGACGTTGGCGGTCTCGACCAGGCCCTGATTGAGCAGGCCGGCACCGTTGCTCCCCGGGGTGTTCGGTGTCGGCGTGCCGCTCGATGCCGTTTCGACATACAGGTTCTCGCCGACGCTTTGCAGGCCGCCGTTGTTGACGAAGGTCGCCAACTGGAGGTTGCCCACCTGCGTTGGCGCCGCCTGCCCGGCCTGGGTCACGGAAACAATGCCGTCGCGGCTGATCGTGATGCTGATCGCGTCCGACGGAATCGTGATCGCCGGTGAAACCGGGTAGCCGCTCGAGGTAACCATTTGTCCGGTACTGTCGCGCTGGAAAGCGCCATCGCGCGTATAGGCAAGCGTGCCATCGGGCATCTGGATCTGGAAGAAGCCCTGGCCGTTGACCGCGATGTCGAGCGGATTGTCGGTGCGCTGCAGCGTGCCCTGCGTATGGATGTGTTCCGTCGCGACCGTGCGCACGCCAACGCCGAGTTGCAGGCCCGATGGAATCTGGGTCTGCTGCGTCGATTGCGCGCCCGGCTGCCGCAGGTTCTGGTAGAGCAGATCCTCGAACACGGCACGCTGGCGCTTGTAGCCATTGGTACTGACGTTCGCCAGGTTGTGCGAGATGACGTCGAGGTTGGTCTGCTGGGCATCGAGGCCAGTCTTGGCAATCCAGAGGGAGCGGATCATTCAGTCATCCTTTATTAGCGGGGCGTGAGCACCTGAGTCGCAGCGCGATCATTGGCTTCGGCCGTGGTGATCATGCGCATCTGCATTTCGAACTGGCGAGCCAGCGAGATCATCGCGACCATCTGCTCGACCGGGTTGACGTTGCTGTTTTCGAGGTAGCCGGCAGCGATCTTGACGTTGTCGTCCTGTGGCGCCGGATCACCGGTGTTCAAGCGGAACAGGCCGTCCGGACCACGCACGAGATCGACTTCCGGCGGATTCACCAGCTTGATGCGGCCAACCGCATTCACCGTGTTCTGTGCGCCGGTTTGCGGCACCACCGAGATTGTTCCGTCGCGCTCGATAGTCACGCGCGAATCGGGCGGTATGCTCAGCGGGCCACCATCGCCCTGAACCGGGATGCCACTCTTGGTCTGCAGGAGGCCGTTTTCCGAGGTCTCGAAACTGCCGGCGCGCGTGTAGGCCTCCGTACCATCGGGCATGGCCAGCGCAATCCAGCCCTTGCCGCGCACAGCCACATCGGTGCTGTTTCCCGTGTAGTTCAGCGCACCTTCGCTGAAATCGGAGTGGGTGCTGGCATCGACGGCGAAGGCGCGTGTCGGCAAGGCTGCGGGTGACGTGTTGTGCGTCAGCACCTGGGCAGCCCGCAGGCGATGCTCCTCGGCGCGATAGCCTTGCGTGGTGACATTGGCGAGATTGTTCGACACGGCCGCCTGCCGCGACAGCGTACCCGTCGCGCCCGTCATCACCGTGTAGATCAGTCTGTCCATTGTTCTCGTGCCGTCCTGTCAGCGCCGACTTTTAGCGGAGATTGACCAGTGTCTGCAGGATCGAGTCCTGCGTCTTGATGGTCTGCGCGTTGGCCTGGTAAGCGCGCTGGTAGGTGATCATGTTGACCAGTTCGGCCGTCAGGTCGACGTTCGATTCTTCAATTGCCGCCGACTGGATCACGCCCAACGAACCCGAGCCCGGTACACCAATCAGTGGCTGGCCGGAATCCGCGGTTTCCGCCCACTGGTTGTTGCCCAGCGAGGTCAGGCCGTTGGGGTTGTTAAAGTTACCGAGTACCACCTGCGCCAAATCACGCGTCTGGCCGTTGCTGTACCGGCCCTGAACCGTGCCATCACTCGCTACGCTCAAGCCGGAAAGACGCCCGGAGGTATAGCCATCCTGCGTGATCATGTTGACACCGAAAATGTTGCCATACTGCGTCGAGCCGGTGAGGTTGAGCGGGAATGACAAGGCAGCGGCCCCTGTTCCAACCTGGGCTGGCGTGTAGGTTTGCGTGATAATGCCCAGAGCAGGTGCCGTCAGAGTTCCGGCACTGTCGAAGGAAGCTACGGTCGGCCCTGCCTGATTCGCCCCATCAAGCGTCGTATAGACATCCCAAGTGTTGGATGCTGTCTTCTTGAAGTAGAGGGACAACAGGTGAGGATTCCCCAGCGAGTCATACACTGTCGCCGAAGTTGAACTGTTGTAGGTCGTCGGATCGCCAACATTGAATGCGGTGGCGATTACAGCCTCGCGAGAATCGAGGTTCAGGCCGATCTCCAGTCCCGTACCACCGGCGCTGGCGCCCGTCGCCTGAGGTTGCAAGTCGGAAGTGTTGATGAAAATCTCGGCCGGCGTCGATGGCACGATCACGTTGCTGGTATTGGCCAGATAACCAGTCAACCGATAGCCGTTGGCATTGACGATATAGCCGTCCTTGTCGACATTGAACTGGCCATTGCGCGTCCAGGTAATCGCTCCGTTGTTGCTGAGCCGATAGAAGCCGGAACCATTGATCGCCAAATCGAGGGCATTGTTGGTGACCGTAATATTGCCTTGGGTAAATTGCTGATTGATGCCGGCGACCGTCGTGCCGATACCTACCTGACTGCCGCTACCGAGCGTCGCCGCGAAGACATCGGCAAAAGCCGTGGTGGCCGACTTGAATCCGACCGTGCCGGAGTTGGCGATGTTATTGCCGACCGAATCAAGCGCCTTCGATGATGCATTCAGTCCGCTCAAGCCTTGTTGAAAACTCATTTCATCACTCCTGTCAGAGAATTTGTTTGATGTCTCGCGTACCGAATGCACCAAGCGTGCCAACGTCGAGAGTCAGCCCGGTTGCATTGCGCGTGACCGCCTGAACCAGACCGTAGGCCAGCGCAGTCGGCGTGGAGGTCGTGGTGCCCGTCTTCGCACTGATGCTGTAGGTGTAGTTGCCCAGTGCTGCCTGCGCGCCGCTATCCGTCTTGCCGTCCCAGACGAAGGGATGAATGCCGGCATCGAGCGCACCCAGATTCATCGTATGGATGACGAGACCATTGCTGTCCTTGATCGTGACGCTGGCCTCATCGGCCGGTGTGGCCAGTTCGAAGCCGCCGATGCCGCCGTTTTCACCGAGCGTCATGCTGGAACCGGGCACCAGCACGCCGCGATTGACGAGTGATGCCGCCTCCATCGCCTGGGAGTCTTCCATTCCCGACAACAGGGTTTGCAGCGTGGCGTTGAGTTTCTCGATGCCATTCACCGTACTGATCTGCGCCAGCTGCGAGGTCAATTCTGCGTTATCCATTGGATTCAAAGGATCCTGGTTTTTGAGTTGCGTGGTCAGCAGCGTCAGGAAGCGGTTTTCCGCCTCGTTCATCACGGAGACGTCCTTTTCACGCGTGGTGTTGAGGCTCTGGTAGATCTGCTCGCTCTGGCTATTGGTTATGGCGGAGGTTGCCATTTGATTTCCTTTCTTACTGGCCGATCGCCAGGGTCTTGGCCATCAGCGCCTTGGCGGTGTTCATCACTTCGGCATTGGTCTGATAGGCTCGCGAAGCCGAGATCATGTTCACCATTTCCTCGACCACATTCACATTGGGTAGCGACACATAGCCCTTTTCGTCCGCTGCGGGATTCGCAGGGTCATATTGCATGCGCAGCGGAGCGGCACTTTCCACGACCTGTGTTACACGTACGCCAACGCCGCCGCCCTCGACTGGCGTGGCTTGAAACACCACCTGCTTGGCGCGGTAAGGCTGGCCATCCGATCCGACGACACTGTCGGCGTTGGCGAGGTTGCTCGCCACGGCGTTGAGCCGGGCAGATTGCGCAGTCAGCGCGGAACCGGCAATGGCGAAGATTCTGAGATCGCTCATGATTACTGACCTTGTATGGCGCGCTGCAGGCCTTCGAAGCGCTTGTTGACGAACATGATCAGAGCTTCGAGCTGGAGCGCGTTTTCAGTAAATGCGGCGCGCTCCACATCCATGTTCACCGTGTTGCCATCCACCGCACCCTGATATTCGGCCCGGTGTTTCACCGAACCGCTGTGTGGGGACACGCCACCATCACCCAGATGGCCTGCTTGCGTACGCGCGAGCGTGACTGGCTGAACCGACGGGGCACCACGACCGCCGACGGCGGCCTGCAGCGCCGACTTGAAATCGACATCGCGCGCCTTGTAGTGCGGCGTATCAGCGTTGGCGATATTCGAGGCCAGCACTTCCTGCCGATAGCCACGGATATTCATGGCATTGCGGAGGGTGCTCAGGTCCTGGTCAAGTCGGTCGATCATGTCGATGATGGGAAAAGGTGGTTCGGCAGTATCTTTATGCAGCATCCGTGCCATGCCTGCATTTCATCGATTCGGCTTGTTCTGCGGCAGGGAAGCGGCACTCTTGCCGGCAGAAGCGGCAATTCTTGCCACCGGGGAAAAGGGCCGATAAATGGCGGGTACGTGGCCGAACCATCGTCAGGAATCGTGCTCCAATGCCGACATGCGACCCTTGATTTATATGTTGGCTTGCGGCCTATTGGCCCTGCCCGTTCATGCCCAGCAGGATCCCGCCCCGGTCAGGAAAGCGATCGAGAGCTGGCTGAAAATCCAGACCAAAGGATTGCCCGGCCAGGTCAGCTGGGAAATCGGCGGCCTCGATCCGGGCAACCAGCTCGGCCCCTGCAGCAACTTCGATATCAGTCGTCCCGCCGGTGCTCGCCCGTGGGGACGCACGAACGTCGTCGTGCGTTGCCTGGGCACGGCGGGTTGGCGTGTCTATGTGCCGGTGCATGTGCGTGTCAAGGCTGACTACCTGATCAGCACGCGCCCCATCGCCCAGGGCCAGACTGTGGTCACCGACGACCTTGCCACCGAAATGGGAGACCTGTCGGAGCTGCCCGCCAGCATCGTGACTGACGCATCACTGGCCGTTGGCAAGGTCGCCGCTTCCTCGATTCCGGCCGGACGCCCCTTGCGGGCCGACATGCTGAAGTCGCCATTAGTGGTGAGGCAAGGTCAAACCGTCAGGGTCATCTCGCGTGGCCCCGGATTCGCTGTCGCCAACGAAGGCCGGGCATTGTCCAATGCCCATGAAGGCCAGGTCACGCAGGTTAGACTGGGAAGCGGCCAGGTTATCAGCGGCGTGGCAAAACCCAATGGGACAGTTGAGGTCGGCTACTGATTCATGTTTATAATCATGCAAATAGATATTTCCGTGCTAGCCGTTTCCATTTGCAAATTCAGCCTCAGGTTTTCGCCCGTGCTGCCGTAAATAAGCCAAAGATAGCTGGCAAAGGATTATTACCGTGAAGATCTCTAGCAACCTACCCACCATCGGCAACGCACCGGGAACCGGCTCCCCCAAGGGAGTGGCGTCGGCCGACAAGTCCGCAGGCACGCCGTCGGGAGAACGTGTCGATATCTCCTCGCTCTCCGCCCGCTTGCAGGAAGTCGGCGCTGGCGAGACGCCTGTCAATGCTCAAAAGGTCGCGGAAATCAAGCAGGCCATCTCCGAAGGTCGCTTTCAAATCAATCCGGAACGCATTGCCGACGGTTTGCTGAACAGCGTCCGCGATATGTTGGCCGTCGCCAAGCGCTAGTGCCCATCAAAGAAACGCTGCAAGCCTTTGTCGACATCCTGCGCCGCGAGCAGGATGCGCTGGCGACAGGTGATATCGACGCCCTGACGCCTCTGATTGCAGAAAAAACCGCGCTCGCCGAGCAAGTTAACCGGATTCCGGTGAGCGATGCTGCCCAGTTCCGTGACCTGGTCAGCGAAGCCAGCGCCCTGAATGAAGCCAATGGCAAGCTGATCGCCTTGCGCCTCCAGCACAACCAGCAGTCCTTGAATGTCCTGATGGCTGCCGCGAATACCGCTGCAACCTATGGTCCTGACGGCCAGCAGCAATCCGGGCTCGGCAGCCGAATACTCGGCAAAGCCTAAACTCTATTCGGGAATAGCGACTTCCACCGGCGTATCCGGCGTACGTGATTCCATCGTAATCGCCACACGGCGGTTGCGCTGGCGCCCTTCCAGTGAGGCATTGTCCGCCACCGGGCGCTGTTCGGCATAGCCGGTTGCCGTCAGGCGGCGCGGATCGACACCGGTCTCGATAAACAGCCGCACCACGCTCGCGGCGCGCGCGCCCGAAAGCTCCCAGTTCGACGGGAACAGCAGCGTGCTGATCGGCGCGTTATCGGTATGTCCCTCGACGGTGATCGGAAAATCCGTGGTCGCGAGAATCTGCCCCACTGCGGTCAGCGCCCGCACAGCGGGAATTTGCAGGCGTGCCTCGCCGGAATCGAACAACACGCTCGCATTGATTTCGACGGTGATGCCGAGGGCGCCCTCGGTGATGCGCACCTGCCCTGATTCCACCAGCGGCGCCAGCGCCTCGGTGATTTCCTTGGCCTTGTTGCGCAGCAGTTCGCGATTCTTCTCGCGGGCAACATCGGTCTTGATGTTGGCGACCTGCGGTTTCCTGAAGGGAATCGTCACCGGCATCGGTGCATTCGGATTAACTTGCACCATGGCCCCCGAGGCACTCCCCGGGATATTGCGGAAGGCCGATGCGATCGAATCCGACAACACGCGGTACTTGCCCTCGTTCACCGACGAAACGGCATACATCACGACGAAGAAGGCGAACAGCAGGGTGATGAAGTCGGCGTAGGAAACGAGCCAGCGCTCGTGATTTTCGTGTTCCTCTTCCTTGCGTCGTCTGCCCATGGCAACTCCCATCGTCAGACGATGTAGCCCTGCATCCGTGACTCGATGATGCGGGGATTGTCGCCATTCGCGATGCCGACCAGGCCATCGACGAACATCTCGCGCTGCGCGACCAGACGGGAAATGTTGGCAAGCAACTTCTTCGCGATCGGCAGGAAGATCAGGTTGGCCGCACCCACACCGTAGATCGTCGCCACAAAGGCAACGGCAATGCCGGCACCCAGCTTGGAGGGGTCGGTAAGATTTTCCATGACGTGGATCAGCCCCATCACTGCGCCGAGAATGCCGATGGTCGGCGAATAGCCACCGGCCGATTCCCAGATTTTCGCCGAGAGTTTCATCTGTTCCTCGTAGGCGCCGATCTCGACTTCGAGCACTTCGCGCAGCCGCTCGGGTTCAACGCCGTCGACCAGATGCTGCAGTCCCTTGCGCATGAAGGCATCGGGCACCAGCGGGATCTGTGCCTCGAGCGCGAGCAGACCCTCCTTGCGCGCGACGTGGCTCCAGGTCGTCACCTGGTCGATCAGCTTGACCGGATCGCTTGCCGGCGGCAGGAACACCCACTTGCCCATCCTGAGGCCGGTCATGAACACCTGCATCGGCGACTGCAGCATGACCGCCCCCAGCGTGCCACCGATGACGATGAGGAAAGCCGTCGGCTGCACCAGCGAGGAAATGTGGCCCCCTTCGAGGATCTGACCGACGAGGATGGCCGCCAGTCCAAGCGCGAGTCCGGCAAAGCTGATCTTGTCCATGAGGTCAGGCGGCTCCTGGTGCGGCGGACTTCGGCTTGCGCCCGCGTCGTTTTGCCGCCTGCTTCACGGCACCCTGTTCGCCCAGCATGGTGGCACGCAGGCGGGCCACGGCCTGGGAATGCAACTGGCACACGCGCGACTCGGTGACGCCCATGACAGCGCCAATTTCACGCAGGTTCAGGTCCTGTTCGTAGTACAGCGCCATCATCATTTTCTCGCGCTCGGGGAGATTGGCAATCGCGGCGACCAGCGCGCCGCGCGTATCGCTTTCCTCGAGCAGGGCAAGCGGATCGGGCGCGGTCCCGGCGGCATGGTGTTCGAGGTAATCCTCGTTCTCGCCGGCCAGATCCTCGATGTAAACCAGTTGGTGACCGCGCGCTTCGAGCAGCAGGTGCTGGTAATCGGCGAGCGGCATGTCAAGCGCCGCGGCGAGTTCGCTTTCGGCCGGATGGCGTCCCTGCTCGTGTTCGAGCTTCTGCAGCACGGCCTCGACCCGGCGCATCTCCTTGCGGATGCCACGTGGCAGCCAGTCGCTTTCGCGCAAGCCGTCAAGCATCGCGCCGCGCACCCGCTGCACGGCGTAGGTCTCGAACTGGGCGCCCATGCCTTCCTCGAAGCGCCCGAGCGCATCGAGCAGGCCGAGCATGCCGTTCTGGATGAGGTCATCGACCTGGACGCTGGCCGGCAGCTTCGCCATGAGGTGATAGGCGATGCGCTTGACCAGTGGTACGTATTGATTGACGAGTCGCTCTTTCTCGAGCGTACCCTGGGCGTTGTACATGGATGGCGCGGGCTCAAGGCAGCGGGAAGTCTGCATATTCTAGCCGCACCCCCAGGTACTCGCGTGCCACGCGCTGCAGGTTGTCGAACACGGTCCGCGCCTCTTCCTCCGAGCGTGCATGCGTCACGGCGATGCGGAAGCAGCCGCAGTTCTGTTCGCGCGCGATGCGCTTGATGCGCGAATAGGCGTCGATGACATCCGTCTCGCGTGCAGCGACGGTCAAGGTCACGGCTTGCGTGCCAAACAGGCGCCGCAGGCCGTCGGCCTGGTCGCTCATGGCATGCGTGGCGTGATGTTCAGACAAGCGCCACTCCCTGCGCCGCCGCCGACTGCGCCGGCATCATCAGGCCGACTTCGTCCTCGCGCAGGCGATGCACCGAACCGGCCGCCGGCTGTTTGAAGGCCCGATGCAGCAGGTAGCTGCGATTCGGCAGGTGCAGGTCTTCCGGCACGCGCTGGCCGTTGGCGACATAAGCGAGCAGCAGACCGTGACGCACCACCGCGTCGAGCGCGGGCGCCAGTGCCGCCGTTTCGTCCACCTTCGACAGGATGCAGCCGGCGATGTCCTCGCCAGCATAGCTGCGGATCACGTCGTCGAGCGTATCGCCACGACTGGTGGCGTTGAGCAGCAACAGCCGCTTGACGTCGCCGGCACGCATCAGCATCGCCGCCTGCTCGGCGACCATGCGGTCGCGCTGGCTCATGCCGACAGTATCGATGAGCACCATGTGCTTGCCGCGCAGTTCGGAAAGCGTCCGCCGCAGGTCTTCGCTGTCGCGCACCACATGGACAGGTACGCCCAGAATCCGGCCATAGATGCGCAACTGCTCGTGCGCGCCGATCCGGTAGCCATCCGTGGTCAGCAGCGCGAGCTTCTCGGCGCCATAACGCACGACGCAACGCGCAGCCAGCTTTGCCGTGGTCGTCGTCTTGCCGACACCGGTCGGGCCGACCAGCGCGAACACCCCTCCACGATCGATCAGGTCGTTCTCGGCGGTCAGCGTGCGCAGGCGGCGGTTGACCGCGCCGGCCAGCCACTTGCGCGCCTCGGGCACATCCATGCCTTCCGGCAAGTCCTCGACCAGCCGCCGCGCCAGTTGGCCGGAGAATCCGGATTCGATCATTTCGCCCAGCAGTTGTGCGCGCAGCGGCGCATGACGCGTCATGTCGCCCCACGCGAAGCCGGCCAGCTGACGTTCTAGCAGCGTCTTGATCGAACGCATTTCATCCATGAGTTGCTGCACTTGCGCTTCGCCGTTCAGCATGCCCTGCGGCAGGGGGGGCTCGGCCGCCGCTTGCGCCAGCGTGGCGGAGACATGGTCGTGCGTGGGCACCTGCGCCGATATCGTCTGCTTGGGCGGCAGGGGACGCAATTTCGGCTTCTCGGATAGCGGCGCTGCTGGAGTAACGGGTGCGGGAGCAGTTGCTTCCTGCCGAGGCGGCTGCCACGGTTGCCAGGGCTGGAAGGGCAGCGGTGCGCGTGCCTTGGCGGACAGCGTCACCGCATAGTCTTCGGTTTCATCTTCGTCAAAAGTCGGCGCTGGTGGGACGGCATGTACTGGCATCTGAACAGGCTGTGTCGCAGACTTCATGACAGGAGCGGCGGCAGGTGCCGATTTATTTTCTCCCTGCAGCGCCTCGAGGCTATCCGCCGACATGGCCATGATCTCGACGCCGCCGGGCACCGACTTGTTCGAGATCACGATGGCCTCGGGACCCAGTGCCGCCTTGACCTTGCGCAGTGCCTCGCGGGCGGTTTCACCGAAGAAGCGTTTCACCGTCATGATTCTTCCTTTTCCTTATCAGCTCTTGATGCCGACGACCGCAGTTACCTTGATCGTCTTGGTCTCGGGGATTTCACTGTTCGACAACACTTTCAGATTCGGCCAGGCACGGCGCAGGAAGCGCGACAGCAGCCAGCGCAGATTGCCGGATACCAGCAGCACCGGCAGCAATCCAAGCTTCTCCTGCTTCTTCGCGGCCTCGACGGTCTCGCGCAGCAAGGCATCCGCCAGTCCGGGCTCGATGCCCGAACCATCCGTGCTACCACCTTGCAAGGCCTGGCTGAGTACGCGCTCGAGGCCGGGATCGAGGGCGATGACCTGCAGTTCGTCGTGGTTGCCAAAGATCTGCTGCACGATCGCGCGGCCGAGCGCAACACGTACCAGTGTGGTCAGCTCTCCCGCATCCTGCACGCGCGTGGCATTGGTCGCCATGACTTCGATGATGGTGCGCATGTCGCGGATATTGACGCTCTCTTCGAGCAGATTCTGCAGCACGCGCTGCACGGTGGCGAGCGGCAGCGCCTTGGGCACCAGATCCTCGATGAGCTTCGGCGCGTCCTTGGCCAGATGATCGAGCAGCGCCTGCGTTTCCTGCCGGCCGAGCAGTTCGGCGGCATGGGAGAGGATCAGATGATTGAGGTGCGTGGCGATCACCGTACCGGCATCGACTACCGTATAGCCCATGATGTGCGCCTGGTCGCGCATGGCCTGCTCGATCCAGACGGCCGGCAGACCAAAAGCCGGATCTTTCGTCTGGGTGCCGGTCAGCGGGCCGCTGACACGGCCGGGATTGATCGCCAGATACATGCCCGGGTAGGCTTCGCCGGCACCGACTTCGACGCCCTTGAGCGTGATCCGGTAGCCGTTCGGCTTGAGTTCGAGGTTGTCGCGGATATGCACGGGGGCCGAGAGGAAGCCCACCTCCTGCGCGAACTTCTTGCGCAGGCCGCGAATGCGCTTGAGCAGTTCGCCGTCCTGACCGCGATCGACCAGCGGAATGAGGCGATAGCCCACTTCAAGGCCAAGCACATCGACCGGCGCCACATCGGACCAACTCGCTTCAGCGGCCTCTTCGGACATGGCGACCGGCGCAGCAGGCTTGACCATTTCGGCCGCGAGTTTTTCCTGTTGCTGCTTCATCTTCCACCACGCCAGCGTCGCGAAAGCGGTACCGAGCAGCAGGAACACGAAATGCGGCATGCCGGGAATGATGCCGAGTACGCCGAGGATGCCCGCAACCAGCGCCAGCACCATCGGATTGCCGAACATCTGCCCCATGAAGGAAGTGGTGATGTCTTTCTCGTCATTGACGCGCGATACCACCAGGCCGGCCGCGACGGAAATCACCAGCGCCGGAATCTGCGCGACGAGGCCATCGCCGATGGTCAGCAGGGTATAGACCTTCGCCGCCTGGCCGGCCGCCATGTCGTGCTGCAGCATGCCGACGATCAGGCCGCCGATGATGTTGATGAGCAGGATCAGGATGCCGGCGATCGCATCGCCGCGCACGAACTTCGAGGCACCATCCATCGAGCCGTAGAAGTCGGATTCCTGCGAGATTTCCTTGCGGCGGCGGCGCGCCTCGTCCTCGCCGATCAGACCGGCATTCAGGTCGGCGTCGATTGCCATCTGCTTGCCGGGCATGGCATCGAGGGTGAATCGTGCCGACACTTCGGCGATGCGGCCCGCGCCCTTGGTGATGACGACGAAGTTGATTACCGTGAGGATGACGAAAACGATGATGCCGACCGCGTAATTGCCGCCGACGAGAAAGTGGCCGAAGGCCTCGATCACCTTGCCGGCCGCATCCGGGCCGGTATGGCCTTCGAGCAGCACGATCCGCGTCGAAGCGACGTTCAGGCTCAGGCGCAGCAGGGTCGTCACCAGCAGCACCGTGGGGAAGACCGAGAAGTCGAGGGGCTTGAGCGTATAGAGCGCGACCAGCATCACCATCACCGACAACGCGATGTTGAAGGTGAAGAACAAGTCGAGCATGAAGGACGGCAACGGCAACACCAGCATCGCCAGAATCAGGATGATGAGCGTCGGCGCCGCTAGCGCCTTGAGGTTCTCGGGCCGCGCGAGCGCCTGCCAGCCGAGGGCTTGCGTCGCCATTACCTTACCTCACCGGGATCGAGGCCACCAGGCAGCGCCACCGCCAGCGGTGGCGACGGCGGCAGCAAACCGGTTGCGCCACCCTGTGCCATGAAGGCATTCATCTGGTAGATGTAGGCCATGACTTCAGCGACGGCTGTGTAGAGCGTCGCCGGAATCGCCTCGCCAATATCGACATGGCGATGCAGGGCGCGCGCCAGCGGCGGCAGCTCCAGCACCGGCACCTTGTTCTCGGCGGCGAGCTCGCGGATCTTCTGCGCCACGAGGTTCATGCCCTTGGCCACCACCATCGGCGCACCCATCTTCTTGTTGTCATACTTGAGCGCAACCGCGAAGTGCGTCGGGTTGGTGACCACCACGTCGGCCTTCGGCACTTCGGACATCATGCGCCGGCGCGCGACCTCGCGCTGCTGGCTCCGGATGCGGGCCTTCAGGTACGGATCGCCCTCCAGCTCCTTCAATTCCTGCTTGAGCTCTTCCTTGGTCATGCGCAGGCCGGCGTAGTAGCGCCAGAGCTGAAAGGGCACATCGATCAGCGCCACCACGGCGAGACCGGCAACGAAGCCGATGAAGGCATACAGGACCATGCGCCCGAAGGAGGGCAGCGCCGATTCGATCGACAGTCCCAGCAGCGCGAAGAGGTTGTCGCGCTCGTTCAACACCACCCAGAAGACGATGCCGCCCAGCAAGGCCGCCTTGAGTATTCCCTTGACCATTTCGGCGATGCTTTGCCAGGAAAGCATCCGTTTCACGCCCTTCAGCGGGTCGAGACGTTCCGGTTTCAGGCTCAGCGCATTGGGCGAAAAAACCCAGCCGCCAGTCAGCAGTATGGGCGCCAGCAGTGCAGCGACAACCGTCGCGATAAAGAACGGCGCCAGCGTACCAACGGCTTCCGAACCCATGGTCAGCAGATTCAGGCCAACGGCATTGGGATCAAAAGCATCCTGACGATCAAAGCGCAGGCCCATGCGCATCACCTCTTCGCCCCGCCGCACGAACCAGCCGGACAGCGCCCAGAGGCCGCCCGCACCCGCCGCCATGACCAGAAATGCCGTCAACTCGCGCGATTGCGGAACCTGGCCCTCTTCGCGTGCCTTTTCCAGACGGCGCGGTGATGCCGGTTCGGTCTTTTCGAGATCGCTTTCCTCTGCCATGCCGGCAATTATTGCCGGCGGGGTGGCGAAGGAACCCGGGAATAGACGGGGATACTGCGGTTATTCTTCGGGGGTACGAACAGCCGGATGCCGTCCCGCCAGCGCCGACTTTCAGAACGTGACGGTCAGGCGTCGCTCGATGTAGAGCGATCCGGGATTTACGGTATTCGGGCAGGCACCCGCGTTCGGCTGACTGCAGGCGGTAGCGGTCAGGACACGGACGGTCGGGCCGCCATGGGCATCCGCCGTTGCCACGCAGGTCACGCTGACCGTGAAACTGGCCAGGGTGGCCGCGCCCGGCACGAAGTTCCCGGCGGGACAGGCAACGCCGCCCTGAATCTGCTGGTAAAGGCCCCACTCGATCCCGGCACGCGCCGCCTGATAGGCCCGCGCCCCCTGCACGTCGAGGGCCGAACCGATCTGCTGGCTGGACGAAATGTTGAGGATGAACGCCCCCAGCGCCGCCAGTACGACGAGGATGAAGATGGCCGAGAAGATGGCGAAGCCGCCGCAGTTTCGCACAAGGTGCTTCATGGAGAGTTATCCACGTGGATCTGGTTGAACAGCGTCACGCTCTCCCCACCGCTGGTCAATGTCAGGCTGATGTAGAGCAGGCCATTCCGCCCCGTGGCATTCGCACTGTAATCGACACTGCAGGTGACGTTGCCCGCCAGCAGGGCGGAGCTGCCGCCCGCCGGCACAGCCTGCGCGGCGTTGAAGCCGTAGTTCCAGTGGCGCACCAGGTTACCGGCGGCGGCCTGCGGACAGGCATAGGTCACGGCGCGCTCACCACCGGGCACGACCTGGAAGCGCGCGCCGGGAGAGCGAAACGGAAACACATGGCTGACACTTAACGTCACGGTGCTGCCAACCACTGACTGAACCATGGCGCGGTTATTGCCGGCATAAGCATCAGCGCCGGCAACACCGAGGTTGTAGATGACTACGAAGTCGCCCGCAGCCAATTCAGCAGGGCCGAGGATGTCAAATGAAGTATCTCCGATGAAATCGAGGCGGTTGCCACCGGTCGACCCGTCGGTTTCATCGCGATAGCGGCCGCCGCTTTGCGTGATGATGAACTCGACGTAGTTGACGCCGCCGGACGACATCACGCGCAGGCTGTTCGGCAACGCAAGGCGCACGTCGCGCGCGATGCGCCGCAGGGCGACGTCGGCGGCATCCGTCAGTTCGGCACGCCGCACCGCATCGCCATAGCCTTCCACCGGGTAGCGGATGAACACCGCCACCGCCGCCGCGATGATGCCGGTGATGGCGATCACCACGATCATCTCGATCAGCGTGAAGCCGGCGTGGTCGCGCAGTCTGGTCATGGCAAGGTATTGGGTGAATAACGGGTGCGATAAGCCTGCAGCTGGATCGTCTCGCCGCCGGCGGTAACCGATACCGTGATCAGCAGCGAGGCATCCGCCGCGATGCCGTTGAGGCTGCCCTGTGCGACCGTCACCGTCGCGGCATAGCCAGCTGTGCCGCCACCCGCGATGTTGGTCGTCGTCGATACACCGTGATAGTCGTTGACGTTGTCCAGCGGTGTCGCGCTCGCACGCGCCTCGCCCGCTTCGGCTGCCAGATTGTTTTCCGCCACGGTGCAGCCTGCGTAAGCCGTGGCCGTGGCGGCATTGGCATCGTCGGGATCGCACCAGGTGAAAGGCTGCAGCGTCACCTCCTCCAGCAGCGCCTCGGCGATCGCCAGCGCCTGCTTGCGCAGCAGCGGATCGGCGCTGTGGCGGGTGGTGTGATTCAACACCGTCAACACGCCGGCCAGCGCCACGCCGACGATGACGATGAAGACGATCAGCTCGACGAGCGTCAGGCCATGCTGCCTGCGTTCAGCGCACATGACCGGTCTCTGTCTCGACGACGATGGTGCCGACTCCACCCGATACCGTGTAGGACTTCGCCGCGTCGGGCCGGCCGAGCGCACTGAAGGTCACCGTGTCGTTGGCCGGCGTCAGGCTCACCCCGTTCGGCGCAGCGAAAGTATGCGTCCCGCTCCCCGGCAAATTCAGCGGCAGCCAAGCTGCTGCGCCCTCGCCCTCGGGCGTCTGCTGCTGCACTTCCACGGTAAGTCCGCTGCCGGCGATCGTCACACGCACACTGCGTCGCTGCGCCACCGCTGCCTTGCGCGCGTACTCCAGCGTCGCCCGGACGCGATCGCGATAGCCAATCTCATCCCAGCCACGCAGCATGTCCATGCGCGGCAGCGCAACGATGGCGAGGATGCCGATGATCATCATCGTCATGATCAGTTCGACCAGAGTGAAGCCGCGCTGCGCCATGCACTCAGTACCGCTCGCGCAGGTAGATGTAGGGTGCGCGCGGCGAACCGAGCCGGACGCGGGCATTCGGGTCCTGCGCCCACGCTGCCACGCCACCGCAATTCGCCGGCGCCGACCAGTAACCCTGCAACCAGGGCTTGTTCGCCGCCGTGCCGCCATGCGCGGCATTGCACGAGGTATCCACGCCGACCGCATTCAGGTCGAGTGCGATGTCGTAACTGCCCGCTGCCGCCGTGTTGAAGGTAATGAAGCCAATGCCGTTGTTCAGCGCAGTCACGCCATTCACCGTCAGGCCGCCCGTGGCGATATTGCCGGCGACGATCGGATTCGAAGAATCCAGCAAGTTGGTCGCCCAGCGGCTGCCATCCCAGTATTCGGCGCGGTATTCGATACGCGGCTGGAGCAAGTCGGAACCGTAGAAATTCACCAGCCGCAGGCGGCCGGCACGGAGCGGCGTGGTGCCTTCCGTATGGCCGCTAGATGTCACGCCATCCGTATCGATTGCCCGCAACTTGAGTGGCGCCGATGTCAGCGTTTCCAGCGGCGCGGTGGTTTTCGTGTTGAAGCGATAGCTCACTGTGTTCGTCGTAGCCACGCCATTGCTGAAACTGGCCGCGGCAATACTGGCATTGCTGAACGTGCCAAGCGTCGCGCTGTTGTTGGTCCCGCTGTTGCCATCCGACAGGGTCACGATACGGGCATAGGCACCCTTATAGTTGAGCGTCGTGCCGCCGGCCGCATTCTTCGCCGTCACCTGCACCGCGAAAGGCTGGCCGGAATAGGTGAATGTTCCGGTTCCCGGCGTAACGACGGTATCGAAATAGGCCGGCTTGAACGGGCCGGCGGCAGCGGAACCGTTCGCCGTCAGCCCGGATCCGAGGTAACTCGCGCTGGCGAGTGTGGCCGTCAGCGCGATATCGCCGACTTCCGCCCATTGGATGTCGCTTACCGTCGCACTGCCGTTGCCGCTTTGAAACGAAGCATCTGGCATCGTCGTCGTGCCGCTCAGCGCCGGATCATTGCCGCCGGCCGGGCCGGTCAGGGTGTGGCCGAGCGTCACGTTCTCGGTCGTGCTCTCCTTGCCGAAGTTCGGCGTGGTGTTGCCGCTGGCATTCTTTGCCGCCACCGTCACGCTGAAATTGCTGCCCGCGACGTAGGGACCGGCAGGAGTCACCGTGAAACTGGCGGGAGCAGCGATGAAAGTATCCGTACCGGACATGACCAGCCCGGACTCGCTGCCGCCGCTGCCGGTATAGCTGGCTGTCAGGCTCATTTGCCCGACGTCGGCATAACGTACCGTGGTGCTGGCAACGCCGCTGGCGTTGAAGGTGAGCGAGATTCCGCTGGTGCTGCCGCAACTGATGTTGCTGCCGCCGACCACCACCGGCAGCGTACCTGTCGCCGGATTGCTATAACCGCAACCGAAATTGATCGTCTTGCTGGTACTGGCGAAGGCGGGCGTGCAGGCCAGGCTGTTGTCGGCTTGTTTGACGGCACTAACGGTGATTGTTTGCGAAGTATCGGATGCATGGTGCGGGACATCGAAGAGGAAGCCGGCCGTGTTCGAGGTAAAGGCACATGAAGCCGTACCTCCGACATAACAGGCCACGCCGTTCGATGGTGTGACCGACAAACCTGTGGCACCCCAAGTAACGTTCCCTGCGGTAGTGACCTGCACTTCTTCAGTGATGTAACCAAGTGTGCCAATCGCGAATGTCGCGCCTCCATCAACCCAGTTTGCCGTCGGCCCACCTGTCGCTGTCAGGGTTCCTGTCACACCACCCGAATACAGGCTGCTGCACGTCACATCGGCACAGGCCTTGATCGTCAGCGTCGTCGGCGCACAGGTCACGCCGCTGCCGGCGTGCTCGATGCGGAGGTGATCGAATGCCGACACACAGGTACGTGCCGATCCGTCCCAGTTGTTGCCAGCATTCTCGTTAGCGTATCCCGTCGCGATATCCGTCGCCGAGAGTGCGCTATCGAATATCTTGAACTCATCGAGTTCGCCACCAAAGCCGGGATACCAAGGATCTTTGCCCAAGTAGAGCGGCCCGTTATTTGAAACAGAGTCTCCGGCGTAATCCTGCGTGCTGTCGAGCACACCGTTGAGATAGACACGCAATATTCCACCGCTGCTGACGTAGGCAACATGGGTCCAGGTATTGAGCGGCAGATTCGCGGACGTTGTATTAATGCCTTCATTCCAGTTGCTGGTTGTCGAAATACGGGCGTGCATCTGATTGCTGGACGGATACATCCACATGGCAAATGTTCTTTCGTTGTCGGTCGAGCCTTTGTGGATCAGGCTTCTCCAGGCACCGGTGAATGTATTGGCATGACGTATCCAGTAGGTCACGGAAAAATCGGCGCCGCTGTTGCCGACCCGGATCGCCGGCACATTATTGACCAATGCATAACTGTTATTGGCGGCAAAACTGCCGGCATTGCAGAGCTTGCCCGAAACGGTAGTTGCACCGCTGACAGCCTGCCCGTTGTTACCGCCGACGCTATCGATGATCTCACCTGCGGCGCCGTTCCATCCCCCTTCGTCGAAACGGTACTCGGCGATCGGGCCGCAAGCAGCCGTCCGTGCCGTGCCATCCCAATTATTTCTGGCCAGCTCATTGTTGTAGAGCAGCGTCACTTGCGCCGCCGAGAGGGGCATTCCAAAGATCTTGAACTCGTCCAATGGCGTACCGAAGCTCTGGCCGTTTGTAGTACCCCGACTGTCTACCGAGGCGCCGAGGTAGCGGAAGGCACCCTGTGTCTTGCGTGGCACCTGGTCACGATAGGAGCCGTCGATATACAGCAAAGTGGTGGTGCCACTGCCGACAAGCACCATGTGATGCCAGCCATCCGCGAGGGTACCGAACTGGAAAGTACCGTTGGACTGGCCGCCACTATGGTCATAGACGCCCCAGCGATAGCTGTTGTTGCGGTCGAGGAAAAGAAAGTCACCCCGCACGTCGACCGAGCCGAGCACATAGTAGCGACTACTGTGCGTGCTACTATTCGAAAACGGCTTCTTGAACCAAACACTGATCGTCCAATCGGTCAGGGCGGGCCCGGAAGGCACCTCCACAAAACGCCTGGCGTCGGAAAAATCGGCATAGCGGTTGATCTGTCCAGGTGTAGCGTTCTGCAGGCCGCCTGTCGGCGTCCCCGGATAACTGCCGATCGTGTCCTGCGCCTCGCCGGCGGCGCCGCTGTACTGGCTGCACTCGTCGAAACGATAGTCGGCCAGTGGTCTGATCGGCGCAGTGTAGCAAACCCGCGTCACCATGTGATCTACACGTACCTCGCGTGTCCCGCCGGTCTGCTGAATCGCCGTCATGGCCGCGCCGAAATTGGCGGCGTTGATGTCGGCGGCACTCCAGGTACCCGTCCAGTAGGTGGGACTGCCGCCATGCCAATCGTAGCTGTTTGAATCGGAACCCGGGTAGTTGCCAGGATTAGCGGCATTGACCGCCCACTGAACCGTTCCACCCTTGACGAGGAACACCTTGCCGTCAGTGAAACGGTTGGAACCGCTCGGCGAGTAACGTTCCGTGCCGATTTCGATGCTATCAATCGTCGCGCCGGCCGGCAGGTTGTAGCCATAGCCGGTGCAATACAAGAAATTCGTTTCAGCGCCGTTGCTGCTGCCCGTAGCGCTCGCATAACTGTTGTCACTGCTGTGGGCCAGATTCGAATTCGACCAGGCCACCCACCCCGCACCCGCATTATTGGAACAGGTCGACGGACTCGCGGTAACGCAGGTCTGTACCGCCAAAGGTGCACTGGGACGCAGTGCCAGGATGTGCGCGACGCCGTACCCGGCATCTGTGCCCGCCGACTCCGCCGTCGCGACACGGGCAGCAGTGGCGCCGGCGGTTGCACGCAATTCATGGGCCATTTCCAGCGCCATGCCGCCTGTACTGGGCGGGGCGATCGAGGTTACGTCGACATCCTCTGTCATGCCACCGGGCACGTACCAGTTCGACGTGGCGCTAGAAAAGGCGAAAGCGGTCACCAGCATCGCACCATTCACGGTAGTGGTGACGCCGTTGGCCTGGTGCGTGAAGCCCGAGGGCGTCGTATTGCCGCCGGACACGTCGATCGGCGTCGTCGTGTCGACGCCGGAGAAGCCGACGATGCCGCCGGCGACGCCGGTATGACCGGCGCTCAGCGTGAAGGTATAAGGCCCCGTCTCTCCGGTGGCCGCACGCCGCCACCAGGTGGTCATGCGCGTCGAGGCGGCATCGGTATTCGTCGACTGATGCGACTGCAGCTGCGTCCAGCCGGCGGGTGGGGTGATGGTGACGGTACGGGGCCGTACCGCAACCGTGGCGATCAGGACATCGTCGGCCAGCGTGCCGGCTGGCATTGCAATCGTCAGGTTGCCGGAAGAGGCTCCATTGCTGCTTGCGCTACGCAGGGATATAGCCGCATTTGCGGCTGTCGAGCAACAAAACAGGCACACCAGCAGAAGCCAGGCCCGGAAATTCACTCGCTATCTCTCCAGGGAGAAGTCAGCGCAAGCGGGACGGCACCCGCCGGGATCACGCCGCAGCCTGCTCCGCCGGTAGGAAGGCAGAGCGCGGCACGCCGCGATGCTCGCCAAGATCGGCGAGCAGTTCCTTCATGTCGAGGATCAGCACGATCTGGCCGTTGGACAGTGTGGTGACACCGGCGACGCCCTTCGGCCGGAAGCCTTCGAGCGACTTGATCACCGCATCTTCGCGGCCCATGAAGCCGTCGATGGCGAGGATGAAGGCATGGTCGGCGGTCTGCATCAGCACGCCATATTCAGGTACTTTCACAGGCGCCCAGCCAAGCAGATGGGCGATCGGGTAGATCGACATCACTTCGCCACGCACGACCATGGTCGCCCGGCCGCCGACTTCCTGTACTTGTTCGACTTCGATCGGCAGGATTTCGCGCACCATCGAGAGCGGCACAGCAAAAGGCTGCTCGCCGAGTTGCACCAGCAGCACGGGCAGGATCGCCAGCGTGAGCGGCAACGAGATGACGAAGGTCGTGCCCTTGCCCACTTCGGAGCGGATGTCGATGTTGCCGTTGAGTTTCTGGATGTTGGTCTTGACCACATCCATGCCGACACCGCGGCCGGAGACGTCGGACGCCACATCCTTGGTCGAGAAGCCGGGCAGGAAGACGAGGGCGAGGCTCTGGCGCTCGTCCATCGTGTTGGCTTCCTCGTCAGTGATGAGGCCTTTTTCGAGTGCCTTGGCGCGCAGCCGCTCCGCATTCATGCCCTTGCCGTCATCGGCGACGAGCAGCACGATGTGGTCGCCTTCCTGACGCGCTTCGAGACGCACTTGCGACTTCTCCGGCTTGCCGGCGGCGCGACGGTCTTCGGGACTTTCGACGCCGTGATCGACGGCGTTGCGGATCAGGTGGATGATCGGATCGGAGAGATCCTCGATCATCGTCTTGTCGATTTCGGTTTCCTCGCCGGAGAGCACGAGTTCGACATCCTTGCCGAGGTTGCGCGCGAGGTCGCGCGCGATACGCGGATACTTCTGGAACAGCCGGCCAATCGGCTGCATGCGCGTCTTCATGACCGCGTTTTGCAGGTCCGACACCAGCAGGTCGAGCTGGCTCACTGCCTGGTCAAGCGAATGCAGCGTGTCGGTATCGGTGCGGCCGTTGAGGATGTCGCTGCGCAGCGCATTCAGGCGGTTCTTCGTCAGGCCGATTTCGCCAGAGAGGTTGAGCACCTGATCGAGCCGCGCGGTATCGACGCGGATGGTGTTGTCACGCGACTTCTCGTCGGCACGCCGGCCGACCGGCACGCTCATCGCACCCGGCTTGTCGGTCGCGCGACGACCGATGGCATGCTGGACGATTTGTTCGGGTGTCTGCTGTGTCACTTCCGGATGCGCGGCAGGTGCGGGTGCAGAAGTCGGCGCTGGCGGGACGGCACTTGCAATGTCCAAAGCGGCTGCACCGGTCACGGCGCCGAAAAGCTGGTCCCAATCGGGACTGATCGCCGGCACTGCGGCTGACGCAGCAGGAGCGACTGCTACGGGAGCTGCCGCTGGAGCAACCGCGCGGGCCACGAGCTCGCCGGCCAGCGCGGCCTTCAAGCTGGCGATCAGGTCGGCCTCGGCCGGCGCAGGCTGGACGCCGCCTTCGAGCTGGCCGAACATTTCGCGCACGGTCGCGGTGGCTGCCATGATGACATCCATCAGCTCCCCGGTCACCGTCATTTCGCCATTGCGCAGCTTG
This sequence comes from Pseudomonadota bacterium, assembly GCA_040756595.1. GTDB lineage: Bacteria > Pseudomonadota > Gammaproteobacteria > Burkholderiales > Rhodocyclaceae > Sulfuricystis. The sequence goes on along the minus strand of JBFLYR010000001.1, from coordinate 899,927 downwards.
TCGAACAGGTTTTCCGTCAGGTGGCAGAGCGTCACGAGCTCGGCGGCATTGAGGAAGCCGGCCCCGCCCTTGATGGTGTGGAAGCCGCGGAATATGTCGTTCAGCAGGCCATGGTCCTGTGGATTTTTTTCGAGGTCGACCAGCTTGTTGTCGACACCCGAGAGCAGATCGGTGGCCTCGACCAAAAAGTCCTGGAGCAGGTCTTCCATTCCGGCAAAGTCACTCATCTCGCTCTCCTAGAAGCCAAGGCTTTCCAGCAGGTCATCCACCTGCGCCTGGCTGGTCACCACATCGGATCGTCCGGCAGCGCTGATCACCGGGCCATTCATCAGTCCACTCGGCGCTGCCGCGCGCTTGTCCTCGGGCATCGACTCGATCAGCACTTGCAACAACTGTGATTCGAAATTCTGCACCATGTCGACCACGCGCTTGATCACCTGACCCGTCAGGTCCTGAAAATCCTGCGCCAACATGATCTCGGTCAGCTGGGCGTTGGTAATCGCAATCTTGGTTGGTGCGACGGCAAAGAAGCCGCGCGTGTCGGCGGCCAGCTGTTTGAACTCGTCCACCGATAACTGGTTGGCGAACATGCGTTCCCAGCGAGCGCCCATGGCCTTGATGACCGCATCCAGCTCATCCTGGGCCGGTTTGGCGATATCACAGGCATTCAACACCTTCGAGGCGGCCTGCTCGGTCATCTGGGCGATGTAATTGAGGCGCTCGCGCGCATCGGGAATCTGCCGTGCGGTTTCTTCCAGCGACTTGTCGTAGCCCAGTTCGCGCAAGCTGTCGTGCAGGTTGCGCGCCAGATGGCCGATGCGATTGAAGACGGCTTCCTGCACCGTAGCGTCATCAGCAACCGCTGGAGCCACCTCGGGCTCGGCGGCGTGCGCAGAGGCGTCCACCTGCTCGGCAACGCTGTCGAACAGCGCCTGCAGATCGTCGGAATCACCGGAGGGGTCGGGATCGGACACCACGGGTGCCGCAGGGGCGGCACCGACGGCGATGCTGTCGAACAGCGCCTGCAGGTCGGCCGAGTCGCCGGATTCGTCGAATTTGATCGGTTTGACCATTTACCAGCCCAGCTTCTCGAAAATCTTCTGCAGCTTCTCGTTCAGGGTCGCAGCGGTGAAGGGCTTGACGATATAGCCCGAAGCACCGGCCTGTGCCGCTGCGATGATGTTTTCCTTCTTCGCCTCGGCGGTGATCATCAGCACCGGCAGCGCCTTGTAGTTCGCATCGCCGCGGATCGTCTGCAGCAGGGTCAGGCCATCCATATTGGGCATGTTCCAGTCGGTGATGACGAAGTCAAATCCGCCGCCCTGCAGCTTTTGCCACGCTACCGCGCCATCCTCGGCTTCGTCCACGTTCGTGAAACCAAGCTCCTTGAGCAGGTTGCGGACGATGCGGCGCATCGTCGAAAAATCATCGACGACCAGGAACTTGATTTTGCTGGGATCTGCTGGCATGAAACGGTCTCCGGATGAATCCTTAATTACTAATCAACGATCAATTCTGCCGCGACTTGAGCAGCAAGGGACGCAGGGTATCGGCCAGCGCTTCCGAATCGAACTTGGCCACATAGGCATCGACGCCGACGCTGCGACCCATCGAGCGGTTGGCCTCGGACGACAGCGACGAGTGCATGACCACCGGGATGCCGTCGAAGCGCTTGTCGGACTTGATGTTCTTGGTCAGCACGTAGCCGTCCATTTCCGGCATTTCGGCATCGACGAGGATGACATTCACTTCCTCGCGCAGGCTGTGGCCGGTTTGCTGCGCATGCGCCGCCATGCCCGAGAGCCGCGTCCAGGCTTCCATGCCGTTCTGCGCGTGCTTGTGCCTGACACCCATTTTTTCGAGGACTTCGGCGATCTTCTTGCGCGCCACGGCCGAATCGTCGACGAAGAAGAGGTTGTACTCTTCATCATGGCCCATATGCTCGATCTGGCCGATCATCGCTTCGCCAAAGGTATCCGCCATGATCTGCTCGACATCGACGATCGACACGAGCCGGCCGCTGTCAAGCTCGGTAATGGCGGTGATGTAGTTGTGGCTGCCACCGGTGACTGTCTCGGGCGCGCGCACCCGGTCCCACTCGACACGGATGATGCGATCGACGCCATGCACGAGAAAACCGAGCGTGCGCTTGCTGTACTCGGTCACCATCATCGAGCCACCCAGGCCGGACGGCGCATCCGCAAGATGCATTGCCTTCGAGAGGGAGACCACCGGAATGACGTTGCCGCGCAGGCTGATCAGCCCCTCGACGCCCGCCGGCATGTTGGGCGATTTGGTGATCGACGGCGTCTGGCAGACTTCGCGCACCTTGAACACATTGATGCCGAAGGTCTCGTTGGTGCCGAGCGAAAACAGCAGGATCTCCATGCGATTCGAGCCCGCCAGCTTGGTGCGCGCATCGACGCTTTCGATCAGGGAGCCTTGGCCGTTGCCGGTCGTCAGTGCATTGATATTGCCCATCGTCATTCCCCTCAGGCCGACACTGCCTGCGTATCCTTGAGCAGCAATCGGCTCAGGGTTTCGGCGAGGCGCTGTGGCTCGAACTTCGGCACGTACTCATCAACCCCCACCGACCGGCCCAGCTGCTGGTTCGACATCGACGACAGCGACGAGTGCATGATCACCGGCACGCCATTGAAACGCCCGTCGGACTTGATGCTCTTGGTCAGGATGTAGCCGTCCATTTCGGGCATCTCGACATCGGTCAGCACCAGCTGGACATAGTCCTTGACCGAGCGGCCCGACGACTCCGCGTAGTCGGCAATTTTCTGGAGTTCATCCCAGGCCTGGCGGCCGTTCATCGCCATCATGCCGCGGATGCCCAGTGCGTTCAGCGTCTTTTCGATCTGGCCACGCGCCACCGACGAATCGTCTGCATAGAGCACCGTGAGGCCTTCCTTGCCGATCGGCTCGATGTGCGTAAACACCATGTCATCATCGTACTTGGCGGTTTCCGAGAGAATCCGCTCGACGTCGAGCAGCATCACCAGGCGGCCGTCCGGCAATTCGGTCACTGCGGTGACCAACCCGCCCATGTTGGCGGTCAGCATTTCGGGCGGCACACGCATCTTCGCCCAGTCGAGCCGCAGGATGGTATCGACCGACTCGACCAGGAAACCCTGGGTATGGCCGTTGTACTCGGTCACGATCATGATTTCGCGCGGCGTTTCCGTCTGCATGCCGATGAACTCGGACAAGTCGACCACCGGCACGAGCACGCCACGCAGGGAAACCATGCCCTTGACGGCGGCGGGCATGTCGGGCGCGGCGGTGATCTGCGGCGTGCGCATCACTTCGCGCACCTTGAAGACGTTGATGCCGAAAGTTTCCGTGCGCCCGGTACGCAGATCCGTCCCCAGCGAAAACAGGAGAATCTCCAGCTTATTGGTGCCAGCCAGACGGGTGCGGGCATCGATGTTCTTCAGCAGTTCGGACATTGCATAACCTCTCGGCGTGCGCAGCTTTGATGATGAATCGAGTTTAGCGGCGGCATTTCGCGCCTTTGGCTTTGATAACAGGGCGTTTTGGCAAGAATATTACGCCATTCCATATCTTCAGACCCGGAAGCGGCCGAGCACACCCTCCAGCTCGGAGGCAAGTTCTTCAAGCTGTCTGACGGCCATCACGACCTCGCTGACCTGCGCATCACCCGATGCCGAAAGCGCGGCAATCCGTTCGACGTTCGCCGTGATATCGGCACTGGCGCGATTCTGGTTATCCACGGCCGCGTTGATGCGCCCCATGCCCTCGGTCGTCTGGCTGATCGAGTAGTTGGTTTCTCCCAGCGCCTCGGCCACGGTTTCGAGGTATTCCTGCGAGGTGGACAGGGCAGCCAACCCCTTTTCGAGCGTGGCCTTGACCTTGGCGGCCAGTTGTTCGAGGTTGCGCGTCACGCCGTCGATTTCGCTCGCTGTCGTGGCGGACTTTTCCGCCAGCTTGCGTACTTCGTCAGCCACCACCGCAAAACCCCGGCCCTGCTCGCCGGCACGCGCCGCCTCGATGGCGGCATTCAGCGCCAACAGGTTGGTCTGGTCGGCAATGTCGCGTACTTCGCGAGTCATGCCGGTGATGGACGCTGCGCTGTTGATGAACTCGCGAGCGGTATCGGTCATTTCATTGACTGCGTTTTCCGCCTGGGTCAGTTCGCCGATCATGCGCGAAAGGCTTTCGTTGCCTGTCTGGGTTTTTTCAAGACTCGCCATGGCAAGCCGGTCGACTTCGGCCGTCTGCGCGGCGATATCCTCGATCCCGGATGAGAGTTGCGCGACGGCACCCGTTGCCACCTGCGCAGCCGAGGCCTGTTCGAGCGTGCTGCCCTGCATGTGCGTGGTAATGCCGTTGAAGTCGCTCGCGGCCTCGCGCAGGCGCCCCGCCGTTGCGGTCAATTGCCCCGCCATCTCGCGCAGGTTGCCGCGCATGCCGGCAATCGCCGCCAGCAGACTCTGGTCATCCCCCGGCTTCAGATCGATATGGGCACCGAAATCGCCGCCCGCGATGCGCTGGACGATCTCCGATACCTGTTGGGGTTCCCCACCGAGCAGATTGAGCAGCAGGCGCGCCAACTGGACAAAGGCTGCGAGGCCAACCACCGACGCGATGACGACCACCGCGATCATCCAGTTGCGGCTTTCCTGCGCCTGGATCAGCAGCTTGGGATCCAGTTGCCCCGCCGCATCGGCGAGGCGCAGATACATGAAGAACGTAAACCCGTTGGCGACGACGGTCACCACGGCCAGGATGGCCAACACCCAATACAGACGTTGTCGCAATGTCATGGTTCTCTCCCCCTTATCAGCCCACCCTTACCACGGACAGCGCACCCAACCGCACCCTGCGCGCATCCAGTTTCCCCGGACTCGCGCGAGCGCTCAGACCAGCGTAAAGAGCTTGCCGAAATTCGCGATGTCGATGACCTGCTTGACAGCGCCCCGCGCATTGGCGAGAACCACGGTCTTGCCTGATTCCCGGGCCTTGTCGCGCAGCACGAGCAGCATACCCAGAGCGGAACTGTCCAGATAATCGACCGTCGCCAGATCGACCTTGATTTCCGCTGGCGCTTCCTTGACTGCACGGTCCACCGCATCGCGGAATTCCCGATGCGAATTGAAATCGAAGCGTCCCTGCAACACGATCACGGTGCTGCCGTCGCGGCTGGTCACGTTAGTTTGCATCTGTCTTCCCCTTGTCCCGTTTGGCTGCTTGTAGCCTCAAAGTATAACGTGGTGCCGTCCCGCCAGCGCCGACTTTTGGACCTGTTTCAGGCCTGGCGCAGGCGCCCGAGTATGCGTGCCGCAACGTTGCTCAGGCTAACCACCTCGTCGACGGCGCCCACCTGAGCGGCCTCGCGCGGCATGCCGTAAACCACGCAGCTTTCCTGATCCTGGCCGATGTTCCATGCACCGGTCTGGCGCATCGCCAGCATGCCTTGTGCGCCGTCCTTGCCCATGCCGGTGAGGATGACGCCGAGGGCATTGCGGCCGGCCTCCTTCGCGACGGAATGGAACAGCACATCGACCGAGGGCCGGTGACGATTCACCGGCTCGCCTTGCGACAGTTCGGTCACCCAGCCCGTACCGCTCTTCTTGACCAGCAGGTGCGAGTGGCCCGGCGCCAGATAGGCATGGCCCGGCTGGATACGCTCGCCGCCACGGGATTCGACGACGCGAACCGCACCGAGGCTGTCGAGACGTTTGGCGAAGGAAGGCGTGAAGGCCTCCGGCATGTGCTGCACGATGACGATGCCCGGCACTTCCGCTGGCAGACGCTGGATCACCTCCTTGATCGCCTCGGTGCCGCCGGTCGAAGCGCCGATGGCAATGAGCTTTTCCGTCAGTACCCGGCTGGATACGCTGGCAAGCGCCGTTTCGGCACGCGCCGGCACAGGCGTGGCCGTTGCTTGTGGCCGCCGCAGATGCGCGCTCTTGGCGGCGCGGATCTTCTCGCGGATTTCTTCGGCGTAGCCTTGCAGCAGCGCGGGACTTTCGGCGCGCGGCTTGGCGATGAAATCCACCGCGCCGAGTTCGAGCGCCTGCAGCGTGACCTCGGAACCGCGCGCGGTCAGCGATGAGATCATCACCACGGGCATCGGCCGCAGCTTCATGAGCCGGGTGAGGAACTCGATGCCATCCATCTTCGGCATCTCGACGTCGAGCGTCAGCACGTCCGGGTTGAGCGACTTGATCATCTCGCGGGCGGCGATCGGATCCGGCGCGCTGCCGACGACCTCCAGATCGGGTGCGCCGCCGATGATCTCGGTCAGCAGGGCGCGCATCAGCGCGGAATCGTCAACGATGAGTACCTTGATGGCCAAAGCTTCTTCCTCAGAACAGCTCGATGTCGCCAGCGACCGGCGCTTCGGTGAGGCGCGCCGCGTATTCCGTTTCGCGCCGGATCAGGGTGTCGTTGTGCATGCGCACCAGTTTTTTGACCAGCACGCGACCGGTGTGCGGAAAAAAGTACACCTTGCGCGGATAGACATCGAGAAGATCTTCCGCGGTGGTCGGGATGCCTTCGGTTTTCAGGAACTCCTTCACGAAGCGTGAATTGCGTTCGCCCACCTGCGAGCTGGTCAGCGTCGCCATCACCCGGCCGCCGCCGAAGACCTTGGCTTCGAGGTTGCTGCGGCGCGCACCCATCTTGAGCAGGTGGTTGATGAGGATTTCCATCGCGTAGGTACCGTAGCGCGCCGAAGAGGAAACCGTACTCGGCTCGCCGGAATCGGCGAGCATGAAATGATTCATGCCGCCAATGCCTTTTTCCCGGTCGCGGATGCAGGCCGACACGCAGGAGCCGAGCACCGTCACCATCAACATGCTGGTCGCCGTCACGAAGTATTCGCCCGGCAGCACCTTGACCGCCTCGGATTCGAACTTGCGGTCGAAATAGCGGTTGCTCGCCAGGTGTTCGACGAATCCTGGTTCGTGGTTCACGCGCCCCCCCTGCGGCGATCGGCACGCTCATAGACGGTGCGTCCGAGCGAGCGGAACAGGTCGGCGGCATGGAGAAAGCTCTCCGAATGTCCTGCGTAGAGCAAGCCATCCGGATGCAGCAGCGGGACGAACTTCTTGAGGATCTGGTACTGCGTCGGCTTGTCGAAATAGATCATCACGTTGCGGCAGAACAGCACGTCGAGCGGGCCCTTCACGCTCGGCCAGCTGGCGTCGAGCAGATTGACGCGGCTGTAGGTGATGAGCTTCTGCAACTCGGGCCGCATGCGCACATAGCCGGCCTGCGCGCCCGTCCCCTTGAGGAAGAACTTGCGCAGCCGGTCGGGATGCAGGCGCTCGACGCGCTCGATCGGATAGACGCCGCGCTCGGCCGTCTTGAGCACATTGGTGTCGATATCGCTGGCATGAATCTGCACCGGCGGCGTCAGGCTGTCGAAGGCTTCGCAGGCGGTGATCGCCAGCGTGTAGGGTTCTTCGCCGGTCGAAGCGGCGGAGCACCAGATCCTGATCGGACGATGGCTCAGCCCGATTAGTTGCTTCTGTAGCAGGTCGAAGTGATGCGCCTCGCGGAAGAACGACGTCAGGTTGGTCGTCAGCGAATTGACGAAGGTTTCCCATTCGGCCTCATCGGCCTTTTCCAGATAGGACAAATACTGGTCGAAGCTGTTCATGCTCAGCGCGCGCAGGCGGCGCGCCAGGCGCGAATAGACCATGTCCTGCTTGATCGGCGCGAGCGAAATGCCGGCATGCTGGTAGATCAGCTGGCGCACCCGCTCGAAATCGGCAGCAGTGAAATGGAATTCGCGCTGCGGCAGCAACTTGTCCGCATTCGAAACCGCTTTGGCGGTCTGGGCCAGCAGCGACGGTGCCGTCCTGCCAGCGCCGACTTTTGGCGGGTGCGCGGTCAAAACTCTTCCCACTCGTCGTGATCATCCGCCAGGTGCGACGGCGCGGCCTTCCTGCCGGGTGAGGCCAGCTTTGCTGGTGCAACGGGGCGGCTGCCCGCCAGACGCTTGGGCGTCACGTCACGCAGCGCAGGCGCAGGCAGGTTGGTCGTGCCTTCGTTGAGCTTGAACATGCCCACGGCCTGCACCAGTCCGCTGGCCTGCTCTTCCAGCGATTCGGCTGCGGCCGCCGCTTCTTCGACCAGGGCGGCGTTTTGTTGCGTGACCTCATCCATCTGCGAGACAGCCTGTGTCACCTGTTCGATGCCGCTGCTCTGCTCGCGGCTGGCATTGCTGATGTCAACCACCAGTTTGGCCACCTGCTGGAAGCTGCTGACCACCTCATCCATCGTGCTGCCGGCTTCATGCACCAGTTGAGCACCACCCTCGACCTTGTCGACGGATTCGGCGATCAGTGCCTTGATCTCCTTAGCCGCCGTCGCGCTGCGCTGGGCGAGGTTGCGCACTTCGGTCGCGACGACCGCGAAACCGCGACCCTGCTCGCCGGCGCGCGCTGCTTCGACCGCCGCGTTCAAGGCGAGGATGTTGGTCTGGAAGGCGATGCTGTCGATCACGCCGACGATGTCGGCGATCTTCTTCGAGCTGGCCTGGATGCCGCTCATCGTATTGACCACCTGCTTGACCATCTGGCCGCCGCGTTCGGCGATTTCGTTGGAGCTGGTCGCCAGTTCGTTGGCCTGCCGCGCGCTTTCCGCGTTCTGCTTGACCGTGGCGTTGAGCTCTTCCATCGAACTCGCCGTTTCTTCGAGGCTCGATGCCTGTTCTTCGGTCCGGCTCGACAGGTCCTGGTTGCCGGCGGCGATTTCCTGCGAGGCGGTATTGATCGCTTCGGACGCTTCCTTGATACGGCCAACCACTTCGCGCAAGCGCTCGACCGTGGTGTTGGTGTCGTCTTTCAGCTGGCCAAAGATGCCGGAATAATCGTCATCGATCTTGCGTGTGAGATCGCCCTGTGCCACGCGACTCAATACTTCAGACGTGTTCGTCAGCGCCTTGGCGGTCGATTCGAGCACTTCGTTGAGCCCCTCGCCGAGCGCGGCGAAGAAGCCCTCCTTGCCCTCCAGCGGGATGCGTGGCGAGTAATCACCCATCAACGCGGCCTGCACGATGTGTTCGACTTCCTGTTCGGCAGCCACCTCCATCGAGCGGTCGGTCCATTGCGTGACGCGTCCGATCCGATTGCCCTGTGCGTCGATGATTGGTCGCGCCGCCAGGCGCAGATGATGGCTGTTGAAGAGGATATCCACGTCCATACCACGGTCGGCGGCTTCGTTCATCTTCGCCACCGCCTCGGGATCGGTAATCAGGTCGGTCACGCGCCCGCCCACCAGCTTGCCGGCATCGAAGCCCGCGCCGCCAATGCTGTTGAGAAGCACCTTGCCCGCCGGCGTCATGTAGATCAGGCGGCCATCGGCACCCGAGATGGTGATGTTCGCCGTGGAGTTTTCCAGCGCGCCGAGAATGCGCGCGGTTTCCTCGGCCTGGCGCTTGGTTTCGGAGAGTTCGAAGCCCATGCGCGTCTGCAGCACCTGCAGACCTTGCATGGCCTTGCCGATCTCGTCATTGCGGGCGATGTCGATCACGTTGGTGTACTTGCCCTGCAGGATGTTGGCAAAGGTATCATCCATATCTTCCATGGGCTTGCGGATCGAGCGCGCCAGCACGGTCGCAACGAAACCCGCCACCAGCAAGGCAATCAGGCCGGCAATCAAGGCCAGACGCTCGGAATTGGCCGCCATCTGCTCGACCTGCCTGCGTCCTTCCGCAGACTTGTCCTGTAGATTCTTGCGCCCCTTGATCATGATGTCCTTGTACTTCCGCCACATGGTGATTTCGTCGGTCGTCTGCAGGGCGCGCGCCTGATCAGCTTCGCCATCGATGGCCATCTTGGCGATCTGGTTCTGCACCGTGAAGTGCTTGGCGCTGGCTTCGGCGATCGTTGCCAGATCAGCCTTCACCGCGGCATCGTCACCGGCTACCTTGCGGGCCTGCTCGAGCTGGACGTTGAAATCTTCGTGGGCCTTGGTCAGATTCTTCTGCGCGGGCTTGTCCTGCGGATTGAGCATGATCGCTCGCAAAGCAGCAGCCGTTTGCAAGCCCTGCGTATACATCTCGCCATAGTTGTCTTGCAGCACCACGTCGTGGTCGGCAAAACCCTTGAACGAATTGCCGACATCACGCATACCCAGCCAGGCCGAGCCCGTCGCCACGGCCGCCATGACGACGATGACACCAACCCCGAGCCAGAGCTTGCTGCCCACACCGATGTTCTTCAAGCCATCGAACGGATTGGGTTTGGCGGCCTTGCCGAAACGGATCTGCAGGCTGCCCTGCCGCTTCTCGCGGAACATCTTGTACGCCGCCTCGTGTGCGGCAATCGCCTCATCGGAAGCCTTGCGCCGCACCGACAAGTAACCGGTCACCTGTCCGTTCTCGACGATCGGCGCGGCATTCGCAAGCACCCAGTAGTAGTCGCCATTCTTGCAGCGGTTCTTGACGTAGCCGGTCCAGGGCCGGCCGTCCTTCAGCGTCCGCCACAGATCCTCGAATGCCTCGACGGGCATGTCGGGATGCCGCACGATGTTGTGCGGCTCCCCTAGCAGCTCCGGTTCGGTGAAACCGCTAATCTCGAGAAAATCCTTGTTGATGTAGGTGATGCGCCCCTTGAGGTCGGTCTTCGAGACGATCAGGGTGCTCTCGGTCAGCTTGATTTCGTTCTGGGTCACGGGCAGGTTGGTGCGCATGGTTACCTCTTTTTCTGGCTTTTGGTGTTCGGTGGCTTAGAACTCGGCCCACTCGTCCTCGTCATCACTGGCGTAGGGGGCCGGGGGGAGACGTTTTGTGCCGCCCGCCGGCTGCGCCGGTTTGGCGCGGGCCGGCACCGGGGCAGTGGTGGCGGTGGCATAAGTCGGCGCTGGCAGGACGGCATGGCTGTCCAGTTGGAACATCGCGACAGCCTGTCGCAATCCTTGCGCCTGCTCTTCGAGTGATTCGGCCGCGGCTGCGGCCTGTTCGACCAGCGCGGCGTTCTGCTGCGTCACTTCGTCCATCTGCGATACGGCATTCGAGACCTGGTCGATGCCGGAGGCCTGCTCGCGGCTGGCCTCGGCGATGCCGCCGACCAATTGTGCGAGTTGCTGGAAGGCGCCTACAACCTCGGTAATCGCTGCGCCGGTTTCATGCACGAGCTGTACACCGCCATCGACCTTGCTGACCGACTCGTCGATCAGCAGCTTGATTTCCTTGGCGGCATCGGCCGAACGCTGTGCGAGGTTGCGCACTTCGGTGGCGACGACCGCGAAGCCGCGCCCCTGTTCACCGGCGCGCGCCGCTTCCACCGCCGCGTTCAAGGCGAGGATGTTGGTCTGGAAGGCGATGCTGTCGATCACGCCGATGATGTCGGCGATCTTCTTCGAACTGGTCTGGATGCCGCTCATGGTATCGACCACGCGGCCAACCATTTCGCCGCCCTTGACCGCGGCGCTGTTCGAGTTGCGCGCCAGTTCGGCCGCCTGACGCGCCGTCTCGGCATTGTTGCGGACCGTGCTGTTGAGCTCTTCCATCGAGCTGGCCGTTTCTTCGAGGCTCGACGCCTGTTCCTCGGTCCGGCTCGACAAATCCTGGTTGCCCGCCGCGATTTCCTTGGCGGCCGTGTTGATGGCTTCCGTCGCCATCAGGATTTGGCCGACGACCTCGCGCAATTGCGCTACGGTCGTGTTCGTGTTGTCCTTCAACTGGCCGAAGGTGCCGGCATACTCCGCGCTGATGCTCTTGGACAAGTCGCCGCCGGCCACGGCATTCAGCACCCGTGAAATATCCTCGAGTGCCTGCGCGACGATTTCCGTCAGCTGGTTCAACCCCTTCGCCATGTCGAGGAAAAAGCCCTGTTTGTTCTCGATGGCGAGGCGCCGGCTGAAATCGCCCTGTACCGCCGCATCGAGGAGTGCCTTGAGTTCGCGCTCCGCCAGCACTTCCTGGGTGCGATCGCGCCATTCGGCGACTGCGCCGAGGCGCTTCCCTTCCTTGTCGATCACCGGGTTCGCCGAGACGGTCATGTACCGGTCGCCGATTTCAAGGTGTGCCGTATAGGTCTGGGTGAACTCGGCCAGCAGCTTGGCCTGGTGCGCAGGATGCTTGTGGAAGCTGTCGATGTTCGTGCCGAGCAGCTTGTCAGCATCAAAGCCAGGCAGCTGCTTGCGGATATCGGTCTGTGCGCCACGCAGAACAGCCACTACTGCCTTATTGACGTAAATGATCTTGCGTTCCGGATCGGCGATCATCACGCCCGTCGACACGTTGTCGAGCGCAATGCGAATGCGCAGGTTCTCCGCGGCCACCGCGTGCTCGGCGCTAATGCGTTCGCTAAGCTGTGTCTGCATGCGCTGCATCGAGGCCAGCAGGCTGTCGGTGTCATTCGCCGCCAGATGGATCTCGTTGTCGAGCTTGCCATCGGCAACGGCATGAGCCACATTCACGGCAACCTCGGGCTCGCCGCCGATCTGCTTCATGATGCGCCGGGCGACGAACTGGCCAATGGCTAGCACGAGCAAAGCCGACAGGACTGTAGTGATCGCATAGAACCAGGAGACCTGGATACTGCTTTTTTCGATTTCCTGCATAGCGGCCGTCAAGTCGCCGGCGATCCGGTCCTCGACCTCCTTCATCAGGTCGATACGCGCCGTTGCGACCGCAAACCACTGCTTCGGATCCATCCCGAGCGACGCCTCATTTGCCCGTGCAATCGCCGTTTTTTTGGTGGCGGCAACTTCATCGACCGCTGCGCCCTGGATTTTTGCAGTGGCGAATTGCTTGTGTTCTGGACGCGAATTCTCATTGAAAATGGCGAACCAGGTTTCCTGCTCAGCGGCGTTATGCACGAACTTGACGAACAGTTCGGGCTGAAAACTATCGGCGCTGAGGCTGTTGGTCAGCGTGGCACGTTCGATACCGGCCCGCTCCTTGGCCTGCAGAAAACCGCCATAGGAAAGCGCGAGGCGTGATATTTCCTTGTCCGGACTCAGTGTGGGCAACTGGCCGGGAATGGCCAGCAATATCGCAATGGTCTTGGTGTAGTAGGCGCCTGCTTCAGGCGCGCTGATCGCCAGTTCGGTCACTGCCTTGCGTCGATCAGGGATGCCGCCGAGCAACTGGTTACCATTACCGATCAGGCCCGCAAGATCGGCACCAAAATAAGCAGAATCGAACCCCGCCAGGGCATCGGCAAGATCCTTCCTGCGCTTGTCGGTGGCCTCACGCTGTTGTGGCAGCTCACTGGCGAAGTTGGCGCCTTTGCTGCCGATGAAGCCGGCACTCATGCCGCGCTCTTTCTGCAACTCGTGTACCAATGCACCTACTCTGGTCGCAACGCTGACGAGTTGTTGCAAATGGCTCATCTCGCGCGACAAGCCCATTTTTTCGATGGTGTTCCAGGCCGAAACCCAGAGCATGCCGATCAATGGCACCGCCACCATCAGCATCAATCGGGTACGCAGGGTCAGTTTCATTCCGGCTCCTTGAGAATAATGTCAGCTGGCAGCAGCTTCTTCGACCAGCGCCATTTCCGAGGAAAGCATGAGTTTCTCGATATCGACGACGATCAGCATGCGCTCGCCGAGCGTGCCGAGGCCCTTGATATAGCGAGTATCGACGGTCGCGGCGAATTCGGGCGCCGGGCGGATCTGGTCGGAACGCAGGCTGATGACATCGGAGACGCCATCGACCACCATGCCGACGACGCGTCCGCCGATGGAGAGGATGATGACCACGGTGAAGGGCGTGTATTCGGCCTTGCCGACGCCGAACTTGATGCGCATGTCAACGATCGGCACGATGATGCCGCGCAAATTGATCACGCCCTTGATGAAGGCAGGTGAATTGGCGATCGTGGTCGGCTGCTCGTAGCCGCGGATCTCCTGCACCTTGAGGATATCGATCGCGTACTCTTCCGGACCGAGAGTGAAGGTCAGGAATTCCTGCGTGTAGACGCCTTCATCGCTGCCGACGGATTTCTGATTGATATTTTCCTGAACCATGCAGGTTCTCCTGAGTAGGGTCAAGTGGAGGTCGGCAGGGCGCGGCGCGCCATGTCGACCAGCATCGAGACATCGAGGATCAGGGCGACGCGGCCGTCGCCCATGATGGTGGCGCCGGAAACGCCCGGGACTTTGCGGTAGTTGGTTTCGAGGCTCTTGATCACGACCTGGTGCTGGCCGACCATCGCATCGACGAACAGCGCCGCCTTGGTGCCATCGGCCTCGAGGACGATCATGATGCCGGTATCGAGCGCGGTGACTGCGCCGGGCACCCGGAAGATCTCATGCAGCGTGACGATCGGCAGGTATTCGTCACGTACCTGGATCAGCCGCTCGACGCCCGAAACGCTCTTGATCATGCCGGGCTCGGCCTGCAGCGACTCGATGACGTAGCCGAGCGGGATGATGTATATCTCGTTGCCCACTGCGACCGACATGCCGTCGAGGATCGCCAGTGTCAGGGGCAGACGCACGGTCATGCGCGTACCGACACCCATCATCGAGTCGATATCGACACGACCACCCATCGCGGTGATGTTCTTCTTCACCACGTCCATGCCCACCCCGCGGCCGGAGACTTCGGTGATCTGGTCGGCGGTCGAGAAGCCGGCCTCAAAGATCAGCGCGAAGACTTCCTGGTCGCTCATGCCGTCATGCACGTTGAGGCCGCGCTCCTTCGCCTTGGCGAGGATCTTGTCGCGCGGCAGGCCGGCACCGTCGTCACCCACTTCGATGACGATGTTGCCGCTCTGGTGGTAGGCGGACAGCGTGATCGTGCCGACCGGCTGCTTGCCCTTCGCGGCGCGCACCTCAGGCAGTTCGATGCCGTGGTCGAGGCTGTTGCGCACGAGGTGGGTGAGCGGATCGGTGATGCGTTCGATCAGCCCCTTGTCGAGTTCGGTGCTTTCGCCAGAGAGCTTCAGCTCGACCTGCTTGCCGAGCTTCTGCGAGATGTCGCGCACCACGCGCGGGAAGCGCGAGAAGACGACCGACATCGGCATCATGCGGATCGACATCACCGATTCCTGCAGGTCGCGCGTGTTGCGTTCGAGCTGGATCAAACCGTTATGCAGGCGCTCGAATTCGACCGGATCGATCTGCGAGGCCGACTGGGCCAGCATCGCCTGTGTGATGACCAACTCGCCGACGAGGTTGATGAGCTGGTCGACCTTGTCGACGCCGACACGGATGGTGGTATCAGCGGCCGCAGCCTTGGGTGTCGGCGCAGCCTTGGCGGCCGGCTTGGGTGGTGGTGGCGGCGGCGGGGGAGGCGCAGCAGCGACCACTGTCTCGGGCTGCACCGTCGACAGTGGTTCGAAGAACCCGTAGGAATCGTCCGCAGGAGCAGCAGGCGCGGGCTTGATATCCGGTAGCGGCTCGAAGAAGCCGAATGAGTCGTCGACCGGCGCAGCTGACATGGCCGGCAAAGGCTCGAAGAAGCCATAGGCATCATCGCTGGCCGCGGCGGCCGTAGCGGCCGCGGGCTCATCGCCGAAGAAACCGTAGGCGCCATCGTCCGCATCGGCCAGTGCGGCCCCCACCGAGCCGAGCGGTTCGATGCGGATGCTGTCGTTGCGGGCGACGAATTCAAGCAGACCGCGCAAGGCTTCGGGATCAGCATCACCGATCAGACGCACATGCCACGGCTGATCCGGCGATACGGGAGGATCGCAGGCCTGCACCGCGCCGAGCAGTGCAAATTCGATCCTGAGGTTGTTGATGGTCTGATCAATATCATCGCCGTCGATGACGAAATAAATGTCGAGGCCGGCAGCTTCGGCGGCGGGCGCAGCAAAAGTCGGCGCTGACGGGACGGCAATTGGGGCCGCATCTGTCGCGGCCGGGGCTGCATCGCCGGCTTCGGTCAGCAGCCGCAAGCGCTGGCAAATCGCCTCGGCGGCGGCCCGGTCGGCCTCGCCATCGCCCTGATGCGCGGCCAGCAGGTTCTTGAGCACGTCGCCGGCATCGAGGAAGGCATCGATCATGTCGTTGCGCAAGTGCAGCTCGCCCTTGCGCACGCGATCAAGCAGGTTTTCCAGGATGTGCGTCACATCCTGCAGGTCGGTAAAGCCAAAGGTGCCACTCGATCCCTTGATCGAATGCGCAGCGCGAAAGATCGCGTTGAGCTGCTCGGCATCGGGATCTTCCACATCCAGCGCCAGCAGCAGGTTTTCCATGCTGGCCAGATGCTCGCCGGTCTCCTCGAAAAAGACCTGGTAGAACTGGCTCATGTCGATGGACATGTCGCCTCCTTGCAGAAATCGGGCGCGGCGGCGTTCAGCCGATGACTTTCTTGACGACCTCGACGAGCTTTTGCGGATCGAAGGGTTTGACCAGCCAGCCGGTTGCACCAGCCGCGCGACCCTGCTGCTTCATGGCGTCAGAGGATTCGGTGGTCAGCATCAGGATCGGCACGGTCTTGTATTGCGGCAGCGCACGCAGACTCTTGATCAGCGTCAGTCCATCCATGCGCGGCATATTCTGGTCGGTGAGGATCAGGTTGAAGGACTTGCCCTTCGCCTTTTCGAGTCCATCCATGCCGTCGACCGCTTCGACGACCTCGTAACCGGAACTTTTGAGGGTGAATCCGACCATCTGCCGGATGGATGCGGAATCGTCAACCGCAAGAATGGATTTGGCCATGGGGTGTGCTCCTGTTTCAGAAGAGTTCGATATCGCCGTCGCTCATTGCCTTCTGGGCGACAGGATTGTGGGTAGTCTGGGCTTCGATGCCACGGAGTGCTGCGGCGATCTTGCCCTGCTCCTCGCGCAAGGACATGATGGCCGCACGGGCATCGAGGGTCTCGGCCTCGCGATCGAGCGCGCTGCCCAGCAAACTGAGCTGGTCCAGCACCACTGCGAGCGCATCGACACGCCGCATGATGTGCCCGAGCAACTGCGAGACCATGTCCTGGAACTGCATGGCGGTAATCGCCTTGCCAACCAGCGATTCGACAACCGACGCACTGTTCGCCAGCGCCCCCAGTGCCTCGACACGATGGCTATCCTGTTCTTCGAGGGTATGGATGATCTTCTCGACCTGCTGCTTCGACTCGAGCGCAAAAGTCATGTCCTGGCTGGCCATGCCCTGAATCGCTGACTCGGTCTGCTTGACCGAAGTTTGCATACCCTGCATGAGACTGTTGATCTGCTGCGAGAACTGTGTCGTCCGCGCCGACAGGTCACGCACTTCGTCGGCGACGACGGCGAACCCGCGCCCCGCTTCGCCGGCACGCGCCGCCTCGATGGCGGCATTCAGCGCCAGCAGGTTGGTCTGCTTGGCGATGGCACCGATTTCGGAGAGGATGCCCTGCACGTCCTTGGCATGCCGCGCGATGCTGTCCGTCAATTCGACCAGTTCCATGCCCAGCTTGCTGTTGTTGATCACACTGTCGACGACACGCTGCATGACGTCCGAGGTGTCGCGCACGAACACATCAAACTTGATTGTCGTTTCACCTTCGGCGGCACCGGCAGTCACCGCCAGGGTCAGGTTGCGCTGGGTTTCAGTCTGCGCATGCATACCCTGAAAGCTGGCGGTCAAGTCGTTGATCGCATCGCCCAACAGGCTTTGCACGCGTGCGATTTCGCCACGTGTCGATTCGAACTGGATGGAAAACTGCGTGACACACTCGCGCAACAGGTTGCGGAACTCCTCAAGCAATGCACGTTCTTCCGCTTCGTCCCTGGCTGACTGCTCTTTGCCGCAATCGGAGGCTTGGAGCGCAATGGCCCGCCAACCGAAAGCCAGAGCGAGAAAAGCGATACCCGCGCCCCAATGTGCTTCCGGCACAATAAGGTAGAACACCACCGTCACCAGCCCGGTTAGTAGTAGTCCCCAGCCCAGCGTCTTGTCAAAATAATGCATGATGAATCTTGGCGATTCTGTAATGTAATAGCCGATGCAGGCTGAATGCCCGCCTCGGTAGTCCTTTTGCTCCAAGCCATTTTAATACCAAAGGCCGATGCAGCCTTGAGATTAAGCGGTAGCTATGGCCGCTTATCGTGCTGCCGGAACGACGCCGGGAGCAGGTACAGCCGTACCCTGTTGCAGTGATTCCGCCACTTCCTCAACGGGAATCTCCTTGCCATCGCTAAGAATGGCCTCTGTGGTGCGCTTGTTCAGCACCACGATGCTGATGCGGCGATTGATCGCACTGGCCGGCTGTTCCTTGTCGAACAGCACGGTCGAGGCGAAACCGACCACGCGCAGGACTTTCGTATCGTCGAGACCGCCCGTGACCATTTCGCGCCGGGATGCGTTCGCACGGTTGGTTGATAGCTCCCAGTTGCCGAAACCCCGGTCGCCACCAGCATACGGCGTCGCATCGGTGTGCCCGGAGAGCGAAATGCGGTTTTCCACCTTGTTCAGCACCGGGCCGATCTCGCGCAGGATGAGCTTGGTGTAGGGCTTGAGCTCGGAACTGGCCGAATCGAACATCGGCCGGTTCTGCTCGTCGACGATCTGAATGCGCAAACCCTCGGTGGTAATGTCGAGCAGCATCTGGTTCTTGAACTGCTTGAGCGCAGGACTGGCGTCGATCAGCGCCTCAATGTCGCCTTTGAGGCCTTCCAGCCGCTCTTTTTCCTTCTTCTCGAAGTCCGCCTTGAGCGCCTGCAGGTTGATTTTCTTTTGCGGTGACTCGGTTTCGCCCTTCTTGACCTGACCGTGTGTGCGCGTGAGATCCTCGCCACCGCCCTGGATCACCGACGATGAATCGCCCGAGCCCGAACCGCCCAGCAGGGCCACCTTCAACGGCGTGTTGAAATAATCAGCGATGCCCTTCAGGTCACCCTTGGTCGTCGAACCGAGCAGCCACATCAACAGGAAGAAGGCCATCATCGCCGTGACGAAGTCGGCATAGGCAATCTTCCACGCGCCACCATGCGCGCCACCGCCGCCCTTCTTGATCTTCTTGACTACGATTGGCTGCTGGCTGTCGTCAGACATGGTCGCTTATCGTGGTCCAATAAAAGTCGGCGCTGGCGAGACGGCAATTACTTGCCTTTGCGCGCCTTGATGTCTTCCTCAAGCTCGCTAAAGCTCGGCCGGTCACCGGAATAGAGTACCTTGCGGCCGAATTCGATCGCCACCTGCGGCGCATAGCCGTTCATGCTCGCCAGCAAAACCACCTTGATGCACTGATAGATCTTGCTGCCTTCATCCACCTTCTGATTCAACTGGTTGGCGATCGGCTCGACGAAGCCGTAGGAGAGCAGGATGCCGAGGAAGGTACCGACCAGCGCGCCGCCGATCATCTTGCCGAGCACCGCCGGCGGTTCGCCGACCGAGCCCATGACGTTCACCACGCCCATGACCGCCACGACGATGCCCATCGCGGGGATCGCGCCGGCCAGTGACTGGACCATATGCGCCGGGAAATGCGCCTCGGCATGGTGGGTCTCGATCTCAATGTCCATCAGGTTTTCGATCTCGAAGGCGTTGAGGTTGCCGCCGACCATCATGCGCAGGTAGTCGGTGATGAACTCGACCACATGGTGGTCTTTCATCACCGACGGATATTTGGAGAAGATCGGGCTGGACTCCGGATTCTCGACGTCGCCTTCGATCGACATCAGGCCTTCCTTGCGCACCTTGGCGAGGATCTCGAACAGCAGCGCCAGCAGGTCCATGTAGAGCGCCTTGTTGAAAGGCGAACCCTTGAGGACCGAAGGAATCGCCCCCAGCACGGCCTTCAGCGAGCGCGGGCCATTGGACCCCACCAGATAGCCGATGGTCAGGCCGACGATGGCCAAGTATTCGAGAGGTACCCACAGGGCGCCGAGGCTGCCGTGTACCGCATAGGTTCCCACGGAAGCAGCCAGAACGATGACGTAGCCGACGAGCAATAACATGAACGACCCCAGTTATTCAGCTGGCGCGCCCATCAAGGCTCAGGCACACCCAATCGGAGGGCATGATAGCGAGAAAACCCACTATCCGTCAGACGAAAATACGCGGAGCACCCCGGTTAATCACCGATTTGGCGCCCCGCGCAAGCAAGGAACAGGAGATAAGTCAGGCTGCAGCAATATCCGCAGTTTCGGCGGCACGGCGCGTCTTGCCGGCGCGGGCGGGCATGTGGCACAAGCCGCAGACGTAATCGTGCCGGGGATCATGCGCATGTGCGACGAAATCGCCACCGCAGGTCTTGCAGCGGGTCATCTGCAGCATGCCGGCATCAAAGAAGCGCACCATGGTCCAAGCCCGCGTCAGCGACAGGACATTTTCCATGCCGCAGCGTTTCGTCTGCTCAAGATAGAGCCGATAGGCCTTGATGATGCGCTCGAGACCGGACAGCTTCGTATGGCGTTCGAGGAAATTGAAATAGGCCATGAACAGCGAGGCATGCACGTTCGGCTGCCAGGTCATGAACCAGTCGGTCGAGAACGGCAGCATGCCCTTGGGGGGCGAGACGCCGCGCACTTCCTTGTATAGCTTGAGCAGGCGCTCGCGGGACAGATTGGTTTCGGCTTCGAGCAGTTGCAGACGGGCCCCGAGCTCGATGAGCTCGATGGCTAACCGAATGTCTCTCGCCTCCGAGATAACGGATTTATTGCGCATGGAAGACCTCCCTGAGTTGTCTTTGCGACGGTATCGATCAGGCCACGGACTCGACCGGCTTGCCGGCGGCGAGAATGGCAGCATGGATATGGCCAACGCCGCGTTCGCGCTCGTGGTTGGCCAGCAGATCGATCAACAGGGAATCGTCAAAACGGAAACTGCACAACAGCATGTCGGAGCTGGCCATCTTGAGGATCTGCCCCGGCGTGAGGGTTTCCAGGATTTCGGCAATCTCCTCGCTGATGCCCAGACGAAACACGGCGGACTCCCGGTCGGAGCGAACCATGTTCTGTGCCAGCATCAGATAGGCAAGATTGACCTCCTTGATGTCATTGTAGGTGTCGGTCGCTTTCATCTTTCCTCTCCTTGCATTGCCGCCAATCCCGACCACACCCCGGAAAAACCACATCCGCGCATGCCCGTCTGGCAGTGATGACATTCTTGCGGGAGTCTGGCAAGAAGAAAATCAATGGAAAGACCATCCTTTTGTAAGAATAGGATGGGAGCAGCTTGTAAGAAAAAACCTTACAAAAACGACTTTATTTTATGTTTTTAATGGATATTTTTGTGAGCAGCACCCCTCAGGCCAAAGCCTGCACGGTTGCGACGCGGTTCCTGCCGCGTTGTTTTGCAAGGTAAACCCCTTCATCCGCACGCTTGAGCAAGGCGTCGATATCGCCCGTGCCTACATCGCGTACCGCGACACCGATGCTGAGGGAACAGGTCAGGTGCGCGATGCCATTGGCAAACTTCAGATCGACAACCTCGCGGCGCACCCGCTCGGCACAGACCAGCGCTGCACGCAAGTCGGTATCCGGGCAGATCACCGTAAACTCGTCACCGCCGGTGCGGCACACCACGTCCTGCGCCCGCAAGCCGCTCTTGATGGCCTGCGCAACCTGCTTCAGAACGATATCGCCCACGTCATGGCCGTAGCTGTCGTTGATCGCCTTGAAATTGTCGACATCGACCAGCATGCAGCCGAGCGGCCGCTTGCTGCGATTCGCCGCAAGCCACTCGCGCCGGAAGAATTCGATCGCATAACGACGATTCGGCAGGCCGGTCAATACATCGGTCAGCGCAACCTCCTGCAGGCGGCGATTGGTCACGGCCAGTTCGGCGGCGAACCGGCGGATTTCGTCACGATCGCGCTCGATTTCCTGTTGCAGCATGACGACGCGCTGCCCCGCGCGCAGTCGCGCCCCGAGAACGCGCGGCTTGAGCGGTTTGATCAGGAAATCATCGACACCGGCATCGAAGGCCTCGACCAGCTTTTCCTCGGTTTCCAGCGCGGTGAGGATCAGGATAAAGATGCCGCGCCCGAACTTGGTCTGACGCAATGCCTTCGCCATCCCCAGTCCGTCCATGTTCGGCATGACCCAGTCGGTGATGATGATGTGAGGATGGATTTCGAGGGCCATCATGAAACCCTGCTGGCCATCGACCGCTTCGAACACCTGGTAACCGGAGTCGTTCAGGATCGTCTTCAGGATGGTCCGCACCACCCGGTCATCATCGACGATCAATACCCGCAGGGCAACTTCGCCATCGCTGCTGGGCATGCCATCCGCGGACAGCACCGGTGCGGCCGGCAGTTGGGAAAACTCCTCGAAGGGCGGCACTTCATGCGCATCGACGTTCAGCAGCGTCGCCCACTCTCGCCATTCGCGCGCAACCTGATCGCCGAGCGAGACCAATGCTTCACTCTCGATCGCCAGTTTCCCACCATAGAGGAACAGCTTGGGCATCAGGATGCGGCGATTGGCCTCGTCGGCCAGGCAGAGATCGGCGATCAGGCGCGCCAGCGCCAGCATCCAGACGATCTGGTGCAGGCGGGAATCGGGCGGCGCATTGAGCCGCTCCGGCTCTTCATGCTTGAAGACCGCCTCGACGAACATGCCTGGCAAGCCCCAGTCCTGCAGCATCGCTGCCGACAATTCGCTATGCGTGACCGCGAAACTGTCCTGCTCCTCAATGACGAGCGGCACCTCTTCGCCATGGTCGCGCCGCTCGAGCACCTGCGCGTACTCCTGCGGGAAAACGCTGGCCAGCGACAATTCACCGATGCGGCTTAACAACCCGATGCTGAACGCTTCTTCGGGCGAGGCAATGCGCGTCCGGCTGGCGAGCGCCTGCATGGCCACGGCACAGGCCAGCGAATGCGACCAGAAGCGCGGGTAATTGAAGTTAGTGCATTGGCCGCTGCGGTAGCCGCTTACCAGCGAGAAACTCAGCGCCAGATAGCGCACGGTCGAGATGCCCAGCAAGATCAAGGCATCCTGTACGGCCGCGACCGGGCGGGTCTTGTTGTGCAGGGCATTGGCCGCCTTGATCAGGCGTCCCACCAGCGCCGGATCGGTCTGCACCGCATGTGCGAGTTCGGCGACGGATACATCCGCTTTCTGCGTCAGCCGCATCACCGCCAAAGCTGCTCCCTTGGGTGACGGCAGATCACCCAGCGCCTTGATTTCCTGCAGCCGCTCCGCGTTGAAGTGACTGCCGTGATGAGGTGGCGACATAGCGCTTTCGTACTGCTATTGGTTTTGAGCGCTTTTTTATACCACCATCTCAGGCCGGGCATTCAGGAATCAGGGGCTAAAATTCATTGCATGGATCCGGACATCAAATACTGCTGCAGCTGCGCGGCACCCGTCAGCCTGCGGATTCCGGCTGGCGACTCCCAGCCGCGGCATGTCTGCGATGCCTGCGGTGCGATCCATTACCGCAACCCGCGCATGGTCGTCGGTGCGCTACCGGTCTGGGAAAACAGGATTTTGCTGTGCCGCCGTGCCATCGAGCCGCGTCACGGCTGCTGGACACTGCCGGCCGGCTTCATGGAAAACCGGGAAACCGTGGCCGAAGCAGCACTGCGCGAAACCCGCGAAGAAGCCTGCGCGCGCGTGGCGCTCGACGACATGTACACGATGATTTCCGTGCCGCACATCAGCCAGGTGCATGTGATTTTCCGTGCCCGGCTGCTCGACCTCGATTTTGCGGCCGGCGACGAAACGCTCGAAGTGGCATTGTTCAACGAAGCCGATATCCCCTGGGACAACATCGCCTTCCACACGGTGGCGATGACGCTGCGCCATTTTTTCGCCGACCGCGCGCGCGGCGAGTTCGGCACGCACGTCGAGTCGGTCCTGGTGCCTACTCCTCCACGTTGAAGACGACGGGCAGCAACACGGCGAATTCCTGTCCGCGCAGTGATTCGGGCAGCAGGGTGCGCGCTGCGGCCGCGCGCAGCATCTCAAGTGCGGCGCTGTCCAGCGCGTCGTAGCCGCTCGAACGCGCCAGCTCGGTGTGCCGCGCGATACCGGCGCTCACTGAGATGCGCACCTCTGCCGTTCCCGCGATGCCTTCACGCCGCGCAGCCTCGGGATAATTGCGGTAGCGTCGCGCCTCCCCCGCCAGCGCAAGCCGATACTGGCGCAGGCCGGCGGCATCCGGGCCGCGCGTTTCCCGCGCATCAGCCAGTGCGACCGTGACCGCTTTTGTTTCGGTCGGAGTGGATGGCACGCCACCGACAGCAGCAGGAACCGCCGGCTCCGATCCGGCGGTTTCGGTAAAAGTCGGCGCTGACGGGACGGCATCCGGCTCGGTGAGTACCGGCCTGAGTACCTGCTGCGGCTGCGGGCGGTAACGAACCGGTGCCGGTGCCGCTACAGGCGCGGCTGACACGGCCACCTGGGCCACCGCATCAGGCTGGGCACGCAAGGACGCCTGCAGAGGTTCCGCCGGCGCGATGCCCGTGGATTCGAGCGGCAATGCGCCCGAACACAGCCCCAGTACCAGCGCGTGCAATCCCAGCGACCATCCGAGCGCCCGCAAGAGAACTCCGCCGCTTTCGTGGGCTTTTTCCTGCCGCCGGAATAAACTTAATATTGTCACAATGGTCTGATAGGTTTCGCGGCATCATTTTAGGACGATCGAATCGACTCATGAGCGCGTACCCCCTGATCCTCACGCTCGACCCGCATGGCGTCCCCCACCGCTGGGTGACGTGGCAGCATGCCTGCTTCTACTACGCCAAGGATCTGGTCGCCTGGGCCATCGGTGAAAACAGCTTCGTGATTCACGGCGGGCTCAACCGCATGACCGGCGAACGTTCGGAAATCTGCGCCAACAGCATCATCGCCATCAAGGGCCGCGCACTGGCGGGCAAGCAGTTCAACCGCGTGCCGCCGCTGGACAACCGCGAACTGTTCCACCGCGATCGCCACATCTGCGCCTATTGCGGCGACAGCCTGCCGAGTTCGAAACTGACGCGCGACCATGTGGTGCCGGTTTCGCAGGGCGGCCGCGACATCTGGATGAACGTTGTCACCGCCTGCCGCGGCTGCAACCAGCGCAAGAGCGGCCGCACCCCCGAAGAAGCGCGCATGCAGCTGCTCTACGCGCCTTATGTGCCGAACAAGGCCGAGTACCTGATCCTCTCGAACCGCCAAATCCTCGCCGACCAGATGGACTTTCTGGCGCAGCACGTGCCCAGCCAGTCACGCGTCAGGCTGTAAACTCCACCGATGCAAACTGTGAAAGCCCTGACGGGCTATCGACCCTATTGGGCGAAGCGCTTCGGCGTTGCGCCATTCCTGCCGATGTCGCGCGCCGAGATGGAAGCACGCGGCTGGGACGAGTGCGACATCGTGCTCGTCACCGGCGATGCCTACATCGACCATCCGAGCTTCGGCATGGCGCTGGTCGGTCGCCTGCTCGAAGCGCAGGGCTTCCGCGTCGGCATCATCGCCCAGCCCGACTGGAAATCCGCCGCCGATTTCCGCCGCCTGGGCCAGCCGAAGCTGTTCTTCGGCATCACGGCCGGCAACATGGATTCGATGGTCAACCGCTACACGGCCGACAAGAAGATCCGTTCCGACGACGCCTACACGCCCAACGCCGAGCCGGGCAAGCGTCCCGACTACGCCGTCACCGTCTATGCCCAGCGCGCACGCGAAGCGTTCAAGGGCGTACCCATTGTCATTGGCGGCATCGAAGCCTCGCTGCGGCGTATCGCGCATTTCGACTACTGGTCGGAAACCGTCAAGCGCTCGGTACTGGTCGACAGCAAGGCTGACCTTTTGTTGTTCGGCAACGCCGAGCGCGCGCTGGTCGAGCTAACGCATCGCCTTGCCAAGGGCGTGTCGATCGACAGCATCCGCGACCTGCGCGGCACGGCCTTCATGGTTCCGGCCGGCTGGACGCCGACTGCCGAGTGGCACGAAGTCGGGACGCGTCATGCGCATGACAATCGCGACCTCACCTACGTGCGCCTGCCGGACTACGAAACGGTAAAGGCCGACAAACTCGCCTACGCCGAAGCCTCGCGGCAATTCCATCTGGAATCGAATCCCGGCAACGCGCGCGCGCTGGTGCAGAAGCACGGCAATCGCGACCTGTGGCTGAATCCGCCGCCGATCCCGCTCAGCACCACCGAGATGGATCACATCTACGGTCTGCCCTATGCACGCGCGCCGCATCCGTCGTATGGGAATGCGAAGATTCCGGCATGGGAGATGATCCGCTTCTCGATCAACATCATGCGTGGCTGCTTCGGCGGCTGCACCTTCTGCTCGATCACCGAGCACGAGGGCCGCATCATCCAGAGCCGTTCGGAAGCCAGCATCCTGCAGGAAATCGAGGACATCCGCGACAAGACGCCCGGCTTCACCGGCGTCATCTCCGACCTCGGCGGCCCGACCGCCAACATGTATCGCATGGCCTGCAAGGACCCGGCGATCGAGTCCGCCTGTAGGCGGCTATCGTGTGTCTATCCCGACATCTGCCCGAACCTCGGCACTGACCATACACCGCTGATCCACCTCTACCGCAAGGCGCGCGAACTGCCGGGCGTGAAGAAGGTACTGATCGGCTCCGGGTTGCGCTACGACCTCGCAGTGCGCTCGCCCGAATACGTCAAGGAACTCGTCGCCCACCACGTCGGTGGTTACCTGAAGATCGCGCCCGAGCACACCGAGGAAGGTCCGCTGTCGAAAATGATGAAGCCGGGCATGGGTACCTACGACCAGTTCAAGCGCCTGTTCGAGGCCGCGTCGAAAGCCGCCGGCAAAGAGCAGTACCTGATCCCCTACTTCATTGCGGCGCATCCGGGCACGACGGACACCGACATGCTCGAACTCGCGCTCTGGCTCAAGCGCAACGACTTCCGCCTCGACCAGGTGCAGACTTTCCTGCCGACGCCGCTGGCCATCGCCACCGGCATGTGGCACACCGGCAAGAATCCGCTCAAGCGCGTTTCAAGGGATTCCGAGGACGTGGCGGTCGTGCGTGGTGGTCGGCAGCGCAAATTGCAAAAGGCCTTCCTCCGTTACCACGACCCGAGGAACTGGCCGCTGTTGCGCGAAGCGCTCAAGGAAATGGGCCGCGCCGACCTGATCGGCAACGGCAAGCGCCACCTCGTACCCACCTGGCAACCCGCAGAAAAAACAACGCCGACTCGAAAGTCGGCGTTGGCGAGACGGCACAAACCCTGATTACACGCAGCCGGTCGGCTTGGGCATGCCCGCGTAACGTCCAGCTTGCTTCGCCGGGCCGAAAGGGAACAGGTCGAACAGGTATTTCTTGTCCCCGAACTCTTCGCCGAGGTCGTTGCCGATCAGCTTGGTGATGATGCGCAGGTTGGGCGAGGTGCCATTCTCCTCGTAGTACCCGCGGATCCAGTTGATGACCTGCCAGTGCTTCTCGCCGAGAGCGAGTTCATCCTGCTGCGACAGCACGACGGCCACCTCTTCCGACCAGTCTTCAAGATTCGACAGAAAGCCTTCGGGGTCGGTTTCGATTTCCTTGCCATTCACGTTGATCATTTTTAAATCCTCTCTGTTGGAATTGGGGGAACGCTTCAGGTTAATTACCCTACTTGTTTTGTCGGATTTTAGACCGCAGGACTACCTTGGCAAATTGTTTTTGCCAATCGAGTCGATAGGGAAAGGGTATAGGGGGGGTATTTGGCGGAGAGGGTGGGATTCGAACCCACGGTACCTTTCAGTACGCCTGATTTCGAGTCAGGTACATTCGACCACTCTGCCACCTCTCCGAACGGCGGATTATAGCCATGCCGTTGCCGCATGGCACAATGCGCGCTCACCCACTGCAGGAAAAGCCGATGTTGCGGTTTCCCCGGCTGTTGTGCGGCCCTCTTCTGCTGGTTTTTGTTTTGCTGGCCGGCTGTACCCGTTTGCCTCCTCCGGGTCCCGACCAGCCACTGGTCATCGGACTGCCGGCCGACCCGGTGTTCCAGCAAAGCGCGCCGGACAGCGAAGGCATGGACGGTTTCAGCCGCGATCTTGTCCGCGACTTCGCGCAGGACCTCGGCGTCGAATTGCGCCTTGTCACCCACGCGAACCATGCGGCGCTGACCGAACAACTGCGCGCAGGCAAGGTTCACATCGCGGTTGCCATGCCGGTGCGCGACAACCAGCCCGGTGTCAGCTTCGGGCCGGCCGTCATCGAAACCCGGCAGCTGATCGTGCAGCATGCCAGCGCCCTGCCCTTTGACGACCCTGCGCGCATGGCCGAGCGGGAAATATCAGTCTTGCCGGACTCGGCCCAGTTGCCGGCCTTGCGGGCACTGGCCATCGATCCACCCGTCAGCATCGTCGTTCGCAACGTCGGCGACGAAACCGAATTGTTCGCGGGTGTCGCCCGGCGCCGCTTCGACCTGGCTGCCGGGGATGAACTGCACTTCGACATCGCCTCCAACTTTCACCCGGATCTGGGTATCGCCATGGAGTTGCCGGGCAAGCTGGCTTACGCCTGGGCTTTCCAGACTGAGATGAAAGACCTGCAGGAACGCGCCGCCCGCTTTATCGAAAAGGCGCGCCAGGATGGCACGCTGCGGCGTCTCAACGACCGCTATTTCGGCCACATCAAACGCCTCGACGCACGGGATATCCAGGGATTCCTCGATCACCTGCGCTACCGGCTGCCCACTTTCCGGCATGCCTTTCAGGAAGCCCAGGAAATCACCGGCATCGACTGGCGTCTGCTGGCCGCACTCGGTTATCAGGAGTCCAAGTGGGACCCACTCGCCACTTCGCCCACCGGCGTGCGCGGGCTGATGATGCTAACCGCCGAAACCGCTGACCGCCTCGGGGTCATCAATCGACTCGACGGACGTGAAAGCATTTTGGCCGGATCAAAATACCTCGCCATGCTGATGGACGAACTGCCGGATGAAATCAAGCAACCTGACCGGCTCTGGTTCGCACTGGCGGCCTACAACCTGGGCATGGGACACCTGCGCGGCGGGCGGCGCTTCGCGCCCGGCCTGAAGCTCGATCCGAATCTCTGGGTCGACATGAAGGAGGTGTTGCCGCTGCTTTCCCGGCCGGAATACTACGAGCGCCTCAAGAGCGGGCGCGCACGCGGCGGCGAGGCCGTGATCCTCGTCGAAAACATCCGCAACTATTATGACGTGCTGTCCCGCTTCGAGCCGACCTACACGCCGCCCAGCCTCGGCCCCGACGAAAAGCCGCAGCTCGGCAAGCAGCGCAAGAAAGCTTCAGCGCGGCACTAGCACCTCGACGCCGCCCATATAGCCGCGCAGAACCTCGGGTACGACCACCGTGCCATCGGCGCGCTGGTAGTTCTCCAGCACCGCCACCAGCGTGCGACCAACCGCGAGGCCGGAGCCATTGAGCGTATGCAGCGGACGTGGCTTGCCACCCTTGTCGCGGCAGCGCGACTGCATGCGGCGTGCCTGGAAAGCTTCGAAATTCGAGCAGGACGAAATCTCGCGATAGGTGTTCTGCGCCGGCAGCCAGACTTCGAGGTCGTAAGTCTTGGCGGCCGAGAAGCCCATGTCGCCGGCGCACAGCGCCATCTTGCGATAAGGCAGGTTCAGCTTCTGCAAAATCGTTTCAGCGTGGCCGGTGAGTTGCTCAAGCGCCTCCCACGAGGTTTCTGGCGGGACGATCTGCACCAGCTCCACCTTGTCGAACTGGTGCTGGCGGATCATGCCGCGCGTGTCCTTGCCATAACTGCCCGCCTCGGAACGAAAGCAGGGCGTGTGGCAGACGAACTTGAGCGGCAGGCTTTCGGTATCGAGAATCTCGCCGCGCACGATGTTGGTCACCGGCACTTCAGCGGTCGGAATCAGGTAGAGGCGGCTGCCATCCGAACGTTCGACGCGGAACAGGTCTTCCTCGAACTTGGGCAACTGGCCGGTGCCGAACATGCTGTCCGGGTTGACGAGGTAAGGCGTGTAGAGCTCGGTGTAGCCGTGATCCCGTGTGTGCGTGTCAAGCATGAACTGGGCGAGCGCGCGATGCAGGCGCGCCATCTCGCCGCGCATCAGCGTGAAGCGGCTGCCGGAAATCTTCACGCCGGCTGCGAAGTCCAGCCCGCCGAGCGCCTCGCCGAGATCGACGTGGTCCTGCGGCGCGAAATCGAAGGCCGGCGGCGTGCCCCAGCGTGAAACCTCGATGTTGCCCGTCTCGTCGCGGCCTGCCGGCACGCTTTCATGGGGCAGGTTGGGAATGCGCGAGACAAAGGCATCGAGTTCGGCGAGCAGTACGGCGAGCTTTTCCTCGTTGGCCTTGAGCGCATCGCCCAACCCGGCAACCTCGGCCATCACCGGGCCGACGTCCTCGCCCTTGCCTTTCAGCATGCCGATCTGCTTCGACAACGCGTTGCGCTTCGCCTGCAGATCCTGCGTCTGCGTCTGCACCTGCTTGCGCTGCGCTTCGAGGGCTTCGAAAGGCGCAAGGTCGATGGCGGCGCCACGGCGGGCAAGGCCGGCCGCGACCGCGTCGGGTTGGGTGCGCAGCATCTGGATGTCGAGCATGGAATGTTCCTTGAAATTGCCCGTCGGGCTTGCTTTAAAGAGAATGGTTGCGCGTTATTTTAAAGGGGAATGCCGATGATTTCGCTCAAGGATTGCCTCGACTACAGCGACCTGACGGAAGAAGAGGTTGCCGTCATCGCTGAACATGAGCATTTGCCTTATCCCTGCGCGGTCGAACTGGCCTGCAGCCTGACGCAAACAAGCGAGGGTGAGGATGTGTTGCGCTGCCTGCTCGGCAACGCCGTCTGCGACGCGCGGGCCTGCCATCACGCCGAAGCGCTCAAAGCAGCACGCCACGCGCTCAAGCGTTTCGCCATTGACCATCCAAAGCGCTGATCAGCTTTTTTTCTGTTTGCGGGCCTGTGCGTCGAGCGCGCGCAGGTGGGAGAGTTTTTCGGAAATCTTCTGTTCGAGTCCGCGTGGGGTCGGCTTGTACCACTCGACGCGTGGCATACCCTCGGGAAGGTAGCTCTCGCCTGCCGCGTAGGCTTCCGGTTCGTCGTGCGCATAGCGATACTCGCTGCCGAAACCCAGATCCTTCATCAGTTTCGTCGGCGCGTTGCGCAAGTGCTCGGGCACCGGTCGGCTCTGGTCCTTATTCACGAAACGGCGCACCGCGCCATAGGCGACGTAGCCGGCATTCGACTTTGGCGCCACCGCCATGTAGATCACTGCGTTCGCCAGCGCCAGTTCGCCCTCCGGCGAGCCGAGCCGCTCGTAGGTTTGCGCCGCTTCCAGCGCGATCGTCAGCGCGCGCGGGTCGGCCAGGCCGATGTCTTCGCTGGCCATGCGGATGATGCGCCGCGCGAGGTAAAGCGGATCGGCCCCGCCATCGAGCATGCGCGTAAACCAGTAGAGCGCGGCGTCCGGGTTGGAGCCGCGCACCGACTTGTGCAGCGCCGAGATCTGATCGTAGAAGGCATCACCGCCCTTGTCGAAGCGCCGCAGGTCGGATGCGAGCGCCTGTTCGAGAAAGTCGGCGTTGACGAGACGGCATCCGGACGCTTGCGCGGCGGTGCGCAGCGTCTCTAGCACGTTGAGCAGCCGCCGCGCGTCGCCATCGGCGTAGCCCACCACGCGGTCGATGGCCTCCGACGTGAAATCGAGATCGGGGAAGGCGTGGTCGTGGGCGCGCTGATACAGTTCGCGCAGTTCGTCCGCCGCGAGCGGTTTGAGCACATACACGGCGGCACGCGACAGCAGCGCCGAATTCACCTCGAACGAGGGATTCTCGGTCGTCGCGCCGATGAAGGTCAGCAGTCCCTGCTCGACGAAGGGCAAGAAGGCATCCTGTTGCGCCTTGTTGAAGCGGTGCACCTCGTCGACGAACATCAGCGTGCGCCGGCCGGATTGCGCCAACGTCAGCTGCGCCTGTTCGACTGCCGCACGGATGTCCTTGACGCCCGAGAACACCGCCGACAGCGCAATGAACTCGGCGTCGAAAGCATCCGCCATCAGCCGCGCCAGCGTGGTCTTGCCGACACCCGGCGGTCCCCAGAGGATCATCGAGTGTGGCGTCTTCGATTCGAAGGCGAGCCGCAGCGGCTTGCCCGGCCCCAGCAGGTGCTGCTGGCCGATCACCGCGTCGAGCGTCGCCGGGCGCAGTTGCTCCGCGAGCGGCGCGTGCGGATTGGCTTCCTTGAACAGGTCGTCGGACATGATGTGCCAATGATAAACCCGCCCCCCGCGCCGTCCCGCCGGCACTGCGGTAAAGTGTGCGGAGCTTTTCGACAAACCGGACCACGCCATGCAGGATCCCGCCGCCATCGCCAGCGTATCGCACGTCATCCAGCTCGCCGTCGCGCCGGTGTTCCTGCTGACTGGTGTCGGTGCGATCCTCTCCGTGCTGATCAACCGCCTCGCGCGCGTCGTCGATCGCTTCCGCGTCCTGGAACGCGAGCTGCCCCAGGTCGGCGATGCGGTACTGCCCGCGCTCCGGGTTGAAATGGATCGACTCTCGCTTCGGGCGCGCATGATCAACTGGGCCATCGGCCTGTGCGTCATTTGCGCACTGCTGGTCTGCCTCGTCATCGCCCTGCTGTTCCTGAGTTCGGTCATCGGCTCGAATCTCTCGACTTTCATTTCAATCCTGTTCATCCTTTCCATGCTGGCGCTGGTCGCCGGTCTGCTCTGCTTCCTGCGTGAGGTCACCCTTGCACGCAGCAGCATCCACGTCCTGCCGCGATGATGGTGCCGTCCCGCCAGCGCCGACTTTCACATTAGAGGCATCCCATGTTCGACATCCAGAACTACGCCAGCTTCCTGATCGCCATCCTCGTCTTCCAGCTCGTGCCCGGACCGGGCACGATCGCGATCCTCAACGCCACCGCACGCAACGGCATAGGGGCCGGCTTCGGCGCGGTGCTGGGCACATTGCTGGGCGACTTCATCTACATGGTCGCGGCCGTTCTGGGCCTCGCCGCAGTAATGCAGGCCAACCCGATCCTGTTCGAAGCGCTGCAATGGTTCGGCGCGGCCTATCTGGTCTGGATGGGCGTCCAGCTGCTGCGCACACGCTTCGCCGATAACAGTGACAAACCCGAACCGATGCGCTCAGGCTGGGTCTATTTCCGCCAGGCCTGCGCCGTGAGTCTGACCAACCCGAAGGTCATTCTCTTCTTCGTCGCCTTCTTCCCGCTCTTCCTGCGTGCCGATGCTTCGGGCACCACGCTCTTCGCGATGATGCTGCACGTCACGGTACTGAGTTTCCTGTATCAGGCCGGGCTGGTGCTGGTCGGAAATTTGGTCGCCGCCAAGCTGAAAAGCTTTCCCTTCGCACGACGACTGGCGACGCAGCTGGCCGGCATCGCGCTGATCGGGTTCGGTTTCAAGCTGGCGGCCAGCAACCGCTGAAAACATGCTCCCTGACTGGCCACTGCTCTCTGCCTTTCTGATCGCGAGCTTCGTCCTCGCGGTCACGCCGGGACCGGGCGTGTTCTACATCGTCACGCGCAGCCTTGTGCAGGGCCGGCGCGCGGGACTCGCTTCGGTCGCCGGCGTGGCGGCGGGCAATTTCGGCAATGCCCTCGCAGCTGCCGTCGGCCTCGCTGCGCTGTTTGCGATTTCCTCGCGGGCCTTCACGGTCGTGAAATACGCCGGCGCGGCATACCTGATTTATCTCGGAGTACAAATGCTGCGCCAGCCGATTACCGCAGCGACCAACACGCCGATAGCGCCCGCCGCGCAAGTATTCCGTGACGGCTTCGTCGTCGCGCTGCTCAACCCGAAAACGACGATCTTTTTTGCTGCTTTCCTGCCGCAGTTCATGAATCCCGCGGTCGCGCCGCTACCGCAAAGCATCGCGCTCGGTGCGCTGTTCGTCGCCATCGCTGCGATCACCGACAGTCTCTACGCGCTCACCGCGGGTTCGGTGGCGCCGGCGCTCAAACGCCTAAGCGGGACGCAAACTCTCGGCCGCTGGCTCGGCGGCAGCCTGTTCATCGGACTCGGAGTCTTTACCGCGCTGACCGGCCAGCGCAAGTAGGCATTACTGGCCGATCACGTCCGCGCCCTTGGGCGGCGTGAAGCGGAAGGCTTCCTTCGGCAAAACCGGATTCGGCTGGAACTCGGTGAACAGCAAGGTCGTCGTCTGGCCGAAGTTGTCCTGCACTTCCATCAAACGCGGCAGGTTGTTGGCCAGGCCGATGCGTACGCGCGCGAAGGTGCTGTCGGCCGCTTTCGGCAGGGCATCGACAATCTCCAGGCCGTCGGCTGCACCCGCCTCGCTCAGCGTGAAATGCTTGTCCAGCGATTCGCCAGTGAGCAGCGCGGCCGGGCTGGCGCCGAGCGTCTTGTCCATCTTGCCGATCGTCACCTGATTCAGATCCAGGTCGTAGGTCCACAGCTTCTCGCCGTCGGCCACCAGCAACAACTTGTACGGTTTCTCGTAGGACCAACGCAGCTTGCCCGGACGGGCGAGCATGAAGATGCCGGTCGAGTTCTGCGGCTTGCGGCCGGACTTGGCGACGACGCTCTGGGCGAACGTCCCTTGCGCCGCCTGGGTGCTGGCCCAGAAGGCTTTCAACTGGTCGATGCCGGCGGCGGAGGCGTGGCTGGAAATGAGCAGCCCGGAAAACAACAAACCGCCGATGAGAATGTAAGTACGCATGGGCGCATTATCGCCCATGCGTGTTACCTGTCGTCTGCAACAGAGTGTAAGAAATCTATTCAGACTGCTCGGGCACCAGCACTTCGCGGCCGCCCGCGCCGTTCATCGCCGAGACGAGTCCAGCGCGTTCCATCGCCTCGATCATGCGCGCGGCACGGTTGTAACCAATCCTCAAATGGCGCTGCACCAGCGAGATCGACGGCCGGCGTGTCTTCAACACGACCTGCACGGCCTGGTCGTACATCGGGTCGGCTTCCACATCGCCGCCGTCTTCACCGCCCGCTCCGGCATTGTCGCCCGCCGGTGCAGACAGGATGTCCGCCATGAATTCGGGCGCACCGATCTTGCGCAGGTGCTCGACGACGCGATGCACCTCGTCGTCGGCGACATAGGCGCCATGCACGCGCACCGGCAATCCGGTACCCGGCGCGAGGTAAAGCATGTCGCCCTGGCCGAGCAGCGCCTCGGCACCCATCTGGTCGAGGATGGTGCGCGAGTCGATCTTGCTGGACACTTGGAAGGAAATACGCGTCGGAATGTTGGCCTTGATCAGGCCGGTGATGACATCGACGCTCGGCCGCTGCGTGGCGAGGATCAGGTGGATGCCGGAAGCGCGTGCCTTCTGCGCGAGCCGCGCGATGAGTTCCTCGACTTTCTTGCCGACCACCATCATCAGGTCGGCCAGTTCGTCGATGACGACCACGATGTAGGGCAGGCTCTTGAGCGGCGGCGGACCGGCTTCGGGGTCGCCCGGCAGCGCGAGCGGATCGGCGATGAAGGTGCCGGTTTTTTCGGCCTCCTTGATCTTGGCGTTGAAGCCGGACAGGTTGCGCACGCCCAGCGCGCTCATCAGCTTGTAGCGGCGCTCCATCTCGCCGACACACCAGTGCAGCGCGTTGGCGGCCTTGGTCATGTCGGTGACGACGGGGGCGAGCAGGTGCGGAATGCCTTCATAGACCGACAGTTCGAGCATCTTCGGATCGACGAGGATCAGGCGCACGTCCTTCGGTTCGGACTTGTAGAGCAGCGAGAGGATCATCGCGTTGATGCCGACCGACTTGCCCGAGCCGGTCGTACCGGCGACCAGCAGGTGCGGCATCTTGGCGAGGTCGGCGACCAGCGGCTGGCCGGCGATGTCCTTGCCGAGCGCCATGGTCAGGTGCGAGTGCATGTCGTGATAGACCTTGGCGCCGAGGATTTCCGTGAGGCGCACGGTCTGGCGGCGCGGGTTGGGCAATTCCAGCGCCATGCAGCTCTTGCCCGGCACGGTCTCGACCACGCGGATGCTGACCAGCGACAGTGCGCGCGCCAGATCCTTGGCGAGGCCGACGACGGTCGAGCCCTTCACGCCGGTTGCCGGTTCGATCTCGTAGCGCGTCACCACCGGGCCGGGATGGGCGGACATCACCTGTACCTGCACGCCGAAATCGGCGAGCTTGCGTTCGATCAGCCGCGAGGTGAATTCGAGCGTCTCGGCGCTCGGCAGCTCGTCGTTGCTGTGATTCGCCTCGTCGAGCAGATGCAGCGGCGGCAGTCCTTCGCCGGGCGCGTCGAAGAAGAGCGGTGCCTGGCGCTCCTTCTCGATGCGCACCTCGGCCTTCTTCGCCAGCGGGATGTCGAGGGCCACCGGTTCGATGCGCACGGGCGGCGCTTCCTCGAACTTCTTCATTTCCTGGTCGATCGTCGCCTCGCGCTTTTCGGCGACGGCGCGGCCATAGCGGCGATCCTGCCAGCCTTCCCACAGCACGATCAAGCCGTACCACGAGGTTTCCAGCAGCCCACCGAACCTTTCGAGGAAGCGCATCCACGACATGCCGGTAGCCAGGCTGAAACTCGCGATCATCACCGCCATCAGCAGCAACGTGCCGCCTGTGAATCCCAGATACGTGGCAGTCAGCCGGCCGACCTCGTGACCCAGCATGCCGCCGGGCGCCAGCGGCAACGCCGCCTTCAGGCTCCAGAAACGCAGCGCCTCGAGTCCGCAACTGGCAATCAGGAAGATCCCGAAGCCCGCCAGTGCGATGTAAAGCGGCCGGCGGTCCTCGCCGAACCAATGATTGATGCGGTGATAGCCCAGCGCCACCATCATGAACAGCAGCCCCACCCACCACCAGGCCGACAGCCCGAACAGATAGAGCAGCAGATCGGCCAGCCAGGCACCGAAGCGTCCGCCGGGGTTGGCGATGCTGTCGACGTCGGCCGCCTGCGACCAGCCGGGGTCGGCCTTGTCGAAGCCGATGAGGATCAGGGCGAGGTAGAGGCCAAGGGCGGCAATGACCAGCCAGCGGGCTTCATGCACCAGCGCGGCGATGCGCTCGGGCAGCGGCTGGGCAGGTGCTCTGGGCCGGGTGGAATACGAAAGCGTGGCGAATGACATGGGCGGAATTCCGGGCAAATGAAGACAGCTTGGATATCGTGCCGATTTTCGTCCGGGCCGGGGGTGGCAAACGCCGGAACAGGGGGGGCATGGCCTTTATAATCGGCCGCATCGAACCACAACCAGGATTCAAGTCATGACTGCTCGTCACTCCAAGTTGTTGATTTTAGGCTCCGGCCCCGCCGGTTACACCGCCGCCGTCTATGCCGCGCGCGCCAACCTCAAGCCCGTCCTGATCACCGGCATGGCCCAGGGCGGCCAGCTGATGACCACCACCGAGGTCGATAAC
Organism: Pseudomonadota bacterium; assembly: GCA_040756595.1. Taxonomy (GTDB): domain Bacteria; phylum Pseudomonadota; class Gammaproteobacteria; order Burkholderiales; family Rhodocyclaceae; genus Sulfuricystis. The sequence goes on along the minus strand of JBFLYR010000001.1, from coordinate 862,821 downwards.
TGGCCGGCCGACGCCGACGGCGTGATGGGCCCCGATCTGATGGCGCGCTTCGAAAAGCACGCCCAGCGCTTCAACACCGAGATCATTTTCGACCACATCCACACGACCAAGCTGAACGAGAAGCCGATCCGCCTGATCGGTGACACCGGCGAGTACACCTGCGACGCGCTGATCATCGCCACCGGCGCTTCCGCCCAGTATCTCGGCCTGCCCTCCGAGCAGGCTTTCTCCGGCAAGGGTGTGTCGGCCTGCGCCACCTGCGACGGCTTCTTCTACCGCAACCAGGCGGTCGCCGTGATCGGCGGCGGTAACACCGCCGTCGAGGAAGCGCTCTACCTCGCCAATATCGCCAGCCACGTCACCGTCGTGCATCGCCGCGACAAGTTCCGCGCCGAGAAGATCATGCAGGACAAGCTGTTCGAGAAGGAAGCCGCCGGCAAGGTGACGATCAAATGGGATTGCGTGCTCGACGAAGTGCTCGGCGACAAGTCGGGCGTCACCGGCATGCGCATCAAGAACGTGAAGTCCGGCGCAACGGAAGAGATCAAGCTGATGGGCGTCTTCATCGCCATCGGCCACAAGCCGAACACCGACATCTTCGCCGGCCAGCTCGAGATGCAGAGCGGTTACATCGTGACGAAGTGCGGCCGCGACGGCAACGCTACGGCGACCTCGGTGCCCGGCGTGTTCGCCGCCGGTGACGTGCAGGACATGATCTACAAGCAGGCTGTCACCAGCGCGGCGACCGGCTGCCAGGCCGCGCTCGACGCCGAGAAGTACCTCGACAATCTGGAATAGGCGATGCGCAACGGGACGCTCGATGAAGCATCGCGCGCCCTGTTCGAGGACGCGGTGGCCGATGCCGTGCCTCTCGCGAGCGATCGCGTGCATCACGAGCCACCCCCGCCCCCGCCGATCCCGCGTCAGCGCGCGAACGACGAACGCGCCGCGCTCGGCGAGTCGCTGAGCGACAACGATCCACTCTCCCTCGCGCTCGAAGGTGGAGACGAAGCCGTCTATCTGAAGCCCGGCATGGCACCGAAGGTACTCAAGGACCTACGCCGTGGCCGCTGGGTGGTGCAGAATCACCTCGACCTGCACGGCATGCATCGTGACGAAGCGCGGCATCACGTCGCCGCCTTCCTCGCCGAATGTCGACATCACGACCAGCGCTGCGTGCGCATCGTCCATGGCAAGGGCCACGGCTCGCCGGGCCGCGTGCCGGTGCTCAAGCGACTGGTATTGGGCTGGCTGGCGCAGCGGCAGGAAGTCCTCGCCTACTGCCAGGCGCGCACCATCGAAGGCGGTGCCGGCGCGGTCATCGTGCTGCTTGCGAATTGATGCCGTCCCGCCAGCGCCGACTTTCATGCCTGCGACAATTTGCCGCAGGTAACAATTGACCTGATCGTTGGTTTTTTATTCCGCATTGCATCAACATTCGCCCCATGCGTCCAGCCCACCGCGTCCTGATCGTCTTTGCCCTTGCCATCGGCAGCTTCGCGCTGACCTTCGTCGATGCCGCGCGCCTGCGGGCCGGGAACGAAATTGCCAGCGCGGACATGCGCCAGCTCGTCGAACGCCTCGGCCTGACCGATCCGGTGCTGTTCACCGAGGCACGCTACACGCGCCACCCGACCCAGGCCGACTTGCAGTCGGCTTTCCAGGATCATCCGGTCGCCCTCGAACACTTCCCCACCGGCTCGCTCGTCCCGCCGCCTGCCGGCATCCTCAAGGCTTATGAAAATCTGGATCGAAAAACAGCAGCACCTGATTGACTTCACGCTCGCGTCGCTGGCGCGGCGCAAGCTCAAGAACCTCGGGCTGCTGACCGTCTATACGCTGCTCGTCTTCGTGCTCGCCTCGGTGGCGCTCTACACGCACGCGCTGCGCACCGAGGCACAGAAGGTACTGGCCGGCAGTCCCGAGATCGTGCTGCAGCGGCTCGTCGCCGGCCGCCACGACCTGATTCCGCCCGGCTACCTCGAACAGATCGGGCGCATTCGCGGCGTGCAGAAGATGGAAGGCCGGCTCTGGGGCTACTACTACGACAATGTGGTGAAGGCCAACTACAGCTTCATGGCGCCGCGCGATCTCAACATCGCGCGCGGCGAGATCATCGTCGGCCCGGCGTTGGAACGCTCGCGCGGGCTGGCCGCCGGCAACGGCATTTCCTTCCGTTCCTATTCCGGCGAACTGCACACCTTCATCGTCGCCGACGTGCTGCCCCAAACCTCCGAACTCGTCAGCGCCGATCTGGTGCTGATGCACGAAGCCGATTTCCGCGCCTTCTTCAAGATTCCGGATGGCCATTACAACGACATTGCAATGAGCGTCGCCAACCCGCAGGAGGTGCGCAACGTCGCGATCAAGTTGCTGACGACGCTGCCCGACAGCCGGCCCATCCTGCGCGACGAAGTGCTGCGCACCTACGCCTCGATCTTCGACTGGCGCGAGGGCATCATGCTCGCGCTCCTCTCCGCCGCGATCCTCGCCTTCGGCATCTTCGCCTGGGAGAAGGCCGCCGGCCTGTCGGCCGAGGAGAAGCGCGAGATCGGCATCCTCAAGGCGATCGGCTGGGAGACCGGCGACGTCATCAAGATGAAGTTCTGGGAGGGCCTGCTGATCTCGCTGCTGGCCTTCCTGCTCGGCTACGTCGCCGCCTACCTGCACGTCTTCCACATGGATGCGATCCTGTTCGAGCCGGTACTCAAGGGCTGGGCGGTGCTCTACCCGCGCTTCACGCTGCCGCCGCACATCGACGGCCTGCAGGTCGCGACGCTGTTCTTCTTCACCGTGTTTCCCTACACGGCGGCGGTGCTGGTGCCGATCTGGCGCGCGGCGACCACCGACCCCGACACGGTGATGCGCTCATGATCGAGTTGACACAAATCCGCAAGGCCTTCAACCAGGGCAAGCACAACGAGTATTGGGCGCTCGACGGCATCGACCTCGCGATCCCCGACAAGCAGGTCACCGCGCTGCGCGGCCCGTCCGGCTCGGGCAAGACCACGCTGCTCACCATCCTCGGCTGCCTCGCACGCCCGACCGAAGGCCGCGTGCGCCTCAAGGGCGAGGACATCTCGGGACTGCCGGAGCGCTTCCTCACCGAGATCCGCCGCCAGACCTTCGGCTTCATCTTCCAGCAGTTCAACCTGATCCGCGGCCTGTCGGCGATCGAGAACATCATCCTGCCCGCCTACCCGACCGGCCAGCCGCGCAAGGACCTGCTGCTCAAGGCCGAAGCGCTGCTCGCCGGCGTCGACCTCGGCCACCGCCGCAATGCGAAGGTCGAATGGCTCTCCGGTGGCGAGCAGCAGCGCGTCGCCATCTGCCGCGCACTGATCAACGATCCGGAGATCCTCATCGCCGACGAACCGACCGCCAACCTCGACACCAGGTTGTCGAAGGAATTCCTCGGCATCCTCGAAAAGCTGGCCGACAAGGGCCGCACCATCGTCCTTACCAGCCACGACCCGATGGTGGTCGATTCAAGCGTGGTGAATCGCGTCGTCAGCCTGCGCGATGGGCGCATCGTCGACGCGAAATGATTTTTCAGCCGGCGATCATTGCATTGTTGTTGGCTGCCGGCATCAGCCTGGCGATGCTGCTCGCTGCGTCGCCCTTCGCCGTGCAGGTGATTCGTCACTGGGACATCGCCAGCGGCAGCGAGCGGCAATTGAAACTGGAACGCCTGACCTACCTGTTTTCGACGCTGGTCGCCTTCGTCTGCCTGATCCAGATTCTCGCCGCGCTGCTGTTCGTCTTCAACGCCGACAAGATGTCGGTGATGTTCGTCGGCGCGATGTGCGCGGTCGGCGCGCTCAACGTCAATGCCTTCGGCTTTCCCGCGCTCTACGCGCAACTGACCCTCTTCTTTCTCGCCGTGCTGTGGCTGGCGCTCAATCACGTCGACAGCCGTGCGCGCGACTACCCGCTGGTGCGGCTCAAGTACGCGCTGCTGTTGGCGGCAATTCCGCTTTTCGCCCTGAGCCTCTGGCTGCAACTCAGCTACTTCCTCGGCCTCAAGGCCGACGTCATCACTTCGTGCTGCGGCAGCATGTTCTCGGAACAAGCCGAAACGCTCGCCAGCGAAGTCACCGCGCTCGAAGCCAGGCCCGTCATGATCGTTTTCTACGGCACGCTGGCGGCTGCGATTGCGCTATCAGCCTGGCATTGGCTGGGGCATGGCAATGAACGTGGCAACATGAGCGGCTACCTCACCGGCCTCGCCTCGCTCGCCGGCTTCATCTCCGCCATCTCAGGCATCCTCGCCTTCATTTCGCTCTACATCTACGAGCATCCGCACCATCACTGCCCGTTCTGCATCCTCAAGCCGGAATACGACTATCAGGGCTATGCGCTGTACGTGCCGCTCTTCATCGGCGCGGCGGCAGGCATGAGCGCCGGCGTGCTGCGCCTGTTTTCCGGCCACCTGAGCCTCGCCCCGGTCATTGACGCCACCTCGCGCCCGCTGGCCGGCGTCGCGGTCGTCGGCTTCGGGCTATTCCTCGCCATCGCGAGCTTCATGGTCTGGCAGTCCAATCTGATCCTGTTAGGCTGAAAACCCGGCTCTGGCTGGACAGCAGTTGATGCGCATCAAGCCGGAACGCAGATAACTCCGGCGCTGCGACAAGATGTCGCATCCTGCTCCACTGCCCTGCGGTTAGATTTGCTGTTTTGGTCTGTTCGCACATTTTTCATGATCCGCCCAGTCTCGATCGAGCAAGTCGCCGGGCTCGCGATTGTCCTCGCCTTGCACACCGCCACCCTCTGGGGCCTGTGGCAGCACCGGCTGATCCCGAGCCCACAGGAAGCGATGACGCTCTTTGTCAATTTCATCGCGCCATCCGTGCCGGAGAAAATTCCACCGCCGCCGCCCAAGCCGAAGCCCATCGAGAAACCCCAGCCGCGCCAACTCGTTGCCGAAACACCGGTCGTCGCGCCGTACGACTACCTTGCAACATCACCCCTGCCCAAACCGGAACCCATTCGCCCCCCGGTCGTCGAAGCCCCGCCCATGCCCATGCCGGTCGGCCCGGTTGCGCTCACTTCCGAACTCTCGGTCGCCTGCCCGGAACGCACGCCTCCGGCTTATCCGGCCTTCTCGCGCCGCATGGGCGAGGAAGGCACGGTCATCCTGCGCGTCGAACTCGATGAAGCAGGTGTCGTAGCCCACGCCCGGGTCCAGACCAGCAGCGGTTTCGCGCGCCTCGATGAAGCGGCTCTCGACGCAGTGCGCACCTGGCGTTGCAACCCAGCGCAACGTAATGGCCAGCCGGTACGCGCCGTGGCAATGCAACCCTTCAAATTCATCCTGCAAGGAAACTGACCATGGACCAAGGACTGGGCTTCGCCCACTTTCTCATCCAGACCGACAGCGTCGGCAGGACTGTACTGGGTGTACTGTTGCTCCTCTCGATCACCAGCTGGTACCTGATCGTCACCCGCACGCTATCCAACTGGGTCGCCAAACGACACGCCACGGCATTTGAAGCGCGCTTTCGCGCCATGCGGTCGCTCGATGAGCTGACGCCGGAAACCGACAGCGCCCTGTCCACCCTGGTCACCGAGGCGCTTGGTGTCCAGCGCACACTGGCCGGCAGCGCGGCATCCATCGACTCCGGTGAAGTACTGACGCGGAGCCTCAATAACGCCATCGACCAGGAGATGACGCGCGCCGAGCATGGTCTGACGATCCTCGCCACAGCCGGCTCGGCAGCCCCCTACATCGGCCTATTCGGCACGGTGTGGGGCATCTATCACGCGCTGGTGCAGATCGGCATGAGCGGCCAGGGCACGCTTGACAAGGTGGCCGGCCCGGTCGGCGAGGCGCTGATCATGACGGCACTGGGCTTGGCGGTTGCGATACCGGCAGTGCTGGCCTACAACGCTTTCCAGCGCCGCAATCGCATGTGGCTCGCGCGGCTGGAATCCTTTGCCCACGATCTCTACGTGCTGCAGACGGTGAAACATGGCCAGCGCTGATATCTCCCGCCGGCGCCATAGCGCGCCAATGGCGGACATGAACGTGGTGCCGCTCGTCGATGTAATGCTGGTGCTGCTGGTGATCTTCATCGTCACGGCACCGTTGCTCACGCATGCGGTGAAGATCGATTTGCCGAAGGCGTCATCGAGTGCGAATATCACCAAGCCGGAACACATCGAGTTCGGGATACGCGAGGACGGCAGTTTGTTCTGGAGCGGCGAGGCGGTAACGCTGGATGCCTTGCCGGCACGCTTTGCGGCGGAGGCATCAAAGCAGCCACAGCCCGAGGTGCACATCCGCGCCGACCGCCATGTGCATTTCGCAAAGGTGGCCCAAGTGATGGCGCTCGCAGCGAAGGCGGGACTGGTTAGAATCGGCTTCGTCAGCGATCCAGAAAAATGACGGCAGCACCCAACCAACCCACGGAGGAGAACAACATGAAACATCATCTGAAGCATGGCCTGTCCGCCCTCGCCTGTCTGGGCGCTTTTTCATTGCCCGCCTTCGCCGACGATACGGCACTGCTCGCGGAAGGCCGCGAGATTCCCAAGAAGATGGTGCCCAAGCTGTTGGAAGTGCTGCAGGACGAAATCCTCAAGAGCGGCCACGCCAGCGCCATTTCGGTTTGCCGCGACAAGGCTCCGCAGATGGCCAAGGGCCTCTCGGAGCAGACCGGCTGGGCCATCCGCCGCGTCAGCCTGAAGAATCGCAACCCCAAGGCCGTGCCGGATGCGTGGGAACAGGCCGTATTACAGGATTTCGAGCGCCGTCTCGCGGCCGGCGAAGACCCGACCAAGATCGACAAGGGCGAACTGGTCACGGTCGACGGCCAGAAGACGTATCGCTACATGAAGGCCTTGCCAACCCAGGAACTCTGTCTCGACTGCCATGGCAAGACCAACAGCCTCGCCCCCGGCGTCGAAGCGAAGCTGAAGGAACTCTATCCGGACGACAAGGCCACGGGCTACGGCGAGAAGCAGATTCGCGGCGCCATCACCGCGAAAAAAGCGCTGTAACGGTCGGTCAGCCGGCGCTGGCGGGACGGCAGGTGATTCAGTCTCCGGCGGCGAATCCTGAGAGGCGCATACGATCGAGGACGGTGACGTGATCCGAACCGACCTCGATCAATCCACTGTCGGCGAGATCGCGCAAGCAGCGCGACAGCGATTCCGGCGTCATGCCAAGACGCGAGGCGATGACATGCTTCGGCACACCGAGGACGATAACAGCATCGGCCCCCGCTTCCCCTGCGCTCTGATCATGCAGAAAACCTACCAGGCGTTCCAGCGGCGCCTGTACCCGATAATTTTCGAGATCGCGCAGACCGGCGAAAACGCGCTGGGATAGATGCGCAAGCAGGTGCCGAGCAAAACCGGCCGACCGGTCCGCCAGGCCTTGCAACGTCCGACCTTCGACGTGGAGCAGGGAAGTCGGAGCCAGGGCGGACGCCATGTAGGGATAGGGCTGATCGAGCACCAGTGAAGCCTCGCCGAACACCTGCCCCGGCCCGGGAAGGTCGACAACCTTTTCGCCACCGCCGGGCGATTGACAGGCAATTTTGACTCTGCCAGAGCCAACGACGAACAACCCGCTCGGGTAGTCCCCCTTGAGGAGGACCACTTCGTCTTTCGCGTAGTGACGCTCGTGCGTCGCCGCGACCAGATCCTCCAGTTCTGCTTCCGCGAGAACCGCGAAGAGCGAAGCGGCGCGCAGCTTCCCGCGCAGCACGCCATGATGGTCCATTGCTATACCCCGAGTTGAGCGGCGCTTACTTTTTCTTGCCCTTGGGCTTGCACATGGCGCCGGGCATGGACAGGCTGGCTTGATAAGCTGAGATCGCTACCAGCTGGTCGTTGGTGTAGGGCTTGATGACCTTGACCATGTCCGGATTGGCATTGCGGCGATGCCCATCGCGAATCTCGGTCATCTGGCGCAGCAGGTACTTGTAGTGCTGGCCGGCGAGTTGCGGGAAGGTGCCGTCCGGACGGCCGGCACCAGAGGGCAGGCAAAAACAATTCCAGGCAATAAACAAAGTGCGAGCACTGTCGATTTCTTGATCATGATGTTTTCCTGTCGGGGTTGGAGGTGGTGATGTATGCGCCGCATGCTAGCAACGCGAAGCGCTTTGGCGAATGGGCGGATTCTGATTTTTGAGACGGAATATTCCTATAGCGTCCTGATTCGTACCCAACGCTTGATCGGCATCAAGAACATGGTTGGAAAGCAGCGCGACTGCGACAACGTGTCGCGGCTTGCAACAATGACCGCTCCATAGAATCGCGCCCAGTTTCATTTCGCATTCAGGAGATACGCATGTCATTGCAGCGCCTTACCCTCGCGGCGGCCATTGCCGCTTTGCCGTTCGCCACACAAGCGGCGGATACCGAACTCTCCACCGTCGTCATCAAGGCGGCCAAGGACGAAGACAAGGCTGCGACGCAAGTCGACCAGGCCAGTTTGAACAGCCTGCGCTCGGCAACAAGCGACACGGCCACTCTGATACGCGATGTACCCGGCGTCAGCTTCTACGGCTCAGGTGGTGTATCGAGCCTGCCGGCGATTCATGGCTTGGCCGACGACCGCCTGCGTGTCAAGGTCGATGGCATGGACCTCCTGTCGGCCTGCCCCAACCACATGAACCCGGCGCTCTCCTACCTCGACCCATCGCAAGTCGGATCGATCAAAGTCTATGCCGGCCTCGCCCCCGTCAGCGTCGGTGGCGACAGCATCGGCGGCTCGATCGTCGCCGAAACAGCAGCGCCGAAATTCGCCGCGCCCGGCCAAGCGAGCCTGTTTACAGGCGAGGTCGGTGCCTTCTATCGCAGCAATGGAGGAGCTACGGGTGGCAACCTGGCGGCAACCTATGCCACCGAATCTTTCAACATCAGCTACACCGGCACAATCGCGAAGTCAGATAACTACGATGCCGGCGGCGATTTCAAGGATTCCATCTACCGCGACCTTCCATTGACTGATCTGACTTACACGGGCCGCCCCGGCCACACGCTGCCGCTCAACGAAGTCGGCTCGACCGCTTATGACACGCGCAACCATACGCTGGGCATGGCCTTCAGGGGTGGCAACCATCTTTTCGAAGCCAAGTTCGGCTATCAGGATCTGCCCGAACAGCTGTGGCCCAACCAGCGCATGGACATGCTCGCCAACGAGCAGAATCGTCTCAACTTGCGCTACCTCGGCGCACAGGACTGGGGCACGCTGGAAGCGCGCGTCTACCATGAGGACGTCGATCACTTCATGGATTTCGGCGCCGACAAGAAGTACTGGTACAACAACGCTTCTGGCGCAAACTATTCCGGTGACCCATGTGTAGTCACCACTCCCTTTGGCTCGTGCGCCGCCGGTATGCCGATGTACACTGCGAGCAAGAACACCGGTGTCGTCCTCAAGGCCAACGTCAATCTGACCCCGCAGGATCTGCTGCGGGTTGGCGGCGAATACCAGCGCTACCGGCTCGACGACTGGTGGACTGCCTCCGGTGCCGGCATGGCGCCTTATACGTTCTGGAACGTCAGGGACGGCGAGCGTGACCGCACTGCGCTGTTCGGCGAATGGGAAAAGCAGCTGAACAAGCAGTGGACGACGCTTGCCGGGCTGCGCTACGAGCGTGTCGAGATGGATGCTGGCGATGTACATGGCTACAACCTCGACACCTTCCCGACCAACCCCGCTCTTCCTGCCGGATCGGGCAACCAGACAAGAGATGCGGTTAGTTTCAACAACGCTGATCACAGCAAAACAGACAACAACTGGGACATGACGCTGCTGGCGCGTTACATGCCGAGCGCCACGCAGGACATCGAATTCGGCTTCGCGCACAAGACGCGTTCGCCGAACCTGCATGAGCGTTACACCTGGTCAACCTGGCAGATGGCAGCGTTGATGGTCAATTGGGTCGGCGACGGCAATGGCTACATCGGCAACCTCGACTTGAAGCCCGAAAAGGCAAATACGCTCTCTGCCACTTTCGACTGGCATGCTGCCGACCGCAGTTGGGAATTCAAGGCGACGCCCTACTACACCCGCGTCACCGACTATATCGACGCGATACAGTGGAACGACACTGCACCGCGAACGACTTTGCAGACAGGGACGTTTACCCTTCTCAAGTTCATGAACCAGTCGGCGCGCCTCTACGGCATCGACCTGTCGGGCAAAATGCCGCTGGCCAAGACCGGGATAGGCGAGTTCGGCATCAAGGGCTTGCTCAACTACACCGACGGCAAGAACCGCGACACCGGCGACGGTCTTTACAACATCATGCCGCTCAACGCCAAGCTGACACTGACGCACAAGCTCGGTGGCTGGGATAACGCCGTCGAATTGATCATGGTGAAGGGCAAGAGCGATGTTTCCGATGTGCGCAACGAGATGCACACGCCCGGCTACAACCTGGTCAACCTGCGCGGCAGCTACTCATGGAAGCAGGTACGCGTCGACTTCGGCGTCGAGAACCTGTTCGACAAGCTCTACTACCTGCCGCTCGGCGGCGCCTACATCGGCCAGGGCACTACGATGACCATTGGTAATGCGGCGGCTTATTCAACACCAGTCTGGGGCACTCCGGTCCCTGGCGCCGGCCGTTCGCTCTACGCCGGCATCAACTACAAGTTCTGATCGACGCCAACCATCTCCTTTACCTCCCTCCGCCGGCCAAGGTCACCTTGAGCCGGCGTTTTTTTGAAAAGTCGGCGCTGGCAAGACGGCACCAATCAGCGCGAAAACCTTACCCGTACGCTCAGTCCCGGCTGACCGATGCCATCGGTCAGCTCCAGCGTTGCACCGTGCAGTTCGGCGATGCGAGCGACGATGGACAGGCCGAGGCCGCTGCCTTCGATCTCCTGCCCGGCGAGGCGATGCAGGCGGCGCAGGGCATCCGCGCGCTTCTCGGCCGGGATACCCGGCCCGCTGTCTCTGACAATCAGCGTCCATGCCGTCACGCCAACGCCGACTTTTCCGCCCGCCGGCGTGTAGCGCACAGCGTTGTCGATCAGGTTGCGCAGGAGGACGCGCAACATCGCATCGTTGCCGTTGATCGTGACCGGCTGCGGCGCTTCCAGTTCGAGCGCGATGTTCTTTTCCATCGCCGCGGCACCTTGATCGGCACAAACTTCCGCGGCCAGCGTATCGAGCCGCACTTCGGTCATGGGCAGCCCGGCGGCAGGATCGAGCCGCGCGAGCGTCAGTAACTGTTCCACCAGATGGCTGGCCCGGCGGGCACTGGCCGCCAGTTGCGCCAGCGCATGGTCGCGCTCGGCCGCATCTCGTGCCCGCGTTGCGACCTGCGCCTGGGTCGCGATGGCCGCCAGTGGCGTGCGCAATTCGTGCGCGGCATCGGCGGTGAAGGCGCGTTCCTTTTCCATGGCTTGATCGACGCGCGCGAACAACGCATTGAGCGCTTCGAGCAGCGGCCGCACTTCGCGCGGTGCGGCGACTGGCATCACCGGATCGAGCCTTTCGGGCGCGCGCTTGCCGAGTTCGGCGGCCACTTCGTCGAGCGGCTTGAGCCCGCGCCACGTGGCGAACCAGAGCCAGCCCCCGAGCACCGGCAAACCGAACAGCAGCGGCGTCAGCAGCGCCTTGAGGAAGTGCTCGGCGATCTCGTGACGCACGTGCTCGTCTGTGTGCTCATCGTCCTCTTCGAGATACTTCTCGATTTCGTGGCGCGCCTCGACGTAGGCATAGCCCATCGCGCCCAACCAACCGGCAGTCACGCCGGCAAGCAGCCAGACCAGCAGGCGGCGACGCAGCGAAAACCAGCGCGTGGTGCCAGTGGTATTGGTCATGGTTTCATCATCATGTAGCCAACGCCGCGCAGCGTGCGGATGCGTTCGGCACCGAGCTTCTTGCGCAGGTGATGGATGTGCACTTCGAGCGCGTTGCTGTCCGGCTCGTCGCGCCAGCCGTAGAGCGAGGCTTCGAGCTGCGCGCGCGTCATCGCGCGGCCGCAGTTTTCCATCAGGGTTTGCAGCAGGGAGTATTCGCGCTGCGGCAGTTCGACCGGCTTGCCGGCCAGCGTGACCTGATGCGTCGCCGGATCGAGCGCCAGCTCGCCGACGCGCAACACGGGCAGCGCACGGCCCGCTACCCGGCGCGACAGGGCGCGCACGCGCGCGGCGAGTTCGTCGAGATCAACCGGTTTGACGACGTAGTCGTCAGCGCCCGCATCGAGTCCGGCGATCTTGTCGCCGGTCGCATCGCGCGCCGTGAGGATCAACACCGGCAGGGTCTTGCCGCGCCCGCGCAGGCGCTCCAGTACTTCCATGCCCGACAAACGCGGCAGGCCAAGGTCGAGGACGAGCAGGTCGAAGTCCTCGCTGGCCAGCGCCAGATCGGCGGCCACGCCGTCCTTCACCCAATCAACGGCATAGCCGTCCTGGCGCAGGCCGACGGTCAGGCCATCGCCCAGGTGGGGATCGTCTTCGGCGAGCAGGATGCGCATGGCCGCGATCTTAGCGCGCCAGCCACCAGGCGCAGGCGGCGACCCAGCCAAGCATCAGCAGGACGACCAGCGGCCGGGCGCTCGCGATCGCCTCTTCCGGCTTGCCGTGCTTGAAACCGGTGAGCATCGCGCGCACGAGGTTCTCGCGATGCGCGAGGCTGCTGACGACGACGCCGGCGACATGGAGCGCGGCGACGGCGAGCATGCCCGAGGCCAGCGCTTCGTGCACCTCTTCCAGCCATTCCCCGCCCATGTCCTGATATATCAACCAGCCGCTCGCACCAGAGAGCAGTCCCAGTGTCAGTAGCGCGACGATGGCCCAGCCGCCGGCGGCATTGTGGCCGGCATAGCTCGACTCATCGCCCCGCAGCAGGCCGAAGACGTAGTCCAGCACGGCTCCCGGCCCGCGCACGAAACTGGTGAAGCGCGCATGCCGCGTGCCGGCAATGCCCCACAGCAGGCGGAACAGGATGACGCCAATCATCGTGCCGCCGGCGAAGGCATGCACGAGGCGCCACTCCTCGCTGTCGCCGGTAAGCCACGCCAGTGCGAATGCCCCGACCAGCAGCCAGTGCCCGATGCGCACCGGCCAATCCCAGATCAGCACCTTGCTCATATCAGTCTTCCCAGCGGCGCCCATCGGGCATGACGATCTCGCGCTCGCGGTAACTGCCTTCCGCCGCCTTGGTATGGCAGGCCACACAGTTGGCCGGCGTCTTGACCTTGACGTGTGTCCAGTCGGCCTGCCTCACATCGCGATGCTCACGCTGGAACCATTCCGTCCGCGTCAGCCGCGGCGGTTCGCCGGCCTGTGCCGTCTTGCCAGCGCCGACTTTCGAGGCCTTGCCGGCATTGCGGACATGGAAGTCCTCGAGGAGTTGGCGCGTCTTCTCGTCGAGGCTGGCGTTGTCGCCATAGTGCTTGTCGAGCGAGCGCATCACGCGCCGCCAGTCATCGGCCGCCAGCAATTGCGGCGGGAAGGCCACGTGGCAGCTCGCGCATTCGGCCTGGAAGGCCGGCGGCGCGTCGCGCAGCGGACGCAGGTCATCGGCGTGGGCGGCCAGTGGCAGTAATGCCATGAGCAACAGGGATTTTTTCATGTCAGTGTCCTCCGGTAACGTAAGCGATGAAGTCGGCCTTTTCAGCAGCGTTGCACTCGCGGCCGACGACCTCGGTGCAATTGCGCTTGAACCACTTTTCCACCTTGGCGGGATCGCTGAAGCGCTCGGCATTGGCGGACGGCGCCAGCGGCTTGATCGACTTGTCGGTCACGACATGCCGCCCCGGCTGGGCCGGATTATCGGTATGACAGTTGGTGCAAGCTGGCATCTTGGCGGAGACGCCAAAGTTGCGGACATAAAACTCCGCGCCACGCTGCGCAGAAGGCTGGAAGCCCGCAGACTGCTGTGCTGCGGTGGTGCGGTAGCCGGCCAGCAATTCGGCAGGCGTAGCGGCCTGTGCGGAAGCCATGCCCAACATGAACAGGACTGCAATGGCGGTTTTCACGGTCGACTCCTCGTTGCGTTTGAAAGACGGGTGCAGTATGGCGACCGGAACTTAAGGTCCGATTAACTCAAGCTTAGGATTGGCTTAATAACATCTTGTTACCAAGCAGGACTGGCATTGCGCACGCGGCAGGACTAGAAAGAATCAAACGCAATCATCTGTTCTCGACGAAAGGAGAAAATCATGAAACTCACGAATCTCGCGTTGATCGCCTGCCTGTTCGCAGCGCCGGTTTTTGCGCAACCCGGGCCCGGCATGGGCAGTGGAATGGGTGGGGGTATGGGTGGCGGCATGGGCCCAGGTGGCGGACGCTTCGCCATTGGCAGCGACAATACTGTCGGCTGGGCGCTCATGACGCAGGAAGAACACGCCGCCCATCGGCAGAAAATGTGGTCGTTCAAGAGCTACGACGAATGCAAGGCGTACCAGCTCGAGCATCATCAGGCGATGGAAGCCCGCGCGAAGGAGCAGGGCAAGAGCATCGCGCCGCCAAGGATGAATGCCTGCGATCGCATGAAGGCACGCGGTGTCATCAAATAAAACGTGCTTGAAAGGAAAAACGCCGGTTTGCGCCGGCGTTTTCGCTTTGTGTCTCCGGCCTCACTGCGCCGGCGTTTGTGTCTGTACCTGTGATCGGGTCTGCGTCTGCGTTTGAGCGCGGGTCTGGGTTTGCGTCTGCGCCTCGTCCTGTGTCTGAAGCTGAGTGCGTGTCCGGGTCTGTGCCTTGGTTTGCGTTTGAGTCTGGGTTTGCGATTGCACTCCCTGGGCTGCAGCCGAACCCGGTCCGGGGCCTGCACCGATGCCAGCGCCAGCGCCGCCTCCCGCTCCTGCACCACCGCCGCCGCCACCACCACCACCGCCGCCGCCACCGCCACCTCCTCCTCCACCGCCACCACCTGCGGCAAACGAAGCGGAGGAAACCGCCAAAGCACCCGATATCAACAAGACTGCAAGTTTCCTGATGCGTTTCATGATCTCTCTCCTTTTCTGGACGTAAGAATCAATTTGTCGGAACGACGGGCACCGCATCGACTGTCGGCGTTTGTGTCCGCGTGCGCGTCTGGAGCGGTACGCCCGTCGGGTTACTGGCTGGATCACGGGTCTGCGTACGCGTTTGCGTACCCTGACCCTGGCCGGCACCATCACCGCTCTGGTTGCGATACTGGTGGCGATACTGGTTCTGTGACTGCGAACCCGAGCCGGACGACATGCCCATGCCGCCACCACCGCCCATGCCACCGCCGGGGCCACGGGCGAATGCGGAACCTGCCAGCGTGGCGGAAATCAGGAGAATCGTGATCTTGCTCAATGTTTTCATGTTGCGCTCCAAAGGGATTAGGGGTTACCGACCGCGCCCCATGCCACCACGACCACCACCACCCATGCCGGCACCACCACCCGTGGCAGAGCCCATGCCGCCACCGTGGCCGGAACTGCTTTCCGCCGTCATGCCACGCTGACGGGCTTCGTAGCCCGTCCCGTAGCGCTGATGCGTCGTACGCTTCTCCCGGGCTTCGCCTTCCTGCCGCAGGTTGCGTGCGGCAGTCTCGTCGGCATCATTGCGGATGACCATCGAGGATTGCCCCAGTACATCGCGCGGCAGAGAAAGGTTCAGCGGGCGGTGCGCTTCGCCGCCGGCTGGCTGGGGGGGGGACTGTCCCCATGCCGGCACGGCGAGCAGAAGCAGCAAACAACAGGGTGTGGAATATCGTGTTTTCATGATTGCGTTCGGTGTGTGCATCATCCATTCGTTGCGTAACCTTGCCATGTCCGGCCCGCATCCGACTGTTTCAGTTTGTTTCCATGGGTATCACGACGTTTCCCGACAGATGATCCAGTGCCCTGCCGCGCTACACTTGTCCGCATGGATACCAGCGCATCATCACGTATTCTCGTCGTGGACGACGACCCCGCACTGCGCGAACTGTTAACCGGCTATCTCGCCAGCAACGGATTCAGTGTTCAGGCGGTCGGTGATGGCGTGGCGATGCGCGCGGCGCTGGCTGATGGCTTCCCCGATGCCATCGTGCTCGACCTGATGCTGCCGGGAGAAGACGGCTTGACGTTGACGCGCGGCATTCGCGCCCAATCCAATGTACCCATCCTGATGCTCTCCGCGCGCGGCGAGGAGGTGGATCGCGTAATTGGCCTCGAAGTCGGCGCCGACGATTACCTGGCCAAGCCCTTCGGCCCGCGCGAACTGCTGGCACGCCTGCGCGCGCTGCTGCGCCGTGGCCAACCCACCGCCGGAGCGGACATGGCACCGGCGGTGGAACAGCGTTTCGGACCTTTCATACTAGATGCCGCTGGGCGCCGCCTGTTTCGCGACGGCACGGAGATTCATCTGACGAGTGCCGAATTCGACCTGCTCGCCGCGTTCGTCGCCCGTCCCAATCGCGTACTCTCGCGCGATACGCTGGTCGATCTGCTCCGCGGCTACGACCGCGACCCCTTCGACCGCAGCATCGACATCCGCGTCACCCGCCTGCGCCGCAAGATCGAAACCGAACCGACTGCACCGGTGTATATCCGCACCGTGCGCGGCGAAGGCTATCTGTTCAATCCGCACGGCGGCGACGCTTGAAACCGTTCAGCCTCGCCCGGCAGAACACGCTGCTGCTCGCGGCCGCCTTCATGCTGGTCGAACTGCTCGCCGCATTTTCTTTCGCCTGGTTTCTGATGCTGCCCGTGGCACGGCGTTCCGCTGACGATCTTGCCGGGCTGATGACCCTCTCGGCACAGACCTGGGCTGAATTGCCCCCGGACACGCGCATGGCTTTCGAGCACGAACTGATGGACAACCATCAACTGGCCTTGCGCGCCGAACCCGCCGGCAAAGGCCGCGACGAATGGCACCCGCCCTACTTCTACCTGCTCGAAGCCGCGCTCGCGCGCCGCCTGGGCGAACCGCTCCACCTGGCCAGCGAACCCGTCGGCCAGACCACGTGGTACTGGGCGGACTTGCCGGCCGGCGATGGCTTCCTGGCCGTCGGCCTGCCGCGATCCCGTCTCGAAACCCAACCCGTGGTCGCCATCGCGCTGGCACTCGGCGGCGGTCTCCTGTTCGCCGGCACTTTCGCGTACTGGCTGGCGCGGCGCATCACCGCGCCGCTGGCCCGCTTCGAAACTGCAGCCAAGCACATCGGCCTCGGCGAACGGCCGGAATTGTTGCCCGAAACCGGCCCGCGCGAACTCGTGTCGCTCGCCCATGGCTTCAATGCGATGGCGCAACAGGTCCGCGAGCTGCTGACAGCGCGCACGACACTGCTGGCCGGCGTGTCGCACGATCTGCGCACGCCACTCGCACGCATGCGCCTGGCGCTGGAAATGCTCAAGTCCGATCCATCCCCCGCGCTGATTGCGCGAGTGGAAAGCGACATCGAAGAGATGAATGAATTGATTGCGACCTTGCTCGACCTCGCACGCGGCCTGGAGCGCGAGCCGCTGGAAGATACCGAGCTTGCCGAACTGCTCGCTGAACTGGCCCGCGACTTCTCGACGCCCGAACATGCCATAGCCGTTTCATGTCCAGGCTGCCACCGTGCGGTACCGCCGCGCGCCTTGCGCCGCGCCTTGGGCAACCTGCTGCAGAATGCATTGCGCTACGCGCCGGGCAGCCCCATCGAACTGGTGTGCGAAATGTCCGCAAGTCATTGTCGGATCGGCGTGCTCGATCGCGGCCCGGGCATCCCGCCCGAACGCATCGCCATGATGTTCGAGCCTTTTCAGCGCCTCGAAGGATCGCGCAGTCCGCAGACAGGCGGCGCGGGCCTCGGTCTCGCCATCGTGAGCGAACTGGCCAAGGCCAATGGCTGGCAGGTTCGGCTGGAGTCACGCGAGGGCGGAGGCCTTGCGGCCTGGATCGAACTGGGCTGACCGTGAAAAGTCGGCGTTGGCAGGGCGGCAGTTGACTGACGTCAACTCCCACGTCGATTTCCGGCCCACTGCGACAAGATGTCGCAGGTTTCTGCTTCAGGCACGTCTTATATTGCAAAGCATCATTTACCATCCATAGGAGACCATCATGGATCGTCGCTCAGCTTTGAAATACACCCTCCTCGCCAGTGCTGCCAGCGTCGGCTTCACCCGCCATGCCCAAGCCCAGCAGGCCTGCCCCGGCGATGGCACACCGCTGCAGTTCATCCCCAAGACCGCCCCCGACCCCAAGGCCAGCGAGAACGATATCGCCAAGTATCCGAAGTGCCCGTACTGCGGCATGGACCGCAACAAGTTTCACCATTCACGCATGCTGGTGCAGTACAGCGACGACCTCGCCGACGGCACCTGCTCGATCCATTGCGCGGCGATCAGCCTCTCGCTCAACGTCGACCGCGAACCGAAAGCAATGTGGGTCGGCGACAATGCCGTCGCTGGCGACGTCAAGCCGCTGGTCGAGGTCGACAAGGCGACCTTCCTCGTCGGCAGCAAGCTGCCCGGCGTGATGACCGCCAACAGCAAGGTCGCCTATGGCACCGAAGATGCCGCCAAGGCCGCACAGGCCGCCAATGGCGGCGAACTGGTCAAGTTTGACCAGGCGCTGCTGATTGCCTACACCGACATGTCGAAGGATGTCAGCCGCATTCGCAAGAACCGCGCGGAACGCAAACGCAAGATGATGGAACAGCAGCTGAAGGGTTGATGAATGAAGCGTTATTTTGTTGCACTGCTGATCAGCCTGTGGGCGGGCCTCGCGCTCGCCCAAGCGCTGCCCAAACCCGGGCCAAAAGATTTGTGTCCCGTCTGCGGCATGCTCGTTTCGAAATATCCGCACTGGGTGGCGACCATCGTCTACAAGGATGGGCATGCCCATCACTTCGACGGCGCCAAGGACATGGTCAAGTTCTGGTTCGACCCGCCGAAGTATGCCGCCGGCCATAGCCGCGAGCAGATGACGCGCATCGCCGTGACCGATTACTACAACCTGCAACCGATCGACGCGAAGACGGCACTCTACGTGATTGGCTCGGATGTGCTCGGGCCGATGGGCCACGAGTTTGTGCCGCTCGCGAACATGGCCGATGCGGAAGATTTCATGAAGGAACACAAGGGCAAGCGCATCCTGCGCTTCGACCAGATCACGAAGGAAATGCCGCTCCAACTGGATAACGGCAAGTTCTAGCGACGGGTTTTCGGGCGTCGGATGCGGCCGGCCGCTTCGCGTGACAAGGTAGCGGCAGTTTTCTCCATGGTTTCGAAAAGCCCCGCCAGCACACGCCGCCGCAGCGGCGACAGCAGTGCCGGCATGCGCACCGACTCACCGAGCACCTGCGTCTCGCGCGCATAGAGCACCATCAGTTCAAACAACAGGCGTTCGAGCTCCGCGTCCGGAAATATTTCCGCCAGTGCAGTGCGCAGCTTGCGGCGCGGCGACCAAACTTTGCTGAGCCGACTGCCCGCATCGAGCAGCTTGCGGATACGCTGAGTGCGCACCGGATTGACGGCTTCGTAGCGGATCGGAATTTCGAGCGGACTACGCGCACTGGCGAGGAAATCGCGGTCGATCTCGCGCGCGGTCTGCAGCAGCGACATGACCAGCGCGTCGTCGATCGGCTGCCCAGCTTTCGCTACTTGCACGGCGCGGCCGATCACGTGCGCGTCCTTGCGCACTTCCTTTTGAACATTGCTGAGGAGCAGTATGTCCAGCCAGGGCAAGGCCACCGGCAGGGGCAGACGGGCACGCAACGCCGCCGTGGTGCGGCGGCTGTAGGCCTCGAGGATCTGCCGGTTCAGGTCGGCGAGCAGCCTCGCCCGATGCATGGCTTGCTATGCCGGCTTCTGCGCGCGATGGACGCCGATCATGCCGGCCAGCAAACTCTTGTGCACGACATTGACCATGCCGTGGGCGCGCAACAGGTCGGAAAACTCTTCCGGCGAATAGAAGTTGTCGAGCACGTCGATGAAGTACTTGCGGCAGTTGAGCGCCGGTTCCTTGCTGCGGAAAATGCCGGCGGTAAAGTTGAGGCAGAAGCGCAGGTAGCCGAAGTACATCTTCGCCACGGTCGGGTTGGGCGGGCGCAGCATGTCGCAGTGGTGGAAATGGCCGCCGGGCTTGAGCACGCGACGCACCTCGTCGAACACATTGTCGAGCTGCAGGTGACGCGCGGCCCACTGCAGCGTGACGATGTCGAAATGGTTATCCGGATAGGGCAGCTTGTGTACGTCGCCGATGCTGGCGCGGATGTGCATGCCGCGATCGCGGGCACGCTGGCGGCCGACCGTCTGCATCGCGACGTTGCGATCGATCGCATAGGCCTCGAGCGTGGGTTCCTTCTTCAGCAGCGCGATTCCGACCGCGTTGGTGCCGGCGCAGATGTCGAGCGAGCGCATGTTCGGCTTCGTTTCGACGAGATCCATGTGATGGCGCAGGAACCAGTTCCACAGGCCGAGGCTGGCGACCTGGTTGGCGTTGTCGTAATAACTCGCCACATCGGTGAAGACCGGATTCAGGTCGTTCTTCCAGTAGTGGCTGTACAACTGTTCGCGTTTGGTTTCCTTGGATACTGAGGCGTCCACTCTCTATTCCTTTCCGGGCTGCAGATCAAATTGCCGCTTCGTTGGTCTCGCCGGTGCGGATGCGCACGATCTGCTCGACCGGGGTGACGAAGATCTTGCCGTCGCCGATCTTGCCGGTGCGTGCCGCCTTGATGATGGCCTCGATGGCCGTCTCGACGCTCGCCTCGGCGACCACCAGTTCGACCTTGATCTTGGGCAGGAAGTCGACGACGTATTCGGCGCCGCGATACAGCTCGGTGTGGCCCTTCTGGCGGCCGAAACCCTTGACCTCGGTGACGGTCAGGCCGGTGACGCCAACTTCATGCAAGGCTTCGCGTACTTCGTCGAGCTTGAACGGCTTGATGATGGCTTCGATTTTTTTCATGCTGTCGCTCCTTGGCTAATTCCATTCATCCGGGTAGCGGGATGTTATCGGATAACGCCAGTCCTTGCCGAAGGCGCGGCGGGATACCCGCACGCCGGGCGGCGCCTGGCGGCGCTTGTATTCGTTCTTCTTGAGCAGGTTGACCACGCGCTTCACGTCGGCTTCCGGCCAGCCCTGCGCGATGATCTCGCGCGGCGACTGGTCGCGCTCCATGTAGGCCTCGATGATCGCGTCGAGCACCGCGTAGGGCGGCAGACTGTCCTGATCGGTCTGGCCAGGCTTCAGTTCGGCCGACGGCGCGCGGGTGATGATGTTTTCCGGGATCACATCGGCGAGCGTGTTGCGATAGCGGGCCAACCGATAGACGAAGGTCTTGAAGACATCCTTGATGACCGCGAAGCCGCCCGCCATATCGCCGTAGAGCGTCGCATAACCGACGGCCATTTCGCTCTTGTTGCCAGTGGTCAGCACGATGCGGCCGGTGCGGTTGGACAGCGCCATCAGGATCATGCCGCGGATGCGCGCCTGCAGGTTTTCGTCGGTCGTGTCCCAATCCGGCTTGGGTCCAAGGGCCGCAAAAGTCGGCGCCAGCAGGACGGCAAACTGTTCCATCGCGTCCTTTATCGGGATCTCGTCGTACTGCACGCCCAGCCGGCGGATCATTTCACGCGAATCGTCGAGGCTCATCTGCGCTGTCCATGGCGACGGCATCATCACCGCGCGTACCTGGTCAGCACCGAGCGCATCGACGGCGATGGCCAGTGTAATCGCCGAATCGATGCCGCCCGACAGGCCGATGATCGCGCCGGGGAAGCCGTTCTTACCGAGGTAGTCGCGCACGCCGAGCTTGAGCGCCGCATAGACCGAGGCCTCGCTGGACAACAGCTCGGCCTGCGTACCGGGCAGCAGGTGACCGTCGCTGAATTCGACGACCGTCACCGCCTCCTCGAAAGAGGGAAGCTGATGCGTCAGCCGGCCGGCGGCGTCGAGCGCAAACGAACCGCCGTCGAAGACCAGTTCATCCTGTCCACCGACCAGATTGCAGTAGATCGCCGGCATGCCGGTGCCGGCAATGCGCTCGCGCAGTACCGCCTGCCGCGTCGCCTGCTTGTTCATGTGGAAAGGCGAGGCGTTCAGCGCCAGCAACAGGTTGGCGCCCGCCGCGCGCGTCGCTTCGACCGTGCCCGGCAGCCAGATGTCCTCGCAGATCGCGAGACCGATGCGCACGCCGCCCTGCGTGAATACGCAGGGTGTGTCGCCTGTGGCGAAATAGCGCTCCTCGTCGAACACTTCGCTGTTCGGCAGGCGCTGCTTGAAGTAGGTGGTTTCGACGCGACCAGCGCGCAGCAGTGACGCCGCGTTGTAGCGCAGCAGGCCGCGCATCTCCGGATGGCCGACTATGGCCGGGATGGGCAGGCGAGCAGCAAGCATGGCCAACTCGCGGGTGCAAGCGCGATAGAAATCCGGCCGCAGCAGCAGGTCTTCGGGCGGGTAGCCGCAGAGTGCCAGTTCCGGCGTCAGCAGCAGGTCAGCGCCCTGCCGCTGCGCTGCCTCGGCCGCCGCGAGGATTCGTGCGGCATTGCCGGCGAGATCGCCGACCGTGCAGTCGATCTGGGCGACGGCGATCTTGAGGGCCATGACGGCGTCAGCGCATCAGAACGCCGGTTTTTCTTTGGCGTCGTTGAAGCGCTTCACGCCGACCATGATTTCCTTCTTCGCCTCCTCGGCATCCACCCAGCCCTCGACCTTGACGAACTTGCCCGGCTCGAGATCCTTGTAGTGGGCGAAGAAGTGGGAGATGGAATCGAGCACCACCTGCGGGAAATCGCGCGGGGACTCGATCTCGCGATACATCGGCGTCAGCTTGTCGACCGGCACGGCCAGCAGCTTGGCGTCCTCGCCGGCTTCGTCGGTCATCTTCAGCATGCCGACCGGGCGGCAGCGGACCACCACGCCGGGCGGCAGCGCGAATTGCGATACCACCAGCACGTCGACCGGATCGCCGTCACCGGCGATGGTGTGCGGGATGTAGCCGTAGTTGCAGGGGTAATGCATGGCCGTGGCCATGAAGCGATCGACGAAGATCGCGCCGGAATCCTTGTCGACCTCGTACTTGATCGGGTCGGAGTGCATCGGGATTTCGATAACGACGTTGAAATCGTTCGGCAGATCCTTGCCGGAAGGGACGTTGTTCAAGGCCACGGAGGACTCCTGCTGAAAAAAGGGGAATTATAGCTGCGGTGCAGCAATCGCTTACTGGGCTTCGAACCCGGCATCGTCGATGGCCGCACAGAGCGCCGCGCGCGTCACTTTGGCCGGATCGAACTCGACTGTCGCCTGCCCGGGGGAAAGCTGCACATCCGCCTTCGCCACGCCCGGAGTTTCGCTCAGCACCTTGGTCACGCTGGCGGTGCAACCGCCGCAGGACATGCCGGTGATCTTGATTGTCGTCGTTTCCATGCTCACCTTTCAGGTTTCCAGCGTTTCAACAGCAGCGAGTTGCTCACCACCGAGACCGAACTCAGCGCCATCGCCGCACCGGCCACCACAGGATTGAGGAAGCCGAGCGCCGCGGCGGGAATGCCAAGCACATTGTAGATGAAGGCCCAGAACAGGTTCTGGCGGATCTTGGCGAGCGTCGCCCGCGATAGCGAGATCGCGTCAGCCACGCCATTGAGGTCGTCGCGCATCAGCGTGACGTCGGCTGCCTGCATCGCCACGTCGGCCCCTGCGCCCATCGCGAACGAGACATCCGCCGCCGCCAGCGCCGGCGCATCATTGATGCCGTCGCCCGCCATACCCACCACTTTTCCGGATGCCTTGAGCGCAGCGACATGCCGTGCCTTGTCGCCGGGCAGCACGTTTGCCTCGTAGCGACTGACACCGGACTGGCGCGCGATTTCAGCCGCCGTCGCTGCGTTGTCGCCGGTCAGCATCACTACCTCGACGCCGAGTTTCTGGAGGCGTGCGACTGCAGCCATCGAGGTTTCGCGCAGCGGATCGGCGACCGCGATTATGCCGGCGACCTTGCCATCGATCGCCACGGCGACCTGGCTGCCTTGCGTTTCGCTGGCAGGAACACCGAGCCAGTCGGGCGACCCGACACGGACAGTCTTGCCGGCAACAATGCCACTGATTCCTTTTCCTGATTCCGCCGTCACGTCCTGTGGGGTATCGAGCGCGAGGCCACGCGCTTTCGCCTCGGCCACCAGCGCAGCTGCCAGCGGATGCGTCGAACCCTGTTCGAGGCTGGCGGCAATCTTCAATACCTCGGATGCCGTCCCGCCAGCGCCGACTTTCACATCGATCACCTGCGGCTTGCCCTGCGTCAGCGTGCCGGTCTTGTCGACCGCCAGCACATTGATCTTTTCGGCGAGTTCCAGCGCCTGCGCGTTGCGGATCAGAATGCCGGCCTTCGCGCCCAGCCCGGTGCCGACCATGATCGCCGTCGGTGTCGCGAGGCCCAGCGCGCAGGGACAGGCGATCACCAAAACCGCGACCGCATTCACCAGCGCCAGCGTGAAATTGTCCGACCACAGCCACCAGCCGATAAAGGTCACGACGGCAATGGCCGTGACGACTGGCACGAAGATCGCTGCGACCTTGTCGGCCAGCCGTTGCACCGGTGCCTTCGAGCCCTGCGCCTGTTCCACCAGACGGATGATGCCGGCGAGCAGCGTGTGCGACCCGACACCGGTCGCCTTGCAGCGCAGGAGGCCGTCGCCGTTGATGGTCGCGGCAAAGACCTTTGCGCCCGGCGCCTTCGCCACCGGCAGGCTTTCGCCGGTGAGCATCGCCTCATTGGCATTCGAATTGCCCGAGAGTACTTCGCCATCGACCGGTACTGCTTCTCCCGGCCGCACGACGACGACATCGCCGGGGATCAGCGTCGCGACGGCTACTTCGACCAACTGCCCGTCACGTTCGATGTGTGCGGTCTGCGGTTGCAGTTTCATCAGCGATTCGATGGCCGCCGAGGTCTTGGCCTTGGCGCGTGCTTCGAGAATTTTGCCCATCAGCACCAGCGTGATGACCGTCGCCGAAGCTTCGAAATACACGTGCTGGTGCAGGCCGGCAAACAGCACGACCGTGCTGTAAATCCACGCCATGCTGGTACCGAGCGCGACGAGCACATCCATGTTGCCGCTGCCGCCGCGGATCGCGTTCCAGCCGCCGACGTAGAAGCGCCAGCCGATCCAGAACTGCACCGGCGTGGCGAGTGCAAACTGCAGCCAGCGCGGCAATACATCCACATGACCAGCGGTACCGAACATGAAGGGCATCTGCGCGATCAGCGGCAGGGTCAGTACCAGCGCGATCCAGAAGCGCTTCACCTCGGCGCGATAGGCGGCTTCCTTGCGCGCCTTCTCCTCGCCACGCGTGTCGGCGGTCGACGGTGTCGCCGTGAAGCCGGTCTTGACGATGGTGGCGATCAGCTTGTCGACATCGGCACTTGCCGGATCGAAGCGGATGTGCGCGCGCTCGGCCGGCAGGTTCACCGCCGCCTCGACACCGGGCAGCTTGTTGAGCTGGCGTTCGATGCGTGCCGAGCAGGCAGCGCAGGTCATGCCGCCGATGGACAGCTCGACCGTCTGACAGTCTTCGTTACGTGCCTCTGCTGACATGGTTAGCCGCGCCAGAAATTGAAGAAGCCGATTATCCCGTAGGCGAGTACCAGAAGGCCAGAAACCACACGCGTCGCACGGGCTTGGGCGAAACGCCGGAAACGTGCGAGCAGCAGTCCGGCCAGCAACAGGTTGGGCAGCGTGCCGAGGCCGAAGGCGAGCATCAGTAGTGCGCCCTTGCCGGCCGAACCGCTCGCAAGCGCCGTGGTGAGGGCGCTATAAACGAGGCCGCAGGGCAGCCAGCCCCACAGCAGCCCTAGCGGCAATGCCTGTGCGACCCCGCGCACCGGCAGGAAGCGTTTCGTCAGCGGCTGGATGCATTGCCAGAGTGCCTGGCCGCCACGCTCAAGCGGGGCCAGAAATTGCGTGATGCCCAGCAGGTAGAGTCCCATCGCGATCAGCATCAGGCTGGCGACGAGGTAGAGCACATTCTGCAGCGCCAGCAGGTTGCCTGCTGCCTGACCGAGCAGGCCCGCAAGCAGTCCGGCGAGCACATAGCTGCCGATGCGGCCGAAGTTGTAGGCCAGATGGACGAGAACCGCAGCCCCCCCTTGCGGCGACTGCAGGCTGAGCGCACCGACGATGCCGCCGCACATGCCGGCACAGTGGCCGCCGCCGAGCAAGCCGACAATGAATAGCGCTAGCAGGCCGTTTTCCATGCCGTCCTAATAAAGAATTGGCGAGCCGTCTGGCACCGTCTCGCGTGCGCCGACTTTTCTCAGATGACTTTGGAGTAACGCACGCGTTCCCGATCGGAACGCAGGTAGCGATCGAACACCATCGCGATCACGCGCACAAGGATGCGGCCCTTCGCCTCGACGGTGATCCACTGGTCGTCAATGGTCAGCAGGCCGGCCTTCTCCATCTCGCGCAGGTCAGCGAGTTCGGGCGCGAAGTAGGACTTGAAGTCGATGAGGTGGGCGATCTCGATCGACTCGATCGAGAGTTCGAAATGGCACATCAGCGCCTGGATGATCGAGCGGCGCAGCAGATCATCGGCGGTAAGTTCGAGACCCCGCATCACCGGCAGATCGCCGCGGTCGAGCGCGTCGTAGTACTCGTCGAGCGTGCGGTAATTCTGGCAGTAGGTCGGTCCGACCTTGCCGATCGCCGAGACGCCGAAGGCGAGCAGATCGGCCTCGGCATGCGTCGAGTAGCCCTGGAAGTTGCGGTGCAGCCGGCCTTGCCGCTGCGCGATGGCGAGTTCGTCGTCCGGCTTAGCGAAGTGATCCATGCCGATGAAGACATACTCGGCGTCGGTGAGACGGCGAATCGCGAGCTGGATAATCTGCAGCTTGGCGTCTGCGCTCGGCAACTCGGCCTCGCTGATGCGCCGTTGCGGCTTGGCGAGGTTCGGCAGATGCGCGTAGTTGTAGATCGACAGGCGATCGGGCGCGAGCTTGAGGATCTCGTCGAGCGTGTGGTTGAAGCTGATGACATTCTGCTTCGGCAGACCATAGATCAGGTCGACCGAAATGCCCTTGAAGCCGAATTCGCGCGCGGCATCGATGACGACGCGCGTCTCGTCGAGGGTCTGGATGCGATTGACAGCCTGCTGTACGCGCGGGTCGAAATCCTGCACGCCGACGCTCATGCGGTTGAAACCGAGGTCAGCCAGCAGCTTGACGGTTTCGCGATCGACCTTGCGAGGATCGACCTCGATGGAGTATTCGCCATCCGGCAGCAGGCGGAAATGCTGCCGCGTCATTTCCATCAGCCGCTTCATTTCGTCATGCGATAGGAAGGTCGGCGTGCCGCCGCCCCAGTGCAACTGCACCACGTCGTGCGGTCCGTCGAGAGCTTCCGATTGCAGCGCCAGTTCCTTGCCGAGGTACTTCAGGTACTTGGCCGAGCGCCCGTGATCTTTGGTAATAATCTTGTTGCAGGCGCAGTAATAGCAGATCGTGTTGCAGAAGGGGATGTGAAAGTATAATGAGAGCGCACGGCCAATTCCGCCAATCGTGCGCTTGCCCAGCCAGGAGCGATAAGCGGCAGCGTCGAAGGCTTCGACAAAGCGATCGGCCGTCGGGTAAGACGTGTAGCGCGGGCCACTGACGTCGAAACGACGGATGACCTGCGGATCAAAGATCAGCTCTTGGTAATGACTCACGACAAAAAATGGTGGCGACGAAAACAGCCGGTAACAAACCTTCCCTGCTGAGGTTCGCAGGATGCAGCAAGCACGGCCGGTTCACGTTGACACAGATCAAAGCTGACAGTATTGCCAACCCCATCGCCCGAGAATTCCGCTCATGCACGGCAAACTAGCTCACCTTACCGTCCCGCAACTGCGCGAAGCCTGCTCGCAATGCAACCTGCGCGAGCTGTGCCTGCCCATGGGCCTGACCGATCATGAACTCGGACAGCTCGACGAACTGGTCAACCTGCGCCGCCGCATCCTGCGCGGCCAGCATATCTACCGTTGCGGCGACAGCTTCGAAGCAATCTATGCCATCAAGACCGGCTTCTTCAAGACCGATGTGCTGCTGGAAGATGGGCGCGAACAGGTCACCGGTTTCCAGATGGCCGGCGAGATTCTCGGCCTCGACGGCATCGGTACCGAGAAGCACACCTGCAATGCCGTCGCGCTGGAGGACAGCGAGGTCTGCATCATTCCGTTCGCCGACCTCGAAAACTATTCGCGCGAAATCGGCGCGCTGCAGCATCACTTCCACAAGGTGATGTCGCGCGAAATCGTACGCGATCACGGGGTCATGATGCTGCTCGGCATCATGCGCGCCGAGGAACGCCTCGCGGCCTTCCTGCTCAACCTGTCACAGCGCTTTACCGCGCGTGGCTATTCGCCGACCGAATTCAACCTGCGCATGACGCGCAACGAGATCGGCTCCTACCTCGGACTGAAGCTCGAAACCGTGAGCCGCGCCTTCTCGCGTTTCCAGGATGAAGGGCTGATCACGGTGCATCAGAAGCACATCCAGATCCTGAATGTCGGCGGTCTGAAAAAGCTGCTCTCCGAACGCCGCGTCTGAATTCAGTCGAGCTGGTTGGCAACCGCCCAGACGGCCGCTTCAACGCGCGAGCGGAATTTCAGCTTCTTGAGCAGATTGCGCACATGCACCTTGACGGTGCTTTCCATGATGTCGAGCTCACGTGCGATCAGCTTGTTCGACATGCCGGCAGCCAGGCACTTCAAAATCGCCGTTTCGCGCTCGGTCAGGCTGGCGTGGCTGCGCTGCTCGGTCATGCTCTCTTCGCGCAACGCGGCGGCGAGCAGGCTGGCAAGTTCCGGACTGATCGCCGTCTGGCCCTGCATGGCGTTGCTGATCAGACTAAGGATATCGTCCGGGTCGTTGTCTTTCAGGATATAGCCATCGGCACCCGCACGGATTGCCGCAATCAGGTCCTCCGGCGCATTGGAAACTGTCAGCAGGATGATGCGGGCGTCCTCGCCCATGTCGCGCAAGGTACGCAGGGTTTCGAGGCCGTTGATGCCCTTCATGTTGAGATCGAGCAGGATCAGGTCGGGATCGATCTGTTTCGCCAGCTCGATGCCCTCCCGCCCGCTGGCAGCCTCTCCGATTACGGTAAAACCCTCCGCCAGTTCCAGTAGCTGGCAGACGCCCTTGCGCAGCAGGGGGTGATCGTCGATGACTAGTACGCGCGTGGTGTCGGTCATGGTCTTGGTGCTCATCAAGTGGATTGCCGGTATTTCAGCGGCAGGAAGCTCAAAATCACTGCAGTGCCCGCACCGGGAGCGGTATCAACCTCGAGCCGTCCCTCGAGAATCTGCGCCCGGTCATGCATGATGCTGACGCCGAAGTGGTTGGCCGGAGTGTGTGCCGGGTCGAAGCCCTTGCCATTGTCGGCAATACGCACGCTCACCAAATGCTCGGCGTCGACTGCGATATTCACGCTGGCCTGCTTCGCCTCGGCATGGTGCTCGATGTTGGACAGCGCCTCGCGGATGATGCGGATGACATGCATCTCCTCGTTGCCGGAAAGCACGATGTCCGACAGGCTGCTCTTCAAGCCGACCGGGAAACCGAGCTTTTCCGAGAATTCGGTGACCGTCTGCTGGAGCGCAACGTTGAAGCCGCGTGCATCGATGCGCAGCCGGAAGGTGACGATCAGTTCGCGCAGTTCGCGATAGGCACCGCTCAGGCCGTGTTTCAGTTCGAGGGCGATGGCGCGCGTGTCGCCACCACGTTCGAGACTTTTTTCCAGCCGCGTCACCTGGATCTGCAGATAACTCAGCGACTGGGCGATGGAGTCATGCAATTCGCGGGCGATCACCGAGCGCTCTTCGAGTACCGCCAGCCGGTGTTTTTCCTCGGTGCGCCGCATGTTGATGAGTGCGTTGGAAACATGGTGGCCAACCGTCTGCAGAATGCGCGCTTTCTCCTGCGGCAAGGGTTTTTCATCCTTCAGCAATATCGGCAGGATGCCGCGCAAGCGGTCACCGTCGCCGATCGGCACGGCCACGATGGGGCGCGACCGCGTTTGCTCGACAAGACCCGTCCCGGCACGGGCGAAGCACTGCCCGCAGTCGTCGCGATCGCACAAAATCTGCAGCTCTTCCGGCGAGAGGTCGCCCATGATCGTATTCGCCGGCAGGCGGCCGCTCTCGCTGATACAGATCATGCTGTGGCCGAGTTCCAGCGCCTCCTCCACTTCGCGCATCGCCGCCTGCACGCTTTCCAACGTCAGGTCGCTGGCCGAAAGCTGCTGGCTGATGCGATACAGCAGTTCCAGCGATTCATTGGAACGCTTCAGTTCGCGCGTCTTTTCCTCGACCTTGTCTTCGAGGTGGGCATACATCGTCGCAATCTCCGCCACCATCGTATTGAAGGCGCGGCCAAGCTGGCCCAGTTCGTCATTGCTCACATGCTGCACGCGGACCGAGAACGAACCCTGTTTCACCGTCTGCGCGGCCTGCACCAGCTGTGCCAGCGGCAAGATCAACTGACGGCGCAACATCCAGATCGTGAGGGCACTGATCAGAATGATCAAGGTCAGCAGCCCCAACTGGATGACCCGCAACAGCCGGGCCTTGTTCTCCAGTTCGATTTCGATCAGATAGACAACGTGGTCGATCTGCTCGACGTAGTCAGGAATCTCGTGGGCGACCTGCTTCATTGCGGAAGGTTCGCCATGTGCCGCATTGATTTCCAGCGCGCGCATGTGTGTGTTCCAGCGCTGCAGCACGCCCTGCACCGCCTTCACGGAGGGCGCATCGTCCGGCGACTTGGCGACGACGAACCGTTCCAGGCCCAGCAAGCGCCGCTCGAATGTCTTCATGGTTTCGAGCGCCTGCTCGCGCTTCTCGGGCTGCAGGATCTCGCTGAGCGTACGGAAGGTGAGCATGCGCAAGGAACCCGAAACGTTGACCGCATTCGCCCGACCGCTGATGTCCTCGGCGATCACCGTTGAGATCACGATCGACACGAAGGAAAGCAGCGCGAGCGCGCTCAGCGCCAAGCCGACGCGGAACAGAACCGAGTCACGGAGAATCTGCGAAATGTCAGGAAAGATGCGCTTCACGAGTGAGTCGACATTACCCATTTTTTATTTGTGGGTAATGCTTAGTATTTCGGTGTAGTACTCGCAGTGCAGCAGAAAATGGCTGCAACCCACAGGCTTATGATTCTACGTAACTATTCCGACAGGCACGCTGCTGCAAACCTACCTATTAGTAGGTAGGGCGTCATTTCAGGCAGGCTCTGGAGGGGCTGTTACGCAGTGGAATGGCGGCCTACCATGCACCAAACTCAGGCAAGGAAACCCGCAGGATGTTTGGACAAGGCCACCGATACGATCCAGCCGAACACGGTCACCGCCGTGAGACCGGCCAAGATGCGCACACGCGGATCGCGGCCAGGCTTGAGTGCCAGTGCGCCCAGCAGGATGTAGGCCAGCAAGCCGAAAATCTTCGCAGTCAGCCAGCCATCGACGAAGGGATATTGCCCCAGCACCACCGCCAAGCCGATCGCCGCCGCCAGCAGCAGGCTGTCGTTGATGTGCGGCAAGGCACGCAGCCACAACCGCCCGCCATGCCACGCGGCATTCGACTCGGGGTGCCGTCCCGCCAGCGCCGACTTTTGCAGCAACAGCGCACCGCGCAGGCAGAAACCGCTGATGCTCAGAATCACGCAGGTGACATGCAGGTATTTGAGCGTCAGATATAGCATCGTTTCAACTGAAAACAACAAGACTTCGCGGAGAACACCCATGACTCACTCGACCGAAAACCGCATCGACACGGAAGCGTTGCTTGCGCGCATGCCGCTGTTCCAGGATCTGTCCTCTGAGCGCATTGTCGAACTCGCCGAACACGCGCGCGGCAAACGCCTGCCCAAGGGCGACATGCTGTTTCACAAGGGGGATCCCGCGCATGGTTTTTACGTGGTTGTCTATGGCCAGGTCAAGCTGGCATTCCCCTCCTGCAACGGCAACGAAAAGGTGGTCGACATCATCGGTGCACTGCAAAGTTTTGGCGAAGCGGTCATGCTGGCCCAACAGCCCTACCCGGTCTTCGCGCAGGCGCTGGCCGACTCCCTGCTGGTGTTCGTCACCCGCGAATCCGTCTTCGCGCTGCTGGAAAGCGAACCCGGCTTTGCGCGCCGCATGCTGATCGGCCTGGCGCTGCACAACCACTCGCTCGTGCATGACATCGAGTCCTACACCCTGCGCACCAGCACCGAGCGCGTCATCTGCCACCTGCTGCATCATTGTGCCGCGGACGCCGGCGACCGCGCCGAGATCGCCCTGCCGACCTCGAAGCAAATCACGGCCTCGCGCCTCAACCTCACGCCGGAAACCTTCTCGCGCATCCTGCACGATCTCGCCGAAGCCGGACTCATCGAGACCGATGGGCGGCGCATCATCATTCATAGCGTCGCACAACTGCGCGAGACCATTGCTGATCAACCAACCGACGCGCAACACACCCCCAACCGATGCGGTGTCCGGCCGCGTGCCGACAAGCGGCCGCAGCAGGCAGCAGCGTCGAAGTCCGCCGACAGTCATTGTCATGCCGGCCATGCGCCCACAAACCACCTCTTGAAGGGGCATCGTTTCAACACTTCATGGTAAGGTGGCGCCTCCCTGAGGAGGAAGTAGGACCATGACGCAACACGCCACCGACAATCGCATCGACATACCGTCCCTGTTGGTTCGCCTGCCGCTTTTCCAGGCACTCACGCAGGAGCAGGTTGCCCATGTGTCGGCGCACACCCGCAGCAAACGGCTGCCAAAAGGGGAAATGCTGTTCCAGAAAGGCGACCTCGCGCACGGCTTTTACGTCATCGTTTTCGGCCAGGTCAAGCTCGCCTTCCCCTCCTCGAATGGCAACGAAAAGGTCGTCGAGATCATTGGTCCGAAGCAGAGTTTCGGCGAGGCGGCAGTCTTTGCCCAACGCCCCTACCCGGTCTTCGCCCAGGCGCTCGCCGACACGCTGTTGCTGCACATCGGGCGCGATGTCATCTTCGAACTGCTTGAATCCGACACCTCCTTTGCCCGCCACATGCTGGCGGGACTGGCAATGCGCATGCATTCGCTGATCCAGGACGTGGAATCCTATTCGCTGCGCTCGAGTGCGCAACGCGTGATCGGCTATCTGCTGCAGCATTGCCCCAACGAGGGATGCGAGGGCAGCATCGAAATCACACTGCCGACCTCCAAGCAGATCATCGCCTCGCGCCTCAACCTCACGCCGGAAACCCTGTCGCGCATCCTGCACGACCTGGCAGAGGCGAAACTGATCGAGATGCAAGGCAAGCGCATCAGCATCGGCAATCTCCAGCGCCTGCGCGAATACGATTTCTGAAGCGCCGATAGACACCCACCGCCCCGATCAGGTTCCAGCCCAGCCAGGCACACGATACCGCGAACATCAACCCGGCCGGCCGTACCAGCCCGGGCAGCCAGATCGCAACCAGCAGCAGAACAAGCGCTGCGATATGTGACCAGAACTGCCAGCGCATCGCCGAGGCGGGAATCATCTGGTGCATCGTCGGCGGCGCCGCCTGCAAACCGCACAGGTTCTGCAGGTGCAGCCAGTTGAGGAAGGGCACGATCTTGTAGAGCATGCCATTGATGGCGGAAACGAAGACGCCGACGATCGCCAGCATGCCGAGCCAGATCGCGGCGCGCGGATCGAAACGCAACTCCGTTAGTGCAGCCAGGGCCAGCGCAGACAGGAGCACCGCGAGCAGGGACAGCATGGCGGTGCGAAAGAACAGCAGGGTTACATCGCTCACCTTGCGACGCCGGCGATACTGCAGGTGCAAGGTTTCCGCCGCGAACAGGCTGCTCACGCCGAGACCGCCGATGAAAATGATCCAGCTTTCGTTGCGATCCGTATCCGCATACTGCGTCGACCAGGCCAGCAATGCCGCGATCAGCAACAACGGCAAGCCGCGCGCCAGCCATGCCGGGTAGCTGGGCGTCAATTGAAACATCGGTACAACCAGATAGGACACGCCCGCCAGCAGGATCAACGCCCAGCCGCCGAGGCCCCACGCGGCATGCACATCGGTGAGCGACAGCAGCGGCCAGCCAGTATTGCGGGCGATGCCGGTCGCCAGCGTGACACCGAGTGCGAGGGTCACCAGCAGGCCGATCAGGGCAATGCGCAAGGCAACGATGGTCGGCCCACGTGCCGGTGTGCGCCAGAGCGCCACGCCGACGACGAAGCCGAAGACCCCGAGCGCCAGCGCAAAGCCATGCGCGGCAGCGAGAAAGAGCGCGGAATGCTGGGTCAGGAAAGCCGCCACCAGCAGAACCACCGACACGATCAGCAGCGGATGGGTCCAGCCCGCCACCAGGCGCGGGCGCCAGATATTCCCTCCCGCCGCCACGGGGACGAACTGCATCAGGGCGCCGCACATGGCGAGCAGCATGTAGCCTGCAACCAACAGGTGCGTGCCCGCCAATGCGGAAGGTGTCCAGCGCGACGCCAGCATGTCACCACCTGCGATGAACAGGAGCAGGCCGGCCGCGATCCCGAACAACGGGGCCGTCAGGAAAAACCGGTAGGGAACATCAATCGGCGGCGCCTGCTCGAACGACAGTTCGGGATGCATGCCAGGCTTGGACGCCGTTCAGGCCCGGCGGATGCGAATCTCGTGGGTGCCGTCTTCCCGAACCTCTTCCTGCCAGGCATAGCCGTTATTGCGCAGGATGTTGAACAAGGGCACCGGATGGCAGTAAATCAGCAGCAGCAGCTCCTCGCCCTCTGCCAGTTGGTCCAGCCCCTCGAGGGTTTTCTCCAGAGGTTCGGGCGGCTGCATGTCGCGCCCATCGACAACCACACGCGGGGTAGGCAGCTTCAGCAGGTCGTCGGGCATGCCGCGCCCAGCCTTTCACGCAATACCGGTTCGAGTTCGCCGGACTGGACGTCCAGCCCCCGATCACACATCGGATAGAGGATGTTTTCCTCTTTCATGTTGTGCTGCTGCATGAGGACCAGCAAGGTCTCGGCCACACCGGCGAAATCGCGCGCATCGCGATGCGTCAACGCGGCACGCATCTGTCCGAACAGTTCGCGCATCTGGGCATGCTCGACACGCATCATGCGCGTCGGCCCCATGGTCATGCCGGTCGCCGCTTCGAAAGCAGGGAACAGCATTTCCTCCTCGGTACGGAAATGGGCTTCCATCTCGGCCAGGAAACCGGGCAACAGTTGCGCTGCAGTGGTCCAGTCCTTGTCGATGACTGCCGCTTCGGCAGAGACGAAGAGTTCATCACAATGCTTGTGGTGATGGCGCAGGGGTTCGGTCAGGGTGCTCATGGAAGGTGCGGGTTATTCAGCAGTGGCCATTGTCGCCAGTCATTGGCAGCCCTGCCTTGACGCGCGTCAAACGGCGAAGCGCATCAGCCCTTGATGGCACCGACTTCGAGCCGGGCAAACCAGTCGATGAAGCGGCGTACCTGCTCGCCCCGATAGATGGCGCCGTGCTGGGGGCACATCATCTCGATATCGAGCTGGCTGACGCGGCTGCACCAGTCGTTCTTGGCCTTTTCCGACCCCATCCAGCGCCGGTGAAAACCTTCAGCGTGGCGGATGTGACGATCGAAATCCTCGACGAACAGGCCGTCCTCATCCGGCGGCAACAGCGCCGCACCGACATCTCCGGAGAACAGGATCTTCGCCTGCGGGTCGTAGAGGTGAAAATTCCCGGAGGAATGCAGGTAGTGTGCCGGAATGGCCCGCAGCCGCTGGCTGCCGACCAGGATGTCCGCACCGGCATCCGGGATCGCGATGAAGGTTTCCTTGTTGCCACCAAAGTGGGGTACGAATCCGGCCCACAGCCAGCTGATATGGCACTTGATCGCGGGGTTGAACTCAAGCCAGAGCGAAAGCGAGGAAATGATGTCCGGATCCTGATGGCTGGCGAAAACCTGATGGATCTTGCGCGGATCGAACTCGGTCGACAAGGCCGAAAACACCGCCGGGAAAATTTCGTTGCCGCCCGGATCGAGCAGGATGGCATCATCGTTGTCGATCACCAGATATTCATTGGTATCGATCAGATAGTCGGGCCGGTTGGGGTCGCGCACCAGCGCGATCCATTTGTGGCCGTCCTTCTCGTAGATGACACGCGCAGTTTTCATGGATTCAATCATCCTGTTGCTTGGTAAGGGTAACGAGCGAGCGCTGGATTTCGCCGATAGTGCGCTCGAAATCGCTGGAAACCTGCATCAAGGCCGCAGCGGAGGGCCCGCCATACGCAGCTTCGATCTTGGCGGAACGCGCCAGCACGCTGCCAAGTTCGACGAGTTGCGCGGTATCCGCAATCATCTGGCTGAGGCGCCGGTGCAATGCGGCGATCTGCTCGCGCTGGCGCGAAACCTCGATTCCGTGACGGGACCGCATGAACTCATCGATCAACTTGCGACCGGTT
The DNA here is from genome assembly GCA_040756595.1 of Pseudomonadota bacterium. Lineage (GTDB taxonomy): Bacteria > Pseudomonadota > Gammaproteobacteria > Burkholderiales > Rhodocyclaceae > Sulfuricystis. The sequence goes on along the minus strand of JBFLYR010000001.1, from coordinate 826,502 downwards.
CCGGAAGACTCCTCACGGGCACGTTCCAGGACGCTGCTAAGGCGCGCTTGCTTGACCAGCGCGGTCACCGTCGACACGCTGCCGTAAGTCATTTCGCGCAGCAGCGCCATCTGCTTTTGCAGATCCGTGGCAAAACGCCGCAACTCGTTCGACAGAACGCCGAAGCCCAGCGCGGTCTGACCCGCGCGCTTGGCGAGGAAAATCGCATTCATCGCCATCAGGTTGATCTTGAAGGCGGTGGCAACGACGCTCTTGATTTCCTCGTTGGTGCGGACAATGCGCCGCAACTCGCGGCCGGTATCCTGTGTCGTTGCGGACATGGCTTGCGCTCTCCCGCGGAATCAGGCCGGCAGGGCGATCGTTTCGCCCGTGCTGTAGCGATAATCGTTGAAAATGTGCTCGGCGCTCAGCAACTGGTAGCTGCCGTCGGGCGATGCCCGCGTGGTGTCCTTGAGGCGGTAGGTGTAGTGACCACACGTCCATAGGTCGAAATTACGCATCTGCGTGCACAGGCAGGTCTTGTCCCAGACCTTGACCTTTTTCGCATCCGGATGGGCAGCCACTTCGCGGTTGTAGGCGTCGATGTACTGGCAATGACCGCTGGCGTCGAGCAGATAACCATAGGCTTCGCAGTTGGGGCGGATACCATCGCCGATCGCCGGACTGTTCTTCAGCATGCGCATCGGGTAGCCGGTCGGCGAGATGCCGTTGACCTCGATGTCATCCTCGTTGGCCTTGAAGTATTCCTGCTTGATGTCATCGGGCAGGCCACACTCCTTGGCGACGGTGAAGCGCGTCGCCACCTGCACGGCCGACGCACCATGATCGAGGAAAAGTGTCGCATCACCACCGGTGAAGATGCCCCCGGCTGGAATCAGCGGAATGTCGAGTTGCTCCGCTTTCAGCCAGGCCTGGATCTCGGCCACGATGGTCGCCAGATCGAACTTTGCCCAGTCCATGCCGAAGCCGAGGTGGCCACCGGCGAGCGGCCCTTCGATGACGACGTAGTCGGGCAGGCGCTGGGTACGTGCGATTTTCTTGATGAAGAGTTGCAGTGCGCGCAGCGAGGAAACAATGATGCCGAGTTTGGCATCGCGAAAGCGCGGGTGATCCTCCATCAGCGCGAAAGAGCCGAGATGCAGACCCGCGGCGAGCGTGATGCCGTCGATACCGGCATCAAGCGCGGAACGCAGGCGCACGCGCAACGTTTCCTTCGGCGCATTCATCGTCAGCTTTTCCATGCAGTTGATCAGGATCATGCCTGAACCACGCTTGCGCTCCATGGTGTTGCGCACGTGGGCCTCGGTAGCTTCGGCCAACAGGGCGAGATCGAACTGCACGTCGGACTTGTCGGAATTCGCGACGTTATACTTGTAAAGCTTGAGCTTGTCTTTGACGTACTTGGTGTTATAGCGGCGGTCGGAAACCGTCGGCACCATGGCGTCGGAAATATGACCGACGCCGCCGAGTTGGGCCGCCACGAGCGCCAGGTCGGCCGTCGAAATATCCACCCCCATGCCGCCGATGACGATGGGCACCAGTTCCTGATTACCCAAGCGCAGGCGGAAATCATCCACGCATTTCATTATCGTTTTCCAAGCCACGCCCGACGGCACGCCCTGCGCGCTTATTCGTGGCCAAAGTTATAGGCTGCAATGATAGCCGATGCCGCCCGCGCCGTCTCACCAGCGCCGACTTTCACAACGGCAGTTCAAGGCTCCAGAACGTAGGTGCCGGGAGCGTCAGCGAGCGCCGGATATGCCTTGTTGGCGATGGCGCCGGGCTTGGCCAGCCCGCCCGCTTGCGGCCTGAGCCAGGCCACCCAATCCTCCCACCAGCTGCCGAGATGGTGTTCAGCCTTGTCGTGCCAGCTGTCGGGATTGTCATGCCTCTCGGTGCCGGCAGCCCAGTATTCGCGCTTGGGCGGATTGACCACCGGATTGACGATGCCCAGGATGTGCCCCGAACTCGACAGGACAAACCGCTTCTGCCCCGACACATAGTTGTTGATGCGGAAGGCCTGGTGCCAAGGGGCGATATGGTCGTCCGCCGCCGCCACGGCATAGACCGGCTGGATGATGCGGGTCAGGTCGATCGGCTGGCCGGCGACTTCCAGCGCATTTTTTTTGATCAGCTTGTTGTCGAGATACAGGTTGCGCAGGTACCAGGTGTGCATGCGTGCCGGCATGCGCGTCGTGTCCATGTTCCAGAACAGTACATCGAAGGGCGGCGGGGCCTCGCCATACAGATAGCCATGCACGACGTAATGCCAGATCAAGCTGTTCGAGCGCAACAGGCGGAAAGCGGCGGCCATTTCCTTGCCGTCGAGGAACCCCTTGTCCTGCATCTTGCGCGCCAGGAAGTGGTAACTGCCTTCGTCGAGAAACACCTCGATGTCGCCCGGCTTGTGGAAATCGACCAGCGTGGTGAAAAAAGTCGCGCTGGCGACCGGCACATCCTTGGGTGCGTAGCGGTGATTTGCCCACGCGAAATAGGTCGCCAGTGCAGTGCCGCCAATGCAGTAGCCGACTGCATGCACCTTGGCGGACTTGGAAATGCTCCGTACAGCCGCCACGGCAGCATCGATGCCTTCGGTCACGTAGTCGTCGAAACCGACGTCCGCCATCGCGGCATCGGGATTCTTCCAGCTCGTGATGTAGACATCGAAACCCTGCTCAAGCAGGAATTTGATCATGCTCTTCCTTGGCACCAGATCGAGGATGTAGAACTTGTTGATCCAGGGCGTGACGATCAGGAGCGGCACGCGATGGACCTTGTCGGCAACGGGCGTGTAGTGAATGACCTCAAGCAACCGGTTCTGCAATACCACCTTGCCTGGCGTGGCCGCAAGATTGATCCCGACCTTGAAGTCATCCGGGCGGGTCATGCGGATGTTGCCCGCCTGCAGGTCATCGATGAAGTTGCGCATGCCGCGGATCAGGCTTTCGCCATTGCTCTCTGCTGCCTTGCGCATGGCCACCGGATTGGTCAGCAGGAAGTTCGTCGGCGCCATGGCATTGAGCCATTTTCGCCACCAGAACGCGGCACGCCGCCGGTCGCGACTCGACAGGCCCGGCGTCTGATAGAGCATGTTCTGGATATGGTGGGTCAGCGACAGGTACCACTCCTTCGTCAGATCCCAAGTCGCCGACTCCTTCCAGATCGGATCGGTGAAACGGGTATCGTCCGGATTGGGTTGCTCGACATCCTCACCCGGCAAACCCATCATGCGCTGCCAGGAATACCACTGCAACCCGAGCATGCGTGCAGAGAACTCCGCAGCCTCCTCGGCCAGTTCCTGCGGATGCGTCAACCACGCCCACTGAGCATTCAACAAGGGCATGAACACACCGAGCGGATCGACATTCGACTGCACGGTTTCGTGAATCGCGCGGAAAGCGCGCTGCGGCGAAACCGTGTTCGCCAAGCTTCTGTTCGATGCCATGACTTATCCTCCCAGTGCGCTATGATTGTGAAGAGATCAGCGGATTGCATGTTGACATGCGTCAATGCTGCCCGCAGGAAACTGGATGGGAGATCAGCTTATGTTCAAGCATATTTTCGTGCCGACCGACGGCTCACAACTCTCGCAGGAAACCGTCAAGCGTGCGATCAGCTTCGCCAGCGAAGCCGGGGCGCGTATTACCTTTTTCTACGCCAAGCCCGAATATCCGGTCGCCTTCTACGGCGAAGGGGCCCTGATCGACCCAACCACGCCGGAGAAATTTGCCAAGATGGCCCAGCAGCAGGCCGACGATATTCTCGGTGCCTGCGAAAAGCTGGCCACAGCTGCCAATGTGGCGTGCAGCCAGATAAGCAAGACCAGCGATATCCCTTACGAGGCGATCATCGCTGCCGCCGATGCTGCGGAATGCGACCTGATTTTCATGGCATCGCATGGCCGACGCGGTTTTGGCGGCTTGCTGCTCGGTTCGGAAACGCAGAAAGTGCTGACGCACTCCCGAGTCCCCGTACTGGTCTATCGTTAATACCATCCATGCTCAACCGCGCACTTACCATCATTCATGACGAGCATCGCTCGCTCGGCGCTGTGCTCCACGGCTTGCGCTTCCTCGCCCGAGAGGCCCTCGACAAGGGGAGCGAGCCCGATTTCAAGCTGATGTGGGCAATGATCTATTACATGGATGCCTTCTCGCAACGCCTGCACGATCCACGCGAGGAAGCCTACCTGTTCGCCAAGCTCATGGAGCGCACCCGCGAGGCCGATGAAATCATCGTAAAGCTCAAACAGCAACATGCGGACAGCGTCGAACACCTGCGCAAACTGGAACTGATGCTGGGACAACTTGAGGCGGGTGTGCCGGGGAGCCTGGAGGCGTTTGCCGCAGCAGTCGAACAGCAGGTCGAGGAGGCCCGGCAACACATGCAGCTGGAAGAAAAGACCGTGATGCCGCTGGCGAAGAAATATCTGACGACTGAAGACTGGATCGATATTGCCGATGCTTTTGGCGAAAATGGCGACCCGCGCTTCGGCGCCAAGCCCGAACACGAGTTTCGCGACCTGTTTTCGCGCATCGTCAATCTCGCACCGCCACCGATCGGCGTCGGACCCATACACAACTGATACAACTGCCTGCAACCAATCACCCGATTGCAGAAACAAAAAAAGCAGGGCGCCGAACCGGATCGGCGAACCCTGCTTGTTCCAGCTCAGGATGGATTACTTCTTGGCGGCGTTTTTGGCATCCTCTTCCATGTGTTTCTTCGCATACTTATATACGTAGATCACGAAAAAAGTCGCGAAGCCAATGGTGAAAACGCTCAGCAGTCCGATGTCGGTGCTAAACAACTCCTTCAATGCATCCATGCCAGTTCTCCCCTAGTTGATAAAAAAACCCTGATCAGCGGCTAACCTTCACCTGCGCCGATCACCACCTCTCCTGCCGCAGGCAACATCACGCTTCCCATGATGCGCCAAGTTTTTGCCTCATCTTCGACGAGCACGAGCCAGTGCCCGGAAGCGGGCAGATTGAGCTTCCCGGCATAGACCTCGCCATTCAGCTTCAGGACTGACTTTTGATCGATCCCGGCGCGTGTCGGATGCGACAGGGTGACATTCAAGGCAGCCGGCTTCTCGGTCTGGCGACTGGTCAGCCGAATCGACACCTGTTCATCCGTCAAGCGCAGTCCTGCGCTGATTCCCAGTTCCTCTGCATGCTTGCTTCGGGTCAGCGTTTCGCCAGCGACCAGGCCCTGCTTGTAATAGTCCTCGGTCACCAGGCCATCGCTGCTGCGAATCGCAATCCAGGCGGACACAAAAGCCGCGATGATGACCAGGATCGGCCCTGACATCAGGAACCAGGGCCATGGTTCGCGATACCAGGGTTTGCTGTTTTGCTTTGCGGCCATTGTCGTCGTCATCGGTTCCTCGTCAGGGCATCAGGAAGGTGGCTTTTTCATGTACCGACATCTTCTCGTTGCCTTCGGCTTTTACGTCGAAATAGATCGTGTGCGAGCCCTTGGTTCCTGACTCGGGGGGAACACGAACAGCGAGGGTGAAACTCTTGGTCGTTGCCGGTGTCACCTCGAGCAGTTTCTCGCCTTCCAACTCGATGCCTTCGAGCCCGGTCACGCTCACCGAATATCGGTGCGAATGCTCGGACACGTTCATGACCTGCAGGCGGTAAACGTTTTCAATCGACCCACCCTCGACTTCACGAGCCAGCACACCCCGGTCTCGAATCACATTCACGCGCAAATCCGGCTTGTTGGCGATGCCCCAGATCAGTCCCAGGGTGATGCCAATCAGAATGACCGTGTAAATGATGATGCGGGGGCGAATGATGTGACCGAAAATTTCCTTCCGTCCCCAGTGTTTCTCAAGCGCATTCTCGGTGGTGTAGCGAATCAGTCCGCGCGGGTAACTCATCTTGTCCATGACTTCGTCACAGGCATCGATGCAGGCGCCACAGGCGATACATTCGTACTGCAGGCCGTTGCGGATATCAATGCCGGTCGGGCAGACCTGGACGCAGATATCACAATCGATGCAATCACCCTTGCCCACACTGCGCGGATCGACACCCTTCTTGCGCTGTCCGCGCGGCTCGCCACGCTCGGGGTCGTAGGTGATGATCAGGGTGTCCGGGTCGAACATCACGCTCTGGAAGCGCGCATAAGGACACATGTAGAGGCAAACCTGCTCGCGCATGATGCCGGCAAACAGGAAGGTCATGAAGCCGTAGAAGAAGATCCAGAAGGTTTCCCATGGACCCAGGGTCCAAGCCCAGAACGAAACCCACAACTCCTTGACCGGCGTGAAATAGCCAACCAGGGTAAAACCGGTCCATAAGGCCAGCAAGCCCCATGCACCAAACTTCATCGCCCGCAAACGCAGCTTGTTAGCATCCATCGGCTGCTTATCGAGTTTGATGCGGGCACTGCGCTCGCCCTCTATCTTTTTCTCGATCCAGAGAAAGATTTCTGTATAGACGGTTTGCGGGCAGGCATAGCCACACCACAAGCGCCCGCCGACCGCCGTAAACAGGAACAGTGCATACGCCGAAATGATCAGGATGACAGCGAGGAAAACCACGTCCTGCGGCCACAGCACCAAGCCGAAGATATAGAACTTGCGGTTGACAATATCCAGGAGCACGGCCTGGCGATCGCCCCAGGGAATCCAGGGCAGCCCGTAGTAGAGCAGTTGGGTAAACCACACCAAAATCCAGCGCCAGTTGGCAAACACGCCAGTGACGGTGCGCGGATGGATTTTCTTGCGGGACTTGTAGAGAGATTCCTCTTGCACTACAGGGGTAGTCGCAGTCGGATTTGCTGGTTTTTGGTCGCTCATGCTTTTCAGACGCTCAAGGGTTGGTATGCAACGGAATGCAATCAATATACACAGCGACAGGCTATCCCCTGAAACGGCCCATCATTTGCTGCCCGTTATCGCTTGCGCAATACCCCTGATCGGGCAGACTACGCCCGGCCTTTCGGCCGGGCGTACTACAAACTGCTTGTTACTTCTGTTCGCCAGCAGCAGGTGCAGCTTCAGACGCAGGCGCAGCTTCGACTGCTGCAGGAGCAGGTTCAGCGGGCTTGACACCGCCACCCAGACCCCAGACATAAGCAGTCAGCAGATGCACCTTCGCGGGGCCAAGGAACTCACCGAACGCCGGCATCTGGTTCTGGATGCCATTGGTAACGTTCTGGATCATCTTGGCCTCGGAGGAACCGTGCAACCAGACCTTGTCGGTCAGGTTCGGGTAGCCGGCGGCTTCCATCCCTTTGGCATCCGGACCATGGCAGGCAAGGCAGGCCTGCGGATAAAGTTCTGCACCGCGCTGGACGCGCACGGAGTCAGCCGACAGGCCGGACAGCGAGCGAACATAGTGGACCACATCCTTGACCTGCTCGGCATCCATGTCGGGCTTGGTGCCCTTCGGTGTCATGATGCCCATGCGACCGCCAACGATGGTTTCCTTGATGCGCTCAGGCGTACCACCCCAGAGCCAGTCACCATCCTTCAGGTTCGGGAAGCTGGTTGCGCCACCGGCGTCACCGCCATGGCACTGTTCGCAATAGGTCTGGAACAGGCGCTGACCCATTTCCTTGGCTTCCGGATTGGCAGCCACGGTCATGACATCCTGCTGGAGGAACTGGTTGAACTTGGGACCGTACTTTGCCTCGGCAGCTTTCATTTCGGCATCGTACTGACCACGCATCGTCCAGCCGAAGCTGCCGGTATTGTTGCCAAGACCGGGATACAGCGCCAGATAAACCAGCGCGAAAACGACGGTGATGTAGAACATCCAGCGCCACCAGTTCGGCAGCGGGTTGCTGTACTCCTCCAGCGTCTCATCCCACACATGGCCGGTTACTTCGTTCGGCTTGTGGTTGGCAGAACTTTGCATCCAGAGAAAGACCGCGCAGCCGATGACGCTGAGCGCGACGATCACGATGACATAGAGGTTCCAGAAACCTACCAGGTCGCTCGTAAAGTTGAAATCCATGACGAATTCCTTTCAGTTGTGCTGTTGGCCCGCATCCCTACCCTGCTGTGGCAGATCGTCATCGAGTACCGAATTGGCGGCCTCGTCGAACGCATGCTTCTGCCTTGCAGAGTAGGCCCACCACACGATACCGATGAATACTGCAAATGCCAGTAACGTGAAGAGGGAACGCAGGTCGTTGATATCCATGCTTGCTTAGCGCGTCTGCTTGAGTGCCTGACCGAGGCCCTGCAGGTAGGCGACGACTGCATCCAACTCGGTCTTGCCTTCCAGCGCCTTGGGCGCATCGGCAATTTCCTGGTCGGTGTAGGGCACGCCCACCTTGCGCAGCGCGGACATCTTGCCACTGATATGCGCATCCTTGAGCGGACGGTCCAGCCAGTAGTATGCCGGCATGTTGGACTCGGGCACGACATCGCGTGGATTCAGCAGGTGAATCTTGTGCCACTGGTCGGAATAACGGCCGCCGACGCGATGCAGGTCCGGACCGGTACGCTTGGAGCCCCACTGGAACGGGTGATCATAAACATACTCACCCGCCACCGAGTAATGACCATAGCGCTCGGTCTCGGCGCGGAAGGGACGGATCATCTGCGAGTGGCAGTTGTAGCAGCCTTCGCGGATGTAGATGTCCCGGCCGGCCAGACGCAAGGCGTCGTAGGGCTTGACCAGTTCGTTCACCGGCGTGGTCGTGGACTTCTGGAAGAACAGCGGAACGATTTCCAGCAGGCCACCGATGCTCACGAAGAACGTGATCAGCACGATCATCAGCGTGTTGCTGGTTTCGATTTTCTCATGCGTCAACATGATGTTTTATCTCCCTTGCAATCAGTGTGCGCCGGCGGGGGCGAGGACTTTGGCGTCATCGACCGCCTTGCCACTGGCGATAGTCTTGAACATGTTGTAGGCCATGAGGATCATGCCGGTCAGGAACAGCACACCGCCAACCACGCGGATGGTCCAGAACGGATAGGAACCCTTGACCGACTCGACGAAGGAGTAAGTCAGCGTGCCGTCGGCGTTGGTGGCGCGCCACATCAGGCCTTGCATGACGCCGGAGATCCACAGCGCGGCGATGTACAGCACGGTGCCGAGCGTGGCCAGCCAGAAGTGCACGTTGATCAGCTTGGTCGAGTACATCTCGGGACGACCGAACAGGCGCGGGATCAGGTAGTACATCGAACCGATCGACACCATGCCAACCCAGCCCAGCGCACCGGAGTGCACGTGGCCGACCGTCCAGTCGGTGTAGTGCGACAGCGCGTTGACCGTCTTGATCGACATCATCGGGCCTTCGAAAGTCGACATGCCATAGAAGGACAGCGAGGTGATCAGGAACTTGAGGATCGGATCGTCGCGCAGCTTGTGCCAGGCACCCGACAGGGTCATGATGCCGTTGATCATGCCACCCCAGCTCGGGGCCAGCAGAATCAGCGAGAAGATCATGCCGACGGACTGGGTCCAGTCAGGCAACGCGGTGTAGTGCAGGTGGTGCGGACCGGCCCACATGTAGGTAAAGATCAGGGCCCAGAAGTGCACCACCGAGAGACGGTAGGAATACACCGGACGACCGGCCTGCTTCGGCACGAAGTAGTACATCATGCCCAGGAAGGCGGCAGTGAGGAAGAAGCCGACGGCGTTGTGGCCATACCACCATTGCACCATCGCGTCCTGCACGCCGGCGTAGGCGGAGTAGGATTTCGGCGTCAGGATGCCGGCTTCGAAGACCGGGATCTCGGCGCTGTTGAAGATGTGCAGCAGGGCGACGGCGATGATGAAGGAGCCGTAGAACCAGTTGGCCACATAAATGTGCTTGGTCTTGCGGATGCCGATCGTGCCGAAGAAAACGATGGCGTAGGCCACCCACACGACGGTGATCAGCAGGTCGATCGGCCACTCCAGTTCAGCGTATTCCTTGCCGGACGTGAAGCCCAGCGGCAGGGACAGCGCGGCCAGCACGATGATCAGCTGCCAGGCCCAGAAAATGAAGGTTGCCAGGCCGGGAGCAAACAGACTGGTATGACAAGTACGCTGAACCACCCAGAAAGAGGTGGCGAACAGGGCGCAGCCACCAAACGCGAAAATTACCGCATTGGTGTGCAGCGGGCGAAGCCTTCCGTACGACAAATACTCCATGACGCTCAGTTCTGGCCAGACCAACTGGGCGGCAATGATGACGCCGACCAGCATACCGACGATGCCCCAGATAACGGTCATCACGGCGAACTGGCGCACGACTTTGTAGTTGTAAGTCGCTTGCGATTGCATGATGGTTTTCACCTCTCTCATAAAAAAAACAAAAACCGAACCCCCCCTTTTTTATCCCCGGAGGCTGGGGGCGAAGGATACTTCACAACCAGTGCGGCAAATTGACTCAGGTCAACTTTTTCTAAAGACAATAATATTTATGTGGTTATTGGTTTACGTTTATGGCGAAAAAAAGGGTGCGCGTAACGCGCACCCCCAACCCCAACAGAGAGACTAACCGATTAAACCTTTGCTCAAGCTCTGCTTGCAGATGAACCCGAACGAATCGGGGCGCAGTATGGAGCCGGCACCATTCAGGTGCTTTGATCTGCGTCAACAGATGAGGGCTTACCCTCTTTCGCCTTGTCCTCGCCAGTCACCTGTGCGCGATCGTCGTCCATCAGGATGCGATAGGCCGGCCCTTCCAGATCTTCCAGCTGCCCGCTTTTGAGCGACCACCAGAAAATTCCGCCGATCACGAACACCAGCAACACCGAGACGGGAATCAGCAGGTAGAGGCTTTCCATTGTTTTCCTACGCAGATTTCTGCAGGCGCAGCGCATTCAGCACCACGAGCAGCGAACTTGCCGACATGCCAATGCCGGCCATCCAGGGCGTGATCCAGCCCGCCATCGCCAGCGGAATCGCCACCACATTATAGGTAAAGGCCCACAGCAGGTTCTGACGGATGATGCCCAGCGTACGCCGGGCGAGCGCGACACCCTTGCCCAGATGGACAGGATCGTCGGACAACAGCACCACGTCCGCCTGACCGCGCGCCAGATCGGTACCGCCGCCCATCGCCACGGACACATGGGCCTGTGCCAGCACAGGCGCATCATTGACGCCGTCCCCGACCATCGCAACCGTTTCGCCGCGCGCCTGGATTTCGCGCAGGCAGGCATGCTTGCCCTCGGGCGTCATACCGCCGCGATGATCATCGACGCCGAGCTCCTGCGCCACCGCCGCCACCGTCTGTGGCGCATCGCCGGACAGGATCGTCAGCCCGACCCCCTGTTTGCGCAGATGCGCCAATGCCTGCTTTGCGCCCGGCCGCAAGGCATCGGCGATGCGGAACCAGGCCCGCCAGCCACCCGTATCGCCCAAGGCGACGACGCCATCCCCGGCAGCGAGCCAAGCCGCCATCTCAACCGGCAGCGGCTGGCCATGCAATTCGCCGACGAACGCCGGGACGCCGATGCGCAAGGACCTGCCGTCGATCTGCGCCTCGATGCCCTTGCCAGTCATCGCCTTCAGCCCCTTCACCGGTGCCGTCTCGCCAGCGCCGACTTTTGCGATCAGCGCCCTGCCCAGCGGATGCTCGGATGCCTGTTCCAGCGCACGCACCTGCGCGAACACGTCCGCCTCGCCCGCACCGACGGCGAGTCGCATATCCACCACGGCCGGCCGGCCGACGGTCAGGGTGCCGGTCTTGTCGAAGATCCAGTGATTCGCACGCGCCAGTGTCTCGATCGCATGGCCCCGCGTCACCAGTACGCCCTCGCGCGCCAGGGCGCCGGTCGCCACCGTCAATGCCGCCGGCGTCGCCAATGACAGCGCGCAGGGACAACTCACCACCAGCACGGCGACAAATATCCACAAGGCCTGCGACGGATCGGTATTCCACCAGTAAATCCAGCTCGCCACGGCCAGCGCCAGCAGCACGCCGACGAAGCGCATGGCGATGCGGTCAGCCAGTTGCACCAGCGCCGGCTTCTCCGTCGCCGCCTGCTCCATCAGCCGCCGGATCGACGCCAGCCGCGTGGCTTCGCCCACCCGATCGAGCCTGACCACCAGCGGGCTGCCCACGTTCACGCTGCCGCCCGTGACGGTGTCGCCAATGCACTTGGCGATCGGGCGGCTTTCACCGGTCAGCAGCGACTCATCGCTGCTGCTCTCGCCCTCGACCACCTCACCGTCGCCGGGAATCGTCTCGCCCGGCTTGACGCGCACACAGTCACCCGCGACGAGGTTGGCCACCGCGATGCGTTCCGCCTCGCCGTCCGGCCAATGGGGCAGGCGCTCGCAGAAAGCCGGGATCGCCTTGGCCATCGCCTCGACACCGCGCGCCGCCTTCTGCCGCGCCATCATTTCCAGATAGCGGCCGGTGAGCAGGAAAAACACGAACATCGTCACCGAATCGAAATACACCTCGCCAGCCGCGACGAGCGTCGCCCAGACGCTGGCGAGGAAGGCGCTGCCGACCCCGAGCGCCACCGGCACGTCCATGCCGACGCGGCGGAACTTCAGGTCGCGCCAGGCATTGTTGAAGAACGGCGCGGCCGAATAGACGATCACCGGCAGCGTGAGGAACAGGCTCGCCCAGCGCATCAGTTGTTCGATGTCCGCGGTCATGTCCCCATCGGCCATGTAGACCGGGATCGCGTACATCATCACCTGCATCATGCCGAAGCCCGCGACAAACAACCGCCACTGCGCCGTGCGGCGTTCCTTCTGCGCCAACTGCTCCGACTTCGTCACGTCGTAGGGATGGGCACGATAGCCGATCGCCTGAATCGCTTCGAGGATCGCCGAAAGCTTCGTGACGTTTTCATCCCAGCGCACCCGCGCGCGTCGCGTCGCGTAATTGATGTCCACCGCCGTCACGCCCGGCTGCTTGGCGATGTGCGACTCGTTGAGCCAGACGCAGGCCGCGCAGGTGATGCCTTCGAGGATCAGCGCCGCCTCGCGCTCATGCTCACTCACCGGGCGGACAAAGTTCTTCTGCACATCCGGATGATCGAACAGGCCAAGCTCTTGCAAAGCGGCCGGCATCGCCTCGCGCGGCGATTCCGGCAGAGCATCGCGGTGCGTGTAGTAATCGCTCAGGCCATTGGCGACAATGGCTTCCGCCACGGCCTGACAGCCGGCACAGCACATCGCGCGTGGCGCGCCCCCGATCTCGACAGTCAGATCGAGCCCCTGCGGCACGGGCAGGCCGCAGTGGTAACAGTCGTGTTCGTTGGCCAATTACTTGGGCTGCATGCGGATCGCGCCGTCGAGGCGGATCACTTCGCCATTCAGATAGGGGTTCTCGACAATCTGCCCGACCAGCGAAGCGAACTCGGACGGCCGCCCCATGCGCGGCGGGAACGGCACCATCTTGCCGAGCGCATCGCGCACCTCGTCAGTCATGCCCGCCATCATCGGCGTTTCGCAGATGCCCGGCGCAATCGTCATCACGCGGATACCCATGCGCGCCAGATCGCGTGCGATCGGCAGCGTCATGCCGGCGACACCGGCCTTCGAGGCGGAATAAGCCGCCTGCCCGATCTGGCCATCGTAGGCCGACACCGAGGCGGTGCTGACGATCACGCCGCGTTCGCCCTCGGCGTTGGGCGCGTTGCGGCCCATTGCTTCCGCCGCGAGGCGAATCATGTTGAAGGTGCCCACCAGATTGACGTCGATCACGCGTTTAAAGCTCGAGAGTGCGTGCGCGCCCTCCTTGCCCACCGTCTTCTCGCCCATCACGATGCCGGCGCAGCCGACCAGCCCATGCACCGCGCCAAAAGCTTCCTGCGTTGCCGCCAGACAGGCTTTGGCGCTGGCTTCGTCGGCAACGTTGGTTTCGATGAATCGCGCCGCCGAGCCCAGCTCAGCCGCCAGCGCCTCGCCGGCCGCCCGGTTGAGATCGGCAATCATCACCTTGCCGCCCTGCGCCGCCAGCAGGCGCGCCGCACCTGCGCCGAGGCCCGAAGCCCCGCCGGTCACGATGAAAACGCTGTCCTTGATCTGCATCTTCGCCTCCCGAATTGGTATGGGAGGGATTCTACCGTCAGCCGCCTTGCAGCATGGCCAGAACCGGAGCGGTATCCGGCCGCACGCCGCGCCAGAGAAAAAACGACTCGGCCGCCTGCGCCACCAGCATGCCGAGACCGTCGGCAACCCTGTCCGCACCCAATTTGCGGGCATCGGCCATGAAAGGCGTCTCGCCCTTGCCATAGACCATGTCGTAGGCCAGCGCCCCGGATACGAACAAGCCTTTCGGCAGTTGCAGGCTTTGCGCTCCGAGACTGGCAGAAGTCGCATTGATAACCAGATCGAACTCACCACCGGCGAAATCGCCAAAACTGCCGACAACCAACTCGCCGAATGGCGCAAACTGCGCCTTGAGCGCTTCCGCTTTATCGACACTACGGTTCGCGATCGCCAGCAACGCAGGTTGTTCCTCCAGCAAGGGCAGCACCACGCCCCGTGCCGCCCCGCCAGCACCGAGTATCAGGACGCGCTTGTCGTGCAGGCCAAAACCCAGCCGGTCGCGGATGTCGCGCACCAAACCAATGCCATCGGTGTTGTCCGCGAAGATTTCTTCACCATCGAAACGCAGCGTATTCGCCGCGCCCGCCTGCCGCGCTCGCTCGGTCGGCTTGTCCGCCAGTTCGAGCGCCTCCAGCTTGAACGGCACCGTCACATTCATGCCCCGTCCGCCGGCCGCACGGAAGGCCTCTACCGCCGTACTGAACCCATCCAGCGGGCCGAGAATCGCCTCGTAAGTCAAATCCTGCCCGCATTGGCGGGCGAAAGCCGCGTGGATGGCAGGGGATTTCGAGTGGGCGATGGGGTTGCCGATGACGGCATAGCGGTCGGTCATGAGAGGTCGAGAATCAACGCTTGCGGTATTGGTCGTCGTAGGATTCCTTGTAGATCGCCCGCTCCAGATGAACGAGTGAATTGTGAATTTGCTCGCGATCCTTGTTGCTGAGACGTTTGTCGTCGCTCTGGAAACCCTCGACTTGCTGAATGATTACATTTAATTCCTTACGCAGCCGACTCACTTCAAAGAGGGTTAGCGTTCCTCTCGCCTCGCCGTTATCGATCCATGACTTGGCGCGCTCGATGCGGGCGCGAATATCGCTATGCCAAATACCCGAGGTAGGCGCAGTTTGTGGTCCCATTGCCGGACCACCTCCATAACCCCCCCCCCCACCGCCTTGCACATAGACCGGCTGACACGCCATGCAGGCAGCAGCCAAGCTAACCACACTCAATGCCTTCACAACCCCGAACTTGAAACGCATGACGATTCTCCAATTGAAAGTGGCAGGAATTACAGGAATGCAACACCCGTTTCATATAAATCAACATATTGATAATAAAGCATTACCATGGAGCGGATCGAACTATACCCACCCCGCTGTCGTTGCATAAACCCCACAACCTTAAGTTTGCGTCAGGGGCAAACAGCGATTGAGGGATGCAGAGCGAAGTCTATCTGGGAAAATGTCGTCAGCTTCCAATCAAGGGAGTACCAGCGGAATCAGTGACGAACCACGTGGAATCATTGAAACCGCAATCTTCAAACGTAAAGGAGATTTACTCATGCAAAAGAAAATCATCGCCCTGGCCGTCGCTGGCCTGATGTCCGGCGCCGCCTTCGCACAGTCAAACGTCACCATCTACGGTGTCGTCGACATGAGCTACCTGTACAGCAGCAAGTCCGATTCTGACTCCCTCAAGTCGCGCAGCGGTATTGACAGCGGCTCGCAGTCCGGTTCCCGTATCGGCTTCAAGGGCGAAGAAGCCCTGGGCGGCGGCAACAAGGTCGGTTTCGTTCTGGAAAACAGCATCGGTGTTGACACCGGCTCCGGCCCGTCGATGACCCGTCAGTCCTTCCTGTATGGCGCTGGCAGCTGGGGTACCGTGGCCGCCGGCCGTCAGTACACCCCGCAGTTCAACCTGGTCGCCGCTGTTGACCCGTTCGGCGTGGGCACCATCGGTGACGCGTTCACCGGCCGCGGCGTTTACTTCGCTGGCATTGCCTCTGGCGACGTCATCCGCGTCGACAACCTGCTGGCCTATATCTCCCCCAGCTTTGGCGGCCTGACCGTCACCGCCGGCTACACCATGGATGCGGCTGGTAACGAAGCCGTTACTGCGAAGGGTGCAGACAGCTCCAACATCAAGCTCTGGGCGATCAACCCAGTTTATAGCAATGGCCCGCTGTATGTCGCTTTCAACTACCACAATGCCAAGCAGGACTCCACTGACTTCAACAACAAGGTCTGGGATCTGGGCGCCACTTACAACTTCGGTGCCGTCAAGGTTGCCGGTCTGTATGGCCAGAACAAGGTGACTGACGGCGTGCTCGACGGCTTCAAGGTCAAGCAGTGGCTGCTGGGTGCGACCGTCCCGATGGGCTCCGGTGCCCTGATGGCCTCTTATGCCCGCATGAAGGAAAGCGCTACCGATGCCAAGGCCAGCAAGTTCGCCCTTGGTTATCAGTATGACATGTCCAAGCGTACCAACCTGTATGCCGTCTATGCCAAGATCTCCACGAACGATGTCGCCGAAGGCGGTTTCTCCGTGCGTGACTGGACTGCCGACGACTACACCAGCGGCCTGAACGTTGGCGTGCGTCACAAGTTCTAATTCAAGCTTTATCTGAGTTAGATGAAACAGCCGCCTTCGGGCGGCTGTTTTGTTTTTAGCGTTCGAAGAAGTCGGCGCTGGCGGGATGGCACCTGACGATGCCAGAAAAGGAAAAGGGCTTCCGGATTACCGGAAGCCCTTTTTTGTTTCTCTGGTCGGGGCGGCGGGATTCGAACTCGCGACCCCTTGCACCCCATGCAAGTGCGCTACCAGGCTGCGCTACGCCCCGACACGAGGCGCGCAGTATAGCCTAATCAGACCCGCAAAAGTTCGATGATGCCGAGCAATTCCGCCCGCAGCGAGAAACCGGTTGCCGCAGGCGCGGGTGCTTGAATGGCGGCATGTTTGGCGGCCGGTTCGTCGAGCCGATTGCGCGCACCGCTGATGGTGAAGCCCTCTTCATACAGCAACTGGCGGATGCGCCGCACCAGCAGCACTTCGTGGTGCTGGTAGTAGCGGCGGTTGCCACGCCGCTTGACGGGCTTGAGCTGGGTGAATTCCTGTTCCCAGTAGCGCAGCACGTGCGGCTTGACACCACACAATTCGCTGACTTCGCCGATGGTGAAGTAGCGTTTCGCCGGGATCGGCGGCAGGTCGGAATGTGCGGTTTTATCCGGGCTGGACGTTGTCATTGGCCATCTCCTCAACGGTGGCCTTCAGCTTGTGGCTGGCGTGGAAGGTGACGACACGCCGCGCGGTGATCGGGATTTCCTCGCCAGTCTTGGGGTTGCGGCCGGGGCGCTGCGGCTTGTCGCGCAACTGGAAGTTGCCGAAGCCGGAAAGCTTGACGCTGTCGCCGGTTTCGAGCGCGGTACGCACTTCCTCGAAGAAGGCTTCGACCATGTCCTTGGCTTCGCGCTTGTTCAGCCCGACTTTTTCGAACAACAGATCCGCCAGTTCCGCTTTTGTCATCGTCATCTTGTTATGTCCTCCCTTTAGCTTCTTAGCACCGCGCCGAACTGCGTTTGCGCGGCCGCCAGCAGGCTGGCCATTGCGGTGTCGGCATCGCTGTCCGCCAAAGTCTTGCGAGTATCTTGCATCACGACGCGGAAGGCAAGACTCTTGCAGTCCGCGGCGATTCCCTTGCCCTGATAGACATCGAACAGTTGTATTTCGCGCACATAGTCAGGGGCTGCCGCGCGCATTGCGTCCTGCAGCACGGCCACTTCGCATTGCTGCGGGACGACCAGCGCGATGTCGCGCACGACCGCCGGGAAGCGCGAGACTTCGGCGTAGACCGGCATGGGTGTTACCAGCAGCGCCGCCAGATCGATCTCGAACACCACGGCAGCGTTAGTCAGTTCGTATTGCTGCTTCCAGCGTGGATGGATTTCACCGACCACGCCAATGTCCTGGCCTTCCAGCAGCACGCGGGCGCAACGTCCCGGATGCAGCGCCGGATGTATCGTCCGCTCAAACACCAGGCTACGCGGCGCGAACAGGGCTTCGAGATCGGCCTTGATGTCGTAGAAGTCGGCGACGCGAGTTTGCGTGCCCCACTGCTCCGGCAGCGCCGGACCGGCAGCCAGCGCGGCGACGCGCAAGGGCTGACGGTAACCGGTGTCCTCCCCCGCATCCTGAATGAAGCAGCGGCCCAGTTCGAAGACGCGCACGCGCTCAGCCTGACGCTTGAGGTTGCCGACCAGCGTACCGACAAGTCCGCCGATCAGGCTGGAGCGCATCACGCCCATCTGGCTGGCGATGGGGTTGGCGAGTTGAACAGGACTCGTGTTGCCGCAGAAATCGGCTTCCCATTCCGCCGGGACGAAGCTGTAATTCACCACCTCGTGGAAGCCGCGCTCGGCGAGCAGGCGGCGCACCTGCATCGTGTTGCGACACGCTTCGGGCAGCGGCAGCATTTCGCAGCGCGCGGTGGGGGGCGGCGCGGGAATGTTGTCGTAGCCGTGCAGGCGTGCGATTTCCTCGATCAGGTCTTCTTCGATCGTGATGTCGAAACGGTGCGATGCGGGCGTGACGATCAGCTCATCGCCATTGCGCACATAGGTGAAGCCCAGGCCGGCGATCAGCTTCTCGACCTGCGCGTTGCCGAGGTCGATGCCGAGGACTTTCGCCGCACGCGGCATGCGCAGCTTGACCGGCGCGCGCGTGGGCAGGTGTTCTGGCGCGACGGCTTCGACCACCTGACCAGGCCGGCCGCCGCAGATGTCGATGATCAGTTGCGTGGCGCGTTCGATGGCTTTGCGTTGCAATTCGAAGTCGACGCCACGTTCGTAGCGATAGGAGGCATCGGACGAGAAACCCAGCGCGCGCGCCTTGCCGGCGACGGCATCGGCGGCGAAGAAGGCGCTTTCGAGGAACAGGTCGGTGGTGCTGTCGGCGATGCCTGAGTGCTCGCCGCCCATGATGCCGGCCAGCGCCAACGGCTTGGCTTCGTCGGCGATCAGCGCGGTGTCGGCGGTCGGCGTGACGGTCTGCTCGTTGAGCAGCAGCAGCTGTTCGCCCACCTTGGGGTAGCGCACGTGGATCGCGCCGGCGAGTTGCGCATCATCGAAGGCGTGCAGCGGCTGGCCGAGTTCGAGCATCACATAGTTGGTGACGTCGACCAGCGCGGAGATGGCACGCACGCCACAGCGCTCGATGCGCTGCTTCATCCAGTCGGGCGTGGCTGCCTTGGCGTTCACGCCGCGCACGATGCGGCCGCAGTAGCGCGGGCAGGCGGCGGGCGCGTCGAGAATGACGCCGCGGGTTTCGTCATGCACGGCAGCGACCGGCTCGATCGCGGGCAGTGTCAGCGGCGCGCCGGTCAGCGCGGCGACTTCGCGCGCGATGCCGGTGAGCGAAAGGCAGTCGGCGCGGTTCGGCGTGAGCTTGAGCGTGATGAGCTTGTCGTCGAGGTTCAGATAGCTGCGGATGTTCTGGCCGAGCGGCGCATCGTCGGGCAAGGGCAGCAGGCCACCGTGGTCCTCGGAGAGACCGAGTTCGCGCGCCGAGCAGAGCATGCCGAAGCTCTCGACGCCACGCACCTTGGCCTTCCTGATTTCGATGCCGGGCAATTTCGCGCCGACCAGCGCGCAAGGCACGACCATGCCGGCGGCGGCATTCGGTGCGCCGCAGACGATTTGCAGCACACCGTGCTCGCCCGTATCGACGCTGCACAGTTTCAGCTTGTCGGCATCCGGATGCTTCTCGGCGCTGAGGATGCGCGCGACGACGACATTAGAAAAGTCGGCGCTGGCGGGACGGCACTCCTCGACTTCGAGGCCGGCCATGGTCAGCAGATGGCACAGGTCGTCGGTCGAGAGCGGTGGATTGACGAGGGCACGCAGCCAGGACTCGGGAAATTGCATCTTGGCTTACTGGAATTGTGAGAGGAAGCGCAGGTCGCCGTCAAAGAACAGGCGCAGGTCATTGATGCCGTAGCGCAGCATGGTCAGGCGGTCCGGGCCCATGCCGAAGGCGAAGCCGGTATAGCGCTCGGGATCAATGCTGCCAAAGCGCAATACGTTCGGATGCACCATGCCGCAGCCGGCGATTTCGAGCCAGCGGCCTTCCATCGAACCGGACATGAAGGCGACGTCGATCTCGGCCGAGGGTTCGGTGAAGGGAAAGAAAGAGGGGCGGAAACGCACCTTGAGGTCGTCGCTCTCGAAGAAGCGGCGCAGGAAATCGGCGACCACGCCCTTGAGGTCGGCGAAGCTGACGTTCTCGCCCACCCAGAGGCCTTCGACCTGATGGAACATCGGCGAATGCGTGGCGTCGGAATCGACCCGATACACGCGGCCGGGGCAGATGACGCGAATCTCCGGCATCGTGTCGAGATGTTTGAACTTCTCGACATGCGCCAGCATCGTGCGAATCTGCACCGGGCTGGTATGCGTGCGCAGCAGCACGTCCTCGCGCACCTTGCCGGCGTCATCCAACAGATAGAAGGTATCGTGCATCGAACGCGCCGGGTGATTCTCAGGTGTGTTCAATGCCGTGAAGTTGTGCCAGTCGGTCTCGATCTCGGGACCGTCTGCAACCTCGAAGCCGATCGAGCGGAACAGTTGCTCGATGCGGTCGAGCGTGCGCATCACCGGGTGAATGCTGCCGCGCGACTGGCCGCGGCCCGGCAGCGTGACGTCGAGCGATTCGGACGCCAGCTGGGCTTCGAGCTGGGCATTCTTGAGGGCGTCGCGCCGTCCCGCCAGCGCCGACTCTATTTGCGTCTTGGCCGCATTGATCGCCGCGCCGGCGCTTTTGCGCTCTTCGGGCGGCAGTTTGCCGAGCCCCTTGAGCAATGCGGTCAGCGTACCATCTTTACCGAGATAGGCGGCCTTGACGTCTTCAAGGCGGGCAAGCTCGTTCGCGGCGGCGAAATCGGCCGTCGCCTGCGTGACGAGATTTTCCAGGTCGTGCATGGCTGGGTGGCGACGCGGAGAAAAAGAAAAACTGGTGAATCTGAAAGAGAGGCCGCCACTGACAGCGTGGCGTCCTCCCCCTGCAAGCGCTATCGAAGTGCCAGACTCAGGCGGCGAGCTTCGCCTTGGCCTGGTTCGCCAGGGCGGCGAAGGCCGGCTTGTCGAACACGGCCAGATCGGCGAGCACCTTGCGATCGACTTCGATCGAAGCCTTTTTGAGGCCGTTCATCAGGGTGCTGTACTTCATGCCCAATTCGCGGGCGCCGGCATTGATACGGGCGATCCACAGGGCGCGGAACTGACGCTTTCTTTGGCGACGGTCACGGTACTGGTACTGGCCCGCCTTCATCACCGCTTCTTTGGCGATGCGATAGACGTTATTCCTGCGGCCGCGGAACCCCTTGGCCTGGACGAGAATTTTCTTGTGGCGCGCGCGCGCCGTTACACCACGTTTGACTCTTGGCATGTCTTCCTCTCCTTAACCGTTAGGCAGCATGGCGCGAACGGATTTCTCGTTCGACTCATGAACTGTCAGCACACCACGCAAATGGCGCTTCACCTTGGTGGTTTTCTTGGTGAGGATGTGGCGCTTGAATGCACAAGCACGCTTGATGCTGCCGGACCCACGCACTTTGAAGCGCTTGGCGGCACCACTCTTGGTCTTCATCTTCGGCATCGAAGATCTCCTTATGACACGGCGCTGGGTGGCTCCCGATCCGGGAACGCTTCGACAACCCACGACCGCTACTTTTGTTACAACCGGGTACTGCGTACTGCTTGCTACTTAATGCTTCACCTGCTTCTTGGACGGCGCCAGCACCATGATCAGCTGGCGACCTTCCATCTTCGGAAACTGCTCGACGATGGCCTGCTCGTTGAGTTCGGTCTTGATCCGTTCCAGCACGCGCATGCCGATTTCCTGGTGGGCCATTTCGCGGCCCCGGAAACGCAAGGTGATCTTCGCCTTGTCGCCTTCCCCGAGAAACTTGATGACGTTGCGCATCTTGATCTGGTAATCGTTCTCGTCCGTTCCCGGCCGAAACTTGATTTCCTTGACCTCGACGATCTTCTGTTTCTTCCTGGCCTCCGCGGCGCGTTTCGCTTCCTGATACTTGAACTTGCCGAAATCCATCAGGCGGCAGACTGGCGGTACGGCCATCGGCGCGATTTCGACCAGGTCGATTTCCGCCTCTTCCGCCATTTGCAGCGCCTGACGAGCGGAAACGATACCGAGTTGCTCGCCTTCCACCCCGACCAAACGAATTTCGGGGGCCGTTATTTCTTCGTTGACGCGCTGCGTCTTTTCCTGGGCGATGGTTCAAGTCTCCTAATAATCAAAAATCAGGCCGCCACGCCCTTGCTTGCGCGTTCCTGCGTCAGGCGTTCAATCAAGGCATCCTGGGACATCTGCCCGAGATCCTGATTGCCCCGGGCATCACGTGCATCACGCGAACGTACGGCGACCAACCCAGCGTCCTTTTCCTTGTCGCCGACGACGACGAGATAAGGGCGCTTTAACAAGCTATGTTCGCGGATTTTATAGTTAATTTTTTCCCCGCGCAAATCGCAATCGACGCGGAAGCCGGCTTCCCGCAACTTTTTCGCCACACTTTCGGCGTAGTCGGCCTGTGCCTCCGAAATGTTCATCACCACCGCCTGCACCGGCGAGAGCCATAGCGGCAGCGCACCGGCGTGGTTTTCAATCAGGATGCCGGTAAAACGCTCCAGCGAGCCGAACAGGGCCCGGTGCAGCATCACGGGGCGCTTGTGGGTATTGTCGGCATCCACGTAGTTGAGGTCGAAGCGTTCCGGCAGGCTCATATCCACCTGCAGCGTGCCGCATTGCCAGTCGCGGCCGATGGCGTCGCGCAGCACGAACTCCAGTTTCGGGCCGTAGAAAGCGCCTTCGCCCGGGAACAACTCGTAGGCCATGCCCATGTGATCGAGCGCGTTGGACAGTGCCGCTTCGAGCTTGTCCCAGGTCTCGTCCGAGCCGATGCGCTTTTCCGGCCGCGTCGACAGCTTGATGCGCACTTCGGTGAAACCAAAATCCTTGTAGATGTCGAGGATCAGCGCGACGACATCCTTGCACTCCTGCTCCATCTGCTCCTCGGTACAGAAGATGTGGGCATCGTCCTGGGTGAAGTGGCGCACGCGCAGCAGGCCGTGCAGGGCGCCGGAAGGTTCGTAACGATGGACCTTGCCGAACTCGGCCATGCGTAGCGGCAGGTCGCGGTAGCTCTTGATGCCCTGTTTGAAGAGCAGCATGCCGCCGGGACAGTTCATCGGCTTGAGGGCGAACAGACGCTCATCCTCGGTCTGGGTCGTGAACATATGCTCGCGGTAGTTGAACCAGTGGCCAGAAACCTCCCAGAGGCTGCGGTCCATGACGTCAGGGGTGTTTACCTCGACGTAACCGGCCGCCTCCTGGCGGGCCCGCATGTAGGAAATCAAGTCCTGGAACAGCCGCCAGCCGTGGGGATGCCAGAACACGGAGCCCGGCGCTTCCTCCTGAAAATGGAACAGATCCAGTTGCTGGCCCAGTTTACGGTGATCGCGCTTCTCGGCTTCTTCAAGCATGTGCAGGTAGGCGTCGAGCTCTTCCTTCTTCGCCCAGGCCGTGCCATACACGCGTTGCAACTGCGCGTTCTTCGAGTCGCCGCGCCAGTAGGCGCCGGCCACCTTCATCAGCTTGAAATGCTTGAGCTTGCCGGTCGAGGGCACATGCGGGCCGCGGCACAGGTCGATGAAGTCGCCTTCGCGATACAGCGAGACGTCCTCGCCGGCGGGGATCGCGGCGATCAGTTCGGCCTTGTAGTGCTCGCCGATCGACTTGAAAAACTCGACGGCCTTGTCGCGCGGCCAGACTTCGCGCGTGACGGCGAAATCCTTCTTCGCCAGTTCGGCCATGCGCTTCTCGATCGCGGCGAGGTCCTCCGGCGTCAGCGGCCGGCAGGCGAAGTCGTAGTAGAAGCCATTGTCGATCACCGGACCGATGGTGACCTGCGCCTCGGGCATCAGTTCCTTCAGCGCATAGGCCAGCAGGTGTGCAGTGGAATGGCGAATGATCTCGACGCCCTCGGCATCCTTGTCGGTGACGATGGCGAGCGTGGCGTCGCTCTCGATACGATGCGAGGTATCGACGAGCTTCCCATCGACCTTGCCGGCGAGAGCAGCCTTGGCGAGGCCGGCGCCGATCGAGGCGGCGACTTCCGCGACCGTCAGCGGTTGCGGATATTCGCGTTGGGAACCATCGGGCAGCGTAATAACCGGCATGAGGCACTCCAGCGGTGAAAGTAAAAACGCGCCTTGCGGCGCGTTTTGGGTGTACATGGCGGAGTGGACGGGACTCGAACCCGCGACCCCCGGCGTGACAGGCCGGTATTCTAACCAACTGAACTACCACTCCACGGTCTTGCGCATCGATCTTCGACAAATCGAAGGGGCGCATTCTAACCAGATTTGCCAAAATTCGCCAAACGATTTTTCAAAAGTCGGCGCTGACGAGACGGCATGATCAAGCCCCTCAGGCTTTCAATGGCCGCTTGGCCAGTTTGCGCTGCAAGGTACGCCGATGCATCTTGAGCGCACGGGCCGTCGCGGAGATATTGCCCTCGTGTTCAAGCAGCACGCGCTGGATATGCTCCCATTCCAGCCGGCCAACCGATAGCGGATCGCTGGGCACTTCCCCTTCGGCCACCTCATCGACTTCTTCCGGCGTATCGAATACAGCGACGATGGCCTCGACCTCGATCGGCTTGGCGAAATACTGGAGCGCGCCGAGCTTGATCGCCTCGACGGCCGTGGCGATGCTCGCATAACCGGTGAGCACGACGATGCGGCAGTCTGGCGCAATTTCGAGCAGCGGCCGGATCAGTTGCAGTCCCGAACTGCTGCCGAGGTTGAGATCGAGCACCACCGCATCGGGCGGCGCAGACTGTGCCGTCGTGAGTGCCGTCGCGGCATCCGTGGCGCTGTCCACTTGATAGCCACGACGCGACAATGCGCGCGCCAGCACGGCGTTGAATGTCGTGTCATCGTCGATCACCAGCACTTGACGGGTCATGCGTTTCCTTCCCTGGGAATTTCGATGATGGCGACACCGCCGCCATCATTCTTCAACTGCATCCGGCCGCCGCGCCGCTCGACGGCGGCACGCGTCAGCCAGAGTCCGATGCCACTGCCCTCGGCAACCGCGGGTAACGGCTCGGCACCGCAACGTCGCAGCACTTCGGGCGGAAAGCCGGGCCCGCGATCATGCACGGTAATTCGCAGGGCTCGCTCGTCCCAGTCCAGTACCACGCGCATGCCCTGCGGCGCGATCTTGGCGGCATTGTTGAGCAGATTGGTGATGCCCTGCTCCAGGGCAGCTTCGGCGAGAATTTGCGGCACGGCGCCCTTCCCGGCCACTTCGAGCATGCAAGTAACCTTCGGCCAGAGCGTGCGCCAGCGGGCCAGCAGGCTGTCCAGCCAATCGGTCAGCGGTATGGCATGTGCCGCCCGCTCGATACCTGCCTTTTGCGTCAGTCCGCCGATGATGTTCTTGCAGATGCCGATCTGCCGCTGCAGGAGATCGAGATCGGCGCGTGCATCCTCCGGCAGGCGCTGATCCGACACAAGTTCGCCCGCGAGGATTTTCATGGTGCCGAGCGGTGTGCCCAGTTCATGAGCTGCCCCTGCAGCCAGCTGTCCGAGCGCGACGACTTGCGCATCACGCAAGGCTTCCTCACGCGCCGCGGCGAGCTGCAGGTCGCGCTCATGCAGGGTTTGCGTCATGCGCGTCACGAACCAGGCCAGCAAAGCCGCGGAAACGACGAAGGTGAGCCACATGCCACCGAGGTGCAGGCGCGTGGCGCGCTCGGCATCGGCGATCGGCAGCGGCAGCGAATACAGCATCAGGAAGGAATACAAGCCGATGGCCAATGCGGCAATGCCACCCGCCCAGCTGGCCGACAAGGAAAAAGCGGCCACGGCCACCGGCAACAGCAGCAGCGATACCAGCGGATTGGTCGCGCCGCCGGTCAGGTATAGCAGCACGGCCATCGCCACCAGATCGACGGCCAGTTGGCCGGCCAGGTCACCTGCAGTGAATTCTTCCGAACCCGCCCACAACTGGATGACCAGATTGAACACGGCCATCAGCAAGAGCAGCGCCAGCAGCGGCACCAGCGGCAGGGCGATCTCGAGAAAAGTCGGCGCTGACAGGACGGCAAGCGTCAGTCCGCCGATCAGCCACCAGCGCAGGATGGCGAGGCGGCGACGCACGGTCGCCAGGCGATTGGATTCCAGTTCCTCCATGGCCGGGATTATCCGCCATGGCGCGGCAGCTCAACGCACTGGCAACCGCGACAATCTGTCGCAGTTGCCAGCGAAGTCGATCAGTGCGCGAAGAACCCGCTACCGACCAGCGCGAGCAGCGTGAGGCCGATGGCGAGGAGCGTGAGGCCCAGGATCACCGAGCCGACGTGGAGCGGACGGGACGGGGCATCGACCAGGCGGCTTTGCAGCTCGCCGGACTCAAGCAGACGCTGGTATTGCGCCGGATGCTCGTGGCGGAACTCTTCCAGCGACTGCGTGCCGGTGAACATCACCACATCCGGCGGCGGCAGCTTGTTCGGCCGGAAGTGGTTGTTGAAGAAGTGCACCGTGAAGAGGAACACGGAGGCCAGGAAGGCTTCCTCGCCGTGCACGATGGTCGCGATGTTGAACACCCAGCCCGGCAGGTAAGTGGCCGTGACGTGCGGGATGGCCAGCATCAGGCCGCTCATGCCGATCACCGCGACACCCCAGAACACTGCCCAGTAGTCGAACTTCTCGAAGTAGGTCCAGCGTTCGAACTGCGGCTTCGGTCCCTTGCCAAAGAACCACTTGAACATGCCGATCATGTCGTCGAGGTCCTTCCAGTTCGGCACCAGCGAATCCGGGCCGAACCACTTGAAACTCTTGTCGCGCAGGAGCTTCTGGAGGATGTAGACCAGATGGATCGCGAAGATGCCGACGAACACGGCTGCGGCGACGCGGTGGATCAGCGCCAGCACTTGCGGCCCGCCGAACAGCTTCGCCACCATCGGCGCCCAGACACTCTCGGCGAACAGCGCCGCCGAACCGGTCAGCACCAGCGTCATCACCGAGACGGCAAAGAACAGGTGGCCGATGCGCCAGCCCCAGCCGAAGCGTTCGAAATGCTTGCCGGCCGGCAGGTCAAGGCCTTCGGTGCGCACGTGCGCCTCGGTCTTGAACAGCTTGCGTTCCTTCCACTCACGGTAGTACCAGAGGGCGGAATGCAACCAGAAGAAGGCGAACACCCCGATCAGCAGGGCAATCATGAACTTGGTGACGATATAGACCTGCGGATACTTGTCGAAGTCGTGGCTGTTGGCGTGCGGGTGGAAGGTCTTGAAGCCATCAGTCGCCTTCGGCAGTTTCTTGCCGTCGTGGCATTTCTGGCAGGTCTTCATGCGGTTGTCCGGATGCACCTTCGATTTCGGGTCGTCCGTGGCCTTGATGCCGTGGCTGTCGTGGCAGTCGACGCATTTCGCCGTGTAGGCGTAGCCGAGTTTGTTGACCTGGCCGTGGTAGGTATCGGAATAGCTGGCGATCTCGTCCTTGTGGCAGTCACCACAGGTCTGGACATTCTTGAGCTTGAAAGCCTCGCTGGAAGTACCGGTGACGCTGTGGGCGCTATGGCAGTCGGTGCAGACCGCCGCCTTGAGGTTGCCCTTGTCGATGACTTCTTCGCCGTGGATGGAGGCGGCGTAGATTTCGAGCTGGTCTTCGTGGCATTTGGTACCGCAGGTTTCGGGAATCGATTTGTGCCAGGCGGTACGGCGTTCGCTGCCCTTGGGTGGCACATCGAATTCATGGGCGCTGTGGCAGTCGTCGCATTTGGCGAGCGGCGTGCCGGGAATATCCTTGTTCTCCTTGGCGTGGAAAGAGCCCTTGTAGGCTTCGATGTTCTTGAAGACGAGTTCCAGCCGCGGCTTGTCCTTGGCGGTGCCGTCACTCTTCGCTTTGTCCCACAGTGCCTGGTGACAGCTGATGCAGTCGGCCTTGGCGGCGCTCTTGTCGAGTTGGTGGTTCTTCTGGCTATCAACGATGTTCTGGTGGCAATCGACGCACTGCATTTCGCTGTGCACGCTCTTGCCGAACTTGCGCGTGTCGATCTGCCGCAACTCCCGTTCGTCTTCCTCGCCATCGATCACGATCGGCACCTTGATCTTGTCGTGCTTGTTCTCGTGACACTTCAGGCAGGATTCCTTGTCGAGCTTCGCAACCGGCACATCGGCTTCGCCCTTGGCGATTGCCCCACCGGCAAACGCAACGGAAAAGCAGAATGTGGCAACGAGCGAACGCATCAAACGCTGCGGCAATTTCATGAACATCCCCTTTGTCTTCCCTTGGCTTCGCACGCGTGTGCGAAGCAATAAAAACCGGCGATGGCGACACCGCCACCGCCGGTTGCTTGCGGCTAAAGAATCAGTGCGACAGAATCCACTTGGCGAGGTTGCTCAAAGCCTTCTGGTCCTTGGTATCCACGACCTTGTGGTCCTCTTCGGAACCATCGTCCAGTTTGACTTTCTTGGCCGAGGTCAGGTGCTTGATGATTTCCTGCTCCGCATTCGCCTTGCCCTTGTATTCCTTCGCCGTCTTCTTCAGCGACGGGCCCTTCTTGTTCTTCTCGGGGTTGTGGCACTTGCCGCACTCGTTCTGCTTGAACAGCAGCTTCGCCGCATCGGCATCGACTTCCTGGGCAGCGGCAGGCACCGACAGCGCCAGACCGGCGGAAGCGAAGGCAATCATCAGGACACGCGACAGGGATTTTTGAGTCATTTCTTTCTCCGGGTTAGACTGATAATAAGTAGGGTTATTTATAGCGCCAACTGATTCCAAATTAACTTGATGGAAATCAAACCGTTTGAAACCGTTGCCGTGATTCAATGAACGCACTAAAGGGTAATCCGTTTACCCAGTGCTTACGATACGCACTTATGACCTGCTTGCGCACCCTGAATGCAATCCTGTTGCCGCTGGCTTTGCTGATGCCATCCCTGGCTTTGGCGGCCGACGCGAAAGAAACAGTCAAAACCGTCTGTGCCGCCTGCCACGGTGTCGATGGCAATAGCACCGACCCGCAATATCCCAAACTCGCCGGCATGGATCAGGAGTATCTGATGCGCCAGCTTAAGGCCTTCGCCGCCGGCAAGCGGCGTGATGAAACCATGGCGGGCATTATCGCCGGCATTGATCCAGTCGATTTTTCCACACTCGCGGCCTATTACGGCAAGCTCAAGCCGGCACCCGGCAATGTCAAGGACGCCGACTTGGCTGCCAAGGGGAAAGTACTTTACGACGATGGCAACACCGAGAGCGGCGTTCCCGCCTGTGCGGGCTGCCACCAGCCCGACGGCATGGGTAATGCGCGCTTCCCACGGCTGGCCGGACAACACCAAGTCTACGTTCTCAAGCAGCTCGCAGACTACAAAAGTGGCCGGCGCGCGACCGATCCGCTGATGACGACGGTCGGCAAACGGCTGACGGTGGACGAGACGAAAGCGCTGGCCGAATACATTGCGGGGCTCTGAATGAACACAATGCTCACCCGATCGATTGGTTCGCTGCTTGCCGGCTTCGCGAGCACCGTGGTGCTGGCTGCCGGAAATCTGGGGGGAGCGGGCGACTGGAACGCACCCTACGCTGAAAAGACCGAAGCGCTCGCGATGAAGGGCGATGTCACCCGCGGCGAGGCTGCCTTCGTGATCTGCCAAGGCTGCCATCGCGTCGGCGCGCTGGGGCGAGCGGATGGCAGTTACCCGCGCCTCGCGGGACAGCATGCCACCGTGCTGATCAAGCAGTTGTCCGATGTCCGCTCGGGCCGCCGCAACAATCCGAAGATGCTGCCTTTCGCTGACCATCAATCATTGTCGGTACAGGACATCGCGGATATCGCTGCCTATCTGCAGGTGCTTCCCATCCCGGCGGATCAGGGCCAGGGCGATGGCAAGGATCTGGTGCATGGCGGCCAGCTTTACGCCAAGGATTGCGCCAGTTGCCATGGCTTACGCGGCGAAGGCAGCGCGGAAAAGTTCTACCCCCGCGTCTCGGGACAGCATTATCGCTATCTGCAGCGTGAAGCGCGGATGATCCGCGACGGGGGACGCCGCAATACCAATCCAGAGATGG
Organism: Pseudomonadota bacterium; assembly: GCA_040756595.1. GTDB lineage: Bacteria > Pseudomonadota > Gammaproteobacteria > Burkholderiales > Rhodocyclaceae > Sulfuricystis. The sequence goes on along the minus strand of JBFLYR010000001.1, from coordinate 796,369 downwards.
TCGAAGCGATCCGCAACTACAGCGAAGCGGACATTGAAGCCGTGTCCGACTTCATGTCGCGACTGCCGGTCGAGAAGGCGCGCTAACGCTCAGGGCATCACGGTTTGAGCGGTCCGCGCACCAGGCGCACTGCAGCAGCAGCAGCAGCATTGCCCGCGAGAATCATTCCGTATTCGAAACTGACAAACATTGCCCCGCCCGTTTCAAGGGGGACGTAGGTCCCTGTCCAGTAGTAATCAGCGAGCGAGTTCGGGAAGAAACGTTCATCGATCTTCTTGGGCAGTTCGGGGCGCAGCAGTCCTTCGAGCTCCTCCGCGGTCGGCAAGCGCCAGTCGTTGAAACCGCACAGGCGGCGCTTGTTGGTCGCGACAACGTAGCCGGCCGTATCACAACTGCCCTTGTGGGTGCAGCTGCCGCCGTCCGGATAGCCGACCGGAAAGCCTTCGTCATGTTTCCTCTTGTCAAACCAGGTGTAGCTCCAGTCTTTGTCGCCCGGCCCCTTGTCGTCGGTCTTGACTTCCCAGACCAGGCCGGTGGCGGTGTCGAGAACGCAGGGATGCGGACGAGCGCCGGCCTTCGGCTGGGTTTTCTTCCCCTTGGCATTGAACGCGAGGTAAGGCGAGGATTCGGCTTGACCGATGACGGGCAGCAGGGTCAGCGGGAGAGCTATGGCAAGCAGGCGTAGTGCTCGAAACATGGTGGCAGATTCTCGACAGAACGTTACGGATATACAGCCGTCAGTGCGGCGTCTTTTTCGGCTCGTCCGGCGGTGTCGGCGCCTTCATGCCCGTACCGCCAAGGCTCAGGTCCAGCTTTCTTTCGGCCGTCACCACGGCCTGTGCGATCGCTTCGTGATGCTCCGTCTCTTTCGGCAGCAGCTTCAGCAGACGCCGCCAGTAGTGCAAGGCCTCGGCCCATTTTTCTTTCTGGAAAGCCGCCAAGCCTGCCAGTTCCAGTGCCTTGGTTTCTTCGTAGCTGATTTCCAGGGCTTCCATCAATAGTTCCAGCGGACGACCATCGAGGCTGCCCTGCTTGAGCGCGATCGCTTCGGCATACTGGGCGATGAGCTTCGCATCCTTCGGCGCCTCCACCGTCGCCTTGCGCAACACCTCTTCGGCATCGGCAAAACGCTCGAACGCGATATAGGCACGGCCCAGCGCATACCAGCCCTCGGCATCGTTGGGCGTTACTTTCAATTTGTCTTCGAGTGCCTTGACCATGCCATCGACGTCATAGTTCGCCTGCGCCTGAGTCAGCGCCTGCTCCTTGATGATGTCCGGTGCACCAAGATAAATGTAAAGCCCCACGGTCAGCGCCGGCAGCGCACCCAACACGCCGACTGCCGGCCAGCGGATTTCGTTGTGCCGTCCCGCCAGCGCCGACTTTTGGCGCCACAGCGGCAGCAGCAGGAATACCAGCGCGACGATGACAAAAGCACCCACCCCGATCCACAGATTCATTCATTCACTCCCTTGTTACGCCCGCTCAGGGCCGCCAGCAGTCCGCCCAGCGCCATCAATAGCGCCCCGCCCCACAACCAGCCAACGAAGGGCTTCAAGTAGAACTGCATGCTCCAGCTACCTTCCTCCAGCGGCTCGCCCATCGCTACATAGACATCGCCGAAGAAGCCGTAGCGGATCGCCGACTCGGTCATCGTCATCTGCGAACTGCGGTAGATGCGCTTTTCCGGTGCGAGGGTTGTGACCAGTTTGCCTTCTTGCTTCAACAGGACCACGCCGCGCATGGCCGAGTAGTTCGCCGCCGGCACCTCTTCCGCGCCACGGAAGACGAATTCATACCGGCCGAGGCGAGTACTGTCATCAACCTGCATGGCGACGGTCTTTTCGCTCTGGTAGGCCGATACCAGGCCCATACCGATGACGCCGACTGCCAGACCAACGTGGGCGCAACCCATGCCATAGGCAGCGAGCGGCAATGTACCGGTGGCACGGCGGCGGGCGATCAGGCCGCTGAGCGTACTCAGGATCATCCACGCCGCAAGGACTAGTCCGAGAGCGGCCTGCCATTTCCATTCTGCAACGGCAAAGGGTAGAACGCTGCCGATCAGCACGGCGGCACCTGCCTGCCAGCGCAAACGCCGTAGCAACTCCGGCAGGCTTTCCCTGCCCCAGCGCATCCAGGGCGCGATACCGAGCAGCACCAGCACCGGTGCCATCATCGGCACGAACACGGCATTGAAATACGGCGGACCAACGGAAATCTTGCCAAGGCCGAGTGCATCAAGGATCAGCGGATACAGCGTGCCCAGCAGCACGGTAGCTAGCGCCGCGAGGAGCAACACGTTGCCCGCGAGCAAGGCTGATTCACGCGAGACCGTACCGAAATCGCCGGCTGTTTTGACCGCGCCAGCACGCTTGGCAAACAGGATCAGCGACGTACCGATCAGGATGCAGAGGAATACCAGGATGAACAGGCCACGCAGGGGATCCAGCGCGAAGGCATGCACCGATGACAGCACCCCCGAGCGGACCAGGAAGGTGCCAACCAGCGACAAGGCAAACGCGGTAAGCGAAAGAAACACCGTCCACACGCGCAAGGCACCGCGCTGTTCGGTGACCGCCAGCGAATGCACGAGCGCCGTTCCTGCCAGCCAGGGCATCAATGAGGCGTTTTCGCTCGGGTCCCAGAACCACCAGCCGCCCCAGCCGAGTTCGTAATAGGCCCACCAGGAGCCGACCATGATGCCAAGGGTCAGGAACACCCAGGCCATCAGGGTCCAGGGGCGCACCCAGCGCGCCCAGGCCTCATCCAGTTTCCCGGAGATCAAAGCGGCAATGGCGAAAGCGAAGGCCACCGAGAAACCGACATAGCCCATGTAGAGCAAGGGGGGGTGAATGATCATGCCCGGATCCTGCAGCAGCGGATTGAGGTCGCTGCCGTTCGCCGGTGGCGGATGCAGGCGCATGAAAGGGTTGGAAGTAAACAGGATGTAGGCGAGGAAGAAAAAGCTCAACAGCCCCAGGATGCCGATCACGCGGGCCTGCAAATCGGCCGGCAATTTGCGTCCAACCAGAACGACCGACACGGTCCAGGACGACATCAACAAGGCCCACAACAGAAAAGAGCCTTCGTGCGAACCCCAGGCTGCCGTAATGCGATATTGCACCGGCAGATGACGTGAGGAATGGTCGGCGACGTTCATCACGGAAAAGTCGTTGACCATGAACGACCAGATCAGGGCAAGAAAACCGGCGACAATGAACAACAACTGGCCGCCAGCTGCGCCACGCGCCATGGCGATCCACACCGTGTTGCCGCGGGTTGCGCCAGCCAAGCCCAATACCCCCTGCAGCATGGCCAGTTGCAGGGCAATGATCAGGGCAACATGCCCGAGTTCAGGAATCATGGTGATCAATCAATGTCGGACAAAAAGCGGGGGGCCCACCGGCCCCCCGCGATTGTCTCAGAAGGAACGCTTCAATTGCTGCCGACGGTGAACTTTTGGCTGCCCACTTTGGCGTCGTTCATGTAGATATCAACGCTGCAGGCACCACTACCCAAGGTTGCCGCTGGCACGATGAAAGTCGCCACGCCGGGCGTATTGCTGACCGTTGCGGGCTTGCTCGTCGCCCGCTTGGTTTCGCCGTTGTACCACTTTGCCTGCAAGGTCGCCGGTGCCGCGAGTTCGCCAGTAACAGACGCCATGGCATAAACCTTCTCGGCTGAACGAAAGACTTCGACGGTGGTCGGCACGCTGTCTTGCGCTACCGGGCGATTCGTCACAGCCACCGATACGCTCGGTCCGCTGGCACATGCGGAAAGCACGACGGCCAAGGTGACTGCCGTAATCAGATGTCTCATGTTTTCTCCCTTTCAAGGAAAGAGGGCGCGGAAAACCGCGCCCTCCCGATGACTTCACATCGTGATGCTTACTTCTTCAGCGCAGCGATGGCTTCGTTCAGCACCTTGATGCCGGCCTGTGAGTAATCCACCGACTTGGTCAGCGACTCGCGTGCATCCTGCGGGTTATGGAAACCAACGGAGTTTTCGGCCGTCCACCATTCCCAACGCGTCTGGGCTTCCAGATGGTTCTTCTGGGCAAGCTTGACCGCCTCGGAATTGCGCGGCACGCCAGCAGCATAGGCCTTCGCGAAGGTGTCGATCAACTGGGCCAGCCAGTACTCGGCCTTGATGATCTTGCCGCGAGTGTAGTTCTGGATCGCGTCGATCTGATACTTGGCGTTCTCTTCGGTCATTTCACCGTGGCACTTCACGCAAGTTTCCTTGAGCATCTTGCGCGGAGACTGCTGCTGGTGATCGGTGAAGGTCTTGCCGTTCTTCTCGATCTTCTTCATGTGGCAGTCCTTGCACTCGACGCCTTCACGCTCGTGCTTGGACATCCAGAAGGTCTCGGTTTCGGGGTGCTGCATCTTCGACAGCGCCGCACCGGTCACCGCATGACGGAAGTCCTTGAAGTTGCCGAACTTCTCGGTCATCTTGGTATTGTACTCTGAAACCTTGGTCCACTGGAACAGGTTGGCGCGCTGGTCGGCCATGGTTACCGGCTTGTCCTTGCCATCCGGGCCTGCATTCGGCTCGAAACCGGGGTTGCAGTTGTACTCGACGTGGCACTGCGCGCACATGATGTTGGAGTCGGGTTTGGACAGCAGGCCGATGGCGCGGAAACCGTTGCGGAAGGTGACCTTCTTCATCGGATTCTTTTCGCTCTTGGCCTTGTCGTACGGGTACGTGCCTTCGCCGCGATCGACCACCGCCTGGATCAGCGCATCGCGAGCAACACGGGGCGCGGAGGAGTGCGGGTCATGACACATGAAGCAGTTCAGCGCATGGGTGATGTCGCGCGCGAACTCGACCGGCTTGGAAACGCGGCTCCACTTGGCCTTCGGATCCGGGTCGCCCATGTACTTCCAGCGCAGGATGTTGTCGAAGGACTTGCAGTTCATGCACACCGGGTTGGCAGCAGTCGCCGTCTGCGGCATGAAGGCCTTCTGATCGCCATTGCCTGGATCCTTGTCCGTGAGGATGACCTTCCACAGGTCGGTCACGGCACTCTTTGCGTCGGTGATGTAAGTCCAGTCCTTCATCTGGAAGCGGCCACCGTAGGCGCGGTCGACGATCAGGTGATCCATGGTCATGAAGACGTGGCTACGCGGCTCGGCATGCTCCTTGGTGAAGCCGTGCGGCGCCATCAGCTTGTCGAAATACGGTGAAACACCGCGCGGATGAGCTTTTTCCTTCTTGGCTTCCGAGTCATAGTTCATCGTCGCGAAGGTGTTCATCTGCTCCTGGTGGCAAGTACCGCAGGCATGATGGTCGGTACGCGTACCGATCGAAGCCTTGAGCGGGGCGGACGGCTTGCCCTCCAGCTTCAGGTGCTCGTCGGCGCCTGTATGGCAGTAGGCGCAGTTCACATCGGCATGCTTGCTGCTGACATGGAACTCCTTGATGTCCTTATGGCAGCTATAGCAGTTCTCGACATCGACGAAGCTGATCTTGGTCTTGGTCGAAGCCGGCAAAGCGCCCTTGACCTGACCGATTGTCGCATCCTGCTGCTTGGCATAGGCAGGATCAACCCCTTTCGCCAGCGCTCCGGACATGCCGAATACCGCCGCGGTGCAGAGTACCGCCGCGCCGACCATTCCTTTGATAAAACCACGTGCTCCCATTTCTTTTTCCTCCCGGTTTACGTTTGGGAAAAACACCACTACCGGGAGGGAGTCTAGTGGGGAGGGGGTGTCAATTTCCTTGATGCGGATCAAGGTAACGCTGGCGGACGACGCTCGATGCCGTCCAGCCAACGCCGACTATTGAAGCTTCGCTTCGACCCAGGCCTTGACGCCTGCCAGCGCCGCGGGGAGGTTTTCGGGCTGCGTACCGCCCGCCTGCGCCATGTCGGGTCGGCCACCGCCCTTGCCGCCGATCTGCTGGGCGACGCTGTTAACCAGATCGCCAGCCTTGAGCTTGCCGGTCAGGTCGGAAGTTACACCGGCGATCAACGCCACCTTGCCGTCGGCCACGGCGGCGAGCACGATGGCAGCCGACCTGAGCTTGTCCTTGAGCTTGTCCATCGTTTCGCGCAGCGTCGGCACGTCGGCGCCTTCGAGCGTCGCGGCGAGCACTTTGCAGCCCTTGACGTCGACCGCGAGCGCAGCGAGATCGTCGCCCTGCGCGGAAGCGAGTTTCGACTTCAGGCGCGCCAGTTCCTTCTCCAGCGCGCGGACCTGCTCGACGGTCTGAACCACCTTCTGCGCCACTTCCTGCGGCTGGGCTTTCAGCGCCGCCGTCACTTCGGCGAGCGTCGCCTGCTGGGCATCGACGAAAGCAATCGCGACGTCGCCGCAGACCGCCTCGATGCGGCGCACGCCAGCGGCCACGCCGCCCTCGCTGGTCACCTTGAACAGGCCGATGTCGCCGGTGCGCGATACGTGCGTACCGCCGCAGAGTTCTTTCGACGAACCGATGCTGAGCACACGCACCTCGTCGCCATACTTTTCGCCGAAAAGCATCATCGCGCCGGTCTTCTGCGCATCGGCGAGGGGCATTACCTTCGCCTCGGTCGCGGCGTTGGCGAGGATCTCGGTATTGACCAGCGCCTCGACCTTGCGGATTTCTTCGGCCGTCAGCGGTGCGTTGTGGGCGAAGTCGAAGCGCGTCTTGTCGGGATCGACCAGCGAGCCCTTCTGCTGCACGTGGGTGCCGAGCGTCTCGCGCAACGCCTTGTGCATCAGGTGGGTAGCCGAGTGGTGGCGCATCGTGCGGCTGCGCGCAGCGATGTCCACCTTAGCCGTCACGCCGTTGCCGACCTTCAGCGTGCCGGTCTTGACGACGCCATGATGGCCGAAGACGCTGGCCTGAATCTTCTGCGTGTCCTCGACGGCGAAGATGCCATGCACCGACTGCAGCACGCCGCGGTCGCCGCACTGGCCGCCGGACTCGGCATAGAACGGCGTGTCGTCGAGCACGGCCACGCCCATCTCGCCCTCGGCCAACTCATTCACCGGTGCGCCATCCTTGTAGAGCGCCAGTACATTGCCTTTGGCTTCGAACATCGCGTAGCCGTGGAAAGTCGTTGTCGGCCCCTCGTACTCGAGTGCGGTCGCCATCTTGAACTTGCCGGCGGCCCGTGCCTGCTCCTTCTGGCGCGCCATGGCCTTGTCGAAAGCCTGCGCATCCACCGTCACGCCGTGTTCGCGGCAGATGTCGGCGGTCAGGTCGAGCGGGAAGCCGAAGGTGTCGTGCAGCTTGAACGCGGTATCGCCATTGAAGACTTTCACGCCATTCTTCGCCATTTCGGCCAGGTCGGCCTCGACGATCGCCATGCCGTGCTCGATGGTAGCGAAGAAGCGCTCCTCCTCCAGCTTGAGCATCTCCATCACCTTGCCTTGCGCCTGCGCCAGCTCGGGATAGGCGGCGCCCATCTCGGCGACGAGGTCGGGCACCAGCTTGTGGAAGAAGGGCGCGCGCACGCCGAGCTTGTAACCATGACGGATCGCGCGGCGGATGATGCGACGCAGGACGAAGCCGCGGCCTTCATTGCCGGGAATCACGCCGTCGGACAGCAGGAAGGAGCACGCGCGGATGTGGTCGGCCAGCACCCGCAGCGACGGACTATCCGCATCTTCGCATTTCGTCTCGCGCGCGGCGGCATTGACGAGCGCCTGCATCAGGTCGATCTCGTAGTTGCTATGCACGTGTTGCAGCACCGCCGAAATGCGCTCGAGGCCCATGCCGGTATCGACCGAGGGTTTGGGCAGTGGATGCATCACACCCTGCTCGTCGCGATTAAACTGCATGAACACGTTGTTCCAGATTTCGATGTAGCGGTCGCCATCCTCATCGGGCGAACCCGGCGGGCCGCCGGGGATCTCCGGGCCGTGGTCGTAGAAGATCTCGCTGCAGGGGCCGCAGGGACCGGTATCGCCCATCATCCAGAAGTTGTCGGACATGTAGCGCGCACCCTTGTTATCGCCGATGCGGATGGTGCGCTCGGCGGGCACGCCGATTTCCTTTGTCCAGATGTCGTAGGCCTCGTCGTCCTCGGCATAGACCGTCACCCAGAGCTTGTCGGCGGGCAGCTGGTACACCTCGGTGAGCAGTTCCCAGGCGTACTTGAGCGCATCGCGCTTGAAGTAATCGCCGAAGCTGAAGTTGCCGAGCATTTCGAAGAAAGTGTGGTGGCGCGCGGTGTAACCGACGTTCTCGAGATCGTTGTGCTTGCCGCCGGCGCGCACGCATTTCTGCGAAGTCGTGGCACGGTTGTAGGGGCGCTTATCGAAGCCGAGGAAGACATCCTTGAACTGGTTCATGCCGGCGTTGGTGAACAGCAGCGTCGGGTCGTCGAAGGGCACCAGCGACGATGAGGACACGATCTGGTGACCCTTGGATTCGAAGAACTTGAGGAATTTTTCGCGAATTTCAGCGCTTTTCATGGCCTTGCCCGGACAGACGGTTGGAAGCGTTTGATTCTACGCGAAGCAGGCAACAAAAAGCCCGCCAGGAGGCTGTCCTGGCGGGCTCGGGGTTGGGGTGACCTTGGTTTAGCGACGCGTCTGGCGATCGTGCTTCTGGCGATAGATGCGCTTGCTTTCGACGTTTTGCGCATGTTGCAGGCGGGCACGTTCGCGGGCGGTGACGACGCCGTCGGACTTGGCGCGGTTTTCCATGTTATCGACACGCTGCTGGCCGCGTTCGAGGCGATTGGCTTCACGCGGGTTCAACTGGCCGGAAGCGATGCCCTGGTCGATGCGCTGCTCCTGATTCATCTGGCGCTGGTCGATGCCCGGGGTATAAGTCTGGGCGAAGGCAGGGACAGTAAAGGCTGTAATGGCTGCGGCAATGAGCAATCGGGTTTTCATGCGGTCTCTCCTTTGTTGGCATGGGATATCCCATGGGCGCAATTAAGCCGTAAAGATGTAAGCAGGCAATAGTCGATTTGCAAGCAATTGTTTCATTGAAACCGGTCGGGCCGGTCGGTGAAGATTGCCGCCGCGCCGAAGCCGAAAAGCCGATCAGCGGCAGCATGATCGTTGACTGTCCATGCCGCCCAGGGAATCCCGGCACTGCGCAAGCTTTCCGCCGCCGCGGCATCGACACGCACCGCGTCGAGATGAACGGAGACCGCGTTGAGGCGGGCAAGCCGCGCTTCCCAATCGTCCGGCAATGTTTCACAGAGCAGGGCGAATGCCGCATGGGGCAAATGCTGCCGTCCCGCCAGCGCCGACTTTTCGCTGAACGAGGAAACCACACCATTGCCGTTCCAGTTGCGTGCCAGCCAGCGACACACGGCCTCACCAGTTTCCACCTCATGGCCCGCCGCAGGTTTGATCTCGATATTCGTCCACAGACCGAGGCGCTGGCTTTCGCCAATGGCCTCGCCCAGCGTCGGCACGCGCGGGTCACAGGCACGGATCTGCGCAAACGTCAGTTCGGACACATAACCGCGACATCGCGTCGTGCGCTCGAGCGTTTCGTCGTGCATCAGGATCGGCACGCCATCGGCGGTCAGCATCACGTCGAATTCGACCGCCCGGCAACCGCACTGTTTAGCCGCCACGAGGCCGGCGATGGCGTTCTCCATCGCCAGATCGCCCCCGCAGCGGTGGGCGATGATGCGGGGATAGCGGATCACTTCTTCGAAGTAGCGGCCGGGACGAGAATCGGCGCCGCACGCGCTACGGCGGCATCCAGCGCCGCCTTGGGCGGCTTCTGGTTGCCCCAGACGAACTCGATCTCCTCGTTGAGGATGTTGCGGATGCGGCTGCGGCCGTAGCCGTTCTTGGTACGCGCGGCATCGCGCTTGGGCATCGACAGCCGCGCCTCGGCCTGCGCAAGCAGTTTCGGGTTACCACCGGAATCGCGCAGGGCCTGCACGGCGGCCGGCGACATCGGCAGAAAACCGGTGGCACGCACCCAGTCACGTTGCACATCCGGCCGCATCAAGAAAGTGATGAAACGCGCAATGACTTCCTGCTCGGGCTTCTTGTCCGCCGCCAGCACCCAAAGTGCCGCGCCGTCGGGCAATACGTGGGTCGGCCGCGCGCCATAGACATCGTCGTAGTGCGGCAGCACGGCAACGCCGAAGGGGAAATTCGGCTTCTGCTTCGCCAGCCGCGCATAGAGCGCCGATTCGCCGGTGAGCATCGCGCACTCGCCGTTGGCAAAACGGTCGTCGCCTTCACGGCCCGGCCCCGAGTAGATGAAATAGAAGCTCTTCTGCCAACTGGTCAGTAGTGCCATGTGCTTCACATTCACCAGATTGTTCAGCGCCAACTGATCCTGCTTGCCCTGCTTTACCACCAGCGGCTCGGCATGCTGGGCGGCAACGTTCTCGACATGTACCCAGGCGAAGCGCGAACTGGTCAGTGGGCATTTCGAACCACTGTCGCGCAGCTTGCCGGCATAGTCCTGCACTTCCCACCAAGTCTGCGGCGGCACTTCGGGATCGAGCCCGGCCTTGGCAAAGGCCGCCTTGTTATAGAACAGCACCGGCAGCGAGAGGGCCAGCGGCAGCGCCTGCATTTTCCCGGCAATGTCATCGACGGTATCGAACATCTGCGGGTAGAAGTGCTTCAGATCAAAGGCCTGTTTCCCGGTTGCCATCACCTGATGCAAGGGGCGGAAGCGCGGTCGCGAGTCGAACATTTCCATGGCGTCGTCCTGATCGAACAAGGCCAGATGCGGCAGATGCGACTTGTCCGCCACGCCCTGCAGGTCTTCGAGCCGGATACGACCGGAGCCCGACTTGCGCCGCGCCTCTTCGTCGTTGAAGCGGATGACCAGGGTCGATAGCGTATCGAGCGGCAAGCCGGCCAGTGCGTGGCGCAACACGACTTCCTGCGGCGCGGCCGGGGCCGGAGCGGAAGCGGCGGTCTTGCCCTTGGGTGCGGCGAACATGACGGTCGGGACGGCCAGCAGCGTACACATGGCCAGTTTCATCAGGGTTTGCTTCATCGCGAGTGTTCTGAGAGTGAGCGGGGCCGACTAGTGTAACGTGACATAAGCCGGGCGTTCCGACCGCCTATTCCGCTTTCAGTCCGGCCGGACTTATGCCGTAAACTGTTCCGATGCGACACTTTTTCCGCTCCATGTCCCGTGCGCGCCGTGGCCTCCTGCTGGTGCCCTTATGTGGATTCCTGCTGGCCGGCTGCGAGCAGCTCGGCATCGAGGATCCCGCCAAGATCGCCGAGGCCAGGGAAGCCGAAGGGCGGGCAGTCGGCGGTGCCTGCCGCCATAGCGGCCGGGCGCTGGAAGAATGCTACAAGCTCAACAGCAAGGCGTCCAAGGCCGCCATCTACGCCGGCTGGCGCGACATGGATGCCTACATGCGCGAGAACAACATTGCGATCGTACCCAGCGGCGGCAGCACCGCGAAAAAAGCCCCCGCCCCGGAGCCTATCCCTGCCGAAACCGCGCCCAAAGCGGGTGCCACACCCAGTTCCAGCGCTGCCGAACCGCCCGTCCGCACGTCGGCGCCGGGCCGCAAATCCGCCTGAACTTCACGATCCCCTTTCTGCCGTAGAATCCGCCCGCGTCCTGCCGGTTGGACGCACGCAGCCTGGCACACCCGCCGTTTAGTAGTTTGCCTGCCTGAGCCGGCCGATCCTCCCGGGGTGAATGGGCACGCGATGCTGCAAATAACCGGAGTCCAACAGTGAAATTCACCGACCTCGGGCTGGCGCCCGAAATCCTGCAGGCCGTGCATGATGCCGGCTACACCGAACCCACTCCGATCCAGGCGCAGGCGATCCCCATCGTCCTGGCCGGCCAGGATGTCATGGGGGGTGCCCAGACCGGCACCGGCAAGACGGCGGGCTTCACCCTGCCGCTGCTGCACAAGCTGGCACGCCATGCGAACAGCTCGCCCTCACCCGCCCGCCATCCGGTCCGCGCGCTGATCCTCACGCCGACGCGCGAGCTGGCGATGCAGGTCGAGGAATCGGTCAAAACCTACAGCAAGCACCTTGCGCTGCGCTCCGTGTGCATCTACGGCGGTGTGGACATGCGCGCGCAGATTGCCGAATTGAAGGAGGGCCGAGAGATCGTCGTCGCCACGCCCGGCCGCCTGCTCGACCACGTCGAGCAGAAGACCGTCAGCTTCAACTTCGTCGAGTTCCTCGTCCTCGACGAGGCCGACCGCATGCTCGACATGGGCTTCATCCCGGACATCAAGCGCATCCTCAAGCTGTTGCCGACCACGCGCCAGAGCCTGCTGTTTTCCGCCACCTTCTCTGACGAGATCAAGAAGCTGGCCGATGCCATGCTGAAGGCGCCGCAACTCATCGAGGTCGCACGCCGCAACCAGGTGTCGGAAACCATCACCCACCGCGTGCATCCGGTCGCCTCAGATCGCAAGCGCTACCTGCTCAAGCAGATGCTCAACGATCCGGCGATGACGCAGGTGCTGGTGTTCGTCGGCACCAAGTTCGGCACATCGCGGCTGGCCACCTGGCTCGAACGCGAAGGCATCAACGCCACCGCGATCCACGGTGACAAGAGCCAGCAGGACCGCACCAAGGCGCTCGAAGCCTTCAAGTCGGGCGCGGCACGCGTGCTGGTCGCCACCGATGTCGCCGCGCGCGGCCTCGATATCGACGACCTGCCTCACGTCATCAACTACGAGCTGCCGCGTGTCGCCGAAGACTACGTGCATCGCATCGGCCGCACCGGCCGCGCGGGCAAGAAGGGCGAAGCCACCTCGCTGGTCGCGCCCGAGGAAAAGCCGCGCCTCGTCGAAATCGAGAAACTGACCAAGTTCAAGATCGAGCAGGTCATCGTGCCCGGCTTCGAACCCGGTTCCGCCGCGCCACCGGAAGAACGCGGCGAACGTCCTGAACGCGAGGGGCGTGGCCATGGCCACAAGCGCGAACCCCGGGTCGGCCGCGGGCCAAAATCCCCGATCGATCACCTGCCTGCGCCCGCCGCCCATGTGCCGCGCGTACCCAAGCAGCCGATGATTGCCGCTGATGGTTTCGACTTCTCGAAACCCTATATGCCCAGTTCGTCCAAGGAAGGCAGTAGCGAAGCACCCGCCGAAAAGCCCGCCACCGAAAAGTCGGCGCTGGCAGGACGGCACAATGAGCGTCACCCCCTGCGTCCATTGCGCCCGGTGGCCGCCCTGCTCGGCGGCATCGGAAAAAAATAAGGAGACACGAACGTGAAACTCGTCCGCTACGGCGCCAAAGGGCGCGAAAAACCCGGCCTCATCGATGCGCAGGGCAAGCTGCGCGATCTCTCCGGCCATTGCGCCACCATCGGCTGGAGCGAATTGTCGCCCGCCGGCCTGAGGCGCCTGCGCCAGATCGATCCCGCCACCCTGCCGCTCGTCAGGGGCAAGCCGCGGCTCGGCGTGCCGTTCACCGGCATCAGCAAGATCATCGGCGTCGGCCTCAACTACCGCCTGCATGCTATCGAAACCGGTGCAGCGATTCCAACCGAGCCGGTACTGTTCATGAAAGCCACCACCGCGATCAACGGCCCGTATGACGACATCGTGTTGCCACGCGGCTCGGTCAATACCGACTGGGAGGCCGAGTTGGGCCTCGTCATCGGCAAGCAGGCACGTTACGTGAGCCAGGAAAAAGCGCTCGACCATCTCGCCGGCTATGTCACCTTCCATGATGTGTCCGAGCGCGATTTCCAGAAGAATCGCGGCGGCAGCTGGGACAAAGGCAAGGGCTGCGACACCTTCGCCCCGATCGGCCCCTGGCTCGTCACTCGTGACGAAATCCGCGACCCGCAGAATCTGCGTGTCTGGTGCGAAGTGAATGGCGAGAAACGCCAGGACAGCAACACAGCCGACATGATCTTTCCGGTTGCGCACCTGATCAGCTACATCTCGCAGTTCATGACGCTCAATCCCGGCGACGTGATCTGCACTGGCACGCCCAGTGGCGTCGGTATGGGCATGCTGCCGCCGCAATACCTCAAGGCCGGCGATGTCGTGCACCTCGGCGTTGACGGACTCGGCGAGCAATGCCAGAAGGTCCGGGGCGACTGAGCTGCTGATCGACTGAAAGGGTGTCAGCGGCATGACGCACGCGGTGCATGCGAGCCTGACCGGCCATCCCGGCAACCCGCCGGGACTGAACCAGCGCATCGGCGTCACACTGTTGCTCAAGCCTGATGGCAGCCTGACACTCGCCTATTCGATCCACGGCCCGGGCAGCTTCATGCGCATCCCGAGCGCAGAAAATCCCGCACCGGCGGATGCGCTCTGGCGCACCACCTGCTGCGAGCTGTTCGTCAGCTGCGCGAATGGCGTCGGCTATCGCGAGTTCAATTTTTCGCCCTCCGGGCAGTGGGCCGCCTACGACTTTGATGGCTATCGCAAACGGGTTGCAACCGCCACACACATACCTGCGCCGGGTATCTGGTCTGGCTATTTCGAAAATCATCTGCAACTCGACGCCACCCTGCAAACCACAGCGCTGCCAGCCGGGAAAATCCTTTCGTGCGCGCTGGCCGTGGTGGTCGAAGCGCACGATGGCCGCCTCGGCTACTGGGCGCTGGCCCATCCGCCCGGCCAGCCGGATTTCCACCATCGCAGCGGTTTCACCCTGTGCCTCGACAAGACGGGAATGCATACATGAAATTCGGTATCGACCGGTTGATCGAAACGCCCGAGTTGCGGCGGCCGCTCACCGGCCGCCGCATCGCCCTGCTTGCGCACCCGGCATCGACGACACGCGACCTGACCCATAGCCTCGACGCACTTGCAGCGTTGCCGGACATCAAACTCACGGCGGCCTTCGGCCCGCAGCATGGCCTGCGCGGCGACAAGCAGGACAACATGATGGAATCGCCCGACTTCGTCGACCCGGTGCTGGGCATTCCGGTCTTCAGTCTTTATGGTACGGTGCGGCGCCCCACCGACGCGATGATGGACACGTTCGACGTGCTGCTCGTCGATCTGCAGGACCTCGGTTGCCGCATCTACACCTTCATCACCACGCTGCGCTACGTGCTCGAAGCGGCGGCAAAGCACGGCAAGGCTGTCTGGATACTCGACCGCCCCAACCCTGCCGGCCGCCCGGTCGAGGGGTTGACACTGCGCGCCGGCTGGGAAAGCTTCGTCGGCGCCGGCCCGCTGCCGATGCGCCACGGCCTCACGCTCGGCGAGCTGGCGCGCTGGTTCGTCGCCACACTCAAGCTCGACGTCGAATGCGAGGTCATCCGCATGGAAGGCTGGACACCTGATGCCGCGCCCGGCTTCGGCTGGCCGCTCGGCGAGCGCGAGTGGATCAACCCGAGTCCGAACGCGCCCAACCTGTCCATGGCGCGCTGCTACGCCGGCACGGTGATGCTCGAAGGCACCACGCTCTCCGAAGGACGCGGCACGACGCGGCCACTCGAATTGTTCGGTGCACCGGACATCGATGCGCCCGCCTTGCTAGGCGAGATGCAAAAGCTGGCTACCGACTGGCTGGCGGGCTGCAAGCTGCGCCCCTGCTGGTTCGAGCCGACCTTCCACAAGCATGCCGTCCAGCTCTGCCAGGGCATCCAGATCCACGTCGAGGATCCCGCGTACTACGACCATGCCGCCTTCAAGCCCTGGCGGCTGATGGCGCTGGCCTTCAAGGCGCTGCGCCGCCTGCGCCCCGACTATCCGCTCTGGCGCGACTTCCCCTACGAATACGAACACGACCGCATTGCCATCGACCTGATCAATGGCGGTCCATTCCTGCGCGAATGGGTCGATGACCCTGAAGCCATGCCAGCAGACCTCGACAAGTGCGCACGCGCAGATGAGCAAGAATGGCCTGACCAATGTCGCGCCTGCCATCTATATTGAAAACTCTGATCTTCACTTGCAGCAGTAACACGATTCGGCATATTATTATCTTACGAAAGTAATATGAATCGCATGACTGACCATTTCAGGCTGGTCCTTGCATGGGTGTTACTGATGCTCTATGCCAGCCTCCTTCCGGCTTCGCTGCATGCAGCGCAAGATGGGGCGACTTATAGCTTCGGTGTGGTGCCGCAATTCGAGGCACGCGAGCGGGCGGGAACCTGGTTGCCAATTCTGGCGGAATTATCGAAGCGCTCGGGTCTCAAGCTGGAACTGAAAGGATCGATGCGGATTCCGGATTTCGACGCGGAGTTCAATTCCGGCGCTTTCGACTTTGCCTATCTCAACCCATTCCACGCACATCGCGCGATCCGTGAAAATGGCTACCACGCATTGGTGCGGGATGCCGGCAATGCGCTGTACGGCATACTCGCCGTGCGCAAGGATAGCCACTACCATTCAATCAACGATTTGGCCGGACAGCGGATTGCATTCCCCTCGCCCAATGCAATCGGCGCTTCGTTGCTGGTACGCGCCGACCTGGAATCCCTGCACAAAATAAGCTACACACCCGTTTATGTACAGACTCATGCCTCGGCCTACCTGAATGCAATTCTTGGTACGACAGCCGCAGTCGGTGGCGTGCAATCGACCTTCGACCTGCAAAAACCGGAGGTTCGTGACCAACTGCGCATCCTTTATCAAACACGCAAAATTCCACCGCATCCGGTGATCGCCCATCCCCGTGTGCCCGAGGCGCACCGTCTCAAGCTGCAACAAGCCTTTCTAGAACTGGCTGCCACTCCGGAAGGCGCACGCTTGCTGTCCCGCATCCCGATGAAACAGGCGATTGCAGCCAGTGCAGCTGACTATGACATCATTGCCACACTCAACCTTGAGAAGCTTTCGCAGAAAGACGGGAAATGACTCGGCAACGCGGATCCGTCCTTCGTTTCCCGCTGATATTGCTCGCCATGGCAGGCATGCTGATCATGCTGCTGATCTCTGGCTGCGAGCGGTCGCCCGGTCCGCAGTCAGGCGGGCCAAGCTACAGCGCCCAGCCAGCTGGAAGCGACAAGCCCACCTACAGCTTTGCCGTGCATCCCCTGCACAATCCCAAACGTTTGTTCGAGCGCTATCAGCCGCTGATCGATCATCTCAACAAGAGCGTTCCGGAAGCGAACTTCGCGCTCGAAGCCTCGCGCGACTATCAGGATTTCGAACGCAAATTCCGCGAGCGCAAACCGGCCTTCATCCTGCCTAACCCCTGGCAGACACTGGAAGCCATCAAGGTCGGCTACCGCGTCCAGGCCATGGCCGGCGACCCGGAAGACTTCAAGGGCATCTTCATCGTGCGCCGCGACGGTGGCATCCGCAGCCCAGCCGACCTGAAAGGCAAATCCGTCAGCTATCCGTCCCCCACCGCGCTAGCGGCCTGCATCCTGCCCCAATACTGGCTGCACGAGCAGGGCATCGACATCAATCGGGACATCGACAACCGCTACGTCGGTTCGCAGGAGTCGGCGATCATGAATGCCTTCCTGAAAGAAACCGCTGCCGGGGCGACCTGGCCACCACCGTGGCGTGCTTTCCAGAAGGAGCATCCGCGCGAGGCGGCGGAACTCGTGCAGATCTGGGAAACCGCCAGCCTGCCGAACAATTCGGTGATGGCGCGCGACGATGTTCCCGCCAGCCTCGCCGCGAAAGTGCGCGAAGTGCTTGCCGGACTCGAACATGCACCGGAGGGCAAGGCCGTACTGGCCAACATGGAAACCGCCCGTTTTCACCTTGCCGACAACGACACCTATACCGTCGTGCGCACCTTCATCGCCCACTTTGAGAAAACCGTGCGTCCGGTAGAGCAACATTGATGCTGAATCGTCTGCGCAACTATTTCTCCAGTTCCATCCGCCGCCAGATGATCCTGGTGATCGCGACGGTGCAGGCATTGCTGATGGCACTGTTTGTCATGGACCTGACGCATCGCCAGCAAGACCTGCTACTCGACCGCCAGACCGAACACAGCACGACGCTGGCACAAAGCATTGCCACGTCTTCGGCCACATGGATCGCCACGCTGGATCTCGCCGGCCTGCAGGAAATCATCGAGGCGCAGCGAAACTATCCCGATCTCTCCTTCGCAATGATCCTCGACAAAGAGGGCCGCATCCTCGCGCATACCGATCCCGCGCTGCGCGGACGCTACGTCCGGGATCTGCCGAATGACGCCGAGTCGCGCATCATCGCGCAGTCGGCGACGCTGGTCGATTGCGTCACCCCGGTGAAGATTGCCGGACAACCCGTCGGCTGGGTGAGAGTCGGCATCGGCCAGCAATCGACCCAGACCCGGTTGATGCAGATCACCTACGGCGGGGTGCTCTACACGACTGCCGTCATGCTGATCGCGATACTTTTCACCTGGGGTGTCGGCAATCGCCTGATGCACAATCTTGGCGCCATCCAGACGGTGATCGATGACATCCGTTCCGGCAACAAATCCCGGCGTGTCGAAATTAGTGGCAATGACGAGGTCGCCAGATTGGCCAACGAGTTCAATGCGATGCTGGCCAGCCTCGAAAGCGCGGAAAGCAGCCTCCGGCTGAACAACGCCGAGCTCGAGCAGCACCGCCATCACTTGCAGAAGCTGGTGGATGAGCGCACGACAGAACTGCTCGCCGCGAAGGAGGCAGCCGAAGCGGCGAACATCTCCAAGAGCGCATTCCTGGCCAACATGAGCCATGAAATCCGCACCCCGCTCAACGCCATCACCGGCATGGTGCATCTGCTGCGTCGCAGTGAAATCACGCCACAGCAGGCGGAACGCCTCGACAAGATCGAAAATGCCGGACGGCATCTGCTGGAGATCATCAACGCCATCCTCGACCTCTCCAAGATCGAAGCCGGAAAATTCGTGCTCGAGGAAACCGAAGTCCACCTTGCCGCCATCGTCGCCAACGTGGCCTCGATGATCAACGATCGCGCGGAGGAACAGGGCCTGCAGGTGGTCATGGATGTTCGTCCGCCCGGGTGTCGCCTGATCGGCGATCCCACCCGCATCCAGCAGGCCCTGCTGAACTACGCGACGAATGCCGTCAAATTTACCGAGCACGGCAGTATTCGCCTTGGCGTGCAGCCAGTCGAAGAGGATTCTGGCCAGATCCTGCTACGCTTCACCGTCGAAGATACCGGCATCGGTATCGCGCCGGAAACGCAAGCGCGCCTGTTCTCTGCCTTCGAACAGGCCGACAACACCACGACCCGCAAATATGGCGGCACCGGCCTCGGGCTGGCCATCACGAAACGTCTCGCCCAGTTGATGGGTGGCGATGCCGGCGTCGACAGCGTCCCCGGCAAGGGCAGCACCTTCTGGTTTACCGCCAGGCTCAAGAAGGGTGAGGGAAGCATTGCCGAAATCGACCTCCCTTCCATCGATGCGACGGAAGCGGAGTTGAATCGTTTGCATGCCGGGCAGCGCATCCTGCTCGTCGATGATGAACCGATCAACCGCGAAATCACCCTGCTGAACCTCGTCGAGGTCAATCTCAGCGTCGATGTGGCAACGAACGGCGCCGAAGCTCTCGAACGCATTGCCTCCGGCAAATTCGATCTGGTGCTGATGGACATGCAGATGCCGGTCATGGATGGCCTCGAAGCCACGCGGCGTATCCGCCAGCTGCCCGGCTGCCAACGCATCCCGATCCTGGCGATGACGGCGAACGCCTTTGCCGAGGACAAGGCTCGCTGTCTGGCGGCGGGAATGAACGATTTCATCACCAAACCGGTCGATCCGGAGATCCTCTTCGCCGCCTTGCTGAAATGGCTGCCCCACCGGGATTAGATACCCGGCTGCATGCCTGAATAGCCCCTGCTTTGCCCCTGAACTGCTCCTCACCTCCGCCACCCGGTTCGCATTACAATGAAGCCGTTAGTCAAGCCACGCAAAGACAGCAATGAGCCAAGCGGCCCAGCGGCAGATTCTCGAAGCGGTGTTTCGGGTTGCCCTAAGTGCCCCACCCCGAATAATCGAGGTGGCTGGAGACATTGCCGGGCTGCTCGGCTTTTCGGCCGATGACTTCCTGAGTGGCAGGATCGCGCTGCGCGAGCGCATTCATGCCGACGACCAGGACATCGCCGATGTCCTCTTCGCACCCATGCCTGCAAATGCCGAGGGCCGCTCCAATCTGCGGCTCAGACAGGCCAACGGGCGAATCCGATGCATCAAGGCGCTTTACGCCAAATCCGTAGCGGCAGGTGTGACCGTCCTCGAATTGCGCCTGCAGGATGCCAAGAGCCTGCCGCGCACGCTGAGCGATGCCGCCCTGACAGCGAACTTCCGGGCAATGATGGAGAACACCAATGACTTCATCTATTTCAAGGATCGCAACCACGTCTTCACCGGAGCCAGCCAGACGCTGGTGGCGCTCTGCGACCCCGCCGAGCACTGGACCGACCTGCTGGGCCAGACCGACTACGACGTATTCCCGGAAGAGTACGCCGATATTTACTACCGACTGGAAAAGCAGATTTTCAGCGGCATCCCAATCGCGCACGAGGTCCAGGGCTACCTGTCAAAAACGGGCAAGCGCGGCTGGGTGGATAACCGCAAATATCCGATCCGCGACGAACAGGGAGAAATCATCGGGCTGTTCGGCATCGCGCGCGACATCACCGCACAGCACCGGCTCGAGGCGGCACTACTTGCCATCGCGAACTTCGTGTCGCAGGATCATGGCAAACGCTGCTTCGACGCATTGACCGAGTTTGCCAGTCAGCAGTTCGAGGTCGATTATGTCCATCTCGCCCTCATCGAACCCGACCGCAAGAGCGTGCGCATCGTCGCCGGCACCCTCGATGGCAAGCGCATCGAACCAGGCTATGTCTATGAACTGCCCGGCACCCCGTGCGAGAACGTCCTGCAATACGCGCACAAGTGTTACAGCGACCATGTGCAACAGCTATTCCCGCGGGACCACGACCTCGCCGAACTCAAGGCCGAGGGCTATATCGGCGAACCGATCATCGACAGCACTGGCGCAGTGCTTGGCTTGATCGTGCTCGTCAGTCGTTGGCCGCTGCCCGACTCGCAGGATCTCGCTTCAGGGCTGCGCATCCTGGCGGCACGTGCCGGCGCCTATTTGACGCAGCGGCAGAACCAGATCGTGCTGAAGCAAAGCGAACAGCGTTTCCGCTCCCTGTTCGAAAATACGCCGAGCATCGCCGTGCAGGGGTATGACACCACACGGCGTGTGATCTTCTGGAACCAGGCCAGTGAAGTCCTGTATGGCTACACACTCGAAGAGGCACTCGGACGGCAGCTCGAAGACCTGATCATTCCTGACGAGATGCGTCAGGGCGTCATCGATGCCGTCAGCGCATGGGTCGCGGGTGGCCTGGCCATTCCGGCCGCCGAACTCGTCCTGCGCCACAAGAGCGGCGCGCCGGTGCCAGTGTATTCCAGCCACGTCATGCAGATCGGCCCGGACGGCCCGGAGATGTATTGCATCGATATCAGCCTCGCCGAGCAGAAACAGGCCCAATCCCTCGCGACGCGTTTCGGCCGCATCATCGACCATTCGCTCAACGAGATCTACATCTTCGATGCCGCCACGCTGAAGTTCATCGGCGCCAACCGCGGTGCCTGCATGAACCTCGGCTACAACCTCAAGGAGCTACGCCAGCTCACACCCGTCGACATCAAGCCGGATGTCTCCGCGGAGCGCTTCGAGGCCATGATCCAGCCCCTGCGCGATGGTACCCGCGAGACCTTGAAATTCGAGACGCGACACCAGCGCAAGAACGGCAGTCACTACGATGCCGAGGTCCATCTGCAGTACATACCGGACGAAACGCCACCGGTCTTTGTCGCCATCATCCAGGACATCACCGAACGCAAGCGCGTCGAAGCGGAACTGGAGCAGCATCGCAACAACCTCGAAGCGCAGGTGATGGCGCGCACCGTCGAACTCGTCGAGGCCAAGGTCAACGCCGAGGCGGCCAACCGCGCCAAGAGCGCCTTCCTGGCCAACATGTCGCACGAATTGCGCACGCCGATGAATGCCATCATGGGCATGGCGTCGTTGGCGCGACGCCACGCAACGGACCCGAAGCTGCGCGACCAGCTGGGCAAGATCGACCAGGCCTCGAAACACCTGCTGGCCGTCATCAACGACATCCTCGACATCTCGAAGATCGAGGCCGACCGCATGGTGCTGGAGCAGGCCGACTTCCAGCTCGGCACCGTGCTGGGAAACCTCGCCAGCCTGGCCGGCCATCGCGCTAGCGACAAGGGCCTGAAATTCGTCATCGACCTGCCGCTCGGACTCGCGCGCCTGAACCTCATTGGCGACCCGTTGCGGCTTGGGCAGATCCTGCTCAATCTTGCCGGCAATGCCATCAAGTTCACCCAGTCAGGTAGCGTCACCGTGCGCGTGCAGCGCGATGCCAGCATCACCGACGTCGCCCTGTTGCGCTTCGAGGTTATCGACACCGGCATCGGCATCACGCCGGAAGCGCAGGCGCGTTTATTTACCGCCTTCGAGCAGGCCGACAACTCAATGACGCGCAGCTACGGCGGCACCGGCCTCGGGCTGGCGATCAGCAAGCGTCTGGTGCATCTGATGGGCGGCGAGATCGGTGTCAGCAGCCAACCGGGCAGCGGCAGCACTTTCTGGTTCACCGCCCGCCTGCCGTTCGGCATCGATGCCGTCCCGCCAGCGCCGACTTTTGATACGGACGAAGTCGAGCAGCAGATCCGCCTGCGCTTCCCCGGCGCGCGCATCCTGCTGGCCGAGGACGAGCCGATCAATCGCGAAGTCTCGTTGTGCCTGCTCGATGCCGTCGGGCTAAAAGTAGACGTTGCGCTCGATGGCCGCCAGGCCCTTGATCTCGCCCGTCAGCAGCGCTACGCATTGATCCTGATGGACATGCAGATGCCGAACCTGAACGGCGTCGATGCCACGCAGGGAATTCGCGCCGACTCGCTCAATCAGGCTACGCCGATCCTGGCGATGACCGCGAACGCCTTCGACGAGGACCGGCAGGTCTGCCTTGCCGCCGGCATGAACGCCCACCTGCCCAAGCCGATCGATCCGCAGGTACTGTTCGAGACCCTGCTGAAGTGGCTGGAGCAATCGCCGGACTGATTCGCGCCGGCTTCCAGTGCCCGACGGCACGTCACAATTTCAAGCCCTTGAAGTTTTTGCAGCGGGCGCCATATCCGGCCCATGAGGCGACCCGTGCCGTCGCCTGACCCGCAAACCAAGGAGAAATCATGTACTACCGCAACCTGTTTCCCCGCGACATCTTCGCGGAAATGGAACGCCTGCAGCGCGACATGCAGCAGGCCTACGACCCAAGCATCCGTGGCGGGCTGCGTGGCGGTTTCCCGGCGATGAACGTCGGCAGCACGCCGAAGTCGGTGGAGATCTACGCCTTCGCGCCGGGCGTCGATCCGGCCGCGATCGACGTGCAGATCGAGAAGGGTGTACTCACCGTCGCCGGCGAGCGCACGCTGCCCGCGCTGCCCGAGAAGGCCACACTGCATATCAACGAGCGCTTCACCGGCCGCTTCCGCCGCGTCGTCACGCTGCCCGACGACATTGACCCGAACAGTGCCAGCGCGAAGTATCGCGATGGCGTCCTGCACATCAGCATCGCGCGCAAGGAAACCGCCGTGCCGCGCCGCATCAGCATCCAGTAAGGAGCCGGACCATGAGCAACAATGTTGAAAAAACCGCTGATTCCGTCCGCCCCGACGCCGGGCTGTTCCCGCCGGTCAACGTCGTCGAGGACGCCAACGGCATCACGCTGTTCGCCGACCTGGCGGGCGTGCCCAAGGACAAGCTGGGCCTGCAGGTCGAAGCCGACACGCTGACCATCGAAGGCGAAGTCAGCTTCGCGATGCCGGAAGGCATGGAATCGATCCACGCCGAGGTGAGCCTGCCGCGCTACCGCCGCGTATTCACGCTATCGAAGGAACTGGATACCGAGAAGGTCGCCGCCGAGTTCGTCAATGGCGTGCTGACGCTGCGTATTCCCAAGGCCGCGCATGCCCAGCCGCGCAAGATCGAGATCCGCGTCGACTAGTCCTTCAACGCGCCAAGCACCTCGTCGAGCATCTTCTTCGCATCGCCGAACAACATGTGGTTGTTCTCCTTGTAGAAGAGCGGGTTCTCGACGCCGGCATAGCCCGACGCCATCGAGCGCTTCATGACGATCGAGGTTTTGGCGTTCCACACCTCGAGCACCGGCATGCCGGCGATCGGACTGGCCGGATCCTCCAGCGCCGCCGGGTTAACGATGTCGTTCGCGCCGATCACCATTGCCACGTCGGTGTTGGCGAAGTCCTCGTTGATCTCGTCAAGTTCGAAGACGATGTCGTAGGGCACCTTCGCCTCGGCGAGCAGCACGTTCATGTGGCCGGGCATGCGGCCCGCGACCGGGTGGATCGCGAAGCGCACATTGACGCCCTTGTCGCGCAGCAGCCGAGTGATTTCATACACCGTGTGCTGCGCCTGCGCCACCGCCATGCCGTAGCCCGGCACGATGATGACCTTGCGGGCATCGCGTAACAGGTCGGCCGTCTCTCCAGCGCTGATCGCGGTGACCTCCCCTGCCGGATGTGCCGTCTCGCCAGCGCCGACTTTCGCGGAGTCGTCCGAGCCGAAGCCGCCGGCGATGACATGGAAGAAATGGCGGTTCATCGCGCGGCACATGATGTAGGAGAGGATCGCGCCGCTCGAACCGACCAGCGCGCCGGTGACGATCAGCAGGTCGTTGCCGAGCATGAAGCCAGTCGCCGCCGCCGCCCAGCCCGAGTAGCTGTTGAGCATCGATACCACCACGGGCATGTCGGCGCCGCCGATCGCCATCACCATGTGGATGCCGAACAGCAACGCGACGCCGGACATGATCGCCAGTGGCAGCATGCCGGCGCTAACGTTCGGCGCGTTGAGGAAGACATAGCCCTGCCAGATCACGACCAGCAGGCCGACCAGGTTGAGCCAATGGCGCCCGGGCAGCAGCAAGGGCTTGCCACCGATGCGGCCGGAGAGCTTGCCGAAGGCGACCAGCGAGCCGGAGAAGGTAACCGCGCCGATGAGGATGCCGATGTAGATCTCGACCTCGTGGATGGTCTTCTCGGCGCCCGTCAGCAGCAGTCCGGTGTCGATGTAACTGGCGAAACCGACCAGACAGGCGGCCAGGCCGACGAGGCTGTGCATCAGCGCGACGAGTTCGGGCATCTGCGTCATCTGCACGCGGCGCGCGGCGACGAGACCGACGACGGCGCCGACGAGCAAGGCGCCGACGATCCAGGGCATCGCGGCGAGCGTGACGCGTGGGCCGAAGACGGTGGCGAGCACGGCGATCGTCATGCCCACCATACCGTAGAGGTTGCCGCGCCGCGCCGTGGCGGGGTGCGACAGGCCGTTGAGGCTGAGGATGAACAGGATCGCCGCAGCGAGGTAGGAAACGGAGGTCAGGGTAGCGGTCATGGCGATCTCCTTACTTGCGGAACATCGCCAGCATGCGTCGCGTCACCGCGAAGCCGCCGAACATGTTGATCGCCGTCAGTACCAGCGCGACGACAGCCAGCCCCAGAATGAGCCCGCCGGGCCGACCGCTGTCACTGGCAATGTCGGGCGGTGCGAGCTGCACCAGCGCGCCGATGGCGACGATGCTGGAGATCGCATTGGTCACGCTCATCAGTGGGGTGTGCAAAGTCGCGGCGACGTTCCAGATCACCATGTAGCCGACGAAGCAGGCCAGCACGAAGACCGTGAAATGCGAGAGGAAGGCTGGCGGCGCGTAGGCGCCCACGGCCCAGAAGGCGAGCGCGCCAACGCCGAACAACGCTGCCAGCGCGGCATTCGACATCGGCCCGCTGGCAGCGTGCACCAGCTTGCGTTCGACCGGCGGCTTGGCCTGCTTCGGTTTGGCCGGCGCGGCGGAAAGCTTGGGTGGCGGGGGCGGCCAGGTGATCTCGCCCTGCTTGATCACGGTCGCGCCGCGAATCACGTCATCCTCCATGTTGACGTTGATCTGGCCATCCGCCTTTTTCCCATCCTGCGTTTTGCACAGTTCTTCGGTGAGGCGCAGCAGGTTGGTAGCGTAGAGCGTCGAGGATTGCTTGGACAGGCGCGACGGCAGGTCGGTGTAGCCGATGATCGTGACGCCATGCTTCACCACGACCAGGCCAGGTTCGGTCAGCTCGCAGTTGCCGCCCTGCTCGGCGGCGAGGTCGACGATCACGCTGCCGGGACGCATCGAAGCAACCATCTCGGTAGTGATCAGCTTGGGTGCGGGCTTGCCGGGAATCAGCGCAGTGGTGATGATGATGTCGACGTCCTTCGCCTGCTTCGCGAAGGTTTCCTTCTGGGCTTTCAGGAAGCCCTCCGACATCGTCTTCGCGTAGCCACCGACGCCCTCGCCCTCTTCCACGTAGTCGACACCGACAAACTCGGCGCCCATCGACTTGACCTGGTCGGCGACCTCGGGACGCGTGTCGTTGGCGCGCACGATGGCCCCGAGGCCCACTGCGGCGCCGAGCGCGGCGAGACCGGCGACGCCGGCGCCGATGACGAAAACCTTGGCGGGCGGCACCTTGCCGGCGGCGGTGATCTGGCCGGTGAAGAAGCGGCCGAAGTGGTGTGCCGCCTCGATCACCGCGCGATAACCGGCGATGTTGGCCATCGACGAGAGCGCGTCCATCTTCTGGGCACGGCTCAGGCGCGGCACGCTGTCCATCGCCAGCACGGTCGTCTGCTTCGCGGCGAGTTGCTGCATGAGTTCGGCGTTCTGCGCCGGCCAGATGAAGCTGACCAGCGTGGTGCCCGGTTTCATCAGGCCAACTTCGGCGCTGCTCGGCGCGCGCACCTTGAAGACGATGTCGGATTGCGCCCACAGGCTGTCGGCATCGGTAGCGATCTTGGCGCCCGCAGAGCGATACACATCATCGGCGAAATTCGCGGCGTCGCCCGCGCCGCTTTCCACGGTCACGGCAAAGCCGAGCTTGATCAGTTTCTGGACGACGTCGGGCACGGTGGCGACTCGCTTCTCGCCTGCAAACGTTTCCCTCGGAATGCCGATAGTCAAAGCCATGCTGTTTCCTCTTCCTCTTCTTATTTGGCCACGGACCGCTTCCAGGGCGGCACGGGACGTTCCTCGACAATCAATTTCAGGCGCACGATGGCGAAGGAGCAGTTGTCGCCCCGCCCGTTGCCACGGTCGCGCGCCGTGTTGATCAATATTTCCGCCGCCTGACGCACCGGGAATTCGCTGAGCACGCGGCCCAGTTCCTGATCGCTGAAATGGGCCCACAGGCCATCCGAACAAAGCAGGAAGCAGTCGCTGTCGAACAGCGGCGAGGCGGAGCCGAAATCGATTTTCGGATCATCGGTATCGCCAAGGCAGGAGATCAGCAGGTTCTTCTGCGGATGCTCCTCGGCTTGCGCCTCGGTCAGGTAACCCATCTTCACCAGATTCATCACGTGCGAATGATCCACGCTGCGCGCCACCAGTTCGCCGGCGCGAAAGTGATAGACCCGCGAATCGCCGCAATGCGCCCAGTCGGCGCGGCCCTGATACACCAGCAGGACACAGGCCGTGCTGTGCGGATCCTGCTCGCTGGTCAGGCGCGAAAGCTTGATGGCGGCGTGGGCGTCGTTGATGGCTGAGGCGAGGATGGTCTGGATCTCGCCCGGCGCGAGCGTATTGCTCTGGAAATTGGTCTTGGCGGAATGAATCACCTGCTCGGCGGCGAGCGCACCGCCGGTATGCCCGCCCATGCCGTCCGCCACCACCGCCAGCAGAGCGCCCTTGTGCGCCGGATGGGTAAACAGGCCAACACGGTCCTGTTGCTCATCGCGGTCGCCGATATGCTGGGCCGTGCAGGTTTCGATGATGAAGGGCATAGGCGATTATAAGATTAGAATCCAATAACTTACTTTGGTTTGAAAGGGGCTGGACATGCTGCCGGGACGCGGTTACAACGAACTCAAGGTCGGTGATGCCTTCGAATCCGCCATGACGCTGACCGAAACCCATGTAGTCCTCGGTGCCGGCCTGTTCGGCGACTTCAATCCGCTGCACGTCAATGAGAGTTGGGCAAAGCAGGGCAAGTTCGGCACGCGCATCGCCCACGGCTACCTCACCAGCAACGTCATGGCGGCACAGTTCGGCATGCTGTTCCATGGCACGGCCATCGCCTACATGGAGCACGCAATCAAGTTCACCGCGCCGGTGAAGCCCGGCGACACGCTGCATGTGACCTGGACGGTGACGGCCATGGACGACAAGCCGAAGCACGATGGCGGCATCGTCAGCTTTTCCGGCGTCAGCAAGAACCAGGATGGCACGGTGGTCGCCGAAGCGACCGCGAAACTGCTGGTCAGGAACAACCGCTAGTCTGGCCTATGCCTAGTGGCGATCCAGGAATCGCCCGGTGATCTGCTCGTAGTAATCCTTCTCCTCGTCGGGCCCGATCCCGAGTTCGGAAAGCACGCGCGGGCCGATCTTCTGCCACAGCGGATCATCGACATGGTGAAGCTGGTGGTAGAAATGGCTCGCCGCCTGGATGATTGCCACCAGCGTCACGGAAGCCCCGATGGTTTTTTCCTCGGGCAGGTCGTGGTGGAAACGTACCGCGTCGCAGACGAAATCCGGCAGGCCCCAATGACGGGCCATGAGGTAGCCAACCGAGCAGTGGTCGACATTGAACCTCTCGTCTTCCGCCGACAGGTCGGGCCAGCAGGTCGCATCGTCGAGGTGCAACTTCTCGCAGTATTGCGGGAAGCGCAACATCAGCACCGGCACGCCGCACTCGTGGAAGATGCCGGCGAGGTAGGCCTGGTCGGCAAAGACATTGCAGATCGAGACGCGGTCCTCGGCAACAATCGCCGCCATTTGCGCGATCTCGTGGGCGCGATTCCAGAACACCTCGAAGGCGCGCCGCGCCTGGTCGCCGAGCACCGTCGCCAGCGAGGCCGCTCGCACGAGGTTGAACACCTGCTTGATGCCCACTACC
Organism: Pseudomonadota bacterium; assembly: GCA_040756595.1. Lineage (GTDB taxonomy): Bacteria > Pseudomonadota > Gammaproteobacteria > Burkholderiales > Rhodocyclaceae > Sulfuricystis. The sequence continues at coordinate 767,573 of JBFLYR010000001.1, read as the reverse complement.
ATCAGAATCTGCTCGAGCGTCTGGGCGTTGCGCGCGCGGGCGAAAGCAGGCGAGCGCGCCGCCTTGAACAGCAGCGCGACGATGCCCGGATCCTGGCCGATCACGCGCGCTACCGAGCGGGTGTCGTAGTCTTCTGACAGCAGCAGCTGCTGCAATTCGACCAGTACGCGCGGCTGCGGTGGCAGCTTCACGCCCTGCTTCACCAGTTGTTCCAGCGCGGTTTTTTCGTCGACCAACATCTCACGCCTCCCAGCGCACGGTTACTGCGACAACTTATTGTCCAGCCATTCTATCCAGTGTTTGATCGGGACGCTGGTACCCGCCTGCAGGTGGGCGATGCAACCGATGTTGGCACTGGCGACGCCGACCGGCTGCCCAGCCAACAGCGCAGCCAGCTTCTGGCCGCGCAGACGATGGGAAATCTCAGGTTGCAGGATCGAGTAAGTACCCGCCGAACCACAGCACAGATGGGCGTCTGCCACCGGCGTCAGGTCAAAACCGGCGGCGGTCAGGAGTTGCTCGACCACGCCGCGGATCTTCAAGCCATGCTGCAAGCTGCAGGGAGCGTGGAAGGCCATCATCTGCCGTCCAACCAGCGCCGACTTTTCAAGCAGCTTGAGCAGCGAATCCTTCTCAGCCACCACCACCTCGCTGATGTCACGGGCCAATTCGCCGACGCGCTTAGCTTTTTCCGCATACACCGGATCGTCCTGCAGCAGGTGGCCGTAGTCCTTCACCTCCACGCCGCAGCCCGAAGCCGTGATCACGACCGCCTCGGCCCCCGCTTCGATATGCGGCCACCAGGCGTCGATGTTGCGGCGAGCGTTGTCGCGCGCTCCCTCGGCGTCACCCAGATGCAGCTTCACCGCGCCACAACAGCCCGCACCCGATGCCTCGAACAGATGGATGCCGAGCCTCGCCAGAACGCGCTTCGCCGCGCCGTTGATGTTCGGGTACATGCTTGGCTGCGCGCAACCCGCCAGCGCGAGCATCTTGCGCGACTGCGGCGCGACGACAGCGACCGTGCCCGCGGAGGTCATTGGCGGCACTTTCGATTTCAAAGCGCCAGGCAGAAAGGGCCGCACCATCTGGCCCAGCCGCATCGCCGTGCCGAACAACGCCGGACGCGGCAGGCCTTCGCGCAGGGCGCTGCGCATCAGCGCGTCGGCGCCCTTGCGTGGCACGCGCTGCTCGACCACTTCGCGACCGATGTCGAGCAGGCGCGAGTAATGCACACCCGACGGGCAGGTCGTTTCGCAGCTGCGGCAGGTCAGGCAGCGATCGAGGTGGAGGCGCGTCTTCTCGGTCGGCGGCACACCTTCCAGCACCTGCTTGATCAGGTAGATGCGGCCGCGCGGCCCGTCGAGCTCGTCGCCGAGCAGCTGGTAGGTCGGGCAGGTGGCGGTGCAGAAGCCACAGTGCACGCACTTGCGGAGGATTTCTTCCGCCTCGCGGCCCGCGGTCGTGCCGCGCATGAAATCGGCGAGATGCGTTTCCATTACAGCTCCGGATACAAACGGCCGGGGTTGAGGATGCCCTTCGCATCGAAGGCCGCCTTGAGATTCCTGTGCAGCTTGAGCAGCGGTGCAGACAGCGGCGCAAAGGCACAAACACGCGCTTTCATTTCGGCCGGCGCACGGTAGAACATCGCGCTGCCGCCAACGTTCGTCGCCGCGGCGCGGATAGTTTCGGGGAACGCATCGCTCCGCAGCCAGCGCAGCGCGCCGCCCCACTCGATCAGTTGTTCGCCCGGCAGATCGAGTACCGGCGCAACCGAGGGTACAGACAGTCGCCAAAGTGCTTCGGTGGCGAAGAACGATAATTGTTGGTCACGCAAGGTATCGAAATAATCCGCAGGTGCCGTCTCACCAGCGCCGAGTTTTACCTTTGCCGCTGCCACCGCTGCGCGCGCACCGGCGAGGCGCAAGGTCAACACACCGTTCTGCCATGCGCTCGCGACGATCGGCAGCGGCTGCCCGGCCCAATAATTGAGTTTGTCGAGCGCTTCGCTCTGGCTCATTTCAAAACGCAGCGTGGCTTCCGCGACGGGCTGCGGCAGCACCTTGACCGTCACCTCGGTGATCAGGCCGAGTGTGCCGAGGCTGCCAGCGATCAGGCGCGAGACGTCGTAGCCGGCGACGTTCTTCATCACCTGTCCGCCGAAGGTCAGCTCGCGCGCTTCTCCGTCGATAATCTTCACGCCGAGCACGTAATCACGCAGCGCTCCGGCGCTGGCGCGACGCGGGCCGGACAGGCCCGCCGCCACCACGCCACCGATGGTTGAACCAGCGGAGAAACGCGGCGGCTCAAAGGGCAGGCACTGTCCCTGCGCCGTCAGCGCCGCCTCGATCTCGGCGAGCGGTGTGCCGCACTTCGCGGTGATGTACAACTCCGTCGGTTCATAGGCGACGATGCCCGTATATCCGCGCGTATCCAGCACCTCGCCGTCCAATGCATTTCCGTAGAAGTCCTTGCTGCCCGCGCCGCGGATACGGAGCGGTTTGCCTTGAAGGATGCGCGCCTTGAAATCGTCGATCATCAGAAGCGCTCCAGTTCAGGAAATTTCACTTCGCCATGATGCACGTGCATGCGGCCGAACTCGGCGCAGCGGTGCAGCGTCGGCACGGCCTTGTCCGGATTCAGGAGGCCTTGCGGGTCGAAGGCGCTCTTGATACGGTGGAAAGCCGCGAGCTCTTCCGGACTGAACTGCGTGCACATCGAGCCGATCTTCTCGAAGCCGACGCCGTGCTCGCCGGTGATGGTGCCGCCCAATTTGACGGAGAGATCAAGGATCTCGGCGCCGAAATCCTCGGCACGTTGCAGCTCGCCAGATACACCGGCGTCGTACATGATCAGCGGATGCAGGTTGCCGTCGCCGGCGTGGAAGACGTTGGCACAGCGCAGGCCGTACTTCTTTTCCATGCCGGCGATGGCGGTGAGCATCTCCGCCAGCCTTTTTCTCGGAATCGTGCCGTCCATGCAGTAGTAGTCGGCGGAGATGCGTCCCACGGCGGGAAACGCCGCCTTGCGGCCGGCCCAGAAGCGCAGCCGCTCGGCTTCGCTGGTCGACACACGGATGTCCGTCGCGCCGCTCTTCTCGAGCACCGCGCGCATCGCGGCGACCTCCTCTTCCACTTCCTCGGGCGTACCATCGGATTCAGCGAGCAGAATGGCTTCGGCATCCAAATCGTAGCCGGCCTTGACGAAGGGCTCGACGGCGGCCGTGGCCGGCTTGTCCATCATCTCGAGGCCGGCGGGGATGATGCCGGCGGCGATGATTTCCGCCACCGCCGCGCCGGCCTTGGTCACCGCGTCGAACGACGCCATGATGACGCGTGCCACCTCGGGCTTGGGCACCAGCTTCACCGTCACCTCGGTGACGACGGCGAGCAGGCCCTCGGAGCCGATCATCAACGCGAGCAGGTCATAACCCGGTGCGTCGAGCGCATGGTTGCCGAACTCGACAACCTCGCCGTCAATAGTGACGCCGCGCACGCGCAGCACGTTGTGCACGGTCAGTCCATATTTCAGGCAATGCACGCCGCCGGAATTCTCCGCTATGTTGCCGCCGATGGTGCAGGCGATCTGCGAGCTCGGGTCAGGCGCGTAGTAGAGGCCATGCGGCGCGGCGGCCTCGGTAATCGCGAGGTTGCGTACGCCGGGCTGCACGACGGCCGTGCGCGCCAGCGGATCGAGCTTGAGGATGTGTTTCATCTTCGCCAGCGAGAGCACCACACCATGCTCGTGCGGCAGCACGCCACCCGAGAGGCCGGTACCCGCGCCGCGCGGCACGACCGGCACGCCCAGCTTGTGGCAAGCCTTGAGCACTGCGACGACCTGCGCCTCGTTCTCGGGCAGCGCCACGGCAAGCGGCAGACGGTGATAGGCCGACAGGCCATCGCACTCGTAGGGTTTGAGATCTTCGGCATCGGCGAGCAGCGCGCTGTTTGGCAAAATGCCCGCCAGCGCATGCAGCAGCGCGGCGCGATCGACGTCGGAGAAATCCTGGTCGCGCTCGTGGGAGTGAAGTCGGGTGCTCATCGATAGGGTTCCAGCCAGCCGAAGCTGTCAAGGGTGTCGCCACTCGGCAGGTACTCACAGCCGATCCAGCCGGCGTAGCCGAGCTGCTGCAGGCGCGCGAGGAGGAAGGGGAAGTTGATCTCGCCGCTGCCCGGTTCGTGGCGACCCGGATTGTCGGCGACCTGAATGTGACCGATGCGCGCGATGTTCTTCTCGAGCGTGCGCGCGAGGTCGCCTTCCATGACCTGCGCGTGATAGACGTCGTATTGCAGGAAGAGGTTCTTGCTGTCGACCGCATCGATCACCTGCAGCGCTTCACGTGAAGTCGGCACGAGGTAGCCGGGATTGTCGCGCGTGTTGAGCGGTTCCAGCATCAGGCGGATGCCCGCGCGCTGCGTCACGGCGGCGGCGAAACGCAGGTTGTCGACCAGCGTCTCCAGCGCCCGCTCGCGAAAACCCGGCGCTGGCGGGACGGCACCCGTCAGGCAATTCAAGCGCGTGCAGCCGAGCGCCTCGGCGTATTCGATGGCGCGGCCGACGCCATCCTGAAACTCCGCCTTGCGTTCGGGATGGCAGGCGATGCCGCGATCGCCCGCGGCCCAGTTGCCGGCCGGCAGGTTGAACAGCACGACTTCGACGCCCGAGGTCAGCACGACTTCAGCGAGCACCGCCTTGTCGTACGCATAGGGAAAGTGGAACTCGACGCCGCTGAAACCTGCGCGCGCCGCGGCGCCAAAACGGTCAAGGAAGTCGAGCTCGGGGAACAGGAAGGACAGGTTGGCGCTGAACTTGAGGGACATGAACGGATTATGCCAAGGCCAGCGCGGCCGTGTCGTGGGAAAGCGCTTCGACGGTGGCTTCGTCGCTGGACAGCAGCCGGCGCGCGACCGCTTCCCAATGCGCCGTTCCACGCTGGATAATCTCTTGGAGTGCCGTCCTGCCAGCGCCGACTTTTGTAAAGTCAAAGGCCGCCATTGCGGGCCACAACTCACGCCGCATGCCATCGAAATTCGCGACCCAGAACCACAGTGATGGCCAGGCCTGCCGCTCGATCAGCGCCGGCAAGGTGACGAGGCAGTCGGCGAGGTTATCGCGCACCGCGCGCATGAGAATCTCGGCACGGCGTTTCTTCGCACAGGCCAATTGTTTCTCCCAGCCCGTGCCGAGCAGTTTGCCCGCGGCATGCTCGCCGCGCTCGTGCAGGATCAGTGTCTCGGTCTCGGCATCGGTCATGCGTTCGAGCGCCGTGCGCGGATCCGTGTCATAGCCATGTGCCGCGAGCGCGAGGGCCATCGCGCCGGTCGTCCGTTTCATCGCCCAGGCCTCGGCTTTTTCCCACAGCCACTGGCGCAGCGCCTCACGCCGCACGATCACCGTGCCGCCCTGCAGCGCGGCGGGCAGCGCGGTGAGGTCGCGCGCGTACTCGCATTCGCAGACCAGCACGGTCAGCCCATCATCCTCCACCTTGCGCTCGAGCCGGCCGAGGAAGAAGTGCGGCTTGCCGAAGCGGCCAATGCCCGCACCGTAAACCAGCTGGTGCGGCAGGATCGCGCGATTGATGTCCGCAACCGCGAAGGGTTCGTATTCGGTTCCCGCCAGCGGCAAAGGCGCGAAATCGTCTTCGACCAGCGTTTCCCACAGCGCTTCGCGCGCGTTCAGCCATTCGCCGACCTCTGGCCGCGCCAGCGGATCGCCGAGCGCGATGCCACTCTCCCAGCGGTAGAACTCGCGCATTTCGAGCAGGTAGGTGCACAGCGTCATCTCGCGCGCATGGCGCGCATCGGTGATGTGGCAGTTACGCTGGACGGCGGCGACGAGCCGGTCGAAATTCGCGATCATGGTTTCGGCTGATGGCGTTTTCTGATCTCCCAATGAGCCACGCCCTGCACGATGCGCGAGAACGGCAGCTGGTCGAGCGCGCCGAATTCAGCCTGCGCCAGCCGCACCAGCTTGATCACGTTGGGCGCATGGGCATCGGGATCGACCAGATCCTTGAGGCCGACGAGGCCGCCGCATTGCACCTTCATCATCATCGCGTGCGGCAGGATGCTTTGCGTGTCCTTGACCTTGAGCGCGAAGGCAGAATTCTGGCGCAGCAGCGTCAACAGCTGGCCGCAAGCGGCACGGGCCAGCGGTTCGCGGCAGGCGACCAGTTCGCGCTCCGCGAGCGCGAGGCGTTGCGCGGCTTCGCAAGCAGCCGCCTGGCACAGCAGCGCCTTCTCGAACACGCAGGGCAGCGGATTGATTTGCTGGCGCGTGACGTGAAAGCTGGCTTCATGCATGGGATGGCTACCCGCTTACCACTCGTCTCCGAACACCGGCTGGACCTCGCGCGGCGTATTCAGCGTGTCCTCGGCCTGCAATTCGTTCTCCCCGAAGACAACGCGGAATATGTCCTGTTTGGATGCGGCGTTCGCGCGCATTTCCTTGGCTGCAGCGGAGGCCGGCTTGAATTTCTCGAACTCGGCCATTTTTTCGAGCTGCTGGATCGGGCCGACCTGGCTGACACGATAGATGTAATAGGGCATGGCGTTCCTGTCTGGCTATTCGACGTATCTCTTGACCGCCTTGCGGCGGCCCGGTTTGGATTTCTGGATGATCACCCCCTTGATGACCGACAGGTCGGGAATGCTCGCTGCGGGGTATCTGGGGTTGAGGGCACGCAATTTCCAGTCCCCCTCGTGGCCACTGAGCTGGCGGAAGATCCATTCGTCCGCCAGCCAGGCCATGACGTAGGAGCCGTCCTGTGCCAGGCCTTCGGGTTCGATGATGATGATGTCGCCCTCGACGAACTCGGGCTCCATGCTGTCGCCGAGCACCATCAGGGCGAAGGATTCGCCGCCACTGCAAGCGTCGAGCGCGGCGTCGGTCTGAATCTCGGCCGGAATGACCGGGATGGGAAAAGGTTTCTTGTTCACGTGATTCACTCGCTCAGCCATCTCACCAGATAAAACAAACGATAACCCTCCGACGAACGCGACGGGCCCATGACCTCGGCAGCATGCAGGTTGTCGGCCGGTGCCTGACGCTGTAACGCTTCTTCCTCCGTTGCCACGACTTCGACGACGTTCTCGGGAAAACGCTGGCGCTTGGCCCGGATCGCCGGCGCGGCCTGCACCAGCGCGAACTGCTGCTGCACGAGATGCGGCGCTTCCGCATCGAGAAAGATTCCGCCTTTCATGGCAAACCCCTGAGGACCTGGATGTGCGCAATGATAGGCGCGAACAGCGGTTCGAGATGGCGCCGCAGCAGAGGCCCAACCGCGGTGGTGCGCGTGAGGATCGGTTCTGCGTCGACATTCGACAGCCGCCCCAATGCCTCCAGCGCGGCGATCTCGGCGGAGGGAAGCGGCAGGTCACCGGCCTCGCGCCCGGCGGCGAAATAGCCTCCAAGCAAGTCGAGCAGCAGATAGACGGCCTCATGTGCCGGCGGTTTTTCGAGGGTCAATTCGGCGGTTTTGAGATAGCTCTGCCCTGCACCGGAATAACAACGTGCCAGCAACCGGGCCGCCGGCGTGTCGGGAAGTCCAGCAGGCAGCGCGCGCGGCGCTTCGGGCGGTAGATCGTCGGGCAGGCTTTCGAGGAAACCGATCAGGTAATACGGCCGCCGCTTGCCCTTGGCCCAGAGCTGCTCGCGCAGCCCCGGTGCGAGCAGTCCGGCAGCCAGCACCGCCCGCACGCTCTGCATCGCGGCGATCGGGTCTTCTTCGAAAGGCAGGTGTTCGATCAGGTAGTCGGCGAGTACCGGGCCCATGCTGCCGATGCGTACAGCAGGGTGCATCAGCATCACGCGCGCGACTTCCATCGTCGCGAGGTTCTGGCTGGCCCACCAGACGCGCCGCGCCAGTTCGTCGGTCAGCCCCGCAGCACAGGCGACGGCCATCACCGCCTCGGACGCACCGAGCTTGAGCAGCGCTTCCAAGTTCTTCTCGCTGGCCTGCCCCATGCGCGTCCAGCGGCGCAGATGCACCGGATAGCCGCCGGGCGAGTTGAGCGCGTGGCCACCGAGCAGTTCGCGCACACGCTGGAAATAGCGCTCGGCGCGGCCGACCGGATTGAGCGGGATGCGCGCCTCGCCCTTCGGCGTCAGCGCGTACAAGGTGCGCGCGCCTTCGTCGAGGCGTACCGCGAGCAACTCACCGGCGAGCAGCACGTTGAGACGCAGCGCGTCTTCGGGACTCAGTTCATTTCTGGGGTCTGAATTCATCAATTCAATTGAATACGACGGCCGAAGGGCACGGGCGCCTTGCCCTTGACCAGCCAGAGGACGGGATAGTTGGGCGCTTCCTTGGGAAACTCGCCGTCGGCATCGGTGAAGTACAGCAACGTGTCGGGCTGCTGGCCGTGCTGTGCGATCCAGTCGAACACCGGAGTAAACGCGGTGCCGCCACCGCCGGCGAACTGTTGCGGCAGCCGCAGTTCATCCCACGGTTCGAAGGTCCAGGGCGCGCCGGCGGTGAGGTCGCTGTCGCAGGCGAACAGCGTGATGCGCACCGGCGTCGTGCCTTTCAGTGCATTCAGTTCGCCGAGAAATTCGGCGAGATCCTTCTCCGTTACCGAACCGGAGACGTCAATGGCGACATGGATGTCGCCGCTGTGACTTCTGAGACTCGGCCAGATCACTTTGCCTTCGCGGCGCGAGGGCCGCAGCCAGGTGTAGTCGTCGCGCGCCGCCTGCGAAAGATACTGGGCCAGCAGTGCGCGCCAGGACACCTGCGCCGCCAGCGCGGCTTCGGTCAGGCGCGCGAGTTGGCCGGAAAGCTTGCCGGCTTCACGGGCACGCTGCGCGGCGGCGGCGAGGTGGCGTTGCCATTGCTGCTGCAATTGCTCCTTCTCCTGCGCGCTCAGGGGTGCCGGCGCGGAACCCTCACCACTCCGGCCGCCTTCCTCACCTTCCCAGAGATGATCGTCCATCGACTCGGTTTCGTTGTCGTTGTCGTCGATGCAGGGGTAGATTTCCTCGGCCGCCATGCCGCGATAGACATCGAGGACGAAGGCCTCAGGCGGGGGCGCGAGGCCTTCATCGACGAGGATGGGATTGACGGCCAGGTCGCAGGCGATGTCCCATTTGCGCTGGATCCGGTGGCCGCGCCGCGCGAAGTGGCCGAGCGCGCAATGCAGCGCCTCATGCGCCAGTGCGAACTGCACCTGCGCTCCGTTCAGGCTCTCGATCCAGCGCGGGTTGTAGTAGAAGGCGCGCGCGTCGGTTGCGGTGGTGCGACACCACTCCGCCGCCTTGAGCGGCAGGCGCAATACCAATGCACCGAGGAAGGGCTTGTCGAGAATCAGGCGCGTGCGGGCCGCGGCAAGCTTGTTCTCGACATCACTCATACAACATCAGGTCGGCGACCGCGTTGGCCCAGCCGGCGAACTGCGGCACGGCGAACAGCGGCTGGCCGATGCCGCGATGCATGTCGGAGATCAGCATCACGCCCATCTCGCGCTGCGGGAAGCGCTGCGCGTAGTCGAGGATGTGACCCCAGACCTGCTGCGCGTCCGCGTTACCTCGCGCACGCAAGGCGCGACCGGCCAATGCGGCGGCGACAGCGTATTGCAGATCGATCTCCTGCGGCACGGCGACTTCCTGCCCGGCGCAAATCGCGTCGAGATCGGGCAGGCGGTCGAGGCTGTCGATGAAGGCGGCACACTCGATGCCGGCCGCGTGGCCGACGCAGGCGGCCAACGCCCCGGCGAGCAGTTCCGGATGATCTTCGAACTTCTGCAAGGCCCGATGGGCAAACTCCCACGAGCGCGGGCTGGGAAAGGCCATCTCGCCACCGGCGTTTTTCGCCGGGTCGAAATCGAAGATCAGTTCGGGCTTGAAGCGCAGGAAGGCAACGAGGCGCTCGTCGATGCCATTCGCGTAAGCCCACTGCGCCCAGTCGTCGAGATTGACGTCCACCTCGAAATGCGAAAAACGGTTGGCGAGCGGCGCCGGCATCGCGTAGGTAACGCCGCGGTCGCCCTGCCGGTTGCCGGCGGCGAAGATCGCCCAGCCCGACGGCACGCGGTATTCGCCGAGTTTGCGGTCGAGGATCAGCTGGTAAGCGGCGGCCGAGACTGCCGGCGGTGCCGAGGTAATTTCGTCGAGGAAGAGGATGCCCGCGGGCCAGTGGCGATCGGCATCCGGCAGCATCGCCGGTACCGCCCACTCGACACGGTTCTCGACACGAAACGGAATACCGCGCAGGTCGGAGGGTTCCATCTGCGAGAGGCGGATGTCGATGATCGGCACGCCATGGCGCGCGGCGACCTGGGCGACGATCTGCGACTTGCCGACGCCCGGTGGCCCCCATAGCATCACCGGCGTGTGGTGGCCGGCAGCGGTTGATTCGAATTCGCGATCGAGGATGAAGGCAAGCTGTGCAGGACGCATCAAAGCACCTCGACGACAAGTTGCTGCTCGGCGAGTCCGCCGGCTTTCAACGCGTGCGTGACGGCCTCGACGAATTCGCCCGGCCCGACGACATAGACGTCGCGGTGCGCCAGTTCGCCCTCGTCGAGCACGCGCCGCGCCGCTTCGACACCCGCCATGGCGGGATCGTCCGCACTCAGCGCGACATAGCTGAACGTCTCCAACGCATCTGCCCAGGCGCGGCACTGGTTCTCCAGATAGTGTCCCGTCGGCAGGGTTGCCGCCCAGACCAGCCGCTGCAGGCCCGGCAGGTCCGACGCGACGGCATGCTCGATCAGGCTCTTCACCGGCGCGAAGCCGGTGTCGCAGGCGACAAAGACGAGATCGTGGATGGACTCCTTCTTCAGCACGAAGTCGCCGAAGGGGCCGAACAGGCTGACCGGATCGTTCGGCTTGATCGCGCCGGCAAACAGGCGCCGCGCGAACTCGTCGTCGTCATCCCGGCGGATATGGAACAGCAGGTTGCGATCGTCGCAGGGACAGGAGGCGATCGCGTACTCGCCACGGAAGTTGGCGGTGCTGCCGGTCACGTTGAGCGTCACGCGCTGGCCGGCGAGGAAGCGCAGGCGATTGGTGCGCGGCGTCTGCAGGTGCATGAGCATGATGTCCGGCGTCAGCGTGGACACCGTCTTGACCTTGGCGACGATCTCCTGCTGCGGGATATCTTTCGGCGACTTCGCCTCGAGCATCTCGACGACAAGATCGCTGACCGCCGTGTGCGAGCACAGCAGCGTGTAGCCCTGCGCACGCTCATTGGCCGACAACGGATAGTCGGTGTTGCGGATCTGTTTGGTTTGACCCGACACCACGCGTGCCTTGCACAGGCCGCAGTTGCCGTTGCCGCAACCGTAGGACGGCGCGAGGCCGGCACGCAGCGCGGCTTCCAGCACGGTTTCGTTGCCCTCGACGAGGAATTCGTTGCCCGATGGTTTGACGGTGATGTGTGCGCTCATCACCCGCAGCATATCGTCCATCACGGCGATCGTGTCGGGTGGCTCCTCGCTGCCGAGCACGCTGGCCAATCCATCGTCGAGGAAGCGTCCGAGATCGGCGACCTGCTCAGTCGCCGAAGCGCCGCTCATGTGCTCGATGCGCTCACGCAAGGCCTCGATGAGATCATGGTAATGCGCGAGGGTACGGCGGACCTCCTCCAGTTCCTCGCTCTGCGCGGCAAGCCGCTGGGCAAGGATTTCCTGGTTGGGCAGGATGCGCTCGCGCACGCGCCGGCCGAAGGCCTGCTCCTTGATCTGCGTGATGCGCTCGAAGGCGCCGGAATCCTCCAGCCGGATGTCGGGAAACAGGTGTTGCAAGTCCTCGGTCGTCACCATGCCATCGTGCGATGGCAGTTCGCCGGCAGCGATGTGCTGTTGCAGCACGGCGCGCGTCACACCCAACAGTTGCGCGGCGCGCGAAAGGGTCAGGGGCAGGGACATCAGTGGTCTCCTCGTGGGTATTCGTACTTATCGTTTTGCTGATGATACCCAAAGCAACCCCTACTCCCAAATCGTTGTTGTAATTATCTCTACAGTTATGTAGAGTTAGTTACATGATCACAACCACGAACGACTGGCTGACCCTCGTCAGCACCCTGCCTGCCCGCAACACCGCCGCGCGCATGCGGGTGTGGCGCGCCATCAAGACCCTCGGCTGTGCCACGCTACGCGACGGGGTCTACCTCTTGCCGCTGAATGCGCAAACAGACGAAGCGCTGCGTGCCCTCGCCTCCGAGGTGCGAACCGCCGGTGGCAGTGCCGAGGTCTTGCGAGTCGTCGCTGACAGCACCCAGCAGGGTTCCTTCCTGCGCCTGTTTGATCGCAGTGAGGACTACGGCCGACTGCTGGCCGGCATCCGCGCCGCGCTCAACAACCCCGACCCCAAGGCCGCCCACGCACTGCGGCGCGAGTTCAACGCCATTGCCGCGACCGACCATTTCCCCGGCGATGCTCGTCGGCAGGTCGAGGCCGCACTGGCCGAACTTACCGCCATTGCCAGCGGCGAACCGCGGCCGGGACACGGCGCGATCTGCCGTCTCGCCAGCGCCGACTTTCAGGGCCGTACCTGGGCGACGCGCCAGAACCTCTGGGTGGACCGCATGGCCAGCGCCTGGCTGATCCGGCGTTTCATCGACAAGAAAGCGAAGTTCCTCTGGCTCGACAATCCGAAGAAGTGCCCGAAGTCCGCGCTGGGCTTCGATTTCGACGGCGCGACCTTCACCCATGTAGACGATCGCGTCAGTTTCGAAGTGCTGGCCATCAGTTTCGGCCTCGACACCGATCCCGCGCTCGCGCGCATCGCCGCCATCGTGCATTGCCTCGATGTCGGCGGCGCCCCGGTCGCGGAAGCCACTGGCATCGAGGCCGTACTGGCCGGCCTGCGCACGGCGACCCCCAACGACGACAAGCGGCTCGCAGAAGCCGCGCGCGTCTTCGACAGCCTCTACAACAACTACACGCAGGAGCCCACCCCATGAGCGACACCCCCAACACCAGCGCCCCCGCCATGCCCACCCTTGGCGAGGCCTTTCCCTACTGGCTCAAGCTCGGCTTCATCAGTTTCGGCGGTCCCGCCGGACAGATCGCGATGATGCATCAGGAACTCGTTGAGAAACGCCGCTGGATCTCCGAGCACCGCTTCCTGCATGCGCTCAACTACTGCATGCTGCTGCCGGGTCCGGAAGCGATCCAGCTCGCCATCTACATCGCCTGGCTGATGCATGGCGTCGGCGGAGCGATCGTCGCTGGCGTGCTGTTCTTCCTGCCGGCTTTCGTGCTGCTCTCGGCGCTGGCCGCCACTTACCTCGCCTTCGGCGACCTGCCGCTGGTGCAGGGTGTTTTCTACGGAATCCGGCCAGCCGTCGTCGCGGTGGTGTTGTTCGCCGCATGGCGCATCGGTTCGAAGGCGATCAAGAACGAAGTGTTGGGCGGGATCGCCGTGCTGGCCTTCGTCGGCATCTTCTTCTTCAAGATCGACTTCCCGTGGATCGTGCTGGCCGCAGCCCTCCTGGGCGTGATCGGCGGCAAGCTGATCCCCGCCAAATTCAAGGCAGGCGGCGGTCATGGCGCTTCAAACAAAGCCTATGGCCCGGCGCTGATCGACGACGACACCCCGCCGCCGGCGCACGCCCGATTCAGCTGGCCCAAGCTGGTGACGACCACGGCGATCTTTTTCGCGATCGGCATCGCTTCCCTGCTGGCACTGAACGGTGGCAGCGACCTCTACAACATGGGCGAATTTTTCGTCAAGGCCGCCTTCCTGACCATCGGCGGCGCCTACGCCGTGCTGCCCTATGTCTATCAGGGCGCCGTCGAGCACTTCCACTGGCTTACCGGCCCGCAGATGATCGACGGCCTCGCGCTCGGGGAAACCACGCCCGGTCCGCTGATCATGATCGTCACCTGGGTCGGCTACATCGGCGGCGTGACGAAGTCCGTGCTCGGCGATCCGATCGCGGCCGCATATTCAGGATTGGCTGGCGCGACGGTGGCGACCTTCTTCACTTTCCTGCCGAGCTTCTGGTTCATCATCGCCGGCGGCCCGATGGTCGAAGCGACGCGCGGCGAGCTGAAGTTCGCCGCGCCGCTCACTGCGATCACCGCCGCCATCGTCGGTGTGATCATGAACCTCGCGGTGTTCTTCGCCTGGCACACCTTCTGGCCCAAGGCAAGCGAAGCGGCGCCCTTCTCCGGACCCTTCGAATGGCTGCCCGTCCTCGTCGCCATCGCCGCCTTCCTCGCGCTCTGGAAATACAAGCAGGACATCATGAAGGTCATCGGCATCTGCGCACTACTCGGCCTGCTGCTGTCCTTCGTTCGCTAATCAACTCAAGGGAGAAATCGCATGCCACCTACCCCCAAGCACCTGCAAACCAGCCTGTCCCGCACCGGCAAGGATTACGCCGCATTGCACGCCTGGATCGACGATCCCGTCCTCAAGGCCGAGCGCCACGACTTCACCCGCATGCTCGACTTCGCGCCGCAGATCCGGGCTCAGTACGGCGATGAAGGCGTCACCGAGTACATCGAGCACCTGCGCGAGGACATGGACGTCAAGCTCATGAAGATCTGGGGCAAGGATGCCGCCACGCGCGACGAGGCGCTCGACTACTATGGCATCCGCAGGAAGGGACGCGACTATTCGCTCGACATGGCCGACATCAAGATGCTGCAGGATGCCGGCCTGTCGGCCGAGGACCTCGACCATTCGCTCAAGGTGGCCGGCAAGGCGCTCGAGATCGCCCGGCGCGTCACCGCCGCCGGCAAGGCGACAGTCGACATGGAACTGGTTGGCCGCGGGGCGCTGTTCCATGATCTCGGCAAGGCAAAGACACACGACATCGAGCACGGCAAGATCGGCGCCGAGATGGGCGCGTCACTGGGGCTGCCGCTGGCCATCACCGACATCATGCAGAAGCACATCCGCGGCGGCCTGAGCACCGAGGAAGCGATGGAACTGGGCCTACCGATCCGCGACTACACGCTGCGCACGCTTGAAGAGCGCATCATCATCTACGCCGACCGGATCGTCGACATCATCTGGGACGGCATCGAAAAAGTATCTTCCCAGCAGGACGCGGAAGACCGCTTCATGGCGATTCTCGAAGGCAACATCAAGTACGGCAAGAACGCGCAGACGCTGGAACGTTACCGCGGCTACCACACCGAAATTCAAAACCTGATGAAGGCCGCATCATGAAATGGATCACCCGCGAACGACCGAAGATCGACCGCATCGCCTGCCCCTGGCTGATCGCGCGCTTCGTCGATGAAGCCCCCGAGTTCCTCTACGTCCCCGGCGGGGACGTGATGCGCACCGCTGCCGAGACCGGTGCGATTCCCTACGACGTATCAGGGGTCGAGTTGGGTCACCACGGCGACCAGTGCAGCTTCGACGCCTTCATCGCCAAGTACCAGATTCGGGACGCGGCCCTCGACAAGCTCGCCCTGATTGTGCGTGCCGCTGATTGCAGCGCCCCGCATCTGGCGAAGGAAGCCGCCGGCCTGCTCGCCATCTCGAAGGGCCTATCGCTCAACTTCGCGGACGACCACGAGATGCTGAGGCACGGCATGGTGATGTACGACGCGCTCTATGCGTGGTGTGCGGACACACCGCTGAAGAAAGTGGCGCGTTTGCTGGGCATCCAGTAATCATGTTGCTTCCCGCCGGTGTCGCGCCCGAAGCGCGCCTGCTGCTGATCGGCCGCGCGCTGCGGGCCTTCACCGACGGTTACGTCGCCATCCTGCTGCCGGTCTACCTGCTTGCCCTGGGTTTGGGCAAGTGGGAAGTCGGGCTGATCTCCACCGCCACGCTGCTCGGCTCGGCGCTGATGACGCTGGCGGTCGGCCAGTGGGGCCATCGCTTCCCGCAGCGCCGGTTACTGCTCGCCGCCGCGTGGCTGATGTGCACCACCGGCCTGCTGCTCGCGGGCTTCTCGGACTTCTGGCCGCTGCTGATCGTCGCCTTCGTCGGCACGATGAACCCGAGTTCTGGTGACGTCAGCGTCTTCCTGCCGCTCGAACATGCCCGACTGGCCGAGACGGCCCACGGCGAGGCGCGCACATTTCTGTTCGCGCGCTATACCTTCATCGGTGCACTCTGTGCGGCGGTCGGCGCGCTGGCGACCGGGATCCCTGACCTGCTGGTGCACAATGGTTTCACACAGCTCGACGCCATCCGCGCGATGTTCGTTGCCTATGGCCTCAGCGGTGCGGCGATCTTCTTTCTCTACCGCACGCTGCCGAATCATCAGGTGCATGAACAAGCAGCGCCCCCCGCGCCGCTGGGACCATCACGCAGGATCGTCGTCCATCTCGCTGCGCTGTTCTCGGTCGACGCCTTCGCCGGCGGCCTGCTGGTGAATACGCTGCTGGCGCTGTGGCTGTTCGAGCGCTTCGACCTCTCGCTCGCCGCTGCCGGCAACTTCTTCTTCTGGGCCGGGCTGCTGTCGGCCGGCTCACAGCTTGCCGCGCCTTGGGTGGCGCGCCGCATCGGCCTGATCAACACGATGGTGTTCACCCACGTCCCGTCGAGCCTCTGCCTGATCGGCGCCGCCTTTGCCGAGAGCCTGCCGCTCGCACTGGCGCTGCTGTTCATGCGCAGCGCGCTCTCGCAGATGGACGTACCGACGCGCTCGGCTTTCGTCATGGCGGTGGTCACGCCGGCGGAACGCGCCGCCGCCGCGAGTTTCACCGCCGTGCCGCGCAGTCTCGCCGCCGCCGCCAGCCCTGCCATCGGCGGCGCCCTGTTCGCCGCCGGCTGGCTGGCTACCCCACTGGTTGCTTGCGGCGTGCTGAAGATCCTCTACGACATCGCAATCTGGCGCGCGTTCCGCAAAGTGAAGCCAGACAACTGAAAAGTCGGCGCTGGCGAGACGGCACCTGAACGAAAAAGCCCGGCCACACTTGCGTGTGACCGGGCTTTTTTGCGTCGTCAGATAATCAGTTCAGCTTGACTGCCTGGATGTCCGACTTGACGCCGATGCCGAGCGTCTTGTTGTAGGACACATGATGGCCGCGGCCAGTCATGTTGTCGTCGTGGATGGCAAAGCCGACGCTATACACGCCACCCACCTTGAGGGCCTTGTCATCGGCGTTGGCCAACCCGAGCGGACGAGTGAAGACCACGGTCTGCACACCATCTTTCCAGCTGCTGGTCGCCTTGTTGTCGGCGGCCGATTCCTTGGCATCCGCAGCGCTCAGCACATACTGCGGCAGGATGTCACCCGCCTTCCAGCCGGCATTCGGGTCGAAGGGAACGGCATTCACACCCTTGACCAGGATGAGCTCCTTCTTGCCGCCGTAGTCGCCCACTGCAAACGCCTTACTGCCGAACTTGGCCGGGTCGAACATGAACTTGGGCTGTTTGGTGGCCTTGTCCATGTTGGAATTGAAATGATTGACGCCCTTGTCGAAATTGCGGTACTCGAGCACATAGCCGTCGTCCGCGCCGCCGACCTTGTCGCTGCGGTGGGCGCGCCATTGCATCAGTTCGAGGAACTGGCCACTGGCCTTGAGCTTGGCTATTTCGTCGAGCGACTTCGCGGACTTCCAGTCCAGCGGATTGGTGCGCGTCGCCGGCAGGAACTTGCGCACATCGCTCTTCTTGATCGCCTTCAGCAGGGCATTGCCCTCGACTTCGGCTTTCGTGGCCTCCTTCGGCATGTCGCGTTCGCCATCATGGCAGGTCAACCAGCAACCCTGATTGGCGAAGCCCGGCACCTTGCCGTCATCGAGCATGATGTTCAGGCGGTTTTCATAGACGACCCCCGTCTTTCCAGCCAGCACGTTCTTGTTCAGACGCATGCCGCCGTAGGCCTTCCACTCCTTGCCATCGAACTGATAGCCCGGATAGTCGTTGCCCGGATGGTTCTTGTTGTGGGTCTTGTACTGGAAACGCAGATAGACATTCTTGTCGTCGTAGGCGGCCTGCACGGTCATGTCGATGTGACCGTTCTTGCCCTTGAGCACACCCGCATGGGGTTCGAGCGGGTGCTTGCCACTGAGGATCTTGGCACCCTGCGTCGCCTCCTCGGTCTCGTCATCGTGGCAGGAAGTGCAGGCATCCCCGCGGGCGGTTTCCTTGGCGGCCCCCTTGTGCTTCGTCTCGTCGCGTAGCCATTGATAGGAAGACTGACCCGGATAGAACAGTGCCACTTTGGTCGCCGGCACCTTGTCCCAATTGATGCCCTGCGGGGCGCCAGTCATTGAAGCGCAACCGGCGACGATGGCGGTCACGGCGGAAACACCCAGCAGCAAAGCATGCTTTCTCATTTCACTCACCTCGTTAGTTGATTGCCTGCCGGTTTGGTGCAATCACCATGCCACCTGTGAAGGCTTGCATTTACAGCGTGTTGAGGAGAACAGTCCGGTGCAATCTGTCACTCGTCAGTGACAGTCGTCACTTTTCGGTGACAAATCCCCAGCGTTTCATGCGCACATAGAAATTCTGGCGCGGGATGCCGCTGAGCCGTGCCGCTTCCGAGACATTGCCGCCCGCCGACTCGAGCAGACGATGCAGGTAGTCGCGCTCGAAATCGGCGCGGGCCTCCTGATAAACCAGTGCCGCAGCGCTTGCCGTGGATGGCGGCTCGTGCGGATCTGCCGTCTGACCAGCCATCAGGTGCATGGCATCGACGGGGCCACCCGCATGCAGCGCCACGGCGCGTTCGATGCAGTGCTGCAACTGGCGCACATTGCCCTCCCAGCGGCAGCCTTCCAGTGCATGCATGGCCGCCGGAGTGAACGGTCCGCAGGTCTTGCCGAACTTGAGGTTGTAATGGTCGAGGAAATGCATCGCCAGTGGCACGATGTCTCCCTCGCGTTCGCGCAAGGGCGGCATGCGTGCCGTCACGACCGCGATGCGGTAATACAGATCCTCTCGAAAGCGTCCGGCCTTCACTTCGTCCAGCAAGGGACGATTGGTGGCACAGATCAGGCGGAAATCCGCCTTGCGCGGCACGGTACTGCCGACACGCAAGTAGCTGTGATCCTGCAACACGCGCAACAGATTGCTTTGCAGTTTCGGGCTCATGTCGGCGATTTCGTCGAGGAACAGATTGCCGCCATGGGCCTTCTCGAAATAGCCGGCGGTGGCTTGGCTCGCCCCGGTGAAGGCACCTTTTTCATAGCCGAACAACAGGCTTTCCAGCAGGGTCTCAGGCAGTCCGCCGCAATTCACTTCAAGGAAAGGTTTGCCCGCTCGGGCGCTCAAGGCATGAATCAGTTTGGCGGCGAGATCCTTGCCGGTGCCGCTCTCGCCCTCCAGTAGTACGGTCGTATCGAGGCCGGCCACCTGGCGGATTTGTCCCAGCGCAAACTGCATCGCGTTTGATTGACCGATGACGACGGGGAGTTCGGGTTCGTTGGCGAGTTGGGCGCGCAATCCTGCGATCTCGCGATAGGCCCGGTCGAGTTCGAGCGCCTTGCCGATCACGGCTTCCAATGCTTCAATATCTTCGAACGGCTTGGTCTGGTAATCGAACAGGCCTTCGCGCACTGCTGCCACGGCATCGCGGACGTCGGCAAACCCCGTCATCAGGATGCCGACCAGTTGCGGCCGCTGGCCACGAAACTCGCGCAGCAATTCGATGCCGTTGGCGTCCGGCAAGCGCTGATCCATCAGCACGAGGTTGCAGTCCTCGGCCGCGAACAGGCGACGCGCCTCCGCACCATCGGTCGCCAGGCTCACGTCGGCCGTCTTGCCGAGCAGGCGCTCGAGCAGGATGCGGGTATGGCGATCGTCATCGACGACCAGGATCTTCGGCGTCATGTCAGCTTGCTTTGGATGAGGACGGAAACAAAGGTTCGGGAAGCCAGATCGCAAATCGCGTGCCATGCCCCGGTTCGCTGGTTGCCGTCACCTGGCCGTCATGCAGAAAAGCGACGTGCTGGACCACCGGGAGCCCCAGGCCGGTACCATCGCTGCGTGTCGTATAGAACGGTACGAAAACCTTCTCCAGCACATCGGGCGTCATGCCGCGGCCATGATCGGTCACGGCCAGCGTCCAGCCGGGCACGCCTCGCACGGCATCGTCTTCCCGTTCCAGGCTGATCAGGATGGGCTTCTCGCCTGCCGTTGCCGCCTGCGCCGCATTGACCAGCAGGTTGAACAGCGCATGCCGGATCAGCACCGGATCGACCGTCAGGATGACCGGCTCTGCCGGCAGCCTGACTTCGACGGGAAGATGCTTGTTTTCGGTCTGGCGAAACAGCAGCACCGTGTCGTCGATCAGCTCGGCCATGGCCGTCGGCTTGCTCTCGAAGCAGGACACCTTGGAAAAGGCCAGCATGCGCTTCACGAAGGCACGACAATCCTCGCCGGCACTGCGAATCTCGCGCAACAACTCGCGCGTGCGGGTCGGATCCTCAACCTCGCGTTCGGCCAGCTGGGCGAGGTTCACCACCCCGACCAGCGGGTTGTTGAGCTGGTGGGCAATGCCGCCAACCATGGTCCCGAGCGCCGACAGTTTTTCGAGCTGGAGGATGCGCCGATGCTCGGTGTCCAGCCGCAGCAACTGGTGTTCGAGGTCGTACTGACGCTGGTAGTCGCGCTCGACCCGGTCCAGCGCAAGGTAAAAGACGCCAAGCACGCCACCCGCTACCAGCAAGCTCACCAAAATCACCGTCGCGCCTGACCAGCGGAAGGTTTCTTCGAGCGTGGTGATGTCGCGCATTATCACCAGATTCCCGACATGGTTCCCGCCCGCGTCGTCGAGCGGCAATAACGCGAGGTGCTGCGAACTCCCGCTCTCGGCTATTTCGGCGGTCTGACCGGCAAGCAGGCGGTCGAGCATCCGGTCGTCGAGCGCCCGGGGAATCTGCTGCGCGGTCTGCGCCACCACCGCATGCGTGGCGAAGCGTTCCCAGTCGCCGCTACGCTGCATCAGGGTCTGGCCGCGCAACCATTGTTCAGCCGAAAGATAGTGCTTGTCGATCAGCACCAGCAGGTCGACCGACAGGCTGCGTCGAATCTCCTCGATCATGTGCTCGATTTCCTCGCCCAGTTCGACGTAGCCGATCAGTTCGCCGTCGCGCAGCCAGGGCATCACCAGCCGCAAGGTGAGGGTACCCATCGCGCCCAGCTCCAGTCCATGTACGACATCTCGCTGCTCGACCGCACGCTGCATGGTGACCCGCTCGATCTGGTCACCGAACTCTTCCGGGCTATGGAAGCGGTACAGATTGATCGAATCAGGGCGTGTCAGATAAAGATGCGTGACACGATGGTCGTCACGCAGCGTCTTGAACAATTGCCCACCGTGGCGCGCTAGGCCGGCGCGATCGCCACGGACAAAGGCAGCCTCCATCTCTTCGCTGGTCATCATGGCACGCATCGTCGCCAGCATCAGGTTGGTGTCTTTCTCGATCTTCTGCGCGAAGAGGTTGGCCACCGCCTGTGAACGCTCGGCCAGATCCTGATCGCGGATACGCGTCTCGACGCTATAGATCGCGAACGCGAACATCGCCATGATGAATACCAGCGCAAGCGCGAATGGGCCGATGAACTTGGCCTTGACGCGTTTGGGCTGACGGACCGGGGTGGCAGCACTCATTGCGGGAGTGTACTCAAGCGACAGCGGAACGCGTGCGGCCTAAAAGTCGGCGCTGGCGGGACGGCATATAAGCCCTTCCTGACATTGCTGAATTTGCTTGAAAAAGCAAATCTATTGATACATCTCAATATTAGAAAGTTCATAATTATTAAGATTCTTTGATCCCTGCCCGATCGGGCCGGACGCCCCTCTCGACGATGCCGAGAGACAGACCGGACAGGAAGTCTTTTTCTTGTTTGTTAAATGGGGGGCAACAAATGAAACAGCAGCAAATGAAGCGGGCCTTGCTCGCAGTGCTCGTCTCGGGCATGTTCCTGCCACTGGGCGCACAGGCAGCCGAAGCCGATCTTCTCAAGAAGCTTGAAGCGCTGACCAAGGAAGTCGAGGCGCTGAAGGCACAGGTACAAGCGCAACAACAAACCACCAAGCAGGTTGCCGACAAGGTCGAGATGGCCGAGAGCAAGTCGATCGGCAAGTGGCTTACCGTCGGCGGCGACTACCAGTTCCGTGTAGATAGCATGCGGGGCGAGACTAAGACTTATACGGATGTGGTTGGAACCTTTGCAAATGCCCAAAACGCATTGCAGGCGGATTTCTTTGGCAACCCAGTAGGTGTATCTACTTACTTTGGTCCCATGACTACAAGCCAGGCACTTACCGGGCTCATGGCTTTTGCTCAAGGGATGACAGCAGTTCAAACGTACAGCCAAGCGCAGACCTTTCTCGGTGCAAACGCAGCAATGGTCGGTGGTTTAGTCGGCTTTGCCTCAACGGTTCCAACCTACAAACCCAAGAACGACACGATGTATAGCCATCGTTTCGGGCTTGACCTGAGCGCCAAGGCAGCACAGGATGTCTCTGTCAGCGCCCGCCTGATGATGTACAAGACCTTCGGCGACCAAACCATGGATGCGCTCTCCAACGGCAGCAATGCGCCCTTCTCGGCTGACCGCGTCGGCGTCTTCGATGGCACGCTGAGCCATGTGCCCTCCGACAGCTATCTGAATGTCGATCGTGCCTATGCGACCTGGAACAACCTGTTTGACGAGGACATGTGGTTCTCCGTTGGCCGTCGCCCCTCGACCAATGGCGCCCCGACCAACCTCAAGTACAACACAGAGTGGCCCGGCCGTGGCGGCACGCCCGCGCTACTGGTTGACTATGCCTTCGACGGCATGACCCTCGGCTACGGCTTCGATATCGATGCCCTGCCTGGCGCCTACGCCAAGGTCTGCTACGGCCGCGGCTTCGAAAGTGGCTTCCGCGCACCCCTGATGAACTCGATCCAGGATACCGACATGCTCGGCGTCGCCTTCGTACCGATCGACACCGACCGGATGCGCGTCTGGCTGCAATGGAACCGCGGCATCAACATCTTCGACGCACCGAAGATGACCAACACCTATTTCGGCAATACTGCACCCAGCATCAACCTCGGCGACATCGACTGGTTCGGCGCCGGCATCATGGGCAAAATCAAGAACGTCGGCAGCGGCGACCTGAACTACTTCGCCGACTTCGGTTGGAGTGTGACACACCCGAACCAGAACGTTTCTGCCAACTTTGGCTTCCAGGGCTTGCTGACCGGTGCCTTCTTCCAACCTGAAGCGCCCAGCGACAAGACCGGCGGCGCTGTTCTGCTGGGTGTGCGTTACGACCTGCCGTCGAAGACCAAGATCGGCTTCGAATACAACTACGGCAGCAAGAACTGGATCACCTTCGCGCCAGCCTCGGCTGACATGTGGACCTCGAAGGTGGGTACGCGCGGCAACGTGTATGAGGCTTACGTGATTCAGGAACTCGATGCCAAGCCGATTTCCTCATTCGCGAGCAAGACTTTCTTCCGCCTCGGCTTCCAGTACTATGACTTCAAGTACACCGGCAGCAACAACTGGGTCGGCGCACCGGTCAAGATTTCCGACGTGAATGGCCAGATGATGACCATGACACCGCTGTCGAAGGCCTACGACCTGTATGGCACGGTTGAAGTGAAGTTCTGATTTTGCTTATTTGGCTTGATGCGACCTGCGGTGTAAACTTTCCGCCGCTGGTCGCGTTACTGGACTCGTAGCACCTTTATTCTGGAGGATTCAACCATGCTGAAGAAATTCACCGTCGCTGCCGCCCTTGCAGTTTCCGTCATCGCCTTCTCCCCGATCGCCTCGGCTGCCGATGTCAAGATGGTCGGCGCGATCACCGACATCAAGATGGCGCCGGATGGCAAGTCGGCCACCGCGACCCTGAAGAACGTCAAAGGCGGCGCAGAAGTCACCATCCTGATCAAGGACGATGTGACGCTGGACAAGTTCAAGGACAAGCGCATCGTCAAGGGCGACGAAATCCGCGTCAAGTATGACGATGCCGCAGGCAACCTGAGCTCATCGTTCAAGAAGACCGCCGGCTGCTAAGCAGGTTTCTTCAAGAACACCACGGCGACCTGCGGGTCGCCGTTTTTGTTGATGGCAACTTCAGGTTCTTGACGAGTTGTCAAAGAGACGATGCATGAACTCCCGCACGTTGCTTGGCGGGCATTTCTCGATTCCCTTGCCGTTCTCGAAACTCACGGCAAACTTGTCGCCGAGATCCTTGATCTTGACTCCCCGGCCTGCCTGATACTCGGGGTGCGCTGATTCATCGGCACATATAAAGGCCGCACAGAACTTTCGCTTCCCTTGCCCCACTACACACTTGCCATCGACAATAGACTCTTCCTCGGGTTCGCAAACCATGAAGAAGTGCAATTTTTGGTTTTCCTTCCCTTCGAATACATTTGTCAACTGATCAACAATGTCTTTGAAATTACTTGTTGTTTCGCCTTTTTCAATCTCAGCGACAAATTCCGCTTCTTTATAGCCTAATCCGTTCGCCTTCATTGTTGTCTCCTTTTGTGGGGTACTTCTCAATGTTAGTAAGACAACAATCGTGCCAATCGCTCTTGATCATTCTTAGCGAGCGGACAATCGTTTCTTAATTAAAGAGATAGACGGTATTTTGATTTCTGCGACGCAGATCAACTGGGAGATATGCCCGCCTGCTTTGTCATGTATATGATCTAATAACGTCGCCACGCTGTCATTTATGACGCATCTCATACCATAAATGGCACAAAAAAATCCCCGCCGTGGCGGGGATAATCTTGAGGCTATCGATTCTTGTCTTAGTGGACTTCCTCCCAACCAGTAATCATTGCTTTGATGTGCGCCAGCGGAGTGTGGCCGGTGGTCGTCAGATAGACGTGTACGATCACGAACAGCAGCATGGCGTAGGCACCGATCAAGTGGCCCAGCGCAATGAGGTCGAGGGAGATCGTACCAGCCAGTCCCCAAGCCTGCCATTGGTCGTAGAACAGATAAAGCCAGCCCGTCGCCCAGATCAGCGGGCCGACGCAGATCAGGATGAACAGATAGGCCAATCTTTGCAGGGGGTTGTGCTTGGTCAGATGCGTCAGCTTATGCGGATGCGGCGCGTTCTTGAAAATGCCTGACAGGTAGTATTGCGCCATGGCCCCAACCTTTTTCGTGGTTGGGATGTACTGTTTCCACTCGCCGGTCGTGAAGTGCCAGAAGATCGCGAACAACCACAAGCCGATCAGCGCCCAGGCGCCGATGGTGTGAAGATTGACCGCCTTCTCGAAACCGAAGTTGCTGTAGAGGCCATGGACTTCAAAGCCGGTAATCATCAGGAAGATGATCAGGCCAGCCTGTCCCCAGTGCCAAATGCGCTCGAATACTTTGAAAATATAAATTCTTTCAGACATTTGGATTCCCCTTAGTGTTTCTTGCTCGTGAAGATGCGTATTACGCCGTGACCAATCACGCCGAGCAGCGTTAGCAGGGCGAGCAGCTTGATGCCGTTGTCGAGGAGCGGGATGCCGTCGCGGCCGGGAATGTAGATGCCGTCGATTTTGTCGAGGCGGCCGCCCTTGGTGTGGCACTCGTTACACTCGACCGCCTTGTCCTTCGGAGCGACCATATGAGTAATCGGCCACTGACTGATCGTCTCGATGAAGTCGACCTTGCCCGAGAATGGCATGCCAGCGGTCTGCATGCCGGTGGCGATGGCGTTTTCCCAGTTCAGGTTCTTCCAGTAGGCAGTGTTGTCGGCGCCGGCCAGATGGGTCACCACCAGCGTCTTGTTCTCCGGGTCGAAAGCCTGCTTGCCACGGAAGGTCTTGACTGGCCAAATCATCGACTTGCCGTCCTTCGCACTGCCGAGATACTGGTTGATGTAGATCGGCTGCATCGACTTGTCGACCTTTTCGTCGCGCAGGGTGAATTTCACGTCGCCGTTGAACCAGATGTAATCCGGCTTGACGTTCTCACCATACTCGAAATCGCCCTTGATGCCGTTGTAGATCGCATGACCCTCGTCATTCTTGATGATCAGCGGCTTGCCGTCAGGGCCACGCTTGCCAGCGGTCGACCAGTCCCAGAACATCTTGGTGGCAATCTCGCCGCGCGCGAAAGCTGGAATGTGGCAGGTCTGGCATGCCAGCTTGTTGGTGTGGTTGTTCAGCTTGCCGGCATTCTTGTCCTTGTGCGGCTTCTGGCCATGGCAGGACTGGCAGGTCGCCGGGTTGGACTCGTCCACCTTGCCGCGAATATGCGCTTCATTCTTGTCGACTGCGGTCGGCGCATAGCGGCTACCCGGTACCTGGTGGCCATCAGTCTTGTGGCAAGTGGCGCAGGTGAAGTTCAGGCCGTCCGAGTTCATGTGGACGTCGAGCTTCTCGTCCGGATCCTCGAGCGAGGTGTCCAGGTCGCCATGCTTGACCGCATCGCCGCCGCCGCCGTTGAAGTGACAGTTGCCGCAGCTCTTGCGGGTGGTCTTGCCGACCTTCTGGGCAATTTTTTTCAGGTTGATGCCGCGAATGATGTTGCCGGAACCGGGAGGTGCTTCAATATCCTTGGCAAGCACATTCCCACCGAGGCCGGAAGGTTTCCCGTAGGCACCCGAATTGTCGTGGCAGGCCAGGCAGTCAACCAGGCTTTCATCATTCTGTACGCCTTTGTCGGTCATCGCGCCATAGCCGATGTGGCAGCTGGCACAACCCTTGAGATTTGACTGGACGGAGGTACAGAAGTTGTTGATGACGTGCATCTTGCCCAGATTCTGTTTGCTCTGGGGATTGACGAACTCCCACTTCCAGTGCTGAGTATGCATCACCTGCTTGGAAGCCTCGGTATGGCAGGCCAGGCAAGCCTTGGTCACTTCGGGACCGGACTGGAAGTCCTGATCGAGCTCCTTGAACTTGCTGTGATCGGCCGTACTGCCCGGCTTCGAACCCTCGGCAGCTTGGGCGACGCCAAGACCAGCCAAGGCAAACCACCCGATGAACAGCGCGGTGGCGACGCGTAGCGTGCGTTGCATATCGACTCCCTCAATTCGTGGCAACGCGCGCATGTTAGTGCCCACGCTTTCGGGGGCGCAATTACTCCACGGGAGTATCAGGGTTATTTGATGGACGATGAAATCGAATTTATACCGATACAAAAACGCCATTCGCATATTAAATTATTAGTAGTTTCTTATATTTAGGTCAATTTCACTAACCCATTTGGCTAGTCGCGAGCGAATAACTTTGGTGCTAATGTGGTCAAACCTTGGCTCAGGAGGTCAGAAAGACACCGCGCCGGGAAATTCGCACATCTAATTTGGACAGGGGGACATGCATCAATGAGTGCAGAGAACGGCTGGTTTGCCGGCTTCAAAGCTGACTACGAAAAAATCTTCATTGAGGAGTGGTCGCATTATCTCGGCGCGATCCTCCTGATCATGATCATCCTCGCCATGATGGTCAATGGCACCGTCTGGGGTGTCTTTGGCGGCGTGCGCTACTGGGGTGACCAGATCAACAGCTTCCTCGGACTCGCCCCCCTGCTCGGCATCCATGTCCCGGAAGAAGGGCCGCTCACCCACCGCATGTCGCTGATGAACATCATGCTGCTGCTCGGCGCCTTCACGGCCGCCCTGATGTCGCGGCAGTTCCAACTTAGCCGCCCGCCCAAGCTCGAGATCATCTGGGCCGCGCTGGGCGGCACCCTGATGGGTACCGGCGCCTCGTTTGCCGGCGGCTGCACCACCGGCGGCTTCTTCAACCCGGTCGTGCACTCCTCTCCCGCGGGCTGGATCATGGCCGCCGGCCTGCTGATCGGTGCGGTCATCGGCCTCAAGCTGCTGCTCTGGACGCTGGAGAACATCGAGTGGGGCATGACAGCGCCGCCCACGCTCAACGCCCCGGACGGCCTGGTGAAGAACTACCCGCTGATCGGCTTCCTCATCATTCTCGGCATCGTCGTCTGGTCTTACGACTGGTACAACTCCAGCGACCGCGTCTGGGCCAGTCGTGCGGTCATCGTCGTGCTCGGCTTCGCCATCGGCTTCGTGATGCACCGCTCGCGCCTGTGTTTCGCGCGTGCCTTCCGCGAACCGTTCATGACCGCCGAGGGCGACATGACCAAGGCGATCATCCTCGCGCTGGCCATCGGCATCCCGATCGCCTCCTTCCTGTTCCAGAAGAACGTGATCGATCCGTTCTCGGCGATCCCGGCCTCGTTCTGGATCGGCTCACTGGTCGGCGGCGTGATCTTCGGCATCGGCATGATCTTCGCCGGTGGCTGCGCTTCCGGCTCGCTTTGGCGCATGGGCGAAGGCCACCTCAAACTGTGGGTCGCCATGTTCTTCTTCGCCTGGATGGGCTCGACCGCCAGCGCAATCCTGAAAGGCGCCGGCCTCACGACGTCCAATCCGGACAGCGAGGCTGACTTTGAAGTCACCGCCGTGGGTTACCAGGCCTACTGGCCCGACATCTTTGGCGGCTGGGGCCTGACGCTGCTGATCAGCGGCGCCCTGCTGCTCACCTGGTATGCATTCGTGCGCTACAACGAATCGACCGAAAAGTTCACGGTTTTGTGATTTGACACACAAAGGAGAGTGAAGATGAAACTGAAGCTGCTCGTCGCCGCGGTCTCCATCGCATTTATTGGGGGCTGCGCCCAAGCACCACAACAACCTTCAGCCGAAGCCAAACCTGCGGGTGGCGGGGTCGGGGTCGGCAAGTACACGCCCTACACCAAGATCGTCGACTACGCCTATGTGAAGCCGCATGTGACGCCGCCGATCGATCGCAAGAAGAACGCTTACGTGTTCGACTCGCGCCCGACCAAGCAGCGTTACGATCCGGGCCATCTGCCCGGTGCGATCAACCTCGTCGAGCCGCTCTTCGACAAGCAGAAGGACCGCTTGCCCGCCGACAAGGCCAAGGAAATCATCTTCTACTGCCAGGGCCTCGCCTGTGAACTTTCGCATGGCTCGGCCTACAAGGCGGAAAAGCTCGGCTACACGAACGTCAAGGTCTATGCAGCGGGGATTCCGGACTGGCAGGCGAAGGGGGAACTGGTTTCCGTTAGTACCGACTTCATCAACAAGGTGCTGGCTGACAAGGCTGACATCGTGCTGATCGATGCGCGTCCCGACCGCGTCTTCGCAAAAGGCTCGATCCCCGGTGCGATCAACATTCCCGACAACAAGTTCGATGCCGCCAAGCTGCCGGCCGACAAGGCCAAACAGTTGATCTTCTTCTGCGGCGGACTGGCCTGCGATCTCTCGGACAAGTCGGCCCACAAGGCGAAGAACCTCGGCTACAAGAACGTGCGTGTCTATGTCGAGGGCTATCCGGGCTGGGCGGCCGCCAACAAGGCCAAGCCGGCTGCGGCAGCAGCGGCTCCGGCAACAGCGGTCCCTGTCGCGGCCGGGGGCGCCTTCAAGGTCGTCACCGCCAAGGACAAGGAGGTCATCAGCACGCCATTCTTCGAGAGCGTCGTACAGTCCGACCCAGCGAAGCTGACGATCATCGATGTACGCAAGATCGATCAGTGCAAGGCCGGTACCTGGCCGGGTGCCCAGTGCATCCCGCTCGCCGAACTCGAGGGCAAGCTGTCCAGCCTGCCGCAGGGCAAGCCGATCGTCTTCACTTGCGGTACCGGTGCGCAAGCCAGCATGGCTTTCGACTCGTTCCAAGAGAAGAAGATGGCGGGCGAAGCTTACATCCTGGATGCCGAGGTCGAGGTGGTCAACGGCAAGATCCAGATCAAGAAGTAAGTCCGCTTCACCCCGCCACGCTGAAAGTCGGCGCTGGCGGGACGGCATCAACAGAAACCGCCCGCTGCCGGGCGGTTTCTGTTTGATCAGTGCGCCTCGGGCTTGCGGCACCCGGTGAGAATATCCAGCTCCGGGCGGTAGATTGAAGTTTCGATCTCCATGAATCCCAGCACCGTATGAAACAGGTTGTCGTGCGTGAAGCGCTGTACGGCCTTCTTCTGCAGAGATGGCCTGTCGAGTTCGTCAAATCCCGCCCCAAACCACATGATGGCCGGCACGACCAGCTGCGCATCGGGCGCAATCGCCTTTGGCAAACCATGAAGATAAGTACCACCCTCGCCCAGCGATTCACCATGATCGCTGACATAAAACAGCGCCGTCTCGAACTTCTCTTCATTACGCTTCAGCAAGGCAATGGTCTGGGCCAGAAAATAGTCGGTATAGCGTAGTGCGTTGTCGTAGGCATTGATGATTTCATCGCGCGCGCATTGGTTGAGATCGTTGCTTTGGCAGCTTGGCTTGAAATGCTCGAACGCCATCGGGTAGCGCTTGTAGTAGGCCGGTCCATGATTGCCCATCTGGTGCAGCACAATGACAATATCGCCGGATGAGTGGCTATCGATATAGTCCTGCAACGGCACCAGCATGCCTTCATCGCGGCACTCGACATCGCATACGGGATTGTTCTCGGGCACTTTGAAGTTCCTGTAAGGCACCCGCAGCGCCACACCCTTTGAATCGGAATTGTTGTCCAGCCAGAGCACGTTCACACCGGCATGTTGCAGAACATCGAGCAGGTTTTCCTGTCCTTTGGCCGTACCACCGCTGCCGGACAAGGAAAACATGCATGGAACGGAAACCGCGGTCGATGTTCCACAGGCATGAAAATCGGCGAAACTGATCGCATCGGTCTGCCGCAGCCGCGGATTCGTTTCGCGCGGATAGCCATTCAGCGAAAAATGGTCAGACCGCGCAGTTTCGCCGACGACCAGTATGACCAGTTCGCGATGGATATCCTTGACGGGAATCCGTGCATCCGCCCCGAGGGTCGTTACTGTCTTGTCGGTCGGCATCGCCAATTGCCCACGGCTGTACTTGACGAGCGAATAGAGGGGATAGGTCGGATTGGCGTAGGAGCGCAGCTGCTTGTGTTCGCGCGCAAAGGAAGCATAGAAACCGCCGAAGAGCATCACCAGACTGACGATCAGGAAGAGTGATAGCAATAGCAGCTTGAGACGTGCCAACAACTCGACGCGCCAGCCGCACCACTGCAGTGGGATTTTCCAGACTAGCAGTGCCGGCAACACCCCCAGGCCCGCGACATAAGCCAGCAACCTGTAATTAAACAGGTCACGCGCCTCACCGGGGTTCGTCTCAAAGACGTTCTGCAGCATCTCATCGTTGATGACGATGCCGTAGGTGTCCATGAAATAGGCGGCCACGGCCGAGACCATCAGATAAACGATCAAGATCACCTTGGTCATCTGGCCGTAAGCGATCAATGCCGGCAGCAGTACTGTCACCACACCAACCACGAGAACCAGTGACGACAGCGGTAGCAGGTTTTCCGGAGCCGGTGGATAGGTTTTCAGGACCCCCGAAAAAAATGTGAAATTGCCGAATCCGACAATCAGGATGCCGACGAGCACAATCAGGACATTACTGGTCCAAACACGCTTTTGCGATGAAGTTGTCACCTGCTTGATCACTTGCCTGCCCTTTCGACGACCTGAAAAGATAATTGGCATAAGTATCCAGGAGCAATCTTAAGCTTGCCTTATGGATCACTGGCAGCTCGATAACCGCGGATTCAGCTATATTCAACGCAATTCACAACATCCTCAATTCAAGGATCCGTCATGAAAAGAATATTTTTCGTACTGGCGCTGCTGGCCCTGCCCGTAGCCGCCGAAGATACCCGCCAGTTCGCCAAGCTGACGCCCGAAGCGCGCGAAACCTTGCGGCTGGAAATGTTCGACAACCTGCTGGCGCTGAATAACATCCTGACACTGCTGGCGGCGAATCAGGTCAAGGAAGCCGGCGAAGTGGCCGAGAAGGAACTGGGTCGCGGCGCCATGGGCAAAAACCGGCATCTACCTTTCGAGGCCCGCCCCGGTCCGCAAATGCTGCGCGACATGCATCAACTCGCCATTGCCGGACACTTCGCTGCCAGCGACTTCGCGACTGCTGCTGCGAGCGGCGACCGGGAAAAGGCGCTTGCCGCGTTGCCGGCGGTGACGGGCACCTGCATCGCCTGCCACGCGACCTACCGCACGCGCTAACTCAGTACAGCACGTCGTTCCAGCGCCCTTCGGTCTTCATCTTCTCGCGGATCACCTGCCAGCGGGCGATCGAGCCCGCCATGTCGACGAGGGCCTTCTCCACGCTCGGCCACATCTGATCGACGCCCGCCAGGTAGAGGTGAGTGTCGGGCTGCTGGAGCATCTCCCACACCTCGGCGGCGTTCTGCGTGATGGCCTTGTCGAGTTCGACCGGTGCGTCGAACACCGGGCGCGGGCTGATTGCCTGGAAGGCCTTGAAGGTCGGCTGGTAGACGTACTGGGAGAGATCCTTGTTCTCGTCGTTCATGTAGAGCATGTCTATGCCGGTCTTCGCACCGTAGAACAGGCGCACCTTACCTTCCCAGGTACCGAACTTTTCGTAGATCGTGCGGATCAGTGCGCGGAAGGGTGCGATGCCCGTGCCCATACCAATCATGATGATGCCGGCCTTGCGACTCGCCGGCATCGCAAACGGGTAGCCCACCGGGCCGGCGAACTCCACGCTGTCACCGACCTTCAGATCGCACAGGTAGTTCGAGGCGATGCCCGGGTAACGCTCGCCGTTGAAGTCGTCGATGTAGTTGTGGCGGCGCACGCAGAGCGCGAATTCCACGCCGCCATCGCGCTCGATGGTCTCGTCGGCGACCAGATACAGGCGCGGATGATGCTTGTTGCCGTACTGGCCCGGTGCCAGGATACGGATGCACTGGCCCAGCTTGCAGTCGAAGGCGGGATCCTTGCGCAGGAAGACCATGTGACGTACTTCCTCGGGCGCGTTGTCCGGGGTAATGCGCTCGGAACGGACGAGCGTGGCGACTAGGGTCTTGGCGGCATCGGTGGCACTGGCGGCGGCAATCTGGGACATGCTGGACTCCTTGAAATCAGTGTGAATCGAATGCCCGGATGATACCTGCCTGCATGCGGATTTCGAAAGTCGGCGCTGGCAGGACGGCATCGATCCGGCCGCATCCGAAGTAGACTGTCTGCATGCCCGCCGCCCCGCCGTCATTGCCCCACGCCACCGTCGATTGGGGCATCGTCGCCATCTTCGCCATCGTTTATCTGGGCATGTTCCTCGGCGGCTTGCCCAAGCTCAAGCTCGATCGCTCCGGGGTAGCACTGCTCGGCGCCATCGCGGTCATCGGCAGCGGCGCACTCGACACCGAACAGGCGGCAAGCGCGGTCGATCTGCCCACTGTCGTGCTGCTGTTCTCCTTCATGGTCGTTTCGGCGCAGATGCGGTTGGGCGGCTTCTACACCGCCGTCACGCGCGGGGTTGCCGAACTGCCGCTGTCCCGCAACGGCCTGCTGGGCGCGCTGCTCGCCGTCGCCGCAGCCCTGTCCGCCGTATTTTCAAACGACATCGTCTGTCTCGCGATGACGCCGGTCGTTGCACGCATCTGCCTGCAACGCGGCTTTCCTCCGCTGCCTTTCCTCGTCGGGCTGGCTTGCGCGGCCAACATCGGCTCGGCCGCGACGCTGATCGGCAATCCGCAGAACATGCTGATCGGCTCGCTGATGCAACTTTCCTTCGCCGGCTATGCGCGTGCCGCACTGCCGCCGGTCGTGATATCACTGCTCGCGCTTTGGCTCTGGCTCGCGTGGAATCAACGCGGCACGGTGGTCATGCCCGCAGCAAGCAGCGCAAACCCCGGGGACGACCCGCCCTTCGACCGCTGGCAGACCCTCAAGGGCCTGAGCGTGGCAGGTGCGCTGCTGCTCATCTTCCTGTTCACCTCCTGGCCGCGCGAGGTCGCCGCCCTCGTGGCGGCCGGCCTGCTGCTGCTCTCGCGGCGCTTCCACTCCTCGCACGTGATGGGCTTCATCGACTGGGAACTGCTGATCCTGTTCATCGGCTTGTTTGTCGTCAATCATGCCTTCGAAAATACCGGCCTGGCCGCGCAGGCTGTCGGCTGGCTGGCGGCACAGGGCGTGCATCTGGCCGATCCCGGCCCGCTCTTCGTCGCCGGGCTCGGGCTGTCCAACCTCGTCTCCAACGTGCCGGCGGTGATGCTGCTGATTCCGCACCTGTCCGGTCACGATGCCGCCACCCTGCTTGCACTGGTCAGCACTTTCGCCGGCAACCTGCTGCTGGTCGGCTCGATCGCCAACCTGATCGTCGTTGACCTTGCGCGCAAGAGCGGCATCGAGATCGACTGGCGCGGTCATGCGCGCATCGGTTTGCCCATCACGCTCGCCACACTCGCGATCGTCTGGATCTGGTTGCGCTGGATGGCCTGATCGGGCCAGAATCCAGCCATGACACCTTTTTCCATCGCCCGCCTGCCGCGCATCGAATTCGGTAGCGGCGTATTGCAGAAACTTCCCGATATCGCTGCCGGCTACGGCAAGCACCTGCTGCTCGTCACCGGCACGAAAAGCTTTATCGAATCGCCCCATGCATCCTGGCTTTTCGATGCATTACGGCAACGTAACTGCAGTTGGGAAATCATCAAGGTCGGCGGTGAACCAGCACCCGCGTTTATCGATGATTCGGTCGCAGCATTGCGCGATCAATCCATCAACGCGGTCATCGGTATCGGCGGCGGCAGCGCGCTCGACGCCGCCAAGGCCATTGCCGGCCTGCTCAAGCCCGGCAACTCGGTCATGGAGCATCTCGAAGGTGTCGGTCCTGAACTGCCCTATCGCGGCCCGGCCACGCCCTTCATCGCCGTTCCGACCACAGCGGGCACCGGTTCCGAAGCGACCAAGAACGCGGTGCTGACGCTAGAAGGCCAGTTCAAGAAATCCTTCCGCGACGACCAGCTCGTGGCGGAGTGGGCGCTGGTCGATCCCGACCTGCTCGCCACCTGCCCGCCACAGCTGATCGCCGCCGATGGCATGGACGCCTTCACCCAATTGCTGGAAAGCTTCGTCTCGACACGGGCCAATCCGATGACCGGTGCGCTGGCGCGTTCCGGCATCATGGCGGTCAAGGACTCGTTGCTTTCGCTCTATCAGGAACAATCCTCCGTCGCCCGCGAGAAGATGGCCTACGCCTCGCTGCTGTCCGGCATCTGCCTCGCCCAGACCGGCCTCGGCTCGGTGCATGGACTCGCTTCGCCGCTCGGCGCCTTCTTCCCGATCCCGCATGGCGTGGCCTGCGGCACGCTGGTCGCCACGGCGACTGCAGCGAATATTGCGGCGTTGAAAGTGCGCCAGCCCGACAGCCCGGCCCTGTCGAAGTACGCCGAGATCGGCCGGCGCTTTGCGATGCAGAAAGGCCTGAACGGCGACGAAGCGCGCGACTTCCTCGTCGCTACGCTGCGTGAGTGGGAACGTGCACTGGACCTGCCACGCCTCTCGACATGCCGTCTCACCAGCGCCGACTTTTCGCGTGTCGTTGCCGAAAGCCGTGGCAGCAGCATGAAAACCAATCCGGTCGTGCTGACCGATGAGGAAATCACCCGCATTCTTGAGGAGCGACTCTGAAATGGCCATCCACCGCAAACCGATCCAGGAACGCATCGACTGGCTGTTCGAGCTCGCCGACCGGCATGGCGCCGATTTTCGCAGCCCGGAAGCCTGGCTCGCGCGCCAGCGCTATCTCGCCGACCATCCGACCGCCATCGCGGTATTGAAATGCATGGACGGGCGCGTCAACCTGCCGGTGGTCACCAACACGCCCGTCGGCATCCTGATGCCCTTCCGCAACCTCGGCGGTCGTTTCGACCTCGGCTGGCCGCACCTCGGCGAAGTATTGGCGAACCACGTCCATCGCATGGTAAGCGCCGGCCGGCGGGTTCTGTTGGTCATCAACTACCATTATTCGCAGGGCGACCCGCAACGCGGTTGCGCCGGCTTCAACTACGATACCGGCGCCGCGATGGCACATACGCTCGAAATCCGTCGACAGGTGGAATACATTTTTGGCGCGGGCCATGGCACCGTCTATCCACTCGTCGTCGGTCTCGAAACCGACGAGGACGCGCTGATCATCCACGGCACCGATGGACAGAAACTCGAACTCGCCAACCTGACTGCCAGCGACCGGCCGACGCTCGACCTGCAACTGGCTGCACTGCTGCCCGACATGCCTGCACAGATGCGCGCCGACCTCCTGCCGCTGCTGTACGGCAACCTCGAACATATCGAGGAAGTACGCTCGCAAATCCGCAGTAACGAAAGAACCTTGGACATCGAGCACCGCGAATGGATGATTTGTCTCGGTCGCGGTTTTGACTTCCTGCATACACCGAACGTGGCACTGATCATCGGTCCCTACAGCCCGAATCTTGCAGAGCCGATCCACCGCGCCGCCGGCATCATCCAGTCGAACATGCAGGCCGGTCGCATTCCCGACGACGGCATGCTGCTGCTGACTTCGGTGCCCTACGACGAGATCGGCGTCGACCGTGCGCGCGCCGAAATCAAGAGCCGCTTCCTGTCGAACTTCGCTGCCGAGGTCATCCGGTGTGAGTTTCCCGAACTCGCCGACAAGATGGCAATGCGCACGGCCGTGCTTGACTGGCGCTCGCGCCGTCTCGAAATCATCGACAACGCCTGAAACCATGCCCGCTGGCCACCGGATAGGGTGTGATGTTGCATAGCGCCCGGGATATATTGCATATCGCAATGCATTCATATTGGTTGGCAACAACCATCTGGCGCTTAATCAGATAGTTGGACACGCAAGTCGTCAGGCACGACTCATGCGTATACAGGCGGTTTCAATCGAAGGAAGCCGCCATGAAGCGCATGAAAAGAATGCTCAGCACCGTACTCCGTTCGCTCTCGACTTTAATCCCGCTCGAATCGGGTGACATGCTATCGCCCCGCCGCAAGGCCCAATTGCTGCAAGGCAAGGGGCATGAGCGTCTCGACAAGCATCATGCAAGAAAACTTGATCTTGCCAAAGCAGCGCAACATCACCGCCATCATCCCCATCAGCATCCACAACACTAAGGCAAGTTCGGCAAATTTGTGTTGCACATACCCTTGACAGTAGTTGCATTACGCAACACAAGTCTGCGCCCCATGATACAACTATTCGTTTCCCGTCAATAGGTTACGGATGCTCTTCAGCATGGCACGACTTATGCGGTTGTTCAGTTACCACCCCTGATGGAGAACTGACATGCCACGTGTTATCAAATCCTTCTTCCGTTCGGTTGTCGATCTGCTTGCATCCCAAGGTGGAGAAATGCTGTCTGCGCGTCGCAAGTCTCATATGCTGCAGCACGAGATGTATAACCGCATCGCCCGCAAGCAGCGGAACGAAAAGACCCGCTGAGCGATCAGCGGGTTTTTATTGCCGCAAGGATGCCCTGCATCAGGGCCAGCGGCGTCGGCGGGCAACCCGGCACCCGCACATCGACGGGAATCACGTTTTCCACCGCGCCACAGGTTGCATAGTTCGGCCCGAACAACGCGCCGATCTCGCCGCAACCGCAACCGCAATCACCCACCGCCACAACCAGCTTCGGATCGGGCGTACAGTCGTAGGCGATCTTCAGCGCATTTTCCATGTTCTTCGTCACCGGGCCGGTGACCAGCAGCATGTCGGCATGGCGCGGGCTGGCGACGAACTTGATACTGCGTCCCTCGATGTTGTAGTAGGGATTGTTGAGCGCGTGGATTTCCAGCTCGCAGGCGTTGCACGAACCGGCGTCGACCTCGCGGATCGTCAGGGCACGGCCGAGGATTTTTAGTACCTCGTCCTGCAGCCGGTCCATCTCACGACGGGCGTCGCCCACCTCGGGCGCGGGCTCGCTGACAATGCCGATTTTGAGGATATGCTTGAGCAGGTTGATCATATGTCCTGCCCCGAGTAGGAAAGATTGAACGATTTGTTGATGAGCGGAAAGTCCGGCACGATGTCTTTCAGAACAGCATGCTCAAGCGCCGGCCAGGCTTGCCATGAAGGATCGTGCGGATGCATGCGCGCCAGCCGGCCGGCCGCATCGAGTCTCACACCAACGACGACTTCGCCACGCCAGCCTTCGACCACGCCGATCCCGCTTCCCCCTGCCACCGGCGCAACTGCGCGGCGCACTTCGCCAGCCGGCATGCCGGCCGCCAGTAACCTCAATAGACGCAGGGATTCAAAGACCTCGTCGAAGCGTACGGCCGCACGCGCCGCCACATCGCCGCGCTCATCGGTCGCCGGGCGCACCCCCAGCGCCGCATAGGGCGGCGGCGGCGTGTAACCCTGCCGATAGACGCGACCATCCAGGATCATCCCGGTGGCGCGTGCCGCCATGCCGGTCAGCGATAGCTCGCGCGCCAGCGCGGTGTCGATAATGCCGGTCGTGAGGTAACGATCTTGCAGGCCCGCATGCTCATCGTAGATGGCACGCAGCTCCCTGACCTCGCGTTCGACCTTCTCGGACTGCGCGACGATCGCCGCCAGCGCCTTGGCATCGAGGTCGAGGGCGACACCACCCGGCACGATGCAATCCATCATGAAGCGGTGCCCAAAGAGTTCGGCGTTAAGGCGTACCCAATCTTCCTTGAGCCGGAAGAACTGGCTGAGGCCAAAGGCCAGTGCGGCATCATTGCCGAGCATGGCCAGATCGCCCAGATGATTGGCGATACGCTCACGCTCCATCATCAAAGCGCGCAAGGCCAACGCACGAGGAGAAGGATCGACAGTGCAGGCTACTTCGATGGCGACGGCGTAAGCCCAGGCAAATGCGCAGGTGCTGTCGCCGGAGACACGGCCAACAAGCTTGGTACCGGTAGCGATATCGGCGCCGATGGCGCGCTGCTCGGTCCCCTTGTGCTGGTAACCCAAACGCTGCTCAAGGCGCAGCACGCGCTCGCCGATCACCGAGAAGCGGAAATGGCCGGGCTCGATGATGCCGGCGTGGATCGGGCCAACGGGAATCTCGTGCGCACCCTCGCCGCCCATCGGTACAAACGCATAATCACTCGGTTCGTTGCTGAAACCGGCAGGGTCGCCAGCGTCGTGGCGCAACGGATACCAGTCGGCTGGCCAGGCACCATGACGCAACCACGGACGCTGGTCTCCTCCAGTCGTGGCAATGCCGACAAGGTCGCGCGTCGCACGCTGCATGCGATTGGCGGCGGGGAAAATGCCGGACATGTCCGGATAGGCGGGGGCATCCTCGGGCAAGTCGAGACGTACCGAGATGTGACCCTCGTTCAGGCCGAACACGCAGTCGATGCGGAACCCCTTGCCTTCGGTACGACAGTCGGAACCCCACAAGGCCGCAATACGCCCACCTGCCAGATGAACGGCGGCGGCGACATCCTTGAGTTCCTCGCTGTCATTGGTGCGGCCATGCCACAGCGGCGCCCCCGGTCCGGACTGCGGCGTGAAGTTGATTGGGACGTCGTCGAATAAGTACATGATCAGCCCAGCATGCGCGCAGCTTCGTGGAACCAGTGGGTGAGATACGGCGGAATCCAGAGACCGAGTATCAGCACAATGCCGAGGTGCAGGAAGACCGGAGTGATCGCCGGCGCATGCGGCAAACGCTTGGCCTCGGTCTCACCGAACACCATGGGTTGCACCTTGCCGAAGATGGCGGCGAAGGCAACACCGAGGGCGAGCAGCAGGATCGGCGTCGCCCAAGGGTAGTATTTCATCGCGTGGGTGAGGATCATGAACTCGCTGGCGAACACGCCGAAGGGCGGGATGCCGAGGATCGCCAGCGTGCCCAGCATCAGGCCCCAGCCGATCAGCGGATTGATGCGGATGAGGCCGCGGATGTCCGCCATCATCTGCGTCCCGGTCTTCTGCGCAGCATGGCCAACGGCGAAGAAGATCGCCGACTTGGTCAGCGAATGCATGGTCATGTGCAGCAGTCCGGCGAAGTTCGCCACCGGGCCACCCATGCCGAAGGCGAAGGTGATCAGGCCCATGTGCTCGATCGACGAGTAGGCGAACATGCGCTTGACGTCCTTCTGCCGGGCAAGGAAGAAGGCTGCCAGCAAGAGCGTGAAGAGGCCAAAGCCCATCATCAGGTTGCCGGCAAAATCGCCTTCGATGGCGCCGTCGGCGAGCACCTTGCAACGCAGGATCGCGTAGAGCGCGACGTTGAGCAGCAGGCCGGACAGCACGGCAGAAACCGGCGTGGGGCCTTCGGCGTGGGCATCGGGCAGCCAGTTGTGCAGGGGTGCGAGGCCG
Source organism: Pseudomonadota bacterium (assembly GCA_040756595.1). Taxonomy (GTDB): domain Bacteria; phylum Pseudomonadota; class Gammaproteobacteria; order Burkholderiales; family Rhodocyclaceae; genus Sulfuricystis. The sequence continues at coordinate 727,615 of JBFLYR010000001.1, read as the reverse complement.
ACCTTGGTGCCATAGCCAACCAGCAGGAAGATGAAGGACAGCACCATGATCGACGGGTCGAGCTGGTCTTTCACCTGCACGAGATGCGTCCAGAGCAGCGCCGTGCCCGATTCGCCGAGCACGCGCTCGGCGGCGAAATACAGCAGGATGGTGCCGAACAGTGCCTGCGCGATGCCGACGCCACAGAGGATGAAGTATTTCCAGGCGGCCTCGAGCGACGCGGGCGTGCGATAAAGCGACACGAGCAACACAGTCGTCAGCGTCGCCGCCTCCATCGCCACCCAGAGGATGCCCATGTTGTTGGTGGTGAGCGCCATCAGCATGGTGAACATGAACAACTGGAACATGCTCTTGTAGAGACGCAAGCGCGGCTTGGTGAGCTTGCCGTGTTCGCGCTCGTTCTTCATGTAGGGATCCGAGAAGATGCTGGTGGTCATGCCGACAAACGCAGTCAGCGTGACGAAGAAGACATTCAGCGAATCGATGAAGAAATGCTCGCCGAAGGCGAAGCGCGGACCCGAGGCGACGATTTCCATCGTCAGCAGGGCGGACGCGATGAAAGTACCGGCACTGGCGAAAATATTGAGGTGCGGCGCCCAGTCGCGCTCGCCCAGCACGCTCAACAGGATGCCTGAGATCAGGGGAATCGCGAGGGTCAGGACAAAGACATCCATCAGCGTTCTTTCAACTTTTCCATGTGATGGATATCGAGACTGTCGAACTGGTCGCGGATCTGGAAGAAGAACACGCCGAGGATAATCACGCCGACCAGCACGTCGAGGGCGATGCCGAGTTCGACGACCATCGGCATGCCGTAGGTCGCGCTGGTCGCGGCGAGGAACAGGCCGTTTTCCATGGCGAGGAAGCCAACCACCTGGGTGATCGCCTTGCGGCGCGTGATCATCATCAGGAAAGCGAGCATCACGGTCGCCAGCGCGATGCCGAGCATGCCCCGCGCAATCGAACTGGAGAGGTTCGAGATCGGCAGCGCGACGTTGAAGGCGATGACGACGAGGACGATGCCGACCAGCATCGTCGTCGGAATGTTGATCAGCGCCTCGACCTCGCCTTTGACCTGCAGCTTGCGCACCAATCGGTGCAGGATCCACGGCAACAGCAGCGCCTTGAGTGCCAGCGTCAGGCCGGCCGAGTAGAAGAGGTGCGTCTGCCCGGTCTTGAGCGCCATGATCAGTGTCGAGAGAAACAGGGTGAAGCCTTGCAGGGCAAACAGGTCGATCAGGTGGGTCACGCGCCGCTGTGCAAGCATGGCAAATGCCAGCAGCAGGATCACCGCGGCGCAGAGGTTGATGAGCTGGCCGGAATACGCCATCACGCCGTTCATATCCGGCTCTCCAGCAGGAGATTGACGAGCATGCCGAGGACCGCCAGCAGGAAAGCGGTACCAAGGAACTCCGGCGCGCGGAAGATGCGCATCTTGGCGTTGATGGTCTCGATCAACGCGACGAGGAAACCACCGATAGCCAACTTGACCAGCAGGATCGGTATGGAGGTCAACAGCGCCAGGAAATTGTCGCGCTCGGCGATGCCCCACGGGAAGAACAGCGCGAGGCCGAGGCAGGAATAGGCATACAGCTTGAGGCTGGCAGCCCACTCGATCAATGCGAGGTGGCGGCCGGAATACTCGAGAATCATCGCCTCGTGGATCATGGTCAACTCGAGGTGGGTCGCCGGGTTGTCCACCGGCACGCGGGCATTCTCGGCGAGGGACACCATGGTGAAGGCGATGCCGGCGAAGGCAATGCTCGGATAGATGACGAACTCACGATGGGCCAATATCTCGACGATCGTGGCCACCGAGGTGGACTGCACGATCAGCGCCACGGTGAAGATCACGATCAGCAGCGCCGGCTCGGCGAGGAAGCCAACCAGCATCTCGCGCCGGCCACCCAGGCTACCGAAGGAGGTACCGATATCCATCGCCGCGAGCGAAATGAACACGCGCGCCAAGCCGAACACGCCGACCAGTGCAAGGGCATCGGCCGCCGGCGCCAGCGGAAGATCGGTCGACAGGCTGGGGATGATGGCGCAGGCGAGCAGCATGCAACCGAACAGGGCATACGGCGCAAAGCGGAACAAGGGCGACGCGCCATGCGCGAGCACCACATCCTTGTTGAACAGCTTGTGCAGCATGTAATAAGGCTGCAGGAGCGGCGGCGCGGCGCGGTTCTGCAGCCAGGCCCGGCACTGGTTGACCCAGCCGGTCAGCAGCGGCGCCAGTGCCAACGCAAAGAGCAGGGCAAAGACCTGGCCCAGCAATCCGGTCATACTCATGGCCGTGCCACCAGAATCAACAGGATCAGGGTCAGGAAGCTGTACAACAGATAGACAGCAATACGACCACCCTGCAGGTTGGTAATGAGCGTCGAAACCCATCCGGCCAGTCGGGCAATCGGCAGGTAGAGCCAGTGCCAGAAATGATCCTCGACATGCACGCTGAAAAACGGCTGGCTGTCGCGGACGCTCGGGAAATGCCGCTCCATGCGGAACATCGGCTCGAAGATGCGGCGGATCGGCTGCGAGAAGCCTTCGGCCGTGTCCTGCGCCCGCGGTCCCTGGAAATGGTAGCCGCAATCCCAGGCCGGCGTGCGGCGCAGACGGCCATGATACAGATGCTTGACGACCCACCCGCCCAGCAGCAGCGTGATCGCGATGACCAGCAGGAAGACCAGTGGCTCATAGCTGGCACGGTCAGGCGAAATCGGCGCCAGCATCCACCAGCCCTGTTCGGCGACCCGCTCCGTCAGTCCCTTGCCCAAGAGTTGCTGAGTCGCGGCGTCGAGCTGCAGGATGATCGTGCTCGGCAACACACCGAGCAGCAGTGTGAGCAGCGTCAGCCATGCGAGGCCGATGCGTTCCCACGGGCCCGCATCGTGAGCATCCTTGAGCGCGGGCTCGCGCATCTGCCCCAGAAAGATGATGCCGTAGAACTTGACCATGGCGAAGCCGGCCATGGCCGCAACGAGAACGACTGCCGCAGCGGCAACCGGCACCAGCATGTTGAGCCAGGGATGCGGCAACCCGGGCGAGAACAGGAAACCCTGCAGCAATAGCCACTCGGAAATGAAACCGGACAAGGGTGGCAGACCGGCACCGGCGAGCACGCCGACCAAGGCGAGCCACGCTACCCAGGGCATGCGATGAATCAGCCCACCCAGTTTGCCTAGACTGCGCTCCTTGGTTGCATGCAGTACCGAGCCGGTGCAGAGGAACAACAGGCTCTTGAAGCCGGCATGGGCAATGCAGTGATAGAAAACCGCTGTTAGCGCCAAGGCCGCCAGCCCTTCCATCTTGTACGCATGGAAAATCAATGTCAGGCCGATGCCTACCGCGATCAGGCCGATGTTCTCGATCGAGGAATAGGCCAGCAGGCGCTTCATGTCGGACTGGACCGTAGCATACAGAACCCCGAACAGGGCCGTAAGGAGACCCACTGCCAACGCGACGACACCCCACCACCATAGCGAGGTACCGACCAGATCGAAGCTGACGCGCAGCAGGCCGTAGATCGCAGTCTTGAGCATCACGCCGCTCATCAGCGCCGAGACCGGTGAAGGGGCCGCCGGATGCGCTTCGGGCAGCCAGACGTGAACCGGCAGCAAGCCGGCCTTGGCACCGAACCCGAACAAGGCGAGCAGGAAGGCAACCGAGCCCCAGAAAGGCGAGAGCTCCTGCGACCGCATGCCGGCAAAGCTGTAATCGCCACTGCCCGAGGTCATCACGCCGAAGGACAGCAGGATGGCGATCGCACCAATGTGTGCAATCAGCAAATACAGGTAGCCAGCACGGCGGATCGCCTCATGCCGGTGGTCGGTGGTCACTAGGAAGAAGGAGGACAGCGCCATCGTCTCCCATGCCACCATGAAGGCGTAGGCATCATCTGCCAGCAACACCATCAGCATGCTGGCGAGGAATAAGTGATATTCGAGGCAGAGCAGACCGAGTGGAATACCGTGATCGTGGCGGAAATAACCGGCAGCGTAGATGGATATGCCGGCTGAAGCGAAACCGAGCAACAACAGAAAGATCGCTGCAAGATTGTCGAGTCGCAGGTGGAAAGGCAGATTGGGAAGACCGATGACCAACACGGCGGTCTGCGGCGCCTCCCCGAGCGCCCCCATGGCGACGACACCGATCAACAGTCCGACTATGGCGCCCAGCGGGAACAGCACGGTACTGATGAAGCGCAGATTGCGCGGTGCAGCAAGTCCGACCAAGCCCAGTCCGAGCCACGCACCGGCAGCGATCAGGAGGATGTCAATGGTCAGCAGGGAAGACATGGATATTATGGTTTTCTGATACGGATTGTATCAACCCGGCTGTCACCACAGGGCATCATCTCTGTCGGTAGTCATGGGCAATCAGTAAATCAGGTTCATCATCGCGACCAGGACGACGATGAACAGGATCGTCATGATGCCGCCGGCACGCATGTAATCGGTAACCCGATAGCCCCCCGGCCCCATCAGCAGGGCATTGACCTGATGGGTCGGCAGGAAGAAGGAGTTCGAGGTCGCCAGCGCGACGGTCAGCGCGAACACCGCCGGATCGGCACCAGCACCGATGGCGATATTCACCGCCAGCGGCACCAGCAACACGGTGGCGCCGACGTTCGACATGACCAGTGTGAAGACAGTGGCAAGCACGGCGATGGCCAGCTGAAGTACCCAGACCGGCGTGCCACCAAGCAGGGTGAGGGTTTGTTCGGCAATCCACTTGGCCGTGCCGCTGGTCTCCACCGCGAGGCCGAGCGGAATCAGGCTCGCGAGCAGGAATACCGACTTCCAGCTGACCGCGCGGTAAGCCTCCTCGATGTTCAGCACGCGCGTCAAGATCATGCCGATGGCGCCCGCCATCAGGGCGATCGAAAGACGGATATCGGAGAACAGGATCAGGCCGAGCGCCACGACAAAACAAGCGAGCGCCGCATTCACCTTGTGCGGCCGCAACTCCTCGTGCGGATACTCGGTCGTGACGACGACGAAGTTCTTGTCCGTCTCGAGGTGGGCCAGCGAACTCCACGGCGTATGCACGATCAGCGCGTCTCCGGCCTGGAATGGCATGTCGCGGATGCCGTCGCCCTCGCGCAGGGTATTGCCGGCACGGTGCAGCGCCACCAGTGCCAGACCGTAGGTCTTGCGCAGCCAGACATCGCGCGCGCTCTTGCCGACCAAGTCGGAACCCGGCGGAATCACCACTTCGGCAATACCTGCCTTGTTGGAGGCCAGCGTATCCGTGAAAGTCGTCATGTCCTCCTGCAACTCGAGGCCATACTTGGTGGCAAACTCTGCGAGCTTGGCGGGTGCGCCGAGCAGGGCGAGCACGCAGCCGGCCTCGACCGCCACGTCGCGCGCCACGCCGCCGGGACCGACGCGCAGGTCATCCGAGCCGCGCAGCATGGCGATAATGCGCAGGCGGTACGGCCCCTCGATGTCGTTGAGCTGCCTGCCCACGAGGAGGTTGCCGACGGGTACATGCACTTCCCGCAGCATGAAGTCGAGGCCGTAGAGTTCCTTGTAGTAATCCATCGCGCTGCCGCCGCTGGTCATGTCTTCCTCGGCCTGTCCCGGCAGCACGAAACGACCGGCAATCACGAAGTAGGCGATGCCGGCGGCGAGCAGCGCGAGGCCGATCGGCGTAACGCTGAATAGGGACCAGGTTTCCATCTGCTGGTCGGGCGGCAAGGCCTTGTTGGAAGCGAGCATCAGGTCGTTGAGCAGGATCAGTGGACTGGAACCGACCATGGTGATGGTGCCGCCGAGGATGGCGCAGAAACCCATCGGCATCAGCAGGCGCGACATCGGCAGGCCGGTGCGTGCCGACACCCGCGCCACCACCGGCAGGAACAGCGCGGCAGCACCGACGTTCTGCATGAAGCTGGAGATGAAACCCACCGTACTGGAAATCGCCGGGATGATGCGTGCCTCGGTATGCCCCGCCACCCGGAGGATGAAACCGGCGACCTTGCCCATCAAACCGGTCTTGTCAAGGCCGGCACCGATAATCATCACCGCAACGATCGACATCACGGCGTTGCCCGAAAAACCGCGGAACAGCTCGGATGAAGGTACCAACGGATTGGCCACGCCGAGCAGGCCGTGGAAATGGCTGATCAGGCCGAGCAGCACCATGATGCTGACCGCAGCCACGTCAATACCGACCACCTCGAAGGCGAAGAGATACACCGTCAGCATCAGGATGCCGAACACCACCGCGATTTCGAGCGTGGGAACGACGCTGGCGACGGCCAGCCAGGCAAGCAGGAATACAACGGCGACGATGATGAGCTTGATATTGGATTTCTTCATGGCAAAAACTTGGTGTTATCGCTGAATATCAACATGGGTGGCCACTGGGTCGGCACGGTCCTCGACATCATAACGTGGGGTCTTCGGGAAGTGGTTCCACAACGTCATGCAGCTTCAGGGCATCGCCATCGCCCGCATACTCCTCGCGGGCATAGATGCGATCGAGTGCCTGCTCCGCAGTGGCGAAGAAACGCTGCTCGCCGACTTCCTCGCGCAGGCCGGTGGCATGCATCACGTCGAGTACCTGCTTTTTCAGGCCGGCGAACAACATGACCACGCCGATCGCGTTCAGGCGCTGCACTAGGTGGTGGATCACTTCCTCCCCCGATGCATCGATCTCGTTGATCGCATCGCCGACCACCAGCAGGTAGTGCGCCTCCGGATTGTTCGCCACCGCCTCGAGGATCGCATCCTCGAAGTAGGAAACATTGGCGAAGTAGAGGCGGCCATCGAAACGCACGGCAGTCACGACATCCGAAGCTGGCAGGTTGTTGATCTTGGCGTCGCGCAGGGTGCCGTCGTGATAGCGCCCGAGGATGGCGACGCGGGGTGTCATCGTCCGATAGAGGTAAAGCACGATCGCCAGTCCGGCGCCGACCATGATGCCCTTGTCGAGATGCGGTGCATACACCAGCGTGGCGATGAAGGTTACGATGGCGGCAATGCCGTCGTGCTTGTTCGCTTCCCACGCATGCCTGATCGCCTTGAAGTTGATCAGGCCAATCACTGCCATGATGATCACGGCCGCCAGCGCCGCTTGCGGTAGGTGGAACAGCAAAGGCGTGAGGAACAACAGGGTCAGCAGTACGAATGCTGCCGTGATCACCGACGACATGCCCGTCTGCGCACCCGCATTGATATTCACGGCCGAGCGCGAAAACGAACCGGAAACCGGAAAGCCCTGCGTCAGGCTGCTGACGATGTTGCCTAGGCCCTGACCGACCAGCTCCTGGTTCGGATCGATGCGCTGGCGGGTTTTTGCGGCGATGGCCTTGGCGATCGAGATCGCTTCCATGAAACCGACCAGCGAAATGACGATGGCCGTCGATAGCAGCGAGCCGATCAGCTCCCAGGAAATCTTCGGCACGCTGAACGAGGGCAATCCGGCTGGGACATTACCGACCACTTCGCCGCCACCGGCCAACCGGATTTCGCCATTGCTGATCTTCTTGATGTGCCATTTGTGGCCATCGGTCTGCGTACCTGCAGGCAGCTCATCCGGCAAATAAAGTCTCGCCGGCGTATCCGCTGTCGCCGGCACGCGCAGGAAGCGGACCCGTTGCAAGCCCTGTTCGCGCTCCCGGTTTTCCTTTTCCATGTTGGCAACGCCCAGCCGCATCAGCTCGAGCTGGTAATGCAGGTCGGCGATTTCCCCGCTGTCATCACTGCCAACTTCAAGGTCACGCAACTCGGCCGCCTTTTCAGTGATTGCTACTGCCATGTCGCGGATGTTGTCGTCGGCCACCAAATGGCCGGTCACCAGTGCCTGGATACCGGGATTGACAATGTCCTCCGGCTTGCCCTTGGCGTTCTGGGCGAAGCCGCTGAAATAGCTGATCAGGATGGTCACGACCACCGCCAGCAGCACGCCCGGCAGCTTGGGCGCCTTGCGCTTGGCGAAATAGATGATCGCGATCGCGACCAGGCCCATCGCCAGCGTCGGCCAGTGGGTATCGCCAGCCAGTTTGAACACCTCCCAGATATCCCGGGCAAAGGACTCCGAGCGCCCCATCGGTACGCCAAGCAACTTGTTGACCTGTGACAGGCCGATGATCATCGCCGCCGCATTGGTGAAACCGACGATCACCGGGTGTGAGAGGAAGTTAACCACCACGCCGAGCTTGAACAGGCCCAGCGACAGTTGCACGATGCCTACCAGCAGCGCCAGCATGATCGCCAGCATCACGAACGGGTCGGAACCGGGCGTTGCAAGCGGTGCCAGCGATGAAGCCGTCAGCAGCGAGGCCACCGCCACAGGCCCGGTGCCCAGCTGATGCGAAGAGCCCCACAGCGCTGCCACGGCCACCGGCAGGAAGGCGGCGTACAAACCGTAGTAGGCGGGCAGGCCAGCCAATTGCGCGTAGGCCATCGACTGCGGCACCAGCACCAGCGCCACGGTCAGGCCGGCAATGAAGTCGGCGCGCAGCGTTCCGCTTTTCAAGGGGAACCAGCTCAGAAAAGGAAACAGGATTCGCGGCGACAACATCATGATCTTTCCTTCTCGGGTTTGGCCGGCACGGCGGTCACCAGCGGGCAAGCCAGTTTTTTCCAGGGATTGGACGAGCGGCTGCGGGCAACGCTTTCCCAACCTTCCAGCGAATCGATGACGACCGTGGCAATGCACTCGTGGGTATTGGCGTACTGCACGACATCCCGCCGCCGCAATTCCTCATAGCGGGAAATGTTGTAAGCCACGCCTTCGTCGCGCAGGGTCTTGATCAGGTCGGCAACTGCGGCCGGCAATTGCCCGCTCTGGCAAGCCAGCAGGATATCGAGCCCCGCGCCAAGGCGCTGACAGAGATTGCGCGCCGCTGCCAACAAGCGTGGATCCAGAAAGCCCTCGCGGAGGGCAAGGAGTACTTTGCGTTCGGACAGGGTGGGAGTGGCAAGACCAGACATCGATTATGGGTATACGGTTCGGGCGCTTCCGATAGGCAGCTTCCGTGCCACAGGCGACAACGCGATTCAAGTAGTTCATTTAAAACAAGAAAGCTAATGCCTGGCAGCTTTTCAGAAACCAGGCCGCTCGTTGCATGTTGCAACATTTTATTCCATGTAAACTGTGAACTTCAAGTTTTTCCTATTTACAGGAACGACTTAATCCATCAGCAAATTCGTTGCGCCAAAATTCGGAGGCGTTGCATAATGCAATTATGCAATCCCTGCGGCGCAAGATTACTGTCGGCTACTCGATCATCGCCATCCTCGTGGTGGCCTTGTCCCTGTTTTCGTTCTACGAACTGCAACTCATGGAACAAAGAATCGCCGCAGGTGGCCGCATTGGCGAATTCTTCGATACCGCACTGGAAATCCGCCGCTTCGAAAAGAACTACTTCCTCTACCACCAGAATGCCGATCTCACCGAAAACAGCGCCTATGTCGAGCGCAGCCTCGCCCTGCTGCGCAATCATGCCGTCCTGTTCGAGGGCCTGGCCGGGAAAATGCGCATTGGGCAACTGGAAAACGACCTCGAGCGTTATGGCCAGTTGATGGCCGCCTATGGCCAGAATACCGCCGACGCGGCAAAAGAGCCTCTGACCACCAACATCCGGCGCATCGGCAAGGACATCATCACTTTCGCCGAGGAGCTCGCCGGCACCGAGCGCGCCTCGTTGCAGGCGATGCTGGATCGTCACCGGCGCTTGCTGATCGCTGCGGTGATTGTCGTCAGCCTGCTGGTGATCGGCATCGGCCAGCTCATGACGCAACGGGTCGGCCGCCCGCTCAAGGAGATGGAAGAAAGCATGGAAGCCGTTGCCGCCGGGCGGCTGACCCAGCTCGACATGAAGGCCGAGGACCGCGAGATCGCCTCGCTGACCCAGGCCTTCAATCACGTGCTGCGCGAACTGGAAATACGCCAGGGCCAGCTGGTGCGCTCGGAAAAACTCGCCGCACTCGGCACGATGCTGTCGGGCGTTGCCCACGAACTCAACAATCCCCTATCGAACATCGGCACCTCGACGCAGATCCTCGCCGAAGAAGTCGGCGCTGGCGAGACGGCATATATGAAAGAACTGATTGAGCAGATCGACGCGGAAACCTGGCGCGCGCGCCATATCGTGCGCTCGCTGCTCGATTACGCGCGCGACCGCGCGTTCAAGCACGAGCCGATCCCGCTCGCGGCACTGGTGGAGGAAACCCTGCGCCTGATGCGTGGGCGCATCGCTGGACAGGCACTCGTCAATGTCGCGATCCCCGCCGACATCGAAGTTCCCGGCGACCGCCAACGCCTGCAGCAGGTACTGATCAACCTGATGAGCAATGCCCTGCAAGCGCTCGGTGAGTGCGGCGAGATCGCCATCGAGGCGCACACGATCACATCACAGTGCGAGTGCGGAAAGCTGGTGTTCGGCCAGTGTCCCGGTCAGGTAAAAAGTGTCGAGATCACCGTGCGCGACAACGGTGCCGGCATCCCGGCCGACGTATTGCCGCGCATTTTCGATCCCTTCTTCACGACCAAGGAAGTCGGCCAGGGGATGGGACTTGGATTATTCATCGTCTTCGAGATCATCGAAGAGCATGGCGGCTGCATTGCCGTCGACAGCGAACCGGGCCAGGGCACCACCTTCCGGATTCGCCTACCCCTGAAAGAGTCATGAACAAAGGAAGACTGCTGATCGTCGATGACGAAAAGGTTGCCGTTCGCAATCTTGAACACGTGATGAAGAAGGAAGGCTATGAGGTCGTCGCCACCCAGAGTGGCAGCAACGCCCTCGCCCATCTCGAAGCCCAGCCTTTCGACGTGGTGCTGACCGACCTGCGCATGGAAAAGGTGGACGGTATGCAGATCCTGCAGCGCTGCCGCGAAACCAGTCCGGACACCGAGGTCATCGTCATCACCGGCTTCGCCTCGCTCGAATCGGCCGTCGAGGCCATGAAGCATGGCGCCTATTACTACATCGCCAAGCCCTTCCGGCTCGATGAAGTACGCAAGGTCGTTGCCGAGGCGATCGAGAAGATCCGCCTGCGCCGTGAGAATCGCGCCCTGCGTGAACAGGTGGACAGCTTTCAGGGCAAGGTGCGCATCATCACCCAGGATGGCGAGATACAGCGCCTGCTCGACATGGCGCGCCAGGTGGCGCCAACGGATTGCAACGTCCTCATCACCGGCGAATCGGGCACCGGCAAGGAGTTGTTTGCTCACTACCTGCACAACCAGAGCCGGCGCGCCGACGGACCATTTCTCGCGATCAACTGCGGCGCTTTCAATGAAGAACTGCTAGCCAACGAACTGTTCGGCCACTTCAAGGGCGCTTTCACCGGCGCGCAGACGGACAAGAAAGGCTTGCTGGCCGCGGCTGATGGCGGCACGCTGTTCCTCGACGAAGTCACCGAAATGTCGCCGGCCATGCAGGTCAAGCTGCTACGCGTCATCCAGGAAAAGGAAGTGCTGCCGCTCGGCGCCACCAGCCCGCTGAAAATCGACGTACGCTTCGTCGCCGCCACCAACCGCAATATGCAGGAGATGATGAAAGGCGGCGAGTTCCGCCAGGACCTCTGGTTCCGGCTCAACGTGGTGAACCTGCACATCCCGCCGCTGTCGCGGCGGCGCGAGGACATTCCCCTGCTGGCCTACCACTTCCTCGGCAAGTGCGCTGCACGCATGAACAAGCCGGTGAACGACATTTCGGCGGAGGCGATCAGCATCCTCAAGGCTTACGACTTTCCTGGCAACGTGCGCGAACTGGAAAACATCATCGAGCGCGGGGTCGCCATCGCCACCGGTAACACCATCGAGTCTGCTCACCTGCCGGACGATCTGCGGGAACTGTCGATCCGTACCTTCCGCAAGAAAGAAGGTCGCCTGCCCTCGCTCGAAGAGCAGGAGCGCGACTACATCCGCTGGGTGCTGCAGGAGGCCGGCGGCAACCAGACCTTGGCAGCACAAATTCTGGGGATCGACCGGGTTTCGCTATGGCGCAAACTCAAACGCTACGAACTCGAAAAAGAGTGATCTGGCTCATTAAAAATAGGTTGAAGTAATGGTTGCATAACGCAACTTGTTTTCCGCAACAGGGTGGGTAGAAGATAAGATAACGCTTCAATAACGTGCGCTTAGGTCGTCATTAACGAATTAGTTCAAATAAACAAGGCCAAGCCCACGCAAGAAAGAGGGGATTGATGTTTACGAATTCGCTGTTGCTGCGCTTTTTTCCGTTTTTATCCTGGTTCCCCATCAATAGCGCGCTCCTGCGCGGGGATGTCGTCGCTGGCATCATCGGCGCCCTCGTGCTGGTACCCAAGGCGATGGCTTATGCCCAATTGTCGGGCCTGCCCGTCTATTTCGGCCTGTATACCGCCTTCATACCGGCCATCCTCGGGGCATTGTGGGGATCGTCGCGCCAACTACTGACCGGCCCCGTCGCGATCATCTCGCTGATGACGGCTGCCGCCGTTGCGCCGCTGGCCGTGCCGATGAGCGACGAGTACATCGGACTGGCCCTGTTGCTGTCCCTGCTGGTCGGATTCATCCTGTTCGTGATGGGCACCTTCAAGCTCGGCACCATCGTCAACTTCGTTTCCCACCCGGTCATCCTCGGCTTCATCAACGCCGCCGCAATCATCATCGCGCTGTCGCAACTCGATCTGCTGCTGGGCATCCCGAAGGGGCGCAGCAACTCCTTCCTCCAGGACATCTGGGAAATGCTTGCCTACCTGCCGCAGACCCACCTGCCCACACTGGCGATGTCGGTATTTGCGCTGGTGATAATGCTCGTCATGAAAAAGATCAGGGCGCTCGCCAAGCCCAGCGTACTGATCGTCGTGATCGTGACCACCCTAATCAGCTATACGTTCGGCTATGCCCACAACGCCAAGGGCAAGCTCGACGACATTGCCAACGAGGCCATCCATGCCCTGGTGTCGGGACATATTGTTGCCGATGACAACATCCGCGACATGTCGGCCGATATCACCGCGAAGGCTACCGAACTGCGCGCACTGGACGTGGAGGACGACACGGTTGCGATCGCCGACCTGAACTACCAGCTTGACTTGATGCGCCTCGCCGTATCGAACATGGAGCAGGACAATAAGGAGCGCATGCAGCAGCTGAACAAGCTCTACCTCCACCGCACCAAGGCGCCGGAAAACGAACGCACGCTGTATTACCTGGCTGGCACAGCACCGGAAGGCGTCGAAACCGATGGCCGCAAGTGGCACATCAAGAAAATCGAGAACGGCGAAATCAAGTTCGTCGGTGGCGGCGACGTGGTCGGCACCATCCCGGCCGGATTGCCGAGCCTGCGCATCCCCAGCTTGAGCTTCGACGCTGTCGTTTCGCTGATTTCTGCGGCCCTGATCATCGCGCTGGTCGGCTTCATGGAAACGATCTCGATGGCCAAGGCGCTGGCGGCCCAGACCAAGCAACGCCTCGACCCCAACCAGGAACTGATCGGCCAGGGCATCGCCAACATGGGCGGTGCCTTCTTCCAGTCCTATCCGTCCTGCGGATCCTTCACCGGCTCGGCGATCAACCTGCAGGCCGGCGCCAAGACCGGTCTGGCCTCGACTTTCAACGGCATCTTCGTTGCCGTCACGCTGTTGTTCCTGACGCCGTTGCTGTACTACCTGCCGAAGGCGGTGCTGGCGGTCATCATCCTGCTGGCCGTTATTGGCCTGATCACCCCGGCGGCGATCAAGCACACCTGGATGGCCAGCCGCAAGGATGGCATCACGGCGCTGATCACCTTCTTCGCCACGTTGATCTTCGCTCCCCACCTCGACAAGGGCATCATGATCGGCGCGGTACTGGCCATCGTCATGTACCTCTATGAAACGATGCAGCCGCGCGTGGCCATCCTCGGCCGCTATCACGATGGCACACTGCGCGACGCGAAGATCAACAACCTGCCCTCTTCCGATGTCGTCACCGCCATCCGCTTCGACGGCCGGCTCTACTTCGCCAACGTCTCCTACTTCGAGGAAGCCGTGCTGAATGCCGTCGCCGATAACCCCGAAGCACCTTACGTGCTGATCGTCGGCGATGCCATCAACGGTATCGATGCCTCGGGCGAGGAGGTCATCCACCACCTCGTCGAACGCCTCAACGAGAACGGAATCGTCGTGCTGTTCTCCGGCCTCAAGAAACAGATCCACGACGTGATGCGCGCCACCGGACTGCGCGACCTGATCGGCGAGAAGCGTTTCTTCGCCACGGCCGAGGAGGCCCTTGAAGCCGTCTACTCGCGCGCCGAATATGCGGGCGAAGAAGATCCCCTGCGGCCACCGCCCAAGGCGGAACCGCTCTCGGCCACGCCTTTGCACGAATAACAGCTCACGAAGGAAGACCGTCATGCCGATTACCGGAACAGTTGGCGCACACATGCGCCCCTTGGCCGAATATCCGCAAATCGACGCGGATGCAACGCTGGGCGATGTCTTCGCGATGATCGGTCAGCACTTCGATGCCGTGGCACATTTCCGCAGCGTGCTGGTGTTCAACCGGGAGAAGCGGCTGATCGGCAAGATCAGCCTGCACGATCTGCTGAAAGTTCTGCTGCCGGATTATCTTGCTCATTTGCCCGCGCATATCGACGGTACCGACGGTGATCACTCTTTACTGGCGCTGCTCTGGCAGGACGACAGTGCCAAATATGTGCGTGAAGTCGCCAAGCAGCGCGTCGGCGATCATATCCAGCCAGCCCCTGCACCCCTCAAACCGGACGATCCGCTCACGCTGGCGCATTACCGCTTTGCCCACTCCGATCTCAACACGCTTCCCGTCGCCGAAAACGGCCGGATCGTCGGGGTATTGCGTGTCGTGGATGTACTGGCCGCGGTGGCAGCAACGATTCATCCGGCCTGACAAGCCCCGCAATCCGAGGAGAAATCTCATGTCCATTTCCGGCACCGTGCGCGACCTGATGGTCGAGCTTGAAAAATTTCCCCACGTCAGCGGTAATGCCAGTCTGCGCGCAGTCTTCGCCAAGCTGCACGCGGCCAGCGGCTCTTCCGAACTCTTCCGCAACATCCTGGTGCTCGACGACAAAAACCGGCTGCTCGGCACGCTCGGCCTCAAAAACGTCATGCACGCCCTGCTGCCGGACTACCTGCGCCATGGCTCGACCCACTACGAGGGCACGTCCAACGACGTCAGCGCCCTCGCCGTGCTCTGGCAGGAGGACTGCGAAGAACAATGCCGAGAAACGCACAAGATCCTCGCCAAGGACCACGTATCCCCGATCGCCGCAACCATCGGCGCCGACGAGCCACTCACCAAAGCCGCCTTCCTGTTCGCCACCACGCCGGTGAATGTTTTGCCCGTCGTCGAAGGCAAGCAAATTGTTGGTGTCCTGCGACTCGTCGATGTCTTCGACGAGATCGTCATTGAAGTGCTCAGCGAAAGGTGCGTGGCATGAGCGAAGTTGCACAGTATGAGTCAGCCGCGCCATCCATCGACTGGAAGAAATGGATCGCCCTGCTGGGGGGCTTCGCCATCTTCCTGCTGGTGTATTTCTCCCCACCCTGGGGCGTGGCGATCGATCCGGGCGGCAAGGAGTTCGTCCTGTCGCAGGAAGGCAAGGCGGCCATCGGCCTGTTCCTGATGGCAGGCATCTGGTGGGTCTTCGAAGTGATTCCGATCGGCGTCACCGCGATTGCGATCGGCGTGTTCCAGGCACTGTTCCTGATCCGCCCCGCCAAGGAAGCCTTCCGCGACTTCATGGACCCCTCGGTGATGTTCATCTTCGGCTCGATGGTGATCGGCATGGCCTTCACCAAGACCGGACTGACCAAGCGCATCGCCTACAAGATGCTTGCCGTGGTGGGCGAGAACACCCGCATCATCCTGCTTGGCAGCATGATCGTCACTGCCCTGCTCGCCCATGTCATGGCACATACCGCCGTGGCGGCGACGATGTTCCCGATCCTGCTCGCCATCATGGCGCTCTACAAGGATGATGCCGGCCCGTCGAATTTCGGCAAGGCACTGTTCATCGGCATGGCCTGGGCAGCTGGCGCGGGCAGCATCATTACCTTGCTTGGCGCAGCGCGCGGCCCGGCGGCGGCGGCAATGTTCACCGAATTTACCGGCCGGCAGGTCGATTTCTTCGACTTCCCCCTCTACATGGGACTGATCGGCTGGGGCATGGTGTTCCTGATCTGGATGTACCTTTCCATCGCTTTCAAACCATCGAAAGCCTCCATTCCCGGATTGCGCTCCAAGGTTGGCAAACTCGCCCGCGCACTCGGCCCGATGACTGCCAAGGAAAAGTTCGTGATTGCCTGTGTCGGCTTCGTCGTTGTCATGATGGCGGCGCAATCGATGGTACCCGCACTCAAGGGTATCGATCGTGCCGGCCTGATGCTCACCTCGACGCTGCTGTTCTTCATCTTCGGCGTGCTCAAGGTGCAGGATCTGGAGGAGATGCCCTGGAACATCATCCTGCTGTTCTCAGGGGCGATGAGCATCGGCTTCTGCCTGTGGAAGACAGGTGCCGCCGAGTGGATGGCGGTGAACTTCCTCACCGCACTCCTGGGCGCCCACTGGTGGGTGTTCGTCATGGGCGTTTCCGCCTTCGTGCTGGTGATGACCAACTTCATCATGAACGTCGCCGCCATCGCCATCGCCCTGCCGGTCTCGTTGGTGATGGCTCGTTATCTCGGCGTGGCGCCCGACGTGATCTTCTTCTCCGCGCTGGTCGTCGCCGGCATGCCCTTCGTGTTGCTGATCGGTGCCGCACCCAACGCGATCGCCTACGAGTCGAAGCAGTTCACCCCTGGCGAGTTCTTCAAGCACGGGGTGGTGATGAGCGCCGTCCTGCTCGTCATCCTGGGCATTGCGCTCGTCACGCTCTGGCCGCTGCTCGGTCTGCCGATCCTAATTGCCTGAACAAAAAGTCGGCGCTGGTGGGACGGCACAAGAAACCTTATTTTGCGCAGGCGTAGAATAAGCGACAGCTGATATTCAGTCGCCGCTGTTTATGAGATCGACCCTCCTTCTTCGCAAACTTTTCCCCTTCCTGCTCTGGTGGCCACTGGTCAACAAGCGGTCCGTCCGCGATGACCTTGTCGCCGGCCTCACCGGCGCGCTGATCGTCCTGCCGCAGGGCGTCGCGTTCGCCACCATCGCCGGTCTGCCGCCACAATACGGCCTTTATGCCGCGATGGTGCCGGCCATCATCGCCGCGCTGTTCGGCTCCAGCCTGCACCTCGTCTCCGGCCCGACGACTGCTATCTCGATCGCCGTCTTCGCCGCCCTCTCGCATCAGGCCGATGCCGGTTCACCGCAATACATCCAGCTGGTACTGACGCTGACCTTCCTCGTCGGCCTGTTCCAGCTGATCCTCGGCCTCGCGCGCATGGGCGCGCTGGTGAACTTCATTTCGCACAGCGTGGTGATCGGCTTCACCGCCGGCGCGGCGATCCTCATCGCCGCCAGCCAGGTGAAGAATTTCTTCGGCATCGCCATCCCGCGCGGCACCCCGTTCTACGAAATCGTCCATCAACTCTGGGCGCAGTTCTTCGCCATCAATCCCTGGGTGCTCGCCGTCAGCCTCGTGACGCTCGCCGCCGGCATCCTGACGCGGCGC
The DNA here is from genome assembly GCA_040756595.1 of Pseudomonadota bacterium. Taxonomy (GTDB): domain Bacteria; phylum Pseudomonadota; class Gammaproteobacteria; order Burkholderiales; family Rhodocyclaceae; genus Sulfuricystis. Next base: position 710,037 of record JBFLYR010000001.1, on the reverse strand, counting down.
TACGCGAAGAAGATCCCCTACATGATCGCGGCGATGATCGTCGGCAGCCTGTTCGCCGAGGCACTGATCCTCTGGCAGGGTGCAGCCACCGGCATCAAGACCGTCGGTGCGCTGCCGGCTCACCTGCCCCCCTTCTCGATGCCGGATTTTTCGATGGACGCCTTGCGCCATACGCTCGGCCCGGCGCTGGTGATCACCATGCTGGCGCTGACCGAGGCGGTGTCGATCGGCCGCGCCATCGCCGTGCGTTCGGAACAGCGCATCGACGGCAACCAGGAGTTCGTCGGACAAGGACTCTCGAATATCGTCGGCAGCTTCTTCTCGGGCTATGCCGCCTCGGGCTCGTTCAACCGCAGCGGCGTCAACTTCGAGGCCGGGGCGAAGACGCCGCTCTCCTCGGTGTTCGCTTCACTTTTCCTCGTCGTCGTGCTGCTGGTGGTCGCGCCGCTCGCCGCCTACCTGCCCAACGCCGCGATGGCCGGCATCCTGTTCCTGGTCGCCTGGGGCCTGATCGACTTCCAGCACATCAAGCACATCTGGCACACCAGCAAGATCGAGTCGGCGATTCTCTTCGCCACGCTGGTCGGGACGCTATTCAACCTCGAGGTCGGCATTTTCCTCGGCATCTTCCTGTCATTGATTCTTTACCTCTACCGCACCTCGAAGCCGGAAATCGTCCCCCTCGTGCCCGCGCCCGAGGAAGGCGCCTATCACTTCATCCGCGCCAAGGGCCGACCGGAATGCCCGCAGCTGCGCATCGTGCGCATCAACGGTTCGATCTACTTCGGCGCGGCCAGCTACGTGCAGGCCGCATTGCAGCAGATCGACGAGGACAACCCGCACCAGAAATCTGTGCTCATCTCGGCGGCCAGCCTCACCTATCTCGACATCGCGGGCGCCGAGGTACTGGCGCAGGAAGCGCGCCGGCGACGGCGCCTTGGCGGCGGCCTGTACTTCTATCGGCTCAAGTCATCGATCGTCGATCTCTTGCGTCAAGGCGGCTACACGCGTGACATCGGCGAAGGCGCCTTCTTCCCGGTGATGACCGACGTAACGCGCGCCCTGTACTGGACGCTCGATCCGGACATCTGCCGCACCTGCAAGACGCGCATCTTCAAGGAATGCAACCGTGGCATTCTGCCCGACGGCTTCCGCCGCCAGCGCCTGCTGCTGGCCACCGACGGCACCGAGTTCAGCCATGCGCCGGAAGACATCGCCATCACGCTGGCCAAACAGTTCGGCGTCACGCTCGACATCATGACCGCCATCGAATCGCCGGCCGAGGACGAGATCGCCAAGGTACGGCTCGCGCAGGTAGAGCGCAAGGCGCTGCTGGCCGGCGTAGACAGCGAACAGATCGTTCGCTACGGCAAGCACCCGGTCCAGGAAGTCGTGGCCGCCGCCGCGGCCGCGGACAGCCACATCCTCATCATCGGCCGGCGGCCGCCACGCGGCGACATGAAGGAGCGCCTGGTCGGCGATATCGCGCTGCAGATAATCGTCGGTTCTCCCTGTCATGTGCTGATCGCCAACTGGCCGTCCGAACCCTGCCGCAAGCGCATCCTGATGGCGACCGACGGCTCGCGCATCAGCGATATCCTCACCGAAGTCACCGCGCAGATCGCCAAGGTGATGCACCTGCCGGTGACCGTGCTCGCGGCGGTGCCGCCCGGCGGCAACCGTGCGAAAGCCGAGGAAGACATTGCCGAGAAGCTCGGCCTGCTGAAGATCGAGGGTATCGACTGCACCGGGATGATCGTCGAAAAGGCACCCGAACCCGCCATTCTCGAAGCGGCGGAAACGACCGGCGCCGACCTTGTCGTGATCGGCAACGACCAGCGCAAGGGCCTGTCGCGCAAGCTGGTCGGCCAGACCACCGACCGCATCGTCGGCGGCGTCAAATGTGCGGTACTGGTGGTCAAGCGGCCGCCGGAACCGGAAGCGCTGACCGCCGCGGTGCGCAATCAGGCATAAGCGCTGTCTTTCGCCTAAACTCTGCCGTCCCGGCGCCGCTCGCGGTCGCTACGCCCCCGCCTTCGGCGGGTCCCCCTCCGCTGCTCGCAGCTTCTTCGCCGACTTTTGATATGGGCTACCGACTCTCGAAGATTTACACACGCACCGGCGATGCCGGCACGACCGGCCTCGGCGACGGCTCGCGCGTCGGCAAGGATGCGCCGCGCGTCGCCGCACTCGGCGATGTCGACGAACTCAATGCCGTGATCGGCCTGTTGCTTTGCGAGCCGCTACCCGACGAGGTGGGCAAGCTGCTCGTCGGCGTGCAGCACGATCTTTTTGATCTGGGCGGAGAACTCTCGGTGCCGGGCGGCAGCTTCCTCAAGGACACGCAACCGGCACGCCTGGAATTGGCGATCGACCGGTTCAACGGCGAACTCGCACCACTCAAGGAATTCATCTTGCCGGGCGGCACACGCTCCGCGGCGCTGACGCATCACGCCCGCACGGTGTGCCGGCGCGCCGAACGCGCGGTCGTGGCGCTCGCGCACAATGAAACGGTTTCGGAACCGGCCCGTCAGTATCTCAACCGGCTGTCGGATCTGCTGTTCGTGCTGGCACGCTGGCTGAACCGGCATGCCGGTTGCGGCGACGTACTCTGGCAGAAGGGAATCAACGCCTGATCAGCGGATGCGCAGGCGTTGGTTGTCCAGGCACTTCATCAGCTCGCCGCTCACCGCGCGCAGGCGCTGGTTGAGCAGCATCAGCAGTTCCATGAGAATCTTGACGCCGATCTTCGGCTGTTCGGCCACCAGACGTGTCAGCCCTTCGCGATCGAGCACCGCGAACAGCGTCGGCGCGAGCGTGATGCAACTGGCGAAGCGCGGCTCGCCATCGATCAGCGACATCTCGCCCAGCGTCTTGCCGGGACCATCGACGGCCAAACGTTGCGGCAGCCCCTGCCGGTCGCGCTTGAGGATCTCGACACTGCCTTCGAGCAGCAGCAGCATGCAGTCGCCGAGCTCGTCCTCACGAATGATCTCGATGCCGATGTCGGCGCGATAGCAGCGCATGTACTGTGCGAGGAGTTCGATTTCCGCCCGGTCGAAATCCTCGAATAGACGAATATGCTCGATAATCTCCATGATGCGATCGACGTGGGCGGTCGCGTTACCCAGTGCTTGCAGTGAAGCGAATGGGTCGGTGGGGTAGGTGCTGGTCATGGGGATTGGGAAATCAACAGGTTGCGGCATTCTAGCCGCCGAGCAGCCAGATGACCAATAGCAACCAAAGCACGAATACACCCATTAAATGGGGATCGCTCAGCAATTCACGCGCCGGATCGCCCCCGCCGCCGGCCCGGTGCAGGCGATACAGGTAACGCAGCAGGCCGTAGAGCACGCAGGGCACGGTGGCGATCAGCCAGGGCGTGCCGTGCAGGGCGATGGTCTCCTCGCTCACCGTGTAGAGGCTGTAGGCGATCACCGTCGCGCCGCCGGTCAGCGTGATGAACTGGTCGAGCATCGGGACCGAATACTGATCGAGCACGCGCCGGTGTGGCTTGCCTTCCTCGGCGGGAACCTCTACCTCGGCACGCCGCTTGGCGAAGCCGAGGAACAGCGTCAGCATCAGGCCGCACAGCACGAGCCAGTGCGAAGGCGCGATGCCGACGCCAAGCGTGCCGGCCAGGATACGCAGCATGAAGCCGGCGGCGATGATGAAGACGTCGAGGATCACGACATGCTTGAGCCCCAGGCTGTAGCCGATGTTCATCAGCACGTAGGCGATAAAGATCCACGGCGCCTGCGAGGCCGGGATGCCGAACAACCCAAAGGCCAGCCCGAGGCCGGCCAGCAGGCAGAGCACAGCGAGCGCCACGGCTGCGCCGATGCCCACCTTGCCGCTGGCGATCGGCCGGTGACGCTTCTCGGGATGGCGCCGGTCAGCCTCCCGGTCGACGATGTCGTTCATCACATACACCGCCGACGAAATCAGGCAGAAGGCAATGAAGGCCGCGAGCGCCTGCGCGCGCATCTCCGGTTGCATCCAGGCGTGGCCGAACAGCAAACCGACCAGCACGAAGCCGTTCTTCACCCACTGGTGCGGACGGAGCAACTGGATCAGCGGCGGCATGGGTTATCCGGAAAGTAGCGTTCGCAAAAATAGCAGTTTGACAGGGGCAACCACGAGGGTACGCCGTAGTACTTGCGGCGAATCTCGGTCAGTACCGTATCACGATAGCGCGCGTAATCGAAGCCCTGACCGCGTACCACCCAGAAGCGCGCGCCGCGGTGCTCGAAGCTGTCGACGCTCACGCTGCGGAACCAGTCAGCGTACTCACCGTCGCGTGGCACGGTCTTGCGCAGCACGGTGATGTCGCGGCCGTCGTGCGCACGCCAGTCGGTCAGGACATCGTCGTGGCGCGCATGACCCGAGCCCGGCCCGAGTACCGGCACGTAGCGGCGCAGGTTGTAGCCGAGGGTCACCGCGTTGGAATAGCCGTCAGAGGCTAGCAGGGTGTCACCCGGCATGGCGTGTTCGACCAGCGTCGCGCTGTCGACGGTCAGCACGAGGCTGGGGTAGAGATTGAAGTTGCGCCAGGTTTCCAGCGGCAGGCGCGAGACCGTGACCGCCAGGGCAACATGCAGCGCGGCAAAACCGAAGAAAAATACCGTCAGCTTCTGTATGCCGCGTGGCATCAGGCGGCGAGCCACCAGCATCAGCACGAAGGGCACGAAGGAAAGCACCCAGTGCAAGCCGATCGTCTTGACCAGCGACAGCAGCGCAAACAGCAGCAGCGGCACCGCCGCCAGCACCAGCAGCGAGCGATCCAATGAAAAGTCGGCGCTGGCGGGACGGCACAGAGACGGGCGACGCAGCAGTGTCCACATCACCGGCGGTGTCAGGATGTAGAGCAGCATGAGCGGATACAGCAGGGGCGTCGACAGGTTGAGTCCGGTATTGCCCTTGCCGTGGCGATTGACGAAGTTGAACAGATAGTTCGTCCAGCAGTGCTCGCTGTTCCACCACGCCATCAACAGCAGGGCCGGCACGGTGCAGGCATAGGCGATGGCGAGCCCGGTGAAAGCGCGCGGGGTACGTCGCCGCAGCGCATCGACCAGATAAGCGAAGCCCAGCAGCGCGGCGAAATATTTTGAGAGCACCGCGCCGGCAAGGAAGATGCCGGCGACCAGATACCAGGCCTTGCTGTTGTCCTGCGTGGCCCGCAACCAGGCCAGCCCGGACAGGACGGCGCAATAGACCAGCGCGGTATCGGTGGTGATGAAGACGTTCCAGACATTCATCGGTGCCAGCAAGATCAGTAGCGCGACCCAGTCGCAGTAATCGCGCTGGTCTGGCCACAAGTGCGGCCAGGCCCAACGCACTGCCAGTGCCAGCAGCAGCGGCTGAAGGACTTGCGGCAGCCGCAACCACCACTCGGCATCGCTCGCTGTCAGCAGCGCCGCGAGCCACCAGCCGATCAGCGGCGGGTGGTCGTAGAAACCCCAATCGGGCACCTTGCCCCACCAGATGAAATAGGCCTCGTCGCCAGTAATCGGCATGACCGCCGCCAGCCAGAAACGGAAGGCGAGCGACAGCCCCGCAGCAGCGAGCAGCAAGCGTCCGGAAAAACTGCCCAAGGTTGGGATCAGCGCATCAGCGCGTCGCCAGAGCGGCCCGGCGTTGCCGGACGGCTTCGGCCAACTGGTCGAGAACGATCACCGTGTCGTCCCAGCCGAGGCAAGCATCGGTGATCGACTGGCCGTAGGCAAGCGGCTTGCCGGGCTTGAGATCCTGACGCCCTTCGTTGAGGTGCGACTCGATCATCACGCCGAAGATGCGGTCCTCGCCGGCGGCGAGCTGCCCGGCGACATCGGTGGAGACTTCCATCTGCCGCTTGAAATCCTTGCGGCTGTTGCCGTGCGAAAAGTCGACCATCACCCGCGCCGCGAGGCCGGATTTGCCGAGTTCGGTGCAGGCGGCATCGATGCTCGCATGGTCGTAATTGGTCTGCTTGCCGCCGCGCAGGATCACGTGGCAATCCTCATTGCCGTTGGTCGAGACGATGGCCGAATGCCCGGCCTTCGTCACCGACAGGAAATGGTGCGGTGCCTGCGCGGCGCGGATCGCATCGACGGCGATCTTGATGTTGCCGTCGGTGCCGTTCTTGAAGCCGACCGGACAGGACAGGCCGGAGGCCAGCTCGCGGTGCACTTGGGACTCGGTGGTGCGTGCGCCGATGGCGCCCCAGCTGATCAGGTCGGCGGTGTATTGCGGCGAGATCGTGTCGAGGAATTCGGTGGCACAGGGCAGGCCCATTTCGGCCAATTCCCAGAGCAGGCGCCGGGCGAGGCGCAGGCCCTCGTTGATCTTGTAGCTGCTGTCCATGCGCGGGTCGTTGATGAGACCCTTCCAGCCGACGGTAGTGCGCGGCTTCTCGAAATACACGCGCATCAGGATCAGCAGGTCATCGTTCAGGCGGTCATGCACCTCCTTGAGCCGACGGGCGTACTCGATCGCCGAGTCGAAGTCGTGGATCGAGCAGGGACCGACGACGACCAGCAGGCGGCTGTCGGCGCCATGCAGGATGCGATGGATCGCGGAGCGCGCGGTGTAGGCCGTGATCGCCGCCGATTCGGTCGCCGGGAACTCGCGCAGGACGTGACCGGGTGGCGAGAGTTCCTTGATTTCCTTGATGCGAACGTCGTCGACGATGTGCTTCATGATGGTTGTGCCCGAAACGAAAAGGAGGCAATTTTACCGCAGCGCAGCGAATCGCCCGGCTTATCGGTCAGCCCGTCCCACCCACCGTCATGCCGTCGATGCGCACCGTCGGCTGGCCGACGCCGACGGGCACGCTCTGGCCTTCCTTGCCGCAGGTACCGACGCCGGGGTCGAGCGCGAGGTCGTTGCCGATCAGCGATACACGCGTCAGCACGTCCGGGCCGTTGCCGATCAGCGTCGCGCCCTTGACGGGCCGGGTGATTTTCCCGTTCCCGATCAGGTAGGCCTCGGCGGCCGAGAAGACGAACTTGCCGCTGGTGATGTCGACCTGTCCGCCGCCGAAATTGGCGGCGTACAAACCCTTCTTCACCGAGGCGATGATCTCCTGCGGGTCGCAGTCGCCCGCTTCCATCGTCGTGTTGGTCATGCGCGGCAGCGGCATGTGCGCGAAGGATTCGCGCCGGCCGTTGCCGGTCGGCTTCACGCCCATCAGGCGCGCATTGAGCGTGTCCTGCAGATAGCCGACGAGAATGCCATCCTCGATCAGCACCGTGCGCTGCGTCGGATTGCCTTCGTCGTCGACGGACAATGAACCGCGCCGGTTCGGGATGCTGCCATCGTCGACGACGGTCACGCCCTTCGCCGCCACGCGCTCGCCGATGCGGCCCGAGAAGGCCGAGCTGCCCTTGCGGTTGAAGTCGCCCTCCAGCCCGTGACCGATCGCCTCGTGCAGCAGGATGCCCGGCCAGCCGCTGCCGAGCACGACAGTCATCTCGCCCGCCGGCGCCGGCGTGGCGGACAGATTGACGCTGGCCTGATGCACCGCCTTGGCGGCGTAATCCTTCAATACTTCATCGGTGAAATAGCCGTAGTCGAAACGCCCGCCGCCACCCGCCGAGCCCTGCTCGCGGCGACCGCTTTCTTCCATGATCACCGTGATCGAAACGCGCGCCAGCGGCCGCACGTCGGCCGCCAAATGGCCGTCGGAACGCACGACCAGCACGGTTTCCCAGCTGCCGGCGATGTGTGCCATCACCTGCGAGACGCGTGGATCGAGCGCGCGTGCGAGACTTTCCAGGCGCTCCAGCAGCTTGACTTTCTCGGCATCCGGCAGCGAAGCGATTGGATCCTCGCCGACATACAGTACCGGCACGGAACGGCCTGAAAGTTTCGGCAATTTTCCCGACGAACCATTGGCGCCTGCAGCGGCAATCGCGCGCGTGGCCTTCGCCGCGCCCAGTAGCGCCGGCAGGCTGATCTCGTCGGAATAAGCGAAGGCGGTCTTCTCGCCGCTGATCGCGCGCACGCCGACGCCCTGCTCGATGTTGAAGCTGCCCGACTTGACGATGCCTTCCTCCAGGCTCCAGGCCTCGGAACGGGCGAACTGGAAATAGAGGTCGGCAAAATCGAGCTGGTGGCCGAACAGTTCGCCGAACACGCCGGACAACTGGCTCGGGGTCAGGTCGTAGGGCGTCAGCAGGTGGCGTTCGGCGATGGAGAAGTGGGTAATGGCATCCATGGGGCGAGTTTACAGTTTTCGATGGCGCAGGGCCGGCAAGCTGGTCCGCACCGTCGCGATGCGTGCGGGATCGAGGTCGGCGACGACGACGCCTTCGCCATATTCCATGCGCGTCAGCACCTCGCCCCACGGGTCGATGATCATGCTGTGGCCGTGGGTCATGCGGCCGGTCGGGTGCAAACCACCTTGCGCGGAGGCCAGCAGGTAACACTGGTTCTCGACCGCCCGCGCGCGCAGCAGCAGCTCCCAGTGCGCCTTGCCGGTCGTGTCGGTGAAGGCCGCCGGCAGCACGATGAGATCGAGCGGCGCCAGCGCGCGAAACAGTTCGGGAAAGCGCAGGTCGTAGCAGATGCCCAAGCCAACCCGCCCGACGGGTGTATCAAGGGCTTGCGGCACGGGAGGGCCGGCTTCGATGGTCTCCGCCTCGTCGTAGCGTTCGGCGTCTTTCTGGAAACCGAACAGGTGGATCTTGTCGTAGCGGGCGACACATTTGCCTGCCGGATTGAAAACGAGGCAACTGTTGCGCAGCTTGGTGCGATCGTTCGCCATCAGCGGAATCGAACCACCGACCAGCCAGATGCCGTGGCGCGCGGCAGTTTCCGCGAGGAAGTCCTGGATCGGCCCGCGGCCCGGCATCTCGCGTACCGCCAGCCGGTCGGCATCGCTGCCACCGATGATCGGGAAATACTCCGGCAGGGCGACGAGTTGCGCCTCGCGGGCAGCCGCCTCGGCGACCAGCCGTCCGGCGATGGCGAGGTTCGGCGCGACCTCGGGTGTCGAGATCATCTGGACGGCGGCGATGCGCAGGGGTTCGGTCATGGCGGTCACGGAGCGTTAGGGGCCGGTGCGGGAAACTGGCGGGAAATCTTGGCGACTTGCGGATCCTTCCAGCCACCGGTGACAGCGTACTCGAAGGCGAAGATCTGGTCGATCGGATCCTTCAGAACTTTCTGCGCGGCCCAGGCCACGGCACCCGCGACCGGATTGGCAATCATCGCGCCGACGGCGAGCGTCTCGCCGATGGCCGGCTGCACGCGGACCTTGAGGTTCTGCGTCTCGGCCAGCAGATCGGCTTCGCCTGACAGCAGCACCTGCGCCGAAGGGCCGCGGATGCGCAATTCGTCAGTGGCCATCACGCCTTTGTTGATTTTCGCCTTGCCGCTGATGCTGTCGAAGGCGAAACCCTCGCTGAAAATGTCGCGGAAATCGAGCGTGATGCGGCGCGGCAGCGATTGCAGCGACAGCACGCCGAGCAGGCGGCCGACGCCGGGCTCGAGCTTCTTGAACTGACCCTTGCGGACATCTGCCTTGAGGCTACCCGCGAGGCTCGGCAAGTCGAAGGCGAAGGGACTGCCCGCCCAGCGGATATCGCCCTCGAGATCACCTTCGCCACGCCGCACGGCATCGGGCATGCCCATGCGATCGAGCAGTTTTTCGACGTTGTTCACCTCGAGCTTGAAGGCCAATGCGGTTTCGGTTTCGGCCGCCTTGCTCCCCGCCCGGCCCAGCCGCCAGGTGCCATCGCCGCTGAGTTTTGCCGCCTCATTCTTTACATCGAGCTTCGCCTGCCATGCCCCGTCGCGATTCTCGGCTTTGACCTTGAGTTCCCCCAGTGCCAGCTCGCCGAGCTGGAAACTGTCGATCTCGAGATCCACTGCCGGCATCTCGCTCGCCTGTTCCGGTGTCGGCTCCTCAGCGCCGCTGCCTTCGCCGGCCGGCAGGTGCAACCGGGCGAGCCGTCCGGCGATGCGCCCGGCCCCGGCGGCATCCCAGATCAACTGACCCTGCGCTTCGCGACTGGCCACCGCCACTTTCCAGCGTGACTCACTGTGCGCGCCCTGCAGTTGCACATCGTGGAAGTTGCGATGAGCGACACGCAAGGCGGGGCTGCGGATTTCGATGGACGAGAGCAGCAGGCCTTCCCCCGGTTTCGCGTTGCCGTTGCCGTTGCGCAGCAAGGCCTGCCAGGCATCGACGTCGAATTGCGGCACGTGGATCGCGAGTGCGACTCCTTGTGCCGGCAGCGCTGCTGTCGGATTGGCCGCTGCCGTGCCAATCGCGAGCCGGCCGCGCCAAGAATCGCCCGCTTGCTGCAGGCGCAAGCCGGCACCGGTCCCCAGCGTCACCGTCCAGGCGTCGCGTTGCGGCTCGAAGCGCCCTTGCACGGAAAGCGGCAGTGCCGCGAGCGCCGACTTGTTGAAGGGTTCGGGCAGGCTCGACGACAGGCCGCGCAAATCCGATTCGATGCTCAGTTCGGCGGCCGGCTTCTTTACGCTGAGGGTGCCACGCCAGGGCGTTTCGCCCGACAGATGTTCGAGTGCGCGCAAGCCGTAGAAGCGGCGCAAGGCATTCGTTTCGAGGCTGCCGGTCGCGCCGATACGCACCATGCCGCCGGGTTGCGAACCGACCTCGATCGACATGGGCTGGTCGAGAAAGCGTGCTCGCAGATTCTTTGCCCGCAGCTCGTCGGCGGTGAAGGACAACTCGCCCTGCACGGCCGTGAAGGGCGGTAGTTCGCGCAACACTTCGAGCCGGTTGTCGCCGAAGCGATACTTGCCCTGCACTTGCGTGTCGACTACGTGCCGCAGCGGCATAACCAGCTTGAGGTCGAGATCGCCATTGCCCGTTGCCTTCATCGTTTCGGTGAAATGATCGATGCGTGCGCCGACCGGACTGGCCTCGATGAAATCGAGGAAACGCTGCGTCTCTCCTTTCGCCCGGCCGGTGACGGTGAGCATTTCGCCATCCTTCGCGTCGAGATCCGGAATCTCGGCCAGCATGTTGGACAAAGCCACGCCCATGATGTCGCCGCGCTGCCCCCGGATCCGCATGCGTACGCCCTCGAACAGCAGTTCGCCGTCAATGCCCGTCATGCGCGGCCAGCCGGGCGCGAAATCGAGCGTCGCATCGCGCACCAGGCCCTTGACCTGGAAAATACCACCCTTGCCGTCACGGAAAGGGAACTCCGCCAGCGGCCCTTTCAGGCGCAGGGTGGCAATTTCCGATACGCCGCCGATGATGCCGGCGCGCAACCAGTCACGCGCATCCTTGTTTACGGCAAGCGGCATGTAGCGCCACACGGCGTTGCCGGCGGCATCCGTCAGTTTCGCGGAAAGGTCGATATCACCAGGTCCCTGACCGGTATAGCGATAGGCGCCCGTTGCTTCGCCATGCGCATCGACGTTGTCGAAATTGACGCGCTGGAGCAGGATCTCCGTCATTCCCGGCTTGCTGCGCCAGCCGATCTCCGCCACGAGTCGATTCAGCGTCAAAGTCGGCTCTGGAAAGACGGCAGGCAGCACGATCGTCGCCGCATGACTGTCGAGGCTTACCTGACCAGACCGCGCATCGCCTTCCAGTCGTCCGGAAATGCCGCTGAAACCGGGTAGCTCATTGTGCGCGGCCAGCGCAAGCGCATCGAAATCACCCTTGACGCGCCATTGCGCGGGCGCGTCGGCCGGGCCCTGCCAGGCCAGTTCAAGATTGCCGATCCGTCCCTGCGGTGCGAACTGCTGTAATCGCTCATGCACGTTCTGTGGCAACGGGACGTGTTCCGCCAGCACCCTCAGCGCGGCGAGGTCGATACTGCTGGCCCGCAGTTCTCCTCCCTGCCCACGTCCGGCGGTATCGAGCTTCAGGCTGGCCTGCGTCGGCTCGATTTCGATGCCGCTTGCCGTGGCGAGACTCAGGCGCTTTACTTCGCCGAAATAGCCATCGGTGGTCTTGCGACCGGCCACGCGACCTTCGATCCGGCTCAGCAGCAAGGGAGACAGTTCTGGCTGCAGGCGCAGATTCAGGTCAGCCAGCTGGAGGTCAGCGGTGAGTCCGGTCGGCAGCAGTTGGGCAAAGTTCAGCCAGAGCCGGGCATAGCCCGTGCCACGCTTCAATTCCAGCGGCAATTCGACCCACGGCGCCAGCGCCGCAAGATCGAGCCGGGCGAGATCGGCGTAGGTTTCGCCCTGCCAGTCGGCGAGATCGTTCAGGCTGTGGCCTTCCAGATTGGCCCGCAGGTCGATGCGCGCCGCGATGCCGCCCGAAGGCTCGGCCGTCAGGCCGATGCTGTGATGCCGACCGAGATTGCGCAGCACGAGGTTGAGCTTGTCGAGCTCGAGCGGCGGTGCGCCGCGCAGCTCGTCGCGCCAGGTGATGCGAGCATCGCGCACGACGATGCGGTACTGCTCCAGCAGCCAGTCGGCGAAGCCGCTGTCGCCCTCGCCGCTCAATGGCAATCCGGCAACATGGAAAACACCGGATGCATCGCGACGGATATCGAGCATCGGATTGGCAATTTCCAGCAGGTGCAGGCGCAGCTCCATGAACAGCAGCGAGGACCAGCCGATTTCGGCCTCCACCCGCTCGAAAGCCAGCGCAGGCTTGCCTTGCGGGTCATGCAGCTGCAGCTTGTCGATGACGAGGTGGGGATGCAGTCCCGGCCAACTGGCCGTCAGGTCGCCGATCTCGACGCGCAGGCCGATGGCCTCGGAGAGTTTCTGTTCGATCGTGCCGCGCCAGGCGCCGATTTCCGGCATCACCCAGTGACGTCCAACGAGGATCAGCATCGTCGCCGCGAAATAGAGCACCAGCAGCAGGCGGCCGGTCCAGAAGAGCGCGGAGCGGACGATGCCGTTGGAAAGAAAAGTGGGGGCGGGCAAGGGGGTGGGCGGGACTAGAATGCCACGGTTCGATGGGATATAAATTCTAATCCATGACCCACCCTCCCTCCCCGACCGATTACTCGCGCTATCTGGCCCGTTTGCTGCAAGCGCGGCCCGAACTGCAGGACGATTTCTGTGCCCAGGCCCCGCTCAACGCGATCATGCTGCAAGCCTGGCTGGGCGAGGCGCCGCTGACCGAGGACAAGCTCAAGCCGGCCTTGCGCCGCCTCAAGCAGCGCGCCATGGCGCGCATCGCCAGCCGCGATCTCGCGGGACGCGCCGACCTGACCGAAGTGGTCGAAAGCATGAGTCTGATCGCCGATATTGCCGTCGCGACGGCGCTGGAAGTCACCGAGGCCGCGCTGGTCGCACGCTACGGCGAGCCGCGCAATGCGCAAGGGGAACGGCAACGCCTCATCGTCATCGGCATGGGCAAGCTCGGCGGGCGCGAGCTGAACGTTTCTTCGGACATCGACCTGATCTTCGTCTATCCCGAGGACGGCGACACCGACGGAAACCGCTCCGTCTCCAACTTCGAATTCTTCACGCGCCTGGGCAAGAGCCTGATCAACGCGCTGGCCGACATCACCGGCGACGGCCAGGTGTTCCGCGTCGACATGCGGCTGCGGCCCAACGGCGATTCGGGGCCGCTGGCCTGCTCCTTCGACATGCTGGAGAATTACTTCTACACGCAGGGCCGCGAATGGGAACGCTACGCCTGGATCAAGGCGCGCCCCATGACCGGCGACCACTGGCCGGAACTGGAAAAAATCCGCACCTCCTTCGTGTTCCGCAAGTACCTCGACTTCGGCGCGATCAACGCAATGCGCGACCTGCACGCGCAGATTCGCCGCGAGGTGGCGAAGAAGGACATGGCGAATAACGTCAAGCTCGGTCCGGGCGGTATCCGGGAGATCGAGTTCATCGCGCAGGTCTTCCAACTGATCCGCGGCGGTCGCGATACCGCTCTGCAGGTGAAGCCGACGCTTGAAGTGCTCAAGCGGCTCGTCGACCGTGGCCAGCTCGAGCTCGAAGACGTGGTCGCGCTCTCCAGCGCCTACCGTTTCCTGCGCCGCCTCGAACATCGCTTGCAATACCTCGACGACGCCCAGACGCATGCCCTGCCCGAAAATCCCGACGACCAGCAGCGTGTCGCGCTGGCCATGGGCTTCGGCAATTACGAAGCGCTGCTGATGGAGCTCGACGACCATCGCCAGACCGTCGCGCGCCATTTCGAGGGCGTCTTCGCCGACCCGAACGAGAAGAACCCTACGCTCGACACCGTCTGGACCGGTGGCGGTAGCGGTGACGGCCATGCCGAGGAACTCGCGAAACTCGGCTTTCGCGAGACGGCATCGCTGTGCGAACGGCTCGGCGCGATCCGCAGTGGCACCCGCTACCAGCAGATGAGCGAACAGGCAAAGGGACGCTTTGACGGTCTCGTGCCGCTGGTCATCCAGGCGGCCAGCCACACGCCCAATCCGGACGAAACGCTCTCGCGCATGCTCGATCTGCTCGAAGCGATCGGCCGGCGCGCCGCCTATCTCGCACTGCTGCTGCAATACCCGCAGGCGCTCGAACAGGTAGCGAAGATCGCCGGTGCCTCGTCCTGGGCGGCCGACTACCTGCTGCGTCACCCGATCCTGCTCGACGAACTGCTCGACCAGCGCCTGCTGCAGATGGCGCCCGACTGGCCGGTCTTCCGCCAGCAGCTCGTCGAACAGACCGACGCCATCGAGCCGGATACCGAACAGCAAATGGACACCCTGCGCGAGGTGCATCACGCGCAGGTCTTCCGCCTCGTCGCGCAGGACATCGCCGGCCTGCTCACGGTTGAAAAGCTCTCCGATCATCTCTCGGAACTCGCTGACATCCTCGTCAGCCGCACCATTGAACTGGCCTGGCGCAAGCTGCTGACGAAGCACAGGGATACACCGGCCTTCGCCGTGATCGGCTACGGCAAGCTCGGTGGCAAGGAACTCGGCTACGCCTCCGACCTCGACCTCGTCTACCTGTTCGACGACCCGAATCCCGATGCCGCCGGCGTCTATGCCAAGCTCGGCACGCGCCTCAATACCTGGCTGTCGTCGCGCACCGCCGCCGGCATCCTGTTCGAGACCGACCTGCGCCTGCGGCCCAACGGCGATGCCGGCCTCGTCGTCAGCTCGCTCGAAGCCTTCCGCAAGTACCAGCTTGAAAACGCATGGGTCTGGGAACACCAGGCCCTGACGCGCGCGCGTTTCATTGCCGGCGATCCGGCCATCGGCACCGCCTTCGAGCAGATCCGCTGCGAGATCCTTTGCCAGCGGCGCGACCGCGCGAAATTGCGCGAGGAAGTGCTGGCGATGCGCGGCAAAATGCACGAGACGCTCGGCACGAAAGGCAAGTCAGATCTTTTCGATCTGAAACACGATTTCGGCGGCCTCGTCGATGTCGAGTTCATCGTGCAGTACCTGATCCTTGCGCATGCCTGCGATTTCCCGCAACTGACCGGCAACCTCGGCAACATCGCGCTGCTGCGCATCGCCGCCGAGTGCGGGCTGATTCCCGCCGACCGCGCCGAAGTCGCGCGCGACGCTTATCGCGAATACCGTCGCCTGCAGCACCTGCGCCGGCTCAACAACCTCGACAGCCGCGTCGAAGCCGCGCCGCACGCGGAACGCATCGCCGCCGTGCGCGCCCTCTGGAAACACGTGTTTGGAGAAAACTGACATGCCCGTCAATTACGCCACCCCTGCCCCCGATCAACTCTTTCCCGTCGCCGGCATCCGCCTCGGCGTCACCGAAGCCGGCATCCGCAAGGCCAACCGCCGCGACCTCACCCTCATCGAGCTCGCGCCCGGCAGCCGCGTCGCCGGCGTGTTCACGAAAAACCGCTTCTGCGCCGCACCAGTGCATGTCTGCCGCGCCCACTTGCAGAAGGAAGGCATCCGCGCGCTGGTCATCAACACCGGTGTCGCCAACGCCGGCACAGGAGAACCTGGCATGGTCAGCGCCCGCCAAACCTGCGACGCGGTCGCCCAGCAGCTGGGCATTGCTGCCGAGCAGGTGCTGCCCTTCTCCACCGGCGTGATCCTCGAACCGCTACCGGTCGAGCGCCTCGTCGCCGGACTGCCCGGTGCACAGGCCGCGCTGAAGGCCGACGGCTGGCATGATGCCGCGCACGCAATCATGACCACCGACACCGTCGCCAAGGCTGCGTCGCGAAAAGTCGGCGCTGGCGGGACGGCAGTCACGATCACCGGCATGGCCAAGGGCGCCGGCATGATCCGCCCGAACATGGCCACGATGCTTGGCTTCGTCGCCACCGACGCGGCGGTCGCCCAACCGCTGCTCGAAGTGCTGGTGAAGGAAGCCGCCGACGAATCCTTCAACTGCATCACCGTCGATGGCGACACCTCGACCAACGATTCCTTCGTGCTGATTGCCACCGGACAAGGTGGTGCGAAATTCGAATCGACCAGCGCGCCCGGCTGGGTCGAATTCAAGGCCGCCGTCATTGCCGTGGCGCGCGAACTCGCGCAGGCCATCGTGCGTGATGGCGAAGGCGCGACCAAGTACATCGAGGTCGCGGTCGAAGGTGGCTGTACCCGTGAGGAATGCAAGGCCGTCGGCTACGCGATCGGGCATTCTCCACTGGTGAAGACCGCCTTCTTCGCCTCCGATCCGAACCTCGGCCGCATCCTCGCCGCCATCGGCTACGCCTGGAACAACGATCCCGCCCTCGCCGACCTCGATGTCGACAAGGTCAAGGTCTGGCTCGGCGACGTACTCGTTGCCGAGAATGGCGGACGCGCCGCAAGCTACCGCGAAGAGGACGGAGCGCGTACGATGAAGCCCGCCGAAATCCGTATCCGCGTCGACCTCGGCCGTGGCAGTTTCGCCGCAAATGTCTGGACCTGTGACTTCAGCTACGACTACGTGAAGATCAACGCGGATTACCGTAGTTGAATGACCTGATCTGGCTCGCTGCGGGTTGGGTCGCCTACGCGGCGTTCCATTCGCTGCTGGCGTCGCTGCGCTGCAAGGCCTGGATCACGCGTTGCTGGCCGGGATTCGCACCCTGGTACCGGCTGGCCTTTAATGCCCAGTCGGTCATCCTGGTGCTGCCGCTCGTCTGGGCGACCTATGCCATCCCCGGCGACTGGCTGTGGCGCTGGACCGGGCTCGGTGCCTGGGTCGCGAACGGTTTGGCGTTCGCGGCATTGGCTGGCTTCTGGCTATCCACTGGCACCTACGACATGGGCGAGTTTCTCGGCTTCACGCCACTGCGTGAAAAGCGCCGCGATGCCGTCGAGCACGATGGTTTCCGCATCTCGCCACTACATCGTTACGTGCGCCACCCGTGGTACGCGCTCGGCCTCGTGCTGGTGTGGACGCGTGACATGAATGCGCCGCTGCTGGTTTCGGCCGCCGCGGTCACGCTCTATCTGTTCATCGGCGCCTGGCTGGAGGAACGCAAGCTGGAAGCCCACTTCGGGGCGGCCTATCGCGACTATCGGCAACGCGTACCGGGGCTGATTCCGCTGCCTTGGAAACGACTTTCCGTCGCCGAAGCCGAAGCCTTAATGCAGGGTTCTGGGCATCGCCAGCACGAACTCTGAAATCGGCGCGTCGAAACGCGTACCGTCCTCGGCGACCATCTGGTAGGTGCCTTTCATCGTGCCGACCGGCGTCGGCAGCGGGCAGCCACTCGAATATTCGAAAGATTCGCCCGGTTGCAGCAGCGGCTGGTTGCCAACCACGCCGAGGCCGCGCACTTCCTCGACCTTGCCTTCCGCGTCGGTGATGATCCAGTGGCGCGAAACCAGTTGGGCGGGGACGGAGCCGATATTGGTGATGTGAATGCGGTAAGCGAAGAAATACCGCTCGCTCGTCGGATCGGACTGCTCCGGGAGAAATTGTGTCTCCACGCTGACTTCGATTTCGTACTTCTTCGCTTCCGCCATCGCTTATACCTGCTATCAGAAAATATTAGCCGACCTGATGGACGGCCCGTTACAATCAGACGATTCTAATTTACGCAAAGAGGAGACCCGCCATGACCTATCGCATCGCCCCGTCGATCCTGTCCGCCAACTTCGCCAAGCTCGGCGAGGAAGTCGACAATGTACTGGCTTCCGGCGCGGATATCGTCCACTTCGACGTCATGGACAACCACTACGTGCCGAACCTGACGATCGGCCCGCTGGTCTGCGAGGCGTTGCGCAAGCATGGCGTCACCGCGCCGATCGACGTGCATCTGATGGTCAAGCCGGTCGACCGCATCATCCCCGACTTCGCCAAGGCCGGCGCCACCTACATCACCTTCCATCCGGAAGCCTCCGAGCACGTCGATCGCACCATCGGCCTGATCAAGGAATGCGGCTGCAAGGCCGGCCTCGTCTTCAACCCGGCCACCCCGCTCGACATCCTCGAATACACGCTCGACAAGCTCGACATGGTGCTGCTGATGTCGGTGAACCCCGGCTTCGGCGGCCAGAAGTTCATCCCCTACGTGCTCGACAAGGCGCGCGCCGTGCGCAAGATGATCGAAGAGCGCGGCCTGAAGGTCGAACTCGAAATCGACGGCGGCGTCGGCCCGGCGAACATCGCCGAAGTCGCGCGTGCCGGTGTTGACACCTTTGTCGCCGGCTCGGCCGTGTTCGGCAAGTACAACGCGAACGATCCGCATCACTACGACACCATCATCAGCCAGATGCGTGCTGAACTGGCGAAGGTGTAATGACTCAGTTGGCAATTCGGGCGGTATTGCTGGACCTCGACGGCACGCTGCTCGACACCGTCCTCGACCTGCATGCCGCGGCCTGCGGCATGCTCGCCGACCTTGGCCGTCCGCCGGTCGCGGTCGAAGATATCCGCGCCTATGTCGGACGCGGCATTCCCAACCTCGTCAAGCGTGTGCTGGCCGGCAAGCTCGAAGCGGCGGATGATCCAACCCCGCCGCCGGCTGATGCGCTGACGAGCTTCAAGAAGCACTATGAACACTTCAACGGCCGCGCCGCCAAGCCTTTCCCCGGCGTGATCGAGGGGCTCGAAGCCTTCAAGGCCATGGGGCTCACCATGGGCGTCATCACCAATAAGGCGCAGGCATTCACCCTCCCACTGCTCGAGCGTACTGGCCTAATGCCCTATATGAGCGTCGCCGTTTCCGGCGACCAGTTGCCGAAACCCAAGCCCGATCCGATGCCCCTGGTCTGGGCATGCGGCCGCTTGAACGTCTCGCCAGCCGACACGCTGATGATCGGCGATTCTCTGCATGACTTCCATGCCGGGCGTAATGCCGGCTGCAAGGTCTTCCTCGTGCCCTACGGCTACAACGAAGGCCAGGATGTCCGGGGCCTCGCGGCCGATGCTATAGTCGAAACCATCCTTGCAGCCGCATCCCTGATCCAGCATGAAACAAGCCGAATTCGACCGCTTGGCCCGTGAGGGCTACAACCGCATCCCCGTCACGCTCGAGACCTTCGCCGACCTCGACACGCCCCTCTCGATCTACCTGAAGCTCGCCGAAGGCGCGCATTCCTACCTGCTCGAATCGGTGCAGGGCGGCGAACGCTTCGGGCGCTATTCCTTCATCGGCCTGACCACGCCGACGCGCATCGCCGTCACCGGCTCGACAATCCTGCTGCTCTCGGGCAACCGCGTCGCCGAACGCCGCGAGCACACCAACCCGATGTCCTTCATCTCGGAGTTCATGGCGCGCTTCAAGGTGCCCGACCTGCCCGGCCTGCCGCGCTTCTGTGGCGGCCTGGTTGGCTACTTCGGCTACGACACCGTGCGCTGCATCGAGCCGAAGCTGGCCGACGCACAGAAGCCCGATCCGCTCGCAGTGCCCGACATCCTGCTGCTGCTCTCGGAAGAAATTGCCATCGTCGACAACCTCTCGGGCAAGCTCACGCTCGTGGTATTCGCCGAACCCGGCTTCCCCGGGGCCTGGCAGCATGCGCAGGCGCGCCTCAAAGAGTTGCTCGCCAAGCTGCGCGCGCCGGCATCGATTCCCGCCGACCAGCCTGCCGTCCCGTCAGCGCCGACTTTCGAGTTCGCCGAGGACGATTTCAAGGCCGCCGTGCGCAAGGCCAAGCAGTACATCGTCGATGGCGACATCATGCAGGTCGTCCTCTCGCAGCGCATGAGCAAGCCCTACACGGCCAGCCCGCTGGCACTCTACCGCGCACTACGGACGCTCAACCCCTCGCCCTACATGTTTTTCTTCGACTTCGGCGACTTCCATGTCGTCGGCGCCTCGCCCGAGATCCTCGTGCGCCTCGAAGGGGAAGGTGAAAAACGCATCGTCACCGTGCGGCCGATCGCCGGCACGCGCAAGCGCGGCGCCAATGCCGCCGAAGATGCCGCGCTGGCTGCCGAACTGCTCGCCGACCAGAAGGAGCGCGCCGAGCACCTGCAGTTGCTCGACCTCGGCCGCAACGACATCGGCCGCATCGCCAAGACCGGCACGGTCAAGGTCACCGACCAATACACCGTCGAGCGCTACTCGCACGTGATGCACATCGTTTCCAACGTCGAGGCCGAACTGAAGGACGACGAAGGCCCGGTCTCGGTGCTGAAAGCCACCTTCCCGGCCGGCACCGTCTCCGGTGCGCCGAAGGTGCGCGCGATGGAAATCATCGACGAACTGGAACCGACCAAGCGCGGCATCTACGCGGGCGCCGTCGGCTACCTCGGCTTCAACGGCGACATGGACCTGTGCATCGCGATCCGCACGGCGGTGCTCAAGGACCAGCGCATCTACGTGCAGGCGGGTGCCGGCATCGTCGCCGACTCTGACCCCGACAGCGAATGGCAGGAAACGCTCAACAAAGCGAAGGCGCAACTGCGCGCCGCCGAGATGGCCGAATCCGGCCTCGACACGCGTTTCGAGTAAGCCCCCCGCGTCTTTAACCCTGGCGTGTAACGCGGGCGACTTCCTCGATTGTCGTCAGGCCGGCACGCGCCAGTTGCAGGGCGGCGTCGCGCAGGCTTTGCATGCCTTGGCGCTGCGCTTCTGCCGTGATCTCGACTAGCGGGGCGCGTCGGGCAATCAGGGTCCGCAGGCGGTCGTCGAGCAGGAGGATCTCGGCGACCGCCCGCCGGCTGTGATAGCCGGTCGTGCGGCACTCGCCGCAGCCGGCGCCGCGCCGGAATCCACCGATCGCGGCTTCGGGGGGAAGATTCAATGCTGCCAGCTCGCGCGTCGTCGGCACGACCGGCTCGGCACAATGCGGGCACACCGTGCGCAACAGACGCTGGGAGACGACACCATTGAGCGCACCGGTCAGCTCCTCCGGATCGATGCCGAAACGCGCGAAGCGGCTGAAGACGTCGAAGGCATGATTGCCTTTCACCGCCGCAAATACCAGATGGCCCTCCTGCGCGGATTGCAGGGCCAATTCGGCGGTTTCCGCGTCGTGGATGTCGCCGATCATGATGCGGTCGGGATCATGCGCCAGCACCGCGCGCAGCGCACCGGCCATGCCTGTATCCTTGTAGTCAGTGGCGGCTACTTGCAGGATGCCGGGCAGTTCATGCTCGATCGGATTCTCGACTGTCACGATCTTGTCGCGGCCGTCGTTGATCTCGGACAGCATGCCGTACAGGGTCGTCGTCTTGCCGCAACTGCCCGGGCCGGTCACCAGCACCAGCCCATAGGGTTGCGTAGCCAGGCTGCGCAGTTGGGCGCGATCGACACTGGTAAAGCCCAGCTGATCGATGCCCAGCACTTCACCGGCCGGCACCAGACGGCGCTTTTCGAGAATGCTGAGGACGGCATCCTCGCCATGCATGCTCGGCATCAGTGACAGCCGGACATCGATACGGCGGCCATTCACGCGGACCACGCTGCGGGTTTCCTGCGGTACACGCCACGCAGTGCCATCGAGCCCGACGAGGGTCTTCAGGTAGGCAAGCGTCTGGGCAGCCACTTCGCGGCCGCCCGCCTCGCAGACGGTTTCGAGCACGCCATCGATGCGATAGCGCACGACCAAGCCGCGGCTTGCCGCCTCAAAATGAATGTCGCTGGCACCGAGTTGCAGCGCATCATTCAAATTCGCCTGTACGAGCTGCGCCATCGAATGCGTATCCCGGCTGACCGCCGGACGCATGCCGTGCATCGGCAGCACATCGGCCAGTGGCTGTGCCTGTGCCGTCTTGCCAGCGCCGACTTTTGCCTTGTGGAGGATGTCGTGCAGCGTCGACGAGACTTCTGCCTGTTTGTTGAGCCAGTCGGTCAAATCTTGCGGCGTCACCAGATACCATTCGACGTCCTCAGCCGCGCATTTCTCCACCCAGTGCTGCAGATCGACCGCCAGCGGATCTTCGCGCACCGCAATGAAGCGGCCCTCATGGCGAAACAGTGCACAGCGGCGCTGGTAGGCTTCGGCCAGCGGCAGGCAATCGAAGGCCGGCTCCAGGCGATGGATATGAACCAGCCGCAACATGGGAAAGTCGGCACGGGCAAGTACACCAGCGGGCAATCGGGCGTTCATCGCGTTCTCCAGTCGAATTCGGGCATCGGCAATACAGGTGGCAAGGTGTTACGCTATGGACGGCATCATCCGGGTTCGTCCGGCCGCTTGCCACTGTCGCCAAACCCCGACACCTTGGTCCGACCACCCCTTCACCGACAATTCGCAGCATGAACCTGTATCCCCGCTCTTTCCTGCGCCTGATCCTGGTTGGCTGGCTGCTGACGGCACTGCCGCTGCTGATCGCCATCGCCTTTGCCTCGGTCAGCCTTACGCGCTTTACCGCCCGCAGCGAAACCGCCCTGCAGCAGACCACGGAAGCGACGCGGCTCAGCCATAAGCTCGACGAAGACGTTTTCCTGATGGAGCGCATCCTCCTGCAGTACGAAGCCCTGCGGGATCCTTCGCTGCTGGACGACTACCGCGTCGCACGCGAGGCCTGGCTCAGGAGCAACGCCGAATTCGGCCAACTGCCGCTGCTTGCCGCCCTCGCGCCAAAGCTGGAGCAGGTGCGCAGTCTGGAAGACAGCGCCTATCGCCAACTGCTGGCCGACAACCAGGATACCCAGACCTTGCGGGCGGGACTCACCGAAATCAGGCAGCGCGCGCTCCAGATGATCGAGGAAGTCGGCAAGCTCACCGCGACGGAACGCCAAGCCTTCCGCGCCGAAGCCGAAGCGCTGCAACAGCAATTGCTGATCGCCATCTCGCTGGCTGCCCTGCTGGCCGCACTGCTGTTCTGGGCGGGACAGCGCACCGTCGCGCAACTGTTCCGCGGTGTGGAGCGCGCCGTGATCGCCCTCGGCAACAACCTGCTGGAACGCCCCATCCATCTCAAGGGCACGGACGACCTGCGCTGGATCGGCAAGCGCCTCGACTGGCTGCGCAAGCGCATGCTGGCCTTGCAGGAAGAGCGCACGCGCATCCTGCGCCATGTCTCCCATGAACTGAAGACCCCGCTCGCTGCCCTGCGCGAAGGCACCAGCCTGCTCTCCGACCGGGTGGCCGGGCCGCTCTCCCCGCAACAGGAGCAGATCGCCGGCATCATGCAGGGGAACGTCCTGCGGCTGCAGGGCCTCATTGACGGTCTCCTCAGGCTGCAGCAGGCCGAGCACGTGCGCGACCGCATCGAGCCGGAAGCCATCCGGCTTGACGAACTGATCCAGCAAATCATCGCGACGCACAAGCTGGCCGCGCGCGACAAGCAACTGAAGATCGCGGGCAGGCTGGCGCGGCTGACCGTAACCGGCGGCCGCGAGGAAATCACCACCATCATCGACAACCTGCTGTCGAATGCCATCAAGTTCTCGCCACCCCGGGGCAAGGTTCACGTCCGGCTCGCGCGCGACAACCAGAATGCCGTGCTGGATGTGGAGGACGAGGGGCCGGGCGTGCCCGAGGAGGAGCGTAAAATGATTTTCGAGCCGTTCTATCGCAGCCCGGGGACAAAGGCCATTGCTGGCGTCGGCCTCGGCCTCGCCATCGCCCGCGAATTTGCCACGGCGCATCGCGGCGCGCTTGAATATCTGCCCGGAACGGAATCCACCCACTTTCGCGCCACCCTGCCCCTGGCCACCCCGGACACCGAGACCCCATGAACGCACACCCCAATCTTTCCTTCCAAGCCACGCTCCTGGCCTTACTGCTTCTGCTGTCCGGCTGTGCCGGCATGCCCGGGCAGGATAGTGCTCAAGAAGAACGGCGATTGTTGTGCGAGGAACTGCGCGAAGCCGAGGACGAACAGGAGCGGCTACAACAGCAGTTGGCCGATCTCCAGCGCCAGTTGCGTGACGACCACCGCAAGGCCGAGGACGCGCAGCAGAAACTGCAGGGGCAGTTGGCCGAACGCCAGCGCCAACTGCGCGACGAACAGCGCAAGGTCGAGGATCTCACCGGCAAGGTTGCCGAACTCGAAAAGAAAGTCGCGGCGCTGCGCCGCATTGACCGCGAAACCCTGCAACGGGCGATTCGCAAATGAATGCTGCCAGCGCGGCACGTATCCTCGTCGTCGATGACGACCCCGACCTGCTCGCGCTCATCAGCATGCGCCTCGGTTCGGCCGGCTATACGGTCGCCCAGGCCGCTTCAGGAAAGGAAGCACTGGACATCTTTCGCGCCGAGCGGCCGCGCGTGGTCGTCACCGACCTGCGCATGGACAACATGGACGGCCATGCGCTGTTCGACCACCTGCATGCCGAGGCGCCCAGCGTGCCGGTGATCATCCTCACCGCCCACGGTACCATCCCCGATGCGGTGGCCGCGACGCAACGCGGCGTGTTCAGCTTTCTCACCAAGCCCTTCGACGGCCGCGAACTGCTGGCGCGCATCGCCGCCGCGATCGCCCTCTCACCGCCGATCGCGCCGGAGCGCAGCAATGCGGCCTGGCGCAAGGACATCGTCGCGGCCGACCCGGCCATGGACGAACTGCTGCGCACCGCACACCGCCTCGCCGACGACCCGCAGCCGCTCCTGCTCAAGGGGCCGCGCGGTAGCGGCAAGGAATTGCTGGCCCGCGCCATGCACGCTTGCAGCCGGCACGTCAAGCAAGCCTTTCAGGTGTTGCAGTGCGGTCCGGGCGCCGACAGCCAGGCGGAAGCAGTCCGCTTCGTCGCCGCATTCGAGGGCGACGGTACGCTGCTACTCGATGACATCGACCAGTTGGCGCCGAACCTGCAAACACAACTGCTGGCGCGCGTCGGTACGACCGGCCTGTTCGAAGGCCGGCGCAGCGCAGTGCGCATCATCGCGACGACGACGCAGTCGCTGGAAACCGCCGCACATGATGGCCGCTTCCGCGCGGACCTCTACTACACCTTCATGCGCAACACGCTGACGATTCCCAGCCTGGCCGCACGCCGCGGCGACATCCCGCTGCTGGTCACCCATTTCGCCGAACAGGCCGCCCAGAAGACGGCGCAGGCGTTTTCGCCAGAGGCGCTGGCCCTGTTGTGCGAGGCGCCCTGGCCGGGCAACGTGCGGCAATTGCAGAGTATCGTGACCCAGGCGCTGGCGCTGGCGGTCGTGCCCCTCGTGCCGGCGACGCTGGTGAAGCGGCTGCTGCTCGAGGACAACGAACGTGAAATGGCAGCCTTCGATGACGCCCGCAAGGCCTTCGAATACGACTATCTGGCGCAACTGCTGAAAACCACGCACGGCAATGTCGCGCAGGCAGCACGCATCGCGCAACGCAACCGCACCGAGTTTTACAAGCTACTGGGGCGCCACAACCTCGATCCGGCGCAGTTCAAGCAAGACATAAAGTAAGCCGACGGGCGCCACTAGGCCCGGTTCTGGGGGAAAATCGCGGTTTTGCATGATCACCCTGACGGGAAAGCGGGCACCCCATGTTATTGATGATCGACAATTACGACTCCTTCACCTACAACCTCGTGCAGTATTTCGGCGAACTCGGCCAGGACGTACGCGTGTTCCGCAACGATGCGATTACCGTCAAGGAGATCGCCGCGATGGCGCCGGACTACCTTGTCATCTCCCCCGGCCCTTGCTCGCCGAAGGAAGCGGGCATCTCGGTGGAGGCCATCAAGGAATTCGCCGGCAAGCTACCCATCCTTGGCGTCTGCCTCGGCCACCAGAGCATCGGTTACGCCTTCGGCGGCGAGATCGTGCATGCCAAGCAACTGATGCACGGCAAGCTCTCGCCGGTGCAGCACGCCAACGTCGGCATCTTCAGCGACCTGCCCAATCCTTTCACCGCCACGCGCTACCATTCGCTGGCGATCCGCCGCGAGACGCTGCCTGCTTGCCTCGACGTCACCGCCTGGACGGATGACGGCGAGATCATGGGTGTGCGTCACAAGGAACATGCCATCCAGGGCGTGCAGTTCCACCCCGAATCCATCATGACCGAGCACGGCCACAGCCTGCTCGACAACTTCTTGAAAGGTCGCTGAGATGATCACCGCCCAGGAAGCGCTCCAGCGCACCATCGAACACCGCGAAATCTTCCACGACGAGATGCTGCACCTGATGCGGCTGATCATGCAGGGCGAGGTATCGCCGGTGATGATGGCCGCGATCCTCACCGGCCTGCGCGTCAAGAAGGAAACCATCGGCGAGATCGCCGCTGCCGCGACCGTGATGCGTGAGTTGTGCACCCGGGTCGAAGTGCCGCACAACGCCAACTTCGTCGATATCGTCGGCACCGGGGGCGACAGCTCGCATACCTTCAACATCTCCACCACCTCGGCTTTCGTCGCCGCGGCGGCCGGCGCGACGGTGGCCAAGCACGGCAACCGCGGCGTGTCGTCGAAGTCGGGCGCCGCCGACGTGCTCGAAGCGCTCGGCGCGAA
Source organism: Pseudomonadota bacterium (assembly GCA_040756595.1). Classification (GTDB taxonomy): domain Bacteria; phylum Pseudomonadota; class Gammaproteobacteria; order Burkholderiales; family Rhodocyclaceae; genus Sulfuricystis. Next base: position 683,411 of record JBFLYR010000001.1, on the reverse strand, counting down.
GATCACTCTGCAGGCACCGCAGGTGGCGGCGTGCATCCGGCAAACCGGCATGGGCTTCATGTTCGCGCCCAACCATCACCCGGCGATGAAGAACGTCGCGCCGGTGCGCAAGGAAATGGGCGTGCGCACCATCTTCAACATCCTCGGCCCGCTGACCAATCCGGCCGGCGCGCCGAACACACTGCTCGGCGTCTTCCACCCCGATCTCGTCGGCATCCTCGTGCGCGTCATGCAGCAACTCGGTGCGCAGCATGTGATGGTCGTCTGGGGCAAGGACGGCATGGATGAGATATCGCTCGGTGCCGCCACGATGGTCGGCGAACTCAAGGATGGCCAGATCAGCGAATACGAAATCCATCCCGAAGACTTCGGCCTGCAGATGATCGCCAGCCGCAACCTCAAGGTCGCCGACGCCGCCGAATCGAAGGGCCGCCTACTCGGCGTGCTGGAGAACCAGCCTGGCCCGGCCCTCGAAATCGTCTGCCTCAACGCCGGCACGGCACTTTATACGGCCAACCTGGCTAGCGATATCGCCGCCGGCATCGCGCTGGCCCGCGAGACGATCGCCAGCGGCAAGGCGCGCGCCAAGCTCGACGAGTTCGTGAAGGTCACGAACTCGCTATGAGCGACATCCTCGACAAAATCCTCGCGGTGAAACGCGAGGAAGTCGCCGCCGCGCAAGCCGCCAAGCCGCTCGCGGCGATTCGCGGCGAGGCGGAAGCGCAATCCGCGCCGCGCGATTTCGTCGGGGCGATTCGCGCAAAAGTCGGTGCTGGCGGGACGGCAGTGATTGCCGAAATCAAGAAGGCCAGCCCGTCGAAAGGCGTGATCCGGCCCAACTTCCGTCCCGCCGAGATCGCTGCCGACTACGAGAAGCACGGCGCCACCTGTCTCTCCGTACTCACCGACCGCCAGTTCTTCCAGGGCAGCACTGAATACCTGCAGCAGGCGCGCGCCACCTGCGCGCTGCCGGTGCTGCGCAAGGACTTCATGATCGACCCCTATCAGGTCTATGAAGCGCGCGCGATGGGCGCCGATGCGATCCTGCTGATCGTCGCCGCGCTGTCGGACGCGCAGATGCGCGAACTCGAAGACCTCGCCCTGTCGCTCAATCTGTCGGTCCTCGTCGAAAGCCACGACGCCGGCGAACTCGACCGCGCACTCCAGCTCAAGACACCCCTGATGGGCATCAACAACCGCAATTTGCGGACCTTCGAAGTCAGCCTTGACACCACGCTGTCGCAACTGGCCCGAATTCCGCCCGACCGCATCGTCATCACCGAATCCGGCATCCTCAATGCTGCCGACGTCGCGCTGATGAAGCAGCACCACGTTAACGCCTTCCTCGTCGGCGAAGCCTTCATGCGCGCGACCTCCCCCGGCGCCGAACTCGCGCGGCTGTTCCAGTTCTAGCTGCCGTCTCGCCAGCGCCGAGTTTGATGACCCAGCACAGCTTCACGCTCGAGAAGGAATTCATCGAGTTGCACACGCTCCTCAAGCTGCTCGCCCTCGCCCCCTCAGGCGGCGCCGCCAAGGTCATGATCGCGGCTGGCGCAGTCAGCGTCGATGGTCACACCGAAACCCGCAAGGCGTGCAAGATCCGCGCGGGTCAGGTGGTGCGGGTTGGGGAAGACGAGGTAATGGTCTTGATCCAGCTGTAACCACTCACCAGCACGATGCCGGCGCAGACCAATATCGCGCCGATGAGGAAGCTGGGTTCGAGCGGTTCGTCAAGCATCCAGACACCGAAGGCGACGCCGAACAGCGGGGTAAGGAAGGAAAACACGCCCAGCCGCGAAGCGAGGTAGTGGCGCAGCAACCAGAACCACGTGAGGTAGCTGGCGAAGGAGACGACCAGCGCCTGGAACAGCAGGCTGCCCCACGCGAGCGGGGTGGGCTTGAAGCCGGTCTGGCCGAGGACAATGGTGGCCAGCATGAGCAGGACGAAGCTGACGGCGAGTTGATAGAACAGCGTCTTGGTGGCCGGTTCGCGTGCGAGGCTGGAAAGCCGCACGGCGACCGTCGTGGCAGCCCAGGCGATGCCAGCGCCCAGCGCGAGAAAATCGCCCCAGAGCATGGCGGCGAGTTCCTTGGCCGGTTGCTCGCGGCCAAAGAAGGTGATGACGATACCGCCAAAGGCCAGCGCGACGCCGAGCCACTGCAGGGTGGCCAGCCGCTCGGCCGGCAGCTTCCAGTGCAGACCGAGGGCGACGAAGATCGGCGCGGTGTAGAGGAACACCACCATGTGCGCGGCCGTGGTAAAACGCAGGCCTTCGCCGACGAGCAGGAATTCCAGCGCGAAGAAGAAACCAACCACGAGGCCGGGGCGCCAAGTGCCGTCGCTGATGCGGATGCGCTCGCCGCGCCGGGCCATGAGCAGACCGACCAGCACGGCCGCGATGCCCGTGCGCAGAGCGATCTGCATCAGGGGCGTGACGTCCGCCGCCGCGGCCTTGAGCACGACCTGCTGCAAGCCCCAGATGATGCACAGGACAAGCATGATGGCCATGGCCTGCCCATCGAGCGCCTTGCGATGATCCACGTCGGAACCCTTCGATTGCGTAAAGGGGCGGATTATCTCCCGCCTGCCGTCCCGCCAGCGCCGACTTTCAGAGTTTTTCCAGCAGCTCCTGTCGCTTCTTCTGGAACTCTTCTTCGGTGATCACGTTATCCTTGCGCAGGTTCTGCAGATCACGCAATTTCTGCGCCGAATCGTTGGCGGGTGCCTGTCCCGGCGGTAGCAGATCGATCTCCGTCACGGTAGTCGCGATCAGCTTGGATTCTGCTACGCCCGTCCGCCCGGTGGTTTCATCGACCTGCTGCAACAGGCTGCGTGCCATCCACACGCCCATCTTCACTTCCTGCCAGACGAAGTAGTTCTTGCCCGCCTCGGTGGTCAGCGACAGATTGGAAATATTTTCGGCATGCGACTCGACCGTGTATTTGCCCGGCAGGACATTCAGCAGGAAGTAGGTTTTCGCGGCGGTCTGGCCAACCACCTTGCTATTGACGGTAACTGTCATCGGGATGGCGCCACCGAAATTTTCACTGCGATAGATGTACAAGGCGGCCCGGTCTTGCGCCGGCACGAACTCCTTAGCCTTGGCATCCTGCTCCATGGGTGCCATCGGCACGGAGGCGCAGCCGGAAAGAACCAATAGCAGGATGACGGTAATAGATGTAATCAGCTTGTTCATGGTGTTTCCTCCCTTTTTCTGCGAAGCCTAGACGGCTTTGCTATCCGCCGCAAGCTGTCTTGGTGCCGTCCCGCCAGCGCCGACTTTCAAAAACAAAAGGCCGCAAGCTGCGGCCTTTTGCATTGAAGCGAGAACGCTTACTTGACGACGGCGTTCAGCTCGCCCTTCTTGTAGCGGTTGGCCATCACTTCAAGCGAGATCGCCTTGATCTTGCTGGCCTGACCGGCACAACCGAATGCTTCGTAGCGCGCCTTGCAGATTTCCTTCATCGCCTTGCGGGCTTCGGTGAAGTACTTGCGCGGATCGAAGTTCTTGCGATCCTTGTTGAGGAACTGGCGGATCGCACCGGTGGAGGCCATGCGCAAGTCGGTGTCGATGTTGACCTTGCGCACGCCGTTCTTGATGCCCTCGACGATTTCCTCGACCGGCACGCCGTAGGTCGCGCCCATTTCGCCGCCGTTCTCGTTGATGATCTTCAGCCAGTCCTGCGGCACGCTGGAAGAACCGTGCATCACCAGATGGGTATTGGGCAGGCGGGCGTGAATTTCCTTGATGCGGTCGATGCGCAGCACGGCGCCCGTGGGCGGCCGGGTGAACTTGTAGGCGCCGTGCGAGGTGCCGATGGCGATGGCCAGCGCGTCGACCTGCGTTGCCTTGACGAACTCGGCGGCTTCGTTGGGGTCGGTCAGCAGCTGGTCGTGCGACAGAGTACCTTCGGCGCCGTGGCCGTCTTCCTTCTCGCCCATGCCAGATTCGAGCGAGCCGAGGCAGCCCAGTTCGCCCTCGACGGAAACACCGATGGCGTGGGCGATGTCGACGACGTGCTTGGTGGTGTCGACGTTGTACTTGAAGGACGACGGGGTCTTGCCGTCTTCCATCAGCGAGCCGTCCATCATGACGCTGGAGAAGCCGGAGCGCATAGACTGGATGCAGACGGCCGGGCTGGCGCCGTGGTCCTGGTGCATGACGATCGGCACGTCGGGATGGGTTTCAATCGCAGCCTCGATGAGGTGGCGCAGGTAGGCTTCGCCGGCATACTTGCGGGCGCCGGCGGAGCCCTGCATGATCACCGGGCTGTTGGTCTCTTCGGCAGCTTCCATGATGGCCTGGATCTGCTCGAGGTTGTTGACGTTGAAAGCAGGCAGACCATAGCCGTGTTCGGCGGCGTGGTCCAGTAGTTGGCGCATGGATACGAGTGCCATATGAGGATCTCCTCTTCTCTGATTGGGTTAATTAGGCAGGACGGTGTTCGCCGACCCGGACGATTTTAAGGGTGTTGGTGCCGCCGGCCTGGCCGATCGGTTCGCCGAAGGTGATCACGATCAAGTCTCCAAGTTCGACGGCACCAGCGCGGATCAGTTCCTCTTCCGCCTCGAACAGCAGTTCGTCACGGTCATGGCCGGTGTAGTGCGTCATCAACGGATACACACCGCGGTAGGCACTCACTTTGTAGCGCGTGCGGACATCGGTCGTCAAGGCATAGATCGGCACGCCGCAACTGAGGCGTGAGATCCACAATGCCGTCGAACCGGTCTGCGTCAGTGTGGCAATGGCCTTGACCTTCAGATGGTGCGCGGTGAATAGTGCCGCCATGGCCACTGACTGGTCGATGCGGGTAAAGACCAGATCAAGGAAGTGGCGATCGAGCAGCGCCGGGTCCATCGATTTTTCCGCCTCGTGGCAGATACGTTCCATCGCCCGAACCGTCTCGACCGGATAGTCGCCGGCGGCCGTTTCGGCCGACAGCATCACCGCATCGGTGCCGTCCAGTACCGCGTTGGCGACGTCGGACACTTCGGCGCGCGTCGGCACGGGCGAGTGGATCATCGATTCCATCATTTGCGTGGCGGTGATGGCGAACTTGTTGTGCGCCCGCGCCATGCGGATGATCTTCTTCTGCAGGGCCGGCACGGCGGCATCGCCGACTTCGACGGCAAGATCGCCGCGCGCCACCATCACGCCATCACTGGCATGCAGGATGTCTTCGAGATTATCGATCGCTTCGCAGCGCTCGATCTTGGCAACGATCAGGGCCGAGGAGCCGGCTTTGTGCAGCAGCTTGCGCGCAAGGCGCAGGTCACTGCCCGATTTCGGGAAAGAGACGGCGATGTAGTCGACCTGCAGTTGCGCGGCCGTTTCAATGTCGGCCATGTCCTTGGCCGTCAATGCCGGCGCGGACAGACCGCCGCCCTGCTTGTTGATGCCCTTGTTGTTCGACAGCTCGGTGCCGTGGCGCACGACGCAATGGATTTCGGATTCCTCGACGTGCTCGACATCCATGACGACGCGGCCATCGTCGAGCAGCAGCGTGTCGCCGGGAGCGACATCGTCGACGAGTTCCGGATAATCGAGGCCGACACGCTCGGAATCGCCGAGCTTGCACTCGGCATCGAGAATGAAATGCTGGCCCGGCTTGAGCATGACCTTGCTGCCGGCAAACTTGCCGACGCGAATCTTCGGGCCTTGCAGATCGGCCATCACGGCTACGGTGCGACCCTGTTTGCGCATGGCCTCCTGCAGCAGGTCGATGCGCTTGCGGTGATCTTCAGCGGTTCCGTGCGAGAAATTGATCCGCACGACGTCGATGCCGGCGCTGACCAGCTGCTCCATCGTATGCGCATCCGAGGATGCGGGGCCGAGGGTCGCGACGATTTTGGTGGTACGTAGCATGCAAGAAGCACGGGCTGCTTCAGTCGCAGCCCGTTCCTGAATCAGTATTAGCCCTTGGCGCGCTTTTCGAGGATATCGACGGCGGGCAGAATCTTGCCCTCCAGATACTCGAGGAAGGCACCGCCAGCGGTGGAAATGTAGGACACCTTGTCGTAGATGTCGTACTTCTGGATGGCGGCGATGGTGTCGCCACCACCGGCCAGTGTGAAGGCCTTGGTGTTGGCGATGGCCGTCGCAACGGCCTTGGTGCCCGCGCCGAACTGGTCGAACTCGAATACACCGACCGGGCCGTTCCATACCACGGTGCCGGCCTTCATGATGATATCCACGAGTTCCTGTGCGGACTTCGGCCCAATGTCAAAAATCATGTCGTCGTCGGCAACAGCGCCGGCATCCTTGGTCACGGCAGGTTCAGCGGCATCAAACTTCTTGCCGCAGACGACATCAACGGCGATCGGGATGGTGGCACCGCGCGCAGTCATCTTCTTCATCAGAGCCTGGGCGGTCGGCACCAGGTCATCTTCGCACAGCGACTTGCCGACGTTCTTGCCGGTCGCCTTGAGGAAGGTGTTGGCGATGCCACCACCGACCACGAGTTGTTCGCACTTCTCGGACAATGCTTCCAGCACGGTCAGCTTAGTGGAAACCTTGGAACCGCCAACGATGGCCACCATGGGGCGAGCGGGATTCGCGAGTGCCTTGTCGAGGGCATCGAGTTCCTCGGTCAGCAACAGGCCGGCGCAAGCGACCGGCGCGAACTGGGCAATACCATAGGTCGAAGCTTCGGCGCGGTGCGCGGTGCCGAAAGCGTCCATGACAAAGATGTCGCACAGCGCGGCGTACTTCTTCGCGGTCTCTTCGACGTTTTTCTTCTCGCCCTTGTTGCAGCGGCAATTTTCCAACAGCACGACTTCGCCGGCGGCCACATCGAAACCACCATTGACCCAGTCGCGGATGACGCGCACCGGCTTGCCGAGCTTCGCTGACATCACGGTGGCCACGGGATTGAGGGAGTTCTCTTCAGAGAACTCGCCTTCGGTCGGGCGGCCGAGGTGGGACGTGACCATCACCTTGGCACCGGCCTTCATGGCGAACTCGATGGTGGGCATCGAGGCGGTGATGCGGGCGTCGGAGGTGACCTTGCCTTCCTTGACGGGCACGTTGAGATCCGCGCGAATGAAGACGCGCTTGCCCTTGAGATCCAGATCGGTCATGCGGATGAATTTAGGCATGTGCTTTCTCCCAGCTAATTATTGGAAAGATTCGTTCGAAATTAACCACTGAAGCATTGCGCCCCTATGACAGGCGCAATGCTTGGATCGTCAATCTCAGCTTACTTGGCGACGTGCTTGACGAGGCGCAGCATGTTGCAGGTGTAACCGTACTCGTTGTCGTACCAGGCGACGACCTTGACGAAGGTCGGGTCGAGCGCGATGCCGGCATCGGCGTCGAAGGTCGAGGGGGCGCTGTTGCCGACGAAGTCGGTGGAGACGACCTTCTCGGCGGTATAACCCAGCACGTCCTTCAGGGCGCCTTCAGAGGCGGCCTTCATGGCCTTGCAGATGTCTTCGTAGCTGGCTTCCTTGTTCAGCTCGACGGTCAGGTCGACAACGGAAACGTCGGACGTCGGCACGCGGAAGGCCATGCCGGTGAGCTTCTTGTTCAGTTCGGGCAGCACCTTGCCGACGGCCTTGGCGGCACCGGTCGAGGACGGGATGATGTTCTCGAGGATGCCACGGCCGCCGCGCCAGTCCTTCTTGGACGGGCCATCGACGGTCTTCTGGGTCGCGGTGGCGGCATGCACGGTGGTCATCAGGCCGCGCTTGATGCCCCAGTTGTCGTTCAGCACCTTGGCGACGGGCGCCAGGCAGTTCGTGGTGCAGGAGGCGGCGGACACGATGGCCTGGCCGGCGTACTTGTCGTGGTTGACGCCGTACACGAACATCGGGGTGTCATCCTTGGCCGGAGCCGACTGGACGACCTTTTTGGCACCGGCAGTGATGTGGGCCTGGCAGGACTCGGTGGTCAGGAAGAAACCGGTGCAGTCGATGACGATCTCGGCGCCGACTTCGTTCCACTTCAGGGCAGCCGGATCCTTCTCGGCGGTCAGGCGGATCTTCTTGCCATTGACGACCATGTTGGTGCCTTCGACGGCAATAGTGCCGTTGAAGCGGCCATGCACGGAGTCGTACTTCAGCATATACGACAGATAGTCAGGCTCGAGCAGGTCGTTGATGCCGACAACTTCGAGTTCGGGAAAGTCCTTGGCGATGGCGCGGAACACCATGCGGCCGATGCGGCCAAATCCGTTGATACCGACTTTGATGGTCATGTACTTTCTCCTTGGTCTTAATTGATTTGATCAGATGAATTGTTCGACGGCCTTCACGACGTTTGCCACCGTGAAACCGAATTCCTTGAACAGCGTGCCGGCCGGGGCGGACTCGCCGAAGCGGTCGAGACCGACGACGGTGCCTTCGCCGCCAACATACTTCCACCAACCGCCGGTCACGCCGGCTTCCACGACGACACGCGGCAGGCCCTTGGGCAGCACGCTGTCCTTGTAGGCCTGATCCTGGCGATCGAAGGCATTGGTGTTGGGCATCGAGACGACGGACACCTGGATTTCCTGCTGCGCCAAGGCTTCCTGCGCCTTGAGGGCCAGTTCGACTTCGGAGCCGGTGGCGATGATGATGGCACGTGCATTGCCCTTGGCCGGGGACAGGACGTAGCCGCCCTTGGCGATGTTGGCAATGGTCGCCGCGTCGCGCTTGACGAAAGGCAGGTTCTGGCGCGACAGGGCCAGCGAGGTCGGGCCGGTGGTCTTGCCGACGGCCTGGGTCCAGGCGACGATGGTCTCGACCGTGTCGCAGGGACGCCAGACATCCATGTTCGGGATCATGCGCAGGGTGGCGATCTGTTCGACCGGCTGGTGCGTCGGGCCGTCCTCGCCGAGGCCGATGGAGTCGTGCGTGAACACGTAGATCACGCGCTGCTTCATCAGCGCCGACATGCGCAACGCGTTGCGGGCATATTCGGAGAACATCAGGAAGGTGCCGCCGAAGGGCAGCAAGCCACCATGCAGCGCCATGCCGTTCATGATGTGCGACATGCCGAATTCGCGCACGCCGTAAGAGATGTAATTACCGCAGGACTTGCCGGAGACATGCTTGCAGCCCGCCCAGTTGGTCAGGTTGGAACCGGTCAGGTCGGCGGAGCCACCGAGGAACTCGGGCAGCGCGGGCGCCAGTGCGTTGATGGCGATCTGCGAGGCCTTGCGGGTCGCGACGGTCTCACCTTTTTCATTGATCGCGGTAATGGCCTTCTGCGCGAACTCGGCCCAGTTGGCGGGCAAGTCGCCGGCCATGCGGCGCTTGAACTCGGCGGCTTCGGCCGGGAAGGCCTTGGCGTAGTGGTCGAACTTCTGGTTCCAGCTGCTTTCCAGTTCAGCACCCTTCTTCTTCGCATCCCAAGCTTCGTAAACTTCCTTGGGGATTTCGAAGGGGCCGAAGTTCCAGCCGATGTGCGGACGCGCGGCGGCGATTTCAGCATCACCCAGCGGCGCGCCATGCACGTCGTGCGTGCCGGCCTTATTGGGGGAACCGGCGCCGATCACCGTCTTGCAGCAAATCAGGGAGGGCTTGTCGGTCACGGCCTTGGCGGCTTCGATGGCCTTGTGCAGGGCTTCGGGATCATGGCCATTGACGTTCGGCACGACGTGCCAGCCATAGGCTTCGAAACGCTTCGGGGTGTCGTCGGTGAACCAGCCTTCGACGTGGCCGTCGATGGAGATGCCGTTGTCGTCCCAGAAGGCGGTCAGCTTGCCGAGGCCCCAAGTGCCGGCCAGCGCGCAGGCTTCGTGCGAGATGCCTTCCATCAGGCAGCCGTCGCCGAGGAACACCCAGGTGCGGTGATCGACGATCTCGTGGCCGGGCTTGTTGAACTGGTCAGCCAGCAGCTTCTCGGCCATCGCCATGCCGACGGCGTTGGTGATGCCCTGGCCGAGCGGGCCGGTGGTGGTCTCGACGCCCGGGGTGTAGCCGTACTCGGGGTGACCCGGGGTCTTGGAGTGCAGCTGGCGGAAGCTCTTGATGTCGTCGATCGACACGTCGTAGCCAGTCAGGTGCAGCAGCGCGTAGATGAGCATCGAGCCGTGGCCGTTCGACAGCACGAAGCGGTCGCGGTTGGCCCACTTGGGGTTGCTCGGGTTGTGGCGCATGTGGTGGTTCCACAGCACCTCGGCGATCTCCGCCATGCCCATGGGTGCGCCGGGATGGCCTGAATTGGCCTTCTGCACGGCGTCCATGGCCAGGGCGCGGATCGCGCTGGTCAGGTTGTTGAACACGGGCGGTTCGAAATCGCTGAATGTGGCAGACATGAAAGTTTCCTCCCGGGGAAACCCGGCATTATCCGTGATTCCCCTTGCTCTTAGTTGTAGAAATTCTTGATTACAAGGCTGTGGCGCGCCGCTTGTTTTCCATCAGACGCAGAATCATCGGCGTGAAAATCAGCTGCATGGCAATCTCCATCTTGCCACCCGGCACGACAATGACGTTGGGACGCGACATGAATGAGTCGTGGATCATCGACAGCAGGTAGGGGAAGTCGATGCCCTTCGGGTTGGCGAAGCGGATGACGACGAAACTTTCGTCCGGCGAGGGGATGTCCTGGGCGATGAAGGGGTTCGAGGTATCGACGGTCGGCACGCGCTGGAAGTTAACGTGCGTGCGCGAGAACTGCGGCGTGATGTAATTTACATAGTCGGGCATGCGGCGCAGGACGGTATCGACGACCGCTTCAGTCGAGTAGCCGCGCGCACCCTTGTCACGGATCAGCTTCTGGATCCACTCGAGGTTGATGATCGGCACCACGCCCACGAGCAGGTCGGCATGCTGGGCGACGTTGACCTTATCGGTGACGACCCCGCCATGCAGGCCCTCATAAAACAACACGTCGGAAGCCGGCAGATCTTGCCAGGGCGTGAAGGTGCCCGGCTCCTGCTTGTACGGCGCGGCTTCTTCGTGGTTGTGCAGATAGTAACGACGCTTGCCGGTACCGGTCTCGCCATACTGCTTGAACAGTGCTTCGAGCAACTCGAGCTCGTTGGCGTTGGCACCGAAGTGGCTGAAATTGTTGTTACCCAGCTTGGCCTGTTCGGCGGCCGCTTCCTTCATCGACTTGCGGTCGTACTTGTGGAATGAATCGCCCTCGATGATCGCGGCGGTGATCTTTTCGCGGCGAAACACATTCGCGAAGGACTTGGTGACCGTGGACGTGCCCGCCCCGGACGAGCCGGTAATGGCAATGACTGGATGCTTGACCGACATGAGCGTCTCCGAAAGAAAGGGAATGAATTAGCGGAACAAGGAGCGGGAAGAAAACAGCGGCATGTCGTAGCTGTCCAGATCCTTGCCCTCGACGTATTCCTGGTGATAGCGATGCAGGCGTTCGACCTCGTTCTTCGAACCGAAGATGAAGGGAGCGCGCTGATGCAGTTCGGCCGGCTTGATCTCGAGGATGTGGTTGCGGCCGGTAATCGCGGCGCCACCCGCCTGCTCGATGATGTAAGCGATCGGGTTCGCTTCGTAGATCAGGCCGAGGCGACCGCCCTGGTCACGGGTACGCTCGTCATGCGGGTAAAGGAAGACACCGCCGCGCGTGAGGATGCGATAGGCCTCGGCCACCAGCGACGCGACCCAGCGCATGCCGAAATCCTTGCCGCGCGGGCCTTCCTTGCCGGCCATGCATTCCTGCACATAGCGGCGTACCGGCGGTTCCCAGTATTTCTCGTTTGAAGCGTTGATGGCGAAAGTGGTCGACTCGGCGGGTACGCTGATCTGCGGGTGGGTCAGCACGAACTCGCCGATCTCGCGATCCAGCGTAAAGCCATTGACCCCATTGCCGGTGGTAACAATCATGCGCGTCGACGCGCCGTACTGCACGATGCCGGCCGCGAGCAAATCCTTGCCAGGACGCAGAAAATCCTCTTCCTTGGGCTTGCGCTTCGCATCGGGCGCGCGCATCACGGAAAAGATGGTGCCGGACTGGAAGTTGATGTCGAGGTTGCCGGAACCGTTGAGCGGATCGAAGGCCAGCAGATACTTGCCACGCGTCTGGCCACTGGGCAACTGGCTGATGCCTTCCATGTCCTCGGAGGCCATCGCGGCGAGGTGGCCGGTAGCGATGCCCGCCTGCAACATGACCTCGTTGGCCATCGCTTCGAGCTTCTGGTTGAGATCCTTGCCGGTGGCGATCAGGGCACCTTTGCCGACCGCATTGGAGATCACCTTGCTCGCGGTCGCGATATCGCTGAGCAAGCCGGTAAAATCGCCGGTCGCTCCCGGGATTTTCCGCTGCTGTTCGTTCATGAACTGGGTCAGCGTGATGCGCGCTTGTTGCATGTTCCCCTCCTAGTTATGGCAGCCAGTAAAGCTTTATTTTTTGTTTCTGCAGTCCGCATTCTCCCATGACTCAAGAAAAACCCCCGCCCCCGCCTTGCGGTGGGGGCGGGGCCAAACTGGCAAAACGCCAGAGGGAGTGGAGAAACAGTTTGCAGCGGATCCGACAACCGAAACCGCCGTGCAGATGAGCAAACTCTAATGGGCGGAATCCATAAGCACCAGTCACTTTTTCTTATAGTCAGGATAAGCGAATGGTTATTGCTGTGCAGCATGCCATAAGCGTACTTTACGCTGGTCGTACCGTCCCGCCAGCGCCGACTATGCGGCTACCCGGAAGTCATTGAAAGTGCCCATGACGCTGGTTAGAATCGCTCGCACAACTCACCAACCAGGGGATACCACGATGCAACTCGTCACTCGCCACTCCATGCTTGCCACGGCGGTTCTCGCCGCTCTGCTTTCCGGCTGCGTAAGCACCGGCCCGACCATCGGCTCGAAAGATGCCGACACGGTCGCTACCGGCTCCGCCGCGGGGGGTTCCGCGCAGAACGCCAACACCCAGTTGGAAAAATGCGACAGCCCGCTGGGCACTGCAGCATTGGTGGAAGATCAGTCGGCTGAATGGTTCCGCATCTTCAGCGCCGAATACAAGCTGGGCTCCACCGCCCCGGTGCTGCGCCTGCTGATGCAGCAGAGCAATTGCTTCGTCGTCGTCGAACGCGGCCGCGCCTTCCAGGCGATGGAGCGCGAGCGCCAGATCGCCGGTGCCGGACAGGCGCGCGCCGGCAGCAATTTTGGCGGAGGACAGATGGTCGCGGCTGACTACAGCATCACGCCCGAAGTGCTGGTTTCGGGCCGCAATACCGGCGGCGTGGGTGGTGCATTGGGTGGTCTGGGCGGTGGCCTGGGCGTCGTGGGCGCCATTGCCGGCGGCATCCGCACCAACGAGGCCGCGACGATGCTGACCCTGATCGACAATCGCTCCGGCGTGCAGATCGCGGCATCACAAGGCGCATCGAAGAACACCGACTTCAGCCTCGGCGGCGTGCTGCTCGGCGGTGGTGCCGGCGCAGGCCTCGGCGGCTATTCGAACACACCGCAGGGCAAGGTCGTCGTCGCTGCGTTCACCGATGCCTACAACGAAATGATTCGTGCGCTGCGCAACTACAAGGCGCAGCAGGTTCAGGGTCAGGGCCTCGGCACCGGCGGCAAGCTGCAAGTGGATGGCGCGCCCACGCCGGCTCCAAAGCCTGCTCCGAAGAAGACCACGAAGAAAAAGACCACCAAGCCTTCGACCACCACGACCACCACAAAGTAAGCACGCCCAACCGTGCCGTCTCGCCAGCGCCGACTTTCGGTGCTGGCGTTTTCATTGGTGGCTAGTCGTCGACGAAGGCTTCCTTGCGCCGCTTGGCCAGTACGGGGAAAAGTGTCAACGCCAGCAGGAGCATCGCCGCCAACAGCAGGCCCAGCGAAATCGGCCGATCGATGAAGGTATCCCAGTTGCCGCGCGACAGCAGCAATGCACGCCGCAGATGCTCTTCCATCTGCGGACCGAGTACGAAGGCCAGCAGGAGGGGTGCCGGTTCGCAACCGAGCTTCATGAACACGTAGCCGAGCAGCCCGAAGAACACGGCCAGCGCGACATCGAAGACATTGTTGTTGAGCGAATAAACACCGATGCAGCAGAACAGCAATATCGCCGGATAAAGATAGCGATAAGGCACGGTCAGCAAGCGCACCCAGAGGCCGATCAGCGGCAGGTTGAGCATCAGCAGCATCAGGTTGCCGATCCACATCGAGACGATCAGCCCCCAGAACAGCGCCGGATTGGCCGTCATCACCTGCGGGCCCGGCTGGATGTCATGGATCATCATCGCACCGGCCATCAGCGCCATCACGGCATTCGACGGCAGGCCGAGCGTCAGCAGCGGAATGAAGGAGGTTTGTGCGCCGGCGTTATTCGCCGACTCGGGGGCCGCGACACCCGCTACGGCCCCTTGGCCGAAACGCTCAGGTGTCTTGCTCAGGCGCTTTTCCAGCGTATAGGCCGCGAAGGCCGACAGCAGCGCACCACCGCCCGGCAGCACGCCGAGCACCGCGCCAAAGCTCGTGCCGCGCAGCACCGCCGGCGTCGCCTCGCGGAATTCCTCGCGCGATGGCCAGAGCTTGCCAATCCGCGCGGCCTGCGCCGTGCGATGCGTGCCCACCTCAAGATTCTTGATGATCTCGGCAAAGCCGAACAGGCCCATCGCGACGACCACGAAGTTCAAACCGTCGCCCAACTCGGGAACGTCGAAGGCGAAGCGCTGCGCCCCCGAATTGACGTCGGTGCCGACCAGCCCCAGCACCAGTCCGAGCACGATCATCGCCAGCGCCTTGAGCAGTGAGCCGGAGGCCAGCACCACCGCGCCGACCAGCCCCAGCACCATCAGCGAAAAATAATCGGCCGGTCCGAACTGGAACGCCAGTTCGGCGAGTGGCGCGGCGAAAGCGGCGATCAGCAGCGTCGCCACCGTACCGGCAAAGAACGATCCGAGTGCGGCGATCGCCAGCGCCGCGCCGGCACGCCCGCGCCGGGCCATCTGGTACCCATCGAGCGCGGTCACCACCGAACTCGCCTCGCCGGGCAGGTTGATGAGGATCGCCGTCGTCGAGCCGCCATATTGCGCGCCATAGTAGATGCCGGCAAGCATGATCAGCGCCGCCACCGGTGGCAGTACATAGGTGATCGGCAGCAGCATCGCCATCGTCGCGATCGGCCCGATGCCGGGCAACACGCCGATCAACGTACCGAGGAAGACACCGACAAAACAATAGGCGAGGTTCGTCCACGTCAGCGCGGTATCGAAGCCCAGCAACAGGTTGGCGAGCAGGTCCATCACTTACGCCGTGATGAACCGGGGCCAGACCGACAATGGTGTGCCCAGGCCCCAGACGAAGATCACCAGGCAGACCAGCAACAACACGAGCCACGCAGCGAGCGCTCCACGCCATGACAGTTCGGGTTCCGCACGTCGCGCCACGAGCATCAGCGCCAGCGAGGCGAGCATCAGCCCGGATCCCTCCAGCAGCACCGCGAAGACGCCGACGCCCGCGAGCACCCAGAATAGCGGCTGACTCACCGGCCACGCCAGCATCAGCAACACGGCTAGAGACAGATCAAGACCGGTCAGCCCTGTGCGCCCAACACTCGCCAGCAACAACCAGAACAGCGGTACCCCCAGCCAGGCCAGCGACAAGCTGCCCGCAACGGCCACCGCCTGTCCGCGCCGTGACATTACCATCACGACGAGGCCCAGCAGCATCAGCACCATGCCCAGCAGCCGCGGGAAATAGCCCGGCCCCATGCGGGCAGCCTCGCCGGCCGGATAGTCGCCGGCAACGAAGACGACGCCCAGACCGATCAGGGCGAACAGCGCACCCGCCAGAGCATCGGCTGTCAGCCGGACAGGTATCACCGCGCCCCGGTCTAAGGACTCAGTCGACCTTGGCGCCGGAACGCCTGATGACCTCGGCGTACTTCTTCAACTCGGCGACAACCAGCGCACCGAGAGCCTCCGGCGTTCCCGGAGCGGGCTCGGCGGCCATCTTGGCGAGACGCGCGCGCACCGGCTCACTCTTGAGCGCGGTGTTGAAATCGGCATTGAGGCGGGCAACGACAGACGTGGGCGTCTTCGCCGGCGCGAAAATGCCGAACCAGGTGCTGACTTCGAAATCCTTCAGCCCCAGTTTCTCGCCGGCCTGCGCCATGGTCGGAATATCCGGGAATGCGACCGCCCGCTCGCGGGTCGTCACCGCCAGCGCCTTGACCTTGCCCTCGCGGATGCGCGGTGCAGCGGAAGCGAGGTTATCGAACATGAAATCGGTCTGCCCCGCCAGCATCCCCATTTGGGCCGGTGCGGCGCCGGCATAGGGAATGTGCAGCGCGAACACACCGGCCTGTGCCTTGAACAGCTCACCGGCCAGATGACCGGCACTGCCGTTGCCGCCGGAAGCCATGTTGAGTTTGCCGGGGTTGCGCTTGGCGTAGGCGACCAGGTCAGCGAGCGATTCGATCTTCTCGCGCTTGGCCAGGTCGGCATTCAGGATCAGTACGTTCGGCACGTTGGCGACGAGCGTGATCGGGGCGAAGTCGCGCACCGGATCGTAGGGAATCTTCGGGAACAGCGTCGGATTGATCGCGTGCGTCGCCACCGCGCCCATCACGATGGCATAACCGTCCGGCGCACTCTTGGCAACGAGATCGGCGCCGATGTTGCCGCCGGCACCCGGCTTGTTCTCGACCACCACCGTGCCGAGCATCGGCTTGACCTGCTCGGCGAGCGTGCGGGCGACCGTGTCGAGCGGGCCGCCCGGCGGATAAGGCACGACGAAGCGAATCGGCTTGTTCGGATAGTTCGCATCCTGCGCCTGGGCCGTGGTGCTCAAACCGGTGGCGACGAGGGCTGCCGCGCACAGTAGCCGCGTGAAATTGCGTTTCAGCATGTTGTTCTCCCGTTCTCCCTTGTTAGTGACGGGGGGATTCTAGTCCCTAGCGTGTCAGGCTCAGGTAGAGCATCGGCAGCTGCTCGGGCAAACGCTCGATGCGGTCGAGTACGCGCCAGCGATTGCCGAAGATCTCGCGCACATACTCGTCGGCCTTCGGGTCGAGCGAGAGGCAGAAAGTGGTGATGCCCTGCGTGTCGAGTTCCTCGACCGCCTTCTTTGTGTCGGCGCGCAGATGCTCGGGATCGGTGACATCGATGTCGGCCGGCTCGCCGTCGGTGAGCAGCAGCAGGATGCGCTTGTCGGCCTTGCGATTGCCAAGGTAGTGGCCGGCGTGGCGCAGGGCCGCACCCATGCGCGTCGAGTAGCCGGCATCCATCGCCGCGATGCGCGCCTTGACCTCGTCGTTCCAGCCTTCTGAAAAACCCTTGATGTGCTGGTAACGCACTTCGTGGCGTGTATTGGAGTGGAAGCCGGCGATCGCCAGCGGATCACCGAGCCGGTCGATCGCCCAGGCCAGCAGCGCGACCGCTTCCTGGCTCAATTCGAGGATGGTCTGTGCCGTCCCGCCAGCGCCGACTTTCTGATTGAGCGATTCGGACAGGTCGACGAGCAGCAGCACGGCGATGTTGCGGCCGTCGGTACGATGACTCATGTTGATGCGCGTGTCCGGTTGCGAACCCGACTTGAAATCGATCAGCGAACGGATCGCGACATCGAGGTCGAGCTCGCTGCCCTCCTCCTGATAACGGATGCGTACCTTGTCCTGCGGCTTGAGCAGGTCGAGCAGTTTTTTCAGCTGCTTTGCCAGCGCGGCATGTTTTTGCAGCAGCTTGTCGATGTCAGCCGGGTTGCCGCTCGGATGCAGCGCCTCGTAAACGCTCGCCCAGTCGGGGCGAAAGGTCTTCGAGTTGTAGTCCCATTCCGGGTAGTGGCGCGGCGGCAGTCCGAGGATCTCGGATTCCTTCGCCTTGGTCTTGTCGGGATCGTCGAAGAACTCTTCGTCGTCGCTGTCCTCGATGAACTGCCACAGGTGACGGTTGTCGTCGCGATAGTCGATCACCGTGTCGTCGAAATGCACCTTGGCGAACTGGTCGCTCTGGCGGCGCGTCTTCGCCACGTAGGCGAGCGCGAGACTCGCCGTATCGGCGGTGTTCGACGGGCCATCGGCCAGCAGCACATGGAAGCGTGCGACGAATGCGTTGAGGTCGGCATCGCGATAACCGTGGTCCGGATCGAGCAGCGCACGCGACAACATGGCCAGACGGTGGCGCAGGCAGGAGGTCGTTTCCGGATCGCAGGCAGTCTCGACGGGCTTGGGATGCAGCGCGAGGAAGATGCGCCGCAGGCCAGGATATTCGCGGCACAGCAGCGTTTCGATACGGCAGTCTTCGAAAAACTCCACGGCCATGCGCTGGAAAGGGCTCCAGTTGTCGGCGATCTGCGGCGTACTCCAGCGGCGGTGGCCGACCATGTGGGCGAGCACGGCACGATAGCGGTCGATGCCACCAATGCAGCCCGCATCCTCGAACACATCGGGAACGCGCAGGCCCAGCCTGTCGTAGTAGGGAACCGGTTTGCGCAGCTCGTCGAAGGCGGTCGAGTACGGCACGAGCTGATCGCCGTCACGCCACAGCGCACGCAGATAAAGGTCGAGCTGACGCTCGACATCGGCGAACAAGGTACCACGCCGTTCGCGCTGCAATACTGCGCGGCTGTCGGCCAGCTTGAGCCCGAAGTACTCTTCCTGGCGTTCCGGATGATGGCTGTAGTTGCGGATGCCGTAATCAACCCAATTGTGCATCCCGCCGATGGACAGCAGGTCGAGCACGCGCGGTGCGTGCTCGAAGAAGACCGGCAGGCCGGGGCTCGGAAAGGTCGTGTGGTGACCGTGGATCGAGCCGGTGGTACGCGTCATCAGGTCGCGTGCGATATCGAGATAGTGCTGGAGTTGTTCCACCGACTGCAGGCGGCGTGCCACGGCAGCCAGCGTCTGCAGGAAAGGCGTAATGGCCTTGCCGTTCGGTGACTTCTGCATCACCTTGACGAAATCCAGCACGGGCGTCAGGGCCTCCTTGCCGACCGCGGCAACCACCGACGGCCACTCCTCGAGGAACGCCAGCATCGGCTCGACACCGCGCCCGAGCCGGCCGAGGAAACTGGCGGCATCGAGATAGGCATCGAGGTCGGGCCGGTCGATAACGAGCAGCGCCTCGGTCATCGCCTCCTCGAAAATCTCGGCGACCTGCGGGAAGCGCGTATTGAGCCGCGCCCAATACTGCTGCATCAGCGGGTGCTGGTACTCCCCAAGCGCCTTGTCGACTGCCGTCACGGCCTTACGTACTGACTCAAACGAAGGTGGTATCGATGGCGTGGTCGAGCGTCGCGCGGACGTCGGCATCGTCGGTGATCGGTCGCACCAGCGCCATGCGGCAGGCATCCTGCGCATCGACGCCGCGCTTGATCAGCGTCGCCGCATAGACCAGCAGGCGCGTCGAGATGCCTTCGTCGAGCCCGTGGCCCTTGAGGTTGCGGCCGACCTGGCCGATCTTGACCAGCTTCGCGGCCGTGCCTTCAGCCAGTCCGGTTTCCTTCGCGAGGATGCTTGTTTCCAGCTCCGGTGCCGGATAGTCGAAGTCGAAGGCGGTGAAGCGCTGCTTGGTCGACTGCTTCAGATCCTTCATCAGCGACTGGTAGCCGGGGTTGTAGGAGATCACCAGTTGAAAGTCGGGATGCGCCTCGATCAGCTCGCCCTTCTTGTCGAGCGGCAGCGTGCGGCGGTGGTCGGTCAGCGGGTGGATCACCACGGTGGTGTCCTGCCGCGCTTCGACGATTTCGTCGAGATAGCAGATCGCGCCGATGCGCGCGGCGGTGGTTAGCGGGCCATCGAGCCAGCGCGTGCCGTTGGCGTCGAGCAGGTAGCGGCCGACGAGGTCGCTCGCGGTCATGTCCTCGTTGCAGGCGACGGAGATCAGCGGCTTCTGCAACTTCCAGGCCATGTACTCGACGAAGCGCGACTTGCCGCAGCCGGTCGGGCCTTTCACCATCACCGGCAGTTTGGCGGCGTAGGCAGCCTCGTAGAGCGCGACTTCCTTGCCCTGCGCCTGATAGAAAGGTTCCTGCTTGACGAGGAATTGAGTCTTGTCGGTCATCATTTCATCCAATCCAGAAAAAAAGCCCTGCCGTAGCAGGGCTTTTTAGCAGAGTGCCGATTACTTGTGGACACCCAGTTTTTCGCGCCAGCCGGGGAAGATCTTGTCGGCGTCCTTCGGGAAGGATTCGAAGGCGCGGGCGAATTCCTTGTGCTCCTTGGCCCACTCGATCGGGTCGGCACCGGCCTTCCAGCACTCGTAGGACTGACGCAGCGAGATCGCACCCGCCGCCGGGCTGTCGATGTGGCCGTAGGAACCGCCACCGGCGGTGTTGATGACGTTGCCGTGGCCGAGGTTCTCGAAGAAGCCGGGCAGACGCAGCGCGTTCATGCCACCGGAGATGATCGGCGTGGTGGGCTTCATGCCGTACCACTTCTGGAAGTAGACCGGGCCCTGGCACTCGTCGCGCTCGATCATGTAGGCGATGTTCTTGTCGTCACCCTCGCCTTCCATCTTGCCGTAGCCCATGGTGCCGACGTGGATGCCGGAAGCACCCTGCAGGCGGGACATCTTGGCCAGCACGAAGGCGGTGTAGCCGCGCTTCGACGAGGGGGAGGTGACGGCGCCGTGGCCGGCACGGTGGTAGTGCAGGTACTGGCCGGGATACTGGCGACGGGCGGTGGTGACCATGCCGGGGCCGCCGACGTAGCCGTCGACCAGGAAGGCCAGCTTGTCGGCATCCGGGCCGAACACTTCGAGCGCGTAGTCGGCGCGGGCGCACATCTCGTGGTAGTCGTCGGCGGTGATGTTCATGGAGAACAGCTTGGCCTGGCCGGTTTCGTCCTGGGCACGCTTCATGGCGTCATAAACGAGCGGCAGCACTTTCTTCAGCGGGCAGAACACCTGGTTGCCTTGCGGTTCGTCGTTCTTGATGAAGTCGCCGCCGAGCCAGAACTGGTAGGCCGCCTTGGCGAAGGGCTCGGGACGCAGGCCCAGCTTCGGCTTGATGATGGTACCGGCGATGTAGCCGCCATCCTTGACCGGACGGCCGAGGATGCGCCACAGGTTGGAGATGTCGGTGGCGGGGCCGTCGAACATCTGGATGGCGCGCTCGGGCACGTAGAAGTCGATCATCTTGGCGTGCTCGATGTCGCCCATGCCCTGGTTGTTGCCGATGGCCAGCGTCAGGAAGGAAACCAGCATGAAGCGGCCGTCGGTAACATTGCGATCGAACAGTTCGAGCGGGTAGGCGATGCGCATGTCCTCGGTCGCCTCGTCGATGTAATACACCAGCGCATCGACGCCCTTGGTGAAATCGTCGGTGGTCGACACTTCGACGTTGGTGCCGGTGGAAGACTCGGCGGCGAAGTGGGCGGCGCCTTCCAGATAGCCGGTGCCGGCCTTCGGTTTCATCTTGTAGGCGACCAGGATGTGCTTGCCGCCCTTGATCAGGTCCTCTTCCTTCAGGCTCAGGTCGGCATAACGTGCTGATTGATCCATATTCCCTTCTCCTCTACTTAGTGGTGATGGTGATTGTGTTTTTGTGTTGCGTTTGAGTGTTGTACCGCTCGAATGACCGCCATGTTAGTAAGGTCAAACCATAAATAACATTCACGAGTTTTTATGCCGACGATAAGCTCCTATCAATGATTCCCAGTATGTCGGCAAGGGTGGTTGCGGCAAGGTCGGGCAGCACGGCGAGGGCGCCGCTGAAGTCCTGACCGCGCGTGTATTCGCTCTCGGTGACCAGTGTCGGAATGCCCGCGGCAAGGCTCGAACGGATGCCGTTTTCCGAATCCTCCAGCGCCAGGCAGGCGGATGCCGGCAGGCCGAGTCGCTCCAGCACCCATAGATAGACATCTGGTGCGGGTTTCTTTTTTTTGGCCGCAGCATCGCCGGCGCCGATCACCTCGAACCAACTCATGGCGTCCGGTGCGAGGCTGGCGCGCAATAGCACCTCGACATTCTCTGGCGTCGTAGTGGTTGCGATAGCGAGCCGAATGCCAGCCTGGCGCGCTTCGGCAATCAGGCGTGCAACGCCAGGTCGCAGTGGCAAAGCACCTGATTCGACGATGCGCACGTAATGCGTGGTCTTCGCGGCATGCAGCGCCTTGATCCGTTCTGCAGCATCGGACTGTTGCAGGAATTCAGGCGCATAGCGTTCGCAATAAAAGCGCATGCGTTCCTTGCCTCCGGTGACAGCCAGCAATTCGCCGTACAGCGCCTCGTCCCAGTACCAGTCGAGGCCGGCAGCGGCGAAAGCAGCATTGAAGGCAGGCCGGTGGCCGTCGCGCTCGGTATCGGCGAGTGTGCCATCGACATCGAAGATGAGAGCTTGCAGTGTTTTCATGGGGCGCGAAGCTTAATGACGCCAATCCATAAGCAACAGTCACAATTTCTTATTGCAATGATAAGATCAGGGACATAACAAAAGTCGGCGCTGGCAGGACGGCACCGAAATCGGGAGTAACGGAGATGAAGCACGTCACATTGCGTCAACTCAAGGTCTTCGAGTCCGTGGCGCGTCACTTGTCGTTCTCGCGGGCAGCGGAAGAACTGCACCTCACGCAACCCGCGGTGTCGATGCAGGTCAAGCAGCTCGAGGAGCAGGCGGGCCTGCCGCTGACCGAAATGGTTGGCAAGAAGGTCTATCTCACCGAGGCCGGCGAGGAAGTCGCGCGCCATGCGCGGCGCATCGCCCAGCAGTTGCGCGAGGCCGGCGAAGCGCTCGATGCCATGAAGGGCGTGCGTGGCGGGCGGCTGTCGATCGGCGTGATCAGTACCGCCAAGTATTTCGCGCCGCGCCTGCTCGCCGAGTTCCGCCGCCGCCAGCCGGGCGTCGAGCTCGACCTGCGCGTCAACAACCGCGAAACCGTCGTGCGCCAGCTCACTGACAACGAGATCGATCTCGCCATCATGGGCCAGCCGCCGCAGGAATTCACCACGGTGGCCGAGGCTTTCGCCGACCACCCGCTGGTAATCGTCGCCGCACCCGACCATCCGCTGGCGAAAAAGAAACAGATCGCACCGGCGCTGCTCGGCGAGGAAACCTTCGTCATCCGCGAACCCGGTTCGGGTACGCGCGCGACGATGGAACGTTTTTTCGCCGATGTCGGCGTCACGCCGAAGCACGTTATGGAAATGGTCGGCAACGAGACCATCAAGCAGGCGGTAATGGCCGGACTGGGCCTGGCCTTTATTTCCGCGCACACCGTCACGCTCGAATGCGAGGTACGGCGCATGGTCAGATTACCCGTGACCGGTACGCCGGTCATGCGGCGCTGGTTCGTCGTGCATCGCGCCGAGAAGGAACTGCTGCCGGTGGCCGAAACCTTCCGGGAGTTCCTGCTCGCCGAGGCACCGGCACTGATGGCCAGCAACCCGCCAGTGAAGAAACCCTAGACCCGCCTCCTGGGCACGACCAGTGTTCAAGCGGCCTGGCGCAGACCGGCCCGAGCATGCCACGCAATGAGGTCACAGACTCCCACGTCCTGCAAGTCGCTCAGGACGGTGAGCGCTCCAGTGAAGTCGTCCCTCCTGGTCCAGGCACCTGCCGTTACGAGAACGGGGATGCCCGCGCCCCGCGCGGCACGCACGCCGTTCTGCGAATCCTCGATTGCCAGGCAGCCTTCCGCAGAAAGATCCAGATGGTCGAGTACCCAGCAATAGACATCGGATGCAGGTTTCTTGGCGATCGCCTGCTCGCCGGCACCGATCACCTCGAAAGTATTCGTGGGCAATTCGGCCAGTGCGGTCCCGAGCAGCACATCGACGTTGCTGCGCGAAGTGGTCGTGGCGATTGCCAGCCTTACACCGGCCGCATGCAGTTCACGGATCAGGCGCAGCACGCCGGGCCGCGCGGTAACTTCGCCCATGGCGACACGACGCTCATACACTTGCGTCTTGCGCGCATGCAGGCGGGCAATGAAGGTCTGTCCATCCGGCGCCGCCAGCCGGGCCGGATCGATACAATGACAGTAGTGGGCGAGTCGCTCCCTGCCACCGGCGACGGCGAGCAGCTCGGCATACAGTGCGGTATCCCAGTGCCAAGACAGGCCGAACTCCTTGAAAGTGACATTGAACGCCTGGCGGTGCGCTTCCTCGGTGTCGGCCAGCGTGCCGTCAACATCGAATATCACTGCTTCGAGTGTCATCGCAGCTCCTGCCGTAGCCGTGCTTCCAATTCCTCGGCCATCAGTTGCAACGCCTTGTTGCGGATTTTGGCGGCACCCTGATGGTAGTCACGCACGGTACAGGACACCGGATCGTGCAAAGCGGTACGGCCAGTGTCCTTAAACTCCGTCCATACGACAATAGGCATGTCGTACATGCTGGAATCGACCATCACCCATTCCCGCTCGTCGAGCAGCAAGGACATGGGCGGCAAACTTTCCAGGCCGAAGCAGGTGGGTCGGTGGATGTGCATCCAGTAGCGCCTCCAGACATTCCATACTTCCGCCGGTATGCGTGAAGGGTATTCGTTGAGGGCGGGACAGTCGCGCAGGCGCTCGTACATGGCTTTGGCTAGCGAGTCAGTCCCGCATACAGCAACGGCAGTTTCTCGGGCAGACGCTGGACATGATCCACCACCATGTAGTTCTTCTGGCCAAAGATCCGTGAGACGTAGTCATCGGCGCGCGGGTCGAGGCTCATGCAGTAAGTGGTGACGCCGAGCTTTGCCACCTCTTCCACGGCTTTCTTGGTGTCGTAGCGCAGGTATTGCGGGTCGCGGACATCCACGTCGGCCGGTTCGCCGTCGGTGATGACGATGAGGAGTTTCTTCGCTGAACGCTGCAGCTTGAGATGATGGCCGGCATGGCGTATCGCCGCGCCCATGCGGGTGGACAGCTGTCCGGTCATGCCGGCGAGCTTCGCTTTCGGAGTCTCATCCCAGTGCTGGTCGAAGTCCTTGAAGCGGTAATACTCGACATCATGTCGACCGTCCGAGCAGAAACCGTGGATGGCGAAGGGATCGCCGACCTTGTTGATGGCGTCAGCCAGCAGCACGCAGGCCTGCTGGGTGAGTTCGCGAACTGAATATTCCTGATCCTGCACTTTGTCATTGGTCGACTCGGACAAGTCGAGCAACACGAGGATCGAGAAGTCACGCGTCTTCCTGACGCTGCGCATCATGATGCGCGGGTCGGGCTGGTTGCCGAGACGGATGTCGGTGAAGCTGGCGATCGCCGCGTTGATGTCGATCTCGTCGCCGTCTTCAAGCCGGCGGATGCGCTGCACGCCTTGCGGCTGCATGGCATCGAGCAGGAACTTCATGCGGTGAATTTCGCGCTTGTACTGGGCGGTGATACCGTCGATGATCGACAGGTCGCCGGACTTGGCGCGCTTTTCCAGCACCGTGGCCCAGGCCGGACGTTCCAACTGAATCTGGTAGTCCCACTCGGAATAGTGGAAGGGATCTGAGACCGGCTCCTTGCCTTCGAGTTCGTTGAAGCTCTTGCCATTGCTCTCGTCGCCGATGTTCTCGTACGGGAACAGCTCGGTACCGAGTACCCAGATTTCCTCGGCATCGTCGCCGGCCGTTTCGACATCGATCTCGTTGGCCATTTCCATCACATTGACATACTTGCGCACCTGCTTGACGGTTTCATAGCCGGCGCCGGCGGCCTTGGCAAAATCGAATTCCTCGAACGCCCAGAAGTAGCGGTTGTCGTCGCGGTAGGGGGCGGTGAGCAGATCGGTGCGTGAGTTGAACGGCAGGCGCTTCTGGCTGAAGCTGTGCGCGAGCTGGACGCCGATTTCCCAGGAGGTCTGGTTACTGCCGAGTTTGTCCTGTGCGAGGGCGAACAGCGTACGGGCTTCGACAATCCACGGATCGTTGTCCTGGTAGGCCTCATCGAGCAGGGCCCGGGCCAGCCGGTTGAGATAGTCGCCCACGCTGTTGCTCATGGCGGGCGTGGCGGTATGCAGCTGGCTCCAGAGTTGCTTGAGGCCGGGAAAGCGGCGGATCGACAGCGCTTCCACACGCGCATCCTCGATGACGCTGATGACGGCCATCTGCAGCGGGTTAAGCGCTTCGGCGGAGATCGGCTGTTTCGTCTCGACGACGTGGGCAGCGCAATGGGCAGCGGTGGCGCGGTACAGTTCAAGACCGGACACCGGCTCTTGACCCTCGACCGTGAAATCGTCAAAAGCATCTGGCACGTGCAGCAGGTAGTCCTCGATGTAGGGACGGTAGCCTTCGCGGGTCTCGAAGTCTCCCGAGGTGGGTCGCATGAAGAAATCGCGCGCCCATAGCGCCCGCAAATACATGTTGATGCGGCGCTGCACATCCACCAGCAGGGTGCCCTTGCGTTCCTTCTGCAGCATCGCCAGCGACTCCTTGGAGTCGAGGCTGAAATAGCGGATCTGCTCTTCGTAGTTGGTGCGGTGGGCATGGGCACCCCACAGCGCCCAGCGGCGCAGGCCGCCCAGTGTGAGGTGCTGGAACAGCACTTCCAGCTTGTTCAGCATCGGCCGCACGCCGCGCGGCGCCTGCGCGATCAGGGTATTGATGAAGCCCAGATACTTGATGAACAACTCGGCATCGCCCAGCCGATTGGCGGCGACGGCCGAGGTGGCAAGCAGCAGTTCGATCACCGCACCTGAGGTTCGTGAAGCCAGTTCCAGGGACGCGGTGGCCAAGTCGCCGACGACATCCTCGCCGACCTCCTTGGCGACCATCGGCACTTCCTCGATCCAGGTTTCCACCAGCGAATCGCCCTTGCCGAGCCCGCGCATGGCGGCCGCGCCCTTCAGGTAATTGTCCAGGCCGCGCGGCGAGAACACCTTGGTCGCTTCATGCCAGTTCGCCTGCAACGCAGCCTGGCTGTGCGGCGACAGGTCCTCCAGCAGTTCGGCATAGTCAGCAAGATTGAACGACATGGCGGCCCGCCTTTAAAAGAAGGTGGTGACCGCCGCATCGAGGGCGTCGCGCATGTCGGGATCGTCGGTGATCGGGCGCACCAGTGCGACGCGGCAGGCGGCCTGCGGATTCACACCCTTGGCGATCAGCGAGCCGGCGTAGATCAGCATGCGGGTGGACAGGCCCTCGTCGAGGCCGTGGCCCTTGAGGTTGCGCGAACGCTCGGCGATGGAGACCAGCTTGCCGGCCATCTCGGCGCTGGCGCCGGATTCATGCGCGACGATCTCGGTTTCGATGGCGTGTTCGGGATAAGTGAAGTCGAGGCCGCCGAAACGCTGCTTGGTCGACTGCTTGAGATCCTTCATCAGCGACTGGTAGCCGGGGTTGTAGGAGATCACGATCTGGAAATCGGGGTGCGCGTTAACCAGCTCACCCTTCTTTTCCAGCGGCAGCACGCGGCGGTTGTCGGTCAACGGGTGGATCACCACGGTGGTGTCCTGGCGCGCCTCGACCACTTCATCCAGATAGCAGATCGCACCATGCCGCGCGGCAATGGCGAGCGGGCCATCCTGCCATTCAGTACCCTGGGCAGAGAGCAGGAAGCGGCCCACCAGATCGGAAGCAGTCATGTCCTCGTTGCAGGCCACGGTGATCAGCGGCTTGTTCAGCTTGTGCGCCATGTATTCGACAAAGCGTGTCTTGCCACAACCGGTCGGGCCCTTGAGCATCATCGGCATGCGCACAGCGTAGGCGGCTTCGAACAGCTCGACCTCGTCGGCGACGGCGCGGTAGTAGGGTTCCCGGGTGATGCGATATTGATCGATCAGCTTATTCATGTTTTGCTCCGCTGCTAAAAAGGCCCTGCCACCGGAGAAGGGGATGGCGGCAGGGCAACCACTAGCCTTGGGTAGTGCGGCTCAAACCGTCTTGCCGCGATAAACCACCATGGCGGCGCCTTGCGACTGCTTGAAGTTGTCGTAGCCGATCAGGCGCACATGGTTGTTTGGGTTGGCCTTGTGGCAGGCCTCGGCCTCGGCCAGCACGCGATCCACGTCGGTCTCGCCGAACATCGGCAGCTTCCACATGTACCAGTAGGAGTCCATCAGATACTCGGGCTCGATGTGCTCGATAGCCGGGTTCCAGCCCTTCTTCACCAGGTACTCGACCTGTTTGCGGATGCTGGCCGCGTCCATTGCGGGCAGGTAGGAGAAGGTCTCGAACTTCCTGCTGGCGGGGTCGGAGAGGCGGGAGTTGTAATCCATCACGTCAGACATTTCATTTCCTTTCGAATTGGGTGATTGCTTGGTCGGCGGCTTACTTGTGGGCGACGTCGAGCTTGTCGACCGTGTCGAATTCGAACTTGATCTCTTTCCAGGTTTCCATGGCGATCTTGAGTTCGGGCGAGTGCTTGGCGGCCTCGGTCAGGATGGACTTGCCTTCCTTCTCGACGGCGACGCCCTTGTTGCGCGCTTCGACGCAAGCTTCCAGCGCGACGCGGTTGGCGGCGGCACCGGCGGCGTTGCCCCAGGGGTGGCCGAGCGTGCCGCCACCGAACTGCAGCACCGAGTCGTCGCCGAAGATGGTCACCAGCGCGGGCATGTGCCAGACATGGATACCACCGGAAGCCACGGGCATCACGCCGGGCATCGAACCGAAGTCCTGGTCGAACATGATGCCGCGGCTGCGGTCTTCCTTGATGAACCTGTCGCGCATGATGTCGATCCAGCCAAGCGTCGCGTCGCGGTCGCCTTCGAGCTTGCCGACGACGGTGCCGGAGTGCAGGTGGTCGCCGCCGGAGAGGCGCAGGCACTTGGTCAGCACACGGAAGTGGATGCCGTGGTGCGGGTTGCGGTCGAGCACGGCGTGCATCGCACGGTGGATGTGCAGCAGCATGCCGTTGTCGCGGCACCAATTAGCCAGGCCGGTGTTGGCGCAGAAGCCCCCAGTCAGGTAGTCGTGCATGATGATCGGGGCGCCGATCGACTTGGCGTACTCGGCGCGCTTGTACATCTCTTCCGGCGTCGGCGCGGTAACGTTCAGGTAGTGACCCTTGCGCTCGCCGGTCTCGCGCTGCGCCTTTTCGGTGGCTTCCTGGACGAAGTCGAAACGCTGCTTCCAGCGCATGAAGGGCTGGCTGTTGACGTTCTCGTCGTCCTTGGTGAAGTCGAGACCGCCTCGCAGGCACTCATAGACGGCGCGGCCGTAGTTCTTGGCCGACAGGCCCAGTTTCGGCTTGATGGTGCAGCCGAGCAGCGGCCGGCCATACTTGTTCATGATGTCGCGCTCGACCTGGATGCCATTGGGCGGGCCGCCGCAGGTCTTGACGTAGGCGATCGGGAAGCGCACGTCTTCGAGGCGCAGGGCGCGCAGGGCCTTGAAGCCGAACACGTTGCCGACCAGCGAGGTCAGCACGTTCACTACGGAGCCTTCCTCGAACAGGTCGATCGGGTAGGCCACGAAGGCGTAGAAGCAGGTGTCGTCGCCGGGCACGTCCTCGATCCGGTAGGCACGGCCCTTGTAGTAGTCGAGGTCGGTCAGCAGGTCGGTCCACACCGTGGTCCAGGTGCCGGTCGACGACTCGGCGGCCACGGCGGCGGCGACTTCCTCGCGGGCCACGCCCGGCTGCGGGGTGACCTTGAAGCAGGCGAGGATGTCGGTATCCTTCGGTGTGTATTCCGGGGTCCAGTAGGTCTGGCGATATTCCTTCACGCCAGCGTTGTAGGTCTTTGCAGCCATTCATCTCTCCTTTACGTTATCGGCAATCTCGCCCGACGGGATTCGGGTTGAACGCAGTATGCAAAGAAGCGGTAATTAACAAAACTGAATAGTTTTAAGACTTACTATTCATTTTTATGTATTATTTACTCATGCGTTTCAGTCTTCGCCAGCTCCACATTTTCGAATCCGTCGCGCGGCACCTCAGCTACACACGCGCAGCGGAGGAGCTGTTCCTGACGCAGCCGGCGGTCTTCACGCAGGTCAAGCAACTGGAAGATGGCGTCGGCCAGCCGCTGCTGGAACGCGTCGGCAAGCAGCTGCACCTCACCGCCGCTGGCAGCGAGGTGCTTGCCGCCAGCCGCGAGACGCGCGACACGCTGGAACGACTGGAAATGCGTCTCGCCGACATGCAGGGACTGAAGAAAGGCAAGCTGCGCGTGGCGATCGTGACGACGGCGAAATATCTGATCCCGCGCCTGCTCGGCGAGTTCTGCGCGCGCTATCCCGGCATCGAGGCGGCGCTCACCGTCACCAATCGCGAAAAGCTGCTGGCGCGCCTCGCCGCCAACGAGGACGACCTCGTCGTGCTCGGTACGCCACCAGAGAACATCGACGTCGTGGCGATGCCGATCGCTGACAATCCGCTGGTCGTGATCGCGCGCAACGACCATCCGCTGGCCGGCACGAAACCGATCACCCTCGCCCGGCTGGCCAAGGAACCGTTCATCATGCGCGAACCCGGCTCGGGAACGCGCCTCGCCGCCGAACGCCATTTCTCCGAACGTGGCTTGACGCTGCAGATCCGCATGGAACTGGGGAGCAACGAAGCGATCAAGCAGGCCATCGCCGGCGGCCTGGGCGTGTCGGTTCTCTCCAGCCACACGCTGGCGCTCGAAGGCGACAGCGGCCTGCTGCAGCCGCTTAATGTGAAGGGGTTTCCGCTGCTGCGGCAGTGGTATGTCGCGTATCCGGCGGGCAAGCACCTGTCATCGGTTGCCGAGGCTTTTCTCGGTCATCTGCTCGGCCATCGCACAGGATAAAAGTCGGCGCTGGCGGGACGGCACCGTGCACGCCACGATGGCTTCAGTTGCGCACCGGCACCTTCCAGAGTGTCACCGTTACGCCTAGCCGGCCGATGAAGCCCTTCGCGTACTTGCCGTTGAGGCGGATGCGTGGCCCGCCTTCGGGCAGCGCCGACAGCACGACTTCTGCCAGCTGTTCATCCGACAGGCGCGTCGTTCCTTCGGCATGCCACAGATGCACATGCCCGCAGGCATCGCGATCGACCAGCAGTGCCTTGTCGCGTTGCGCATCGAGCAGGCGGATGACGATCCCTTCGGACACTTCGAAGGCCCGCGCAGAACCCAGCGGCGTCGACATCACCTGCCCGCCCGCGGGCGTCGCGGTCGCCATCAGCTCCAGCACCTCGTCGTCGGTCAGCTGGCTTTCACCTTCGGTATGCCAGACGACGAAACCCTGCGGGCCGGTCTGCACCAGCAGGACGTTGTCTTCGGCGTACGCAGCGAGTGCTGCGAGACTAAGCAGCAGCGCGGCGAGGAACCTCATGCCGCTTTCCATTTGATCGAGCAGCCGATGCTCGGGATCTGTTCGCGCGGGCCCTGCCCGGTCAGCGCGACCTGCTTCATCGCCTCGAACAGGTCACGACGCACGCCATCCGGTGCGGTTTCCTTGCGCGACTCGTCAAGCCGGCCGCGATACTGCAGTTCCAGCTTGCCGTTGAAGCCGAAGAAATCCGGCGTACAAACCGCGCCGTAGGCCTTGGCGATTTCCTGTGCTTCATCCAGCACATAGGGAAATGGGAAGGACTTGTCACTTGCGAGCTTGACCATGTTGTCCCATGAGTCTTCCGGGTACTCGGCCGGATCGTTGCTCATGATCGCGATGCTGCCGATGCCAAGGGCGGCCAACTCGCGCGTATCCCGCACGATGCGGTCGATCACCGCCTTGACGTAAGGGCAGTGATTGCAGATGAACATGACGAGCAAGCCATTCGGGCCGCAAGCTGAAGCAAGCTTGTAACGCTTGCCATCGACACCGGGCAAATCGAAGTCAGGGGCCTTCCAGCCAAACTCGCAGACAGGGGTGGGGGTGCTGACCATGGGCTCTCCTTGTGGTGAATTTATTTTGACTTGGCGGGTTCCAGCGCCAAGCGCAAGGGTACCTCATGCGCGGCCTGCTCGCCTTCGGTCTTGCCCTTTTCCGGGGCCAGCACTTGCACGCGCTCGGGTGCGACGCCCGCCGTCCTGAGGATCTCGGCGACACCTTCGCCACGCTTCTGCGCCAGCTCCTGCAGGCGTTCGTCAGGGATATTTTCCTGCGCACGCAGACGCTCGAACAGCACACTGTAGAAATCGGCGCCCTTGAGCTGGACGACCTCGCTCTCGCTCAGGGTCTTCTTCTCGCGGAATACTCCGGACAGTCGCGACATCACCTTGCCGGTCATGCTTTCTTCCAGTTGCCCCGGATTGGCGCTGCGAAAGCCTTCCTTGAGCGCAGCGAGATCAGCGGCACCGACGCGATCCTTGTAGAGCGTATCAAGTGCTTCACGAATCTTCGGCTGCTGGGTCGAGATCGGGCCGGGATCGCCGCGTTCCGGCACGCGCTGACCGGCCTGGGTCAGCACGGTGCGGCGCAGTTGCACGTCCTGCAGGGCGACACGGTCGGCATCGACATGCACACCGCCAACGGAAAGCACCAGGCCGGGGCGTTTGCCCATCGCCTCGGCGAGCTTGGCCACCTTTTCGCGCTCGGGCGGCGTGAGTTGCGCTGCCCCCGCCTCATACACGATCTTGCCGACCTCCTCGCCGCCCCCGCCGAACAATGCCCCGAGCGCGCGGAACGGTGCGGTAACGATCTTGGTTAACACGTTGGTGATCGCCTTCCAGATGATCGAGCCATAACTGAATTGCGGGTCGTCGAGGCTGCCGGCGACCGGCAAACCGAGATCGATGCGGCCATCGGAATCCTGCAGGATGGCAATTGCCAGATCGAGCGGCAGGTTGGTCGCATCGGGATGTTCGACGCGCTCGCCGAGGCTCAGCTTGTCCATGATGACCTGGTTCTCGCCCTGCAGCTGGCGCTTGACGATCTTGTATTGCAGGTCAAGCGAGAGCTTGCCGGAATCGATCTTGCGGCCGGCGAAATGCGCGGTGTAGGGCGTCAGGTTGGTCATCTCGACATTGCGGAACTGCACGCGCAGATCGAGCCCGTTGGTCGGATTGCCCAGCTCGACATGGCCGACCGCACGCGCCATGCCGAACTCATCGACCGCACCGTCGAGCTCGACCTGGCCGACCGCACCGGGGCGGTTCGACAGGCCGGCGATGCTGCCCTTCAATTCGTGGATGCGCGTGCCGAACGGCAGGATCAGCGATTCATCGGCAAAATCCATCTGCCCCTTGTAGAAACGCAGCCGGTCAATATTGACGATAAAAGTCGGCGCTGGTGGGACGGCACTCGCCGGCCCACCGCCAGCAGTTTGGACGGCACCGGAAGGTTTTTCGTCCGTCGCGACCGCCTTCTCATCGCTCGCCTTCATTACCTGCTTGAAATTGATGTTCTTGTTCTTGTCGATATGCAGGCGGGTATTGAGGCCGCTCAGGCGCAACTCGCCGAGATCGAGGGCCTTTTGTGTCAGCTTCAGATTGCCGCTGTCGAACGTCTTCCAGGCCAGCAGCGGCTTGCTGTCACCCGGTTCCATCAGGCGCAGGTCACGCACGGCAAACTTGCCCTTCACGTTCGGACCCTTTTCGTTGTAGAGCGCGTGTCCCTGCGTCGACAGCTTGCCGTCCGCCAGCGTCAGCGTCGTCTTCGCGGCGAGGAAAGGCTGGGCCAGCTTCAGCGCGAGATCGTCCAGCTTGAAATTGACATCGGCCGCAGCGCTCGCCGGCACCAGCTTGCCTTCGCTCTCGAAACGGCCGCCCGAGCGCACGTCAAAGCTCAATCGTACCGGCAAAGGCGCATTCATGTCCTGACTGACGCCATCGGCCTGCGCCGCGATGTTGTCGAGCGCGAGTTCGAGCGCCGGCTGCACGCTGGCTTCCTGCAGGACCACGCCGAGATTAGCGACTTCGACCTTATCCACCTTGAAACGCCACGGCACGGCGGCTTCCTGCTTCGGTGTTTCAGGTTCGGTCGTCGCCTTGTCGCCCCCCAGCGTCTTGAGCGCCTCCTGCAGGTCGATGCTGCCGTCGGCCTGGCGCACCGCCTGCACGCGACCTTCCGCGAGCCGGACCTTGCCGACCGTGGCGTTGCGTTCGGCCAGCGCAACCTTGATGGCGTCGATCGTCAGCGCGCCGAACTGCGGCGGATTGTCGATACCCGGCAACGATAACCTGCCGCCCGTGATTGCCACGGCGGCGAGGGCGAGTTCCTGATTCGCCAACCGGAAGCGGCCATCCTTGAGTTCGATGGCTTCGACGCTCGCCACGGGGCCGGCGGCATCCTTGAGTGCTACGCGCAGGCCGGTCAGCTTCGCCTGGATCTGCTCGACCGTGGCATCGAATTTATCCCCGCCATTGCCAGCCTTGTAGCTGGCCGACACGCCGAGCACGCCCTCCGGTGGAACCGACAGCGCATTCTTCAGGTAGGGAGCCAACTTGGCGAGCTGCAAGTCGGCCAGGCTGAACGTGCCGGTCACCGTGATCGGGTCGAGATCGAGCTGGCCGGCCAGTTCCAGACGCGCCCCAAGCGCCGTGACTGCCGAGATGTCGAACTTGCCATCCTTGTCCGGCAGGGTGGACAGGTCGCTCAACTCGAGTTCCAGCGGCTCGATACGCGTCTCGAAGCCGGCGCCGAGGCCGCGCCGGTCGGCGAAATCGATTTTGCCTCCGGCGAGGATGAAACTGCGGATGTCGAGGCGCAGCAGGCCCTGCTTCTCCTCGGGCTTTTCCTCCTTGCCCTTCAGCGCGTCGAGAAAGGGTGTCCAGTTGAGCTTGCCTTCAGGCAGCTCGACCACCGTCGCCTCCAGGCCGTCGAGGCGGATTGCGTCAAACACCAGCGCACGGTTCGTGATGCTTGCACCCGAGATATCGACGAGCAGGCCGGAGAAGCTGAACAGCGGCTTGCCGTCCGGTTCGCTCAGCTGCAGCTTGCCGAGGCGCAACGCGAGCTGGAAGGGATTGAACTCCGGCCGGTCCATGACGAGTTGGTGGCCGGTCTTTTCGGCGACGAATTGCTCGGCCTGCGACTGCAGGATGCGCGGCAGCGCCTGCCAGAGCAGGAGCAGCACCACGACGATCAGAACGACGAAGATCAGTAGCAGTTTTTTCAGCGAAGGCCGGGAGAGTTTCATGGCGCCAATCCAGCAATGTCATTGTGGAATAATGCAGAAATGATACCCCGCTTCCACTGTCCATTTCCTCTGGCGCCAGGCGCCCAGGTGGAACTGCCGGAACAGGCTGCGCACCATGCGCTGAAAGTGCTGCGCATGAAGGCCGGTGACAGTATCATCCTCTTCGATGGGCGGGGCGGTGAATGGCTTGCCGAAATAGTCGGCGCCGGCCTCAGTGGCAAATGCGCGGCACGCGTTGCCCTGCGCGAGTTCAACGACCGCGATTGCGAATCGCCCCTTGACGTTACTTTGGTGCAGGCGCTGCCGTCCGGCGACAAGATGGACTGGGTAGTCGAGAAATGCGTCGAACTGGGCGTTACGACGATCCAGCCGGTCGCGGCGAAACGCAGCGTGATCCGGCTGTCGGTCGAGCGCATGACGCGTCGCGTCGCCCACTGGAATGGCATCGCCAGTGCCGCCTGCGAGCAATGCGGCCGCAATCGCGTGCCGATCGTCGCCCCGGTGCTTGACCTGCCTCAATATCTGGCCAGTGCGAAGGCGCAGAATGCCCGGCGCCTGCTGCTCGCGCCGGAAGGCAGTACCTCATTGCATGCCTTGGGCAAACCGCAGGAACCGGTCATCGTCATGATCGGTCCGGAAGGCGGATGGGAAGAAGGGGAAATGCAAACCGCGCAGGTCGCCGGATTCCATGCCATTCGCCTCGGCCCGCGCGTACTGCGCACCGAGACTGCGGGCGCTGCCGTGCTGGCGGCCATGCAAGCCGTTTGGGGTGATTTTTAGGGAGAAAACCAATGTTCGAATCCGCCGAACTGGGTCACAAGATCGACAAGGATGTCTACAAGAAGGCGGTGCCGCAAATGCGCGCCGACCTGCTCGATGCGCAATACGATCTCAAGGAGCAGGGCAAGATCCCCGTGATCGTGCTGGTCAGTGGCCAGGACGGCGCCGGCAAGGGCGAAACCATCAACGTGCTGTACGAATGGATGGACCCGCGCTTCATCTCGACGCTGGCTTTCTCGACACCGACTGACGAGGAACGCGAACGTCCCTACATGTGGCGCTACTGGCGCGCGCTGCCGCCCAAGGGCCGCATCGGCATTTTTGCCGGTTCGTGGTATTCGAGCCCGATTCACGACAGCATCGACGGCAGCATGACGCAGGCCGCGCTCGACCAGCGCATCGACCAGATCAACCGCTTCGAACAGATGCTCGTCAACGAAGGCGCGCTGGTGCTCAAGTTCTGGTTCCACCTCACCAAGGAAGGCCAGCGCCGCCGGCTCAAGGCACTGGAGAAGGACCCGCGCACTGCCTGGCGCGTCACCAAGTGGAACTGGGATCGTCTCAAGACTTACGACGAGCTGCAGGAAGTCGCCGGCCATGTGCTGCGCACCACCAATACGCCGTGGGCGCCGTGGATCATCGTCGAGGGCGAGGATGACCGCTTCCGTTCGCTGACGGCGGGCAAGATCATCCTCGACGCCATCCGCAAGCGGCTGGCCGAGGCCGACCGGCAGGCGACGCCCGTCGCGCCGCCGGTGCAGCCGAATATCGACGGCCGCGACATCATTTCCGAGCTCGACCTGAGCCACAAGCTGAGCAAGAAACAGTACGAGGACCAGCTCGCCAAATGGCAGGGCCGGCTCTCGGAACTGGTGCGCGATCCGCGCTTCAAGCAGCGCTCGCTGATCTGCGTCTTCGAGGGTTCGGACGCCGCCGGAAAAGGCGGCAGCATCCGCCGCGTCACTGCATCGATGGACGCACGCCAGTACCAGATCGTGCCGATCGCCGCACCGACCGAGGAAGAACGCGCCCAGCCTTATCTCTGGCGCTTCTGGCGGCACCTGCCACGCGTCGGGCGCGTCAGCATCTTCGACCGCTCGTGGTACGGGCGCGTGCTGGTCGAGCGCGTCGAGGGTTTCTGCGCCGAGGCCGACTGGCTGCGTGCCTACACCGAGATCAATGACTTCGAGCATGAGCTCACGGGAGCCGGTGCGATCATCGTCAAGTTCTGGCTGCAGGTCAGCAAGGAAGAGCAGCTGCGCCGCTTCAAGGAACGCGAGAAAATCGAGTTCAAGCGCTTCAAGATCACCGACGAGGACTGGCGCAATCGCGAGAAGTGGGATGCCTATCATCAGGCGGTGTGTGACATGGTCGATCGCACCAGCACCGGGCTCGTGCCGTGGACGCTGGTCGAAGCGAACGACAAGGGCTATGCGCGCGTCAAGGTGTTGCGTACCATTTGCGAACGGCTCGCGGCGGCGCTCGATGCGACCACGCCGCTGACGACCCCGGCGAAAAACGGCAATCCGAAGAAGGGCAAGAAATGAGTGAAGCGGAAGACAGCACGCTGACCGATGCACGGCTGGTCGCCTGGGTGCGGCAAGCCGCGCCCTACATCCATGCGTTCCGTGGCCGCACCTTCGTCATCGCCTTTGGTGGCGAGGCCCTGCTCGACCGCACCAGCGCGCTGGCGCTGATCCACGACATCGCCCTGCTCGACAGCATGGGCATCCGGCTCGTACTGGTGCATGGCGCACGGCCGCAGATCGATGCCGAGATGGCCTCACGCCAGCTCAAGCCGCGCTTCCACAAGGGCCTGCGCATCACCGACGCGGCTGCGCTCGAATGCGTCAAGCGCGCGATGGGCGTCACGCGCATCGAGATCGAAGCCATGCTCTCGCAAGGCTTGCCGAACACGCCGCTGGCGGGCGGCTTTCTGCGCGTCACCGGCGGCAACTTCATTTCCGCGAAGCCGGTCGGCGTCGTCGATGGCGTCGACTACCTGCACACCGGTGCGGTGCGCAATGTCATCGCGGAGGAAATCAAGGCCGACCTCGCGCAGGAAAACGTCGTGCTGATCACACCGATCGGCGCCTCGCCGACGGGCGAGATATTCAACCTGGCCTGGGAAGAAGTCGCCGAAACGGTCGCCACCGCCATCGAGGCCGACAAGCTGATCTTCCTCTGCGACGCGCCGGGGCTGGTCGATCGAAAGGGCCAGCTGATCGAGGCCCTGACCGGCGAAGAAGGCGCCGCCCTGCTGGCGAAACGGGTGAAGCAATCGCCCGAGATTGCCCGCGTTCTGCCCGGCGCGCTGCGCGCCGTGCGCGGCAAGACCAGCCGCGTGCATTTCCTCGACCGGCGCCGCGACGGCGCGATGCTGATGGAATTCTTCACGCGTGACGGCATCGGCACGGTACTCACCCACGCCCCCCTCGAACGTGTGCGCGACGCGACGATTGCGGATGTCGGCGCGATCCTCGGCCTGATCGAGCCGCTCGAAGCCGACGGCACGCTGGTCAAGCGCGGCCGCGAACGCATCGAGATGGAGATCGAGCGTTTCTCGGTGCTCGAACTGGACGGCGCAATCGTGGGTTGCGCGGCACTGTATCCGCTGCCGGGCGCGCAGGCGGGCGAACTGGCCTGTCTGGCGGTGATGGGCGAATACCGCGAAATCGGCTACGGCGACCGGTTGCGCCGCCACATCGAGCAGCGAGCGAAAAAACTGAAGCTGAAACGGCTCTTCGTGCTGACGACGCGCACCGCGCACTGGTTCATCGAGCGCGGCTTCGTCGAGGAAAACGTCAGCGCGCTCCCCGAACAGCGGCGCGAGTTGTACAACTACCAGCGGCGTTCCAAGGTGTTCGCCAAGAGTCTGTAGAATTCACGCACCCCATTCAGAGAAGGATTTCCCCATGGCAAGAACGGTCAATTGCGTGAAGCTCGGTCGCGAGTCCGACGGTCTCGACTTCCCCCCCATGCCCGGCGAACTGGGCAAGCGCATTTTCGAAGGCGTCTCGAAAGAAGCCTGGCAGCAGTGGATCCGCATGCAGACGATGATCATCAACGAGAATCGACTCAACCTCGCCGATCCTTCGCATCGGAAGTATCTCGCTGAACAGGTCGAGAAGCACTTCTTCGGCGCCGGCGCCGACCGCGTCAGCGGCTACGTGCCGCCGCGCGGGTAATCACCTCTACTTCGTCAGCTGCTGCACGCCTTCGGGCGTCGCCAGTAGCAGCAGGTCCGCGCCGCGTCGGGCGAACAGCCCGTTCGTGACGACCCCAACGATACCGTTGAGCGTCGTCTCCAGCCCCGCCGGGTCGGCGATCTGCCAGCCATGCACATCGAGGATGACGTTGCCATTGTCGGTGACGAAACCCTCGCGCAGCTTCGGCTGCCCGCCCAGTTTGACGATCTCACGTGCGACATATGCCCGCGCCATCGGGATCACCTCGACCGGTAGCGGGAACTTGCCAAGCACTGTCACCAGCTTGCTCGCATCGCAAACGCAAATGAACTTGTCGGCCACGGCCGCGACGATCTTCTCACGCGTCAGCGCACCACCGCCGCCCTTGACCATCTCGAGCTTCGCCGTGATCTCGTCGGCGCCGTCAACATAAACGGGCATCGATGACACGTCGTTGAGGTCGAGCACCTTGATGCCGTGGCCTTCGAGGCGTTTCTTCGTCGCCTCGGAACTGGCCACCGTCGCAGCGACGCGATCCTTGATCTTCGCCAGTTCGTCGATGAAGCAATTGGCCGTCGAACCGGTGCCGACGCCGATGATGCTGCCGGCCGGCACGTTCGCGGCGATGTAATCGGCTGCCGCCTTGGCCACCGCTTGCTTGAGTTGGTCCTGGGTCATGCCCATGATGAATCCTCCTTGAAAAAACGCCCGGTCATGCCGGGCTTGTAATGTCTGCGAGAAGTATACGCTGGCAGGGTGCCGTCCCGCCAGCGCCGAGTTTCAGCGTTTCTTCATGGGCGGCAAGTCGGTACAACTGCCATGCGCGACCTCCGCCGCCATGCCGATGGACTCGCCGAGCGTCGGATGCGGGTGGATGGTCTTGCCGATGTCAATGGCATCGGCACCCATCTCGATGGCCAGGCAGATTTCGCCGATCATGTCGCCAGCCGACGGTCCGACGATGGTGCCGCCGACGATGCGATGCGTCTCCGCGTCAAACACCAGCTTGGTGAAGCCGTAGTCCGCGCCATTGGCGATGGCCCGCCCGGAAGCTGCCCACGGGAACTTGGCGACGTCGACCTTGCGGCCGGCCTTCTTCGCCTCGTCCTCGCCGAGGCCGACCCACGCCACTTCCGGATGTGTGTAGGCGACGCCCGGAATCACGCTTGCGTCGAAATGCGCCTTCTGCCCGGCGGCAGCTTCGGCCGCGACATGCGCTTCGTGTACTGCCTTGTGCGCCAGCATCGGCTGACCGACGATGTCGCCGATCGCGAAGATGTGCGCCACGTTGGTGCGCATCTGCCCATCGACCGGGATGAAGCCGCGCTCGCTCACTGCCACGCCCGCCTTGTCGGCGTCGATCTTGCGGCCGTTCGGCGTGCGGCCGGCCGCCTGCAGGATCAGGTCGTAGCGCTGCGGTTCCTTGGGTGCTGCCTCGCCCTCGAATGTCACCCAAAGGCCATCGTCCTTCGCTTCGACAGCAGTCGTCTTCGTCTTCAGCATCACCTTGTCGAAGCGATGCAGGTTCTGCTTTTCCCAGACCTTCACGGCATCGCGGTCCGGCCCCTGCATCAGGCCGTCGAGCATCTCGACGACATCGACGCGCGCGCCCAGCGTGGAATAGACGGTCGCCATTTCGAGACCGATGATGCCACCGCCGATGACCAGCATTTTCTGCGGGGTCTGCCGCAATTCGAGCGCACCGGTGGAGTCGACGATGCGCGGATCACGCGGCAGGAAGGGCAGGTGAACCGCGGCCGAACCAGCGGCGATGATGCACTTCTGGAACTTGATGACCTTCTTCTCGCCGGTCTTTTCCTGCGCGGTGCCGGTGGTCAGTTCGACCTCGATATGGTGCGCATCGAGGAAATGGCCGTAGCCGCGCACGACCTCGACTTTTCTGGCTTTCGCCATGCCGGACAATCCCCCGGTCAGCTTGCCGACGACCTTGCTTTTATGCGTGCGCAGCTGGTCGATATCGACTTTGGGCGCGTCGAACGTCACGCCAGCGGCACCCACATGCTGCGCCTCGTCGATCACCGCCGCGACATGCAGCAGCGCCTTGGAGGGAATGCAGCCAACGTTGAGGCACACGCCACCGAGCGTCGCATAACGCTCGACCAGCACCGTCTGCATGCCGAGGTCGGCGCTGCGGAACGCGGCCGAATAGCCGCCGGGGCCGGCGCCCAGGACCAGCATGTCGGTCGTGATATCGGCGGTCATAGCATCACCCTGCGGAAATCACCGAGCAGTTGCGCGAGATAGGCGTTGAAGCGCGTCGCCAACGCACCGTCGATGGCGCGGTGGTCGGCCGAAAGCGAGAGCGGCACGATCAGGCGCGGCACGAATTCCTTGCCGTTCCAGACCGGCTTCATCGACGACTTGCTGACGCCGAGGATCGCGACTTCCGGCGCATTGACGATCGGCGAGAACGATGTTCCACCGATGCCGCCGACCGACGAAATGGTGAAAGTCGCACCCTGCATGTCGGCCGGACCGATCTTGCCTTCGCGCGCCTTCTTCGCCAGATCGGAGGTTTCCTGTGCGATCTCGACGACGCCCTTGCGGTCTGCATCCTTGAGCACCGGCACCATCAGGCCGTTCGGCGTGTCGGCAGCGAAGCCGATGTGCCAGTAGTTCTTGAAGACCTGATTGTCACCGTCCAGCGAACTGTTGAGGTCGGGATATTTTTTCAGCGCCGCCACGACCGCCTTGATGATGAAGGCCAGCATCGTCACCTTGATGCCACTTTTTTCGTTCTCCTTGTTGAGCGCTACGCGCAGCGCTTCCAGGTCGGTGATGTCGGCGTCCTCGTGATAAGTGACGGCGGGAATCATCGCCCAGTTGCGCGCGAGGTTGGGGCCGGAGATCTTCTTGATGCGCGACAGCGGCTTGACCTCGATCGGGCCAAACTTGGCAAAATCAACCTGCGGCCAGGGCAGCAGGTTCAGTCCGCCACCAAAACTCGGCGCTGGCAGGACGGCACCTCCAGACATCACGCCCTTGACGAAGGCCTGCACGTCCTGCTGGGTGATGCGGCCCTTCGGCCCGCTGCCCCTGACTTGCGCCACATCGACACCCAGTTCGCGGGCGAAACGGCGCACCGACGGACTGGCGTGCGGCTTGATGCCGTCAATCTCGGTAACGATCTCGGCGGG
Source organism: Pseudomonadota bacterium (assembly GCA_040756595.1). Classification (GTDB taxonomy): domain Bacteria; phylum Pseudomonadota; class Gammaproteobacteria; order Burkholderiales; family Rhodocyclaceae; genus Sulfuricystis. Next base: position 641,543 of record JBFLYR010000001.1, on the reverse strand, counting down.
CGAGGGAATATGCACGGCCGGCGGCAGCATCGCAATCGTCGGCGTGGGCGGGAGGGCTCCAGCGGACGCTGGCACGGCGACGGCAACGCGCGGCGGTTCCGCAATAGTCGGCGGCGCAGTAATCGGCGCTGGCGGGACGGCACTCGGAGCGGCTTGCGGCACGGGCTCCGCCTTGGGTGCGGCCGCCGGCGCCGCGACAGCAGCACTCGCCTCCAGCAGCAATATCAGCGTGCCTTCGTTCACCTTGTCGCCGAGCTTGACCTTGACCTCCTTGACCGTGCCCGCGGCAGGCGCCGGCACATCCATCGTCGCCTTGTCGGATTCGAGCGTGATCAGCGAGTCTTCCGCCTTGACCACATCCCCCGCCTTGACGTGAACTTCGATGACCGGCACATCATGAAAACCACCGATGTCGGGTACCTTGATTTCCATGATCACACCTTCACCGGATTGGGTTTGGCGGGATCGAGGCCGTATTTCGCGATGGCCTCGGCAACCTTTTGTACTTCGATGGCGCCATCATCGGCCAGTGCCGACAACGCAGCCAGCGTAATCCAGTAACGGTCGACCTCGAAGAAATGCCGCAACTGCTCGCGCGTGTCCGAGCGGCCGAAGCCATCGGTGCCCAGCACGGTATAGCGCCGGCCACCCTCGGTGATGAAAGGACGGATCTGCTCGGCGTACAGGCGCATGTAATCGGTGGCGGCCACGATCGGGCCGCGCGTGTCGGCCAGCAGCGACTTCGCATGGCACATGGGACGCGGTTCGTTCGGATGCAGCAGGTGATAGCGCGTGCAGTTGTGGCCGTCGCGCGCCAGCTCGGTGAAGCTCGGGCAGGACCAGAGATCGGCCTCGACGCCCCAGTCGTCCTTGAGCAGGTCGGCGGCAGCGATCGCCTCGCGGAAGATCACGCCGGAACCCAGCAGCTGCACGCGCGGGCCGTTGCTGTTGGGCCCCTTGCGGAACAGGTACATGCCCTTGACGATGTCCTTCTCGCTACCGGCCGGTAGCGCGGGATGCTCGTAGTTCTCGTTCATTACCGTGAGGTAATAGAACACGTCTTCCTGCTCGGTGACCATGCGGCGCAGCCCATCATGCACGATCACCGCCAGCTCATAAGAGAAGGTCGGGTCATAGGAAATGCAGTTCGGGATCGCGGCCGACAGCACATGCGACTGACCGTCCTCGTGCTGCAGGCCTTCGCCATTCAGCGTCGTCCGGCCGGCGGTGCCGCCGATCAGGAAGCCGCGCGCGCGCGAATCGCCGGCCGCCCAGCACAAGTCCATGGTGCGCTGCAGGCCGAACATCGAATAGAAGATGTAGAAGGGCAGCATCTGCACGCCATGCGTCGAATAGGCCGTTGCAGCGGCGATCCAGTCGGCCATCGCACCAGCCTCGTTGATGCCTTCCTGCAGGATCTGGCCGTCCTTCGATTCCTTGTAGAACATCAGCTGGTCGGCATCCTGCGGCACGTAATGCTGGCCTTCCTGGTTCCAGATGCCGATCTGGCGGAACATGCCCTCCATGCCGAAGGTGCGCGACTCGTCGGGCACGATCGGCACGATGTTGCGACCGATCTGCTTGTCCTTGATCAGCGTGTTGAGGATGCGCACGAAGGCCATCGTCGTCGAGTATTCGCGCCCCTCGCCACTGGCCTTGAGCATGGCGTCGAATGCGGCAAGCTCGGGAACCGGCATGGGATCGACGGAACGCCGACGCTTGGGCAAATAGCCGCCCAAAGCCATGCGATGGCTGCGCATGTACTCCAGCTCGGCCGAACCATCGGCGAACTTCAGATAGGGCAGCGATTCGAGCTGGTCGTCGGGCACCGGCAACCGGAAGCGGTCGCGGAATGACTTGATCGAGGTCGTACCCATCTTCTTCTGCTGATGGGTGATGTTCTGCGCCTCGCCCGACTCGCCCATGCCATAGCCCTTGATGGTCTTGGCGAGGATCACGGTCGGCTGGCCGGTATGCTCGACGGCCGCCTTGTAGGCCGCGAAGATCTTGTGCGGATCGTGGCCGCCGCGATTCAGGCGCCAGACGTCGTCGTCGGTCCAGTTGGCCACCATCGCCTTGAGTTCCGGCGTGTTGAAGAAGTGCTCACGCACATAGGCACCATCCTTCGACTTGAAGGTCTGGTAGTCGCCATCGACGCATTCCATCATGCGCTTCTTGAGCAGGCCCTGCTTGTCCTGCGCCAACAGCGCATCCCAGTAGCTGCCCCAGATCACCTTGATGACATTCCAGCCCGCGCCGCGGAATTCGGCCTCGAGTTCCTGGATGATCTTGCCATTGCCGCGCACCGGACCGTCGAGGCGCTGCAGGTTGCAGTTGATGACGAAAATCAGGTTGTCGAGCTTCTCGCGGCCGGCCATGCCGATCGCGCCCATCGACTCGGGCTCGTCCATCTCGCCGTCGCCCATGAAGGCCCAGACCTTGCGGCCGGTCGTCTCGGTCAGCCCGCGATCATGGATGTATTTCATGAAGCGCGCCTGGTAGATCGCCTGCAACGGGCCAAGGCCCATCGACACGGTGGGAAACTGCCAGAAGTCGGGCATCAGCCAGGGATGCGGATAAGAGGGCAGGCCCTTGCCGTCAACCTCCTGGCGGAAGTTGTCGAGCTGTTCCTCGCTCAAGCGGCCGAGCAGGAAGGCGCGTGCGTACAGGCCGGGCGCCGAATGGCCCTGCACGAAGACGAGGTCGCCACCGTGCTTTTCGGATGGCGCATGCCAGAAATGCACGAAGCCGACGTCGTAGAGCGTCGCCGCCGAGGCAAAGCTGGCGATGTGGCCGCCGAGGTTCGACTTGCCCTGATTGGCGCGCAGCACCATCGCCATGGCGTTCCAGCGCACGTAGGAGCGGATGCGGTTCTCGATCGCATAGTCGCCGGGCGCCAGCGGCTGGCGGTCGACGGGAATCGTATTGACGTAATCCGTGTTCGCCGAATAGGGGATGCTGATGCCGGCGCGATTGCCCAGCGCGATGAGCTTTTCAATGAGGAAATGGGCGCGCTCGGGGCCAACCTGCTCGATCACCGCTTCCAGCGCTTCCAACCACTCGCGGGTTTCCTGCGGGTCGCTATCGGCGAGGACGGAAAGGGTGGAGAGGACCTCCACCGGACTGCCAGTTTGCTGCTCTGCCATCGTCTCCTCCTGTTGGAGTTTATTGGACCCGACCCATGGGTGGCGGGCCGGGTTTTTTCACAGATTAAACCTGCCGGGTAGGCTGACCAAATCGCGACGTTTCACATAGTAAAACGTTCGTTCGCATTGTGCAATATCTTTTTTGATTCTGCTCAAGCGACGGGTTGCACGGGCGGCCAACCGGTAGGCACGCACACCCCACGTACGTCCTTGTGGTCTAAACTTGGACGAAATCGAGAGGAGCGATGACACACCAAGCGCGGCCGACCATCCTGATCGTCGATGACTCGGCCGAAAACCTGCATGTAATGTCCGGTTTGCTGCAATCCGATTACCGGGTGCTGGCAGCGACTACAGGTGAGCGTTGCCTCGAACTGGCACGCAGCCACCCCGCACCCGACCTGATCCTGCTCGACATCATGATGCCCGGTCTCGACGGCTACCAGACCCTTGAACGCCTGCGGGCCGAGCCTGCCACGCGCGAGATCCCAGTCATCTTCGTCACGGCGATGGGCGGCAGCGAGGCCCAGCTGCACGGACTGGCGGTCGGCGCCGTCGATTACATCACCAAGCCGATCGACCCCCCGCTCGTACTGGCACGCGTCAAGACCCAGATCGAACTGAAGCAGGCACGCGACTGGCTCAAGGACAAGAACGCCTGGCTCGAAGCTGAAATTGCCCAGCGCCTCGCCGAGAACGAGACGATCCAGATCATCAGCATCCGCGCGCTGGCCCATCTCGCCGAGATCCGTGATCCCGAGACCGGCAACCACATCCACCGCACACAGAACTACGTGTGCGCCCTCGCCCACCGACTGCGCGAACACCCGCGCTTTGCCGACTTTCTTACCGAGCGCAACATCGATCTGCTCGTCAAATCCGCGCCGCTCCACGACATCGGCAAGGTCGGCGTTCCCGACCAGATCCTCCTCAAGCCGGGACCGCTGACCGCCGAGGAGTGGGAGGTGATGAAGACCCACGCCAAGCTCGGTTCGGATGCCATCGAACTGGCCGAGGGAGATGCCGAGCAGACCGTCGCCTTCCTGACTCTGGCCAAGGAAATCGCGCACTGGCATCACGAAAAATGGGACGGCAGCGGCTATCCGGACGGCCTGGCCGGCGAATCCATCCCCATCGCCGCCCGCCTGATGGCGCTGGCCGATGTCTTCGATGCCCTGATCTCGGCGCGGCCCTACAAGCCCGCGATGGGCTTCGACAAGGCACGCGAAATCATCGTCGCCGGCTGTGGCCATCATTTCGATCCCGACATGACGAACGCCTTCGTGGAAATCTTCGACGAGTGCGTGGCCATCGCCCTGCACTACCGCGATCAGGACGAACCCTGATGCGCTACCACCCAGCCCAGTTTCAGTATCAGTGTGGCCAGGCAACCCTGACGGTCGTGTTGATCTACGGCGTTTTCGCCGCGCTGTGGATCCTGTTTTCCGACCAGGCGGTCGAGGCACTCTTCACCGATCCGGCCATGATCATCCGCGCCAGCATGGTCAAGGGCTGGCTGTTCGTCGCCGTCACCACCGGACTGCTCTACGTGCTGGTCAAGCGCCAGATCACGCTCCTGAACGCTGCCCACAAGAAGGAAATGGAGAGCTTGCAGGAACAACAGAAGTCGCTCGACCTGCTGAATGCGATTGTCGACAACTCCGAGGACGCCATCTTCGCCAAGGACACCCAGGGCCGCATGCTGCTTTTCAACCAGGCGGCCTGTCGCTATGTCGGCAAGCCAGCCGCGGAGGTCATCGGACGTGACGATCGCGCCATCTTCCCTCCCGAACAAGCCGAGAAGCTCATGGCTTTCGATCGACAAGTCATATCCGATGGAAACACCCGGACAACCGAGGAAACGCTCGACACGGCAATCGGCAAGCGTACCCTCCTTGCCACCAAGGGGCCGCTGCGCGATGAAGAACAGCGGATCACCGGAATCTTCGGCATTTCGCGCGACATCACCGCACGCAAACAGGCTGAGGAGTCGCTACGCCAGAGCGAAGAAAAGCTGCGCAGCATCATCCGCGTCGCGCCAATCGGAATTGGCGTGGTGGTGAATCGGGTATTCACCGAAATCAACGACACGCTGGAAAGCATCACTGGCTACCGCAAGGAAGAGCTTCTCGGTCAGTCCGCCCGCATGATCTATCCAAGTGATGAGGAATATGAGTCCGTCGGCCGTGAAAAGTATCGGCAGATTTCCGAACGTGGCAGCGGAACCGTGGAAACACGCTTCCGGCGCAAGGATGGATCGATCATCAATATCCTGCTGAGCAGTACGCCGATCGACACCAGCAACCTCGCTCGTGGTGTCACCTTCACTGCACTGGACATCACTGACCGCAAGCGTTCGCATGATGAGTTGTCTGCCCGCAACGAAGAGCTGGAGCGCTTCAACCGGGCAATGATCGGCCGCGAACTCGACATGGTGGAGCTGAAGCAACGAATCAACGAACTATCGCAGGAACTCGGACGCGAGCCACCCTACAACCTGGGTTTTCTCGACCAGGTTGACGGAGGAGCGCATGGTGCTTGAGCCACCGAGCAACGTGGGTCTCGCGTCAGTGTTGATTGAACATGCGCCGGCGGCGATCGCCATGTTCGACCGGGAGATGCACTATCTGGCTGTCAGCCATCAGTGGATCGTAAATTTCCAGCTGGGGCAGGCCAATATCCTTGGCCGGTCTCATTACGAGGTATTCCCCAACCTTCCTGCCCGCCTGAAGGAAGTTCATCGTCGCTGTCTGGCAGGGGAAGTTATCCGCGCAGATGAAGATCGCTTCGAGCAAGATGATGGCCGGATTTTATGGTTACGCTGGGAGTGCCGGCCCTGGTTTGCGACCGATGGCAGCATCGGCGGCATCATCATCTTCTCCGAAGACATCAGCACTGCGATAGCCACCAATGCGCAACTACACGCAGCGCTCGCCGAACAGAAACATGCCCGCATCGCCGCACTGAATCTGATGGAGGATGCGCTCGCCGCACGCAAGCGTGCCGAGGAGGCGCATGCGGCGCTGAAGGCATCGGAGGAGAAATATCGCCTGCTGGCGGACAATGCGGCCGACTGCATTTTCTGGCTGGATACCGACAACCGCTACAAATACATCTCGCCCGCCTGCCGGCAGATCACCGGCTACTCGCCGGAAGAGCTCATGGCCGACCCCGAGCTCGCACTCAGGATCGTCCATCCGGATGATCGCAAGATGTACGAACAGCATCATGCAGGCAGCCATACGGCCGACGAGGGGGAACTCGAGTTTCGCATCATCCACAAGGACGGCACGGTGCGTTGGATCAGCCATCACTGCCAGCCAATTTTCAACGCCAGTGGCGCCTACTTCGGGCGCAGCGGCGCCAACCGCGACATCACCGCGCGCAAGCTGGCAGAGGCACAACTTCGCAAGCTGTTCCTGGCGGTCGAGCAAAGCCCGGAAAGCATCGTCATCACCAACCTCGAGGCCTGTATCGAATACGTCAACGACGCCTTCCTGCAGGCGACAGGCTATACGCGCGCAGAAGTCCTCGGCCAGAATCCGCGCATGCTGCATTCGGGCAAGACGCCGCCCGAAACCTATGCTTCCCTCTGGGAAACCCTGCAGCGCGGCGAAACCTGGAAGGGCGAATTCTGCAACCTGCGCAAGAATGGCGAGGAATACATCGAGTTCGCGATCATCACCCCGATCCGTGACCAGGCTGGCGGGGTAACGCACTATGTCGCGGTCAAGGAAGACATCACCGAGAAGAAGCGTATCGGTCAGGAACTTGACCAGCATCGCCATCATCTGGAGGAAATGGTGGCCGAGCGCACGCTGCAGCTCGAGGATGCCCGGCTCAAGGCCGAGGTGGCGAACCGCACGAAGAGCAGCTTCCTGGCCAACATGAGCCACGAGATCCGCACGCCGCTGAATGCGATCATCGGCCTGACCCATCTGATGCGGCGCAACGAGATCTCGGCGGAGCAACAGCAGCGGCTGGAAAAAATCGACGGCGCCGGCCAGCACCTGCTGGCGATCATCAACGACATCCTCGACCTGTCGAAAATCGAAGCCGGCCGTCTGGAACTGGAAAGTGTTGATTTCCACCTCGCCAGCGTGCTGAACAATGTGCAATCGATCCTGGCTGAACCGGCACGGGCCAAAGGCTTGCGCTTGCGCGTCGATTACGATTCCGTCCCGCTCTGGCTGCATGGCGACCCGACGCGCCTGCGTCAGGCCCTGATCAATTACGTCAGCAACGCTGTCAAATTCACCGAAAAGGGTTCGATCGAAGTCCGCGCCCGCCTGCTCGATCGTGCGGGCGATGACCTGTGGATGCGCTTCGAAGTGGCGGACACCGGCATCGGCATCGCGCCGGAAAAGATCGCCCACCTGTTCCAGGCCTTTGAACAGGGGGATGCCTCAACCTCGCGCCGTTATGGCGGCACCGGCCTGGGCCTGGTCGTGACCCGGCGCCTCGCCGAACTGATGGGTGGTGAAGCCGGCGTGGATAGCATGCCGGATGTCGGCAGTACATTCTGGCTGACGGCGCGCCTGCAAATCGGCAAGCAACCGATGCCCGCCGAAGCCGACCGTCCCCACACCGATGCCGAAGCGGAACTGCGCAAGCGGGCCGGCGGTGCGCGCCTGCTGATCGCCGAGGACAACGCCATCAACCGTGAAGTGGCGCTGGAACTACTGCATGCGGTCGGCCTGAACGTCGATCAGGCGGAAGACGGCGCCCAGGCGCTCGCACGGGCGCAACAGGACGCCTACGACCTGGTGCTGATGGATATGCAAATGCCGAAGATGGATGGCCTGGTGGCGACGCGCGCGATACGCCAGTTACCGGGCTATCGGGATGTTCCGATCATCGCCATGACCGCGAATGCCTTCACCGAGGATCGGCGGGCTTGCGACGAGGCCGGCATGAACGATTTCGTTGCCAAGCCGGTCGAGCCGTCCGTGCTGTATGGCACCCTGCTCAAATGGCTGCCCGCCATCGCCCCGGGCCAGCCGGGTGTCATCGCGACCGCGCCCGATGAGAGTGCGGTGGCGGAAGATGCCGCAACCCTGGTCGAGCAGATCGCCCGGCTGCCGGGCATCGACATCGCACGCGGCCTGCGTGCCGTGCGCGGCAAGCGCGGCCTCTACGTGTCGTTGCTGCGCCAGTTGGTCAGTAGCCACCACGATGATCCAGGCCTGATCCAGCACCACCTCGACAGCCAGGAACTCGAAAAGGCGCGTGGTTACGCACACGGGCTCAAGGGCGTATCCGGCACGCTCGGCATCGAGATGCTCTCGCACTGCGCCACCCGCCTCGACGCCTTGCTGCGGCAGACTGAAACACCGGCGGATATGGCACTCGCCAGGCGGCTGACCGATGAACTGGCGGCAGGTTTATCGAGCCTTTCCGCCGTCCTGACTGATTCCGCAAGAACGTCCCCGGCGGCGACACCCGTGAGCCACGAAGTTTTCCGGGCCATGCTGAACACGCTCTCCGGATTGCTGGCCACCGGCGATATCACCGCCCAGACGCACTTCGACAAACATGCCGCGCAATATCAGGCGATGCTGGGCCGGGAAATTGCCGGGCATCTTGCAAACGCCCTGCGCACTTTTGAATTCGAGGCCGCCACCGCCATCATCGAGGACTGGCAGCGCAACAACCCGCAATAGTCCTAAACCGATGCCGTCCCGCCAGCGCCGACTTTTACCGGCCGGGTTACGGCCGGCTGCCCGGCAGCAGGGCCAGCTTGCGGATCTTCTCGTGCATGCGCTCGAGGTTGATGTTCAGCATGCGGAACAATCCGCGCATGAAGTTGTAGGCCTGGCGCGGGTAGGTGTCGAGCAGCAGTTCGAAGTCGTCGGGACGGATCGTGTAGACCACTGCCGGACCCTTGGCGCGCAAGGTGACGAGGCGCGGCGTCCGCTCGACGAAGGAACGGATGCCTGCGCAATCCCCCGCCTTCATCGTATTGACGATTTTCTTGCGTCCATTGACGGTGCTGCTGACCTGAATCACGCCCTTGGTCACGATGAACAGGGTATTGTCCTGATCCCCTTCCTTGACGAGCACCTCGCCATCCTCGAGGTCGCGCACGCTCATGACGGTAGCCAACGTGCTGCAATCGACGTCGCTCAGGTACTTGCCCAGCTCGGAGTGCTTGATGGGCAAAAGGGCAGGTACATCGGCTGGGTCAAATTTCATGCCTTATTTTCCGGATTGCATAGGGGGATCAGAAAAGTATAGCCAGCCAGCCCCCCCTTGCCCCATTGTTTGATTTTCGCTGCGGATAGGCGCTGTCTATGGCCTGCCGGACTGCAAACATCAGCGCCGGCTAATGATATGGACGCAGACAGGCTGAATCCGGATAATTGCGTTTTCGTGACCTGCGTCAAAGGCTAAACACCTGACGCAGGTTAGTTTTTTGGTTTTCCTTTTTGCGAGATATTTATGGCTGCAGTGATGCCCGCACCTAGTCAATCCCGACTCCTTCTTTCCGGCAACGAAGCCGTCGCCCGCGCGGTCTGGGAGGCTGGCTGCAAGGTCGCCGCCGCCTATCCCGGCACCCCGTCCACCGAGATGCTTGAGGTGCTGTCGACCTATCCGGACATCTACACCGAATGGTCGGTCAACGAGAAGGTGTCGCTGGAGGTCGCCATCGGCGCCGCCTTTGCCGGTTCGCGCGCATTCTGCTGCATGAAGCACGTCGGCATGAACGTCGCCTCCGACGCGCTGATGACACTGACGCTGACGGGCGTGGTCGGCGGCCTCGTCATCGCCATTGCCGACGACGTCGGCCTCTCTTCCTCACAGAACGAGCAGGACTCGCGCTACTGGGGCCGCTTCGCGCATGTGCCGGTATTCGAGCCGGCCGACTCGCAGGAAGCCTACGCGATGACCAAGGAAGCCTTCGAGTTTTCCGAGAAACAGCAGGTACCGGTCATCCTGCGCATGACCACTCGTATCAACCACGTCAAGGGACTGGTCACCGTCGGCGAGCGCGTGCCGCATGCCGCCAGTGGTTTCAAGAAGGAACCCGCGCGCTGGGTGATGACCCCGGCCGGCGCCGGCAAGCGCATCCCACTGATGTTCGAGCGCGACAAGACGCTACGCGCCGAGGCCGAAGTCTCGTCGCTCAACATCGCCGAGGCAGGCAGCGATACTCGCGTCGGCTTTGTCGCCTCCGGCCCGGCCTGGATGCATGTCAAGGAAAGCTTTCCGAACGCGCCGGTGCTCAAGCTCGGCTTTTCCTGCCCGATCCCGGTGGAAAAAATTCGCGCCTTCGCCAAGACAGTCGAAAAACTGGTGGTCGTCGAAGAAGTCGAGCCGCTGGTCGAAACCGAACTGAAAGCCGCGGGCATCGATTGCCTGGGCAAGGACATCCTGCCGAAACAGGGTGAGCTGGCGCCCAACGTGCTCAAGCCCGCCATCGCCAAACTGCTCGGTGAGCCGGTACCCGCCGTGACTCTGGCCCCCGCTCCGGTCTTCCCGCGCCCGCCGACGATGTGCGTGGCCTGCCCTCACCTCGGCGTCTATTACACGCTGGCACAGATCAAGAACCTCACCATTTCCGGCGACATCGGCTGCTACACGCTCGGCGCCGGCCACCCGTGGAATGCGCTCGACACGACGATCTCGATGGGCGCCTCGATGGGCATCGCGCTCGGCCTCGACAAGGGGCGCGCCGACGCCGACAAGGACAAGCGCATTCTTGCCGTGATCGGCGACTCGACCTTCCTGCACATGGGCATGCAGGGCCTGCTCGACATCGTCTACAACGGCGGCAACGTCACCGTGCTGCTGCTCGACAACCGCGCGGTCGGCATGACCGGGGGCCAGTCGAACCCGGGCACCGGCCGCGACATCCATGGCCAGGAAGCGCCGCGCGTCGACTTCGCCAAGCTGGTCGAGTCGCTCGGCGTGAAGAAGGAACGTATCCACGTTCTCGATCCCTACATCCTGCCGACGCTGTTCAAGACCATTCGCGAGGAAATCAAGATTCCCGAAGTGTCGGTCATCATCACCGACCAGCCCTGCGTGCTGGTCGACGACTACAAGAAGCAGAAACCCTTTGAAGTGCTGGACGACAAATGTACCGGCTGCGGCAACTGCGTCGATGTCGGCTGCCCGGCAATTCACGTCACCCGTCGTGAGAAGGCCATCAAGCCGAGCGGCAAGGAAGTCGAACTGCAGTTCGTGCGCATCGAAACCTCCGTCTGCACCGGCTGCGGACTCTGCGTGCAGCCCTGCGCACCCGATGCCATCGTCCATGCCGATCCGACCCAGCCGATCCGGCTGGTCAAGCACTGAGGAGATGACGATGGATAACATTACCAACATCCTCGTGGTCGGCATCGGTGGTCAGGGCGTCATGACAGCTACCGAAATTCTCGCGGAAGCCGCGATCGCCCTTGGCCACGATGCCAAGAAGACCGAAGTCGCCGGCATGGCGCAGCGCGGCGGGGTGGTGTCCTCGCACCTGCGCTTCGGATCCAAGGTGCTGTCACCGCAGATCATGCCCGGCACGGCCGATCTGCTGGTCGGATTCGAATCCGCCGAAACTCTGCGCTGGTGCCACTATCTCAAGCCCGGCGGCCTGGTGCTGATGAACACCGCGCGCCTGGTGCCGCCGGTGGTTGACCTCGGCCTCTACGATTATCCGGACGACCCGCTGGCGGAAATCAAGGCGCGGGGTTATCAGGTGCACGCCTTCGACGCCATGGCAATCGCGCTCGAACTCGGCGACGTGCGCCTCGGCAACACCGTGATGCTCGGCGCCATGGCCGACCACCTGCCCTTCCCGCCGGGCGTGCTGCTCGATGCAATTCTCAAGCGTTTCCGCGCGCGCAAACCGCACATGGTCGAAATCAATCAGAAGGCCTTCGAGGCTGGCCGTGCTGCGGACAAGGCGGCCCAACACAAAGAGGCAGAACCCGCATGACCGCGAAAATCATTGACGGCAAGGCGCTGGCCGATACCGTGCGCGCCGAACTCGCCGAAAAAGCCGCCGCGCTCAAGGCCACGCAGGGCATCACGCCCTGCCTCGCCGTCATCCTCGTCGGCGAGGACCCGGCCTCGGCCGTCTATGTGCGCAACAAGGTCGCCGCCTGCGAAAAGGCCGGCTTCCGTTCGATCCGGGAAACCTACCCGGCCAACGTGGAACCGGCCGTGGTACTCGGCAAGATCGCCGAACTCAACGCCGACCCCGCCGTGCATGGCATTCTCGTGCAATTGCCGCTGCCGAAGCAGTTCGACAGCGATGCAGTACTTGAAGCCATCGTGCCCGAGAAGGACGTCGATGGCTTCCATGCCGAGAACGTCGGCGCACTGATGCAGGGCAATCCCCGCTTCATCCCCTGCACCCCGTACGGCGTGATGAAGATGCTGGAAAGCGCCAACGTGCCACTGAAAGGCGCCGAGGCCGTCATCGTCGGCCGCAGCAATATCGTCGGCAAGCCGATGGCCATGCTGCTGCTCGCGCAAAGTTGCACCGTCACGGTCTGCCATTCGCGCACGCAAGATCTCGCCTTCCACACCAAGCGTGCCGACATCCTCGTCGCGGCTGTCGGCCAGCCGAAGATGATCACCGGCGACATGATCAAGCCGGGCGCAACCGTCATCGATGTCGGCATCAACCGCCTGCCCGATGGCAAGCTCTGCGGCGATGTCGACTTCGAATCCTGCAAGGAAGTCGCCGGCGCGATCACGCCGGTGCCCGGCGGTGTCGGCCCGATGACCATCACGATGCTGCTCGCGAACACCCTCGAATCCGCTGAACGTACATTGAAGTAAGGAGATAGACATGACCCATCCCATCGTCGGCATTGTCATGGGCTCGGACTCCGATTGGCCCATTATGAAAGCCTGTGCCGAAACGTTGAAGAAATTCGGCGTGCCCTATGAAGCGAAAGTGCTGTCTGCGCACCGCACGCCCGACGCCGCGCTCGACTACGCCGAAGGCGCAGCCGACCGCGGCATGAAGGTGCTGATCGGCGCGGCCGGCGGTGCCGCCCACCTCGCCGGCGTTCTCGCCGCCAAGACAGAACTGCCGGTACTGGCCGTGCCGATGCCCTCCAAGCATCTCGGCGGCTTCGACTCGCTGCTGGCGATGGTGCAAATGCCCGGTGGTATCCCGGTCGCGACCTTTGCGATCGGCGAAGCTGGCGCCACCAACGCTGCGCTGTTCGCCGTCTCGATGCTGGCACTCAACGACCCGGCCATGGCGAAGAAGCTGTCCGACTTCCGCATCAAGCAGACCGAGAAAGTTCTCTCTAAGACCCTGCCCGAGGTGTAATGACGTCCGAGATCGAGCGCGCTGTCGCCCTGTTGAAACAGGGCGAACTGGTCGCCTTCCCGACCGAGACCGTCTACGGTCTGGGGGCGGATGCGCGTAACCCTCAGGCGGTCGCGAAGATCTTCGCCGCCAAGGGACGCCCTGCCGATCATCCGCTGATCGTGCATATTCCGGATGTATCTCATCTTGATCGCTGGGCGCGCGATATTTCCCCCGCCGCGCGTGCCGTGGCGGAGAAATTCTGGCCCGGCCCGCTGACGCTGATCCTCAAGCGCCATCCCGACGTGCCCGATTGTGTCACCGGCGGGCAGGACACCGTCGGCCTGCGCGTGCCGAATCACCCCATCGCACTCGAATTGCTTCATGCTTTCAACGGCGGCATCGCGGCACCCTCGGCCAACAAGTTCGGGCGTATCAGTCCGACCACCGCGCAGCATGTGCGCGATGACCTCGGCGACGCGGTTTCACTGGTCCTCGACGGTGGTCCCTGCCAGGTTGGCATCGAATCGACGATCGTCGACATGAGCGGCGAGCGGACGACAGTGCTGCGTCCCGGCATGCTGGCGGGCTTCGATATCGGCCTGCTGCTCGGCCGCATGCCGGCGGAAGCGGTCAACACCAATTCGGTGAAGACGCCCGGCTCGCACCTCGCGCACTATGCCCCGCGTACCCCGCTGCTGCTGACGCCCGAGGACACCGTTCCGATCGCCCTGCGCACGGCCCTCGGCAAGCAGGAACACGTCGCCATCCTCGCGCCCTACCCGCCGCCAATCGAACATCCGCTGATCATTTATTGGCACATCGCATCAACTGATGCCGACACCTATGCCCGCGAGCTGTATGCTACGCTGCGTGCTCTGGACGCCGCCGGCGCCGATCTCATCATCGTGCAGCGGCCGCCCTGGCCGGCCGTGATCGACCGCCTGATGCGCGCTTCGGCCGGCTCGGGCCCATAACAATCACTCGCACAAGGAGGATAACAAGACATGAGCATGATCGAAAAGGAAGGACCCGTCCCGCATGCGCTGGCCACCACCAAGGCGCCCCCCGGTACCGGCTTCAGCGAACCGACCACTTTCACGCTGGTGCGCGCGGATTCGCCCGCGATGTGCGTAATGACCGACCTGCGCCAGATCACCGCCGCGACGATCGGCCCTGACGTGACGCTCGCCCATGCCACGCAGACGATGATCTCGCGCGGCGTGCGCCTGCTGCTGGTCGTCAGTCGCGATGACGACGTGCTCGGCGTGATCACCGCACGCGACACGCAGGGCGAACGGCCGATCCAGATGATCCAGAAGGAAGGCGGCAAGTTCACCGACCTGCTGGTCAAGGACCTGATGTGCCCGCGCGAGGACATCGACCTGATCGCCATCGATGACGTACTGCGCGCCAAGGTCGGCGACATCGTCGCCACGCTGCAAACGCTCAAGCGCCAGCACGCGATGGTCGGCGAGCGCGACCCTTATACCGGGCAGACGCGCATCCGCGGCATCTTCTCGGCCACGCAGATCGGCCGCCAGCTCGGCGCCCCGATCCAGACCTTCGACGTCGCCTCGACTTTCAGCGAGATCGAGGGCTACCTCGCCAAGGACAATTCCTGAGCCTGACGCTGGAACTGTCGCTCGCCTGGACGAGCGACAAGGCAGCACATCTCGATCGACACTGGTTCGCCGGTGTCGATCCGCAGGACAGCGACCTGCCACCCGCCCTGATCGAAGCGCTCGCAAAAGTCGGCGCTGGCGGGACGGCACATTGCCGTAGCGCCGCTCCCCCGGGCATGCTGGCAGCGCACATCCTCGCGACCTCCGACGCGCCGACAGACGGCTACCTGGCCATTCTCGCGGCACTCAAGCAGGGCATTGCGCGCCAGGCCGATTGCGCCGCACTGGACGCCCTCGCCGAACCCTATGACCGGCCGCATGCCGATGACGCGGCCTTCTACGCGCAACCGCGCCTCGTCGATCATCTCGACTGCTGCGCACTGGAACAGTGGCGCACATTGACCGGACGCTTCGTGCGGGAGAACGTGACGGTACTCGACCTGATGGCGAGCCACGATTCCCACCTGCCGGAATCCGTGCAGCCCGCGCGCCTGGTCGGCCTCGGCATGAATGCCGCCGAACTCGACTACAACCCGCGGCTGACCGAGCGCATCGTCCATGACCTGAACGCCGACACAACATTGCCGTTCACGTCAGGCGAATTCGATGTCGTGCTCTGCGCGCTATCAATCGAGTACCTCGTACGGCCCGAAGCCGTGCTGCATGAAGTGGCGCGCGTGCTGAAGCCCGGCGGCACCTGCATCGTGAGTTTTTCCGAGCGCTGGTTTCCGCCCAAGGCGGTGAATCCGTGGCCTACGCTCCACCCGTTCGCACGTGTCGCCTGGGTGCTGCGCCATCTGCAACGGACCGGGTTCACCGACCTGCACACTGAATCGCTGCGTGGCCTGCCGCGCCCTGCCGACGACAAGCACATCCGCCAGACGCGCTTCTCCGACCCGCTCTATGCCGTCTGGGGTTCCGTTTCCTAAACGGTCAATTTTCGATAGATGTCCGCGACCTTGAGCGGCAGCTTCTTGACGTCGTCGAGCACCGTGTAGCTCGCCGGCCCCATCATGTGCTTGAGGTAGTCGGCGCCCTGCCGATCGATGGTGATGCAGTAACTGCGGATGCCCTGCTCGCGCGCTTCCTGCAGCGCACGGCGCGTGTCCTCGACGCCATAGGTGCCGCGATACTCGTCGCCAAAATCGTCCGGCCGGCCGTCCGACAGCGTGACCAGCAGCTTGTGGCGCGCCGGTTGGTCGTTGAGCAGTTTCGACAAATGGCGGATCGCCACGCCCATGCGCGTGTAGTCCTTGGCCTCGATGCCGTCGATGCGCGCACGCACGGCATCATCGTAGGCGTCGGTAAAACTCTTGATGCGGTAGATGTCGCAACGCTTGCGTGTCCAGCCGCTGAAGCCGTAGATCGCGTAGGCATCGCCGAGCTTTTCGAGCGCCTCGCAGAGCATCACCAGCGACTCGCGCTCGGCATCGTTAACCCAGCCCTTGGTTGAGCCGCTCATGTCGATCATGAACATCGCCGCGAGGCTGCGTTCGTTGCGCACGCGGCGGCAGAACAGCCGCGCCGAAGGTTCCGCGCCGCTCTTGCGGTCATTCACCGCCTCGACGAGCGCGTCGAGATCGATCTCCTCGCCGTCCGGTTGGCGGCCGAGGATGCGATCCTCGCCGCGCACCGCTTCGAAGCGGCGCTTGATCTGGTGGATGAAGGGCGCGTAGCGGGTTTTCGTTTCGCGCACGAAGCTGCCTTCGCCGGGCTTCACGTCGGTGACGAAGACGTGGCACCAGGCACGCCGGTAGGCATTGCGGTGGTAATCCCACTCGTCGTAGCGGATCTCGGAGTCGCCTGAACAGAGCGTCTCGCCACCCTGCTTCGGCCGGTCGTCCGGCATCCATGGCGCGTCGCCGGCGGGCGTGAGTGCCTCGGGCGGCACCTGGCCGAGATCCTGCAGCAGCGATTGCGCGGCGGCGCGCGCGTCGTCGGGAAGCTTCACCGCCTCGCCGTCGACACGCACCTCGATCTCGCCAGTCTCCTGGTTCAGCTCGGCACTGAAGTCATTAGGTGGCGCATGACGCTTGCCGGCCGCCCCTTTCAGCGCACCGATGGCCTTCTTCAGCGTCTCGGTATCGCGCGTGATGCGTTCGTTGCGTACGCGTGCGGCGATGCCGGGTTCGAGCCGGCCGACAAAAGTCGGCGCTGGTGGGACGGCACCCTCCACCATGAAATGATCGAGCCAGCGCAGGGTGTCATTGATGTCGGCATCCTCCGCCTGCAAGTCGACCAGCGCCACGCTCACTTCGGCCGGCCACGCACCGCGTAGTTCGCCCAGAAGCGTGCCCAGCCCGGGCAGATCGCGGGCAACGCAGGCTGCCAACCGCACTGCCTCGAGATGGGCCAGCCAGGTCAGGGCTTGCCCTCGTTCCATGGGCTCCGGCCACGCGGCGATGGCGTCTTCGAGATCGACGTTGAAGGTGCCGTAGCGCGTCTGCGCCCACAGCTGGACCGCGAGCCCCTGATAGAGGCGCCGGTTGTCCTCGGCGGTAGCGAAATGTGCCAGCCGCTCGGGCAGGTAAATCGTCTCGGTGTCGGTCCATGGATAAGCGCCGGATTTGAGTGCGAGCGGCCGCCCGGACAGCCCCAGCACGAAGCGCGCGAGGCGTTGCTCGACGTCGGCGAAACTCGCATGCAACCGGCCCGCGCGCAGGGCGAGGAAGCCATCGATATCGCGCAGCGTTTCCACCGCAGCACGCAGGCCCTTCTTGTCGAAAACGTCGAGGCCAGCGATCACCCAGTCATGGAAGGCATTTTCGTCAAGGCGGTCCAGCGCGTTGATGGCCAGCGTCGCAACCAGGTAACCCAGCTCGGTGTTGGTCTTCGCCGCACCGCGCGCCACGCGCAGCACGAAATCCTGCTGATGGCGCGGCAGCCCTTCGAGCATCTCGGCAAGACGCTCGATCGAGCGGTGCGAGGGCGACGCGAACAGGAAGGCATCGAGGATTTCCTCGAGCTCGTGCGCGAATAGCTTGCGCTCAGCCATGGTGTGTCAGAACACTGCGCGTACGAGATCGTCCAGCGTCTGCGTCATGTCAGGGTCGTCGGTCAGCGCGCGCGCGACCGCCGCCGTGCCGGCGACCGCCGGCGCCATGCCCGCCCCGATCAGCTGGGCGGCATGCACCAGCAGCCGCGTACTGGCACCTTCGTCGATGCCGGCGCCCTTGAGGTTGCGCGTCAGTTCACCGAGCTTGACGAGCTTCTGCGCCATCGGCGGGTCGATGCCGCCTTCAGTGGCGACGATCTGCGCCTCGATCTCGGCGTTCGGGTAATCGAACTCCAGCGCCACGAAACGCTGGCGCGTGCTCGGCTTGATTTCCTTGAGCACGCTCTGGTAGCCGGGGTTGTAGGAGATCACCAGCATGAAGCCGGGCGGCGCGGGAATCAGCTCACCACGTTTGTCGACCGCCAGCGCGCGGCGCGAGTCGGCGAGCGGGTGGATCACCACCGTGGTGTCCTTGCGCGCCTCGACGATCTCGTCGAGGTAACAGATCGCGCCGGCGCGCACGGCGGCGGTCAGTGGACCGTCAAGCCAGACGGTCTCGTCGCCGACGATCAGGTAGCGACCGACGAGGTCGGCGGTGGTGAGGTCGTCATGGCAAGCGACGGTGACGAGCGGCCGCTTGAGTTTCCAGGCCATGTATTCGACGAAGCGCGTCTTGCCGCAGCCGGTCGGGCCTTTCAGCAGCACCGGCAGGCGTTTCTGCGCGGCGGCTTCGAACAAGGCGATCTCGTCACCAACGGATTGGTAATAGGGCTCTGCGCCGAGCGTCTCGAGCTCGGGCGTGATGGTTTTCAGTTGGGTGGAAGTCATTGGGCGAGCGTGTTGTTGTTGAATTTCAGCGAAGTCTGTAACAGGCCACGATGGCTGTCAAATGGGGTTTAATGCGGCATTTTCCAGCACACCGTACCATGCAGATCACCGTCGCTGCCCTCATCGTGCGCTTCATGGAGCGCCTCGGCATCCGCCATATCTACGGCATGCCCGGTTCGCACATCCTGCCGGTGTACGACAAGCTGCATGGCTCGTCGATCAGGACGGTGCTGGTCAAGCACGAACAGGGCGCCGCCTTCATGGCCTGCGGCGAAGCACGCGCCAGCCGTGGCATCGCGGCCTGCATCACCACGGCCGGGCCGGGCGCGACCAACCTCGTCACCGGCATCGCCAACGCCTACGCCGACAAGCTGCCGGTGCTGATCATCACCGGCGAGACCTCGACTTTCATCTTCGGCAAGGGCGGTCTGCAGGAAAGCTCGGGCGAAGGCGGCAGCATTGACCAGTCCGACCTGTTCCGCGGCATCACGCGCTATCACAAGATCGTCGAGCGCACCGACTACCTGCTGCAGGTACTGCGTCAGACCACCCGCATTCTCATGTCGCCCAACGCCGGGCCGGTGCTGTTGTCGCTGCCCTACAACATCCAGAAGGAGCTGGTCGAGGAAAGCCTGCTCGATGACATCCGCTTCGTTACGGAAGCCGCGCATATCTGCAACAGCTTCGCCGCGACCGAGGAGATGGGCCGCATGATCCGCGAAGCACGGCACCCGGTGATCGTCGCCGGCCACGGTTGCTTCATCGCCCGGGCGCAGGACGTGCTACAGAAGCTCGGCGAGCGCCACGCGATTCGCGTCGCGACCTCGCTCAAGGGCAAGGGGCTGATTGCCGAGAGCGATCCGCGTGCGCTCGGCTGCCTTGGCGTCACCTCGGACGGCAGCGCCTTCCGCCATATCGTGGCGCATGCCGACCTGATCATCGTGCTCGGGGCCGGCTTCAACGAGCGCACCAGCTACCTGTGGGACCCGAAATTGATGGCCGGCAAGCGCGTGATCCAGGTGGACCACGACGCCAAGCAGCTCGAGAAAGTGTTCAAGGCCGACCTGGTGATCCACGGCGACATCCGCGCGGTACTCGAAGACCTGCTGATCTGTCTCAGCGACTTTCCCGCACCGCCGCCACCGACCTACGAACGCGCCCCAGTTGCGCCGAACTTCACCGCCATCGCCCACCTGTTCGATCGCCTCGTCGAGCGCCTGCCGGAAGCCATGGTCTTCGACGACAACGTCATCCTCGCGCAAACCTATCTGAAGGCGTCTCCGCAGCATCGCTACTTCCCGAATTCGGGCGTCTCATCGCTCGGCCATGCGATTCCCGCCGCCATCGGCGCGCGCTGCGCCGTGGCCACACCGAGCTTCGCGATCCTCGGTGACGGCGGCTTCCAGATGTGCTGCATGGAATTGATGACCGCCGTGAATTACCGGATTCCGGTCAACGTGGTGATGATCAACAACGGCACGCTCGGCCTGATCCGCAAGAACCAGTTCCAGCTGTATCAGGAACGCTACATCGATTGCGACTTCGTCAATCCCGACTTCGCCCTGCTTGCCCAGTCCTTCGGCATCCGGCACTGGCGCGTCGAGAAGACGGCCGATGTCGATGCCCTGTTCGAACAAGCCGACCTCGCTGGCGGTATCAACCTCATCGAGGTGATGTGGGACAAGAACGTCTTCCCGGCCTATCGCTCCGATCGTTGACTATTTGATGAGCAAGCATGATTTTCTGGTCGTCGTGCCGGTCGCCGACCGGCCGCGCCACATCCAGGCCTGCCTGACAAGCCTGCGCAACGCGCTGCAGCGCTTTCCCTACGCGGGCCGCATCCGCGTGCTGATCGCCGACGACAGCGCCGACGTGGCCAGCATCGCCACTAACCGCGCCATCGCGCGCCAGTTCTCCGCCGATGGACTGGAAGTGATCCACTTCCCGCCGGAAGAGCAGATTGCGCTGGTCCGGTCGCTGGGCATTGTCCTGCCACGTGTGCTCGGCGACGCACCGCCCGACCACTTTGGCCACAAGGGTCAGGGCGTGATGCGCAACATCGCCTACCTGAAGGTGGCGGAAATGCTGCGCCTTCAGCCAGACAACAAGACGCTGATCTGGTCAATCGATAGCGATCAGGAATTCCGCGTCAATGTGACTGAAGACGACGGTTATGTCGTCGATTTCTTCAATGGCCTCGACGCGATCTTTGCCCGTTCCGATGCGCAGGTGCTGACCGGCAAGGTGGTCGGTGACCCGCCCGTGTCGCCGGCGGTGATGACCCGCAACTTCCTCGATGACGTGCTGGCCTTCCTCGCGCAGATGGCCGAGCGCGATCCGGCCACGGCCTGCGGCCACCACGATGCCGAAGCAGCAAGCGGCGATGCCGCGTACCACGACATGGCCGACCTGTTCGGCTTCAAGCCGGCCGACAGCTACGCCTACCCCTGCCCGCTCATTGACGCACACGGCGGCACACACACCGAGGCCGACTGCTTTGCCAACTTCGCTGGACGCGTGAACAGCTTCTTCTACGGCGAACATCCAACACGCATTTCCGGCTATGTTGCTGGCGAATTGTTCGCCAGCGTGCAGCCCGCGCGTACCGTGTATGCCGGCAATTACGTCTTCCGCCCCGAAGTATTGCGCTACTTCATTCCTTTCGCGACCTTGCGTCTGCGCATGTCCGGTCCGACACTCGGCCGCATCGTGAAAGCCGAACTGGGCCCGCGCTTCGTCTCGGCCAACCTGCCGATGCTGCACAAGCGGACGGTCGAAAGCGGCGGGCAGTCGGAGTTCCGGCCAGGCATCGACACGCAACACGCCACCATCGATATGAGCGGCGAATTCGAGCGCCAGTTTTACGGCGACGTGATGCTGTTCTCGGTCGAAAAACTGACTGCTGCGGGCAATTTGTGCCGTCTTGTCAGCGCCGACTTTTCGCAGACGCTGGATGAAACACGTGGCGAGATGCTGGCGCGTTACAACGCACGCCAGCAGGCCATCCTGGAACGGCTTGAAAAACTCGAAGGCCTGCTGGACAACCCGACCTACTGGTGGCATGGCCATGCGGCGGGTTTCCGCCAGTTCGCCACCAATGTGCGGCGCAATTTCGGCACTGCGTCCTCGGGGCACGCCCGCATCAACGATGCCGCGAACTGGACGCTCTGGCGCGGCCGCCTGCTGGATGCATTGACGCACTACGCGGAAGATCGCGCCGCATGGTCGCAGCTGATCTGAAACTTTGGCTGCATCGCCGGCAACGGCCGCAGCGATACGCGTTTCTGGAAAGCTTGCTGAAGACCCAGACACTGGATCGCGCTGCACTCCTGCACAAGCAGCGCGACGACCGCGACGCAATCGTGCGCTTTGCCCGCGACAACTCGAGCTACTACGCCAAACGCTTCGCCGGCATCGAAACATTTGACGCTCTGCCGATCCTGACCAAACCGGATATCGTCGCCCACCTGCCCGAACTGCTGGCGCGCGGGCACGCTCCGGCCACAACGCCGCTCGGCTATACCGGCGGTTCGACTGGAAAGCCCCTGGCCTTCTACTACAACGAGGAAAAGCACGAGCTGATGCGTGCCGGCATGATGCGCAGCTACATGCTGTCGGGCTGGCGGCCCGGCCAAAAGATTCTCAATTTCTGGGGGGCGCGGCAGGACACCGTGAGCGGCGGCGTGTTCGGCGGCGCTGCATGGGATGACTTCGTCGCCGCCGAGAAAACCCTGCCGGCCCACGAGGTCGACGCAGCGAAACTCCAGAGCTGGGCAGATTTCATCCAGCGTTACCGGCCGACGCTGCTGCAGGGTTATGCCTCGATTCTCGCCGCATTGGCACGTTACGTCATCGATGAAAAGCTGGTCATGCCGGCGTGCCTGATCGGTGTGTATTCAACTGCCGAGGTGCTCACCGATGCCATGCGGGAGACGATCGAACAGGCATTCGGCTGCAAGGTGTTCAATCAGTATGGCAGCCGCGAGATTCCCAACATCGCCTGCGAATGCCGCCATGGCAAGATGCACGTCTTCAGCGACATGGTCTGGCTCGAATCCGTGGACGGCGAACTGCTTGTGACCTCGCTGACCAACCGGCTGATGCCGATGATACGTTACGCGAATGGTGATTGCGGCGAACTGCTGGATGAGGAATGCTCTTGCGGACTACCGTTTCCGCTGATGTCGATGGGCCTGTGCCGCAGCAACGATTTCATCGTCGCACCGGACGGCCGGTACCTGCATCCGTCCTTCTTCAACCGACTGCTCTACGGGCAGACCGGGGTGCAGCAATACCAGTTCGTGCAAGATGAGCCACAGTGTGTGGTGTTGCGGCTGGTAGCGGATGCTCCATTGGCTGATGCAGTCGCGACCGAAATGCAGGCCAGTGTGGCAGTGGAAGGCTTGTCGCTGCGGATTGATTATGTGCCGGACATCGAACGCACGACGTCCGGCAAGCACCGCTTCGTGATCAGCCGGCTGTAATCACAGTTTCTTGTCGCCGCAGCTTTCGTCCTCGCAATAACCGAGGCCGGAATCTTCTTCGTTGATACCCTCTTCCATCATCATTTTTTCGTACTGGGCACGTTTTTCCGCAGCTTCCTTTTCGAGTTGCTCCTGGCGCTCGCGCCATTTTGCGAGGCGCTCTTTCGCGGCCTCGTCATTGAGCGGAATACTGTGTTCGCCGAACAGCACCTGCTTGAGATAGCGGAAAGCAAACAGCATCAACTCGGTATCAGTACTGAGGATCTTCTCCCAGTCTTCCTTGGTCAGGGCGAACAACTCCTGGAAGACCTCGCTCTCGACGTAATCGCGGAAGGTGTCGATGTCGTAGCAGGCCATGAAGTACAGCTGGCGACTCTTCATCGAGGGGGTGCCGATGGCGGGACCAGAGGACTTTTTCTTGAGAATCAGCTGGCGCCAGCCGCGCGCCAGTTCGTCGTATTCCTCGACGCCCTGCTCCTTGCGGTAGTCGGCGATGGTTAGCTTGCGATCGACCTCGTGTCCCTTGCAGTGATCTTCCTTGACCAGCGCATAGGACTGGGTGTCGGTGTATTCGTCCTGCCGTCGCATCGATAGCAGCGCGACAGGGTAATAGCGGCAGGCGGTCGGACGGTCTTCATAGACGCCACAGCCCTCCGGCTTCATGAAGCGACAGGCAGTACCGCCTTCGACCGGGCGGAATTTCACGCCGGCGATGCCGTCCTTGTCCATTTCATAGGGTACGGTGTAATCGCGCAGGAACTGCGGAGAACTGATGCCGAGCCGATTCTTCAGGCGAATGATGTCGTAGGGCGTCAGCGAAATGTCGATATTTGCGCAACAGGCATTCCAGCAGCCAATGCCCTTGTGACAGGAAAACTGGATGACGTGATCGGCCTCGATCAGGTTGGGAACGACAGGGCTTTGCGGAAAAGGAACATCAGGCTTTGACGACATGAAAAACCTCTCAACGACAGTGGGTTTCAGGATTCCAAGAAAAACAGGCCGGCAGCCCGAAGGCGGCCGGCCTGAATTTTAACGACTACCTGTGCTGCTTAGTGATGGAACAGCTTCGACTTGTCGACCAGGTCGACGTGCTTGCGCTTGAAGCAGGTCCACTTGTGGGTCTTCTTGTCGTAGATGGAGTTCACAAAGCAGTGCCAGTTCTCTTCATCGATGAAGTTCTTGTCGCTGCGATAGTAGAAGCCGGGGTAACGGCTTTCCTGACGGAACATGATGTGCTGCATGTGGGCTTCGGCGGTGAGAATCCGGTGATAGTTTTCCCACGCGCGTAGCAGTTCGTGCAGGTCCTTCGCACGCATCTTCTGCGCATCTTCCTTCAGCATCTCGAGCTTGTCTTCAGCCATCTTCAACAGCACGTCGTTCGTGTTGTAGTAGGTGGCAACGCCGGCAACGTACTCGTCCATGATCTTCTGCAGGCGGAACTGCAGCATCTTGGGCGTGATGTAGTTGGGATTGACGTCGATGGCGGTCGTGTAGTCCTTGAACTGCAGGAAGGTGTTGACCGGACGCCAGATCGTTTCGGCGATCTGCTCGGCGGTTTCGTCGAACTCGGGCTTGAAGTCGGCATTGTCGAGGCAGTACTTGACCATCGCCTTGCCGGCCAGACGGCCTTCGGCGTGCGAACCAGAGGAGAACTTGTGACCGGACGCGCCCACGCCGTCACCGGCGGTAAACAGGCCACTGACGGTGGTCATGGAGCGATAGCCCCAGTTCCAGCCGCGCGGCAGGTGCTCGGGAACACCAGGCAGCTCTTCGTCGGCAGCGGTCGGTGCACCGACGTCGGTCGGGCCGGACGCCCAGATACCGCAGCAGCCGGAGTGCGAACCGAGGAGGTAGGGCTCGGTCGGCATCAGCTCGGAGTTCTTCTTCTCGGGCTCGATGTTCTCGCCGACCCACATGCCGCATTGACCGACGGACATGTCGAGGAAGTCTTCCCAGGCTTCGGCTTCGAGGTGCTTCACTTCCTTGGGCGACAGGGTCTCGCGCAGCTTGGCCAGAGCGGTGATCGTGTCCATCATGATCGGGCCGCGGCCTTCCTTCATTTCCTTCAGCATCAGGTGGTTGCGCAGACAGGCGGCGGGGACGTTGGCCTTGCCATAAGGAGGATAGTCGTTCAACAGATCCTTGTTCTTGGCCATGTAGTCTTCGCCGTAACCGTTGGCGGCGCGGGCCTTGAACAGCAGGAACCAGGCGCCGACCGGGCCGTAACCGTCCTTGAAGCGGGCGGGTACGAAGCGGTTTTCCATCATGGTCAGCTCGGCGCCGGCTTCGGCAGCCATCGCATAGGTCGAACCGGCGTTCCACACGGGATACCAGGCACGGCCCTGACCTTCACCGACGGAGCGGGGACGGAACAGGTTGACGCAGCCGCCGGCCGCCAGCAGGATGGCCTTGGCTTTGTAGATATAGATCTTGTTTTCGCGGACGGAGAAACCAGCGGCGCCAGCAACGCGCTTCGGATCATTCTTGTCGTTGATCAGGTGAACGATGAACACGCGCTCCTGGATGCGCTCGAAGCCCAGCGCCTTCTTGGCGGCTTCGGCAACGATCCACTTGTAGGATTCGCCGTTGATCATGATCTGCCACTTGCCCGAACGAACCGGCTGACCACCGTCCTTCAGTGCGGGGATGCCTTCCTTGATGGCATCGGCACCGTCGTGACGCACGCCATTGGCGTCGGTCTTCCAGATCGGCAGGCCCCACTCTTCGAACAGGTGCACGGAATCATCAACGTTGCGGCCGACGTCATACGCCAAGTCGTCGCGGGTGATACCCATCAGGTCGTTGGAGATCATGCGGGTGTAGTCGGCGGGGTCCTGCTTGTCGCCGATGTAGGTGTTGATCGCCGACAGGCCCTGGGCAACAGCGCCCGAACGGTCCATCGCGGCCTTGTCAACCAGCTTGATCTTGAGGTCCTTGCCAGACTCGGCCTTGACGGCCTCGGCCCAACGCATGACTTCGTAAGCGGTGCCGCACGCGGCCATGCCGCCACCGATAATCAGGATGTCCAGTTCTTCCTGGACTACTTCGGGTTTTTCAAATGTTCCAGCCATTTTTCAGTTCCTCTCTAAATTACTTGCGGATCAGTTCTTCGGGCTTGCCAGCACGATAGCCACCCATCGTATCGAGGGTGAATGTGCCGGAGGTGCCAATGTCGGCCAACTTGGGCATCGGCTTGCCGGTGAAAGGATCGATGGAACCCTCGGCCGTGGTGCGGATCGGGAACTTGAAGCGCTTGACCACGCCATTCCGGAACTTGATCATCCACATGATGGAATCGGCGCTGCGCATCGGCTGCACGCTGCCACCCAGCGGCACGATGTCGGCGTAGTGGCGGCACTCGATGGCGCCCTGCGGGCAAATCTTCACGCAGGAATAGCACTCCCAGCACTGCTCGGGCTCCTGGTTGAACGCCTTCATGGCGTGGCCGGTATCGGAACCGTCCTTGTCGAGTTTCATCAGGTCGTGCGGACAGATGTACATGCAGGCGGTCTTGTCACCACCCTTGCAGCCGTCGCATTTCTCGGTACGAACAAATGTAGGCATACTTCCTCTCCTTGCTAGCTAACAATCCGCTGTTATTGAGTATCAGCGGTCCATTTGATTCCGTGCCCTACCTTGGCCGGGGCGTATCGCGAATCCGCTTCCGGCGGAGCACGGGAGTTTCAAATTCCTCATGAAACGCCCGGAGGCTATCACCATACGTAAAGCAACATAATCCCGATTTTTGATTGGTGAATAAGTCGCGCCAATTGTTTTTATACGCATTGTTTGACCTACATCAAACTGTCTTTTTTTCGCGCTTTGTCATTGGCTTTACCAATTAGTCATTGACACGGTTGAAAAAGAATAATTGATCCAGACGCCATGGGGCTTATTGTATTTTGCGGGCTCCGAAATCAACCACTAACGGGAGGATCAACAGTGATTAAGCCACATGGTTCCGAGCAGCTGAATCCGCTGTTCGTGTATGACGTAGCCGAACATCAGGCGCTGACACACAAGGCGGCATCGCTGCCCTCGATGATGCTTTCCTCGGCCGCCGCCGCCAACGCGGTGATGCTGGGTTCGGGTTACTTCAACCCGCTGACCGGCTACATGAATCTGGCCGATGCCCTCAGCACTGCCGAGCACATGAAAACCACCGGCGGCCTGTTCTGGCCGGTGCCAGTCGTGAATCTGACCAAGGACATCAGCGGCATCCAGGGCCACAAGCAGATCGCGCTGCGCGACCCCAACGTCGAAGGCAACCCGATCCTTGCCGTCATGGACGTGGAAGCGATCGAAGAGGCCAGCGAAGAACAGATGCGCATGATGACCGAGAAGGTCTATCGCACCACGGATCCGGAACATCCCGGCGTCGCGGCCTTCAATTCCTCCGGTCGCTTTGTCGTGTCCGGCCCGATCAAGGTCTTGAACTTCAGCTATTTCCAGACCGAATTCCCCGACACTTTCCGCACCGCGGTCGAGATCCGCAACGAAATCGCCGAGCGTGGCTGGCAGAAGGTCGTCGCCTTCCAGACCCGCAACCCGATGCACCGCGCGCACGAAGAACTCTGCCACATGGCGATGGAACGCCTCGGCGCCGATGGCCTGGTCATCCACATGCTGCTGGGCAAGCTGAAGAAGGGCGACATCCCCGCGCCGGTGCGCGATGCCTGCATCCGCAAGATGGTCGAGCTGTACTTCAAGCCGAACAGTGCTGTCGTCACCGGTTACGGTTTCGACATGCTCTATGCCGGACCGCGCGAAGCCGTGCTGCATGCCGTGTTCCGCCAGAACATGGGCGCCACGCACTTCATCATCGGCCGCGACCATGCGGGCGTCGGTGACTACTACGGCCCGTTCGACGCGCAAGCCATCTTCGACGACGTGCCCAAGGGCGCGCTGCTGATCGAGATGTTCATGGCCGACAACACCGCCTGGTCGAAGAAACTCGGCAAGGTCGTGATGATGCGCGAAGCGCCCGGCCATACCAAGGAAGACTTCATCACGCTGTCCGGCACCAAGGTCCGCGAGATGCTCGGCCGTGGCGAAGCACCGCCGCCCGAGTTCTCCCGCCCCGAAGTCGCCAAGATCCTTTCTGACTACTACCAGAGCCAAAACTAGGCGTAATCAACATACCGGCTGCGGCATCCCCGCCGCGGCCGGCAGCACCGCCCTAGCGGCGCTTTTCCCGCATTTCCTCCAGTTTGCGCTGCCGTAATTCGCGCAAACGCGCATCCACCTGTGATTGTTCGTAGAAATCGCCGTCGCCGGCCTGGCGCGCGAGATCGAGCTGCATGATCGCGGCATCGAGCTGGCCTTCGGCCAGATAGGCCTCGGCCTGGGCACGATGCTGGTGCAGGCGTTTCCCTTGCGCGGCATACGCCTTCGCCTGCAACGTATGCAGGCGCGCATCGCCCGGCGTCAGCTGCAATTCCCTGTGCGTCAAGGCCACCGCGTCGGCCAGATGTGCCGTCCCGCCAGCGCCGACTTTTGCCTCGATCAGCGCGTAAGTCAGCGACCGCACATGGGGATAGCGCTGCCCAGCGGCACGCAAAATGGCGAGCGCGCCTTCCGTATCTTTTTGCTTGAAGCGCAATTGGGCTGACAAATTCTCGACCAGCGGCGATTCAAGTTTCAACCGGCGCAATGCGGCGATTTCGCCTTCCGCCGCCGTCAGCTTGTTGTCACGCAGCAGGGCGTGGGCGTAGCCAAAACGCACATCGGTCTCGCGCGCGTACTTGCCACTCTTGAGCTGGGCCACGAAGTCGGCCACGGCATCACCCGGCGTACCTTCGTAGGCCTTGATCTTGGCGCGCACGAGACCGAAATCGACGCTGTCCGGAACCTGCTTGTAAGGCCGCTGGGCGATGCGGTTCTCCATGTCGGTGATACGTTCGGTCGTCAGCGGATGGGTGCGCAAGTAGCCCGGCGCGTTGTTCTCGTACAGCCGGCCGAACTGCAGCATGCGCTCAAAAAAGCTACCCATGCCACGCGTGTCGTAGCCCGCCTTTTCCATCAGATCCAACCCAAGCCGATCAGCCTCACGTTCAAAGTCGCGCGAGTAATTCAACTGGTTCTGGACGACCGCCGCCTGTCCCGCCATGGCCGCGCCCACCGCCACATCCGGATTGCTGCGCGCCGCCAGCAAGGCAACCGCGAGTGAGAGCAATGAGGTGAGCTGTGCTGAACTCTGGTTGCCGAACAGCCGCGCCAAGTGGCTTTGCGTGACGTGCGAGATTTCGTGCGCGAGCACGCCGGCGAGTTCCGACTCGGAACGCGCCGCGAGAATCAGCCCGGTATGCACGCCCACGTAACCGCCGGGCAACGCGAAGGCATTGAGCATCGCATCGCGCACGACGAAGAACTCAAAAGGCAGCCGCGCGGTCTCGACCTGGCCGGCCAGCTTTTGTCCCAACTGGTTGATGTAGTCGGCGATTTCCGGATCATTCACATAGGCCGGATCGCGGCGGATCTCAAGCATGATCTTCTCGCCCAGCCGCCGCTCCGCCGGTACCGACAAGCCGCTACGCTCCAGTTCGCCAAGGTCAGGCAGGCCATCGGCACGTGCCACTAGCGTCGGCCACAGCAAAGCCATACACAGCCACAGAATCACTCTCATGCGGCTATGATACCGGCTCGCCAAGTCAGTTCCTTTCCGCAAAGTGCAAGCAAATGTCACCAATGGATAATCCGCTCACCCACTTCGATGATGCCGGCCAGGCACACATGGTCGACGTCGGTGCCAAGGCCGAAACCGCGCGACTCGCGCGTGCCAGCGGGCGTATCCGCATGCAGCCGGCCACCTTTGCGCTGATCCAGTCAGGCGCCGCGAAAAAGGGCGACGTACTCGGCGTTGCACGCATCGCCGCCATCCAGGCCGCCAAACGCACCAGTGACCTGATTCCGCTCTGTCACCCGATCGCGCTGACGCGCGTCGCGGCTGAATTCGAATTGAACGAAACCTCCAGCAGCGTGACCTGTACCGTCACTGCCGAAACCTTCGGCCGCACCGGCGTGGAAATGGAAGCCCTCACCGCCTGCAGTGCCGGGCTGCTCACCATCTACGACATGTGCAAGGCAGTGGATCGCGGCATGATCATCGAGGACATCCAGCTGCTGGAAAAGGCGGGCGGGAAATCCGGGCATTGGACGGCCGGCTAGTGCCGTCCCGCCAGCGCCGACTTTTATCGCACCGGTACCTTGGCGCAATACAGCCAATCGACGATATCGTTGGCTGGCTGATAGCCTGATACCAACTCCTGCAGCAAAGCCCGAATCGCCGGCACGTCGTTCACATCGAGCGCCGTACGAAGGTTGGCCAGCTTTTCCTCCAGCACGGCACAAGACAGGCATTCCTCATGCGCTTTCAAGATGCGCGGATGGGTGGTTGGCTGTGGATTGTCGCCAATCAGCAGTTCCTCATAAAGCTTCTCGCCGGGACGCAGACCGGTCACTTGGATTTCGATGTCGCCTTCCGGATTTGCCTCATCGCGCACGGAAAGTCCGGATAGTTCGACCATGCGCCGCGCCAGATCGCCGATCCTGACGGGTTCGCCCATGTCCAGCACGAACACATCGCCCCCATGCGCCATGGCGCCGGCCTGGATCACCAGTTGCGCCGCTTCGGAAATCGTCATGAAGTAGCGCGTCACTTCGGGATCGGTGAGCGTGATCGGTCCGCCGTCCCTGATCTGCTGGCGAAACAAAGGCACCACTGAGCCCGACGAACCGAGCACGTTACCGAAGCGCACCATGGTGAATCGCGTTCCTGTGGATTTCGTCACCAGCGCTTGCAAGACCATCTCGGCGAGCCGCTTGCTCGCGCCCATGACATTCGTCGGTCGCACGGCCTTGTCGGTGCTGATCAAGACGAAATCCGCGACGCCCTGTTCCTGCGCAATCTGGGCAGTCGTCAACGTGCCGAACACATTGTTGCGGATGCCCTCCGCCGGATTGTGTTCCACCAGCGGGACATGTTTGTAGGCTGCCGTGTGATAAATCGTTTCCGGTTGCCAGGCAGCCATGATGCCGCGCATACGTTGTGTGTCACACACTGACCCCAACAACGGAACCAACGCTGCACCGTCAGGCACAATCATCTGCAATTCCTGATGGATCTGGTAGAGAGCGAATTCGCTCTGCTCCACGAGCAGCAGAACACGCGGCCCGATGTCAAGTATCTGTCGACAAAGCTCGCTGCCGATCGACCCGCCCGCGCCCGTTACCAGCACGGCCTTGCCACGAATATTCTTCGCCAGCAGCGCCCTATCGGGCACGACCGCATCGCGACCCAACAGGTCGTCGATATCGAGTTCATGCAGATCGGAAACATGTACGCGGCCCTGCGCCAGGTCCGTCAGTCCCGGCAGCGTGCGCACCGAGACATGCGATTGCAGCAACTGCTGCAGGATCTCATTGCGGCGCTGGCGGGTCGCGGAAGGAATTGCCAACAGGACATCGC
Organism: Pseudomonadota bacterium; assembly: GCA_040756595.1. GTDB lineage: Bacteria > Pseudomonadota > Gammaproteobacteria > Burkholderiales > Rhodocyclaceae > Sulfuricystis. Next base: position 609,731 of record JBFLYR010000001.1, on the reverse strand, counting down.
GAACCTGCAGGGATTCCACCAGCCCCGGCAAATCGTCTGGGGCATGAATCATTAGCCCATTCATCACGCTGCCCTGCAGGCGCCGATCGTCGTCGAGATAGCCTGCCACGCGCATCTCATGGCTGTTAGCCAGCGCCGCCGCCAGTTGCCTCCCTGCACTCCCAGCGCCATAGATCAGCACCTTCGGCAAATTCATGCTCTTGACGATGCCCTGATACATGTCGCCCAGCCAGTAGCGCGTGAAAGCTCGCGAAGCGCCCACCGCCAGCAGCAGCAGGATCGGCTGGATCAATCCGATGGTGCGTGGCACCCCGGGCACGCCGATGGCGGTAAATATCGCTGCATACATCAGCGCATACACCAGAATCGCCTTGGTTACCGTCATCAGGGCCTGCCAGCCGGCATAGCGGAAGATCGCGCGATACAAGCCGGAAATCACGAAAATTGGCAGAGCGAGGGCCAGTGATACGAGGATTGCCCAAATCGGCATCCAGACTGGATCACTCGACAACCTGACCCACTCGCCCAAGCGGAGGTAATACGCCAGCCAGACCGTCAGCACGCACAGGCTGGCATCCATGCCCAGCGCCAGGAAGCGCTTCAGCGTGCGCGGCAGGGCCAACAGGGAAGAGGCGACTTTAATGAAGGGCATGAAGGATTTCGGTCAGTGCGCGATCAGTGCGAAACGCCGTCGCGCCGCAACACCTTGGCGAAGGTCATCCAGAGTATACGCAAGTCGAACCAAAATGATTCGTTCTGCATATATTCTGTATCAAGCCTGACCTTCTCGGGGATCGGCAATTCATCGCGGCCATTCACTTGCGCCCAGCCGGTCAACCCCGGCACCAGTTCATGCACGCCATACTGGGTGCGCAAGGCAATGAGATCGTCCTGATTGAACAATGCCGGACGCGGTCCGACAAAACTCATGTCACCTTTCAAGATGCTCCACAACTGTGGCAACTCATCGAGGCTCGACTTGCGCAGGAAAGAGCCGATCGGGGTCAGATACGCGGCGGGATTCGCCAGCAGATGCGTGGCGACCGCCGGGGTATCGATCCGCATGCTGCGAAACTTCGGCATGCGGAAAACATTATTCCCGCGACCGATGCGATTCGACCAATAAAGCACCGGCCCGGGCGAAGTCAGCTTCACCGCCAGCGCAACCAGCAGGATCGGCAACGACGTCAGCAACACCGCAACCGCGGCAAGCGCGAAGTCAAATAGTCGCTTCATTGCAAAGTCGGCTCTGACGAGACGGCACCATCACAGACCTGCGCGCATTTTTTGGGTGCGTTTCTCAATGTCTGCCGCAAAGAACTCGACACTGGCCGGGGTTACGCCAAGCTTTTCCGCCGTGTCCTGGAATCTAGCAACATTGTCGATGACCTCTCCGACAATGCGCTTGACTTGTACGCGATCACGCAACCAGCGCCAACCAATATCAAGTAGTTCACCGCCGTTTGGCGTACCAAACTGATGGCCCATCGCCATGACATGATCGCCGTTGCGTCCAATATCAGGCACCAGATCAAAGGCTGGCGACAACCGGTAGCCGTACTCATCCCGAATCATGGCGAAATTCTTCAGATGATCATCGGTATTGCCAATCGCCGCGTTGAAACACATTTGCCGAAAAAACCTGATCAAATCGTCCCCATCATCCGAGAATTTTCGAACCGCGGCAGCAGGATCACTGTACGACTGACAATGGATGCCATTGGCTTCGCGGCAGAGTGTCCCAAGGGACAGCATATGCACGCGCCCGCCGGCGGGTGTAATGTCGAAACGGCGAATCAGGAGTGCCCGCCGCTTGCCCAGGTCGACCAGATGCGATTCCGGCACATCAAGTCCGGCGCAGCGCGCCAGTTCAAGGCTGGTGGCTTCCAGTCCGACGACGTCGAAACCATTATCGCGTACCACGCTGGGAAACTTGGCGATCCATTCGCCCCCATCGGCGGCCACCAGTGCCTTGGGGCGCGCACCGCCAGGCGTTGCCCCGGCGGCGTATAGGCACTTTAGTTCCGCGTCCTCGATGGGTTGGTGGGCATCGAACGCCACCGCCGCCGCCGCGAGCTCGGCCAGGGCGTGCGATGATCGAGTGCGAGTTGGTGACGTGGCCTTCTCGGAAAATGACAAAGCACCCAAGCCATTTCCGCCGACGGCGCGCATGATCCAGTAAGTGCTTTGCTGGTGCCTGGGCAAGCGATGCGCCGCGATGATCAACCGACGGCCCCAGTCATCCGGCAGGGCATCGTTCAATGCCTGCAATGGCGGGCCAAGATGGCTCGCCTGATATTCTGTCGCCACGAGTGGCAGCATTTGCGGATCCGGGTTGATCGGAAAGGCGTTCTTGCGTGCGAGCCAGCTACTTTTATAGCGAAACGCCGTCGGTGCCGTGCCGTTAGGGCGCGGCTCGTCGAAAGCCAACTCACCCAGTTCGGTCGTCTCGCCATCCGGCAGCGTAATCCAGACGCGAAGAACGTTCATCCGACTCCCCGGCCAGTACGCAAAACCTGCTTGCCCTTGGCCGCACGCTGCCTCGGTTTCCGCGCACGCGCCACGCGCTCAAACAGACTTTCCTGCTTTTTCAGCACCAGATCGAGGTCGGACAAACGTGACAGCATCCAGAGCGCTGCCGCCCAAGCCCCAACAGAAACCGTTGGTGTGCCCTTTTCCATATCACGCAGCGTCGGCACCGACACACCCAGGCGCTGCGCGAACAACGCCTGACTGTCACCCTTATCGATGCGCGCAGCCCGCAGCCGTGCACCAAGAGCAGCGATAGCAACCAGAGTGTCTTCATTGGAAAACATAGCTTGCATAATATGTAATATTTTCTTTTATTGCAAACTATGTTTTGCGTTATCTGCCAACATCTCCCGCAAGCCCTCATCCAAGCCGATACGCGCCCGCCAACCCAATTCCCGCTCGATCCGCGCCGGCGAATAACAGGCGGAACCGATCAGGCGGTCGACGATCTCGCCAAGTCGGCTGTTCAGCCGCCCCGTCATTCTCAAGAGGCCCGCCGGTACACTCCAGCTCAAAGTCGGCGCTCGCAGGACGGCACGAATCGCATCCTGGATTTCCCTTCCCGAGTACGCACGCGAATCGGCCACGATGTAAGTACGTCCATTCGCCTCAGGACGCTCCGCCACGAGACGCATCACCTCCACCACATCATCGACATGCACCAGTGACCGCCGATTGCCAGTCTCAGGCAAGGGGGGGAACCAGCCAGCACTAATTGCCTTGGCCATACGCTCGAGATTGCCCCGACCACCGTGGCCATAGACCATCGCCAGCCTCAGATTGACCACATGCATGCCGTATTTCACACCCGCTTCCAGCACCGCTTCCTCCGCCGCACGCTTGGCCTTGCCATAAGGCGTATCCGGCTCACCCGGCCAGTCCTCATCGACGCACTCGTCGCCCGGTTCGGCTATGGCTTTGACGCTGGAAAGAAAGATGAAGCGCTTGACCCCGGCCTCACCAGCCGCTTGTAACAGATTGCACGTGCCTTCGAAGTTGATCCGCCAATGGGCGTCGGGATCGGAAGAATTGAAGGCATGGGCATAACCGGCGCAGTGAAAGACGGTGTCGATGCCTTCGCACGCTTTCCGCAACGACGACGGATCTAGCAGGTCACCACGCGCTGCGCCAGGCATCTTGGTCCCGTCGCGCGCCAGCACCCGATCACCGGGCTGCAACTGGCGACGGCCGATGAAGCCAGTAGCACCCGTTACCAGCACTCTGCCATAGAGTAATCCTGACATCAGATGACGTCAGTAGGTAGTAAGCGTAACCAATGCTTACTCAAGTAACGAGCCATGCTGGCGAGATGCCAGCGCATATACCGAAAGTTCCGGCGACTGGTGCGGCGCGCATCATGGATCACCTGCACTTTCGGACAAGCCAGCACTTGACGGCCGGACTTCCATAGACGTGCGCAGATGTCGACGTCCTCGTAATACAGGAAGAAGCCCTCATCGAACCCGCCCACGCGCCGGAAGTCCTCGGCGCGGAACAGCATGAACATGCCGCCCAACCAATCAGCCGTAAAGGGCGCGTCGCCAATCTTGTATGAATATCGGCCATCACTCCACCCCAGCAACTTGCCGGTCAGGGAAAACGGCGTCGGGAAGCGGCGGACGCTATCCTCTATTTCGCCGACCGGGGACAGAACGGCCGGTGCCACCACGGCTGCCGTCGGTACTGCGTGCGCTTCGAGCAGACTGGGAAATGGGTCTTCCGGCAAACGAATGTCCGGGTTCAGCACACAAAACCACTCGCCCTTTGCCCGCAGGAATGCGGCGTTGTGGTTCGCTCCAAACCCTTTTGGTGAAACATTTTCCACCTCTTTGAGTGGGTACGGAAAATCAGTAACCAGGAATGGCAATTGTTCGGGAATATTCCTGGTCAATATGACCTCGATCCGTGTGGCGTCAGAAAACCGGGCGATGTCGGCAAGAACCCTACCGACAAGATCGCCTTGGCCATGACTGACAACCGATATCGAAATCAACACGCTGCCAGTCATGTACTTTTAAGCAGGCTTGCGCGCATTTTTTAGGGTAAAGACGGCATACACACAGAACTGCTGCAAGATATGCTCAAACCTTTTCGAAGCGACAGGCATCAGGAACACTTCGCTGGATTCAAATCCATGACGAAAAAACAAGGCGACCAGACTCTCCTCCGAGTAGAAAACCTTGTGATCGGGATCGGATTCATAGCCTTTGAGTCCTGGCACACCAACGACCATAGTTCCGCCAGTTTTCAATACTCGCTTGATCTCCTCGATAACGGAACTCACCGCCTCGCCGGGAATGTGTTCCAGGACATTGTCCAGCATGACCCCATCAAAGGTGCCATCGGCAAATGGAATGTGGTTGCCCTCAATCAGTCCCGCGTCCAATCCGCGATGTCGACAATAGTCCACGTTGTGGCTATTTATATCGACCCCAACAGTGTTAGCTCGAAACTGAACAAAGTCCCCGATGCCGCATCCATAGTCCAGAACTTTTCCAGTCAACTTTCTGACCAGCTTTGGGTATAGATAATATCTCCGGTAAAGAAGGCCGGGGATACTACGGTTTTTCAGATACTGGAAATACGCTTCCATATCAGGTGCTGACATAGCCCCCCCTCCATCTTGTATCCACCCACTGCCGATCCCTCTCACTCAGAAGCACGCCCACCCCAATTACTTATCGCTCAATGCACGCATCGTTCTGATTACCGGCATCAACATACGACGCAACCACGGCAATCGATTCACTGCGAGCTTCAGACTGCCAAGTCTAAGCCAAGCATGGTAGGCGGCCACCTCGGCGAAGTCCTTCAAGAATGTCCGATGGTGCGCTTCGCTTTCGAACGGAAGGCCGGTGTGTGGGAATGTGGTAAACCGACGCAAGCCACTCTTGGCATTCAGGGTTGCCTCAAGAAACCCATGACCAAACCATCGATCCGGCTCCAGATGACAACCTTCGGCCCATTCGTTCCAGGCATTGATGAATACAAGGTTCTCGCCCTGGTCCGCCTTGTTGGCCTTGTCGATTGAGGATGAAAGCCAGTACTCGTAATTTTCAGGAGTGCCGTTTAGCACCACCAATGCGCGCTCCTTGGTCCGCGCTGTATTGTCCCAAGATGGAAACACCGTCTTGAACACACGCAAGTCACCGTAGGTGTGGTCTAGATACGACTGCGCAGTCGCCGAGAACTGAATTACATTGCCCCTGAAACTGTTGTAGAAGGTGATTTCTTGATTAATGTTCGACGACGATCTGAGATTGTGCGGGGGAAACTCGACACCGCTGTCGAACCCGTACTGAACATAGTCCTCGTTGCCGTGCGTCAATGCAGCGCAGAGGTGTATTTCGCCTAGGCCAATCGAACGGCAGTACTCGCGCCATATCCCCGCTGTCTTACGAGCATCCGGAAGATGTTGGGGTCGATAGACGATCAGAAAGCACTTGCCGTCTACGCGGATGTAGCGGCTGTCCTCGAAGAAAGGCACCAGCGACTTGATGAAGTTCAGATCGTCGTCGGGCAGATATTTTTGCGCAATTAACACCTGGTGATCAGCGGCATCCCAGCGGCGCGTCCAGTTCTCATTGGCCCAGCACAGACAAAACGGCATGTCGCTATCCGGGTCGGCGAGCATGTCGTCCAGCGGACGGTTCAATATCCGCGTGCCCGAGAACCAGTAGTAGTGGTAGCAAAACCCGTCAACACCGTATTGCTTGGCCACCCTGATCTGATCTTGACGCGTCTCGCGCACCCGCAGGTCATAGAAACCGAAGTCGCTTGGCAGGTGCGGCTGGCGATGTCCTTCGAACAAGGGCTGCGCCTTGGTGACATTCGTCCATTCGGTAAAGCCCTTACCCCACCAGAGGTCATTCTCAGGTGTCGGGTGAAACTGGGTGAGGTAGAAGGCGATCAACCTTGGTGCGGACTTGCCGCCTTCCGGCAAACTGGTTACATCAGTATTCATTTTCTATTATTTCGAGCTGGGATGATCACGGCCATCATGGTTTTCAGAGTCGAACTCCCAACGCACCCAAACCCTTGCGTATCCGCTGCTTGAGTTGCGGACTCAGGCTAGCACCGATGCGAGCCTTCCAGGATGACACACGGGTAAATGCGCTTCTGCGGGGTCTCGGTGGAACCAACGCCACAGCAAGACCTGGATAGTCGAGCGGAACCGCCTTGACCACTACTTGGTACACATGAGCATGGGCGCTGCTGCTGAGTGCTGCCTTGACGGCGGAGGGCAACTTGGACCAGCCTTGGGCGAATTCGGTCTCTTCCGGCGGCTTGACCACATATCGCGCCTCGATGATCTTGAGCCCGGCCCCCGCAAACAGGTCCTCGATATTCTTCAGGCCGAAGAAACGGATATGCGTCCGATCAAGCAATCCCCAGTCACGGTACTCAAAATCCCCGTTGATCAGACATGAAGCGACCGCAGCATGGCCAACGTGGGGCAGTGAAACCACCAAGTATCCATCCTTGCTTATGAGCGGCACCATGCGATGCAAGGTCGTCCAAGGGTCATACAGATGTTCCAGCACGTCGGCTGCGACGACCACATCGAATCGCTCCGTCTCATCGAGCAAATGGGGCCACTCCGCGGAGTTGAGGTCAGCCTGCATGACAGCCTCACAGAAGGGCATTACCTTCTTGATAGCTTCAGGGTCGAGTTCCAGACCTGTCACCCGGCATTGACTCTGCTCTGCAAGAATCCGCGTAATCGAACCCGGCCCGCAGCCGATTTCAAGCACGCGCTTGCGCTGGCCGACAAGGCGCACCACATTGGCCGGGCCCGTTTCCGACGCGGTATCGATCTCGTATTCGTAAGTGTGACGTTCGTCGCTCATGACTTCCTCCCCTGCGTTATCAGTCGGCGACCGAGATTGATCCCTGACACCTCAATCAGTCTATAAGTGAATTCGGCGAACACAAGAACCACCGGAATGACCAAAGCTGCACATACGAAAAAAGCGTAGGCACCAAGATGCGCCGAAAGAGCGCCATAAATCGTAACCAGAGGGCCCTTTGACAATGCGGTAATAACGATCGGATGCACCAGATAAATGCTGAAGCTGCGCTCACCGAGAAGCTCAAAGATTTTGTTGGCAACAAGACAACTCGGCGACAAGCTTTGCCAAATACACAAGGCCGACAGGCCGAAACCCCATACGAGAATGTCCAGCCTGCCGCTACTCCTCAACAGTTTTCCCAGATCAAAGAACATCAGACTACCTATAAGGAGGATAGCTACGAACGGGATCACCCAGCGCACGCGGCGGGAATCCTTATCCAACAGATGGCTTACTCGATAGGCATACAAACCCATGGCGAAGAAACTAATGTTCGAGCCAAAGGAAAAATAACTCCAGTCCCATTTCGGTTGGGGTATCGTAGCTAGATGTTGGGCGTGAAGCGCAGATTGAACGCTGTAGCTGACAATGACACTGATGACCAGAAAGACGAGCGCGAACCGGTGCGTCCTGATTAGGAGAATGAGCACGGGGAAGATCGCATAGAAAATCATTTCAACCCCCACCGACCAGCCCCCCCATACGAAACCGGAGAAAGGCACAAAACCGAAGGTGAATGTCAGGTTGAGCAAAATGCTACTGAAATCCTCGACAACGCCGCCGAAGAGTGCCTGCCGCGCGAGTTCAAAAAGGATAATGAAATAAAACAAGGGCGCGATCCTGAAGAACCGCTTGATAAAGTATTCGTGCACCCAGCGTTGGTGATGCACTTTTGACTCCGTCGAGTGCATTAATGAAAAAGCACTCAGGATGAAGAAAAGATGAACACTGTAGCCGAGGTCACGTCCAATAAACGCAAAAACGTGAGGGACATCAAGCCCGGCAAGATGCTGTAGATGAAACAAAACAACAGCTAGCGCCGCGATTCCCCTGAGGCCATGAATGCCGGGCAAAAGTTGGACATTCTGGACGATTTTCGAATCAATTGTTTCCATCACTGTCGTACCCCGTTACCATCAGAAATCGCGTATCGAACCGACCTTGATCCGGGGTCAGGCTTTCTTTCAGATTATTAATACAAAGTGAATAAATCCACATTATTTTCCACTACAGGCTGCCGGTGATACCGTCATATGTGCTCTCGTAGGATCCATAACCACGCATATAAAGCTTACGCGAATCAGTTAGATCCCGAACTTGAATATGTCTGATATTTAGCACTGGCAATCCGTTATGAATTTCGCCGAATCAGACCAAGTCTTCGCTTAAGGAAGCGCTTAGCACTAGAGGAGATTTCGAGAACCCCGCATTTTATTAGGTGTGGCAGTAATGAAATCCATTCCGTAGCATGCCCATTCTTTTTGGCCTCTAAAAATTTTAATCGATAAAGCGCACACAACTTTCCTTCCTGATGCTTTCTATACTTACCTGAAAGGAGGCGTGCGAGTTTCTTGGAAACATTAATCTCCCCCTGCAATTGCGCACTTCGATTCAATGAGGACCAGATGCCGTGACCAGTTTCGCGATAAATTGATACAAATTCAGGAAACAACGCAAACGGCCCATATGAGACTAATATTGCCTGGAGCGCCGTATCACCGAAGATGGATTGGCCATCAAAATATTTCGTAACGACTTCACTCAAAATCATGCGACGAATAACTAATGTTGAAGTGTGAAAATAATGACATTTCACTTCCTCAAACCCTTGCAGCACCTTGTCATGTGCCCCCCACGTTCGCACAAAGTGCAGTTGACCCCCCTCCTGCCTGTACGCAAGCGTATTGGCAACGGACATTACGGCATACGGATATGATCTAAGCAACTCAACTTGCTTCTGCAATTTTTCGGAATGTATCCAGTAATCATCCCCCTCACATAAAGCAACGAACTCGCCTTTCGCTAAAGATGGCCAGACATGCAACGGACGGACGCCTCTGCTGAACTGGTTTTCCGTCTCAGAAACCGCGCGCACGATATGCGGATACCTGCTGACATAATCGCGAATGATCTCCCCTGTTCCATCGGTTGAAGCGTCATCACGGACGACAATCTCGAATGGGAAATTGGTCTCCTGGGAAAGAAAACCATGCAAAGCATCCTTGAGATATATAGCATGGTTATAGGTTGCACAGCAGATGCTCACCACTGGATTGCCGGGATTTTGCCATGTTGCGATAATCTGATCTTCGCTGCGCAAAGGCAGCGGCAATGGAGCTGGGCTCCCGTGCCCAAAGTAATTATGCATTGCCTGCATTTCAGATCATCCGCTTGAACACTTGCCTCACGTCACTGGCTATCATTGCGCCTATTAGCAGCACAAAAAGACCGGCAGTGCTCAGCACAACGAACATTTGTAATCGCCCGACCATCAAGTCTTGCATACTGCTGATGCCCCATTGTGCAAGCAGCAATCCAAAGCCCACGCCGAGTAGCGGAAACAACACGTCACTGCGCAGCCACTTCCAGTGTAATCCTGGCGCAAACTTGTGATGTACCACTGCAGGCCAGATGAAGAAGGTAACCAGTCGGACGGCGAACCACGCAACGGCCACATCAACTACGCCATAATTGAATGCAACATAGGCGAGGATTGGCACCTGTACTGCGGCATTTATCGAAGTGTTGATCACATGCATGCGCACTTTGCCGTGAACATATTGCAACATATATTGCATGCCTACGATGACCAGGATGCCATTTCCCAGCGCGAACCATATCAGCACCGGCGCACCCCAGTGTGCCGCATCCATATTACCGGTCAGTGCAAAAAGGATCTGTTGCGGAAACAATGCCAGAACGCCTGAAACGGAAGCAATCCCCACCACCATGAACTGGGTGGTTTTTCGGTACAGTGCCAGCATCTCCGTTTCTCTCCCCTGCGCCAATAGATTGGTCAATCTTGGAAGCACTGCCTGATTGATCGGTGCAGAGAACTGCAATACGCCGTTGGCGATCAACACCACCAGCGCGAAATAGCCATATTCCGCCAGCGGCAAAATGTGGGAGAGTATGAGCTTGTCGGACTGTGTCATGAACACCCACAGCATCGACGTATAGGCTATGCCCATCGCAAATGGAAGCAGCTCATAGACTGCCTGCCACGAAAATATCAAGCCCGGATCGGAGTCCTGTGCGCCCTGTGGTTGGCTTGCATAAAACTTCTTCGCAACGACAATGAATTCAAGTAGGCTCACGCCCAGCTGGAATTCAAAATAATGCGCAGGATCATGCGTCACCCAACGCAGGAGCACATAGGCAGCAACAAAACGCAGAGTGGCGAACAAAATGCCAAATCCGTTAAGCCAGATCTGCAGCTCCATGCCACTCAAACTACTAGAATACAGCGATACCCCCCAGCGTATCCCAACCATCACGCCCATGAGTGCTATGCAATAAGCCACATCAGCAAGAGGGATGGCTTTGACAGTCAGCCATTGTGTGGCAAGCCACGAACTTGACATCCAGATCGCCAGCGCGGTTATAACAGCCAGGAAAAGCACAATCAATTCAATGCTGCGCAACATTTCGCGAAACTTTCGCCCTCCCAATTCACCCAGGCCGCGGTAATGGGCCGCTTGACGCGCCAGAGCGGGGGTAATGCCGGCAGTCAGCAAAGCAAGCCAAGAGTGAAGCAAGGTAAAGAAGCCGACCAGTCCATAGGCTTCTGCCCCGAGGAATTCGAGGTAAAACGGCAACATCACTATCCCAATCAGGATGGTATAGGCAAGACCGGCATAATTGGCAACTACGTTCTTTTTTATCGACACTTGATATACATTCCATCGTGCAATTAGCGCGACACCTCGGCGAATAAAACCGTCTCTTCAGCATGGATGGTAAAATGCCGCAGATAAAATCGATATCCCAAACCCAGGCCATCAACCCATTGCGCGATTTCCCAGAAATCCGGCAGGCGGTGATAGATCGAGATCGCCAGCTTCGGCCGATGGCGGCATATAGATTCCTCTGCACCTTTAAGAGCCTCTAACTCCGCCCCCTCGATGTCCATCTTGATGAAATCAACCCGTGCCAATTGTGTGCTGTTGGCCAAGTCATCGATCTTCATCGTTTGCACCTGATTGGCATCGGCCGCTTTCGGACTTGTTGTGATGTGTGCCGCTGGACCGACACCCTCAACATAAAGTTTTTGCCCAGAAGATGACCACAGCGGATTGGGAACGATCTCGATACGTTTTGCCAGCGCCGGATTCAGCTCAAGATTGCGATTGAAAACGCTAATATTGTCGGGCATGAATTCAAAGGAAAACACCCGCCCACTCCCCCCTGCCTTGTGGGCAAAGTAGAGTGCAGTATCGCCATAACAACCGCCCGCATCGATCACCGTATCACCTGCACCGACTTCAATAACATGATCCGGCGTAATACATCGATACTGTTGAATGAGCATCTGAGTAAACACGGCTGACGCGCGCGCGTACACTTGGATCGGATATCCTTCGTCCACCAGATCGTAGCGCTCTACCTTCCACCCAAGAAACCCGAGATCAATAGAATCGCTGGTATCAGCCTTGCGCTCCAGCTCTTCCAGTTTTTTCCAGTATTCCGGCGTATTCAGCGGCAATTTGACTTTGCGATAGCCGAGCACCCGGTAGGCCAACACGTCGATCAATATCTGCCTGGATTCCTTATCACTCAAGCGTTCGTAAAGCCATTGGAACTCCGGCTCATTTACCAACATCGATACATGCTTATTATTACGGTATAAACCCACGGATCCCAAGAGTGCCTTGATGAACACCTTAATGCCCGTCTTTGCACGTGCAATCAGGCTGGGAGGCTGATAAGGCCCGAACCGCCGATAATCCCAGTTGTCTTGCCAGTCATTGTCTCGATAGTGTTCAAGTGCGTCACCAATTGCAACTGCAAAATTGTTTTCCATTAAGTATTCCGTTCATTAATGATGATCAAGCTCGTTCGAATGAGCCAATGCTCTTTTCAATCACTATATAGTCCAGCAGATCAAATCCCGATATTTGACTTGTCAGGCGTAACAAAATTTCTTCAATGCTTGCGCCGCCACTGATTCGAATTGAATTCGCTCTTCCTTATTCAATATATTTCTATATCGCCCAATTGTGTCACCGCTAATTGGCTGAAGAGTTCTCTTTTTCCAGTCTATGGTCAAATCAGGCTCTAACTGATTGTCTTTGTTCTGCTGGTAAAAATTAAGCATCTCTTCTTCGAATGACAACCCAAGCCATTTGCATATTAACTGGCAGGTTTCCGATGATTTCAATACCAAGTCTTCGTACCTGATTGTCATGACCTGATCGCCCGGCATCAAACTGATAAATGAATCCACTTTCATTACATTGTTGGACCATTCCAACGCGATATCAGATGCGGCAGTATTCAGCTTGGGAGCATAAGGACTAATGGATTTTAAAGCCATTACTTCGCGATAGGAGCAGGCCACATCGCGGCCATCCCTGACGATGTGAAGAAAACGGGCTTTGCTATACAAGGCAAGCAAGTCAGTCAGGTGATTAATATGAAAATTATTCTTGTCACCCCATACAGTAAATTGCTTACCGATTCTTTGCCCGAATGCGCCGTAAACAGCACCACACAACTCTGCATAACTCTCAGGTTGGCGAGAAGTGATTTGATTTTCGACGGCCTGCTTATCCAGTAGCCAAGTCTCAAATTTCTTACTAGAAAACAAATCTTCAACAAATTGAGACAACTTGGCTGGGTCATTGTTGTCTGCTCGATGCCAGTCGGCATACTTGTTTTGCAGCCAAATAATGAAACCACACTCAGGTGGTATCAATACCTCTGTGTGACTTGTAAGTATCAGCCTCAGCATTGATGTACCAGATCTCGGGTTACCAATGATAAATAGTGGATCGTTCAATTTTTCTAAGCGCATACACTTCCCCATTTAGTTAATCCGCGATCAACTCGACACTGTTCTGTATAAGATTTTCCTGCCTCGGGAAGATGCTCTCCTGTGTGGGGAATACTTTGCTGAATTGCAGCGCTATGGCGTGACAGTGCCGGCTAGTCTCCAGCAATTTTCCCGGCCTGCAGCCTACTTTTAGCTGGTTGATCAGCAGGTTCGGACTCGCCCCCTGCAAAGGCAGAGTGACCAGCAGTTTGCCTCCCTGCGACAGGATGTAGTTGCGGTTGATCCAGCCGCCCTTGATGAAATTCACATCGTCATAGACGACGAAGGCATCCGCCGCCCGCATTAGCTGTAAATAGCGCAGGTACGGGAACAGGTACGGCTGCATGAGGCGAGTTTCATCCGGCCCCTGCAACCAGGGCGGTAACGGCGTCCACCTGTTCATCCAGCAGGTCCGGATATATGGGCAGGCAGATCACACGATCCGCAATGTTGCAGGCAACGGCAAGGTTCTGGATCGATGCGCTTGGCAGTCCCCGATACATCGGCATGTCGCTAATCAGGGGGTAGAAGTAACGCCGTCCGTTGATGTTGGCATCCTTCATCCTCTGGTAGAGCTCATCCCGGCTGAGGGGGTAGTCGTCGCCAACGAGAATGGGAAAATAAGATGCGTTGCCTTGGGTGTCCGGCGGTAGAGGCAACAACGAAATACCCGGCACATCGGCCAGCGCTTTGAGGTAGCGGGTTTCGATTTCCAGACGCCGTTGCAACGCAGCGTCGATATGCTTGAGCTGCAACAGCCCGAAGGCGGCCTGTACCTCGTTCATCTTGCCGTTGATGCCCGGTGCAACGACTGTTACTTCGTCGGCGAATCCGAAGTTCTTCAGGTAGTCGATACGCTGCTTGGTCTTGGCATCCGGGCAGATGATCGCGCCACCCTCGAAGGTGTTGAAGACCTTGGTGGCATGGAAGCTGAGTACTGAAAGATCGCCATGCCGTAGCAGGCTTTCACCTTTGTATTGAACGCCGAAGGCATGCGCGGCATCGTAGATGACCTTGAGTCCGTAGGTATCCGCAATCTCCTGGATGCGCTCGACGGCGCAGGGGTTGCCGTAGCAGTGCACGGGCATGATGGCCGTGGTCTGCGGGGTAATGGCCTCTTCGATGCGGTCGGGGTCGAGGTTGCAGGTGCGTGGATCAATATCCACAAACACCGGCTTGATGTTGTTCCACAGCAGGGAATGCGCAGTGGCAACGAACGAATATGGCGTGGTGATAACCTCGCCTGTGATGCGGAGCGCTTGCAGGGCCGTAACTAGGGCAATCGTGCCGTTGGTGAAGAGTGCGAGATGTTCGACGCCGAGGTAATCACACAGTGCCTGTTCCAGTTGCTTGTGAAATGGGCCGTTGTTGGTGAGAATCTTGTTGTCCCATATCCGCTCCAGATAGGGGATGAACTCCTCCAGCGGGGGAAGATAGGGTTGCGTGACGTAGATCGGTTTATCGGACATGTCGTGGGTTTGGCTCAATCAGTCCCCGCTCTTCGAGCAGGCGCATCACTGCATTGACCGATTCGTCAATACCAAGGACGTCGGTATCGACCATCAATTCGGGCTTGACCGGCTCCTCATAGGGCGAATCGATACCGGTGTAGTTCTTGATTTCCCCTGCTCTTGCACGTTTGTACAAACCCTTTACATCGCGTGCCTCGCAAGCCGCCAGACTTGCACGGCAGTAGATCTCGAAAAAGTCGCCATGCGGCATGAGGTTGCGCACGGCTTCACGGTCGGCGCGGAACGGACTGATGAAGGCCGTCAGAGTGATGACGCCCGCCTCCATCATCAGCTTGGCCGCCTCCCCGATGCGCCGGATGTTCTCTTTTCGATCATCTTCGCTAAACCCCAGGTTCGACGAAAGACCATGGCGTACGTTGTCACCGTCCAGTACGAAAGTGCGGCAGCCGCGTTGATGCAATTGCTCTTCAACTGCGTGGGCCAATGTCGACTTGCCGGCCCCGGAAAGCCCGGTGAACCAGAGCACACAAGCTTTGTGGCCATTCAGCCCTTCACGGCGCTCGCGGGTCACCGTGGCGTGGTGCCAGACAGTATTTTCGGAAGCGGTTTGGGTCATGATGATTGAAATCGGCGCTGGCGAGACGGCACGTTAGTGGAGGAAGTTGTCATATGCGTCAAGTGTCGATACTCGTCGTCCGCTCAGGTTGATGTATTGATCCGCCCACTTCGGACTTGAGCAGATCGATTTCCCTTTTCAGGCTTTCATATTCAGCCAACTTGCGCTTGAGAAAGCCGGCAGTCAGTACTGTTTTCCTGCTGATGCCTTCTGGCGTCAGGTAATAGGCATAGGCTGCCTTGTTGTGGCTGTTGCGAAAATTCTGGATTTTAATCAACCCCCGCTCCAGCAAGGCCTTGAGGCAGTAGTTGGTCTTGCCCAGACTCACCCCCAGCGCCTCGGCCAGTTCGCGCTGGCTCAATTGCGGATTGGCTTCGAGCAGGCGCAGCACCCGGAGGTGGGTTTCTTCAGACTGGGTCGGTGACAACGATTTCCGCCTTGCGTTCAATGATTGAACGCAAGTATGCCATGACGAAGGGATTTAGGGAAGGGGCGCCCTTACCCGAAGACTTCGGCCTGCGTCAGCGTAGGCGCAGCCGCATCTTTGGCGGCAAGCTGCGGTGCGCCCTCAATAGGCCAGGGGATACCCAGGGCAGGATCGGACCATAGCAGGCCGCGCTCGTGCTCCGGCGAGTAGTAGTCCGTGGTCTTGTAAAGGAATTCGGCAGTATCGGACAGCGTGAGAAAGCCATGTGCGAAGCCCGGCGGAATCCAGAGCTGCTTCTTGTTCTCGGCTGAAAGAATGTCGCCTACCCATTTGCCGAAGGTCGGCGAAGATTTGCGGATATCCACCGCCACATCGAAGACTTCGCCCTGCACCACGCGCACCAGCTTGCCCTGTGCCTTGGGTGGCAACTGGTAGTGCAGGCCGCGCAGTACTCCTTTGGCGCTCTTCGAGTGATTGTCTTGAACGAAATCGACATCGAGTCCGGTCGCTTCCTTGAATGCCTGACGGTTGTAGCTTTCGAAGAAAAAGCCGCGCGCGTCGCCGAACACCTTTGGCTCGATGATCAATACATCGGGGATAGCAGTTGGCGTTACCATCACGTCAGCACCCTTTCATTCAACAGGCGCAACAGGTACTGACCATAGCCGTTCTTCGCCAGCGGCTGGGCCAGCTTCCTCACTTGATCGGCATCGATCCAGCCCTGACGCCAGGCGATTTCCTCGGGACAGGCGACCTTGAGGCCCTGGCGCTTTTCGAGGGTGGCGATGAACTGGCTGGCTTCGAGCAGGGATTCGTGGGTGCCGGTGTCAAGCCAGGCATAGCCGCGTCCCATGATTTCCACGTTGAGCTTGCCTTGTTCGAGATAGAGGCGATTGAGGTCGGTGATTTCGAGTTCGCCGCGCGGTGAAGGCTTGAGCGATTTCGCCAGTTCGACGACCCGGTTGTCGTAGAAGTACAGCCCGGTCACGGCATAGCTGGACTTCGGCTGTTTGGGTTTTTCTTCGAGGCTGACGGCCTTGCCGGCGGCATCGAACTCGACCACGCCGTAGCGCTCCGGATCCTGCACGTGATAGGCGAAGACCGAAGCGCCTTGCTGTCGATCCACAGCACTACCGAGCAACAGGTGGAAGTCGTGGCCATAGAAGATGTTGTCGCCCAGCACGAGGGCGCTGAGCGCAGCACCGAGGAAGGATTCTCCGATAAGGAAGGCCTGCGCCAGCCCGTCCGGACTGGGCTGTACCGCATAGCTGAGATCAAGGCCCCACTGACTACCATCGCCGAGAAGTTGCTGGAATCGGGGTGTGTCCTGCGGCGTGGAGATGATCAGGATCTCGCGCATGCCGGCCAGCAGCAGCGTGCTGAGCGGATAGTAGATCATCGGCTTGTCGAATACCGGCAGCAATTGCTTGGAAACCGATAGCGTTGCCGGGTGGAGGCGGGTACCAGCGCCACCGGCCAGGATGATGCCTTTACGAGGTGTATTCATGGTTCAAAGCAATTGCGTCATTACATGGTTCAGCCCATGCCGCCAGTCAGGCAGGCAAAGGCCGAAGGTCTCGCGCAGTCGCGCAGTGTCGAGACAGGAATTGGCGGGACGTGGTGCGGGCAGCGGGTAGTCCGCCGTCGTAATCGCCTGCACGTCGCCCGGGCCCATGCGCAGCGGCTTGCCGGCGGCCTGCGCCGCCATCACCACGGCCTGGGCGTATTCGTGCCAGTTCGTGCGACCTCCGGCGACAAGGTGATACAGGCCATAGGGAAAGTCGGTGCTGGCGAGACGGCACTTCTGCGCATATTGGCCGAGAATTTGCGCCGTCACATCGGCGATCAGCGCCGCTGATGTGGGTGCGCCGAACTGGTCGGCCACCACCTTCAAGCCTTGCCGTTCAGCCGCCAGCCGCAGCATGGTCTTGGCGAAGTTGACGCCGTGCGCGCCGAATACCCAGCTGGTACGCAAGATCAGTTGCTTCGCGCCGCTGGCGGCCAGTGCCTGCTCGCCGGCCAGTTTGGTCTTGCCATAAACGCTCTGCGGGTTGGGAACATCGTTTTCGGTGTACCAACCTGTCTTGCCACCATCGAAGACGTAGTCCGTCGAGTAATGCACCACCAGTGCGCCGAGCTTCGCTGCCTCTTCGCCGAAGATGCCGGGTGCGACGCCGTTGATCGCTTGCGCCAACGCTGGCTCGGACTCGGCCTTGTCCACGGCTGTATGGGCGGCCGGATTGACAATAATGTCGGGGCAGATGTCGTTGACCAACCGACGGATGGCGGACTCGTCGGCAAGGTTGCAGTCCGCCTGATCGACCACGACGATTTCGCCCAGCGGCGCGAGCGAGCGCTGGAGCTCGAAGCCGACCTGGCCATTCTTGCCGGTGAGAAGAATCTTCATCATCAGTCTCCGTACTGCTTTCCAATCCAGTCGCGGTAGGCGCCGCTCTGCACGTTGGCGACCCAGTCGGGATTATCGAGATACCACTGCACCGTCTTGCGAATACCCGTCTCGAAGGTCTCGGCCGGCTTCCAGCCGAGTTCGCGTTCGATCTTGCGTGCATCGATCGCATAGCGGCGGTCGTGGCCGGGACGGTCCTTGACGTAGGTGATCTGTTCCCGGTAGGGCTTGCCGTCCGGCCGCGGCCGCAGCTCGTCGAGCAGGGTACACACGGTATGCACGATTTCGAGGTTGGGCTTCTCGTTCCAGCCGCCAATGTTATAGGTCTCGCCCACGCGGCCACGCGCCAGTACTTCGCGAATCGCGCTGCAGTGGTCCTTGACGTAGAGCCAGTCGCGGATCTGCATGCCGTCGCCGTAGACCGGCAGCGGCTTGCCGGCCAGCGCATTGACGATCATCAGCGGGATCAGCTTTTCCGGAAAGTGGTAGGGGCCGTAGTTGTTCGAGCAGTTGGTGGTCAGCACCGGCAGGCCATAGGTGTGGTGGTAGGCGCGCACCAGATGGTCGCTCGCGGCCTTGCTGGCCGAATACGGGCTGTTGGGTTCGTAACGGTGGGTTTCGGCAAAGGGCGCATCGTCCTTGCCGAGCGAGCCATAGACCTCGTCGGTCGAGACATGCAGGAAGCGGAAGTCCGTTTTCGCTTCGCCTTCGAGGCCGTTCCAGTAGGCACGCACGGCTTCGAGCAGGCGGAAGCTACCGACGATGTTGGTCTGGATGAAATCCTCGGGGCCATGGATGCTGCGGTCGACATGCGACTCGGCGGCGAAATTGACGATGGCGCGCGGTCGATGCTCGGCAAGCAATTTCGCAACGAGGTCAAAGTCGCCGATGTCGCCCTGCACGAAGATGTGCCGACTATCGCCATCCAGCGAACGCAGATTCTCACGATTGCCGGCATAGGTCAGCACATCCAGATTGACGACCGGCTCGCCGGTCGCGGCAATCCAGTCCAGCACGAAATTGCTGCCGATAAAGCCGGCGCCGCCGGTGACCAGAATCATCATTCAGCAAACCTTTGCTTCGTCGATCAGGCGGCCAGCAGCTTCCCAATCCTTAACCCATTGCGGCCGGCGACCGCGTCCACCGCTCCAGGTCAATTGCGGATTTTCCGGGTGCCGATAGGCGATTTTCTTTTCAGTGGATTTAACCGGTTTTTTCGCTTTCGGCTTGCGGTTTTTCACTTGTCCGGCAGGCGCGCTGACAACCTCAGACAATTTCAGCCCATATTTCGCGGCGATGCTCTTGATCTCGCCCAAGGCCTTGTTGCGTTGTGTTTTCTTGCGGCTGTCGATCTCTTTTTCGACCGCCGCCTTCAATTTATTCAATTCCGCTGCGGACATGCTTTTCAAATTCACTTTATTCTCCTTGGAATAATTATCCGAATGGCCTGGCAATTATAGAAAGAATTTCCGCGGAAAATCAGAAAGCTTCGCGTACCCGCAGAAAATGAGGAAAACGCGGAATGCCCTTGGGTGTCAATTCGCGATAGCGGTAGGTGACGAGGGCGCCGATCGCCGGCGGATCGCGACGCTGCGCATCGGTGAAGCCGCTACCGAGCGAAAACTGCCGGCCGTCGGGCATTTCCACCCGCAAGGCGCCAAGCCGACCGGTGTGTTTTCCCTTGCCCGGCAGATGGGCGACGACGCGCGCCTCGGCATCGAGCCAAGGCGTGACTTTCAGCAACGCAGAGGAGCGGCCCGTTTCATAGACGGCATCGGCACGGTGCAGCATCAGACCCTCGCCCCCGCCGCGCACGACTTCATCGAGCTTCCGCTGCAGCGCCTTCGCGTCGGGAATATGGAATTGCTCGGCGGGCTGCAGCCAGGGAACGCCGGCCTGTGCGACGATCGCTTTGATGCTTTCGATACGATCGCTGAAGTTGCCGGCAGCACCCGGTAGTTCGAAGATCATGTAGCGCACCTGGCGCCATTCGGCATCGTCGGGAACAGTCCGCCGCACGATTCCGGAAAGGCGCTCGAACGTGCCGCGCGCGATCCAGAGTTCGCCATCCAGCGGTACGGATGGCAGTGCGGTGATGAACCAGTCCGGTGCATGGACGACGTTTCCGCTGCGGAAACGCAGCTGCCGGCCGTCCCAATGCGCGCGCACGCCGTCGAGCTTTTCGCTGACCCAGTAGCGGCTGACATCGATGCCGGGCGTATAGCGCTCGGCGAGCAGGAGTGGTAGTTCGCTTGCGCTGGCTGAAACAGTCAGCAACAGCATCCAAACAACCGCCAGCAGCTGTCTTGGCAACATTATTTCCTGCGTCGTGCCGTCCCGCCAGCGCCGACTTTTGCGAGCCCGAGGATCGGCCCCAGATAGCGCCCGGTATGGCTGCCGGCAGCCTGCGCGACAGCTTCCGGCGTACCGGTCGCGATGATGCGGCCGCCGCCGTCGCCGCCTTCGGGTCCGAGGTCGACGAGCCAGTCCGCCGTCTTGATCACGTCGAGATTGTGCTCGATGACGACGACGGTATTGCCGTGGTCGCGCAGGCGGTGCAACACCTTGAGCAGCATCTCGATGTCAACAAAATGCAGGCCGGTGGTCGGCTCGTCGAGGATGTAGAGCGTGCGCCCGGTATCGCGCTTGGAGAGTTCCAGCGCCAGCTTCACCCGCTGCGCCTCGCCGCCGGACAGCGTCGTCGCCGACTGGCCGAGCTGGATGTAGGTGAGGCCGACGTCGATCAGCGTCTGCAACTTGCGCGCGACCACCGGCACGGCCGAGAAAAACTCGTAGGCCTGCTCGACGGTCATCTGCAGCACTTCGTAGATCGTCTTGCCCTTGTAGCGCACTTCCAGCGTCTCGCGGTTGTAACGTTTGCCGTGGCAGACGTCGCAAGGCACGAAAATATCGGGCAAGAAGTGCATCTCCACCTTGATCATGCCGTCGCCCTGGCAGGCTTCGCAGCGCCCGCCCTTGACGTTGAAGCTGAAGCGGCCCGGGCCATAGCCACGTTCGCGCGATTGCGGCACGCCGGCGAAAAGTTCGCGGATCGGTGTCAGCAGGCCGGTGTAGGTGGCAGGATTAGAGCGCGGCGTGCGGCCGATGGGACTTTGGTCGACGTTGATCACCTTGTCGAAGAATTCGAGGCCCTGAATCTCGTCATGCGCGGCAGGCTCGGTCGCCGAGCCGTAGAGATGACGTGCGGCACCGGCGTAGAGCGTGTCATTGATCAGCGTCGACTTACCCGAACCGGAGACGCCGGTGATGCAAGTCAGCAGGCCGACGGGGATCTCCATCTCGACATGCTTGAGGTTGTTACCGACTGCGTCGAGGATCTTCAGCTGGCGCAATGGGTTCGGCGGCGTGCGCTTGGCCGGGATGGCGATCTGGCGGCGGCCGGACAGGTAGGCGCCGGTGAGCGAATCGGCATTGGCTTCGACCTGCTTGGGTGTGCCCTGCGCGACGATGTGGCCGCCGTGCTCGCCGGCGCCCGGCCCCATGTCGACGACGTAGTCGGCCGACTCTATGGCTTCCTGATCGTGCTCGACGACGATCACGGTGTTGCCGAGATCACGCAGGTTGGCCAGCGTCTGTAGTAGCCGTGTGTTGTCGCGTTGGTGCAAGCCGATCGACGGCTCGTCGAGCACGTACATCACGCCGGTGAGGCCGGAACCGATCTGCGAGGCGAGGCGGATGCGCTGCGCTTCGCCGCCGGAGAGCGTTTCGGCCGAGCGGTCGAGCGACAGGTAGTCAAGGCCGACGTTGATGAGGAAACTGAGCCGTGACGTGATTTCCTTGACGATCTTCTCGGCCACTTGCGCCCGATGGCCGGTGAGTTGCAGCAGGTTGAAGAAATCACGGCAATCGATCAGCGAGAGGTGGCTCACCGCGGTGATCGTCTTGCCGCCGACCAGCACATGGCGGGCTTCCTGCCGCAGACGTGCACCCTCGCATTCGGGACACGGCTTGTTATTGAGATACTTCGCCAGTTCCTCGCGCACCATCACGCTGTCGGTTTCCTTGTAGCGCCGTTCGAGGCTGGGGATGATCCCTTCGAAGCTGTGCGCGCGCTCGAAGCGGTTGCCCTTCTCGTTGAGGTACTTGAAGCGGATCTGCTCGCGTCCCGAGCCGTAGAGGACGATCTTGCGGATATCCTCGGGCAGCTTCTCGAATTCGACATCGGTCGGGAAACCGTAGTGGCTCGCTAGCGACTCGATCATCTGGAAGTAGAACTGGTTGCGCTTGTCCCAGCCCTTGATCGCGCCAGCCGCCAGCGACAGATGCGGATAGGCGACGATGCGCGCCGGGTCGAAGAACTGGATCTGGCCGAGGCCGTCGCATTCCGGACAGGCACCCATCGGGTTGTTGAAGGAGAACAGGCGCGGTTCGAGTTCCTGGAGTGCATAACCGCAGTGAGGACAGGCGAACTTGGCTGAAAACAGGTGTTCGACGCCAGTATCCATTTCCACGGCGATGCAGCGCCCTTCGGCATGCGTCAGCGCGGTCTCGAAGCTCTCGGCCAGCCGCTGGCGCTGGTCATTCTTGACCTTGAGGCGATCGACGACGACATCGACCGAATGCTTCTGCGACTTGGCCAGCTTCGGCAGCGCATCGATATCGTGCACCTTGCCGTCGACACGCAGGCGCACGAAACCCTGCGCCTTGAGTTCGGCGAAGAGGTCGAGCTGCTCGCCCTTGCGGTTGGCCACCACGGGCGCGAGGATCATCAGCTTGGTGTCTTCGGGCAAGGCCAGCACGTGGTCGACCATCTGCGAGACGCTCATCGATTCCAGCGCGGTGCCGTGCTCCGGGCAATGCGGCGTGCCAGCGCGGGCATAGAGCAGGCGCAGGTAGTCGTGGATTTCGGTGACGGTACCGACAGTGGAACGCGGATTATGTGACGTCGCCTTCTGTTCGATGGAAATCGCCGGCGACAGGCCTTCGATCAGGTCGACGTCCGGCTTCTCCATGAGTTGCAGGAACTGGCGCGCGTAGGCCGAGAGCGATTCGACATAACGGCGCTGGCCCTCGGCGTAGAGCGTGTCGAAGGCAAGCGAACTCTTGCCGGAGCCGGACAGGCCGGTGATCACGGTGAGCCGGTTGCGCGGCAGATCGAGATTGATGTTCTTGAGATTGTGGGTGCGCGCGCCGCGGATGCGAATTTCTTCCATTGAGCCTGAAAGGTCGGTAAAGGCGACCTGATAATATACGCGCCCTCCCGCGCCAAATTCTGGCCTTGTTTACCCGGAGCGACGAATGATCAAGATCAACGAGAATTACCGGAAATTACAGTCGTCCTACCTGTTTTCCGATATTGCCAAGCGGGTTGCCGCCTTTTCACAGGCCAATCCGGCCAAGAAGATCATCCGGCTGGGAATCGGCGACGTCACCCGCGCCCTCCCCGAAGCCTGCGTCAAGGCGCTGCATGCCGCCACCGACGAAATGGCCCGCGACAGCTCTTTCCGCGGCTACGGACCAGAGCAAGGCTACGATTTCCTGCGCGAAGCGATTGCCAAGCATGATTTCCAGGCCCGCGGTGCCAACGTACAAGCCGACGAAGTGTTCGTCAGCGATGGCGCCAAGTGCGACACCGGCAACATCCAGGAGCTTTTTTCGCTTGACTGCAAGGTCGCCGTGCCGGACCCGGTCTATCCGGTCTATGTCGATACCAACGTGATGGCCGGTCGGGCTGGCGACTGGAACACAGCCACCGGGCGCTATGACGGCCTGGTCTATCTCGATGGCAACAAGGCCAACGGTTTCATCCCCGCCCTGCCGAACCAACCGGTCGATGTGATCTATCTGTGCTTCCCCAACAACCCGACTGGCTCGACAGCAACCAAGGCGCAGTTGAAGCAGTGGGTCGATTACGCCAAGGCCAACCAGGCGCTGATCCTGTTCGATGCGGCCTATGAAGCCTTCATCACCGACCCTGCGTTGCCGCACTCGATCTACGAGGTGGAAGGTGCACGCGAAGTGGCCATCGAATTCCGCAGCTACTCCAAGACGGCCGGCTTCACCGGCACCCGCTGCGCCTACACCATCGTTCCCAAGGAATGCATGGCCTATACCGCGTCGGGCGAGGCCGTTGCCCTGCATGCCTTGTGGAATCGCCGCCATACGACCAAGTTCAACGGCGTCTCCTACCCGATCCAGCGCGCGGCCGCAGCCGTCTATAGCCCGGAAGGACAAACGCAGGTCAAGGAATTGATCGGCTACTACCTGAACAACGCGAAATACATTCGCGAGAAGATGACGGCGCTGGGCTACGCCTGCATCGGCGGCGAGAATTCACCCTATATCTGGATCGATGCCAAGACCGATTCCTGGGCCTTTTTCGACAAGCTCCTCAACCAAGCTGCTGTGGTCTGTACCCCGGGCGCCGGTTTCGGCAAGTGCGGCGAAGGCTACATCCGCATCAGCGCCTTCAACAGCTTCGAAAACGTAAAGGAAGCGATGGAACGCGTCAGCACCATCCTTTGATCGACACATCATGCCTATCACGAAAGACTTCGAAAATCGCCTCACGCCCGTATTGCCGGCCATCGTCGCGCACTACGGCACGCCCTTCCACATCTACGACGAACAGGGCATCCGCGACACCGGCGCAGCACTCAAGCGCGCCTTTGCCGGCATCGAGGGGTTCCGCGAATACTATGCGGTCAAGGCCCTGCCCAATCCGCGCATCCTGCGGATCATGCAATCGATGGGCTTCGGCTTCGACTGCAGCTCGGTGGCGGAACTGGCCCTGAGCCGCCAGCTCGGCGTCACGGGCGACGGCATCATGTTCACCTCCAACAACACCAGCCAAGCCGACTTCCACGCCGCCGCGGCCGACGGGGGTTGCATCCTCAACCTTGACGACATCTCCCTGGTCGACAAGGTGCCGCACATGCCGGAGCTGATCTGCTTCCGCTACAACCCCGGCGAGCGCCGCACCGGCAACAGCATCATCGGCAATCCGCTGGAAGCCAAGTACGGCGTTGCGCACGACCAGTTGCTGGATGCCTATCGCAAGGCCAAGGCACGCGGTGCGCGCCGTTTCGGCCTGCACACCATGCTGGCCTCCAACGAGCTCAACTACACCTACATGGTCGAGACGGCGCACATGCTGCTGGACCTGGTGAAGTGGATTTCCGCCGAGTTGGACATTCGCTTCGAGTTCATCAACATCGGCGGCGGACTGGGCATTCCCTACAAGCCCGAGGACAAGCCGCTTGATATCGCATCCATGGGCGCAGAGATCACCGCGCTGTTCGCAGCCTTCAAGGCGCAACAGGGCTATGCGCCGGCGCTGTACCTCGAGAGCGGCCGCTACATGACCGGCCCCCACGGCGTGCTGGTGACGCAGGCGATCAACCGCAAGGAAATCTACCGCACCTATGTCGGCGTCGATGCCTGCATGACCGCGCTGATGCGCCCGGGCATGTACGGCGCCTATCACCACATCAGCGTGCTGGGCAAACAGGGCAATGAGGAAACGGTGGATGTCGCCGGCTCGCTGTGCGAGAACAACGACAAGTTCGCGATCCAGCGCTCCCTGCCGCGCGTGACGGATGGCGACATCCTCTACATCCACGACAC
The DNA here is from genome assembly GCA_040756595.1 of Pseudomonadota bacterium. Lineage (GTDB taxonomy): Bacteria > Pseudomonadota > Gammaproteobacteria > Burkholderiales > Rhodocyclaceae > Sulfuricystis. The sequence continues at coordinate 583,803 of JBFLYR010000001.1, read as the reverse complement.
CGGCGCGCATGGCCATGCGATGGGCTTCAACTACAACGGCAAGCCGCGACCCAAGGAACTGTTGTTTGGCGTAAACGGAAAGGTCGAGCTGATCCGCCGGGAAGAAACGCTGGATGACCTGTTCGCCACCCTGAACTACCAAGAAGATGTCCTGGTGACGGGCTGATCACCCGTATTTGACCGTGCTCTCCCCCACCGCCGATGCCATGACCCCTGCCGAACGGCGCACGGGGGGTGTGCTCGCCGCCATCTTCGGGCTGCGCATGCTCGGGCTGTTCCTCGTGCTGCCGGTGTTTTCCGTGCTGGCAGCGAAGCTGCCGGGAGGCGACGACATCATGCTGGTCGGCCTCGCGCTCGGTGCCTACGGGCTGACGCAGGCCTTCCTGCAGATCCCTTTCGGTATGGCCTCCGATCGCTGGGGGCGTAAGCCGGTGATCGTCGCCGGCCTGCTGCTGTTCGCCGCCGGCAGCTTCATCGCGGCAGCTGCACCCGATATCCACGTTATGATCGTCGGCCGCGTGCTGCAGGGTGCCGGCGCGATTTCCGCCGCGGTCTCGGCGCTCGCCGCCGACCTGACGCGCGAGCAGCACCGCACCAAGGTGATGGCGATGATCGGCGCCTCGATCGGTCTGGTGTTCGCCGCATCGCTGGTCATCGCCCCGCCACTTGCCGCCGCGGTCGGGCTGTCCGGCCTGTTCGTGCTGACCGGTGTGCTGGCGCTCGGCGCCATCGTGCTGTTGTTCAGTGCCGTCCCGCCAGCGCCGACTTTTGAAAAGCATGAGCGCCCCCCTTTTTCCGTCGTGCTGCTCGACGCCAAGCTGGCGCGCATGAATTTCGGTGTGTTCGCCTTGCACCTGATGCAGACGGCGCTGTGGGTGGTCGTCCCGCCTGCGCTCGTCACCGCCGGTTTGTCAGGGGGCGAGCACTGGAAAATCTACCTGCCGGCGGTGCTGCTGTCCTTCGCCGTGATGATCCCGGCGATCATCGCGGCCGAACGCAAGGGCAAGATGCGGCCGATCTACGCCGGTGCGGTGGCGCTGCTGGTGGTCGTACAGGCCGGGCTGGCATTGTTCGGCGGCGGCATCTGGATGACCGGCCTCTGGCTGCTGCTGTTCTTCGTCGCCTTCAACATCCTCGAAGCGCTCCAGCCTTCGCTGATTTCGCGCCTCGCGCCGCCAGCGTCCAAGGGCGCCGCGCTGGGCATCTACAACACCACGCAATCGATCGGCCTGTTCCTTGGCGGCGTGCTGGGCGGCGTACTGGTCAAATACTACGGTACCGCGGCGGTGCATCTGGTGTGCGCCGCGATTGGTATCATCTGGCTCATGCTGGCGTCACGCGTACAGGCGCCGCAACCACGAACAACTGATTAGGATGAGGGAGACAACATGGCATCGGTGAATAAAGTGATTCTGGTAGGCAATCTCGGCGCGGACCCCGAGTCGCGCTACATGCCGAACGGCGACGCCGTGGTAAATATCCGCCTCGCCACCACCGAAAGCTGGAAGGACAAGAACTCCGGCGAGAAAAAGGAACTCACCGAGTGGCATCGCGTCGTTTTCTACCGCAAGCTCGCCGAAATCGCCGGCCAGTACCTGAAGAAGGGCTCGCAGGTGTATATCGAGGGCCGCATCCGCACCCGCAAGTGGCAGGACAAGGATGGCCAGGACCGCTACACCACCGAGATCGAGGCCAACGAGATGCAGATGCTCGGCCGCCGTGAAGGCATGGGAGATTCCGGCCCCCGCGACAGCAATTTCAGTGGTGGCGGGCGTCCGGCCGCACGTCCGGCAGCCCAGCAATCCCCTGCCAGCAGCGGATTCAATGATGTCGAGGACGACATCCCGTTCTGATGAAAAAGCTGCGCCGGCTGCGTGAGTATTCGCCGCGCGATCTGCTGATCGTCGGCCTCCCGCTGCTGGTGCTGGTGCTGGCCGGTTTTTGGATCGCCTCGCGCTTCATCCAGCCGGCGCCACCCAAGTCGCTGGTCCTCTCGACTGGCGGCGAAGGAGGGGGCTATCAGCGCTTTGGCGCGGTGTACAAGGATGTCCTGGCGCGCTACGGCGTCGAACTGGTCGAAAAGCCCTCGGCAGGTTCGACCGAAAATCTCGCGCGCTTGCGCGATCCCGAACAGCCGGTCGATGCCGCCTTCATCCAGGGCGGCACGGTGCGCGTGCAGGAAGATGACAACCTGTCCTCGCTGGGCAGCCTGTACCACGAGCCGCTCTGGATTTTCTACCGCGAAGGGCTCGGTACGCCGTCGCGTATCGCCGACCTGAAAGGCCTGCGTGTCGCCATTGGCGGCGAGGGCAGCGGCACGCACTATCTCGCCCACGAATTACTCTTCATCAACCAGATCAACGCCAATAACACGCGCCTGCTGACGCAAGGCGGACTCGGTCTGGCGCTGGCGCTTGCCAACAAGCGCATCGACGTGGCCTTCGTGGTGGGTCCGACCCAGTCCGCGACGGTATGGACCTTGTTGCACACACCGGGTATCAAGCTGATGAACCTGGTCCATGCCGAGGCCTACACCCGGCAATTCCCCTATCTGGGCAAGCTGGTCCTGCCGCGCGGTGCCATCGATCTGGCGGCCGATCTGCCGCCAGCGGATATCGAACTGCTCGCACCGATGGCCACGCTGGTGGTGCGCGACGACACGCACCCGGCTTTGATCGACCTGCTCATGCAAGCCATGGGGGAGGCGCATGGCATGACCGGTACGTTCCAGCGGCAAGGCGAGTTTCCGCGTGCCGTCAGCACCGATTTCCCGCTCTCGCCCGAAGCGCAGCGCTATTACAAGTCGGGCAAGCCCTGGCTGCAGCGCTATCTGCCTTTCTGGGCCGCCACCCTGGTCGATCGTCTGGTCGTTCTGCTGATCCCGCTCTTCGCGGTGTTGATCCCGGTGATGAAAATCGCACCGGGACTCTACAACTGGCGCATCAAGTCACGCATCTACAAGCGCTATGGCGAGCTGAAGTTCCTCGAAGCCGAGCTCGAAGCCGATCCGGGCAAACTCACACGCGCGGAATGGATCAAACGCATTGACACGATCGAAGAGGATGTCAACCATCTGACGATGCCGCTGGCGTTCAGCGACATGCTCTACACGTTGCGGGTGCACCTCGGGTTGGTGCGCAAGGCGATTGACAAGGCGACTACAGTCGCCTGATCTTTTCCAGCAGCGCGGTCGTCGACCGTGCGTGGATGAAGGGGATGGAATGCACAGAGCCGCCCCAGCCCAACACTTCCGGCGCACCGACGATCTTGTCGACCGTCCAGTCGCCACCCTTGACCAGCACATCCGGACGGCAATCGAGAATGCGCGCGAGGGGGGTGTCCTCGTCGAACCAGGTGACCAGCGAAACGCATTCGAGCGCCGCCAGCACGGCCATGCGATCCTCCAGCGCATTCACTGGCCGGTCATCACCCTTGCCGAGCCGCCTGACCGAGGCATCGGAATTGGCTGCGACGATCAGGCTGGCCCCCAGCGCGCGAGCTTGCGCGAGATAAGTCACATGCCCGCGATGCAGAATATCGAAGCAACCGTTGGTGAACACCAACGGCTGCGGTAACTGGGTGATGCGCTGCGCAAGATCCGCCGGCGCGCAGAGCTTCGCTTCGTGGGCCGGCGGCGGATAGATCACCGGCAGCGCTTACTTGGCTACGGTGTTGGGCGCCGCCTTGGCGGCATCGGCGTCACTGATGATCTCGAAGACGCGCACTACTTTCTGCACCCCGCCGGTGGTACGGGCGATTTCGACCGCCGCCTTGGCTTCCTTCTGTGACACCAGGCCCATCAGGTAAACCACGCCCGCCTCGGTGACGACCTTGACATGATTGGCGGCAAATGTGTTGGCATCGATGAACCGCGCCTTGACCTTGGAAGTGATGTACGTATCGTTGCTGCGCGCGGTCAGGGTGCTCACGCCAGCCACCTGCAGTTCGTTGCTGATCGCCTTGACGTTCGGCACTTCGGAAACGAGCTTTTCGATGGCGGCCTTGGCGGCGGCATCCGGCACTTCGCCAGTGAGCAGCACGGTGCGGTTGTAGCTGGTGACATTGACATGGGTGTTGCTGCCGTATTTTTCCGAGATCCGGTTGCCGGACCGCAGTTCGATACCTTCGTCGGTCACCTGCACTTCCGCCGCACGGCGGTCGGCGAAGGCCAGCGCGCCGGCGCCGACACCGACGGCAGCAGCGCCGAAACAGCCAGACAACACGGGGACAAAGGCGGCAAGCAGGATCAGGGTGCGTCTGTTCATTGGGATTCTCCAAGGATGAGGGAGTCGATGCCATCGCACAGGCAGTGCAGGGTCAAGAGATGCACTTCCTGAATGCGTGCCGTACGGTCGGCGGGAACGCAGAGGTGAATGTCGTCTGACTTGAGTTGCCGCCCAATGGTTCCGCCACCCTTGCCGGTCAAGGCCACGATGCGTATGCCACAGGCGTGGGCGACCTTGATCGCCTCGGAAACATTGGGCGAATTGCCCGAGGTGGAAATTGCCAGAAGCACATCGCCGGGATGACCCAGACCGGCCACCTGCTTGGCGAACACTTGGTCATAGGCGTAATCGTTGGCGATCGATGTCAGCGTCGAGGTGTCGGTGGTCAGCGCGATGGCGGCCAGTGGCGGACGTTCCTTCTCGAAGCGGTTGAGCAGTTCGGCGGCGAAGTGCTGCGAATCGGCGGCGGAACCACCGTTGCCGCAGGCCATCACCTTGCCGCCGGCCGCAAGGCAGGCGGCCATGACGCGTATTGCCGCTTCGATGGGGTCAGCCATGGCGCCGAGCGCCTTTTCCTTCGTGGCGACACTCTCGGCGAACTGGCTCTGGATGCGTTGTATGAGGCTCATGGTCGCGCGATTGTAACCAGATGCGCACACCGCCCAGCCGGGGAATAGCGGCCTAAAGCACGACGAAAACCTCGATTCGCACGCGCCGCCAGGGATTGCGATGCTGTACCAGCGCCGCGATGCGTGCGGTCACCCGCTCGCCGCGATCCATGGCGTCCGCCACCGCCTCGTTCTCCGCGCGCGGCAGGTAGCCGAGCTGGATGCCTCGCCATTCAACCCGCACGGCGCGTGTATCGTGAGCATTGTCAGGCTCGCGGATCAGCGCCAACTCATCACCGACCTTCAGATCGCTCCAGACCGTTGCACCGGCGTGGTACTGGAAGCCCGCCAGCGGTGAACTCTGCACCAGCAGCCTCACCGATTGCGCCTGAACCGCAAGACTCAATGCGTACAGCAAGCTAACCAGCAGCAAACGCATTTTTTACCCAATCGAGTTGGTCACCTTCGATCAGCACGCAATCGAAGCGGCAATCTGAATCGCCATGCCGGGCCAGCCAATGCCGTGCGGCGAGAATCAGGCGCTTCTGTTTGGTCGGTGTGATGCTGTACGCCGCGCCGCCGAATTTGGAACTGGCCCGCTTGCGCACCTCGACAAATACCGTCGTCACCCCGTCGCGGCAGACGATGTCGATCTCGCCGCCCTTGACGCGGAAGTTGCGTGCCAGCACAGCCATGCCATGCGCGGCGAGATGGCAAACGGCGATTTCCTCGCCGGTATCGCCGATCTGTTTGGTCGTCTGGGAGATAATAGGCGCCATGAAGGCAGCATTGTCCATCGTCGCGACCCCGATCGGCAACCTCGGCGACATCACCCTGCGCGCGCTCGAGACCCTGCGGACCGCCGACGTCATCGCCTGCGAGGACACTCGCCACGCGCGGCGACTGCTCGATCACCATGGTATCCACGGGCAATTGCTCGCGCTGCACGAACACAACGAGCAGCAGGCGGCGGCAAAGCTGATTGCTTTGCTGGATGCTGGCAAGCAGGTCGCGCTGATTACAGATGCCGGTACGCCGGCCGTTTCCGATCCCGGCGCGCGTGCCGTCGCCGCCGTGCGTCAGGCCGGTTTCCGCGTCACGCCCCTGCCCGGCCCGAACGCCGCCATCGCCGCGCTCTCCGCCGCTGGCCTCGATGATCCGGCGTTTCACTTCGTCGGCTTCCTGCCCGCGAAAGTCGGCGCTCGCAGGACGGCACTTGAACAACTGAAACCGATTCCCGCCACGCTGGTGTTCTACGAGGCGCCTCACCGCATCGAGGAAACGATTGCCGATCTCGCCGTTCTGTTCGAACCACAGCGCGAAATCGTCATCGCGCGCGAGTTGACCAAGCTGTTCGAGGAAATCGTTCGCATGCCGCTTGCCGATGCACCGGCCTGGCTGGCCGCCGACGAGAATCACCGGCGCGGCGAATTCGTACTGCTCATTTCCGCCCAGCCTGCGCATGAAGGACTGGACGCGGAAAGCGAACGCATCCTCAAGCTGCTGCTCGCCGAGCTGCCGGTGAAGCAGGCCGCAAAGCTCGCTGCCACGATTACGGGCCAGCCGAAGAACGCACTCTATGAGCGGGCGCTGAAACTGAAGGATGGCTAAAATCGCCGCCATGCAAAAGATCACCTCATCGATCACCATTGCCCGCCCCGACGACTGGCACCTGCATCTGCGCGACGGCGACGCCATGAAGGCGGTACTACCCGATACGGCACGACGCTTCGCCCGCGCCATCGTCATGCCGAACCTCAAGCCACCCGTGACAACCGTGGCACAGGCCATCGCCTACCGCGAACGGATTCAAAGTGCCGTCAAGCCGGGACTGACTTTCGAACCGCTGATGACGCTTTATCTGACCGACAATCTGCCGGCGGACGAGATCGACCTGGCGCGTGACAGCGGCTTCGTGCATGCGGTGAAACTCTACCCGGCCGGCGCGACCACCAATTCCGATGCGGGCGTGACCGACCTGAAGAAGTGCGCCACCACGCTGGCGCGCATGGAAAAGCTGGGCGTGCCGCTGCTCGTGCATGGCGAGGTTACCGATCCGGCGGTCGATATCTTCGACCGCGAGGCCGTGTTCATCGAGACGGTGCTGGCGCCACTGCTCAGGGATTTTCCTGCGCTGAAAGTCGTGCTTGAACACATCACCACCCGGGACGGCGCGGCGTTCGTGAAGTCGGCTGGCGCCAACGTTGCCGCGACGATCACCGCGCATCACCTGCTGCTCAACCGCAACGCCGTCTTCGCCGGTGGCATCCGTCCGCATCACTACTGTTTGCCAGTGTTGAAGCGCGAGTTGCATCGTCAGGCGCTGGTCGCGGCAGCAATTTCCGGCAATCCGAAATTCTTCCTCGGCACTGACTCTGCGCCGCATGCGAAGAGCACCAAGGAAGCAGCCTGCGGCTGCGCCGGCTGCTACACCGCGCATGCCGGCATCGAGCTGTACGCCGAAGCCTTCGAGGCCGCCGGCGCGCTCGACCGGCTCGAAGGTTTTGCGAGCCACTTCGGCCCCAACTTCTACGGCCTGCCGCGCAACAGCGACACGATCACGCTGGTGCGCGAACCCTGGAGCGTGCCTGCCGAATTGCCCTATCTCGCCGACGATGCGCTAGTGCCGCTGCGTGCCGGCGAAACCGTCGGCTGGCGCCTGGAGACTGCACAATGAACCTGCGTCCGCTGCTTCCCGTCATGCTGCTCGGTGCGCTGCTCGCCGGCTGTACCAAGGAACCCGCCGGCTTCATGATCGAAGGCGGCAACCACTCACTGACCGTCGAGCGCAACAAGCCCTATGCCTGGAGCGACGGCTGGGAACTCGACCTGATCGTCACACGTTATCCCGAATGCCAGCGGCGCCATCCGCTGAAGAAGTCCGGTGAAAAAGTGCGCATTGATCTCTATCGCACGCCGACCGGCGCCTTCATCCTCAACCAAGGCAAGCGCTGGTATGTCGCCGAAACGAAGGACTGCCGCATGCAGCAATTCGAGGATGAACCGCCGGAACCGGGCGAGTATCTCGGCGCGTTCCGTGTCAAGAATGACGTGTTCGCCTTCGTGCCGACCAGCGAAGACAAGAACAGCAAGGGCGCGGCGGAATAGCCCGCCTATAATCCGCAGCGGAAGTTCGCCAGGCAGTCGCTGGACAAATCATCGTCTGGAGGAAAGTCCGGGCCCCATAGAGCAGGATGCCGGCTAACGGCCGGGCGCCGCGAGGCGACAGACAGTGCAACAGAAACATACCGCCGAAGCCCGACTTTGACGCCCGCAGGGCGGCAAAGTCATTTTCTGAAGAGCAGCTTGCTGCGATGAAGGAAATGAAGGGCTGGTAAGGGTGAAATCGTGCGGTAAGAGCGCACGGCCGTACTGGTAACAGTTACGGCGGGCAAACCTCATCCGGGGCAAGGCCAAATAGGGGAGCATTGACGTGGCTCGCGTCGCTCCCGGGTAGGCTGCTAGAGGCCGTCGGCAACGGCGGTCCCAGAGGAATGGCTGCTCACGACAGAACCCGGCTTATCGGCGAACTTCCACCCGCCCCTCACTCTTGATAAACCACTTTCATAATAGTCTTCCATGCATTGATTTTCAAGGATTTTATTTTTCATGCATCGCCCACAAAACCTTCTGTAAGTCCTTGTCTCATCTGAAATTTTCTGCAATTTCCTATTGACTCCCCCAAATCGGTGGAATAAAGTGGGGCTGAGTGGGGATAAGTGGGAGATATTTGTGTTCCAAGGGGCGGCGCAACTCAATCTGGATGCGAAAGGGCGGCTGGCAATTCCGGCCCGTCATCGCGACGGATTGGTGTCCTCCGGCGAGGGTCGGCTGGTCCTGACCGCCCACCCGCACCGCTGCCTGCTCCTCTATCCCGAAACCGCCTGGCAGCCGATCCGCGACCGCATCCTCGCCACGCCGAGCTTCGATCCGCGTACCGCCGCGGCGAAGCGCGTGCTGGTGGGCAATGCACGCGATGTGGAGATCGATGCCGCCGGCCGCATCCTGATCGCACCGGAACTACGCGACACCGCCGAATTCGACAAGCAGGTCTGGCTGGTCGGCATGGGTTCGCACTTCGAAATCTGGAGCGACGCCGGCTGGCGCCGCCAGCATGAAACTGCCTTCGAGGCCCTGGCCGGCACCGAGCCGCCCCCCGGATTCGAGGGCATTTCCCTGTGACCGGCACGGATGAGCGAGACGACACCCGCAGTCCATCTGCCGGTGCTGCTGACCGAGGCCGTGGCAGCGCTGGCGATCCAACCGGACGGCCTCTACGTCGATGCGACCTTCGGGCGCGGCGGGCACAGCCGCGCCATCCTGGTACAGCTGGGACCGCAGGGTCGGCTGATCGCGCTGGATCGCGACCCGATGGCGATCGCCGCCGGCATGGCCATCACGGATCCGCGCTTCACGCTCGTGCATGCCGCTTTCAGTCAGTTGGACGAAGTGCTGACTGCGCAGGACGTCACTCAAGTAAATGGAATTTTGCTGGACGTGGGCGTGTCGTCGCCGCAACTGGACGACCCGTCACGGGGCATGAGTTTTCGTTTCGATGCGCCGCTCGACATGCGCATGGACACGACGCAGGGGGAAACCGCGGCGGATTTTCTGGCGCGGGCCGAACAACAACAGATCGAGGAGGTGGTGCGTGACTATGGCGAAGAACGGTTTGCTCATGCGATTGCAAAGGCGCTTGTTGCTGCTCGGAGCGGGCAGCGTATTTCATCCACAGGACAGCTTGCCGCGCTCGTGGCGGCGGTCGTCCGCACGCGCGAGCCAGGGCAGCACCCGGCGACGCGCACCTTCCAGGCTCTACGGATTTACGTCAATCGGGAGCTTGAGGAGCTGTCGCTAACCCTGCCGCAGGCGCTCGGTCGATTAAGACCGGGCGGAAGGTTGGCCGTGATCAGCTTCCACTCCCTCGAAGACCGTATCGTCAAGCGCTTCCTGCGTGATGCGGCAAATCCGCCCCAGCCGCCGAAAGGCGTGCCGGTGCGGGCTGCCGACATGCCGGCGCCACTAATGCGGCTGATCGGCAAGGCAATTCGCGCCAGCGCTGCCGAGGTAAACGCCAACCCCCGCGCCCGCAGTGCAGTTCTACGGGTAGCCGAGAAAATTTGAGATGGCGCGCCTCAACCTGATCCTGCTTATCGCCGTGTTGCTCAGCGCATTGGCAGTGGTTTCATCGAATCATCGGGCCCGCAAGCTGGTCACCGAATTCGAGCGCGAACAGGAACGCATGCGCGCACTCGAGGTCGAATGGGGCCAGTTGCAGCTCGAGCAAAGCACTTGGGCCGCACATGCCCGCGTCGAGCAGATCGCACGCGACAAACTCGGCATGCATCCGCCCCGCATCAACCAGATCATTTCCATCCAGCCATGAGAGTCTCCCGCAGCCCACTGCTCGTCGATCGCCTGCCCGTGTGGCGGGCGCGGCTGGTGCTGGGCATCCTGCTGGCGGGTTCGCTGGCACTGGTCGGCCGCTCGTTCTGGCTGCAGGGCATCCAGAAGGACTTCCTCATCGGCAAGGGCGAATCGCGCTACGAGCGCGTGATCGAGATGCCCGCCACGCGCGGCCGCATCCTCGACCGCAACGGTGACGTGCTGGCAATCTCGACGCCGGTGAAATCCATCTGGGCGATTCCCGAGGATGCCAAGCTGACCCCCGCCCAAGTGCGCAAGCTGGCCACGCTGATCGACGTCGATGCGCGCGAGGTCACGCGCAAGCTCGCCTCGGAACGTGACTTCGTCTATCTCAAGCGCCAGATTGCGCCCGATGTCGCCACGCAAATCACCAGCCTCAAGCTGCCGGGCATCCACTTCCAGAACGAATATCGCCGCTACTATCCTGCCGGCGAAGTCACCGCCCACATGCTGGGCTTCACCGGCGCCGAGGATGCCGGGCAGGAAGGCATAGAGCTTGCCCTCAACGGCCAACTCGCCGGCAAGGCGGGTTCGCGCCGTGTCATCAAGGATCGGCGTGGCCAGATCGTCGAGGACGTCGAATCGATCCACGTACCGCAGGAAGGCAAGGACACGCTACTCGCGCTCGACGCCAAGCTGCAATATCTCGCTTACTCGCAGCTCAAGCAGGCGATCACCGAGCACAAGGCCAAGGCCGGCGGCATCGTCGTGCTCGACGCCAGGAGCGGCGAAGTGCTGGCGCTCGCCAACCTGCCCACCTACAACCCGAACAACCGCACTCGGCTCTCCGGCGCGCAATTGCGCAACCGCGCCTTCACCGATACCTTCGAGCCCGGCTCGACCTTCAAGCCCTTCACCGTTGCGCTGGCGCTCGACAAGGGCCACGTGCGTTTCGATACGGCGATCCAGACCGCGCCCGGCAAGCTTTCGATCGGGCCGGCCACCATCCACGATGCCCACCCGCATGGCGTGCTTTCGGTGGCACAGGTGATCCAGAAATCCTCCAATGTCGGCACCTCCAAGATCGCCCTCGGGATGCCGGCCGAAGACATGTGGACGATGTTCGACAAACTCGGCTTCGGCCAGCCACTCAAGCTCGGCTTCCCCGGCGAGGCCAGCGGCCGCGTGCGGCCCTGGAAGCGCTGGCGGCCGATCGAGCAGGCGACAATGTCCTACGGCCACGGCATCTCGGTCACGCTGATCCAGCTCGCACGCGCCTACCAAGCCTTCGCCCGCAACGGCGATCTCGTGCCGCTGTCGCTCGCTCGCGTCGACGCGCCGCCGGCGGTTGGCGTTCGCGTGTTCTCGGAGCAAACCGCGCGCGAGATGCGCGCCATGCTCGAAATGGCCGTGCAGCCGGGCGGTACGGCGCCGAAGGCCCAGGTCGCCGGCTATCGCGTCGCTGGCAAGACCGGCACCGCCAACAAGCTCGAGGGCGGCACCTACGCCAACAAGTTCGTGTCGGCCTTCGTCGGCTTCGCACCCGTATCCGATCCGCGCCTGATCGTCGCCGTGATGATCGACGAGCCTTCGGCCGGCAAGTACTACGGTGGCGAAGTCGCCGCGCCGGTGTTCTCCAGCGTGATGGGCAGCGCGTTGCGCGCGCTGGGCGTGCCACCCGACGACACGCCGCGGCCGCTGCAGATGGCCAATGCCAACGCCGCGCCCGTCAAGGAGGAAATGTAAGCATGGCGACCCTTCAGCCGGACTTCATGGTCGGCGTGACCGGCACCAATGGGAAGACATCGGTGACGCAATGGATCGCGCAAGCGCTGAGCGCGCGCGGTCGCAAATGCGCGCTCGTCGGCACGCTGGGCAACGGCTTTCCCGGTGCGCTCATCCCCGGCCCGAACACCACGCCGGGCGCGCACGTTTTGAATGAATTCCTACCGGAAAGCGTGCGCCAAGGGGCTCAAGCCTGCGCCATGGAAGTCTCTTCGATCGGCCTGCACCAGAATCGCGTGGCTGGCATTCGCTTCGATGTCGCGGTATTCACCAATTTCACGCGCGACCACCTCGACTATCACCGCGACATGGCCGAATACGCCGCGATGAAGCGCAAGCTGTTCGAGATGCCCGGGCTCGGCTGTGCTGTCCTGAACCTCGACGATGCCTTCGGTCGCGAACTCGCCACGCAACTCAAGGGCCGCCTGCCGACCATCGGCTACACGCTGGAGAATGGTGACGGGACCGACACCGTGCTGCACGCCACAGATCTGGCGGAAACGGGTAGCAGCATGTCCTTCATGCTCGACGGCGTACGCTTCGCAGCGCCGGTCGTGGGCCGTTTCAACGCCTCCAACCTGCTCGCGGTCACCGGTACGCTGCTAGCCGGCAATGAGCAGCTTGCCGACATCGCCAGTGTGCTGCGACATATCGTGCCACCCGCAGGCCGCATGCAGCCCATCGGCGGCAAGGATGCCCCGCTGGTCGTCGTCGACTATGCCCATTCGCCCGACGCGCTCGAAAAGGTGCTGACCACGCTGCGTGGCACCACTCAGGCGCGTGGCGGCCAGCTGCTCTGCGTCTTCGGCTGTGGCGGCGATCGCGATCCCGGCAAACGGCCGCAGATGGGCGTCATCGCCGAACGTCTCGCCGACGCGGTGGTGGTCACCAGCGACAACCCGCGCAGCGAAGATCCGCAAGCGATCATCGCGCAGATCCTCGCTGGCATGTCATCGAAGCCGGCGGTCGAAGCGGATCGTGCTGCTGCGATCAACGCGGCCATCGCCGCCGCCGACACCCGCGACGTGATCCTGATCGCAGGCAAGGGGCACGAGCCTTATCAGGAGATTGCCGGCGTGCGTCTGCCCTTCTCCGACCTCGAATGCGCAAAGTCGGCGCTGGCCGGACGGCATCCATGCTGACAATCTCATCCGCCGCGCTGATCCTCAACGGCATGCATACCGGGCACGACGTGGAATTCACCAGTGTCGGCACCGATTCGCGCGCGATCATGCCGGGCATGCTGTTCGTCGCCCTCAAGGGCGAGCGCTTCGACGGCCACGACTTCGTCGAGAACATCCTGACGCAGGGCGCGAACTGCGCGCTGGTCAGCGCCGACTGGGCCGCCGCGCATGCCCATCTGCCGCTGATCGGCGTTGCCGATACGCGCCGCGCGCTCGGGCAACTCGCCGCGCACTGGCGTGCCCGCTTCCACATCCCGCTGATCGGCGTGACCGGCAGCAACGGCAAGACCACCGTCAAGGAAATGTGCGCGGCGATCCTGCGTGCCGACTTCGGCCAGCACGGCGTGCTGGCGACGAGCGGCAACCTCAACAATGACATCGGCCTGCCGCTCACGCTGCTCAAGCTGCATGCGCCTCACCACGCGGCGGTGATCGAGATGGGCATGAACCATCCGGGCGAAATCGACTACTTGACGCGCATTGCGCGGCCGACGGTCGCCCTCGTCAATAACGCCCAGCGCGCGCACCTCGCCGGGCTCGGTTCGATCGCCGACGTCGCGCGCGCCAAGGGCGAAATCTTCGCGGGGCTTGCCGACACCGGCGTGGCGGTCATCAATGCCGACGATCCGAACGCGCCGCTCTGGCTGGAGATGAACCGCGCTCGACGCAGCCTGACTTTCGGCTTCGCGCCCACGGCCGATGTGCGCGGCGTCTGGGCTGCGCAGGGCACGGGTGGCCTGCTCGAACTGACGACGCCGCTCGGCGCGGCAGCAGTCGAACTGCAGGTTCCCGGACATCACAATGCGCGTAACGCGCTTGCCGCGGCGGCGGCTTGCTGCGCAGCCGGCGTGCCGCTCGCGCCGATCGTGCGCGGCCTGACCAACTATGGCGGCATGCCGGGCCGGTTGCAGCAGAAGCGTGGTCGGAGTGGCGCGACGATCATCGACGACAGCTACAACGCCAATCCGGATTCGATGCGCGCGGCCATCGACGTGCTCGCCGCCCTGCCCGGCCGGCGCATTTTCGTCATGGGCGACATGGGCGAGGTCGGCGAGGCGGCGGGCCAGCTGCACGACGAAATCGGTGGCCATGCCAAGAGCCAGGGCATCGAACTCCTCTTTGCACTGGGCGAAAAGAGTGCGGCGGCGGCGCACAACTTCGGCGAGGGCGGGCGGCACTGCAAGGATGTTGCCGCACTCGTCGCCGCACTCAAGCCGCTCCTGGACAAGGACACCACCGTGCTCGTCAAGGGCTCGCGCTTCATGAAGATGGAACGCGTTGTCGCGGAAATTCTGGAGAAGCCCGATGCTGCTTGAACTCTTCCAATGGCTGGCGCAGGACATTCGCGCCTTCAACGTCTTCAACTACATCACGTTGCGCGCCGTGCTGGCGACGATGACCGCGCTGACCATCTCCTTCCTGCTCGGCCCGGCGGTGATCCGCTGGCTGGCGGCGAAGAAGATCGGCCAGTCGGTACGCACCGACGGCCCGCAGACCCACCTCGTCAAGTCCGGCACGCCGACCATGGGCGGCGCGCTGATCCTGCTTTCACTCGGCATCGCCACGCTGCTGTGGGCCGACCTGAGCAATCGTTTCGTCTGGATCGTGCTGATCGTAACCTTCGGCTACGGCGCGGTCGGCTGGATCGACGACTGGCGCAAGGTGGTCTATCGCAACCCGAAAGGACTTTCAGCCAAAGCAAAATTTTTCTGGCAAACGGTGATCGGCATCGTCGCGGCCGTGTGGATCGCCTTCTCGATCTCCGCACCGAACACCGAGAAGACCGTCGAACTGATCCTGCAGTGGATCGGCAGCGGCTTCGCGCCGGTACCCATGAAGACCGACCTAATCGTACCCTTCTTCAAGAGCATCTCCTACCCGCTCGGCATTTTCGGCTTCATGATCCTCACCTACCTCGTCATCGTCGGATCGAGCAACGCAGTGAACCTCACCGACGGCCTCGACGGGCTCGCCATCCTGCCGACGGTGATGGTCGGCGCGGCGCTCGGCATCTTCGCCTATGTCGCCGGCCACGTCGGTTTCTCGAAATACCTGCTGCTGCCCTACATCCCGGGCGCGGGAGAACTCACGGTGTTCTGCGGCGCGCTGGCCGGCGCGGGACTCGGTTTCCTCTGGTTCAACGCCTATCCCGCCGAGGTCTTCATGGGCGACGTCGGTGCGCTGGCGCTCGGCGCGGCACTCGGCACGGTGGCGGTCATCACGCGACAGGAGATCGTGCTGTTCGTCATGGGCGGCGTGTTCGTCGCCGAGACGATCTCGGTGATGCTGCAGGTCGGCTGGTTCAAGTTCACCAAGTGGAAAACGGGTACGGGGCAACGCATTCTGCTGATGGCGCCGCTGCACCATCACTACGAACAGGTCGGCTGGAAGGAAACGCAGGTCGTCGTGCGCTTCTGGATCATCACCATCCTGCTCGTGCTGGTCGGTCTTTCCACTTTGAAGATTCGGTAATGCAAACTTGAAATGGAACTGAGCGGCAAACACGTCCTCATCCTCGGCCTCGGCGAATCCGGGCTGGCCGCTGCGCGCTGGTGCGACCGGCAGGGCGCGCGCCTGTGTGTCGCCGACACGCGTGCCAATCCGCCGGGGCTGGACGAACTCAAGTGCCATCTCGCCAGCGCCGACTTTCGTACCGGCGAGTTCGACAAGTCCCTGCTCGACGGTATCGACCTGCTGGTGCTCTCGCCCGGCCTCTCGCCCGGCATCCTTGTCGTCATCCATGCCCGCGCACAGGGCATTCCCGTCGTCGGCGAGATCGAACTGTTCGCGTGGGCACTGCGCGATCTGAAACAGCACGTCCCGGTGTTGGCAATCACCGGCACCAACGGCAAGACCACCACCACCACGCTGACCGGCCACTTGATCGCGTCGCTCGGCAAGTCGGTCGGCGTTGCCGGCAATATCTCGCCCGCTGCGCTGACGGCCCTGATGGACTATCAGGACCAGAGAGTGCTGCCTCAGGCCTGGGTACTCGAGTTATCGAGCTTCCAGCTCGAAACCACCGAAACGCTTAACGCCACGGCCGCAACGGTGCTCAACATCAGCGACGACCACCTCGACCGCTACATCGATCTCAATGATTACGCACTGACCAAGACGCGCATCTTCCATGGCGAGGGTGTGCAAATCCTGAATCGTGACGACGCGCGCGTGAAACGCATGGCGATCCCCGGCCGTAAGCTGATCAGCTTCGGTACCGACGCACCCGCCGACGCGAACGACTTCGGCCTGCGTCAGAACCGCGGCGAAACCTGGCTGGTGCAAGGCAGCCGCTTCCTGATGCCGGTAAGCGAACTACCGATTGCGGGACTGCACAATGCCGCCAATGCGCTGGCCGCGCTCGCGCTCTGCTCTGCCATCGGCATCGATGCGGTTAGCCTGCTGCCCGCGCTGCGCAGTTTCAAGGGACTTGCGCATCGCGTGGAGAAGGTCACCACAATCGCCGGCGTCACCTATTACGACGACTCGAAGGGCACCAATGTCGGGGCAACGGTCGCTGCGCTCGAAGGTCTTGGCGGTGTAGGAACCAAATCGGTGGTGATCCTCGGTGGCGACGGCAAGGGGCAGGATTTTTCACCGCTCAAAGTCGCGGTCGCCGCCCATGCGCGCGCCGTGGTGCTGATCGGCCGTGATGGGCCGACCATCGGCAAGGCCATCGACGGCTGCAATGTCCCCGTTCTGAATGCAACCGACATGGACGATGCGGTGCATCAGTGCGCCGCGCTGGCACAATCCGGCGATGCTGTCCTGCTTTCGCCCGCCTGCGCGAGCTACGACATGTTTCGCAACTACGGCCATCGCGCCGACGCCTTCCGCGCGGCAGTGTGGGCGCTGAAATCATGAACACCGCTGCCCTCGGACGTCGTCTTGGCGGTAACACGCGCACTGTGACGGCCTCCAACGAAATCGATCCCCTGCTGCTCTGGCCGGCGGTCGCGTTGCTGCTGATCGGCCTCGTGATGGTCTATTCGGCCTCGATCGCCACCGCCGAAGGTTCAAGCTTCACCGGCCATGCGCCGACCTTCTTCCTGATCCGCCATACGGTCTTCCTCTGCATCGGACTGGTCTGTGCGCTGATCGCCTTCCAGATCCCGCTGCGCTTCTGGCAGCAGTTCGCACCGTGGCTGTTTCTCGGCGGCGTAATCCTGCTCGCCATCGTGCTGATTCCCGGCATCGGCAAATCGGTCAATGGCGCGCAGCGCTGGATCGGCTTCGGCCCGATCAACCTGCAGCCGTCCGAGCTGATGAAGCTCTTCGCCGTGCTCTACGCTGCGGACTATACGGCGCGCAAACTGACCCAGATGGACAGCTTCCGGCGCGGCTTCGTGCCGCTCGCAGCGGTAATGATCGTCGTCGCCGGCCTGCTGTTACGCGAGCCGGACTTTGGCGCCTTCGTCGTCATCATCAGCATCGCGATGGGCATCCTCTTCCTCGGCGGCATGAACGGCCGGCTGTTCGCCTTCCTCATCATCGCCATGGCAGTCGCCTTCGCGCTGCTGATCCTCTCCTCGCCCTACCGCTGGGAACGCATCATCAGCTACATGGACCCGTGGCGCGATGCCTTCGGCAAGGGCTACCAGCTCTCGCATGCACTGATCGCCTTCGGCCGTGGCGAATGGTTTGGCGTCGGCCTCGGCGCCAGCGTCGAGAAACTGTTCTACCTGCCCGAAGCGCATACCGACTTCCTGCTCGCGGTAATCGCCGAAGAACTGGGTTTCGTCGGTGTCGTCATCGTCGTCGGCCTGTTCGCCGTGCTGACCTGGCGCTGCTTCATGGTCGGCCGCCAGGCCCTGCTGCTCGACCGGGTGTATGCCGGACTCGTCGCGCAGGGCTTCGGTATCTGGTTCGGCTTCCAGAGCTTCATCAACATGGGCGTGAACATGGGTCTGCTGCCGACCAAGGGTCTGACGCTGCCATTGATGAGCTTCGGCGGTTCGGGCATCGTCGCCAACTGCCTCGCGCTCGCCGTGCTGCTGCGTGTGGATTACGAGAATCGCCGCCTGATGCGAGGCCTCCCTGCATGAAGACCATTGTCATCATGGCAGGCGGCACCGGCGGCCACATCATGCCCGGCCTCGCCGTCGCCGACACGCTGCGCGACGCGGGCTGGAAGGTCGTCTGGATGGGCAACCCGGACGGCATGGAAGCGCGTCTCGTACCGGCACGCAAGTACGACATGACCTGGGTCCGCTTCTCGGCGCTGCGCGGCAAGGGCGTCCTGCGCAAACTGCTGCTGCCCTTCAACCTGCTGCGCGGCTTCTGGCAGGCGTGGCAGGCCTTCGGGCGCATCCGTCCGAACGTTGTGCTCGGCATGGGCGGGTTCATCAGCTTTCCCGGCGGCATGATGGCGGCGCTGCGCGGCATCCCGCTGGTGCTGCACGAACAGAACTCGATCGCCGGCCTCGCCAACAAGGTGCTCGCCGGCGTCGCCGACCGCGTGCTGACCGGCTTCCCAGAGGTTTTCAAGAAAGGCCAATGGATCGGCAATCCGGTGCGGCGGAACATTGCCGTCCTGCCAGCGCCGAGTTTGAACTATGCACAACGCGGCGAGGAACGCCTTCATGTGCTAGTGCTCGGTGGCAGTCTCGGCGCGCAAGCACTTAACGACACGGTGCCCAAAGCGATGGCCCAACTGCCGGAAGACGAACGTCCCGAGGTCGTGCATCAGTCGGGCGAGAAGCATCTCGAGGCACTGCGTGCAGCCTATGCCGCCGCCGGCGTCAAGGGCCACACCGTCGCGTTTATCGAGGACATGGCCGGCGCCTACGCCTGGGCCGACCTCGTGATCTGCCGCGCCGGGGCGCTGACTATCGCCGAACTCGCCTGCGCCGGCGTCGCGAGCATCCTCGTGCCATTCCCGCATGCGGTAGATGATCATCAAACAACCAACGCACGCTTCCTTGCCAGTGCCGGTGCCGCGATCCTGCTGCCACAGAATGAACTCACCCCGGAACGACTGGCATTGATCCGCGACCTGAAGCGACCACAACTGCTCGAAATGGCGGAGAAGGCACGTGCGCTGGCCATGCCCGCCGCTACCGAAACCGTCGCCAACATCTGCATGGAAATCGCCAAATGAAACATAAAGTGAAACGCATCCACTTCGTCGGCGTCGGCGGTTCCGGCATGTCGGGCATCGCCGAAGTGCTGGCCAATCAGGGCTTCGAGGTCAGTGGCTCCGACCTCGCCGCCTCGGCCACCACGCGCCGGCTCGCCGACAAGGGTGTGCGTGTCACCATCGGCCATACCGCCGGGAACGTGACAGGCGCCGATGCCATCGTCACCTCGACGGCCGTGAAAAGCGACAACCCGGAAGTCGTCGCGGCCCGCGAACAGCACATCCCCATCGTGCCGCGCGCGCAGATGCTTGCCGAACTGATGCGTCTCAAGCAAGGCATCGCCATCGCCGGCACGCACGGCAAGACAACGACGACCAGCCTGACCGCGAGCTGCCTCGCGGAGGCCGGACTCGATCCGACCTTCGTCATCGGCGGGCGGCTCAACTCGGCCGGCGCGAATGCACGTCTCGGCAGCGGCGAATTTCTCGTCGCCGAGGCAGACGAATCGGATGCCTCCTTCCTGTTCCTCTCGCCAGTGATTTCGGTGGTCACCAACATCGACCAGGACCACATGGACACCTACGGCCAGGACTTCGGGCGCTTGAAGCAGGCATTCGTCGACTTCGTCCATCGCCTGCCCTTCTACGGCGTCGCGGTGATGTGCGTAGACGACCCCCATGTGCGCGAGATCCTGCCGCAAATCGCCAAGCAGGTCGTGACATATGGATATTCGGAAGGCGCCAACATCCGCGCCGAGAACGTGCGCGCTGACAATGGCAGGATGCACTTCGACTGCGTACGCACCAACGGCTCGGTGTCGCGCTTCCCGGTCAAGCTCAACCTCCCCGGCGAGCACAACGTGCGCAACGCGCTGGCGGCGATCGCCGTCGCCACGGAAGTCGGCGCTGGCGATACGGCAATCCAGAAGGCCCTCGCGGAATTCCACGGCGTCGGCCGCCGCTTCCAGCGCTATGGCGAGATCAAGATTCCGGCGGGTGGGAGTTTCACGCTGATCGACGACTACGGCCACCACCCGGCCGAGATGGCGGCGACGCTTGCCGCCGCACGCGGCGCCTTCCCGGGCCGCCGTATCGTGCTGGCCTTCCAGCCGCACCGTTACACCCGGACGCGCGACTGCTTCGAGGATTTCGTCAAGGTGCTCTCCGCCGCCGACGCCGTGCTACTCGCCGAGGTCTATGCGGCGGGTGAAGCGCCGATCGTCGCCGCCGATGGCCGTTCTCTGGCGCGCGCGCTGCGCGTCGCCGGCAAGATCGAGCCCGTCTTCGTCGAGGACATCGCCACCATGCCGCAGGCGATCCTCGATATTGCACAGGACGGCGATGTCGTCATCACCCTGGGCGCCGGTTCCATCGGCGCCGTACCCGGAAAGCTGGCCGCCTGATGGAAATCCGCCCTGACGAACCGATGGCCGGCCACGTTACCTGGCGCGCCGGCGGCCGGGTGGCCAAGGCCTGCTTCCCGCGCGACATCGACGACCTCGCGGCCTTCATGGCCGGCATGCGCCATGACGAACCGCTACTGATGGTCGGGCTCGGCTCGAACCTGCTGATCCGCGACGGCGGCTTTGACGGCACGGCCATCTTCACCCACGGCGCGCTCGATGTGCTGCGGCTGGAAGCGGACGGCACGATCTACGCCGAGGCGGGCGTCTCATCGCCGAAGGTAGCTCGTTTCGCAGCGAACCACAATTTCGCCGCTGCCGAATTCCTCGCCGGCATTCCCGGCACGCTCGGTGGTGCGCTGACGATGAACGCCGGCTGCCACGGCGGCGAGATCTGGTCATTCGTCGAGCGCGTGCGCATGCTCAATCGCAAGGGCGAACTGGTCGAACGCACGCCGGCCGACTTCGCCATCGCCTACCGCCATTGCGGCCTCAAGGTTGCCACCGACGAAATCTTCGTCGCCGCCTGGCTGCGCTTCCCCGTCGGCGACGCGGCGATCGCACGCGCGACGATCAAGACGTTGCTCGAAAAGCGCATCACCACGCAGCCGCTGCAGTTGCCGAACGCCGGTTCGGTGTTCCGCAATCCGCCCGGCGACTACGCCGCGCGCCTCATCGAAACGGCCGGCCTGAAGGGGATCGAGGAAGGCGGCGCGAGGGTGTCCGAAAAGCATGCGAATTTCATCGTTAATCCGGGGGGTAAAGCGAGTGCCGCCGCGATAGAAAGCTTAATCGGCCGGATTCAGGCCGAGATACAGGAACGATTCGGTGTGGAACTGGTGCGCGAGGTGCGCATCCTCGGAGCGAGAAGCTGATGGCAAGCGGGTTTGGCAAGGTAGCAGTGTTGATGGGCGGTTCTTCCGCCGAGCGCGAGATTTCGCTGATCTCAGGCCAGGCGGTGCTGGCCGCGCTCGTCGCCGCCGGCGTCGACGCCTTCCCCTTCGATCCTGCCGCGCAGCCGATCTGGACGCTAGCCGAACTGAAACCGGACCGCGCCTTCATCATCCTGCACGGTGGCGACGGCGAGGACGGCACGGTGCAGGCCGCGCTCGACCTCATGAAAATTCCCTATACCGGCAGCGGCGTGATGGCTTCGGCGCTGGCGATGGACAAGATCCGCACCAAACTGCTGTGGCAGGCGGCCGGCATTCCGACGCCGCGCTCGCGGCGCGTCGCCTCCACCGCAGAGGGTACCGCCATCATCGCCGAGCTCGGCCTGCCGCTGATCGTCAAGCCGGTGCGCGAAGGCTCGTCGATCGGTGTGACGAAAGTCGCCCGGCCGGAGGAATTCACTGCCGCCTTCACCGCCGCCGCGACCTTGCCCGACGGCCGCCAGGAAGAGGTAATGGCCGAGGAGTTCGTCACCGGCACCGAACTCACCGCCGCCGTACTCGACCATACCGCCCTGCCACTGGTACGCATCGAGGCCCCCGAAGGCCGCTACGACTACCAGAACAAATACTTCACCGACGTCGTGAAGTATCACTGCCCTGCCGGGATCAAGCCGACGAAGGAAGCCGAGATCGGCAAGACGGTGTTGGCCGCCTTCGATGCGCTGGGCTGCCGGGGCTGGGGCCGGGCCGACCTGATCCTGCGCACCGACGGCAGCTACAGTCTGCTCGAAATGAATACCGCACCGGGCATGACCGGCCACTCGCTGGTACCGATGGCGGCGCGTGCCGCCGGCATCGACTTCGGCACGCTGGTACTGAAAATTCTTGCGGAGGCGCGCTGTGGCCAAGCCTAGGGCTAGAGCGAACAGCCGCAACGCAGAACCGGCCGCCACGGGTGGATTGTGGCACCAGCCGACGCTGCTCAACCTGCTGGCTGACGTGCTGATCGTGCTCGGCATCGCCGGCATCGCCTGGGCAGCGCTGACCGCCCTGCAGCGCCTGCCGCTGTTCCCGCTCCGCGAAGTCGTGCTGGTCGAAACGCCGCAACGGGTGTCCACTGAACAGATCGCCCATGTGGCGCGCACGACCGTCGTCGGCAACTTCTTCACCGTCAATCTCGATGCGACGCGGACGGCGATCGAGAAACTGCCCTGGGTACGCAGTGCCGCGGTGCGCCGGGTCTGGCCCGATGGCCTGTCGCTGACGCTGGAAGAGCACGAGGCCGTGGCGCAATGGCGGCAGCTGAATGGAGAAACGGGCCTGATCAACAGGCAGGGCGAGGTTTTCCTGGCGGACCTGCCGGAGAATGCAGCGGCTCTGCCACGCTTCAGCGGCCCGGAAGGCGCGGCGGCGGAAATCCTTGTCCGTCACGGCGCGTTCAACGAGACACTGTCCGCCATCGGCCGCAGCGCCGGTTCGGTATCCCTATCGCAGCGTCGCGCCTGGCGGCTCAAGCTCGACGATGGGGTGGTGATCGACCTCGGCCGCGAACAGGAAGAACAGATGCTCAAGGAGCGACTGGCACGTTTCGTCGCGCATTACGACACGATCAAGGCGCGCTTTGGCAGCGTGCGCGGCATCGACATGCGCTATCCCAACGGTTTCACGCTGGCCGGAACGGAACGCGTCATCCTCCCGGCCAAAACGGCAGCAGCAGGACAGAAGTCATGAGCAAGGACAAGAACCGCGACCTGATCGTCGGCCTCGACATCGGCACCTCGAAGATCGTCGCCATCGTCGCCGAGGTCAATCCGGAAGGCCAGCTCGCCATCCTCGGTCTCGGCACGCAGGACACCCAGGAAGCGCGCGGCCTGCGCAAGGGTGTAGTCGTCAACATCGAGGCGACGGTCAACAGCATTTCCAAGGCCATCGCCGAAGTCGAGATGATGGCCGGCTGCAAGGTCAAGGAAGTCTACACGGGCATCGCCGGCGGCCACATCAAGAGCAAGGATTCCAACGGCATGGCCGTGGTGAAGGACAAGGAAGTGACGCAGTACGACGTCGCGCGCGCCATCGAGGCCGCGAACGCCACGCCGATCTCCGCCGACGACCAGATCCTGCACACGCTGGTGCAGGAGTTCATCGTCGATGGGCAGGACGGCGTCAAGGAGCCGATCGGCATGGATGCGCGTCGCCTCGAGGTGAAAGTGCATCTCGTCACCGGCGCCGTTACTGCCGTGCAGAACATCGTCAAGTGCGTGCGCCGCTGCGGCCTCGAAGTCATCGACCTCGTGTTGCAGCCGCTCGCCTCGGGCAATGCCGTGCTGACCGACGACGAAAAGGATGTCGGCGTCTGCCTCGTCGACATCGGTGGCGGCACCACCGACATCGCCGTATTCACCCAGGGCGCGATCCGCCACACCGCCGTGATCCCGATCGCCGGCGACCAGATCACCAACGATATCGCGATCGCGCTGCGCACCTCGACGCAGGACGCCGAGGAGATCAAGCTGCGCTACGGCGTCGCGCTGCACCAGCTCGCCGATCCCGAGGAGATGCTCGAAGTCCCCGGCGTCGGCGACCGCCCGGCAACCAGCCTGTCGCGTGCGACGCTGGCTGGCTTCATCCAGCCACGCGTCGAGGAAATTTTCCAGAAGGTACAGGACGAACTGGTCAAAAGCGGCTACGCGCGCCTGCTACGCGCCGGCGTCGTGCTGACCGGTGGCAGTGCGCAGATGCCCGGCATGGCGGAACTCGGTGAAGAAATCTTCCACAACACGGTCAAGGTCGGCATGCCCCACTACGCCGGCAATCTGCGCGATTTCATCAGGAACCCGCGCTACGCGACGGCCATGGGCCTGCTGATGGAGGGTGTCGCACAACGGCAGCGCGGCAGCAAGGAGCCACCGATGAGCATGGGACAGGTATTCGGGCGCATGCGCGCCTGGTTCGCACGGAATCTTTAATTTTCAGCAACGTTTTCGGCAACAAAAGGAGAGGCGAGTATGTTCGAAATCATCGACAGGGACGCAAACGACACGATCATCAAGGTGATCGGCGTGGGCGGCGCCGGCGGCAATGCCGTCGAACACATGATCCGCGAGGGCGTGGGCGGCGTGGAATTCATCTGCTGCAACACCGACGCGCAGGCACTCAAACATTCCTCGGCGGGCGTCAAGCTGCAGCTCGGTCCCGGCCTCGGCGCCGGCGGCAAGCCCGAACGGGCACGCGAGCATGCGCGCAGCGAACGCGAAAACATTGCCGACATGCTGCGCGGCGCCAACATGTGTTTCATCACCGCCGGCATGGGCGGTGGCACCGGGACCGGTGCGGCGCCCGTCATCGCGGAGGTGGCCCGCGAGCTCGGCATCCTGACCGTTGCCGTGGTCACCAAGCCCTTCACCTTCGAAGGCCGTCGCGGCAAACTTGCCGAAGAAGGCCTGGGCGAACTGGCCCAGCATGTCGATTCGTTGATTGTCATCCTCAACGAAAAGCTCATGGAAGTGCTCGGCGAGGACGTCAGCATGCTCGAAGCCTTCAAGGCGGCGGACAACGTGCTGAAGAACGCCGTCGGCGGCATTTCGGAAATCATCAACGTGCCCGGCCTGGTGAACGTGGATTTTGAAGACGTGCGCACGGTGATGGGCGAGATGGGCAAGGCAATGATGGGTTCGGCTGCCGCCGCCGGCGTCGACCGTGCGCGCCTCGCCGCCGAACAGGCGGTTGCCAGCCCGTTGCTGGAAGGCATCGAGCTCTCCGGCGCGAAGGGTGTGCTGGTCAACATCACCGCCAGCAGCTCGCTCGGCCTCAAGGAATACCAGGAAGTCATGAACACCATCCACACCTACACGGCACCGGAAGCCACCGTGATTTGCGGCGCAGTGTTCGACGACGCGATGGAGGATCAGTTGCGTGTGACCGTGGTCGCCACCGGCCTCGGCACCAAGACTGCACGCCAGCCGAAGATCGTCTATAGCGAAGGCCGCGGCCAGCGCACCGGCACCTATGACCTGTCACCTGCAACCATGCCCAGCATGCCCGCCACGCCCGCAGATCCGACTGCCGGCGTGATGAACATCGCCGGCAGCAACGCCGGTGCTGGCAGTCTCGACGACTTCTTCACGCCGAACCCGCGTGGCAATCGTGATAGCCGCGCGCAAGCGATGTCCGACACAGGGATGGACAAATACGACATTCCAGCCTTCCTGCGCAAACAGGCGGACTAAGCCGGCAACCTGAAAAGCGCCCGGGGGATCGCCTCCCTCCGGGCGCTTTTCATTTGAGCTACGCGCTCAGCGCATTGCTCAGACGCACGTAGTCTTCCACCGCCAGCGTTTCGGCGCGCGCGGTCGGCGCAATGCCCTGCGCTTCCAGCAAGGCCTCGCCGCCGAAGTCCCTGAGCGTATTGCGCAGCATCTTGCGCCGCTGCGAAAACGCCGCCGTCACCAGTCGTGCGAATAATTCCGGGTCCCGTGCTGTCCCGCCAGCGCCGACTTTCGCGAAGTCGATGGGGATCATGCGCACGATCGCGGAATCGACCTTGGGCGGCGGATCGAAGGCACCGGGGGGAACGATGAAAAGACGTTCCATGTGGAAGCGGTATTGCAGCATCACCGACAGTCTGCCGAACTCGCCCGAACCCGGCGCGGCGACCATGCGATCGACGACTTCCTTCTGCAGCATGAAGTGCATTTCGCTGACCTTGTCGGCGACTGCGGCAAGGTGGAACAGCAGCGGACTGGAAATGTTGTAGGGCAGGTTACCGACGATCTTGAGCGGGCCGGTTCCCTTCAGTGCGCCAAAATCGAATTGCAGCGCATCGCCCGCATGGATGGTGAGTCGCTCGGGCGGATAACGTGAACGCAAGCGTTCGATGAGATCGCGGTCGATCTCGACTACATGCAGGTGATCGATCCGTTCGAGCAGCGGCACGGTCAGCGCGCCGAGGCCAGGACCTATTTCAACAAGGGTATCACTTGAACGCGGCGCGATCGCGTCGACGATCTTGCGGATGATGCCTGGCGAAACCAGGAAGTTCTGGCCGAAGCGCTTTCTGGCTCGATGGCCTTGATGGCCATTTACATCATGTTCTCTCATGCAGCCCTGCGCCGCGCCATGTCGATGGCAGCATCGACCGCGGCGAACAGGCTGCTCGGCGACGCCCTGCCCGTGCCGGCAAGATCGAAGGCCGTGCCATGATCGACCGAAGTGCGGATGATCGGCAGACCGAGCGTGACGTTGATGCCTTCGTCGAAGGCGGCGAACTTGAGGACCGCCAGTCCCTGATCGTGATACATCGCCAACTGCGCGTGCGAGCCCGCCAGCACGTTCTTCGTGAACAGCGTGTCGGCGGGCAGCGGGCCAATCAGGTTCATTCCCTCTGCACGCAACTTTTCAAGGGCCGGGGTGATCACCTCGATCTCTTCCATGCCCATGTGGCCGTCCTCGCCGGCATGCGGGTTGAGTCCGGCGACGAGAATGCGCGGATGATCGAAGCCGAACTTCGTCCGCAGGTCGGCATGCAGGATACGGATCGTAGTTTCCAGTTCCTGCGGCGTGATTGCCGCGGATACCTCCTTCAGCGGCAGGTGCGTCGTCGCCAGTGCGACACGCAATCCCGCGCCCGCAAGCATCATCACTACACGCGGGGTGCGGGTCTTCTCCGCGAGGTATTCGGTATGGCCGGTGAAAGGAATGCCGGCATCGTTGATGACGCCCTTGTGTAGTGGGCCGGTCACCATCGCGGCATATTCGCCGGACACGCAGCCCGCCAGTGCACGATCCAGCAAGGCAAGCACGTAGCCGGCATTGCGCACATCCAGCTTGCCCGGCTCACTGGGTACCGCCAGCGGTACATGCAGAATTTCAAGTCCCTCAGTACTGCGGCCAAGCAAACGCGCGCGCTCCTTGATCAGTTGCCGGTCGCCCAGCACGACGAGTCGCGCCGGGAAGTCGCGCGCAACGAGCGCAAGGCATAACTCGGGGCCGATCCCGGCGGGTTCGCCGGAAGTAACAACGATGACGGGACGATCAGCGCTCTTCAAGCCGATACTCGACATAGGCACGGTCGCGCAGTTGCCGGAGCCAGTCCTCGTAGGCCTCATCGGACTTGCGTTCGCGCAGCGCCTGGCGCGCCAACAAACGTTTGCGCTCGTCACCCGGCTCGGCGCTCTTGCGTTCATGCACCTGGATCAGGTGCCAACCGAAGGGGGACTGCACCGGCTGGCTGACTTCACCGATCTTGAGCGCGTCCATGGCGCGTTCGAAATCCGGCACCGTATCGCCCTGATAAAGCCAGCCAAGGTCGCCGCCCTTTGCTGCCGAAAGGTCGTTGGAATACAAGCGCGCTAACTCGGCGAAATCAGCGCCGTTATCGAGTCGTTCCTTGAGCCCCGCCAACTTGTGGCGCGCCTCTTCCGAGGACACCAGCTCATTCACCTTGATGAGGATATGGCGCGCGTGCGTCTGCCGGAAGGTACCGCCCACGCTGCCCCCCTTGCGATCGAAGAGCTTGATGATGTGAAAGCCTGCCGGACTGCGCAGGATGCCACTCGTCTCGCCGGGTTGCAGCTTGGCGACTGCTTCGGCATACAGGGTCGGCAGACGGTCTGCCGGACGTGGCTCGATACTGCCCCCGGCCATTGCATCGGGGGCTTCGGAATAGCTGGCCGCCACCTGGCCAAAATCCTGGCCGGACTTGATGCGGGCAAGCGCCTCTTCGGCCCGCAAGCGCAACTGCTCGAGACGTGAGGCGTCAGCCTGTTCAGGCACACGGATGATGATGTGGCCGAGCGCCACCATGGCGGTCTGGTTTGCCTGTTCCGGATGCGCGAGGTAGTTGTCGATCTCGCCATCGGATACGACGATGCGGCTCTCGACCTCGCGCTCGCGCAGGCGGGCGAGCGTCATCTCTTCGCGAATCTCTTCACGGAAGCGATTCCAGGCAATGCCATCACGCTCGAGTGCGGCGCGGAATTCCGCAAGGGACAGCCGGTTGTTGTCGGCAATGCGGCGCATGGCGCCATCCAGGTCGGCATCACCGACCCGCAGGCCACTCTCCCGGGCGAACTGCATCTGCAGGCGATCGACAATCAGGCGCTCGAGCATCTGCTTCTCCAGCACGTCGGCCGGTGGCAACGGCGTACCACGGCTGCGCAATTGGCGCGTTACCACCGCCAGGCGTTCGCGCAGTTCGTTGAGGGTAATCGCCTCGTCATTGACGACCGCAATGACACGGTCGACCGCGATCGGCTGGCGGGATTGCGCTGCGGCCAGCACAGGGAAGAGGGTACAGAGCGCAATGAGGAAGAGTCGCTTCATGGTCAATGATCAGTTTTCGGCGAACACCGGATCGGCGGTCGGCTGGTTGATGACGCCGTAGCCCGGAATGCTGCGGCGCAGGAGCTGCATGGGATTGGACCCGATGCGCGAGAAATCGTTGAGTTCCAGCTGGAAGAAGATCGATGTCGTGGGCTGGTCGGCGATCG
This sequence comes from Pseudomonadota bacterium, assembly GCA_040756595.1. Classification (GTDB taxonomy): domain Bacteria; phylum Pseudomonadota; class Gammaproteobacteria; order Burkholderiales; family Rhodocyclaceae; genus Sulfuricystis. Next base: position 554,771 of record JBFLYR010000001.1, on the reverse strand, counting down.
TCGCCAGACGCTGGACGACGAAACGGCCGACCCAGCAGCCGGCATCGTACTCCAGGCCGCCGATCGTCTCGATGACGCGCCGCTCGTTGATCGAATAGTTGTAGCGGCCGACGCCATGCCAGCCACCGAACAGCGGCCACTGCGCCGAGACGTCGATCTGCTTGAGATCGGTGCTGCGGTCGTAACGATAGCCGGCATTCATCACCTTGCCCGCTTCGGGGCGGTAGCGTCCGCCCAGGGTCAACCGTTCGGTGCGTGCATCGCGCGGGTTGTACTGCCAGCCGATGTCGGCATAGGTATGCGGCAACACCTGGCCAGCCAGTGTGGCCAGAATATCTGCCGAGCGTTCAGTGCGTGCCGTTTCGCCCGGCAAAGTCACATACTGGTCGGTAAAGTAATAGCGCGTACCCAATGTCGCACGCAGCAAATCGGCACCGCTGGCGGAATCGAGCAGACGCGAAGTCACGGCGAGTGTCAGCTCGTTGGCATCGCCGATGCGGTCGCCTCCGGCGTAGCGGTTTTCGGAAAACATCTGCGCATAGTTGAATGCGCTCAGGCCACTGTCGAAAACAGGAATCCGTCTCTGATCGCGACGCGGGATGTAGGCATAGTAGGCGCGCGGTTCGAGGGTCTGGGTCAGCGCTTGGCCGAACCAGTCGGTGGCGCGTTCCATGACGAAGCCGCCATCGACACTGAAGATCGGCAGGACACGACTCTCGTTCGAACCCGGTTGCAGATCGATCTGGCCAGGACCTGGCTGATCGAGCCTGCTCAGGGAATATTGCGTTGAGTGGATGCCGATCTTCGGCGTCAGCGCAAACGCCGCCGTGGCCAAGGGCAGCGAGAGTTGCGGATAAAGCGTGGTGCGCTTGCCCAGCAGGTAGGTCGGATGATCGAAGCTCACGTACTCGGCATTCAGGTTGAATGTGAGGCCCAGCGGCAGGTCGTAGCGGAAGGCGCTCGCCGTGATCTGCGGTAGACGTTGAAATGGCTTCTGCAAGTCCTGCAGGGTCTGGTATGTCTGCAGATTGAGCGTCGCGCTGTACCACGACCCGCCGTAAGTCAGCGTACCCTGGCGCAGCAGGTTGCCCTGCGAGACCTGGGCGACACGCGTCGACAAGTCACTGAAATAGTCGTCATCAGACACGCCGTTGAGATTCAGCGATCCCGTCAGCCCGTAACCCAGATTCTGGGTGTGCACGATGGAGTAGCCGTAGCGATCTTTGTTCGCCAACTTGTCATCCGGCAGGTACTCGATCCGGATTTGCCCCTTGTCGGGCAATGGCGTTCCGGGAAGCGCATGATTGCGGTTGTATGTGGAGTCCAGCAGGTAGCGGAACTCCGTGCTGAGTTGCAATCCGCGCCGCGTCATCACCCGCGGGGTGATCGTTGCATCCATGTGCGGAGCAATATTCCAGTACCAGGGGGCGGCAAATTCAAAGCCGCTCTTGCTGGTCGAACCGATTGTCGGAGGCAGGAAACCGCTCTTGCGCTGGTTGTTGAGCGAGAAACTCAGCCAGGGCAAATAAAAAATCGGCGCATCCATGAAGCTCACCACGGCACTGCGTCCTGTACCGGTTTCGCTGGTGTAGTCCAGGTCGAGCGCATCAATGAAGATTTCCCAATCGCGTTTTCCCGGAGCACAGGTGCTGTAGGTAGCGTTACTGAGGTGATACTGGTCTTCGCCGCGAAACTCGAGCCTATCCGCTACACCACTTCCCGTCACCTCCGGACGTTCGAGTTTCCTGCCTGTCGTCGCCAGTACCCGGCCACCCTCGGTAATCGCGGGCAGGCCGAGGATGGTCAATGCGGCTTCCTGGATCGGAGCAGGTTTGTGTTTGATGCTGTAGGCAGGTGATTCGAACTCGCCGGTACCCTCTTCCATGCGCATGCGCAAGCGCGGACCACTGATTGCCGTATCGGGAGAGGTCAGGCGCACATTGCCGGTCGCCTCGACTTCGTCATCCAGCTGACGGTAAACGATCCGGTCGGCACTCAGGGTATCTCCCGCACGCTCGATGAGGGCATCCCCCTCGGCGACCATCTCGACATCGTTCAGGCCATTGATCTTGCGTGCCCACACATTCGTCGGAGCGGCTTTCTTGTCGGTTGCGGAAAACGGGGTGGTGGCAGGATGCGGGAAAATACGGACGGCCGGGTGCTCGGCTTGTGGCGCCTGTGCTGTCTGCTGGCCAGCCACGGCCACGGACTGCCCCGCGGATTGCGCCAACGGCCGGGGGCTAGAGGCAAGCAAGCTGGCTCCACCCAGCAGTGCCGGATCAACCCGCAATGGTGGCAGATTCTGTGCCGTGATTGCCGGAGCGCGCACCTGCCGCGGCACAGTTGCTTCTGACACAGTTGCTTCTTTGTCTTGCTCGACTTTCACAGGCAAGGCCTGCGCCACTGTCGGCGTCACCACTGCCGGACGCACCTCAACCGGGCGTACCTCTGCAGGGGGTGCAGCTGCCGGTTGCGGCTCGCGGGGCGCGCCGCCAAGCAGGGTCGGATCGACCCGTAGCGGCTCAAGGCTCTCCGCAGCAACAGCCCAGCCGCAGGCGATCGCCAGCAGCATGCCGCCGACGTTTCTCCCCCCTTGCCCGAGCCATGCCAATAACATCTTCACCGCATTTCTTGTTTGTATCGCGCTGCGGTGATGCCCGAAGCGCCGGTTGAGCCAATGATAGAATTTTCGATTCTAACATTTGACTGGAATGGGTCGCGTGGAGCGGAACGAGCAGATTCAGGGATGGCTGGCAGCCCAGTTTCCCGGACAGACATTTACCCTGGCCCCCGCATCGGCGGACGCCAGCTTCCGCCGCTACCTGCGCGTCTCTCTTCCTGACGGCAAGACCTGCGTCGTCATGGACGCCCCTCCGGCGCATGAAGACATCCGTTCCTGGCTGCATGTGCAGCAGTTGTTTCACGCAGCGGGCACTCATGTACCCGATGTATTGGCGCAGGATATTGAACGCGGATTCCTGCTGCTTTCCGATCTCGGCTCGACCACCTATCTGACTGCGCTCAACGAAGGTGCCGATCCCGATCCGCTCTACCGTGCAGCCATCGACACGCTGGTCGATATCCAGCGGGCCGGCAAGCCGGGGGTTCTTCCGGCTTACGACCGGATCCTGCTCAAGCGCGAACTCGATCTGTTTCCCGACTGGTATATCGACAAGCATGTGGCAAAGCCGCTAGACGCATCTCAACGCAACACGCTCGAAGCGGCGTTCGAGAAGATCCTTGCCGTCAATCTCGCCGAGCCCTGCGTCCATGTGCATCGCGACTATCACTCCCGCAACCTGATGGTCGATGGAAACCAGCCGGGGGCTCCGGGTGTAATTGACTTCCAGGACGCCGTGTATGGCCCGATCAGCTACGACCTCGTATCACTGTTCAAGGATGCCTACATCGAATGGGACGAGGAACGCACGCTCGACTGGCTGGTGCGCTACTGGGAAAAGGCCCGGCAGGCGGACTTGCCGGTCCGCGCCGATTTCAGCGAATTCTTCCGCGACTACGAGTGGATGGGTGTGCAGCGGCACATCAAGGTACTCGGCATCTTTGCGCGCCTGTACCACCGCGATGGCAAGGATGGGTATCTGGCAAACATGCCACTGGTCGCCCAGTATCTGCGCAAGGCCTGTGGGCGCTATGGGGAACTGACACCGCTGCTACGCCTGCTCGACAAACTCGAAAACCGGCAGGTGCAAGTGGGGTATACCTTTTGAAAGCGATGATCCTCGCGGCGGGGCGCGGCGAACGCATGCGTCCGCTCACCGACCACACGCCCAAGCCCCTGTTGCCCGTGGCGGGCAAGCCGCTGATCATCTGGCATCTCGAACGCTTGGCGCGGGCCGGCTTTCACGAAGTCGTCATCAACCACGCCCACCTCGGCGACCAGATCGAAGCCCTGCTCGGCGATGGCGATGCCTGGAACGTCAGCATCCGCTACTCGGCCGAACCTCAGGGCGCGCTTGAAACCGCCGGCGGCATCGCCAACGCATTGCCACTACTAGGCCACTCACCCTTTCTCGTCATCAATGGCGACATCTTCTGCGACTGGAACATCGCGCGCGCGCGCGATGTTCTGGCGAGCAACAAACTGGCCCATCTGGTCCTGGTCGGCAACCCGCCACACCATCCCGACGGCGATTTCTCCTTGGACAGCGGGAATGTCGGCGCTGGCGGGACGGCACGATTGACCTTCTCCGGCATCGGCATCTACCGGCCGGAATTCTTCGCCGACATCGCGCGCGGCACACCGGCGAAACTGGCGCCCTTGCTCAACGAAGCCATTGCCGCTGGCCAGGTCAGTGGCGAACTGCACACCGGCCGCTGGGTCGACGTCGGCACGCCAGAGCGTCTGCAGGCACTCGACATCGACCTGCGCCACGCGTGCTAGCATTTCCCGATGCAAATAATGCCGTTCCGCCAGCGCAGACTTTCCCTGCTCGACCGCATGAGTACGGCCGGCGGTGGCGTGGCACTGATCCCGACGGCACCGGAACGCATCCGTAATCGTGACTCGACTTACCCCTACCGCGCCGACAGCTATTTCCATTATCTGACCGGCTTCCCCGAACCCGAAGCCGTGCTGGTGCTGGTCGCCGGAGACCAGCCCAAGTCGCTGCTGTTCTGCCGCGACAAGGATATCGAAAAGGAAATCTGGGACGGCTTCCGCTTCGGCCCTGACGGGGCACGTGAAGCTTTCGGTTTCGACGCCGCCCATTCGATCAGCGAACTCGATGCCAGGCTGGCTGAACTGCTCGCCGACCAACCCGCCCTGTGGTATTCGCTCGGCCATGATGCCGCTTGGGATGCACGCATTGCAACTGCCCTGAATGCCGTGCGCGCGCAGACGCGTGCCGGCAAACGCGCGCCAACCATGATCCACGACGTGCGCGCGCTGCTCGACGAAATGCGCCTCGTCAAGGACGCGCACGAGATCGAACTGATGCGCAAGGCGGCGCAGATCGCCGGGGCGGCCCATCGACGCGCGATGCGCTTCACCGCACCGGGAAAATTCGAGTACGAAGTCGAGGCGGAATTTCTCCACGAATTTCGCCGCCAGGGCAGCCAGTACCCTGCCTATTCGCCCATCGTCGCCGGCGGCGCCAATGCCTGTGTGCTGCACTACGTCGATAACAACCGGGAACTGAAGAACGGCGACCTGCTGCTGATCGATGCGGGTTGCGAGGTCGATGGCTACGCCAGCGACATCACGCGCAGCTTCCCGGTCAATGGCAAGTTCAGCGGACCGCAGGCCGATGTGTATGACCTCGTACTCGACGCGCAGACGGCGGCCATTGCCGCGATCAAACCCGGCGCGACCTTCCTCGACCCGCACGATGCCGCCGTACGCGTGCTTGCACAGGGCATGCTCGATCTGAAGCTGCTCGAAGGCAGCCGCGACGGCGTGATCGAATCGGAAAGCTACAAGCGCTTCTACATGCATCGCACCGGGCACTGGCTGGGCCTCGACGTACATGATGCCGGCGAGTATCGAGCCGGCGATGAATGGCGCATTCTCGCGCCGGGCATGGCACTCACCGTCGAGCCCGGCTGCTACATCCGGCCGGCTGACGATGTGCCGGCCGCCTTTCACAACATCGGCGTGCGCATCGAGGACGACGTGCTCGTCACCGCTGACGGCTGCGACATCCTCACCGTCGACACGCCCAAGACCATCGCCGCTATCGAGGCGTTGATGCAGCGATGAGTGCACCAGTCCTGATCATCGGCGGCGGGCCGGCCGGCATGGCACTGGCGCTGGCGCTGCATCGTGGTGGTGTGGCGAGCCGCATCGTCGATGCGCGGCCACGCGGGGCATCGATGCACGACGCACGCATCCTCGCGCTATCGCATGGCTCGCGCCTCTCGCTTGAAATGCTCGAAGTCTGGAAGGACATTCCGCACACGCCGATCACGACGATCCATGTCTCGCACGCCGGCGGCCTCGGCCGCACGCTGATTCGCGCCGAAGAAGAAAATGTGCCGGCGCTCGGTTATGTACTCGCTGCCGGCGATCTCGCCACAGCTCTGGACAAGGCAATCAGCACGAGCGACATCGCCTACCGGGATAACACACCGGCGCCGGAGCAATCCGATGCGCAACTCACCGTGCATGCCGAGGGACGCATTAAAGACACCGAGGAAATCCGCAAGCGCGACTATGGCCAGTACGCGGTGATTTGCATGGCGCAAGCAGAAACACCACATCGCGGCATCGCGTGGGAGCGCTTCACGCCGCAGGGGCCGGTTGCGCTGCTGCCTTGCAAGGATGAATACGCTGTCGTACTGACCTGTCCAGCCGCCGATATCGAACACATCGCGGCCTTGAGCAATGCCGACTTTCTTACCCTGCTGCAGCAACGCTTTGGCCCGCGAGTGATTCTTACCAGCGTTTCACCACGCTTCGTCTATCCGCTTGGCCTGCGCGTACGCCGCAGCCCGGTGGCCGGCCGAGCCGTCTGGATCGGCAATGCCGCGCAGACCCTCCACCCGGTCGCTGGACAAGGCTTCAATCTCGCGCTGCGCGACATCATGGAACTCGCGGACACGCTGACCGATGCCGTCGACCCGGGTGATGCCACTTTGCTCGCGCGCTATGCCACGCGGCGACGACTTGATCGCGCCGGCACCATCGGCTTGACGGATGGCCTGGTGCGGCTCTTTTCCAATGCCATCCAGCCCTTGCTGCATGCACGCGGCGCCGGCCTACTGGCGCTCGATCTCATTCCACCCGCACGGTCATTCCTGGCGCGCCGCATGATGTTCGGCGCCCGCGGTTGGTAAGCGTTAAAATCCGCCTCCCACATACGTTTCACCGCCCCCTTTCATTGCCCATGAACTACCTCGGCTTCACGCTGCGCAACAACCTTTTTGTCGCCCCCATGGCCGGGGTGACAGATCGGCCGTTCCGCCAGCTGTGCAAGCAGCTGGGTGCGGGCCTCGCGGTGTCGGAGATGGTGACCTCCAACTCCCTGCTCTATGGCAGCGCCAAGACACGCCGCCGCGCCGACCACACGGGTGAAGTCGAACCCATCGTGGTGCAAATCGCCGGCGCCGACCCGGACCTGCTGGCGCAAGCCGCGCGCTACAACGTCGAGCGCGGCGCGCAGATCATCGACATCAACATGGGGTGTCCGGCCAAGAAGGTCTGCAACGTGATGGCCGGCTCGGCACTGATGCAGAACGAGCCACTCGTTGCGAAGATTCTCGAAACCGTGGTCACCGCGGTGCCGGAAACACCCGTGACTCTCAAGTTCCGTACCGGCTGGAACCGCGATAACAAGAACGCGCCGACCATTGCCCGCATCGCGCAGGAATCCGGTATTCGCGCCATCGCCATCCACGGCCGCACACGCGCCGACCAATATCAGGGTCACGCCGAGTACGACACCATCGCGCTGGTAAAGTCGCAAGTGAAGATACCGGTCATCGCCAACGGCGACATCACGACACCCGAGAAGGCTAAGTTCGTCCTCGACTACACGCAGGCCGACGGCGTGATGATCGGTCGCGCAGCGCAGGGGAAGCCGTGGCTGTTCCGCGAGATCGAGCACTTCCTGAAAACAGGTGCCGTCCTGCCAGCGCCGACTTTCGCCGAGATTCACGCGATCCTGCGCGGCCATCTCGCTGACCTCTACGCCTTCTACGGTGAGGACACCGGCGTGAAGATCGCCCGCAAGCACATTAGCTGGTACACGAAGGGTATCGTTGGCGCCGCACGCTTCCGCCACGCGATGAACCAGCTCGAGGATGTCGATGCACAACTCGCTGCGACCGACGAATTTTTCCTCGATCACTCCAACCACAGCGCGAACGATGCCATCCGCTACATGGAGGCCGCATGAGCAGCGACATCGCCGATTGCGTGCGCCGCAATCTCAATCGTTACTTCCGCGACCTCGACGGCGAATCGCCGCATGCCATCTACGACATGGTGATCTCCAGTGTCGAAAAGCCGATGCTCGAAGTCGTCATGAAGCAGTCGCAGGGCAACCAGACCATTGCCGCCGAGATGCTCGGTATCAGCCGCAGCACGCTCAGAAGAAAACTAGCCGAACATAACCTGTCTTGAGGGGAAGTTTTATGAAAGTCAGCCAGGCGCTCATCAGCGTTTCCGACAAGCACGGCGCGGTCGATTTCGCGCGCGAACTCGCCGCCCTTGGCGTCACGCTGCTCTCCACCGGCGGCACCGCCAAGCTGTTGCGCGACGCCGGACTCGCCGTCACCGACGTATCCGATTACACCGGCTTCCCCGAGATGCTCGACGGCCGCGTCAAGACGCTGCACCCGAAGGTGCATGGCGGCATTCTCGGCATTCGCGGCAACGCCGCGCACGCGGCGACGATGGCCAAACACGCCATCCCGACCATCGACCTCGTCGTCGTCAACCTTTACCCTTTCCAGCAGACCATCGCGAAGAAGGACTGCACGCTGGAAGACGCGATCGAGAACATTGACATCGGCGGGCCGACCATGGTGCGCGCCGCGGCGAAGAACCACGGCAACGAACAGGGTGGCTGCGCGGTCGTCGTCGAACCGGCTGACTACGCCGGCATCATCGCCGAGATGAAGGCCAACGGCGGCGCGATCTCCGCCGCCACGCGCTTCGCGCTGGCCAAGAAGGCCTTCGTGCATACCGCGCGCTACGACAGCGCCATCGCCAACTGGCTCACCGCACTCGACACCGACAACAAACCAACCACTTTCCCCGAGCGCCTGCAACTGGCCTTCGACAAGGTCGACACGATGCGCTACGGCGAGAACCCGCACCAGCAGGCCGCCTTCTACAAGGAACCCAATCCGGTTACGGGCAGTATCGCCAGCTATCAGCAACTGCAGGGCAAGGAACTCTCCTACAACAACATCGGCGACGCCGATGCCGCGTGGGAAGCCGTCAAGGCGTTCGACGATGTCACGGCCTGCGTCATTGTCAAGCACGCCAACCCCTGCGGCGTCGCCCTAGGCGCCACGGCAGAAGAAGCCTATCGCCGTGCCTTCACGACCGATCCAACCTCGGCCTTCGGCGGCATCATCGCCTTCAACTGCGCCATCGACAAGGCCACGGCCGAGGCCGTCTCCGGCCAGTTCGCTGAAGTCATCATCGCACCAGAAATCACCGAGGAAGCACGTGCTGTATTCGCCGCCAAGCAGAACCTGCGCGTGCTGGTCGTACCGATGGGACGCACCGCCGGCGTATTCGACTACAAGCGTGTCGGCGGCGGCCTGCTGGTACAGACGGCCGACGAGGCGCGCATCACGCAAAACGACATCAAGGTCGTCACCAAGCGCGTGCCCACCGAGCAGGAAATGCGTGACCTGTTGTTCGCCTGGAAGGTCGCCAAGTACGTCAAGTCGAACGCCATCGTCTACTGCAAGGACGCGATGACCGTCGGCGTCGGCGCCGGCCAGATGAGTCGTGTCGATTCCGCGCGCATCGCCGCGATCAAGGCCGAGAACAACAAGCTTACTGTCGTCGGCTCGGTGGTCGCCTCCGACGCCTTCTTCCCCTTCCGCGATGGCCTCGACGTGCTCGCCAAGGCCGGTGCCACCGCCGTCATCCAGCCTGGCGGCTCGGTGCGCGACGCGGAAGTCATTGCCGCTGCCGACGAGCAGAACATCGCGATGGTGTTCACCGGCTTCCGCCACTTCCGCCATTAAGGTCACCGCGTCATGAAACTCCTCGTCATCGGTTCCGGCGGCCGCGAACATGCGCTGGCATGGCGGCTCGCGCAGTCAGAAAAGGTGCAGAAGATCTACGTCGCACCCGGCAATGCCGGCACCGCACATGAGGATGGCCTGGAAAACCTGCCCATCACGGACATTCACCAGCTCGTTGCCTTCGCCCGCGACAACGCCATCCACGCCACCGTGGTCGGTCCCGAGGCACCACTGGCTGCCGGCGTAGTCGACGCTTTTCGTGCTGCCGGCCTGCGCATCTTCGGGCCAACCAAGGCCGCCGCCCAGCTTGAAAGTTCGAAGGACTTCGCCAAGCAGTTCATGAGCCGCCACGGCATCCCGACCGCGAAGTTCGCCACCTTCACCGATGCCGCCGCGGCGCACGCCTATGTCGATGCCGAAGGTGCGCCGATCGTCATCAAGGCCGACGGCCTCGCCGCCGGCAAGGGCGTGGTTGTCGCGATTTCCGTCGCCGAGGCACACCATGCCATCGACGACATGCTCGCCGGCAACAAGCTCGGCAGTGCCGGCAACCGCGTCGTGATCGAGGAGTTCCTCGACGGCGAGGAAGCCAGCTTCATCGTCATGGCCGACGGCCATCATGCGCTGGCACTCGCCACCAGCCAGGACCACAAGCGCCTCAAGGACAACGACGAAGGCCCCAACACCGGCGGCATGGGTGCCTATTCGCCGGCCCCGGTGGTCACGCCGGCCATTCACGCACGCGTGATGCGTGAAGTCATCATGCCGACCATCCACGGCATGGAGAAGGATGGCATCCTGTTCACCGGATTTCTCTATGCCGGCCTGATGATCAAGCCGGATGGCTCGTTGAAAGTGCTCGAATTCAACTGCCGCATGGGCGACCCGGAAACGCAGCCGATCATGCTACGCCTCAAGAGCGACCTGACCGAGCTGGTCGATGCCGCCATCGATGGCCGGCTCGACAAGATCGAGACCGACTGGGATCGCCGTGTCGCGCTGGGCGTCGTCCTCGCCGCGCATAACTATCCGGAAACGCCGCGCAAGGGCGACATCATTTCCGGCCTCGGCAAGACCACCGACGATGCGCATGTCTTCCATGCCGGCACCGCAGAAAAGGACGGCCACGTCGTCACCGCCGGCGGCCGCGTGCTGTGCGTCACCGCGCTCGGCGATACCGTCAAGAGCGCGCAGAAGCGCGCCTACGAGATCGCCGATGGCATCCGTTTCGACGGCATGCAATTCCGTCGCGACATTGGTTTCCGCGCCATCAAGCGGTGATCGACAGCAACATTGTTCGCGCCTATCTGCTTGGCCTGCAGGAGCGCATCGTCACACAACTCGAAGCCTTCGATGGTCAGTCTTTTCGGCGCGATGAGTGGACTCGGCCGCAGGGTGGTGGAGGCATCTCGCGGCTGATCGAAGAGGGTGATTTCTTTGAACGCGGCGGCGTGAATTTCTCGCATGTCACCGGCGACAAGCTGCCTGCTTCGGCTACAGCGCACCGCCCGGAACTCGCCGGCAGAAGCTGGGAAGCCATGGGTGTCTCGCTGGTGCTGCACCCGCGCAATCCGTATTGTCCGACCACGCATCTGAACGTCCGCTGCTTCATCGCGACGAAGCCGGATGAAGATCCCGTCTGGTGGTTCGGCGGCGGCATGGACCTCACGCCCTACTACGGCTTCGCGGAAGACTGCATCCACTTCCATCGCGCCTGCAAGGCGGCGCTCGATCCCTTCGGCGCTGACGTGCATCCCCGCTACAAGCAATGGTGCGACGAGTACTTCTTCCTCAAGCATCGCAATGAACCGCGTGGCATTGGCGGCATTTTCTACGACGATCTGAACGAGGGTAGCTTCGAACGCTGCTTCGCGCTCACGCAAAGCGTCGGCGACCAGTTCACTGCGGCTTATCTGCCGATCTGCGAAACGCGTCGGGATATGGTCTACGGCGAGCGCGAGCGCGACTTCCAGGCCTACCGGCGCGGGCGCTACGTCGAATTCAATCTGGTCTGGGATCGCGGCACGCTCTTCGGCCTGCAGTCGGGCGGACGTACCGAGGCGATCCTGATGTCGCTGCCGCCGCTCGTGAAGTGGCGCTACGACTGGCACCCGGTGCCGGGCTCGCCCGAGGAAAAGCTTTACACCGATTTCCTGATTCCGCGCGACTGGAACTGAGGTTTCGTGTTCTGGCACTGCGCCGCTGCGCGATAGTGGCGGTTGGCCGCGTCGGCACGCTCCAGCCGGTCGAACAGCCGCGCCAGTTCGATGTGCGCGGCGCAGCTCGGCGCCACCGCGAGCGAAGCTTCCAGAAAGCTCTGTGCCTTGCCCCAGAGTTGCTGCTGCATGCAGAGCCGGCCAAGCGCCAGCAGCAACAGCGCATCCTGCGGATGTTCGTGCAGCCACTTCTCGCAATGGGCGATGCGGCCGAGCACATCGCCGCCTTGGCAATCGGCATAGGGCTCCAGCAGAACCGATTCCCAGCGCTCGTCAAGATAGTCTTCGATGAGTTGCGCGCATTCGGCGCAATGCCCGGCATTCGCCAGCGTCCACGCAGCCCGTTGCGCAAGGCGTGTATCAAGGCGGTCTGACGCCGGCATGTCGCGCCAGAAGCGCACGAGTTGTGCGGGATCGTCCGGCAAGGCATCGAGCATGCCGTGATAGGCATGCAGTCGCAATGGCTGCGCCTGCTCCGGCAACAGCACCTTGTGTTTCTCGAGTTGCCGCGCCAGCCGCAGCATCCCGGCCCAGTCACCCTTGCCCTGCGCCAGCCGCAAGGCAAACCGCTGGGCGGAAATCTGCCGCCGCTCCTTGGTGCCCAATTGCTCGAGGGCGGCCTCCGCCGTGGCGAAATCGCGCGCGTCGAGCGCGATGCGAATCTCCGCCATCAAACGTGCAGTGCGCCAGCCGGCGGCATCGAGGGCTTCCGCGCGCGCCTGCCAGGTGGCGATGCGGGCGGGATCGCGCAAGGCATGCGCGGCCTTGAGCGCGGCCAGCGTCGCGATGCCCGGCGCTTCGCTCGTGACGGAAGCCGTCCCGTCAGCGCCGACTTTTTCGCTGGCGACCAGTTCAGCGCTTTTCAGGACCTGACTGTAACGTCCCTCCCAGAACAACCGCAAAGCCTCGGCCGCCGCGCGTTCCTTGCGCACCCGGGCACGCCGTGCGCGGAAGGCATTGACGACACCGGGCAGGCGCAGCGTGTTGACGATCAGCCGCAGCAGCAGATAGACGACGACTAGCGCGACCACCTGCAACACGACGAAGAGATTGAAGGAAATCTCGGCACGCCACGGCGGCATCACCCAGAGCACGTAACCGTCGGTCAAGCGGCCGAGCAAGGCGGCGCCGATTGCCAGCGCGGCCAGGGTCAGCAACCAGAAGAGCGTTTTCATGGCTTAGCGTTTGTCGCGCGCCAGCTTGAAATTGCGCAGCGCGGAAAGTGTCTCGTTGAGTTCGACCGGCTCGCGCATCACATCGAGCTTGATCAGGCTGCGCAACGCGGTCTGCGCATCCTGCACCGCGGTCGCACGGGTATCGAAATACTGACCGAGCCACGCGTCTGCCTGCTTGAGATCGCCCTGGAAACTGCCGCCGTCACGCGCCAGCAGCGCGAGTCGCGCCGACAGCAGGCGCAGCCGCAGGTTCTCGCGCAGGAAGAAGACTTCGCGCGGCGCCAGCAGTCCAGGGTCGCCAATACCATGGGTGTCGACCCGCTCGATGCGCACCAGCTGGCGCAGTTCATGCCAGACCTCGCCGAGCCAGGCGCGCACCATGCTGTCGAAAGTCGGCGCTGCCGGGACGGCACTGGCAGTCTCTCCGCCCGGGAGGGCGGGGCTGGGGGTGGGCGGGCCTTTTTTCTGTTTCGGCGGCGTGGCAGGACGCTGCTCGAACGCCAGCGGCAGGCTGGGCACGGCATTGAGCAGGGTGTCGAGCTTGAGTGCGATGCCGCTGACATCTGCGCCGGGCAGCGCCTTGAGGCGCTCGATGTCGCGCGCAATGAGCTTGCGCAGGGGCAGGAACTGCGGCTGGGCACTCTTCGCCAGCCGTGCCTCGGCCCCTTGCAGGGCAATCAGCGCCGCCTCGACATTGCCGGCCAACTGCAACTGCTGCGCAGCGATGGCGACATCCTGTTCGATCTCGGCCAACAGGCGGTCGTCGCGCACGCGCGACATCTCCTGGTACATCGACTGCATGGCGAGTTGCTGGCTCTGCATCTCGGCCAGTTGCGCTTCGAAGGCGCCGACCTTGCCCTGCAGCGCATCGAGCGCCTCGCGGTTCTGTTTCGCATTGGCCAGCGCTTCGCGCTGCATGGCATCGCTGTCGGTCAGGCGCCGGGCCAGTTCCTGACGCGTAGCCTCGACACGTTCGTTGCCCTGCCAGGCCAACCAGCCCAGCACACCCACGCCCAGCAAGGCCAACACGGCCAGCCAAAGCGCCCATGGCTGCGCGGTACCGGATTTTTCGGCAACGGGTGGCGCGGCGACCAGCGCAGGAATTTCGGTTTTCTGTTGTTCGTTCATGGCCGTGAGAAATAGTCGGTCAGTCCGGCGAGCAAACCCGCGTCGGCGGGACCAGTTTGCACCACATTATGCAGGCCAAGCGCCTGTGCCTGTTCGGCAATGCGCGCATGGGGCACGAAAGTCGGCGTGCGTTTGAGCCAACCCTGGCCCAGCTTGCCGACCATCGCGTAGAGATTGCGCAGGCCTTCGCTGCTGGTGACCGTCATCGCGTCGAGATGGCCCTCGCTCCACAGCTTGAGCAAAGGTGCAGGATCGATGGCCGGTCGTGTACGTCGATAGCAGGTCACGTAATCCACCGTGGCGCCCCGTTCCTTGAGCGTATCCCCGAACAGGTCGCGGCCGGCATCGCCACGGAAGATGATGACGCGCTGGCCTTTGACATCGGCAAATTCCGGCAGGGCCAGCAATGCTTCGGAATCGAAGCGCTCCTGTGGCGCAACGACATCGACGATACCGTGCTGCATCAGCGCGGCCTCGCTGCTATGGCCGACGGTCGCGGCACGCACGCTGGCGGGCCATTGCCGCTGGGCGAGGATGATCGCCAGCGCCTTGTCGACGGCGTTCGGGCTGACGAACATCGCCCAGTCGTACTGGTCGAGCCGGATCGCGGCATCGAGGATAGGCGTGACATCGGCCACATCCCCGATTGCCAGCACGGGGAACAGCACCGGCTGCGCACCGAGATCAACCAGGGCCTCGGCCAGATGGATCGCCTGCCCAGCCGGCCGCGTGACGACGATGTGCCGTCCTGCCAGCGCCGACTTTTGCAGGGGTTTATCCAAGGGCGGCGAGGATTTCGTTGGCGCCCTGCGCGCGCAGGTCGTCGACCAGTTTGAGGCCAAGCGCTTCCGGATCGGTGGCCGGGCCGCGGTGTTCGGCACGGGCGATGCGCGTGCCGTCGGGCGTCGCCACCAGGCCGCGCAGGCGCAGCGTGCCGTTGTCGTATTCGCCATAGGCGCCGAGCGGCACCTCGCAACTGCCGGCGAGCGCACGCGACACGGCGCGTTCGGCACGCACGCAGGCCGCCGTGGCCGTATCGTTAAGCGGTGCCACCCAGGCGGCCACCTCGGGACGCGATGCCAGCGCCTCGATGCCCAGCGCGCCCTGCCCGGCTGCTGGCAGCGAGGCTTCGGCGGGCAGCGTCGAGCGGATGCGCTCCTTGAGCCCGAGCCGCGTCAGGCCGGCGGCGGCGAGGATGATCGCGTCGTACTGGCCCTCGTCGAGCTTGCGCAGACGCGTGTCGAGGTTGCCGCGCAGGCTGGAGACGGCGAGATAGGGATACATCGCACGCAGCTGTGCCTCGCGGCGCAGGCTCGAGGTGCCGACCACGGCGCCGGGCGGCAGATCGTCGATGCGTGCGTACTTGTTGGAGACGAAGGCATCGAGCGGCACCTCGCGCGGACCGATCGCCACCAGCGCGAATTCCGGCTCCAGCACCATCGGCACGTCCTTCATCGAATGCACCGCGATGTCGGCGCTACGGTCGAGCAATGCCGTTTCGAGCTCCTTGACGAACAGGCCCTTGCCGCCGACCTTGGCAAGCGGCCGGTCGAGGATCTGGTCGCCGCGTGTCGTCATGCCGAGCAGTTCGACACTGCAGGACGGATATAATTTCTGCAAAAGGCTGCGCACGTGCTCCGCCTGCCACAAGGCGAGGCGCGATTCACGGGTGGCGATAACGATACGTTCGGGAGTGGTCACTTGATTTCCAATAGGCGAGAAAACCATGAACGATTCAGCCGCAGCCAAATCCTCAATCGAGGGAAATTCTAGCATTCAGGCCGCATCCGCCCCCTTGTCGGACGACAAGGATGCGCCGCTGTTCGCCGACATCCGCCTGCTTGGCCGGCTGCTCGGCGACGTGATCCGCGACCAGGAAGGCGCGACGGTATTCAACCTCGTCGAACGCATCCGTCAGCTGTCGATCCAGCTCCATCGCAATGAGAAGGCCGACGAATGCCAGGCAGCGCGGACTGAACTGGACACGCTGCTCAACAACCTGTCGCGCGAGCACACCAATCTGGTGGTGCGCGCCTTCAGCTACTTTTCGCACCTCGCTAACATCGCCGAGGACCAGCACCGCATCCGCCGCGGCCGCGCCCACGCGCTGGCTGGTTCACCTGCACGCCCCGGCAGCTATCTCCATGCGGCGGCGCGCGCCGCCGAATTGGGCATCGGCAAGGATTCGCTCGCCGATTTCTTTGCCTGCGCCGATATTGCGCCGGTGCTTACCGCACATCCCACCGAAGTGCAGCGCAAGAGCATCCTCGACCGCTCCTGGCAGGTCGCGCGCCTGCTCGACGCGCGCGACCGCGCCCCTCTGACGCCCGATGAACTCGCCGAGAACGAAGAATCGCTGCGCCGCGCCGTGCTGATCCTCTGGCAGACGCGCATGTTGCGCGAAGTGAAGCTCTCGGTGATGGACGAGGTCAATAACGCGCTGTCCTATTACGACACTACCTTCCTGCGCGAACTGCCGCGTCTGCACAACAGCATCGAGGATCTCACCGGCACCGTTGTGCCGGCCTTCCTGCGACCCGGCTCATGGATCGGCGGCGACCGCGACGGCAACCCCTTCGTCACCGCCGACATCCTGCGCAGCGCGCTCAACGCACAAAGCCGCAAGGCTTTCATCTATTACCTCGAACAGGTGCATCTGCTCGGCGGCGAACTGTCCTCCGCTGACTTGCTGGTCAGCGTTTCACCGGAATTGCGTGCGCTGGCGACCGCTTCGCCCGACCGCAATCCGCATCGCGACGACGAACCCTACCGCCGCGCCATCGCCGGCATCTACGCCCGCCTCGCGGCGACGGCGCGCGAACTCGACCACATGGAAGCACTGCGCCACGCGGTTGCCGATGCGCCGCCGTACGCGGATTGTGCGGCCTTCGCCGCCGACCTGGACATCATCGACCGCTCGCTGCGCGACAACAACTCGACACTGATGGCTCGCGGCCGCCTGCGCCGCTTGCGGCGGGCATTGGCCCTGTTCGGCTTCCATCTCGCGCCGCTGGACCTGCGCCAGAACTCCGACGTGCATGCGCGCACGGTTCACGAGCTGTTCGAGGCCGCGCGCCCCGGCACCGAATACGAAAAGCGCAGCGAGGCCGGACGCATCGCCCTGCTGCTCGCCGAACTGGCCACGCCGCGTCTGCTCGCCTCGCCTTACTGGACCTATTCCGAGGAAACCACGTCGGAACTGGCGATCTTCCACGCCGCGCGCGACATGCACCGGCTCTACGGCAAGGCGGCGATCCAGAACGTCATCATCTCGAAGAACGAGGGCGTCTCGGACATCCTCGAAGTCGCGCTGCTGCTCAAGGAAGTCGGCCTGCTGCGCCCGCGCGAGGGCGAGTTGGACGTCAACATCGTGCCGTTGTTCGAGACCATCGGCGACCTCGAACGCTGCGGCGCGGTGATGGATCATCTCTTTGCGCTGCCCGCCTACCGGCGCCTGATCGACCAGCGCGGCGGCCTGCAGGAAGTGATGCTCGGCTACTCCGACAGCAACAAGGATGGTGGCTTCCTGATGTCGAACTGGTCGCTCTACCGCGCCGAAATCACGCTGGTGGAAGTGTTCAAGAAACATCACCTGCGGCTGCGGCTGTTCCATGGCCGTGGCGGTACCGTCGGCCGCGGTGGCGGGCCGAGCTATGAAGCCATCCTTGCCCAGCCGGCCGGTGCTGTGCAGGGAGCGATCCGCATCACCGAGCAGGGCGAGGTGATCGCCTCGAAGTACGCCAACCCCGAACTGGGCCGGCGCAATCTCGAAGTGCTGGTTGCCGCCACGCTCGAAGCCACTTTGCTGCCGCAGGCCTACGACGACCCGCAGCCGGATTGCCTCGCCGCGATGGCCGAACTGGCGGACAGTGCGTTTCAGGCCTATCGCGCGCTGGTGTATGAGACGCCGGAGTTCGAGCGCTATTTCTGGGAATCCACCGTCATCAGCGAAATCTCGCAGCTCAACATCGGCAGCCGCCCGGCTTCGCGCAAGAAGACCACCGCGATCGAAGATTTGCGCGCGATCCCGTGGGTGTTCTCGTGGTCGCAGTGCCGACTGATGCTGCCCGGCTGGTACGGCTTCGGCAGCGCCTTCAACGCCTATCAGGAAAAGCGCGCCGGCAAGGGACTGCCCCTGCTGCAACGCATGTATCGCGAATGGGGCTTCTTCCGGACCATGCTGGCCAACATGGACATGCTGCTGGCCAAGACCGACATCGCGATCGCCGAGCGCTATGCCGGGTTGGTGCGGGATGTCGCCATGCGCGAAGCGATCTTCCAGCGCATCAAGCAGGAATTGCAGGACACGATCGCCGCGCTTCTGGCGATCGCGGGACAAACGTCGCTGCTGGAAGGCAACCCCTTGCTCAAGCGCTCGCTGCGTAACCGCTATCCCTACCTCGACCCGCTCAATCACCTGCAGGTCGAACTGCTGCAGCGCTATCGTTCAGGCGCCCCCTGGAGCGATGACAAGCGCGTGCGCAGCGGCATCCACCTGACCATCAACGGGGTCGCCACCGGCCTGCGCAACAGCGGATAGCGAAAGTCGGCGCTGGCGGGACCGCATCAAGCCGGCGGCGGGTCGTCGAGCTGGGTGACCTGCCCCTGCTCGACGGCGGCGAGAATCGTCCGCTTGTCGTCGTCAGGGATGGGCAATGCCGACACCAGCTGGGCATAGGTCGCACCCTGCACCACGTTGTGGATATTGACGAGGTCGGCCGGTAGCGCCGCGTTGTGCGAGTCGGCAAGGATGTGGCGTGCGGTGTCGATCGCAAGCCGCGCGATGTTGGCACGCGGCGTGTCGGTGCCGCGAATCAGTATGCCGAGCAATGACGGCAACTCCCAGGCCTGTGTCAGCGTCAGCGTCAATTGCTTGAAGGTGAAGCCAAGCGCCTGCTGCTGTGCCTTGAGGGTGCGTGTCGCACGGCCCGACTGGAGTTCTTCCTCCGCCTTCAGCGGCAGTTCCGGCGCAAAGTGCCACATCAGCAGTTCGCCGGCATCGGAAAGCAGCGCCGCCAGCGTCACCTCATCGGGCGAAACATCGGCGCGGTAGATCGCCCATGATCGCGCGATGTGCGCCGCCATTACCGCATGGGCGACACAGCGGTTCGCGCCTTCCAGTGCATCATCTGTGGTCGCGCTGTCACAGACCAAATGCACCATGTCGTCGTAGCCGAGCTGCAGCACGGCGGCCAGCGCCGTCGTGGTTTCCTGGCCGAGGCGACGCGAACGTCGATGTTCGGCATTGCGCAGCAGCTTGAGCGCGAGGTAGGGATCGGAGTAAACGAAATCGGTCAGCGCGCGCGGCGACATGCGCTCGTGCTCTTCCGGTGGCTCCTCGCGCAGCACCTGCATCACCGCCTGGCTGTGCGGCAATACGGGAATCTCCTTGTCGCGCAGATAGACAACCCACTGGTCGATGCCCCAATGGGTCTGGTGGAACGTCAGCATGGCGTGACACCCGGCGCGCTGGCATAGGCTTCGAAGCCTTCCAGCGGCAATGGCCGACTGAACAGGTAGCCCTGCATGTAGTCGCAGTGATGCACGACCGTCAGGAAGTGCCGCTGCGCCGGCGTTTCGACGCCTTCGGCCACTACCTTGTAGCGCATGCTGTGCGCGAGGCTGATGGTGGCGGCACAGATCACCGCATCGTTTTCGTCATTCTCCAGATCGCGCACGAAGGACTGGTCGATCTTGATCTGTTCAAGCGGTAGCCGTTTCAGATAGGCGAGCGAGGAGTAGCCGGTGCCGAAATCGTCGAGCGAAAACTGCACGCCCAGTGCCCGCAACTCGATCATCTTGGCGATGACTGCATCGCTGTTCTCCAGCAGCAGGCTTTCGGTCAGTTCGAGCTTGAGGCGGGCAGGATTGATGCCGTAGGCCTCGATCAGGTCTTTCACCTCCGTCACGAAGGTCGGCAGGCTGAACTGCTTCGCGCTGACATTGACGGACAGCGTCAGCGCGAGGAGATGCGGATTATTCGCCCAGCGCGCCAGCTGGTTACAGGCTTCACGCAAGACCCAGAAGCCGATTGGCACGATCAGTCCGGATTGCTCGGCCAGCGGGATGAAATGTGCCGGCGACACCATGCCCCGTTCCGGATGTTCCCAGCGCAGCAGGGCCTCGGCACCGACCACCCGCCCATCGGGATCGACTTGCGGCTGGTAGTGGAGCAGGAACTGGTTTTCGATCACGCCCTGCAGCAGCGCCGCCTCGAAAGCATTGTTCGTCGCGATGCGCGCCTGCATGTCGGGGTCGTAGAAGCGCAGCGTATTGCGTCCGGCGCGCTTGGCCTCGTACATCGCCATGTCGGCTCGCCGCATCAGGTCCTCGCTTTCGCCTCGCTCGCCGGAGAACAACGCGACGCCGATGCTCGGCGTGCTGAGATGGTCGAAATCATCGAGCCGGTAAGGGCGATCAAGCGCGGACAGGATCTTCTCGCCCACCACCTGCGCCTGGCTGGCGGCATCGTCGGGATGCAGCGAAAGTTTTTCCAGAATGACCACGAACTCGTCGCCCCCGAGGCGCGACACCGTGTCGCCTTCGCGCACGCAGGCCAGCAGCCGTTGCGCGACCTGTTGCAGCAGCAAATCACCCTTGCTGTGGCCGCGGGTATCGTTGAGCGTCTTGAAGTTGTCGAGGTCGATGAACAACAGGGCTCCATGCAAGCCACTGCGTTCATTGGCCAGCATGGCCTGGTGCAGGCGATCCAGCATGAGGCGGCGGTTGGGCAGCTGGGTCAGCGGGTCGTAGAAGGCCAGGTTGCGGATCTCTTCCTCGGAAGCCTTGTGCTGAGTGATATCGGAAAATGCGCAGACGTAGTGCGTCACCGCGCCCTGGTCGTCGCGCACGGCAGAAATCGTGTGCCAGACGGGGAACAGCTCTCCATCCTTGCGCCGGTGCCAGATCTCGCCCTGCCAGCTGCCGGCCTTGTCGACGTTCTGCCACATGCAGGCAAAAAAATTCTCGTCGTGCCGACCGGAATCGAGCAGTATGGGCGACTTCCCGACGGCCTCGGCAGCGGTAAATCCCGTGATGTCGGTGAAGGCCTGATTGACCTGCATGATGTTCTTTTGCGCATCGGTGACGAGCATCGCTTCGTGCGATTCGAAGGCCGCGGCAGCGATGCGCAACTGCTGCTCGTTGCGCCGGCGTTCGTTCTCGAGCCGCACCAGTTCGCGGTTGCGGCTGGTCAACCGGATCAGTTGCAGCACCAGCACCGAGCCGATGACAACGATCAGGGCAATCCACATTGGCAGCCAGCGCTGCCAGACTTCGCTCCAGGTGATTTCCGGCGGCTGGTCGAAGGGCGGCAGTCGCAGTTCGCGCGCCAGGTTTTCGACCGGCAGGTAATCACCCGGCGGCGAGAACCCGCCGATGCCTGCGGCCCGGGCTGCCGGATGGTTTTCCTCAAGCACGATCAGGCTGCCGGCAAGGCGGCGCACGATACGGTTGCTGACATGCGGCAAGGCGACGAACGCCCATTCCGGATAGATGCGCGTGGACACCACGTAGGGGAAATTGGGCGGAAATTGCTGGTTGATGATGCGCAACTGGTCGGGCGCCAGCTTGCCTTCGAGCGACAGCTCTTCGATGATGCCGGTGCGGAAAAACCCGATATCCGCCTTGCCGGCCAGCAAGGCCTTGACCACGGCATCGTGACTGCCCAGGTCCTCCAGGTCCGCATCATCCGGCAGATGGATGCCTGCTTTCAACAGTTCATATGCCTGGGTCTGATAGCCCCCGAGGAAGCGCTTGCCGGGAATCGCGATCGTCTTCCCCCTGAGATCAGCGATGGAATCGATGCCTTTCACCTCGGGCCGAGTAGCAATCACGCCACCGAGAAAACTGGTCGGGTGGCCGCTTTCCAGGCTCACCAGCGTCGCCAGTGCACCGGTGAAGCTGTTCTGCAGCCGCAACTGCGTGTAGTGGCTCGGATTGGTGAAAACGAGGTCGAGCTCCTTGTTCGCCAGCGCCCGCTCGATCTCATCCTGATTCAGCACCCGCATTTCGATCCGGGTGTTGCCAAGCTGTTCACTCAGGTAGTCGGCAAGCGGCTGGTAGCGCTTTTCGAGGATCTCCTTGGGACGATAGGCGAAGACCCCGAGGGTCAACACGTCCTGCGCCCAAACGGGCAGGGCCGTGATCAAACATAGCAGGAAGGTCAGGAGTCCAAAAACACGCTGCTTCATGGGCGGAACCTTATCACGTTGCCGTCCCGCCAGCGCCGACTTTTACGTCGCGACGGTGGCGCATGCGGCGCCCCCGCCACATATTACTTTAGGCGAACTCGATCAACAGATCCTTGGCATTGACGCTCTCGCCATGGCGCACATGGACGGCATGCACCGTGCCATCCTGCTCGGCAGTGAGCATGGTCTCCATCTTCATCGCCTCGATGGAAACGAGCGGGTCGCCCTTCGCCACCTTCTGGCCGACATGCGCCGCGACGGTCGCGATCGTGCCCGGCATCGGCGCACCGACATGCTTGGGATTCCCGTCCGCCGCCTGCGGCTTGGCCTTGATGTTCGCCAGACCAGCCTTCGGCACGCGGATCACACGCGACTGGCCGTTGAGCTCGAAGAAGACCTTGACCATGCCTTCCTCGTCCGGCCCCGCCGTGCCCTGCTGGGAGATGATCAGGTTCTTGCCGCGCTCGAGATCGACGGTGATTTCCTCGTTCGGCTGCAGGCCATAGAAGAAGGCCGGTGTCGGCAGCAACGAGACATCGCTGTAGTGTGCGCGATGCGTCGCATAGTCCCGGAACACCTTCGGGTACATCAGATAGGACGCGAGATCGTTGTCGTCGATCTTGTGACCGGTCGCCTTCTCGGCCTCGGCGCGTTTCGCCTCGAGATCGACCGGCGGCAGGAAGTCACCGGCACGGCCCGCCATCGGCTTTTCGCCCTTCAGCACCTTCTTCTGCAGGTCGACCGGGAAGCCATCGGCCGGAAAGCCCAGTTCGCCCTTCATCAGCGAGATGACGGAATCGGGGAAGGCGATTTCGCGCGTCGGGTTCTTCACATCCTCGGGCGTCAGGCCGTGGGCGACCATGAACAACGCCATGTCGCCGACAACCTTGGAGGTCGGCGTAACCTTGACGATGTCGCCGAACAGCAGATTGACATCTGCATAGGCCTTCGACACCTCGCCCCACTTGTGTTCGATGCCCATCGCGCGCGCCTGCTCGCGCAGGTTGGTGTATTGCCCGCCAGGCATCTCGTGGCGATAAACGTCGGCGGTGCCGGAGCGGATGTCCGCTTCGAAGGGTGCATACGCGCGGCGCACGCCTTCCCAGTATTGCGAGAGGCGCTGCATCGCATCGAGGTCGATGCCGGGATCGCGCTCGCTGCCGGACAACGCGGCGGCGATGGAACCGAGGTTGGGCTGCGAGGTCAGGCCGCTCATGGCGTCGAGGGCGCCGTCGACTACGTCGCAACCGGCCTCCACGGCCGCGAGCACCGAGGCAGCTGCAATGCCACTTGTGTCGTGGGTATGGAAATGCAGCGGCATCCCGACTTCCTGTTTCAGCGCCGTGACCAGCGCGCGGATCGCGCGCGGTTTGCAGACGCCCGCCATGTCCTTGATCGCCAGCATGTGTGCGCCGGCCTTTTCCAGCTGTTTGGCGAGATCGACGTAGTACTTGAGGTTGTATTTCGGCCGCTTGGTATCGAACAGGTCGCCGGTGTAACAGATCGTCGCCTCGCAGATCGTGCCGGACTCGATCACCGCATCCATCGCGACGCGCATGTTGTCCACCCAGTTGAGCGAGTCGAAGACGCGGAAGACGTCAATGCCTTCCTTCGCCGCGCGCTCGACGAAGAAGCGCACGACGTTGTCGGAGTAGTTGGTATAGCCAACGGCATTCGAGGCACGCAGCAGCATCTGGAACAGCACGTTGGGCACAGCGGTGCGCAGGCGTTGCAGGCGCTCCCACGGGTCTTCCTTGAGGAAGCGCATCGCCACGTCGAAGGTCGCGCCGCCCCAGCATTCGATGGAGAACAGGCCCGGCAGCATGCGTGCGTAATGCGGCGCGATCTCGGTCAGGTCGTAGGTACGCATGCGCGTGGCGAACAAGCTCTGGTGCGCATCACGCATCGTCGTGTCGGTGAGCAGTACCTTCTTCTCGTCGCGCACCCATTCGGCGAACTTCGCCGCGCCGACTTGACGCAGGCGATCACGCGTGCCGGCCGGCGGAATCGTCGACAGATCGCAAACCGGCTTGAGCGGTCGCGCCATCGGCAAGGGCGGCAGCGCGCGGCCCTTCATCTCGGGGTTGCCATTCACCATGACGTCGCCGAGGAAGCGTAACAGACGCGTCGCCCGATCCTTGCGCTTCTTGAAGTTGAACAGTTCCGGCGTCTCGTCGATGAAGCGCGTGGTGCATTCGCCCGAGAGGAACAGCGGATGACTGATGACGTTCTCGAGGAACAGCAGGTTGGAGGCCAGACCGCGCACACGGAACTCGAGCAGCGCGCGGCCCATGCGGCGCGCCGCTTCGTCGGAAGAATGGCCCCAGGCTGTCACCTTGACGAGCAGCGAATCGTAGTAGGGCGTGATCACCGCGCCGGCATAGGCGGTGCCGCCGTCGAGACGGATGCCGAAGCCGGCCGGGCTGCGGTAGACGTTGATGCGGCCGTAGTCGGGCGTGAAACCGTTCTCCGGATCCTCGGTGGTGATGCGACATTGCACGGCATGGCCGTTGAGCTTGATCTCGCTCTGCCAAGGCACGTAGGAATCCTCCTCGCCGACGCGCGCGCCTTCGGAAATGCGGATCTGCGCCTTGACGACGTCGACGCCGGTGACCAGTTCGGTCACCGTATGCTCGACCTGGATGCGGGGATTGACTTCGATGAAGTAGAACGCGTCGGTATCCGCGTCCATGAGGAACTCGACCGTGCCGGCATGGGTGTAACCGGCGGCGCGCGCCAGTTTCAGCGCAGCTTCGCACAACTGGTCGCGGCGCTCGGCCGACAGATAGGGCGCCGGCGCGCGCTCGACGACTTTCTGGTTACGGCGTTGCACCGTGCAATCACGTTCGAAAAGATGCACGAGGTTGCCGTGGGTATCGCCCATGACCTGCACCTCGACGTGGCGCGCATGGCGCACCAACTTCTCGAGATACAACTCATCGTTGCCGAAAGCCGCGGCCGCTTCGCGACGCGCCACTTCCATCGACGGGCCGAGGTCGGCCTCGGTTTCGATGACGCGCATGCCGCGTCCGCCGCCGCCCCAACTCGCCTTGAGCATCAGCGGATAACCGACTTCCGCCGCCATTTTCTTGGCGGTTTCAAGGTCGCGCGGCAAGGCGCCTGTGGCCGGCACGACGGGGACACCCGCCTTCTGTGCCAGTTCGCGCGCCGACACCTTGTTGCCCAGCAGGCGCATCACCTCGGGCTTCGGGCCGATGAAGGTGATACCCGCCTTGGCGCATGCTTCGGCGAAATCTGGGTTCTCGGACAGGAAACCGTAACCCGGATGGATCGCATCGACCTTCTCTTCCTTGGCGATGCGGATGATGTCTTCTATGTCGAGATAGGCGGCGATGGGTTTCTTGCCGGCACCGACGAGGTAGGACTCGTCGGCCTTGAAGCGGTGCAGGGCGAAGCGGTCTTCGTTCGAGTAGATGGCGACGGAGCGAATGCCCATTTCGCTTGCGGCGCGCAGGACGCGAATGGCGATTTCGCTGCGATTGGCGACCAGGAGGCTGCGGATCTGTTTCATGATGAGAAGGAAGGAGATAAGAAAATGCTGAATTGACCGGAATTGTAATAGTGCAGCGCAGCAGAAGGGGGATTTTTGTCCTTTGCCTTCCGAAACTTACCTGCGCTGCCGTCCTGCCAGCGCCGACTTTTACAAGCCCAGCCGCTCCTTGGCCAGCGGCCACTGGCGCCGGCTTACCGGCAGGTGTTCGGGCACGCCCTTGAGGCACAGCGCCCAGTGGCCGGTTTCGCCGCCCTGGCTTCCCCCGCCTTCACTCCCGGCTTCACGCACGACCCCGGTAACCGCGTCCAGCGCCACCAGGCAGTTGCGATGGATGCGCACGAATCGCGCGGCGAATTCGGCCTCGAGCTGGGCGAGCGGCTCCTCGATCAGGTGCTCGCGTTCCACTGTCCGTGCGGTGATGTATTTCTGTTCGGCGCGCAGATAGAGAATCTCCTCGACCGGCAGGAGAATCACCCGGCCGCGCTCGACCACGCGCAAGCGCGTGCGCGCCGCAGGCGCGAGCGTCTTCAGCAAAACGGCGTTGGGAATCAAACGCTGCGCCTTCCTGAGCGCATCGAGCAGGCGCGGCGCCCGCGCCGGCTTGAGCAGGTAATCGGCGGCAGCCAGTTCGAAGGCCTTGAGAGCGAATTCATCGTAAGCCGTGACAAAGACGATCGCCGGCGCCTGCGGCAATCCGGCAAGCTGCTGCGCCAGTTCGATACCGTCCATGCGCGGCATGCGGATGTCGATCAGGGCAATGTCGGCAGGTTGCTGTGCCAGCAGTTCGAGCGCCGCGAGACCATCGCCCGCCTCGCCGATGATCCGGTGCGGAAACTCGCCGGCGATGTCGGCCAGCAGATGGCGCAGCCGCGCTCGCGCGGGTGCTTCGTCATCGACGATGAGCACATCGGGGAGGCGCGGAACTTCACTCATGCCACGCCCCGCTCATGCCGGCGCAGCGGCAGGTCGACGCAAACGCAGTAGCACCCGCCCTTCTCACCACAATCGAGCCGCGCTTCGAGATCGTAGAACAGCATCAAGCGCTCACGCAGGTTGTCGAGTGCCATGTGGTTGCCGCTCCGATGTTCCTTCGAGGCGCGCATGGGGTTGTCGATCTCGATGCGGACGCCATCGCGCCTGGCCGAAATGCGGATGCGAATCTCGCCGGCCTCCAGTGCCGGTTCGATGCCGTGATAGACGGCATTTTCCAGCAGAGGCTGCAGCAACAGCGGCAGGGCCAGCGTATCAGGCGGACAATCGTCGACTTCCCAGCGCACCTGCAGGCGGTCGCCCAGCCGCAGCTTTTCGATGTCGAGGTACTTGCGCGCCAGCGCGATCTCCTCGGAAAGCAGCACCAATTCGCGGTTGTCGCGCATCAGGACGCGGAATAGTTCGCCCAGTTCCTCAAGCGCCAGTTCGGCGCGACGCGGATCATCGCGGATCACGCCGAGCACGGCATTCAGGCTGTTGAAGAAAAAGTGCGGACGAATGCGTGCCGTCAGTGCCGCCAACCGTGCTTCGGCCAGTGCCGGCTCCTGCGCCCGCGCACGCAGGTTGAACCAGCCCAGCAGCAGGGCCGTGCCCAATCCCGCGGCCAGCGGTGCGCGCCAGCCAGAAATGCCGCCAAGTAATCCGGCGAATACAGTTTCCATTCCGGCCATCGCCAGCACAGACAGCAGCACGACGAATGAAAAGGCGCGCCACACCGGCTGGCGTTGCAGCCACGGCGCCAGTTGGAACAACAGGGCTAGCACCAGCAGCAGGGCCGGCTCGACCAGCGCCGCCAGCTCGGCAATCTCGGCAGGGAGCCGGGTGAGCGAACGGTTGCCGATCAACGCGACGACCAGCATCAGCCCGTTGGCCGCGAGCAGCAGCCGCAACCACACGCCCTGATTACGAAAATCGGGGATGACCGGCACAGGAATACGCGAAGGTATACTCACTATACTCACGGCATGTCAGGCATTCATCCGGCATTGATTATGGCAGATCGGCGCGGCACCGCGCGGAGAGGAGCAGCATCGTGACGACCCGTTTCTCATTCGGCAAGTATCGCACGCTCGCACTGGCTGTCGCACTGTTCATCCTGCTGCAGGGCGGCGTCTTCGTCATCGACAATGTCATTTCGCGGCAGATCCGCGACGACGCAGTCCACGAGCGGCTGGCCTCCCGCCAGTTTGCCGTGCACTTGCAGGTGATCGGTGATTCGGTACTGCTGCTGAAGGGAGAAACCCTCACGCCCGAGCAACGCGCCGCGCGCGCCAAGCTGCTCGAACGCTCCGCCAAACACTTCGGGCGCACGCTCGAGGTGTTCACGACGGGCGGCAGCACGGTCGGCAAGCGCGAGATCGAAGTCCAGGTGGCCGCCCTTGGGATTCCGCGCGCGCAGGAAATCCTGCACAACGCCAACACGCAATGGGCGCCAGTCGCGGCGGCAATTGGCCAGCTGGTGCGCTTGGCGGAGGAGACGCCCGAGGCGGAACCTGCCCAGCGCGTTCTTGATGCCCTGCCCGTGCTGCGCAAGCAAATGACCGATCTGGCGATGCTGATGGATGAGGTCTCTGCCGAGCGCGCCACGCGACTGCAACAGGCGAAAGTCGCGGCACTCGCCCTGGCCGCCATCAACTTTCTCGTGATCCTGTACTACCTCTTCGGACACCTGCGCCGCAGCGATCTCGAACTCGAGCGGGCCCGCAAGGAAACCACCGACATCCTGCGCACCACCCAGGAAGGTCTGTTCCTGCTGGATTCCCGATACGCCATCGGCACGCAGCACTCCCGCGTGCTGGAAGGCATCCTCGGCACCGCCGATTTCGCTGGCACGAATTTCTTCACCCTGCTCCAGCCAATGGTCACCGACAAGACGCTGGCCACCGCGCGCGAATACCTCGAGCTGCTCTTCAAGCATGATGTCAAGGAAAAGCTGGTCACCGACCTCAATCCGCTCAATTGCGTCCAGATTCTTTACAGCCAAGGCCCCGGCAACCCCGAGACTCGCTATCTAGAATTCGGTTTCAACCGCGTCAAGGAAGCCGGCAAGATCACGCACCTGCTGGTGACGGTCAACGACATCACGCACCGCATCAACCTCGAACGCTCGCTGAAGGAAACCGAAGCCCGCACGCGCGACCAGATCAGCAT
This sequence comes from Pseudomonadota bacterium, assembly GCA_040756595.1. GTDB lineage: Bacteria > Pseudomonadota > Gammaproteobacteria > Burkholderiales > Rhodocyclaceae > Sulfuricystis. The sequence goes on along the minus strand of JBFLYR010000001.1, from coordinate 525,736 downwards.
GTTGATCGAAATCATCCAGATCGAACCGGCCGCGTTGCAGCAGCTCCTGCGGACCGCCCGGGCAGGCCTCCTGAACATGAACCAGCTATTGCAAAAGCAGGAAACCGGCATGGAAGCGCGCGGCAGCAAGGTGCATGCGCTCTTCCGCCACACTCACCGCATCAAGGGCGATGCTGCCGGGCTGGGCCTGAAGAACATCGCCGCATCCTTCGAACGCCTCGAGGACACGCTGACCGGCATGCACGAGCGCCACAACCTGACCGGCGAGGACTTCCTGCCCATCGCCGTCCAGGTCAAGACGTTGTACGAGCAGATCGAAGCCATCGAATTGCTGATTGCGCAAATCTCACAGACACGCGGCATCGTCACTGTCGAATCCCCGCGCATGCCGCAGGAAGCCGGCGTCGAACAGCTGCCTTTCGTGCAGCGCTGGCGCAACTTCGCGGCCGAGATCGCGACGCGTCAGGGCAATGCCGTCGAAGTCAGTTATAACGGACTGGACATCACCAGCCTGCCGACGGCCCTGCAGGATGCGGTGAACACGCTGGTCAATCAGTTCATCCGCAATGCCGTGGTGCATGGGATCGAGTCAGCCGAAGAACGCCAACGTCTCAACAAGCCCGCAGCGGGGCGCCTGTCGATCTATATTTCACGCCGCGACGACGGCGGCATCGACCTCGGTTTCCGTGACGACGGGCGCGGCATTTCGGTCGAGCGCATCCGCCAGGCGGCGGTCAACAAGGGCCGCCTGACTCCGGAAGCCGCTGCCGCGCTGGAGCCGCGTCGCATCATCGGCCTGATCTTCGAGCCTGGCATGAGCACGCGGCAGGCTGTCAATGGTGATGCGGGCCGTGGTGCCGGCCTCGATGCGGTGCGCGATATCGTCACCCGCATGGGCGGCAACATCCGGATCGGCACGACCGCAAACGAGTATTGCCATTTCCGCATCAGCCTCTCCCCGCCCGCACCCGGTAGCGCCCCGGAAGGTACTGCGACATGACGAAGAAGCTGCTCATCGTCGATGATTCGAACATCATCCGCAACAAGATCGCCCGGGCACTCGGTGCCTACGGCCTAGAAATCGTGGGCATGGCGCCCAACGGCGAAAGTGCGGTGCGGATGTTCGGCGAGAACCGGCCACAGGTCGTCACCATGGACCTGACCATGCCCGAGATGGATGGTATCGAGTGCATCCGGAAAATCCATGCACTCGATCCCGGCGTGCGCATCCTCGTCGTCTCGGCGCTCGCCGACAAGGCGACCGCCATCCAGGCCCTGAAGGAAGGCGCGCAGGGGTTTCTGTGCAAGCCTTTCACGGAAGACGAACTCACCGAGGCCATCGGCGAACTACTCAGCGAGGAAGCATCATGACGGAAGCGGAACTGCGCGTCTTCGTCGGCATCGTCAAACACTATTTCGAACAGCAGACCGGCATTGCGGCGGACATCTACACACCTTACCTTGCCGACCCGGAGGCCTTGCCCATCTATGACTACACCGGTGTGATCGGCATCTCGGGCAACCGCCAGGGCTGCGTCTACTTCACGGCCCCGGCCGAGGCGCTGCGCCTGATCCTGACGCGCGGCGGCGAGACCGACCTTTCCTCGCGCAACCTCGCGGACCTGGCCGGTGAAATCGGCAACACGATTTCCGGCAATGCGCGGCGCCAGTTCGGCAACGAATTCCTGATCTCCGTCCCCGTCGTCGTCCAGGGTCGGAATCAGGCCATCTCCCTGCCGAAAAGCGTCAAGGCCTACATCATTCCGTTTTGCTGGCAGCAGCATGATGCCGCCCTGGTCGTCAGTGTCGTCTAAGCCAGTGCGGCGGGATGCGTGGGGTCGATTTGCCCGTATACTTTCAATCTGAATACCTGCATCAAGCCTAATTCAAGCCAAGTGAGTCTCCCCCATGTCCGATAAAGCCTGGTCCGGCCGGTTTTCCGAGCCCGTTTCCGATCTAGTCAAGCGTTACACCGCTTCGGTGTTTTTCGACCAACGCATGTGGCGGCAGGACATTCGCGGCTCGCTCGCCCATGCGAAGATGCTGGCACGCCAGGGCATCATCCCGCGGGAGGATTTCGCTGCCATCGAACGTGGTATGGCGCAGGTTGCCGCCGAGATCGAAGCCGGCAGCTTCAACTGGAACCTCGACGACGAGGACGTCCACCTCAACATCGAAAAGCGGCTCACCGCGTTGATTGGCGACGCCGGCAAGCGGTTGCATACCGGCCGCTCGCGCAACGACCAGGTCGCGACCGACATCCGCCTCTGGCTGCGCGACACGATCGACGACATCGACAACCTGATCGCCGACTTCATCCGCGCCCTGCTCAAAGTGGCCGAAGCACATGCGGAAACGCCGTTGCCCGGTTTCACCCACCTGCAGGTCGCCCAGCCGGTCACTTTCGGGCACCACCTGCTCGCCTACGTCGAGATGCTGTCCCGCGACCGCACACGCTTTGCCGACTGCCGCAGGCGCATGAACCGCCTGCCACTCGGGGCCGCCGCGCTCGCCGGCACTACCTACCCGATCGACCGCGCATTCGTGGCGCAGGAACTCGGCTTCGATGGCGTCTGCGAAAACTCGCTCGACGCCGTGTCGGACCGCGACTTCGCGATCGAGTTCTGCGCCGCCACCTCGCTGACGATGGTGCACATCTCGCGCTTCTCCGAAGAACTGATCCTCTGGATGAGCCCGCGCGTCGGCTTTATCGACCTTGCCGACCGCTTCTGCACCGGCTCGTCGATCATGCCGCAGAAGAAGAACCCGGACGTGCCGGAACTGGCGCGCGGCAAGTCCGGCCGCGTCTTCGGCCACCTGATGGGTCTGCTCACGCTGATGAAGGGCCAGCCACTCGCCTACAACAAGGACAACCAGGAAGACAAGGAACCGCTGTTCGACACAGCCGGCACACTGGTCGATACGCTACGCATCTTCGCCGACATGGCGCCGGGCATCCGCGTCAAGCCCGAAGCAATGGCCGCCGCACTTAAGCAAGGCTATGCGACCGCAACCGACCTCGCCGACTACCTGGTCAAGAAGGGCCTGCCCTTCCGCGATGCCCACGAAGCCGTCGCCCGCGCCGTGCGCGCTGCCGAAACGAAGGGCTGCGATCTGGCCGACCTCTCGCTCGCCGAACTGCAGGCGTTCTCGCCATTGATAACGGCAGATGTTTCCGCTGTGCTGACCGTGGCCGGCTCGCTCGCCGCACGCGATCATGTCGGCGGTACCGCGCCGAACCAGGTCAGGGCCGCCATCGCGCGCCTGCGTGCCACGCTCTGACGGCGCATGGAAACGATCGGCGGCAAGTACGAGATTTTCCGCCTGCTCGGCGAAGGTGCGACCGCTTCCGTCTATCTGTGTTTCGACCCGTTCACGGAACGCGAAGTCGCGGTCAAGCGTGTATTTCCGGAAATCCTCAAGGACAGCAAGCGCGGCAAGCAGTTTCGCCACCTGCTAATGAACGAGGCCTCGCTGGCAGGCAAACTGGTCCATCCGCACATCGTGCAGATCTTTGACGCGGTGATCGGCGAAGACGAGAGCTACATCGTCATGGAATACGTGCCGGGGGGCACGCTGGAACCCTACTGCGCCCCGGAATCCCTGCTGCCCCTGGAGCGTGTCGTCGAAATCATCTTCAAATGCACGCACGCATTGGAATACGCGAATCGCCTCGGCATCACGCACCGCGACATCAAGCCGGCAAACATCCTGCTCGCCCAGACGCCGGGCCCCTCGGGGTATCCGGATGGCGAGATCAAGATCTCGGACTTCGGCGCCTGCATTCAGACCAGCAGTGAGCAAACCCAGACGCAGGTCTCTGGCGTCGGTTCGCCGGCCTTCATGTCGCCGCAGCAGCTGCGCGAGGAAGTGCTCAATCACCAGACCGACATGTATTCGCTTGGCGTGGTGATGTTCCAGTTGCTGACCGGTCGCCTGCCGTTCCAGGCCAGCAGCAACTACGGCATGATCTACCAGATCTGCAACATCGACCCGCCGCTGCCTTCCGCGTTCCGCAGCGACCTGCCGCCGGCGCTGGACGCAATCGTCCGCCGGGCGATGCAGAAGGAACTCGAGGACCGCTACACGACCTGGCAGGAGTTCGCCCACGATCTCGCCCAGGCCTTCCGCAACCAGGGATTGATGGCACGGCAGCAGGAAGTTCCCGACAGCGAAAAGTTCGAGACGCTGCGCAGCATGCATTTCTTCGATGAATTCTCGGATGTCGAGATCTGGGAGATCGTGCGTTTCGCGCGCTGGGAACTCGCCGTGGCCGGCACACGCCTGATGCGCGACGGCGACCCCGGCGACTATCTGATCTTCCTCATCGAAGGCACGGTGCAGATCAGCAAGGAAGACCGGCCGCTCGGCCAACTGGGCGCAGGTGAGGTCATCGGTGAAATCGCCGTGATCGACCGGCGACACCCACGGCGTGTCGCCGACGTCATTGCCCTGAGCGATACACGCTTCGTGGTAATCAACGGCCAGTCGCTGCGGCAGGCCTCCGATGCCTGCCGCATGCATTTCTACCAGGGGTTCCTGCTGGTTCTTTCAAAACGTCTGGCACGCACCAACGTACTCCTCGCCCACACCTGATGCCGGTGCAGCGCGCGTTCAGGAAAACCGGCAGCGCGGACAAGCGGGCCATGTTCGAGGCCGAGATCGATGGCCTGGCCGCGTTGCGTGCGACCCACACCGTGCGCGTCCCTGCGGTTTATGCCGCCGGCTTGACTGAAACCGGCCAAGCCTTCATCGAGCTCGAATATTTCGAACTGGGCAATCTCGACCATCATGCCGGGGCACGACTGGGCGAGCAGCTCGCCGAACTGCACCGCAGCACCGGCCAACAGGCGGACGCAACCTATGGCTGGCCGCGCGACAATTTCATCGGGGCCACCACGCAATCGAATCAGTCACATCGCATCTGGGCAGGGTTCTTCGCCACCGAGCGGCTGTTGCCGCAGCTACAGCTGGCCTTCCGCAATGGCATGACGCGGCCGCTGCGCGAACAGGGCGAGCACATCGCCGAAAACATGGGGGGCTTCTTCCTCGATTACCGGCCGCTGCCGAGCCTGCTGCACGGCGACCTGTGGTCAGGCAACGTCGGGCGGCTGCCCGACGGAACCCCGGTGGTGTTCGATCCGGCCGTGTATCGTGGCGACCGCGAGGCCGACCTGGCAATGGCCGAACTGTTCGGCGGCTTTCCGGAATCCTTCTATGCCGCCTACCGCGCCAACTGGCCACTGGATGCGGGATTCGAGACGCGCAAAACGCTCTACAACCTTTACCACATCCTCAACCACTTCAACATGTTCGGTGCCGGCTACCTCAACCAGGCACGGCGCATGATCGAGTGGCTGGTCGCCGAACTGAAGCGCTGATTACGCCGCGGCCTTCATCAGGTCGCCGAGCTGTTGCTGCAACTCGCCGGCCTGATACATCTCGGTCATGATGTCGCAGCCGCCGACGAACTCGCCACGGATGTAAAGCACGGGGATCGTCGGCCAGTTGGCGAATTCGCGCAGCGCGGGGACCGTCTCTTCATCCGCCAGCACATTGACGTCGACGAAATCGACATTGCACAGCTTGAGAATCTGCGCAGCGCGGCCGGAGAAGCCGCAGCGCGGAAAGAGCTTGGTACCTTTCATGAAAAGCACCACGGGATTTTGTGTCACGGTCTGGCGAATCTGTTCCTGATTCATGTCGGGTTCCTTGAGTTAATAGTTGATCGTTTTAATCAGGTTATTTTAGTGTCGCATCGCGTACCGGTCAAGCAATCGGGATCAGCGGGTATTCCGGAATTGCTCGAAAGTCATCTTCCGCCAGTGGCCCTCGGCAACATAACGGCCCAGTTCAAGGAAGATCTCGGCATCGCGCGTAGCACCGGTATGGCGCGCCATTTCATGACCCTCGGCGGAAAAGAAATGGAAGCTCGGCGTCCCCCTGAACTTCAGGCCACGCACGAAAGCCTTCTCGGTCTGTTCCTTGCCATCAATACCGGTCACCAAAATACTGCCATTGATATCGACACTGAAGACGTTGAAATGGCGGCGGAAGTATTGCTGCACCTCTGGACGGCTCAAGACCTGCTCGCGCATGCGTTTGCAGAACGGGCAGCCTTCGGCTTCGAGGACCAGCAGGATGCCCTGCTTGCCTTGCTGCTGTGCCGTTTTAAGCTCGGCCGCATAATCGCCCAGCGAGGTATCGAAGAAGGCATCACCCGGCGCGGCAAGCGCCAGGCTCAGTGTGGCCAGCCAGATTGCCAGCAGGCGTGACAATATTCGCATGAACATTTCCCCCGAAAAGTGCCACGCAAATTGTACCTGCTCATTTTCGCGCCACCCCCGGCAGTTCCGCGGTGACGAGCGCGCCGACGAGGATCACCGACCACGAGAGATAAAGCCACAGCAGGAAAATCGGTACTACGGCAAAGGCGCCATAGATCAGTGTATAGGTGGGCAGTTTGACGACATACAACGCGAACAGACGTTGCATGCCGACAAAAGCCAGCGCCGCGAGGCCCCCGGCAATGCCCGCATGCCAGCGCGACACCGGGCGATTGGGCAGTACCCAGTAGAGCAGGCTGAACAGCAAGGCAAGGAAGACCAATGGCAGAGTTTCCGAGAAGGCGATGCGCACCCAGCGCGGCTCGTCGACAAGGCCGAACGACGCTGTCGCGAGGAAAGTGATGCTGGCCAGCGCGCCGCCAAAAGCTAGCGGCCCGAGTAACAGCGTCAGCAAGTGCAATCCCAGTCGCTTGAGCCAGGGCCGCTGCTTGCGCACCTTCCAGATCGCGTCAAAGGCGCGTTCGATGGTCAGCATCTGCAGCAGCGCGGTTACGCCCAACGCGGCAAGGCCGATCCAGGTCACACGGCCGGCACGATGGGCAAACTGCCCGAGGTATTTCGCGATCACCTCTCCCGCCTTTTCGGGCAGCAGCGTCGCCAGCAGGAACTGTTCAAGTGCGGCGGAAAGCTTGATGCCAAAGGGCAGAAACTCGATCAACGCAGCCCCAACGACGAGCATGGGAACCAGGCCAAGCAGTGTGGCAAATGACAATGCCGCGGCTGTTTGTGCATAGCGCTCGCTACGAAAGCGGCGCACGACATTGATAACGAGACGAAAGGGGGCTAACACCGTCATCGACTCCATTTGCCGTCCCGCCAGCGCCGACTTTTGATGGCGCTGGCTCCTATGCCGTGATCAGCCGTCTACAGCTGCGGATTGACGCGTTCCGGGCCGGCATGCAGCTTGTTGAGCGCGTTTAGGTAGGCCTTCGCGGACGCGACGATGATGTCGGTATCTGCGCCCTGCCCATTCACGATGCGACCGCCTTTGGAGAGGCGCACCGTCACTTCGCCCTGCGCATCGGTGCCCGTCGTGATCGCATTGACCGAATAAAGCAGCAGGTCGGACCCGCTGCCGGCAACACTCTCGATCGCCTTGAAGGAGGCATCGACTGGACCGCTGCCCGTCGATTTCGCACGCTTTTCCGCGCCACCAACCGCGAGGGTCAATTCAGCCATAGGCTCCTCGCCCGTTTCCGAGTGAAAACGGGATGAAACCAGCTTGTAATGCTCGACTTCAGGCGTCACCAGTTCGTCGGAAACGATGGCCTGCAAATCCTCGTCGAAGATCTCGCGCTTCTTGTCGGCAAGTTCCTTGAAGCGCGCGAAGGCGATGTTCAGCGTCTCCTCGCTTTCCAGCTGGATGCCGAGTTCGGCGAGCTTGGTCTTGAAGGCATTGCGGCCGGAGAGCTTGCCAAGGGAAAGCTTGTTGGCATTCCAGCCCACATCCTCGGCACGCATGATCTCGTAGGTCTCGCGATGCTTGAGCACGCCATCCTGATGGATGCCTGACTCATGCGCGAAGGCGTTGGCGCCGACGATGGCCTTGTTCGGCTGAACGACGTAGCCGGTAATCTGCGACACGAGACGTGAAGCCGGCAAGATTTGCGTGGTGTCGATGCGCGTCTCGACCGGGAAGAGGTCCTTGCGTGTGCGCACGGCCATGACGATTTCTTCGAGGGAGGCATTGCCGGCACGTTCGCCGAGACCGTTGATGGTGCATTCGACCTGCCGCGCGCCATTCAGCACGGCGGCGAGCGAATTGGCCGAGGCCATGCCGAGGTCGTTGTGACAGTGCGTCGACCAGATCACCTTGTCGGAATTCGGCACATGCTCGATCAACGCGCGCATGCGCTCGCCCCATTGCACCGGGATGCTGTAGCCGACGGTATCCGGCACATTGATGGTCTTGGCGCCGGCCTGGATCACGGCATCGAAGACACGGCAAAGGAAATCGAACTCCGAACGCACCGCATCCTCCGCCGAGAACTCGACGTCGTCGGTATATTCGAGCGCCCATTTCACCGCCTTCACGGCCGCTTCGACGACTTCGTCGGGCTTCATGCGCAGCTTCTTCTCCATGTGGATTGGCGAGGTCGCGATGAAGGTATGGATGCGGCCGCGCGCAGCGGGCTTGATCGCCTCGCCGGCACGGCGCACGTCCTTCTCGTTGGCACGCGCCAGCGAGCAGACGGTGGAATCCTTGATCACTTCGGCGATCGAGCGGATGGCCTCGAAGTCGCCCGGACTCGCGGCGGCGAAGCCCGCCTCGATGATGTCCACGCGCATTTTTTCCAGCTGGCGGGCGATGCGCATCTTCTCTTCGCGTGTCATCGCCGCGCCGGGGCTTTGCTCGCCGTCGCGCAAGGTGGTATCAAAAATCAACAACTGGGGTTTGCTCATTTTCATTCTCCGATGGGAATGCCTGATGAATATTGCAACCCGCTGCCGGCAGGCAACGGGAAACGGTACTCGAATTGTGGGGGTGGGGTTTTTAGCGCGCGCGGCGCAGCAGCGGGCGCAACTTGGTGCGCAGCAGATCGCGCGCCACCAGCAGAGCGGTAAGGCTGAGGAAAGCGGCAGAAAGAAGGTATGGCCAATAAGGCGTCGTCGCAATCATGGCGTCAAATATAACAAACTATTCGCCGCGTGCAAGTTTTTTGCGCCTATTGAACCAATCGAGCAAGGCTATGACGTAGCCGGACAACGCATAAACGAGGAACAGTGCGAACAGCACCCCGGGAGGGTAACTGGAAACCAGCGCGAAACCCAGTGCAAAGGCCACCACCACCATGAAGGGCACGCTCTTCCGCAGGTTCAGGCTTTTCCCCGACCAGAAGCGCAAGTTGGTCACCATCGTCACCCCGGCGAAGATGGTCAGCGCAAACGCATACCAGCGGGCCTCGTTACCTGTCCAATCATTGTCGATCAGCACCCAGACGAGTCCGGCCACCAAGGCCGCTGCTGCTGGACTCGGCAGGCCCTGAAAGTAGCGCTTGTCGACGACCTCGATGTTGGTATTGAAACGTGCCAGCCGCAGGGCAGCGCCAGCACAATAGATGAAAGCCGCGATCCAGCCGAGCTTGCCCATGTCCTTCAGCGCCCAGACATAGATCACCAGCGCCGGTGCCGCGCCGAAGGACACCATGTCGGAGAGAGAGTCGTATTCGGCGCCGAAGGCGCTTTGCGTGTGGGTGAGCCGCGCGACGCGGCCATCGAGGCCGTCGAACACCATGGCAATGAAGATCGCCACCGCCGCGATCTCGAACTTGCCGTTCATCGCCTGCACGATGGCGAAGAAACCCGAGAACAGCGCCGCCGTGGTGAACAGGTTTGGCAGGATGTAGATGCCGCGCCGGCGTAGCTCCGGATTGAACAGGGTCTTGCGGGGACGGTAGTCGGGCATGCCGGGTTAAGGCAGTTCGGCCAAAATCGTTGTCGTCGCGCGCACTTTTTCACCGACGGCGACCTTCACCCGCACGTCCTTGGGCAAATAGAGATCGACGCGCGAACCGAAGCGAATGAAGCCATAACGCTCCCCGCGCGCCAGCTTGTGCCCGGGTTCGACATAACAGAGGATGCGGCGCGCGATCAACCCCGCCACCTGCACGCAGGTGATATCCGCACCACTGGCAGTGCGTAGATGCAAGGCATTGCGCTCGTTCTCGGTCGACGCCTTGTCGAGATCCGCATTAATGAATTTGCCGGGGTGATACCAGCGCCCGATGACTTCACAGTCGCTCGGGCTGCGGTTCGAATGGACATTGAAAACATTCATGAACACACTGATCTTCAGCGTCTCGCGGTTCAGCCAGGGATCCTGCGCCGGTTCGATGACGACGATGCGCCCGTCGGCCGGCGACAGCACGCTCTTCGCATCGCCCGGCACTTCGCGCGGCGGATCGCGGAAGAACTGCAATACGAATAGTGCAATCAGCCAGAACGGAAGTGACCAAGCCAGACCTCCACCACCGAAAGTCACCAGCAGCGCCAAGGCAACGGAACCACCCAGGAAGGGCCAGCCTTCCCGGGCGATGATGGGATGCGGATAGTAAGCCACTTAGTTCTTCGACTTATCTACCAGCGCCTTGGCATTGATCCAGGGCATCATGTCGCGCAGCTTGGCGCCCACCTGTTCGATCGAATGCTCGGCCGTCAGGCGACGGCGGGCGGTCATTTCGGGATAGTTGGTACGCCCCTCCAGGATGAAGCGCTTGGCATACTCGCCGTTCTGGATGTTGGCCAGCGCCTCCTTCATCGCGGCACGGGCCTCAGGGCCGATGACGCGCGGGCCGGTGACATACTCGCCGTATTCCGCATTGTTGGAGATCGAGTAGTTCATGTTGGCGATGCCGCCCTGGAAGATCAGGTCGACGATCAGCTTCACTTCATGCAGGCACTCGAAGTAGGCCATCTCAGGCGCGTAGCCGGCGTCGGTCAGGGTCTCGTAGCCGGCCTTGATCAGTTCAACCAGACCGCCACAGAGCACGGCCTGCTCACCGAACAGGTCGGTCTCAGTCTCTTCGCGGAAATTGGTCTCGATCACCCCCCCCTTGGTACCGCCGTTGGCTGCGGCATAGGACAAGGCGATGTCTTTCGCTTTGCCCGACTTGTCCTGATAGACAGCGATCAGCGAAGGCACGCCACCACCGCGCTGGTACTCGGAACGCACAGTGTGGCCAGGGCCCTTCGGGGCGATCATGATGACGTCGACATCGGCACGCGGCACCACCTGGTTGTAATGAACGTTGAAGCCATGGGCGAAGGCCAGCGCCGCGCCTTTCTTCATGTTCGGCTCGACATCGGCGTAATAGACCGACGGGATGGTCTCGTCGGGCAACAGGATCATGACGACGTCGGCGTCCTTGACCGCCTTGGCGACCTCCTCGACCTTGAGACCGGCCTTTTTGGCCTTGTCCCAGGAGGCACCACTTTTGCGCAGGCCGACCGTGACCTTGACGCCGGAATCCTTGAGGTTTTGCGCATGTGCATGACCCTGGGAACCGTAGCCCACGATGGTGACTTTCTTGCCCTTGATGAGGGAGAGGTCGGCGTCCTTGTCGTAATAGACTTTCATGATTTTCCTTTGATTTTGATAGACGAGATCAGACTTTGAGAATGCGGTCGCCGCGGCCGATGCCACAGACACCGGTACGGACGGTTTCGAGAATCAGCGAGCGATCGATGGCATTGAGGAAGGAGTCGAGCTTGGCCCCATTGCCGGTCAGTTCGATGACGTACGAGGATTCGGTGACATCGATGATATGGCCGCGGAAAATGTCGGCGACCCGCTTCATCTCCTCGCGATCCTTGCCGGTGGCACGCACCTTGACGAGCATCAGCTCGCGCTCGATATGCGCGGCCTCGGACAGGTCGACCACCTTGACGATATCGATCAGCTTGTTCAGCTGCTTGGTGATCTGTTCGATGATGTCGTCGGAACCAATGCTGACGATGGTCATGCGCGACAGCGAGGGATCCTCGGTCGGCGCGACGGTCAGCGAATCGATGTTGTAGCCGCGGGCGGAGAACAGACCGGAAACGCGCGACAGGGCGCCGGATTCGTTTTCGATCAGGATGGAAATGATGTGGCGCATGATCAGAGCTCCTCTGCCAGGATCATTTCCGACAGGCCCTTGCCGGCCGCGACCATCGGGAAGACGTTGGCGGTCTTGTCGGTCAGGAAGTCGAGGAAGACGAGTTCGTTCTTGTGCTTGACGAAGGCCTCTTTCAACGCCGGCTCGACGTCGGCGGGCTTGGTGGCGCGAATGCCGATGTGACCGTAGGCCTCGGCCAGCTTGACAAAATCGGGTAGCGCATCGACATAGGATTCGGCATAGCGGTTGCCATGGAACATCTGCTGCCACTGGCGCACCATGCCGAGATAGCCGTTGTTGAGGCAGAGGATCTTGACGGGCAGGTGGAACTGCTTGCAGGTGGACATTTCCTGTATGTTCATCTGGATCGAACCTTCGCCGGTAATGCAGGCCACCTGTGCCTTCGGGTTGGCAAAGCGGACACCCATCGCCGCCGGCAGGCCGAAGCCCATGGTACCGAGGCCACCGGAATTGATCCAGCGGCGCGGCTTGTCAAACTTGTAATACTGGGCGGCCCACATCTGGTGCTGGCCGACGTCAGACGTCACGAAGGCATCACCGCCCGTGACCTCGTAGAGTTTCTCGACCACGTACTGCGGCATGATCAGGTCGCTACCCATCTTGTACTTGAGCGAATCCTTCTTGCGCCACTCCTCGATCTGCTTCCACCAGGTCGCGAGGTGTTTTGCATCGGGCTTGCCTTCGGCCGCTTCGATCTGCTTGATGATTTCGTCAATGACGTCCGGCACGTTGCCGACGATCGGCACGTCGACGCGCACGCGCTTGGAGATCGAGGATGGGTCGATATCGACATGGATGATCTTGCGTGCGACCTTGCCGAAGTGGTCGGGGTTGCCGATCACGCGATCATCGAAGCGCGCGCCGATGGCGACCAGCACGTCGCACTCCTGCATTGCCATGTTGGCTTCGTAAGTGCCATGCATGCCCAGCATGCCGAGGAATTGACGATCGGTGGCCGGATAGGCACCGAGCCCCATCAGGGTCTGGGTAATCGGGTAGCCAAGCAAGCGCGTCAGCTTGGTCAGCTTGTCCGCGGCATCGGAGAGGATCACGCCACCACCGGTGTAGATCATCGGCCGCTTGGCTTCGAGCAGTAGCTGGACCGCCTTCTTGATCTGACCGGTATGTCCCTTCACCACCGGGTTGTAGGAGCGCATCGAGATCGATTTTGGGTAGTGAAACTCGGCCTTCTGCGCCGTGATGTCCTTCGGGATATCCACCAGCACCGGGCCGGGACGACCGGTCTTGGCCAGATAGAACGCCTTCTTGATCGTAATGGCGAGATCCTTGACATCCTTGACGAGGAAATTGTGCTTGACGCAGGGGCGGGTAATGCCCACCGTGTCGGCTTCCTGGAAGGCGTCCTGGCCGATGTAAGCCGTTGGCACCTGGCCGGTGATGACCACCAGCGGGATCGAATCCATGTAGGCCGTGGCAATGCCGGTCACGGCATTCGTGACGCCGGGACCGGAGGTGACCATGCAGACGCCGATCTTGTTGGACGAGCGCGAATAGGCGTCGGCCGCATGGACGGCGGCCTGCTCGTGCCGGACCAGGATGTGCTTGATCTGGTCCTGCTTGAACATTTCGTCGTAAATGAACAATACCGAGCCGCCAGGATAGCCGAACACATGCTCGACCTTTTCTTCCTGAAGGCACCTGATTACAATTTCAGCGCCTGTTAGTTGCATTCTCTTGGATCCATCGTTGCCGGTCATTAAACCTGAAACGTGCAACAATACTTGACTGTCCCGCTTGCGGTCAAGACTCCCTGCCACCTGTCAATAGAGTAAGCAATCTCTTGGCTTCCCGCGCCGAGCTATCCAATTTCCTTGCCGAAGTCGAGCGGCGCGCCTACAAACAGGCGCTTTTTGCCGTGCGCGACGAAGACAGTGCCCTGGATATCGTGCAGGACAGCATGATGCGGCTGGCCGAAAAATACGGCGAGAAACCGACCGAGGAACTACCCTTGCTGTTCCAGCGCATCCTGCAGAACGCGATACGCGACTACTACCGGCGCGCGCGCACCCGCTCTGAACGCTTTACCTCGCTATCCGCCTTCGAGGGAGGTGGCGAAGACCCGGCCGACCCATTGGAAATCATTGAGTTAGATGAAGATATCAACCCGTTCGCCGCGCCGCACGCGGCACTTCTTCAGGCCGAAACCCTGAGCATCGTGGAGGAAGCCATGCAAAACCTGCCCCCGCGTCAACGTGAGGCCTTCCTGCTGCGTTACTGGGAGGGATTGGACATTGCCGAAACCGCCGCCGCCATGGGCTGTACCGAAGGCAGTGTCAAAACCCATTGTTCGCGCGCCACCCATACCCTGGCGGCCGCGCTCGAGGCAAAAGGAATCAGACCATGAGTCGCGAAGAACAGTTTGCACGACAGCTTTGTCGCGTGCTTGATCGGGGCGCGGAAGAACTCGATCACGGCGTTACCGAACGCTTGCGCGCCGCACGCGAGCGCGCCTTGCAGCGCCAGCTTGTTCTCGCTCCCGAATACGCAATAGTCGGCGCTGGCGGGGCGGCACTCCTGGGCGGCGACGAGCAGAAACATCCGCTGCGAACTGCTCTCGCCATTCTGATGCTGCTGCTGGGCGTCGCCCTGTCATATTACTGGAACGGCTTGAGCCAGGCGGATGAAAACGAGGTAATCGATAGCGCCCTGCTGGCCGACGACCTGCCGCCCAACGCATATCTGGACAATGGTTTTCAGGCATGGCTCGAAAAAGAAGATTCGCCGGCTGGGCAATAACCGCAGCCATCCTGGCCACCTGCGCCATCCTGCCGGTCGGGCAGGCACGCGCCGACCTGCCGCAGTTCGAGCAACCCGGGTGGACCGCCCTGACACCGGAACAGAAAGCCACGCTCGCCCCCTTGCAGAATGAATGGGGGGAGATGGATGCATTCCGGCGCAAGAAATGGATCGGTATCGCCCAGCGCTTTCCTTCCCTGTCGCCGGAGGAGCAGGCCAGTATCCAGCGCAACATGCGGGAATGGGCCCGCCTCGCCCCCAATGAACGCAAGCTCGCCAGGGAAAAATACAAGTCCTTGAAGCGCTTCTCGCCTGAAGAGCGTCAGGTGGTCAAGCGCAAATGGGAGGAGTACTCGACGCTGACCGATGAGGAAAAGCAACGCCTGCGCAGCAAGGCCCCCAAGCGGCCGAAGGTGAAGACGCCCTCCAAGCCACCCGCAGCCGCACCGACCGACAAGCGCATTGCCACACCGACCGTGCCCACGCCCCGCTCCCCGCTTTCCCCGCGCAAGCCACCGCAAAGCCCCCTGGCACCCAAGCCGGCACCGGCGAACCCGCCGTCGCCCAGCTATCCATTCCCTGATCAACTGTACCGCGGGTGATTCCGGTAGTGCCCTATGAACTGGCGGGCATCCGTCGCCGTCTCGCCAGCATGCTGTACGAATCCCTGCTGCTGCTCGGGGTGCTTGCCGTCACCTTCATGCTGCCCCACCTGGCGCTGGGCATGGGCTATGAAATCGTGCTGCCCGGCCCGCTATTGTTCCTGCATCTGGCGGGCGTGATGGGCTTCTATTTCGTCTGGTACTGGCGCCATGGCGGACAAACGCTGGCAATGCAGACCTGGCGCCTGAAGCTCGTCGGCGTCGATGGTCGCGCACCCACGTTAACACAACTGGTCCTGCGTTATGTCTTGAGCTGGCCCAGCCTGCTGTTCTACGGCGCCGGCCTGTTCTGGGCCATGTTCGACCGCGACCGCCAGTTCCTGCACGAACGGCTGTCGGGTACGCGCATCATCGTCGTTCCACCCACCACAGCAGCGACGCTGCCGCCAGCAGGAACATGACGCTCGGCGTCACGGCGGATACCAGTGGCGTCCAGCTGTTGATGACGCCGAGGTGGGAAAACATGCCGTTCAGCATGTGGAAGAAGATGCCCAGCATCACGCCGATGAAAACCTTCACGCTCACCACCGCCATGCGGTCGTGCGCGTAGGCGAATGGCAAGGCAAGCGCCATCATCACCAGCGTCGCCAGCGGATAGATCAGCTTCTTCCAGAGCGCGATCTCATAGCGCTGCGTTTTCTGCTGGTTGTCGCTCAGGTGGCGGATGTACTGGTAGAGATTGACGAGCGACATGCGTTCCGGCACGACCAGAAGAACGGACAGGATGTCCGGATTGAGCGCGGACCGCCACTCGACCTGTTCCTGCCGGGTAACGGTCGACTTCTCGTCCTCGAAATACGTATTTGCGACCCTGTTCAGTTGCCAATGGCCGGAAGGCATATAGCTGCCTTGCTCCGCCTCGCTGATCGAGCGGAGCCGATACTTTTCGTCGAAGGTATACACACGCACACCGCGCAGGCTGGCATCCGGCAAGACTTCACGCACATTGATGAACGAATGGCCGTCCTTGACCCACAGGCCGGAGCGGAACTCCTGGCCCACCAGCTTGCTCTTGGCCGTCAATTGCAATTGCTGGGCCATGCGCTCGGTCTGCGGCGCGACGAGTTCTCCGACCAGCAAAGTCAGCAGCACGAATACGCTGCCGATCTTGGCCAACGTCAGCAGCAATTCGCTCGTGGCCAACCCCGAAGCTCGTAATACCGTAATTTCGGAATGGCGTGCCAGCAGCGTCAGCGCATAGAGCGTGCCGATCAAAACCGCGATCGGCAGGATCTCGTAGGCGCGCCCCGGTAGCGTCAACGCCACGAAGCCGAGAGCATGATGGAATTCGTAGCCGCCCTTGCCGACCGACTCCAGCTCATGGATCAAGTCGAAAAATCCGAACAGGGCAAGAAATGCCGCCAGCACCAGCAACGTGTCGCCATAGATTTCGCGCGCGAGGTGGCGTTCGAAGACTTTCACAAGTTCATCCCCTGCGTGCGATACGCCATGGCGAAAACACCAGCAAGCGTTTCCAGAACAGCAGCAGCAGCACGATTAGCATCAGGACATGCACCGCCCAGACACCAACGGCAAAGGGCATACGTCCCTGCGCCACCCAGGCCTGACTGACGGAAAGCAGGTTGCTGTAGATCATGAAGGTCAGCAGCGCGAAGATCAGATTGTTGGTACGGCCGGCACGCGGATTGACGAAAGAGAGAGGAATCGCCAGCAGGGCGAGCAGCAGAGCGGAAACTGGGACACCGATGCGCCAGAGCAACTCGCCCTTGTTGTAGTTCGTCGGATCCTGGATAAGTTCCCAGGTTGAAAGGTTCTTCGCAGTGCTGTCTTCGCCACGGCCCTCGACCGTTTCGATCCGCATCGCGTAACTCTCGAACTCCATCACGCGGTATTCGGCCGAACCGGCAACCCCCTCGTAACGCCGGCCGCTGGTCAGGACGATGAACTGGTCGCCGTTCTCGGCCACTTCGGTATGCCCCTGCGCCGCCGCGACGACACCCAGCCGGCCATGCTGCATCGAGTTGATGAAAATGTTCCTGACCCGATCCTCGCCATCGGCATCCGGTACCGACTCGACGAAAAATACCCGGTCGCCGCGTGATGACTCATTGAAGGCACCGGGAGTCACCCGCGCCACGTCATCGCGCTGGTCCATGCGTTGCTGGTATTCGGCGCGCTTGCTCAAGGCCCAGGGCGCAAGAAACAGGGCGAGAATGGCAATGGCCAGCACCACCGGAAAGGCAAAGCGCAGTACAGGCCTCGTCCAGGCAGCAAGCGAAACCCCCGAAGAAAACCAGATGGCCATCTCGGAGTCGCGATAAACCCGCGACAGGGAGAGCAAAATGGCAACAAACAAGGTCAGCGACAGCAATACCGGCAGATAGTTGAGCGCCGCGAAGCCGAGCAAGGCAGCGACAGCTTCCGAAGCAGTCGCCCCGGTCGCCGCTTTTCCCAACAACCGGATCAGTTGCGTGGTCAGAAGAATGGCGAAAAGGGCAACAAATACCGCGATTGCAGTCTGTGCAAACTCACGCTGGGCGGCACGCTGGAAGATCATCGATCGGAGCTGGCGTAGAAAAGTTTGCGGAATTTGTGCCGGAATGAAGTTTGCGCGAAAAAAATGCTTAAACTTCGCTTTTCGTTCATCTTCAAGGAGCTGGCGGTGGAATTTAGCATAAAGAGCGGAAGCCCGGAAAAGCAGCGGACGGCCTGCGTCGTCGTCGGCGTCTTCGAATCACGCAAGCTCTCCCTGCCTGCCGAACTGCTCGACAATGCGGCGCGTGGCTACCTGTCGGAACTGCTCCGGCGTGGCGACATGGAGGGCAAATCAGGCAACACCCTGCTGCTGCACAAGGTGCCCGGTACCGAAGCCGACCGCATCCTGCTGGTGGGACTCGGCAAGGAGCGCGAGTTCCGCGAAAAGGAATACCGGTCCGCCATCGTCACAGCCGTGCGCACGCTGAACGAAACCGGCGGATTCGACGGCACGCTTTACCTGACCGAATTGCCGGTGAAAAAACGTGACATCGCCTGGCGGGTGCGTCAGGCGGTCATGGTCGTGGAGGAAACGCTCTATCGCTTCGATCAGATGAAATCGAAAAAGGACGAAGTACGTCGTCCGCTGCGCAAGCTGACCTTCTGCGTCGAGCGCCGCAGCGAACTCGCCGCCGCCGAACAGGCACTGGTCGAAGGCCAAGCCATCGCCGCCGGCATGAACACGATGAAAAACCTGGCCAACCTGCCGGGCAACATCTGCACCCCGACCTATCTTGCCGAGCAGGCACGCGAACTTGCGAAAGAGTACAGTTTGACTGCCGAGATC
Source organism: Pseudomonadota bacterium (assembly GCA_040756595.1). Lineage (GTDB taxonomy): Bacteria > Pseudomonadota > Gammaproteobacteria > Burkholderiales > Rhodocyclaceae > Sulfuricystis. The sequence goes on along the minus strand of JBFLYR010000001.1, from coordinate 507,069 downwards.
CTCGGTCGCGAGGAAATGGAAAAGCTCGGCATGAACACCCTCCTGGCCGTGGCCAAGGGTTCGCACCAGCCCCCGCAGTTCATCATCCTGAAATACCTGGGCGGCAAGGCTAGCGAGAAGCCCATCGTGCTGGTCGGCAAGGGCGTTACCTTTGACACGGGCGGCATTTCCCTCAAGCCGCCACCCGAAATGGACGAGATGAAGTTCGACATGTCCGGCGCGGCGAGTGTATTGGCATCGATCAAGGCCGCAGCCATGATGAAACTGCCGCTCAATGTCATCGCGGTCATCCCGGCGGTGGAGAACATGCCGGGTGGCAGCGCAACCCGCCCCGGCGACATCGTCACCTCGATGTCAGGCCAAACGGTGGAGATCCTCAATACGGACGCCGAAGGCCGCCTCATCCTCTGCGACGCGCTGACCTATGTCGAGCGTCTGGAACCTGATTGTGTCATCGATGTCGCCACGCTGACCGGCGCCTGCGTCATCGCCCTGGGCCATGTCGTCAGCGGCCTGCTGGCCAACGACGACGGGCTCGCGCGCGAGCTGCTCGACGCCGGCAATGCGAGCTGGGACCGCGCCTGGCAGATGCCCCTCCTGGAGGATTATCAGGAGCAGTTGCAGAGCAACTTCGCCGACATGGGCAATATCGGCGGTCGTGCCGCCGGCACAATCACGGCTGCCTGCTTCCTGTCGCGCTTCACCAAGAAATATGACTGGGCACATCTCGACGTCGCCGGCACCGCCTACAAGTCCGGCAAGGAAAAAGGTTCGACGGGCCGGCCGGTCCCGCTGTTGACACATTTCCTGATCGAGCGTGCCGCAAAAGTCGGCGCTGGTGGGACGGCATCAAAGTAGGCAATGACGCGCATCTCCTTCCTGCACGGCGCGCCTGACCGCATCCAGTCCGCTGCCCAATGGTTGCAGCGGGCCTGGAATGACCGACAGGCCGTGCTGGTTTACGTTCCGGATGCCGAGCAGGCCACCCGGTTGGATCGCATGCTCTGGACCCAGCCGGCGCTATCCTTCGTGCCACATTGCCGCACGGATTCGCCACTAGCGGGAGAAACACCGATCCTGTTGACCGACCGCCTCGATGCGCCACCGCACGAAGGCTGTCTGCTCAACCTGAGCAACGAGTTGCCACCGACCTTCTCGCGCTTCGAGCATCTGGTCGAGATCGTCAGCATTGACGATGCAGATCGCCTGCCGGCACGCGAGCGCTTCAAGTTCTACCGCGACCGGGGTTATGCCATCGAAAATCGCGACATTTCGGGAGGGTTGTAATGCCGACCGATGACGACCTGATCGATCGGGCCGATACGCTTATGCGTCGCTATCGCAGCTTCGTAGCCCGGCCGACCGACACTCAGCCGGAACAACCCGGCCAAAGCCTGCCAAGCAAAGATGATGAAATCCCCTTGTTGACGGAAATCATCGATGCCCATGCCATCCATCGGCAAAACGTGGAAGCGATTCTCGATGCCCTGCGCGACGAGGTCGAGAGCGAAGTTTCCGCCTGGCTCGTGGATGTCCTGCCGGCTGCAGTCGCCAACGCCAGCCAGCAAATCCTCGACGAACTGGATGCCAAGGCACGCAATACCCTCTTGACGCGCTTGCAAACCCTGATCGACACGCAGCGCGGCAGCGCGAATCAACCTGGCGAGCCGGGCGAGCAGACCTCTTAACTACTATTTTCATTTTTCGGCATTGCGCCGACACGGCTTATTTTCATGGAACTCGCAAAAAGCTTCGAACCCGCTGACATCGAACAGCGCTGGTACCCGGTCTGGGAATCGAACGGCTATTTCGCCGCCGGTCTCGATACCACGAAACATGACAATTTCTGCATCCTGCTGCCGCCGCCGAACGTTACCGGCACGCTGCACATGGGGCATGGCTTCAATCAGGCGATCATGGATGCGCTCACGCGCTACCACCGCATGCGCGGCGCCAACACGCTGTGGCAGCCGGGCACCGACCATGCCGGCATTGCCACGCAGATCGTCGTCGAACGACAACTGGATGCGCAGGGTGTCAGCCGCCACGACCTCGGCCGCGAGAAGTTCCTCGAGAAGGTCTGGGAATGGAAAGAGTATTCCGGCGGCACCATCACACGTCAGATGCGCCGCCTCGGCACCTCTCCGGACTGGACGCGCGAGCGCTTCACGATGGATGCCGGCCTGTCGAAGATCGTCACCGAGACTTTCGTGCGCTTGTACAAGGAAGGCCTGATCTACCGCGGCAAACGGCTCGTCAACTGGGATCCGAAGCTGCTCACTGCCGTTTCCGACCTTGAAGTCGTCAGCGAGGAAGAGGACGGCTTCATGTGGGAGATCCAGTATCCCTTTGCCTGCGGGAATGGTTCATTAACCGTAGCCACCACCCGTCCCGAAACCATGCTCGGCGACGTCGCGGTCGCCGTCAATCCGGAAGATGAACGCTACACGCACCTGATCGGCAAGCAACTCATCCTGCCGCTGACCGGCCGCACCATCCCGATCATCGCCGACGCCTATGTCGACAAGGCATTCGGCACCGGCTGCGTCAAGATCACGCCGGCGCACGACTTCAACGACTGGCAGATCGGCCATCGCCACGGTCTGACGCCGATCTCGATCTTCACCCTCGACGCGCGCATCAACGAACACGGCCCGGAAAAGTACCGTGGCATGGATCGCTACGACGCCCGCAAGGCCGTCGTCGCCGATCTCGAAGCGGCGGGCCTGCTGGTCGCCACCAAACCGCACAAGCTGATGGTGCCGCGCGGCGACCGTACCCATGCGGTCATCGAGCCAATGCTCACCGACCAGTGGTTCGTCGCCATGTCCAAGCCCGGTGAAAACGGCCAGTCGATTGCCGGTCAGGCCCTCGAATGCGTGGCCTCGGGCGAGATCAAGTTTTTCCCCGAGAACTGGGTCAACACCTACAACCAGTGGCTGAACAATATCCAGGACTGGTGCATCTCACGCCAACTCTGGTGGGGCCATCAGATCCCCGCGTGGTACAGCGACGACGGGCGCTTTTATGTTGCGCATGACGAGGCTGAAGCCTACGCACTGGCGAAAAATGACGGCTACACCGGCGGTCTGGAACGTGACGCCGACGTGCTCGACACCTGGTATTCCTCCGCGCTGTGGCCATTCTCGACGCTCGACTGGACGCCCGAGTGGCCCGCAAAATCGAATCCCGCGCTTGATCTCTACCTGCCGTCGACGGTGCTGGTCACCGGCTTCGACATCATCTTCTTCTGGGTGGCGCGCATGGTGATGATGACCAAGCACATCACCGGCAAGATTCCGTTCAAGCACGTCTATGTGCATGGCCTGATCCGCGATGCGGAAGGCCAGAAAATGTCGAAATCCAAGGGCAACGTGCTCGACCCGATCGACCTGATCGACGGCATCGCCCTCGATGATCTCGTCGCCAAGCGCACCACCGGATTGATGAACCCGAAGCAGGCCGCGCAAATCGAGAAGCGCACCCGCAAGGAATACCCGAACGGCATCTCCGGCTTCGGCACCGATGCGCTGCGTTTCACCTTCCTCTCGCTCGCTTCGCCCGGCCGCGACATCAAGTTCGACATGCAGCGTTGCGAGGGCTATCGCAATTTCTGCAACAAACTGTGGAATGCCTCGCGCTTCGTGCTGATGAATTGCGAAGGCAAGGATTGCGGACTCGAACCTCACGACAAGTCTGCCTGCCATGGCGAGTATCTGGATTTCTCACCCGCCGACCGCTGGATCGTCAGCCTGTTGCAACGTATCGAAGCCGAGGTGACGAAGCACTTCGCCGACTACCGCTTCGACCTGCTCGCCAAGACGATCTACGAGTTCGTCTGGGATGAATACTGCGACTGGTATGTCGAACTCGCCAAAGTGCAGATGCAGCAGGGCAACGAAGCGCAACAGCGGGCGACGCGCCGCACCCTCGTGCGCGTGCTGGAGACGGTGCTGCGCCTTGCCCACCCGCTCATCCCCTTCATCACCGAGGAACTCTGGCAGACCGTTGCGCCGATAGCCGGCCGCGCAAATGTCGGCGCTGGCGAGACGGCACAAACCGTGATGTTGCAGAACTATCCTGTCGCTGATCTGTCCCGTTGCGACGAAAAATCGGAAACCTGGGTCGCCACGCTCAAGTCGCTGGTCACCGCCTGCCGCAGCCTGCGTGGCGAGATGAATATTTCACCGGCGCAGAAGGTTCCTTTAGTCGGCGCTGGCGAGACGGCACAACTTACCGGCTACGCACCCTACCTCGCCGCGCTGGCCAAGCTTTCGGAAGTCACGGCCGTCGATGTGCTGCCGGACAGCGACGCGCCGGTGCAGATCGTCGGCGAGTTCCGCCTGATGCTGAAGATCGAGATTGACGTCACCGCCGAGAAGGAGCGTGTCGGCAAGGAGCTTGCCCGCATCGATGGCGAGATCGCCAAGGCAGAAAAAAAGCTCTCCACCGAGAGCTTTGTCGCCCGCGCTCCCGCCGCTGTCGTGGCACAGGAACGTGAGCGGCTGGCGAGCTTCAACAGCCTGAAAGAGAAGCTCGCCGCCCAGTTTGCACGGCTGGGCTGATTACTGGGTCTTGCCCTCGTAGGCCCCGCCGGCAACCTTGGCCATCATGCCCTGGTTGCTGTCCGGGTGCGAGCCGATGCCCATGAACTGGAACATGCCCAGATCGGGCCAGGCCAGCGCGGTCCGGTAGCGGGCGAACAGCGAGTAAGCCTTGTTATCCACCACGAAAACCTCCCACGGCAAGGCGGCCACATGGTCGGGGCCGATCTTCTTCGCCCACCAGCCTTCGCCGTCCTCGGCATCGTTGGTCGCCACCCCGAAGACCGCGACCTTCTTCTCTGGAATCACGACCTCATAGACCTTGGCTGTCTTGGCGACGCCCTTGGCTAGGTTGTCGCGGATCGTCTTCACCGCCTCGTCGAAGCTCGCGTGCGCCTTGAGCTCGCTCTTGTCGTCGAAGCGCTCCATGCCCGCCATGTAGCGATAGGTCGGCAGATCCTCCGGTTTGACGTCGCCACCGAAGGGCTTGCCGGCACCGAGCGCCTGCTGGAGCTTGCCACTGGTCGCCTTGATGGCCGCCTCGGCCTTGCCATAATTGCCGCGCAGGTAAGCACGTTGCCAGTATTCAAGGTTCTGGTAGGACACCGTGCCGTCCGCCTTCACGCCGACGCGAATCGGCAGGCCGACCACGGCTGAACCGCCGACCTGCGTCAATGCGGCCGAGTAGCCCGGCTCGGTCACGATGATCGAGGCATGTTGCGGCAAGCCTTGGGGGTTATGTTTGCCGATGACCGTGAAACCGGCCGCAGTCAGTTTCTGTTCCGCCGCGGCCATGGCAGTCTTGATGTCTCCGCCTGTGACCTTGTCGCCCGCCACATAGGGCTGCAGTGCATGGGCGAGCAGTGAAAACGCCGCGAGCGCGGCACCTGCGATGATTTTCTTCATGTTGTCTCCTCCGTTGTTTTATGTGTAGAGATGAAAAAGGCCGGCAGGGCCGGCCTTTTCAGATGCAGCGCATCAATCAGAAGCGATGGCTGTACATGGCTTGCCAATTGTTGCTCTGCGCATGGGTTGTAGTCACACCCATGTTGCTATTGGTAGCAGATACCTCAGGCGCATGCGTCAGCGAGAAATCGAAAGAAGATACCGGGCTGAACTGATAGCCAAAGCCAAGAGTCAGGGTATTCTTGATCGTCGCCGGGAACAACGGGTTCATGTATGCATCAGGAATCGGATTGTTAGCCAAGTTCAAACCGGCACGCAAAGTCAGTGCAGCATTGTATTTATAGGCAGCGCCGATCATGAACACATTCTGATCCTTCCAGTTCTGATATAGAGTAGCGTTCATTACAGTCCCATTCAGACCAGCAAGCATGCCAGCATTGCCTGAGGCAGTGAACTGCATGTTGAAGTTCTTCATGACACTCTTCCAACCGATACGCTTGTAATCGGCTGCAACCATCAACTGGTCATTGACCTGATAAGCCATGCCAATCCCGTAGGTCTCTGGCCACTGGAAATTAACCACTTTTAGTTTTCCAGTAACGGACATTTGCGTGGGGGTTGGGCCTGGCATAACCACGCTCATGTTGATGGCACCATTACCCTCCATGTCTTCAAGGCTAGTCTTGGCGTGATAAACGCCACCGATGGTCAAGTTTGGTGCTGCTTTCCAAGTAAAGCCAATATTCCCTGCCCAACCATCAGTCTTCAGGCGTTGCTTCATCTTGTTACCGCCTTCAGAAAAATCAAACTGTGCCCAGTCAACGTCAAGCAAACCAAAGCCACCAATCGCACTCACCATAGTCCCACTGGCAGTACCTAATGGAGAAGCTGACGCGCCCCCAAAACCGGTAAATTGCGCAAACATTGCTCCAGGCATAACCATCTGGAGATCGAGGCCACCCCAAAGGTAGTCAATCGAGCCACCCACTTTGAAGGTGTCAGAAACGTCAAAGGCCAGCGGGAACATCAAGCGGCCAATACCCAGTTCGGAACGATTTTCTGCACCTGACATGCCTTGGCTGCCTGCCAAACCACCTGACAGAAGAAAACCTGCCGATTGGTATCCGCTGAGGAAAGAGGTCTTACCGTATTCAGTGCCCATGCCACCTTGCGCCATCATGCCAATGCCATAGGCCAGTTTTCCGGTCTTGCGAACATAACCAGCTGCAGGCATGTAATAGGCATCACCACCTGAATTGGCGTTTGGCATACCAGTCATCTTGGAGGTAACGTCGGGATGAAGTCCACCTACAGCAACATCAAGGCGGCTCGTGTCACTCTTCATAAAACCCAGCGTCGCCGGGTTGTTAATCATGCCAGCCGTGCCGTTGTCGTAAGCGAAGGAGGCGCCACCCATGCCGGTAGCAACCGGGCCGTAGCCTTCCATGTTCATGCCGTTGGTGGCGAAGGCCGGTGCGGACATGCCGGCGACGGCGAGCAGAGCTGCAATTTTCTTGAGTTTCATTGAATCCCCCGATGGTTCTAATTCATGCTGTTAGAAATATTTGCTGACATGCAACGTAAGGTTGCTGCCAATCTATTTCGGCCGGTTGCGGATGGCAAACTTCTTCCCTCTGGCCTCCGCACCGGCCTTGTTTTATCGTTGCATCAAAACAACGTATAAGAATAATCAAATAAACAGATTGACATCGGCCTTCTGCGCGACCGGCAGGAAGGACGCCGCACCGACGTAATCCATGCCATCGACGAAGTCTTCATGGTTGAAGCCGAAGAGTTCGACGGTCATCTGGCAGACGACGAACTTGACGCCGGCTTCCTGCGACAGTTCGCGCAGTTCGGCCAGACTAGCCACGCCGTTGTTCTTGATGGTCTGCTGCATCAGGCTGGTCGCCATGTTCTCAAAACCAGGGATACCCGCCTGAATGACGTTCGGAATATTCCAGTTGAGGCTCTTGAACCAGTCCGGCCCGAAAGGCATCTTCATCGGCATGCCGGGGTTGCCCAGCGGGCTGACCTTGAGGTCGGAGATGTCCTTCTTGACCAGTTGCAGGCCATAAAAGGTGAAAAAGATGGTGACGTCCCAGCCCAGCGCGGCGGCGGTGGAGGCCAGAATGAAGGGGGGGTAGCCCCAGTCCAGCGTGCCCTTGGTGGCGATGATGGTCATCGAGGGCGTTTTCGATTCCTCGCGCTCCTGCAAAAGCGCCTCCAGCTTTTGCGGCAGCAGTTCGTCAAGTTTCTGGTTGATCAGTGCATCAAGTTCCGGATTGGCGCTCACGTTCGATCTCCTATCAAGCGTCAGGTCGGCCGCCAGGATTGGCGATTTCCCTCAGGTTGCGAATGATGCGATACATCGCAATGCAGCATCAAATTATTTTCTTATATTTTTTACTTCTTGAATCAAAAAGCAAGAAAAGGCGCCCACCGGATCGATGGACGCCTTCGCATATCAGTTCAGTGCCGTCTTGCCAGCGCCGACTTTCGCCGGTGCTTACTTGCGCTTGATGTAGAACTCGAATTCCTTGTTGTTCTCGGCGCTGGAGAGCAGCTCGTTGCCGGTCTGCTTGGCGAAAGCCGCGAAGTCCTTCACGGAACCCGGGTCGGTAGCGATGATGCGCAGGACCTGGCCGCTGGTCAGTTCGCCCAGGGCTTTCTTGGCACGCAGAATCGGCAGCGGGCAGTTGAGGCCACGGGCATCCAGTTCGCGATCGAAATTCATTGTAATCCTCCGGTGATTAGTGGTTGGTTGATGCTACAGAATGTAATGATATAGCCCATCGGCGCCGACGGCAATTGCAGATTCTTATGCATTTCGTCAGGCGACAGACTGGTAGTAGAGATTTTGCGGATGGTTCGACTGGGCGAAAAAGAACCAGCGTTCCGCCAGCAACCCGAGATACTGGATTACAAAGGCTAGCAACAGGACACCGCCGGCCGCCATTGAGAGCCCCATCGCCAACAGCACCATCGGCACGAGAAAGGCGGCGACAAGGAACACCCACTTGATCGAGCGCAACAGGCCGTGGCTCTGGCCGTGGAAGAACTCGCGTGTATTGAACGAGCCGCCCATCAGGCCCATCGTCTTCTGCACGATTTTTGGATGCTTGATGCCGATCGCCGTCTGCAGGGTCGACTTCGGCTTGAGACGCGCGTTGCGGATCAGCGTCGCGCTGCGGCCCACGAGACCGAGGAAGGTAATGATCAGCGCCCAACCCGCCAGCAGGGGCATGACATCGGGCGCCAGCGCAGCCGCCAGCGCCGCGCTGAGGCTGAAGCCCGAGGCGCCACCGAGCAGGATGTAGTTGATCACTGTCAGCGGCGTGTACCACTCGCGCAGGAAGCGCAGGCAGGCGTAGATCATCCCGGTGCAGATGTAGAGCGCAAAAGCCAGCACCCAGGCGCCCGTACCGAACACGGCCGTCAGGTTGATCGGCGCACCGCTCGGCAGTTGAGCAAACACCGGATTGACACCAAGCCAGTGGGCCGCGCCGTACAGGAAAACCGCACCCATGAAGGCGGGCAGCACGATCACTTCACGCGACAACCACGAGGTGCGCCATTTTGTGGCGGACCGCCAGGCACGTTCCGGACGGCCCAGGTGGAAGAACGACGCGATCAGGCCCAGCACCAGCAAGACGAGGGTAATGCCGCTGCCGACAGCATAGAACTCGCCCGATTGCGTCGGCAGCAGGCCGAAGGCCGCGTAGGACTCGACGGTGAACAGGGCGAGGAACAGGCCCTGCCCGGCGCCGATCAGCGTGGTGAGAAAAATGACGGAGAAAGCGGGATGCATATTGATTTGTCTCCTTACCAGCTCGTGACGTCGTCGAGCGAGGGCTCGGACTTGCCGGGCTTGGGCAGTTGCTGGTCGATCTTGAGCGGATTGTCGGCGCGATCGAGTTCGTCCTCACGGATGCGCAGCTTGGTCTTGCGCCGCGGCAGGTAATGGTTGGCCGGCTGCGTACCCCACTCGGGCATCAGCGGGTAGCCGCCATTCTCGCGGATCGCGTGCGACACCGCCGATTCCGGATCATGGATATCGCCGAACAGCCGCGCGCCGGTCGGGCAGGCGCGCACACAGGCGGGGCGGCGTTCCTCGGCGGTCATCGTCGTGTCGTAGATGCGGTCGACGCAGAGGGTGCACTTCTTCATCACCTTCTGCTGCTCGTCGATCTCGCGCGCACCGTAAGGGCAGGCCCACGAACAATACTTGCAGCCGATGCACTTGTCGTAGTCGACGAGAACGATGCCGTCCTCCTTGCGCTTGTACGAGGCGCCCGTCGGGCAGACCGGTACGCAGGGTGGCTCCTCGCAGTGCAAGCAGGATTTCGGGAAGTGCACGGTTTCAGTGTTCGGGAACTCACCGACCTCGAAGGTCTGCACGCGGTTGAAGAAGGTGCCGGTCGGGTCCTTGCCGTAGGGATTCTGGTCGACCATCGGGCCGGCCTCGCCGGAAGTATTCCATTCCTTGCAGTTGGTCACGCAGGCATGGCAGCCGACGCAAACATTCAGGTCGATGACCAAGGCTAACTGAGTCACTTGGCACCTCCCTTCTTGCCGGCAAAGTAATTCCAGACCGATTTTCGTTCCGGCTGGCCCGGATACGGCTTGAGCGGTTCAAACTGCGGTTCAGTCCGTGCCGTCTCGCCAGTGCCGACTTTATAAATCTTGACACGCACGTCGTACCACGCGGCCTGGCCGGTGATCGGGTCGGAGTTGGACATGCGTCCTGTCGCTGCAGGCAACTCCTCGGAAATCAGGTGATTGAGCAAAAAGCCCTGCTGCGACTCGTTGGCATCCGGCGTCAGGCCCCAGGCCCCTGCCGCCTTGCCGATCGCGTTCCAGGTCCAGACGGTGCCCGGCTCGACCGCCTCGGAATGCTTGGCCATGCACTTGACCTTCCCCCACTGCGATTCGACCCAGATCCAGTCGTTGTCGTCGATGCCGGCGACACGTGCGGTATGCGTATTCACATACAACAGGTTGTGGGCATGGATCTGCCTCAGCCAGGCGTTCTGCGAATCCCACGAGTGGTACATCGCCATCGGCCGTTGGGTGATCGCCGCGAGCGGATACTTGTGCTTGTCGGTCGCTTGCGCCTCCAGCGTGTCGTAATAAAAGGGCAGCGGATCGAAGAAGGTTTCGACGCGCTTGGCCAGATGGGCCGGCGGCTTGCGTGAGAAGCCCTTGCCTTGCGCGGCCTGGCGGAAGCGCATCAGCACTTCCGAGTAGATGTTGATCAGGATCGGCTCGGCGTAGCGCGTGATGCGGTTACGCTGCGACCACTCGAGATAACCCTGATTCCAGTTGCGCATGTACTGGTAGCTTTTGGGCAACTCGTAATGGAAGACGCAGTTATTCTTGGCGTACATCTCCCACTGGTTCGGGTTCGGCTCGCCGCGCAGCGACTTCTCGCCACCCTTGCCGCGCCAGCCGGCGAGGAAGCCGATACCCGAGCCGGCCTCGGTTTCGTAATTGACGATGAAGTCGGGATAGTCGCGGTACTTGCGCTGACCGTCCTTGGTCGTGAAGGCCGGCAGCTTGAGGCGCGAGCCCAGTTCGATGATGACTTCCTGGAAGGGTTTGCACTCGCCGGTCGGCGGCACGACGGGGATGCGCACCGAATCCACCGGGCCGTCGAATTCCGAGATCGGCCGGTCGAGCAGCGACATCACGTCGTGGCGCTCGAGATAGGTCGTGTCCGGCAGGATCAGGTCGGCGAAAGCCGTCATCTCGGACTGGAAGGCGTCGGCGACGACGATGAACGGGATCTTGTACTCGCCGCTCTCATCCTTGTCGTTGAGCATCTTGCGCACCTCGACGGCATTCATCGTCGAGTTCCAGGCCATGTTGGCCATGAAGATCAGCAGCGTATCGATCTTGTACGGGTCGCCGCGCCAGGCGTTGGTGATGACGTTGTGCATCAGGCCATGCACCGACAGCGGGTATTCCCAGGAGAACCCCTTGTCGATACGTACCGGCTTACCCTCGCCATCGACGAACAGGTCGTCCGGGTCGGCCGGCCAGCCGAGCGCCAAGCCATCGAGCGGCTTGTTCGGCTGCACGGCGTTCGGGTGGTTCGGCGTGCGCGCACAGGGCGGGATCGGGCGCGGGAAGGGCACCTTGTGACGGAAGCCGCCGGGGCGGTCGATGGTGCCCAACAGCGACATCAGGATGCCGAGCGCCCGGATGCTCTGGAAACCATTGGAGTGCGCCGCGAGACCGCGCATCGCATGGAAGGCCACCGGGTTGCCAGTGACGGTGTTATGTTCCTTGCCCCAACTGTCGGTCCAACTGATCGGCAACTCGATGCGCTGATCACGGGCCGTGACGCCCATCTCGTAGGCGAGGCGGCGGATCGTGTCCGCGGGAATACCGGTGACACCCTCGGCCCATTCCGGCGTGTAGTTCTTGACGCGCTCCTGTAGCAACTGGAAGGCCGGCTTGACGGGCGTGCCGTCTTTCATCCTGAACTCACCGCGCAGGAAGGGATCGGCGCCCGCCGCATGCGTGACCACCGGCTGGTTGGTGGCACGATCCCACCAGAGCTTGTCCTGCGGGTCGTAGCAGGCCTCTTCCTCGGGTACCTCGGTGCGCAGGAACATGCCGAATTCGTCGCTCGCCCCGTCGCAATTCACCAGCTCGCCGGCGTTGCTGTATTTGACGAGGAAGTCGCGGTCATACAACCCCTTGGCGATGATCTCGTGGATCACCGCGAGCAGGAAGGCACCGTCGGTACCGGGACGGATCGGCACCCACTCGTCGGCAATCGCCGAATAGCCCGTACGCACCGGGTTAATCGAGACGAAGCGACCGCCGTCGCGCTTGAACTTGCCCAGCGCCATCTTCAACGGGTTGGAATGGTGATCCTCGGCGGTGCCGATCATCACGAACAACTTGGCGCGATCGAGGTCCGGCCCGCCGAATTCCCAGAACGAACCGCCGATGGTGTAGATCATGCCGGCGGCCATATTGACCGAGCAGAAGCCGCCGTGCGCCGCATAGTTGGGCGTGCCGAACTGGCGCGCGAACAGGCCGGTCAGCGCCTGCATCTGGTCGCGACCGGTAAACAATGCGAACTTCTTCGGGTCGGTCGCGCGGATCTTGCCAAGGCGCTCCGCCAGCGTGGAGAAAGCCTCTTCCCAGGAAATCGGCTCGAACTCGCCAGCACCGCGCTCCGCTCCGGCCTTGCGGCGCAGCGGCTTCGTCAGGCGCGCAGGAGAGTACTGCTTCATGATGCCGGACGAACCCTTGGCGCAGATCACTCCCTGATTGAGCGGATGGTCGGGGTTGCCGTCGATGTAGCGCACCTCGCCGTCGCGCAGATGCACACGGATGCCGCAGCGGCAGGCGCACATGTAACAGGTCGTGTTTTTCACTTCCTGCACGGAATGTTCGGACATCGCTATCGGGCTCCTCGAATTAATTACAATCTGTTTTATTAGAATTTTGCAATATTGTCGCAGCCCAGTAGGCTGACGGCAAGCCAATAATGCCTATTTTCCGATAAGCTCACTCAAGTAATAACAGGAGTTCGCCCATGCCCCGCCCCATCAAACCTTTCAGCGCCCGCGAGCGCAGCCTCATCAGCCAGTCCCTGCTGGAACGTTTCGGCCATGCGGTCGCCCTGCAGCCGGTCGATGCCGAACTGCAACTCAACCTGCTCAAGGAAGAGTTCGCCCTATGCCCCTCGATCATGTGGAAGGAAAACGGGGCGAACTTCATCGTCTTCAAGACGGGCGATGAACGCTTCCGCTGCCTGTTCTACTTCAACGAAGCGATGCTGTTCGGCACCGGCAAGGACGAGTTCGATAACCTTGGCGATTGCGTCATCACCCTGCTGCAAGTCCAGTCCGAACAGGAAGAGCAAAGTCGCAAGGTGCGCAATGCCATGAATTCCATCGATTTTTCGAAGGCCAACGATGGCGAGGAATACCTTGGTCCGCTGGTCGTATGAAGATTTGCATCGTCTCCGACAGCCATGACCGAGGCCCGATGCTGGCCGAAGCAATCGCCTTCGCCAAAACCGAGGGCGCCGAAGCGGTCATCCATTGCGGCGACCTGATCGGGGTCAATACCGTCAAGGCAGCACTGAAACTCGGCATTCCGCTGCACCTGATTCACGGCAACAACCTCGGCGACGTGGTGGCGCTCGCCAAAGTCTCCGTCAAATCCGATGGCCTGCTGCACTACCACGGTCGCGACGCCGACCTCGAACTCGGCGGTCGCCGCATCTTCGTTACCCACTACCCCCACTATGGACACGGCATGGCTTGCAGCGGCGATTACGACCTGGTCTGCTGCGGTCACAGCCACGTGCCGGTCGTGCGCCAGCAGGCCAACATCAAGGGTGGGCAAAGCTGGCTCGTCAACCCCGGCACGGTGGCCGGACTCGGCGCGCCGGAAGCCACCTGGATCATGGGCGACCTCGCCGCCATGCACTTCGAAATCCGCACCCTGCCACGCTGAACGCAGGCAATAGTCGGCGCTGGCGAGACGGCATACGGCCCTTCTATTTATCCATAGGAACATTCTGGTCATCATTTGATCTAGCGCAGAAGCCAACGCAGATTTAGGCGACTACAATCGCCTACCAATTTTGGCGGTCGCCGCGTGTCTACAGCCATGGCAGCGCGTTTCGCCGGAATTTTGTTCTGGCAGTAAACAACTTCAACGGAGGCTTGATGACGGCTTCAATCGCAACCAACCAGACCATCCTGGTCGTCGGCGGCGGTATCGCTGGCATGACGGCGGCCCTCGAGGCGGCCGAATGTGGCAAACAGGTGATACTGGCCGAAAAATCTCCCACGCTGGGCGGCCGCACATCCATGTTATATCGGTATTTTCCGAAGATGTGCTTCCCTTCCTGTGGCCTGGAAATCAACCTGAAGCGCGTGCGCGGCAATCCGAATGTGCGCGTGATGACGATGACTGAAGTGGCCGCTGTCACCGGCAGCCGCGGCGACTACACCGTCACGCTGAAGGTCAAGCCCCGCTACGTGAATGAAAACTGCACGGCCTGCGGTGATTGCGGCAAGGCGGTTTCCGCCGAGGTGCCCAACACCTTCAACTACGGCCTCAACAAGGTCAAGGCAGCCTACCTGCCGCATGACATGGCCTACCCGCAGCGCTTCGTGATCGATGGCTCGATCGTCGGCACGCCCGATGGTGAAGCCGCCAAGGCAGCCTGCAAGTACAACGCCGTCGATCTCGGCATGCAGGAACAAACGGTCGAGATCAAGGTCGGCAGCGTCGTCTGGGCCACCGGCTGGCGTCCGTACGATGCCAACAAGATCCAACCCTACGGCTACGACCGCTACCAGAACGTCATCACCAGTCTCGAATTCGAGCGCCTCTGCGATCCGCGCGGCCCGACCGGCGGCAAGATCCTGCGCCCGTCCGACGGCAAGGAAGCGAAGAACATCGCCTTCATCCAGTGTGCCGGCTCACGCGACGAGAACCATCTGCGTCACTGCTCGCGCATCTGCTGCATGGCCACGCTGAAGCAGACCATGTACGTGCGCGAAATCGACGCCGAAGCCAAGTCGACGATCTACTACATCGACATCCGCGTCATCGACCGTCTGGAAG
This sequence comes from Pseudomonadota bacterium, assembly GCA_040756595.1. Classification (GTDB taxonomy): domain Bacteria; phylum Pseudomonadota; class Gammaproteobacteria; order Burkholderiales; family Rhodocyclaceae; genus Sulfuricystis. The sequence continues at coordinate 492,010 of JBFLYR010000001.1, read as the reverse complement.
ACTTCTACCAGGACGTGCAGAAGGATCCGAACGTCGGCTTCGTCAAGTCAAAGGTTGCCCGCATCGCCCTCAACGAGTCGAACGGCAATCCGGTCCTGCATGGCGTCAATACCGAGGGCTATCACCGCTACGCCACCGAGCACGACCTCGTCGTGCTGGCGGTCGGCATGGAGCCGGAAGTCGTCGGCGTCCAGTTGCCCGAAGACATCGTGCTCGACTCCTCGAACTTCATCGAGGGCTCGAAGTCGGGCGGCATGTTCGGTGCCGGTAGCGCGGCCAGCCCGCTGGACGTCAATCGCGCCGTGCAAAGCGCGACAGCGGCAGCCATGCGCTCTGTCCAGGTCATTCATAAAACTGCTTCCACGGAGGCCGCGTAACCATGGCCGATAACAAATTTGCTGCTTATATCTGCTCCGGCTGCGGGATCGGCGATGTTCTGAACGTCGCCGGCCTCGAAAAGGTCGCCAAGACCGAAGGTAAGATGGCAGTCATCAAGACCCACACCTTCCTGTGTAATGCGGAAGGCGTGAAGATGATCCAGGATGACATCGCCAACGACGGGGTCACCCACGTCTGCATCGCTGCCTGCTCGCGTCGCGCCAAGGTTGAAGCTTTCAACTTCCCCACCGTTGCCCTCTCGCGCGCCAACCTGCGCGAAGGCGTGATCTGGGTCGTTTCGGAAGGTTCCGACCATGACGAGGTCCGCCAGGAAATGGCCGAGGACTACGTGCGCATGAGCTGCGCCGAAATCAAGAAACTGGTCCAGCCCGGCGGTAACAAGAAGGAAGCGTCAAGCAAGAAGATTCTCGTCGTCGGTGGCGGCATGTCCGGCATGACGTCCGCCCAAGCCGCGGCCGATGCCGGTTATGAAGTGGTGCTGGTCGAGAAGACCGGCCAGCTCGGCGGCTTCGCCAACCAGATGTGGAAGCGCATGCCGTTCAGCACCCCTTATGCGGATGCCCAGCCGACCGGTGCAGCTGAACTGGCTGCCGCGCTCTCCGCCAACCCGAAGGTCAAGATCTATCTGAACTCGACGGTGGCCGAGACTGCCGGTGCGCCGGGCCGTTTCGCGATCAAAATTGCCACGGAATCGGGCAGCGTCAGCGAGGAACTTTGCGGCGCCATCGTCCAGGCCTCCGGCTTCACCACCTACCCGATCGAAAAACTGCCCGAACTGGGCGGCGGCCAGCCAAACGTTGTCGACCAGGCGGGTCTCGAAGCCTTGGCCAAGGCGGCCAACGGTGGCCCGATCAAGCGTGCCGACGGCAAGGAAGTCAAGTCGGTGGTTTTCGTTCAGTGCGCCGGTCAGCGTGACGATTCCGGCACCCACCTGCCCTACTGCTCAGGCCACTGCTGTGGCACGAGCATCAAGCAGGCGACCTATTTCAAGGACCAGAATCCCGCCATCGACACTGTGGTCATGTACCAGGACCTGCGTGTGCCGGGCATGGGCGAGGATTTCTATCGCAGCGCCCAGAACAAGGGTGTGATCTTCACCAAGGGCAAGGCCAGCAAAGTCACCGGTGGCGACACCTGCAAGGTCGAGTTCAAGGATCTGATCCTCGACGAAGATACATCTGCCGAAGCCGATCTGGTCGTTCTCGCTACTGGCCAGGTGCCGAATGCGGGCACCGACATCGAAGCGTGGACTGCAGCGGCCACCGCCGCGGATGGTGGCGATGAGGCGGCGAAGACGCAGAAAGCTGAACTGCAGAGCATTTCGGTGCTCAACCTGAAATATCGTCAGGGCCCGGACATGCCGCAGCTCAAGTACGGCTTCGCGGATTCGCACTTCATCTGCTTCCCGTACGAAACCCGCCGTACCGGCATCTATGCCGCCGGCCCGATGCGCCGTCCGATGGACATGCATCAGGCTCAGGAAGATGCGACCGGCGCCACGCTGAAAGCGATCCAGGCTGCCGAGAACGCCGCGCTGGGCCGTGCCGCCCACCCGCGTGCGTGGGACCTTTCCTTCCCGAAGGCCCGCCTCGAAGGCTGCACGCAGTGCAAGCGCTGCACGGTCGAATGCCCGTTCGGCGCGATCGACGAGGACGAAAAGCGTTTCCCGGTATTCAACGAGGAACGCTGCCGCCGTTGCGGCACCTGCATGGGCGCCTGCCCGGTGCGCGTCATCTCCTTCGAGAACTACTCCTGTGACTCGGTCGGCATGCAGGTCAAGGCCGTCGAGGTACCGGACGAGGAAGATGAAAAGCCACGCATCCTTATCCTGGCTTGCGAGAACGATGCCTATCCTGCTCTGGACATGGCTGGCATGCAGCGCCTGACCTACTCGGCTTATGTCCGCGTGATTCCGGTGCGCTGTCTCGGTTCGGTCAACACCATCTGGATCACCGATGCGTTGAACTCTGGCTACGACGGCGTGATGATGATGGGCTGCCAGAAGGGCGAGAACTACCAGTGCCACTTCGTCAAGGGTTCGGAAATGGCCTACTATCGCCTCAGCAAGATCGGCGATACGCTGAAAGGCATGGGTCTCGAACCCGAGCGCATGCAGACCTACGAAATCGCCATCACCGATGCCGCCCGCGTGGCACGGTTGATTGACGAATACGTCGCGCAACTCAACGAACTGGGCCCATCCCCGATGAAGGGCTTCGGCTAAAAGGAGAGGGACTATGAGCGAAGCAAACAATCAAGCCGTCGCCCGCTACAAGAACAACTTCCTCAAGGAAGTTGAGGAGCGCGTCGAGGACGGCAACTGGGTCAAGATGTGTATGCAATGCGGTGTCTGCGCGGGTTCCTGCCCGTTTGGACCGCACTGGGAACATTCGCCGCAAAAAATCTTCATGATGATCCGCGCCGGTAAGCGCGAGGAAGTGCTCACCACCGATTCCATCTGGATGTGCACCTCCTGCTACAACTGCATCGTGCGCTGCCCGCGCAAGCTGCCGATCACGCACATCATGCATGGCCTGGCCCACTACGCGCACCAACTCGGCATGGTGGCCAAGGGTCAACCGACGCACGACATCGCGGTCCTGTTCTGGAAGAACCTCATCAAGGGTGGCCGTCTCAATGAGCTGACCTTCTCGCTGGCGATGTACTTCCGCGACGGTTTCGGCCAGGGCGTGAAGAATGCAATGGCGATGCAGGGTATCGGCCTCGGGCTGGTGAAGACCAAGCGCCTGAACCCGATGGAAATCCTCGGCGGCCACACCTGCAAGGACAAGAGTGGCATCCAGCGCATGGTCGCCAAGGCGGCTGAAATCGAAAACAAGCGCCGCGGCTTCGCCTGACAGGAGATCGAGAAACATGGCTAAGAAACAATATGCGTTCTACCCGGGCTGCTCCTCGCAAAAGGGTGCCTCGGCCTCGAACTACCTCAACTCCTTCGGCCTGATGTGCGAAAAGCTGGATATCCAGCTCAACGAAGTGCCCGACTGGAACTGTTGCGGTGCCTCGATCGCCTATGCCGAGGGCGGCGAACTGCCCCGACTGGTCCTTAACGCCCGCAACATGGCCATCGCCGAAACGGAAATGCCGGGGCAGGACATGGTCACCGGCTGCCCGGCCTGCTGGCTGGCGTTGCGCGATGCCAAGGGCCGCTTCGAAGAGCATGGCAGCATGAAGGCCGATGCCAACGAAGCGCTCAAGGAAGTCAGCCTGACCTATCAAGGTACCGTCAAGCCGCGCCACATGACCGAAGTGCTGATCGAGGACATTGGCTATGAAGGCATGAAGGCCGCCGTCTCCCGTCCGCTGGATGGCGTAAAGATCGCGGGCTACGTTGGCTGCCAAGCCAACCGTCCGTTCGGCATTGCCGGCGAGTCCTTCGAGAATCCGAAGTACCTCGACAAGATGATCGAAACGGTCGGCGCCGAAGCCGTGCCCTACGACCAGAAGGTCACCTGTTGCGGCGGCGCGCTCGCGTTCTCCGAACCCGAAAAGGCCTACAAGCAGATTCGCGACATCGTCGAATCCGCCTACGACCACGGCGCGCAAGTCATCGCCACGCCCTGCCAGCTCTGCCAGGCCAACGTCGAGCTTTACCAGTCCGAAATCAACAAGAAACAGGGCACCAAGTTCAATATGCCCGTCGTCTTCTATTCCCAGTTGCTGAGTCTCGCCTATGGCGGCAACCTGCAGCAAACGGGTCTCGACGGCCAGGTGATCCGTGCCGAAGTGCTGGAGAAACTCATCAAGTAACAGATGCTTCAAAGGGGACTACGGCCGGTGCAGTGACACGCGCACCGGCCGTTTTTATCGCTATAATGCGCGGCTTTCGTGGGCCGATAGCTCAGCTGGGAGAGCGCCGCGTTCGCAATGCGGAGGTCGTGAGTTCGATCCTCATTCGGTCCACCAAAATTGCAGTTTGTCAGTAGTTTCGGGCTGTTAGCTCAGTTGGTAGAGCAGCGGACTCTTAATCCGTAGGTCGAGTGTTCGAGTCACTCACAGCCCACCAGAATGTCGTCGAATGACATCGTTGTTCGCGATAGTGGGTGGTTAGCTCAGTCGGTAGAGCAGTTGGCTTTTAACCAATTGGTCACAGGTTCGAATCCTGTACCACCCACCATAGACATCCAAACCCGCCCTTTGATGGCGGAAAATCTCTCACAAGGTGTTCTATACACGGGGCGCAGCCCCTTGAAAAGTCGGCGCTGGCGGGACGGCAGATTAGCTATCTGTGTTGTTCTTTTCAGGTTCGTCCGGGGCTTTCGGGTGCGCTGATCGGATCTTTTTTCCTGAGCAGATCCACATTCACTATCCCAAGCAATTCCCCGGTCTGCTGGCGCAACACCGCGACGCCGGAAGCTGCCTTTCCCTTAACCAGAAAGAAGCTCAAATCACTGACGGCAATCCCTGCCGACCGTGCCATTTCGGCAGGCGCGTCGCCCAGTTCAGGAAGTACTTCCTTGGCATCTATTGCCTCGGACTGAAGCGCGGAAAGATTGTGCGGGAAGGAGCGATAGGTCGTGGCATCAAGCGCAAAAGTCGGGTCACCCATGATGGCTGCCATCACTGCAGACCCATTAAAGACGTGCTCGGCGGGAATTACCGCATAGACCACCCGCGGGCCGAACATGCCATAGCGCGGCGACTTCTCCAGAACCGCGTCCTCAGGAACGCCGAGACTTTCAGGACCACGCACCACGAAGAATTGACTCTGGGCAAAGACGAGGTACTGCGGCCGTTCACTGTAAATCACCCAGCCGCCGTACACGAACGCAGCCAACTGCACACTAACAATCACGGCCAGGTCAAAGCGCAATTCTTTCTGTGGTTTGCGGGGCGAGAACACCAGCAAGGTCATCAAGGGACCGAGAACCACATCAACGCCCAAGAGCACCCCCATCACCAGCAAGCCGCCCTGCAGAGCCAGCAAGGGCTGCGGGTACCACAGGAAATAAGTCGCCAGCGCGAACAGGCCGCCGATCGATAAACTCGTGGCCAGATGGATCCCGAAAGCCTGCCAGCGGGTTGCCGGCCAATATTTTGCGATTATCATGGACTATCAATGAAAAGGGTCCTCCGAGGAGGACCCTTGGGTCAGCAGCTATGCACCAATTACTTGCAGGAGCCCGGCAGGAAACGCGGAGGCATCGTACCCGGTTGGCAACGGAATGCACCCACCTGCGTCGGCGCATCGGCAGCAAAGTTTAGGGCAGCACCAGCAGCAGTTTGCGGGGTGAGTGTAATAGTCTGGCCCTGAATCGTGGCATCAAGCGCTGCATTGTTGGAGGCAGTCACCGTGATCACGCCGTTTGCATCGGTAGTGATCAAACCAATATATTGCGTCGGGTTAGCGACGTTTTCGTTGCAGCCCCAGCCATTGGCAGCCGGTGCATTGGCCGGGTCACCGGACTGATAGACTTCGGCCACAGTGGTGCGACACTGGCTGGCGCCGAGAATAATTTCTGAAACGCGCGCCTTTTGAATGTAGTCCTGATAGGCAGGCAGGGCGACGGCGGCCAGAATGCCGATAATCGCAACGACGATCATCAGTTCGATGAGGGTAAAGCCTTGTTGAATCTTGCGCATGTTTCTCTCCTTTAGGTAAAGCACCCGAATCGTGCTGTCAGGGATTATGCAACCCGCGTGCCAGCCCATTAAGCCCGATTTCGACGAGGAAATGGCCGGAAATCGGGTTGCCACGACAGCCAACTCGTCAATTAGTGACAATTTTCGTCATATTGAGTTGATTCGATGCCGTCCTGCCAGCGCCGACTTTCCGATTTTCCGCCCTGCGGCACGGCCTCCCTGCGGCACGGCCTAAGACTATCACTATCGGCCGCGCAGCTTGTGATAAGCGTGGTGCAGCGCCTCGGCCTGCTCGCGGGCGAGCGACAGTTGTTCGGCCAGCTGGGCGATGTCTTCAGGTGTTTCCAGCAGGGCCGCACAGGAGCCGGTCTTCCTTTTCGACCAAGGCGAGAATCTGCGCCAAGCGTTCGCGCAACCCGGTCATAGGGGGATGCCGTGCTTTCTCGCCTGCAGATGTATCGGTTGCAGAGGTTCGCCCGGCTGGTGGAGCCGATGTCGAGCTTTTGTTCGCCAAGCCGTTCCTGAAGCGCCGCATTCAGCCGCAATACTTGGCGCCATGCCTGCTCCCGACGCTCCGGTGTTTCCAGATAGAGATCAATGTCGCCGCCACGCCGACTGTCGTCCGTACGCGAACCGAGGAGCAGCAAGCGAACCCCTTCGCCCATGATGCGGGCGACTTCGTCCTTGATGATGTCTTGCTGGAATGGGGTCAGACGCATGGCGCCGATTCTATGGGAAACCCTACGCGACGACCAGTATCAGAATGTGGTCAGGATGCCGTCCTGCCAGCGCCGATTTTCAGATGTCGATCTGCACCGGATCGAGCGTGCTCTCGGCGTAACGCCTGAACACTTCCCGATCGATAAAAACCCGGTAAAGGTCGGGATCGATGTGCCCGTTGGCGGCAAACTTGCGCATGATATCCAGCGCCTGCGACAGCTTCATGCCCTGCTTGTAGGGCCGGTCACGCGCGGTGAGCGCCTCGAAGATATCGGCAATGCCCATCATGCGTGCCTGCGGCGACATCTGCTCGCGCGTCAGCCCCTTGGGGTAGCCCTTGCCATCCATCCGCTCGTGGTGTCCGCCGGCGTATTCGGGTACGTTCTTGAGATGCTTCGGCCACGGCAGCGCTTCGAGCATGCGAAGGGTGGCGACAATGTGGTGGTTGATCACCTCGCGTTCCGCGGCGGTGAGCGTTCCGGAACGGATCGTCAGGTTCTCGATTTCGTCGGCAGTCAAAAAGTTGGTATCCACCCCGTCCGGATTGCGCCAACGGTGCCGGGTGCCAATGTCACGCACGCGCTGCTGATCCGACGGGTCCATGGCTTCGACGCCGATATTGGCCTCGCGCAGGAATGTGCGTTCGTCGTCGAGGGTTTCGAGCTCCCGTTTGCATTCCGCCCAGCACGCCGCTTCTGCTCCGGCATCGGCTTGTTTGCGCATTTCGAGCAGCTTGCGCAGGGTGGCGATCTGCGCATCGCGCTTGAGCACCTCGAAGCGGGTGTCGATGAGGCCGATGCGGTCGTAGATTGTCTGTAGCTTGGTGGCCTTGTCGACGACATGGACGGGCGTGGTAACCTTGCCACAATCGTGGAGCAGGCCGGCGATCTTCAACTCGTATAAATCAGCCTCGGACATCGAGAAGCCAGCCAGCGGGCCTTCATGGGTCGCATTCACCGCCTCCGCGATCATCATCGTCAGTGCCGGCACGCGTTGACAGTGGCCGCCGGTGTAAGGCGACTTTTCGTCGATGGCCAGGTTGATGAGGCCGATGAAGGATTCGAACAGGGCCTCCAGCTGCGTGATGAGTTGCCGGTTGGTCAGCGCAATGGCGGCTTGCGATGCGAGCGACTCGGCCAGATGCTGCGCGGCGACGCTGAAGTGCTGCACTTGCCCGCTCTCGGGATGCTTGGAATTGATGAGTTGCAGGATGCCGATGATCGTGCCTTCGTGATTCTTCATGGGCACGGTGAGGAAGGATTGCGAGCGATAGCCGGTACGCATATCGAACGCCCGCGTGCCGGAGAAGTCGAAACCTGCTTCGGCATAGGCATCGGCAATATTGATGGTACGGTCTTCGAGCACCGCACACACGGCAACGAGCTTCTTGTTGGGGGCGCCCGCCGGCGTGTGTAGCGGCAAATCGGGAAACCCGGCGGCACTGCCGGGCGCGATGGCGAGCGTATCGTTGCAGACGATCTCGAAATGCAGTGCGCTACGGTCTTCAGTTACCCGGTAGAGCGTGCCGGCATCGGCATGTGTGATGGCTTTGGCGGCGAGGAGAATTTTTTCGAGCAGCCGCGCGATGTCGCGCTCGCTGGAAAGTGCCGCGCCGATTTCGTTCAGCTGTTCGAGACGACGAAACAGTTCCTCGGGCGTATCCACGTCACTTGATGCAGACTGCGCGCACCTGCTTCATGTCGGTGATGCCTTGCAGGACCTTTTCCATGCCGTCCTGCTTGAGCGTGCGCATGCCATCCTCAAGTGACTGCGCCAGCAGTTGTGCCACGCGCGCGTGCTCCTGGATCAGTTTCTTCACAGCATCGGTGCCCACCATGAGTTCGTGCAGGCCGACCCGCCCTTTGTAGCCGGTGCCGCCGCAAGTCTCGCATTCACCGCCCTCATGGGCCCGATAGAAGGTGAACTGACCCTTTTCGTTGGCGTAAGTCTTCACCCAGGATTTGTAGATCGCCTCGGATGCTGACTTGGGGTCGCGCTTGAACGATTCGGTATACAACAGCTCTTCGCAGTACTCAGTGAGGAAATGCTTGATTTCGGCCGGTTCGGGCACATAGGCCTGCCGACACTGCGAGCAGATGCGCTTGGCAAGACGTTGCGCGAGGATGCCGAGCAAGGCGTCCGAGAAGTTGAATGGATCCATACCCATGTCGAGCAGGCGGATGATGGATTCCGGTGCGCTGTTGGTATGCAGCGTGGCGAGCACGAGGTGGCCGGTGAGCGAGGCCTCGATGCCGATACCGGTGGTTTCGGCATCGCGCATTTCGCCAACCATGATGATGTCCGGGTCGGCACGCAGGAAAGCGCGCATGATCACGGCGAAATCCAGGCCGGCCTTCTTGTTGATCTGCACCTGGCGCAGGCCCTTCTGGGTGATTTCGACTGGGTCTTCCGCCGTCCAGATCTTGGTGTCCGGTGTATTCAGCGTCTTCAACACCGAATGCAGGGTCGTCGTCTTGCCCGAACCGGTCGGGCCGCAAACAAAGAACAGGCCGTAGGGTTTCGACACGGTGGCCTTGAGGCGTTCCTCGTTATGCGGCAGCAAACCCAGCTTTTCCAGCGGGATCGGTTCACCGGCGGCAAGGATACGCATGACCACATCCTCGATGCTTCCGGCAGTCGGCAACGTGGCCACGCGCAGTTCGATATCGAGAGGGCCGAATTTCTTGAACTTGATCTTGCCGTCCTGCGGGCGCCGCTTTTCCGAGATGTCCAGGTCGCACATGATCTTGATGCGCGCGACGATGGCACTGCGGTAGCTGTAGGGAATCTCGATGTACTTCTGCAGCGAGCCGTCGCGGCGGAAGCGGATCGATACCCGGTCCTTGCCCATGCCGGGCTCGATGTGGATATCGGATGCGCCCATCTGGTAGGCATCGATGATGATCTTGTTGACCAGCTTGACGAGTTCGTTGTCGGCGGCAGCGGAAACCTCGTCGCCGCTGTCGGTTTCAATCTCGCCATCGTCCATGGCCGACAGCAGGTCGCCTACATCCGTGTCGTCGGTGAAACTGCCGCCGTAAAACTGATCGACGGTCTGCCTGAACTCGCGCACCGTCGTCACGCGGTAGGCGATCTTGTTGCGCGGGAAGATATTGTTGACCACGCGCGAGCTCTTGAGCTGCTCCGGATCGAGCGTCAGGATGATGATGCCTTCCTTACCGTCCTCGATCGGCAGCCACTGGTTCTGCTCGACATACTCGCGCCGCAGGTTTTTCATCAGGTCGAGCGGCTTGATGCGATCGGCCTTGTAGGACTCGTACGGGACGGCGAAGAATTTCGCGAGGGCGGAACCGATGGCCGACAGCTTGACCTGAAATTCGGTGATCAACGCTTCCTCGACATCGATGTTCTTGCGCCGCGCGGACTTGCTGGCCAGCTCCATTTCCTCGACCGTGATCACCGCATCCAGCACGAGATGGTCGTACTTGGTCTTGATGATGTGGTCGGGACGGCTGCGCTGCGTAAACGCGATCGCCAGCGTTTCGCACAAGCCCTTGATGCCTTCATCCTGAAAGCTGGCGAATGGCGTCCCCGCCTTGTTGTTGATGATCTGGACGACACCGAGCAGGTCGTCGGCATGACTATCAACGATCGGTGCAACCAGCATCTGCTTGGTACGGTAGCCGGTGCGGCGGTCCACTTCCTGCAGGAAACGCAGGTTGGGGCTGATCGCCTTCAGTTCGGCCTCATCATAGACATCGCGGATATTCACGGCCTGCCGCTGATTGGCCACGTAGCCGGCAATGCTCTGATCCGCGATCGGCAGCTTCAGATCCTTGAAGGAATTCAGGCCGGTTTTCACTTTCGAGACGATCGCGCTGCGATCATCGCTCATTGCATAAATCGTCAGGCGGTCGGCATTGAACAAGGCACAGATGTCCTGCGACAGTTCAAGCATGATTTCCTCGATGTTCGAGGTCGCGTGAATCTTGTTTGTGACCGCCTGCAGATTCTTGAAGAACGCCAACCGGCTGCCAAGCTCCCCCGCACTCAGGGGATCGCTGCCATGGCCGCCCGTCACCGGGCTCAGGATTGCACTCATAATTCGAATATCTGGTTGTTCTGCAGCATGCGCGGCTTGTACTCGGCGATGCTGCCCTCGATCTCGCCCATGGTCAGCTCTATCTGGCCAGGCTTGAGGTGGGTGATGAATATTTCCGGACGGGACTGGAGATAACGTAATTCCTCAACCAGCATGCTGGGACACAGATGCCGCGAGGACTCAGCGAGTTGGCGTTCGCGGTTCGAAAACGCGGTTTCGATCAGCAAGGATTGCAGGTTCGGGATGGCATTCACGGCATCCCAGAATGGGCGGCATGGCCCGGTATCGCCGGAAAAGACCAGGCTACCCTTCCCGGAATCGATTTGATAGCCGACGGCCGGCACGGCATGATTGACCGGCAGGGCCGCAATGCGACGCCCCCCTTCCAGCCCTGAAACCTGTCCGGCAGTGAGCGTTTCGAACCGCAGGCACGGAGCCGCGGCACTTGGAATCTCGGTGAAGTCTGGCCAGATCGACCAGTTGAAAATATGCCTGTGCAAGGTATCGGCGGTCTCGGGCAGGCAGTGCACGGTCAGCGGATGTGTGCGCAGGTCGCCCACCGTATCGATCAGGAGCGGGAGGCAGGCGATGTGATCCATGTGGCTGTGCGTCAGGAACACATGATCGACCTGCGCCAGTTCGGCAATCGACAACTCGGCAACGCCTGTGCCGCAATCGATGAGCACATCGTTGTCAACGAGCAGGGACGTCGTACGCAGATGACGGCCACCAATCCCGCCGCTGCAACCGAGAACGCGTACTTTCATGGATGCGGTCAGGATGGCGTCGGCATCAGTCGCGGATGAAGAACTCCATCTTCACGCCAGCCAGTTCGATGATGTCGTGGTCTTTCAGCGAATGGGCCTGAATATCGATCGGTGCACCATTCACCTGCGGGAAGCGCGGCCCCTCGACATGCGTCAGGAAATAGCCATGGGGGCGACGGGCAATCACGGCGACCTGTACGCCGGGTTTGCCCAGCGTGGTCAGTGACTTGACGAGATCCAGCGTCTTGCCGGCATTGCTGCCGGTCAGCACCTGAATCGCTCCGAGCGGCAGTTCGCTCGGCGTGGCAGCCGGAGCCGGGGCTGCGGGTGCCGGGGTCGGCTCAAGCGCAGCGGGCTGGGGAGTAACGGGTGGCGTCGGATTGACGGGCGGCATCATCGCCGTGGGAGCCGGCGCCACGGGTGCAACCGGCGCGGCAGATGTAACGGGGGATACGATCGGCGCTGTGGCCACCGTCGGTTCCACGGCCTTGCGCATCATGTCGGGACGCAACACCATGGTTTTTTCGAAATCCTCCTGCGCGACCTGATGACTCAGCTCCTTGACGTACTTCAGGCGATACTTGCCCAGTTCGATCACGTCATTGTTCTGCAGGAAATGCTTCTTGATCTGCTGGCCGTTGACGAAAGTGCCGTTCGTGCTGTCGAGATCTTCGAGGAAGGAGTCATGGAGAATCGTCACGACGACGGCGTGGGCGCCCGAGATCGCCAGATTGTCGATCTGGATGTCATTCTGCGGCTTGCGGCCGATCATGACGCGCTCCTTGTCGAGCGGAATCTCCTTGAGCACCAGGTTGTCCATGCTGAGTATGAGCTTAGCCATCTTGAGCTTCCTTCAGGACATCAATCATTTGCGGGTTCGGCATGTGTATTGTCCGCGTCATTTCATTGCTTCATCAGGCGAGAAGTCGGGAAAGCCTCCCTTATCTTGACAAGAATAACCGAGACATTGTCACGTCCGCCATGTTCGTTCGCCATTTGTACCAGTTGCTTAGCGCAAAGTTGCAGATTTGCTGAAAAAGCCGTCATGATCGCTGCGATTTCCCGGTCTTCCGCCATGTCGCTCAGGCCATCCGAACACAGCAGGTAAATATCGCCGGGCAGCACTTCGTAGTCATTCAGTTCGGTTTCCACGGAAGCATCGACACCCAGGGCACGCGTCACCAGATTGCGATTCGGGGCGAAACGTGCCTCCTCAGGCGAAATAATGCCCTTGTCAATCTGTTCCTGCAACAGGGAGTGGTCACGCGTCAGGCGGGTGAGGAACTCATCGCGCAGGCGATAGAGCCGCGAATCGCCGACGTGGGCCACCACGAACTTGTTATCGAAGAACTGCACGGCAACCAGCGTCGTGCCCATGCCGGAATACCGTGGATTGCTCTGCGCCGCCAGATGCACGGCAGCATTGGTGCGGGCAATCACGTCGCTCAACACCTCATGCGCACGCGAGGGATGATTCGGGACTTCATAATAAGGCGGCAGCTTTTTGAAAGCATGTTCGAGTTCGCTGCCTAAAGCCGTGATCGTCATGTTGCTCGCTACTTCACCGGCATTGTGCCCGCCCATCCCGTCGGCAAGGATCGCCAATCCGAGCTGCGGATTGACGAATACCGCGTCCTCGTTGTTGCGACGAACGCGTCCGGTATCGGTGCAGGCAACCATTTCGATGGCACTGGACAGGTCAAACTTCGACATAAGTTAATGAAGAAACAGTACGATAGACTGCATTCTTGCAGTCAACACTTAAGGGGTCAATGTTTTTTTGAGCAGGCATTTCGCGACAGCCAGGTCCTGGATCGCCATCCCCTGCGATTCGAACAGGGTAAGCGCTTGCTGATCGATCCGGCCAGGACGGATGCCAGCCACGATTTCGCCCAGTTCGACCAGTTGTCCTTCGTGCAAACGCCCCTTTTCCAGTGCCGGCAACAAGTCGCCCGCTTCGCGTAGCGCCGTCGCACGACTGTCCACGCAGATCAAACCAGCGCGGGCCACGGCTTTTTCATCGAGTTCGCGACGGATCAGGGCATTCGAGCCAGCTGCATTGAGGTGCATTCCGGGCGCCAGCCAGTCGCCCAATAGTACGGGAGCACTGGCCGTCGTGACCGTTACGACGATATCGCTATCACGCACGGCCGCCTCGGCGCTAGCGGCGGGAACGACCTCGACGCCAAAGCGCTGCGAAAAGTCGGCGCTGGCGAGACGGCACTTTTCCGGATTGCGCGAGAACAGCTTGACCTGTTTGATCGCTCGCACTTTGCAGAGCGCCTCCAGCTGACTCTGCGCCTGCCAACCGGCGCCGATCAGGCCGACGACGGCGGATTCCGGGCGTGACAAATATTTCGCCGCGATGCCGCCCGCCGCACCGGTGCGCATCATGCCGAGGAAATCGGCCTCGATGACTGCCAGCGGTTTGCCGTTGGCGGCATCGAACAGATGGACGAGGAAACGCGCGCCTTCCCTGCTCGCCGTGTAGGCCTTGTAACCCATCACCCCTTCATCGAGCAAGGCACCCTGCAGGATGTGCAGCGATGCCGTGGGGACGCGCGTGCGCTGACGCGGCACATCGATGGCACGACCCAGTGCGTGCGCCCGATGGGCGGCTTCCACCGCATCGAGCGCCAGATCCATCGTCAACATCTGGCGGACGTCGGCCTCGGACAGGTATAAAGCCATCGCGTGCCGTCCAGCCAGCGCCGACTTTTACAGCAGCGACTTCAGTAGCTTGCCCATCACCGACGGATCGCGGGTGATCTTGAAGCCGCACTCCTCCATGATCGCCAGCTTGGCGTCGGCCGTGTCAGCGCCACCGGAAATCAGCGCGCCGGCATGGCCCATGCGCTTGCCGGCCGGAGCCGTCACACCCGCGATGAAGCCGACGATGGGTTTTTTCATATTGTCCTTGCACCAGCGCGCCGCGTCCGCCTCGTCCGGGCCGCCAATCTCGCCGATCATGATCACGGCGTCGGTATCCGGATCGTCATTGAACATGCGCATGATGTCGATGTGCTTGAGACCGTTGATCGGGTCGCCGCCGATGCCGATCGCCGACGACTGGCCGAGGCCCAGCTCGGTGACCTGCGCCACAGCCTCGTAGGTCAGCGTGCCGGAGCGCGACACGACACCGATGCGGCCCTTGCGGTGGATGTGACCAGGCATGATGCCGATTTTCACCTCGTCCGGCGTGATCAGGCCGGGGCAGTTGGGGCCGAGCAGCAGCGTTTCCTTGCCGCTCTTCGCGACCTTCTGCTTCATCTTGTTGCGCACAACCAGCATGTCGCGCACCGGAATGCCCTCGGTGATGCAGATGGCGAGGTCGAGGTCAGCCTCGCAGGCTTCCCAGATCGCATCGGCGGCACCGGCCGGCGGTACGTAGATGACGGAAACAGTAGCGCCGGTCTGGGCTTTCGCTTCCTTGACCGAGGCGAAGATCGGCACGTCGAAAATCTTCTCGCCAGCCTTTTTCGGATTCACGCCGGCGACGAAGCAGTTCTTCCCGTTTGCGTACTCGATGCACTTCTCGGTGTGGAATTGGCCGGTCTTGCCGGTGATGCCCTGGGTGATGATCTTGGTGTCTTTGTTGATGAGGATGGACATGTGATTTACCTCACTTGACAGCCGCGACGATCTTGGTCGCAGCTTCCGCCATGGTGTCGGCGGCGATGATCGGCAGGCCGGATTCGGCAAGGATCTTCTTGCCGATGTCCTCGTTGGTACCCTTCATGCGCACCACCAATGGCACGGCGAGATGGGTTTCCTTGGCCGCCGCGACGATGCCGGTGGCGATGGTGTCGCATTTCATGATGCCGCCGAAGATGTTGACCAGGATGCCCTTGACCTTGGGGTTCTTGAGCATGATCTTGAAGGCCTCGGTCACCTTCTCGGTCGTGGCGCCGCCACCAACGTCAAGGAAGTTGGCCGGCTCGGCACCGAACAGTTTGATGGTGTCCATGGTTGCCATCGCCAATCCGGCGCCATTCACCAGGCAGCCGATGTTGCCATCGAGGCTGATGTAGGCAAGATCGAACTTGGAGGCCTCGATCTCGTCGGCATCTTCCTCGTCCAGATCGCGGTAGGCGACGATCTCGGGCTGGCGGTAGAGCGCGTTGGAGTCGAAGTTGAACTTGGCGTCGAGTGCCTTGATGTTGCCGTTGCCTTCGAGGATCAGCGGATTGATTTCCGCCAGCGAGGCATCGGTTTCCATGTAGCAGATGTAGAGCTTCTTGAAAGTGTCGATGGCCTGCGCTTGCGAAGCGGCGGGCACGCCGATGCCGTCCGCGAGTTCCTTGGCCTGCGTATCCGTCAGGCCAACGAGCGGATCGATGAAGACCTTGATGATCTTCTCGGGGGTCTTGCGGGCGACCTCCTCGATGTCCATGCCGCCTTCGGAGGAGGCCATCATGGCAACGGTCTGCGTCGCACGGTCGGTCAGTGCAGCACAATAGTATTCATGCTTGATGTCGGCCCCGTCCTCGATCAGCAGGCGGCGCACCTTCTGGCCTTCCGGACCGGTCTGGTGGGTCTTGAGCTGCATGCCAAGAATGCTGGAAGCGTGCTGGCGCACTTCGTCGAGCGACTTGGCGAGCTTGACGCCGCCACCCTTGCCACGCCCACCCGCGTGAATTTGCGCCTTGACCACCCAGATGTTGCCACCCAAGGTTTCGGCCGCCTTGACCGCCTCATCGACGGAAAAACAAGGAATGCCGCGTGGGGTCACCACGCCAAACTTCCGCAGGATTTCCTTGCCCTGATACTCATGGATCTTCATGAATGGATACCTTCTCCACGGTGGTTATTGATTTGCCGGCATCAGATGCCACCACTGAAACCGGCTGCTTGTGCGCTGCAATAGCGGCCGATTCTAACGCCCAGTCCGCGTGATAAAGTTCGACTCTTCTAATATTGCGCCCGCAGTCCGGATCCAGCGCAAAGGGGAGAGAAAAGCATGGGAACAAATCGGGCGCTCGACGCCATCGAAACCGCCAGCCGCGACGAAATCGTCGCCCTGCAAACCGAGCGCCTGCGCTGGAGCCTGCGTCACGCGTACGAGAACATCAAGCATATCCGTGCGAAATTCGACGCCGCAGGCGTGAAGCCAGATGATTTCAAGTCGCTGGACGACCTCGCCAAATTTCCCTTCACCACCAAGCAGGACCTGCGCGACACCTACCCGTTCGGCATGTTCGCGGTGCCCGAAAGCAAGGTGGTTCGCGTGCATGCGTCCTCCGGCACCACCGGCAAACCGACCGTGGTCGGCTACACACAGACCGACATCGACAACTGGGCGCACCTCATGGCGCGCTCGATTCATGCCGCTGGCGGACGCCCTGGTGACAAGGTACATGTTTCCTATGGCTACGGACTCTTCACCGGCGGACTGGGCGCACACTACGGTGCCGAGAAACTCGGCTGTACCGTGATCCCCTTCGGCGGCGGGCAGACTGAACGGCAGGTGCAACTGATCCAGGACTTCAAGCCGAAGATCATCATGGTCACGCCTTCGTACATGCTCGCGATTGCAGACGAGTTCGACCGGCAAGGACTAAACCCCGCCGACTGCGCGCTCAAGATCGGTATCCACGGCGCCGAGCCCTGGACGCAGGAAATGCGCAGCGAAATCGAAAAACGCTTCGCCATCGATGCGATCGACATCTATGGCCTATCAGAAGTCATGGGCCCCGGCGTGGCGCAGGAGTGCATTGAAAGCAAGGACGGCCCGGTGATCTGGGAAGACCATTTCTATCCCGAGATCATCGATCCGCAGACTGGTGCGGTGCTGCCGGATGGGGAGCTGGGAGAGCTCGTCTTTACCTCGCTCACCAAGGAGGCCCTGCCGATCGTCCGCTACCGCACGCGCGACCTGACCCGCCTGTTGCCGCCGACGTCGCGCAGCATGCGGCGCATCGCGAAGATCACCGGGCGCTCCGACGACATGCTGATCATCCGCGGCGTGAATGTCTTCCCGAGCCAGATCGAGGAACTGATCCTCAAGCAGCCGAAGCTTTCACCACATTACCAGCTCGAAGTCAGCCGCGAGGGCCATCTCGATGCGATGACCGTCAACGTCGAAATCAAACCCGACTTCGCCACCGCCACGGCCGCGGAAAAGGAATACGTCGCACACGAACTCCAGCATCACATCAAGTCCTACGTCGGCATCTCGACACGCGTGGAAGTCAAGGCCGTCGGCACGATCGAGCGCTCGGTCGGCAAGGCAAAACGGGTCATCGACACGCGTCCCAAATGAGCAGTGACATCACACGCGCCAGCCGCGACGAAATCACCGGGCTGCAACTTGAACGACTCAAGACGACGCTGCAGCGCGTCTATGAGCGCGTGCCGCATTACCGCGCCAAGTTCGAGGCGCATGGCGTCCATCCCGACGATCTGAAGTCGCTGGCCGACCTGGCGAAATTTCCTTTCACCTCGAAGGAAGACCTGCGCCAGACCTACCCCTACGGCATGTTCGCCGAGCCGCTGGACAACATCGTGCGCCTGCATGCCTCTTCGGGCACGACCGGCAAGCCCACGGTCGTCGCCTACACACAGAATGACATCGACACCTGGGCCGGCATCATGGCGCGGTCGATCGCAGCGGCCGGCGGCACGCGCCGTGACATCATCCACGTCACCCACGGCTACGGTCTGTTCACCGGTGGCCTCGGCGTGCATTACGGGGCCGAGAAACTGGGCTGCACCGTCGTGCCGATTTCCGGCGGGCAGACTGAGCGCCAGGTGCAACTGATCCGCGACTTCGGCGCGACGATGATCGTCGGCACGCCGTCTTACGTGCTCAACATCGTCGACGAGTTCGAGCGCCAGCGCCTCGACCCGCGCGCCTCGACGCTGCAGCGCGGCATCTTCGGCGCCGAACCCTGGGGCGAAAGCATGCGGGCGGAGATCGAGTCCCGCCTCGGCATCGTCGCGATGGACCTCTACGGCCTGTCCGAACTCATCGGTCCGGGCGTCGCAGTCGAATGCATCGAGTCGCGCGACGGTCCGACGATCTGGGAGGATTATTTCTATCCGGAAATCATCGACCCTGAAACCGGTAAGGTCCTGCCCGACGGCGAACCGGGCGAACTCGTTTTCACCTCGCTGGCCAAGGAAGCCCTGCCCATCATCCGCTACCGCACGCGCGACCTGACCCGCCTGCTGCCGCCAACGGCGCGCAGCTTCCGGCGCATCGGCAAGATCACCGGCCGCTCCGATGACATGCTGATCATCCGCGGTGTGAACCTGTTCCCCTCGCAGATCGAGGAATTGATCCTCAAGACCGCCAAGCTCTCGCCGCACTACCAGCTGGAAGTCTCGCGCAAGGGCCACATGGACGACCTGAGCGTGCGCGTGGAAATGAAACCGGAACTCGCCGGCGACGACCGCCTGCGTGAGGCGGCAGCGGCCGAACTGCGTCATCACATCAAGGCGATGATCGGCATCAACACGAAGATCGAAGTCATGGCTACCGGCGGGGTGGCACGTTCCGATGGCAAGGCGAAACGCATCGTCGATCTGAGGAATTCATGAAACCCCATCACTGGCCCTGGACCTTCATATTTTTCAGCGTCATCGGCACACTGTGCCTGCTGGCAGGCGTGGCTGCATTTGCGGGTTTGCTGGACGAAGTTCATCCACTGTTCGCCGATTCGCTGGCTGGCATCGGGCTGATCGTCTCGGCCATCGCCTGTTATCTGACTGGCGCATTTCCGCTGGTGTTGCGACGGCTCGCCGAACGTGAGGGTTCCTGAGCATGACGACTGAAATCGCAACGCTGGGCGGTGGCTGCTTCTGGTGCATCGAGGCCGCGCTCAATCTGCTGGAGGGCGTGCATCGCGTTACCTCGGGTTATGCCGGCGGCAAGATCGAGCATCCCACCTACCGGCAGGTCTGCAACGGCGATACGGATCACGTCGAGGTAGTGCAGGTCGAATTCGATCCGGCCGTGATCGACTACCGCACGCTGCTCACCGCCTTCTTCGCCATTCACGACCCGACCACGCGCGACCGCCAGGGCCACGATGTCGGCACGCAATACCGTTCGGTCATCTTCACCCACTCGACGGAACAGGATCGCATCGCACGCGAACTGATCGGCACGCTGGACGCGGAAAAAATCTGGCCGGACCCGATCGTCACGGCCGTCCTGCCAGCGCCGACTTTCTGGCCGGCCGAGGATTATCACCAGGACTATTTCACGCAGAACCCGGCGCAGCCTTATTGCCGCGCGGTCGTCGCGCCCAAGGTCGCCAAGCTGCGGCAGAAATTCGCCGCACGGCTAAAAAGCCGCGTATAGCCCTGCAATGCCCCTGTAATTAGGCTTTCGGCATTGACGGAGGCCGGCACAATCGCGACATTCGAAAACCTGCGAGTGATCCGCGATCTTGAGCAAAGCCCTGCCACGCGTGCGCATGAAAGTTCTGGCCTGTCTGTTCATGGCCTGGCCGCTGTTCGCGAACGCCCAGCCGTCTGCCGCGCAAAACAAGGTCGCAGCCGGCGTCGCCGCCCCCATCCGCACCATCTCGGATGAGGCTTTCCAGCAGTGGGTCAAGGATGACAACAAGCTGATCGAAGGCATTCTCGGCAGCCTGACGCACATCGACTCACTGGTGGTCGAGATTGAGCGCATGCTCAGACAACTGCCCGATTTCGGCGTACCGCCAGTGGCTGCCAAACCTGCGCCGGCCCCCGCTCCCGTGGTGATCGAGAAGACCGTGATCCAGGAAGTGGAAGTGCCCGGTCCGCTGGGGGGCTGGATGCCCACGCTGGCCGGTGCCGGCCTGCTGGCCCTGCTGGCGTTCTGGCTGGGCAGGAAGCAGGCGGCAACGCACCAGACAGCGGCGGCGGACATCAAACCTGCCAGACTCAAGCCTGAGCCAGAGACAGCGAATCCCGCCCTGGAAAAACGCGCTGCCACACCCGCAGGCACGCCTACCATCACGCCAGTTACCAAACCAATCGAAACACCTTCCGCACCGCAGTTCGAACTTCCGTCGGTCCAAGCGGAATCCGAACCGGCACCCGCAAGCGTCACTCCTATTGAGCCAGCACCCTCGATCGATGCCTCGTCATCCACCCAGGGCGATCAAGCACTGGAGCTGGCCGAAATCATGCTCTCGATGGGTCTCGGCCACGGTGCAACACAAACGCTGACCGAGCAGATTCGCAACGAGCCCAAGCAGGCCTTGCGGCACTGGCTCAAGCTGCTGGACATCTACCGGAAGAACGGCCAGCAGGAAGAATTCGAGCGTTCCGCAGAAGAGCTCCGCCTGCATTTCAACGTGCGTCCCGAAGACTGGCATGCACAGCCCGGCACGACCCAGTCGCTGGAAAGCTTCCCACATATCGCCAAGCGCCTCACCGAGCTGTGGGGCAAGCCCGACTGTCTCGTCTATATGCAGAACCTGCTCGATGACAACCGCGGCGGCGCGCGTTCCGGCTTCCCGCAATCGGTCGCCGAAGAGTTGCTGATGCTGACGAGCGTGATGCGCGAAGCCTACGGCTACCTGCCCGGCTAAAGCAGTTCCACTACACTGGGTTGTCAATCTCCACGTAGTCGCAGTCCAGACCGAAGCACCCGGCCAGATGCGCGCCGAGCGCCATCACGCCATAGCGTTCCGTCGCGTGATGGCCGGCCGCCAGATAGGGCACGCCGGACTCGCGCGCCAGATGCACCGTATGCTCCGAGATCTCGCCGCTGATGTAGATATCGGCCCCGGCGAGGATCGCCTGCTCGAAATAGCCTTGCGCGCCGCCGCTGCACCAGGCGAAGGTGCGCACTTCCCGTTCCGGATCGCCGATCAGCAGCGGCTTGCGGCCCAGCACGGCTTCGATTTTGGCAGCAATGTCGCGTGCAAAAGTCGGCGCTGCCGGGACGGCACCCGGCACGCCAATGAAGCCGATCTCCTGCTCGGCGAAGCGTCCGGTGACCGTCCAACCCAGCCGTTGCGCGAGCTGCGCGTTGTTGCCGAGTTCCGCATGCGCATCGAGCGGCAGGTGGTAGGCGAAGAGGTTGATGTCGTGTGCGAGCAGGGCCTGCAAGCGCTGCTTGCGAAAGCCGGTGACACGGCCATCCTCGTTTTTCCAGAACCAGCCGTGATGCACGAGGATCGCATCCGCACCCCGGGCGATGGCCGCGTCGATCAAGGCCTGACTGGCGGTGACGCCGCAGACGATACGGCCGATCCCGGCGCGTCCTTCCACTTGCAGGCCATTTGGGCAATAATCGCGGAAGCGTTCCGGCATCAAGATGCCATTCAGATAAGCTGTCAATTCCTCTCGCCGCATTTTTCCTCTTCCTCAAGTTTGCGCTTCCGCCATGAAACGATTGTGGCTCATTTTCGCCCAAACCGTCACGATCAGCGTCGCCGCGCTGTTCGTCATCCAGACCCTCAAACCGGAATGGCTCGCCTGGCGCCAGCCTGAAAACAGTGGCGGGCCGCAGGTCGTTGCCATCCAGCAGGCGACGCCGACCACCGATGCGCGCAAGGTCGCAACCTATGCCGATGCCGCGCAGGCCGCGCTGCCGGCGGTCGTGCATATCTTCACCAGCCAGGAGGTCCGGCGTCATCCCTTGAGCAACGACCCGGTGTTCCGTCATTTCTTCGGCGACCGTTTCGGCAATGGCAACGATACGCAGCGCCAGTCGGGACTCGGCAGCGGCGTGGTGGTCTCGGCCGACGGCCTGATGTTGACCAACAATCATGTCGTCGAATCGGCCGATGACATCGAGGTCGCTTTCCACGATGGCCGCAAGACCAAGGCCAAACTGGTCGGTTCCGACCCCGAATCGGATCTGGCCGTGCTACGCATCGCCAGCGACCAGCCACTGACGCCAATCACCTTCGCCCCCGCCGAATCGCTGCGCATCGGTGACGTCGTGCTCGCAATTGGCAATCCGTTCGGCGTCGGCCAGACAGTAACGTCGGGCATCGTCTCGGCGCTCGGCCGTACCCACCTCGGCATCAACACCTTCGAGAACTTCATCCAGACTGACGCCGCGATCAACCCCGGCAATTCCGGCGGCGCGCTGGTCGACAGCAATGGACATCTCGTCGGCATCAACACCGCGATCTACTCCCAGAGCGGCGGCTCGATGGGCATCGGCTTTGCCATCCCCGTTTCGCTGGCCCGCAACGTGATGGAGCAGATCATCCGGACCGGTTCTGTCACGCGCGGCTGGATCGGCGTCGAGGTACAGGACATGACGCAGGAACTGGCAGAGTCCTTCGGTGTCAAGCCGGACGAAGGAGCGCTGATTGCCGGCGTGATGCGCGGCAGTCCGGCCGACAAGGCGGGCGTCAAGCCCGGCGACGTCCTGCTGGCCGTCGGCGGCAAGCCGGTGAAGGATGCGCAGGTCATGCTGGATCTGATTGCCGCATTGGCGCCGGGCGAAAAAGCAGCCTTCGGGCTGGTGCGCGCCGGCAAACCGCTCGAAATCCAGATCACCGTCGGCAAACGGCCGCGGCCGGCGCGGCAGTAGGCGCTACACCGCTGATTGCTTATTGCTGTTCGCGGTTGGTGGCCGATTCGGTCTCGGCCTTGTCGAGCTCGGCATTCATGGTCGCCTCGTCGGGCGCCTGATAGGCGCCCTCATCGATCCGTGTCGATTTTCCGATCATCTGTGCCATCAGGATGCCAAACTCGTAGAGCAGCCACATCGGCACGGCGAGAAGGAACTGCGAAAGCACGTCCGGAGGCGTAACCACCGCGGCAATCACGAATGCGCCGACGATCACGTAGGGCCGGATCTCCTTGAGCTTCTCGATGCTCACCAAACCAACGCGCACCAGCACGATCACCACCACCGGCACTTCGAAAGTCACGCCAAAGGCAAGAAAAGTCGTCAGGACGAAGGACAGGTATTTGTCGATGTCGGTCATCACCGCCACGCCTTCCGGCGCGAAGGCGTTGATGAAGCCGAACACGGCCGGGAACACGATGAAGTAGGCGAAGCTCATGCCGACGAAGAACAACAGCACGCTGGCCGCCAGCAGCGGCATGGCCAGCTTCTTCTCATGCTGGTAGAGGCCAGGCGCGACGAAGGCCCAAGCCTGGTACAAAACATAGGGCAGGGCGATGAGGAAAGAGACCATCATCGTCACCTTGATCGGCACGAAGAAGGCGCCGACCACATCGGTCGCGATCATCTGCCCGCCTTCGGGCAGGGCGGCCAGCATCGGCGCGGCAAGGAGCGTGTAGATATCGCGCGCCCAGTTGACGAGGCCGAGAAACACGACGAGCACCACGACCAGCGCACGAATCAGGCGGTCGCGCAGTTCGACGAGATGCGAGATGAAACTTTCCTGACCGTCTTCCATCAGGCAGTCGGCGGAGTAGCGGATGGTGGGGGCGCAACCGGGGGAGCGGACCGCTCCGGTGGCGCAAAGGGCTTCGACGCCTCGATGGACTCGTCGGCCTTGCTTTCGGCGGACGCCAAGATCGACTGGTTCAGCTCCGTCTCGACGGTTTTCATTTGATCATTGACCTGCCGTTCCAGGTCGCGGGCCTGTTCCTGCACCTGCAGTTGCAACTTTTTCAGGTCCTCAAGCTGCATCTCGCGGCTGATGTCGCTCTTGACATCGCCGACATAGCGCTGCAAACGTCCGAGTAGGTGGCCCACGGTACGTGCCACCTTGGGCAAGCGTTCCGGCCCGATGACGACCAGCCCGACCAGGGCGATCACCATCAACTCGGCAAAACCGATGTCGAACACGGCGGGGAATTATGAAAGTCGGCGCTGGCAGGACGGCAAGCGTGCCCCTAGGACTTGCTTTGCTCCTTGCGCACTTCACCCTCAATGGTGTTGCCGGCCTGATCCTCGACCTTCTTGGTCGCAGCGGCCTCCTGCGTGCCTTCCTTGACGCCGTCCTTGAAGCCTTTCACCGCACCGCCCAAATCCTGGCCGATGTTGCGCAGCTTTTTGGTGCCGAACACCAGCATGACAATGACCAGCACAATGAGCCAATGCCAGATACTCCAAGTTCCCATCCGTTTCTCCTCGAAATTATTTGCGCGTCAGCATCGGGCCGAGTCGATCCGGGCCCCCAACGACATGGACGTGAAGATGATACACCTCCTGCTGACCCACCCTGCCGGTGTTGACGATGGTGCGGAAGCCGTCGGTCAGGCCCTGCCCGCGGGCCAGTTCGCCGAGCTTGCTGAACAGCTTGCCGAGCATCGGCGCGTGACTCGCATCGGCTGCCGCCAGAGAATCGACATGCTGCTTCGGGATCACCATGAAATGCACCGGGGCGATCGGGCTGATGTCGTGGAAGGCGAGAATATCCTCGTCCTCATAGACCTTCTTGCAGGGAATCTCCCCACGCACGATCTTGCAGAAGATGCAATCGCTCATTCCTCCCACTCCTTACTTGCCTCTGCTGTTTTTCTCGTCAATGCCGGAAATGCCCTCGCGGCGACGGAACTCCATCATGATGTCGTCGACACCGATGCCGAAGTGCGACAGCAACACCATGCTGTGGAACCACAGGTCGCAGGTCTCGCGCACGAGATGCAGGCGGTCCTTGTCCTTCGCCGCCATGATGACCTCTGCCCCCTCTTCGGCAATCTTTTTGCAGATCGCATCGGTACCCTTGGCATACAGGCTCGACACATAGGATGAATCGGGGGCGGCGCCCTTGCGTGCTTCCAGGGTTTCCTGGATGCGATGGATGACTTCGAGATCGATCATTTGTAGATTTCCTTGGGGTCCTTGATGACGGGATCAATCTCCTCCCAGCCGCCCTGATCGAGCTTGTTGTAGAAACAGCTGAAGCGCCCGGTGTGGCAGGCGATCCCACCGGTTTGCTCGATCTTGAGCAGTACGACATCCTTGTCGCAGTCGGTGCGGATTTCCAGCACCTTCTGTGTGTGTCCAGATTCCTCGCCCTTGTGCCAGAGCTTGCGGCGCGAACGCGACCAATACACTGCCTCGCCGAGTTGCGCGGTCTTTTCCAGCGCTTCGCGGTTCATGAAGGCAAACATCAGTACGGTACCAGTCTGCGCGTCTTGCGCGATGGCAGGCACGAGCCCCTGCTCGTCCCACTTGATATCGTTCAGCCATTTTTTGCTTACTGTCACAGTCTTACCTCGATTCCTTGTGCGCGCATGTGTTCCTTAGCCTGCCGCACGGTGTATTCGCCGTAGTGGAAAATGCTCGCGGCCAGCACGGCATCGGCCCGGCCCTGTGTGACGCCATCGGCCAGATGCTGGAGATTGCCGACACCGCCACTGGCGATGACGGGAATCGGCACCGCATCGGCCACGGCGCGCGTCAGGCCGAGATCGAAACCGTTCTTGGTGCCGTCGCGATCCATGCTGGTCAGCAGGATTTCTCCGGCCCCCAGCGCGGCGACCTGCTTCGCCCATTCGATCGCATCGATGTGCGTATTGTTCCGTCCGCCGTGGGTAAACACTTCCCACTTGCCCGGCGCGGTCTGCTTGGCGTCGATCGCGACGACGATGCACTGGCTGCCGACCTTACCGGAGGCATCGGCCACCAGTTGCGGATTCTGCACGGCGGCCGTGTTCATGCTCACCTTGTCGGCACCCGCATTCAGCAAGCGCCTGACATCCTCGACCTTGCGCACCCCGCCACCGACGGTGAGCGGAATGAAAACCTGCTCGGCACAGGCCTCGACGATGTGCAGGATGATGTCGCGCTGGTCGGAACTTGCGGTGATGTCGAGGAAGGTGATCTCGTCTGCGCCCTGCTCGTCGTAACGGCGCGCAATCTCGACCGGGTCGCCGGCATCGCGCAGGGACACGAAATTGACGCCCTTGACGACGCGCCCGGCTTTGACGTCGAGGCAGGGAATGATGCGCTTGGCGAGCATGGAATATGGACGTGGTTAGTTGCCGTTGGCGATCTTGTCGGCTTCGGCCTGTGCCTTGCGGAAATCGAGCTTGCCTTCGTAGATGGCACGCCCGGTGATGGCGCCCATGATGCCTTCCTCCGCCACGGCACATAGGGCCGTGACGTCAGTGAGGCTGGCGATGCCCCCGCTGGCAATAACCGGAATGCGCAGTGCCTGTGCCAGCTTTACCGTCGCCTCCACATTGGCACCGGTGAGCATGCCGTCACGACCGATATCGGTGTAGATCACCGCCTCGACGCCGTAATCCTCGAACTTCTTTGCCAGATCGATGACATCGTGGCCGGTCAGTTTCGACCAGCCATCGACGGCCACTTTGCCATCCTTGGCGTCAAGCCCGACGATGATGTGGCCGGGGAAGGCCGTGCAGGCATCATGCAGGAAGCCGGGGTTCTTTACCGCCGCCGTGCCGATGATGATGTAGGTGATACCATCGTCGATGCAGCGCTCGATGGTATCGAGGTCGCGGATGCCGCCGCCAAGCTGGACGGGGATCTCGTCACTGACCTCCTTCAGGATGGCTTTGATGGCCGGTTCATTCTTCGGCTTGCCGGCAAACGCGCCATTGAGGTCGACGAGGTGCAAACGTCGCGCGCCCTCTTCGATCCAGTGGCGTGCCATCGCGGCGGGTTCTTCGGAAAATACGGTGGCATCGTCCATGAGGCCCTGTTTCAGGCGCACACAATGCCCGTCTTTCAGGTCAATCGCGGGTATCAGCAGCATGGTCGTATGGGGTCAGTACGAAAAAAGATCAGGGGTTCCAGCGGATGAAATTTTCGAGCAGCCGCAAGCCGGCTGCCGCGCTCTTTTCCGGGTGAAACTGTACGGCGAAGATGTTAGCGCGGGCTACCGCACTGGTAAATGCAATGCCGTAGTTCGTTGAACCGGCAATGACTTCCGGCTGTGTCGGTTCGACGTAATAGCTATGCACGAAATAGTAGCGGGTACCGTCGGCGATGCCCTGCCAGAGGGGGTGGGGCGCTGTCTGCCACACTTCGTTCCAGCCCATGTGCGGCACCTTGAGCCGGCTACCATCCGCGCCGATCATCGCCGCATCGGGAAAGCGCGGTACGCGGCCGGGTAATATTTCCAGGCCCGTGACGCCACCCTCCTCGGCATGGCCGAACAGCATTTGCAGGCCGACGCAGATGCCGAGAAAAGGCTTGGCCGCTGCCGCATCGATCACGGCGCGATCAAGTCCGCGCGACCGCAGTTCGCGCATGCAGTCGGGCATCGCGCCCTGACCAGGTACGATGACCCGTTCAGCATCCGCCAGCACCTGCGGTTCGGCGGTGACGACCACCTTGTATCCGGGCGCAACATGCTCGACTGCCTTCGCGACCGAACGCAGATTCCCCATGCCGTAATCGACGATTGCGACGGTTTTCATCTGGAATTAAAGAACCTAAAGGCTGCCCTTGGTCGAAGGCACCAAGCCGCCGGCCCGCGGATCGGCACTGATGGCCATGCGCAAGGCGCGCGCAAAGGCTTTGAACACCGACTCGGCCTGATGGTGCGCATTGTCACCGCGCAGGTTGTCGATATGCACGGTGATACCGGCGTGATTCACGACCGCCTGGAAGAATTCACGCACGAGATCGACATCGAACTCGCCAATCATGGCGCGCGTGAACTCGACATTGAAGCTGAGACCGGGACGCCCGGAGAGATCAACGACGACACGCGACAGCGCCTCATCGAGCGGCACATAGGCATGGCCATAACGCGTCAAGCCTTTTTTGTCGCCGAGGGCTTTAGCCAGCGCCTGGCCGAGTGTGATGCCGACATCCTCGACGGTGTGGTGCGCATCGATGTGCAGGTCACCTTTCGCCTCGATGGCAAGATCGACCATGCCGTGACGGGCAATCTGATCGAGCATGTGGTCGAAGAAGCCGACACCCGTCGCCAGTTGCGACTTGCCGACGCCGTCCAGGTCGAGCTGGACGCGGATTTGGGTTTCCAGCGTGTTGCGTGAAATTTCAGCAGTGCGCATTGCAGTGATCGGCCAAGGAAGGCAATCGCCAGGAAATCTTGATTCGAGCGGGGCATAATACCATTTCAGCCAACCCGCACATTGATTCCACCTGCCATGAGCCGATTCTGGAGCGCGACCGTCCGCGCCTTGCAACCCTATGTTCCCGGCGAGCAGCCCAAGCTGGCCAATCTCGTCAAGCTCAACACCAACGAGAACCCCTACGGGCCGAGCCCCAAGGCACTGACGGCCATGCAGGGCGAAGTCGGCGACACGCTGAGGCTTTATCCCGACCCGGAAAGCACCCGCCTGCGCGAAGCGATCGCCAATTTCTTCGGTGGCATCGAGCCCGGTCAGGTCTTCGTCGGCAATGGTTCCGACGAAGTACTCGCACACATCTTCATGGCCCTGCTGAAACACGACCAACCAATCCTGTTCCCCGACATCACCTACAGCTTCTATCCGGTGTATTGCAAGCTGTATGGCGTCGAATACAAGACCGTGCCGCTCGACAACAGCTTCGCCCTGCGCGCCACCGATTACGCGCAACCCAACGGGGGCATCATCTTCCCCAATCCGAATGCACCGACCGGCCGCACCTTGCCGCTGGCCGATATCGAGGCGTTACTACAGGCCAATCCGGATGCCGTAGTCGTGGTCGATGAGGCCTACATCGACTTCGGCGGCGAATCGGCAATCCCGCTGGTGAATCGCTACTCCAACCTGCTGGTGGTGCAGACACTCTCCAAGTCGCGTTCGCTGGCGGGCCTGCGCGTCGGGTTTGCCATCGGCCATGCCGACCTGATCGACGGCCTGCAGCGCGTCAAGAACAGCTTCAACTCCTATCCGCTCGACCGCATGGCCATCGCCGGCGCAACAGCGGCCATCGAGGATCGCGAGTGGTTCGACCGTACCCGTCAGGCCGTGATCCGCACACGCGAAACGCTCACGCAGAATCTGGAGGCACTGGGATTCGAGGTGCTGCCCTCGGCGGCGAATTTCGTCTTCGCGCGCCATCCGCGGCATGACGCGGAAAAGTCGGCGCTGGCACTACGGCACCGCGGCATCATCGTGCGGCATTTCAAGCTGCCGCGCATCGAACAGTTCCTGCGCATCACCGTCGGCACTGATGAACAGTGCGCGACGCTGATAGCAGCGCTGAAGGAAATCGTCAGCGCTTGATGCGGAGTTCGGCTGCGCGCTGGTGCGCCGGCAGGCCTTCGCCATGCGCGAGCGTCGCAGCGATCGGGCCGAGCGTCTGCGCGCCGGCCAGCGACACCTCGATGATGCTCGAGCGCTTCTGGAAGTCATAGACGCCCAGCGGTGACGAGAAGCGCGCACTGCGCGAAGTCGGCAACACGTGGTTCGGGCCGGCACAGTAGTCACCGAGCGACTCGGAACAATAGTGGCCCATGAAGATCGCGCCGGCGTGGCGGATCTTCGGCAACAGCGCACGCGGGTTTTCAACCGATAGTTCGAGGTGCTCGGGGGCGATGCGGTTGGCGACCACGCAGGCCTCGTCGAGGTCGGAAACATGGATCAACGCGCCACGGCCGTAGATCGACGCGGAGATTACTGCCTGCCGTGGCTGCAGGGGCAGCAAGCGCTCGATCTCGGCGGCCACGCGGTCGATGTAGCCGGCATCCGGGCAAAGCAGAATGGCCTGCGCCAGCTCGTCGTGCTCGGCCTGCGCAAACAGATCGATCGCGGTCCATTCGGGCTCGCCGGAGCCATCGGAAATCACCAGCACTTCGGACGGACCCGCGACCATGTCGATGCCGACCGTGCCAAAGACGCGCCGCTTGGCACTGGCGACGTAGGCATTGCCCGGGCCGACGATCTTGTCCACTTGCGGGACGGTCTGCGTGCCATAGGCCAGCGCCGCGACGGCCTGTGCACCACCGACACAGAACACGCGATCGACATTCGACAGGTGCGCGGCAGCCAGCACGAGCTGGTTCTTCAGGCCGTCGGGGGTCGGCACCACCATGATCAGTTCCTTGACGCCCGCGACCTTGGCAGGAATCGCGTTCATCAGCACGGAACTCGGGTAGGCCGCCTTGCCACCAGGCACGTAGAGGCCGACGCGATCAAGCGCGGTGACCTGCTGGCCGAGGCAGGTGCCATCGGCTTCGGTGTATTCCCATGAATCGATCTTCTGGCGCTCGTGATAGATGCGGATGCGTTCGGCAGCCTGCTTGAGGGCTTCGCGCTGGTCGTTCGGCAGGTTGTCGTAGGCCGTCTTGAGCTCGCTCAGGGGCAGCTCGAGCTCGGCCATGGTCTTGGCGTCGAGCCGGTCGAAGCGGCGCGTGTAGTCAAGCACGGCGGCATCGCCCAGCGTACGCACGTTGGCGAGCACATCGGCAACGGTACGTTCGATCGCCTCATCAGTGTTGTTGTCGAAGGCGAGCAGCTTGTCGAGCGTGGACAGGAACTCGGGATCGCGGGTGGACAGACGGCGGAGGACGGGTTTGCTGGAGGTCATGACAAGGCGCTTTCAAAAGAATGGATAACCGGTTGTAGCAGGCCGCGCTTCATCTTGAGGCTGGCCTGGTTGACGACGAGGCGCGAGGAGATCGGCATGATGTCCTCGACCTCGACCAGATTGTTGGCCTTGAGCGTTCCTCCCGACGACACAAGGTCAACGATGGCGTCGGCCAGACCAGCCAGCGGCGCGAGTTCCATCGAGCCGTAGAGTTTGATCAGGTCGACATGTACGCCCTTGGCGGCGAAATGCGCACGGGCGGTATTGATGTACTTGGTGGCCACGCGCAGGCGCGCACCGCGCCGCACGGCGGCGGCGTAGTCGAAACCGGCTGGCGTGGCGACGCACATGCGGCATTGGGCAATTTTTAGGTCGAGCGGCTGGTAAAGACCGGCACCGCCATGCTCGATCAGTACGTCCTTGCCGGCGATGCCGAGGTCGGCCGCGCCGTATTGCACGTAGGTCGGCACGTCCGAGGCACGCACGATGACGACACGCACGTCGGATCGGTTGGTGCCGATGATCAGCTTGCGCGACTGTTCGGGATTCTCGTTCGGCACGATGCCGGCGGCGGCGAGCAGCGGCAGGGTTTCCTCGAAGATGCGGCCCTTGGAGAGGGCGATGGTAATCATGGCGGCCATTTTACCCGCCGAATTCATTTGACTCGCTTCACCCGGGCTCCCAGCGCCGCAAGTTTCTGCTCCATCTGCTCGTAGCCGCGATCGAGGTGGTATATGCGCTCAACGAGCGTCTCGCCATGTGCCGCCAGTCCGGCGATGACGAGACTGGCCGAAGCCCGCAAATCGGTGGCCATCACCGTTGCGCCTTCAAGCTTTTCGACACCCTTCACGAAGGCGGTATTGCCATCGATCTTGATATCGGCACCGAGGCGGATCAGTTCAACCGCATGCATGAAGCGATTCTCGAAAATCGTCTCGCGGATCACTGCCGTGCCTTCGGCCACCGTGTTGATTGCCATGAACTGCGCCTGCATATCGGTCGGGAAAGCCGGGTAGGGGGCAGTCCGGATACTGACGGCCTTGAGCCGCTGCGGCGCTTTCAGTCTGATTGCATCTCGTTCCAGCACGATCTCACAGCCAGTATCCATCAGCTTGTCGATCACTGCATCGAGGTAGCTAGCCGACGTATGCGTCAGCCGCACCTCGCCACCGGTCGCGGCGGCGGCACAAAGATAAGTACCGGTCTCGATGCGGTCGGGCATGATGCGATGCGTCGTGCCATGCAGGCGCTCGACGCCACGAATGCGGATCACATCGGTGCCGGCACCAGAGATATTGGCGCCCATGGCAACCAGGCACTTAGCGAGATCGACGACCTCAGGTTCGCGTGCGGCATTCTCGATCACCGTCTCGCCTTCGGCCAGGCAAGCCGCCATCATCAGGTTCTCGGTACCGGTCACCGTCACCATGTCAGTAAACAAACGGGCGCCCTTGAGGCGGCCGTTGGCGGCCGTCGTGCGGGCATGGACGTAGCCATGCTCGACACTCGTCTCGGCACCCATCGCAGTCAGACCCTTGATGTGCTGATCGACCGGTCGCGCGCCGATCGCGCAGCCGCCCGGCAGCGACACGCGCGCCTCACCGCAGCGCGCCGTCAGCGGGCCAAGCACCAGCACCGAAGCGCGCATGGTCTTGACCAGTTCATAGGGCGCGACCGGATTGTCGAGACCAGAAGCATCGAGCGTGACCGCCGCCAGTGCCGTCCCGCCAGCGCCGACTTTGTGCTGTTCCACCTTCACACCCATCTGCGCCAGAAGCTTGAGCATGGTGGCGATGTCGTTGAGGTCGGGTACGTTAGTCAGCGTGAGCGGTTCGCGCGTCAACAGCGCTGCGCACAGCAGCGGCAGGGCGGCGTTCTTGGCACCGGAGATAGAAATTTCACCGGCCAGCGCGACGCCCCCTTCGATCAGCAGCTTATCCAAGGAGTCCGCGCTCCTTTGCCTCGGCAGGTGTCAGGCATTGCATCGACAGCGCATGCAGGGCCTCGGTCTCAAAGTGCTCGCGCAATACGGCATTGACCTGTTGCTGACGCTGGACGCGGCTCAGGCCGTCGAATTCCTTGCGGACGATGAGTGCCTGGAAGTGACGACCATCGCCGTCAACGGAAACATGATCGCAAGCGAGGCCGGAACGGATCCAGTCCTCGATCTGTTGGGGAAGCAACATGGGTATCGAGTGGAAAAGGGGTTCAGGAAAGCGACAACAGGCCCGTCACGTCATAGACATCGGCCAGGCTGCGCAGGTTATGTGGAGGATTGACGATGGTGATGGTCTTGCCGCCGGCTTGCGCCGCACGCTGCCAACCGAACAGCACCGCCAGTCCGGAGGAATCGATTTCGGTGACGGCTGAAAGGTCGAAAGTCGTCCGGCCTTCCCTCAGGGCCTGCACACCCTGTGCCAACAGTGTCGCGGCACTGCCCATCGTCATGCTGCCGGTCACCGCCGATCCGGCGGCGGCGGCTTCGATCCGGGCATTCATTTCGTCGAACCCGCAGGTTCTCCCGTCTTGTTCTTGGCCTGCAGGGTGCGGATCAACCCATCGACGCCGTTCTTCTGGATTTCCTGGCTGAAGGAACTGCGGTAGTTGGTGATCAGGCTCACGCCACCGACCTCGACGTCATAGACCTTCCAGCCGGCCGCAGATTTTTCCAGATAGTAATCCAGCGCAACCGGCTTGCCGCCGCTTTGCTTGATCTCGGTACGCACCTTCACATCCGTGTCGGCAGCCACCAGCTTGAGCGGCTTGTAGCTGATCTCCTGGTTGCGAAACTCGGTCAGCGCCTTGGAATAGGTGCGTACCAGCAGATGGCGAAATTCATCGACCAGCTTCTTCATCTGCTCCGGTGTCGCCTGACGCCCTTCGCGGCCGAGGGCCAACTGGGTCATGCGCTGAAAGTTGAAGTGCGGCAGGATCTCCGATTCGACAAGATCAAGGATCTTCTTCGAATTACCGTTTTGGATGTCCTTGTCCTTGCGCACGGTATCCAGCACCTCGGTCGTTACATTCTTGACGAGAACATCCGGCGCCACATCGGCAGCGATGGCGCTAACGGAAAACAGGAATGCGGCCAGCAGGCCCAGCAGAAATCTCATGGCTTACCCTTGTGATGAATCAGTCGTCCTGGCGCGGCGGATTGCCGTCATGCACCAGGTTGCGCCGGCGCTGCAGATAGCCGTCACGCACGTAGGCATACTTGTCGAGCGCGGCCTCCTCGATCACCTTGTCGGCCGGCAACAGATCGGCACGCGTGTCGATCAGACGCAGCGCGGTCAGCGAGTTGCGGGTGGGAACGTGATCGATGTCGCCGACCGGGTCGGCTGCCACATCCAGAATCAGTCCGGCGGTATCACGTACCGTGCGCGGTCCGAAGACCGGGATCACGACATAGGCGCCATCGCCCATGCCCCAGCGGCCAAAGGTCTGGCCAAAATCCTCTTCGTGTTTTTCCAGTCCGGCTTCGGTGGCCACGTCGAACAGGCCGAGAATACCGATCGTGCTGTTGATGGCTACGCGCCCCAGGTCGCTCAATGCCTGATTGGGCTTGCCCTGCAGCAGGTTGTTCACACCGATGAACAGGTCGGCGATGTTGCCGAAGAAATTTGTCACGCCCGTCTTCACCGGCACCGGCAAGACCGCATCGTAGCCCTGCGCCACGGGCTTGATCAGCACGGTGTCGAGACCTTCGTTGAACGCGAACATCGCCCGGTTGAAACCTTCGACCGGGTCCTTCGGGTTGCCCGAAGTCGCACAGCCACCCAGCAGGGCGGAAAGGGTCAGCGCCAGCAAGGTCGCCTTGAAACGGCTTATGGGTTTCTGTGATTTCATCAACTGCATCTCCAGATTACTTGCCTTCGTTTTCTGCCGCCTTGTTGAACATGAACTGGCTGATCAGCTTTTCCAGCACCATGGCCGACTGTGTCTTCTTCATCACCTCGCCTGCCTTGAGCATTTCCATGTCGCCGCCAACTTCAAAACCGACATACTGCTCGCCCAGCAAGCCGGACGTATTGATCGTTGCGAACGTGTCGCGCGGGAACTGATAGCGCTTGTCGATCTGCATCGAAACCAGCGCCATGTAGTTTTCCGGATCGAACCGGATTTCACCCACACGGCCCACCACCACGCCCGCGCTTTTCACCGGCGCACGCACCTTCAGGCCGCCGATATTATCAAAACGCGCCTGAATGGCATAAGTTTCGCCCACATCCGCGGAACTCAGGTTGCCGACCTTGAGTGCCAGAAACAACAAAGCGGCCAGCCCGATGGCAACGAAAAGCCCAACCCACAGATCAATTGCGGCACGGTTCATCAGATTCCCCTGAACATAAATGCAGTCAAGACAAAGTCGGCAGCCAGGATGGCCAGCGAAGAGGTCACCACGGTACGCGTCGTGGCACGGGATACGCCCTCGGCGGTCGGATCGGCGTCATAGCCTTCGAACACGGCGATCCAGGACACGATGGCGCCGAAAACGGCGCTCTTGATGACGCCATTCATGATGTCCTGACGAAAATCGACGGCCGCCTGCATCTGCGACCAGAATGAGCCCTCGTCCACGCCGATAAGCTGGACGCCGACCAGATAGCCGCCCAGCACGCCCATCGCCGAAAACAATGCCGCCAGCAGCGGCATGGAAATCACGCCGGCCCAGAAGCGCGGCGCCACGACCCGCGCGATCGGGCTGACTGCCATCATTTCCATGGCCGAAAGCTGCTCGGTCGCCTTCATCAGACCGATTTCGGCCGTGATTGCGGAGCCGGCACGACTGGCGAACAGCAGCGCCGCCACCACAGGCCCCAACTCGCGCACGAGGGAGAGCGCCACGAGAATGCCCAGCGCCTCGGAGGAACCGTAGCGTTGCAAGGTGTCGTAACCCTGCAGGCCGAGTACCATGCCGACGAACAGCCCCGACACCAGAATGATGATGAGCGAAAGGACGCCGGTGAAGTAAATCTCCCGCATCGTCAGCTGGAAACGCTTCAGCGCCGTACCCGAATACAGCAGCGTCATCAGCAGGAAACGGCTAGCAAATCCCAGCCGCCACAAACGGCTGGTGGCCTGATGGCCGAGCTTGCGCAACAGGGAAGCGGGAGTCATGACCACCACCCCTTCGGTTTGCCGGGTTGCTCGATCATTTCCTTGCCGTACAAGGCCGCAGGATAGTGGAAGTTCATCGGCCCATCCATCTCGCCCCAGACGAATTGATGCACGAAGGGTTCGGTGGAGCGCTTGATGTCCTCAGCCGTGCCTTCGGCGACGATCTTGCCGCCCGCCATGAAATAAACATAATCGACGATCTTGAGTGACTCCTGGACATCATGCGTGACGACAATGGAACTGATCCCCAATGCATCGTTGAGCTTGCGGATCAGCTCGCCGACGATCGACAGGGAAATCGGATCGAGCCCGGCGAACGGCTCGTCGTACATGATCAACAGCGGATCGAGCGCAATCGCCCGTGCCAGCGCCACACGACGCGCCATGCCGCCTGACAGTTCCGAAGGCATCAAGCCCTGGGCGCCACGCAGGCCCACGGCATGCAGCTTCATCAGCACCAGGTCGTGAATCAGATCCTCCGGCAAATCCGTGTGCTCGCGCATCTGGAAGGCCACATTGTCAAACACCGACATATCGGTAAACAAGGCACCGAACTGGAACAACATGCCCATACGGCGGCGCAAGGCGTACAAGCCTTCATCATCGAGCTCATGCACCACCTGGCCAGCAACACGCACCTCCCCCGAGGAGGGTTTGAGTTGTCCACCGATCAGACGCAGGGTCGTTGTCTTGCCACAACCGGAGAGCCCCATGATGGCCACGACCTTGCCACGCGGAATGGTCATGTTGATCCCGGTGAGGATGGCTCGACTGTCGTAGGCGAAGTTGAGGTCGCGGATCTCGACAAGGGGGACGTTGGCTTCTGATGACACCGGCAACAATGCGCTGAAAATCAAGGAGGGCGGATTATACCTGCGCGCCCCCGGTCAGCCGCTCCAGCCCGGTTTGCCTGGTTTTGCAGCGGGGATTGCGGACAAATCGCCCCTTTGGACCATGGTTTTCTTCATTATCGGACGAGGATGAGCAGGTAAGATCGA
Source organism: Pseudomonadota bacterium (assembly GCA_040756595.1). GTDB lineage: Bacteria > Pseudomonadota > Gammaproteobacteria > Burkholderiales > Rhodocyclaceae > Sulfuricystis. Next base: position 454,999 of record JBFLYR010000001.1, on the reverse strand, counting down.
TCGACATGACCCCTGCCAGCGGCGCCAAACCTATCCTGTTGATCGTTGACGACGACCCCCTGATCGCGGCGACGCTGGGCTATTACCTCGAAAACGATTTCCGGGTCGTGACTGCTGCCAGCCGCACCGAAGCCATGCAACAGGTCAAGCAACAAGCCGCGCCGCCCGAGTTGGCCCTCGTCGACCTCGGCCTGCCACCTGCCCCACACCGGCCGCAGGAAGGCTTCACGCTCATTACCGAATTGCTGGCCAGCGTGCCGCAGATCCGCATCGTCGTGCTTTCCGGGCAAAACGACAGTGCGAATGCCCGCCATGCCCGCACCCTAGGTGCGCTGGAATTCGTCGCCAAGCCCGTCGCCCCTGACCGACTGCGCGAATTGTTGCTGCAGTTGCTCGACATTCGCCCCGAGGAAGCAGAAGACACCGACTTGGCGATGCTCGGTGACAGTCCCGCCATGCAGAAGCTGCGCCTGCAACTGCGGCAATACGCCGACTCGCCGTTCCCCGTGCTGATCGAGGGCGAATCCGGCAGCGGCAAGGAGCTGGCTGCAGCCGCGCTGCACAAACTAGCGCAGCGCAATAAAAATCCCTACGTAACGCTCAACTGCGCTGCCATCGCCCCGACCTTGGTCGAACCGACCCTGTTTGGCCATGCGAAAGGCGCATTCACCGGTGCCACCGGTGCGCGTGGCGGTTTTTTTGAGGAAGCCGCCGGGGGAACGCTGCTGCTGGATGAGGTGGGTGAATTGCCGCTCGACCTGCAACCCAAGCTTCTGCGCGTCCTCGAGAACGGCGAGTATCAGCGCGTCGGCGAAACCCAGGCCCGCCAGTCGCGGGCCCGCATCATTGCGGCGACGAACCGCGACCTGAAGAACGAGGTCCGCGCAGGCCGCTTTCGTGCCGACCTGTATCACCGGCTTTCCGTATTCACGATCACGGTCCCGCCGCTGCGTGAACTGGGCAATGATCGTATTCGTCTGCTCGACCACTTCAGGGAACAGATCGCGGCACAGTTCAGTCAGCCGCCATTCAGTCTCTCGCCTGCCGCAGAGAAACTCTGGCGTGAGTATGACTTTCCGGGCAACGTGCGTGAACTGCGCAACATCGTCATTCGCCTGTCGGCACGTTTTGCCGGACAGACGATCGATACCGGAACACTGGCTGACGAGTTCGATCCGAGCCAGGCCACCACGCCAATCCCCTCTGACCGCGAAGGCATGATCGAAAGCGCCAGCCGCAACTTGACCGAGCAATCCGGCAGTTTCAGCCTCGATGCCATGCTCCTGCGCTGGGAAGACGCCTACATCGAAGCCGCGCGGCGTCAGGCGAACGGCAATATCAGCCAGGCCGCCCGCTTGCTCGGCATCAACCGCACCACGCTCTACAACCGCATCGAAACGCTCGCGCGGGAACTGCCGCACGACAGCCAGCCACCTTTCACGCCAGTCCAATAAATCCTCCATGTATCTGGAACATTACGGCCTCACCGAACCGCCCTTCCGCATCACGCCGCATACGGACTTCTTCTTTTCCGGCGCCAACCGCGGTGCGACGCTCGAAGCCCTGCTCTACGCGATCACCCACGACGAAGGCATCGTGAAAATCAGCGGCGAGGTCGGCAGCGGCAAGACCATGCTCTGCCGGGTGCTGATGGAGCGCCTGCCGGAAAGCGTCGTCATCATCTATCTGGCCAACCCCTCGCTGTCGCGCGAGGACATTCTCTACGCGCTCGCCGACGAACTGGGCATCGAGATTCCCGACAACAGCCGGGCCGCCACGGTCATGCGCGCCCTGCAGGAAAAGCTGGTTGCGCTCTACGCCGAAGGCAAGCAGGTCGTCGTCCTGATCGACGAAGCACATGCGATGCCGATGGAGACGCTCGAGGAAATCCGTCTGCTGTCGAATCTCGAATCGAATCGCCACAAGCTGCTGCAACTGGTCCTGTTCGGACAGCCGGAACTCAATGAAACTCTCGCTCGGGCCGACATGCGCCAGTTGCGCGAGCGCATTACCCACAACTTCAGCCTTGAACCGCTGGTCCAGGAAGATATCGCCCAGTATCTCGACTTCCGCATGCGCGCCGCGGGCTACCATGGCCCGAACGTGTTCGCTCCCGAGGCCGTCAAACGCATTGCCAAGGTTTCCGAGGGCCTCAGCCGGCGGATCAACATTCTCGCGGACAAGGCGCTACTGGCCTCCTTCGCCAACGGCACGCATCAGGTCGGCATCAAGGAAACCGAAGCCGCCATCCGCGACTCGGAGTTTTCCTCGACTACGGGCACAGCAAAACGTCCGGCCCGCAACGGAACAGGCAGCCTGTTCTGGGCGGCTGGCGGAGCGCTCGGCATGCTCGCCCTGGTTGCGCTCTGGCAGTACTCGACGGGAACACCGGGGCCTGTTATGCAGGCACCTGCCGCAGTTCCTGCAGTGACTGCGGTAGCGGCAGCTCCCATTCCTGCACCGGAGCCGGCAACACCCCCCGACCCTGCTCCGCCAGCGCCCGAAACCAGCTCAGCCACGCCTTTGCTGGACCAGCTGCTGGAGGCAAGCCGTCCCTGGCTCGAATCTGTTCCCGACAATCGCTGGTTCGTACAACTCTTTACGGCCATCGACGCCAACAGCCCGGAACAAGTCGAATCCTTCCTGAATCAGGTCCGCAACGCCGGCCTTGAAATAGCCCAGGTACGGGTTTACCACCTGGCCATCGACAATAAGGATCGCTACGGGATCATTTACGGGGATTATGCTTTGCGCAAAGACGCCGTTAATGCTTTGAATGCCTTGCCGCCGGAACTTAAGCGCTACCGCCCCTATCCCCGCCAAGCCGTCAGACTGAAGCTGGATGGCAACACCATAAATAAGCACTGAACTCTTAGGATATTCAAATGGTTGCCTACATTTCTTCGCGTGATATGATCAATGCAACCACCTATTCTCCCGGTCGGACACAGGCCATGAAAAAGCATTTCCTCATCTCCATGCTTGCTCTCGCGGTTTCCGCCTGCAGCAACGCCCCCATCCAGCCGCCGAGCGACAATCACCTGCGTGCTGAAAAAGTCGGCGCTGGCGGGACGGCACAAATCCCCCCGCCCGTCCGGCAAACCCAGACCCTGCCGAAGCCCAAACCTGTCGTCAAAGCCGAAACCTATAGCGTGGTTGTCAACAACGTCCGCGCCCAGGAACTGCTCTTCGCGCTTGCTCGCGATGCCAAGTTGAACGTGGATATCCATCCGGGTATCGAGGGCATGGTTACCTTGAATGCGATCGACCAGACCTTGCAGCAACTCCTTTCACGGATTGCCAAGCAGGTCGACATCCGCTGGGAATTGGACGGCCCCAATCTGGCCGTGATGCCCGACTCACCCTTCCTGCGCACCTACAAGGTCGACTATGTGAACATGTCGCGGGATACCAGTGGATCGGTCGCCGTCACCACGCAGATCGCCTCGACTGGCGCTGGCGCAACAGCGACCGCAGGCGGTGCAGCAGGTGCCGGGGGGAACAATTCGCTGACGAAGATCGAAAACAAGGCACAGAACCATTTCTGGGAAACACTGGAGAAAAACATCAAGGACCTCTTGCGGGAAACTGACAAGGTGCTTCCTGAAGGTTCCAGCGAAACCGTCGTCGAGCGCCAGGATGAGCAGGCAACCACGGGAACGGGCGCCCCGGTTCCTGCCACAACGGCCAAGGGAGCGGTATCGCCAACCAATCTGGCCACCAGCCCGAACCCCGCAACCCTGCAGCAAAGCGGCATGACCGTAACGCGCAAATCGACATTCCGCGAAGCGGCTTCCGTCATCACCAATCCGGAAACCGGGATCATCAGCGTCCGTGCCTCGGCCAGGCAGCATGAGAAGATTCAGGAGTTTCTCGATCAGGTCATGGCTTCGGCCCGTCGCCAGGTGTTGATCGAAGCGACCGTTGCGGAAGTAACGCTTTCCCGGAATTACCAACAGGGCATCGACTGGAGCCGCATGCGCGCCAACGCCCTCGCCACCGGACTGACACTGGCACAGACCAACCCCGCCGCGATCGGTGCCGGGCTCTTCACGATCGGTGCGCGCCATGTTTCATCCTCGGGTGGAGTCTTTTCCGCGACATTGAAACTGCTCGAGGACTTTGGCAACGTCAGGGTGCTGTCGAGCCCGAAGCTGTCGGTACTCAACAACCAGACGGCGATCCTAAAAGTTGTCGATAACCTCGCCTATTTCACGATCAAGGCCGACACCACCACCAACCAGACGGCATCGACCACCACTTACACCACCAACCTGTATTCCGTGCCGGTGGGGCTGGTGATGAATGTCACGCCGCAGATCAGCGCTGAAGATACGGTCCTGCTGAACATCCGCCCCAGCATTTCCAGGAAGTACGGCACGGTGATCGATCCCCATCCCGAACTGCAACGACTGGGCATCAAGAATGAGATTCCGGTGATCCGCACGCGGGAAATGGAATCCATCCTGCGGGTGGATAACGGCAATATTGCCGTCATGGGCGGGCTGATGGAAGATAGCGTCGAGAACTCCGATCAGGCGGTACCAGCCGTTTCCGGAATTCCGGTACTTGGGAACCTGTTCCAGAACCGCAACGATACGCACCGCAAGACAGAACTGGTCGTTTTTCTGCGTCCCATCGTCATCAAGGATGCCAGCATCCACGGCGATTACGCCGAATATCGCGGACAGATTCCGGACAGCGGCTTCTTTGAAAGAAACTCGATCGGCCCGGCAGAACAGCAGTTCGATTTCGGGAGCAAGACGCAGTGAGTTTGCTGATGGACGCGCTCCGCAAGGCGGAGCAGCAAAAACAGCAAAACACCGCCCCGGGATCTGCTGCTTCAGGTCCCGCAAGAAGCGGCCTCGATCTGGAACCCCTGTCCGAGCAAGCCACGGCATCCCGGCCGGTTCCGGAAAGAGCCGTCCCGGCTGAAACAATCAACCGGCATCTGCCGGAACTTCCCAAACGTCTGGAGGAGTTGGACGACCAATTCTTCACGTCCGACCCGGCACTGCAGAAATCCGTCCGGGCGCTCGCGGAGACGAAAAAGGTAATGGGCGAGGCCATCCCATCGCCGGCCAAACCGGACCTGGACACCTCACGCGAAGCGGTGCAGAACGTGTTCGCGGCAAAGCAGCCGGCCCAGACGGTCGGCCATGGCTTCGCCATCACCGTCAGCATTGCCACGCTGATAGCGATTTCCGCCATCGGCGGCTATTTTTACTGGCAGATGCAACCCAAGGGGGGGCTGGCAGCCGGGTCCGGACTCGCAGTACAACCCGGATCTCCCGCGCCATCCGTCCCGCCGACGGCCCAACCTGCTCCGGCACCGCTTCCTGCCGCTCCTGCCGCGCCACCCGTCCTTGCGCGTACGGAACCCGAAAGAGCGTACGCGCCGCGCCCGGTCCCGCCCCAAGCTTCCCGGCCAGCACCCGAGCACGCAGCCCTGCCAGCGGCACCGGAACCAGACAACTCGATCCGTTTCAATACCCGACCGGCGAAGGCCGACAGTTCGGGGGAAACCGCCCATGCCGCCTTCACGCGCGGCGAGGCCGACCTGGCCCGCTCGATCTGGCTGAAAACACTCCAGTCCGACAGCCGCAACCTCAATGCCCTGCATGGACTGGCGGCCATCGCCCTGCAGGAAAACCAGCCGGATCAGGCGGCCATGCTCTACCGTCGTGCCCTAGAAGTCGATCCAAAGGATGCCATGGCGCATGCCGGCCTGCTGTCGATCAACGCTCCAGCGGATGCGCGGCAGGCAGAAAGTCGCTTGAAAGGCTTGCTGGCGGAGCAACCCAATTCACCGCACCTGCATTTCGCACTCGGCAATGTATACATGAACGATTCGCGCTGGTCCGAGGCCCAGCAGGCCTTCTTCAAAGCCCACGTTGCCGACCCCGCGAATCCGGATTACCTGTACAACCTGGCCGTCAGTCTCGACCATCTGCATCAGACCGGCCTCGCCGCACAATACTACGCACGCGCGCTGGTCGCCGCCCAGTCGCAAGCCGCAGCCTTCGATTCCGCACAAGTCGAGGAACGCCTGAGAGCACTACGGAATGAGCGCCAGCACTAATCGCCAGCCCATCGGGCAAGTTCTGATCGCGCGCGGCGTCATCAGCGAAGACCAGCTGCGCATCGCACTGCTGGAGCAGATGAAGTCCAACCTGCCGGTCGGCAAGCTGCTGGTGAGCCTCGGCTTCGTGTCGGAAGCGACGCTGCGCGATGCCCTTGGCGAATCGCTGGGACAAAAGTCGATCGATCTCAGCCGCGCCACGGTCGATCCGGCCGCGCTCCAACTCATTCCCAAGGATGTCGCCAAGCGGCATCACCTGCTGCCGCTCGATTACGTTGCCGAGCTGCACCGGATGACCGTCGCCATTGCCGACCACAACGATATCGTCGCGCTCGACAAGCTGCGCGCCCTGGTCTCGCCTGACCTGCTCATCGACACCGTCTTGGCGGGCGAGTCGGAGATCGCCCGCGCCATCGACCAGCATTACGGCTACGAGCTCTCGATCGACGGCATTCTGCACGAGATCGAAACTGGCGAGATCGACTTCCGCAGCCTCGCCGCATCCTCGGACGAATACAGCCAGCCGGTCGTCCGCCTGATCGATGCCCTGCTGACCGATGCAGTCAAGCGCGAAGCCTCGGACATCCACTTCGAGCCGGAAGCCAGCTTCCTGCGCATCCGCTACCGCATCGACGGCATCCTGCGGCAGATCCGCGCCCTGCACAAATCCTACTGGGCGGCCATGGCGGTACGCCTCAAGGTGATGAGCGGCATGAACATCGCCGAGATGCGCGCACCGCAAGACGGCCGCATCTCGATGACGATCGGCGGCCGCGACGTCGACTTCCGTTGTGCGGCCCAGCCGACGATTCACGGCGAGAACATGGTGCTGCGCATTCTCGACCGCCACAAGGGCATCGTCCCGCTCGACCGGCTGGGTCTCGACGATGAGCAACTGGCGCAGTTGCGCCGCATGATGGTGCGCCCCGAGGGTATCATCCTGGTCACCGGACCGACCGGCAGCGGCAAGACCACCACCCTCTACTCGATGCTGAACCATATCAACGAAGAGGGCATCAACATCATGACCCTCGAGGATCCGGTCGAGTATCCGATGGCGATGATCCGCCAGACTTCCGTTGCGGAAGCAGCGAAGCTCGACTTCGCCAACGGCATCCGCTCGATGATGCGCCAGGATCCCGACGTCATTCTCGTCGGCGAAATCCGCGATGCCGAAACGGCCGAGATGGCCTTCCGTGCCGCCATGACCGGCCATCAGGTATTCTCGACCCTGCATACCAACTCTGCATTGGGCGCCATTCCCAGACTACTGGACATCGGCGTGCTGCCCGACATCATGGCGGGCAACATCATCGGTGTCATCGCCCAGCGACTGGTACGCAAACTCTGCCCCCACTGCCGCAAGCCCTACACACCAAGCAAGGAAGAATTTCGCCTGCTGGGCGTCGATCAGCCGCGCCAGGCCCCGGTGCTCTATCACCCTTCGGGCTGCCAGTTGTGCGATTACCAGGGCTATCGCGGCCGGATCGCGATCCTGGAAATCCTGCGCATGGACGACGATCTCGACGATCTGGTGCTGCGCCGCGCCACGCATCGTGAAATGCGCATGGCGGCCGCGACCAAGGGTTTCCGCACGCTGGCGGACGATGGCCTGCGACGCGTCATCGAAGGCATCACCGCGCTCGAGGAAGTGATGCGGGTGATCGATCTGACCGAACGAATGTAGCCATGCCCCTGCACGCGTACAAAGCGATGGATACCGGCGGCAAGATCGTCCATGGCCGCATGGATGCGCTCAATCTCGTCGATCTCGAAATGCGCCTGCGGCGCATGGAGCTCGACCTGATTACCGGAGAGCAGATCAAGCCCGGCGGCTTCGGTGGCAGCAAGATCGGCCGGCGCGAACTGATTACATTTTGCTTCCACCTCGACCAGCTCGCCCGTGCCGGCGTGCCGATCATCGAAAGCCTGACTGACCTGCGCGACAGCCTGGAAAATCCCCGCTTTCGTGAAGTGCTGGCCGATCTGATCGAAAGTGTTGAGGGTGGCAAAACCCTGTCGCAGGCGCTGGCCGGGCATCCGCAGGTATTCGACGGCGTGTTCGTCAGCCTGATCCAGGCCGGCGAAGAAACCGGCAACCTGCCGATGGTGTTGCACAACCTCACCGAGTCGCTGAAGTGGCAGGACGAACTGGCGGCGCAGACCAAGAAGCTCGTCATGTATCCAGCTTTCCTGGCTGTGGTGGTCGTGCTGGTCACCCTGTTCATGATGCTGTACCTCGTGCCCAAGATGGTTTCCTTCCTCAAGAACATGGGGCAGGAACTCCCTTTGCACACCCAGGTACTGATCGCCACCTCCAATTTCTTCGTCAATTACTGGTATCTCGTCATCGCCTTGCCCATCGTGCTGACCGCCGTCATCGCCGTGGCCGTGCGTACCAATCCGAACGCCCGCCTGCGGTTCGACGCCGCCCAGTTGTCGCTGCCCTGGATCGGCGAAATCTTCAAGAAGATCATCCTCTCGCGTTTTGCCGGCGTGTTCGCGATGATGTACGCGTCGGGCATTTCGGTACTCGACTCGATCCGCACCACGCAAGGCATCGTCGGCAACAGCGTCATCCGCGACGGCTTGCGGCGCGTCGAGGAAATGATCGGCGACGGCCAGAACATCACCGTCGCCTTCCAGAATGTCGGCCTGTTTCCGCCGCTGGTGATCCGCATGATGCGTGTCGGTGAAAATACCGGTTCGCTCGACACCGCCCTGACCAATGTCAGCTATTTCTACAATCGCGACGTGCGCGAATCGATCGCCCGGGTGCAAGCCATGATCGAACCCGCCATGACGATCATCGTCGGTGTCATTCTCGGCTGGGTCATGCTGGCAGTGCTCGGCCCGATTTACGACACGATTTCCAAACTGAAAATCTGAACATGCCCCAGCGCCGCGTCCTCTTCTTCGACAATGCCCGCCTGACCGCATACCGGGTGCACAGCGGCACCGTCCTGCACGAGGCGAGCTTTGCCGGCGACGAGGCCGGTTTGGCGGCATTCGGCGACTACCTGCAACAGCATCGGCGCAGCCTGTTCCTGATGCTGGCGGATGTTGCAGAAGAAAGTTTCCAGACCGAGGACATTCCCCACAGCTCGGGCAAGGACCGGCAATCCATCCTGCGACGCAAACTAGCCCAGCATTTCTACGGCACGCCCTATGCACTCGCTTTTTCGCAAGGTCGCATCAAGTCGGGTCGCCGCGACGAACGCCTGTTGCTGATGGCTCTGACCCAGCCGCAGCATATCGAGCCCTGGGCCGCCGTGCTGCACCAGAACCAGGCCATCCTCGCCGGCATCTACTCGCTGCCGCAAACCATCTTCGGCCTGCTGCCCGCCAAACAGACCGGGAAGTTGTTGTTGCTCACCCTGACCCATGCGGGCTTGCGGCAGACGTTCTTCGATGATGGCCAGATGCGCTTTTCACGCCTCACGCCGCTAATCCATGATTCCACCGATGCATCGGCACTGGCCGCGGCCAGCGAAGCCGTCAAGATGCATCAATACCTGGCCAGCCAGCGCCTGATCGAGCGCGACAAGCCGCTGACCACGCGGGTACTGGCCCATCCGGCCGAAATGACGGCAATGCGCGCCCATTGCCACAGCAACACGAGTCTGCGCTTCGAGATCGTCGATATGCAGGAAGCAGCCCGCCACGTCGGCCTGCGCTCGTCGCTTGTCAATTCTCAGGCGGACATGCTGTTCTGCCACCTGCTGGTCAGGAAAACGCCTACCGAGCAGTTCGCCCAGGCGGATGAACTCAAGTACTACCGGTTGTGGCAGACCCGTTTCGGCCTGAAGGCCGCTGGCGCGCTGGCTCTCGCCAGCGCAGTGCTGTTCGTCGCCCATCAGGGTTTCGACATCCTGCAACTGCAGGACAGCATCGAGCAGGCCCAGCAACAGACGCGCATCAACCAGGAGCAATACACTGCGAAGATGCAGGCACTGCCGCAGATCCCGATCAATACCGACGACCTGCGCACCCTGATCGGCCGCTATGACCAGATCGCCCTGCGCGCACAGGGGCCAGCTCCCTTGCTCGCGCAGATCAGCCGTTCGCTCGATGAATTTCCGCAGATCAACATCGACCGCATCGAGTGGGCCATCATCGAGCAGATCACGCCTGCCGGCGCCAATGCGAGTACCACCGCGGTGCCACCGACCCCCATCCCGCCCCCGCTGATGAATGGCCCGTACGCCCAGGCCACTGTCAACGCCCACCTGCCGATCAACATGGTCGGTGACCATCGCGGTCAACTGAGTCTGGTGGCGGACTTTGCCAAACATCTCGGCACGGCACCCGACACATTGATCACCGTCCTGCAACTACCCGTCGACACGCAATCGGGGAAAACTCTCAAGAGCGGCGACGAGCGCAGCATCCCCGAAGCACCCAAATTCATTTTCCGCGTGACGCGCAAACTCTGACCATGGACAACGCCGGATACGAATCTGCCCTGAGCCTGCGCAATCTTGGCGGGAGTCTGGCCTTTCTGCTGCTGGCGCTTTTGTTCGCCGGCGGACTGGCGTTCGGCGTGATCGGCTATGGCGAGCAGGCCAGGCAATCGCTCCGGCAGGCACAGGTCGGACAAACCGAGAGCCGCTATCGCCTGGCGCGTGCCCAGGAAGATGAACAGGAGATCCGCGCCAAGATCGACCGCTACCGCGAGATCATCGAACGTGGCCGCACCCAGCCCGAACGACGGCTCGACTGGGTCGAAACCCTGCGCAACATCAAGGAAAAGCGGCGCCTGCTCGGCATGGATTACGAAATCGCGCCACAACGCCCGCTCGACCCGAAGCTCGTCGTGTCCGGCGGCTACAGCTTCCTGGTCAGCCCGATGAAGCTGGACATGCTGCTGTTGCATGAAAACGACCTGCTCGGACTGCTTGCCGACCTGCAGGCGCAAATCCCGGCCCTGATCAGCACCCGGCAATGCACCATCGAACGCCAGCCCAATGCCCAGCAAGCGCAGCAGCCGGCACAGCTGCGGGCGCAATGCGAACTCGACTGGATCACGCTGCAGGAAAAGATATGACGCCATTTCGCATCGTCGCTTCTTTGCTCGCCGGCGGACTGTTCCTGCAGGGCGGCCTCTGCCTTGCCGAACCCGTGGCACAAGCCGAGCCGCAACTCGGCCGGCTGTTCCTGACGCCGGAATGGCGCAGCGCCCTTGAACGCCAGCGCCAGCACAATATCCAGCAAACCCGCACCCTCGAGGGCGACACCGTGCGGCTCGATGGCGTCGTGGCACGCTCATCCGGAAAATCGACCGTCTGGATCAACCACCAGCCACAAACAGAAAGCGCGCGTGATTCGGGCGTGATCGCGTCAACCTCACGGCGCCAGCCCGGACGCGCAACCGTGTTCACCGGTGCGGAACCGCCCGTCGACCTGCAGGTGGGCGTCACGCTCAACCAGGCAACCGGTGAAAAAAGCGGCGGACTGGCGAGCGGCGAGATCCGGGTGCGCCCTGCCCGGCAGAAGTAAAAGTCGGCGATGGCGGGACGGCATCTGCACTGGCCTCAGCGCGGCGCGGCACTGCTGATCTTTCTCATCGGGTTAGTCGTGGCAGCCCTCAGTTTTGTCGTCAATGGCCTGAGCCCGGCCTTCATCGAGGCGTGGCGGACACATAAAACCGCACTCGCCCTGGCGGAAGCCAAAACCGCCCTGCTTTGGTATGCAATGACATTTCGCGACCAGCAAAACAGGATTCAGATTGAGGGCGGAAATCCGCCTCCCAACTTCGTTTATGGTTATCTCCCATTGCCGGACTTGGGAACAGGCAGCAACACGAATATCGGCTGCCCTTGGGAAGGGTGCGACGCGAACCTGTCCGGTAGTGCACTGAACAAGACCGTCATTGGTCGCCTGCCCTGGTTCCTCCTGGGTACCGGACCCTTGCGTGACGGCCATGGCGAATGTCTCTGGTATGCCGTTTCGGGCGGCCATCAGCGCATTGAGAAAGCCGTGCCCATGAACTGGGACACGCTCGGCCAGATCGACATCGTCACGACCAACGAGGTCGATCCCGAAAAATTAAAGATCCTGCTGGCAAGCCCTCACGAGCGTCCGACCGCAATCATTTTCTCCCCCGGCCCGCTGCTGGGCAACCAGACCCGGGGCGACCTCGGCGGAAACGACATACGTATCTGTGGTGGCAACTACAATCCGGCAAACTATCTGGAACCCAATCTCGCCGCCGCTTTGCTGGACAATGCGAACAATCCCACGAGCGCAAGCGCCTATTACGCCGGCAATGTATCGACCGACACATCGACGACGCGACTCGCCATCTCGGCCCAAGGAAAAATCAACCTGGATGGCACAGCACTGAAGCAGGGATGCCCATCCAACAGCGCGGCCTGCGGGCTCGTTGGCAATGATGCAGGCCTTCCTATCCTACCGGACACCCTGTTCGATGCCGTCCGCAAGAACGCCTATTTCCGGCAGGATATCAACTCACTACTCGACCGGATGACCAGTTGTCTGCGCGACCAGTTTTTCGGTGCCGGCAGCCTGCCGGCCTACGGCAAGATTGATAGCGTGCCCTATGCCAGCTACAGCAGTTGCTACAACGATGCCGCCACACCACTAAACTACTTCTCCCACTACGGCGAAATGATCTTCGCCGCGCCGGGCAGCACTGTCACGGCTAACGGCTTGACCTGCAATGGTGCGCTATTGTTCTCCGGTCAGCGCAACTCCGGACAATTGCGGGAAACAGTTACCGACAAGGGCAATCCGGCAAATTATCTCGAAGACATCAATCTAACCAGCTTCAACTCTTCGGGGACCGCATTCTCGGGGCCCGAGTTATTTGAGCGTGCTTCATCGATTCAGCCCACGGATCGGGACATCGTGCGCTGCATTCCTAACACGCCAAGCTTCGCTACCGTTGGCCCGACCATCACCGGACTGGGACAGCTCGCCACTTATTCCACTTCCACACGCACACTGACGCTTGGCCAACCCGTCAGCACCACCCAACCCACATCAGTAGCTGGCTCACTCTTCGGCTGTGCCTGGACGCCGGAAGCCCATGCGATGGGCAATGGCCTGCGTAGCTATTTCATGTTTCGCATCAACGATGCTGGATTTAGCTCCGCCCCAGCGGAGGGAATCAGCTTCGCCATCGTCGATGGCGACAATAATGGCGCTGACGCCTGTGGTGCTGCCGGACAACACATGGGCTACTCCGGCAACAACCAGCTAACGCCGTTCATCGTGCCGCCCAAGATCGCCTTCGAGATCGATCCACGCCGTGAGGGCATTTTCAACCCCAATGCCAGCAATACGCTCCTCAACGGCCGCAACGATCCCCCAACCACGTCCACCACCTATCGCGGCGGGCATGTCGCGCTAACCTACTGGGGTGGTGACTCGCCGATCCTGACTACCGCCATACCACCTTGCGTCGCGCCACGCATCCAGATGGGCGGGGCTTGCTATCTGCCGCAGGAAGAGGACGACAACGTACATGGTCAGACGATCAATACACGTGCCGGCTTCCCGGTACCTCCCGCCAACCCCGCTGCACCCGTGCTGCCGCTCGACGTTCCACCAGATGCGCCCGCCGGCCTATACAAGCTTGATCCTGGCCGCAATCAGGTACCGGTGAACCAGTACTTCCATGTCCGTCTCGAACTGACCCGCACATCCTCGACGACCGCCATCACAACCGCCCGCGTCGCCACTACCGGCAATATCGACATTGCCGCTCCGGGCAGCGCGATCGATGGCGTAATCTTGTTCCCCAACGACCGCATCCTCGTCAAGAATCAGGTTACGGCTGTCGATAACGGCCTGTATGTCTGGAATGGTGCGGCCAGCCCGCTCACGCGCGCTGCGGATGCCGACTCTGCAGAGGAGTTAACCGGCAGCGTGGTCGAGATAGCACAGGGAATCATCAATACCCACTCGCGCTGGCATCAGGCCAGCCTTGCCCCGACACCCAGTACCGACGCGATTCGCTGGAACAACCTGCATGTCAAGGTCACTGTGGCGCAAGCTGATGTCAATCTCGCCAGCCCGGGTGCAAGAATCGACGGCATTCTCATGAAGCCGGGAGATCGAGTGCTGATCAGAAACCTCGGCATCTACCAATGGAACGGTGCCAGTACGACGATGACCTTGACAGAAGACAATTTCACCGGCGCGATGGTGCAGGTGCAACAAGGTTCGGCTGCATCGGGATGGTGGCTCTTCGATGGCAGCAATTGGTCACGACAATCCGTGCGTGTGGCGACGCAAGCAAACATCGACATCAGCGCGCCCGGCGATACTATCGATGGCATCAGCATGGTCGCCGGCAACCTCGTACTGGCAAAGTCGCAAGGTAATGCTGCCCAAAATGGCATCTACGTCTGGAATGGCGCGGGGGTTCCCATGACCCCCGTCGTCTGGTCTGCCATGGGCCTGACCCAGGTACTCGACGGCACGGACACGGGTCGGGCCTTCCGCCAGACCCGTTCGACCACATGGGCTGCCATCGACGGTTCGCCTCAATACAAGCTTGAAGTGTGGATCCTGCCGGACAGCATCACCACTTCCGAGCAGATCAACGCGATGCGGGATACGACACGCCCCATGAGCTTCCTCACGCCGACATTCACCCCGCATCTTCGCGACACACCGATAATCCCTTATCCTTTCCGCAATGTACGGCTGGGCTTCACGGTCGGCCAGCGTCGAACCGTCACCGACCAGAACTTCACCGTCAGCAATTCTTTCACCACATGGATTCCATGACAAACGCCGTCCCGCCAGCGCCGACTTTCGCACGGAGAGAACGTGGCTTCACGCTCACCGAAATGTCGGTCGTGCTGGTCATCATCGCCCTGCTGATCGGTGGCATGCTCCTGCCAATGACGGCACAACAGGACATCCGCGCTCAGCAGGAAACAGAACAAGCCCTGGCACAAGTCAAGGATGCCCTGATCGGTTTCGCGATCGTCAATGGCCGCCTGCCCCGCCCGGCGGTCTCGGCCACCGACGGGACGGAACGCGCCATCTGCAACACCGATGCCGAATGCCACGGGTTCATTCCCTGGGCTACGCTGGGGATTCGCAAAGGCGACAGTTGGCAAAAATTGATACGCTACAGCGTCACGCCCGCCTTCGCGAACACCGCAATCACCGTCAGCACTCCCGCTAATCGCACCGTGCAAACACGTGATGCTGCGGGTAACCCGCTCTATCTGGTCGGCCAGGCGACTTGCAGTGCAGCGATTTTGTGCGCCCCGGCAGTCGTTTTATCCCAAGGCAAGAGTCGCTGGGGTACGACTGACACCGGTGCAGCCCTGCCCGACGGCTCGGCGACCAATACCGATGAAGATGCCAACAATGCCGGCCCCCTCAATTACTTCAGCCGCTTGCCGACGGCCAGCACGGCCGCAACTGGCGGCGAGTTCGATGATCTGGTCGTCTGGCTGCCGCACAGCATCCTGATCCACAACCTGATCTCCGCCGGCCGGCTGCCATGAGCCGGTCCGACTGAATTACAATTCGAGTCAGTGCGGGTGTAGTTCAATGGTAGAACTTCTGCTTCCCAAGCAGATAGCGTGGGTTCGATTCCCATCACCCGCTCCACTCCCATGTCCGAGTTTGCAACCCGCCTGATCATCTGGCAGCGCCGTCATGGTCGCCATGATCTGCCGTGGCAGAACACACGCAATCCATATCCGGTCTGGCTCTCGGAAATCATGTTGCAGCAGACGCAGGTGGCGACGGTCATCCCCTATTACGAGCGCTTCCTCGCGCGCTTTCCGACGCTCGACTGCCTGGCGGCTGCCCCGGTTGAGGAGGTGATGGCACTCTGGAGCGGGCTGGGCTATTACGCCCGGGCGCGCAACCTGCACGGCTGCGCTCGAACCGTGGTCGAGTTGCATGGTGGCAAGTTTCCGCGCGATCCGGCGGCTATCGCCGCCTTGCCCGGTATCGGCCGTTCGACGGCGAACGCGATTGCCGTGTTCTGCTTCGGCGCGCGCGCACCGATCCTCGACGGCAACGTGAAGCGCCTGCTGTGCCGCTTTCTCGGCATCGAGGGGTTTCCCGGCACCGCAGCAATCGAAAGTCGGCTCTGGCAGGACGGCACCACGCTCCTGCCGCAGCGGAATGTCGCCACCTACATTCAGGCGCAGATGGATCTGGGCGCAACGATCTGCACACGCAGCCGGCCACGCTGCGCTGCCTGCCCGGTCATCGACTTGTGTGTGGCGCACCACGACGGGCGGACCGATGATCTGCCGACACCCCGACCAAAGCGCGCCGTACCGCAGCGAGAAGTCACGCTGCTGGTATTGCGCAAGGGAAGGCGCATCGCGCTCGAACAGCGACCGCCCGCCGGCATCTGGGGCGGTCTATTGTCACTGCCGGAATTGCCCGAAGGCGGCGATGCCGCCAGCTATTGCGAACAACGCTTGGGAATACGCCTGGGTGCCGTCCTGCCAGCGCCGACTTTTGCGCATGGCTTCACGCATTTCCGGCTGCAGATACGACCGCTGGTCTGCGAAGTTGCTGGCACGGTACAGCTCGCTGAGCCCGGCCTGCGTTGGCTCGATCAGGCGGAACTAGCGCAGGCGGCGCTGCCCGCGCCGATCCGGAAGTTGCTCAGCGCGATTCCTTGATCAGCCGATCGTGCGTGGGCTGCACCGGCCGCGCATTGTGGGGATACAGCCGAGCAAAGATGCCGATCTGCTCGGGCGAAACCATGATCGGCTCCTTGAACACCATCCACAGCACGTTCTCCGTGCAGGGCGGCATCGTCTGCGAACCCATGTAGGTGTAGTAGTCGCGTCGTTCCGGCAGCAGTTTCAGCAGGTCGACGGCAACGTTCGGCGGCTCGACGCTCATGCCCGTATCCAGCGGCATGTGGTTCCAGAATGTCTGTATCAGCGGATGCTCCATGCCGCGTTCCATCAGGACGGAAACAATGGCGAGATTGTTCGCGTAGTCGCGATGCACAAGCTGGGCGGACATCTCGTAGGTCTTGCCATTGACGCGCGTTTCGGCAGGACGGCGGAACTGGATGTGCGTCAGCTGCCATTGCCGACCCAGGACACCGAGGTTGTTGCCTTCAGCAACATCGACCTGCACGGTATGGCCGGTATCGGTGATGCGGAACTGCGTGGGACGGTAGTCGAACTGGATCTGTTCGAGATCGACGCGGATGCCGCCGCGGATGTCGATCGGCGACTGGCGCTGGCCGGTGCCACACAGTTTGTTGCCGGGCAGTTTCGCCCAGTTCTCGGGTGCGCCGAGCCCGCTGTACGCCCAGCGAACATTGGAATAATCTTGAACGACGGGCTTTTCAGCCACCTCGGCTCTGGGCTTGGCAACCCCCTTGCGCGGACCGGAGGTCGCCAGCATCATTTCGCGCTGCTGGCGGGTCAATTCCTGCGCGGCGGACAATTCGGGCAACTTGAGCACCGGACGGGCCGCCGGGGCTGGAACGGCAGGGGCCGGAGTAGCGTACTTGGGCGCGGGAGCGGCCGCAACCGGTTTGGCCGGCGGCGGCGCGGGGGGCGGAGCATTCTTGTACGGGTCTTCGGCTTTCGACTTGTCGATCAGCGGCATGTCGAACATGCGCGGCTTGGGCGCGGGGACTTCGGCAGCCGGTGCCGGACTATCCGCGACCTTCACCGCCCGCGCTGGCCGGGCGTCGCCCGCTGTCACCATTTCCGCATGCATGATGCGCGGCCGCCCCTCATCGGCGGCTAGGGCGGTCGCGGCAAACAACGCGCTGAGCGCAATAACGGAAAAGTGGCTAACTCCTGACATGACACTTCCTTTATTCTTTTACGTTTGCGGTATTACGGCATTTTATTCATGTACTTTATAGCTGCGTTCCCCGCGCGGTTGCTTTCAAAGGCCAAATCCAGTAGTTTCGCGGGCTGACCAACGGAGTCCCCAACATGAACGCCCACGATAAATTCGTCGCCGCCCAGGCGCACGTCGATGACGCGACGATCCACCCCTTGCCCAACTCGAAGAAAATCTACGTCACCGGCAGCCGGCCCGATATCCGCGTGCCGATGCGCGAGATCAGCCAGTCCGACACGCCGACCAGCATGGGCGGCGAACAGAATCCGCCGATTTTCGTTTACGACTGTTCCGGCCCCTACACCGATCCGGCGGCCAAAATCGACCTGCGTCAGGGCCTGCCCGCCCTGCGCGAACGCTGGATCGAAGAGCGTGGCGATACCGAACGTCTGCCGGCCCAGTCCTCGTCCTACGGTCGCGCCCGACTGGCCGACCCGGCGCTGGCCGAATTGCGCCTCGCCCATGAGCAGCAACCGCGCCGCGCCAAGCCCGGCATGAATGTCACCCAGATGCACTATGCCCGCAAAGGCATCGTCACGCCCGAGATGGAATTTGTTGCCATCCGCGAGAACCAGAAGCTGGAAGGGCTCTCCGAACTGCTCAAGACCCAGCATCCGGGCCAGAACTTCGGCGCGAGCATTCCGAAGGTCATCACGCCCGAGTTTGTGCGTGACGAAGTCGCCCGCGGCCGCGCCATTATCCCCAACAACATCAACCACCCGGAAAGCGAGCCGATGATCATCGGCCGCAACTTCCTCACCAAGATCAACTGCAACATCGGCAACTCGCCGCTCGTCTCGTCGATCCAGGAAGAAGTCGACAAGATGACCTGGGCAATCCGCTGGGGCGGCGACACAGTGATGGACCTCTCGACCGGCAAGAACATCCATGAGACCCGCGAGTGGATCGTGCGCAACTCGCCGGTGCCGATCGGCACAGTGCCGATCTATCAGGCTTTGGAGAAGGTGGACGGCAAGGCCGAGGATCTCACATGGGAGCTGTTCCGCGATACGCTGATCGAGCAGGCCGAGCAGGGCGTCGACTATTTCACCATCCACGCCGGCGTGCTGTTGCGCTACATCCCCATGACCGCCAAGCGCATGACCGGCATCGTCAGCCGCGGCGGCTCGATCCTCGCCAAGTGGTGTCTCGCACATCACCAGGAAAACTTCCTCTACACGCACTTCGAGGACATCTGCGAGATCATGAAGGCCTACGACGTGAGCTTCAGCCTCGGCGATGGCCTACGCCCCGGCTCGATCTACGATGCCAACGACGAAGCGCAGCTCGGCGAGCTCGCGACGCTCGGCGAGTTGACAGACACCGCCTGGAAGCACGACGTGCAGGTGATGATCGAAGGTCCCGGCCATGTGCCGATGCACATGATCAAGGAGAACATGGATCTCCAGCTGAAGCTGTGCCGCGAGGCGCCGTTTTATACGCTCGGTCCGCTCACTACTGATATCGCCCCCGGCTACGACCACATCACCAGCGCCATCGGCGCGGCGATGATCGGCTGGTACGGCACGGCGATGCTCTGCTACGTGACACCGAAAGAACATCTCGGCCTGCCGGACAAGAACGACGTCAAGGACGGCATCATGGCCTACAAGATCGCCGCCCACGCCGCCGACCTCGCCAAGGGCCATCCGGGCGCGCAGGCGCGCGACAACGCGCTCTCCAAGGCACGCTTCGAGTTCCGCTGGGAAGACCAATTCAATCTTGGCCTCGATCCCGACAAGGCGCGCGAATTCCACGACGAGACGCTGCCGGCACAGGGCGCCAAGCTCGCCCACTTCTGCTCGATGTGCGGGCCGCACTTCTGCTCGATGAAGATCACGCAGGACGTGCGCGAGTTCGCCGAAAAGGGCATGCAGGAAAAGTCCATCGAGTTCGTCAAACAGGGGGGCGAGGTCTATCACCGCACCTGAGGGCGAGCGCAGGGACTGGCGCTGGCATAAAACCTATCTGCGTTTCTGGCAAGGTCGTCTGCTGATCTGGGTCGGCGCGGTCGCGGTCGGCCTGCTCGCCGTATTGTTCGCCGAAATGTCGGAACTGGCGGTACGCACCTTCCGCGATATTTCCGAACAACACTGGTGGTGGCCGCTCGTCATCTGCCCGGCGGGCGGCGCGGCAGTCGTCTGGGCCACGCGGCGCTGGTTCCCCGGCAGTGAGGGCAGCGGCATTCCCCAGGCGCTTGCTGAAATCCACCACGACAAGGACACACCCGAGGGCTGGCGTCCGCTACTGAGCCTGCGCATCGCCTTCGGCAAAATTGTCCTTGGCGCTGGCGCGCTGTTCGCCGGCTTCTCGATGGGCCGCGAAGGACCCACGGTGCAAGTCGGTGCAGCGGTGATGAACAGCCTGTACGGCCGACTGCCGCCCCGGCTGCACATCCAGCGGCGACACCTGATCGTCGCGGGTGGTGCGGCGGGCATCGCCGCCGCGTTCAACACGCCACTCGCCGGCATCATGTTCGCCATCGAGGAACTCAACCGCGGCCTCGAGCAGCGCATGAGCGGTCTGCTGATCGTCGCCATCGTGCTCGCCGGCGTCGTCTCGCAGGCGCTGCTCGGCAACTACACCTATTTCGGCTGGGTCAGCTTCACCGGACTCAAGAGTCACCTGCAGATCATCTGGGTGCTGCTCATCGCCGTCGCCTGCGGACTGGCCGGTGGCGCCTTCGCCCGCCTGATGCTGCTCGCCACCGCCCGCAACGGACCCTTCTTCAGCGCATTCCGCAATATTCACCCGGTTCGCTATGCGGCGGTCTGCGGTCTGCTGATCGCCCTGATCGGACTGATCGGCGACTACCATAGCTTCGGCACCGGCTATACCGAGACGCGCAACCTGTTCGAGAAGGATGTCGAACTGCCCTGGCACTATGGCCTCGACAAGTTTTTCGCGACGCTGCTCTCCTACGCCAGCGGCGTGCCCGGCGGCATCTTCGCGCCCTCGCTCGCCATCGGCGCCGGCATCGGCAACAACATCGCCGTCCTGCTCGCCGACCATATCAGCTCCGGCACGGTGCTGGTGCTGTGCGCCGCCGGCTTCCTCGCCGCCGTCACGCAGGCGCCGATCACCGCCTTCGTGATCGTCATGGAAATGGTCAGCGGCTACGGGATCGTCATGGACCTGATGATCGTCGCGCTGCTGTCCTCTGTCGTCTCGCGCTCGATCTGCCCGCCGCTCTACCGCACGCTGGCGCAGCGGATGCTGGGCGCATCCAGGCCCAGCTAATTGCGCGCGCCGGCAAGCATTTTCGCGTGCTTGGCAAAACTGGCGTAGCAACCGATGAGGATATGCACGAGGCCGGGCACCCCGTCCAGAAAACCTGCTCGCAGAAAATAGAACTTGATGAAGCGCAGCAATGGGGAAAACAGCAGGCGGGTCACCGAACCGCGCCGGCCTGCCGCCAACGCCGCATTCGCCGCGAGTGTTGAGTAGCGGTTCTGCTTCTCGATATAGTTTTCCAGCGATTCAGCCGAGTCGTGGTACAGATCGCCGACAATCGCACCCACCGGTGCATCCGTCAGCACCTTCTCATGCACGGCATCGGCCGACCAGCGCGCCTGCCGGCGGTCAAACAGGCGCAGGCTCCTGTCGGGATAGCCCTCGCCATGCCGAAGATAGCGCCCCATGAAGCGATTGCAGCGGGCGAAGCGGTAGGCCGCAAAAGTCGGCGCCGGCAAGACGGCACGAATCGACCCCCCAAGCTCGTTGCTCACCCGTTCGTCGGCATCGATGCAAAGTACCCAGTCATGGGTGGCCTGTTCGACGGCAAACTGCTTCTGCGGCCCAAAACCGCGCCAATGCGTTTCGATCACCCGCGCGCCATGGCGCCGGGCCATCTCGACCGTGCCATCAGTGCTGCCGGAATCGACGACGAGGATCTCATCACAGAACTCCACAGACATCAGGCATTCAGGCAATTGCGCTGCGGCATTGCGGGTGATGATGACTGCTGAGAGGGGGGAGGGCATGGGCTGGCTATAATCGGCGGGGTTAATGAGCGGGCATGCAAACCAGCCCGCTCGTTCATTTTACGCTGAGGCTCAATTCCGCCCCCCCTTTCAATCCATGAAGCTCGCCATTGTGCGTCAAAAATACACGCCATTCGGCGGTGCGGAGCGCATTGTCGAACGTGCGATAGACGCACTCGTCAGACGTGGAGTGGACATCACGCTGATTGCCCGGGAGTGGCAAGCGCATACAGTCCATCCACACCGACAGTGCGCACCTTTTTTCGTCGGGCGTACCTGGCGTGATCTTAGTTTCGCATACTGTGTACAGCGACTGATTTCCACTGGCGAATTCGATCTGGTGCAAAGCCACGAGCGCATTCCCGGATGCCATGTTTTTCGGGCTGGCGACGGGGTTCATGCCGCCTGGCTCCACTATCGCACATCCGGAAAGCGTCGCGCTGGCGAACTGAGCACAAGTTTTTTCCCCTATCATCGAATGGTGCTTGCCCAGGAACAAGCCATGCTCACCAATCCGGCCTTGCGTCGCGTAATCTGCAATTCACGCATGGTCGCCGAGGAACTGCAGGAGCATTACGGCCTCCCGGAAAACAAGCTTACAGTCATCTACAACGGCGTCGACCTGCAACGCTTTCACCCAGGGCTGGCGGGGCTGCATCGCAAACCGCTGCGCGCAGAACTCGGCATTCCGGATTCGCAGCCCATGATGCTGTTTGTCGGAAATGGTTTCGCGCGCAAGGGTGTACCTGTCCTGCTGGAAGCCTGTGTCAATATGAAACAACGCGACACCTGCCTGGTGGTCGTCGGTGAAGATCGACAACGCCTGGCGCTGAGCCGGGAGACTTCCCGTCTGGGGCTCGCCGGGCGCGTGCGATTTCTCGGAGCGTGCCGCGATGTGGAGCGCTATTTCGCTGCGGCGGATGGCTTCGTGCTTCCCAGCGCCTATGATCCCTGTCCAAATGCGGTCCTTGAAGCGATGGCCTGCGGGTTACCCACCATCGTGAGCTCCCGCAGTGGGGCGCGTGAATGGATCACCGAGGGAGTCAATGGCTTCGTCGTCCCGCCTGACGATCCCCTGGTGCTGGCCGAGCGTCTTGACCAACTGTGCGCACTCGGACAACCGGCACGCCAGGCGGCGCGGCGTGCAGTCGAGCATTTATCTCTGGATGCCATGTCGGAGAATCTGCTCGCTCTATATGACGAGCTGCTAGGAAATCATGACTCGCCACGACTCGGCGCGAGCTGACGGTATCATCTCCGCCATGTCTTTCAAGGAATCGAATGGTCAGATGAACCGTCGGCAGATATATCTACGCTTGCTTGGCTACGTTAAACCTCGCCGACGGGCCTTCGGCCTAGCCATTCTTTGCATGGTGTTTTCATCCATCATGGAACCCGCCTTCCCGGCACTGCTAAAATATTTGCTTGACGATGGCTTCTCCACTAATAGCAACACTGCCGGCTGGCTAATCTACCCCATTGCCCTGTTCGCCATTTTTGCCTTGCGCGCCATCGCCGGATATTTCGCCGACTATCTTATGGCTTGGGTATCACAACATGTCATCGCCACCCTGCGACGTGAAATGTTCGCCCATCTTCTGAAATTGCCGACGAGATTCTATGGCGAACAGGCTTCCGGCCGCCTGCTCTCGCGCATGGCTTACGATGTCACAGGCGTGGCCAATGCATCGACGCATGCACTGACGAATCTGGTCAAGGACAGCGTGTCCGTCATCGGCTTGCTGGGATGGCTGATATTTCTCAACTGGCGCCTGACACTGATCACTGTAGCCATAATTCCTTTTATTGCTCTCGTGGTCCGCTATTTCAGCAAGCGAATTCGCCATTTCTCGCGCGGCATTCAAACTTCTCAGGGCGCAATCACCCAAGTATTGCAGGAAGCGATCGAAAGCCAGAAGATCATCAAGGTCTTTTGCGGGCAGTTACATGAAACCCAGCGCTTCGACAAGGTGGTCGAGGAACAGCGTCGCCTGCAGATGCGCTCGATGTCCGCAAATGCTGCGCTGGGCCCGGTCGTCCAGTTATTTGTGGTGCTGGCGCTGGTCATCATCATGGCGATCGCTTTGTATCAAGCAGCTGCGGGCATGGCGACGGTCGGTGACTTTATTTCCTTCATCACCGCGACGATCATGATGCTGGCGCCCTTGAAAAGCCTGTCCAACGTAAACGCTTCGATCCAGCGCGGTCTGGTCGCCGCCGAGAGCGTATTCAGCCTCATCGACGAGAACCCGGAGGACGATCATGGCGTAACCGAACTTGGCCGGGCACAGGGACTGGTCGAATTTTCGCGGGTTTCCTTCAGGTATCCGGGCGCACAGCAAAACGCAGTTGCCGAGTTCAATCTTATCATCCGCCCCGGCGAATGTATCGCCCTGGTCGGCCCATCCGGAAGCGGTAAAACCACGGTCGCCAACTTGCTGCCGCGCTTCTATCACGTCAATGCGGGAACCATTCGCATCGACGATATCCCCATCGAAGACATCAAATTATCCAGCCTGCGCGACAACATTGCGCTCGTCAGTCAGGAGATCGTGCTTTTCAATGACACACTTGCCGCCAACATCGCGTATGGATGCGTGGGCGCCGTAAGCCGTGCAGAGATTGTCGCCGCAGCGACGGCAGCCCACGCAATGGAATTTATCGAGCGCCTGCCCGAGGGCCTGGACTCTCTCGTCGGTGAGCGCGGCGTCAAACTTTCTGGTGGTCAGCGCCAGCGCATCGCCATCGCGCGCGCCCTGCTCAAAAATGCACCGATTCTGGTACTAGACGAGGCGACTTCGGCACTCGACAACGAATCCGAACGTCAGGTACAGGCGGCCCTCGACCTTCTGATGGTCGGTCGTGCAACTCTGGTGATAGCCCACCGCCTGTCCACCATTGAACGCGCCACACGCATTCTTGTCATGGAGCAGGGCCGCAAGGTCGAAGAAGGGACACATGAATCCCTGTTGGCGTCTGATGGTGTCTATGCGCGGCTTTATCGCAACCAGCAGGCAATTGCAACAGGAATGGCCAAGTAATGTGCAGGCTCGTTGCTTGATGGGCTCTGTCATATCGGCCTTGGTGATTTCGCGCAAGCAGCTCGGTGACTTTCTGCTGTTGCAACCGGCCATGGAGCATTTGCATAGCATCGAAGGCTGCGCTATCTACTGCTATACACGTAGCGACTATGGCGCGTTGCGGGAAATCATGCCGTGCCGCCCGAAGGCCTACAACCAGCTCACGGAGGAAGTCTTTGATCGCCTGTATTGTTTCGAGTCTGGCAGGTCCACAAGCCTGCTATCTGGCTGGATCCGCAGTCGCCGAAAGACTATTGGCCTGACCCGGCCATTCCTCGCCTCCTGGCAACGCCTGGTATTCGATGAAGTCGTCGAACGTGATGCCAGCGCTTCCTATCGAGGTGTTGTGTTCCATGCCATGGCTGGAGGCGATCCCACTCGATTTCGTCCGCCTGCCCTACTTGCCCCGCCTGACACGTGGTTGCCCCGGTCACTACCGGAACGCTACTTAGTCATTCACCCCACGTCGGCCTGGCAACGCAAGACATGGGATGTATCGGGCTGGCGCAAGGTAATCCAGGAGCTGCATCGACGCACCGGATTGCACCTCATCATCACTGCCGGAGCCGCCGAGTGGGAAACGGCTATGGCCGATGAAATCGCTCTCGGGATCAGCTTGCCAATATTGAATTTCGCCGGTCGCACCACTCTGCGCGAGTACCTTGCCGTGTTGTCGCGGGCCTCTGTCACGCTCTGTATCGACGGCTCGGCCAGCCATCTCTCCGCCGCATTCGGCCGCCCGACACTCACACTCTTCGGGCCAACCAATCCCGTGCACTGGCACTGGCCGACCCATACCAGCCGAAGGCTCTGGGCCGGTGACTTCGCTTCGGAGCAAAAGCCTCCCGTTTCCGCAATTCCACACCTGGCCGTGCTGGATGCTGCACTTGAACTGCTGGCAGACGCGAGTCAAGCAGGAGATGGTCATGGCTAACCGCCCCTGGCTCTATGTCTCCGACAGCAAGCTCGGCACAATTGGCATCGACAAGGTAACCGTCGAACAGTTGCACGCCTGTGCCGAAACCGGCATCCCGATTGATCTCGTCGCCCGCGGACGGCTCGATCTACGGGGCATTCATTGCCACACTTGGTCATTGCCACCCACCAAGCTGCTGAGCTGGCTGCCTTCACAGGACTACTATGCGTTCAACAAGCGCTTCTTCTCATGGCTGGCCTGCCGCTATCTTCGCGACCATGCCGGAGTCATTGCCTGGTCACGGACAGCGTTATCCATTTTCGAAGCAGCGGCAAAACGCGGCACCCCCCGCATTCTCAACGTAGGCGGTCCTCACTGTGACCACGATGATGGTATCGCGCGCAGAGCGCACCGCTGGCCGCGCATCGACCCAGGACGCCTGCGCGCAGAATATGATCTTGCTACGTGCATCCTGCTACCCTCCGAGTTTTCGAAACAGAGTTTCATCGCCCACGGATGTGCCCGGAACAGGCTGCATGTCATTCATCGTGGCGTAGACCTCGAGCGTTTCCATCCAGCTGAGACTAGGCAGACTCGGCCTTTCATCGTAGCGAGCTGCGGCATTCTTGGCGAACGAAAGGGCAGCTACCAGCTACTGGAACTCTGGCGGAAACTCGCCTTGCCGGATGCTGAACTCTGGTTGATTGGCCATTTCCCCCACAACGAAAAGAATGCGCTGGAGGCCTTGGCCATTTCCTCGGTGCGTTTCCTGGGCTTTCGCAACGACCTGCCGGACCTGCTGCGTCGCGCACACGTGCATGTGCTGCTGTCGCGCAATGAAGGCTTTGCCAAGGTATTGCTCGAAGCCGCCGCCAGTGGCGTGGTCAATGTGTGTACTCCCGAGGGAGGCATGCCTGCCGACGCGGCAGGATCGCTGCTGGTCGCTGATCGGTCGGATCTTGATGCGACAGCCGCCATTCTGGAACGTCTGCACGCTAATCCTGAAGAAGCGCTCCAGCTTGGGCAGGCAGCCCGTGCCTGGGTGGAAACTAGGTTTGGCTGGGAGCAATTCAGGCAGCGGGTAGCGGCGATTGTTGGAGAAATGAATTCGGGCTATGCCGGCTCGGGCTTTTCCAACAAAAATATTTCTTGATGGAGTAATTCTTGATGCGTGTGATCCGATACAACCTAAGTTCGATGGGAAGACGCTTCGCTTCAGCTGACGGCATTGTGGTCTCTATCCCGAAGAGCGGGCGTACCTGGCTGCGGGTACTGCTGAGTGCGTACTGCTGCCGGATTTCCGAAACGCCGTTCGTCCTGGACCCCAGAAACATCCCGTCCCACATTCCCCACCTCTTCGAATACACGCACGACCTGTGGGAGCACGCTCAGTCGCAATCTCTCAAGGACAAGCTGCGCAACAAGTTTCTGATACCCGCATCTGTGATTGGCCTGAAGCCAATTCTCCTCATGGCCAGAGATCCGCGTGACGTCATCGTTTCCCTGTACATGCAGAAGGCCAAGCGCAGCCGCAGCTATCGGGGGAGCATCCTGGAGATGATCGGCAGCCCATCCGACGGGATCAATCCCATGATCGATGTGATGAATGACTGGTTGGGAAAGTGGGCAGGAAATCCTCGTTTCATGATGATCAGATATGAAGACATTCGCAAGAATCCGCATGTGGTGTTTCGGGATATCCTGACCTTTCTTGGATTTGCGGACATCTGCGCGGAGGCAATCAACGCAAGTGTCGAATTCGCGGACTTCAACAACATGAAGAAGATGGAAGCCAAAGGGTCTTTCGACACCAAAATATTGCGCCCAGGCGACGCGTCCGACAATGAGTCATTCAAGGTCAGGCGCGGCCTGGTCGGGGGGTAT
Organism: Pseudomonadota bacterium; assembly: GCA_040756595.1. Classification (GTDB taxonomy): domain Bacteria; phylum Pseudomonadota; class Gammaproteobacteria; order Burkholderiales; family Rhodocyclaceae; genus Sulfuricystis. The sequence goes on along the minus strand of JBFLYR010000001.1, from coordinate 427,222 downwards.
CGCGACTATCTGGGCGAACGCGAACTGGAAATCGTCGAGGCAGCGATGGTGCGACTGAATCCGGCTTACGGCTATCAGACAGCCATTCGCCCAAACTGAGCGCTCGCTGACAACGCGAAAAAAACGATCATGGAACAATTGTTGCTTAGCTTCATCGTGCCGGTGTTCGACTCGGCCTCCTACCTGAATCAGTGCCTGGACTCGATACTGGACTCGAACAGAAGCGATATCGAGGTCATCTGCATCGACGACGCTTCGACGGATGACAGCGCAAGAATCCTCAAGGAATACCGCTCACGCGACCCAAGAGTCAGAGTGGTCTTCCGCCAGTCGAACAGCGGTATATCCTCAACCCGCAACCTCGGGCTGCAACTGGCACAGGGCAGCCATGTCTATTTTGTCGATTCAGACGATTGGGTGGATAGCGCATTTTTCGAAAAAATACCTCCGTTATTGGCGAAGGGCGTCGATGTCGTCTGCATCAATGCCTTCAGGCATTCACACAAGGGTGCGCGTCCAATATATCGCATGCCAATCGTCATGCAGGGAAGCGGGATCGAATGGATGACGGCGCGTTGTGTCGGCCGACGTTTTTGGGATCACTCCATGTGGTTGTATTGTTACCGGAAAGAATTTCTCCTGCAGATCGGCGTTGCATTCCCTGTTCTGGAAAACATGCGCGCCATCAGCGTCGACTATCCATGGAACTTCAAGATATTGCTCAAGGCACGCAAGCTGATATCGATCGACGACTGTCTTTACCATTATCGCGTCAGGGAAAATTCAACAACGACCGCGAAGGGTAGGGGTTACATTCATAGACGACTGATCTCATGGTCGTCCTATCTGGCAGAACTGGAACCTTTGGTGGACGCAACGGAAATGCAAGACCACCAGCGCAGGTTGATCGAAAGCAACTTGGTCGAACGTGCCCTTTCAATTCTCAAGTACTTTCGCAAGCTGGACTTGGTCGAGAGAAGGCAGGTGTTCCCCGTCATCCGGCCAGCACTTCGTTTGTCTTTGAAAGCGAGGCTAATACGGCATAGAGCGAGGATCGCCTTCGAAAGATTGCAACTGCGATTAAGCGGATTTAGGGCCGATCAATAAACGGGGGTGCTCATGAATACCGACATGATCAACCGCCTGATTGGAATATTCCTCAGTATTTATTTACTATCGCTGTTTACGCGCTGGGGTGAGATACCGACGCTTTCAGCTTGGCTGGGCTTCCTCACCTGGCTGTTCGGCGCGCCCAAGCCTTATGTTTCTGCTCTAGTACGGGACCGGCTTGTCGTGATCTGGCTTGCCCTGCTTGCTTGGGCTTTGACTTGCGCAATCCTGTCTGCAGCACCTCTCCTCAGCCTGTCCGCTTGGTTCAATTCTTTCGACGACCACTTGCTGGTCGTTCCACCTCTGGTTCATCTGTGCATGATCGGCCGCGCAAAAGATCTAGCGCGCATCTTGGCATGGGCTGGTGTCGTCATCGTTGCGTTGAACGCCCTGCAATATTTCGACGACTTCCGCAAAGGGATTGTTGATGCACCGGAGAACTGGGTCAGACATCGCAAATGGGCCTATCCCCTGGTACTTTTTTCGCCTTTCCTGATCGCACGCATCGCCCTCACGCAAGGGCGCGTGTATTTGTACTGGGGTATAGCGCTACTCGCTGTCGTGCTGATGGTGCTGGCCTCCGGCGCCCGCGGAGCCTGGCTGGCCCTATTCGTCGCCATGCTCATCAGTGGGGGATGGTTGTTTAAACAGCAACGGCAGGCAGTGGTTGTCACTGCTGTTGCAACCCTCTTAGCTCTGCCTCCGTTTCTGCTGTTGCCTCAGGGTGAAATCGTCACGCAAAGGCTCGCGCAGGGTTTCGATACGAGTGAGCGCGCTAGCGGTACCTGGCGGCCGGCGCTTGACATGTCATTCCAGAGACCTCTGCTGGGTCATGGTCCCGGGATACGGGCCTACCAAGATGAATATCGTCGTCAGTTGGACGCCCATCCACACTGGTCCCTGCGCGAAAAGCCGCTGAGCCCTCACAATTTCTACCTGATGGCGTTGTTCGGGCTCGGCCTGCCTGGCTTGCTATTGACCCTTGCCGTCGTCGCCGTGACCATTGTCCGCCTTGTATCCGGGTTGCGAAAAGCCTCCGACATGGAAACCGGCCTACTGCCCGTAGCACTCCTCGCCTCCTTCGTCGCGCATTTCGTCGTACGCGGCAGCTTCGAAACCCTGTCATGGCATCACATGGCGCTGTTCATCGGCCTCGCCGTTGGACTCTCCCTCTCCGCCAGGGATCAGGTGCCCAAATGACTCTGCGCATTCTGCACACCGAATCCTCACCATCGCTGGGTGGACAGGAGCTGCGCATTCTGCTCGAAATGGAGGCGCTCGCCGCGCGCGGTTACGATTCCGTGCTTGTCGCGCGGCCGGGCACGCCCATCCTCGCTGAAGCACAACGTCGTGGTCTCCGTGTTTATGGCGTTCCGCTACGCAGTAGTCTGGACCTGCCGTCGATGATCAAACTTGCGCTTCTGATGCGTCGGCATCGCATTGACGTGGTGAATGCACACAATTCCAAGGATGGTTGGAATGCCGCACTCGTCGCGCGCATGTTGAGCATTCCGGTGATCCGCTCGCGCCATATCGCCAGTCGTATCCGCACCGGTTACTTCAGCCGGCTGATCTACGGGCCTCTTTGCGACGTCGTGATGACAACCGGTCGCGACATTGGCGCCGGGCTCGTAGAGCGCGGCGTGAATGCAGACAGGATCGAGGCGATCCCCACCGGCATCGATCCCGATAGGTTCGCCAATGCGCAACCCGGAGCGCTAAGAGTCGACCTGGGGATTCCCGCCGGAGCGACGCTGATCGGACAAATTGCCGTGCTGCGGGGCGACAAGGGGCCGGAGTATTTCGTGCGGGCGGCCCAGCAGTTGCTGTCTGAAGGATTCGATGCCTGGTTCGTACTGGTCGGTGAGGGCCCCGCGCGAAAGCATGTCGAAGCGCAACTGGCTGCGGGGGGACATGCAAGCCGCATCAAACTTGCGGGGTTTCGCCGCGACATCCCGGCCATCCTTGCCGATCTGGACCTCTTCGTGCTCGCTGCCCGTTCGCCGGAAGGCGTGCCACAGGCCATCCTGCAGGCGCATGCGGCGCGCGTGCCCGTGGTGGCAACGACGGTTGGCGGCGTGCGTGAAGTAGCCATTCATGAGGAGACCGCCTTGTGCACCGCGCCACGCGATGTCGCCGGACTGGCGTCAGCGATGCGCAAGCTGATCGAGGATCGCGAACTCGCCAGCCAGCTTGCCGAACGCGGTCATCGCATGACGCGTGAACACTACTCGCTTAACCTGATGCTCGAAAGGATGGACAGGCTATACCGACGTCTTGCCGCGTCGCGTCGCCGCTGACTCATCGGCGGGCCGCATCGAGCGGGATGCCGCGCTCCTTGGCCCAGGCTTTGAGGTATTTCAGAAAGCTGTACGCCATCGCGTAACTGGCGGTCACGAGGCCATGCGCGCCATCGCGCCATGCGCCCTTGCGGAAATACCATTTGAGGAAGGCGAGCGGCGGACTGAAACAGGTACGCAACAGGCTCGGCGCCACGTGCTTGTGGTGCACCAGTCGCGTCGTGTAACCGTTAAGTTTGGCGAATACCTCGTGCAGCGAAAAGAAGGTGTCGTGCACGACGTGGCCGCGGATCACCTCGCTGCGCGCGAAGCCGGCCGGCTTGTCATCTACCGGTTGGTCGTTGAATCGTACGTGCCGGCGATTGAAAAGCCGCACCGGACGGTCCGGCGAGGACACTGGGTAAATGGCACGCACCTCCCGACCCAGAACATGCCAGTGACGGACGATGCGATAGCCGACACCAGGATCTTCGAGACGCAGTAGCAGCGATCGAATCGACGCAGCAGTTTGTGCATCAAGATATTCGTCGCTGTCTAGACAGAGAACCCAGTCGTGCCGCGCCTGGCTGATCGCATAATTCATCTGCGACGCATGGGTATCATAAGGCCGGTGCAGCGGGTGCACACCCTGACTGGCGAGGTATTCCAGAGTCCCGTCGGTGCTCCCTGAATCGACCACTACAAGATCGTCCCCCAACTCCAGCAAGGGGCGCAGGCAAGCGTCCAGCGTACGCATTGAATCAAAGGTCAGTAAGCAAACAGAGAGGCTTTGGCTCATGGCGGTGGCGGAAACCTGAAAAGGTGGCAAAGTATAATCTGTCCTTCATGCGTATCCTGCTTGTCAAAACCTCCTCGCTGGGTGACGTGATCCACAACCTGCCGGTCGCCAGCGACATCCGCCGCACCTTGCCGCACGCCGAAATCGACTGGGTGGTGGAGGAAAACTTCGCAGAGATTCCCCGGATGCATCCCGCCGTCGGAGGAGTCATCCCCGTCGCCATACGGCGCTGGCGCAGGTCACTGTTCGCTGCATCGACCTGGCGGGAATTCACTTCCTTTCGCCGGGCCGTCAGGCACGGGAATTACGATGCGGTGATCGATACGCAAGGTCTTACTAAAAGCGCGCTGCTGGCGGCACAGGCGCACGGCAAGAAATATGGTCACGCCAATCCGCGAGAAGCCTTGGCCGCACTGGGCTACGACGTCGCGATCGAAATTGCGCGCAACCAGAACGCCGTGTTGCGCAACCGCCAGCTCGCCGCAGCCGCGCTCGGCTATTCACTCGACGATCTGCCGCTCGACTACGGTATCAGCGCGCCACCGCTGAAAGCCAACTGGCTGCCGAAGGGTGACTATGCCGTGCTGCTCACTGCCACCAGCCGTGCCGACAAGGAGTGGCCTGAAGCGGACTGGCGCGGCTTGGGCACGGCACTCATTGCCACCGGCCTGCGCTGCGTGCTGCCCGGCGGCAGCGAGCCTGAACGTCAGCGGGCAACGCGCATAGCACAGTCGCTTGGCCGAGCGGTCGCCGCACCAGCGATGAATCTCACCGCTCTCGCCGGGCTGATGGCCGGTGCATCGATTGTCATCGGCGTCGACACCGGGCTGGTACATCTGGCCGCTGCACTGGGCCGTCCAACGCTCGCGCTGTATTGCGCCTCCGATCCTGCGCTCACGGGCGTACTGGCCGACACGCCGCATGCCAATCTCGGCGCAAACGGCAGCCCACCCTCGGCGGCCGAAGTCACCACCACCGCCCTGAAACTGCTCTGCGGATGACGCGTTTCCTCTATACCCTGCTCATCCATGCGCTGCTGCCCTGGGCAATGCTGCATCTGCTCTGGCGCGCGCGACGGCAGCCGGAATACCTGCGCCACTGGGGGGAACGCTTCGGCCGCTATCGGGCGCGTCCGCCCGAGCCGCTGATCTGGATCCATGCCGTTTCGGTCGGCGAGACGCGTGCGGCACAACCCCTCGTCGCGGCACTGCAGGTGCGCCATCCGGACCATCGTATCCTGCTCACCCACATGACGCCGACCGGGCGTGCAACCTCGAAGCTGCTCTTTGGAAAAAATGTCGAGCGCGTCTATCTGCCCTACGACACGCCCTGGGCGGTCGATGCGTTCCTGCGCCGGTTCCGTCCCGCCATCGGCATCGTCATGGAAACCGAATTGTGGCCCAACCTCGTCGCCGCCAACCGCGATGCCGGCGTCCCGCTGCTGCTCGTGAATGGACGACTTTCCGAGCGCTCTGCACGCCGCTATGCCCGCTTCCCCCTGCTGACGCGTACTGCCCTGCGGCAGTTGTCCGCCATCGCCGCGATCGGTGCGGACGATGCAACACGCCTGCGCCAGCTTGGCGCACCGGAGGTTCGCATTTTCGGCAACATGAAATTCGATATCGAACCACCTGCCGAGCAGTTGGAGATCGGTGCAGAATTCCGCCGGCGTATCGGTGAGCGTCCTGTTTTTCTCTGCGCCAGCACCCGCGAAGGGGAGGAAGCGCTGATACTCGACGCGTGGATTGCAAAAGTCGGCGCTGGCGAGACGGCATTGCTAACCATCGTCCCACGCCATCCGCAACGCTTCGACGAAGTCGCGCGCTTGATCGAATCACGCGGACTGAAATTGCAGCGGCGCGCCGACGATCAACCCATTGCCACTGACACGCAGGTCTGGCTCGGCGACAGCATGGGCGAGCTGTTCGCCTATTACGCCGCAGCGGACATTGCCTTCGTTGGCGGCAGCCTGCTCGACTTCGGCAGCCAGAACCTCATCGAGCCTTGCACCGTCGGCGTACCCGTACTGATCGGCCCATCGACCTTCAACTTCGCCGAGGCCGCCCAAAATGCGCTAGCCGCCGGCGCGGCACGCCAATGCGCCGATGTAAACGCTCTTGTGGATGCCGCACAGGAACTGCTGGGGGATGCGGAAGCACGCCAGCGGATGAGCGCGGCAGGAGGCGGTTTCACCGCACAACACCGCGGTGCAACGCAGCGTACGCTGGCTCTGATTGAAAGGTTTATTCCAGCAGCGCGTTGATTGCGGCGAGGTCGGCCTCGGCCAGGGTACCGGCCGCCGCTTTCAGTTTCAGTTGCGCGATCAGCGTGTCAAGGCGTGCCTTGGCGAGCTTCTGTTTCGTGTCGAACAACTGGCTCTGGGCATTCAGCACGTCGATGTTGATGCGCACGCCGACTTCGTAACCGAGCTTGTTCGATTCGACGGCCAGCTGCGAGGAAGCAACGCCGGCTTCCAGCGCCTTGACCTGCGCCAGCCCGGCATTCACGCCCAGGTATGCCTGACGGGCACCCAGACTGGCCTGACGCCGTGCATTGTCGAGATCGGCGCGAGCCTTTTCATTGAGCGCTGCCGCTTCACGCTCCTTCGACGACACGGCACCACCGGCGAACAGCGGTACGGCCAGTTGCAAGCCAATGGTGCTGCTCTTAGTGTCAACGCCGCTGCCTGTGGTCGAACTGAAGCCGCTGCCGGTCTTGCCATGCGTCGCGACCAGGTCGAGCGTCGGATAGTGGCCGGCGCGCTGTCGTTCGATTTCCCGCCCGGAGACATCGAGGCTGGTCTGGGCGATTTGCACACCGATGTTTCCGCTTTCGGCCGAACTCACCCACTGGTCGATGTCGGCCGGCTGCGGCGCGCCAATCTGGATGCCGGGCTTGAGGCCCTTGAGTGCGTCAGTTTCTTTTCCGGTCAGGGTGCGCAAGGCCTGGCGTTTCACGGCGAGGTCGTTCTCGGCAGCGATCTCCGTCGCAACCGCCAGATCATGGCGTGCCTGCGCTTCGTGCGTATCGGTGATCGTCGCAGTGCCAACCTCGAAGTTGCGCTTTGCTGCCTCCAGTTGTTCGGCGAAGGCGATCTTTTGGGCATTGGCCGTCGCCAGCGTCTCCTGCGCGAGCAACACGTCGAAATAGGCTTGCGACACACGCAGGATCAGGTCCTGACTGGCCTGCGCAAACTGCACTTCGGCCAGCATGGCAGCCAGTTCGGCCTGCTTGTAACCCACCCAGTTCTGCCAACGGAACAAGGGCTGTGACAGCGATGCACTCCAGCCATTGCTGTTGTAGTCCCTGCCGGTCGTTATTCCGGTGCTGCGCGATGTCGACTCGATGTCGTTCCACGTGGTGTTCGCCGACAGGCCGATGGTCGGCAGCAGTCCGGCGCGGCCTTGTGGCAGTTTTTCAACACCCGCATTGCGCACGGCACGCGCGGCGGCATATTGTGCATCAAAGCCGGCGGCATCGCGATAAACCTGCAACAGATCAGCTGACTGCGCACTCAGGGCACTTCCCGCAAAGGCAAGGGCAACAAGAATCTTGAGGGAAGGCTGCATGGATGACTCCGGGAAATTCAATAATTCAATAAGTGGGGGCGGAAGGATCGGCATCGCGCGACCACGCCGCCATGCCGCCATATAGATTGATGACATTGCTGAAGCCCTGATGTTCCAGGAACATCGCGACCTGATAGCTGCGCGCGCCGTGATGGCAGATCACTACCGTTTCGGCATCGCGCTGCAACTCGAGATAGCGCGCCGGGATCGAGCGCATCGGCATCAGCTTGGACCCGGGAATGCGCACGACATCGAACTCCCAAGGCTCGCGCACGTCCAGCAGCACGGGCAGCGCATGACCGTCGGCCTTGGCCTGATCAAGCCACTCCTTGAGCTGGACGGCAGTCATCTGTTTCATGCTTTAGAACACGAACTTCGATGGGGGTGCCTGTTGCAGCATCGGCACGCTGGTTTCAAGTACATCCTCGCTGGACACGGCGTCCGCACTGACGCGCGTCAGGCAGCGCAGCGCCATGGTCGGTGCCTGATCGGGCAAAGCGACGAAGGCCATGAGGCGGCCGCCGACCGCCAGCTGATCGACGAGGGCAGCGGGGAGCTCATTCACGCCACCGGATACCACGATCACGTCGTAGGGCGCATGGGCAAGCAGTCCGTCCAGGCCATCGCCGATCTCGACATGAACATTGTCGACATCCGCGCGTCCGAGGTTCGCGCGCGCGATCGCGGCGACGGCGGGATCGATCTCGATGCTCCAGACCTCCCTGGCCCGCGCCGCCAGCAACGCAGCCATGTGGCCGGAGCCGGCGCCGACTTCCAGCACGCGCTCGTGAGGCTGCAGGGCCAGCGCCTGCAGGATGCGGCCTTCGAGTTTCGGCGGCAGCAGCGCAACCCCAGGGGCGACGGGAATTTCAACGTCAGCAAAGGCGAGCGCACGATAGGCATCCGGCACGAAATCCTCGCGGCGATCGGCATACAGCTGGTCGATCACGGTCGGATCGCTGATCCGCCAGGGGCGCAGCTGCTGCTCGATCATGTTGTGGCGGGCTTGTTCGTAATTCATGGCATTGCCTCCTAGTTTGGGGCGTGGACGAATAAGGCAAGAGCGCACATTTTACGCCGGCTCCCGGACACGGTACCACGCCGCATAGAGCGCCGGCAGGAACAGCAGGGTGAGGACGGTCGCGATGATCAGGCCGCCCATGATGGCGACGGCCATCGGCCCCCAGAAGATCTGCCGCGACAGCGGGATCATCGCCAGCACGGCGGCCGCCGCAGTCAGCATGATCGGTCGGAAGCGGCGCACGGCGGCACCGACGATCGCCTCCCACTGGCTCTTGCCGGCCTTTTCGTCCTGGTCGATCTGATCGACGAGGATGACCGAGTTGCGCAGGATCATGCCCATCAGCGCGATGACGCCGAGGTTGGCGACGAAGCCAAAGGGGGCGGCCAGCGCGAACAGCGCCAGCGCCACGCCGATTAGTCCCAGCGGCGCGGTCAGCAACGCCATGAACGTCCGCCGCATGCTTTGCAGCTGGATCATCAGCAGCGTGATCACCGCGACGATCATCAGCGGCACGACCGCCTTCAGCGCATTCTCGTTCTTCGCCGATTCTTCGATGGTGCCGCCGATCTCGATACGGTAGCCGGGCGGCAGGCGCTTGCGCACCTCGTCGAGCTGCGGATTGATTTGCAGCGTGACCGTGGGGGCCGTCACCTTGTCGTTGGCGAGGTCGGCCCGCACCTGGATGGCCGGCCGGCGGTCACGCCGCCAGATGATGCCCTCTTCGAGGACCGGCTCCAGTTTCGCCACCTGGGCTAGCGGAATCCACTTGCCGCCCTGCGCAGGCACGGGCAGATCGGCCAGGCGGTCGAGCTGGCCGCGTTCGCTGCCATCAGCACGCCAGACGATGTCGATCAACTGGTCGCCTTCGCGGTACTGGGTCAGCGCGATACCCTGCTGATGGGCCTGCAAGGCCTGCGCCACCTCCTGGCTCGACACGCCGAGCAGGCGCGCACGATCCTGGTCGATCCGCACGCGCACGCTCTTGGCCTTTTCGTTCCAGTCGAGATGCACGTTGGTCAAATTGGCATTGGCCCGCATCGCGACGGCCACTTCCTGCGCGATACCACGCAGGATTTCGACGTCTTCGCCACTGACACGAAATACCACTGCATAGCCCACGGGCGGGCCATTTTCCAGCCGCTGCACGCGGGTGCGCAGATGACTCCAACTGCCATCGGGTACGGCGAAGGCTTTCAACAGCGCGGCACGCACCGCTTCGCGGGCATCGAAATCCTTCGTCACGACCACAAGCTGGCCAAAGTTGTCATTGAACAACTGCTGGTCGAGCGGCAGGTAGAAGCGCGGCGCGCCATTGCCGATATAGGACGCGACATTCACCAGCCTGTCCTGCATGTCGCTTTGCGCCAGCAGTGCCTCGACACGCTTCACCTCGGTTTCGGTCGCCTTGAGCGAAGCCCCCTGCGGTAGCCAGAGATCGACGATCAGCTCGCTGCGGTTCGACGGCGGAAAGAACTGGTATTGCACGCCAAACTTGAACAGGGCCATGCCACCGATGAAGGCCAGCAGGGTTAGGCCGATGACGAGGAAACGGCGGCGCAGGCACCACTCCACCAATGCCTTGAAGCGGCGATAGAAGGGCGTGTCGTAGACGTCGCCGTGATGCTCCTCGCCATATTTGCGCAGCGCCTTCTCGTCGAGAATCTTGAAGCCGATGTAGGGCGTGAAGATCACCGCCACTACCCACGAGACCAGCAGCGCGATTGTCGTCACACCGAAGATGGCGAAGGCGTATTCACCCGCGCCGGACTTGGCAAACCCCACCGGGGTAAAGGCGGCCGCGGTGATCAGCGTGCCGGTTAGCATCGGGAAGGCGGTCGAGGTGTAGGCAAAGGTGGCGGCCTTGGCCTTCTCCCAGCCCTGTTCGATCTTCACCACCATCATTTCCACCGCGATGATCGCATCGTCGACCAGCAAACCCAATGCGATGATCAGCGCCCCCAGCGAAATGCGGTGCAGGTCGATGCCGAAGATTTTCATCATCAGGAAGGTGATGGCCAGCACCAGCGGGATCGACAGCGCCACCACCATGCCGGTACGCACGCCCAGTGAAAGGAAGCTGACCGCCAGCACGATCAGCACTGCCTCGGCCAACGTCTTCAGGAAGAGATTGAGCGAAACGCGCACGACAGTCGGCTGGTCGGCCACCGTCGTGACCTCGAGGCCAAGCGGCAGAGCCTGCGTCTGGGCCGCAATTTCGGCCTGCAGGGTCTTGCCGAGCGCGATCACGTCGCCGCCCTTGGCCATCACCACGGCGATGCCGATGGCGTCCTTGCCGTCGACGCGCATGCGCGGATTGGGTGGATCGGCAAAGCCGCGCATCACTTCCGCGACATCGCCGAGGCGTAGATGGCGCCCGCCGATGACGAGATCGGTGGCGCGGATCTTCTCCACCGAATCGAAAGCGCCGGAAACCCGCAAGCGCACCCGGTCGCTGGGCGTTTCGACAAAGCCGGCCGGCTGCACGGCGTTCTGCTGGGCCAGCGCATTCGCCACCATGGCGGGTGTCAGGCCGAGGCTGGCCAGCCGCTGCGGGGCCATGTCGATGTAGATTTTCTCGTCCTGCACGCCGAGCAGATCGACCTTCTTGACGTCAGCCAGTGCGCGCAGCGCCTTCTGGATGCGCACGGCGGCACGCCGCAACTCAGCGTAGTCGTAACCCGCGCCAGTGAGTGCATAGATGTTCACGTACACATCGCCGAACTCGTCGTTGGGGAACGGCCCCTGCACGCCAGACGGCAACTGGTGGCGGATGTCGTCGAGCTTCTTGCGCACCTGCCGCCAGGATTCCGGCACGTCCTGCTTCGGCGTGTAGTCCTTGAGCTGCAGGAAAATCAGCGATTCGCCGGCACGCGAGGCGGATTTCAGCACGTCGATATAAGGTGTTTCCTGCAGCTTCTTCTCGATGCGCTCGGTCAGCTCGGTTTCAACTTCGCGTGCGGTAGCGCCGGGCCAGAGCGTGCGTACCACCATCACCTTGAAGGTGAATTCGGGATCTTCGGCGCGCCCCAGCTTGAGGAAGGCCAGCGTGCCGCCAACCATCAACACGATCATCAGGTACAGCACCATCGAGCGATGCGTGATCGCCCACTCGGAAAGATTCGGGCCTTTCATTGCCGGGCGATCCTGACTTTTTCGCCAGCAGCCAGCTTGAAGGCGCCGGCCGCCACGATGATTTCGTCCGCAGCCAGGCCGGAGCCGACCACCGCGCCCTGATCTGTGTAACGATCAATCTTGATGGGGCGCTGGCTGACCGTGCCGTCGGCAGCGATCACCCACACGGCGGGCTGTTCGCCCTGCTGCAAAATGGCAGCGAGAGGGACGATGATTTCACTGGCCCCCTGCTGTGGGAAACGCACGGTGGCCGTCATGCCCAGCGCGACATCGGCATCGGTATTCGCGATGCTGACGCGTGCGGCGAAGGTCCGGCTCGCGGAATCGGCCGCCGGCGCCAGTTCGCGCAGATGCCCCGGATACGATTTGCCAGACCAGAGTTCGACAGTTGCCGTAGCACCGACCTTCAACCCTGCAAGCCGCGATTCAGGAATGGCGATGGCTACCTCGCGCTCGCCATCGCGCGCAACACGGAACACCGCCTGTCCTGCGCCGATGACCTGCCCCGGTTCCGCGAGCACAGCCGCGACGACACCCGACGCATCCGCAACCAGCGTGGTGTAGGCCGCCTGATTCTTCGCCAGTTGCGCCTGCGTCTCGGCGGCTGTCGCCGCGGTTTGTTTCGCGTCGAGTGCCGCCGCACTGATGAAGTTCTTCTGTCGCAGCTCCTGCGTGCGTTTCAACTCTGCGGCCGCCAACGCACGGTTCGCCTCGGCCTGGGCGGCGGCAAGCTGCTGATCGGCTGCGTCGAGCCGCGCGAGCGGCTGACCTGCCTTGACGCGCGCACCGACATCGACCAAGCGCTCGATCAGCTTGCCGCCAACGCGGAAGCCCAGCGGCGCCTCGATACGCGCGCGGACTTCGCCGCTGTAACGATCATCCTGTGCCGTCTCCGTATTGGCGGCGGATCCGATAGATGCCGTCCCGCCAGCACCGACTTTCAGTGCCTTGACGAGCTTGGGTCCGGTATCGATGGTTTCGGGCGGCGGCGCTTTCTCGCCACAGGCAACAAGGACAGGCAGGGCAAGCAGGATCCAGTACTTCATGGCAAGACTTTCCGACGGCGCATGGCCATCCAGTACAACAAAGGAATCACGAACAGGGTCAGGACGGTCGAAATCGCCAGCCCCCAGACAATCGATTGCGCCACCGGCCCCCAGAGCAGCGACTGCCCGGCCAACCCGAAGGCCAGCGAGAACAGGCCGCCGATGGTGGTCACCGAAGTGATCAGGATCGGCACAACGCGCCGGCGCGCGGCATAGACGGCTGCGTGCAGCACGCTCATGCCGTTTGCCAGTCGCTCGTTGGCCGCGTCGATCAGCACGATGGCAGAGTTGACCGCGATACCGGTCAGCGCGATCACACCGTAGAGCGTGTATAGCGACAGCGGATTGCGCGAGATCAGCAGCCCGAGCGCGACCCCTGTGAACGCCAGCGGCACGGTGACGAGGATCAGCAGCGGTTGCCAGTAACTCCTGAACTGCGCGGCGAGGATCATGTAGATCAGGCCGACACCGAACAGGAACAGCCAGGGCATCGCAGCGAGGCTCTCGCGGATGTCTTCCATCTCGCCGCTGAAATCGATGCCGGTATTCGGGAACTGTGCGGCCAGCGGCTGCCAGCCCTCCGCGATCAGGCGGTTAGCCGTCAGCGTATCGGTGACAGCCTTGTCGAGATCAGCCTCGACGGTGATGGAACGCACGAGGTTGTAATGCTTGATCACGCCCTTGCCCACCTTTGTTTCGGCGCGCACCAAGGCACCCAGCGTCGTGGTTTGCCCACCCGGCAGGGCGACCGGGTCATTGAGCAGGTCGAGGATGTCCTCGCCCACGGAACCATTGGCACGATGTTTCGCCCGCACACGCAGTTCGAGCTTCTCCCCGCGGTCGCGCGTCTGCGCGACGATCTCGCCATCGACGGCCAGTCGCACCAGGCGCGCCACCTTGCCGGCATCCAGACCCGCCGCGCGCAGGGCTTCGCGATCGAGTTCGAGCACCAGTTGCGGCCGGCCGGGAATATCGTCATCGGTCACGTCCTTGGCGCCCGGCACCGCCCGCACCACGCCCGCCAGCACATCGGCCGCCGCGCGCAATTCGAGCGGATCGTCGCCGCGCACACGCACGCGCACCGGCTTGGTCAGCGGCGGCCCGCCCGACAGCAGCGTGAAGCTGATCTTGCCCTGGCTGGGCATGGACTCGACATCGGCGCGCATCGCCGCGACGATCTCCGGCACGCTGCGCCCGCCCTCGCTGGGCAGCAACGAGACGACGACCTGGCCGTAGGCTTCGCCGTACAGCGGCTCGGTATCAGTGAATTTCAGGCCGGCATACGAAGCCAGATTGCGCGCCTCGCCCGGTCGCAGATGCTGGCGGATACGCGCTTCGAGCTTCTCGGCTTCCGCGAGGCTCTGTTCGATCGGCGCGCCCGCGGGCATATCGACACTGACGTAGAACACGCGCAGCGGGTCGAAGGCGAAGAACTGCACACGTACCAGCCCGGTGGCCACCGCGGCCACGGCCCCGGCCAGCATCAACACCATCACCACCAGTGACAGACGCGGGCGGCGCAGCACGGCGATCAGCCAGCGCGCGTACTTCACGCGCAGCAAATGGTTGAAACGCGCGCGCCAGTCGTCGGTCGCCGGCTGCACACGACGACTCGCCGTGACCACATGCACCGGCAGGATCCAGTAGGCCTCGAGCAGGCTGATGGCGAGGGCCAGCGTAACGATGAAGGGAATGATGAACATGAACTTGCCGACGATGCCCGGCAACAGCATCAGCGGCAGGAAGGCCGCCATCGTCGTCAGGACTGACGAAGTCACCGGTGCGAACACCTCGCGCATCGCGTCGATGCTCGCTTCGAGCGCCGCCCTGCCGCGCTGCATCTTGTAGTAGATCGCCTCGACCACCACCACCGCATCATCGACGAGCATGCCCAGCGCAATCACCACACCAAGCAGCACCGAGATATTGAGTGTGTAGCCGAGCCCGCCCAATACGGCGAAAGTACCGGCCAGCGAGAACGGGATGCCCAGCGCCACCAGCGCGGCGATGCGCCCGCCGAGAAACAGCCAGGACATCATCAGCACGACCAGCAGGCCGACCAGCGCGTTGGCTTCCATGATGCGGATCGACTCGCGCGTCTTCGGCGTCTGGTCGTCGAGCAACTTCATCTCGATGCCCTCGCCGGCCAGCACGGGATTCTTGTCCGCGATGAACTGGTTGATGCGCGCGATGAGGTCGAGCGTGTTGGTGCGGTTCTTCTTGGTGATCGACAGCATCACCGCCGGCTTGCCTTCATAACTGGCGAGACTGCCTGCACTGGCGCGCGCGCGCGACACTTCGGCCACGCTGGCCAGTGGCGTCTGGTTGCGGCCCGCCCCCACCGGAATTTGCGCCACCTGTTCGGGATCGACATCCTGCCCGACCACGCGCACCAGCCACGCTGCCCGCCCCTCGTCCCGCCCGGTTTCGATCTTGCCCGCGAAGGTGTCGCGGAACCAGGCAAAGGCCGCGTCGGCGACATCGTTCCCGTTCAGGTTCCGGTTAGCCAGTGCCGCCGGATCAAATTCAACGAGCAGTTCCGGATCGCGCAGGCCGGTCGGAAACACCTGATCGATGCCCGACATGCGTTCGAATTCGTCGCGCAGCAGGCGCGCCCGCTGGCGCAGCACCTCGTCGGTCGCCTGTCCGGTCACCAGCACCAGCGCCGTCGGGAAGCCGTTCGAGGTGGTCACCTCGAGCACACGCGGATCCTTGGCCTCGGCCGGCAGTTCGCTCTTGGCCTTGTTCTGGATGTCGCGCCGCAGGTCATTCACGCGCTTATCGAAAGTGCGCTCGGAGATTTCGCGGAAGCGCACGAGAATGTTCGACACGTTCTCGCGCGAACTCGACATCGAGAAGCGTACGTCGGCGACACCCTTGATCGCGTCCTCGAGCGGTTTTGTCACGCGCTTTTCCACGTCCTCGGCGGACGCGCCGGGCAGCACGGTGGTGACCATCACCCAGTTGAAATTGATCTCCGGATCCTGCTCGCGCGGCATCGACAGGTAGGCGAACGCGCCCAGCAGCAACACCACCGCGAAAGCGATGTTGGCGAGCGGATGGTTCTCCAGCAGCTGCCGATAGGCCTTCATTTAAGCGTCATGCCCTCCTGCAGTGCATGACGTCCCTGAGTGACGATCAAGGTTTCCACGGGCAAGTCGAGGGCTGCGGGGCGTCCCTCCTGCGCCTGCGGCAGCGCATGGAAGCGGGCCTTGTCTTTATCGGCCACGAACACACCATAGCGGCCTTCGCGCCGCACCAGCAGGTCGGCGGGCAGGTGGGCCTGTGGATCGCGCCAGACCAGCCGGCCTTCGGCGCCGGCAGCGGGTGGCGTTCCCGCGAATACCAATCGTGCCTCGACACTGCGCGACTCGCGGCTCAATGCAGGCGAGACGCGCAACAACTTGAGCTCGAATGTTGTATTCGAGCTTGTAAAAGTCGGTGGTGACGAGACGGCATGCTTCAGCGATTCCGCGTCGCGTGGCTGCAATTGCGCGACCAGTTCCAGTTCGCGATCCGACACCAGCGTCAGCAGCGCCGTGCCGGGCGCGGCGATTTCGCCAACCTGCCCGCTGCGGGCGCGCACGACCGCATCGAATGGCGCGCGCAGCGTGTGCTTTTCCAGTGCGCGTCGTGCCGTCTCGCGCTGGGCGTTGGCGGCACGCAGATCGGCAGCAGCCGCTGCCAGATCCGTTTCACGCAGGGTCAGCGCTTCGGCCGAATAGAAGTTTTTCTCGCGCAGCACGCGGGCGCGTTCGTATTGCGCCCTGGCCTGGGCATGCCGCGCCGTCGACTGCGCCTGCGCGGCGGACGCGCGCTCAAGCGCGAGCTCGGCATCACGCGGGTCGAGGCGGGCGACGATCCCGCCTTTCCTCACCGTCTGTCCGACATCGACCGGCAGCGCCTGGATCGTCGCCGCAACTTCGGCGGATAAACGCGCTTCATTCTTGCCGACGACTGAGGCCGGTGCGCTGCGTTCGGGATAGGTCGCGAGTTCCGCGACCGTTTTCAACTCAAAAATCGGCGCTGGCGGGACGGCAGCAGGTGGCGTCTCCTTTTGTCCACAGGCAGCAAGAAGTAGTATGCAGGTCATCACCACGGCAAGTTTCACTGGGCCTTCCTTTCCGCGCTCAGGCCGCGCAGCATCAGCTCGAAATACTCGTCGAAATAGGTCGTGTCGGGTACGCATGTTGCCGCGCAGATATCCAGTGAGTGGCGCCAGATCATGCGCATCAGCAGCGGTGCCATGACGATAAGGACCACCGCGTCGATGTCGACCGGACGGAACTCTCCGCGCGCGACGCCGCGGGCAACGACGCCGCGAATCAGCGCCGTGCCGCGCTGGATGACTTCCTGCTGGTAGAAGCGGGCAATCTCGGGAAAGTTGCGCGCTTCGGCAAAGATCAGCTTCGGGATGCCGCCAATCCGCTGCGCGCCGATCAGGCGCCACATGCCATTACCCACCTCGCGCAGCAGGTCGGCCGAGTTGCCGGTGAACCCGGCTACCAGCTTTTCCCCTTCCGCCAGCGCGGGCAGCAGGCCTTCGCGCACGACCGCCTTGAACAATTCTTCCTTGCTCTCGAAGTAAAGGTACAGCGTGCCCTTCGACACGCCGGCCGCTACGGCGACATCTTCCAAGCGTGTCGCAGCATAGCCTTTCTCGACGAAGAGCTCGAGTGCAGCGGCCGTCAGCTCGGCGGGCCGGGCTTCCTTGCGGCGGCGATGCGTCGGCTTGCGACGCGAACTGGCAGATGAGGGCATGAGGCGGAAAGGGTTATTACTGACTAATTGGTCAGTAATCTAGCCGGGGCGCAAGCGCTTGTCAAACCAATTGTCGTCAGAGCGACTATTCTTTCCCCCTTGCCCCACGCAAAATGAAGCTAATTTTTCAGGAGAATGACATGTCCAGCATCGTCGTCGTCGTCTTCGATCGCAGCCGGGATTACGAGCTCATCGCCCATGCCGGCGCTTCGCGCGAGGAAGCCAATCGCTGGCTGGATGCCCAGTGGGAAGCGCTCGAATGCGAGCCGACCAATCCGATGGGCAAGGTGCTGGTGCTCGACCGCATTCTCGGCATCGCGCATTACGCCGGCGAAAAGCGCTTCGCCGCGCCGAACGAATGGGCCCAGCAATACGCCGATGCGGTTGCCACCGTGCTGGGTCGCCCGGCAGTGCGCGTCGACGTCGCCGATCGCGTGGTCGGTTAATTCTTTTCCAGAAAGCGGTAGATCGCGTCGAGGCGCGCGACGCCGTCGTCGAGCTCGAGGATTTCCTGGCGCCGCTCCATCGGCAGCGGCAGCAGTTCGGCCCAGCGGTCGGCCACCCACGCCGCATCGTAGAAACGATAGGGCTGCGGCGGCGGATCTTCCAGCGCATCGAGCAGCGCGCGCAACATCGGCACGAGACGCGCATAGTCGCCGGGAATCGATTTGACCGACGGATCGGGAAGCAGTTCCACCGTCGCCCGCGTGAGTCCATCGGGCATCATGCGGTGTTCGAGGATGCGAAAACGCTCGCCGCCATGCGTAACGATGTTGAGGATGCCGAGCTGCGGCATGTCCCAGTCGGCGATCGTCGCCAGCGTACCGACCTCATGCGGCTCGGCAGCCCCCGCTCCCGCCGTCGCCACTTCCGCACCCTGCCGGATCAGGCAGACGCCGAACGGTGTATTCGTACGCAGGCATTCTTTCACCATGTCCATGTAGCGCGGCTCGAAGACGCGCAGTTCCATGCGGCCGCCGGAATGCAGCACCACGTTGAGCAGGAAGAGCGGGGTCTCCATCTCAATCACGGCCATCACCCCAGCGCGGCATCAACTCGTGCGGCACACCCAGCCGATCGAGGATGCGCGCGACGACGAAGTCCACCAGCCCGCCGATGTCGGCCGGTCGGTGATAGAAGCCGGGACTGGGCGGCAGGATCACCGCGCCGGCACGCGCCAGCTTCAGCATGTTCTCGAGATGGAGCGCCGAGAACGGCGTTTCGCGCGGCACGAGGATCAGCGGCTTGCCCTCCTTGAGCACGACATCGGCAGCGCGTGTGATCAGGTCTTTCGCAGTGCCGGCGGCAATTTCGGCGAGCGTGCCCATCGTACAGGGGCAGACCACGTACGCATCCGGCGGATTGGAACCCGAGGCCGGCGGCGCGTTCCAGTCGTTGCGATCGAAGACCTTGAGGCGGCCCTGCGTATCGGCAAAACGTTCGGCCAGGATGCGCTGTGCCTCGCGCGGCTGCGCGGGCAGCACGAGATCGGTCTCTTGCTTGGCGACGATCTGCGCCGCTTGCGAATACATCAACCAGACGCGACTCCCGGCGGCGAGCAGGCAGTCGACGAGGCGCAAGCCATAGGGTAGGCCGGAAGCACCGGTCCAGGCGACGGCAACGGTCTTGTTCATGCTTGGTTTTCTTTCAGCAGTTTCGCGGCGATGAGACCGTTCACAATACCGAAAACGAGGGCGGAGAGGCCAAACACCGGTGCGAGCAGAAACACGCCATCGTGCGGCACGAGCCACAGGCGAGCCAGCAGCAACTGCCCGCCGATGTGGGCGAAGGCCGCCAGCACGCTCGCCGACACCGGCCCGAACCCACTGGACGGCAAGCGCACGGCCAGCGCCAGCGCGACCAGGCTCGTCAGCGCGCCCGCCAGCGCGAGGAAGAAACCGGGCGCGAGAAACTGCCCGACCAGCAGGCTGCCGGCCAACACGCGTAGCAGCGACACCCAAGCCGCATCGCGCCAGCCGTGGCGCAGCAGCACGATCAGCACGACGATGTTCGCCAGCCCCGGCTTGACGCCCGGCAACGGCGAAGGCAGCGCGGCCTCGGCGACGGTGAGCGCGATCGCCGCCGCCGCATAACGCGCGATGCGGCGATCATCCGGCGTAACTTTCAGTTCAATAGTTGAGACTGTCATGACTGGCGTTGCTGCCTGACAAATTCAGGCTGACATGATTCGGCGCACAGATGGCGATGGCGTTGGGCCGCGTGAGCCAGCCCTGCTGCACGCAATACTGGCGCGGTCCGGGATCGGACAGCACGCGCGCACGGCCGGGGGCGATCTCGATCAGCGTCTCGCCCAACGGGCCGGTGACGGCGAAGCGGCGCGGCGCGGTGAGCGGAAACTCAGCGACCACCTTGCCGTCGAGCCGCACGACGGCATGCTCGGCCTTGCCACCGGCCCACAACAGGGGAAAGGAAAGTCCGACCAGCAGCGCACCCAGCAGGACGGTGATCCAGTCACCCGGCCGTAGCAGCGATAGCCAGACCTTCATTCAGCAAGGGTACGGTGGCGCACCAGGACGCGCACCCTTTTCTCCGGATGGCCGCGGAACCAGGCCGCGAGACGCTCGGCGAACCACACCGAACGATGCTGGCCGCCGGTGCAGCCCAGGGACACGGTGAGGTAGGAACGGTTGTCACGGATGTAGGCCGGCAGCCACTCATCGATGTAGCGGCGGATGTCCATCAGCATCTTCACCACTTCGGGCTGGCCTTCGAGGAACTCGATGACCGCCGGATCGCGTCCGGTCAGCGGGCGTAGCGCGGGATCGTAGTGCGGGTTGGGCAGGCAGCGCACGTCGAAGACGAGGTCGGCATCGAGCGGCAGGCCGTGCTTGAAGCCAAAGGACTGGAACAGCAGGGTAAGTCCCTCGCCCTTTCCCTGCAGTTCGATGAAATCCCTGACCATCGCGCGCAAGGCATTCGGCCGCAGATTACTGGTGTCGATGCGATGGCCCAGCCCGTGCAGCGTTTCGAGCGCCGTACGCTCCTCGGCGATCGCTTCGGCCAGTGTCTTGTCGCCAGCGGCGAGCGGATGCCGGCGCCGCGTTTCGGAAAAACGCTGGATCAGCACATCGTCGCGCGCATCGAGAAAGACGAAGCGCACGTCGATCTGGTTTGCCGCAAGCTGCTTCAACTGAGGCGGCAATGCGGCAATGCCGCTGCCACCGCGCATGTCGATCGCGACCGCGACGCGCTGCTGCTCCTCACGCATCAGGTGGCCCGCCAGACCGGACAGCAGGGCAGCCGGCAGGTTGTCGACGCAAAAGTAGCCGGCATCCTCCAGCACGTTCAAGGCAATGGATTTTCCGGAGCCCGACAAGCCGCTGATGAGCACAAGCTGCATGAGAGTACAAGGAAACGTCGATGCGCCCTATGGTAGCATCGGCGCCCATTCCCACAAGATGTGCCGCGCACGATGTCACGCCAGGAATCACGCTGGAAACCTCGCCCCGCCCTGGCCGGCGCACCCGCATATCTCCACCCCTGGCTGTCCGACCCCGGCTCGCTCACCGCGCGCATTGTTGCGCGCTGCCACCGCTTCCAGGTGCGCGTGCTGGGCGAGCAGCGCGCCCAGCCCTTTACCGACGAACGCACGCTCATCGGCCTGCCGCCGGGGCGTCACGCCTGGACGCGCGAAGTCCTGCTGCTCGCCGACGACGTACCCGTGGTCTTTGCGCACAGCGTGCTCGCGCCACGCGACCTGACCGGCGCCTGGCACATGGCGCAGGCCATCGGCTCCCGCCCATTGGGCGCCGCACTGTTTGCCGACCCCTGCATCTGCCGCGGGCCGCTCGCTTCCTGCCGGCTCGCGCCGCATCATCCGCTGCATCGGCATGCCTGCAAGGCGCTGGGGGAACTGCTGCCAACCCTGTGGGCGCGCCGCTCGCGCTTCTGTCGCCTCGACCGCCCGCTGCTGGTGACCGAGGTCTTCCTGCCCGGCATCGCCCGTCTCGGATGATGTGTCGCCTCGCCGTCGCGAGCCTGCTTTTCTTCGCCACGCTGCTGGCACAGGCGCAGTCCGTGGAAATCCGCAACGCCGAGTTCGGCATCTTCGACAGCGGCAAGCCCGGCGAACTGGTCTTCGAACCGACCTTGGTCGTTCCGCACCAGCCGGGCCAGCGCTACGGCTGGATCATCGAGCTGCGCACCAAGCAACGTAGCGTCTCCGTGCGCGAGGAATACCTGCTGCCGAGCGCGGCAACGGAGGCCGGCCCGAGCGGCAACCTGAAAAATGGGGCCACCCTGAACATTCCCCTGCCAAGGCGCAGTCAGGTCAGCCAGCGTCAGCTCGTACCGGACGCGGGACGCATTTACGGTGAATGGGCCGTCGGGCTTGGCGAACCGGCCGGCCGGCGACATCTGCAGGTCATCGTCGAAGGGCAGATCGCCGGCAGTTTCGAATTCGAGGTCAAGGAAAAACCATAAGCCGCACCGGGCAGGCCACGCCCGATCAAGCAGCCCGCAGCTTTTCCACTTCGACCAGGCAATCGTAGAAGGTGGCGCCACCGCCGTAGTCGGTCAGTGCCTGACTGGTCACGGCGTTGCAATTATTGCCGTCAGGACAATCCTTGTGCCAGTAGATGCTGAAGGCAACGACGACACCCGGACGTGTCCGTTCGCTTACCTGCGCTTGCGCCTGATGCTCGCCGCGATCGTTGAAGACGCGTACGGTCTGGCCATCGGCAATCCCACGGATAGATGCGTCTGCGGGGTGAATCAGCAGGACGGGGCCGTGTTCCAACTGGCACAGGCTGGCGATATTGGCGAATGAGGAGTTGAGCAGATGGCGCGCCGGTGGACTGATCACCTGCAGCGGATAGCGCCGCGCGAGTGGGCCTTGCCAGTCTTCGTGATTCGGCCGCACCTGCGGCACGGTGGGGAAATCGAAGCGAAAGCGCCGGTCGGGCGTGGCGAAGCCACCTGCGGCGAGCGGCGCAGATCCGGCGACAGGCTGGGCAAGTCGTGCATGGCCCTGCGTCAGCAGTTGTTCGGCAACGGCCCCGGCCAGCGCGGGGCGGCCCCATAGAAAAGCATCACGGGCGATTTCGGCATCGCTCGCGGCCAGCGCCGGGTCGCCCAGCGCGGGGCAATCCTCCCCAAGGCGAGCAGCAAGCGCGGCAGCAATATCGCAAAAGATGCGGCTGTTCGGCCGCGCCTCGCCCAGCGGGGCAATGGCCGGCCGGTTGAGTAGCAGGTGCAGGTGGCCGTAGGCCCGGTGGATATCGAAATGCTCGAGCTGGGTAGTGGCAGGCAGCACTACATCGGCGTAGTCGGCAGTGTCGGTCTGGAACTGGTCGATAACGACGGTGAACAGATCCTCACGGGCAAAGCCGCGGCGCACGGCATTGCTGTCCGGCGCAACGGCGACCGGATTGCTGTTGTAGACGACGAGTGCCTCGATGGCCGGGTCGGCGCCGGCCAACGCTTGCCCGATCTGGCTCATGTTGATGGTACGCGGGCAGCGGGGGCCGAGCAGGTCGGGGCGCGTCAGCATGGGATCACGCGGCAGCCAGCCGCTGGTACTGAGGACGGCCCCGCCGGCGGGGTCGCGCCAATGCCCGGCGAGCGCAGGCAAGGCGAGAATCGCACGCACTGCGTCGGCCCCGCCCGCCGTGCGCTGCACGCCGTAGTTGAGGCGGATGGCGGTGGGGCGGGTGCGGCCATAGGCCAGCGCGAGCGCCTCGATGTCGGCCGCGGGCACGTCGCACCAGCCAGCAGCGCGGGCGGGCGTCCAGCGCGCCGCCTCGGCGAGAAAGGCTTCCGCACCGCGGGTGTGCTGCGCCAGATATTCGTGGTCGAGCAAGCCGTCGCGCTGCAGGACGTGCGCGATGGCGTAGGCCAGCGCAGCATCGCTGCCGGGCCGCACGGCGAGATGGTGATGACACTTTTCGGCGCTGTCGCTGCGGTAGGGATCGATGGACCAAAGCAGTGCACCCTTGCGCTTGGCGCGCTGGATCACGCGCCACACATGCAGGTTGCTGGTGACGGGATTGGTTCCCCAGAGCACGATCAGGTGCGAATCTTCGAGTGCCTCGGGGTCCATGCCGACGGCTGCGCCCATGCACTGCTCCATCGCGAACGATCCGGCACTGGCACAAATGGTACGGTCCAGCAGGCTGGCGCCCAGCGCATGGAATAAACGACTGGCCATGCCTTCTCCCTGCACCTGTCCCATCGTACCGGCATAGCTGTAGGGCAGAATGGCTTGCGGTACGCGGCGCCAGACAGTGGCCAACCGGTCGGCGACGAGCGCATTCGCCTCCTCCCACGAGATCGGCGCAAAGCGGCCTTCGCCTTTCCTGCCGATGCGTCTCATGGGCGTAAGCACGCGGCCGGGGTGATAGACACGTTCGGCGTAGCGGCTCACCTTGGTGCAGAGCACGCCGGCTGTCAAAGCATGGGTTGGATCACCCTTGACGTCGACGATTCGCCCGTCCTGCACGGTGATATGCATGGCGCACGTATCCGGGCAATCGTGCGGGCAGGCAGCCTGCACTTCGCCGTCGCCGGTCGGAAGGCTGGTCCAGGATTGCAGGCGGGCGAGAATTTCACTCTGGTCCATGAGTCCTCTTTAGGCGGCCATCGTCGGCAACAGTATGCCATTGCGATCTTCGAGCGCGCAGCCGCGTTTCAGTTCAGTCACCAGCCAATCCGCCAGCATGGGGATGTCCATGCCCAGCAGGCGTGCACCGACATCACGAAAGATCGGCGCGCTGGCAAGATGACTTTCGAGCCGGTCGCGCGGCAGGCCCTGCAAGTCGAGCAGGTTGAAGATGAAGCAGGCCTTGACGGCATTTTTCGCCATGCGCTCGGGATCTGCCTCGAAGGCCGCGAGGCGCTGGTAGGCGCGATCAAGTGCGGCGCCGACCTCACTAAACGGACGGCCATGGCCGGGAATCACGGTGTCGACTTTCAGTCCGGCGAGCATGTCGAGCGTGGCGCGCGTGGCCGCCAAGCCACTGCCTTCGCCGGGCTGGCCAAGCAGTTCGCCGAAGATGATGCCGAAGCCGTTCTCCCAGAGCGCATCACCTGAGATCAGCAGTTTCGCTTCCGGTGCATGGAATATCAACGCATCCATGTCGTGACCGGGGGCGGCGTGCACCTGCCAGTCCAGCCCGCCCATGCGCAGCGTATCGCCCGGTCGCACCACGCCGTCATGGCGGAAGCGGTCGGCGCACTGCGCCGCCAGCGAGAGCAGCAAGGCTTCTTCGTCCCAGTTTGCAATGTGATCTTCAATACCGGCGGGTATGAAAATTTCACAACCGAATGCCCGCTGCAGCGCCGCGTTGCCGCCGATGTGGTCGGAATGCGAATGCGTGTTGATGAGTCGCACGAGTTTGGCAGCCGGATGCCGTCCTGCCAGCGCCGACTTTATGAGTTCGACAGTTTGCGCGGCATGACCGGCATAGCCGCTGTCGATCAGCGTCGCGTCATTGCCATCGAACAGCAGGATGTTGTTCGACGACAGCCAGCCGCGCTCGATGACCTGGTAGTCCAGGCTTGGCTGGGGTGTTCCCCATGGCCGGCCGCAGCCGATGCAGTAAGCCTCGTCCTCGTCCGGCAGGCAGATGCCGACGCAGGGGTAGAGTTCGTCGACCTTCACGCGGCACGCTTGGCGAGCAGTGCCTGCGCGACTTTCGATGCCGGTGCGCGGCCTAGTTGCCCGGAAATCCACGTGGCAGTATCGACCAGTTTGTCGAGATCGACACCGCAATCGATGCCGAGCCCCTGCAACAGCCAGACGACATCTTCGGTCGCGACATTGCCAGATGCCCCTTTGGCATAGGGGCAGCCACCCAGGCCACCGACGGAGGCGTCGAAAACATTCACCCCCTCCTGCAGCGAGGCGTAGATATTGGCCGCGGCCATGCCGTAGGTGTCGTGGTAATGGCCTGCCAGCTTCTTGATCGGCACGCGGCGCGCGACGGCCTCGATCATCGCCTTGGTCTTTTCCGGTATGCCGACGCCAATCGTGTCGCCCAGCGAGACTTCGTAGCAGCCCATTTCGAACAGCGCCCAGGCGACATCGGCCACAGCGGTCGGCGTCACTTCGCCCTGATACGGACAGCCGAGCACGCAGGAAACGTAGCCGCGCACCTTCACTTCGTTTGCCTTCGCACAGGCCAGCACGGGTTTGAAACGTTCGAGCGATTCCTTGATCGTGCAGTTGATGTTCTTCTGCGAGAAGGCTTCCGAGGCCGCCGCGAACACCGCGATTTCGGTCGCACCCGCTGCGAGCGCCGCACCGAAACCCTTCTCGTTGGGCACCAGCACCGGATAGCTGACGCCCTCCCGCCGCCGGATGCTCGCCATGACCTGCGCGGCATCGGCCATCTGCGGCACCCACTTCGGAGAAACGAATGCCGTCGCCTCGATCGCGGTCAAACCACAAATGGTGAGCCGGTCGATCAGTTCGACCTTGGTCGCGGTTGGGATCGACTGCTGCTCGTTCTGCAGGCCGTCGCGCGGACCGACTTCGACGATGCGGACTTTCTGGGGCAGTGGCATGGGTTCAGTTTGCCGGTTCGAATTCGAGCAATTCTGCCCCATCCGCCACCTGCTCGCCAACGGCGTAGCAGAAGGCTTTCACCGTGCCGGCCGCCGGGGCGACCAGCGTGTGTTCCATCTTCATCGCCTCGAGCACGATCAACGGTGCGCCCTTCTCGACGCGCGCACCGGGCGCGACCAGCAGGGCGATGACCTTGCCGGGCATCGGCGCGGTCAGCCCTCCCTCCGCACCACCGCCCTCGCCGGCGTGGAAGAGCGGGTCGATCGCGGCGAAGATGAAGCTCATGCCGTCGAAGAAGACATGGCGCTTCTCGCCGGCGGCCACCACCGTGACCGTCAGACGCCGTCCATCGAGATCGGCGCGCAACGTGCCTTCCGCGTTCAAAACACCCGCAGCGGCTGAGATCTGGCCATCCATTTCCAGCCTGAAACCGGCCTGGCAGTACGAAGCGACCACGCGCTTCTCGCAGCAGTCGGCGCGCAGCAAGATTTCGCGCCGCGCCGCGCCGTTGGCACGCCAACCATCGCGCTGATGCCATGGCGAATGCGGGTCGCCGCTGGCAGCGGCGTGCGCCGCGCCGTAGTTGCGGTCGCGCAGCAGCTCGGCCAGCGCGGCCAGCCGCCAGGCGTCGCGGGGCGGCTCGACGGCACCGGCCGGCGGGAAGAGAAAATCATGTTCGCGCTCGATCAGTCCGGTATCGAGATCGGCGCGCGCGAAGGACGGGCAAGCGACCAGCCGCGCAAGGAAGCCAACATTGCTCGTCACGCCGACGATGTGGTATTCCGCCAGCGCCTGCAGCATGCGCGCCAGCGCGCGCTCCCGGTTTTCGTCCCAGACGATCAGCTTGGCGATCATCGGGTCGTAGTGCGGCGTTATCTCGTCGTCCTGCTCGACGCCGGTATCGATGCGCACATTGAGCGACTCGGTCGGCGGCGCGAGATGCGTCAACCGCCCGGTCGCGGGCAGGAAACCCTTCGCCGCATCCTCGGCATAGATGCGCGCCTCCAAAGCATGGCCACGAATCGACAACTGTTCCTGCGCCAGCGGCAGCGGCTCGCCGGCGGCGACCTTGAGCTGCCATTCGACAAGGTCGAGGCCGGTGATCATTTCGGTGACCGGGTGCTCGACCTGCAGCCGCGTGTTCATTTCCATGAAGTAGAAGGTGCCGTCCTGCTCATTTGTTCCTGTGGCGATGAACTCGACGGTGCCGGCACCGACGTAGCCGACGGCTTTCGCCGCAGCGACGGCGGCCTTGCCCATCGCGGCGCGGCGCTCGGGCGTCATGCCCGGCGCCGGCGCTTCTTCAAGGACTTTTTGATGGCGACGTTGCACCGAGCAATCGCGCTCGAACAGATAGACGCAATTGCCATGGGTATCGCCGAACACCTGGATCTCGATGTGGCGCGGGCGCTGCAGGTACCTCTCGATCAGGACGTGATCGTCGCCGAAAGACGAGGCGGCCTCGCGCTGGCAGCTCGCCAGCGCGTTGTCGAATTCCTCGGCCTTGTAGACCGCGCGCATACCCTTGCCACCGCCGCCGGCCGATGCCTTGATCAGCACCGGGTAGCCGATGGCGTCAGCCTGCGCGCGCAGAAAATCGGGCGCCTGCTCGTCGCCGTGGTAGCCCGGCGTGAGCGGCACGCCGGCCTTTTCCATCAGCTTCTTGCTTTCCGACTTGAGGCCCATCGCGCGGATCGCACTCACCGGCGGGCCGATGAAGACGATACCGTTGGCGGCGCAGGCCGCGGCGAACTCCTCATTCTCGGAGAGGAAGCCGTAACCCGGATGCACCGCCTGCGCACCGGTGGCCTGGCAGGCGGCAATGATTTTCTCGCCGACGAGGTAGGACTCGCGCGCGGCCGCCGGACCGATGCAGACGGCCTCGTCGGCCAACCGCACATGGCGCGCGCCGGCATCGGCTTCCGAGTACACGGCCACGGTACGAACGCCCATGCGCCGCGCCGTCTTGATGACGCGACAGGCGATTTCACCGCGGTTGGCTATCAATATCTTGGTAAACATTTCAATCCGACCAGTTCGGCTTGCGCTTCTCGATGAAGGCGGCAAGCCCTTCCTGCCCCTCCGGCGAGACGCGCACGCGCGCGATGCTCTCGACCGTGAAGTCGATGACCTTCTGGCCATAGGGGCGGCCGGCGAGCGTGCGAATCAGCGCCTTGCATTCGGCGATCGCCTGCGGCCCGTTCCTGAAGATCGCCTCGATCCATTCGCCGACGGCATCGTCGAGCGCGGCTTCATCGGCCACCATTTCGTGCAGCAGGCCGATGCGGTAGGCCTCGGCGGCGGAGAAAACTTCGGCCGTGAGCATGTAGCGGCGCGCATAGCGCTCGCCGATGGCAGCAAGCACGTGCGGGCCGATCACCGCCGGGATCAGGCCCAGTTTCACTTCGCTGAGGGAGAATTTCGACTCAAAGGTCGCCACCACGATGTCGCAGGCAGCAATGACGCCCACGCCGCCACCGTAGGCCGGACCCTGCACGCGCGCGATGACCGGCTTCGGGCAGTCGACGATCCGCCGCAGCATCTCGGCCAGTGCGCCGGCATCGCGCTGGTTCTGCTCGAAGTCGTAACCGGCGGCGCGCTGCATCCACTCGAGATCGGCGCCGGCGCAAAAGCTCTTGCCGACACTGGAAATCACCACGACGCGCACCGTCGGGTCGTTGGCCATCGAGAGCATGACTTCGCTCAGCTCGGCGATCATCGCGTCGTCGAAAGCGTTGTGGCGTTCTGGACGGTTCAGGGTGACGATACCGACGCCGGCATCGATTTCGGTGAGGATGTTCTGGTAAGTCGTCATCGTTCTACATTCCTCGCTCACATGCGGAAAACGCCGAACTTTGTCGGCGGGATGGGGGCGTTGAGTGCTGCGGAGATGCCCAGCCCAAGCGCGCGGCGTGTCTGCGCCGGGTCGAGGATGCCATCGTCCCACAGTCGTGCGGTCGCGTAGTAGGGATGGCCCTGGGTTTCGTATTGCTGGCGGATCGGCGCCTTGAAGGCCTCTTCATCTTCCTTGTTCCAGTTGCCCCCCTTCGCCTCGATGCCATCGCGCTTGACGGTAGACAGCACCGAGGCTGCCTGCTCGCCGCCCATCACGCTGATGCGGCTGTTCGGCCAGCTCCACAGCAGGCGCGGCGAATAGGCACGGCCGCACATGCCGTAGTTGCCGGCGCCGAAGCTGCCGCCGATGATCACGGTGAACTTCGGCACTGCCGCCGTCGATACCGCAGTCACCATCTTGGCGCCGTCCTTGGCGATGCCGCCGTTCTCGTACTTGCGGCCGACCATGAAGCCGGTAATGTTCTGCAGAAAGACCAGCGGGATGCCCCGCTGCGCGCACAACTCGATGAAGTGCGCGCCTTTCTGCGCCGATTCGGAGAACAGGATACCGTTGTTGGCGACGATGCCGATCGGATAGCCGTACAGGTGGGCGAAGCCGGTCACCAGCGTCGTGCCATAGCGTGCCTTGAACTCGTCGAAGCGCGAGCCGTCAACGAGGCGGGCAATGACTTCGCGTACGTCGTAGGGCTTGCGGGTGTCGGTCGGGATGACGCCGTAGATCTCTTCCGGCGCATAGAGCGGCTCCTCCGGCGTGGCGAGCTCGAGCCCGATGGTTTTCTTCCAGTTGAGATTGGCGACGATGCGGCGCGCAATCGAGAGGGCGTGCTGGTCGTTCTCGGCCAGATGGTCGCAGACACCCGAAATGCGCGTATGCACGTCGCCGCCGCCGAGGTCTTCGGCCGTGACGACCTCGCCGGTCGCTGCCTTCACCAGCGGCGGGCCGCCGAGGAAGATCGTGCCCTGATTCTTCACGATGATCGATTCGTCCGACATCGCCGGGACATAGGCGCCCCCCGCCGTGCAGGAGCCCATCACCACGGCAATCTGCGGGATACCCTGCGCCGACAGATTGGCCTGATTGAAGAAGATGCGGCCGAAGTGCTCCTTGTCCGGGAAAACCTCGTCCTGCATGGGCAGGAAAGCACCGCCACTATCGACGAGATAAAGACAGGGCAGCCGATTCTCGCGCGCGATCTCCTGCGCGCGCAGGTGCTTCTTCACCGTGAGTGGGTAGTAGGTGCCACCCTTCACCGTCGCATCGTTAGCGACGATCATGCATTCGACACCCGACACACGACCGATGCCCGCGACCACGCCGGCGGCCGGCACGCTGTTTTCGTACATATCCCAGGCCGCGAGTTGGGAAAGTTCGAGGAAGCCCGCGCCGGGGTCGAGCAGGCCGTCGACGCGGTCGCGCGCCAGCAACTTGCCCCGCGCCAGATGCTTGGCGCGTGCCTCTTCGCTACCGCCTCGCGCGACCAGTGCTGACTTCGCGCGCAGGTCGGCGACCAGTGACTGCATCGCGGCGACATTGGCCTTGAACTCCTCACCGCGGACATTCAATTGCGACTTGATGACGCTCACCAGTATGCTCCCTCAAAATCCCTGATTTGCCAGCCAGCGTTCGATCTGCGGCAAGCGGTCCGCGCCCCAGAACGGTTCGCCATCGACGATGATCCACGGTGCACCGAAGGCACCGTGCGCCAGCGCAGCATCGGTCTCGGCACGCAGCCGCTCCTTGATCGCCGGATCGCTCATGCCCCGTTCAAGTGCCGTCCCGTCAGCGCCGACTTTTTGCGCGAGCTCCACGACCACCACCGCGTCGGCGATGTCGCGCCCGGCGACGAAGTAGGCGCGGAACACGGCGTGCGCAAACTGCCGAGCCAGTGCGCAATCCTGACCATGCAGCCAGTACCAGGCACGCGACGGAGCGACTGACGATACCGGAAAGTTTTCCGGATGCGCGTAAGGCAGCCCGAGGAAACGCGCCGAGCGCGCGAAGTCCTTCACGCTGTAGTCGGCCATGCTCGGCTGCTTGACCAGCGACACGGTGTCGAGCGCCTTGAAGATGCCGCCGAGCAGGATCGGCCGCCACTGCACCTTGCGGCCGAATTTCTCAGCCAGCGCATCGATCTTCTCGCTCGCCAGGTAGGAATAAGGCGAGGTGAAGTCGAAGTAGAACAGGATGGGTTCGCTCATATCATTCACTCGTGACAGCACGCGCGATGACGAGGCGCTGGATGTCCGACGCCCCTTCGTAGATCTGGCAGACACGCACGTCGCGGTAGATGCGCTCGACCGGGAAGTCGCTCACATAGCCATAGCCACCGTGGATCTGGATCGCGTCGGAACAGACCTGCTCGGCCATCTCGGAAGCGAACAGCTTGGCCATGCTCGCCTCCTTGAGGCAGGGCAGGCCGGCGCTGCGCAGGCTCGCCGCATGCCAGACCATCTGGCGCGCCACCTCGATCTGCGTCGCCATGTCGGCGAGCCGGAAACTCACTGCCTGATGCTCGACAATGGGCTTGCCGAACGCCTCACGCTCTTTTGCATACTTCACCGCCGCTTCGAGCGCGCTGCGCGCCATGCCCACCGCCTGTGCGGCGATGCCGATGCGGCCGGCTTCGAGATTCGACAGCGCGATCCGGTAGCCATCGCCCTCGGTACCAATCATGCAGTCGGCGGGAATGCGGCAGTTCTCGAACAGGATCTGCGCGGTATCGGACGCCTTCTGGCCGAGTTTCTCCTCGATGCGCGCGACGACATAGCCATTGGTTTCCGTGGGCACGCAGAAGCAGGAGATGCCCTTGCGGCCGGCGGCCGGATCGGTGACGGCGAAGACGATGGCGATCTTGGCGTGCTGGCCCGAGGTGATGAACTGCTTGACGCCGTTGAGCACCCAGTGATCGCCATCCTTCACGGCCCGCGTCTTGATTGCCGCGGCATCGGAACCGACGTGCGGCTCGGTGAGGCAGAAGCAGCCGAGCAGTTCTCCGGTCGCCGCGCCGCGCAGCCAGCGTGCCTTCTGCGCATCATTGCCGTATTTGTTGAGGATGCCGCAGACCAGTGAGTTCTGCACCGACAGGATCGTCGAGGTCGCGCCATCGCCGGCGGCGATTTCCTCGATGGCGATGGCCAGCGAGACATAGTCGAGTCCGGGGCCGCCCCATTCTTCGGGCACCACCATGCCCCAGACGCCAAGCGCCGCGAGTTCCTGCAAGGCAGCGGCGGGAAACGTGTGCTCGCGATCCCATTGCGCGGCGTTTGGCGCCAGCCGTTCGCGCGCGAAGTCGCGCAGGGTATCGCGGATCATCCGCTGGTCGTCGTTTAGGATCATGCCGTTGCTACCTCCTTGATTCTTGTCGCGGGCCGCTGCGTCAACAACACGCCACAGATCACCAGCACCCCGCCGACCAGCGCCGACAGGTCGAGCCGCTCGCCGAGCAGCAGCGCACCCTGTAGTACGGCGGCCACCGGCACGAGGTTGATGAAGATCGAGGCGCGCTGCGCGCCGATCTTCTGCACCGCGGCCGCGAACCAAGTGAAGCCGAGCGTCGTGCCGAGCAAACCGAGGAAGAGTATCGCACCCCAGGCCAGCGGCGAGTAGTGTGGCGCCAGTTGCGCCGGATTGTCGATCAGCGCAACGGCCAGCAGCATCAGGAAGCCCGCGCTGCTTGCGTAGGCGGTCATCACCAGCGCGCCGAGATTGCGCTGCGCCAGCGACTGCGTGCCGAGCCGGCCAATCAGCGTGTAGATCGACCACATGAAGGCGCAGCCAATGATCAGCATATCGCCGATACCCACCCGGCCCTGCAGCAGGGCGAACGGATCACCCTTGCCGATGACGGTGAGGCAACCGGCAAAGGCCAGCGCGCTACCGACCGCCTTGAGGGGCGTCATGCCCTCCTTGAGCAGCCAAGCCGCCGCCAGCAGCGTGATCACCGGCGTGGTCGCGACGACCAGCGCGCCGCGCCCGGCGGTGATGTGCTGCATGCCATAAAGGAAGAACAGGTTGTAGATGAAGATGCCGCTGGCGCCGAGCCCGATCACCAGCAACCATTCCTTGCGATTGATGCCCGGCAGGCGGCCGTGGTGCCACAGCACCACGGCGAGCAGGCTCGCCGCCGCGAAGAAGAACCGCCAGACGGCAACACCGAGCGGCGCGACTTCCTGCACGGCATAGCGCGCGGCCACCCAGGTGCCGCCCCAGATTACCGCGGTGATGACAAGCTTCAGGTAGGTGCCGAACAAGCCAGTCAAGGCGGGCTCAAAGCAGTTCGACGGCCATGGCGGTCGCCTCGCCACCACCGATGCACAGGCTGGCAACGCCACGCTTCTTGCCGTATTTCTTAAGCGCGCCGAGCAGCGTGACGACGATGCGCGCGCCGGACGCTCCGATCGGATGACCCAGCGCGCAGGCACCGCCATGCACGTTGACCTTGGCGTGCGGCAGGTTCAGTTCCTTCATGGCCGCCATCGTGACGACGGCGAAGGCTTCGTTGATCTCGTAGAGGTCGACGCTGTCGGCCGTCCAGCCGGTTTGGGCGAACAGTTTCTTCATCGCATAGACAGGCGCAGTGGTGAACCAGGCCGGTTCCTGCGCATGCGTGGAGGTGCCGACGATGCGGGCGATTGGCT
Source organism: Pseudomonadota bacterium (assembly GCA_040756595.1). GTDB lineage: Bacteria > Pseudomonadota > Gammaproteobacteria > Burkholderiales > Rhodocyclaceae > Sulfuricystis. Next base: position 393,481 of record JBFLYR010000001.1, on the reverse strand, counting down.
TCAGGCCGCGCTTTACCGCGTCGGCTTCGCGCATCAGGACCAGCGCGGCGGCGCCGTCCGAGATCGATGATGAATTGGCCGGCGTCACCGTGCCGTCCTTCTTGAACGCCGGCCGCAGCGTGGGAATCTTGTCGAGCTGGGCTTTGCCCGGCTGTTCGTCGAGTTTGATGACAACATCGCCTTTGCGGCCGGAAACGGTCACCGGGGCAATCTCCCAGTCAAAGCTGCCGTCGGTGCCTGCCGCCTGCGCGCGTTGCGTCGAAGCGATGGCGAATTCGTCCTGATCCTTGCGGGTGAAACCGTAGTGGGCGACGCAGTCCTCGGCGAAGGTGCCCATCAGGCGGCCCTTCGTATCGGCGCCGTAATGGTCTTCGAGACCATCGAAGAACATGTGGTCGATGAGTTGTCCATGGCCGAGCCGGTAGCCGCCACGCGCTTTCGGCAAGAGGTAAGGCGCATTGGTCATCGATTCCATGCCACCAGCGACGATCACGTCCTGGCTGCCGGCCTTGAGCGCGTCGCAAGCGATCATGGTCGCCTTCATCGCCGAGCCGCACACCTTGTGCACCGTGGTGCAACCGGCCGACAGCGGCAAGCCGGCCTGCAATGCCGCCTGCCGTGCCGGCGCCTGTCCCTGCCCGGCCTGCAGCACGTTGCCGAAGATAACCTCCTGCACATCTGCTGCTGCTAGCCCCGATCGTTCGATGGCGGCCTTGATGGCAACGGCCCCGAGGTTGGCCGCGGTCAGCGCTGCGAAGTCACCCTGAAAGCCGCCCATCGGCGTGCGGGCGGCAGCGACTATCACGATCGATTCGGACATGGCATTTCCTTTCAGAAGAGTTTGTTCAGGGCCGCCGTATAGCTGGCCTCGACGTCATCGCGAGACCCGACCGTCATGCCGAGATCACGCATCAGGCCGTCGTGCAGGCCATACACCCAGCCGTGAATGGTCAGGTCCTGCCCGCGTTGCCAGGCATCCTGCACGACCATCATGTGGCTCACGTTGAGTACCTGCTCGAGCACGTTGAGCTCGCAGAGCTTGTCGATGCGCGCATCCTGCGGCAGCGCTTCGACGCGGGCGAGATGCTTGGCATGGACATCCTGCACGTGGCGCAACCAGAGATCGACGAGACCGACGCGGTGCTTCTGATAGGCCGCCGTGACGCCACCGCAGCCATAGTGGCCGACCACCATGATGTGCTTCACCTTCAGGACATCGATCGCGTACTGGATCACCGACAGGCAGTTGAGGTCGGTATGCACGACGACGTTGGCGACATTGCGATGCACGAACACCTCACCCGGCAGCAGGTCGACGATCTCGTTGGCCGGCACGCGCGAATCGGCACAGCCGATCCACAGATACTCGGGCGCCTGGAGGTGCGACAGCTGTTCGAAGAAGCCCGGCTTGGCCGTTTCCATCCGTTGCGCCCAGCGGCGATTCGCCTCGAACAGCCGCGCGAGGGCATGGTCGGGATCGACCGCGGGTACGGGTGCCGTCTTGCCAGCGCCGACTTTCTTCATCGTCAGGCCGTCTCGTTGAACAGCTCGCGGCCGATCAGCATGCGGCGGATCTCCGAAGTTCCCGCGCCGATCTCGTAGAGCTTGGCGTCGCGCCAGAGGCGGCCGGTCGCATATTCATTGATGTAGCCGTTGCCGCCGAGTGTCTGGATCGCCTCACCGGCCATCCAGGTCGCCTTTTCAGCTGAATATAGAATCGCGCCGGCGGCATCCTTGCGCAGCGTGCGCGCGTGGTCGGACGAATCGCAGGCGCGGCCCACCGCATAGACATAGGCACGTGTCGCCTGCCAGGTCGAATACATGTCGGCGACCTTGCCCTGCATGAGCTGGAATTCGCCGATCGGCGTGTCGAACTGCTTGCGCTCGTGCAGGTAGGGCAGCACCACGTCCATGCAGGCGGCCATGATGCCGAGCGGCCCACCGGACAGGACGGTGCGTTCGTAGTCGAGCCCGGACATCAATACTTTTACGCCATTGCCAACACCACCGAGCACATTCTCCTCGGGAATCTCGCAATCGTCGAAGAACAGCGGATAGGTGTTCGAGCCGCGCATGCCCAGCTTGTCGAGATGCGAACCGCAGCTGAATCCCGAAAAACTTTTCTCGACGATGAAGGCGGTAATACCCTTGGCGCCCGCTGCCGGATCGGTCTTGGCATAGACCACCAGCGTGTCGGCATCGCCGCCATTCGTGATCCACATCTTGCTGCCGTTGAGCACGTAGCGGTCGCCCTTCTTGTCGGCCTTGAGTTTCATCGAGACGACGTCGGAACCGGCGTTCGGCTCGGACATCGCCAACGCACCGACCTGCGTGCCGGCGATCAGGCCGGGCAGATATTTGTCCTTCTGCGCGGGCGTGCCGTTGCGGCGGATCTGATTGACGCAGAGATTGGAGTGCGCGCCATACGAAAGACCGACCGAGGCCGAGGCGCGCGAGATTTCCTCCATCGCGACGATGTGGGCGAGATATCCCATGCCCGTGCCCCCCTCTTCCTCGGGCACCGTCATGCCATGCAGGCCGAGATCACCAAGCTTCTTCCAGAGGTCTGCAGGGAATTCGTTGTCGCGGTCGATCTGCGCCGCGCGCGGCGCGATCTCCTTGGCGGCGAAGGACTGGAGCGTGTCGCGCAGCATCTCGATATCTTCGCCAAGATGAAAATTCAGTCCGATCATTTCTTGTGCTCCGCTTCCGGTTTGTCGTGCATCGTCATCAGAGTCTGCTGCATCATCGCGCAGTGCGTCGCCTTGCCGTTCTTCACCACCCACGCGTCACCGCGGGTGATGACGAGGTTGCGGCCCGGCTTTACCACCTCGCCGGTGGCGATCATCAGTTCGCCGTCGGCCGGAGCCAGCAGGTTGATCTTGAACTCGACCGACAGCACCGAGGTATGCGGCGCCATCAGCGAAAAACCGGCATAGCCCGCCGCGCTGTCGACGACGGTCGAGGTCACGCCGGCATGAAAGAAGCCATGCTGCTGCGACAGGTCTGGACGATAGGGCAGGTGGATCTCGCAGCCGCCAGGCCAGACATCGGCCAGCGTCGCGCCGAGCAGGCCCATCACGCCCTGCTTCGTGAAACTGTCGCGCACCTTGTCGTTCCAGTGCGGATCGCGGGGATCAAATTTTGCTTCGCCGCGCGGTATGCCGTAACTCATTGGACCTCCATGATCGTTTCGGCTGATTGTATGTTGACGTTTACGTTAACGTCAACCAATCTTCTTGCTCTGCAGCAGGTTGCGGCACTGCACCTCGAAGGCGTCGAGTTCGCCCAGCACGGCTTCGATGTCCTCGCGCTGCTGCGCCAGTTTGGCACGCTGGCGCGCCAGCACCTCGAGCAGCCGGGCGAGCTGCGATGACTCGGGCGCGGTGTCGTACATGTCGATCAGCTCGCGGATCTCGGCCAGCGACAGGCCGAGCCGCTTGCCGCGCAGGGTCAGTTTCAACCGGGTGCGGTCGCGCTTGGTATAGACGCGCTGCACCCCGGCACGCGCCGGCGCGATGAGGCCCTGATCCTCGTAATGACGGATGGCGCGCGCGGTCAGGTCGAACTCGCGTGCCAGTTCGGCGATGGTATAGGTCGCTTCGCTCGCAGAAGTAACAGGAGACATATTGCTGCGGTGCACCAAAGTGTTCGGATTCAGCTAAACTATCCAAATAAGATCACGCAGTTAAACAGATTTCCGACCACCGGGCAACGCTTCCCCACCCACGACATGCCTATCGAGATCGCCTTCGACACGCTTCCGGAGACCGGCACGACCTGCCCGGTCGCGCCCGGCGTGCATTGGTTGCGCATGCCCCTGCCCTTCGCGCTCGACCACATCAACCTGTGGCTGCTCGAAGACGGTGCAGGTTTCACGGCGATCGACACCGGCATCGCGATGGATGCCGTCAAGGCTGCATGGAAGTCGGCGCTAGCGGGACGGCAGTTATCGCGGCAAATCGTCACGCATTTCCACCCCGACCATCTCGGCCTCGCCGGCTGGCTGGAAAGCGAATATGGCGCGCCGCTGTGGATGACGCAGGGCGAATACCTGACCGCCAGCGTGATTGCCGCCGGCCTTGCGCCCTTCGACATTCCCTCGATGGTCGCGCTATTCCGCACGCACGGCCTCGACGCCGAGCGTTGTGCCGCGCTGGAGTCGCGCGGTAATGCCTACCGGCGCGGTGTGCCGGCCATTCCCGCCAGCTTTCATCCGCTGTTCGAGAACGACACGGTCACCATCGGGAAACACGACTGGCGCGTCCTCATCGGCCACGGCCACGCACCCGAGCATGCCAGCCTGTACTGCACCGAGTTAAAGATCCTCATTGCCGGCGACATGCTGCTGCCGCGCATCTCGACCAACGTCAGCGCCTACGCCGCTGCACCACATCTCGATACGCTGCGGCTGTATCTCAACTCGATTGACCGCCTCGCCACACTGCCAGAGGACACGCTGGTGCTGCCCTCGCATGGCAAGCCGTTTCGCGGCATTCAGGCGCGCGTCGCCGAACTTCACGCCCATCACGCCGACCGTTGCGCCGACCTGCTCGCCGCCTGCGCGGACGGCCCGCGCTGTGCCGGCGACCTGCTGGCAGTCCTGTTCGGCCGGCCGATCGACGATCCGCATCAAACCCTGTTCGCCATGGGCGAGGCCATCGCCCACCTGAATTACCTTGAAGCCCAAAACCGCCTGCAACGCCGCAGTGAGAACGGCACCTTCTATTTCACCGCGCGCTACATCACGCAACCCTGATCTGGAGTGAGAGACCATGACACAAGAAACCGAAAAACCCGCCCTACCCGACCCGCAGGAAGTCGCCAAGACCTACGCCGAGGTCGCCCAGCGCGCCTCGAAGCTGCTGACCGACCACATGCAGCGCCAGGTCGCGAAGGGCGTCACGCCGCCGCAGGACGAATTGGGCGTCGCGCAGGCCTTCATGGACATGATGGCCAAGATGCTCGCCAATCCCTACCAGCTGGCGCAGCAGCAGATGAACCTCGTCTGGGACTACTTCTCGCTGTGGCAGCATTCGACGCTGCGCTTCATGGGCATGCACACCCCGCCGGTCGCCGCGCCGGCCAAGGGCGACAAACGCTTCAAGGACGAGCAGTGGGAAGAACATTTCCTGTTCGACTTCATCAAGCAGAGCTACCTGATCACCGCGCGCCACCTGCATGATTCGGTGAGCGGCGTGAAGGGTCTCGACGGCCACACGCAGGACAAGGTGAACTTCTTTACGCGCCAGTTCATCGACGCGATGTCGCCTTCCAACTTCGTGCATACCAACCCCGAGGTCTTCCGCGAGACGGTGAATACCCAGGGCCAGAACCTGCTCAAGGGCTTCAACAACCTGCTGCGCGACATCGAGGACGGCGACGGCCAGTTGCGCGTCAAGATGACCGACACGACGGCCTTCGAACTCGGCAAGAACGTCGCCACCACACCCGGCAAGGTGATCTTCCAGAACGACCTGATCCAGCTGCTGCAGTTCACACCGACCACCAAGACGAACTTCAAGCGCCCGCTGCTGATCGTGCCGCCGTGGATCAACAAGTACTACATCCTCGACCTGCGCGAGAAGAATTCCTACATCAAGTGGGCCGTCGACCAGGGCCACAGCGTGTTCGTCATCTCCTGGGTCAATCCGGATGCGAAGCTTGCCGAGAAGAGTTTCGAGGACTACGTCTTCGAAGGCACGCTGACCGCCATCGACCAGGTCTGCGCACAGACTGGCGAGAAGGAAATCAACGCGGCCGGCTATTGCCTCGGCGGCACGCTGCTCGGCACCACGGCAGCCTATCTTGCGGCCAAGAAGGACAAGCGGCTGGCCTCCGTGACCTTCTTCACGACCATGCTCGACTTTTCGATCCCCGGCGAGCTGGGTGTCTTCATCGATGAGCAGCAGGTCTCCAGCCTCGAGAAGAAGATGAGCGAGCGCGGCTACCTCGAAGGCACCGAGATGGCCGGCACCTTCAACATGCTGCGCGCCAACGACCTGATCTGGTCCTTCGTGGTCAACAACTACCTGATGGGCAAGGACCCGTTCCCGTTCGACCTGCTCTACTGGAACTCCGACTCGACGCGCATGCCGGCGGCCATGCACAGCTTCTACCTGCGCAACATGTACATGCAGAACCTGCTCAAGGAGCCGGGCGGCATCATGATCGGCGACGTCGCTATCGACCTCACCAAGATCAAGATCCCCGCCTACTTCATCAGCACGATCGAAGACCACATTGCCCCGTGGCAGAGCACTTACCTCGGCGCGCAGCTATTCTCGGGCCCGACGCGCTTTGTGCTCGGCGGCTCCGGCCACATCGCCGGCATCGTCAATCCGCCCGCCGCCAACAAGTACGGCTACTGGGTCAACCCGGCCAAGACGCTGCCCGCTACGGCGGAGGCGTTTTTCAACAGCGCCGAGCAGCAACCCGGTTCGTGGTGGACCGACTGGCAGGCCTGGCTGATGGCGCAGGACGACAAGACCGTGCCGGCGCGCGATCCGGTCAAGGGCAAGCTCGGTGTACTCGAAGATGCCCCGGGCAGTTTCGTCAAGTTCCGCCTCGACCAGCAGAAGAAGTCCTGATGAGCCACCCCGTTCGTGTTGTTTTCGACACGAACGTGCTGCTCTCGCTGTTCGTTTTCAAGGACAGCCGCTTCGCCCCCATGCGGGGCGAAGTCGTTTCCGGCCGCTGGATCGCCCTGACCAGCACGCCTTGCCTCGCGGAATTCCGCCGTGTGCTCGACTACCCCCTGTTCGCCCTCGACCCAGAGCGCCAGGAAGCCGCTTACGCCGCCTACCTCGCGCAGGTACAACTGATCGATGCCGTGCCGCAGGAGGCCGTCGCCCTGCCGAAGTGCAAGGATCGCGACGACCAGAAATTCCTCGAACTGGCTCGGGACGGACAAGCGGACTGGCTCGTCACCGCCGACAAACTGCTGCTGCGGCTGCGGCGCGGCCGGCGGCTCGACGGCCTGTTCCGTATCCTGACTCCTGACGAAGCCCTGCAAAAAGTCGGCACTGGCGAGACGGCACCAGAAACAAGCTGACGGCAATAATTGCCTCCCGGTATTGCCGGTAAGCCCTGTTTCAGCCATTTTCTCCGGCAAAACACCCCTGGCAGGAAAGTTGCACAATGGATGGCATGAACGCCCTGCCCGCCCTCGCTTTTGCCGAATCCTTCGGCGCCGCCTATGCCAACAGCGCCGCCCGCCCGCAACCGCTCGCACCGGCTTCATCCCAGCCCTGCGATCAGTTGACAGCAATAGCCCACGCCTACGTCGAGGTGATCGAAGACTGGTCCTGCACCGTGCAGAACGTAATCCGGCTCTCCACCGTGGCCGCGGAACTCGTCGGCCTCGTCGATCGCGCCCCGCAGGTTTGCCTCGGCATGGGATCGCACATTCCGCTCCACAGCCCTTCGCTGCGACATGGGTTTTCCGCCGCGATTCTCGGTATCCATCTCGGCCGCGCCATCCAGCTCGACGCCCGGCGCCAGCACACCGTCGCCAAGGCGGCGATGTTCATGAACCTGTCGTCGATCGAATTGCAGGACGACCTCACGGCCCCCTACGCCGTGCCCAGTGACGCCCAGCGCATCACGCTAGTGCGCCATCCGCAGCTCGCCGCCGACCTGCTACGCGACTCGCCGGGCGCCGACCTGTGCTGGATCGAGGCGGTCGAGCAGCACCACGAATCGCTCGACGGCACCGGCTACCCGGCCGCGCTGCGCGGCGACGAGATCAGCCTCGAAGCGCGCATCCTCAAGATCGCCGATGTCTGGTGTGCGCTCGTCGCACCGCAACGCTTCCACCGCAACCCGATGACGCCGCGCGAAGCCATGCACTGGCTGTTGTCGCGCAGCCGGCAGATGTTCGACCCGACCCTGCTCGAAGCCTTGCGGCGCGTCAATGGCACCTTTCCACCCGGCACCCTCGTGCGCCTCGCCAACCGCGAAACCGCCATCGTCGTCGATGCCCCGCATGGCCTAGCGCGGCCACGTACCGTCATTTCCTTCCTCGGGGCGCACGGCCGGCTGTTCCGCGAACCGGTGCGCCGCGATACCCATCGTTCGCATTACGCCATCCGCGAGGCCACCACGCTAAAAGCGGTGACGATCAAGCCCGATTACTGGAACCGCATCTGGGAATTTGCCCGTCCTTCGCAGGAGTCGCACTAGAATGCGGCGATGCATCAAAGCCGTGCCGAACATCTTGAAGTCCTGACCTGCTCGCCGCAGCACGCACGTCCCGAACTTCCACCGCTGCTCTTCCTGCATGGCGCCTACACCGCTGCCTGGTGCTGGGAACACTACCTGCCTTATTTCGCCACCGCCGGTTTTCATAGCCACGCCCTGAGCTTTTCCGGCCATGGCGAGAGTCGCCGGCGCGATCATCTCGACAGCTATTCGATCGACGACTATGTCAATGACGTCGTCGAAACCATCGCCACACTCCCCGCGCCGCCGGTGCTGATCGGCCATTCGATGGGCGGCTTCGTCGTGCAGAAATACCTGGAGAAACACCCCGCGCCCGCGGCCGTGCTGATGTGTTCGGTACCGCCGCAGGGCCTCGCCGCCTCGGCCTTCGGCATGCTGTTCAACCAGCCGAACCTGTTCGCCGACCTCAACCGCCTGATGACCGGTGGCCAGGTCGCACTCGACAGTCTCCGGGCCGCGCTGTTCGCCCAGCCGGTCTCGGTCGACGACCTCGCCCGCTACTACCGCATGGCGCAGCCCGAATCGCACCGCGCCATCTGGGACATGATGCTGTTCAACCTGCCGCATACCCACCGCGTACTGGAACACCTGCCGGATGGCCATGCCAGCCTGCTGGTGCAGGGTGCCGAGCACGACATGATCATCCCCACCGCGCTGGTGGAGATGACCGCGCGCAGCTACGGCACCGACGCGATGCTCTACCCCGGCATGGGCCACGGCCTGATGCTCGAGGCCGACTGGCGCCGCCCGGCACACGACCTCATCGATTGGCTAACCGCGCGCTTCAATCCAGGTACTTGAGGTGGCTGCCGCAGCCAGCGCGGCAGTCGGAGGCGCCAAAGCCGTCGATTAGCACCTCGCCCGGTGTCGCGCGATTGATCGCGCATTCCTCTTCGACATAGCGGCGCACACCGGCAATGCGCACGCCGGGCATGGCAAGCAAGTAGTCAATGTGCCAGCGCGGGGTCTTTTCCTTACGCAGGTGGCGTGCGACGCGCGCCTCGAAATTGCGCCGCGCCGAACCCGTATAAATGTAACGGCCGGCCGGGAAACTGCACTTCCCGAACCGGCCGATTTGTGCCCGCACCGGGCGGGCAATTTCGATCAGAAGCTGGTAGGTGACGTGACGGCTCACTCGTCCAGCATGCTGCGCAACATCCACGCCGTCTTCTCATGCACGTCGAGGCGCTGGGTCAGCACGTCGGCGGTCGGCTGGTCGTTGGCCTTGTCGACCACCGGGAACAGTTCCCGTGCGGTGCGGGCTGTCGCTTCCTGCGCAGCGACGAGCAACTTGAGCATCTCGGTGGCCTTCGGCACGCCTTCGACTTCCTTGATCGACGCCAGCTTGACGAACTCGCGATAGGTGCCGGGGGCCGGGTGGCCGAGGGCACGTATGCGCTCCGCAATGATGTCGAGCGCGTTCCACTGCTCGGTGTATTGCTCCATGAACATGTTGTGCAGGGCGTTGAACTGGGGGCCGGTAACGTTCCAGTGGAAGTTGTGCGTCATCAGGTAAAGCGTGTAGCTGTCGGCGAGCAGCTTGGAGAGACCCTGCGCGATCTTGGCGCGATCATTGTCGGAAATGCCGATGTCGATAGCGGCAGGCTTGGCGGATTTCTGGATCTTGGCTTTCATGGTGTTCTCCTTTTGATTTCCCGTTGCGATGAAGGGATTTTGCGCCGGGGCCGGCGATTGTTCCAGCGGATTGTTTCAATAGAAGGAATAGCTAAAGGCTATTTGCACACCTTGGTGCCGGGCAGCTTGCAGTCAAGCAGCGCCTTGCGCAACAGGTCAATGGCCTGGAAGCGGGGGAAGCTGGCGCGCCACACCATGCCGACGCGCCGGGTCGGGGTCGGATCGGCAAAAGGACGTACCCGCAGCAGGGCATCATTCTTCGGCAACTCGTCGACGGCCGAGGCCGGCATGACCGTGATGCCCATGCCCGAGGCGACCATGTGGCGGATGGTTTCGAGCGATGAGCCTTCCAGCACCTGCGGGCCACCCGCGCCGGCGCGCGTGCAGAGATCCAGCACCTGATCGCGGAAGCAGTTGCCGCGCCCGAGCATCAACAGTTGTTCGTCGAGCAGGCGGTCGGCATCGATGGTCTTCTGTTTCGTCCACGGATGCTGCGCTGGCACCAGCACGCGGAAGGCTTCGTCATACACGGCCTGCGCGACCAGCCCCGGCTCATCGACCGGTAGCGCGAGAATCGCGACGTCGAGTTCGCCGCTCTTCAGCGCCTCGATCAGCTTGACGGTGAAGCTCTCCTGAATGATCAGCGGCATCTTCGGCGCACGTTCGCGCAGCAGCGGCACCAGTTTCGGCAGCAGATAGGGGCCGATGGTGTAGATCGCACCGATGCGCAGCGGGCCGACCAGCGGATCGCCCGCAGTGTCGGCCAACTCCTTGATGCGGGACGCCTCGGCGAGTACCTTTTCGGCCTGCTGCACGATCGGTTCGCCCGCGGGCGTTACGGAGATTTCGTTCTGCCCGCGCTCGAAGAGGATCACGCCCAGTTCGTCCTCGAGCTTCTTCACGGCGACGGACAGGGTGGGCTGGGCGACGAAGCATTTCTCCGCCGCGCGGCCGAAATGTTTTTCGCGGGCGAGAGCGACGATGTAACGCAGTTCGGTCAGAGTCATGCGACGATTGTACGTCGCGTAAAATGCGAATGATTATTTCCGGGGGAGGAAAATATGAGCGGGCCGATGGCAGCCAGTTTCGGACTCGAAGCCGCGGTACTCGTCTCCGCCCAATCCATCATCCAGGGGGCTGCCGAAGTCGCCACCGGCCTGGCGGCAGCAGACCGCATTGCCGCGAAAACGCGCCAGCAGCGCAAGGAAGAACGCCAGCGCATGCGCGCGGCAGAGCAAGCCGGCAGTGAACAGCAGCAACGCATGGCGGCGACCCGCGCGGCACAGGTGCGCTTCGCCGCACTGTTCGCTGCCTCGCAAACCGATACCGCCGCACAGGCTGCGCTTGCCCGTCGGCTTGAGGAGCTCGGCAGTGCCGGCGCCTCCCTGCAGCAGCAGATGGCTGCCTTTCTGGAACAAGCCGGGCAAGCGGCGGCAACCGACATCGCCACCGCGCGCCGTGTGCTGGTCGCCCGCGTGCTCGAACGACTGGAACTGGCTCCCGACGCCGCGCTGCCACCGGCACTGGAAGCACTTGCGCAGCAAGTCATTGCCGCGCCATCGGCCGAGCGTGCCGAGGCACTCGTCACCGAACTGCGCCTGCAGGTCAAGCACCACAACGAGGCACGTGCTGACGCAGCCGCTCAGCAACAGCTGCAGGAAGCTGCCGCCATCGTGCTCGAGCAATCGCTCAAGGATCTCGGCTATGCCGTCGAGGAGATCGAGGAAACCCTGTTCGTCGAAGGCGGTGTCGCGCATTTCCAGAAGCCCGGCTGGGGCGACTACTTCATCCGCCTGCGTATCGATCCCAAACGCAACGCGATGAACTTCAACGTCGTGCGCGCCGGCACGACCGGCGAGGATCGCGCGCGTGAGGACATGCTCGCCGAGGAGCGCTGGTGCGCAGAATTCCCGAAACTGTTCGAAACACTGAAGGCACGCGGCATTCCGATCACCGTCACCCGCCTGCTGCAGGCCGGCGAGGCACCGGTACAGGTCGTCGATGCCGCCAGCCTGCCGGCCCGCGCCACCGAAGAGCACCACCACGAACCCTTGAAAGCCCGGAGCATCGAATGAGCGAAGCCATACAGACCGAACTTACACCGCGCTGGCTGCGCGACCTCGAACGGCTGCTGCCGATCCGCTCGCAGTTCATCGTTTCCGGCAACATCCGCGACAGCCTGCTCGCCCCGGTCGGCGGCAATCACGTCCCCGTGCCACTACTGCGCGGCCTGTGGGAAAAGCTCAAGCACCACGACTACCGCTACCTGCTGATCTACGATCCCGCCGACGGCATGCGCGTCTATCCCAACGAGCCGGCGGTCGTCGAACTCGCGACGAAGCTTCACGAGCTGAAACTGCAAGAAGGGGTGATGCCGATGGGGCTGGAGTCATTGGTAACCCTGATGCGCAAGCTCACCGGCAGCCGCGAGGCACATGCCGCGCTGGTTCTCGATTTCGCCTCGCGCCTGGCCCGTGCGCCAGACCATCTCGATGCCGGCGAGCACCGCTTTTTCGTCGCCGCCGAAAAGCTCTCGCTCGCCGCAAGCCCGGTGATTCCGACGGGAGCAACGAGCCAGCCATTGTTCAATCCGATTCTCTGGCTGGTCAATCGGCCGCAGGACCTGCCCTCGTGGTTTGCACTCGACTCCGAGCGCATCGCCTCGCTGATCGTCGGCAAGCCCGACTACGAAACGCGCGAAGCGGCGGCGCGGCAATTGATTGCCCTCTTTCCAGGATTCGCGGCAGCCGATGCGACGCAGCGTACCGAGGCGGTACGCCGCTATGCAGACGGCACCGATGGCCTCACGCTCACCGCCCTCGCCGACATCGCGCAGCTCGCGGTGAGGCAGGGCATCCCGCTCGGCGGTGTCGAGGATGCCGTGCGCAGCTACAAGGTCGGCGCGACCGACAATCCGTGGCGCAAGGATTACCTCAAGGACAAGATTCGCAACGCGCGCACTGCGCTCGAAGACCGCGTCAAGGGCCAGCACCAGGCCGCCACCAAGACCGTCGATATCCTGATGCGTTCGGTGATGGGCCTGACCGGAGCGCAGGCGCGCTCGGGCGGCGGACGGCCGCGCGGCGTGCTGTTCTTCGCCGGCCCCACCGGCGTCGGCAAGACCGAACTCGCCAAGACGCTCACGCAATTGATGTTCGGCGACGAACGCGCCTACATCCGCTTCGACATGAGCGAATTCGCCGAGGAGCATACGGGTGCGCGACTGCTCGGCGCGCCGCCCGGCTACATCGGCTACGACGCTGGCGGCGAGCTGACCGACGCGGTGAAAGAGCGCCCCTTCGCGGTCATTCTCTTCGACGAGATCGAGAAGGCCCACCCGCGCATCCTCGACAAGTTCCTGCAGATCCTCGAGGACGGCCGCCTCACCGACGGGCGCGGCGACACCGCCTACTTCTCCGAAGCGGTGCTGATCTTCACTTCCAACCTCGGCATCTATGTCGATGACGGACACGGCAACCGCGTGCAGAACGTCAAGCCGGGCGATGCCTACGAGGTCGTCGAAGCACGCGTGCGCGAGGCCATCGCCAACCACTTCAAGTACCGCCTCGGCCGGCCGGAAATCCTCAACCGCATCGGCGACAATATCGTCGTCTTCAACTTCATCACCCCGGAAGTCGCCGTGCTGATCCTTAACGGCATGCTGAAGAACGTCACGCGCCGCCTCGCCGAGGAGCACAAGCTCGAACTCGTCATCCCCGATCCAATTCGCGCGCAACTGCTCGACCTGTGCACCCGCGACCTCTCCAACGGCGGCCGCGGCATCGGTAACACGCTCGAATCAGCGTTCATCAATCCGCTGGCCCGCGCACTGTTCGCGCTCGATCTGGAGCAGCGTGAACAGGTCACGGTCGCTGCAATCGAAGAGCAGGACAAGGTGTTCTCGGTCACGCTGCAGTAAGCGTGCCGTCCCGCCGGCGCCTCGGAGAAGAGATCGAGTTTTCGGCACAGCAGAACGAATTCTCGGCATACCCGCTGAATCGCTTTCCCACTGCTCTTGCGAAAGTCGACGACCCACTTGTGATCAGGTGCCAGTCGCCCGGCGAGCCAAATCAACGCCAGATTGCGTTGCGCTTCCCGTTCCAGCAGGCGGTTCGACTGGATACAACTCAGATAGCCGTAGATGTAGATCCTCAGTGGCATTTCCGGGTGGTAGGCAGGTCGGCCCGTTTCCTGGGGTGCTGGCGGGGCGGTGCATCGGCCACTGGCCAAATCTCATAATTGTCGCCGCAAATGATTCGCCAGCTCGTCGGCCACCTCGTCACGGCTTGCCATCGACGTAAAGGCTGACAACTGCGTCACCGCCATGCCAGCATAACCGCAGGGGTTGATCGCGGCGAAGGGCGACAGGTCCATCGCGACGTTGAGCGCGAGGCCGTGGTAGCTGCAGTTGCGCTTGATCTTGAGGCCCAGCGCGGCGATCTTCGCACCGCCAACATAGACACCGGGCGCACCGGCCTGCCGTTCCGCTCGCACGCCGTATTCGGCCAGCAAGTCAATGACCGCCTGCTCCATGCGATTGACGAGGGTCTTCACCGTGAGGCCGCGGCGCTTCAGGTCGAGCAGCAGGTAGCAGACGACCTGGCCGGGGCCGTGGTAGGTAATCTGCCCGCCACGGTCGATCTTGACGACGGGGATGCCGATGTCGCGCAGCAGGTGTTCCGGCTTGCCGGCGAGGCCTTGCGTGAATACCGGCGGATGCTCGCAGAGCCAGAGTTCGTCAGGCGTAGTTTCATCCCGCGCTGAGGTGAAAACCTGCATCGCGCGCCAGGTCGGTTCGTACTCGACGCGACCGAGCTTGCGAATTACAAAACGATTTTCACCCACGGATGACTGGTCAGTTCGCGGTAGAGCGCGTTGAGTTGCGGCTTCGAGGTCGCGCGGATAGTGCAGGTCAGCGAGAGGTAGTTGCCGGCTTTCGACGGACGCATCTCGACGCCGGCCGCATCGAAGTCGGGTGCGTGCTTCAGCACGACTTCGACAATGGCCTGTGCGAAACCCTCGCGCGTCGCGCCCATGACCTTGAGCGGGAAATCGCAGGGGAATTCCAGCAGAGTATCGTCAGCCACGCATCACCGTGTTCTTGAAGTCTTGGTACCAGCCGTACATGCGCGCGAACCCCGGTCCGGGCTGGCCGGCACCGATCGGCCGGTCGTCGAGACGCACGATCGGCAGCACTTCTTTGGTCGAGGAGGTCAGCCACAGTTCGTCGGCGGCGCGCACCTCGGCATCCGTGATATCGCGTACCTCGGTCGGCAGGCCGTGCTGGGCGGCGAGTTCGAGCACGACGTCGTAGGTGATGCCGGTGAGCATCAGGTGATTCTTCTGCGGGGCGAACAGCGTGCCGTCCTTGACGACGAAGATATTCGAGGCCGCGCCCTCGGAAAGGATGCCATCGCGAAACATCAGTGTCTCGGCGCAGCCGGCGTCGAAGGCCATCTGGCGCAGCAGGCAGTTGGCGAGCAGCGAGGTTGCCTTGACGTTGCAGCGCAGCCAGCGGAAGTCGGCGGCGGAAACCGCTGCAACACCTTGCGCCACCTGTGACTGCGGCGGCGTGTGCAAGGGCTCGACGAGGCCGAACACGGTCGGCGTGACGATCGCCGGGAAGGCGTGGTTGCGCACCGCCATCGGCCCGCGCGTGACCTGCAGATAGACCGACTGGTCGTCCCATTCGGCGGCCGCGATCAGGCGCTCGACCAGCGCACGCCACTCGTCCAGCGACAGCGGGTTGGCGAGGCGAATCGCATCGAGACTGCGCTGCAGGCGGCCCAGATGCTCGTCGAGCCGGAACGCGCGGCGCGAATAGACCGGGACAACCTCGTAGATGCCGTCGCCGAACAGGAAACCGCGATCCATCGGTGAGACCGCCGCCTCGGCCAGCGGCAGGAAACTCCCATTGAGATAACAGAGCGTCGTCATTGGAAATACAGCTTGAGCGAATCCCAGGCACGGCCGAGGATGCCGGCCACCGGCACGTCGGCAAGCGCGACGAGTGCATGCTCGCCGTAGGGCTTGCCGTCGATCGTCAGCTTGAGCGTCGCGACGCGGTCGCCCTGCTTGACGGGCGCGAGCAGCGGCTGCTTGCTATGCACCTCGACCTTGATGCGGTCGGGCTGGTTCGCCACGCCGCGCGGCAGCGAGAGCACGAAATCCGTGGCGAAACCAGCGCCCACGGTGTTCTGCGCACCCTTGAAAATCTTCAGCTGCGAGAGCGCCTGTCCCTTGTCGTAAAGCTTGACGGCATCGAAGGCGCGCGAACCGTAGTGCAGCAATGCGAGCGTTTCCTGCACGCGCGCGTTGTCCGACGGTGTGCCGACCACGACGGTGGTCAGACGGCGCGCGCCGTCGTGGCGCGAAGCGATGAGGCAGAAGCCGGCCGTCTCGGTATGGCCGGTCTTGACGCCGTCGATCGCGGGATCGAGCCACAGCAGGCGGTTGCGATTGGGCTGCTTGATCTTGTTCCAGGTGTAGTCCTTGACTGCGTAGCGCTTGTACTCCTCGGGGAAGTCGCGGATCAGCGCGGTCGTGAGCAGCGCAAGGTCATTGACCGTCGTCATGTGCGCCGGATCGGGCAGGCCGGTGGCATTGACGAAGTGGGTGTTGGCGAGGCCGAGGCGCCTGGCCTCGGCATTCATCAGGTTAGCGAAGGCTTCCTCGCTGCCGGCGACCACCTCGGCAAGCGCCGTACTGGCATCGTTGCCCGACTGGATCACCATGCCGGACAGCAGTTGATCGACGGTGACCTGCTGGTCGGGCGCGATGAACATGCGCGAGCCTGGCGCTTTCCACGCTTTCTCCGACACCGGCACGACCTGGTCGAGCTTGAGCTTGCCATCACGCAGCGCGCCATAGACGACGTAGGAAGTCATGATCTTGGTGAGCGAGGCCGGCTCGACCTTCTGCTCGGGATTCACGGCAGCAAGGGTCTGGCCGGTTGTCTGGTCGATCAACACCCAGGCGCGGGCAGCGAGCGGCGGCGGCGGTTCGGCGGTCTGGGCAAGGGCTTGCAGGGAAAAGAGGGCCAGCAGGAAGGCAAAAAATCGCATGGAAACGTTCACGGGAAAAAACTGAAGGAGGGCTTACTTTACCAGCACGCTGGGTAGCTCGAAGGCGAGCTTCAGCTGCTCGGCGACGCGGCGCGCCTCGCTGGCATCGGCCCAAGGGCCAAGCTGCAGGCGATGCAGGTTGCCGGTGCTGCGGATCAGCAGGCGCTCGCCGAGGTTGCCGAGCGTGCGCGCGAGTTTCTGTCGCAGCGATTCGGCGTTGTCGCGACTGCCGAAGGCGCCGAGCTGGAGGTAGTGGCCGCTTTTCTCCTCGACATCGCGCAATACGTTCGGTGCACTCTCCGCCGCGGCGACCTGGATCGGGGCAGGGGTCGCGGCCTGGGCCGGTGGAGCCACTTCGCCGGGGAAGACGCTCTCGACGATCACGGTTGCGCTGCCGTTGGCAATGTAGCCGAGCTTCCACGCCGCCGTGTAGGACAGGTCGATCACGCGTTCGTGCAGAAAGGGGCCTCGATCGTTGATGCGCACCACCACCGACTTGCCGATGTCCGGGCGCGTGACGCGCACATAAGAGGGGATCGGCAGCGTGGGATGCGCGGCGGTCATGCCGAACATGTCGTAGGGCTCGCCACTCGAAGTGTTCTGGCCATGGAACTTGCGGCCGTACCAGCTGGCGACGCCCTGCTGGCGAAAGTGCGTGCGCGCCTGCAGCGGCACATAGTCGCGCCCGAGCACGTTGTAGGGACGATTGGCGAATCGGTGCAGCGGTTCGTCGCGCGGCACTGCATCGGGAATGGCAGCGAGATCGACAGGAATCGCGTCGAGCGGACCGTCATCCTGATAATAGCCACCGCCTTTGGAAAAAGTCGGCGCTGGCGGGACGGCACTGCGCGACACGGGCTCCTCGACAGGCTTGGATGGCTGGCCGCCGCAAGCAGCAAGAAGCAACAACAGGGAAAGTGGAATGAGTCGGTTCATTTCTGGACGAGCATGCGATTCTTGCTGATCGACATCAGGATGCCGATGCCAAGGCAGAGTGTGACGAGCGCCGTGCCCCCATAACTGACGAAAGGCAGCGGCACGCCGACGACGGGGAGGATGCCTGAGACCATGCCCATGTTGACGAAGGCATAGGTGAAGAAGATCAGCGTGACCGCGCCAGCAAGGAGGCGCGTGAACAGCGTTGCAGCCTGCACGGCGATCATCAGTCCGCGGCCGATCAGCAACGCGTAGAACACAAGCAGGATGAAGTTGCCGACCAGCCCGAACTCCTCGGAAAAAACAGCGAAGATGAAGTCGGTGTGGCGCTCGGGAATGAATTCAAGCTGCGCCTGCGTGCCCTGCCCCCAGCCCTTGCCGAGGATACCGCCCGAGCCGATCGCGATCGTCGACTGGATGATGTGGAAGCCCTTGCCGAGTGGGTCCTTTTCGGGATCAAGCAGGGTCAGGATGCGCTGGCGCTGGTAATCGTGCAGCAGGTTCCAGGCGAAAGGCGCCGCCGCGCCGGCGGCAGCGGCCAGACCGATCATCACCTTCCAGGGCAGGCCGGCGAAGAAGATGACGAAGAAGCCGGCCGCGAAGACGAGGATCGCCGTGCCGAGGTCGGGCTGGCGCGCGATCAGCGCCACTGGCACCAGCAGGAGCAGCGTGGCGAGTGCGTATTCACGCCAGCGCAGCAGGCTTTCATGTTTCTGGAAATACCAGGCCAGCATCAGCGGCACGGCGATCTTCATGAGTTCGGACGGCTGGATGCGCATGAAGCCGAGGTTGAGCCAGCGCCGCGCACCTTTCGAGATGTCGCCGAACAATGCGACGGCAACCAGCAGCAGCAGGCCGACGACATACACCGGCAGGGCGAGGTGCATCAGCCGCTGCGGCGGAATCTGCGCAACCACGCGCATCACCACCAGCGCGACGCCGAGGTTGACGAAGTGGGCGCTCATGCGCTCGGGCGAGGCACTGGCCATGGCGACCGTGGCAACGATCAGCAACAGCGCCGTGAAACCCAGCAGCGGGCCGTCGATCGGCGTGACGAGTTTCAACCAGAGATTTCTGATCATTCCTCGTCGGCCTCCCTTGCCTCTTCATCGGTCGGCGCCATACCCTTCGGCAGCTTGCCGAGCAGGTAGTAATCGAGCACCTGGCGCGCGATCGGCGCGGCGGCTTGCGCACCGAAACCGCCGTTCTCGACGAGTACCGCGAGTGCGATTTTCGGCGCATCGGCCGGGGCGAAGGCGATGTACAGCGCGTGGTCGCGCAGGTGGGCCTTCATGGTCTCGGTCTTGTGCTCGACCCCCTTGTAGGAGAACACCTGCGCCGTGCCGGTCTTGCCGGCGGCGACGTAGCCGGCATCCTTGAAGGCGCGCGCGCCGGTCCCTTCGGTGTTCACGCCGACCATTGCGCGTTTGATGACGTCGATATGCTCCTGCTTCCAGGGCAGGGTCTTGAGCGGCTGCGGCTCGATCGGGATCTGCTCGCCTGTTTTCGTGTCGGTGATGTGCTTCACGAGGTGGGGCCGAAACATCACGCCATTGTTGGCGAGTGTGGCGGTCGCCTGCGCCAGCTGGATCGGCGTGTAGGCGTTGTAGCCCTGGCCGATACCGATCGAGATCGTTTCACCCGCGTACCACTTTTGCTGTTCCGGCTTCTTGAAGCGCTTTTTCTTCCAGGCCTGCGACGGCAGCACGCCTTCCGATTCGCCCTCGATGTCGATGCCGGTACGGCTACCGAGGCCGAGGCTGCCCATGAAGTTCGCGATGTTGTCGATCCCCATGTCGTTGGCGAGTACGTAGTAATAGGTATCGCAGGACACGACGATCGACTTGTACATATCGACCATGCCATGGCCGCCCTTCTTGTCGTCGCGGAAGAAATGGCCGCCGAAGGTGAAGCCACCCGGGTCGGCAATCGCCTGTTCCGGCCGGCGCTTGCCCAGCGTCAGTGCACCCAGCGCCATGAAGGGCTTGAAGGTCGAGCCGGGCGGATAGGCGCCGTTGAGCGCGCGGTTCACCATCGGTTTCTCGGGCGAGTTGTTCAGCGCCTCCCAGTCGGCCGTGCCGATGCCATCGACGAAGAGGTTGGGATCGTAGTTGGGCACCGAGACGAGCGCGAGGATACCGCCGGTCGACGGCTCGATCGCCACCAGCGATCCCCGGCGATCGCCGAAGGCCTCCTCGGCGATCTGCTGCAGCTTCGCATCGACGGTCAGCGTCAGGTTGTTGCCGGGCACGGGCGCGACGCGCGACAGTGTCCGGATTGCCCGACCACCGGCATCCACCTCGACCTGCTCGAAACCGCTCGTGCCGTGCAGGTCGAACTCGTAATGCTGCTCAAGGCCGGTCTTGCCGAAATGATCGGTGCCGCGATAGTTGACGTCCTGCTCGCGATCCTCGATCTTCGTCAGGTCGCGGTCGTTGATGCGGCCGATATAGCCGAGGATGTGCGCGGCGAAGGCACCTTTCGGATACTGGCGGAACAGGCGCGCCTTGATGTCGACGCCGGGAAAACGGAAGCGGCGCGCGATGAACTTCGCAACCTCTTCATCGGTGAGGCGCGTGCGAATCGGCAGCGATTCGAAACGCTTGCTTTCCTCCATCAGCTTCCTGAAGCGCCGACGATCCTTGGGTTCGATGTTGATGAACTCCGCCAGCGCGTTGATCGTGGCCTCGAGATCGGGCACCTGCGTTGGCGTGATTTCCAGCGTGTAGGCCGAGTAGTTGTTGGCCAGCACCTCGCCGTTGCGGTCGACGATCAACCCGCGGTTGGGCACGACCGGCACCAGCGAAATGCGGTTGTCCTCGGCGCGGGTCTGGTAATAGTCGTGCTGGATCACCTGCAGCCAGACAAAGCGGCCAAACAGGATGGCGAAGCAGAGCAACACGAACCCGCCAGCGATGGCGATGCGGCGGTTGAACTTTTCCAGCCCTTCCTGGGAGTCGCTGAATTCCACGGCTAGATGGGGCGATTCTCGTCACGCTCCACCGGCCGGTATTGCGGCAGCAGCAGCACGTAGTTGAGCGGATGCCAGAGCAACGCGCCGATGAAGCTGGAAAGGAAATACAGCAGGCCCGGAAACTCGGCGCCGGTTGCGAGGCGGATCACCAGCATCACGAGTTGCGTGCCGAGCAACATGGGCAGTACATGCAGCGCCTGTTCCGCCAGTGGGAACCAGAGCACGCGCCGCGACAGGCCTCCCGCCGTGAAGGCGAGCAGCACGTAGGCGAAGGCATGCTGGCCCATCACGCCGGCATGGGCGACATCCATCGCCAGCCCGAAGCAGAACCCGGCCGCCATGCCGAGCTTCAGCGGCTGATGGATGCACCAGAAACACAGCACGAGAGCAACCCAGTCCGGCACGCCGGGTAACTGTCCCAGCGGAATCAGGTTGAGCACGAAAGCCGCGAGCAAAGAAAAATAGATGAACCAGGCGCGGGCCGGCAGCAGGATGCGACGCGAGGAATGGGTGGGCTGGATCATGGCTTCCTCTTCTTGCCCTTCGACTTCTTGGGTTCTTCGGGCGCATCCTCGGGCATGGGTGGCGCGACGCGCTTGCCGAGCACCAACACCTGCCCCTGACGCTCGACGCCCGCCAGCGGCGCACACTCGATGCGCGCGAACGAGAAGGAGTTGTCGCGGTCGATGCTGGCCACGGTCGCCACCGGCAGGCCGGGCAGATAGACGCCATCGAGCCCCGAAGTGACGAGCCTGTCACCCGGCCGCACGTCGGCATTCGCCGGCAGGAATTTGAGTTCGAGGACGCCATTGCCGGCACCGGCGAGCACGGCACGCAAGCCGCTGCGCACCACCTGCACCGGGATCGACTGGTTCTTGTCGGTCAGCAGAGTCACTTCGCTGGTCAGCGGGAATACCCGTGTCACCTGGCCGATGACACCAACATCATCGATGACCGGCTGGCCGGCCTCGATGTCATGAGTGAGGCCGCGATCGATGACGATGCGACGGGAGAAAGGGTCCCTGGCCGAATAAAGAACCTCCGCTGCCTTCGTGGGCACACCCAGTCGCTCGCCCATGTCGAGCAACGCACGCAGGCGGCGGTTTTCGTTGTCGAGATGCGTCTGCCGCAGCAGCAAATTGGCCTGGGCCAGCTGGCGTTCGCGCAGTTCCTCGTTTTCCTTTTTCAACCGCGCCAGATCGGAGAAATAAGTACCCGCCTCGCCGGCGCCCTCGACCGGCAGCATCACCGCCTTCTGCAGCGGCCAGAGCAATGCGGCGACGGCCGCACGCGCCGGGTCGAGCGTCTTGAAACGGAGATCGGCCACCATCAGCAGTACGGCGAGCGCAAGAAAGAACACCAACCGGGCGAGCGGCGCCGGTCCGCGCTTGAAGAACGGTGGCGGCGTGTGTCCTGCGACAGACATCAAGGCGGCATTTCTCCCCGGATAGATGCTCATGGCACGGACATCGCGCCATGACACACCTTACCGGGATGGGAGTTATTCGTTGGCGAAAATACTGCCGAGTTTGTCCATCTTTTCGAGCGCGATGCCCGAGCCGCGGACAACACAGGTCAGCGGGTCGTCGGCGACCGTGACCGGCAGGCCGGTTTCTTCCATCAGCAGGCGGTCGAGGTCGCGCAGCAACGCGCCACCGCCGGTGAGCACCATGCCGCGCTCGGCGATGTCGGCGCCGAGTTCGGGGGGCGTCTGCTCGAGGGCGATCTTCACCGCGCCGACGATCTGGTTGAGCGGATCGGACAGCGCTTCGAGAATCTCGTTGGACGAAATCGTGAAGCTGCGCGGGATACCCTCGGCGAGGTTGCGGCCCTTGACTTCCATCTCCTTGACTTCCGAGCCGGGGAAGGCCGAGCCGATGGTTTTCTTGATGAGTTCGGCGGTGGCTTCGCCGATCAGCATGCCGTAGTTGCGGCGGATGTAGTTGATGATCGCGTCGTCGAACTTGTCGCCGCCGACACGCACCGAACCGGCATACACCATGCCACCAAGCGAGATGACGCCGACTTCCGTCGTGCCGCCGCCGATATCGACGACCATCGAGCCGGTGGCGTCGGACACCGGCAGGCCGGCACCGATCGCGGCGGCCATCGGTTCTTCGATCAGATACACGTTGCTGGCGCCGGCGCCGAGCGCCGATTCGCGGATGGCGCGGCGCTCGACCTGGGTCGAGCCACAGGGCACGCAGATGATGATGCGCGGGCTGGGGGACAACAGGCGCGAGTCATGCACCCGCTTGATGAACTGCTTGAGCATCTGCTCGGTGACGGTGAAGTCGGCGATCACGCCGTCCTTCATCGGGCGGATGGCGGTGATGTTGCCCGGTGTCTTGCCGAGCATCTGCTTGGCGGCGGCGCCGACGGCCTGGATCGTCTTCTTGGCGTTCGGGCCGCCTTCGGTGCGGATCGCCACGACCGAGGGTTCGTCCAGCACGATGCCCTTGCCACGCACGTAGATCAATGTGTTGGCGGTACCGAGGTCGATCGCCAGATCGTTCGAAAAGTAGGAGCGGAGAAATGAGAACATCGGAATCCTGAAATAGATGAAGGGCAATGCCACAAAGCCAACCTGCACTGCCGGGGAAAGGGACAGCTATGATACCCTAATGCGCTTGGCAATTTAGTGCCACTACCCTCCTCATTTTCGAAAAACTTACTTTAAAACCATGTCCTTGAGTCTGGACGACGTCAGCCGCATCGCGCGCCTGGCACGTATCGAAATCTCCGCCGCCGAAGCTGAACAAACGCGCGATCAGCTGAACAACATCCTCGACTTCGTCGCGCAGCTGCAGGCCGTCGATACCGATGGGATCGAGCCGATGGCCCACGCCGTCGATGTCGTACAGCGCCTGCGCCCCGATGCCGTCACCGAAACCGACCAGCGCGACGCCTTCCAGGCCATCGCCCCCGAGACCGA
Organism: Pseudomonadota bacterium; assembly: GCA_040756595.1. Lineage (GTDB taxonomy): Bacteria > Pseudomonadota > Gammaproteobacteria > Burkholderiales > Rhodocyclaceae > Sulfuricystis. The sequence continues at coordinate 369,714 of JBFLYR010000001.1, read as the reverse complement.
AGCCGGCCTGTATCTCGTTCCGCAGGTGATCGAATGATCAATGCATCGCTGAAGGAACTGGCCGCCGCGCTGGCCGCGAAGAAAATCTCCAGCGTCGAACTGACGACGCTGTTCCTCGACCGCATCGAGAAACTCAACCCGACGCTCAACGCCTTCGTCAGCGTCGATCGCGACCAGGCGCTGGCCGCCGCGCGCGCCGCGGACCAGAAACTCGGCGCTGGCGGGACGGCACCGTTATTGGGGATTCCCCTCGCGCACAAGGACATCTTCTGCACGGCGGGCCGTCCGACCACCTGCGGTTCGAAGATGCTCGCCAACTTCGTCTCGCCCTACGACGCCCATGTCGTTGCGCGCCTGAACGATGCGGGCATGGTATTGCTCGGCAAGTGCAACATGGACGAGTTCGCGATGGGGTCCTCGAACGAAACCTCGTACTTCGGCCCGGTGAAGAACCCGTGGAATCCGGAATATGTGCCCGGTGGTTCCTCCGGTGGCTCGGCGGCGGCGATCGCGGCGCGCCTCGCTCCGGCGGCGACCGGCACCGATACCGGTGGCTCGATCCGCCAGCCGGCCGCGCTGTGCGGCCTGACCGGCCTCAAGCCGACCTACGGCACCGTGTCGCGTTACGGCATGATCGCCTTCGCCTCCTCGCTCGACCAGGGCGGGCCGATGGCGAAATCCGCCGAGGACTGCGCGCAGATGCTGTCCGCCATGACCGGCTTCGATCCGCGCGACTCCACCTCACTGGAACGTCCGGCCGAGGATTACACCCGCAGTCTGGACAAACCGCTGGCCGGGCTTCGCATCGGCCTGCCCAAGGAATTTTTCGGCGCCGGCATGGACGCTGGCGTAAGCACAGCCGTCGAAGCCGCACTCGCCGAATATCGCAAGCTCGGCGCGACGACCGTCGAAGTCTCGCTGCCCAACTCGGGCCTCTCGGTGCCGGCTTACTACGTGATCGCGCCGGCCGAGGCGAGCTCCAACCTCTCGCGCTTCGACGGCGTCCGTTATGGCCATCGTGCAGCAGCGTATGGCGACTTGAATGACATGTACGCAAAATCACGCGCCGAGGGCTTCGGCGCCGAGGTCAAGCGCCGCATCCTGATCGGTACCTACGTGCTCTCGCACGGCTACTACGACGCCTATTACCTGAAGGCGCAGAAGATCCGCCGCCTGATCGCCGCCGACTTCCAGGCCGCGTTCAAGGACTGCGACGTCATCATGGGGCCGACGGCGCCATCGGTGGCGTTCAAGTTCGGCGCCAAGAGCGCCGACCCGGTGCAGATGTACCTCTCCGACATCTATACGATCGCGGTGAACCTTGCCGGCCTGCCGGGCATGTCGATCCCCTGTGGCTTCGATAACAGCCTGCCGGTCGGCTTGCAGCTGATTTCGCCGTGGTTCGACGAAGCGAGGATGCTCAATATCGCCCACCAGTATCAACTGGCGACCGACTGGCATCGTCGCATGCCGGCCGGACTGGAGGCGTGATGCGCAGACTGCTGACGGGAACCACGCTACTGGCCTTGCTGGCCGGTTGCGCCACTTCGCCGCCACCCGTGGCGCTGCCAACACCGGCACCCGCGCCAACGCCCGCCCCGGCGCCACAGACACAGACAACACCGAAGACACCCGAGCTGAAGAAGGAAACGCTGGCCTTGCTGGCCAGGCGCGGACACAAACCGATCACCGGGCAGGCACTGAATGCCCGTGCCAGCTGCAGTTTCCGCGACGATACCGGTTATGCCGGCCGGCTCGAACTCGCCGTCCGGGATGCGCGGGTCGAACGGCTCGACGCCCGCGTCGATGTCCCGAATCGCGGCAGCTGCCAGTTCCGCCTCGCCGATTTCCGCCAGACCGAAAGCCTGCCGATCGTGGTGCTCGCCGCACAGAAAACCAGCTGCAAGGTCAGCCTGTGGGAACAGGGCGATCAGGTCACGGTCGCCTTCCGCGACTGCCGCAGCGAATGCGGCGGTGATGCGGTCAATTATCTCTGGCCCATTCTGGTCAACAGCCAGAAGGGCAGTTGTTCATGAAGGATTTCGTATGACGTGGGAAGTAGTGATCGGGCTGGAAACCCATGCCCAGCTGCAAACGAAGTCGAAGATCTTTTCCGGCGCCAGCACCGAATTCGGTGCCGAGCCGAACCGTCAGGCCTGCGCAGTCGATATCGCCCTGCCCGGCGTGCTGCCGGTGCTAAACCGCGAGGCGGTCGTCTGCGCGATCAAGTTCGGCCTCGCCATCGGCGCACAGATTGCGCCACGCTCGATCTTCGCGCGCAAGAACTACTTCTACCCGGACCTGCCCAAGGGCTACCAGATCAGCCAGTTCGAGATCCCGGTCGTTTCCGGCGGCGGGCTGACCATCCGAGTCGGCGCTGGCGAGACGGCACGCGAAAAGTTCGTCCATCTGACCCGCGCCCACCTCGAAGAAGACGCCGGCAAGTCGCTGCATGAAGACTTCCACGGCAAGACCGGCATCGACCTCAACCGCGCCGGCACCCCGCTGCTGGAAATCGTCACCGAACCCGACATGTGCTCCAGCGCCGAGGCGGTGGCCTACGCCAAGGCACTGCACTCGCTCGTGACCTGGATCGGCATCTGCGACGGCAACATGCAGGAAGGTTCGTTCCGCTGCGACGCCAACGTCTCGGTGCGCAAACCGGGCGACCCCTTGGGCACGCGCCGCGAGATCAAGAACCTCAACTCCTTCCGCTTCCTGCAGCAGGCGATCGACTACGAGATCCAGTGGCAGATTAACGAGATCGAGGAAGGCCGCGCGATCCAGCAGGCGACGGTGCTGTTCAACCCGGACACCGGCGAGACGCGCGCGATGCGCAGCAAGGAAGACGCGCACGACTACCGCTATTTCCCCGATCCCGATCTGCTGCCGCTGGAGATCAAACCGGATTGGATCGAAGCAGTGAAGGCCGGGTTGCCCGAACTGCCGCAGCAGATGCAGGCACGCTTCCAGACCGACTACGGCCTCTCGGCCTACGATGCCGCCACGCTGACGGCGACCCGGGACATGGCCCAGTACTTCGAAGCCGCAGTCACTTCCGCCGGTAAAGACAATGCAAAGCATTGCGCCAATTGGGTAATGGGTGAACTCGCTGCGCGCCTCAACAAAGCCGAGATGTCCATCGAGGCCTCCCCGATTTCCGCGGTCCAGCTCGCCGGCATGGTGAAGCGCGTCGCCGACGGCACGCTGTCTTCCAAGCTTGCCAAGGAAGTCTTCGAGGCACTGTGGAGCGGCGCAGCTCAGGATGCCGATGCGGTCATCGAATCACGCGGCCTGAAGCAGGTCTCGGATGCTTCCGCCATCGAGCCGATCATCGATGCGGTGCTCGCGGCCAACCCGAAATCGGTCGAGGAATTCCGCGCCGGCAAGGACAAGGCCTTCAATGCGCTGGTCGGCCAAGTGATGAAAGCCAGCAAGGGGAAGGCCAACCCGCAGCAGGTCAACGACCTGCTCAAGAAGAAACTCGGCGCTGGCTAGACGGCACCAGACGATTTGCCGCCTTACTTCTTCGTCGCCGCCTTGCCGCTCAACTTCAGATAACGCTGCTTGTCAGCCTCGAAGCGCTCGCGCGTCGCTGCGATGTCGACATCCTTTTGCGCCAGCGCCTTCTGCTGGGTGGCAATTTCCCGCTCGTTGTCTTCCATCTGCTTCTTGAGGTTGGCCGGCATCGGTTTCTTCAGGTAGAACTCTTTCTCCTGATCGAACTTCTTCTGTTTGGCCTGGGCGGATTCCAGTCGATTTTTTGCCTGCTCGGCATTCTTTTCGATGTCGGCAATCGAGCGGTCGCGCGCGGCATCGATTTCCTTCTCGTTGCTGTAGCTGTCCAGCAGAGCACGATCCTTGCGTGCCTGTTCGGCAGCCTTCTTTTCCTCTTCCTTTTTCCGCACTTCCTCGGCCTCGCGCGCGGCGCGCTGCTCGGCGGTCAGCGGGGCCTCGACTTCCTTCGCCACGCCGCCCTTGCTGAAAACGGTTTTTGCACGCGTATCGCACTGCACCGGCGGGGGATCGCCGCAGGTGCGCTTGCCATTCACATCACAGCAGACGACGCGGGCCGCAACGGGCAGCGACAAGCCCAGCCCCACAGCGAGCAGCACAGCAGAGGTTTTAAACGACACCGTAAGTCTCCCGATAGCGGCGCACGGCCGCGAGGTTCTGTTCGAGCGCGGGCTGACCCGCAAGAAAAGCGATCACGTCGGTCAATCGCGCGACGGCGATCACCGGCAGACCGAGCGACTGCTCGACTTCCTGCACCGCCGACAGGGTGCCGGTACCGCGTTCCTGACGGTCGATGGCAATGGCCACGCCGGCTGGCGTGGCGCCGCCGTGTCGAATGATCTCGACCGACTCGCGCACCGACGTCCCGGCGGAAATGACGTCATCAACGATCAGCACGCGGCCCGCCCCGGACGAAAGGGGCGCGCCGATCAGCATGCCGCCCTCGCCGTGATCCTTGGCTTCCTTGCGGTTGAAGGCGAAGGGGAAGTTATGGCCGCGCTCGGCCAGTTTCATGGCGATCGCCGCGACCAGCGGAATGCCCTTGTAAGCCGGCCCGAACAGCATGTCGAAGGCGATGCCGGAAGCGAGGATGGCCTGCGCGTAATAGTCGGCGAGCCGGGCCAGCGCCGCACCGTCGTTGAAGAGACCGGCATTGAAGAAATAGGGGGACAGCCGCCCCGCCTTGGTCTTGAATTCGCCGAAGCACAACACGCCCTTTTCGCAGGCGAAGGCGATGAACTCCTGACTAAAATCGACATTGCTCATAGTGAAAGTGATTCTACATGCTGAAAATCATCACGCTGAACCTCAATGGCATTCGCTCCGCAGTCAAGAAGGGCTGGCTCGACTGGCTTGCCACGCAGGATGCCGACATCGTCTGCGTGCAGGAACTCAAGGCCCAGGCTGCTGACATCGATGCAGCAACGCGTGATGCGCGCGGCACGATGACGGGCTGTTTTCACTACGCTGAAAAGAAGGGCTACAGCGGCGTCGGGTTGTATGCGAAACAGCCACCCGAGCGCGTCAGCGAAGGCATCGGGGTGGCGGAATTCGATGCCGAGGGCCGCTATCTGCGCTGCGACTGGCCGGAGTTTTCGGTGATTTCGCTGTATGTGCCCTCGGGCTCATCTTCACCCGAACGGCAGGCTGCCAAATTCCGCTTCATGGACGTTTTCTATCCGCATCTACAAGCCCTGCACGACGAGGCCAAAACGACGGAGCGCGAATTCGTCATCTGCGCCGACTGGAACATCGCCCCGACCGCAAAAGATCTCAAGAACTGGAAGTCGAACCAGAAGAATTCCGGCTTCCTGCCCGAGGAACGCGATTGGATCGCCCGGGTGCAATCCGAACTGGGCTGGGTCGATACCTACCGCCGGCTGTATCCTGATGCCGAAGGCGACGCCTACACCTGGTGGTCGAATCGGGGCCAGGCCTGGGCGAAGAACGTCGGCTGGCGCATTGACTACCAGCTCGCCACGCCGGGTTTCGCCGCCCGCGCCCGAACGGCGAACGTCTTCAAGGAGGCGCGCTTTTCCGACCACGCCCCCTTGACAATTGAATATGCGTGGCCATAGTTCGTAGTGAGTGGCTTGCAGGCTGCAAGCTATGCGACAATGATTCAACGTGACGCTTCCGTCACTCGCTAGGAGAGGAAAAATGACCGAAATGACCGATGTCAGCAAGGAAAAGCTGATTGCCGATTTCAAGGTGGTCGTGGCCGATGCGGAAGAGCTTCTGCGTGCCACGGCAAATCAGGCCGGGGACAAGGCAGCCGATTTGCGCGCGAAAATCCAGAATCGGCTGGCCGATGCCAAGTTGCGCATTGCCGACGCCGAGGCCGTCGTGGTCGACAAAGCCAAGCAGGTCGGTCGTGTCGCGGATACCTATGTACATGACAATCCGTGGCGCTCGGTTGGCATCGCTGCAGGGTTCGGTTTCATCGTCGGCCTGCTGATCGGACGTCGCTGACGTCCGGGGGAAAAGCGTGCCCGACGCTTCTCCCGGCTTGCTCGCTTCCCTGCGCGGATTAGGCGCCACGGGCGTGGCGCTGGTGCGTACGCGCCTCGAGTTGCTCAAGGTCGAGGCGCGCGAGGAGACCGGGCGTATCACGGGATTGATATTCTGGGGAATGGCAGCGGTTCTGCTGGGAGTCAGCGGATTGGTGTTTCTCGCCATTTTCATCACCGTCCTGCTCTGGGATACCCAGCGACTGCTGGCGTTGGGCGTTTTCGCCGCGCTGTTCATCGCTGCTGCCGCGATCGCCGCCTTCACCGCCCTGCGGCTGGCGCGCCAGGGCTCGCAGTTGTTCGCCGCCAGCCTGGCCGAATTGCGCCATGACGAAAAGGCACTGAAGCCGGACGAACCACAATCATGAACGCCGTCGAGCTGGCGCTGGAAAAACAGCGCCTGCGGCTGGAGGCCGCCAGCCAGCGCATTGACCTTTCCCGCCATGCGGCCGGCTTGGCTCCCCTGTTCGATGTCGCCGACCGGGTGCACTCAGGTGTGCGCTGGGCCACCCGGCATCCTGAAGTCGTTGCCGGCGGGGTCGCCCTGCTGGCGGCCGTCCGACCCGGCATACGCCGTTTCCTTTGGCGCTGGGGAAAACGCGGCCTGTTCGCCTGGCATGTCTGGCGCAATCGCGACGACAGCGGAATCTGGCCCCGCCGGCCCTCCCCCGGACTATCAGGTCGCCTGAATTCGCAATAAAGAAACGCCATCCGCTTAAAGGCTGGTTTGATATATCCTTCCGCCCTCGAATAAAAAGAAGGAAGCCCCCTTCAGTATGACGTCGCAAGCTCGTTCGGTACTCTATGTTCGCATGCCGGTCTGGAAAATCTGGCCCGGCGGCGTGGTGTATCTGGCCGACTTCATCCACAAGCAACGGCCGGACATTCGCCAGGAAATCCTTGATCTGGCGGTGATTCCGCCCAATGAGCGCAAGGCCGCGCTGGTTGCCCGCGTGCGCGAACTGCAGCCCGACGTGGTCGCTTTTTCCTGGCGCAACATGCAAACCTTCGGGCCGCATCCGGAAAACGACGCGCTCGACGTGGTCATGAATTTCGACCACTCGCCGAATCCGTGGAAACGCGTCAAGGCTGCCTGGCAGGCGGTCGGCATCATCGCGGACTATGCCGGACAGCGGTTGCGCAACCTCGGCTACCTCAAACTGGTGCGCAACCTGTCGCCGAAAACCCGCCTTGTCGTTGGCGGCACGGCGGTATCGATCTTCGGCCGCTACGTCGCTGAACGCTGCCCGACCGATACGGTCGTCGTCGTTGGCGAGGGCGAGGATGCGATGCTGTCCATCGTCGATGGTACTGAAGTGCCGGCCGGCCACCACTTTTACAAGGACACGCAAGGGCAGGTCCATCACCACCCGGCCCAGGAGAACTTCGATCTTGGCCTGCTGACCGCAGTCGACTTTCCCTACGTCGAATCGATCTTCCCGGCCTTCAAGGAATACATGGGGCCGAGCGCATCCATCGGCGTGCATACCAAACGGGGCTGCCCCTTCCAATGCCATTTCTGCCTCTACAACAAGATCGAGGGTGCGCAGCAGCGCTACCGCGATCCGGCCGAAGTCGCCCGGGAAGTCGAGGTTCTCAACAAACAATATGGTGTGAAGCACATCTGGTTCACCGACGCGCAGTTCTGCTCGACCCGCCGCAGCATGACGCATGCCGAGGCGATCCTCGACGAAATGATCGCGCGGCAGGTAAAGGTGCGCTGGACCGGCTACCTGCGCCTCAATCACCTGACGCCGGCGATCGCGCGCAAGATGCTCGACAGCGGGCTGGAAAGCCTCGACCTCTCCTTCACCGGCTCGCAGGACATGATCGAGAGCCTGACGCTCGGCTACGAGCTCGAACAGCAGATGGGCGCCTTCCGCTACTTCAAGGAAGCGATGACGGGCGAGCACGCCGACCTGATGGTCAAGCTCTACCTGCCGCTCAACGCGCCGGGCGAGACACCCGCGACCTTGCGCGCCACGATGTCGCGCATCGAAGAGCTTTACGCCCTGTTCGGCCGCGACAAGGTGCTGCCCTTCATCTTCTTCGTCGGCGTCCAGCCCAACACGCCGGTCGAGAAGCGGCTGATCGCGGAGGGCTACCTGCCGAAGCACTACGATCCGCTGACGCTCAACCCCTTCATCATCAAGAAGCTGCTCTACAACCCGAAGCCGCTTGGCCGCCTGATCGGACGTGCCTACCTGCGCGCGCTCGAGTACTCGAGCAAGCTGGACGACACGACCGGCGAATACGTCGGCCGCGCGACGATGGAAATCCTCGAACGCGAACTTCCCGCCGAAGCCATGCCGTCCCCATGTGGCGACGGGTTGGCTGTGCCGTCCCGCCAGCGCCGACTTTTCTGGATCCTGCCGGTCAGCGAACGCTCAGAGCCCTGAGCGCTACAGCCCCATGCAGACGTACTTGGTTTCGAGGTATTCCTCGATGCCGTACTTCGAACCCTCGCGGCCAATGCCCGACTGCTTGATGCCGCCGAAAGGCACGGCTTCATTGCCGACCAGGCCGACATTCACCCCGACCATGCCGTACTCGAGCGCTTCGGCGACGCGCCAGACACGCCCCAGGTCGCGGGCATAGAAGTAACTCGCCAGACCGTACTCGGTCGCGTTGGCGAGCGCGATCACCTCTGCCTCGTCCTGGAACTTGAACAGCGGCGCGACAGGGCCGAAGGTCTCCTCGCGCGCGCAGCGCATCGCCGGCGTCACATCGGCCAGCACGGTCGGCTGGAAGAAGGTGCCACCTTTCGCATGGCGCTTGCCGCCGGTCAACACCCGCGCGCCCTTGGACACGGCATCGGCGACATGCGCCTCGACCTTGGTCAGCGCAGCCGCGTCGATCAGCGGGCCCTGATTCACGCCGGCCTCGGTGCCGTCGCCAACCTTCAGTTGGCCGACCTTCGCCGCCAATTTGCGGGCGAACTCTTCGTACACACCCGCCTGCACCAGCAGGCGGTTGGCGCACACGCAGGTCTGGCCGGCGTTGCGGTATTTCGAGGCCATCGCGCCCTCGACCGCCGCATCAACGTCGGCATCGTCGAAAACGATGAAAGGCGCGTTGCCGCCGAGTTCGAGAGAAAGCTTCTTCAGCGTCGGGGCACACTGCGCCATCAGCAGCCGGCCGACTTCCGTCGAACCGGTGAAGGACAATTTCCGCACGGTCGGATTGCTGGTCAGTTCGCCGCCAATGACCGGGGCGTTCGCGGCTGAGCCGGTAACGAGATTGAACACGCCCGCCGGGAAGCCGGCGCGCTCGGCCAGCACCGCCAGCGCCAGCGCGGTCAGCGGCGTCTGTTCGGCCGGCTTGACCACCACCGTGCAGCCGGCGGCCAAGGCCGGCGCGACCTTGCGCGTGATCATCGCCGCCGGGAAATTCCATGGCGTAATCGCCGCGCAGACACCGACCGGCTGCTTGAGCACGACCAGCCTCTGGCCGGGGATAGTCTGGGGAATCACATCACCATAGGTGCGCCTGCCCTCCTCGGCGAACCACTCGACGAAGCTGGCCGCGTAGAGCGCTTCGCCGCGCGCCTCGGCGAGCGGCTTGCCCTGCTCGCTGGTCATCAGCAGGGCAAGATCATCGGCATGGGCGACGATCAGGTCATACCAGTTGCGCAGGATCGCGCTGCGCTGCTTGGCGGTCATTTCCCGCCAGGCCGGCCAGGCAACATCGGCCGCCGCGATGGCACGGCAGGTTTCGGCCGCGCCCATGTCGGGTACATCGGCCAGCTTTTCGCCAGTGGCCGGATTGTGGATCGTCACGGTCGCGCCGCTGTCGGCAGCGATCCAGCAGCCAGCGACAAAAGCCTGCTGACGCAGCAGGCCGGGGGCTTGCAATTGCATGGTTTTTATCCTTTTCTCCACTAACAGGCGGGCAGTCTACCGGAATAGGATAGGGGGCCATGCGCGTACTACTTTCGTTGATCACCCTCCTGCTGTTTGCCGGCTGCGGCACGCTGACGAAGCCGTCTGTTCCTCCTGCGGAAACCAGCCGACCGAGCGACCAGCGTTCCCACGAAATCGCGCTGTTCGCACTCGGCCTCGTCGATACCGGCTACCGCTTCGGCGGCAAGAACCCAGAGGCCGGCCTCGACTGCAGCGGCATGGTCAGCTATGTGTTCGAGAACGCCGCCGGCCTGCGTCTTTCCGGCTCGGCCGCCGACATGGCCAAACTGGGAAGACCGGTGAACGGCGAAGGTTTGCGGCCAGGTGACCTGGTGTTCTTCAACACGCGCAACAAACCGCACTCGCACGTCGGCATCTATATCGGCGACGGCCGCTTCATCCACGCGCCGAACTCCAACGGCAAGGTACGTACCGACAGCCTCGTCACCGGCTGGTTCGCCACGCGCTTCGAGGAAGCCAGGACCTATTTCGATTGACGGCTGAAGGCCTTGCGCGCAACTTTGTAAACGGTGCCGCAGGGCAGGCAAACGACTTTGGGGCAGGTGAGATCCAGGTTGCGCCAGATCGCCGCGAACCAGAACAGCCAGCCGCAGGCCGCGCCGGCTCCGACGAACAGCAGCAGCAGGAAACCGAAGAGATAGGGGCCGCCGTAGAGCGGCAGGGCACAGAGCAGACCGCCGAGCGCGCCGAGCAGTGCGAAGCGCCACGCGTCCCACAGGCCGCGCTGGCAGCAATAGTACAGCGAAGGCAAACCGACCATCAGGACGCTGACGAAGACACCGAGCGCGCCCTGTCCCGCGGCGAAACCCTTGTCGCCCGATCCGATCCAGAATATCAGTGCGGCCAACAAGGCCGCCACCCCCAGCAGGGCGAACAACACCCGACGCATCGCACTCCTCCTCCGGTCGACCGCATTGCCATGCCGGCCGGAGGCATTGTGTCACAGATCAATAGGCGGGAAGGGCGCGCCAGCCCTCGGGGCAATACTGCACGTTCGGATAGTAGGCCTGATAACTCTCGCAGTAATACGCCATGCGGCCGGGCGGTTTCGGCGCTGGCACCACGACGGCCGGTGCGGCGATGACGGGCGGCGTGGCGATCGTATACAGCACGGTGCCGAGCGCCAGTCCGGCCAGACCCCAAGCCACCGGGCCGGGGCCGTGACGGTGGTGATGGCGCACGACGGGAGCCGGCACGTAATGATGCGGGCGAAAATGCCGATCATGGCCATGGGGGCCCGCAAACGCGGGCAGGGAGCCGGCCAACAATGTGGCGGCGAGCAATCCGGTAATGATTTTCTTCATGATAACGACCTCCGTGAGGAGAAAAACGCCCGCCCCGCCCAGGCGCTGACACGGCATTTGTAAGGCTTTGTATCCGCCCGGTAAAAGTCGGCGCTGGCGGGACGGCACCCGCATGGTTCAATAGCGTATGGGCACGACTTTCTCGCTGGTCATCGCCGGCATCGCCACCGGTTGCGTCTATGCACTGGTGGCGCTCGGCTTCGTGCTGATCTGGAAGGCCACCGAGGTGGTCAATTTCGCGCAGGGCGAGCTGGTCATGCTCGGTGGCTTCACCGGACTGGGCCTCGTCACGCTCGGCTGGCCCTGGCCGCTGGCACTGGCCGGCGCGGCGCTGGTCAGCGCGCTGTTCGGCCTGCTGGCGGAGCGGATCGTGCTGCGCCCCCTGCTCGGCCAGCCGCACATCCCCATCGTGATGACGACGCTCGGGCTCGGTTTCATGCTCAAGGGCGCGGTGACGATGATTCCCAGCGCCGGCACCGAAACCCATGCCTTGCCAACACCCTTCGCCGGACAGTCCGTTTCCATTTCCGGCACGACCGTCGCCGCCGACCACCTCCTCGTCATCGGTGTCACACTGCTGCTCGGCATGACCCTGTTCGGCTTTTTCCGGCTCTCTCCGCTCGGCCGCGCCCTGCGGGCGACAGCGCAGAATCCGCGTGGTGCGCAGCTGGTCGGCATCCCGCTCACGCGCATGCAGGGCACCATCTGGGCACTCGCCGCCGGACTCGCGGCGGTGGCAGGCGTACTGCTCGCGCCGCTGACTTTCGTCCATGCCCACATGGGTCTGATCGGCCTGAAGGCGCTGCCCGCCGCGGTGATCGGCGGCTTCGGGAGCGTCCCCGGCGCGCTGGCCGGCGGCCTGCTGCTCGGGCTGGTCGAAGCCTTTGCCGGTTTTTACGCCCCCGAAGGCATCAAGGATGTCGCGGCCCACGTGCTGGTGCTCGTCGTCTTGCTGCTGCGCCCCGCCGGCCTGTTCGGCCGCCCGCAGGAAAACACCTGATGCGGCGCATGCTGGCAATCATTGTGCTGCTGGCGCTGGCCACTGCTCCCGCCATGCTGTCGCCGTGGGCGCTTTCGCAACTCACTTTCGTCGCGATCTATGTCGTCGCCGGCGCCGGCCTGATGCTGCTGGCCGGCCATGCCGGCCTGCTCTCGCTCTGCCACGCTGCATTCATCGGCGTCGGCGCCTATGCCGAGGCGATCCTGCACGCACACGGCTGGCCCCTGCCTCTTTCGCTGGCCGGCGCCGCGCTGCTGGCGGCAGCCACCGGCATCCTCGCCGCCTGGCCGGCGCGCAAGCTCTCCGGGATCTATCTTGCCATCGCCACACTTTCCTTCGGTTTCATCGTGCAGGAAGTTCTGATGCGCTGGGAATCGGTCACCGGCGGCAATATCGGACTGGCCGTGGCACCCCTCGATCCGCAACTGCTCTACGGGTTGGCCGTGGCGGCCGGAATCGGCGCGCTCTGGCTGCTCGACCGCCTGCTGTGCGGACGCCTCGGCCGGGCCTTCGTCGCCCTGCGCGAGGATGCGACTGCCGCGAACGTCATCGGCGTCGCCGTGCCGCGCGTCAAGATGACGGCCTTCGCGCTCGCCGCCGCATTCGGCGGCCTCGCCGGCGCGCTGTATGCGCACCAGTTGCGCTTCGTCAGCCCGGAACAGTTCGACTGGGTGATGTCGATCGAGCTGCTGATGATGCTGGTGATCGGCGGCCTCGGCACGCGGGCCGGCATCGTGCTCGGCGCGGCGTTTCTCATCGCGCTGCCGCAAGGCATCGCGATGCTGCGCGACACGCTGGGCTGGGCCACGCCGCCGGCCGGCATCGAGCTGTTCGCCTTCGGCTTCGTGCTGGTGCTGGTGTTGCGCTGGGCGCCAGCCGGGCTGGCGGGCGGGCCACGCAGATAGCTTCCCTATAATCGCGGCCTTTCCTTCGGAGCCGTCCATGCACCAATTTCTTTTCGCACTTGCCCTCGCCTGCCTGGCGCCGCTTGCCCTGGCGAACGGCATCACGCCGACGGAAATCCGCGTCGCAAGCCTGCAGGACCTCTCCGGCCCGATCGCCTCACTCGGCACCCACTTCCGCAACGGCACCCAAATGCGTTTCGACGCGGAAAACGCCAAGGGCGGCGTGCATGGCCGGCAGCTCAAACTGCTGGTCGAGGATACCGGCTACGACCCCAAGCGCGCCGTGCTGGCGACCGAGAAGCTCCTCGGTAAAGAGGGCACGGGCGTCTTCGCGGCGCTCCACAACCTCGGGTCACCGGTCGTCATGGCGACGATGCCGCGCTTCCTCGAAGCCGGTGTGCTGCACCTGTTCCCCGGCGCACCGCTGGCGAATGTCTACGAACCCGTGCATCCGCTCAAGTTCGGAATGAGCCCGTCCTACACGCTTTCGGTACCACCCGCCGCGCGCCACCTTATCAAGGCCAACGGGTTTAGCCGTATTGGCATCCTCTACCAGGACGACGACATGGGCCGCGAAGTACTGCGCGGTATGGACGGCCTGCTCGGCGAACTGGGGCTCAAGTGGTGCGAGCGCACCAGCTACAAGCGCGGCGCCACCGACTTCGCCGCCCAGATCGCCCGCCTCAAGGCGGCCGACTGCGACTTCGTCGTGCTCGCCACCGTGGTGCGCGAAACCATCGGCGCCTACACCGAAGCACGCCGCACCGGCTGGAATGTGCCGATGCTTGTCACCGCCTCAGGCTACACCGCGCAGGTTCATCAACTCGGCGGTACGGCGGTAGAGGGTCTATATGGCGTCGTGCTGCTGCCGCATCCCTACGTCGATGGCGCGAATCGCACGCTGGCCGACTGGGTTGTGCAATACCGGGAAAAATTCAAGGCCGAGCCGAACACCTGGGACGTGTTCGCCTGGGTTGGCGCCGACCTGTTCGTACGTGCGCTGCACGCCGCCGGCCCGCAGCCAACGCCGCAGAAGGTCGCTGCCGCGCTGGAACAACTGCAGACGACGCGTGACTTCTTCGGCAGCCCGCCGATCACCTTTTCAGCGAATGATCACCTCGCGCTACGGCAGGTGCGCATCGCGCAGATCCGCAACGGCCGCTGGGAAAACGTGACCGACTACCTGCCGGTTGCACGGTAAAAGTCGGCGCTGGCAGGACGGCACATTCGATTACCTCAAGTGCCGGCTGACGACCGAGGCTGTGTGAAAACGCAGTGAACCAAATGCCACATGACCCAGGGGTTAGGCGGCAACGGTTAGTAGCTTCTATTGAATGGCCGCAATAGAGATAAGTCTCGAGCGGCTAGTAGTGGCCGTCATTTGCCGTCTTACTAGCGCCGACTTTCACCGCACGCAATCGACATTCCGCTGCAGCCAGAATTCCAGCAGCGCGAGGTGCCAGAGTTTGCTGCCCTGAATGCGCGTCAGGTGTTTGTCCGGCTCGGCGAGCAACTTCTCGACATAGTCGCGCCGGTAGATGCCACGCTGGCAGCAGGCCTCGGCGTCGAGGATGCCGCGCATGAAGTCGAGAAATTCGCCGCGCACGTATTTCAGCGCAGGCATCGGGAAGTAGCCCTTGGGCCGGTCGATGACGCTGTCGGGCAGCAGGCCACGCGAGATCGTTTTCAACACATGCTTGCCACCTGACCCCAACTTCAGTTCCGGCGGCATCTGCGCGGCGAGTTCGACCAGATGATGGTCGAGGAAGGGCACGCGCGCCTCCAGCCCCCAGGCCATGGTCATGTTGTCGACGCGCTTGACCGGGTCGTCGGTGATCAGCAGCGTCGCCTCAGCGCGCAACAACTGGTCGACGAACGCGTCGGCGAACGGCTCGGCAAGCTTCGCGGCAAGCAGTTCCGACGTCACGTCGCCAACCTGATAGCGCTGTTCCAGCATCGCAGCGAACTCGGCGTGGTCGCGATCAAAGTAGTGACGCTGCAAGCGCTCGATGTATGGATCGGACTCCGCCGCCATCTTGGCGTGCCAGGAATAGCCGGCGAACACCTCGTCGGCGCCCTGTCCGCTCTGCACCACCTTCACCGTTTTCGACACTTGTTCGGAAAGCAGATAGAAGGACACGACATCCTGGCTGACCATCGGCTCGGCCATGCAGTCGACGGCCTCGGACAGGCGGCGCAGCACTTCGCTGTTGGGGATCGCGTACTTGTGATGGCGCGTTCCGAAGTGGTCGGCGACGGCATCGGAATATTCGAACTCGTTGCCGCGCTCCTCTGGCTGATCCTCGAAGCCGACGGAAAAGGTCATCAGGTCGGGCACGCGCTGCTCGGCCAGCAGCGCGACGAGCAGCGAAGAATCGAGTCCGCCCGAGAGCAGCACGCCGACCTTGACGTCGGCGATCTCGATACGCTTCTTCACAGCGACGCGCAGCGCCTCGTGGATCGCCTCGGTCCATTCCTGTTCGCTGCGTGCTGCCGCCGGACGTTGCGCGGTCAATGTCCAGTAACGCCGTTCGGCCGTTCGCCCGGCGGCATCGAGCGTCAGTGTCGTGCCCTGCTCCAGCTTGCGGATGCCCTTAAGGACCGTGAACGGCGCGGGCACGGAGGCATGCAGCATGAACTGGTGGTGCAGCGCCACCGGATCGAGCGAAGTATCGATTTCTCCGGCCGCGAGCAGCGCCTGCGTATTGGAGGCGAAGCGGAAGAATTTGTCGGTGCGCGCGAAATACAGCGGCTTGATGCCGAGCCGGTCGCGGGCAAGGAACAGCTTCGTGCCGTTCCAGACCGCGAAGGCGAACATGCCGTGCAGGCGCTCGACGCAGCCCTCGCCCCACTCGGCATAGGCGCGCAGGATGACTTCGGTGTCGCCGTCCGAAAAGAACACATGGCCGCGCCCGATCAGCTCATGGCGCAGCTCGGGATAGTTGTAGATCGTGCCGTTGAAGACCAGTGACAATCCGATGGCCGCATCGACCATCGGCTGGCGCGAACGTTCGGACAGGTCGATGATCGCGAGGCGGCGATGCCCGAAGGCTACGGGTCCCTCGCTCCAGAAGCCGCTGCCGTCCGGCCCGCGCCGGGAAAGGCGTGCGCTCATGCGCTCGATCGTGTCACGCACCGGCGCTGTGCCGTCGAATCTCAGCTCACCCGCGATGCCGCACATTCATTCGCCCATGAGATGTAGGACCACCTCGCGCCGGTGCGCGCGGGTACGGTGCTCCCAGAGATAGACGCCCTGCCAGGTGCCGAGCGCAAGCTCGCCGGCCACGAGCGGGATGCCGAGCGAGGTCTGCGTCAACGCGCTGCGGATGTGGCCAGACATGTCGTCCGGCCCCTCGTTGTTGTGGCGCCAGCCCGGCTGGCCATCCGGCGACAATTGCGCGAAGAAGGTTTCGAGGTCATGGCGCACATCGGGGTCGGCGTTTTCCTGGATCAGCAGCGAGGCCGAGGTGTGGCGGCAGAACACCGTGAGCAGCCCGTCGCGAATGCCGCTTTCACGCACGAAGGCACGCAGCTTGTCGGTGAATTCGAACAGCCCGCGCCCGCTACTGTGGATCTCGATCTTGAGCGAAGCTTGCTTCATGTACGCGACTCCATAGCCAGCCGTACCCCGAGGCCAATGAACAGCACACCGGTCGCCTGATCGAGGCGTCGACTGTAGTTAACCAGCCATCCGCCGATCAGCCCGGCGAACCAGCCGAGCAGGCCGAACACCAGTACAGTCTGCGCCGCGAAGACCAGCCCGAGCACTGCCGACTGCCCAGCTGCATGAGCACTATCTGTCGACACGAACTGCGGCAGGAAGGCGAGGAAGAACAGCGCGACCTTCGGGTTGATCGCGTTGGCGACGAAGCCGCGGCGCAGATAGACGGCGAATGGCGTCGCGTCATCAACCAGCGTGCCAGCCTCGAACTTCGCGCCGGGGCTCTTCAGTGCTTGCCAACCAAGCCAGCAGAGGTAGGCGGCCCCGGCCAGCTTGAGGGCCGTAAAAGCCATTTCGGAGGCAGCCAGCACTGCCGAAATTCCGAGACTCGCCCATAACGTGTGGGTAAAGCAGCCGAGCGCGCAACCGAGACCGAAGCCGATGCCGGCACGCCGCCCGCGCGCCATGCCGAGGCCCAGCACGGAAAGGTTGTCCGGTCCCGGCGCCAGCGTGACAAGTACGGCGGCGAACAGGAAGCCGAAAATCTGGGCGGTGGTCAGGTCGAAGGGCATGGGCTGCATTATCGGGCAAAAGACCGCTCTAGAATCAGCCCATCGCAACCCTTGAATCCAGGCCATGGCCCACCTTTTCGATCCACTCACATTGCGCGGCGTCACCCTGCCGCATCGCATCGGCATCCCGCCGATGTGCCAGTACTCGGCACGCGAGGGCGTCGCCAACGACTGGCATTTCGTGCATTACGGTAGTCGCGCGGTCGGCGGCGCGGCATTGATGATCGTCGAAGCCACCGGCGTATTGCCGGAAGGCCGCATCAGCTTCGGCGACCTCGGAATCTGGAACGACGCGCAGCTCGAACCGCTGGCGCGCATCGCGCATTTCGCGCAGGAACACGGCTGCGTACCGGCGTTGCAGCTTGCGCATGCGGGCCGCAAGGGCGGCGTCGGCCTCGGCTGGCAGAAGCAAGGCACGCTGAGTCCCGAAGAAGGTGGCTGGACGCCGGTCGCGCCCTCGCCGATCGCTTTCAGCGACGGCTATGCGGTACCAACCGCGTTGGATGAAGCCGGCATCCGGCACGTCATCGATAGCTTTACAGCCGCCGCAAAACGGGCGCTGGCCGCCGGTTTCCAGGTCGTGGAAGTCCATGCCGCGCACGGCTACCTGCTGCACCAGTTTCTCTCGCCGCTATCCAACCAGCGGACAGATGAATATGGCGGCAGTTTCGAGAACCGCAGCCGTCTCGTGCGCGAGGTCGTAACGGCCGTCCGTGCCATCTGGCCGGAGAACCTGCCGCTGCTGGTGCGCCTCTCTGCCACCGACTGGGTGGCAGGCGGCTGGAATTGCGATGAAACCGTCGAGCTGTGCCGCATCCTCAAAACGCTCGGCGTCGATCTTGTCGATGTGTCCACCGCCGGCCTCGTGCCGTGGGCGCAGATTCCGGTTGGCGCGGGCTTCCAGACGGAATTCGCCGCGCGCATCCGCCGCGAGGCGGACATCCCGACCGCCGCCGTCGGGCTGATCACCTCGCCGCAGCAGGCCGACCACATCGTACGCAGCGGTCAGGCCGACCTGGTGCTGCTCGGCCGCGAGTTGCTGCGCGATCCCTACTGGCCCTTGCACGCCGCACAGGTACTCGGTGTGGCTACAAGCTGGCCGCGCCAATACCTGCGCGCCGCGCCGGCCGGTTCGGCCGCACGCTGATGCATCTGCCTTACTCGGTGTGCGCCTGGGGCACGGCGGATTTCGGCACCGTGCTCAAGCGCGAACTGGCAACCCATGCCGATAAACTCCCGCTGCAACAGGCGCTCACCGGCACCAGTGCCGTGGCGAACGAAGCCATCACCGTGGTGCTACTCGATGCGCGTGCGGACACGACAAGCATTCATGCCAAGGTCGGCGTCTTCTTTGCCGGCATTCTCGCCGGCTGCTCCTGCGCCGATGACCCGACGCCGGTCGAACCGCAGACCGAATATTGCGAGTTGCAGCTCACGATCGACCGTGCGACTGGCGATGCGACTCTGAGCGAACCGATGTAAACCCGAACGCGGTGGTTTGCGTTCTAATTGGCTAACGACCCGAGGGAGAAATCCATGAAACATTCGCACCGTATCACCGCTTTGCTGATCGCCGGCCTGTTCGCTGCGAGCACGCCCGTTTTCGCCGAGAAACCCGACTGGGCTGGCGGCGGCAAACATGGCAACAAGCATGAAAGCCGCGGGGATCGAGACGATCGCGGCGGTTGGGACGACCGCAGCAAGCGCGACAAACGTGACGATCGTTACGACGATCGCCGCAGCGGCGGCCAGTACCGCTTCAACGACGATTCACGTCGCGTCCTGATCGACTACTACGGCGGCCAGGCCCGCGCCGGACACTGCCCGCCCGGACTGGCGAAGAAAGGCAACGGCTGCATGCCGCCCGGACAGGCAAAGAAATGGCGGCGCGGCTATGCGTTGCCGGCCGACGTGCGCTATTACCCGCTCCCGCATGAAATCCTCGTGCGCCTGCCACCGCCCCCGCCGCAGCACCGTTACGTGCAGGTGGCCGGCGACATCCTGATGATCGCCGTCGGCACCAGCATGGTGGTCGACGCCGTGGAAGATATCCTGCGCTAAAGCCTTACAGCAGCACGCGTTCGATGCCGCCGGCGTTGGCGGCATTGACGTAGCGGTCGAGCCAGTCCTCGCCAAGGATGTGGCGCGCGAGTTCGACAACGATGTAGTCGGCCTCGATGGCCGCATCCTCACGGTAGCGCGACAGCCCCTGCAGGCAACTCGGGCAACTTGTGAGGATCTTGGTCGTCTGGGGTGCCGTCCCGCCAGCGCCGAGTTTCAGCTGTTCGACACCAAGCTCGATCTCCTGTTGCTTCCTGAAGCGCACCTGCGTCGACACGTCGGGACGCGTCACGGCCAGCGTGCCGGATTCGCCGCAGCAGCGATCGGACAGCAGGACGGGTTTGCCCAGCAGCGTGCTGGCCACCTTGGTCGGGTTGTGCTGCTTCATCGGCGTGTGGCAGGGGTCATGGTAGAGGTATTGCACGCCTTTCACGCCCTCCAGCTTCACGCCCTTTTCCATCAGGTATTCGTGGATGTCGAGTAAACGGCAGCCGGGGAAGATGCGTTCGAACTCATACTTCAGCAGCTGGTCCATGCAGGTGCCGCAGCTGACGATCACCGTCTTGATGTCGAGGTAATTGAGTGTGTTGGCGACGCGATGGAACAGCACGCGGTTCTGCGTGGTGATTGCCGTGCCCTTCTCTTCGTCGCCGGACGAGGTCTGCGGATAACCGCAGCACAGGTAGCCCGGCGGCAGCACGGTCGTCGTGCCGACATGCCAGAGCATCGCCTGCGTGGCAAGACCAACCTGCGAGAACAGCCGCTCCGAGCCGCAGCCGGGGAAGTAGAAAACCGCTTCCGCATCTTCGCTGCCGCCATTGCCGCCACGTTTCGGATCGCGGATCACCGGGATCATCGTCGCATCCTCGATGTCGAGCAGTCCGCGCGCCGTGCGGCGCGGCACGTTGGCCGGCAGCGGCTTGTTGAGGAAGTGGATGACCTGCGTCTTGACATCGGGACGGCCGAGCGACGCGGGCGGATGGCGCACCGTCTCTTGCGTCAGGCCGAAGGTTTTTGCCAGCGCGTGGCCAAGCCGCTGCGCCTTGTAGCCAAGGTCGATCATGCCGGTCTTGAGCGCCTTGATGCGCGCCGGATCGGTGGCGCTGAGGAAGGCCATTGCGAGCGCAGTAGCCGGCACGGTCTTCTTCTTGCCGGTCTTGCGCAGGAAGTTGCGCATCGCGATCGAGACATCGCCGAAGTCGATGTCGACCGGGCAGGGCTTCACGCACTTGTGGCAAACCGTGCAGTGGTCGGCGACATCTGAGAATTCCTCGAAATGCTTGAGCGAAATGCCGCGCCGCGTCTGCTCCTCGTAGAGGAAGGCCTCGACCAGCAGGCCGACGCCAAGGATCTTGTTGCGCGGCGAGTAGAGCAGGTTGGCGCGCGGCACGTGCGTCGAGCACACCGGCTTGCACTTGCCGCAACGCAGGCAGTCCTTGACCATGTCGGAAATGCGGCCGATCTCGGACTGCTCCATGATCAGCGATTCGACGCCGAGCAATGCGAACGAGGGCGTGTAGGCGTTGGCGAGATTACCGCCCGCCAACAGCTTGCCCTTGTTGAAGCGGCCCTGCGGATCGATCTTCTGCTTGTAATCGCGGAAGGGCTGGATCTCGTCGGCCGAAACGTAGTCGAGTTTGGTGATGCCGATGCCGTGCTCGCCGGAGATCACGCCGCCGAGGCCGCGGGCGAGTTCCATGATGCGGTCGACGGTGCGGTAAGCCGTCTGCAACATCGCATAGTTGTCGGAGTTGACCGGGATGTTGGTATGCACGTTGCCGTCGCCGGCGTGCATGTGCAGCGCGACGAAGACCCGGCCCTTCAACACTTTCTGATGGATCGTCTCGATGCGCTCGCGTGTCGGCCCGTAGGCATCGCCGGCGAAGATCTCCTCGAGTAGCGGCTTGAGTTCGGTCTTCCACGACACACGCAGCGAGTAGTCCTGCAGCGCGGGGAAATGGGTATCAAGGTTGTCGAGCAAGCTCTGCCAACGATTGCGTACCTCGGATACAGCGGCCACGGCCAGGTCACGGCGGTCACCGATCAGCGCGCGGCCGGACAGGCCGGCATCACCGATGTGCAGCGGCAGTTCGCCGCTGAGGAATTCGGTCAGCGCATCGCACAGTGCGAGCTTGTTGCCGATCGACAGTTCGATGTTGAAGCGGTCGATGCCGTCGCAGTAGTCGCCCATGCGCGGCAGCGGGATAACGACGTCCTCGTTGACCTTGAAGGCATTGGTGTGGCGCGAAATCGCCGCCGTGCGCGAACGGTCCAGCCAGAACTGCTTGCGCGCTTCGGCCGTGACGGCGATGAAGCCTTCGCCACTGCGCAGGCTTGCCATCCGCACGACCTCTGAGGTTGCACGCATCACGGCATCCTCGTCGCTGCCGACGATGTCGCCGAGCAGCACCATCTTCGGTCGGCCATGGCGCTTGGCTTTCGTCGCATAGCCAACCGCGCGCACGTAGCGCTCGTCGAGATGCTCGAGCGCCGCCAGCCGCACACCGGCCGCAAGTCCCGCGCCACCAGGCTTGAAGTAGTCGGTGATCTCGACGATGCTCGGCACGGCGTCGCGCACTTGGCCGAAGAACTCGAGGCAGACGGTGCGCTGCACCGGCGGCATCTTGTGCAGGATCCACACGGCCGAGGTGATCAGGCCGTCGCAACCTTCCTTCTGCACGCCGGGCAGGCCGGACAGGAACTTGTCGGTGACATCCTTGCCCAGTCCGACTTTGCGGAAGCTGCTGCCGGGAATTGCCAGCGTTTCTTCGCGCTCGACCTTGCCGTCGTCGCTCAGATGCCTGAGCCGAAAGGTCGCGGTTTCCTGATCGTGGATTTTTCCCAGATTGTGATTGACGCGCTCGACCTCGAGCCAGCGGCCTTCGGTATCGACCATCTTCCACGACGCCAGGTTGTCGAGCGCCGTGCCCCACAGCACGGCCTTCTTGCCGCCCGCGTTCATCGCGATGTTGCCACCGATGCAGGACGCAGCAGCCGAAGTCGGGTCGCAGGCGAAGACGAGCCCATGGGCTTCGGCACAATCCATGACGCGGCGCGTGACCACGCCGGCGCCAGTGCGGATCGTCGCGTAGGACTGGCTCAGGCCGGGCAGCACGGCCTCGGTCACGTCGCCCATGTCGATGAGCTTTTCGGTGTTGATGACGACCGAACGCGGATCGAGCGGCACGGCACCGCCGGTGTAGCCGGTACCGCCGCCACGCGGAATGATGGTCAGGTTGAGTTCGATGCAGCCGCGTACCAGTTGCGCAATCTCCTCCTCGGTATCGGGCGTAAGGACGACGAAGGGATACTCCACACGCCAGTCAGTCGCATCGGTGACATGCGAAACGCGGGCGAGGCCATCGAAGCAGATGTTGTCCTTGCGCGTGTGGCGTGCAAGACGTTGCATGACCTTGCGACGCAGTGCCGCCGTGTCGTCGAACCAGCGTTCGAAATCGGCGACGGCTTTCTCGGCGGCGGCAAGCAATTGGGCGACCGACTGGTTGCCGGCACGCCGTTTCTCGATCTCACCCAGGCGGTGCTTGAGCGCGTCGATCAGCGCGCCGCGCCGCTCGCGGCTGGCCAACAGGTCGTCTTCCAGATAGGGGTTACGCCGCACCACCCAGATGTCGCCCAGTACCTCGTAGAGCATGCGCGCCGAGCGGCCCGTCACGCGCTGCGCACGCAGCACGTCGAGGATCGCCCACATGTCCGCGCCGAGCAGGCGGATGACGATCTCGCGGTCGGAGAAGGACGTGGTGTTGTAGGGAATTTCCCGAAGGCGCGCGGTCATGGGGTAGGAATTTGCTGCAAGGCAGCGAATTTTAACCGATCAGCCGGCAAACCACGTCCGGCATGCCGTCCTGCCAGCGCCGACTTTTACTTTTTCGCCAGCGCCCCCGCCAGCGCCTCGGCATGAGTGCGTACCGCGGCCGCCAGTTCGCCGCAGCCAGCCAGATTCCCGGCACGCGCATCTTGCTCAAGCTGCAGGGCCACGGACTGGCCAGCCGGCGAGACGAAAGTGGCAAACAGACCCTTGACGGTATGGGCAGCGCGCGCAAGCTTATCTTTATCTCCGGCAGCGAGGGCAGCATCGATCTCCGCAAGATAGCCGGGGACATCCGCGACGAACATCCCCGCCACCTCATCGAGCAGTTCCTCGTCACCCATCATCGCGAGTGCCGCCGCGCGGTCGTAAATCAACCCGGCCTTTTCCGATGGCGGCGCGGCGTGCACGGCCACGGCCGGGCGCGCATTGCCGAACAGGCGGCGCAATTCCGCCTGCAGGGCGGCAAGGCTGACCGGCTTGGCCAGATAGCCATCCATGCCGGCGGCGAAGCAACGCTCGCGGTCTTCCTGCAGGGCATTGGCCGTCATCGCGATAACCGGCAGATGACCCAGCCCCTGCGCCGCTTCGCGCGCGCGCAATTGCTGCGTAGCCGTGATGCCGTCCATTTCGGGCATTTCCATGTCCATCAGCACCAAGGCGAAGTCCGTCTCCGCGATGCGCGCCAGGGCTGTCACCCCGTTGTCGGCAAGCTCATGCGCGAGGCCCAGTCGCTCCAGCATCGCGCTCGCCAATTGCAGATTGACCCGGTTGTCATCGACGATCAGCACCCTGCCGGGCACCAGGCTGGTGAGCTTGCCCGACTCGCGCCCACTCTCGATGCTGCCGGGATCGAGCACGTCGGCAGCCTGCAAGGGCAGCCAGAACCAGAAGACCGTGCCGACGCCTGGCGCACTTTCCACATCGATGCGGCCACCCATCGCCTCGATCAGCTCCTTCGAGATCATCAGGCCGAGGCCGGTGCCGCCATACTTGCGCGTCACCGAATCGTCGGCCTGGCTGAAGGGCTTGAACAACCGTCCCAGCGCCTTCTCATCCATGCCGATGCCCGTGTCGCGCACGCTGAAATGGATCTGGCCTTCATCGGGCGCGATGCGCAACTCGACCGAACCACGCTCGGTGAATTTGACGGCATTCACCAGCAGGTTGATGAGCACCTGGCGCAGGCGGGTGGGATCGCCGACGACGTAGCGCGGCAACTGCGGGGAAATCTGCGCGGTGAATTCCAGCCCCTTCACGGAGGCGCGCTCATTGACGATGGCCTTGACGGCATCGATCGCGGCTTGAAAATCGAAGGGGATCTTTTCCAGCGTCAAACCTCCCGCCTCGATCTTGGCATGGTCGAGCACCGCATTGATCAGCTCCATCAGATGGTTGCCGGAATCGTTGATGAGCTTGACGAAATTTTGGTGCGAGGCTGAAAGCGGCTCGGCCGACAGCAGGTCGGCGAACCCGATGATGGCGTTGAGCGGCGTGCGCAGTTCATGGCTCATGCGCGAGACGAACTCCGATTTCGCGCGGCTCGCGCGCTCGGCTTCTTCCTTGGCATCACGCATTTCCTCGATGGCATCACGCAACTGACGGTTCGCCAGATCGATCCGCTGCACGAAGCCGATGCCCCCGAGACCGGCCAGCAGGATCACCATGGCCATGACCCCCAGCTCGACCAGCTTGAGCCGCTCGCGCTGCAACTTGAGGCGGGTTTCCAGTTCGGACAGGCGCGCGCTGCTGTCGAAAAACAGCCGGCTGGCATTTTCGTTGATGCGCGCGAAATAGGGCGGCAGGTGTTTCAAAAACACATCGATCTCGTCATGCAGCGCCAGGAATCCCGCACTATCGCGATTTTCCTGAAACTCCCAGCCCTTCATCAGCAAGGCCACGAGACCGACGGTTTTTTCGTCGATTTCGTCGAGCAGCGGCTCGATCTCGATGACCTCCATGACATGACGGCCAGCCTCGGTATCCGCTACATAGGTCGCCTCGCGCACCATCTCGTCGCGGCCCTCGATGTTCAGCAGCACCTCGCGCCTGACCGTCCCGCCCTCCTTGAGTACAGTCAGGTCATGACGCAGTTTCTGCAGCTGAATGTCGATGGAACGGTTGACGCGCCGTACCGCGGCCGGATTGGTCGTGGCCGCCAGCAGATAGATATCCTTCTCGATACCCGTGATGCCGCGCACAATTTCCTCGCCGATGAAGAGACGGGCGCGTTCATTGACACTGCGGGCGTTCAACTCGTCCTGCAGATTGTCGAAGACCAGCTTGAGGCCGAGCACGCCCACCAGACAGGCGGCACCGATGCCGATCAGCCACTTGATCGACGGGTTGAGCCTGGAGCGGAGGGCTGGGCTGCTCGCCTTCATCGCGGCTGGCAGCATTTACTTGTTTCCGCCACCCTTGTTGTCAAGGAAACCATGCTTGCGGAAAATTGCTTGGCCTTCGTCGCTGGCCGCCAGCGCCATGAAGCGCTTCGCCAGTTCGGGTTGTTGCGTGCTTTTTAGCTGGATCAGCAGAAGGGCTTGGGGTTTGGCCACTTTCGGATCAAGATCGACGACATCGAGCCGTGCGACATTGTCGGGGAAAAACGCCGTGGCGCGCCAGTTCATGGTCACGTCGGCCTCGCCCTTTTTCATTGCATTTACGAGGTTGCGCGAATCCGGCGCCAGAAAAGCTGCCGTGCGGATCACCTGCGGATAAATGCCGAGGCGGTCGAGGATGTGCTTGGCCTCCTGGCCGACACTACCGGACTCGGCATTGCCGATGATCGAAACCAGATCCTTGCGCAGCAATTCGCGCGGATTGGGCTTGACCTGCTTCGGGTTGCCTTTGAGAACCATCAGCGCCATCTGGTTGTGGCCAACCGTCACCTGCTCGCCGAACAGGCCTTCAGCCACATGGCGATCACGATAGCTCGGTTCACCGGGAAGGTACCAGTCGCCGACACCACTCTTCTTCGCTGACTGGTAAAGATCTTCCGACCCGCCCTGGGCGATGGCGATTTTGACGTTCTCGCGCTGTTCGAACAGCTTCGCGATTTCGGTCATCGGCCGCACCATGGTGATGCCGCAATACAGCAGCATTTCGGTTTTGGCGGACTGGGCCGTCGCATTCAAAGACATGAACAAGGCGAAAACCAGCAGGACGATGCGGCGTAACACAACAAAGCTCATGACAACCTCCTTGATAACGCAGGCATTCTAGCGCCTTGCCCGCGCAAAGCCGGCAAACCTGCTGCCCGTGCTACCCTTCGCGATGACCCGATCCCCCTGCCTTTGCCATGGATTACCTCGAACGAATTCTTAATGCCCGCGTGTATGACGTCGCGCAGGAAACACCGCTCGAACTCGCGCCGAACCTGAGCACGCGCAGCGGTAACCGACTGCTGCTGAAGCGCGAGGACATGCAGCCGGTCTTCAGCTTCAAGCTGCGCGGCGCCTACAACAAGATCGCCCATCTGACGCCGCAGCAGCGCAAGCGCGGGGTCATCTGCGCCTCGGCCGGCAACCATGCGCAGGGCGTCGCGCTGGCCGCGCAGAAGCTCGGGATTCGCGCGGTGATCGTCATGCCGACGACCACGCCGCAGATCAAGATCGACGCGGTGAAGAAACGTGGGGGCGAAGTGGTTCTGCACGGCGATGCCTACGATGCCGCCTATGCCCGCGCACTCGAACTGGAGAAAAAGGAGAAGCTCAGCTTCGTCCATCCCTTCGACGATCCGGACGTCATCGCCGGTCAGGGCACCATCGGCATGGAGATCCTGCGCCAGCATCCCGATCCGATCGACGCGGTGTTCTGCTGTGTCGGCGGTGGTGGCCTGATTTCCGGCGTCGCAGCCTACATCAAGCGCCTGCGCCCGCACACGAAGATCATCGGCGTCGAGGCGGCCGATGCCGATGCGATGGACCGTTCTCTCAAGGCTGGCAAGCGCGTGCGCCTCGAATCGGTTGGCCTGTTCGCCGACGGCGCGGCGGTGAAGATGGTCGGTGAGGAAACCTTCCGCCTTTGCCGCGACTATGTCGATGAGATGGTGCTGGTCGATACCGACGCGATCTGCGCCGCCATCAAGGATGTTTTCGAGGACACGCGCTCGATCCTCGAGCCCGCCGGCGCGCTGGCCGTCGCTGGTGCCAAGGAATGGGCGCGGCGCAACAAGGCGCACGGCAAGACGCTGGTCGCGGTCGCCTCCGGCGCCAACATGAATTTCGACCGGCTGCGTTTCGTCGCGGAGCGTGCCGAGATCGGCGAGCAGCGCGAAGCGGTGTTCGCCGTCTCGCTGCCGGAAAAACCCGGCAGCTACAAGAAGTTCGTCTCATTGATCGGCAACCGCAACATCACCGAGTTCAACTATCGCTTCCACGATGCCGGCGAGGCCCATGTCTTCGTCGGTATCCAGGTGCATCACCGCGCCGAGGCCACCAAACTTGCCGAACTCCTGCGCCGGCATGACTACGCTACGCTCGACCTCACCGACGACGAAATGGCCAAGCTGCACATCCGCCACCTCGTCGGCGGCCATGCGCAAGCCGAGCACGAACTGCTCTACCGTTTCGAGTTCCCCGAGCGGCCCGGCGCACTGATGCACTTTCTCGACAAGATGAGCGCCGGCTGGAACATCAGCCTCTTCCACTACCGCAACCACGGTGCTGACACCGGCCGCGTGCTGGTCGGCATGCAGGTGCCGCCCAAGGAGATGAAGGACTTCCGCGCCTTCCTCAAGAGTCTTGGTTACCGCTACTGGGACGAAACGAAGAACCCCGCCTACCGGTTGTTCCTCGGCTGATCTTACGGCGGAACGCACCAATGAAAAGGCCCCGGCGAACCGGGGCCTTTTCATTGGGTATTGGTGGTGATGGACAGACTTGAACTGTCGACCCCCGGATTATGAATCCGATGCTCTAACCGACTGAGCTACATCACCGCGCAGCGAAGGGGCGGAATTATCCCGGCGCAGCGCCGGCCTTGTCAAGTTTGGCTGCGGACGCGACAATGCGCGCATGAATTACGACCTGATCATCGTCGGCGGCGGTTTGGCCGGCCTGGCACTGGCAGTTGCACTGCGGCGCAGCCGCCTGAAAATCGCCGTCGTCGAGGCCAAGCCCCCCGTGCAACCCGCCCACTGGGATGCCCGCATTTATGCCGTCAGCCCGAGCAACGCCCGTTTTCTCGATGGAATCGGCATCTGGCAGCATCTCGATCTGGCGCACTGCCAACCGGTACGCAAGATGTCGGTGCATGGCGACCGTGGCGGCGACCTGGAGTTTTCCGCCTATGCCAGTGGCGTTGGCGAACTGGCGTGGATCATCGAATCCTCGCTGCTACAGCACGAACTCTGGGAAACCGCCAAGCGGCAAGGCAATGTCGACCTGCTGTGTCCGGCCGTTCCCGCGCTGCTCGACATTGGCGACGGTGAGGCGGTGCTGGAACTCGCCGACCGGCGCACGCTGACGGCAAAGCTCATTGTCGCCGCCGACGGCGCCGACTCCTGGACACGCACCGCCGCCGGCATCGATGTCGACTTCCTGCCCTACGACCAGATGGGCGTGGTGGCCAACTTCACGACCGGCCAGCCGCACCGCGAGACGGCTTGGCAATGGTTCCGCGCCGACGGCATCCTCGCCTTCCTTCCTCTGCCTGGCGACCTGATTTCGATCGTCTGGTCGACGCCCACAGAACACGCACAGGAACTGCTGGCGCTCGATCCGGCGGAATTCTGCGAACACGTTGCCGCCGCCGGCAACTACCAACTCGGCGGGCTGGAACTCGTCACGCCGCCGGCCGGCTTCCCGCTGCGCCTGATGCGCGCGCCCAATACCGTTGCGCCCCGGCTGGCGCTGATCGGCGACGCCGCGCATACGATTCACCCGCTTTCGGGCCATGGCATCAACCTCGGCTTTCAGGATGCGAAAAGCCTCGCCGAAGTGCTCGCGGCCTGCCCCGCGCATATCGACTGCGGCGACCTGCAGTGGCTGCGTCGCCACGAGCGCGCCCGGCGCGAGGAAGTCGTGGCGCTACAATCCGTCACCCATGGCCTGCAGCGCCTGTTCGGCACGCCGCAGGCGCCGGTCAGTGCCCTGCGTAATTTCGGAATGAACCTCTTCGACCGCCTGCCGGTCATAAAAGACGCGCTCACCCGTTATGCCATGGGCTGAGACCTTTGCAGCCCTAACATTTTCTGGAGATTTCATGAAGATCAAACCCGTCGTCGGCACAATCGCAACCGTTGCTGCCCTGTTCATCTCCCAGGCAGCCCTTGCCGGCGAAGCCGAAGTCAAGAAAGCCGTCGAGCCCGTGCTTGCCGAGCTGTTCGGCCCCGGCATCAAAGCCGATGCCGTGCGCAAGCTGGGCAATATCAACCTGTATGAAATCCAGATCGGCGGCGACCTGCTCTACACCGACGAGAAGGTCAGCTACCTGATCAATGGCGACATCCTCGACGTCAAGGCGAAGAAGAACCTGACCGAGGAGCGCAAGAACAAGCTCTCCCAGGTGAAATTCTCCGACCTGCCGCTGGACCTCGCGATCAAGCAGGTCAAGGGCAATGGCAAGCGGGTACTGGTTACCTTCGAGGACCCAAACTGTTCCTACTGCCGCAAGCTGGCCAAGGAACTGCAAAGCGTGAATGACGTGACCGTTTACACCTACCTGTACCCGATCCTTTCGCCGGATTCCAGCGAAAAGTCAAAGAACATCTGGTGCGCAGCCGACCGTGTCAAAGCCTGGAACGACCTGATGATCGATGGCAAGCAGCCGGCCAGCGCCAACTGCAACCACCCGACCGAGAAAGTCACCGCCCTCGGCCGCAAGCTCAATATCAAGGGTACGCCGGCGATGATCTTCGCCGACGGCTCGCGTGTGCCCGGCTACATGCCCGCCGCGATGCTCGAAAAGGCACTCGACAAGGGCAGTGCCGCCGTCCACTAAAGCTGTTCAAGCGCGACGGGACGGTACCGCATGCCGTCCCGCCAGCGCCGACTTTTCAAGCCGGGGCAGTCGGATCAGCCACCGGTTTCCCGTACATAGGGTTCCCGCAGTTCCACCGGCTTCGTGGCCTTCTTCCGCATGCGGATGTTCAGCATTTCGACGCTGACCGAGAAGGCCATCGCGAAGTAGATGTAGCCCTTGGGCACGTGGTGGCCGAAGCCGTCCGCGATCAGCACCACGCCGACCACGACGAGGAAGGACAGGGCCAGCATCTTGATGGTCGGGTGTTCCGAAACGAAGCGACCGATCGCGCTGGCGAACACCATCATCAGACCCACCGAGGCGACGACGGCGGCAATCATGACGGCGACTTCGCTGACCATGCCAACGGCAGTGATGATCGAATCCAATGAGAAGACGAGGTCGATCACCATGATCTGGAGAATGACGGCCGTGAAACTGGACGCGACATGCCGCGATTCCCCGCCCGACTCGCCTTCGAGCAATTGATGCACTTCGCCGGTGCTCTTCCAGATCAGGAAAAGTCCGCCGAGAATCAGGATCAGGTCGCGGCCAGACACGTCGTAGCCGAAAAGCGAGAACAGCGGCGCGGTCAGGCCGACGATCCACGACAGGAGCAGGAGCAGCGCGATGCGCATGAACATCGCGAGGAACAGGCCGATGCGCCGCGCGATTTCCCGTTGTTCCTTGGGTAGCTTGTCGACCAGGATCGAGATGAAGATGATGTTGTCGATGCCGAGCACCAGTTCCAGGGCGGTCAGCGTGAAAAAAGCGATCCAGATTTCCGGGTTGGCAAGCAGTTCGATCATCTTCAGGTTCTCAATTCATTGGTTCATTGCAAACAGCTGTGCTCAGCCACGCACCATCGATACGATCTGGCTCATGTCCAGCGTGTTGGCGCGCTCCCGGATCTGGGGCAGATACTGGGACTGCAGCGCCTTGGCCGGCCCCAGCAGATTCCTGAACGTATCCTGCAGCAGCGCGGTGCTCATTTGCCGTCCGCCCGCGTAGTAGCGTTTCGCCACCTGCCCGAGCGCGTAGGTCGTCGCGAATGAAAAGGCCATGCTGGTCGCGGCTTTGCCGATGCCCTTGCCGAGACCACTGGCGACCTTGCCGAACAACCCGCCCAGCAGCTTGCGACCAAACTGTTCGAGATACTGGGAGGTCATGCCCACGCCCAGCGTCGCCAGCAGTTCGCGGATGTGGCCCTGATCCAGTTCGTAGCCATGCTGCTTGCCGATTCCATAGACCATCTTGATTTGGATCGGAATGATGGCCATCGAGGCCCAGGATTGCGGCAACAATTCGAGCGCGCCGTTGAGGATCGAATAGTTGAGGATGGACCGATCCATTTCAGCGTCGGATGCCATCGCCGGCGTGGCGGCAACCGTTGCAGCGGCGGCCGGCACCGCCGTCTCGGTCAGCTCGGCGATGGCTTCCGCCTGCCGGTCGAGCGGAGCGGTCACGTCCGCATCGAGGGCAAGCAACCCGGCCAGATCGGTCAGGAAGCGGCGTTCTGCATCGGTCGAACGGCCGTCGGCGTCGCAGACACTCACAGCCATCTCATAAGCAAATTGGCGTTCGCCGGGATCCTTTAATGCCGCTGCCGTTTCCCCGAGATTGATACGCTTGAGCAGGACATCCCGATACAGGCCGGTCAGATCGTGTGCGCCTTCTACGCTGCTCAGTGTTTCGGCGAGACGGCGGATTTCCTCGCGCTCGCGGTCATCGTTCGCCCCATCGGCGAACGCCGCAAACAGGGAAATGGCGAGAATGGCCTCTGACGGGTCTCGCCCCGGTGTTTCGATATACATGATTGTCTCCTGCAGGCCTCGGCATGAATGGGCACTGAATATAGGGACAATGCTGGAGAAAATAAATACGAACAAACAGAATCGATCATCAGCCTTTGGCTGATGATCATCATAACGCAATCACCACAGGGTTTCGCGTTCGGCGCTGGCAGATACGCGGTGGATGGTCAAGTCGGCGCCCTCGAATTCTTCCTCGGCATCGAGGCGGATGCCGACTGCGGCCTTGAGGCCTCCATAGACAGCGAAACCGCCGATCAGCGCGACCGCCACGCCTAGCAGCGTGCCGGTCAGCTGGCTCATGAAGGCCACGCCGCCCATGCCGCCAAGTACCTGCGTGCCGAAGATGCCCGCGGCGATGCCACCCCACGCGCCGCACAGGCCGTGCAACGGCCAGACACCGAGCACGTCGTCGATCTTCCAACGGTTTTGCGTGACGGTAAACATGATGACGAACAGGCCGCCGGCGATGCCGCCGGTGACCAGCGCCCCGAGCGGATGCATCAGGTCGGAGCCGGCACAGACGGCCACCAATCCGGCAAGCGGGCCGTTATGCACGAAGCCGGGGTCGTTCTTGCCCACCGCAAGGGCGACCAGCGTGCCGCCCACCATCGCCATCAGCGAGTTCATCGCGACGAGGCCGGACACCTTGTCGAGGGTCTGCGCGCTCATGACGTTGAAGCCGAACCAACCGACGATCAGGATCCACGCACCCAGCGCGAGGAAGGGAATCGAAGACGGCGGGTGGCCGCCGGCGATGCCGCCATCCTTGTGATAGCGGCCACGCCGCGCGCCGAGCATCAGCACGGCGGTCAGCCCGATCCACCCGCCCACCGCATGCACCACCACCGAGCCGGCAAAGTCGTGAAACTCCGCGCCGAAAGTCGCCAGCAGCCAGGCCTGGATGCCGTAGGCCTGATTCCAGGCGATGCCCTCAAAGAAGGGATAGACGAAGCCGACGAGCAGGAAGGTCGCGGCGAGTTGCGGATTGAAGCGCGCCCGTTCGGCAATGCCGCCCGAGACGATGGCGGGGATCGCCGCCGCGAAAGTCAGCAGGAAGAAGAACTTGACGAGGTCGTAGCCACTCTTTGCCACCAGCGCCTCAGCACCGGAGAAGAAATTGACGCCGTAGGCGATGCCGTAGCCGATGAAGAAGTAGGCCAACGTCGACATCGAGAAATCGCAGAGGATCTTGACCAGCGCATTGACCTGATTTTTCCGGCGCACCGTGCCCAGCTCGAGGAAGGCGAAGCCGGCGTGCATCGCGAGGATCATGATGGCGCCGAGCAGGATGAACAGCACGTCGGCGGTTGTCTTGAAGTTCTCCATGTTGGTGCCCCAAAGTCGAAAATGGGGAACACCTGAGCAACAAGCATTCCAGCGATTTCAGCTCATTTGAATCAATGGCTTATGCAATTTCTGCGGGGCTCAAGCGACTTCGCGCGCACCACAATGGCCAAGCTTGCGCACGCTATTGGTGCATCACGGCACATGCCAGTGCGGCAGCAGCACCCACATGCGGCCCGGCTGCTTCATTTTCCCGGCCAGGCTGCCGGCCTCCGGACCGCTGCCCCAGTAGAAATCGGCGCGCACCGGGCCGCGGATCGCGCCGCCCGTATCCTGCGCCAGCATCAGCCGGGTTAGTGTTTGCTCGCTGTTCGGTCGGGTGGTGCTAAGCCAGACGGGTGCCCCGAGCGGGGTGTGGCGCGGATCGACGGCAATCGAGCGTTCGGGGGTCAAGGGCACGCCCAATGCCCCCGGCGGTCCGTTCCCGGCAACGGGCAACTCGCGGAAGAACACGAGGCTGGGATTCGCATTAAGCAGTTCCTGCAGGCGTTGCGGATTCCTCTCGGCCCACGCCTTGATGCCCTGCATCGAGGCTTCGTGGGATTTCAGTTCGCCCTTTTCGATCAGCCAAGTGCCGATCGAACGATACGGATGCCCGTTCTGGTCGGCATAGCCGATACGCGTCCGGCTGCCGTCGTCGAGCACGACCTGCCCCGAACCCTGAATCTGCAGGAAGAAGAAGGCGACCGGATCATCCAGCCACAGCAGCGCCTTGTCGACGCGGTGCGGTTCCTCGTTCGTCCAGTCGGCCCGGCTGAAGTAGGGAATCAGCTTGCGGCCCTCGATGCGGCCGCGCAGCCTCATGTGTTTCAGTTCGGGATAGAGCTCGGCGAGATCGACGACGATCAGGTCGTCTGGCGGGCCGAACACCGGCGTGAGATACGGTGGCTTCCGCGTCCGGCTGCCGCGCACCACGGGTTCGTAATAGCCGGTGACCAGCCCTTCGCGACTGCCGTCCGGGTTGACGAGCTGCCACGGTCGGAAATTCGTTTCGAACCAGGCTCTTGCCCCTCCCGGTGCCGTCTCGCCAACGCCGACTTTCAGCGCGGACTCGCAGGTCGCCAACCACAACGGCCGCTTGCCCAGCGTGATGCATTGCGCCTTGAACAGCTCGAACGCTGTTGCGTGATCGTCGTTTTCCCAACCCGACAGGTCAGCCCAGCTTGCCGGTTGCAAGGGTTTGGCGACTGGTTTGGGCGCTTCAACTGTAGGACAGGGCGAACAGGGACTAGGCGCGGGCGGGACTGCTGAACAGCCGGCCAGCAATAGGAGTAGCGCGGGGAGTGTTAAATTGCGGCGTGTCATGACTGGAAGCTTACCCGATGCAAGCACTTGAATCATTGCTGACCCGCCTCGAATCGCTCGTGGCGCGCGCCGAAGCGCTGCTGCCCGCGCCTGCAGCGCCGCCCGACTGGAATGCGACAGCCTACCGCTGGCGCACCCATCCCGGCCGTCTCGAGCCGGTGCGCCATCCGCATCAGATCCGCCTCGCCGACCTGCAGGGCATCGATGCGCAGAAAGCCGCCATCGAGCGCAACACGCGGCAGTTCGTCGCCGGCAAGCCCGCCAACAACGTGCTGCTCACGGGCGCGCGCGGCACCGGCAAGTCCTCGCTGGTCAAGGGCGTGTTGTTGAAGTTCGCCAAGAAGGGCCTGCGCCTGATCGAGGTCGATCGCAACGACCTCGTCAATCTGCCGGCGATCATCGACCTCGTCGCCGGCCGCCCCGAACGTTTCATTGTCTTCTGCGACGATCTCTCTTTCGAGGCCTCCGAACCCGGCTACAAGGCGCTCAAGAGCGCGCTCGACGGCTCGATCGCCGGTGCCCCCGAGAACCTGCTGATCTATGCAACCTCGAACCGGCGCCACCTGATGCCCGAACGCATGGCCGAAAACCTCGAAGCCACGCACGCGGACGACGGCGAGATCCATCCGGGCGAAACCACTGAGGAAAAGATTTCGCTCTCCGAGCGCTTCGGGCTGTGGCTGTCGTTCTATCCCTTCGACCAGGACCACTACCTCGACATCTGCGTGCATTGGCTGCACCAGTTCGGCGTCGATGAAAAGTCGGCGCTGGCAGCACGGCAGGAAGCGCTGCAGTGGGCGCTACAGCGCGGCTCGCGCAGCGGCCGCGTGGCCTGGCAGTTCGCGCGTGACTACGCGGGTCGAACACTCAAGTGAAGATCACCAACGTTGCTGCCGCCGTCATCTTTCGCGACGATGGCCAGTATCTGCTGGGCCGGCGCGGCCCCGGCACCTTCTACCCGGGCTACTGGGAATTTCCCGGCGGCAAGGTCGAACCGGGCGAAACGCCGCGCGACGCGATCGTGCGCGAATTGCACGAGGAACTTGGCATCGAGGTACTCGCAGCGACACCTTGGATCGTGCGCGAACATGTCTACGAACATGCGCACGTGCGGCTGCATTTCTTCCGCGTCACGGCATGGGCAGGCGAATTGCGCGACCACGTGCATACCGCGCTGGTCTG
This sequence comes from Pseudomonadota bacterium, assembly GCA_040756595.1. Lineage (GTDB taxonomy): Bacteria > Pseudomonadota > Gammaproteobacteria > Burkholderiales > Rhodocyclaceae > Sulfuricystis. The sequence continues at coordinate 333,828 of JBFLYR010000001.1, read as the reverse complement.
GCAGGAACCACAAGCACCGACCGCAACGCCGATGCTGCCGGCCAACGGCCCGCTGTTCGCCGCGCTGAAATTGCCTGCAACCTACGGCATCACCCATGCCTGGCAGATCGGCACGGCGGCGCAATTGGCTGCGCTCGATACAGCGCTGTCGCGCGGCCTCAAGCTCGTGCAGTTGCGCGAAAACGCCTTGCCGGAAATGCAGCGCGAATCCTTCGCATCCGCCGCGGTCGCGCGCTGCCAGCAGCATGGCGCGCGCGTGCTGGTGAATGGCGATGCGCAACTCGCCCGCGCTATCGGCGCCGACGGGCTGCACCTGCCGGCCCACCAGCTCATGGCCCTGAATCAGCGGCCACCCTTCCCACTCGTCGGCGCATCCTGCCACGAACGCCGCGAACTCGAACAAGCCGCGCGCCTCGGCCTCGACTTCGCCGTGCTCGGCCCGGTCAAGCCGACTACAACGCATCCCGGCACCATGGGAATCGGTTGGGATTCATTCGCGCAATTGATATCAGGCTTGCCGCTGCCGGTCTATGCGATCGGCGGATTGTCATCCACCGATATGCCGGACGCACTAAGCGCCGGCGCGCAGGGCATCGCCGCTATTCGTGCAGCGTGGACGACTCCGGCTGGCTGAAGTCATCCGCTGGCGCCGCGCCGGCCACGCGATAACTGTCGCTTGCCCACGCGCCAAGATCGATCTTTCTGCAACGCTCGGAACAGAACGGGCGATACGGGCTTTGCGGACCCCAAACCACGGCCGCACCGCAGTGCGGACAATTGACAGTTCGCTGCTGCGTCACAGGTTACAGAAGGTCAGCTCAAACTCTATATCCGCGTCGGACTGCTTGGGACGCATGTCGGTATCAGGCACCGTGAAGCGGATGTTGAGCGCATACTTGTTGGCACTGATTTCGGGCACCACTGCCTGGCTCTTCGCCACGCGCAGGCGGATCAGCTGCGCAGTACGACCGGAGAGCATTTGCTGGAAGGCGCCACGCAGCGCAGTCTGATGTTCGGGGCGTCCGGATGAACGCAGCAGGCGCAGGACAATGCCAAGGCCATCACGAATCGGCAGCAGCGGGCGAACCCAGCCGTACAACTCGTTGCGGCGTTGCGCAGAATCGCGGTTGAGCCAAAAGTGATAGGCCGGCAGGTCGAATTCGCAGACGCCGCCGGGAATGCCGGCGCGGTTCTTGATGCTCATGAGCCAGTCGTTCTCGCGCAGGTACTGGCCGGTTTTGCCTTGCATCGCGAGCAGTGCCGCCGAGGCCTGCTCGATCTCGTAAAGGGCGCCACTCAGCGCCTCTTCCGAAATATCCGGATTATTGCGGAAGGAAAGCAGCGTCTGACGTTGCCGTTCGAGCTCCTGGACCATATCCATTTTGAGGTCGGCGCGACTCGCGACTTCGAGGATATCGAACAGGGTCACCAGCGCGACGTGATGCGATTCGGGATCGTCCGACTCGCTGAAATGCAATGTCCGGTCGAACAAATCCTCAAGCCGCAACAAGGTGCGGATGCGCTCGTTCAGAGGGTAATCGTAGGTGATCACGCGGCGGCTCGTGGATTAATTCGGTGAATTCTGACCGAAATATCCTCAAATCTCAACTTGAACTCGGGCAGAAAGCCCCCGCAATCATGGAGTTCGCGCCGATTCCTGACAAGTTTTCGCCATTTCGCAGTACTTTTCATGCAAGCGATCAACCTGCCCGTAGAGTTCCGCGAGTCCGGCGCTGTTGTCGATCACATCCTCAGCAACCGCCAGTCGGTCTACCCGGCTGGCCTGCGCTGCCAGGATGGCCGCGACCTCTTCCCGAGCCAGCCCGTTCCGCGCCATCACCCGGGCAATCTGGACATCCTCCGGGCAGTCGACCACGCAAACGCGATTGACCCGTTCCTGATAGCTGCCCGATTCGACCAGTAGCGGCACGACCAGCACGGCATACGGAAAGTCGGCGCTGGCGAGACGGCATTGCTTTTCAGATTCCGCACGAATCAGTGGATGGAGGATGGCTTCGAGCCGCGCACGCGTAGCGGGATCGGCGAAGGCGATGCGACGCATCGCCGCCCGGTCGAGCGCGCCGTCGGCTGTCAGCACGTTCGCGCCGAAGGCGGCCCGGATCGGCGCGATGCCTGCGCCGCCAGGCGCAGTCAATTCATGTGCGATGACGTCGGTGTCGACGATCGCGGCACCCAGTGCGGCGAAGCGCTCCGCCGCTGCGCTCTTGCCACTGCCTATACCTCCGGTAAGCCCGACGACGAAACTCACTGTTCTGCGGGCGCGGCCTCGCCACCTGCCGCCGGTTTGACAAAACCGGCCGGCAGGATGCGCAACTTCTCCGGCGCGACTTGCTGGGCGATGCGCTGCGGCTCGCGGCCTGCTTCCTGCGTGCCAAGATGGCCCTGACCCCAGGCGAAGAGGATCATATTGGCCAGCAGCAGGACGAGGAAGAGGATGCGCATCGCTTCGAACTCAGCCTACTTTCGGCAGATGCGCGAGCGAAGCCTTGATCGCTTCGTCCGGATACTCGAAGTCGGTCAGCTTGCCGGCAAAGTAGCTCTCGTAGGCGGTCATGTCGAAATGACCATGTCCTGACAAGTTGAAGAACAGGGTCTTCGGCTCGCCGGTGACCTTGCAGCGCAGCGCCTCGTCGATGCAGGCGCGGATGCCGTGGCTCGATTCCGGCGCGGGGATGATGCCCTCGGCACGCGCGAACATCACGCCGGCTTCGAAGGTCGCCACCTGCGGCACGGCCACCGCCTCGATCAGTTTCTCGTGATAAAGCTGCGAGATCAGCGGGCTGTCACCGTGATAGCGCAAGCCACCGGCGTGAATGCCCGGCGGCATGAAGTCGTGGCCGAGCGTGTACATCTTCATCAGCGGCGTGTAGCCGGAGGCATCGCCGTAGTCGTAGGCATACACGCCCTTGGTCAGCGTCGGGCAGGAGGCCGGCTCGACCGCGACCATGCGGATCTTCTGCGCGCGCTTGTCGCCCGCCGCCGCGTCGCCGAGGAAGGGGAAGGTCGCGCCGGCGAAGTTGCAGCCGCCGCCGCAGGGCGCGAACATCATGTCGGGGTATTCGCCGATCTTCTCGAACTGCTTCTTGGCCTCGAGGCCGATCACGGTCTGGTGCAGCAGCACGTGGTTGAGCACCGAGCCCAGCGCGTACTTGGTGCCGGGCACCGACACCGCCTCCTCGACGGCTTCGGAAATCGCGATGCCGAGGCTGCCCTGATTCTCCGGATCCTGCGCCAATACGTCGCGGCCGGCCTTGGTCAGGTTGGTCGGGCTGGCCAGCACTTCGCCACCGAAAGTCTGCATCATCAGGCGGCGGTAAGGCTTCTGCTCGTAGCTCACCTTGACCATGAAAATGCGCACCGGCAGGCCGAACATCTGGCCGGCAAGCGCCAGCGAACAGCCCCACTGGCCGGCACCGGTCTCGGTAACGAGCCGCTGCGTGCCGGCGATCTTGTTGAAGTAGGCCTGCGGCACGGCGGAGTTCGGCTTGTGCGAACCGGCCGGCGAGACGCCCTCGTACTTGTAGAAAATCTTGCAGGGCGTACCAAGCATTTTTTCCAGCCGCTCGGCGCGGCACAGCGGGCTCGGGCGCCACAGCGCGTAGATCTTGCGCACTTCATCGGGGATGGGAATCCAGCGCTCGGCCGACATTTCCTGCTCGAGGATCGGGCCGGGAAAGATCGCCAGCATCTGCTCGGGCCCGACCGGCTTGCCGTCCGGGCCGAGCGGCGGCGCCGGCGGATTCTTCAAATCGGCGGCGATGTTGTACCAATGCGTCGGAATTTCGGATTCGTCGAGGATGACGCGTGTCTGAGCCATGTTTCCCTCCCGCAGGATTGTTGTTGGATGTGAAGAGCGAAAATCTTAACAGGGGGCCGCGACACGTGCCAGCCCTTCGAGCACCAGATTGTCGACACAGCGCAGCGGCAACTCGAGATGTGGGGCCAACGCTTTGGCTGCCCCACCCGACAGCAGGCAGAGAAATTCGGTGTCGGCGAAACGGCGTCCCATTCGCTCGATCGCTCCGATCGTGGCCTGTACCGCCCCGCTGACGATCGCGTCGTCGGTGTTGGTTGGAATCGCGTGGAAATGCCCGCGCGCCTCGGGCAGGCCCGCCGTGTTGCGTGCCAGTGCTTTCCGCATGAGATCCAGACCCGGCAGGATCAGTCCGCCACGGAATTTGCCATCGGCATCCAGCACATCGATGGTGGTCGCCGTGCCCGCCATGACCACCAGTGCATCGCCCGAGTGGATACCGCGCGCACCTACCAGTGCGGCCCAGCGGTCGGCGCCCAGTTGGGCAGGATGGCCGTAACCATTGGTTACGCCGCAGCACGACGCACTGCTGTGGAACCAGTCGAGCGGTACGCCCAGCGTCGCCGTAAGGGCCTCGATGCGCTGCACCGCCTCGGCACCCGCGACATTGCAGGCGAGGATACGTTCGATGTCTGCCGGCAGCGCCGCCACCAGGCCCACGCAGTCGGCATACACGCATGCGCCTTGCGCGCGCCAGGTATCCGCGTCGCGCACCCCCCATTTCAGTCGTGTATTTCCGGCATCGAGACAGAGAATCATGCGACCTTCCTCAATGAAACTTCGCCGGAAAGTATGCGTTCGATGTGACCCGCCGTTTCGAACAGCAAGGCACCATCCGCAGCAACGCCACGACAGATGCCATCGCGTGGTGGCGCGAAATCCGACAGCAGCCTCACCGGCGCATCCTCATGGGCATGGCGCGCGGTCCACTCCGCACGCAGCCCGGCGAACCCCGTGGTGGCGAAAGTATCCAGCACCGTACGCAGTTCGACGAGCAGCGTCGCCAGCAGGACATTGACATCGACCGGCAGATCGAGCGCTGCTGCCGTGTCACGCACCTCGACCGGCAGTGTTGCTGGCAAGCGCAGATTCAGGCCGAGGCCGATCACGGCCACATGGGTCTGGCCCGGCGCCAGTTCAATCAGGATGCCGGCAAGCTTCTTGTCATCCTTGAGAACATCGTTCGGCCATTTCAGTGCCGTCTCGCCAGCGCCGACTTTCGCGAGAGCATTCGTCACGGCGACGCCGACGGCGAGCGACAGGCCGAGCGGCAGGGTGCCCGGAGGAAAGCGCCAGAGCAGGGAAAATGTCAGGCTGTCACCGGGTGCAGAAAGCCATTCCCGGCCGCGCCGACCCCGACCCGCTGTCTGTGTTTCGGCAATCACGACCGCGCCCGACGGTGCACCGGCTTCGGCACGTGCAAGCAGCACGGCATTGGTCGAATCGCAAACCGGCAACAGATCGGCATCGAAGCGGCAGGCATCCGCGCCGAGCGCCCGGGCGAGGGCGGAAAGGTCAAGCATGGCGCGACTATACCGCCGACGGCATTTGCAAGTCTTTGTAACAATCCAGCCATAGCGTATATAAAGCTGGCGGGAAATGCGTTATTGGAGGCGAAGCGGCCATCCGTGCCGGCTTCGTGACGGAAAGGAAATGAAATGAAAGGCAAACTGCTGCTGACGGCTCTGGCAAGCGCAACGATCCTGGTTGGTGGCTGCGCCGTCGTCCCCGTGGATGACCCCTACTACGACCCACCGGTGGTGCGCGTTGCGCCTCCGCCGCCGCAGTATGAATATGTTGGCGTGCCCCCCGTCGTCGGCTACGTCTGGATCGGAGGCTACTGGAACTGGATCGGTACCCGCTATGTCTGGGTTCCCGGCCGCTGGGATGCGCCACGTCCCGGCTATTACTGGGCGCCACACCGTTGGGAGCGTCATGGCGATCATTGGCGTCCGCAGGGCGGGCGCTGGGAACGCGGCAACCCTCCTCCGCGGGTCGTCGCACCGCCGCCCCCGCAACCGCGCTATGAGCAGCGTGCGCCGCCGCCACGCGTCGAGCGTCGCGACATGCCGCAAGCCGCACCGTTGCCACCACGCATCGAGCGTCGTGAAACACCTTATGGTGCTCCACCTCCCGTGATGCGTCAGGAGCCGGCACCGCGCATGGAACGCGACGACCGGAATGGGCGCGGTCGCGACGATCGTCGCGATGACCGGCGCGGCCGGGATCGTGACAAGGATCGGGATCGCGACGGCGACGGTCGTCCGGACTTTCGCGACGGCCAGCGGCCCTGATCACCCGGCCTTGCCGTCGTCCAGTCCGAGTTCTTGAATTTTACGGGTAATCGTGTTGCGACCGATGCCCAGCAAATGCGCCGCCTCGATGCGCCTGCCGCCGGTGGCGGCAAGCGCACGGCGGATCAGCGTCGCCTCGAAGGCATTGCCGAGCTTTTCCCACACGGCCCCGTGATCCTTGGCCAGCAACTCGTCCGCCGCTAAAGCCAGCAACACCTGCCAATCAGCGGCTGTACCGGACTGGGGCAGGTCACGCATTTCGGCCGGCAGATCGTCGATCTCGATCGTCTGACCCGGCGCCATCACGGTCAGCCAGTGGCAAAGGTTTTCGAGCTGGCGCACGTTGCCCGGCCAGGCAGTGCCCTGCAGAAACTTCAACGCAACATCGGACAGGCGCTTGGCCTCGACACCCAATTGCTGCGCGCTGTTCGCCAGGAAGTTGCGCGCCAGCGCGGGGATATCCTCGCGCCGCTCGCGCAGCGGCGGCAGGCGCAGGCGGATGACGTTGAGACGATGGAACAGGTCTTCGCGGAACAAGCCTTCCTTGACCCGCTCTTCGAGGTTCTGGTGGGTCGCCGTGATGACGCGCACGTTGGCGCGGATCGGCTGGTGGCCGCCGACGCGATAGAACTGGCCGTCGGACAACACGCGCAGCAGGCGCGTCTGTAACTCCGCCGGCATGTCGCCGATTTCGTCGAGGAACAGCGTCCCGCCGGCCGCTTCCTCGAAGCGGCCCTTGCGCTGGGCATTGGCACCAGTGAAGGCACCCTTTTCGTGGCCGAAGAGCTCGGATTCGAGCAGGTCGCGCGGTATGGCCGCCGTGTTGATGGCGATGAACGGACCCTCCCTGCGCGGACTGTGGCGATGCAGGGCGCGCGCCACGAGTTCCTTGCCGGTGCCGGATTCACCGTTGATGAGCACCGTCGCGTGGGACTGCGACAGGCGACCGATGGCACGAAACACTTCCTGCATGGCTGGTGCCTGACCTAGAATTTCCGGTGCCAGGGTTTCGGCTGGCGATGCACCAACTTGGGGCGCAACCTGTTCCAGCGCGCGTCTGACCAGTGCCACGGCCTGATCGACATCGAAGGGCTTGGGCAGGTATTCAAAAGCCCCCCCCTGAAACGCGGCAACGGCGGAATCGAGGTCGGAATAGGCGGTCATGATGATGACCGGCAGGTCGGGATGGTCCTGCTTGACTTGTCGCAACAGGTCGAGCCCGCTGGCACCGGGCATGCGGATATCGGATATCAGTACGCGCGGCGCTTCACCCGCGCCGAGTTTCGCCAGCGCCTCGTCGGCCGACTCGAAGCTGGCGCTGGCAATGCTCTCCCGTGCCAGTGCCTTTTCGAGTACCCAGCGGATCGAACGATCGTCATCGATGATCCAGACAGCGTTGATTGCATCGTTCATTTGTTCGTTCTGTCTCCGTTTTGCAGCGGCAGGCGCAGGGTGAAACAGGTCTGTCCGGGCAGCGACTCCACTTCGATGCTACCGTGGTGCTGCTGGACGAAACTTTGCGCCAGTGCCAGTCCCAGCCCGGTACCACCTTCGCGCCCCGACACCAGCGGATAGAAGATGCGATCGCGGATGTCAGCGGGAATGCCCGGGCCGTTGTCGATGACTTGCAATTCCAGTGCCAGCCGATAGCGCTTCTTCGCGAGTGTCACCTGCCGCAGTGCACGTGTGCGCGTGATGATCTCGCCCTGGCCTTTCATCGCCTGGGCGGCATTGCGCACGATGTTGAGGACGGCCTGGATCAGTTGCTCGCGATCGCCGGTGATGTCGGGCAACGAGGTATCGTAGTCGCGCTTGACACGCACGCCGGGAAACTCGGCATGAATCAGCCGCCGCACGCGTTCGAGCACTTCGTGGATGCTGATCTGTGCAGGCTGCATTGCGCGATGCGAGGACAGCAGGCGATGCATCAGGTCCTGCAGGCGGTCGGCTTCGCCAATGATGACCTGCGTGTATTCCTTGAGTTCGGCCGCGTTGTCCATGCGCGACAGCTCGCGGTCGAGCAGTTGCGCCGAGCCGCGAATGCCGCCGAGCGGATTCTTGATCTCGTGGGCAAGGTTGCGGATCAGCTCCTGGTTGGCGCGCTGCTGCACGGCTTCACGCTCCTCGCGCGCCGCCTTGAGCTGCTGGTCGATCGGCCGGAATTCCAGCAGCAGCCGCGCATAGGGCGTATCGATCGGCGTCACGGTGCAATCAAGGTGGATCAAATCCGCATTCTCGCGGGCGACGACGAAGTCGTGACCGGTATAGCTCCACTTGTTGGTCAGCGCGTTTTCCAGCGCCGACAGCAGCACCTCAGGCGAGCCAAGCAACTGGGCGAGCGGCATACCATGGCAGACACGCTGGCTCACCGCGAACAGGTTCTCTGCCGCGGGATTGCAATGACGAATGCGCAACTGTTCGTCCAGCAGGATGACGGCAGAGGACAGCAGATCGAGGCCCGCAAGGGCTGCTGCTTCATCCTGAAGAATTTGGACAGTCATGGCGAAAACCCCCGCAAGAAGCGCGCCAGACAAAGATTCACTTCAGATTCGCAAGTTCCTTGCGAAGCGACTCGAGATTGCGCTCGTGCAATTGCACCTTGTCACGATAAGTCTGGATGCGTGCTTCGCGTTTCGCGCCCTGAATACCACCCCCGGCAATCCGCTCATCGGGAGCGACGAGATTTTCCTGCTGCGACAATTCCTTCTTCGCCGCATCGAGATTCTTCTGTTCGTTGGCGAGTTCCTTCTCAAGAATCGCACGACGATCGTTGTCGCGCGCCTTCTGCTGCTCGCCATTGACGCGCGGGAAATCCGCGGGCGTTGCCTGCTTCGGCTTCTGGGCCGGTGCCGAGAAGGTGGACACCGGCTTGTCCTGCGAAATCACTTCGCAGTTTTTGCCAGTCTTCTGGTTGGTGTAAGTCGTCCGGCCGTCCGGTGTCTGGCACTTGTAGAGCGTGTCGGCTTGCACCGGGAATCCGGCGGTGGCAAAGACTAGCAGAAGGATGCGCGGGATTCGTGTTGTCATGGTTGCAGTGTAACGCGAGTTGTCGCAAACAAAAAAGGACGGGGCATGCCCCGTCCTTTTCAACGCGCCAAACCGGTAAAGGTTTAGATCGAGTAATACATATCGTACTCAACCGGGTGGGTCGTCATGCGGAACTTGGTGACTTCTTCCATCTTGAGTTCGATGAAGGCATCGATGAACTCGTTGGAGAACACGCCGCCCCGGGTCAGGAACTCGCGATCCTTGTCGAGGTAGTCGAGTGCCTGATCCAGCGACGAGCAGACGGTCGGGATCTTGGCATCCTCTTCCGGCGGCAGGTCGTAGAGGTTCTTGTCGGCGGGCTCACCCGGGTGAATCTTGTTCTGCACGCCGTCGAGGCCGGCCATCATCAGCGCGGAGAAGGCCAGGTAGGGGTTCGCGGTCGGATCCGGGAAGCGGGTCTCGATGCGGCGGGCCTTGTCGCTGTGGACGAACGGGATGCGGATCGAGGCCGAACGGTTGCGGGCGGAGTAGGCCAGCTTGACCGGGGCTTCGAAGCCGGGCACCAGGCGCTTATAGCTGTTGGTGCCGGGGTTGGTGATGGCGTTCAGCGCGCGGGCGTGCTTGATGATGCCGCCGATGTAGTACAGCGCAAACTCGGACAGGCCGGCGTAGCCGTTGCCCGCGAACAGGTTCTTGCCATCCTTCCAGATCGACTGGTGCACGTGCATGCCGGAACCGTTGTCGCCGACGATGGGCTTGGGCATGAAGGTCGCGGTCTTGCCGTAGCTGTGGGCGACGTTATGCACGATGTACTTGAGCACCTGCGTCCAGTCGGCACGCTGCACCAGCGTTGAGAACTTGGTGCCGATTTCACACTGGCCGGCGGTGGCGACTTCGTGGTGATGGACTTCGACGGGCACGCCGCAGTCTTCCAGCGCCAGACACATGGCGGCGCGAATGTCGTTGAGGCTGTCGACCGGGGGAACGGGGAAGTAGCCACCCTTGACGGTCGGACGGTGGCCGGTGTTGCCGCCTTCGAACTTCTCGGCGGTCGCCCAGGCGGCTTCTTCAGAGAAGACCTTGACGTAAGAGCCAGACATGTCGACTTTCCACTCGACGCTGTCGAAGATGAAGAACTCGGGCTCGGGGCCGAAGTAGGCGGAATCGCCCAGGCCGGAGGACTTCAGATAGGCCTCGGCGCGCTTGGCGATCGAGCGCGGGTCGCGGTCGTAGCCCTTGCCGTCGGCCGGCTCGACCACATCGCAGGACAGGATCAGCGTGGTCTCGTCCATGAAGGGGTCGATGAAGGCGGTGGAGGGGTCAGGCATCAATTGCATGTCGGAGGCTTGAATGCCCTTCCAGCCGGCGATCGAGGAACCGTCGAAGGCATGGCCGTCTTCAAACTTCTCGAGACCGAAGGCGGAAACCGGCACGCCGACGTGCTGTTCCTTGCCACGGATATCGGTAAAACGGAAGTCGACGAACTTGACTTCCTTCTCCTGAACCAACTTGATTACGTCTTGGGGCGTCATGAGGGCTACTCCTGGTCGATGATCTGAAGAAATCGGTGAAAAAACGGAAGAAAGTTTAGCAGTTAGCGTGCCAAGCCGGCGTGCTGGATAGAAGATTGTGCCATAAGGGATTTGCCGCATTGCGGCAATCATGGATCAGCAGATTTTGCGCTTAAATGGTGCGTGTCAGGTCGATTTTGCACCACCATGGTGCTCACTCTGGATCATGCTGTCGTTCTCCGGGTCGAGGTGGATCAGCACATCCAGCACTTCCGGGTGCGCCGCGAGAACGCGTTTGCGCGCCAGTTCGCCGATTTCATGGCCTTCGCGCACCGTGATGTTGCCATCGACCTGAACATGTACATCGACGTAGACGCGGTGCGCCATGCGGCGCGTGCGCAACTCATGCAGGTCGACGACGCCGGGCGTGGTCGCCAGTGTCTGGCGGATTGCGGCTACCTCCTCCGCCGGCAGGCCGGTATCGATCAGTTCGCGCATCGCCTCCCAGGCAAATCCGAGTCCGGCCTTGATGATCATGCCACCGACGACGATCGCCGCCACGGCGTCGGCGAAGGTGAAGCCAAGCAATGCACCGCCCACACCGGCTGCGACAACCAGCGACGACAGCGCATCGGCACGCGCATGCCAGGCATTGGCAATCAGCATCGGCGAGCGCAACCGCTCGGCGATGCCCAGCATGTAGCGAAACAAGCCTTCCTTACCGATCAGGGTGAAAATTGCCGCCCACATGGCAGCCACACCGACCGGTGGCAATTCGCCGATGCTTTGCAAACGACCGGCCGCGGATATCAGGATGCCCGCCCCGGTGATCGTCAGCAACAGGCCGAGCACCAGTGAGGCAGCGGTTTCGTAGCGGCCGTGGCCATAGGGATGTTCGTCATCGGCGACCTCCGCCCCCTTGCGGTTGGCCCAGAGCACGAAGCCATCGGCAATGATGTCGGAGAGCGTATGCATCGCATCGGCGACCAGCGCCATCGAATTGGCAACGAAGCCGACGATGACCTGCATGACCGTCAGCACGATGTTGACCGCGACGCTGACCCAGGTAATGCGCTGCCCGGCGCGGAAGCGTTCGGTGTCAACTTGCTCGGGCGGGGCGGAATGAATTTCTTCCAAGTCGTTATACTCAACAATCCAAGAACGGCTTCGGATTCTACCTTTCATGCAGACTGTACCCATCCAGTTCGAACCCTTCAACGCCCTTTCCGACAAGGATGCGCAGTCACGCATCGTCGCTGCCCGCGCGCAGCTCGGCAAGCGAGCCGTGATGCTCTGCCATCATTACCAGCGCGCCGACGTGTTCCGCCACGCCGACATCACCGGCGACTCGCTGAAGCTATCCCGCCTCGCCGCGCAATCCGATGCCGAATACATCGTTTTCTGCGGCGTGCATTTCATGGCCGAAGTCGCCGACATCCTGTCGCGCCCGGAACAGATTTCCATCCTGCCCGACCTCGCCGCCGGCTGCTCGATGGCCGACATGGCCAACCGCGCCAAGGTCGAACGTTGCTGGCGCGAACTGGCGACCGTGCTGAATCCGGACGAAGCCGTCACGCCGGTCACCTACATCAACTCCGCTGCCGACCTCAAGGCCTTCTGCGGCGCGCACGGCGGCATCGTGTGCACCTCGTCGAACGCACCGAAAATCCTCGACTGGTCCTTCGCCCGGCGCGAGAAGGTGCTCTTCTTCCCCGACCAGCACCTCGGCCGCTGGAGCGGACACAAGATGGGCATCCCGATGGAGCAGATGGTCATCTGGAATCCCGACCTCCCAATGGGCGGCCTGACAGCCGAACAGATCCGCAATGCGAAGATCATCCTCTGGCACGGCTACTGTTCCGTGCACCAGATGTTCAATCCCGGCCAGATCGCGCGCTTCCGCGAAAAGCATCCGGAGGGCAAGGTCATCTCGCATCCCGAATGCAGCTTCGAGGTCTGCGCGCAATCCGATGCGGTCGGTTCGACCGAGACCATCATCCGCGTCGTCAAGGAATCCGCGCCCGGCACACGCTGGCTGGTCGGCACCGAGCTGAATCTGGTCGACCGCCTCGCCGAAGAAGTGAAGCCAGAAGGCAAGATCGTGCAGTTCATGGCCGACACCATCTGCATGTGCTCGACCATGCAGCGCATCGACCCGCAACACCTCGCCTGGACGCTGGGAAACCTTGTTGCCGGAAACGTGGTGAACCGAATCACCGTGCCTGCGCACGAAGCAACGCTGGCTAAAGTGGCGCTTGAACGGATGCTCGATGCATCCTGAGGAGCACCTTGGTCATTTTTCCTTGAATTCCCGATGGCACGACTGGCATAGGTCGTACACCTTGAAATAGGCTTTGCTCGCAATCTCGACATCCCGGGATTGCGCCTTGGCCACCAATTCATCCGTCGCCGCGAGGAAGGCCTGGCGCTCACGCTCGAACGCCTCGGGTTTCGCCCAGACTTCGGGCTTGGCCTTTGTCGGCGGGTAGTGGGTGTCCGCCGCGAAATGCTGCCAGGGTGCATCGCGCCTGGCCACCAGCTGCTCGGCGAGCCCGAGGAATCGATCGGCATCGTAGCTGTTGGTACGCAGCATGGTTCCCATCGGCTCGAATACCTTCAGCATTTCCTTGAAGGCCAATTGGCGTGTCTTGACCGGCTGGCCAGGACGGGTGTCCTCGGCCGGCTTGCCGCAAGCCGACAGGCCGGCGATCAGCAACACCGGCAGAATGATACGCGCCCATCTCATGGTCATGCACCGGACTCCCGGTGGGCCGGAACTTCCCGAGCGAAAATCACTTCACCAATGTGACGGGCAATTCGGTCAATTGCAGTAGTTCGGTGGTCACCGAACCCAGCAGCACGCTACCGAGCGCACCGAGGCCGCGCGTGCCCATGACAATCTTGTCGCACTTCTGGTCGACAGCATAGTGTGCGATGGTTTCGGCAATCGGGCCGATCAGCACGGCAGGAGAACAGGCGAGGCCAGCGGTATCCAGCAGCGCGCGGGCGGAAGCCAGTGCATCGCCGCCGCGGGTTTCCTGCATGGCTTCGATCTCGCTCGCGCGCATGTGGCTGCGCACCTCCGGTGCGTCGATCGGTTCCTGAACATTGAGCAGCAGCACCGAATGGCCGCTGCAGCCCTGCAGCAGGGCGATGACGTGCCGGGTGGCGCGATCAGAGTGGGCCGAACCATCGACGGGAAGCAGGATTTTCATAAGCGATACCTCGTATTGCGGTTAGCGGAAGTGTAGCCGAATCCCGGCTGATAGAATCCGACCAACTTTTTCGGAGCAGCCCATGGATTTGTTCGGTATTCCTGTCGATTTCATCCTGTTCGGCGCCACCTTGCTCGGCGTCGCGCTGTTCCATCATTACGTCCTGCAGGTCGCCCTCACGGGCCTCGCGACGATCGCCACCTACAAGATCCTGTTCACCGGCTTCAAGTTCGGCCCGGGCATCGCCGGCTTCGGTGCGCACATGGCGCACGAATGGGTGCTGCTGGTGAACCTGCTCTGCCTGCTGGTAGGCTTCGCCCTGCTGGCGCGCCACTTCGAGGATTCCGGCATACCGGAAGTGCTGCCGAAGCTGCTGCCGGAAAGCTGGCTCGGCCCCTTCGTGCTGCTGGTCATCATCTTCCTGCTCTCCGGCTTCCTCGACAACATCGCCGCCGCGCTGATCGGTGCCACCGTGGCCGCCAGCGTGTTCAAGCGCAAGGTGCATATTGGCTACCTCGCCGCCATCGTCGCGGCCTCGAATGCCGGCGGGGCCGGCTCGGTGGTCGGCGACACGACGACCACCATGATGTGGATCGACGGCGTTTCGCCGCTCGACGTCGTCGAAGCCTACCTGCCCGCTGCGGTCGCCACCATCGTTTTCGGCATTCCCGCCGCGCTGCTGCAGCACAAGCACATGGCGATCGAGAAGAACCTGCATGTCCAGCACAGCATCGACTGGGCGCGCGTCGGCATCGTCGGCTTCATCCTGATTGCAGCCGTCGCCACCAACGTCACGGTCAACCTCAAATTCAACTCTGTCGCCGACAGCTTTCCCTTCCTCGGCGTTGCCGTCTGGGTCGCCCTGCTGCTGGCGGTGCCGCTACGCAAGCCCGAGTGGAGCCTGATGCCGGACGCGATCAAGGGCTCCGTCTTCCTGCTCGCACTCGTCACCTGCGCCTCGATGATGCCGGTCGAGAAGCTGCCGCCGGCCTCGTGGCTATCCACGCTCGCGCTCGGGTTCATTTCGGCGGTGTTCGACAATATTCCGCTCACGGCGCTAGCCCTCAAGCAGGGGGGCTATGACTGGGGCTTCCTCGCTTATGCCGTCGGCTTCGGCGGCTCGATGATGTGGTTCGGTTCTTCCGCGGGCGTCGCGGTCTCGAACCTGTTCCCCGAAGCCAAATCGGTCGCGCAGTGGCTGCGTCACGGCTGGATGATCCCGGTCGGCTACGTGGCCGGCTTCTTTGCCCTGCTGCTGATCCTCGGCTGGCACCCGCATGAGAAGAGCAAGGGGGACGTCGTGGTCACGCCTTCGGCTGCCGTCCAGCCAGCGCCGACTTTTGCACCCACGCAGCAGTAACGGCACCGGCCGCTATCTGGGTGCCATGCTGTCGGGCATGCGCACCGCAATCACCTGACCTTTCGCGGTGAGCTTGCCGTTGGCCGAGACGGTGATATCGACGACGACTTTCTTTTCCTTCACCTCGACCGGCATGCCGCGCAATTCGAGTTCGACGCCGAGCGGCGTGGGCGCAAGATAAGACACTTGTAACGAGCCGGTAACGAAGCGCAGCGGCGGCAGCGAACCCGGCTCGCGTCCGGCAGCGCGGTAGGCCGCAGCGGATGCCGTGCCGGTGCCGTGGCAGTCGACCAGCGAGGCGATCAATCCGCCATAGACGTAGCCGGGAATCGCCGTGTGAAAAGGCTCGGGTCTGTAGTGCGCGATGGTTTCCTTGCCATCCTCGGCCCAGTAGCTTTTCAGCTGGTGGCCCTGCGGGTTGTTCTTGCCACAGCCGTAGCAATGGCTCAGCTCGTCCGGGTAATAGTCCTGGAATGCCAGCGTGCTCATGGGTTTCCTCCTGTTCGTTTTTTCGCATGATAGCGCCGGTTAGAATCGCTCCATATGCTGTCTATCGCCACCTGGAACATCCACAAGGGTTTTTCGCAGTTCAACCGCCGCATGGTGGTACATGAGTTGCGCGACCGCCTGCGCGCGCTCGATGCCGACATCGTTTTCCTGCAGGAAGTGCAGGGGCGCCACGAGGGTCACGCCGAACGCCACGAGGACTGGCCGGCCGAGCCGCAGCATGAATTCCTCGCCGAGGATGTCTGGGAAAACCACGCCTACGGCCGCAACATGATCTACGACCACGGCCACCACGGCAACGCGATCCTCGCGCGTTTCCCGATCCTTGCGGCGCACAACCAGGATGTGACGCGCCTGCGCTTCGAGAAGCGCGGCCTGCTGCACTGTGCCGTCGGCGTCCCCGGCCTGCCGCTGCCGCTGCATTGTGTCTGCGCGCATCTCTCGCTGTTCGGCCGCTCGCGGCGCCACCAGTATGACGCGCTGGCCACCTTCATCGAGCAAAACGTTCCCGCCGCCGCACCACTAATCATCGCCGGCGACTTCAACGACTGGCGCGGCCGCGCATGCAACCTGCTGGCGCCGCGCCTCGACCTCGTCGAGGTGTTCGCCTGCGAAGGTGCACGGCCATCACGCAGCTTCCCTGCTGCGCTGCCGCTGTTTCGTCTTGATCGCATCTATGTGCGCGGACTCGCCATCAAGGACTGTGCCGTGCATCATGGCCCGCCCTGGTCGTCGATATCGGATCACGCCGCACTGTCCGCCAGCCTCTCGTTCGCGCCGGCCACGCTTGCCGTCCCGTGAGCGCAGACTATTTACCAGGCAATCGCATCGCGTTACTGGAAACCGGCGCGCAATACTTTCCCGCGCTGATCGCCGCCATCGATGCCGCCGCCTGTGAAATTCAGCTTGAGACCTACATCTTCGCCGACGATCCCATCGGCCGGCAGGTCGCCGCGGCGCTGGGCGCCGCCGTCCGGCGCGGGGTCGCCGTGCGGGTGCTGGTCGATGGCTTCGGGGCACGCGAGTTTCCTGAGGGACTGGGCCGCCAACTCGCAGATGCCGGCATCGATGTCCAGATCTATCGCGCCGAAATCGATCCCTTCAAGCTGCGGCGCCACCGGCTGCGGCGGCTGCACCGCAAGCTGGTCGTGATCGATGGCCGCATCGCATTCGTCGGCGGCATCAACATCATCGACGACAACGACACGCCGCACCTCGGCCCGCGCTTCGATTACGCTGTGCGGATCGAAGGGCCACTGGTCGCCACGATCCGCGCTGCCATGGCACACCTATGGCGCCTGCTCGGCTGGGCGCGCTTTCGGCGTCGCCCACCCCTGCCCGCACCCCCCCCCTGCCGGCGCGACGATGCGGTCGACGCCGTCGACGCCGCACTCGTCATCCGCGACAACCTGCGCCACCGGCGCGACATCGAGGATGCCTACCTCGACGCGATCACCACCGCGCGCACCGAGATCTTTCTCGCCAACGCCTACTTCCTGCCCGGACGGCGCTTCCGCAAAACCCTGCGCGAGGCGGCCAGGCGCGGCGTTGCCATCACCGTGATGCTGCAGGGGCAGGTCGAATACGCGCTGCTGCACTACGCGACGCAAGCGCTTTACGGTAGCTTGCTCAAGAGCGGCATCCGCATCGTCGAATACCGCACTGGCTTCCTGCATGCCAAGGTCGCCGTCGTCGACGATATCTGGGCAACGGTTGGCTCGTCGAATATCGACCCGTTTAGCCTGTTGCTGGCACGCGAGGCTAATGTCGTCATACGTGATGCCGGCTTCGCCACGCAACTGCGCAACAGCCTCGGGCGCGCCTGTGCGGAGGATACGATCGAAATCACCCACACCGACCTCAAGCGCAGTTCGCTCTTCGCACGCGCGCTGCGCTGGGCCGCCTACGGCATGGTGAGATTGATGCTCGGACTCACACGCTACGGCGGCAAGGATTACCGCGAGTGATTCACTCACGCGGCACAACTCATCAGCCTGCTACCGACCAAAGGGACGCGCCGCACGCTGCTTCGCCCCCAAGTTTCGACTTCAACTAGCCACGACCGGACTCACCACTAAAAAACCCGTTCTCTCTTCTGGTACTCAGTCATCAGAAATACTTGGGCATATGGGCTGCCCAAGCAGGCAATGACGTCCTGCCGGCTATTCAAGGGACGATATTTATTTAATTGCCTTGCTATTCCGCGCAGAGGGCGCATGCTGGCTTCGTTGCCGGCCACATCGGACCGGAAACACGGCCCGCCGCCAGGCGCGCCAGAAAGCAGCCAGAACCATGAAAATTCCTCCCCCCAGCATGAAGTTGCGCGAACCCAATCCCGCCAGCCCATTCACACCAACCGACATCGGCATCGAGAATCCCGTTGCCTTGCCTCAGCCTGCCGTCGAAGATGAGGAACAGTTCCTGCCCTTCGGCAGGGCCGCCAAGGCCATTTTCGTGAAGGCCAATGGCCTGCCGGCCTATTACAAGTCGACCGGAGCTTTCAGGTATGCACGCTAGCCGCGTGCGCATTTGAACGAAACACGAGTTTGTCGGCCTAAGTATTCGCATCAGCGTTCCGGCTTCCGGAACGTACCCCCCACAGGAGTACACAATAATGAGACAAGAACACATCACCCGTCCGGCCATGGCAATGAATTACCCCATGGCGGCCCAAATGGCAGCGGCCTTCGTCGAAAAAGACGCCGAACTCATCGAGCCGGTACTGGTCGCCTGGTTTGACCGCAAGGATTCCAAAATGTCGCCCGTCATCGAAGGCGCCGACCAGCGTACCTGCTGGCACGACTATGGCGCGAGTCATGGCGGCAAACTGGAAATCGAGGTCGGTGACGACTATGCCTTCATCTATGGAGATTCGAGTGCCTTCGATCCCTACGACCACGAGGCCTGTCCGTACGTCAATCTGCGCGATGCGCAAGGCGATGAATTCATTTGCCAAATCGGCTTGCTCGACGATCCGCATGTTCCGCAACAGAAAGCCTGCGTCGCCCTCGACGAGTGGACCAGCAAACTGACCTGAATGCAGCGCACTAGGCCCGGGTTTCCCGAGCCTAGTCACCGGAGAACACCATGAGATTTACCGCGACAAAAGCAAAGACAGACGACAACCCCGTGACAAGCGCCATTCCGGAGAACGTTTCCCTCCCGGACGCGCCGGAGCAAAGCGACCTCATCGCCACGAACGCCTATTACAAGGCGGAAGAACGTGGCTTCGTGCCCGGTCATGAACTCGATGACTGGCTGACAGCCGAGACCGAGATCAACTCATCAGGAGAAAAATCATGAGCAAGGCCAAACAGAACAACAAAGAATCCCGAAAACCGTCAATGCTGACGCCCAAGGAAAAGAAGCAGGCGAAGATGGCCAGGAAACACGCGCAGGATGTCGTGCCGCTGATCCTGCCGCGCTGAACCACCCAATGATCACGTTTAAATCCTCGGCAGCTGCTGACATCATGATGTTTGACGACGTGGCAAGCCGCATGATCGTTTTGATGGGCAAGGAGGCGACGGACAAAGGCGTAATCACCGTCGAGCAACTACCTGTGGCTATTGCCAAGCTAGAGTCCGCCATCAATGGCGACCACGAGCAACACCGTGAGCATCTTCTGGCCGACGATACACAGGAAGTTGATGGCCACGGTAACGAACGTCCTTTCGTCAGCCTGACGCGCCGCGTCCAGCCTCTGCTGGAAATGTTACGGACATCGTTGAAAGAAAGTGAGCCTGTCATCTGGGGCGTGTAATTATCCGTCCCGGTTATATCGATATGCTGGGAGTCTGCTTTCACTTGGACTTTGGCCATAGACACACTGGGGCGATGTGTGTCTCTTCGGGGTCGGCAGACGCCCTTGAATGAAGTCTTGGTGCCGTCCTGTCAGCGCCGACTTTTCAACCGAACAGGCGGGCGTGATCGATCTTCGGGCAGCGGTCCATCACCACGTCGAGACCGGCGTTCGAGGCGGCTTCCGCCGCTTCCTGGTTGATCACGCCGAGTTGCAGCCACAGCGATTTCGCGCCGATGGCGATGGCGTTGGCGGCGATGGGCGGCACGTCGGCGGCATTGCGGAAGACGTCGACCATGTCCACCTTCACCGGGATGTCCTTCAGGCTGGCATAGCAGGGCTGGCCGAGAATTTCGCGCTGGCCTGGATTGACGGGGATCACCGTGTAGCCGTGCGCCAGCAGGTAGCGGGCGACGT
The DNA here is from genome assembly GCA_040756595.1 of Pseudomonadota bacterium. Classification (GTDB taxonomy): domain Bacteria; phylum Pseudomonadota; class Gammaproteobacteria; order Burkholderiales; family Rhodocyclaceae; genus Sulfuricystis. The sequence continues at coordinate 313,899 of JBFLYR010000001.1, read as the reverse complement.
GGTGGCTGGGCCGATCTTCCTTGGGCGACAGGCCGACCATGGCGATGACCTTGTGGTTTTCCAGAATGCGGCGGATACCCGCGTCGTCGTTGATGATCATGATTGCTCCTCAATGTTTGTTGCCGGCAGGCTCATGACGCGCGGCACCGTGGCGAAACTCCAGTGTTCGCGCGCCCAGGCCCAAAAGTCGGCGCTGGCGAGACGGCACTCCGGCGACGGCATACCGAGAAAAACGGCAGCGGCGTGCATCGCCGGCCACGGATCGCGCACATCGATCGGCGCGGCCAGCGTCTGCTTGGAAAGTTTCTGCCCGGCCGGATCCACCGCCACCGGCAGGTGTGCGTATTGTGGCGTTGGCAGGCCCAGCAAGCGCTGCAGATAAATCTGCCGCGCGGTCGAATGGATCAGGTCGGCGCCGCGCACGACATGGTCGATGCCCTGATCGGCATCATCGACCACCACCGCCAGTTGATACGCGAAGTAACCATCCGCGCGCAACAGCACGCAATCGCCCACTTCGCACGGCAGATCCTGATGTTGCGGGCCTTGCACGAGATCGTCGAAATCGATTTGGCCGGCCACGCGCAAACGCCATGCGCGTGCCGTCTTGCCGGCCGGCAGGCCGTTGCGGCAGGTGCCGGGATACACCGGTGCGCCATCGACGCCCGGCAGCGCATTCTCCAGCTCCGTCCGCGTGCAACCGCAGGGGTAGACGGCATCCATCGCCTTCAGGCGCTCGAGGATTTCCGCATAGCGTACGGTGCGTTTGCTTTGCACCATGACCGGCCCGCCCCACTCGAAGCCGCAGGCTTCGAGCATGTGCAGGATCGCGTCGGCGTGTTCCTGTCTGCAGCGCGGCTGGTCGACATCCTCCATGCGCACCAGCCAGCGGCCGCCACGTGAGCGCGCTTCGAGATACGAACCGAGCGCCGCGACCAGCGAACCGAAATGCAGCGGGCCGGTGGGTGATGGGGCAAAGCGGCCAACAGAGCTGGCCGGGGCGTTCATAAGCAAATCCGTAGTAGCATGGCCGGCCTATTATTTCTCAAACGCGGACGTATTCACCATGGCCACCATTCACCTCACCTCGGAAAACTTCAAGGACGTCATCAACAACAACGACATCGTGATCGTCGATTTCTGGGCGGAGTGGTGCGGCCCCTGCAAATCCTTCGGGCCGACCTTCGAAGCCGCCTCGGAGAAGTATCCCGAAATCGCCTTCGCCAAGGTAAACACCGAGGAAGAGCGCGAAATGGCCGCCGGCTTCAACATCCGCTCGATCCCGACCCTAATGGTGTTCCGCGAGCAGGTCATCCTCTACGCCGAGGCCGGCGCCCTGCCCGCCTCCGCGCTCGACCAGCTGGTCGAGCAGGTGAAGGGCCTCGACATGGCCGCGATCAAGGCTGAAATCGCCGCCGAAGAGCAGCAACAGCAGCAGTAATCAATCGAGGGATTCGCCCCACGCCGCGCGGTATCGATCCGCGATCTCGGCACGCGTGGGCTTGTGGTTCTGCCCGCCGCGGTGTGCGATCTTGATGCTGCCCATCAACGCAGCGAGGCGGCCAGTCTTTTCCCACGGCCAGTCGCGCGCGATGCCATAGAGCAGGCCAGCGCGATAGGCGTCGCCGCAACCGGTCGGATCGAGCAGTTCCGTCGCCGGCACCACGGGAATATCGAGCACCGCACCGTTCGCATAGATGCGCGAGCCGTTGCCGCCGAGCGTCACGATCAGCGCCTTCACTTCCCGCGCCAGTTCTTCCAGTGACTTGCCGGTACGCTCGGTGAGCAGCTTCGCCTCGTAGTCGTTGACCGTGCAGTAATCGGCGAGCCTGACGAATTCGAGCAGTTCGGGGCCATCGAACATCGGCAGACCCTGGCCGGGATCGAAGATGAAGGGGATACCCAGTTCGCGGAACTCGCGCGCATGCTGCAGCATGCCGTCGCGGCCATCCGGCGCGACAATGCCAAGCGTCACGTCGCGCGCATCACCGATCTGGTTCTGGTGCGAGAAGTTCATCGCGCCCGGATGGAAGGCGGTGATCTGGTTGTCGTCGAGATCGGTGGTGATGAAGGCCTGCGCGGTGTAGGTGTCCGGTACCTGGCGCACATGCGTAGCGGCGAGGCCGAGCTGCTTGAGCCGGGTGAGATATAAGCCGGCGTCGTCGCCGACGGCCGCCATGATCAGCGGCGACCCGTCCAGCAGCTTGAGGTTGTAGGCGATGTTGCCGGCGCAGCCACCATACTCGCGCCGCATGTCGGGAACGAGGAAGGCGACGTTGAGGATGTGGATCTGTTCGGGCAGGATGTGGTGCTTGAAGCGATCCTTGAACACCATGATGGTGTCGTAGGCGAGCGAACCGCAGATGAGCGTGTGCATGATCGGAATTTACGGATAGAAAAGATAGAGACGGTAACCGATAGCCGGTACGTTGTCGGAGACCAGCGAAAGCTTGACGGCAACCTCGCCCTGCGCGGAAAAACCCTGGGCAGCGTCCTGCCCGGCCGGCAGGTAATCGGCCGGCGTGAGTATCTTGCGCACCAGCGCCTCGTCCTGCGTGTCGGTCAGCGTCAGTTCGAGGTGGGGATAATCCTGGGTGAAAGGCGCCCGGTTTTTCAGCGTCGCCGTCAGCAACAGCGTCTCGCCTTCCGGCGCGAGATCCGAGGTCTCGATACCGACCAGTTCCGGCTTGAGCGGACGCGGCAGCGTGCAACCGACCAGTTCGCAGCCCGCGACCAGCGCCGGTCGCAACTCGGGTGTTACCACCGCAAGCTCGGTGCGAAAAATGTAGGCGAGTTGGCCGGCAGCGACGATCAGGAGGGCGATGATGCCGATAACCCAGGGCCAGCGGCGCGGCTGGGCCGTCACGGCGGGGACGGATGCCCACTCATCGCCAACCGGTTCTGGTTCCACCGGTTTTTCAGGTTCCGGTTCCGGCTCAGGTTCCGGCTCAGGTTCAGATTCCGGCTCCGCAACCGGTTCTGGCGTGAGTTCAGGTTCGGGCTCGGCAACCCACTCGGGTTCGATCACCGGCTCCATTTCCGGCTCCATTTCCGGTTCCATCTCCGGTACCGGCTCGGGGGCAATGGTCTCGTTAGCCGCATCCGGCATCGATTCGACCGTCACGATCGTGGCCAGCGACTCGACCATGCCGTCCTGCGAGCGCCGACTTTCCGTATCTTCCATCAGCACTGCCGGCGGCGGCACGGGAGTGATGACCAGTGCTTCGTCGCTCAGGCTATCGAGCGCGTCGAAGACTTCCTGGCAGGCGCCGCAGCGCACCTTGCCCTGGCGGATCTTGAGTTGCTCGGCGGTTACGCGGAAATGCGTCTGGCAGTGCGGGCAGCGGGTCAGCATGCCGCGAGTTTACTTGATACCTTCCAGTCTTACCCAGCCTTCATGCGTAGCGCCAACAGACAGGGTCACATGCGGCGCATAGGCCGCAATCACCTGATCCGCCTGGGTTGCCAGCACGCCGGACAACGCCAGCCGCCCGCCGGGTTTCAGGCGCGACGCCAGCAAGGGTGCCAGCAGCATCAGCGGATTGGTCAGGATGTTGGCGACGACACGATCGAAGGTTTCGGCAAGCGGCGCACTCGAAGCTTGCAGCCGCATCGCGACGCCATTGCGCGCGGCATTGTCGGCAGCAGCCGTCAGCGCGGCCGGGTCGATGTCGACGCCCAGCACGTTACCAGCGCCCAGCTTCAGCGCCGCAATGCCAAGGATGCCCGAGCCACAACCGTAGTCGAGCACGGATGCGCCGGGACTGACATTCGCCTCCAGCCATTCGAGGCAGAGCCGTGTGGTCGGATGGCTGCCGGTGCCGAAGGCGAGCCCGGGGTCGAGCTCGAGGTTGATCGCGTTCGGATCGGGTGCAACATGCCAGGAAGGCACGATCCAGAGCCGGTCGGAAATGCGAATCGGATCAAACTGGGATTGCGTGAGACGCACCCAGTCCTGCTCGGCGACCTCATCGAAGGTGATCTCGGTCGGCACAGCGAGCCGGGCCTCCTGCAAAGCCGTAACGATCTGCTCACGCAAATCCGCAGCAGGCTCGAACAGGGCGATGACCCGGCTTTTTTCCCAGAGCGGCGAGGTCGGCGACCCCGGTTCGCCGAACTGCGGCGTTTCGAGATCGGTGCCGGCAAGGGCATCTTCGACCGAGGCCGAGATGGCCCCCGCCACCATCAGTGCATCCGAGAGTGCCTCGGCATGCGCAGCATCGGTTTCGATCGCGACCGAAACCCACATTACTTTCTGTTTGCCTCTGCGCGCGCGGCGAGCTTCTCTTCGAGGTAATGAATGCTCGCGCCACCCTTGATGAAGTGCTGATCGAGCAGCAGATCCTGATGCAGCGGGATGTTGGTCTTGATGCCATCGACCATCATTTCCGACAGGGCGATGCGCATGCGGCGGATTGCCTGCTCTCGGGTATCGCCATAGGAAATGACCTTGGCGATCATCGAGTCATAGTGTGATGGCACCGTGTAGCCGGAATAGACATGTGAATCGACGCGGATGCCCGGTCCGCCGGGCGGGTGCCAATTGGTGATTTTGCCAGGAGATGGCGTGAACTTGAATGGATCTTCTGCGCAGATGCGGCATTCTATCGAATGTCCCTTGACCTCGATGTCGCGCTGGCGCAGCCAGAGTTTCTCGCCGGCCGCGACGCGAATCTGCGTCTGGACGATATCGACACCCGTCACCAGTTCCGTCACCGGGTGCTCGACCTGCACGCGCGTGTTCATCTCAATGAAGTAGAACTCGCCGTTCTCGTAGAGGAATTCGAAGGTGCCGGCGCCGCGATAGCCGATCTTGCGGCAGGCATCAGCGCAGCGTTCGCCAATGCGGGTGATCGCGCGACGATTCACCTCCGGTGCCGGCGCTTCCTCGATCACCTTCTGGTGGCGGCGCTGCATCGAGCAGTCGCGCTCCGACAGCCAGACCGCGTTGCGGTGGTTGTCGGCCATCACCTGGATTTCGATATGGCGCGGGTTTTCGAGGAACTTCTCCATGTAGACCATGGGGTTGCCGAACGCCGCCCCCGCCTCGGTGCGAGTCATGTTGACTGCATTGAGCAGTGCCGCCTCGGTATGGACGACACGCATGCCGCGCCCGCCACCGCCGCCGGCCGCCTTGATGATGACCGGATAGCCGATCATGCGCGCAATTTTCACGATCTCCTTCGGATCTTCGGGCAACGCACCCTCGGAACCGGGTACGCAAGGGACGCCCGCTTCCTTCATCGCGTTCTTGGCCGAGACCTTGTCACCCATCAGACGGATCGTTTCCGCCTTGGGACCGATGAAGACGAAGCCGGACTTTTCGACGCGCTCGGCGAAGTCGGCGTTTTCCGAGAGGAAGCCGTAACCGGGATGGATCGCCTCGGCATCGGTCACTTCGGCGGCCGAGATGATCGCGGGAATATTGAGGTAGCTCAGACCCGAGGCAGGCGGGCCGATGCAGACCGACTCGTCGGCCAGTTTGACATACTTGGCTTCGGCGTCGGCGGTCGAATGGACGGCGACGGTGCGCACGCCCAGTTCGCGGCAGGCGCGCAGCACACGCAGCGCGATCTCTCCGCGGTTGGCAATAAGAATTTTCTCGAACATGGGCTTATCTTCGCTTAATTAGTTCGATCTCAACCAATCACGAACATCGGCTGATCGAACTCGACCGGCTGGCCGTTTTCGACGAGGATCGCCTTGACCACGCCATCGGCATCGGATTCGATCTCGTTCATGAGCTTCATCGCTTCGATGATGCAGAGCGTCTCGCCCTTCTTCACGGACTGGCCTACCTCGACAAACGCAGCAGCACCGGGGCTGCCGGAACGATAGAAGGTACCCACCATCGGGGCCTTGACCTGATGGCCGACGGGCTCGACGGGAGCGGCGGCTTCGGTCGCGGAAGTCGGCGCTGGCGAGACGGCAGGTGCCTGCATCATCGCCTGCTGCCCCATCGGCATGCTGACCATTGTGGTGGAGGGCGCGACGGCCAGTTGCTTGGCGATGCGGATTTTTTCCTCGCCTTCGCTGATTTCCAGTTCCGAAATACCGGAATTCTGTACCAGGTCAATCAGGGTCTTGAGCTTTCTCAGGTCCATGTGGTTCTCCAGCCTGCGGGCGCAGGCAATCAATGATGAAACCCCGAGGGGGTGTTATTTGCGAATACGGGCAAGCGCGGCGTCGAGGGCGAGGGCGTAGCCTTGCGCGCCCAGGCCGCAGATCGTGCCGACGGCGATTTCCGAGAAATAGGAGTGGTGCCGGAACGTCTCGCGGGCGAAGATGTTCGACAGATGCACCTCGATGAAGGGAATCTGCACGGCGGCCAGCGCATCGCGCAGGGCAACGCTGGTGTGGGTGTAGCCGCCGGGATTGAGGATGATGAACTCGATGCCCTCGGCGCCAGCGGCCTGCACGCGATCGATCAAGCCCCCTTCGCTGTTGCTCTGGAAGCTTTCGATCTGCACCCCATCGACATGGGCGCGCGCCTCCATCACGGCATGGATGTCGGCCAGCGTCGTGCGGCCATAGACGTCCGGCTCGCGCGTGCCGAGCAGGTTCAGATTCGGGCCATGCAACACCAGAATACGGGCATTCAGCGTGGTGCCGCTATCCTTTTTGGCAGAAGCCTTTTTGCTATTTGAGTTCGACATAGCTGCAAGTTTGCCGCAAATCAGTACAAGTTGTCCAGTTCACCCATTAACGGGTGCCAGCAGCGCCTCAACTGCCTCAATCCGGGCGCGCGCCCGGCTACGCCCGTCGGCACCCTTGAAATTGATGCGCTCTTCGCGCGGCGGCAGCACGATCAGGTTGACCGGCATGTCTTCATCGTCGATCACCAGCACCGCTTCGACCCGGTCGGATTTCGGGGTGCCATGATGGAAATTGATCCCCTGGTCGAGCAGGAAAATCTCCACTTCCTTCGCACTGTCCGGAAACAACAGGAGGTCGATGCGCGAATGCCTGGTCGCCGTGCCATCGAGCACCGAACCGGTGAGATAGGGAGTGAAGGGCGTGAGGCGATGCATCAGTTCGACGGCGACGTGCCGCAATGCAGCCAACCACTCGCCCTGCTCGTCCTCCTGATAAATCGCGTGGTAGTCGCGAACCGCATCCTCGACTTCCGCATTGCCCGGTAGCGGAAAGTTCTCTGGCAGCCCCAGCTGGCGGACCGCCTTGCGCTTCGCGGCACCGTATTCCATGCCGTCCTCGGCGATCAGGCGCGCGGCCGCATGGGCCAGTTCGGAACGCAAGGCGGGAGAATGGTGATTCAGGATGCTGGCGGGACGGCTGCGGCGCGGCATGAGCGGGTCCTGGCTACCGTAGAATGATGTCCATTCTAAAGCCGGGGCGCGCCCGCCATGCACATTCACATTCTCGGGATCTGCGGTACTTTCATGGGTGGTATTGCCCTGATCGCCCGCGCCGCCGGTCATAAAGTCACTGGCTGCGACGCCAACGTCTATCCGCCGATGAGCACCCAGCTTCAAGCTGAGGGTATCGAACTCGTCGAAGGCTACGGCGCCGACCAGATCGCACTGGAAGCCGATCTTTGGGTGATCGGCAATGCCGTGTCGCGCGGCAATCCGCTTCTGGAGGCGATCCTCGATCGCGGCCTGCCCTACATCTCCGGCCCGCAATGGCTGGCCGAGAACATACTGCAGGGCAAATGGGTGCTCGCCGTCGCCGGCACGCACGGCAAGACGACGACCGCCGCGATGCTCGCCTGGATTCTCGAAGATGCCGGCCTGCAACCCGGCTACCTGATTGGCGGCGTGCCGCAAAACTTTGGAAAATCGGCCAATTTCAGTGAATCAGCATTCTTCGTCGTCGAAGCAGACGAATACGACACCGCTTTCTGTGACAAGCGCTCAAAGTTCGTGCATTATCGGCCGCGCACGGCGATCTTTAACAATCTTGAATACGATCACGCGGACATCTTCTCCGATCTTGCGGCTATCGAGACACAATTTCACCACTTGGTTCGCACAATCCCTGGAAGCGGGCTGATTATCGCCAATGCGGCCGAAGCGGCACTCGAGCGTGTGCTGAAACGCGGTTGCTGGACGCCGGTCGAGCGCTTCAATGACGCTGCCGGTTGGTGCGCCCGAGGCGACGATGCCACCGGTCTGCTTTCTATTTCAGACAAAACCGGCGAAATTGGCAGTATCTGCTGGCAACTATCAGGAGCACACAACCGCAACAATGCATTGGCGGCCCTGCTGGCGGCACGCCATGCCGGCGTGCCCCTCGATCGCGGATTGGAGGCATTGAGCCGCTTCGAGAACGTCAAGCGCCGCCTCGAATTACGAGGCACGGTTAATAACATCGCTGTTTATGACGACTTCGCCCATCATCCAACCGCCATCGAGACCACGCTCACCGGCCTGCGTGGGCGAGTCGGGACGGCAAGAATTCTGGCCGTGCTGGAACCACGTTCGAACACGATGAAGCTCGGCACAATGAAGGATGCCCTGCCCGGCAGCCTGCATACTGCCGACCTCGTGTTCTGCTACGGCGCCAACCTCGGCTGGGATGCTGCTGCAGCCCTGTCACACCTCGGGGAGCGGGCGCAGACCAGCAACGACCTTGCCGAACTCGTGCAGCGAATCGCCAGCGCTGCCCACCCCGGCGACCATATTCTGGTCATGAGCAACGGCGGCTTCGGCGGCATCCACCAGAAGCTCCTGGACGCGCTGGCAACCACGCGCTGACCGTGTTCGTTAAGATCGTCATTGTCCTCCTGCTGCTGATCGTCGCGGCCAGCCTGCTGGTGCAACGCACCGGCAATCCGGGAAAGCGGGCCAAGGCCAGCCTGCGGCCGCTGATGCTGCGTATGGCCTTCGTCCTGCTCGCCATTGCCGCCGGCGCTACGCTGCTGCACTTTCTTTCCGGTTGTGCCAAGCCAGTCGACAGCTTCCATGCGCAGGACATCACCGGCGCGGATTTCGGGCAACTGGCGCAGCTCGACGGTTTCACCGACCACCGGGGGAGCCGTCTCGCCAGCGCCGACTTTCGCGGCAAGGCCGTCGTGGTGTTCTTCGGCTATACCCAGTGCCCGGACATCTGCCCGACCACGCTATCGGCCATGAAGGAAACGATGCACCTGCTCGGCTCGGAGGGCGATCGCCTGCAAGTGCTGTTCGTCACGGTCGATCCTGAGCGGGATACGCAAACCATCCTGGCCGAATACGTGCCGTGGTTCGACCCGCGCTTCATCGGCCTGCGTGCCGATCCCGACACGACGCGGACGGCTGCGCAGGCCTTCAAGGTGTTCTATGCCAAGGTGGCAGGAAGCGCCGCGCTCGGCTACAGCATCGACCATACGGCGGAAAGTTACGCCTACGATCCGCAGGGACGACTGCGCCTGAAGATCGCCCACGGCGCGAACGCCCGGCAAATAGCCGAGGATTTGAGTAAGCTATTGGCCGGCAAGTAAGCGGTTCCCCTCCCATGTTCCGTGTGCTGTTCAACCAACCCGGCGTCCTCGCCACCACCCTCGCGGCGGCGGGCATCCTCGCGATCACCATGGGTGCGCGTCAGTCGATGGGGCTGTTCATCAGTCCGATGAACACCTCGACCGGGCTGGGCATCGCCACGATCAGCCTTGCGCTGGCAGTCGCCCAGTTCATCTGGGGAGCGGCCCAGCCGATCGCCGGTGGGATTGCCGACCGCTACGGTCCGCGGCCCGTGCTGATCGGTGGACTGATCATCATGGCGCTCGGCAGCGCACTCACCCCCTTCATGAGTTCGGGCCTCGGGATGGTCTTCGCCATCGGCCTGCTGACCGCTATCGGCTCCGGTTCCAGCAGCTTCTCGGTGATCATGGGTGCCACGGCCCAACGCCTGCCGATCGAGGCGCGTGGTTCCGCATCTGGAGTCATCAACGCCGGCGGCTCGTTCGGCCAATTTGTCTTCGCACCCATCGTGCAGAAGCTGATCCAGAGTTTCGGCTGGATGAACGCGATGTGGGCGCTTGCCCTCATCACGCTGTCGGCCCTGCCGCTGATCGGCAGGCTCACCCGGCCGATCGAGAACCCCGTCAAACATGCGGAGACCGACCACGGGGTAATGCGCACCATCGGCAATGCCATGCAAGATCGCAGCTACCTGCTGCTGCACGCCGGCTTCTTCACCTGCGGCTTCCACATCGCCTTCCTCGTCACCCACCTGCCCGGCGAGGTCGATCTGTGCGGCCTGCCGCCGAGCGTCGCGAGCTGGTCGCTGGCCATCATCGGGCTCGCCAACATTTTCGGCAGCCTCTACGCCGGTTCCTGCGTCACGAAATATCGCAGCAAATACGTGCTGGCCGCGATGTACGGCTCGCGCGCCGTGCTGATCGCGTTGTACCTGATGGCGCCACGCACCGAACTCACCTTCTACGTATTCGCCGCCGGCCTCGGCTTCACCTGGCTGGCCACCGTGCCGCCAACGGCCGCCATCGTCGGCAAACTGTTCGGCATCCGTTATCTGGCCACGCTGTTCGGCTTGACGCTGCTCTCGCACCAGATCGGCGGCTTCTTCGGCGCGTATCTGGGCGGACTGGCGATTACGACTTTCGGCGATTTCAGCTGGATGTGGTACGCCGACATGGCGCTGGCAGCGCTCGCGGCCGTTGTCAATCTGCCGATCCGCGAGGCGCCGGTTGTCCGGCCGGTCGCCGCCTGAGCCCCACCTTCGTCATACGTCATATTACTTTTGCTGGATTTACAAAGGCTTGGCACATGGCTACGCTGGGACTGAAATCATTCCAGCGAGAGAAAACACATGGGCGCCGTGCTGACCAAGACAGAAAGCTGCGTATCGGTGCGAATCGAAGGCAAGCTCGGCTACGAGATCTGGCAAACCCTGAGAGATGCCCGCAACGCCGCCCTGGAGGCAAATCTGCCCCTGCGCCTTGATGTTGAGGGCTGTCATCGTGCCGACATGGGCGGCATTGGTGCCGTGATGATCGCGCAGGAAAAACTCGCGGCCGTTGAACTATGCGGCTGCTCGGAGAAATTTTCCGAATGCTTCCGGGCTTTCGGCATCTGCGGGCATTGCACGTCGGATAAAGCTAACTGCCCCCTCTAGCCGCAAAAAGAATGGGCCGCTTCATGCGGCCCGATCAGCGGTTCCGGAACGCAATCACATCCGCGCGGCCAGCACGCCCTTCATCTTCTGCATGGCCTTGGCTTCGATCTGGCGGATGCGCTCGGCCGAGACGCCGTACTCGGCGGCCAGTTCGTGCAGCGTGGCGGCTTCCTCACCGTCCTCGACCAGCCAGCGGCGCTGGACGATGGTGCGGCTGCGCTCATCCAGACCGGCCAGCGCATCGCGCAGGCCGGAGTCGTGCAGTCGGTCGCGTTCCTTGCGCTCGAGCTGGATCGACGGTTCGACGCTGTGGTCGGCCGCCAGGTAGGCGATCGGCGCGTAGTGCTCCTCATCATCGTCAGACAACGGCTCGAGGGAGATATCGGCACCGCCCATGCGGGTTTCCATCTCCACCACTTCCTCGGGTTTGACGCCGAGCTGGCTGGCAACCGAACGGACTTCCGACGGGCTGAGGCTGGCGAAACCCGCTTCCGAGCTGGCTTCGTGGGCGATCGCCGACTTCATGCTGCGCAGGTTGAAGAACAGTTTGCGCTGGGCCTTGGTCGTCGCGACCTTCACGAGACGCCAGTTCTTGAGAATGTATTCATGGATCTCTGCCTTGATCCAGTGCAGGGCGAAGGATACGAGGCGCACACCGCGCTCCGGGTCGAAGCGCTTGACCGCCTTCATGAGGCCGATATTGCCTTCCTGGATCAGGTCGGCGTGGGGCAGGCCATAACCCAAATAGCCACGTGCAACTGCGATCACCAGGCGCAGATGGGACGTGACCAAACCGCGCGCGGCATCGAGGTCACCTTCATCACGGAAACGGCGGGCGAGATTCTTTTCCTCGTCCTCAGTCAGCATCGGCACGCGGTTGGCGGCCGAAATATAGGCTTCGATGCTGCCGCTGGCAGACGGTAGCGGAAACTGGGCAAGGGTCAATGCGTGGCTCATGTCGGGTCTCCTTTGCTGAAAATATTAGCACTCTTCTAGTTAGAGTGCTAATAATCGAATAAGTTCCTGACTATATTACTCGGATTTAAGCAAAGGGTGAACTACTAATCCACCGACGACTTCGGCCTGCATTTCGGGCGGCAGTTCCTGGCGGGCGGCCTCAGCTTCCGTCCGGGTTGGGAAACCGACGAAGCAGCAGGCGCCCGAACCGGTCATGCGTGCGTCGCCGAAGCGACGCAGCACCGCCAGATGCCTTGCCACTTCAGGAAAGAGCGCGCAGGCAACCAGTTCGAGATCGTTGTGCCCCATGCCTGACCGCCAGTCGGCGGGACGGATCGCCGGCGTGTCGCGCCGCAGGCTTGGCGCGCGGAAGATATCAGCCGTCGGCACATGGACGGGCGGTATGGCGAGCAGGTAGCAGGCCTCCGGCACCACCACGTCGGTGAAGCACTCACCGACGCCTTCGGCGAAGCAATTGCGGCCGTGGATGAAGATCGGCACGTCGGCACCGAGCGTCAAGCCGATTTCCTGCAAACGCTTGCGCGACAGGCCGCAGCCCCACAACTGGTTGAGGGCGATCAGCGTCGTCGCGGCATCCGAACTGCCGCCGCCGAGCCCGCCGCCCATGGGGATGTGTTTGTCGAGATGGATGGTCGCACCCAGACAGGATGCCGTCCCACCAGCGCCGACTTTTAACGCTTCGGCGGCCCGCACGACCAGATCCTGCTCGGGCGGCACACCGGGTGTCGGCGTCGCCAGCACGATGCGTCCATCGTCGCGCGGCGCAAAGTGCAGCGTGTCGGCAAGATCGATGAAGCGGAATACCGTCTGCAACAGGTGGTAGCCGTCGGCACGGCGACCGACGATATGCAGGAACAGATTCAGCTTCGCCGGCGCAAGCCAGTTGCTATCCCAGTTCATTTCACCTCGATCCACTCATCGATCTTGAGGCGCACGGCGATGTCGTCGCGATCCAGTTCAAGCACCGTCGGCAACGCATCTGGAGCGGCGCTTTCACGCTCGACGACCGTCACGCGCCAGCCTTCGGTGGCTGCGATATCACCCAGCAGCCAACGGGCCGAAGCACCGAGCGGCAGCGGGAAGCCGAACACCTGCCGCGAGAGTGCGCTCCAGTCTTCGGCCACGTAGCGACGCTTGTCAGCGAGCGTCAAGCGCGCTCCACCGGTATCGCGCACGAGTTCGGCCACGCCCTGTCCGAGCGGTGTGGTCAGCAGGATTTCGTCATGCTGCGCGTCGTGGCGCCAGTCCACATTGACGTGGTAACGGGTCTCGCCCTGCCGCACGGCGAGGCGGCCGAGGAAGCTGAATTGGGAAATGTCCGGCGGCGCCGGACGCTGAGAAACCACGGGAACCGCCGCACAGCCAGCCAGAAACAGGGCCAGCGCCCAGAGAGCCAAAGCGCGCATCGATCAGACCAAATCAGGGAGAGAGGCGTTTGATCGTCGCGGCCAGCGCTTCGTTGGCCGGATGCTCTTTGAGCGCCATGTCCCAGGTGCGCCTGGCTTCGTCCCTGCGACCGAGAGACCAGAGCACCTCGCCGATGTGTGCCGCGATTTCCGGATCGGCACGGATGCCGAAGGCGCGCTTGAGCACGTCTAGCGCGCCTTCGGCATCACCCTGGCGGAACAGCACCCAGCCCTTGCTGTCAAGAATGAACGGATCATTCGGCGCGAGTTCGAGTGCCTGATCGATCAGCTTGCGTGCCTCGTCAAGCCGCAGGTTGCGGTCGGCAAGGGAAAAGCCCAGTGCATTCAGCGCGTGTGCGTGATCGGGCTTGATTTCGATAAGGCGGCGCAGCCGGCTTTCCAGCTCATCGACACGGCCCAGTTTTTCGGCGAGCAGCGCGACTTCGTACATCAGTTCGGGCTGGTCCGGCTGCTGCTCCAGCGCAGCCGTCAGGGTCGCATGGGCATCGGCCACACGGCCCGCCTCGCGCAGCAGTTGCGATTCGCCGATCAGCAGTTGCGTGCGCTCGCGCGGGTTGGCGGCTTCGCTTGCAGCCAGATGCTGGCGCGCGGCGTCGAGCTTGCCCTGCTTGGACATCACGTTGGCCGCATGCAGGCGCGCGGTCAGGTAATGCTCGCCGCGCCCGACTTCGCCAAACCATTTCAGTGCCTCGTCCCAGCGCTTGCCATCCTCGGCGATCTGGCCGAGGTAGAAGCGCGCCTTGTCGCTTTCCGCATGGCCGATCTCGACGAGGCGGCGCAGGTGCTTTTCGGCGTCCTGCGTATCGTTGAGTTGCAGGGACAGCACGGCGACGGCGAAGACGACATCGCCACTCTTGGCCGGATCGACGGCACTCTGGTCGAGCAGGATGCGAAACTCGCGGCGCGCCTCGGCATAGCGCTTGTCGCCGGCCAGTGCGCGCGCATAGGCCAGGCGTGCCTCGCGTGCCTGGGGATTGGCGGCGATGAACAGGCCGAGCGTCGTCAGCGCTTCGCTGCGATCCTCGGTCAGCTGGGCGCGAAATAGCGCCGCTGCCTCCCAGTTCGAGCGCAGTTCGAGCGCGCGGCGGATCGACTCGCGCGCCGCCGGCAAGTCGCGCGCCTCGAAGGCCGCCTGCGCCCGGGCGAAATGCGCTTCGGGCAAATTCAGATGCGGCGCGGTCACGCCGTCGATGATCTCGCGCACGGCCTGGCGATCGCCACCGCGTGAAAACAGCCGGTTCAGGTGCAGCAGGTTGCGCGGTAGAAGCTGGGGCTCGGCGGCGAGCAAGGGGGGCAGGGCGGCTTTCAACTCATCGAACTTTCCGACCGCAGCCAGCAGGCCAATCATCGCCTGCCGTGCCGCCGTGGCATCCGGATCAGTTTCCTGCCAGATGCGCGCCGCTTGCAGCGCGGTGTCGAGCCGCCGGCTGTGGAGGGCGATTTCGGTCGCCCGACGGGCAATGCGCGGGTCGCGCGTTTCCTTGGCGAGTTCGAGATAAAGCTCGGCGGAATCGGCAACCTGACCGCGCTGGCCAGCCATTTCGGCGAGCAGGAAGCCATACAGCAGCTTCGGCGTCAGTTCGACGTTCGGCAGCTTCGCCAGCGCTCTTTCCTGCTCCCTGGCCTGTTCCTCGGCCTCGGCCTTTTCCATGTCAGCCTGCGTTTTGGCCGCCGACACTGCCGGCTCAGGACGCGTCTGCTGCGCGAGCGGGGCACAACCGGCGATTAGTGCAGCGGCGAGGAACAGGGGCTGGAGAGGTTTCATGCGGCGCGGGAATTACGATGTCTACAATGGCGTCATGTTAGCAGTTTCCCCTTGGCCCAGATTCCGCCATGCCCGAGCTCCCCGAGGTTGAAGTCACCCGTCGCGGCATTGAGCGGCGCGTCGGCGGCGCCCGGCTCGACCGTGCCGTCCTGCGAACGCCGATTTTGCGCTACCCGATCCCCGCCAGCCTTGCGCGCACCCTGGCCGGTCGGCCGCTGGTGAAAGCGAAGCGGCGCGGCAAATACCTGCTGCTCGATTTCGACGGCGGACATCTGCTGATCCATCTGGGCATGTCGGGCAGCCTGCGTTTTGTTACGCCCGGCACGCCGCCGGAGAAGCACGACCATGCCGATTTCGTTTTCGGTGATGTCGTCTTGCGCCTGACCGACCCGCGCCGCTTCGGCGCCTTGTTGTGGCTTGAAGGCGACCCGCTGGCACACCCGCTGATTGCCAAGCTCGGCATCGAACCGCTGACCCGTGCCTTTACCGCCAATTGGCTGCACACCGCCCTGCACGGCAAATCGGTGGCGATCAAGCCGGCCATCATGGATTCCGGACGGGTGGTCGGCGTCGGCAACATCTATGCGGCCGAAAGCCTGTTCGATGCCGGCATCGACCCACGCCGCGCAGCAGGCAAGGTATCGCTGGCACGTCTCGAAAAGCTCGTGCCAGCGATCAAGCACACCCTGCAAGCGGCGATCCATGCCGGCGGCAGCACGCTGCGCGACTTCTGCAATACCGAGGGCGGCATGGGCGATTTCCAGACACGCCACAAAGTTTATGACCGCGCCGGTGAACCTTGCGTGGTGTGTGGCACGCCGATCAAACTGATCCGGCAGGGGCAGCGCTCGACCTGCTTTTGCCCGAAGTGCCAGCGCTAAAAAATCGGCGCTGGCGAGACGGCACTAGCGGACAATCAGCAGCGGTACCTTGGTCAGGTGGGTGACTTTCGACGCCACCGAGCCGAGCAGCGTGCCGCCCAGTCCCGTGTGGCCGCGCGTGCCGAGCAGGATCTGCTCGCAGCCACGGCTGTCGGCGAAGTCGACGATGGTCTCGGCGAAGTCGCCGACGCTGACATGCAACACCGGCACGATGCCGGCTGCCTCAAGCTTTTCCTTCGCTGCGGCGAGCGCTTTCAGTCCTTCCTCACGGTGGAAATCGCGCACCTGTTCGGCATTGACGAACTGGCTGACGTCGCCGGAGACCGGGCGCTGGATATTGAGCAGGTGGATCGTTGGCAATGCTTTCCAGTCGTCCCGATGGGCGATGATCCATTCGACCGGCTTGAGGGAGATCTCGTCAGTGCCATCGACAGGTACGAGCCAGTTGGCCATCATCAATTCTCCTTGGTGTCTTCCAGCAGGTCCTCGGGCACCCTGACCGGACGCAGCCGGAGGGTGCGGGCCGCCAGCCACTTGCCGACAACGACGACCAGCAGGGCGCCGATCACCGCCAACACGTATTTCGGATAGGGCACGCTCGCCAGCAAGTCCTTCGGCAGCGCTGGATCGGAGACGATCATGCCGCCGCCGATCCAGCCGAGCAGCGCGCCGCCGGCGGTAATCACGATCGGGTAGCGGTCCATCAGCTTGAGGACCAGCTGGCTGCCCCAGACGACGATCGGGATCGAGACGAGGATGCCGAACACCACCAGCAGCATGCTGCCGTGCGCGGCGGCGGCGACGGCAATGACATTGTCGAGGCTCATCACGGCGTCGGCGACGATGATCGTCTTGATCGCGCCGGCCAGCGAGGTGGCGGCCGCGACGTCGCCGTGGCCCTCTTCCTCCGGTTGCAGCAGCTTGATGCCGATCCAGACCAGCAGCAGTGCGCCGACGATCTTCAGCCACGGGATGTCGAGCAGCTGCAGCGCGAAGAAGATCAGTACGACGCGCAAGAGGATGGCCCCGGCCACACCCCAGAAGATGCCCTTCTTGCGCTGGGCTTCCGGCAGCTTGCGGCAGGCGAGGGCGATGACGACCGCGTTGTCGCCACCGAGCAGGATGTCGATGGCGATGATCTGCAGGACGGCGATCCAGAAGACGAGCGTGGTCGGGTCGGTCATGGGCTCATCAAGCAAAAACTCCGGACACCTGCGCGAGGCGTCCGGAGTCCGGGATTACGGAACGACAGGTCGGCCAAATACTTCAGCTGCCCGTGAGCTTCTTGAACTTCGCCATCAACTGGTCCTGCGTCTCCACGTGGTTCGGATCCTGTGGGATGCAGTCGACGGGGCAGACTTCGCGACACTGGGGGGTGTCGAAGTGGCCGACGCATTCGGTGCATTTGTCGGGGTCGATGATGTAAATCTCGTCACCTTGCGTGATCGCGCCGTTGGGGCACTCGGGCTCGCACACATCGCAGTTGATGCATTCGTCGGTGATGATCAGGGCCATTGCTTCTTTCCTCTCGCTTCAAGAACGTTTCTGGAACTTCTCCGCCAGCTTTTCGGATACCAGCGGATGCACGAATTTAGAGACATCGCCCCCCAGGCTTGCAATCTCTCTAACCATTGTCGCCGAAATGAACATGTACTGTTCGCCCGGCGTCAAAAACAAGGTTTCGATATCCGGATGCAGGCTGCGGTTCATGCCGGCCATCTGGAATTCGTATTCGAAGTCGGACACGGCCCGCAGGCCGCGCATGATCACGCGCGCATTGCGCTCGCGCAGGAAATCCATCAGCAGGCCGTCGAAGCCGACCACCTTGACATTGGGCATGTCGGAACACAGCTGCTGCGCCAGCGCGACACGCTCATCAAGGGTAAAGATCGGGCGCTTGCCATGGCTTTCCGCAATGCCGACGACGACATGGGCGAACAGGCGTGCCGCGCGCCGCACCAAATCCTCGTGGCCCCGCGTAAAGGGATCGAACGTGCCCGGATAGACGGCGATGCCGTTGTTCATGAATGTTCCAGCAAGTGATAGAAAACCTGACCGGCCTGGCCCTGCTTCAGCGTCCGCCACTCCCCGAGCGTTGCGATGCGGTGCTCGGCTTCCGCGTAGACCCGCATGCCCGGTCGTGCCAGCCCCGCCAGCAAGGGCGCCACTTTCTCAAGCCAGCCAAACCGGTAGGGCGGATCGAGCAGAATCAGATCGAAAGTCTGGCCTGTCCTGCCCGCAAATTCTAGCGCATCCGCCCGTTCCAGCCGCAGCCGGTCGCAGGCGAACAGGGCCGCATTCTGCTTGAGCCGGGCAAAAGCGCTTTGATCGCGCTCAACCAGAACGATGTTTTCAGCCCCCCGCGAGGCGCACTCGAAGCCGAGGATGCCGCTGCCGGCGAACAGGTCGAGGCAATGCCAGCCCGCCAGATCCTGCCCCAGCCAGTTGAACAGGGTTTCGCGCACCCGATCCGGTGTCGGCCGCAGGCCGGGCGCATCGGCAACCGTGATGAGCCGGCTGCGCCATTCACCGCCGGTGATGCGAATGCGGGACATCAGTCGGTGGCAACGATGACCGTCACCAGTTGCTCCGGCTTCACGTGGCGCTGGAAGGCTGCCTTGACCTCGTCACGCGTCACCGCTGCCACCTTGCGCGGAAACTGGTCGAGGTAATCGAGGGGCAGGCCATAAAAGCCGATCAGCGACAGGTAACCGAGCAGCTTGGCATTGCTGTCGATGCGCAGTGCCTGTCCATCGATCAGGTTCTTCTTCGCGGCGGCAAGTTCCAGGGCGGTCGGGCCCTCGGCGAGGAATTTTGTCAGCACGTCGTCGACGACCTTGAGCGCGTCCTGCGCCTGCTCGCGTTTCGTCTGCAGGCCGATCTGGAACGGGCCGGGTAACACGCGCGGCGCAAAATAGGAATAGACGCTGTAGGCGTAACCACGCTTCTCGCGCACTTCCTTCATCAGCCGCGAGACGAAACCGCCGCCGCCGAGCGTGTAGTTGCCGACCAGCAGCGCGAAATAATCGGGATCGGTGCGGGACAGTGCCGGCAGGCCGACGTGGATGTGCGACTGCGCGGCGGGATGCGCGACCTTGATCGTTTCGCGCTGCGGCAGGGTCACCGCGGGCAGCAGCGTGGCACCCTCCCCCGCGGGCAGCGCTTCGGTGAGCTGGACCGCGATGGCTTCGGCTTCGCTGCGGGAAACGTCACCGATGATCGACACCACTGCGCCCTTCGCGACGTAATACGCCTTGTGGAAGGCGGCCAGATCGTCGCGCGTGATCCTGGCGATGCTTTCCTGCGTCGCCACATTGCCGTAGGGATGCCCCGGATAGAGCGCCTGCGCGAAGCGCTTGCCGGCAATGGCGTCGGGGCGGGTGTCGGCTTCCTTCAGGCTCTCGATCGTGCGCGTCTTCTCGCGCGCCAGCACGGCTTCGGGAAAAGTCGGCGCTGACAGGACGGCATGCAGCAGCGCCAGCGCACCCGTTTTTTCCTCGGCGGAACTCAGCGTGCGCAGCGTCACGCTCGCCATGTCGTGATCCGAGGAAGAGGACAGTTGCGCGCCGAGATCGACAAGGCGACCGGAGACCTGTTCTTCGTCCAAATTGCCCGCGCCGGCCTGGAGCAGGCCGGCGGTGAGGCTCGCCACGCCGGATTTTCCCGCCGGACTGCGCGCGCCGCCGGCAACGAAGTCGATGCGCACGTCGAGGATTGGCAGGTCGCGGCCTTCGACGAAATACACTTTCGCGCCGGTGGGCGCGATCCAGTGCTGGATCTGCGGGCCGGCCTGCGCAAGGCCAGCGAACAGGGCAGACAGTATGATCAGAAAACGCATGGCCGGCTCCTCAATGACGCACCGCGAAGGCGGGCTTGCGCTTGGGTACTGAATCGAGCGGCTGCGGATCGAGCACCGCCACCGTCAGCGTATCGTCGCCGAAATACTTCTTCGCCACCGCCTGCACCTCCGCCGCGGTTACGCCGCGAATCTTGTCGAGCAGCTTGTCGATATCGCGCCAATGCAGGCCGGAGGCTTCGGCCTGGCCGATTTCCATCGCCTGCGCCATCAGCGAGTCGCGCTTGTAGACCTGCGCCGCGATGGTCTGCGTCTTGACGCGCTTGAGTTCTTCCTCGGTCACGCCCTCGTTCTGGATGCGCGCAAGTTCGGCACGCAGCGCGGCCTCGAGTTCGATCACCGACTTGCCCGCCGCCGGCTGGCCGGCGAGGATGAATTTGGTTTCGCCGCGCAGCGTGGCGTCGTAGCCCGCGCCGGCCGACTGGGCGATCTTCTCGCCACGGACCAGCCGCTTCGGGAAACGCGCCGCGTCGTTGCCATCGAGCAGCGCGGCCAGCACTTCGAGCGCATACGGCTCGCGATCCTGGTCGAGATCGACCAGCTTCGGCACCTTCCACGCCATCAGCAGGTAGGGTAGCTGCGCCGGCGCTTTCACCGTGACGCGGCGCATGCCGTCCTGCGCCGGTTCGTTCTGCGGCTTGCGCACCGGCAGCGGCTTGGCCGGGTGCTTGCCGTAGGTCTGCGCCGCGAGCTTGAACACCTCCTTGTGATCGACATCGCCCACGACGACGACATAGGCATTGTTCGGTGCGTACCAGCTGCGATACCAGTCGCGCGCATCTTGCCAACTCATATTCTGCAGATCGTCCATCCAGCCGATGATCGGCCGGCGATAGGGGTGTGCGGTGTAGGCCGCCGCATTGAGCGCCTCGTAGGTACGTGACTGCGGGTTGTCGTCGGTACGCAGGCGGCGCTCTTCCATAACGACCTGGATCTCGCTGGCGAATTCCTCCGGCTTGAGTTGCAGGTTCGCCATGCGGTCGGCCTCGAGCCGCATCATTTCCGGCAGTGCCCCCTTCGGCACGATCTGGAAGTAAGCGGTGTAGTCGAGGCTGGTGAAGGCGTTGTCGCGCCCACCGGCGGCGGCGACGCGCTTGTTGAACTCGCCGGTCTTGAGCGTCTTCGTGCCCTTGAACATCATGTGCTCGAGCACGTGGGCAACGCCGGACGTGCCGTCCTTCTCGTCCATCGCGCCGGCGCGATACCAGACCATATGTACGGCAGTCGGCGCGCGGCGATCTTCCTTGACGATGACGCGCAGACCATTCTTGAGCGTGGTTTCGTAGGGATTCGCCAAAGTCGGCGCTGGCAGGACGGCAGCGCAGGCGGCAACAAGGAGTAACAGTTTGATTTTCATGGGGCTGCAGGCATCTGGCTTAGAATTGTCGCTGCGCATCATATCCTGCGCAGCAACCGCTACGACTGAAACGCCCATGTTTGGTTTCCTCAAAAAGAATCAAGAGCCTGCGGATACGGCGCCGCAAAGTCCGAAACTTTCCTGGACCGAGCGCCTGAAAGCCGGCCTCGCCCGCACCCGCGCCGCGCTCAACACGCCCCTCGGCGAACTGTTCTCCCGCGCGAAGATCGACGATGAACTGCTCGAGGAGCTCGAATCCACGCTGCTGATGGCCGATTGCGGCATCGACGCGACGACGTGGCTGCTGGACGAACTCAAGGCCAAGGTCAAGAAGGAAAGGATCGAATCGCCTGCCGACCTGCGTGCAGCACTCATCGACCTGCTAACCCAGTTGCTGACGCCGCTTGAGCAACCGCTCGACCTCAACCATCCCACGCAGGGCCAACGTCCCTTCATCATCATGATCGCCGGCGTGAACGGCGCGGGCAAGACGACCTCGATCGGCAAGCTCGCCAAGCAGTTCCAGAATGAAGGCCATGGCGTGCTGCTCGCCGCCGGCGACACCTTCCGCGCCGCGGCGCGCGAACAACTCGCCGAATGGGGTCGCCGCAACGACGTGACGGTAATCGCACAGGATGGGGGCGATCCCGCCGCCGTGGTATTCGACGCCATCGGCGCGGCGCGCGCGCGCGGCATCGACGTGATGATGGCCGACACGGCAGGGCGCCTGCCGACGCAATTGCACCTGATGGAAGAAATCGCCAAGGTCCGCCGTGTGATCCAGAAGGCCGAGCCGACCGGGCCGCATGAAGTGTTACTGGTGCTCGACGCCAACATCGGCCAGAACGCCGTGCAGCAGGTCAAGGCCTTCGACAAGGCGATCAACGTCACCGGCCTCGTCGTCACCAAGCTCGACGGCACCGCCAAGGGCGGCGTGCTGGCAGCCATCGCGCGGCAGTGCCCGAAGCCCGTGCGCTTCATCGGCGTCGGCGAAGGCATCGACGACCTGCAGCCCTTCAAGGCGCGAGAATTCGTCGAGGCACTCTTCGGCCAATGAGTGGCGCGTGATCCGGCTGACCGAACTCCGGCTGCCGCTGGAGCACACACCCGCAGAACTCACCGCCGCCGTCCTGCATCGGCTTGGCCTCAAGTCCGACGAACTGCTCAAATTGCACATCCACAAGCGCAGTCCGGACGCGCGCAAAAAGAGCGCACCGCTGTTCGTCTATAGCCTCGACATCGACGTAACGGACGAGGCGGCAATACTGGAACACTTCAAGGACGACGCGCATGTCAAACCGACGCCGGACATGGAATACCAGTTCGTCGCCCGGGCTCCTGCGAATCTTCCACGCAGACCAGTCATTGTCGGTTTCGGCCCGGCGGGCATCTTCGCCGCGCTGATCCTCGCCCAGATGGGTTTCAAGCCACTCGTGCTGGAACGCGGCAAGAAGGTGCGCGAACGGACGAAGGACACCTGGGACCTCTGGCGCCGGCACGAATTGCATCCGGAATCGAACGTGCAGTTCGGCGAGGGCGGCGCCGGCACCTTCTCAGATGGCAAGCTTTACACGCAGATCCGCGATCCGCGCCACCTCGGCCGCAAGGTGCTCACCGAGTTCGTCAAGGCCGGCGCACCGGAAGAAATCCTCTACGTCAGCAAGCCGCACATCGGTACTTTCCGGCTCGTCAGCATGGTCGAGAAGATGCGTGCGGAGATCGAAAGCCTCGGCGGCGAGATCCGCTTCGATGCGCGCGTCGAGGACTTGCACATCGAGGATGGCCACGTGCGCGGCGTGATCCTCGCGAATGGCGAGGAAATTCGTGCCGATCATGTGATCCTCGCCCTCGGCCACAGCGCGCGCGATACCTTCGCGATGCTGCACCGGCGCGGCGTGTTCATGGAGACCAAACCCTTCGCAGTCGGCTTTCGCATCGAGCATCCACAGTCGCTGATCGACCGCACGCGCTATGGAAATTTCGCCGGTCACCCGCTGCTCGGCGCGGCTGATTACAAGCTCGTCCATCATGCGAAAAATGGACGCGACGTCTACAGCTTCTGCATGTGTCCCGGCGGGCAGGTGGTCGCCGCAACCTCGGAGCCCGGCTGCGTCGTTACCAACGGCATGAGCCAGTACTCGCGCGCCGAGCGCAATGCCAACAGCGGCCTCGTCGTGAATGTCTCGCCTGCCGACTTCGGTAGCGCGGGACCGCTGGCAGGCATCGAGTTCCAGCGCAAGTGGGAGCGGCGCGCCTTCGAACTCGGTGGCGGCAATTACGATGCCCCGGGCCAGCGGGTCGGCGATTTCCTCGCCGGCCGGCCGAGCGACCATCTCGGCGCGATCGTGCCGTCCTACCAGCCCGGTGTGAAGCCGACCGACCTGACGACCGCCCTGCCCGCCTTTGCCATTACGGCCATCCGCGAGGCGATTCCCGCTTTCGACCGGCAGATTCGCGGCTTCGCCATGGACGACGCATTGCTCACCGGCATCGAGACGCGTACCTCCTCGCCACTGCGTCTCACGCGCGGCGAGGATTACCAGAGTCTCAACGTCAAAGGGCTGTTTCCGGCCGGCGAAGGCGCGGGTTACGCCGGCGGAATCCTGTCCGCCGCCGTCGACGGCATCGAAGTGGCCGAGGCTTTGGCCGGCTTATATGGCCCTAATTTCCTTTCCAGAAACGGCGGGGCAGTGACAAAATTACAAAATAGCTATTAAGGCCAGGAGGACACCATGCGCAACAACCAGCCCGTCACCGGCGTCGAACGCCAGTACCCCAACGATATCGCGATCATTTCCCATACCGATGCGAAGGGTCTGATCACTTTCGTCAATGACGACTTCGTCGAGGTGAGCGGCTTCACGCAGGACGAACTGATCGGCCAGCCGCAGAACATCGTGCGTCACCCGGACATGCCGGTGGAAGCTTTCCGCGACCTGTGGGACACGATCAAGGCAGGCCGCCCCTGGGCCGGCCTCGTCAAGAACCGCTGCAAGAACGGCGATCACTACTGGGTACGCGCCTCGGTCACGCCCAAGCTCGATGGCGGCTACATGTCGGTGCGCGTCAAGCCCGGCCGGGAGGAAATCTCCGCGGCCGAAGCGCTCTATGCGCGCATGCGCCAGAACCCCGGCATCAAGTTGCACGAAGGGCAGGAAGCCAAGACCAACCTCTGGTCGTGGATCGACAACATGCGCATCGGCAACCGGCTCGCGCTGGTCATGGCGCTAGTGATGGTACTGCTGGTCGGTGCGCTGTTCGAAAGCCAGCGCTCCTCCGGTAAGATCGAAAACGCCTACCGCGACTACATCGATCAGGACGTGGCGCGCCGCGCCGATTTCTACAACATGTATGCCCAGGGCTTGCAGATGGGGCAAGCTTTGCGCAACGTGATGCTCGATCCGGAGAACCCCAAGGCCTACGACAACTACAAGAACGCCGCCGCGAACTTCGACAAAGCAGCGAACCAGGCGCGCGAACTCGACCAGAAGGTGGCGAAGTCCGGCCTGCCCGATCGCATTGCTGCACTCCGCGGTGAGCAGAAGAAAATGCACGAGCAGATCTTCGACCTGATCAAGGCCAGGCAGGGTGACGAAGCCAAGTCCCAGCTCAACAAGGCCGAGACGCCGAAGTGGCGCGAGATACGCGACCTGCTGCTGGGCGAGATCAAGCGGCTCGACGAAGCGACGCCCAAGCTGCTCGCCGATTTGAAGTCCGAGTCGGATGCTGCCACCAAGCGCAGCCTGATCCTCGCCATCGTCGCGGTCGTGCTCGGTGTCCTGTTCGCTGGCATCCTGCTGGCGCGCATCGCCCGCCAGGCGCGAGAAACCGAGAGCCTCGTCTCGGCGGTTGCCGGCGGGAATCTCGCCCGAGTGATCCGCGCCGGCGGCCATGACGAGTTCGGCGCCATCCTGACCCGCGTCGCCATGCTGCGCAACCGCCTGCACGAAGCGATCAGCCTGATCCACCAGACCGCCCGCTCGCTCGATGCATCGAGCCAACAACTGTCTGCGGCCAGCAGCGCCACGGTCGAAGCTGCGGAGGCGCAATCCGCGGCGATTTCAAGCATCGCCGCCGCCGTGGAAGAGCTTTCGGTGTCCACCGACGAAATGAGCAGCAACGCCCGCGATGCCCTGCAGGCCACCGACAGCTCCGCCAAGGCTACGCGCGACAGCGCCGCGACCAGTCGCGATGCCGCCGAACACATCGATGCCGCCGCCCGCGTGGTGGCCGATTCCGAACAGCGCATCGCCGAACTGGCGACGATGTCCGAGGAAATCAGCCGCGTTGTGCTGGTGATCAAGGAAATCGCCGACCAGACCAACCTGCTGGCGCTGAACGCCGCCATCGAGGCCGCGCGTGCCGGCGAGCAGGGCCGCGGTTTCGCGGTCGTTGCCGACGAGGTGCGCAAGCTAGCCGAGCGTACCGGCAACTCGACGCAGGAAATCGCCGCGATGATCCAGCGCATCCAGGATGTCAGCAGTTCGGTCGCGCACGAAGTTGCCGCCAGCAGCAAGGAAGTCGGCGATGGCGCGAAGAGCGCGGCGCAAGCCGGCAACATGGCGGCGGCCGTCGAATCCACGGTAGACCAGACCAGCCGCGCGGTACAGTCGATCAGCGATTCGCTGGCCGAGAGCAGCGCCGCCACGCGCGAGATCGCCGGCAACATGGAGCGCATTTCGCAGACGGCCGAGAACAATTCCCAGGTTGCGCAAAACTCCTCGTACGAAGCCCGCCAGGTCGGCTTGCTGGCCGACAAGCTCAAGGGGCTCGCTGCCCAGTTCCGCGCCTGAGCGCAACACCATGCCGTCCCGCCAGCGCCGACTTTTTGAAGCCGGTGCTGGCAACATGATTTCATGATCCGCTTCGACCGCATCGGCAAACGCTATCCGCCCGACATCACTGCGCTGGCCGACATCAATACCGAAATCGCCGCCGGCGAACTGGTCACGATCACCGGCCATTCCGGCGCGGGCAAGTCGACCCTGCTGCGCCTGATTCCCGCCATCGAGCGTCCGACCAGCGGCTCCTTGCTGGTAAATGGGCAGAATGTCGGCGGCCTGCGCCGCAGCGCGCTCCCCTACCTGCGCCGCAACATCGGGCTCGTGTTCCAGGACCAGAAGCTGCTGTTCGACCGCAACGCGCTCGACAACGTGCTGCTGCCGCTCGAGATCACCGGCTTTCCCCTCAAGGAAGCGAAGCGCCGCGCCGAAGCCGCCCTCGACAAGGTCGGCTTGCTCAAGCGCGCGCGCGCCCTGCCGATCGCCCTTTCGGGCGGCGAGCAGCAGCGTCTCGCCATCGCCCGCGCCGTGGCGCATCGTCCCGCGCTGCTACTGGCCGATGAGCCGACCGCCTATCTCGACGCCGAGACGGCACGCGACGTCGCGGCCATCTTCCTAGAATTCCATCGCGTCGGCGTCACCGTGTTGGCGGCCACTTACGATGGCGGCCTGTTCCCTGGCGCAAGACAACTGCGCCTTGATCACGGGCGCTTGGCATGAAGTGGATCGACGCCCAGCGCCGCGCTTTGCTGCTCGCCCTGCGCCGACTGGCGGCAACACCGCTCAACACCCTGCTGTCGATGCTCGGCATCGGCATTGCGCTGGCCTTGCCGGCGGCCGGTTATGTTCTACTCGGCCAGGTCACGACGCTGGCGCAAGGCAGCGCCGGTTTCAAGGCGACACCGCAGCTCACCGTCTTCCTGCCGGTCGATGCCGAGCGCAAGACCGCACTCGACATCGAAGCGAAACTGAAAGCGGAACCCGCCGTCGCCGCTACCCAACTGCTGGCCCGTGAAGACACGCTCGCACGCATGAAGTCTTCGGGCAGCCTCGCCGATGCCATCGGCGTGCTGCCGAAAAACCCTTTCCCCGACGCGATCGTGATCACGCCGGCCGATGATGCACCTACCGCCATCGACGCGCTCGCTGCAACGCTGCGCACTGACAGGGAATGGCGCGGCATCGAGCATGTTCAGGTCGATGCCGACTGGGCGCGCCGCCTCGCCGCCTTCATCCGACTGGCGAAGACGGGCGTGCTGCTCCTCGCCAGCCTGCTCGGCGTCGGCTTGCTGGCCATCGTCTTCAACACCATTCGCCTGCAGGCACTGACCCGGCGCGACGAAGTCGAGGTCAGCCGCCTGCTAGGCGCCACCGACGGCTTCATCCGCCGTCCCTTCCTCTGGCACGGCACGCTGCTCGGCCTGGCCGGCGGCCTGTTCGCCTGGTTGATCGTCGCCGTGGCGATCCTCTGGCTGCGACTGCCGATCGCCGAATTGGCCGGCCTCTATGGCATCGATCTCCTGCTGGCGCTGCCCGGACCCCAAGCCAGTGCGCTGCTGCTCGGCACCGCTGCCCTGCTCGGCTGGCTGGGTGCCGCGCTGTCGATCGGCCAGCACCTGAAAAACATGGAGTAAGCATGCACGACTTCACACCGTCTCCCGACTCGACCCGCTGGCGCAAATACGCCGGCCGCGATGTGATTCCGCTCTGGGTAGCCGACATGGATTTCGCCGCACCACCGGAAGTGGTCGGCGCCTTGCAGCAGCGTATCGCCAATGGCTTGTTCGGCTACGGCGAACCCTGGCCGTCGCTGGTCGAATCCGTTGTCGAGCATTGCGCGCGCGAATACGATTGGGCGATCCAGCCCGACTGGCTGGTCTGGCTGCCCGGACTGGTATCCGGCCTGCACGTCGCCTGCCGCAGCATCGGCGTAAGCGGTGATGGCGTTTTCACTGCCACGCCGGTCTATCCGCCCTTCCTGTCATCGCCGGTGGAATCGGGCCGCCGCCTGCTCACCCTGCCGCTGGTGCGCCATGAAGCTGGCTGGGGCTGGGATTTTGCCGCCACGGACGCGGTGATGAAAGCAGCGAAATTGTTCCTGCTGTGCCACCCGCACAATCCGGTCGGTCGCACCTGGCGCGAGGATGAACTCTGGCAGCTAGCCGCGCTGGCCGAAAAACAC
This sequence comes from Pseudomonadota bacterium, assembly GCA_040756595.1. Lineage (GTDB taxonomy): Bacteria > Pseudomonadota > Gammaproteobacteria > Burkholderiales > Rhodocyclaceae > Sulfuricystis. The sequence continues at coordinate 285,596 of JBFLYR010000001.1, read as the reverse complement.
GATCTGGTCGTCTGCTCGGATGAGATCCATTGCGACCTGACACTCAATGGCCGCCATCGACCCTTCGCGACGCTCTCGCCCGAGATCGCGACGCGCACGATCACCCTGATGGCGCCGTCCAAGACTTTCAACCTCGCTGGCCTCGGCTGCGCCTTCGCGATCATTCCGAACCCGCAATTGCGGCGTGCATTTTCCACGACCATGCACGGCATCGTGCCGCATCCGAATGTGCTTGGACTGGCGGCTTGCGAAGTCGCTTTTCGCGACGGCGGCTCATGGCGTAAACAATTGCTCGATACCCTGCGCGGCAATGCGGCGCGCGTCGAACAGGTGATCGGCAAGCTGCCCGGCCTGTCGATGGAACGCATCGAGGCCACCTTTCTCGCCTGGATCGATTGCCGCGAACTTGGCATCGAGCATCCCGCGCAGCTGTTCGAAAAGGCCGGCGTGGGCTTGTCGGATGGCGTCGCCTTCGGGCCGGGGCATGCCTACGCGCAGTATGTGCGCCTCAATTTCGGCACGACGCGCGCGCTGCTCGACACGGCGCTGGAGCGTATCGAGAAAGCCTGCTCAAACCTGTAAAAGTCGGTTCTGGTGGGACGGCACTCAGTGAGAGTGCAGCAGGCGGCCCGATTTCAGCATCGATTCGAACTTGCCCGCCGGTACCGGCGGTGAGAAATAGTGTCCCTGTATTTCCTGGCAACCGAGGCTGCTGAGGAATTCGAGCTGCTCGCGCGTCTCGACGCCTTCGGCGATGACGCGATGGCCGAGACGCTGCGCCATGCTGATGATCGCGCCGGCAATCGCGCAATCATTGCCATCCTGCGGAATGCCGGTGACGAATGAGCGATCGATTTTCAGCGTGTCGATCGGGAAGCGCTTGAGATAGGCGAGGCTCGAATAGCCGGTACCGAAATCGTCGAGCGACAGCGACACGCCCAGCGCGGTGATGCTGTCCATCATCGCAATGACGTCGTCGCTGCTGTGGGTCAGCATGCCTTCGGTGATTTCGAGTTCGACCTGGCTGGGCGACACGGCATGCTCCACCAGCAGGGCCTTCAGGCGCTCGGCGAGTCCGGGCGAGAAGTCGCGCGCGGACAGATTGATCGCCACCTTGAACTCGGGCAGGCCTGCCGCGCTCCACGCGTGCGTCTGCTCCAGCGCCGCCTCCAGCACCCAGGCTGAAAGATGCACGATCAGGCCGGATTCTTCGGCGATCGGGATGAAGGCGTCGGGCGGCATCAGTCCGAGATCGGGATGCTGCCAGCGCACCAGCGCTTCGGCGCCGACGATCCGGCCGGTCGCAATATCGACCTTGGGTTGGTAATGCAGCAGCAGTTCGTTCTTCTCGATGCCCTGACGCAGGCCCGATTCGATGCGCAGGCGCTCGAGCGCGCGCTGGTTCATCTCGCGGCTGTAGAAGGTGTAACCATCCTGCCCGGTTTCCTTGCTGCGGTACATCGCGATGTCGGCCATGCGCAGCAGGGTTTCAGTTTCGAAGCCGTCGCGCGGATAGACGCTGATGCCGATGGCGACGCCGATGCGCAATTCATGGCTGTCGATGAGGAAGGGCGTGTCGAGCGAGGCGATCAGTTTCTGGGCCACCATCGCCGCGTGCTCGCGGCGTGAGATGTCGAACAGCGCAACGACGAACTCGTCGCCCCCGAGGCGCGCGACGACATCCTCGGTGCGCACGGCATTGCGCAGGCGTTCGGCGACCTGCTGCAGCAGGCGGTCGCCGACACCGTGCCCGAGCGTGTCATTGATCGGCTTGAAACGATTGAGGTCGATGAACAGGATCGCGCCATGCAGGCGATTACGCCGTGCCTCCGCCAGTGCCTGGTCGGTCAGCTTGTAGAGCAGCGTGCGGTTGGGCAGGCCGGTCAGGCTGTCGTAGTAGGCGAGGTAATGGATGCGTTCCTCGGCCTTTTTGCGTTCGGTGATGTCGGTAAAGATCGAGAAGTAGTTGCAGACCTGGCCTTCACGGTTGCGTACCAGGCTGATCGACGCCCAGCTCGGGAAATCCTCGCCGTTCTTGCGCCGCGTCCAGACCTCGCCATGCCAGCCACCATCCTTCTCGACGCGCTGCCAGAGTTCCTCGTAGAAATGCAGCGGATGCCGTGCGGAGCGCAACAGGCTGGGCAGCCGCCCGACCACGTCTTCCTCGCTGTAGCCGGTCATGTGATTGAAAGCCGGATTCACCGACAGGATGCGGCGATCCGGCCCGGTGATCATGATGCTTTCCTCGCTGTGCTCGAAGATGCGCGACTGGAGGCGCAGGGTTTTCTCGGCCTCGATGCGCGCGGTGATATCCGACAGGTAGCCGACCAGCCCGACCGGCTCGCCAGCGTCGTCGCGGCTCAGGGAGAGTTGCAGACTCGCCCAGAAGACCTCTCCCGATTTGCGGCGGCGGCGCACCTCCAGCTCGCGTCCGCCCTTCTCGAGAAAGGCATCCTGGAAGCCTTCGCTGTCGTCATCGGCGTCGGGATCGGCATACAGGAAAAGGATGTGGCGACCGATCGCCTCGGTGGCGCTGTAGCCGAACAGTGTCTCGGCACTCTTGTTCCAGCCGGTAATGTAGCCGTTGAGATCCATCGTGATGACCGACTCGTGGATCTGGTCGAGGATCCTGACCTGGCTCGCCAGCTTGCAGGCGCCGGGCACATTGCGTGCGGCATCGCACATCGCGCGCGCCAGCGCGGGATCTGGGTTGGCCGGAACGAGTGAGATAGTCTGCGGTTCGGCCATGTCCCTCCTGTCAGGCTTCCTTGCTCACCATGACGGCCCAGCGGACCGCTTCGACCAGCGTGGCGGCCCATGCTTCATGACTCAGCCCGATGCCGGCCAGCGCCGCAGCGAGTTCGGCCGTCGGCTCCCCTTCGCCAAGCCTGACCGCTTTCAGGAAGCCTCCAAGCTGGCCGCTGCCTTCGAGCAGGGCGTGGCTTACTTCGTCCGCGAGATGCAGCGGGGCAATGATCTCGGCCAGCGGCTGATTGAACAGCGTATCGAGGAGCGAGAACATGCCGATCATGAAGGCATGATCCCAGTCGTCGCGCGGCAAGCCCTTGCGCTTGGCGATACCCTCGAGCAGGTTCGCCCGCAGGGCCGCCTGCGGCAGCAGCGGACTGGCGGATTCACTACCCGGCGGACGCGCGAACAACAGCAGCATCAGCCAGCGCTGGAGTTGCCGGCGACCGAGCAGAACCAGCGCCTGCGTGAAGTTCTCGATATGCCGGCCCGGCATGAAAGCGACGGAATTCACCAGCTTCAGCAATTTGTAGGCGAGGTTGGCGTCGCGCTTGATCAGCGCCTCGATCTCGGCCGATTCGGCATCGCGGGTCACCAGCGACAGCAGCTTGAGCAACAGGCTGCGCGCCGTGGGATCACCTTTCACCGCCGGCATGGCCATGCCGGCATAGTGGCCGGCCAGCCAGTGGAACTTGCAGAAGCCCGGGCAGACATTGTCAGTCGTTCCCAGCGCCAGATGCGGGCCATGCAACCGGTTGAGCCAGTTGATCAGGCTCTGCGGCGCACTGCTGCCGGGACAGGCGATCGCCAGCGCATTGATTTCGGGCGCAAGCGGCGCATCGCTCTCGGGCATGCCGGTCGCCATCAGTCCGAAGCCGGCTTTGTGTAACGCTGCCAGCGACTCCCGGCACGCCGGGTCGACGCCCTGCGCCAGCGGGAACCGCAGGATCAGCCGGTCGCGCGGCAGATCCGCCGCCAGTGCGGGATCGATCTGCCGGGGATCAGCCTGCACGACGCAGGGCACCTCGGCAAGCAGGTCGGCCAGTGAGAAACCCTTGAGCACATGGGCCAGCGCGGCATTGTCGAGCGGCTGTTCAGCATCCAGCAACAGGGCGACCCAGACATTGCCGGCATTGAAAGCCGGTTGCAGGGTGATCAGCGGAAAGGTAGCTTCAGTATTCATGCGAGCGATACGCGACGAGCGTCCATTATGTATATCTTAAGAAGTAAACCCAATCTGGATCAGGGGTGCTTGATCCAGCGTATTCCGCTTTCTGTAACAATCAGTTCGAGCGGAATGTCGTGCCGTTCCGGGTGGATATCCTCGACGGCGGCCAGATCGAAACCCACCCCGATCGTCAGGGGGCGCTGCTTCATGACGGCGAGGGTGCGATCGAAATATCCGCCGCCATAGCCCAAACGATAGCCCGCCGCGTCGAAGGCGACAAGGGGCAACAGCAGGACATCGGGATGCAGTTGCCGGTCGGTGGCGGGAATCGGGATGCCGTAGGGATCGGTCGTCATCGGCGCCTCCGGCGACCACGCACGAAATACCATCGGTGCGTCGATCACCCCGACCGTCGGCATGGTGGCCTGCCAGCCAATTTTGAGCAAATGCTCGACTACGGGCCGGCAATCCGCCTCGGCGCGGATCGGCATGCAAAAGGCGATCGTGCCGGCCGGCAGGGGCAGCAGGAATTCGGTGAGATGGTGCTGGATCGCCACATTCGCCGACCGCTGGGCGGCGGCCGGCATGGCCTGCCGGGCCGCGATTTTCTCCCGCCGCAGCGCCGCGCGCAGGGCGTCCGGATTAACGGCGGTTTGGCGAAGCTGATCGGTCATGGTGGCAGGTTTTCTCTATGCTAGTCTTAAATGATATTTATCGTACCGACGCCATGAAACGATTTCTCGCCTCTTCCCTGTTGACGCTGCTGTTATCGCTGCCCGCCTTCGCGCAGCATCCCGGCGACGCATCATTCCTTGCGGCCCGCGATGCCTACGCCAAGGCAGACAAGGCCAGGCTGACGCGTGCCGTCGACGGCCTGGGGTCGCATCCGCTGGCGCCATGGGCGCACTATTTCCAGTTGAGCCTGCAGCTGAGAGACAAGAACGCTTCAGATGCCGACGTGGCGGAATTCGTCGATAGCCATTCCGGTACCTGGCTCGCCGAAAAGCTGCGCAACGAGTGGCTCAAGTGGCTGGTCGAGCAGCAGGATTGGGCGCGGGCACGCGAACAGTTCGCCCGTCTGCAACGGCCGGATGCCGAGGCCGTATGCCGCGGACTGGATGCACGCCTGAATCTGGGCGAAGCAGGCGCATTGCCCGAAGCGCGCGCCTTGCTCGTTTCTGCCCAGCCGCTCGCCGGCAGCTGCTTCGCCCCGCTCGGGCGCCTGGCCGCCAGCGGCGAGGTTGCGAGCACCGGGGTCTGGGAACGCCTGCGCCGGCAATGGGCGCTCAACAAGCTCAAGGATGCCCGCGTGGTCGCCGGCTGGCTGCCTGCCGACGAGGCGCCTGCGGCGAAAGCCGTCGATGCCGTCGTCGACCATCCCGCCCGGTATCTGGCCCGCCTGCCCGAACACTTCGCCGACAGCCGGCGCGGACGCGAACTGGCCGGACTGGCGGTGCTGCGCATGGCACGTGCCGACGCCCGCGTCGCCGCCGCGCGCTGGCAGGACATCGAGCACCGGATTCCCGCTGAAGAACGCGGTTTCGTCTGGAGCCGCCTTGCGCTGGCCGCGGCGATGAGCCACCAGCCCGAAGCCGGCGCATGGTTCGATACGGCAGAAAAACTTGGCACGACTTTCGATGAAGAACAGCATGCCTGGCGTATCCGTGCCGCACTGCGCGCCGGCGACTGGCTGGCCGTCACCCGTGCCATCGCCGCGCTGCCGGAAACCATGGCGGCACAACCGGAATGGACTTATTGGCGCGGGCGCGCCGTCGCCGCGCTCGGCAAGCCCGAAGATGCGCAAGGCATCTTCCAGCAGATCGCCGGCCAGCCCAGTTTCTACGGCATCCTCGCCACCGAGGCACTCGGCCAACGGCTGTCCTTGCCGACGCGCGCCCTGCCGCCGACGGCTGAGGAACGCCTTGCCGCCGAAACGCATCCGGCACTGGTGCGGGGGCTCGCACTAATCCGTGCTGACCTGCGCCTCGACGGCCTGCGCGAATGGAACTGGGCGCTCACCGGCATGAACGACCGCCAGCTGCTCGCCGCCGCGGATTTCGCGCAGCGCAACGAGGTCATCGACCGCGCGATCAATACCGCCGATCGCACGCAGATCGAACATGATTTCGTCCAGCGCTATCCAACGCCGTTCTTCACCCAGGTCGAACCGCGCGTGCAGGAAGTCGGCCTTGATCCGGCCTGGGTATATGGCCTGATGCGCCAGGAAAGCCGCTTCATCATGAATGCGAAATCGAGTGCCGGCGCCAAGGGCCTGATGCAGCTGATGCCGGCGACGGCGAAGTGGGTCGCGAAGAAGATTGGCATGGCCGACTACCATCCGGGCAAGGTCACCGACATGGATGTCAACGTGACGCTTGGCACGAACTACATGCGCATGGTGATGGACAGTCTCGACAACCACCCGGTCCTTGCCTCGGCCGCCTATAACGCCGGGCCCGGCCGCGCGCGCAAATGGCGTGCCGAGAGCACGCTCGAAGGCGCGATCTACGCCGAAACCATTCCCTTCAACGAGACGCGCGACTACGTCAAGAAAGTCATGGCCAATGCCATCCACTACGCCGCCGTGATGGGCATCCCGAGCGCGACGCTGACGGCCCGCCTCGGCACGATCCGCCCGCGCGGCTTTGGCGACACCACTGCCGAAAACCTTCCCTAACCTGCCATGAAAAATGCACTCCTGATCGGCGGCACCGGATTCCTGGGCAGCGCCATCGCGCGCCGTCTCGTATGCCGTCCTGCCAGCGCCGACTTTCGCCTCACCCTGCCCACCCGCCGTCGCGAGCGGGCAAAGCACCTCGCCATGCTCCCGACGGCGAATGTCGTCGAAGCCAACGTGCATGACGAAGCCATCCTCGCCGAATTGATGCGGGGACAGGATCTCGTCATCAGCCTCGTCGGCATCCTCAAGGGCAACTTCCAGCGCACGCACGTCGAACTGCCCGGCAAGATCGCGCGCGCCGCCGCTGCGGCGGGCGTGCCGCGCCTCATCCATATTTCCGCGCTGGCCGCGGCAGCCGATGCGCCGTCGAACTACCTGCGCTCCAAGGCGGCCGGCGAAGCCGCCGTGAAGGCCGCCTATCCCGAAGCGACGATCTTCCAACCCTCGGTGATCTTCGGCCAGGGCGATTCATTCCTGACGCTGTTCGCCGGCCTGCTGGCACTGGCGCCGGTCGTTCCACTCGCCTGTCCCGGCGCGCGCTTCCAGCCGGTCTGGAGCGAAGATGTCGCTGCCGCCGTCGTCGCCAGCCTCGACCACCCGGAGAGCAAGGGGCAAACCTATCCGCTCTGCGGTCCGCGTGAATACACGTTGCAGGAACTCGTCGCCTACACCGGCAAGGTAAGCGGCCATCCGCGCACCATCCTCGGCCTGCCGCTGGCGTTGTCCTACCTGCAGGCCTTCCTGATGGAATTCGTTCCCGGCGGTCCGATGACGCGCGACAACGTGCGCTCGATGCAGGTGCCCAATGTGTGTCCGGCCGGCTGCACGTTGCCCTTCAGCCTGACGGCCACGCCGCTCGAAGCCATCGCGCCCGGGTATCTCGCGCCCTACTGAACATGCAGACCTACTGCGTCGGCGGCGCGGTGCGCGATGAGTTGCTCGGCCTGCCGGTACAGGATCGCGACTGGGTCGTCGTCGGCGCCACGCCGGAAGCCATGCTGGCGCAGGGGTTCAAACCCGTCGGCCGCGACTTCCCGGTGTTTCTCCACCCCAGGACGCATGAGGAATACGCGCTGGCGCGTACCGAACGCAAGACCGCGCCCGGTTATGCCGGCTTCGTCTTCCACGCGGCCGCCAATGTCACGCTGGAAGAAGACCTCGCGCGCCGCGACCTGACCATCAACGCGATCGCGCGTGCAGAGGATGGCACGCTGATCGACCCCTACGGCGGGTACGGCGATCTCGCCGCCAAGGTGTTGCGCCATGTCTCGCCGGCCTTCGCCGAAGACCCCGTGCGCATCCTGCGTGTCGCGCGCTTCGCGGCCCGCTTCACCGAATTTTCCGTCGCACCGGAAACACTGGAGCTCATGCGCGCGATGGTCGCCAACGGCGAGGTCGATGCACTCGTTGCCGAGCGCGTCTGGCAGGAAATCGCACGCGGGCTGATGGAAGCCAGGCCGTCACGCATGTTCGAAACGCTGCGTGCCTGCGGCGCGTTGCAGAAGCTGCTGCCGGAGGTCGCTCGCCTCTGGGGCGTGCCTCAGCGCGCCGACTTCCACCCGGAAGTTGATACCGGTGTGCATGTGATGATGGTGATCGACATGGCGGCGCGCCTCGGCTTGTCACTGCCGGCGCGCTTCGCCGCGCTGACCCACGATCTCGGCAAGGGCGAGACGCCCGTCGACATCCTGCCGCGCCACATCGGCCACGAACTGAAAAGCACGACGCTGCTCGAACCACTGTGCGTACGCCTGCGCGTGCCGGTCGACTGCCGTGACGTCGCGCGCCTCGTCGCGCGCTTCCACGGCGACATGCACAAGGTCGACCAGTTGCGGCCGGACACGAAACTGAAGATTCTCGAACGCTGCGATGCGTTGCGCCGGCCAGCGCGCTTCGAGGAAGTACTGGGTGCCTGCGAGGCCGATTACCGCGGGCGGCTCGGCTGGGATGAAAAGGTCTATGCGGCGGGCGCTGTCTGGCGTGCCACGCTGGCGGCTGTCCAGTCTGTCGATGCCGGTGCCATCGCGCAGTCCTGCGCCGACCCGACGCAGATTCCGGCGCGCATCCACGAAGCCCGGGTCAAGGCGATTTCTTCAACAGCGCCCTGAAATTTGCCAGCCGGGCATTGCCGGCGGCCTTGTCGAAAGTCGGCGCTGACGAGACGGCACCCTGACCTTCATGTTTGATGTCATCGCCCATCTCGGCGATGAAGCGCGACGCGGCGCGCTCGACGACTTCCCTGCCCTGCTTGCGCTTCGCGCACCAGCTGAGGTTGAGCGAGAGTTGCGCACGCGTGATGCCGACGTACATCAGCCGCCGCTCCTCCTCGATATCGCCTTTGTCGATCGACTCGCGATGCGGCAGCGAGCCCTCCTCGACGCCGACCAGATGCACGTGGCGGAACTCCAGCCCCTTTGCCGCGTGCAGCGTGGCGAGCTGCACGGCATCGGTGTTTTCATCCTGCTTGTCGAGCATGGTGATCAGCGCGACGGTCTGCGCGAGTTCGAGCAGATTCTTCTTTTCTTCCTCGCCCTTGCCGGACAGCCAGCCGACGAACTCGCGCACGTTGCCCCAGCGCGACTCCGCGTCACGCGGCTCCTGCGTCTCGAACAGCCAGGCCTCGTAGCCGATGGCCTTGAGCAAGTCGTCGAGCACCTGCCCCGCCGGCTCACGCTGCGCCCGATACTCGATGCGGTTGATGAAGTTGCCGAATTCGCGCAGCACCGCAAGCTGTGGCGCCTTGACATCGTGCTCGATGCCCGGCGCGAAGATCGCCGCGAACAGACTGATGTGGCGACGTCCCGCCGCGTGGCCGAGCGCTTCGAGCGTGGTGCCGCCGATGCCGCGCTTCGGCGTCGTCGCGGCGCGGATGAAGGCCGGATCGTCGTCCTGATTCGCCAGCAGGCGCAGGTAACTCGTGACGTCCTTGATCTCGCTCTTGTCGAAGAAGGATTGCCCGCCCGACAACACATAGGGCACCTTGTGGGCGCGCAGCTGCTGTTCGAAGAGGCGCGCCTGGAAGTTGCCGCGATAGAGGATGGCGTAGTCGCGCCATTTGCCCTGCCCCCGCATCTCGAACTTGTGCGCCATCAGCCGCGTGACGACCCACTCGGCCTCGTGTTGGTCGTCGCGGCAGGCCATGACGCGGATCACGTCGCCATGGCCCTTGTCCGACCAGAGCTTCTTGTCGAACAGCTTGGGGTTGTGCTGGATGACGCTGTTGGCCGCCTTGAGGATGCGCGTCGTCGAGCGGTAGTTCTGCTCGAGCTTGATGACCTTGAGGCGCGGGAAATCAGTTTGCAATTGGCGCAGGTTGTCGACGTCGGCGCCGCGCCACGCATAGATCGACTGGTCGTCGTCGCCCACCGCCGTGAAGGTGGCACGTTCTCCCGTGAGCAGGCGCATCAACCGGTTCTGGCAGCGGTTGGTGTCCTGATATTCGTCGACCAGCAGGTGCCAGATGCGCGTCCGCCAGCGCTGCGCGACCTCCTCATCGCTTTCGAGCAGTTGTACCGGCTTCATGATCAGGTCGTCGAAATCGACGGCCTGATAGGCCTTGAGCGTGCGCTCGTACTCGGCATAGACGCGCTGCGCGCCGGCTTCGAGGTCGTCGGCCGGCGCGACGTCGTCGGGACCGAGCAGCGCGTTCTTCCACAGCGAAATGCGCTGCTGGATCAGCTTTACGCGCGACTTGTCACTATCCTTCAGCAGCTCGTTGAACAGCGCCGCCGTATCGCTCGCATCAAGGATCGAGAAGCCCGGCTTGAGGCCGATGGCGCGCGCCTCCATGCGCAGGAATTTCGCGCCCAGCGCATGGAAGGTGCTGATATTCACTTCGCTCGCTGGCTCGCCGACCAGTTTGGTCGCCCGTTCGCGCATCTCGCGCGCCGCCTTGTTGGTGAAGGTAATCGCGGTGACGTGCTGCGGCGCCATGCCGCACTCGCCGAGCAGGTAGGCGATCTTCTCGGTGATGACACGTGTCTTGCCGCTGCCCGCGCCGGCGAGCACCAGCAGAGGGCCGTCGAGATAGCGAATCGCTTCCCGCTGCGGCGGGTTGAGTCCTTGCATGTTTCTGATCCGTGGTCATGGACGACGCGCTTGCCGTCACGCAAAAGCTGACTTTCAGGCCGCCGACGGCTCCATGCGGCGGATGTGTGCCAGCGCATCGTTGGCCGCGCTTGCCGCGATGCGCAGATCGTAGTCGGCCTGCAAGCCCATCCAGAATTCCGCGCTGGTACCGAGGTAGCGCGCCAGCCGCAGGGCCGTGTCGGCCGTGATGCCGCGCCGCTCGCGGGCGATGTCGTTGATGCGCGGCGCCGGCACGCCCAGCGCGATGGCCAGCGCGTTTGCCGAGAGGTTCAGCGGCAGGAGGAATTCCTCGCGCAAAATCTCGCCCGGATGAATCGGCCGCATGCCATTGTTGATCTCGTTCATTTCGTTTCCTCAGTGGTAATCCACGATCTCCACATCGAACGCCTGTCCGTCATCCCAGACAAAGCACACGCGCCACTGGTCGTTGATGCGGATGCTCCATAGCCCTTTCCGGTTGCCCTTCAACGCCTCCAGCCGGTTCTGTGGCGGGATGCGCAAATCGTCCAGCCGCACGGCCCGATGCACCATCTGTAACTTACGTTCCGCGACTGCCCGGAAAGACAGCCACCGGCGATGGCAGCGCTGCCCGGCGAACAGCGCCTCGGTATCCTTGCACTTGAACGACCGGATCATTGTGGAAGAGTATAACGCCGAGCGTTAAATGGCAAGCGTTATAGAATGCAATGTGCCGTCCCGGCGACGTGCGCGGCCGCTACTCCCCCGCCCATGGGGCTGGACCCCCTTCGCTGCACACGTCTCCAGGCGCCGCTATTTGAGCGCTCCGAAGACCTTCTTCGCCAGATTGCCGGCCGCGCCGACCGGGTTCTCGCGAATCGCCTTTTCTTCCTCGGCGATCATCAGGTAGAGGCCGTCGAGCGCCTTCTCGGTCACGTAGTTTTCGAGCTGGGTGTCTTTTTCCTTGACCAGCCCGAATTTCGCGCCCTTCTTAGCGAATTTCTCGTAGGTATCCTTGAGCTTGACCTTGGCAATCGCCTTCTGGACGATCGGCAGGAATTTCTGGCCCAGCGGGCCTTCGGTCTTGCGCTTGAAGTATTGCGTGCCGGCATCATTGCCGCCCGTCAGGATGCCCTTGGCGTCCTCGACGCTCATTTCCTTGACTGCATTGACCAGCATGGCCTTGGCCTCCGGCACGGCGGCTTCGGCGGCACGGTTCATCGCAGTGATCAACTCGTCGGCCTGCTTGCCCATGCCGAGGCCGCGCATCAGACCTTCGGCCTTTTCCATGTAGCCCGGCAGCGGAATCTTCACTTTGGGATTGCCGAGGAAGCCGTCGTTCCGGCCCAGCAGGTCGACTGCCTTGCCGGCACCCTGGGTCAGCGCTTCCTTGAGGCCGCCGCCGGCTTCCTTCCCGGAAATGTCATCAAGCGACAGCGCATGAGCACTCGCGGCGAAGCAAAAACCCGCAACAGCCGCCAGCAGAGTAGATATAAATCTTTTTATTTTCATGGTGTTATCTCCATTCGCAATGAAATGATCATGCATTATCGTCGCTTTTTGCCATGCCGTGCCCGGGCTGAATATGTCATGATCTTGTCACAATTGGATTCCAGAATGCGCAGCACTTCAACAGGAAAACAGGAGAACTCGTATGAACTTCCCCCGCAAAACCGTATTCGTCGCACTGGCTGGTCTGATGGCTGCCGGTGTTGCCCAAGCCCAACTCGTCAAGGTCGATGGCTCCTCGACGGTCTATCCGATCACCGAAGGTGTCGCCGAAGAATTCCAGAAGATGAAGAAGGGTGCCATCAAGGTCACCGTCGGCATTTCCGGCACCGGCGGTGGCTTCAAGAAATTCTGCCGTGGCGAGACCGACATCCAAGACGCCTCCCGCCCGATCACCGCCAAGGAAATGGAAGACTGTGCCAAGGCCGGCGTCAAGTACTATGAAATCCCGGTCGCCTTCGATGCGCTGACCGTCGTGGTCAACCCGAAGAACACGATCAAGCAACTGACGGTCGCCGAACTGAAGACCATGTGGGAACCTGCTGCACAAGGCAAGGTCACCAAGTGGAACCAGGTCAATCCGGCCTTCCCCGATGCCCCCCTGAAGCTGTTCGGTGCCGGCGCCGACTCCGGCACCTTCGAGTACTTCACCGAAGCCGCCACCGGCAAGGCCAAGTCCTCGCGCGGCGACTATACCGCCTCGGAAGACGATAACGTGCTGGTGCAAGGCGTGGCGCGCGACGTCAATGCCATCGGCTACTTCGGCTATGCCTACTATGCCGAGAACAAGGACAAGCTCCGGGCCATGCCGATCGTCAATGCGGCCGGCAAGGCCGTCGAGCCCTCCGAGGCAGCAGTGATCGACGGCAGCTACAACCCGATGTCCCGCCCGATCTTCATCTACGTCAGCGACAGCGCTTACAAGCGTGCGGAAGTCAAGGAATTCGTCGAGTACTACCTGAAGGAAGGCGCCAAGTTCTCCAAGGAAGTGAAGTACGTGCCGCTGCCGGCCAAGGCCTATCAGACCTCGGCCGAGCACCTGAAGAAGGGCAAGCTGGGCACCGCTTTCGGCGGCAAGAACGAGATCGGCATCAAGATCGAGGATCTGCTGGCCCGCGAAGCCAAGCTGTAATCTTCCGCAACACGCTCTAACATACGCTCCGGGGTTGCGAATGCTCCCGGAGCGTTGTTGCGAATGGAAACTACCATGTCATCCACTTCCGCTGTTTCCGCACTCCGTCCGGTCAGTGACCGACTGGCCAAACGCGCCAGTCGCCACGTCAAGGAGAGGATCATCGAGGCCATCCTGTTCGCCTCGGCCGCGATCTCGGTCTTCGTGACGTTGGGTATCGTCTATGTGCTGCTGAAGGAGTCCATCGTTTTCTTCAGCCAGGTGTCGGTCGTCGATTTCCTGACCGACACGCAATGGACACCGCTGTTCGACGATGCCCACTTTGGCATCATGGTGCTACTGTCCGGCACCGCCGTCAGCTCCTTCGTTGCGCTGCTGGTAGCTATTCCGATCGGTACCATCATCGCCATCTATCTGTCGGAATTCGCCACGCCCCATGCGCGCGAAATCGCGAAACCCATCCTCGAAGTGCTCTCCGGTATCCCGACCGTGGTGTTCGGCTTCTTCGCCCTGCTGTTCGTCACACCGATCCTGCAGTGGTTCCTGCCGTCGCTGCCCGGCTTTAGCCTGCTCTCGGCCGGTATCGTGATGGGCATCATGATCATCCCCATCGTCAGCTCGATCTCCGAGGATGCCATGCGCGCGGTGCCGATGTCGCTGCGCGAAGGTTCCTACGCGATGGGTGCCACGCGCCTGCAGACGGCGCTGCGTGTGGTGTTCCCCGCCGCGATCTCGGGCATTGCCGCCGCCTACATCCTCGGCATCGCCCGCGCCGTGGGTGAGACCATGATTCTGGCGATCGCCGCCGGCATGCAGCCGAATCTGGTCTGGGACCCGATGGAGCCCGCCGCGACCATCACCTCCTTCATCGTCCAGGTGGCCCTCGGCGACCTGCCGCACGGCTCGGTCGGCTACAACACGATTTTCGCCGCCGGCTTGACCTTGATGCTCTTCACCCTGGTGTTCAACATGCTCGGCTTCTGGCTGCAGCGCCGTTATCGCGAAAGGTATTGAGATGTCACTACCCGCAGAAGAAATCGCCGCGATCCGCGCGAACATCGCCAGTCGCAAGACCCGTGACCTGATTTTCACCAGCATCGGTGTTCTTTGCCTCGCGCTCGCCCTGGCGACGATCGCCGCGCTGTTTGTCGACATGGCCATCACCGGCTGGGACCGCTTCCGTCCCGGGTTCTTCACCGACTTTCCATCGCGCAAAGCCGTCCAGGCGGGCATTCTCTCCGCTTGGGTCGGCAGTCTGGCGGTGATGATCGTCACCGCCGTGGTGGCCATACCGCTCGGTGTTGCAGCCGGCATCTGGCTCGAGGAATACGCGCCGAAGCACTGGATCACCGACGTCATCGAGATCAACATCAACAACCTCGCCGGCGTGCCGTCGATCATCTACGGCCTGCTCGCGCTGGGTCTGTTCGTCTATACCTTCGGTCTCGGCCAGAGCGTGCAGACGGCGGGCCTGACGCTGGCCCTATTGATCCTGCCGGTGGTGATCGTCTCGACGCGCGAGGCGATCCGCTCGATCCCGCAGATGATCCGCGAGGCCGCCTATGGCCTCGGCGCCACCAAGTGGCAGACGGTGAAGGACCACATCGTGCCCTACTCGCTGCCCGGCATCCTCACCGGCATCATCCTCGGCCTATCGCGCGCGATCGGGGAAACCGCGCCGATCATCACGATCGGCGCACTCACCTTCATCGCCTTCCTGCCACCCTCGCCCATCACCGACACCGCGCCCTTCCTCAATTTCGAATGGCTGAAGGCCCCCTTCACGGTCATGCCGATCCAGATCTTCAACTGGACCTCACGCCCGGATTCAGCCTTCCACCAGAATGCCGCCGCCGCCGGCGCCGTCCTCGTCGCCATGACGCTGGCGATGAACGCCCTCGCCATCTGGCTGCGCTACCGCCTCCGCAAGAACATCAAGTGGTGAACCCATGAACACACCCAAACTACCCCCGACGCCCACCAAGATCAAGGCTGAGACGAAGAACTTCAACTTCTACTACGGCGACTTCCACGCGCTGAAAAACATCAACATCCAGCTCGGCGAAAATCAGGTCACCGCGCTGATCGGCCCTTCGGGCTGCGGCAAGAGCACGTTGCTGCGCAGCTTCAACCGCATGCACGACCTCTACGCCGGCAACCGCTACGAAGGCGAACTGATCCTGCATCCGGACGATACCAATCTCGTCGATCCGCGCGTCGATCCGATCGAGGTGCGCATGCGCCTCTCGATGGTGTTCCAGAAACCCAACCCCTTCCCCAAGTCGATCTACGAGAACGTCATCTACGGCCAGCGCGTGCGTGGGGTCACCAAGCGTTCGGTACTCGACGACAAGGTCGAGGAAGCACTGACCAATGCCGCGTTATGGGATGAGGTGAAACATCGCCTGCACGACATGGCCTTCGCGCTGTCCGGCGGCCAGCAACAGCGCTTGTGCATCGCCCGCGCGCTGGCGACCGACCCCGAGGTGTTGCTGTTCGACGAGCCGACCTCGGCGCTCGACCCGATCGCCACCGCCAGCATCGAGGAACTGATCGACGAGCTGAAGAAGAAGGTGACCATCCTGATCGTTACCCACAACATGCAGCAGGCGGCACGCGTGTCGGACTACACTGCCTATATGTATCTTGGCGAGATGATCGAGTTCGGCGTCACCGACGAGATCTTCATCAAGCCCAAGGACAAGCGCACCGAGGACTACATCACCGGCCGCTTTGGCTGAACAACCCCTGCCGGAGAAATCCATGAACGAACATCTTTCTACGCAATTCGATACCGAACTCGACGATCTGCGCGCACTGCTGACGCGCATGGGCGGACTGGTCGAGGAACAGGTTCGTACCGCCACCCTGGCTTTGGCAGAAGGCGATGCCGAACTCGTCGAGCGCGTCGTCGCACGCGATGCCGAGGTCGACCAGTTCGAGATCGAGATCGACAACATCTGCAACCATGTCATCGCGCGCCGCCAACCCACCGCCATCGACCTGCGCGTCGTCATGTCGGTGAGCAAGACGGTCACCGACCTCGAACGCATCGGCGACGAGGCGAAGAAGATCGCCAAGGCCTCGGGCAAGATTATCGAGCGCCATTCCCGTACGCCCTGCCCACAAGTCTTGGCCGTTCGTCACATGGGTGAGCAATGCGCGGCGATGCTGCACGAGGTACTCAATGCCTTCGTACGCATGGACTCCGACGCGGCCTTGCAGATCGTGCGCCGCGACAAAGAGATTGACCAGAGTTTTCGTTCCATCACGCGCGAACTGGTTACCTACATGATGGAAGATCCACGCACGATTTCAAACTCGCTCGACATCATCTTCAGTGTCAAGTCGCTCGAGCGCATCGGCGATCACTGCAAGAACATCGCCAAGGACGTGATCTTCATTGTCAAGGGTCGCGACGTGCGTCACCTCAAGCTCGACGAACTGGAGCAGGAGGCGGCAAGCAAATGACGGGCAGACCCCGCATCCTCGTCGTCGAGGACGAGGTCGCGATCCAGGAACTGCTGCGTTACTCCCTCGAGCAGTCGGCGTTCGAGGTTGTCGTGGTCGATTCGGCCGAGGAGGCCATGACCGAGATCCACGAGCAACTGCCGGCGATGGTGCTGCTCGACCTGATGCTGCCCGGCATGTCGGGCGTGACGCTGGCGAAGCGGCTGCGTGCCGAAGCCCGTACGCGCGAGCTGCCAATCATCATGGTTACCGCGCGCGCCGACGAGACCGACCGCGTACAGGGCCTCGACATCGGTGCCGACGATTACGTCAGCAAGCCGTTTTCACCCAAGGAACTGATCGCGCGCATCCGCGCCGTGCTGCGCCGCCGGGCGCCACATCTGGCCGGCGACCCGGTGGAAATCGGTCCCGTACGCCTCGACCCGAGTTCACGCACCGTCATCTGCGACGGGCAAGCGGTTACACTGGGGCCCACCGAGTTCGAACTGCTGCAATACCTGATGAACCACCCGAACCGCGCGCTGACCCGTGACCAGCTCCTGAACGCCTTGCGCGGCGATCATCGCTTCCTTGAAGATCGCACCATCGACGTCTATATCCGCCGCCTGCGTGCCGGTCTCGGCCCGGTCGGCGACACCCTGATCGAAACGGTTCGCGGCATCGGCTACAAGCTCGCGAGTCCGCAGGAATGACCCCGGACTCTGGCGGCAATCTCCTGCTGCTGGTCCTGTTGTCCGCGCTTGCCCTGTTCCTTGCGGTCATGCTGGCGCACCAGCTGCGGCAGCGCAATGCGCTGCGTGCCTGGCTGGAAGCCCCGGAACTGCACTCCATTCCGGATGGCAGCGGTGCATGGCGTGAGATCTTCTCCCGCCTGCAGGCCCTGCGCAAAAAGGAACGCAGGCAGCATGTCGAACTCGGCAACGCGCTCGAACGCTTCCGCCTGGCGGCACAGGCCCTGCCCGATGGCGTGATGCTACTCGACGACCGCATGCACATCGAGTGGCTGAACGGCGCCGCCTGCACTCACTTCGCCCTCGATCCGGCGCGCGATGTCGGCACGCTGGCCGGGCAACTCATCCGCCAGAGTGAATTCCAGAATCTGATGACGGCGTATCGTGCCAAACCCTCACCGCAGTCCACCCTGCTGCGCCGGGGCCACAATGGCAGCGAGCGCGTCCTGTCGGTCATGCTGACGCCGTTCGCCGACACGGGGACGCTGCTGATCTCGTCAGACGTGACCGAGCGTGTGCGTACCGAGATTGTCCATCGCGATTTCATTGCCAATGTTTCTCACGAACTCCGCACCCCGCTGACCGTGATTACCGGCTTCCTCGAACAGTTCAATTCTGAATCACCGCCCGACGGGCAGGCGGCACGCACATTCCTCGGTCTGATGGCCGAGCAGACCACGCGCATGAACCGGCTGGTCGCCGACCTGCTGACGCTGTCGCGCCTCGAAAACAGCGACCAGCCTGCGCGTGACGAGGCCGTCGATGTCGCAGCAATGCTGGAAGCGCTGCGCACCGAGGCGCGAGCGCTTTCCGCCGGCAAGCACGAAATTGACATTATCGAAACTTCGGCCGGCAAGCTGCGCGGCAGCGCGGACGAACTGCGCAGCGCCTTCGGCAACCTCGTCTTCAATGCCGTGCGCTATACCCAGGCAGGGGGCCGGATCATGCTGGCATGGCGCTTGGTCGAGGGTGTGCCAACCTTCTCTGTCACCGATACCGGCATTGGCATTCCCGCCGAACACATTCCGCGCCTCACCGAACGCTTCTACCGTGTCGACAAAGGACGTTCGACGGCTTCAGGCGGCACCGGCCTCGGGCTGGCGATCGTCAAGCATGTGCTGGCACGGCATGGCGGCACGCTGAAGATCGAATCGATCCCCGGGAAGGGCAGTACTTTCTCAGCCCAACTACCCGCTGGCAGGCTGGTCTGAGATAACTCGCGGGGCCAGCAAGCCCAGAGCATGGCACAAACGCTCTGCAAGTTCCCGCGGCGTCGCAGCGATAACTTCCTCCGGCACTGCGTCATTTCGCAGGCGTCTGAAGTCTTCAAAGCCATAGGATGCAATAAAAGGGTGCAGGCCCGCCCCTACGGCTGCCGCATAGTCGCGATGCTCGTCGCCACAGGCAAAGCCAAGGGCAGGATTGACCGCGAACTGCTCGCGAATCGCACGAAACTGTAGCAATTTATCTTCCCGCAAGGGAATGCAGCCGACGAAATCCAGTGCCTCGGCGTCAATGTCGTGGCGCTCCAGCAATTGCCGCATGGTTTCTGCAGGTTCCAGCGTGATATTGCGTGTCACGATACCGACGCGCACGTAAGGCGTATCGATCAGCAGTTTCAGCAGTTCCGCCAGTCCCGGATAGAGCCGTGATTCCTGTCGATATACGTCGGTGAGGGTCTGGATCAGGCGCTTGCGACTTTGCTTACCGAACTGCCGGCGCAGATTTTTGGGGAATTCGCGCAATCCGCCGAGATACTTGAAGAGCTTGCGGCGTTTCTGGAAACGTTCAAGATCGCCGATATCCATCTCGTGACGCGCAAAAGCCGATTCGATCGCATGGAAGGCATCGATCAGGGTGCCATCGGCATCGAAAATCACGAGTCGGTCGCGGTTGTGATACATGACGGAACGGTCAAACCATGGGAAATACCCGGCCAGTAAACCGAGCGATGTGGCAATGAAAGCGCATCCCGATAATTTTCCCGACAACTTGTTTCAGGTCTGTGACAATGCCGGCCTACGCTCCAGGCCGCGCCCGATTGACACATTTCTGTCATGTCGTGGCAATAGCATGTAATTCTGATGGTCGGCCAACGCGTGAAACGGAAACAACATCCCCAGCATGATGGCTGGGATAGCGACGAGTGCAAGGTACTCATCGACGAATTGTGGTCGCTGCGTGAAAGCATGCTGGAGTCCGAGTCACGACTCGCCGACAGGATCAACAATGTCGGTCGGGACATTCAGCCCAGTGCGCGCAATCTCGCGCATTACCTCGCCCTCAGACACAAGGATCGGCGCCCCCTGCAGGAGAAGCTCGCCTGGATCGGCGTGTCATCTCTGGGTCGCGCCGAATCCAATGTACTCGCCAATCTCGACAAGGTGCTTGGCATCCTGCATCGCCTGCAAGGACTTCCATGGCAATCACATGGTGCGGAGGAACCCGTCGGCATCAAGCGCAGCCGCAAACTGCTCGACCAGCATGCGGCGGCCCTGCTGGGCGAACCGCCTCCAGGCCGGGCAGTGCGCATCATGGTGACCTTGCCATCAGAGGCGGCCGGTGACTATGGCCTGATCCGTCAGCTGGTCGACACCGGGATGGATATCGCGCGGATCAATTGCGCCCATGACGGCCCGGCGGAGTGGAAGGCGATGGCACGCCACGTTCGTCGCGCCGCAAAAACGGTAGGGCGCCCCGTGCGCATTCTCATGGATCTGGGCGGACCGAAATTGCGCACCGACCATCTTCCGCCCGCCATGCCGGTATTGAAACTGAAGCCTAGTCGCGACGAAATGGGGCGCGTGCAGATTCCAGTGCGCCTGGGACTGTACCCGGCCGGTCACCCGGTGCAGGTGAAGGGCGCCAGCATCAGCATCGGTGTAAACGCGGATTGGCTGGCCCACATCGCTCAGGACGATCAGTTGCGCCTCATCGATGCCCGCGGTGCACGACGGGACTTCCAGGTGGTGGATCGCGATGCGGATGGTGTATTGGCGGAGTCGTTCCAGACCAGCTATCTGGTAGCCGAATCGCGGATTGGCCATCGTAGCAAAGGGCAGCGCACGCGCGTTACCCAGATCACCGATTTGCCTGCCCAGCCAGGCAGTCTGCACCTGTCGCTCGGGGACGTGATCTACCTTGTCCGCACAAAAGTCGGCGCTGGCAGGACGGCACCCGGGCCACACGAGATCGGCTGCACACTGCCCGAAATCTTCGGACAGGTTAGCGTCGGCGAACGCATCTGGTTCGACGATGGCCGCATCGGCGGCATCATCCGGCGCGCCACACCCGATCGGCTGGAAGTGGAAATCACCCATGCCCGCGCAACGGGTGAGAAACTCGCCGGCGACAAGGGAATCAACCTCCCGGACAGCCAACTCGAGCTTCCTGCCCTGACGGACAAGGATATCGAAGACCTGGCGACCGTCGCAAAGGAAGCCGACATGGTCGGACTATCGTTCGCGCAACGCGCGAGCGATGTCGAGGCCCTGCGGCGGCATCTCGAGACACTGGGCGCGGAGCATCTGGGCATCGTCCTCAAGATCGAAACGCGCCGGGGCTTCGAAAATCTGCCCGAACTGCTTTATGCCGCGATGGCAGGCAAGGCGGCCGGCATCATGATCGCCCGCGGCGATCTTGCCGTGGAGTGCGGCTACGAGCGGCTCGCGGAAGTACAGGAAGAAATCCTTTGGGCCGCCGAGGCCGCACACATGCCCGTCATCTGGGCCACACAGGTGCTCGAAACCCTGGCGAAAACCGGTCTGCCTTCGCGCGCCGAGATCACCGACGCGGCGATGGGTGAGCGCGCCGAATGCGTCATGCTCAACAAGGGGCCGCATATCGTGGATGCCATGCACACTCTCGACGACATCCTGCGGCGCATGCAGGCCCATCAATCGAAGAAACGTCCCCTGCTGCGTGCCCTGAATTCCTGGGGAAGCGCGCCATAAGGCGTCAGCGCACGGCGGCAATACCCATTTCACGCAGGGTCGCGCCGATCGTCTCGACAGCGCGACGCATCTCGGCTGCCCCGATCGCGCCGATGCAACCGACCCGGAAGGTATTAACGGTCGTCAGTTTGCCAGGATAGAGGATAAAGCCCTTCTCGCGCACACGCCGGTACAGTTCGGAAAAATCGTAGGCCGGGACTGACGGGGCATGGAAGGTGACGATGATCGGCGCCTGCACCCTATCGTCGAGAAAGGTGTGCAGGCCTATCCCGCGCAGGCCGCCGACCAGCACCGCGCAGTTTTCGGCATAGCGTGACAGGCGTTCCGGCTGACCGCCTTCCTCCTTGTACTGATCGATGGCCGCGCGCAGCGCCGCGACCACGTGCGTCGGCGGCGTGAAGCGCCACTGGCCGGTCTTCTGCATATAGACCCACTGGTCATAGAGATCCATCGCCAGCGAATGGCAATTCCCCTCCGATGCGGCCAGCGCGGCCCGATCCGCGATCACGAAACCCATGCCGGGGACGCCTTCGAGGCATTTACCGGAGGCGGCAATCAGGGCATCGAAAGGCATTTTCTGCGCGTCGATGGGAATAGCGCCAAAGGAACTCATGGCATCGACAATCAGGCGCCGGCCGCGGCCGGCCACCACAAGTGCGATCTCGGGCAGCGGGTTGAGTATCCCGGTGCCGGTTTCACAGTGCACCTGGGCGACATGGGTAATCGACGGATCGGCTGCCAGTGCGGCATCGATGCGTACCGGATCGGCTGGTTCGTCCTCGCGAAAATCCAGCACCACCACCGCACGGCCAAGATAGCCAAGGATACGCACGATGCGCTGACAGTAGGCCCCATTGTTGGGGACCAATACTTTGCCGTGCTGCGGCACGAGCGTACCCAGAGCCGCCTCGACAGCAAAAGTACCGCTACCCTGCAGCGGCACGCACACATGCGTATCGCCGGCATGGGCGATCTCGGCGATGTCGCGACAGACAGATGCAGTCAAGGCATTGAACGCACCATCCCATGAGCCCCAGTCGCGTTGCATGGCTTGCTTGGTCGCGGCCGATGTCGTCAGGGGGCCGGGGGTCAAAAGGATTGGATCGGTCATGGTTGCTCCGGAACGTTCAGGGAATGATCGCTGCACGTAATACACGTCGCTCACCCGCATCCGCCATGGCCTGGTTCACCTGGTCGAGTGAATACTTGCCATCGACCAGTTCATGGAAGGGAAAGCGCGAGCGGTTGCCGGCGACGAAATCGAGGGCCTCGATCAGGTTGCGCGGGTGGTAGTTATGCACACCACGCACGGTCAGCATTTTCTTCAGCAACAGATTGGCATCGAGGATCACCATCGCATTCGGATTCACCACCCCCCCGAGCACGTAGGTGCCCCCGGTACGCAGCAATTCGATGCCCTGCGGGATGACCTCCGGCGATCCGCAAACTTCGATGACGGCATCCGGGCCTTCCGGCCGGCACAGCGCCATGATCTCCTGTTTCAACTGCGCCTTGTCCAGCGCCGGATCAAAGGCTTGATCGACCCCGAAACGGCTGGCCTGTGCACGCCGTTGCGCATCCGGATCGAGACCGATCACCCGGCGTGCGCCGCGTGCCTTGGCAATCGCCGCTCCATACAGGCCAAGCAGTCCAAGTCCCTGGATAACCACGGTCTGCCCGATGCGAATCTGCGCCGCCTCGGTGACCGCGATCATCGTCGCGACCCCGCAATTGATCGGCGTTGCCTCCTCGTCGCTCAATTCATCCGGCAAGCGCAGGATCCACGATTGCGGCAGGATGTAGCAATACTCGCCAAACCCGCCATGATGATGCGGCACAGTCGTGGCCGACATATGGCCGTATTTATCCACGCCACGCGATTTTTGCGGCAGGTCGAGCACCTCGGTGAAATAGTTGCGGCCGGGAATGAAATATTCGCTCCAGGTGACGCGATCGCCTGCTGCGAGCGGATCGCCGCGCATGTCCTTATCGATGCCTGTACCCAGGGCAACGATATTGCCGATGATTTCGTGGCCAAGCACGCCCGGACAGGGATTGGGACGATGGCCGCGATAAGAATGGATATCCGAACGGCAGATTGTCGACATGCGGATACGCACCAGTACCTCTCCCGGTGCGGGCGGGCGGAGCGGGTGCTCCTCAATGCGGAAAGGCGCATTCGGCTGGTCATAGACGGCGATACGGCCGCTGGCAGGCATCTCCACCTCAGTGCTCCACGCCGTTGATGGCATATTCGAAGATCTGGTAGCTCTTCAGCCCCTGCACTGCCCGCTGTTGAAAGTCGGCGCTGACGGGACGGCTCAGTATGAACGGCACGCGCGCTTCGGTAGTCGACCCATGGCTGCGCAGCCGCGCGTCAGCCAGCTTCGACAGGTCATGATCGGCGACCGACGCACCGATCACGGTATTGATGTCGCCGATCACAGCGACATCGCCTTCGCGATCCGGTGGCAGCTCGAAACGGCGACAAGCTTCCTCCTTGTCAAGCGCCATCGCGATGCCGGGCATGTCCTTGATCAGATCGATGATCGCTTGCGGCGTCGCCTTGCCACCCAGGCACCAGACGCGCACGAAGCCGCCGAGGGCGCCATGGTGGCGCACGAAGGCATCGGTGATCGGGCAGATTACCTTGGTATCGCCCGGGCCGAATTTGCGGTCGAGGATGTCCTGCAGATAGATCACATTGGGCTTGCCACGGGCATTCGACTTGTCGTTCATGCCGTGGTCAGCCGTCAGGGCAACCGTCGCACCGCGTGCAGCGAGTTTGCCGAGCAGTCTGTCGATACGCTGGTAGAACTCGTTGGCGACAAGATCGCCGGGGGCATGCTTGTGCTGGATGAAGTCAGTCAGCGACAGGTACATCAGATCCGGCCGCTCTTCCTCAAGCAGCTTTACGCCGGCTTCGAGCACGAACAGCGACAGATCCATCGAATACATGTCGGGCAACGGCATGCCGACGTAGCTCAGCACATTCTCGATGCCGTTCTCCATCAGCGTACAGCGATCGGCTTTCTCTGAAGAGAAACTGATGTTGCCGCGACTCATGTCGAGGTCCTTGCCGAGTTGCTTGCGCAGTTTGTCCTTGGCGGTGATCGAAACGACCTGCGCGCCGGCATCGGCAAACTCCGCGAGGATGGTGCGGCTACGCAGCAGTTCCGGTCCCGTCATCACGACCGCTTCACGTGTGGCAGCGTCAAGATAGTAGTTGCCCGAGATGCCATGCACGGCGGGTGGTGCGCCGGTGATGATCGACATGTTGTTGGGGCAGGTGAAGCTCGGCACCGTGCCGTCGGCATCTGCACTGAAGCCGCTCTGCATGAAGCGGGCGATGTTTGGGATGATCCCGTCTCTCAGCCCCTGCTCTATGTATGCAGGATCACCACCATCGATGCAGACGACGACGACGGGATGCAGCGGCCAGCGATAGGTCACGCCGTTGAGATGGACTGATTTTTTCATGGCTGTCGTGGTGTGGGTTGATTCAGATCGCCCATTGGCGAATGCGCGCGGACACCATGTCGATCAACGTGACCGACACGATGATGATGATCAGCACAGCGCAGGTTTCAGCGTAATCGAAGCCGCGAATGACTTCGTGCAGGATCACGCCAATGCCGCCGGCACCGACGATGCCGAGTACCGATGCTGACCTGACGTTGGATTCGAAGCGGTAGAGCGAATAGGAAATCCACAAGGGCAGCACCTGCGGGATAACGCCGTAGAGGATTTCTTCCAATGCATTGGCACCGGTGGCACGCACACCCTCCACCGGGCGTGGATCGATCGCCTCGACAGCCTCGGCGAACAGCTTGGCCAGCACGCCGGTGGTATGCACCCAGAGGGCCATCACACCGGCGAATGGACCGAGTCCGACAGCGACGATGAACAGCATGGCGAAGACCATTTCATTGATCGCCCGACAGGCATCCATGACCCGGCGCACGGGTTGATACACCCAGCTCGGCACAAGATTCCCGGCAGACAGCAATCCGCAGGGGATTGCACAAATGATAGCCAGCACGGTCCCCCAGATCGCGATGTGGATCGTGATGACCATTTCCTCCAGATAGATCCGCCAGTCATGAAAGTTGGGCGGGAAAAATTCCTGGAGAAAGATGCCCATATTGCCGGAATCGCGAATCAGGTCGAGCGGACGCATGTCCGCACCTTCCCACGACCAGATCAACAGGACAAAGAGAACACCCCAGGCGACCGTGGTGCTCAGGTGCGTTGGCGGAGGGGCAAGCGGCACCTCGCGAATGCTTGGGGTTGCGGGCATGTCGGGAATAAAAAATGCGCCGGCTGATACGGGGCACCAGCCGGCGCGGAGGAGGAGTGTTACTTCATCAATTTCGCAAGTTCGGTCAGCTTGGCATCGATCTCGGCCAGCTTTGCCTTCTTGTCTGCTTCCGCCATATTGGCGTCGCCTTCATACTTCTTGCGTTCCTTGAACAGTTCGAGCTGGCGGATTGGCAACAGTTGCGCATCGGTCGAAGCCTTGAAGCCCTTGAGGCGATACAGGTTCTTGAGGATTTCCTTCTCGCGCTCATCCTTGCCATAACCAACGGTGAAGTCCTGGATCTTCTTCTTCAGGTCGGACGGCAGATCCTTGCGATATACCAGCGGATCGCGCGGAATCAGCGGCGAGGTCCACAGGATGCGGATCTGGTCCAGCTTCTCGGGCGATTTTTCTTTCATCTTCTGCGTCATTTCGCTGTTGCTGGTCGCGACATCCACCTGCCGGTTCAGCACCGCGAGGAAATTGCCTTCATGGTTGGCGGAACGCATCACCTTGAAGTGGGTCTTCGGGTCGAGGTTGTTCAGCGTGAACACGTAGTAGCTCGGTACCAAAGTGCCGGAAGTGGAGGAAGGATCGCCGATGCCGAAGCTCATGTCCTTGCCGTTCTTCAGCACCTGGTCGAGCGAGGTGATGCCGCTGTCCTTGTGGGTGATGAGATAGGAGTAGTAGCCGGGTGTGCCATCAAGGTCGATGAACTGGACAAATACCTCGCCATTGGCGCGATCGACCGCCTCAATGGCCGACTTGTTGCCGTACCAGGCGATCTGCACCTTGTTGAAGCGTTGCGCCTCGATGATGCCGGCGTAGTCGGTGGCGTAGAAACCATTGACCTTGACGCCGACAGCCTTCGACATGTCATCGAGGAAAGGTTCCCACATCTGCTTGAGGGCGCCCGCCTTTTCCGTGGCGATGATGCCGAAATTGAGTTCCTTGACATCGCTGGCCTGCGCCAGGCCGGCCACCGTGATGGCGGCTGCCGCCAACAGTGATTTGATCGAAAATGACATGCGTGCTCCTTTGGTTGGGATGACGAGTGAGAAATCTTCAGGCCGCCAGCAAAGGCATGCGGGCCGGCGGTTCGTGAAGCTTGAGGGCCGGACTGTCGAGCATCATGCCAAACAGTTCCTCGGCGTCCGCGCCGTAGAGCTCACCGAGCAATTGCGGTGTCAGTGCCGCCGATGGCCCGTCGTAGATGACCTTGCCGCGGTGCAAGGCAATGGTGCGGGGACAGTACTTGATCGCGAATTCGACCTGATGCAGCGAAACCACTACCGTGCAGCCGCGCTCGCGATTCATCGTCGCCAGCAGCTCCATGACCTTGCGTGAGGATTCAGGATCGAGCGAAGCAATCGGTTCATCGGCGAGCACCACCTTGGCCCGCTGCACCAGGCAACGGGCCAGCGCGGCACGTTGCTGCTGGCCGCCCGACAGCGTCGCGGCACGTTGCCAGGCATGCTGTTCGATACCTACCGCCGTGAGCGCTTCCATCGCCTGCTGGCGTTCGCCAATGGAAAAGCGCATCAACATCCCGCGCCAGAAGCTGGTGCGATACAGCAGGCCCATCAGCACATTGGTGACCAGCGACAGGCGGCCGACGAGATTGAACTGCTGGAAGACGAAACCGATTTCCGCGCGCAGGCGGCGGATGTCCTTCGCAATGCACCCGGCACTCTGGATTCGATGCCCCATCACTTCGATCTCGCCGGCATCGGCAGCGACAAAGCCGGCAACATGTCGCAACAGCGTCGACTTGCCTGAACCTGATGCCCCGATCAGCGCGACCATTTCGCCCGTGGCAACGCTCAGGCTCACATCGTCCAATGCCTTGCAGCATGGAAATGACTTTTCAAGATGGCGGACTTCGATCGCGGTGGTCATGTGTGGTGCATTCCCCCTGAGGCCTTACACGAAGCTGAAATATTTCGGCTGCAACATCCGGGCTCAAACAAAGTGCATGCCGTCAAGCGTTGCATTCTTTTCCCGGAATATTTCGCGCTGATGGCGGATTCATGAACGATTCATTACAGTCATTCGGAGTGCATTCATGGACTTTCGCAAGGAAACTCTGCGCATCGGCGGCGAACACATCGAACGCCCACGCATCATCGAGATCCACAATCCCTACACCAATGAATGTGTTGGCACGGTGCCGAAGGCCACGGTAGACGACGTGCGCCGCGCCTTCGCGATCGCCCAGGCCTATCACCCGCGCCTCTCGCGCTATCAACGCTACGAAATCCTGCGACGCGCGGCGGATATCGCCATCGCGCGCGCCGAAGAAATCAGTGATGTGATCACGGCCGAATCCGGCCTGTGCCGCAAGGACAGCCGCTACGAGGCCGGCCGCGTGCGTGATGTACTGGTGTTTGGCGCCAATGCCGCGCTCGACGACGACGGCCAGATCTTCAGTTGCGACATCACGCCCCATGGCCGCGAACGGCGCGTGTATACCCAGCGCGATCCGCTGATGGGCGTCATCTCGGCGATCACGCCGTTCAACCACCCGATGAACCAGGTGGCGCACAAGATCATCCCGTCCATCGCCACCAACAACCGCATGGTGCTGAAGCCTTCCGAGAAGGTGCCGCTCTCCGCCCTGCTGCTCGCCGACATCCTCTACGAAGCCGGCCTGCCGCCGGAAATGTTCCAGGTCGTCACCGGCGATCCGGCCGAGATCGCCGACGAACTGCTGACCAACCCATACATCGACATGGTGACCTTCACCGGCGGCGTTCCGATCGGCAAGTACATTGCGGCAAAGGCCGGCTACCGGCGCATGGTGCTGGAACTCGGCGGCAACGATCCGCTCATCGTCATGGACGACGCGGACCTCGAAGAAGCGGCCAGCCTCGCCGCCGCCGGCTCGTACAAGAACTCCGGCCAGCGCTGTACCGCCGTCAAGCGCATCCTCGTGCATCAGGCTGTCGCCGACGAGTTCGTCGCCCTGCTGCTCGAGAAAACTCGGCGCTGGCGATATGGCAACCCCGCGGACGAAAGCGTCGAGATGGGCACGGTGATCGACGAGGAAGCAGCCAAGCTCTTCGAGTCGCGTGTCATTGAAGCGGTCGCGCAGGGCGCGCAACTTCTTTATGGCAATGAACGGCAAGGTGCGCTGTATTCGCCCACGCTGCTCGATCACGTGCGTCCGGAAATGACTGTAGTGCGTGAGGAAACCTTCGGCCCGGTCTCGCCGGTGATCCGCTTCGGTTCGGTCGATGAAGCCATCGCCATCGTCAACGGCACGGCCTTCGGCCTGTCGTCCGGCGTCTGCACCAACCGGCTCGACGTCATCACGCGCTTTGTCAATGAACTCAACGTCGGCAGCGTCAACATCCGCGAAGTGCCCGGCTACCGGCTCGAACTCACGCCCTTTGGTGGCATCAAGGATTCCGGCCTCGGCTACAAGGAAGGCGTCATCGAGGCGATGAAGAGCTTCACCAACCTCAAGACCTATTCGCTGCCCTGGCCGGCAGCTTGATTTCCACATCGGTCGTACTGCTGGTACTGCTGTCGGCGTTGATGCATGCCGGCTGGAACTTCGTCGTCAAAGCCAGTGCCGACCGGTTCCTCGACTACACCGGCCTTGCTGTGGCTGCGGCTGCGGTTGCGGCCTGCATCCTTCCCTGGCTCGCCCTGCCCGCGACGGCAAGCTGGCCGTGGCTGTTGACGACGACATTCATCCACGTCGGTTACTACCTGCTGCTGATGCGCGCCTACCAGCACGCCGACCTCTCGCTCGCCTACCCGCTGATGCGCGGTTCGGCTCCGGTGCTGGTCGCGCTGGCGTCACCGCTGGCAGGCGACATACTGACGCCAGCGCTATGGTCCGGAATTGCGCTCATCGCTTGCGGGATTGCGCTCCCGGTCGGGATAGGCATCCAGCGCGGCGGTATCGCGACGAGCGGTTTGTTTTATGGTTTCGCCACCGCCGGCGTCATCGCGCTCTATACCGTCATCGATGGCATCGGCGCGCGCGCATCCGGCAATCCCTTGTCCTACACCTTGTGGCTGTTTTTCCTCAACGCCTGGCTGGTTCTCGGCGTGGCTATCTGGCGGCGCGGCAAGGCAGCCTTGATTCACTTGCAGCGGCGCTGGCTGTTCTCGCTGCTCGGTTCAGTGCTGACGATGGGTTCCTATGGCATCGTGCTCTGGGCGATGACCGTCGCACCGATTCCGGCGGTCGCCGCATTGCGTGAAACCTCCGTCATCTTCGCGGCAATTCTCGGTGCCTGGCTACTCAAGGAACGCATGGGCCGCTGGCGCATCGCCGGTGCGCTGCTGGTTGCGTTGGGTGCGGCAAGCATCCGCTGGAGTTGAACCACAACAATCCGATCCGCGCATTGAAATGTAACTGTAACAATGGCCGGCTAGGCTCACCCGTTGCCTGAATCTATACCGTTCGTTAAACACCTCCATCGTGACACGCAAGCTCAGATCCATCGCCATCAATGTCGACTGGTGGCCACTGCTGCTTGTCATTTTCATCATGATCAGCCTGTGGGTCATGTTGATCCTGCGCAACGACGACGATGACCGGGCGGCGATCCAGGACAGCCTCGTCAGCCAGCACAATGTCGCTCAGGCATTGGCGCTGCATACCGACCAGATGCTTGGCCGGGTACGTTATCTGGGGCGAAAGCTCGTCACGGCGGGAAAGGACGAGGTGACGAAGGAACTGGTGCGTGGCATGGTCGCCCAGGACAGCACGATCATGCGTCTGTTGGTTTTCAACGAGCACGGGGAATTCCTGTCTTCCAGTTGGCCACGGCCGGAGCCCTGGGAGGTCGTGGCAGCGCGCGATTTCCTCGCCAGAAGGCCGGCGTCGGCCCTTGAGGAACTGGTGGTCGGTCGCCCGCCCGATCCGAGTCAGCGCAAGGACTGGAGCCTGCCCATCATCTATCGGCCGGGCCAGCAGGCTGTCATGGCCGGCATATTCGTCATGGCCATTGTCGATACCCGGCATTTCGTCAACCATTTTGAACGGATGCAACTCGGCAAGAGCGGCGAGATCATTCTCGCCTCCGACGACGGACAGGAAATTCTCCATCTGCATGACGGGCGCCTGGATTTTCTCGATTCAGTGCTCGGAACCGAGCGTTTCCGTCGCGCCTTCACCGAAGATTCGGGCTCGGTGATGGAACACGTCCACAACGCCTACGAACGCCTCTACGCCTTTCGCCGGGTTCCGGGCAGTCCGATCGCCGTGCTGGTCAGCCGCACCCTCTATGATGTTCTCAGCGATAACCAGTCGGCCCAGCGCGGCTACTGGCTGACGACCTTCCTCATGACCGTGCTGATGCTGGCATTCACGCTGTTCTGGTGGCTCGCCATGCTGCGCAAGAGGAAGCTGATAGCCACCCTCGCGCGCTCGCAGGAAGAAAACGCCCGGCTCATCAAACAGCTCGAGAAGGAAAAACAGGCGGCCTACCACCTGGCCACCCACGACAAGCTCACCGAACTGGCCAACCGCATGCTGTTCGGCGAGATCGCCGAACGCTACCGGGCACGCGCCGTGCGGCTGCGCGGGCGTTTCGCCATCCTGTTCATCGACCTCGACCGCTTCAAGCCGATCAACGACACGCACGGGCATCGGGCCGGCGACCTGCTGCTGATCGAAGTCGCGCGCCGCCTGCAAGCCTGCGTCCGGCAAAACGACCTCGTGTCGCGCTTCGGTGGCGACGAATTCGTGACCCTGGTGCAGGACGTGCATGGCAGCCAGGATGCGGTGCGCATCGCCGACAAGGTGATCCACACCTTGAGCCAGCCGTTCTCCGGCATCGTGGCCGAGGATCTCTTCGTCACGCCCAGCATCGGCATCGCGCTGTATCCCGATGACGGCGACGAGGTCGACGCCCTCATCAGGCAGGCGGACGGCGCCATGTACCAGGCCAAGGTCCAGGGG
The DNA here is from genome assembly GCA_040756595.1 of Pseudomonadota bacterium. GTDB lineage: Bacteria > Pseudomonadota > Gammaproteobacteria > Burkholderiales > Rhodocyclaceae > Sulfuricystis. The sequence continues at coordinate 253,934 of JBFLYR010000001.1, read as the reverse complement.
CGGGCGACGTACGTCTTCGCCGATCCGGCCCTCAACCTTCGCAACAGCCTCAAGAACCAGATCCAGGCCGCCCTTCCCGCCGCCATCAAGAACGGCGAGATCAAGCTGCATTACCAGCCCAAGGTTTGCCTCCGGGATTTTTCCATCGTCGGCATGGAGGCGCTGGCGCGCTGGTACCACCCGCAGATGGGCTACATCTCACCGGCCGATTTCATCCCGATCGCCGAAGAAAGCAGCCTCATCCAAGAACTCGGCGAACACCTGATCGACATGGTGTGCGCGCAGCAAGCCAGCTGGCAACGTCAAGGATTGTCCATCGTTCCCGTGGCGGTCAACATTTCCCCGCGCCAGCTGCGCACGCAACGCGTCTTCCAGCATGTCGAGAATGCGCTTGCGCGCCATGGCGTCGCCTCCGGCCATCTCGAGGTCGAAATCACGGAAACGGGATTCATCGACATCGACGATAGCTTCGTGGCGCAACTCAAACATCTCGACGCCCAGGGCATCCGCTTCGCCATCGACGATTTCGGCACCGGGTTCTCCGGCCTCAGCCACCTGCGCGCCCTGCCGGTCAGCTACGTCAAGATCGACCGCTCATTTATCAGCAACATCCGCAACGACATCAACGACGCCACCATCGTCAGCAGCACCATCTCGCTCTGCCACAACCTCAACCTGCAATCGATCGCTGAAGGCGTGGAAACGCGCGAACAACTCGCCCACCTGCGTGCCGCGGGATGCGACCAGGCGCAAGGCTATCTCTTCTCGCGCCCCCTGCCGCCGGAGGAAATCCCTCCCCTGCTGAAGCAGGTGTACATCTATCACGACAACTCGCCAGGCGAAAAAAACGCGCCGTCCAGCGGCGCGTTGTGACAACCCGACTGAGCGTTGCTCAGTGCTTGGTTCCCATCCACTGCGCGGCCTTGCCGTCGGAAGTGGGCTTGCACTCGACGGTGACACCCGACAGCGTGGTCTTGGTGCCAACATCCTGGAACTTGCCGAGGTCGCCGTTCCAGCACTGCGGCGCCTTCTTCGCGGCGGTAGCCGGCTTGGCAGCGGTAGGCGCCGGTGTCTGGGAAGCGCAGGCGGACAGGGCAAGAGCAGCAGCAATAACGATCAGGGAACGCATGAAGAAACCTCCGGGAAATGGGATTGATCAGGAATAAGCCTGCAGATTTTCGGCCCGGATTGTTACAGCTTCGTTGCAACAAAAAGTCGGCGCTGGCAGGACGGCAGCTATCGATCGAGGAGCGGGACGTAATCAGTGACGAGGGTGTCGTCCTCGATCAGTGTCGGCACGATGCCAATGCCGTAAGTGAAATCGCCCGGATTGTCATTCACCGGGCGGTCAGTGATCACCTCGCCGATCGCATACAGCCGTCCTGACTGATGGGTAAAACCATCCTTGGTGCGGCGGAAATAACGGAAGGTGAACGGCGTGGCCGCGAACACATCCTTGCCGAAATCGTAGCGCTGTGTCGTAACCACCATGCGGTAACGCCGTGCAGATTCCAGCGCATCAGCCTCGGGCGGGACGAGCAGGTCATGCAGAATCCGGCCCTGCCTGTCGAGATGACCGCCGCGCGCCGTGAAGGCGCGCATCAGCCGCTGGCGACTCTGCTGTGCGGCAAGCAGGTTCTCAACGTGCCCGGCCGCGATGGCCGGTTCCAGGGCTGGCCAGCCGGGAATCTCGCGCGCGAAGAATTGTTCCATCGAGGCCGGCATGTCGCCGTATAGCGAGGCGCCAACGACATGGTCGAGGAAGATGGCGAACTCGCCTTTGCCATGGCGACGGTTCTTCGGCTCGGGCATTGAGAGTGTTTTCGTCGCTGCCCGATAGCCCAGGTAATCCATCTCGCGCCAGCCCGCCGCACCGGCAAACTGACGGGACAAGGCCCAGGTCGAGTCGATGGTGTTGCCGGTGCCGGAAGTGAAGGTGGGGTAGCGGCCCTGCTCCGACTGGCGGATGTTGCCCGAGTGGCAACCCACGCACTGCACCAGTTCCGAGGGCGTCTGCGGCCGCAATGCTCCTTCGGCATCCTCGATCCAGCCGGCCAGCAACCAGCCGGTGCCGTTCTCAATCCAGCCTTGGGTTGAATGGGCAACGACGGGCGCGGATTCCTCCTTGAGTCCCAGATTGAATTCCCCCGGATGCCAAGGCTGGCGTTTCATCATCCAGCGGATTTCTTTAACACGCGTCGCGCGCACACCATCTTTCGCCACATCGACGTAATGCAGCGGATGGGCGAATTCTGTACCGAGTGGATACCGGCCGCGCAGGCGCTCGACCTCCCGCGCCGCGCCGAGGTAATGCGGTGGATCGTCGGATCGCACTCGATCCTGGATGTTGCGCGCTAGCAGATCGAGGTTGGCCGCGTAGGTGACGAGATCGAAGCGACCGCGTGCGTCCTTCATGAAGATGGCCGGCAGGCGAATGTAGATGCCCGAGACGCTGCCGGCATGCGGCGTGAAAATACCGTAGGGCATGAAATTGATGGCACGCCAGCCAGTGTTCCAGCCTTGACCATCATGCCACAGGCCGCGCGTCCTCGCCCGAACGAAACCATCGTCCTGCGCCGGCAGGTCGGCGGGATTGAGCGCAGGGAACAGCCGGAAGGGATGTTCGATGCCCGTATCCCATTCGGCGATTTTCTTCGGCCGCTTGGCAAAGGCGGCGCGCCAGTTGTCCTCGCGTATCCACGCCGCCATGTCCCAGCGCTGCGGATCGACGCTCAGCTGCTTCAGCTCGACATGCAGCGTTTCGGGCCGCAGCGTGTTCGTCCACGGATTGATGCTGGCGTTCGGCGTGAACGGCAGATTGAAGGAGCCGAAAGCGTATTCGGTCTGCAGATTGCCGACGTTGGGATTCGCTCCCGCCTGCGGGTTGTTATTGCCGAGCCGGCGCTGCCAGAGCCCGTCGGTGTGGCAGAACAGGCAGGCGTTCTGTGTGCCGCCGCTCGTTTCGACGTAGCACTGCGCCGGGATATGCGCGTGCGGATTGGGAAACTGCGCGCGGTCGAAGACCTCGCCACGCAGTGATACCGGATAACCGTCGGCCCAAGCAACCTGTGCGCTCTGGGCAATCGCCCAGAGCAGCAGATACAGCGTCTTACTTGAACGCCGGCAGGCCGCCGAGATAGCCGACATGCGCCTCCAGGCGGTAGTTGTTAACGCCATGACGGTTCTTGCCCCACAGTTCGCCAGCGCGCTTTTCCATCTGTGTGCGCAACTCCTTCGGCGTCGACTTGAGCCAGTCGCCCTGGTGCTGGTTGTTGCTCATGATGTAGGCGTGGCCGTTCATGTTGTCGACGACCTGCAGGCCAGTCGACTCGGCACCAGCAGCGAGACTGAGGATGCGCGTCAGCATTTTCGTGTCGACGTTGTAGGCCCAGACAAAGTTGTTCTGGTGCGTGCCTGAATCCTCGCCGATGAACAGCGTGCGCATCTTTTCGGAGAAGAACACGTTGTCGGTGTTGGCGACAAACTCGGGATCAGCGGTGTTGCCCAGCGTGTCAGCCTTGATCGGCTTGCCGAGCAGCGCCGGCTCGACATAGGCACGCACCGGCACGAAATCGGAGATGATCGGCTCGCCCAGCGTGTCTTTCTGGCTGCCGGCGAGATCGAAGGTGTAGGTCGCACCAGCGTTGTTTTCTTTCAGGCGGATGTCGTCGGTCGGACCGCCGTCCTTGGCCTTCATCGATCCCTGGATGTAGCTCATCGCGTAGTAGAGCTTCTTGTCGGCGTGGTTGATCGCCACGCCCTCGCCCTTGGTGAACTCCGTCGTCGCGCCCAGATAGGCGGCGTAGCGGCGCGACTCGAGGAAGGCCGCCGCTTTCTCCATACCCGGCTTGAGCTTGAGCCAGATCGTCTCGGCCGAGCCGGCACGCGTCGGCACGAAGCCGGCCTGCTCGCTCATCGAAAACTCGAAGATGTCGTTGATCGTGACGCCCTTGTCGATCAGCGCCTTGATCTCGTTGTAGTGGCTGGAACCGAGTTTCACCCACTTGAAATTGGCCGTGCCGCCGTCGCTGCCGTCGGGCGAGGTCTGCTGCCACTTGGCCGCGTAGAGCGTTCCACCGGCTTTCGGCATGTTTGCTGCGTTCGCAACGAACATGAACAGGCCGGAATAGGCGCCGTCGTCGCCGAAGAAGGCAGTGCGGCCGTCGTTGGCAAAAATTGCCAGCTCCCAGGTGCCGCGGCCCATCTGGTAGTGCTTGGTGATCTCGGTGCTGCCATCCTCTTTCACCGCCACCTCGATCGGATAGCCGTAGTGGTAGGGGTTGGCCTGTTGCTTGCCGCGGAAATAGACTTCGTTCATCGCCTTGAGGCCGGCTTGCGTCGTCTTGAACGCCTTCTCACCCGGTACGAAATAGAGATCGTAATCCTCCTCGCCGCCGAGATGGGTGTTCCACGGTGTCTGCGAACCGAAGCAGAGAATCCAGGTGCCATTGACCGGCGAGAAGTCGATCGGCCGCTGGGACTTCACCTTCAGCCTGCCATCCTTGCCCTGTGAAATTTCGGAGAGGCTCATGTTCATCGGCATGCGGCTGAACCAGTCCTTGGCCTTGTTGGCCGTTTGACCGTCGGCGAGCACGTCGTCGTATTCCCAGTGATTCACCAGATACAACTTGCTGCCGATCTTGAGCAGGCTGTTGGCATCGGCCGTTTCGGCGATGGCCGGGTCCCCCTTCGGCTCCATGACCGGGTTCATGTCCTTGTCGAAGATCTGCGCGGCGGCAACCTTCTTGCCCTTGACGGTAGCGATCTTGTCGGTGTTCTTGAACAGCGAGACGTAGGAAAGCGGATAGTCGCGCGTCTTGCCATCGGCGAAGGTCACTTTCGCGATCGAGGTCGTGTAGGTTTTGAGCAAGTCGTCACCGCTTGTCGGCGCCAGCGTGGCGGTAAATTCAACCTTGGTTGCGGGCACATGATCCGCCGCAACGACGGCCAATGGAAAACCGGCCGCACAAGCGGCTGCCAGCGACAGGACAATCCTGCATTTCTGCGTGTTCATGCAATTCTCCAGCGATGAGTAATAGATATAGCTTCAGGCTGCCTGGTGATCGGAGATCGATCCAGTACTTTCCGACTGCTTCGCGCGGTAAGTTCGCCCGGCGAATGACAGGTTCGGATCAGGCAGCATCCCCTCGTAAGCGGTCAGTTTCTGCTCGCATGCCACACACAGCAGGGAGTCGAATAGACGTTCGCGATAGCTGAGCGGAGCAAGGCAGTAGCTGCAGTAGGGCGGGTTCATGATTTCTCGGCGAAGACAGGCCGCATTTCGATATCTGATGCCGTGCACTCATCAGGGTGTGGAATGAAGCTGCGCTGGCCGAGATGCCAGGCGATGACGGCATGACAGTGCGCCGATAGTTCGCGCCGGCCGGCATCCCGTGTCTCGATCGCCTCCAGCACGCGCAAGTCGGCAGTCAATCCACCGGCGCGCACGATCGCACGCAGGCACTGCCACAGCGTGATGTCGCCATCGTAGGCCGGCACACGGCTCGGATTGCCGTGGCGGTCAGCATAGCGCAAGGCAAGGGGAATGACGGGCGTTTCCGCATCGATCGCGCTCTGAAACAGGGCGGCATGGAAAGGCAGTACACGATCGCCTCCCGTCGTCGTCCCCTCGGGGAACACCGCGACATGAACGTCGGACTTTAAGTGTTCGATCATCGTTTCGCGCGTGCGCTGCGCGGCGGCGCGCGAGCCGCGTTCGAGGAAGATCGTCTCGGTATGTGCGCACAGCCAGCCGATCAGCGGCCAATGCTTCACGTCGTCCTTGCTGACGAAGGCGGCGGGTGTCAGCGCGTTGATGACGTAGATATCGAGCCAGGAAATGTGGTTGCACACGACCAGCCCGCGCGCCGGCAGTGCCGTCCTGCCAGAGCCGACTTTCAGCCGGATGCCAAGCGTTTCCAGCAGTTGCCGCGACCAGCGCCGCTTCAGCGCGCGCCGGAATCGAGCATCGATCCACGGGTAGACGACGCGGACAGTCGCCGCCCCCCAGAGGAGATGCAAGCCGACGCGCGCCAGACGGAAGGCGGCACGGGTTTCAATCAGCACGATCTTCAGGCCTGCCGCTCTACAAAGTGCTTCGAGTAGCGCGCGTCGACACGCCCCATCGGTAGCAGGAGCAAGAGGTCGGCCGTGTTGAAGTCCGGATCCCACGCGGGTTCGCCGCAGACCCACGCACCGGCGCGCATGTAACCCTTGATCAGGGGCGGGATCTCCGGATTTTGCAGCGCCTCGATGCGATCGAGCGGCAGCGGGTGACGCGGAAACACGTGGTACTCGGCCGGCGCCATGTGCTCGGCCAATGCATGGTAGATGCCGACCGCGTTGTGACCGCCATCCTGCATGCCGATGCTGGCGCAGCCGATCAGGTATTCGTGGTTGTTCTCGCGCATGTAGCGTGCAAGGCCCGCCCACAACAGTGCGATGGTCGCACCGGTACGATAGTCCGGATCGATGCAGGAACGGCCCACCTCGACGATGCGCGAGCGCAGATGCGCAAAGCGGGTGAGGTCGAATTCGTTTTCCGAATAGTAGGTGCCGACCTTGCGCGCGGCCTGCGGCGGCAGGATGCGATAGGTGCCGACGATGCGGCCATTGGCCTCATCGCGCACGATCAGGTGGTCGCAGTAGGGATCGTAAAAGTCCTGATCGACGCCCGGTATGCGCGAAGGCAGGGATGCGCCGAGCTCGTCGGCGAAGACGCGCCAGCGCAGTTTCTGCGCGGCAAGAATTTCAGATGCGCTGGTCGCCAGCGTGACATGCAGCTTGGCGCGGGTGGGGCGTTGTAGCCCGCTCTGTTTTTCGACTTCGTTCCGGATTTCCATGGCCGGGCTCCTTTTCACATTAGGTGAGCGCACTGTAGGAGCCGGGCGTTACGGGATTTTTACGCAAGCATGACGGATTGACGACAATCCTCGCCGACTGAAATATCCATGAAATACGCGCGCGCGAAGATGGCGTCCCATGCGCATCCTGATGATCTCCGACGTGTATTTCCCCCGCATCAATGGCGTCTCGACCTCCATCGAGTCCTTCCGTCACGCACTGGCGGAACAGGACATCGAGGTGCAGGTCGTCGCGCCGGCCTATCCGGCGCCACATGCCGACGACGCCCGCATCACGCGCGTGTCCGCCCGGCAGGTGCCCTTCGATCCCGAGGACCGGCTGATGCACGGCAAGTCCCTGCGTCACACGCTGGCCAACCTCGGCCCGCTGCCGTACGACCTCGTGCATATCCAGACGCCCTTTGCCGCGCACTATGCCGGCCTGCGCCATGCGCGCCACAAGCGCCTGCCCTGCATCGCGACCTATCACACGCATTTCGAGGAATATCTGCACAACTACGTCCCGGCCTTGCCGAAAGCCGCGCTGCGTGCGTTTGCGCGCAGTTTCGCGCGGCGCCAGTGCAATACGCTCGATGCCGTCGTCGTTCCTTCCAGCGCGATGCAGGACACGCTCGCCGGCTACGGTGTCACCGCCCCCTTGCACCGCGTGCCGACCGGCATTCCCGTCGAGCATTTCGGGGCGGAGTGCCGTCCCGCCAGCGCCGACTTTCGCACGCGTTTCGACATCGCGGCGGACGCCCCGATCGCCCTCTTCGTCGGCCGCACGGCGCACGAAAAGAACATCGGCTTCCTGCTCGACGCCCTGCCGCATGCCTTGCAGCGCACGCCTGCGCTGGTACTCGTCATCGCCGGGGAAGGCCCCGCATTGCCCGCCCTGAAGCGCCAGGCGGCGACGCTGGGGGTCGAATCCAACGTGCGCTTCGTCGGCTACCTCGACCGCCTGCGCGAACTGCCCGCCTGCTATGCGGCCGCCGACCTGTTCGTCTTCGCCTCGCGCACCGAAACGCAGGGCCTCGTACTGCTCGAGGCGATGGCCGCCGGCCTGCCCGTGCTCGCCTTCGCGGCGCTCGGCACGCGCGAGATCGTCGAGCCCCGGCGCGGCGCATTGCCGGCACCGCAGGAAGCCCCGGATTTCGGCGCCGCCATGGCAGCGCTGATCGAAGACCCGCAACGCCGCAAGGCGATGTCGCTCTCCGCGCGTGCTTTCGCCCGCGAGTGGACTACCGAGGCCTGCGCCCGGCAATTGGCGGAGGTGTATCGCACGGTGCGGGAACGGCACGCCAGGGGTTTCTGATCGACGCCGACCGTCACCTTATTGTCACGAAACTTTCATTTTGCCGTAGCACGCCGCCGGCATGCTGCGCGCCATGCAAGTACGCAGCATCTTCCTCTCGGACATCCACCTCGGCACGCGCGGTTGCCAGGCCGACAGCCTGATCGCCTTCCTGCGCCACTACGAAGCCGAGCACCTGTTCCTGCTCGGCGACATCGTCGATTTCTGGGCGATGAACCGCGGTATCCACTGGACGCCGGCGCAGAACACCGTGGTGCAGAAGATCCTGCGCCGCGCGCGCCATGGCGAGAAGGTGATGCTGATTCCCGGCAACCATGACGAGGCCCTGCGCGAATACGTCGGCGCCAAGTTCGGTGACATCCACGTCGCCGCCGAACACATCCACGAAACGGCCGACGGCCGCCGCCTGCTGCTGCTGCACGGCGACGAGTTCGACCAGGTGACGCGGCACCACCGCTGGATCGCGGTGCTCGGCGACATCGCCTACAACGTGCTGGTGCGCATCAATGCCTGGCTGTCATGGGCGCGCCGCACGCTGCGCATTTCCGGCTACTGGTCGCTCGCGGGTTTCGCCAAGCGCCGCGTCAAGCGCGCCGTCTCGTTCATCTTCGATTTCGAGGACAGCGTGATTCACACCGTGCGCGAGCGCGGCCTCGACGGCATCGTCTGCGGGCACATCCACAGCGCCAGCCTGCGCGACAAGGATGGCGTGCTCTACATGAACTGCGGCGACTGGGTGGATAGCTGCACGGCGATCGTCGAACACCTGAACGGCAAGCTCGAACTGGTCGAATGGCGCCATGCCGGCACGAATGTCGTGCCCCTGCGGGTGGCGGCCTGAATGGCGATCAGCAAGCTCAACGTCGCGCTCGTCACCGAAACCTATCCGCCCGAAATCAATGGCGTGGCGATGACACTCGGCCGGCTGGCCACGGGGCTGGCGGCGCGCGGCCATCGCGTGCGCATCGTGCGGCCGCGCCAGAAACACGAAGCCACCGGCCGCCTGCCCAACGGGGACCTGCTCACGCCGGGCATCCCGATCCCGCGCTATCCCGACCTGCGCTTCGGCCTGCCGGCCGGCGACCGCCTGCACGATGCCTGGGTGGCGCGGCGGCCGGACATCGTGCATATCGCCACCGAAGGGCCGCTGGGCTTTTCCGCCCTCGCCACCGCGCGCCGGCTCGACATTCCGGTGGTCTCGACCTTCCACACCAACTTTCACAACTACAGCCGCCATTACGGCATCGGCTGGCTGCGGCACGGCATCGCGGGCTACCTGCGCTGGTTCCACAATCGCACGGCCGGGACGCTGGTGCCGACGGCCGCGCTTGCGGCGGAACTCGGCGCCCAGGGCTTTCACGACGTGCGGGTGCTGTCGCGCGGCGTCGATACGCAGCTGTTCAATCCGGCCCGCCGTTCGAACCTGCTGCGCACGGAGTGGAATGCGCAGCCGGATGATCCGGTCTGCATCATCGTCAGCCGGCTCGCGCCCGAGAAGAATCTTGATCTCGCCTTCACGGCATTCGAGGCAATCCGCGCCGAGCGCTCGAACGCGCGCATGGTCTGCGTCGGCGACGGCCCCTCCGCCGCCGCACTGGCGCGCCGCCATCCCGGCGTGCATTTCAGCGGCATGCGCCAGGGCGAGGAGCTCGCCGCGCACTATGCCAGCGCCGATCTGTTCCTTTTTCCGAGCCTGACCGAAACTTTCGGCAATGTCGTCAGCGAGGCGCTGGCGAGCGGCTTGCCGGTGGTCGCCTACGACCATGCCGCCGCCGGCGCGCTGGTCACGAACGAGCACAACGGCTGGCTCGTGCCGCCGGGCGACGCGGCCGGTTTCATCACCACCAGCCGGCACGCGGCGCGCAAAGTCGCGCAACGGCGGATCGAGCGCGGCAACTGTGCCGACAGCGTGCGCCACCTGAGCTGGGAGCGCATCCACGACAGCTATGCGGCCATGCTGGAAGACATCGTGGCACGACAACCAGAGCCGGCAGCCGCTGCCCCCGAGATACGTTTCGCGCCGGATTAGGGATCAGGCGACGCCCGCGCCGTGCGCTTGCTGGTCGGCGTGGTATGAACTGCGGACGAGTGGCGCGCTGGCGCAATTCGTGAAGCCCATCTTCGCCGCCTCGTCCGCGTACATATTGAAAACATCGGGATGGACGTAGCGCGTCACCGGCAGGTGGTGGCCGGAGGGCGCGAGGTACTGGCCGATGGTGAGCATTTCGACCTCGTGGGCACGCAGGTCGCGCATGACCTGGAGAATTTCGTCATCCGTCTCGCCGAGGCCGACCATCAGGCCGGACTTGGTGGGAATGAGCGGCAGGCGCTGCCTGAAGGCCTGCAGCAGTTGCAACGAGTGTGCGTAGTCGGCGCCGGGACGCGCCTGCTTGTAGAGGCGCGGCACGGTTTCGAGGTTGTGGTTCATCACGTCCGGCGGAGCCGCGGCGAGGATGTCGAGCGCGATCTCCAGCCGGCCGCGAAAATCCGGGACGAGGATTTCGATGACGGTCGCGGGCGAGGCCGCGCGGATAGCGCGGATGCAGGCGGCGAAGTGGCCGGCGCCGCCGTCGCGCAAATCGTCGCGGTCGACGCTGGTGATCACCACGTACTTGAGCTTCATCGCAGCGATGGTTTCGGCGAGCTTGGCGGGTTCCTCCGCATCGGGCGGCAGCGGCACGCCGTGGCCGACGTCGCAGAACGGGCAGCGGCGCGTGCACAGATCGCCGAGAATCATGAAGGTGGCCGTGCCCTTGCCGAAGCATTCGCCGATGTTCGGGCAGGTGGCTTCCTCGCAGACCGTGTGCAAGCCATGTTCGCGCAGGATGCCTTTCACCTCGCCGAAACGCGCCGCCGAGTTGCCGGCGCGCACGCGGATCCACTCGGGCTTTTTCAGCGGAATGGCCGGCACGACCTTGATCGGGATGCGCGCGGTCTTGGCTTCGCCCTTCTGTTTTTCGCTCATGAACTGTCCTGTGGTTAGCGCCAGGCGCGTGAAAACGACTCGTCCAGCACGACGTCCTCCAGTCTTGCTGATAGGGATTTCATTGTAGTCCCGACGAATCGGGAAGAAAAAGTCGGTGCTGGTCGGCGACCCGTTCAGGTAGTAATCGATGGCGTCCGCAATGTCCCGCCCCGCCCGCTATCATTGCCTCCGTCATGGACCTGATCGATCCCCGCACCTTCCTTATCGTCGCCAATTTGCTGGGTATGCTCTGCGCGCTGGTGCTGTGGGTGCAGGCGAAGAGTTTTCCCGACGACATCCATGGCCTGCGCGACTGGGCACTCGCGGTGGTGCTGATCGGCTGCGCATCGGGCCTCGCCTCGCTGCGCGGCTTCATTCACGACGGCATCGCCATCGTCGCCGCGAACGGCATGCTGCTGTTCGGCCAGCTGCTGCTGGTGACCGGCCTGCAGCGCTATGCCGGGCGCGCGCCGATCTGGCGGCCGACGCTCGACGTAATCGGTGCGGTCATGGTGCTGATCGTTTGGCTGACCTTCGGTACGCATAATTACCAGGGGCGCATCTTCATCATGGCGCTGGCGCACATCGGCTTCTTCGCCTACGGCGCCGTGCTGGCCTGGCGGGCGCAGCCGGCCGGTTTCGGCAGCCGCTTCCTGACGGTCGCCTTCCTGCTGGGCGTAGCCGTCGCGATCTGGCGCCTCGTCACGCTGTCGATGACGACCGTGGAGTCGGACGAAGTGTTCGACCGCAACCTGATCCAGCAGGTCTATCTGGGCGTGTTTTCCCTCGGCGTGCTGGGCCTGTCGATCGGCTTCATCCTGCTCGCCAACGAACGCCTGCGCGTCGAGCTCGAGTTCATGGCGACGCGCGACCCGATGACGGGCATGCTCAACCGCCGCGCCTTTTTCGCCCGCGCCGCAGTCGAATGGGCGCGCAGCGTGCGTTCGCGCCGCCCGCTGGCGGTGGTTACCGCCGATATCGATTTCTTCAAGAAGGTGAACGACACCCATGGCCACCATGTCGGCGATCTCGTCATCAAGGATTTCGCCCAACGTGCGTCCCGCATGCTGCGTGTGCCGGACATCCTCGCGCGCTTCGGTGGCGAGGAGTTCGTCATCCTGCTGCCGGACACCGATCTCGCCAACGCGCTCCACGTCGCCGAGCGCATCCGCAAGGAGGTGGCGACGCACCGCGACAAGGCGCTGCCGACCTATACGGTGAGCCTAGGCGTGGCGGTGGCGCAGGGCCTGGCCGGCGAGGCGGCGGACATCGAGGCGCTGATCGCCGAGGCTGATGCGGCGCTCTATCGCGCCAAGCAGGGCGGCCGCAACCGCGTCGAGGGATAAGGCGGCGCTGTTACAATCCGCGCCCCGTTTTCCAACATTCGCCCGACCATGCCCAAGAAAGTTTTCATCCGCACCTTCGGCTGCCAGATGAACGAGTACGACTCGGACAAGATGGCCGATCTGCTCGGCACGACCGAGGGCATCGTCAAGACCGAGAATGTCGAGGAGGCGGACATCATTCTCTTCAATACCTGCTCGGTGCGCGAGAAGCCGCAGGAGAAGGTGTTCCATGAACTCGGTCGCGTGCGCAAGCTCAAGGAGAAGAATCCCGGCCTGCTGATTGGCGTTGGCGGCTGCGTCGCCAGTCAGGAAGGCGGGGCGATCGTCGAGCGCGCGCCCTACGTCGATCTGGTTTTCGGCCCGCAGACCCTGCATCGTCTGCCCGAACTGATCGCGGCGCGCCGGTCGAGTGGCAAGGCGCAGGTCGATGTGTCCTTTCCCGAGATCGAGAAGTTCGACACCCTGCCGGCGGCACGCGTCGATGGCGAAGCGGGGACGAGCGCTTTCGTTTCGATTATGGAAGGTTGCTCGAAGTTCTGCACCTTCTGCATCGTGCCCTACACGCGTGGCGAGGAAGTTTCGCGCCCGCTCGATGATGTACTCAACGAAATGTCCGCGCTGGTTGCGCAGGGCGTGAAGGAAGTGACGCTGCTCGGCCAGAACGTGAATGCTTATCAGGGGATGACCGCCGAGGGTGACACGGTCGACCTCGCCTTCCTCATCGAGACGCTGGCCGCGCTGCCGCAGATCGAGCGCATTCGCTACACCACTTCGCATCCGCGCGAGATGACGCAGCGGCTCATCGACGTCCATGCGCTGCCCAAGCTCGCGCCGCATCTGCACCTGCCGGTGCAGTCCGGCTCGGACCGCGTGCTGGCGGCGATGAAGCGCGGTTACACGGTGCTCGAATACAAGTCGCTGGTCAGGAAGCTGCGCGCGGCCCGGCCCGAATTGTCGCTGTCCACTGACTTCATCGTCGGTTTCCCCGGCGAGACGGCCGAGGATTTCGAGAAGACCATGACACTGATCGATGAGATCGGCTTCGACTCCAGTTTCTCTTTCCTCTTCAGCCCGCGCCCCGGCACGCCGGCGGCCGAGATGGCCGACGACACCCCGACCGAACTCAAGACGCAGCGGCTGATGCGCCTGCAAAAGCGCATCGAGGAACAGGCCTTCGCCATTTCGCAGGCGATGGTTGGCACGGTGCAGCGGGTGCTCGTCGAGCGCCATGCGAAGAAGGACACGCATGAACTCGCCGGTCGCACCGCCAACAACCGGGTCGTCAACTTCAAGGGCAGCGCGCGCCAGATCGGCCAGTTCATCGACGTTACCATCACCGCCGCGCTGCCGCACAGCCTGCGCGGCGAGGTCGTCGTCCGGGAAATCTAGGACTCAAATCGCCCGGTCGTTGAACGGCGTGTTCCTGTCCTTGCGGCGGTCGCGGCCGCAACGGCGGGGCGGGGCATCCGGGTCATAGCGCACGACGGGCCGGCGGTCGATGCCGTCGCGCCGCTCCTTGCCGCTGCGCTTGTCCTCGATCAGCTGGTATTTGCACTGGCAGGCGAACTTGTGCGTACATTCGTGCAGGGGCAGGTGCGGCGCTTCATGTTTCTTGAACTGTGTGTCGGCAATATCCCTGACCGCCTGGCAAACATAGCCTTGCGACGGAATGCATACCTGCTTGCCCCACACCGGCGTTTCCGGGTCCGCTGACAGCGCCGCAAGATAGGCCTTCTCTTTCGCCGCCTGACGCTTGCGCAGGTAGGCGATCAGACCCAGCAGGACGACGATGGCCAGAAATGCGAGCAACCAATACACGAGATGAATTCCCTTGCGCGCGGCGCGAATAACGGAAGGTGGTTAAAAATAATACCTGAAAGTCGGCGCTGGCCGGACGGCATCAGCTTGTCACGGCAGACTTGCGCGCGAACAGCAGGCGCGGCGAGAAGCCGGTGACCAGGGCCGTGCCGAGAATGACGATGAATGCGCCGGCCAGCGTATGCCAGCCGACCGTCTCGGCGAGAAACAACCAGCCCCACAGCACCCCGAACAGCGGGATCAGGAAGGTCACGGTCAGCGCGGGCGCGGCGCCGATTTCGGCGATCAACCGGAAGTAGAGCAGGTAGGCAACGCCGCTGCACACCACGCCCAGGATGACGACGGCAAGCAGGATGTCCGGACCCGGCAGCGCGGGCGGGGTAAAGAAAAAAGAGGCCGGCAGCAGCCACAGTGCCGCAGCCCACATGCTGCCGTGCGCGTTGGCGAGCGGCTCGACGGCGCGTGCCTGCTTGGCGTAGAGCGAGGCGATGCCATAACAGAGGGCCGCAGTGAGCGCTGCCGCGGCTGCCCATTCAGCGCCGGGTTGCAGCATCGCCTTGTCAAGGCCGACTAGCAAGGCGACGCCGGACACGCCAAGACCGAGCCCGAGCGCGGCCTTCGGTGTCAGCCGCTGACGCAGCCAGACCACACCGATGAAGGTGCTCCAGATCGGCGCAGTGGCATTGAGAATCGCCATCAGCGAAGCGGGCAACGTCAGCGCCGCATAACCGAACAACAGGAAGGGCAGCGCGGAGTTGAAGAAGCCGAGGATCAGGTAATGCTTCCAGTGCGTACCGGCGGCGAGCGTACTTTTCAGGAAGTGCGCGACGCCGGCGAGGAATAGCGCCGCGAACAGCACGCGCAACTCCATCAGCACGACCGGCCCGAGCGCAGGCACGGTGATGCGCATGAAGATGAAGGACCCGCCCCAGATGGCAGAAAGGATCAGTAGACGCGAGACGCTGGAGGCATTCATGATTCAGCCCGCCGCCAGTTCGCCGAGCCGCTTGACGGCCGCTTCGATCGCCTCGCTCCACGGATTGCCGCAATTCAGGCGCAGGCAGTTGCGGTAGAGCCGGCTCGGCGAGAACAGGTCACCCGGCACGAAAGCCACACCCGCCGCGATGGCGCGCTTCCACAGTTTGGCGGTATCGGTTTTTTCCGGCAGTTCGACCCACAGCACGAAGCCGCCCTGCGGCCGCGCGATGCGCGTTCCGGACGGAAAGTAGCGCGTCACGGCGGCGATCATCTGCTCGACCTGGCTCTGAAACTGGCGCCGCAGGTTGCGCACGTGGCGTTCGTAGGCACCGGATTCGAGAGCCTCGGCAAGGACGCGCTGGGTGATCGGATTGGTGCCGCCGCTGACCAGCATCTTCTGCAGCGCGACTGCCGTCCGGTATTTGCCCGCCGCGACGAAGCCGCAGCGCAGCGCGGGCGACAGGCATTTCGAGAACGAGGTGCACAGCATGACATTACCCGCCTTGTCGAAGGACTTGACCGGCCAGGGCCGCTGCGCGGCATAGCAAAGGTCGCCGTAGATGTCGTCCTCGATCACCGGGATCTTGCGCGCGGCCATCAGCTGGGCAAGCTTCTTCTTGCTCGCGTCGGGCATCACGCTGCCGAGCGGGTTGCTCGCGTTCGGCACCAGCAGCATGGCAGCGACCTTGCCGTCGCGCGTGGCGAAGTCGAGCGCGGGAATCGACATGCCGGTTTCCGGTTCGGTGGGAATTTCGAGCGCCTTGAGCCCTAGGCTTTCGAGCAGCTGCAACATCACGTAGTAGGCCGGCGATTCGACCGCGACCGTATCGCCCGGCTGCGTCACCGCGCGCAGGCAGAGGTACATCGCCTCGGTGCAGGAGTTGGTGACCGTGATCTCCTTGGCGTCGAGCGGGCCACCCCAGGACAGGGAACGCCGCACCAGTTGGCGCACCAGTTGTGGATCGTTGATGTCGGTATGACTCGCGCCGCTCAGCAGGTTGGGAAAACGCCGCGCGACGCTGGCATAGCGGCGGTGCAAGGCGGCGACCGGCAGCAAACTCGGCGCTGGCAGGGCGGCACCCAAGGGCACGATACCCGGTTGATGATTGGCTTCCAGCACGCCGACGAGACGCTGGTTCAGGTCGACGAGCACCGGTGTTTCGGGGGCGGCCTGCGTTGCCGGTGCCAGCAGGGGTTGGGGCCGCGCCCGCACGAAGAAGCCGGATTGCGGCCGTGCTTCGACCAACCCGCGCAGTTCGAGCTGGCGAAAGGCCTGCACGGCGGTGGAGATCGACACGCGCCGCTCCTCGGCGAGCTTGCGCACCGAGGGCAGGCGCTCGCCCGCGCGCAACACGCCGCCGGCGATCATGCCGGCCACATCGTCGGCCAGCTTTTCGTAACGCAGTTCGCTCATCAGGACACCCGTACAGTTGTCGTTGACCATGACCAATACAGTTTTGTCGTTTATTAACTGTAATGGTCACAATAATGTTTAATTGCAACTGTACCATTATTCGGCCAATTCCTACACTGGCATCTCATCAGACAGCCAGATCAGGAGACGACTATGAAGATGCTTGCACTCGAACACAACCGTCCCGTGTGGATCAGCGGCGCGACGCGGATCGAATGCGTCGCCGGTCGGGTCTGGCTGACGCGTACCCATGGCGCTGGCGACGTCTTCATATACGCAGGTGACAGCTATATGCTGGCACGGTCGGAATACGCCTTGGCAGAGGCGCTCGGGCAGGCGCGGATCACCCTGCATGCCGCACCGACGACGGGGTGGCGGTTGTTTGCGCTCGTTGCCGGTGTGCTATCTTCATGGCATGAGCGCATGCGAACTCTGCGATTCGATCGGCGGAGAACTCCTCTGGCAGGATGAGGTTTGCCGCGTCATTCGCGTCGGCGGCGGAGAGGGTGCAGCTTTCCCCGGTTTCTGCCGCGTTATCTGGCAGGCGCATGTCGCGGAGATGTCCGAGCTGACGGCCGATGAGCGCCATCATCTGTTTGCAGTGGTGAATGCCGTCGAAGGCGCTGTGCGCTCGGTCGTGCGTCCGGACAAGATCAACCTCGCCAGCCTCGGTAACGTCGTGCCTCACCTGCACTGGCATGTGATCCCGCGCTGGCGCGACGACAGCCATTTCCCCGCACCGATCTGGGCATCGGCATCGCGCCCGGTACCGGCGCGAAGGCAACCCGACAGCGCGGCGCTGGTGGCCGCACTGTCCCAAACGCTGGGAGGACAAGCATGAGTCTGGGCATGAAAATCGATCTGCCGCCGACCGGTACCGACGCCGCGCCGCATTTCGCCGACCTCCATGCCTGTCACGACTGGATCAAGCGGCTGCCGCTGCTGAACCCCGTACTCGCACAGGCGCAGCTGCTCGAACAGCTGCGCATGCTGAACGGCTACACGCTGAGTGGCACGGTCCGGCTGGGCATGCTCGAAATCCTGCAGGTGCCGCTCCGCTTCGTGCAGGGCGAAAGCGCGAACATTTTTTCCGGCAAGCCGCTGCCGCTCGCGCCGCCGGAACAGACGGCCATCGATACGACGCATGCGCTCTGGCAGGAACTGCTGCTGGGCTACCTGCGCTGCCTCGAAAACCTGCTCGGCGGCGACGATGCTCTGAAGCCGCAGGCGGCCGTGATCTGCCAGCGCGCGCTGGCGATACTCACCGACGATTTCTCCGACCTCGTGCGTGCCGGCTGGCAGGCGGACACGCCGCTGTGGCGCTTCGCCCATGCGCTCTATTCGAGTGCCGAGACGCTGGAAGTGGAACAGGTTCCGGTCGCCGATGCCTTGCGCGAGAACATTGCCGCGCAGGCGGCCAGCACCGTGACCGACACGCTGCGCGGCTACCGCGCCGTCACGCCCGCCATGACTTATGTCGAACTGGTGCTGATCGCTGCCGCCAGCCTGCATGAACTGGGCCCGCGCCAGCAGCGCTGGGTGATGGGCTGGGCACGGCGCTGGACCGCGAAGGTAAGCGTGTTGAAGGCACCGCCGACACTGACGCCTTCCCTGCCGCTCTGCGTCGATCTGGAAGGTGACGCGCCGCCGGGCTTCATGCCGCAAAGCGGCAAGGGCGCCCGCTGGCTCGATACCGCCGAACTCCGCAAGAGCATGAAGAAGCGGCTGGTGCTGCTGGCGCGCGGCGAGCCGGGCGTCACGCCCGCCAGTCTCGGCCTCGGTGAGGATTGCACCATGCCCTCCTGCGGCGAAGTGCTGCAGCGCGTCTATCCGCGCTGGGTCAAGGGCGGCGTGAAACGTCGTTACGAGCGCCATCCGATGAGCGGCACCTGCCGTTTCGTTGCCGGTGTCGACGCCGTGCATTACTACGTTTCCGGCCACCAGAGCTTCCATCCGCCCGGCAGCACTACCAGCGACGAACTGCGCCGCCAGCGCGAGGAGCTGGCGATGTTCGGACGCGTGGCGACGCGCTTCGAGGAAAACTTCAGCCAGGACCAGGGCTTCCAACTCGAGAGCTGGACCCTGATCGAGGACTGGGGGCTATTCGACCAGTCCGAGGATGGCCTCTGCCTCGTGCGCCCGCTCGAATGCGACGGCGGACGGCTGGGCATCGGCCAGCTGGTTGCCGTGCAGCCGGCGGTACGCAGCGAAATGCTGCTGGGCGTGGTGCGCTGGACCCAGCGGCGCGGCGACGATCTCGTCACGGGCATCCAGCTCATGCCGGGCCGGCCCCAGCCGGTCGGCGTACGTCGCACCGGCGTGATGGCCACGCCCGACAAGTACCAGCCCGGCTTCGTCCTGCCCGAAGTGCCGGCATGGGAGGTACCTGCCTCGCTGGTGCTGCCGCCGGGCAGCTACCGGGCCGAGCGCATCATGGAAACTTGGACGCCGATCGCGACGCGCCGTTTCAAGCTGGGGCAAATCATCGAGCGCGGTGCCGACTTCGAACGCGCCACCTGCATCGAAGTCGCCTAGAAAGCCGGCTTGCTCAGCAGTGTCAGCAGTTCGTCCGCGGGCAGCGGCTGGCTGTAGAGATAGCCCTGCGCGAGTTCGCAGGCATGCGCCTGCAGCAGGCTGGCCTGCCCGGCATCTTCGACGCCCTCCGCAACGACCGACAAGCCGAGGCTGTGCGCCATCGCGAGAATCGCCTCGACCAGTGCGCGGTTACCGGCGTCGCCCGCCATGTTCTTGACGAAAGTGCGGTCGATCTTGACGTGGCGCACCGGGAAGCGCTTGAGATAGGCGAGCGAGGAATAGCCGGTGCCAAAATCGTCGATGGCCAGATGCAGGCCGGCGGCGCCGGCCTCGACGAACCATTGCTGGATGGCTGGCGAGTCGGCGAGCAGTACGCTTTCGGTGATCTCGAGCACGAGCTGTCCGGGCGCGAGGCCGTACTTGTACAACACCGCGAGGATGTTCTTGACCGACAAGGCTTCGGGCAATTGACGGATCGAGACGTTGATCGCCAGCGTCAGGTTGTGGCCGGCGGTTTCCCATGCGGCGAGCTGGTGCGCCGCCTCGTCGAAGGCCCACGCACCGATCTCGCGGATCAGGCCGGTTTCCTCGGCGAGCGGCACGAAATGGCCCGGCTCGAGCAGGCCGCGTTGCGGGTGCTGCCAGCGCAACAGCGCTTCCACCCCCGTGATGCGGCCGGTGGCCAGGTCGACGAGCGGCAGGAAGTGCAGGCGGAATTCCTGCCGCGAGAGCGCGCCGCGCAGGTCGTTTTCGAGTGCCCGCCGGTCGAGCGCGGCGGTGGTCAGCGCCGGTTCGAAGAACTGGGCGTTGTTGCGGCCCATGGTCTTGGCGCGATACATCGCGAGGTCGGCGTTGCGGAACAGTGTATCGACGTCGCGCCCATCATCCGGGAAAATCGTGATGCCGATCGAGGCGCCGATGTGGATCTCGTTGCCCTCGATGACGAAAGCCTCGACCATCTGGGAGATCAGCTTTTCGGCGACGATGCCAGCGGGCGCGATCTCGTCGATGTCCATCAGCAGGATGACGAACTCGTCGCCGCCGAGGCGCGCGATCGTGTCGGTTTCGCGCACGCACAGGCGCATGCGCTCTGCC
Organism: Pseudomonadota bacterium; assembly: GCA_040756595.1. Classification (GTDB taxonomy): domain Bacteria; phylum Pseudomonadota; class Gammaproteobacteria; order Burkholderiales; family Rhodocyclaceae; genus Sulfuricystis. The sequence continues at coordinate 233,626 of JBFLYR010000001.1, read as the reverse complement.
ACCAGCTGCAGCAGGCGGTCGCCGACGGCGTGGCCGAGCGTGTCGTTGACCTGCTTGAAGAAGTCGAGGTCGATGAACATCACGGCGACGCGCGAACCCTCGCGGCGTGCCTGCTTGAGCGCCTGGGTGAGCCGCTCGGCGAGCAGGTTGCGGTTCGGCAAGCCGGTCAGCGCATCGTAGTTGGCGCGGTAGGCGATCTCATCCTCGTCGCGCTTTTTCTGCGTGATGTCGATGAACAGGGAGACGAAGCCGACGCCCTTGCCGTGTGCGTCGCGCACCGTCGACACGATCTGCCAGACCGGGAAAACGTCGCCGTTCTTGCGCCGGTTCCACAGCTCGCCTTCCCAGCGCCCTTGTGTCGTCAGCCGTTCCCACATGTTCTTGTAGAACTGCTCGTCCTGGCGGTCGGACTTGAGGATGCGCGGCGTCTGGCCGAGGGCTTCCGCCTCACTATAGCCCGTCATGTTGGTGAAGGCCTGGTTGATGCGCCGGATCGTGCCGTTGCTGTCGGTGATCATGATCGCCTCGGCGGTCGACTCGAACACCGTCGCCGCTTCGCGCAGACCGCGTTCGGCCTGGACGCGCTCGCTGATGTCGTGGACGATCGCGTAAATGACAAGGCGGTTGTCGAACTGGTAGGGGCTCGAATACACCTCGACGGTGCGGATCTCGCCGTTCTTCAGGCGGTGCGGGTGGATCGACTGCTCGCGCCCGGCGGCGAGAGCCTGCGCCATCTCGGCCGCCACATCCTCCTGCGACATCTGGTTGATGTCGGTGATATGCAGGGCGAGCAACTCTTCGTGCGTGTAGCCGTAGAAAATGCTGGCGGCGAGGTTGGCGTCGATGATGCGGCCATCGGCCGGGTCGATCAGCAGCATCACCGCCCGGGCGCCGTCGAAGAAGCGGCGGAAGTGTGCCTCGCTTTCGTTGAGCGCCGCCATCAGCTGTTCGAGCCGCTGTTCCATCTCGCGCTGCTCGGTGATGTCGGTATTGGTGCCGATCATGTGGCGTGGCCGGCCGGCCGCGTCGCGTAGCAGGTGCGCCGCGGTTTGTACCCAGCGATAGTCGCCCACCTTGGTACGCATGCGATAGATGACCTGGTGGGTGTCGCCTTCGCCGGCCAGCAGACTTTCGAAGGTCTTGCGGACTTTCGGCTGGTCTTCGGGGTGGATCAGGCTGCGCCAGGAGGCGAGCGTATCGGGGACATCTTCGGCGGAATAGCCGAGCATGCGCCGCCACGCGGGGGAAAAGACGACCTCGCCGGTCGCCGGATTCAGATCCCAGACCCCGTGTCCGGTACCTTCCAGCACGAATTCCCAGCGGTCCGCATCCTTGGCCGGCATGGGGGGCGGGACGGGGTCGGCCAAGGGGAATGGAGCCGCCGAGGGCGCCATAGCCGGGAGAGCAACGATCTCTTCGCTGCGTGGTGTGCGGGGGCGCAGGAAGACGAGCAGCACGAGCGCCGCGACAAGGGTGGCCAGCAGGGCGACGATGCCGATGACCGCGAGGGCCTGGCTCCACACCAGTTGGGCTTCCATGGCCGAGGCCAGTCGTTCGAGGGTTGGCGCGAGTTGGGGCGCGCCCTGGCCAAACGCAACGCTCCCGCCGGCGAGCATGCCGCCGGCGAACAGGCATTTCAGTTGGGTTTTAGCGGCCACCGCCATTTTCGCCAGCAATCGTTCCGATTCAAGTCCTCAACTGATTGATAAAGCAGGATTCGGGCCGGCAGAGCTAGGCTTTTACTTTCGTGGGATATTTTGGTGCATGCGGATGATTCCGTCACAAAAGTGTAAGGTTTTCCTTACACTCGCTCATCATCGCCCGGTGGTTCGAACCACCGCAATTGTTGCTGCATTACTTCGACCGTCGCTTCGGAAGGGTCGTTCAGGCGTGCCCGGAGGCGCCGGGCAAGTTCGTCCGACGACACCTGCGGAGCGACCAGAGCGAAGGGCACGGACAGCCGTTGGGCGAGTGCGCGGAATACATCACGCTCGGCGCGCTTCAGGAAAGCCGCATCGACAATGACAGACCAACCGGCCTTCAGGATCGTTTCTGCCAAATCGGCCAGCCGCGCATAGGTACGGGCCGTCGCTTCCGGTGTGTAGATCGTGCCGCCGCTGTCCGCGTCCGGGGCCAACCCGAATAGCCGCTTGCGCTCCACGTCCGAACGGATGCGCACTGTGTGCAAAAAGTCGGCGCTGGCGAGACGGCGACTGGTTTCGAAAGTCTTGCCGCAGCCCGACGGGCCACAGGTGATCGTCAGCGACGGCGCGTGTGGGGACGTCAGGCGCACGGCCAGCGCGAGATAGCCGGCCGCTTCGGGCGCGCGCTCCTGCAAGGCGGCCACCTTGGCGCGCACCATCGCCCGATAGACGAGGTAGAAGCGCAGCACCTTGAGCGCAGCGAAGTCGCCGCTCCACGTCAGCCAGGCATCGAGCAGCCAGTGGGCGAGACCGGCACGTCCGTAATCGAGCAGGTCGAGCAGCGTGAAGGCGATCTCGCTGACGACGTCGATGCAACGGAAGTCCGCGTTGAATTCGATGCCGTCGAAGGGTAAGACGCGTCCGTCGAGCAGCACGAGATTGCCGAGGTGCAGGTCGCCATGGCCCTCGCGGATAAAACCCGCGCCCCGGCGCTGGGTGAAGACCTCCTTCAGGCTTAGCCACTCGGCCGTGGACCACTCGCGCAGGCGCGTCAGCAGCGGCACCTCGACGGGCAGCAGTCGCTGGAGTTCGACGAAATTTTCCAGCGCATCGGCGAGGATGATTTCGGGCGTGCCGAATTCTGGCGCGGCGATGGCCGCCTGCGACTGGAAGGCAGCGAGATCGCGCGCCAGCTGCACGATATGCGCGCCGGTGAGGTCGCCGAGGCTGCTGACATGGTCGAGCCGCTGGGCCTCGTCGAAGCGGCGCATCTTCACCGCAGGTTCGCCATCCAGTTCGACGACATCGAGATAAAGCGCCGGCGCGAAGCGTCGATTGAGGCGCAGCTCTTCTTGGCAATAGAAGCGCCGCTGCTCGACCGTGCCGTAGTCGAGGAAGGGCAGCGTCACCGGCTTCTTGAGCTTGTAGGCATACGGACCGGCGAGCAGCACCCAGGAGATGTGCGTCTCGTGGCAAGCTGCCACCGGGTCGGGCAGCGCGGCGAGGATATTTTCGGGAACGTTCATGAGATCGGAATGCGGGCGGGCAGGGCGCGGCCGAGATCGCGGATCGCGTTGCGCAGTTCGACGATGCCCCACATGCGCCAGCCGAAGATTGCGGCGGGAATGATGATCAACCAGATCAGGAAGCGGCTCAGCACCTGCGCCGCGAACATGAACAGGAGGCTGAAGAAGCCGCCCGCACCCTGCGCGAGGTTGCGGTTGCGAAAGAGCGCATTGACGCGCGCGGCATGCGCCCAGGCGTCGAGCCGGTCCTGGATGCGCAGCACGACCGGCTCGGCACGCCGCAGCGTGCGCATGAGGGGCGCTTCGGCGGGTACGCCCGCGGCACGGGCGTCGGCGACCAGCGCCAGCAGGTCCGTGCAGGCAGCGCTGGTGTTGGCGCGTTCCGTTTCGCTGGCGAAAACGCCGAGATATTCGCAGGCGTCGCGCAGTCGCGCGAGCGTTTCGTTCGTGCGCGCGGCGAGTTCGGTGAAGCGTGCGGCCTCCGCTTCGATTTCGCGCTGCCGGCGTTTCTCGGCCTCGGCTGACGCCTGCGCCGCATGTGGCAGCAGCAGGTGGGCGACGACCCAGCCGACCGGCTCGTCCTCACGCAACAGGGCTTCGAGCCAGGGCGCATGTTCGAGATGCGGACGTGCCTCGGTCCACAGGCGCGCACGCAGTTGTGCCGCATAGCTTTCGTCGGCGATTGCCAGCAGCAGCACCGGCTGCAACTTCGCGGGCGGCGGCAGGGGATTGTCGCCCGCGTGGCCATAGACCAGTGCATCGAAATTCGCATAGCCACCCCGACGGGTGTGCTCCTGCGTCCAGCGCAGACGCGCCTGTTCGGTGTCGCGCCAGAGGGCGAGCAGGCGCGCGCCGGCAGTTTCCCAGCGGGCGGCCAGCGCCGCTTCGGCGGGATGCTGCGCGGGCGGCAGTTCGCGCAGGGCTTTCTGGACAAATACTGACGCCAGCCAGTCCGCTGCCTTGGCGGCGCCCGTGGCATCGCCTTGCGCAGCGATGGCCGCCTGTGCCAGCAGTTTGGCAACGGCGAGGCCGCTGCCGCGCCAGACCGGTGGCATGGCGGGCGCGAGGCGGACGATCAGGCGCAGCAGGCGCAGGTCGTCGGTGATGTCGCGCACATCGAGCAGATCCTGCAGGAAGCGCACGAGGTTCTGGTCTTTCAGTTCCTGGCCGGCCCAGGCGGTGATCTGCCCGCGCATCAGGTCCTTGCGGCCCGCATCCCAATGCGTGGCAAGCGCAGCGGCGAGTTCCGCCGGCGTGTGGCAAATCGCTTCGTCGAGACGGTAGGGCAGGCCGGCGTGCGCTGCGCCGGCCGGGGCTTCATCACGCGGCAGGACGAGCGAAGGGTCGCCAGTCAGCCAGCGTCGTACCTCGGCCGCGCCCCAACGCTTCTGCGGATCGCGCAGCAGCAGGCCGCCGCAGAGCTTGCGCCAGTCGGGATCGGTAACGCCGGAAAGATCGACGCCGGCAGTGACGAGCCGATGCGTGATCACGGCATCCGAGAGGCCGGCGAAGGGATGGCGACCAGTCAGCAGCTCGACGAGGATGATGCCGAGCGACCACCAGTCGGCGGCGCGGTCGAGCACGCCGGAGAGCGTTTCGGGAGCGCCGTATTTGACCGTGCGCGCCACGCCGGTGAAATGCTGGGTGGCATCGACCAGCGAGGCGATGCCGAAATCGGTGAGGATGAGGTCGAGCGGCTCGCGGCGGCGGACGAGGATGTTCTCTGGCTTGAGGTCGCGATGGATGACATCGATGTCCTGCAGTGCGGCGAGCGCCTCGGCGAGTTCCTCGACCATCAGGCGCAGCTCGTCGCGGCGCAGCGGCCCCGTGTCCATCAGCCGCCGCAGCGAACCTTCCGGGCAGTACTCCATCACCTCGTAATGCACGCCGTCCGATTCGCCGTGGGAGATCAGGCGCACGACATGGCTGAAGCCGGCCCGGCCGATGCGTTCGAGTACATCGGTCTTCGGGACGATGCCCGGGCGGTAGAGCTTGGCGACGACCTTCACGTCGGCATTGGCGAGGCCGGCGAGGATCATGATCTCGGCCTCGGCCCCGCCGGCCGGTAGTACCTCGGCAATGCGAAACTTCGCCGCGAGCGCAGACGGCAGGCTGTACAAAGTCGGCGCTGACTGGACGGCACCCGCTGCGATCATCGACCTCCCGCAATAGAGGCAGGTGTCGCTGCCGGGTGCGTTGACTGCCCCGCAATCCTCATGGAGACACTGCACGCCCTCCAGCGCAGCTTCCGGAATGGCGGATGCTACCGGCGCCTCCTGCTTCAGGCTCAGATCGACACCGAGCAGCAGCGTGCCGCATGTCCGGCACTGCGCTGCGTCGGGGGCGGCGACGGTGCCGCAGACCGGGCAGAGGCGGATGTAGTCCTTCATCGCCACGACACCTGATTCAGTTGCACGCCGCGCTGGCGGCACAGATCTTCAAGCGCCGCCATGTCGCCGCGATGAGGAATGCCGATCATCCAGAGCTTGCCGTCTTCGACGCTCACCTGCATACGCTTGTCCTGCTCCGCCTGCGGTGCCGCGATCGAATCCGAGTAACGCGCTTCGCCGCGAGCCGACAGCGTCACCAGCGACTGGTTGTCCGAGCCGCGCCACAGCGCGCCGAGCGGCCGGCCGTCGGCATAGGGCTCGGGAATCAGCGCATCGAGCCGCGCGAGCAGCTTCGCATGCTTTTTCTCGAGCGTCTTGTGCGGATAGCCGCTGTAGCAGAGGATATCGAAATCGAGGCCGGCCGCCGTACGCCACGCGATCAGTCCGTCGAGCAGTGCGGCGAGTGCTTTGGGCTGATCGAAGGGTTCGCCACCGCTGATCGTCACGCCATCCAAACTCTCTTTGGCCACGCGCTTGCACCAGTCGAGCAGCGTTTTCACAGTGATAGCTTTGGCTGGATCGGCCGGCCAGGTGTCCTGCGATACGCAGCCCTTGCAGCGGATCGTGCAGCCCTGCAGCCACAGGCCGATGCGCCGCCCCGGGCCGAGCACGGTGACGGGAAAGTGGGCTTTGTTGATGAGGATGTTCATGCCAAGTTCGGTCAGTCCGCCGGCGAAACGATGCGCATTGCCTCGTAATCCTCGGCGCTGGCCATTACGCCAACCACGCGGTCGAGAAACTCGCCTAAGCGAGTCTTGGCTTCGCTGGCGGTGTAGGTTTGCATAGTCATGATCTCAGTGGCCAAGGAATGTGAGCAATTTAGTCCAATCGTTGGATTTGGCTAAACAGGCAGTGAATGTGCCGTCTCGCCAGCACCGACTTTTATTCGATCGCCTTGAGAAAGGCCGCGCGGGCGGCGTCCAGTGCCGGCTGTTGATCCGGCGGAATCAGTGCCGCGCAGGTCGCGTGGTACTCCGCAAAGGCAGCCAGCACGGCTTCCCGGGTCAGGGGCTTGGCCTGCACCGCGGGCTTTGGCACGCTGCCGTCCAGCACGTTGAGCACGGCGTATTTCGGGATCAGGCGCTGTCCGTCCGGGCCCGTACCGACGAGCGGACCGCTCTTGACATAGGTTTGCCCCGCGTATTCGAAGCGGGCACCCATGGGCAGTTGGTGGATTTTCATGTGTGGGCGACGTCTAGCGCTTGCCGATCAGCTCGATGGAGTAGCCGTCCGGGTCGGCGACGAAGGCGATGATGGTGGTGCCGGCGTTCATCGGCCCGGCTTCGCGGAGGATCTTGCCGCCCTTCTGGCGTATCGCTTCGCAGGCGGCGTAGACGTCATCGACTTCGATGGCGATGTGGCCGTAGGCATTGCCAAGCTCGTACTTGTCGACGCCCCAGTTGTAGGTGAGCTCGATGACGGTGTGGTCCTTCTCTTCGCCGTAGCCGATGAAGGCAAGGGTGAATTTGCCTTCCGGGTAGTCCTTGCGGCGCAGCAGCCGCATGCCGAGTACCTGGGTGTAGAAGTCGATCGACCGGTCGAGGTTGCCGGTGCGGAGCATGGTATGGAGGAGGCGCATGGTCGGGCTTTCGGGATCAGGTTCGGGATTTGGTTTTCTTGCTGCGATCGAGCCGGGCGGCCGGCACCGCGTCGAGGGTCACGCCGTCCTCCTTCCGCGCCTTGCCCAGCGAGGCGCGTACCGGGATCACGCCCGCCCAGACCGGCCAGTCGAGATCCGCTTCGTCATCCTTCACCCCCGCATCGCGCACTTTGGCGGAGGCTTCGTTCAGTGGGATGCGCAGCAGCGTGGTCGCGGCGAGTTCCTTCGCGTTGATGGGGCGCAGCGTGTCCCAGCGTCCCGGGTAGAGGCCGTCGATGAAGGCTTGCAGGCTGCGCGCCTTGGCCCGGGCATCGACGACCGGCTCGAAGCGGCCGTAGATCACGACCGACCGGTAGTTCATCGAGTGGTGCATCGCCGAGCGCGCCAGCACGAGCCCGTCGACGCAGGCAATGGTGACGCAGACCTCGCCCCCGGTGAGAGCCTTGAGCATGCGCGAGGCTTTCGCGCCATGGATGTACAGGTGGTTGCCCTCGCGCCAATGGATCGTGGGGATCGCATGCACGACACCATCGATCTGGAAGGCCACGGTGCAGATCGGCGCGGCATCGATGATCGCGGCGATCGATGCGCTGTCGTAGCGGGCGCGATCCGGCAGGCGGCGCACGCGGGTGCGGGGCGAGGGGGCTGGGGTGTTTTTCATGGTTTAAAAGTCAGTCTTTGCGAGACGGCACTTCAGGATACGTCACGCGTCTTGCGGGCGATGTAATAACCATAGCTGAAATACGACCGGTAGCGCTCGTAGAGACCGATCTCCCGCACTTCGTTCGCGATGATCGCCTGCGCGGCAGCGCTCGATCCGTGCGCCGCCAGAAAGGATGCAAAGCGCGCCTGCAGCGGACGGTAATAGGCATCGAGCCAGCACTGCTCCGGAAGCACGAAATAGCCCACGGGGGTGTAACCGTTGCGTTCGAGCACGGCCAGCTTGGCAGAGGCGGTGTCGACTTCCGCGTACTCGGAGTGCCAGTGCGCTTCAATCTCGGCAGGCCGGCTGTTCGTCAGCCAGGTCAGTTCGGAAACGGCGAGGATGCCGCCGGGTTTGAGAAAGCGGCGCCATGTCCGGACGCCCTGCTCGAAACCGATGTTGTAGATCGCCCCTTCCGACCAGATCGCATCCAGTTCTTCGGGTGAAAACGGGAGCGCATCCATCGATGCCTCCCGGGTGGTGACGCGTTCGGCGAACCCCGCCTGACGCGCGCGCGCCTTGAGCGTTTCGAGAAACGCCGGCAGGAAGTCGATTGCCGTGATCGCTGCGTCAAGTTCCCGTGCAAGCACGAGTGTGGCTGCCCCGGTGCCGCAACCAATGTCGGCGATCTTCAGGCCCGGCTGGTTCAGAAGGCCGGACAACTCGATGGAACGGCATGTTTCGGCATCGCCACCCGGCCCCTGTCGCTCGGTCTGCCCATGAAGATCAGCGAGCAGTTGCAGGTCGTCCATGCTTACCTGTCCTTGGACCGCCTGATCTTGTCCGGGTCCGCCATGGTGCCGCGGCATTCTTCTGCGCCACAGGCGCAGGCCCAATCGGCATACGCCGTCTTCCGCGACTTGATGTCGAGGCGGTAGTCCCACACCAGTTCTTCGCCCTGTTTGATGTCGCGCAGCGCATGGAGCCAGGCGCGCAGCTTGCCTCGCGGGCTTTCCTCTTCCTGCAGTTCGCAATTGGGATCGCAGCCGTGGTTGGCGAGGGCCGCCCAGCCCGTCCCGTCGATGCCGGTGCCGTCGGAGAGGCCGAGGAATTTGGTGACACCATCGTCCTGCAATTCCGGGTGTTCGTCCTTGCCGTAGCGCTTGCCCTTGTATTCGATCAGCTTCTCACCTGCCGCCAGGTCACGGGCGGCGAACAAGCCACGGCCGTGCAACCCGCTCTTTCTTGCCACAACCTTCAACGCCATTTCTGCTTCTCCAGCCAAACTGATGAATTTCTATGCCCGCGATTCTAGGCGGGCGGCCGGGTGCAGTCGATGGTCGGGAACGATGTGCGGGGTCGCGTCGCCGCTGACGAGGAAGAGTTCGCCTTCCTGGATCGTGCAGTTGATCGACATGCCGCGCGCGACGTGGCCGGCAAGGGCTTGCGTCTGCTCGCCAGGCAGGTTGATGACCGTCAGCTTGTCGAGCTTGCGCAGCGCGGCCTGGTTCTGTTCCCACCAGAGGTCGGCGCCGCGTCCGCCGTAGGTGACGACGCTGACCGCATCCGCCCGACCGCAGGCCTTGCGCAGCCGCTTTTCGTCGGGCAGACCGACTTCGATCCACTGCTCGATCGCGCCGGTCAGGTCCTTGCGCCAGAGGTCGGGCTCGTCGTCCGTCGACAGGCCCTTGCCGAATTCCAGCGCGGGATCGGCATGCAGGGCGAAGGCGATGACGCGCACCATCATCCGCTCGTCAGTCTCGGATGGATGGCGAGCGAGGGTGAGGGGATAGGTCTGGTAGTGGTTGCGATCGAGATCCGCGAGTTGCAGTTCGACTTTGAAAATGGTGGATTTCAGCGCCATCGGCTACGACCGTTCCGGCTTCTGCAGCCAGTCGACGCGCTGCGGCGTGAGGAAGCGGGCGCCCTCCGCCGTCAGATGCGGCGCAAACGCCGCCTGCACCTGTTGGTACAGGTCGGGCGACAGCTCATGGTTGGAATGGGTGACGCGGATCATGCGCGCATCGAATTCGGCGAAATCCTTGAAGCGCGTGGCGGTGTTGAAGAAGAACTGCTGCTGCAGCGCGAACCGGCCGACAGCGACGGCCCGGCTCAGCGCCGCGAAGGCGGCCTCGCGCACGACTTGCTCGTCGTGGAAGAGGCGCATGACCTCGTTGAGTTCGCCAGCAAACACCGGTTCGGAAATCCACGCATGGCCGCCCGGCTTGAGTACGCGCCAGATCTCATCCAGGGCGCGATCCATGTCGGCGACCGGCACGTGGTGCAGCGACTTGAACATCATCACGATGTCGACGCTGGCATCGGCTTCCGGGATGGCCTGGGCGCCACCATGGCGGAAGCGCACGTTCGGCAGGTCGGTGACTCGCAGGTTCAGCGCATGCTGGATGGCGTCGACCTCGAAGGCGACGATCTCGCCGACCAGTCCGCTGCTGGCCAGCGCACGCGTCTTCTCGGCCTTGCCACAGCCTAGCTCCACGATGCGCGCGCCACGCACGGGCAGTTGCTGGAGCAGCAGGGGGATTTCTTCCTGCAGCGTCGATTGCTGAGGGGCGGCGATTTTCATGGCTGGGTTCGGCATGAATAGATGGGAGTCGGATTGTGCAGGAAATGCGGGCACGCATCCACCGCCAGTGCCGTCTCGCAGAAGCTGACTTTCATGCCGCAACAAATACTTGACTATTTTTGTACGGCATCCATACTGGGGTCGCTATTTGCGCTCTTCAAGAAGGAGATGCCATGAATCCCCAAATGCCCCTCCCCAATGACCGTGCCGCTTCAACGCCGCGCTGGCCGAGATTCACCACGACCACACCGCGATGCGCGACCTCGCCGAACTGGCCATCCGTTCCGGCTTCCCCACGGACGAGACCCTCTCGCTGGCGGAGATGGTCACGCAACACGAGCGCGCCGAGGCGCGGCTGTTCGCATTGCCCTTCGTCACCACCCCCCCGGAGAGCGTCACCGCCAGCGCAGCACGCGCGCACCGGCACTGCATGGAATACAGTACCGGGAACTATCATCTGCCCGACCGTGGCGCTGCGGCCGCGCTGTTCGTCGACACCCTGCTCGCCCATCTTGCGGCGGAAGACGCCTGGCTGGCGCGTGAAGACGAACACCAGAAGGAGCGTCTGAAGACCCACGATTGACCCACCACTGGGTCGTCCCGCCAGCGCCGACTTTCAGGGCTTGACTCTCAGGGTTTGAGGTCGAGTACCGGCGTGTCGGCGAAGGCATCGATGCCGTCGATCTCGATCACGTTGTCGCGCACGGCGATGACGTCGACCTCGGTGAGGGCGATGAGGTTCGGGCGGTACGGCGAGCGTGTGGCGAAGACGCCACGCAGCGGGTTGTCGGTGTCGCCGCGCGGATGCACCTGCAGGATGGCGCGCTTCTCCGGCGTGTCGTTGCGGTCGAACCACCAGAGCACCTGCAACGATTTCAGCCGATCCACGCCCAGCAACGCGGGCTGGTAGCGCTTGTCGATCTCGATGAAGGTCTTGCCGCCGGATTTCCTGACCCAGCCGATCGGCTGCATCGTGTAGGTCGGTGTTGCTTTCGCCACCGGCTCGGCCAGCGCCGGCGGGCTGACGAATGCGCACAGCATCAGGATGCAGTACAAGGATGCGATATTCCGGGTTCTGTGCGGCATGGCGGGTCAATGTGTCGATACGCGTTCGATCAGCTTTTCGATTTGTGCGATCAGCTTCTCGCCCGTGGTCCGCAGGACCGGCAGATCAGCCCGGGCGGCTTCCGTCTGGCCATCGCGGGCGAGCGCCACCAGACCGATGGCAATAATGTGCAGTGACTCGTGTAGCAGGCCGATGGATTCGAACTCGCTGTACTCGCCATAGCGCGCCATGCCACTGCCGCGATACCACTGCCCGAAGCGGCAATGCGTGCTGTCGAGCGTCGTCGGGGCATTCTGCACCGGATTCTCGATATAGCTGATGATGTGTGCGAGCCAGCGGCGGTGGTTCCGTTCCGCCACGGTGAGCGTGATGTCATGGTCGTCCGTGAAGCGGTTTCCTAGCCCCTGCCAGGCGGCTTCGTGCTGCCAGCGGGTTGCCCAGTCGGCGAGTTGCTCGGCCGGCATCGGCCGGGCGATACCGTAGCCTTGGGCGAACCGGCAACCCAGGTGGAGCAGCAGGGCGCCATGCTCCAGCGTCTCGACGCCTTCGGCGATGACCTCGCGGTTGAAGGCGCGGGCAAGGCGGATCACGCCTTCGACCAGCCCGAGGTCGTCGGGGTCTTCGAGCATGTGGCGCACGAAGCTCTGGTCGATTTTCAGCATCTCCACCGGCAGGCTGCGGAAATAGGCCAGTGAGGAATAACCGGTGCCGAAGTCGTCGAGCGCGAAACCGATGCCGAGTTGGCGGCAGCGATTCAGCGTGTTTACCGCCTGCTCGACGTCGGCGAGGGCCGCGGTTTCGAGAATCTCCAGCTCGAGCCTGCCCGGCGGGGACTGTGGGTGGCGTTCGAGCATCAGGCCGAGCCGCTCGGCGAAATCGGATTTCAGCAAATGGTCGGCGCTGACGTTGGCGCTGACGGTCAGTTCCAGACCCAGCGCGCGCCAGCGTTCAATCTGTTCCAGCACCGTTTCGATCACCCACTCGCCCACGGCAAGCTCGAGCTCGGTGCCGTTCAGGTGATGGAGGAATTCACCCGGCGGCAGCAGGCCGCGTTCCGGATGCTGCCAGCGGATCAGCGCCTCGGCACCAAACACATGGCCGCTGACGAGATCGACCTTGGGCTGGTAATGGAGCCGGAACTCGCCGCGCTCGAGCGCTTCGGTCAGGCGCAGCACTTCGTCGCGATGTGACTGCACCTGGCGATCATGCTCGGGATCGAAAAGCTGGTAGCGGTTCTTGCCTGACTCCTTGGCGAGATACATCGCCTGATCGGCATGGCGCAGCAGGGTATCGGGATCGGCGGCATCGTCCGGGAACAGCGTGACGCCGATGCTGGCCGAAATGCGCACGGTGACCTGGTTGCCTAGATGCACTTCGCTATTGACGGCCGTCAGTACACGTTCGAGCACGGTGACGATTTCATCCTTCTGGTTCAGGTCGGCGAGGATCAGGACGAATTCGTCGCCCCCCAGGCGCGCCAGCGTATCTTCGACGCGCAATACCTGCTTGAGGCGGTTGGCGATCTCCACGAGTATCGCGTCGCCAGCCGCGTGGCCATACTGGTCGTTGATGGGCTTGAAGCCGTCGAGATCCAGATAGCAGACGGCCAGCGACCGCCCCTGCCGACGCGCCCGCGCAATCGCCTGACTCATGTTGTCGGCAAGTTGGCGCCGGTTCGGGATGCCGGTCAGCGGATCGTAATGGGCAATGCGATCAAGCTCGGCGGTTCGTTCGCGAACCCGCAGTTCGAGCTCTTCCTTGGATTGGCGCAAAGTTTCCGTCACCGCCTGCAGCTTGCCGATGACGATCCGGATCTGGTTTGCGAACGGCCGGAAAATGAAGTTTGCCTCGATGGCCAGCAACAACAGGGTCAGCAGCCAAACGATGGTTTCGGCGCGCAGCAGCCGCTTGACGGCCGCTTCACCTTCGAGCTGATACTGCGTCACCGCCTGGTCGAGCGAAGCGACCAGGCGGACGGGCGACGCGGCGATGATGGCCTGCAGGTGGGGGTGGTCCGGACTCAGCTGCTCATCCGGCACCTGCAGCAAGGCGTCGACGCTGGCGAGATAGCCTTCCACCTGTGCATTCAGTTCGAGGGGCAGTTCGTGGTACATCGCCCGCACCGTTTCCGACATGGTGGGCGGCAAGCCCAATTCCGCGTCGCCGTGCAGCAGGCCGCGATGCGAGCGCTTCATCAACGCGGCCGCATCCCGCAGCTTCTGGCGAATTTCAGCGCGCTGGTCCGGACGGGCACTGGCCAGCAAGGACGAGAACAAAGCCGTGCGCTGGCTCAACATGCGCTGGCGCCCGCTGATATTTACGATGGCCGCGTTGCTTTCCTGTTCCGAAATGACCAGATGCAAACTGAGCCACGCGGCCGTCGCCAGCATAGCCACCAGTATCAGGGCGATCAGATACCGCCACGTCAGTGACCGCGCGATGAGTTGATCCGAAATCATCTAACCAAAGTAAAGGCAGAGAACAATGGTTCATCTTACCTTCTCAACTCTAGCCGCGCTCGCCCTTTGCCGCAAGGTAGATGCCGAACAGCAGCAGGACGAAACCAACCGCCTGCAGGGGCGCCAGCGTTTCGTCGAAGAAAATCCACGCCATCAGCGCGCCACCGATCGGCTCGCCGAGCGTGACGACGGCGACGAAGGTCGCCGAGACGTGCTTGAGCGACCAGTTGTAGCTGGTATGGCCGATCAGCTGCGGGCCGAGCGCCATGCCCGCCAGCGCGAGCCAGCCGGCGAAGGCGAAGCCGGCGAGCGGCAGGCCGCTGCCGCCAGCGACGGCGAATAGCGCAAGGGCGGCGATGCCATAGGTGAGCCAGACGTAGAGCGCGAGCGTGAGGCCGGCGCGCAATCGGCGGCCAATCATCAGGTAAGCCGAAAAGCACCACGAACCGATCAAGGCGAGGGCGTTGCCGAGCAGGCTGTCGTTGCCGCTGGCGGCCTGCTGGCTATCGCTAAGGAAGATCAGGAAGGAGCCGGCGAGCGACAGCGCGATGCCGGCGAGCATGGCGCGTCCCGGCCGCTCCCCGAACAGCACGAAACTGGCGATTCCGATCCACAGCGGATTGGTCGTTACCAGCGCGGTCGAGGAAGCGACCGAAGTGTATTCAAGCGAGGAGATCCAGGTACCGAAATGCGCCGCGAGGCAGAGGCCGGCGGCGAGTCCGAGTCCCAGCTGGCGCGACGTATATGACTGCGCCTGCCGCAGCGCGACCAGTGCAAAGGGCGTCGCCACCAGCGTCGCGAAGCCGAGCCGCCACGCGGCGATCGACAGCGATGGCACACCAGCACCCTGCGCCAGTCGGGCGAGGATGCCGCCGAAGGAAATCGCGATCAGCCCGATGCCGAGCACGACGAAGGGCAACCAGCGGGGAAAGCCGCGCTCGCTCAGGATGCGTGCCCGGCTTCAAGGTAGGCCGCGCGCACGTCGGGACTCGCCAGCAGTTCGGCACCCGTGCCGCTCAGCACGACTTCGCCATGCTGCAGCACCAGGCCGCGGTGCGCGCAGCGCAGTGCGTGGTGCGCGTTCTGCTCGACCAGCAGGATGGTCATGCCGTGGTCGCGGTTGAGCTCGCGGATGATCTCGAAGACACGACGGATGTAGAGCGGCGCAAGGCCCAGCGAGGGTTCGTCGAGCATCAGCAGCTTGGGCCGGCTCATCAGGCCGCGGGCGATGGCCAGCATCTGCTGTTCGCCGCCCGACAGCGTGCCGGCGCGCTGGCCGATGCGCTCCTCGAGGATCGGGAACAGCGCGGTCATGCGCCGCAGGTCGGCCTCGAAGTTGGCGGGGTCGCCGAAGCCGGCGCCCATTTGCAAGTTCTCCAGCACGGTCATGCGCGGGAAGATGCGCCGACCTTCCGGCACCAGCGCGATGCCGCGCCGCGCGATCTCGTGCGACTGGAGCCGCGTGATGTCTTCGCCGTCGAAGACGATGCGGCCGGACGACGCGTGCGGCGCACCGAACAGCGTCATCATCAGCGTGGACTTGCCGGCGCCGTTGGCGCCGATCAGCGTGACGATCTCGCCGGCATTCACTTCGAGCTCGATGCCCTTCAGCGCGTGGATGTGGCCGTAGTGCGTGTGCACCCCGGAGAGACGGAGCAGACTCATGCGGCCGCTTCTTCCTCGCCAAGATAGGCCTTGATGACCTGCGGGTCGTTCTGGACCTCGGTCGGCGTACCTTCAGCAATCTTGCGGCCGTAGTTGAGTACCACGATGTGATCGGAAACCTTCATCACCACGCTCATGTCGTGCTCGATCAGCAGCACCGCGATGTCTTCGTCGCGCGCCAGATGGATCAGCAGATCGTTGAGCGCCGCCGACTCGCGCGGGTTGAGGCCGGCGGCCGGTTCGTCGAGGCAGAGCAACACCGGATCGACGCACAGCGCGCGGGCGATCTCGATTCGCCGCTGGGTGCCGTAGGGCAGCGCACCGGCGGCGGTGTCGGCGAACTCGGTCAGGCCGAGGCGGGTGAGCCAGTGCATCGCCTTCTCGAGCGCCAGCGTCTCGGCGCGCCGGTAGCCGGCCAGCTTGAACAGGCCGGCGAGCGAAAACACCGAGGCATTCTGTAGCGGGTTGTGCTGCGCGACGATGAGGTTTTCGAGCACCGTCATCTTCGGGAACAGACGGATGTTCTGGAAGGTGCGCACCACCTGCGCGTCGCGCGCGACGCGATACGAAGGCAGCGTTTCCAGCGGCGTTTCACCGCGCACCGGATGGAACAACCGCACCGCGCCGGTGGTGGGCTTGTAGAAGCCGGTGATGCAATTGAACAGCGTCGTCTTGCCGGCGCCGTTCGGGCCGATGATCGAGGTCACCGCCTTGGCCGGCGCCGTGAATGACAGGTCGTCGATGGCCGTCAGGCCGCCGAAGCGCATGGTCAGGGCGTCGATCTGCAGGATGTTCCCGGTCTTGGCGGTCATGGCGAACGCTCCGGTGCGCGCAATGTCGGTTCGCGGTGCGCGAGCAGGCCGCCGGGCTTCCAGATCATGATCAGGATCATCGCCAGGCCGAACAGCAGCATGCGGTATTCGGCGAAGTCGCGGCCGATTTCCGGCAGCAGCACCAGCACCAGCGAGGCGAGCACGACGCCGAGCTGGCTGCCCATGCCACCCAGCACGACGATCGCAAGGATGATCGCCGACTCGGTGAACACGAAGGATTCGGGCGAGATGAAGCCCTGCCGCGCGGCGAAGAACACGCCGGCGAAGCCGCCCAGCATCGCGCCGATGGCGAAGGCCGACAGCTTGACGTTGGTGACGTTCATACCGAGCGCCTTGCAGGCGATCTCGTCCTCGCGCACGGCTTCCCACGCACGGCCGATCGGCAGCTTGCGCAGGCGCGACACGAACAGGTTGGTCAGCAGCGCCAGCACGAGGATCAGGTAGTAGAGGAAGATCAGGCGGTGCGCGGGCACGAACTCGATGCCGAAGTACTGTGCGAAGGTCATGGGACCCTCATCGACGGGCGGCTTGAAGGGCAGGCCGAAGAAAGTCGGGCGCGGGATCGAGGCGATGCCGTTCGGGCCACCGGAAAGCTCGGTCCAATTCACCAGGATGATACGGATGATCTCGCCGAAGCCGAGCGTGACGATGGCGAGGTAGTCGCCGCGCAGGCGCAGTGTCGGCCAGCCGAGGATCACGCCGAACAGGGCGGCCATGCCGCCCGCCACCGGCAGCGCCTGCCAGAAGCTCCAGCCGAACTGCGTGGATAGCAGCGCGTAGGTATAGGCACCGACCGCATAGAAGGCGACGTAGCCCAGATCGAGCAGGCCGGCGAGGCCGACCACGACGTTGAGACCCCAGCCGAGCATGACGTAGATCAGCACGGTGGTGGCCGTATCGACGACGTAGCGATTGTCCGAAAACGCGATCGGCAGCGCGATCGCGACGCCAAGCAGCAGCCAGCCGAGCAGGGTGAGGACGCTGAAGCGGCCGCGCCGTTCCGCTGTTGCGGCCGGCGTGCGCTGTGCCTGCCGGCGCCGCTGCAGCGCATCCAGCACATAGCGCAGCACGAGGCGTCCGCAGAAGCTCGCTGCGATGAAGTAGCCGAGCAGTGCCCAGCGCGTTTGCACGACCAGCTTGCCACCGGCATCGACCGTCGTCAGGCCGATCATCGGGATGCCGAGAATCAGCGCGACGAAGGCGATCCACGCCGCGTCCTTGAGTCGCTCGGGCAGCGTCGTCGAATGGCCGAGATGGACGACCGCCGTCATCAGACCTTCTCCACTTCCGGCCGGCCGAGCAGGCCCGAGGGCCGGAACATCAGCACGAGGATGAGGATGGCGAAGGTGGCGACGTCCTTGTATTCGGCCCACAGGTAGGCGGCCCAGAAGGCCTCGATCAGGCCGATCAGCAGGCCGCCGAGCATCGCGCCCGGCAGCGAGCCGATGCCGCCGAGCACGGCGGCCGTGAAGGCCTTGATGCCAGCGACGAAGCCGATGAAGAAATCGACCACGCCGTAATAAACAGTCACCATGACACCTGCCACCGCGGCCAGCGCCGCGCCGAGCATGAAGGTCAGCGAAATCGTCTTGTCGACATCGACGCCGAGCAGTGCACTCATCGTACGGTCCTGCTCGCAGGCGCGCTGCTGGCGGCCGAAGGGCGTGCGCGTGATCAGCCAGGTGAAGCCGATCATCAGGGTCACCGTGACCACGATGATCAGCAGCTGCGTATAGGACACGGTGACGGTGAAGTCGCCGCTGCGCATCAACTCGATGCCGCCTTCGAGCACTGGCGGGATCGGCTTGACGCGCGCGCCCTGTGTTACCTGCACCATGTTCTGCAGGAAGATCGACATGCCAATCGCTGAGATCAGCGGCGCGAGGCGCGTCGAACCGCGCAGCGGGCGGTAGGCGGTGCGCTCGACCGACCAGCCGTAGGCCGAGGTGAACAGGATAGCAACGAACAGCACGATGGTCAGCGCCAGCGGCACCGAGGTGACGCCAGCGGCGGCGAGGAGCGTGAAGGCCGTCACGGCGATGAAAGCCGACACCATGTAGATGTCGCCATGCGCGAAGTTGATCATGCCGATGATGCCGTACACCATCGTGTAGCCGATGGCGATCAGGCCATAGACGGCGCCGAGAGTGAGGCCGTTGATCAGTTGCTGCAGCGCATGCGCCATGAAGGGTTCTGTTCGCTCCGTGCCTGCTATTCGCCGACCGCCATCAGACTGGCGTTGCCCCCCGCCGCCGTGGTATCGACCGAGATTGTCCGTTCGCAGGCGAAACGATACAGGTAATGCGGGCCGCCCGCCTTCGGGCCGGTGCCGGACAGACCCTCGCCACCGAAAGGCTGCACGCCGACGACCGCGCCGATCATGTTGCGATTGACGTAGGTGTTGCCGACATGCAGGCGTTCCGTGATGGTTTTCACCGTTTCATCGATGCGGCTGTGGATGCCGAGCGTGAGGCCATACCCTGTTGCATTGATGGCATCGCAGACCTGGTCGAGTTCGCTCGCGTTCCAGCGGATCACGTGCAGGATCGGGCCGAATACTTCGCGTTCCAGCCGTGCGAGGCTGTCGATCTCGTAGGCGCGCGGCGCGAAATAGCTGCCATGCACCGGCACGTCGGCGTCGATCACGTGGATGCGCGTGGCGAAGGATTCGAGCTTGCGCGCGTGTGCTTCGAGCAGGCTGCGCGCGTCCTCGTCGATGACCGGGCCGACGTCGGTACGCAAACTGGCCGGATCGCCGAGGCGCAGTTCCTGCATCGCACCGGCGAGCATCGCGATTACCTTGTCGGCGATGTCGGCCTGCACGAACAGCACGCGCAGCGCCGAACAACGCTGGCCGGCCGAGTTGAAGGCCGAGGCGATGACGTCGCGCACCAATTGCTCGGGCAGCGCCGAGGAATCGGCGATCAGCGCATTCTGGCCGCCGGTCTCGGCGATCAGCGGCACGAGCGGGCCGGGCTTGGTCGCCAGCGATGTGGCGATCAGCTTCGCCACTTCGGTAGAACCGGTGAAGGCGACGCCACCGCAATGCGGGTCGGCAACCAGCGCAGCGCCGATCCTGCCATCGCCGGGCAGGAAATGCAGCACATCCTTCGGGATGCCGGCCTCGTGCAGGATGGCGACCGCGACAGCGCCGATGATCGGCGTCTGCTCGGCCGGCTTGGCGGCGACGCAGTTGCCGGCGGCGAGCGCCGCAGCGATCTGGCCGGTGAAGATGGCAAGCGGGAAGTTCCACGGCGAGATGCAGACGAACACGCCACGGCCGCGCAGCACCAGCGTGTTCTTCTCGCCGGTCGGCCCGGGCAGGGCAATCGGGTCGCTGAATTTCTGGCGCGCTTCCTTCGCGTAATAGCGCAGGAAGTCGATCGCCTCGCGCACTTCGGAGACGCTGTCGCCCTGCGTGCGGCCACCTTCGCGCACGACCAGCGCGACCAGTTCAGCCATGCGCTGCTCCATCAGGTCGGCGGCACGTTCGAGCTTGGCGGCACGCTCGCCGGCCGGCGTCGCATCCCAGCCGCGGTGCGCGGCAGCGGCGAGTTGCATCGCGGCCGCGGCATCCGCCGCTTCGGCGTTGACCATGTAGCCAATCACCTCGCGGCGGTCGGCCGGGTTGCGCACGGCGGCGCGATGGCCAAGGTCGACAATGCGACCGCCCACCACCGGGGCGGCGAGGAAGTCCTGCTTGCGCGAGAGCGCGAGCGCTTCGCCCAGCTTGTTCAGAATCGCTTGGTCAGACATGTCCATTCCTTGACTGTTGTCGCGGTTGTCGTTCAGGTGCGCACCCATCACGCGCCACAGGTCACGTGGCAGCGGAATGCGCGAGGCGCGCTTGTGCGGCAGCGCCGCAGTTGCCTCGACCGGATCGGCGAGCAACGTCGCGATCGGCAGGTCGGCATCGGCGATGCGGTTGACGAAGGAGGTATTGGCGCCGTTTTCGAGCAGGCGGCGCACGAGGTAGGCAAGCAGGTCTTCATGCGAACCAACCGGCGCATAGACGCGGCAGGCCACGCCCCATTTGTCCGGGCCGACGACCTGATCGTAGAGTTCTTCGCCCATGCCGTGCAGGCGCTGGTATTCCCATTCGTCGTTGCCGCCGACGGCGACGGCGATTTCGGCAATGGCCGCCAGCGTGTGGGCATTGTGCGTCGCGAAAGCGGGATAAAAGGCGACCGGATCGGCGAGCAGGCGCTTGGCGCAGGCGAGGTAGGACACGTCGGTCGAGGCCTTGCGCGTGAACACCGGATAGTCGTTGAGGCCGCGCTCTTGCGCCAGCTTGATCTCGGCGTCCCAGTAGGCGCCCTTGACCAGCCGCACCAGCAGGCGCCGGTCGGAACGGCACGCGAGGTCGGCGAGCCAGTCGATCACCGGCAGCGCGCGCTTCGCGTAGGCCTGCACGGCCATGCCGAAGCCGTTCCAGCCAGCGAGATCGGGATCGAGCGCGAGTTGTTCGATGAGGTCGAGCGAGAGTTCGAGCCGGTCCATTTCCTCGGCGTCGATGGTGAAGCCGATGCCGGCCCGCTTCGCCTGCATGGCGAGCTTCTTGATGGCCGGCACGAGTTCCGCAAAGACGCGATCACGCTGCGAGATTTCGTAGCGCGGATGCAGCGCCGAAAGCTTGACGGAAATCGACGGCGCGCTGATGGGTGACTGGCCATCGACCTCGAGCGCCAGTGCGTCGATGGCGCGCGTGTAGGACTCGAAGTAGCGCAGCGCATCCTGTGTGGTGCGCGCGGCTTCGCCGAGCATGTCGTAGGAGTGTCGGTAGCCGATCTTCTCGGCTGGGCGCGAGCGCTCGCGCGCCTCGGCAATTGTCCGTCCCATGACGAATTGCCGGCCGAGGATGCGCATGCTGGCGAGCACAGCCTGGCGAATGACGGGCTCGCCGAGGCGTGCGACCAGGCGCTTGAGCACGCCGCCGAGGTTGCGCTCCTCGCTGTCGAGACTGACCATGCGCCCGGTGAGCATCAGGCCCCAGGTCGAGGCGTTGACGAATAGCGAGTGCGAGCTGCCGAGCCGCTTCTCCCATTCGGCGGGGCCGATCTTGTCCTTGATCAGCAGGTCCTGCGTCTCGGCATCGGGGATGCGCAGCAGCGCCTCGGCAAGGCACATCAGCACGATGCCCTCGCGGCTCGAGAGATCGTAGGTCTGCATGAAGGCGTCGATGCCGCCAGTCTGGGTACGCTCGGTGCGCACTTTCTCGATCAGCGGCGTCGCCCGCTCGGCGATGCGCTGGCGTTCGAAATCGGTGAAACGCGCCTTGGCGATCAGCGCGTCGAGGAGACGGTCCTCGTCGCAGCGCAGGTGGTCGTGGATGCGGCGGCGGAGTTCCGCCGTCGGCAGGGATTCATGCGGTTTCATCGTCATGGCCTCGTGGGCACGGGATGGTCAGGGTGAAAGAAGCCGGGCGGGCGGCGGTATCCCCCCGCCCGGTTTCAAACAACGCTTGTGTTACCTGATTACTTTACGTAGTCGTACTTGCCGCCCTGCCAGCGATAGACCTTGAAGCCGGGCAGCTTGTTGTCGCCCTTGGCATCGAAGCCGATCTTGCCGATCACGGTGTCGAAGTTGCCGGCACGGATCGTCTTTTCGAGGTCGGCATACTTCAGGCTCTTGGCCTGCGTGGCGGCCTGGGCGAACAACTGCATCGCCGCGTAGGCGTACATCACATAGCCTTCCGGCTCGACCTTGGCGTCGCGGAATTTCTTGACGACATCCGCCGCGCCCGGGTTCTTGCGCGGATCGGGCGAGAACGTGAAGATCACGTTGTCGGACGCCGCGCCGGCGGCGGTGACGAGTTCGGTATTGGTCATGGTGTCGCCGCCCAGCACGGTGAGTTTGAGGCCGGCCTGCTGCGCCTGGCGCAAGATCAGCGCAACTTCAGTGTGGTAGCCACCGTAGGCCATCACTTCGACGCCCGCGGCTTTGAGCTTGCTGATCAGGCCGGAGTAGTCCTTCTCGCCCGCGGTGATCGATTCGCGCAGCGCGGGTTTGGCGCCCTTGGCGTCCATCGCCTTGGCGATCTCGTCGGCGAGGCCCTTGCCGTAGGCGCTCTTGTCATCGACGACGGCCATCTTCTTGCCCTTGAAGGTGTCTGCAAGATAGCCACCGGCCACGAGGCCCTGCTGATCGTCGCGACCCATGATGCGGAAGATGTTCTTCAGGCCGCGCTCGGTGACTTGCGGGTTGGTCGACACGGTCGCCATGAGGATCTGCGCTTCGTTGTAAACGTCCGAGGCCGGTATCGTCGAGCTCGAGCACCAATGGCCGTGCATGAAGGCGATCTTCTTGTTGACCATCTGGTTGGCGACGGCCACGGCCTGCTTCGGATCGCAGGCGTCGTCGCCCACTTCGAGCTTCAGCTTCTGGCCGAGCACGCCGCCCTTGGCGTTGATGTCGGCGATCGCCATTTCGGCGCCCTTGCGGATCTGGTCGCCCGCGGAAGCGTACTGGCCGGTCATCGGGCCGGCAATGGCGACGAGCGTGTCGGCGGCGGCAGCGCCGGCGAAGGCGGTCAGGAATGCAGCGGCAAGCAGGGTCTTGTGCATCAGGTTCTCC
The DNA here is from genome assembly GCA_040756595.1 of Pseudomonadota bacterium. Lineage (GTDB taxonomy): Bacteria > Pseudomonadota > Gammaproteobacteria > Burkholderiales > Rhodocyclaceae > Sulfuricystis. The sequence continues at coordinate 210,644 of JBFLYR010000001.1, read as the reverse complement.
TCTAGGTGGTGGATGATGGAGCGGGTGAATCGACACGGTGGTCGGAGAGATATTTCAGCAGGGCTGCGCCGCCGTCGAGGACGTGGGCGCGGGTAAGTTCGGCCGCGCGGGCGGCATCGCGGGCGGCAAACGCGGCGATGATTTCTTCGTGCTCGCGCTGCGTCTTGGGCATTTCGGCGGTGACCGCGAGCAGGGTCCGGACGTAGCGCTCGACCTTGTCGTAGAGCGAGCGGATTTCGGCCAGCAGCACCGGCCGGCCGGCATCGGCATACAGCAGCGAGTGCAACTTCCAGTTCAGTTCGCCCCAGCGAGCCGGATTCAGTTCCTCCCCGAAGGTCGCCATCGCAGCACGGGCCTGCTCAAGGTGGGCGTCGCTGATGTGTGGCGCAGCCAGTTCGGCGGCACGCGCTTCGAGCAAGGCGCGGATCTCGACGTATTCCCAGATCTCTTCGGGCGACAGGTCGGCGACGATGGCGCCCTTGTTGCGCAGGAAAGTGACGAGACCTTCGGCTTCGAGCCGCTTGAGCGCCTCGCGCACGGGAATTTTGCTGACCCGGAAGCGGGCGGCAATGTCGTCTTGCTTCAGTTCGGTCGCGGCGGGTAACTGACCGGAGACGATGGCTTCCCGCAGGGCTTCGGCGACAAAGTCCGAAGTGCTGCGCAAGGCGGCGGGCGGCAGGACGAGTTCACTCAGCATGGATGATTGGCTAATCGACTAATCGTATACGATCGTGACCGAAGTGCTGCAATCTAGTCTTTTCAATCAGGGAGTCAAGTTGCAGTGCAGCATCGAAAAGGCCGGCACTCGCAGGACGGCACCAGACGCCCGCGAGGGGCGTCCGGCAGCGCCGCTCAGCCGATCGATCCCATGGCGCCGGGGTAGCTGACTTCATCCAGCAAGCCCGTGTCGACGTCGTAGATGAAGCCGCGCACGGTGACAGCATCCGGACCTTCGGTCGGAATCCACGGGTGGCTCAGGATCGCCGACATGCCACGCCGGACATCCCACTGCAGACGTTCCTTCTGCTTCGCGTCGCATGGGGCGTCGAGCGGTTCGAGCGCGCCGCGGAAGGCATGGAAGGCCGTGGGCGTCGACGCCGCGGTCTTGCAGCCGGTGAAGGGACGCCCGGTCGCCTGCCCGAGCAGCTTCTCGGCCGCGGGATCGCCTTCCAGCCCCGCCTTGAGCAGGTCGTCGCTGAAAGCCAGCATGCCACAGCGCGTGTGGTGGATCAGGATGATCTCGTTGGTATTGAGCAGGTGGTGCGAAATTATCAGGCAGCGAATCGTGTCATCGGTGACCACGCCGCCGGCATTGCGGATGATGTGCGCGTCGCCGGTCTGCAGACCGAGCAGATCCTCGACGTCGATGCGCGCGTCCATGCAGGCGACGACCGCGACATGCTTCGCCGGCGCAATCGGTTGCTTGCCGGGATGAACGGGTTTGTGGACGGCTTCGCCCTTGGCGTAGCGCTTGTTGTTTTCCAGATAGGTGTTCGTATTCACGTTGGCCATGTTCTCTCTCCTCGTTGAAGTGGATTGACGACGTTCTGTGCATCGCCTGCGTCACGCGAAGTGTTGACGCCGACTCATCGTACGCTTCAACGCACGGAGAAAAAACCACTTTATTGCCAATGGAATAACCGCCGCACAGCTGGCGAAAGTCAGTCTTTGCGAGACGGCATTACCCTGCGGAGCAGCACGTGCGGCAGTGGTTGATCTCGATGGTGATGTGATCAAGGCCGTGGATGCCGGCCAGTTGCTGGCGATAGGTTTCCAGGGCCAGTGGCGCATGCGTCACCAGCGAGAGAATGCACGCACGGCTGGCCGGGCCGATGCGCCACAGGTGCAGATCGGCAATTTCATGATCCGGCAGAGCGGCGATGACTGCCTCGATTTCATGGGCGACATGGCCGTGATCTTCGGCATCGAGCAACACGCCGGCGGAGTCGCGCGCGAGGCCAATCGCCCAGCGGCCCACGAGGAAGGCGCCGATGATGCCCATCACAGGATCGAGGAAGGACCAGCCGAACAGCATGCCGCCGCCCAACGCGACGATGGCGAGCACCGAGGTCAGTGCGTCGGCGAGCACATGCAGGTAGGCGGCACGCAGGTTGTGATCGACATGCTCATGGTCATGATCGTGCGCGTGGTCATGATGGTCGTCGTGATGGTGATCATGGCCGTGACCATGAGCGTGGTCGTGATCATGGTCGAGCAGCCAGGCCGAAGCGAGGTTGACGACAAGGCCGAAGGCCGCGACGATCATCGCCTCGGTGTAGTGAATGGTGACCGGCGCATAGAAGCGTGTAACCGATTCCCAAGCCATCCAGAAGGCGACCGCGCCGAGGAACAGCGCGCTCGAATAGCCCGCCAGCGCGGTGACTTTGCCGGTACCGAAGGTATAGCGTGCGTCGCCGGCATGGCTGCGCGCGAAGCGGTAGGCGAATGCGGCAAGACCCAAGGCACCGACATGGCTCGCCATGTGCCAGCCGTCGGCCAGCAGGGCCATCGAGCCGGACAGCCAGCCAACGGTAATCTCGACGACCATCGCGACGAAGGTGAGTGCCACGACCCAGCGCGTGCGCTGCTCGGCTTGTTGCTCCTGCGCAGTTCCAAAATTGTGGCTGTGCTGCCAGAGACGCAGGTCGTGGGTGGTTTGGCTGCTCATGTGTCGGAGCCGCTCCATTCGTAAAGCTCGATGTTGGCCGGATCGCACTTGCTGCAGCCACCGCCGCAGAGCGTGCCGGACGGTAGTTTGCGCACACGGCCTTTGCGTTCCAGCACGGCCAGCATTTCACGCAGGGCATCGGGCGTCGTGTTGAGCCCGATGGCCATGTCCATCACGCTGGCCCGGCCACGAAACTGCAGGTAGTCATTCACTTGCGAAAGAATCATGTCGTTTCCTCAAGCGCTCTGGGGCACCGCGAGCGCGACGGCTTCATCGCGCTGGCCGTAACGGCGCAGGCTGATCAGCACGAGCGCGAAGACGACGATGATACCCACGATCCAGGCCAGCGAATCGCCAGGGTGGCTGGCATAGGTGGCGCCCTGATAGACCAGCGCCGAGAGGCCATAGGCCATGCCGGTCGTCCAGGCGCCGACGAAGAGCGTCCAGCGCATACCGCTTTCCTGATAGACCGCCGCGATGGCCGCCGTGCAGGGGAAGTAGAGCAGGATGAACAGCAGGTAGGCGAAGGCGCCCGCCGCGCCATCGAAGCGTGTCGCCATGGCGCCGAAGGTGCTGGCCGCCACTTCCTGCTCTTCGGCCACCGCCTCCTGATCGGACAGATCGCCGACGCTGATGCCGAGCGGGTCGTCCCAGCCACCGAGCGCATCGGAAAGGTTCTCGGGAATCGTCGCGACCGCGGCGGACAGCGCATTGCCGAGGCTGAAGGCTTCTTCTTCCTTCGCTTCCCCGCCAGCCGCTTCAGCATCTTCTTCGGCCAAAGCCTGATAGGCGGCGTTCAGCGTGCCGACGACGGCTTCCTTGGCGAGCACGCCGGTGAAGATGCCGACGGCGGCCGGCCAGTTTTCCTCGGTGAGTCCCAGCGGCGTGAAGGCCGGCGTGATCGTGCGGCCGACTTCGGCGAGCATCGACTTGTCGCTGTCTTCATTTCCGAAGCTGCCGTCGGTACCGATGGCGTTCAGGAAATTGAGCACCAGCACCATCGGCACGATGATGCGGCCGGCGTTAACGACGAAGCTCTTGAGGCGATCCCAAGTATGGATCAGGATGCCCTTGAGCGTCGGCAGGTGGTAGGGCGGCAGCTCCATGATGAAGGGCGTCGCTTCGCCCTTGAGCAGCGAGTGCTTGAGGATCAGGCCCGTCAGCACGGCGACGGCGATGCCGATCAGGTACAGGCCGAACACCACGTTCTGCGCGTTGGCCGGGAAGAACGCGGCGGCGAACAGCACATAGACCGGCAGCCGCGCGCCACAGGACATGAAGGGCGCCATGGCGATGGTCATCAGCCGGTCGCGGCGATGCTCGAGCGTGCGCGTCGCCATGATCGCCGGCACGTTGCAGCCGAAGCCGACGATCAGTGGCACGAAGGACTTGCCCGGCAGGCCGACCCAGCGCATGAAGCGGTCCATGACGAAGGCGGCGCGCGCCATGTAGCCGGAATCTTCCAGCACCGAGAGGAACAGGTAGAGGAAACCGATCACCGGGATGAAGGTCGCGACGGTCTGCAAGCCGCCACCAATGCCCTTGGCGAGCATCACGTTGAGCCACTCGGGCGCGCCGAAGCTCGCCAGCAGTGCGCCGAAGCCGTCGACGAAGAGCGCGCCGGCGGCCTGGTCGAAGAAGTCGATGAAGGCACCGCCGAGGTTGATGGTGAACATGAACATCAGGTACATCATCAGCAGGAAGATCGGGATGCCCAGCGCGCGGTTGAGCACTACGCGATCGATGCGGTCGGTGGTATCGCGCTCGACACGGCCCGTGATCTTGACGGCAGTGTTCGCGATGCGGTTGGCGAGGCCATAGTGTGCATCAGCGACATAGATATCGAGATCGTCCTCGAGATCGGTCGCGTGCCGTGCCGCCAGCGCCGATTTTTCGGGGCCGACGGTCTGCTTGGCCAGATCATCGCCTTCGAGCAGACGCACCGCCAGCCAGCGCGGCGTTACCTTGCCGCCCTGCGGCATCTGGTCGATCAATGCGGCAATTGCGGTCTCGACCGCATTCACATAAGTCAGCCGTGCGCTGGCGCGCGGCTGCTCCATCGCCGCCGCCAGGATCGCCGACTTTAGCGCTTCGATGCCCTTGCCTTGCGAGGCGATCACCGGCAGCACCGGGCAGCCGAGTTGCGCAGCGAGTTCGGCGGCGTTGACCTGCATGCCCTTCGCTTCGGCAACATCGGTCATGTTGAGCACGACAAGCAGCGGCACGCCCATCTCGGCGAGCTGCGTGGTCAGGTAGAGGTTGCGTTCGAGGTTGGAGGCATCGACGATGTTGACGATCAGGTCGGCCTCACCTTCATGCACGTAGTCGCGCGCGACGCGCTCGTCGAGCGAGATCTCGCGATCGACGACGTCGAGCGAATAGGTGCCCGGCAGGTCGACGACCTCGATGCGCGCATTGCCCAGACGATATTCGCCGCTCTTTCTTTCCACGGTGACGCCGGGCCAGTTGCCGACGCACTGCTTCGATCCGGTTAGCGCGTTGAACAGGGTGGTCTTGCCGCAGTTCGGGTTGCCGACCAGGCCGATGGTGTACATGTTCTTCATCACAGTTTCTCCACGTTGAGCGCCGCCGCTTCTTCCTTGCGCAGTGAGAGCGAAAAGCCGCGCACGCGAATCTCGACCGGATCACCCATCGGTGCGAGGCGCGAGATGGCGATCTCGGCACCCGGCGTCAGCCCCATGGTCAGCAGCTTGCGGCGATAGCCGCGGCCTGTTTCGGTAAAACCGGCCACCTTGGCGCGGTCGCCCACTTTCAAATCACTGATCGTCGTCATCACTTTTCCAATCCTCAAACTTCAGGCGGGCGCCACCATGATCTTGTGCGCCATCCCGCCGCCGAGTGCGTAGCGCGTTTCACCACGCATCACCACCAACCCGCCACCCTGCCGCTGCCGCACCACCAGCTCGGCCCCGACATTGAGTCCCATCTCGGTCATGCGCCGATCAAATCCGCAGCCGCCCATGAGGGCGACGACGCGCACGCGCGCCCCTTCGTCAGCCATCATGAGCGGATAAGCGGTGGGGGTCATGTCGCAGTGCCGTCTCGCCAGCGCCGACTTTTTTTAGAATTCCCAGGCCACGCCAAGGTTGCCGAAACTGCGGTCGTTGCCGCGACCGACGGAGGCGTAAAGCTTGAAGCCATCCGCAATCTCGTAGCGCAAGCCGATCGCCTTGTCCGGACCGGCATGCTCTTCGCCGAAGGCTTCGACGGTCAGTTGCAGATTCTCCATCAGCGGGAATTCGTAGCCGATGCCCCAGTTGCCCACGCTTTCGCTCTCGCCTTGCGCCTTGACGCGCGTGCTGCCGAGGTTCATGTGCAGCACCTGGCCATTCTCCAGGCGGTAAGAAGCGAGGCCGGAGAAGGCATATTCCTTTTCGGTGAATTTTTCTGCGTTGAAGCGATCATTGACCCGGGTCTTGCCATAGCCGAAACTCAGGCCAAGCGACCAGCCCGTGTCGTTCTGGATCGGAATCCACTTGATGCCGATGCCGGTACCGCGCAGCTTGGCGGAGGGATCATCGGCGCGATCCGTTTCGCGAGCAAAGCCGAGGCCGATTTCGACATTCTCGACCAGGCCAAAGCCGAAGCCCAGCTCGGCGCTGCGCGCCTTGTCGTCGCGACCGAGAACCGCCTCGACCTTCATGCCGCCCATGTCGAGCGTGCCGGCGTCGTCGGTCGCCATCGGTCCTTCGGCCAGTACCGGAGTTGCGACGCACATGCCCAGCGATGCCAGTAAAGCAAGTTTCTTGAACGATTGATTCATGTAAAACCCCTTTGAAGTAGATGTTTCAGGATTGCGTCGTACCCATCTGCGCCTGCAGGTTGGGCAAGCCCTCGAGGAACAGCACGCGCTCGATCAGTTTGTCGGCGTGATGCATTTCCTCGATCGATTCCTCGTACTCGTGCTTGCCGAGCGCCGCGAAACCCCAGTTCTTGTACATGCGCGCATGAAGGAAATACTGGTTGATCGCGGTCAGCTCATTGACGAGGCACTTGTTAAGCAGCTGGATGACATTCTTGTCGCCTTTCATGAGGCTTCCTTTCTTTAGACCGCCGCGAACTGCAGCAGTGTTGTCGAGTGGTGGGCGCGGGCGGGTTGCGCATCCTTGAGCTTCTCGCGCGCGCAGCTAGCGCAGCGGCCGCAGCAGGCGCCGACACCGAGCTCCTCGCGCAACTGGCGCAGCGAGCAGCAGCAGCCGGCGATGGCGCCATCGATATCGCGTTCGGTCACGGCATTACAGACGCAGACGTACATGAGGCGGCTCCTATTTGGTCAGGATCAACTTGTTCTGACGGGTAAGGCGCAGGCGATAGGTTTCCTCACCATGGGCGATGACGACTTCGCTGCTGCCGGCGAAGAGCAACCGGCTGTCGAGGGCTTGCTCGCCCACTGACTTGCCGGCCAGCTTGGCCTCGGCCTGGTTGATCGCTTTCAGGGCATCGGTACGTGCCAGGATCGAATGCATCACTTGAACTTGTTAATGAGAATGGTTTGCAGTGTATATAAGAACCGTTCTCATGTGCAAGAAGTTTTTTGTGGGGATAACAAAGAGTTGTCTCTTTCCCACAAATTAATTGCGTGATTGCAATCATGTCAGTCGGCACTGCCAAATGACAGACAAAAATGCTGCCAGATCTGACAATTGCCTTGGCGAAATCTGACAGTAAATTTATTAGTTGATACTAATCAGTCAATTACAGCCATGTCATACGTCAGCAGTGACTTGGCATGGTCCTTGAGTATGTATTCCACCCCAACCCGGAACTACAGGAAAACTGACATGACTGTCTGCACCCGCTGCCAAAGCGGCACCGAGACGGACCCACAGCGCCGTCGGCTGCTGTTCGCCACCAGCGCGGCAGCCGCGGCGGCCGGCGTGGTTGCAGCCGTGCCCTTCGTCGCCACTTTCTCTCCTTCCGAGCGTGCCCGTGCCTCCGGCGCGCCGGTCGAGGTGGATATTTCCAAGCTCGCCGCCGGCGAAATGATGACGGTCGAGTGGCGCGGCAAGCCGGTATGGATCATCAAGCGCACGCCGGAAATGCTCGCCTCCCTGAAGAAGGTGGAAGCCAAGCTCGTCGATCCGCAATCGCAGGTGCCGCAACAGCCCGGCTATGCGACCAACGGGCATCGCTCGATCAGGCCCGAGGTCTTCGTCGCCGTCGGTATCTGCACCCACCTCGGCTGCTCACCGACGGAAAAATTCCAGGCCGGCGCCGTTCAGGGCATGGATCCGGCGTGGGACGGCGGCTTTTTCTGCCCCTGTCACGGTTCGCAATTCGATCTCGCCGGTAGGGTGCTCAAGAACATGCCGGCACCCACCAACCTCGAAATTCCACCCCACCAGTATCTTGCCGAAACACGCCTGCTGATCGGCAAGCACAACCCAGCCTGAGGACATCGCCATGCGTTTCGCCATTACCAGCCAGAATTTCCGCACCATCACCGGCCACGCCGGCAAGGCCCGCCGCTTCATCATCTACGAGGTACAGAGCCCGGACGAGATCGCCGAAGTCACGCGCCTCGACTTGCCGATGAACATGGCGATTCACGGCTTCGACAATAGCCTGCAGCATCCGCTCGACGAGACCGACATCCTCATCACCGGCGGTGCCGGCGACGGCTTCGTGATGCGCATGGCACAGCGCGGCGTCCGCGTCGTGCGCACCGGTGAGACCGATCCGATCGAGGCGATCCGCGGCTGTTTCTTCGGCAACCTGAAGCCGCCCATCCCGCACGACGATCACGAACCGGGCCACGAACATGAAGAAGGTCATTCATGCGGCTGCGGTCACTGAATCCCTTTCGCGACACGACGGGCCGGCCACGCAGCCCGCTGGGGCGCGAAATCGCCGCCATGCTGGCGGTGAAGATGTTCGTGTTGTACGGCATCTGGAACGCCTTCTTCAGCCAGCCCGTGTTACCCAAGATGATCCAGGGCATGGATCCCGACCGTGTCGCCGCCGTGCTGGTCGCGCCAGATGCCGTCTCGCCGCGACCGACTTTTGATTCTCCCTCGCAAACTCACTCGTCCAACCCCAACCACAATAATCCACAACCATGATTACCCAAGAAGTTGTCGACCTCTCGCGGCTGCAGTTCGCGGCCACTGCCATGTATCACTTTCTCTTCGTGCCGCTGACGCTGGGCCTCTCCTTCCTGCTCGCGATCATGGAGACCGTCTACGTCATGACTGGCAAGGAGATCTACCGGGACATGACCAAGTTCTGGGGCAAGTTGTTCGGCATCAACTTCGCCCTCGGCGTCACCACCGGCATCACCATGGAGTTCCAGTTCGGCACCAACTGGGCTTACTACTCGCACTACGTCGGCGACATCTTCGGCGCGCCGCTGGCGATCGAGGGCCTGATGGCCTTCTTCCTCGAATCGACCTTCATCGGCCTGTTCTTCTTCGGCTGGGACAAACTCAGCAAGCGCCAACACCTGACCATCACCTACCTGACGGCAATCGGCTCCAACCTGTCGGCCCTGTGGATCCTGATCGCCAACGGCTGGATGCAGAACCCGATCGGCGCCGAGTTCAGCTACGTGACGATGCGCATGGAGATGACCTCGTTCAAGGAGCTGCTGTTCAACCCGGCGGCACAGGCCAAGTTCGTGCATACCGTCTCGGCCGGCTATGTCACTGGCGCGATGTTCATGCTCGGCATCTCCTCGTGGTACCTGCTCAAGGGCAAGCATGTCGAATTCGCGAAGCGCTCTTTCCGCATTGCCGCCGCGTTCGGTTTCGCTTCCGCGCTGTCGGTGATCGTCCTCGGTGACGAATCCGGCTACGCGGTCACCGAGCACCAGCAGACCAAGCTCGCCGCGATGGAAGGTATGTGGCATACCGAGCCAGCGCCAGCGCCCTTCACGCTCTTTGCCATTCCCGACGACGAAAAGCGCATGAACCGCGCCGAGATCCAGATTCCCTACGCGCTCGGCCTGATCGCAACGCGCTCGACCGACAAACAGGTGCCCGGCATCGACGAGCTGGAAGTCAATGCCGCCAAGCGCATCGAGCGCGGCATCGTCGCAGTGAAGACCCTCGAAAAATTGCGTGGCGGCGAGGATACCCAGGAGAATCGCGACGTCTTCGACAAACACAAGGCCGACCTTGGTTTCGGGTTGCTGCTGAAGAAATACACGGCCGACGTCGGCGCCGCCACGCCACAGATGATCGCGCAGGCGGCGCGCGATTCGATCCCGAAGGTCGCGCCGATGTTCTGGACCTTCCGCATCATGGTCGCGCTCGGCTTCTCCTTCGCCCTGCTGTTTGCACTGTCGTTCTGGTATTCGGCCAAGAACACCTTCCAGAACCAGCGCTGGCTGCTCCGCTGGGCGGTCTGGTGGATCCCGATGCCGTGGATCGCCTCGGAGATGGGCTGGTTCGTCGCCGAATACGGCCGGCAGCCCTGGACCATCTACGGCGTGCTGCCGACCCACCTGTCGACCTCGACCATTTCCGCGACGAGCCTCTACGGTTCGCTGGCCGGCTTCCTATTCTTCTATACCGGCCTGCTGATCGTCGAGATGTACCTGATGTTCAAGTACGCGCGTCTCGGCCCGGCCAGCCTCGGCACCGGCCGATACGAAGGCGAAGCCAATTACCAGCCTGCCCACTGAGGAGCCAGAAATGTTCGACTATGAAACCCTGAAAGTGATCTGGTGGCTGCTGGTCGGCGTATTGCTGCTCGGCTTCGCCATCATGGACGGCCACGACATGGGCGTCGGCACGCTGCTGCCCTTCGTCGCCAAGGATGACGTCGAGCGCCGCATCGTCATCAATACCGTCGGCCCGCACTGGGACGGCAACCAGGTCTGGTTCATCACCGGCGGTGGCGCCATCTTCGCCGCCTGGCCGCTGGTCTATGCCACCGCCTTCTCCGGCTTCTACTGGGCCATGCTGGCGGTGCTGTGGGCGCTGTTCTTCCGTCCCGTCGGCTTCGACTACCGCTCCAAGGTGGCGAACACGACCTGGCGCACGGCTTGGGACTGGGGCCTGTTCATCGGCGGCATGGTACCGGCGCTGATCTTCGGCGTGGCCTTCGGCAACCTGTTGCTCGGCGTGCCGTTCCACTTCGAAGACAACCTGATGCCGGTCTATACCGGCACCTTCTGGGCACTGCTCAATCCCTTCGCGCTGCTGGCCGGCGTGGTTAGCCTGTCGATGCTCACGTTCCATGGCGCCAACTTCCTCATGATCCGCACCGAAGGCACCGTCTATGCACGGGCGAAATCGGCCTCGATTATCTTCGGCGTGCTAATGCTGGTCGCCTTCGCCGCGGCCGGGGTGTGGGTTTCGAGCGGCATGAGCGGCTACGTCATCACCTCGGCAGTCGATCCGAATGCGCTGCCCAATCCGCTGGCCAAGACCGTCGAACTGCAGGCCGGCGCCTGGCTGGTCAACTTCCAAAAACAACCGCTGCTCTGGCTGGTGCCCGGTGCGGCCTTCGCCGGCGGCCTGCTCGCCCTGTTGCTGGCGGCAAAGGACCGGCCCGGCACGGCCTTCGTGTTCAGCGCCATCGCCGAACTGGGCGTGATCGGCACGGCCGGCGTGGCGATGTTCCCCTTCGTGATGCCGTCATCCTCCGACCCGCGCTCGAGCCTCACGGTCTGGGACAGCGTGTCGAGCCATCTGACGCTCGAGATCATGTTCTGGGCCGCGCTGATCTTCACGCCGATCATCATCGTCTACACCAGCTGGGCCTACAAGGTGATGTCCGGCAAGATCACCAAGGCCTATATCCAGTCACACGAGCGTTCCGCTTACTAGTATCAAGGAGATTCACATGTGGTATTTCACCTGGGTGCTCGGCCTGACCATGGCCGTCCTCCTCGCCGTTCTCAACGCCATGTGGTTCGAGGCGCAACAGAGCGAAGGAAAGGAATGAAGCATTTCCTGTTTTCTCTCGCACTTGCGTTGTTCAGTACGCTGGCCAGCGCGGCGCCCCATCCGGTTGGCGCGCCGTGGCCAGGCCTAACTCTGCCCGATCAGCATGACAAATCCGTCACGCTTGCGGGCGAGAAGCTGCGCGTCTTTGTCTTCGCCGCCGAGCGCAAGCCCGGTGACTGGGCGCAGGACGTCATCGAGAAATCGCACAAGGAAGCCGCGCTCGCCGGCCGCCTCGCGCTGGTCTTTGACATCAGCCGCATGCCCTCGCTGGTGACGACGATATTTGCCATGCCGGGCTTTCGCGCGCGGCCTTTTCCGATCCTGCTGGCGCGCGACAAGGCACCGGTCGATTTCCTGCCGCTCAAGGAAGCCTCGGTCACCGTGCTGACGCTTGAAGCCGGCAAGGTCGTTGCTATCGATTACGCCAACAACGAAGCCGTCCTCGAGCAATTGCTCACCGAAAAATTGAAATGATCCACTTTCGCCAACTGCGCGACGAAGCGACCGGCGCCTACTCCTATCTCCTTGGCTGCCCGGAGACAGGGAGGGCGTTGGTCATCGACCCCGTCGTAAATCAGACACCGCTGTATCTGAGCTTGCTCGGCGAGTTGAATCTGCGGCTGGAATGGGCGATCGAAACACATCTGCACGCCGACCATATCAGCGCCGCCGACTCGCTGCGCGAATGGACCGGCGCAAAGATTGTCGTTGGTTCCGGTTCCGGGATTCGCAACGCCGATCACCTGCTGACGGATGGCGAGCATCTCGCCTGTGGCGGCCTTGAACTGCTAGCCTTGGCCACGCCGGGGCATACGCCCGGATGTTTCAGTTACTACTGGTGTGGTCGCCTGTTTACGGGCGATTGCCTGCTGATCGGCAGTTGTGGCCGTACCGATGAACCGGGTAGCGATAGTGCTCAGCTATACGACAGTGTCGTTCGCCGCCTGTTTTCCTATCCAGATGAAACGCTCGTCTATCCTGGCCACTGCCTGTCGGGACGCCGCGTCAGCAGCATCGGAGAAGAGCGGGAGAGCAATCCACATTTTCATGGTGTCAGCCGCGACAGTTTCGTCAGCCTGAAAAACGACGACGGCTTGCCGGGTGTTCTGCCAATCGCGCTCGAAGCCAACCGGCACTGCGGCCGGCTGATCCGAGCAATGGCCGCCTAGGCAGCCTGGTCGTTGCTTACTTCTTCTTGGTCGCGGCAGCGATGTTCGCCTGGGCGCTGGCGGAGAACTGCTTGGCCATCGCCGTCATGTTGCCGAAGGCGGAGTTGGCGGAGTTGATGGCTTGCTGCATGGCGGCCACGATGCTTTCCGAACCGGCGGGCGCGGTCTTGGCGGCCTGATCGACCAGACCGGAGACCTGCTTCTGGAAATCGGCAAACTGGGCTTCGAGCAATTTGGCGAACTGCTGCTGGGAGTCGCTGGAGATCTCAAACAGCGCGCGCGAATAATCCGCCACTTTTTCGGCGGCTGGCTGAACCAGCGACTGCTGGAGAGCGGCGGCATCATTGGGATTCTTCACCGCAAGAACGGCCTTGGTGGCGGATGCAGAGTCTTCCAGCGCCGTACGTGCAGCACCCAGGTTCAGGGCAGCAAGGCGCTCGGCGGTGGCCAAGGCGGTATTCGCCACGGCCAGCAGGGAATCGACGGTTGCCTTGTTGGAGGCGGAGAACTGTTCGAGATTGATAGACATGGTTGACTCCAGAAAGTGATTGATCAGATGTGGCAACTACTATATCGAATAATATTGTGCACTGCAACATATTCTTCCTGGGGCAAACTCAGTCCATGAACGCACGTCTCTTCCTCTTCTGCGGCGCCCTCAGTGCCGCCATTTCCGTTGCACTCGGCGCGGCCGGTGCCCATGCACTTGCCCATCTGCCTGAGTTGTCACAATCATGGTTCCGTACCGCGCTGCAGTACCAGCAGTTCCACGCCCTGGGCTTGCTGGCGATCGGCCTGCTCGCCGATCGCTTCGCCTCGCGCTGGATTGTGGTGGCGGGCTGGCTGATGATCGCCGGTACGCTGCTGTTCAGCGGCAACCTTTACCTGCGCAGCTTGGCGGATTTCCACGCACTGCACATGGTCACGCCTTGGGGTGGCGGTGCCTTCATCCTCGGTTGGTTGACCTTGGCAGTAGGGGTAGTTACTTCTTCGGTTCGCCGGGCTTGATCGACTTGGCGTCTTCGATCTGCTCCAGGTCGAAGCCCCAGTCGCCATGCAGATACCAGTCGTCGCCGAGCAACTCGGCGGGATGTGGCGTGCGGCCCGAGCCGTTGCCACACTGAAGCGACTCGTTCGGGCAATACTTGTCGCAGCCCCAGCAGATGCGCTCGGGAAATTTCGGATGCAGGGGAAACGGCTTGGCCATGGTTCAGAGCTTACCGGACTGCGGCGGCCAGATGCCCTTCTCCGCCGCACGCGCGCCGTCGAAGACCAGCCAGCTCTGCTTGCCGTAGTGTGGCAGGCCGCGCTGGAGTGCGGCCAAGGCATTGGCATCGCGTACCGAAATGACAACATAGGGACGATTCCTCGCATCGCGTCCTGCCCAGACTTGTGCAGTGCCACGTGGCGTCAGTGGCCGCGCTGGTAGACCATTGGCCGTCAACCATCGGTCAATGGTGGCCTCAAAACCGAAGATCAGTACCGGACCCTGCGCCGGCAAGCGGTCGGCAATCCCCGGCCGCGCATCCAGCACACGCTGCGCCAAGGCCTGAGCAGATGAGTTCAACACTTCGTCCGTCACGACCACGCTTGCCTGCGGCGCGACGAAGACCTCGCGCAGGATCGGCGGGAAGAGTTTTGGATCGACGCGCCGCCAGACACGAAAGTCCGTATCGCTACCCGTGAAGGGCGGCGCGCCGGCCTGCATCACCCACTGACGGAAGAAGCCGGACTGCGATTGTCCCGCCGCCTCGGAAAACGCCGCTTCGAGGTCGGCCCAACTCGCGGTCTGGAACTGCTTGCGCTCCCACAGCAGCCGCAGGCCGCGCTCGAAAGCCTCCCGGCCGATCCTGTCGCGCAGCATCAGGAAGACCATCGCCGCCTTGTTGTAGCCGATGATCGAAGCAATCCCATGATGACGCGAGGTGAAGTCCTGCAGCGCGAAATCCTCGCCCGGCGGCACGGCGGCGTAGTCGCGCAGCCAGCTCATGCGCATCTCGCGCGCAGCATTGTCGCCTTCATCTTCCTTGTAGGCATAGTCGGCGAGGAAGGTGGTCAGGCCTTCCGACCAGTTGCCGCTCTGCCAGTCGGGATAGACGCAGTTGCCCCACCAGTTGTGCAGCACCTCGTGTCCCAAAGACGTCGCGCGGATGAAAGGCAGGCGGATCACTTCGCGGCCGAGGTAGGTCAGGCTCGGCATGCCGTAACCGGTCGGCGTCGGACTCGACACGACACTGAACATCCCGAACGGATAGGCGCCAATGAGCTTCGAGTAGCGTTCGATGTAGCGCGCGGAATCATCGAGATAGGGTTGTGAGAAGTCCTTCAACTCGGGGTGGAACCAGGTTCGGATACGGATCGTGCGCGCGCCCAGCGCGAGTGGGCGCTCACCAATGACATACGGCCCGGCCATCAGGTCGATGCTGTCGGCTGGCTGCGGAAAATCGAAAATGGCCCGGTAGCCGGCGGATGAATCCGTCTCCTCGCGCAGATCACCCGGCACCAGCCCCTTCTGGCCGGCGGGCAGATTGAGCGTGGCGCGATAGGTAAACAGCGGGCCGGTATCGGGATACCAGCCGGCCGAAGCAGGCAGGAAGCTGCCGTCAGGCGACGCCGTGCCTCCGCGCTGGGCGAGGACTTCACGATGGTCGAGCGATGGTGTCGATTTCAGCGTGGCACGATAGGTGAGCTCAACTTTGCGCGTGCCGGCCGGCAAGGGTGTGCCGTCCCGCCAGCGCCGACTTTCCGCCGCCTTGCCGTTGAGCTTGAACGCAACGATTGCGTATTCGCGGCCGAGCCGGAATCCCCGCAAGCCGGATTCATCGTGCAGCGTGGCGGTCGCTGCAAACTCACGCGTATTCGGGTCGAGCCGCACATCGAGTTCGAGATGCGGCAGCGCCCACGTTGTGAGTGGTAGCCAAAGCAGAAAAATCAGCCAAGGTCTCATGATCCCAAGGGGAAGCGCGCGACGATTTCCAGCTCCTTGCCGTCGCGCCGGACCTTGAGCGGCAGCCAGGTGCCCGGCACCTGCCGCTGCACGACCGAGCGCAGCACAAGGATGCCCTTTGCCGGCTGTCCCGCGACCTCGAGGATCACGTCGCCGGTTTTTAGGCCGGAGGCCTCGGCGATGCTGCCGGGCGTGATGGCCGTGATGCGCAAACCGTCCTTGTCGAGATCCATCCCCACACCGAGGCGCGGCGGATTGCTTTTCGGTGGCTCGACGAGATACAGGCCGTCGGCAAAACCCTTGCCAAGCTCGGCGCAGCTGTCCGTGCGATCCCAGGTCATCAGTAGCCCGGTTTTATCAATGCCGAGCGGCTTGAGCTGGTGTGCCACGCCTTCGCCGTAGCGCACGTGGCCAGCGCCCATGATGCCGACCACCAGCGCATCGGGTTCCTTCTTGAGGTGGACCGCGATGACTTCGGCCATCGCGCGATCCCAGAAGGTCTGCGCCTCGACGAAACGCGGAAAGGCCTGATCACCGCGCGACTTCGCCGGATGATGATCAAACACCGCGCGCAACTGCTTGCGGTAAGTCTCGGTCGGCGCGGCGGGGCGGCCGACGCCTTCCTTCTGCGTTTCGGACAAGGCGTCGTAGCCCTGCTTGCTGACCGCATCGACGACACCGCGCTCGACGTTGAGCGCAAGCATCGGGATGCGATTCATGCGCGCATAGTGGAACAGTGGCAGATAATCGCGGGCATCGAAACCCCAGACCTTGTCCCAATCGGCTTGTTTCAGGAATTCTGCTTCGGAGAGTGACCCGGCGACCCACTGATCAAGCACGGGCTGCACGCGGCGCGGAAACATTTCGAAGCCGATCGCCAGCTTTGGCCGCAAGCTATGCAACTGCGTCAGCGTGTGCAGCTGCCAGCGATGATCTTCGGCGCTGTCATGCGCCTCGCCGAGCAGCACGACCTGCTGGCCGGCCATGCGTTCGAGCAATGGGCGCGGCTCCGCTGGCTGGGCTGTCGCATCAGTCGGTATCCGCCACTGGCCAGGGTGGCCGCAGGCTTCGGCGGCAAGTTGGGGGCTGGAGCAGGCGGCGGAAAATGGCATCAGCAAAATGGCGGCGATCGCAAGCAGGCGCATGGGGAGACTCGTCGATGGGGTGTCGAGGGGATATGCAGCAGGGGCTACGATACTTCAAGTGCTGACCCGCTGCATCCTTCCGGGTTCCGCGTCGGGTCATTGGAAAAATGCATGGCACCCATAGTCAGGATTGAGTTGTCGCCCTCCGTCTGCCCCGTTAGGCTATCTACATGATTCGAACCCACTGCCACTCCACCAAAAAAATGCCCCGGCGAACCGGGGCATCCAAAACATCCCGGGAAGGATGCGTTTACTTGCTGAAAGGCGTCGGACGCGGGGTCTTGTCGGTCGACGGCGGCAGGATCGGCAGCGCGAAGGTCGGCTGGTCACCGGTCAAGGTCTTCAGGAAGGCGACGATCTTGGCGTTTTCTTCCTTGGTGTACTTCTTGCCCAGCTGCAGGCGGCCCATGATGTCCACGGCTTCAGTTAGGGTGTTGGCAGCGCCGTCGTGGAAGTAGGGATAGGTCATTTCGACGTTACGCAGGGTCGGGACCTTGAAGTTCATGCGGTCGGCGTCCTTCTTGGTGACGTCGGCACGGCCCTGGGCGGCAGCCGTGGTCTTGTAGGGCTCGAACAGGCCCATCTTCTGGAAGGAATTGCCGCCGGCAGCGGAACCATTGTGGCAGGCGGTGCAGCCGCTGTCCTTGAACAGCTTCCAGCCGGCCAGTTCTTCGGCGTTCAGGGCCTTGTCGTCGCCGAGCAGCCACTTGTCGAAGCGGGCGTTCGGGGTCACGAGGGTCTTCTCGAACTCGGCGATCGCCAAGGTGACTTGGTCGATGTCGATCTTGTCCTTGCCGAAGACGTTCTTGAATTCCTGAACGTATTGGGGAATGGTTTCCAGCACGCCAACAGCAAGCTGGTGGGTAAAGCCCATTTCACCCGGGTTGGCGATCGGGCCACCGGCTTGCTCCTTCAGGTCAGCCGCGCGGCCGTCCCAGAATTGGGCGACGTTCAGGCTGGAGTTCAGCACGGTCGGAGCATTGATCGGGCCTTGTTGCCACTTGTCGCCGATCGAGGTCGGGATGTTGTCGGTGCCGCCCATGGACAGATTGTGGCAGCTGTTGCAGGAGATGAAGCCCGACTTGGAGAGGCGGGGATCGAAGTAAAGCTTCTTGCCCAGCTCGACCATACCGATGTTGATGTTGGCGGCCGGCTTGATGGGAACGATGGGCTCCTTCATCTGGGCGTTGGCAACGCCAGCGGTGATGCCGATGGCAGCCAGGGAAACTACGAGCGTACGAATTTTCATGAGTGGGACTCCCTTTCTTTACTAGTAAGAAAATTGGGCAAGCGGACTTGCGCAGTGCCGCAAGATACCCCTACAATGCGCAGGGATGTTGACGTAAGTCAATGATTAATAAGTATTTTTATAGTTTTTGGCTATTCACCACATAGTTGTTTCCTATACTGAAAAACAATGAAACTTTCCGCACTGCGATATCTGGTGGCCTTTGCCGACGAAGGCTCCTTCAGCAAGGCCGCCGAGCGTTGCCATGTCAGCCAGCCGACCCTCAGCGTCGCCCTGCAGAACCTGGAATCCGAACTGGGCGTGTCCCTGATCGAGCGCAGCAAAGGCCACGTTTCCCTTACCGATCTTGGCTGGCAGGTCGTCGGCCAGGCGCGCAAGGCGCTCGACGAGACGCGCCGCATCGAGCAGGTCGCCCAGCTGGGCAAGGATCCGCTGCACGGTGATTTCCGCCTCGGCGTCATCCACACCATCGGCCCCTACCTGCTGCCCGAGCTGATCGCGGCAATGCGCAAGACCGCGCCGGACACACACCTGTTCATCGAGGAAAGCATGACAGCGTTGCTGGCCGACTACCTCAAGTACGGCACGGTGGACGCTGCGATCATCGCGCTGCCCTTCGACATCCCGGGCATCAAGACCCACCCGCTCTACGACGAGCCCTTCGAGCTGGTCGTCCCAAAGGGTCACCCCTTCGCCAAGCGCAAGCAGATTCCTTCTTGCGAAGTGCGCGGGGATGACGTGCTGGTGCTCAAGGCGGGCAACTGCTTCCGCGAACAGGTACTCGATGCCTGCCCGGAAATCAGCCACGCCGAAGGCTCGACGCACGAAGGCCATTCCATCGAGACCGTGCGCTGCATGGTCGCCTCGGGCTACGGCATCTCGGTGCTGCCCGGCGGCTCGCTCAACGGCATCTACAAGAACGACATGGTCGTGTCGATTCCCTTCGAGGAACCCGCACCCTCGCGCCGCGTCGCGCTCGCCTGGCGGCAGGGCTACACCCGCCCGCAGGCCATCGAGGCGATCATCAAGGCCGTCGGTATGATCAAGAACCCAAGTTACCGCTTGCTCAGCTGAAAATCGGCGCTGACGGGACGGCATGTGGAGGTGCTAAAGTTCGGCCTCCCGCATCAATCCTTGTATCGTGCGCCTTTTCCGTCTTGCCAAAATTGCCCGCGTCGGCCTGAAATTCGGCCTCGACCGGCTGATTCTCGAACATGATCCCAGCGGCCGGCTGGCGTTGCCACTCGGCTTGCTGAACGGACTGTGCTTCTGGCGCGACCGCAGCCAACTGGACGCACCGCGTGGCGCACGCATGCGCCAGGCGCTCGAAACGCTCGGGCCGATCTTCGTCAAGTTCGGGCAAGTGCTGTCGACCCGCCGCGACCTGCTGCCCGACGACATCGCCGACGAACTCGCCAAGCTGCAGGACCGCGTGCCGCCCTTTCCACCCGACGAGGCGATCGCCGAGATCGAGAAAAGTTTCGGCCGCCCGCTCGGCGAGATCTACGCAAGCTTCGAGCGCGAGCCGGTCGCCTCGGCCTCGGTCGCGCAGGTGCACTTCGCGACCCTCTTCGATGGCCATGCGGTCGCCGTCAAGGTGCTGCGTCCCGGCATCGCACCGATCATCACGCACGACATCGCGCTGCTCGACAGCTTCGCCGGTCTGCTCGAACGCTTCTGGTCGGACGGCAAGCGGCTCAAACCGCGCGAGGTCGTGCGCGAGTTCGCCAAGCACCTCGACGATGAACTGGACCTGATGCGCGAGGCTGCCAACTGCTCACAGTTGCGCCGCAACTTCGCCAATTCGAAGCTGCTCAAGGTACCGGAAGTGTTCTGGGACTATTGCACGCACGACATCATGACGATGGAGCGCATGCACGGCATCCCGATCAGCCAGGTGGGCAATCTCGTCGAGGCCGGCGTCGACCTCAAGCAGCTCTCACGCGCCGGGGTCGAGATCTTCTTCACGCAGGTGTTCCGCGACGGCATCTTCCACGCCGACATGCACCCCGGCAACATCCTCGTCTCGACGGATCGCGACAGTTTCGGCAGCTACATCGCGCTCGATTTCGGCATCGTCGGCACGCTGACCGAAGTCGACCAGAAGTACATGGCGATCAATTTCCTCGCCTTCTTCCGCCGCGACTACAAGCGCGTCGCCGAAGCGCACGTCGAATCGGGCTGGGTGCCGCGCGAGACGCGCGTCGACGAACTCGAAGCCGCCGTGCGCGCCGTCTGCGAGCCGATCTTCGACCGCCCGCTCAAGGAAATCTCCTTTGGCCACGTGCTGCTGCGGCTGTTCCAGACCTCGCGCCGCTTCAACGTCGAGATCCAGCCGCAGCTCGTGCTGCTGCAAAAGACACTGCTCAACATCGAAGGCCTCGGCCGCCAGCTCGATCCCGACCTCGACCTGTGGCAGACCGCCAAGCCCTTCCTCGAACGCTGGATGCACGAGCAGGTTGGCGTGCGCGGCTTCATCAACCACCTGAAGCGCGAAGGCCCGCAATGGGCATCACTGCTACCGCAACTGCCGCGTCTTGCGCACCAGGCGCTGACGCAGGTCACCGAACGCCAGGCCGATGACCGTGAGGAACTCGCACGTCTGCGCGAGGAAGCCATCACCAACCGCCGTCTCGCCAGCGCCGCCTTTATATTGGCCGCCGCCGCCGTGCTGCTCGCCGTCCTACAATTCTTCTAGTCACTGATTTCGGAGTTATCAGATCATGCTGTTGTGGTTTGTCGTCATCTATCTCGTCATTTCCATCGGCATCGGTCTTTACGCGGCCACGCGCGTACACAATGCCCGCGATTACATCGTCGCCGGCCGTCACCTGCCTTTCTATGTCGTGCTGGCCATGGTGTTCGCCACTTGGTTCGGTGCCGAAACCGTGCTGGGCATTTCGGCGACCTTCCTCGAGGAAGGCTTCCGCGGCCTGATTTCCGACCCGCTCGGCGCCTCGCTCTGTCTCGTGCTGTTCGGCCTGATCTTCGCCCGACCGCTCTACCGCATGAACCTGCTGACGCTGGGCGATTTCTTCCGCGTGCGCTACAACCGGCAGACCGAACTGGTGCTGTCGATCTGCATCGTGCTGTCCTACCTCGGCTGGGTCGGCGCGCAGATGATGGCGCTGGGCCTCGTCTTCAACGTGCTGTCGGCCGGCGCAGTATCGACCACGCAGGGCGTGCTGATCGGCGCGGGCGTGGTACTTGTCTATACGCTGTTCGGCGGCATGTGGTCGGTGGCGATGACAACCTTCGTGCAGATGATCGTCATCGTGCTCGGCCTGACTTACGTCACCTGGCTCGCCGGCGACATGGCGGGCGGATTCGGCACGGTCATTGCGCATGCGTCCGCGGCCGGCAAGTTCGAGTGGCTTCCGCAACTCGATGCCCTCGACATGCTGGCCTGGATCGCCGCCCTGCTGACGATGATGCTCGGCTCGATTCCGCAGCAGGACGTCTTCCAGCGCGTCAATGCGTCGAAGAACGAGCGCGTCGCCGTCTGGGGTACGACGCTGGGCGGTATCAGCTATTTTTTCTTCGCCGCGATTCCGTTGTTCCTCGCCTACACCGCGACGCTGATCGACCCGGCGATGGTCGCCCGCTTGGTGGAAGAGGATACGCAGCTGATCCTGCCGACCCTGATCATCAACTACATGCCCTTCGCCGCCCAAGTGATCTTTTTCGGCGCCCTCCTCTCGGTCATCATGAGTACCGCCTCCGGCACCCTGCTGGCGCCGGCCGTGACGTTCTCGGAGAACGTGCTGAAAGGCTTTTGGCGGGACATGAGCGACAACCAGTTGCTCATGGCGACGCGCATCACGGTAGTCGGCTTCGCCGGGCTGGTGACCCTGTATGCCGTGACGAGCAACGAAAGCATCCACGGCATGGTTGAAAACGCCTATCGCATCACACTGGCCGGTGCTTTCGTGCCGCTTGCCGCCGGGCTGTTCTGGAAGCGCGCCAACAACCTGGGTGCCACGCTTTCCATCGTGCTTGGCCTCGCCACCTGGTTGCTGTTCGAAATGTTCGTTCCGGAAGGTGATATCGAACCGCAACTCTATGGACTCGCCGCCAGTGCGATCGGCATGCTGCTCGGCGGGCTGCTCGGCGAGCCCAACGCGCGGCCGCCGCATGCGGGTCATGGCCGCGCAGCTGCCGGCACACACCACACCGCATCACATTAGCATATACAATTATGCTTTTCGCAACCCACCAGGAGCCAACATGAAACAGCTGCTTGCCATCGCCTCGCTCTGCATCGCCAGCCAGTTCGCCTTCGCCCCGACCGCCCTCGCCGCCGAGGACAAGAAGCCGACTGCCCAGCAGCAACGCATGAAGGACTGCAATAAGGAAGCGACCGGCATGAAGGGCGATGAGCGCAAAGCCTTCATGAAAGAATGCCTCGGCGGCAAGCAGGCCGCCGCCAAGGACGGCCGCACCGCTCAGCAGGACAAGATGAAGGCCTGCAACGCCGAAGCCGGCAAGAAGGCGCTGAAAGGCGACGAGCGCAAGGCCTTCATGAGCGATTGCCTCAAGAATTGAATGTGATCACCTGCGGCGGCACGTCCGCGACGATCTCCTCGTCGAAGGCCGTGTCGCCGTCCGGCTCAGGCCGTCCGGTCGGCTTGAGGCCGGCGAAGTCGTAAAGCCGCGCATCCATCAGGTGCGACGGCACGACATTGGACAATCCCCTGAACATGGTTTCGATGCGCCCCGGGAAACGCTTGTCCCAGTCGCGCAGCATCGCCGCAATCTGTTGGCGCTGCAGGTTCGGCTGGCTGCCGCAGAGATTGCACGGAATGACCGGAAATTCCCGCAGCCGCGCCCATTCGACGAGGTCCTTCTCCGGGCAGTAGGCCAGTGGCCGGATCACGATGTGCTTGCCGTCATCGGTCACCAGCTTGGGCGGCATCGTCTTGAGCTTGCCGCCGAAGAACAGGTTCAGGAACAACGTGGCGAGAATGTCGTCGCGATGGTGGCCGAGCGCGATCTTGGTCGCCCCCAGTTCGCTTGCCACGCGATACAACACACCGCGCCGCAGGCGCGAACATAGCCCGCAGGTGGTCTTGCCCTCGGGCACCACGCGCTTGACAATGGAATAGGTGTCTTCCTCGACGATGCGGTAGGGCACGCCCAGCTTGTCGAGGTAGGCCGGCAGCACATCGGCGGGAAAGCCCGGCTGCTTCTGGTCGAGATTGACGGCGATCAGCTCGAAATCGATCGGTGCCTTTTCGCGCATCTGCAGCAGGATGTCGAGCAGCGCATGCGAATCCTTGCCGCCCGACAGGCAGACCATCACGCGGTCGCCATTCTCGATCATCTTGTAGTCGCCGATCGCCTTGCCGACCATGCGATGCAGGAACTTCGACAGTTTGTTGGCCTCGAACTCGGCCTTGTGGGCTTGCTTGTACGTCGTCATGAAATTACAGATGCGCGGTTCGGCCGCCATCCACATTGATCACCTGCCCGGTGATATAGGGCGCGTCGAAGATCAGAAATTTCACCGTGCGCGCGATGTCGCCGGGCGAGCCGACACGCTTGAGCATGGTGTGCTCGATGATCGCAGCTTGTTCCTCGGGCGGGAAGTCGGTCGCGTTTTCCGGCCACTCGATTGCACCGGGCGCGACGGCGTTCACGCGCACCGCCGGGCCGAGTTCGAGCGCCAGCGCACGGGTCAGCCCGAGCAACCCGGCCTTGGCAATGCAATAGACCGGGAAGCCCTTCAAGGGCCGCTCGGCGTGGATGTCGGTGATGTTCACGATGCAGCCGTGCGTCTTCGCCAGATGCGGCGCGGCGGCCTGCGACAGGAACAGCGGGCCTTTGAGGTTGCTGCCGATCAGGTCGTCCCAGGCCGCCATGTCGATGCGGCCGACCGGCGTCGGGAAAAAACTCGAAGCATTATTCACCAGCGCGTCAAGGCGGCCGAAATGCGCGATGGCCGCATCCACCATGCCTTCCAAAGCGGCGATATCGCGCAGGTCGTGCCGTAGCGCCAGCGCCGAGTTTTCGCGCCGGGCGTTCAGGTCGGCTGCCAGTGCCTCGGCATGTTCGGCCGAGGCGCGATAGTGGAGCACCATGTTTGCGCCGGCCGTGTGCAAGGTGCGGGCGATCTCCGCGCCGACGCGGCGGGCCGCGCCCGTAACGATGACTACTGGATTCATTTCAGCAGTATACCGAGGCAGTGCGCGGCGGCCGCGCAGCCGAAACCCGCCGTCACCGCCACCGACGAGCCGTAGCCCGCGCAGTTCAGTCCATGCAGGCCGGCTTCATCGATATCGCAGGCACCCGTTTGCGGCCGTTGAATCTGCTCGTCCGAAAACACGCAGGGCACGCCGAATTTCTTTTTCGGATCGCGGGTGAAGCCGTAATCCTTGCGCAGCTGCGCACGCAGCTTGCTCGCCAGCGCATCCTGCGTGGTGCGTGACAGATCATCCACCTTGATGCGCGTCGGGTCGGTACGACCACCCGCGCCGCCGGTCGTGACGACGGGGAGTTTGTTGCACCGGCAATGGGCAATCAGAGCCGCCTTCGGCTTCACCTGGTCGATGCAGTCGACCATGGCGTCGCACGTCGGCAACAGCGTCGCGACGTTGTCCTCGGTGACGAATTCCTCGAAGCACTCGACGCAGCAATCCGGATTGATCTGCGCAATGCGCTCCTGCATTGCCAGCACCTTGGCCTGCCCGAGCGTCGTCTCGAGCGCATGCACCTGTCGATTCACGTTGCTCTCGGCCACGTGGTCGAGATCGATCAGCGTCAGCCGCCCCACGCCCGAACGTGCCAGCGCCTCGGCGGCCCACGACCCCACCCCGCCGATGCCGATCACACAGACGTGGCATTGCCCCAGCCGCACAAGGCTGCCCGCGCCGTAGAGGCGCTCGATGCCGCCGAAGCGGCGGGCATGGTCGAAAGTGTTCATGGAACGGCATTGTAAGATGCCGCTTATGCTGATGATTTCATTCCTCGCCCTGCTCGCCTTCGCCCTCGCCAACGGCGCGTGGATGATGCGCCGGCTCGAAACCGCGCATCCGGCGAAGTGGAACGAACTCGGCCGGCCGAATTTCACCCTGAGCACCGGTATCGCCCCGCGCCTCGCGCTGGTGCGCTTCGTCTGGTCGCAGGGTTTTTGCAAGCTGGGCGATGCCGCGTTGTCACTGTGCTGCCGTCTGGCCATGGTCGCCGAACCGCTGCTGGTCGTGCTGTTCGCCGTACTCATCGTGAATTGAGGGGCTTGCCATGTACCAATTGTTCATCGCCAACAAGAACTATTCGTCCTGGTCGCTGCGGCCCTGGGTGCTGATGCGCCAGCTCGAAATACCGTTCGAGGAAAAGCTCGTACCTTTCGGTGGTCCCGCCGACTTCTTCGGCTTTTCGCCTTCGGGCAAAGTGCCCTGCCTGATCGACGGCAAGACCGTCGTCTGGGATTCGCTGGCAATCACCGAGTTTCTGGCGGAACGTCATCCGCAGATCTGGCCGGCGGATACGGCCGCACGTGCTTGGGCGCGCTGCGCGGCGGCGGAGATGCATTCCGGTTTCTTCGACCTGCGTGGCACTTGCACGATGAACTGCGGGGTGCGGGTGAAGCTCAAGGCGATTCCTGCCGGTTTGAAGAACGACCTCGCGCGCCTCGACGCGCTGTGGAACGAAGGCTTGTCGCGCTTCGGTGGGCCCTTCCTCGCCGGGCCGGCGTTCACGGCAGTGGATGCCTTCTTCGCGCCGGTCGCCTTCCGCATCCAGACCTACGGGCTGGAATTGTCTGCGCCGGCCCTGCACTACGCCGAGCACCTGCGCACACAACCGCCCATGCAGGACTGGTATGCCGCCGCGCTGGCCGAACTCTGGCGCGACGCGGAGCATGAAGCCGAGCTGGCGCAGGTCGGCAGCGTGCTGCAGGACTTGCGAGCGCCGTGCAAATGAATATCGATCTGCCCGAACCTTCCCCCGCCGCCCAAGCCGCGAGCCACGAACTGTCGGCCTGCATTGCCGCGTGCCTCCGCACGGCCGGCGGCTGGCTGCCCTTCGCCGACTACATGGATCTGGCCCTGCACCAGCCGGGCCTTGGCTATTACGCCGGCGGAGCGCACAAGTTCGGCAAAGAAGGCGATTTCGTCACCGCACCGGAACTGACGCCGCTGTTCGGGCAGGCGCTGGCACGGCAGGTGGCGCAGGTACTGGGTGCCGTCCCGCCAGCGCCGACTTTGCCCGCCTTGCTCGAGGTCGGCGCGGGCAGCGGCAAGCTGGCCGCCGATCTATTGCTTGCACTGGAAGCGCTCGACGCCCTGCCGGTGCGCTATGAAATCCTCGAACTCTCCGGCGAGCTGCGAGCGCGCCAGCGGCAGACCATCGCGACGGCCGCACCGCATCTAGCATCACGCGTGGTCTGGCTCGATGAGCTGCCGGAAAAATTCTCCGGCTGCGTGATCGCGAACGAATTGCTCGACGCATTGCCGACACATGCCGTCGCATGGCGAGAGTCCGGACTGATGGAACGCGGCATCACATTGACCAGCGCGGGCTTCGGCTGGGCGGCCGAACGTCCGGCGCAAGGCGCGCTGGCGGAGGCGATGGCTGCGTTGCCCGTCGAAGCCACGTTCGAGAGCGAAATCGGCTTGGCGGCACGCGCGTGGGTTGCCGAGTGGGGCCGCCGGCTCGAACACGGTGCGCTGCTGCTGATCGACTACGGCCTGCCCCGCCACGAGTTGTATCACCCGCTGAGAAGTCAGGGCACCTTACGCTGCCATTACCAGCAGCGCATGCACGAAGACCCGTTCTGGTGGCCCGGCCTGTCGGATATCACCACGCATGTCGACTTCACCGCCGTCGCCGAGGCGGGCTTCGATGCCGGGCTCGACGTCCTCGGCTACACGAATCAGGCCAGCTTCCTGATCAACTGCGGCATCGGCGATTTGCTGGCAGCGCAGCAGGAAGCCGGCGGCGAACAGGCGCTGCGCGCCACCAGCGCGGTGCAGATGCTGCTCGCGCCGCGCGAGATGGGCGAACTGTTCAAGGCGATCGCGCTGGGGAAAAATCTCGCCGTGCCGCTACTCGGTTTCGCGCGCGGCGAGCGCAGCCATACGCTGTAAAAGTCGGCGCTGGCGGGACGGCACAAAGCCGGTCAGTCAGGCGCTGCGGCGGAAGCGCTTGAGGAAACGGCTTTCCTGACCGATCATCATCTGTGCCAGATCGTCGAGCGTGGCTTGGGTGAGTTCGCCGGCCTGCAGGCGGAATTCCATCATGCCGAAGCGATCGATGTTGCGGGTGCGCAAGACGAGGTCGTTGGTTTCGTAATCGGCCTTGAGCAGAAAGCCGGCCTTGAGCTCGCAGGGGATGGTGAATAGCCCGCTTTCGACCTGGCTACGCCGGTTCTTCCGTTCTTCGAGCTGAAAGCTGATGTTGGCATCGTGCAGCATCTTGCGCAGCGGCTCGACGCCCAGCGCATCGCGCTCGACCTGCAACTGGCGCGGCCCGGAGAGGCGGAAGCGCACGGTCATGGTTTCGTAAAGCCGATCCTCGGTGGCGGTCGGCAGCATGCGGAAATCCGCCGCGCCCTCGACCCAGCTCATCCCGGAAAAGCCGATGCTGCCCGCGAAGACGAATTCCTTGGGCACCGCCGGCTTGATGATGTTGAGCTGCTTGATCAGGTCGTTGAGGTAATGGAAGCCCGCGCCAAGGCTGGCGCTCAACTGGAAAGCACGCAACTCCTCGTCGGCATCGCGCTTGACGCTCGTGCGCTGTACCGTCTGCGCCTGCTGCTTGAGGCGGTCCAGCAGGCTGCCCGTGGCAGTCTGGCTTGAGGCCACGGTGAGGCCAGCGGCGCGCTCCGCCACTGCTTTGGCAACATTCTTTTTCGGTTCGGGCGCCGCCTGGCTCAGATCAGGAAAGGACAGTTTCTCGCGCGTGAAGATGGGCATAGCCGGCCCCTCGTCACACGCCGGCGGCCCGTTCAGGGAGAACGCCTCGATATCATCGAGCAGCTGCGAGCGCTTGTCTTGCTTTGGACTACCAGTCACTACGTTCCCCGACCTACTTTCGACATACGAATTCTAGCAGGGGGCTCCTGCGCGGGGCGTGCTGGCAACAGCGCGGCTTATTCCTGGTTGCAATAGAGATTGCGCAGAAACTCGTCGGGCCCGATGGCGGCCGCAGGGGAGGCGGCAGTTCCGGCGTGTGCGTGCATTTCCAGACGCGCTTCCGGCTGGGGCAACCAGCCGGCATTGAGGACTTCATCGACGAAAGCGCCGAACTCCTCTTCGGCGGCCTCTGCGGTGCTCAGTTTTTCGGTTTTGCCCGTGCTCATGTCCATCACAATCACCATTTTGAAGTCCCCCCGCCCAATCGAAGCGACATGTTTAGATTAACGATGCAGGATGGAAAAAAGTTGATCGCGATGCTTATTTATTTGTCGTTCCAAGTGCGCTGTGGTTCGCGCGCCACGGTGCCACCTTGAGCAACAGCGCCATGCCCGGCAAGGCCAGCAATACACACAACAGGAAGAAGGGCATCCAGCCCATCACCTCGACCAACCAGCCGGTCGCGGCGTTGATGAAGGTGCGCGGCACGGCGGCGAGGCTGGTGAACAGCGCGAACTGGGTCGCCGTGTAGGCGGGATGCGTCGTGCGGGCGATGAAAGCGACGAAGGCCGCCGTGCCGAGTCCGACGCCAAGCGCCTCGAAGCCGATGACGACCGCCAGCCGCCCCAGCGCGGCGCCATCAACGGCGGCCTGCGGCCCGAGCGAGGCGAGCCAGGCGAAACCGAAGATCGATACCACCTGCACTACGCCGAACAGCCAGAGCGCGCGGTTGATGCCGAGATTCACCATCCATAGCCCGCCAAGCAGCCCGCCGATCACTGCCGGCCACAGCCCGGCATGTTTGGCGACTAGGCCGATATCGGACTTGGCGTAGCCCATGTCAAGGTAGAACGGTGTCGCCAACGCGGTACACATCGAGTCGCCGAGCTTGTAGAAGAAGATGAAGGCGAGGATCAGCAGTGCTTCCTTCAGCCCGGCGCGATTGATGAATTCGCGGAAAGGCTCGACGACGGCCTGCCGCAGCGTGCGTGGCGCACCGGCCGCGACAGTCGGTTCGCTGACCAACAAGGCCATTGCCATGCCAGGCAACATGAACAGCGCCGTGACGAAGAACACGGTGTCCCACGGGAAATGATCGGCGAGAATCAATGAAAGCGAACCCGGCACCAGTCCGGCGATGCGGTAAGCGTTGACGTGCACCGAGTTGCCGAGGCCCAGTTCGCGGTCGCCCAACAGTTCCCGCCGATAGGCATCAAGCGCGATGTCGGCTGTAGCCGAGACGAGGGCGAGGAGGCCGGCCAGCCAGACAATGGCACCGAGCTCGGTTGCCGGCGACAGGCGACCGAGCAGTGCGATGATAATTACCAGCAGGCCCTGGGTGAGAAAGATCCAGCTACGCCGCCGGCCCATCTTGCCGATTGGCAGCACGTAGCGATCGAGCAGCGGCGACCAGAGGAATTTCCAGGTGTAGGGGAACTGGATCAGCGCGAACAGCCCGATTGCCTTGAGGCTGATGCCTTCGGTACGCAGCCAGGCGGGCAACAGGTTGAGCAGCAGGTAGAGCGGCATGCCCGAGGCGAACCCCGTGAACACACAGATCAGCATGCGGCGGGTGAGGAGGGTGGAAAGCCAGAGAGGCATGGTCGGGCGATGCTAGCAGCCAAGGCGGGTGGCTGATCCATAATGACGGCTACAGAACCGCAGCCTATTCCCATGTTCCCCATTCGCTACATTGAGCCCGTTTATCGGCCGCCTTCCGAGGCCGACTCGCTGATCCTGCCCCTTACCGACGGCTGCTCATGGAACCAATGCACCTTCTGCGAGATGTACACCGCGCCGCAGAAGGCGTTCCGCGCGCGCGCCGAAGCCGAAACCTTGGACAGCATCCGTGCCTGCGGGGAACACCATGGTAACGACATCCGCCGCATCTTCCTCGCCGACGGCGATGCCATGATGCTGCCGACCCGGCGCCTGCTCAACGCCCTGAACGCCATCCGCACCCACCTGCCCGCGGTGAGGCGCATCTCCAGCTACTGCCTGCCGCGCAACCTGCGCAAGAAGTCGGTGGCCGAACTCAAGGAACTGGCCGACGCCGGCTTGAAGCTTGTCTATGTCGGCGCCGAGTCGGGCGACGATGTCGTGCTTGAGAAAGTGAGCAAGGGCGAAACCTTCGAGACGACACGCGATGCCCTGTTGAAACTGGGTGAAGCCGGAATATTGCGTTCGGTGATGATCCTCAACGGTCTCGGCGGCCGTTCGCTATGGCAGCAGCATGCGGACAATTCAGCGCGGCTGATCAACGCCACCCAGCCGGAATACCTCGCGACACTGGTCGTCAGCTTCCCGCGCGGCGAAGACCGCCTGCGCGCCGGCTTTCCCGGCTGGGAGCCCCTGTCACAGCATGAGTTGTTCATCGAAATGGAACGCTTTCTAGCCGGCCTCGAACTCGAGCGCACCGTGTTCCGCAGCGACCACGCCTCGAACTGGCTGATCCTCAAGGGCACGCTGGGTGCCGACAAGGACAGATTGCTCGAACAGGTGCGTGCTGCCATCGCGCATCCCGAAGACGCCCACCTGCGGCCGGCCTGGGCACGCGGGCTATAATGCGCCGCACTTACTCCGCGCGCCCGTAGCTCAGTTGGATAGAGTACTGCCCTCCGAAGGCAGGGGTCGGACGTTCGAATCGTCTCGGGCGCGCCAATTACCTATCAGGTATCGGAAGGGGGGAGGTAATTTAATGGTGATCGAAAGTACTCATGATCCGATGACCAAGCCCTGCCCCTTCTGCACGCTTGCTGAAGAACGGATACTCATTCAAGACAAGCTTTGCCTGATTTTCAGGGATGGATATCCTGTCTCGCCCGGGCACACTCTGATCATCCCGAAGCGCCACATCGGCTCTTTTTTCGAGGCTACGACAGCAGAACGAGACAGCCTGTTGCGACTGCTGGTTGAGGCAAAGACATTACTTGACGTCGAATTTCATCCTTCCGGGTACAACATCGGCATCAACGATGGTGCAACCGCGGGTCAAACCGTGCCGCATCTCCACATTCACCTGATCCCGCGCTATGAGGGCGACTGTGTTGATCCGCGCGGCGGTGTTCGCTGGATCTTTCCCGACAAGGCAAAATACTGGCCATGACCCGCGACGAGATTCTGCAAGCCTTTGACCGCATGCGTGTCTGGCAGCGCGGCGACCAGCGAGCTGTTCATAAGCCCTTGCTGGTCTTGTATGCCCTGTCAAAAGTCGGCGCTGGCGAGACGGCAATGATGGACTGGAATGATGCCGAACCGACACTGAAGGAATTGCTGGAGGAGTTCGGACCCGATGGGTCCGACAGTTCCCGGCATTACCCATTCTGGCATCTAAAGACTGATGGGCTCTGGCAACTGGATGGGCCGGCAGAAATCCTCGCTCGTCCACCCGGAGCAACACCCTCGCTGACAGAACTACGAAAGAACCATGTTCGCGGCGGTTTCCCGACTGCATTGCTTGAGGCACTGAAACGTGATCCTCAACTTGTTGCCACTATCGCCCAGCGCATCGTGGATGCCCACTTCCCTGAGTCCATCCGCAACGAGGTGCTGGCAGCCGTCGGGTTGCCGACCGAACCCGTCGCCTCAATTTCGGGCCATGAGCAAACCCGTCGCCGCGATCCCGCTTTCCGTGAAAAGGTTCTGCTCGCCTACCAGTACAAATGTGGAGTCTGCGGCCATGATTTGCGACTCGGCCGCCAGACCATCGGCCTCGAAGCGGCGCA
This sequence comes from Pseudomonadota bacterium, assembly GCA_040756595.1. Taxonomy (GTDB): domain Bacteria; phylum Pseudomonadota; class Gammaproteobacteria; order Burkholderiales; family Rhodocyclaceae; genus Sulfuricystis. The sequence goes on along the minus strand of JBFLYR010000001.1, from coordinate 178,753 downwards.
TATCAAATGGTTCCAGGCCAAAGGGCCGGATGTCGTGCCCAACGGCATCGCCCTGTGTTCGATGCACCACAAGGTGTTTGACCTTGGGGCATTCACGATCCTGCCGGACACCTACCAGATTGTCTTCAGCCAGCACCTCAACGGCAGCGATGAAGCGGCAGCGCGGATGCTCGCCTACCAAGGGGCCGGCCTGATCCTGCCGCAGAGCAATGAGTATCTGCCCAAACCGGAATTCTTGGCGTGGCATGAGAAAGAAGTTTTCAAGAGTCCCGCACGTAAATAATAACAAGTCTATAATGTATCTACATTCACGTAGATCAATAGAGGTGGACCATGAATCTGCACATCGCCCGCTGGGGTAACAGCTTGGCGCTACGCTTACCCGCCGAGGTTGTGCGCAGCATTGGCATCAAGGAGGGCGACAGCGTCCAGGCAAGTCTGACTGCAGACGGCGGGCTCGCCATTCGCCCCGCCAAGTGGGATCGGAAGGCCTTCGCCCGTGAAGTGGCTGACACCCGTGACACGATGGCCATGGGTAGCTCGGTCATCGAGGCGTTGCGGCGCGGGGCACGGTACTAATGGTCTATGTCGACACCAGCGTGCTCGTTGCCCTCTATACCCGAGAGCAAAAGAGCGCGGCCGTTTCACGCTGGTATGCATCCTGCACCGATGACCTGATTTCAGCCGCCTGGTGCGTAACGGAGTTTGCCAGCGCGCTGGGCATCAAGCAGCGTACCGGGCAGATCAACGAAGTTGAAGCGCAGAAGGCATGGCAGCAGTTTGAACGCATGTGCGCCAACGACTTGCAGCTCGTGCCGGTTGAGCCGGTGACATTTCATCGTGCCGCCGTACTGACAATGGATACGGCGTCCGGCTTAAGAGCTGGCGATGCCCTGCATCTTGCTGCCGCACTAGAGGTAAAGGCCAAGAGCATGGCGACTCTTGATGATGTTCTGGCGAAGAATGCGAAACAGGTGAAATTAAGGCTAATTGCCTTATAGACACCTATCTCTGACAACCTCGGGCGCGCCAAATCAGTTCATGCATAGGCCGGCGCGAAGTCGGCTTCCGGATTCTCCGCCGGGCCTTTCTCCCCCCAGTAGGGCGACAGCTTGCGCAGCTGCGCGATGATCGGTGGCACGGCAGCGATGACGCGATCGATCTCGGCCTCGGTGTTGTAGCGCGATAAAGAAAAACGGGTGGTTCCGTGCGCGGCCGTATAGGGAATGCCCATCGCGCGCATCACATGCGAAGGCTCGAGCGAACCTGAAGTGCACGCCGAGCCCGACGAGGCAGCGATGCCTGCCTTGTTGAGCAGCAGCAGGATCGCCTCGCCTTCGATGAACTCGAAGGCGATGTTGCTGGTGTTGGGCAGGCGGTTGGTCACGTCACCGGTCGGGAAACAGCGCGGCACGGCGGCGAGGATGCCGGCTTCGAGACGGTCGCGCAGCCGCTTGACCTCGGTGTTCTCGTAGGCCATGTGCTGCATGGCCTGTTCGCAGGCAACGCCGAGGCCGACGATGGACGCCGCGTTCTCGGTCCCGGCGCGCCGGCCGCGCTCCTGGTGGCCGCCGCGCAGCAGCGGACGGTAGCGCGTGCCGCGCCGCAGATAAAGCACGCCGACGCCTTTGGGCGCGTGCAGCTTGTGGCCCGACAGCGAGAGCATGTCGATCTTGGTCTTCTTCAGGTCGATGGCGATCTTGCCCACCGCCTGTACCGCGTCGGTATGGAACTGCGCGCCGGCGGCATGCGCCAGCTCGGCCATCTGCTCGACCGGGAAGATCGTGCCGGATTCGTTGTTCGCCCACATCGCGGAAACAATCGCGGTGCGCGGGCCGAGGGCGGCGCGATACTCGTCCATGTCCAGCCGGCCACGCTTGTCCACGCCGAGGCGCGTGATGGCATAGCCTTCCTTCTCGAGGTATTCGCAGAGCGTGAGGATGGCCGGGTGCTCGACGGCGGTGGTAATGATCTGGTTGCGTTCGGGTTGGGCCTTTAGCGCCGAGAGGATCGCGGTCGAATCCGATTCGGTGCCGCAGGAGGTGAACACGATCTCGGAGTCGTGCTCGGCGCCGAGCAGCGCCTGCACCTTCGCGCGCGCTTCCTTCAGCGCGAAGCCGACCTTGTTGCCGAAGCTGTGCATCGAGGAGGGGTTGCCGAACTGCTCGGTGAAGAAGGGCAGCATGGCGCTCACCACCGCCGGGTCGCAGGCGGTCGTGGCGTTGTTGTCGAGATAGATGGGAGCGTCGCTCATCATGCGGCCTTTCCGAGCATCGCGGCGGGCAGCAGGCGCACGAATTCGCCGAGCGCCTCGACCAGCTTGGTCTGGATGCCGTTGAGCGTCGCCGCCTCCATCATGCAGCCGACACAGGCACCCTTCAGATTGACGTAGATGTTCTTGCCGTCGATCTCGACGATCTCGATGTCGCCGTGGTCGCGCTGCAGCATCGGGCGGATGGCCTCGACGGTTTCCTCGATCTTGCGGATGCGCTGGAAGTTGGTGAGCTTGGGCGCGGCAGCGGGCGTCGCCGGGGGGAGCGGTTTCGTCGCGGCGGTCGGCGCGGTGCAGGCTTCCTTCGACACCTTGGCGAGGATCTCCTCGATGCCCTCGTGACAGGAGGCGCAGCCACCGCCAGCCTTGGTGAAGTGCGCGACCTGCTCGACCGTGGTGAGGCTGTTGGCGCGCACCACCTCCTCGATCAGTACCGCGTCGATGGCGAAGCACTTGCAGATCAGCGCGCCTTCTTCGTGGTCGTCTTTCCATACCTCGCCGCGGTAGTTGGCCACGGCCGCCTGCAGCGCCTCGCGGCCCATCACCGAGCAGTGCATCTTCTCGGGCGGCAGGCCGTCGAGGTAATCGGCAATGTCCTGGTTGCTGACCTTGAGCGCCTCATCGAGCGTCATGCCCTTGATGATCTCGGTGAGCGCCGAAGACGACGCGATCGCCGAGCCGCAGCCGAAGGTCTGGAAGCTCGCATCGACGATCTTCTCGCTGTCCGGATCGACCTTGAGCATCAGGCGCAGCGCATCGCCGCACTTGATCGAGCCGACGTCGCCGATGCCGTTGGCGCCGTCCAGCAAGCCGGCGTTGCGCGGGTTGAAGAAGTGTTCGCGGACTTTTTCGGAGTAATCCCACATGACGGTTCTCCTTAGAAGCTGAAGGATTTGCCGCAGCCGCAGGCAGCCTTGGCGTTGGGGTTGTCGAACTTGAAGCCGCTCTCGGTCATCGTGTCGATGAAGTCGATGGTCAGGCCTTCGACCAGCGGCAGTGTGGCCGGGGCGACCATCATCTGGATGCCGTCGACGACGAGCACGGTGTCGTCGGACGCCGCGTCGGCCTCGAGCTTGAGGCCGTACTGGTAGCCGGAACAGCCGCCGCCCGACACGGAGACGCGCATGCCCGTAACGGGCGTCTCGGCAAACTTGATGAAGCGCTGGATCGCCTTGGCGGCCTTGGGGGTCAGTTGGATCATGATGTCTCTCCTGAGGTTTTCAGGAGAAACGCAAGCGCCGTGCCACGCTGCAAGCTATTGTTTTAACGTGCTCTCGGATAATGCTTGTCGCAAAGGCGACAAAGCCGATCAACCAATGATGATCTCGTAGGCGCGGCGCAGCAGCTGCAATTCGCGCGGATCGCAATTGCGCGTCTCGGTGATGGCGACGAACTTGCCGCCCTGTGCCTCGATGGCCGCGAAGGGCGGATCGAGCGTGGCGAACTGCAGCAGGTAGATGTCAATCATCCCGCCGGGAGCGGCGAATGCCGCGACGAAATCGGTTTCCACGCGCAGGTCGCTCTCCGCCAAACCGAGAAGGCCCGCCGCTGCGCGCATGACCGTGGCGTGCGGCCGGATCACCCGCGCCGACGGCTCGGCCGGAATGGCCTCCGCCGGCAGCGGCGCAAACGCCAGCATGCCGTGCGGCCAGCGCACGAAGCGGGTGCGCGCACTGGTGCCCTGCTTGTGGAAGCAGAGCAGCCGCGGGGCGAGCGGATCCGCGTTCACCAGATGTCGGCGGGCAGCTTGAGGCGCTCGACGGGCGTGCCGCCGAGCAGGTGCTCGTCGAAGATCGCCTTGACGTCTTCCTTCTTCACGTTCGAATAGAACACGCCTTCCGGATAGACCAGCACGTTCGGCCCCATGTTGCAGGGGCCGATGCATCCCGAGGGCGTCACCGCCACGGTATCGAAGCACTGGCGCTGCTGGAATTCGAACATGAATTCCTCGAGCACCTCCTGGCAGCCACGCTGGCCGCACGAGCCGCGCGGATGACCCGGCGGCCGCTGCTGCGAGCAGACGAAAACATGTTTCTGCGGTCTGGGCATCGCCGGTTCCCCTGGCTCAGGCCGCGACGAAGGTGAAGCATTCCTTCGGACAGGTACGTCCGCAGGCGCCGCAGCCGATGCAGTCCATCGCGTTCTTGACGGTCATCAGCGCCTTGGCGTCCTCGTCGTCCCAATCGTCCTCGTCCATCTCGTCGTCTTCGCCGCGATCGACGAGGGTCAGCACGTCGCGCGGGCAAACCTTGTAACAGCGGCCGCAGCCGATGCAGTTTTTCGGGTTGATCGCCTCGACGTACTGGGGCGTCCAGGGAGTTCCGCCCCGGGTAACAGCGGTTGCGCTCATGGTCTTTCCTTTCTAGGAGGGTTGCATTGAATTGAGTTTGGCCAGGCGTGCGTTGGCATCCGCCCACGCCTTGCAGGCATCGAAGGTCGACTGGGCCAGTGCCGGAATTTCCTCGTAGGCCGCCGGCAGGCGTTCCTCGACGAGGTCGTGCATCTGCCCGGCCCATTCGCTGGCGATGCGCTTGAGCTTCTTCACTTCCTTTTCCAGTTCCCTGAGTTCGTCTTCGTTCATCGTCACATCCCCGCGACGTCCGGATGTGCGCCGATGATTTCCAGGGCGACGGCGAGGATCTTGTCGCCCTCGGTCTTCATCTTCGACAGGCTCTCGAAGCCGAAGCGATGCACGTCGCGCAGCGTGCGGTCGCTCACGACCAGCTTGCCGACGGTGATCAGCGCGCGGCCGAAGCCCTCGTGCGAGAGATGCACCATCGGCACCGCCATCTGGCCGCATTCCTTCTCGATCAACACGGCGATGGCGTTGTAGAAGGCCTTCACGCAGGCGATGGTTTCCTCGTCGGGATCGCCGACGATGGGGATCTGCGCCTTGCGCTCCTTCGTCATGATCAGCGGATCGAGCAACTTCTCGCCGGGCTGGCCGTCGTAGGTGCCATAGCTGTCGAGCGCGCGCATCTGGCGGATCATCTCCTTGATGAAATCGGTCTCGTAAATCGGGTCGCGTTCCAATACGGCGGCGGTGCTCATGAGGGTTCTCCAATGGATGAAATGGCTGCGGAATCGAAAGTCGGCGCTGGCGACACGGCAGGCGCAGCGCAGGCAGCGCGGCGGGCGAGGATGCGCTGGGCGATCAGCCCGATGCCCAGCCCGGACAGCGCGCCACCGACGGCGGCCAGATCGCCGAAGGCGGACAACGCGATCGCGCCGAGCAATAGCATGACAGCCGGCAGCAGGTAGGCGCGCAAGGCGCCGCGCACCAGCTGGCCCTCCGCCAGCGTCAGCGTCACGCCGTCCCCCGCGCGCAGCGTGGCCGCCACCGACAGGCGTACGGTCGTGTCCTTGCTGCCACAGGCGCTGCGGCTGCCGCAGCTCGCGCAGGCGGACGGCGTCTCGACACGAATCGTCGCCACGCCGTCATGCACCGAGAGGATCGTGCCGCTGCGTTCAATCATGGCCGCTCATTCCTGCCAGCCTTCGCTCGCCATGCGCTCGAAGCGGCCGGCGTCCTTGGTTCTGCCCAAGGCCTTCTCGACCCAGGGAATGCCGCCGTCGCGCACGGCCTTCTGCAATTCGGCCAGCAGGCGGTCGATGGGCATTTCCTCTTCGAGGCGCAGCGGCTGCACGCCCACCGCGAGCAACTGTTTCACCGCCGAGCCGCCGACCGCGAGGCAATACACCGCCGCACAGCCGTCGAGCGCCGCGATCTTCGCCGGCAATTTGTTCTCGTTGCCGTCCATCGACTCGACGGGAAATTCGGCCACCGATACCAGTCGGGCACGCGCGCCGTCGAGCGCATAGATCGCGAAGCCGGTTGACGCGCCGAAGTGCTGGTTCACCCGCGCGCGATCGTCAGTGGCGAAGGCAACCTTGAGCATGGCGGGCACGGCGTCAGTGCTTGACCACGCCAGCGCCAAGGTCCGCGACCGGGCGGAAGATGGAGCGGTAGGCAGGGATGTCATGGTGATGGCCCAGGATGAGGTTGGCGAAATCGAACAGCGCCTGGCGCGCGCCGCGATAGCCGATCCACGGGCGGGCATAGCCGCCCACCCAGTCGTATTGCGGAAAACCAGCGCGCAGCAGCGGCACGCCGAGCCGTTCGGCGGCGCCGGCGGCGTGCGAATTCGAGATGATCAGTTGCACACCTTCGGCGGCCTGTTCGAGGTCTTCGAGGTCGCCGATCTGCACCGTGTTGCAGGGCATGTCGGCCAGCACTTCGGCACGCGCCGGTGCCACGGCGGCGACGATCTCGACGCCCATGCCGGTGAGGAAGCGCGCGAAGCCGATCAGGTGATCGGCGTCCAGCGCCAGCCCGACGCGCGCGAAGCCCGTTTGGAAATGCGTGTCCACCATCGCGTCCTGCAACTGCGCGCGCTGGCGCTCGATCTTGTCCGGCACCGGCTGGCCCGAGAGCTGCGCCAGCGTGTGCGTGAAGGCATCGCAGGCGTCGAGGCCCATCAGGTGATCGAAGCGAAAATCCGGAACCGCGGTACGGCGCTTCAGCGTATCGGCCGCGCGGTCGAGCGAGCGGCCGATCACCAGCGTCGCGATCGACTCGCCCATCGTCTCGATCTCGGCCTTCGGCGTGCCGCCGACAGTGAGCGCGGAAAACTTGCCGTCCATCAGGTGGCCGTCGAGCGAATCGCCGATGTCGGGCAGCACCACCGGGCGCAGGCCGAAGGCCTCGATCCAGTCTTTCAGCACTTCGATGTCGCCCGGCGTGAGCGACGCGTTCGCCAGCACATTCACCTGCCGGCGGCGGCGTCCAACAGCCTGCGTCTCTGGAATCATGTGTTCAACGATGGCCTCGACCGCCAGCGCGAAGCCGGACTCCAGCGAGCCCGTGTAATCCGGCGTGTTCACCGGCACCACGGCGATATGGGCGTACTCGGGAAACTTCTCGCGGAACTGCTTCACCAGCCGGCGGATGTCGGTACCCTGCGTCTCCGACAGGCCGGTGGTCGGCAAGCCGATCACCTCGGGCGCGTTCTTCTCGCAGATCGTCTTCAGGCCTTCGATCACGTTCTCGTCCGCGCCCATCACGCTGGACACCTGATCCATCGCCGTCGTCTGCAGCGGAATCGGCTCACGGAAGTGGCGCACGAAGAAGACTTTCCCGAAGGCCGTGCAGCCCTGCGAGCCATGCATCATTGGGATCGCTTGACGCAGGCCGAGGAAGGCGAGCGATGCCCCGACGGGCTGGCTCACCTTCAGCGGACTCACCGCCAGCGGTTTCGCGCGTTTCAGAATCTCGGCCATGGCTTGGTTACCCGACAAGGGAAGACACCCCTTCTTTCGCAAGGGCCATGCCAGAGCAGGATTACTTAAAGTTCAATGGGTTGGCGGAAATGAGGCTTGTAGGAAAGCCGACATCGGTGGGAAAAATAGGAGGCCTCCGACTAATTCAATACCAAACCCAGTACAGCCTGCGTCTCCTCCCAGGAGTCGCAATTGGTAGACAGCTAGTATCCACATCCAGCCACTACGTTCATCCCATTCGGTATCGCAAGCCGCCCCTAAACCATCTTATAGCCTGCGTTTACGCCACACACAAAGAGCCGCTGGATCACCAAAAAGGCCACTATTACCAGCATCATTCAGATTCATACGTTTTTACGCTTGACAATTATACTTATTTTAGTATATGCTTCGCCGCACACTGCTAAAGGAGCGAACCATGAGCGCCGTTACGCGAAAGAAGAGTCCACGCGCCCCGTCTATGTCGCTGGGGGATGCAATAGAGAAGGTAGGTCGAATTTACGACAGAGAGCGCTGCCATGCAGCGCCGATAGATGGCGTAGCGCAACACATCGGCTACAAGAGTGCAGCAAACGGAGCTGCTCTTGCAGCCATGGCATCCCTCAAGTATTACGGGCTTGTTGACCGCCCGAGAGAGGGCATGATCGCCGTATCTAAGGACTTCGAGGCCTTCCGGTTTGCTCCTACGGAGGTAATCAAGCAGGGTTTGATTACGAAATGGCTGAAATCGCCGTCGGTTTTTGCTGACCTCCTAGAGAAGTACCCAGAATCCCTACCGTCAGATGCAACCCTCAAGTTCGATCTGATTCAAAAGGGATTCGCGCCTGCTGCGGCAGATGTGTGTCAACAGGTGTTTAGAAAGTCTGTCGACTACGCCAAGTACTTCGATGCAGACCAATCCACGCTCCCGATAGTCGAGGACTCTGACAACCCGGAAAATAGTGAGCCTTCTTCAGATCAGGCAACGAGTAACGCAGTTGGACAACGTGCGCCCTTAACGAAGACCGGTTCTGCAACCACCGTAAGAGCCAACATTAAGGACGACATTGACCGTATTCCTGTTCGGTTGGCAGGAGGGCGTCGGGCATGGATTGAAGTTCCAATGCCGTTCTACGAAGCAGACAAGGATCGATTGAAGAAGCAGATTGACTTGCTGCTGACCGACAATGATGACGATGATGATGACTCGCTATGAAAAGAAAAAGCCCAACACAGTTGGCGCTGTGCTGGGCTTCATCTCCCCGGACAAAGGGACTGTCCTAAGGGGGGCCGGAACTTCCATCGACCCAATTGCTTGTTTGCGCCTGCATTGTGTGGTCTCAGGAAGCTGGTGTCAAGAAGTCTCCTCAATCGTGAGGTATAGACACTATGGGACCGAAAATCGTCCGCGTGGTTTCTTATCATCGGTATCGCTTCGGCAAGTGGGAAGATGTTTGCACCCATTTTCGTAGCTTACCGAGCCGGTAAGAGGTAGCCATAGAAAAGGGGTCGGTTTTCTACGGCCCCTTTTCGAGTTACATGTCATACGACATTGTGTGCAATCAATTGCATCAAATAGTAGCGGTACTTTGTGGGGTATCGCTATGCCTGATTTTTTGCCAAGCATCCCGCCGTGCTAGCCTTCCCGCATCCAATCAACCACAGAAAGGCCGACCGTCATGTCCGATAACGGCAGCAACGAAAACCGCGTCGCGGTGCTGGTCGATTGCGACAACACCTCACCCGAGATTCTCGAATTCGCGCTGAGTGTGGTCGCGCAATTCGGCCGCGTGGTAGTGCGGCGTGGCTACGGCAACTACCAAACGCTGGCCAACAAATGGCAGGAGGCACTGGTGCGGCTGGCCTTCACGCCCTGCCTGCAATACCAGTACGCCTCGGGCAAGAACACCTCCGACATTGCACTGGCACTCGATGCGATGGAAGACCTGTTCGAAGAACGCGCCGACACCTATTGTCTGGTGACGAGCGATTCCGACTTCGCCTATCTCTGTCGCAAGTTGCGCGAGCGCGGCGCGACGGTGTGCATCGTCGGCGAGGAAAAGACGCCGGATGCGCTGCGCAACGCCAGCGACAAGTTCTTCGAATACCAGCCGCCGGAAACCGAGGCGCAGAAGAGGGCACCGCCCAAGCCGGTGCAGAAGCAACGGCCGAAGTCGCTGCTCTCAGCCGTTGCGCTGCTGGCGGCGGAATCGCCGGAAGGCTGGGTACATCTTGGCGGTCTAGGCAATTACCTGCGGCGCAGCGACCCGAGCTTCACCCCCAAGAAGTACGGCCACACCGGTTTGATGGAAATGGTGCAGACCTACCCGGATCTGGAAACACGCCAAGAAGGTGGGGCACACTGGGTGAAGCCGAAAGAAACAACCGCCAAGCCGCAGTAGTGCCGTCTCGCCAGCGCCGACTTTCCATCACAACACGCCATGCAAATCTGGGTTGACGCCGATGCCTGCCCGAAGCCGATCAAGGAGATCCTGTTCCGGGCTGCGACGCGCACCGGCATCATGGTGACGCTGATCGCCAACCAGATGCTCGCCGTGCCGCGCTCGCCGCACATCCGCGCGCTGCAGGTACCCAAGGGCTTCGACGTGGCCGACAACGAGATCGCGCGGCGCGTGGAAATCGGGGATTTGGTCATCACCGGCGACATTCCGCTGGCCGCCGACGTGATCGCCAAGGGCGCCAAGGTGCTGACGCCGCGCGGCGAACCCTACGACAAGGGCAGCATCGCTGCCGCGCTGACACTGCGCAACTTCATGGATACGCTGCGCTCGACCGGCGTGGAAACCGGTGGCCCGGCGGCATTTTCCGCCAGCGACCAGCACACCTTCGCACGACAGCTGGATCGGGAACTGGCGGGCCGCAAGGCTTAACGGCCCGCCAACTCAAATCAATCCGTAGTGCTGGCGAACGGCAAGCGATAATTAGTTGACTAATACACTCTGGATTGCTATCCAGAGAGGGCAAGCACATGGCCTTCGCCTCGGCATCGGCTATTTCCGCTACACCCCCACAAAAAGAAAGGTCAACCATGCACACCCCCACACGCTTCTATCCCATCCTCGCGGCCACTGCGTTCGTCTGTTGCATCATGTCGGGTACGGCCATCGCCGACGTAATGAAAATCATGCTCTCCGGTGACGCGGAGGTTCCCCCGGTAGCCACCATGGCGAGCGGCAGCGGCAGCATCACAGTCAATCCAGACATGACGGTGAGCGGCGGCATTACCACGACAGGCCTGATGGCGACGGCTGCGCACATCCACGTTGGCAAGGCAGGCGCGAACGGACCGGTGGCCGTCGGTCTGGTCAAGCAGGGCGACAACGCCTGGCGGGTGCCGGACGGCGCCAAACTTGACGCGGCCCAGTTCGCTGCCTACAAGGAAGGCGCGCTCTACGTCAATGTCCATACTGCGGCCAACAAGGGCGGAGAAATCCGCGGCCAGTTGATGCCCATGATGGCAGGGAAATAACCCATGCGTGGAACAATTCTTCTCGCCCTCTGCCTGTTACCGGCGCTCTGCGCACCCCCCACCCTCGCCGCCGCCGATGCGGCGCGCGGCAAGGCGCTGCACGACAAGCTGTGCCTCAGTTGCCACGTCAAACGTTATGGTGGGGACGGCTCTGCGATGTACCTGCGCTCCGACCGGATGATCCACGAGCGCAAGGCGCTCGACCAGCGCGTCGCCACGTGCAATGCCATGACCAATGCCGGGCTGTTCCCCGAGGATGAAGCGGATATCGCTGCCTATCTGGCGCAGCGCTTCTACAAGTTCGCCAAATGAAGCCGCCAGAAGGCCGCATAATTGCGCAATGCCTTCCCCCAAATCCCCCAACCCCTCCCGCCTCGATCAGATTGTCGCGGCTGCCCGCTCGAATGCGACACAGCGCGAGAAGGACTACCGCGAACAGGCGCTCAAGATCTATCCGTGGATCTGCGGGCGCTGCGCCCGCGAGTTCACCCACGCCAACCTGCGCGAACTGACGGTGCACCACCGCGACCACAACCACCAATACAATCCGCCCGACGGCAGCAACTGGGAGCTGCTCTGCCTCTACTGCCACGACAACGAGCACCAGAAACAGTTGGAAGCCCAATCAGGGCAATCGATGGACACCCCGCAGGGCAAGGTGGCGACACACAACCCCTTCGCCGACCTGAAGTCGCTGCTCAACAAGGATCGCTAAAAGGCCACTAAGCCGGTCCCGGCTCCGCCGCCCGGTAGGGCAGGTGGCCTGCCATTTCGTCCTGGTAGTCGCGCATGGCGCCATCCTCGCGCGCTAGGTAGCGCGCCACCGCGTCGCGCAGGCGCGGATCAGCGACCCAGTAGGCGGACCAGGTCGACACCGGCTCGAAGCCGCGCGCGATCTTGTGCTCGCCCTGCGCGCCGGGCTCGAAGCGCCGCAGGCCGTGCGTAATCGCATACTCGATGCCCGCGTGGTAGCACAGCTCGAAATGCAGGCCGGGACAATCGATATCGGTACCCCAGTGGCGGCCGTAGAGCGCCGTGTCATCCCGATAGCAGATCGCCGAAGCGACGGGTCGTTCGCCCTCGAAGGCGCAGAACACCACCATGCGCCGGCCCAGCGCGACGCCGACGCTGCGAAAGAATTCCTCGGTGAAGGCGGCCACGCCGCCCAATCGCTCGAAGGTGCTGCGGTAATGGCGATGGATGGATGGCCAGAGATCGTCGTCGATCTCGTCGCCATGACATGCCTCGATGCGCAGGCCGGCGTCGCTTACCGCGCGCCGCTCGCGCTTGAGCTTCTTGCGCTTTTCGGCCGTGAAGGTGGCGAGGAAGTCGGCGAAGTCGCGGTAGCCGCGATTGAGCCAGTGGAACTGCACGCCGCGCCGCATGAGCAGCCCGGCAGCTTCTAGCGTCGCGCGGTCGGGCTCGCGCACGAACAGGCATTGCCAGTTGGAGGCGCCCGATTCGACGGTGAGGTCGATGACGGCGGCGATCAGCGCGGCACGCGTCGCATTGTCATCGTCCGCAACCAGCAGGCGCGGCCCCGGCGACGGCGTGAAGGGCACGCCAGTGACGAGCTTGGGAAAGTAGTCCAGCCCGGCCTGCTGCCAGGCCGGCCCCCAGGCATAGTCCACCGCGAAGTCGCCATACCAGTGATGCCGCTGATAGAGGGGCAACAGGCCGGCGAGGCGCCCGTCGGCCGCGCGCAGCGCGAGATGCATCGGGACCCAGCCGGCCGGGCCGCGCGCGGTGACGCAGCGTTCGGCCGCGCTCAGGAAGGCGTGGCTGACGAAGGGGTCGCCGTCCGTGGCGAGCCGCTGCCAGTCGGCCGCGGATATATCACCGGCAGAAGCGAGGCGTTCGGGGCGCAACATGCCACCCGGCTCACGCCGGCCAGTCGGCATCCAGCACGATGCGATAGCGTGCCTTGCCGGCCCGCAGATGGTCGAGCGCCGCGTTCACGCGGCTCATCGGGAAGTGCTCGACCTGCGGCGCGATGCCATGGCGGGCGCAGAAATCCAGCATCTTCGCCATGCTGGCCGGCGATCCGATCGGCGAGCCGGACACGCATTTCTGCCCATCGAGAAGGGAGAACACCCGCACCGGAATCGGCTCGAGCACGGCGCCGACGAAATGCAGGCGGCCCTTCGGTCCCAGCGTGGACAGCAGGGCGTTCCAGTCGAGCGGCACGTTGACGGTGACGATCACCAGATCGAGGCAGCGGGCGAGCGCGGCGATGGCGTCCGCGTCGTTGCTGGCTACCACGCGATGGGCACCCATGGCCTGCGCCTCGTCATGCTTGGCCGCGCTCGACGTGAAGGCCGTCACCTCGCAACCCCAGGCGCGGGCGAACTTGACCGCGAGGTGGCCGAGGCCGCCGATGCCGACCACGCCGACGCGGCTGGTCGGGGAGATGCCGTATTCGAGGAAGGGGCTGAATACGGTGATGCCGCCGCAGAACAGCGGGCCGGCAGCGTCCGCCGGCACGCCCTCCGGCAGCGGAATCGCCCACAGCCACTGGGCGCGCACACGCTCGGCGAAGCCGCCGGGATGGTTGGAGATGGTGGCCTTCGAATCACCGCAAAGATGGTGGTCACCGCCAACGCAGGGCGCGCAATGCAGGCAGCTGCTGTTGGTCCAGCCCACGCCGACGCGCTGGCCGGGGCGCAAGCCCTTGACCTGCGGCCCCATGGCGACGATGCGGCCGACCGCCTCGTGGCCCGGCACCAGCGGATAGGTGGTGAACTGCCAGGCGTCGTCGATCATCGACAAGTCGGAATGGCATACCCCGCAATGTTCGACGGCGATCGCGACCTGGTCGTCCGGCAGCGGGCCGGGATCGTAGTCGTAGGCTTCCAGTGCCTGCCCGGCGGCGGGCGCCGCCCATGCGCGAATTCGGGTCATCGCGAACTCCTGTCCAGCGCCGGTCGGCGCGATGAACCATTATTGCCGAATTCGTGCGACGGGAAATCGTTGCCGGGTGCCGTCCCGCCAGCGCCGAGTTTTCAAGCCGCGACCGGCGTGCCCATCGCCTTGTCGCTCGCCCACGGCGCCGGCTTCTTCACCGCCGCCCAGACCGGGTTCTCGATGGTCAGCGCGAGTTGCCGCGCGAGTTCCGGCATGCCGGCATACCCGGCGTAGCCGAATTCGCGTTCCTGGTTGATGTCGAGGAAGGGAATGCGCGACTTGAGCGCCATGTAGAGGTTGCGGCCGCCGGCGATGAGGATGTCGGCGCGCAAGTCCTTGTACGCGCCGAGCAGCGCCTTCGGGCTGCCGTCCTCGATCATGTTCGCGTCCGGACCCATCAGTTCGCGGATGCGTTCCTTGTCTTCCTCGGTGGATTTCTTGGTGCCGGTGGCGACGACGTCCATGCCGAGGTCCTGCAGCGCGGAGACGATCGACCACGACTTGACGCCGCCGGTATAGAGCAGCACGCGCTTGCCGGTCAGGCGCTGGCGCCAGGGTTCGAGCGCGGCGTGGGCCCTGGCTTCTTCGCGCGCGATCAGCGCTTCGGTGCGCGCGGTGAGGTCGGGATCATTGAGCAGCGCAGCGAAGTCGCGCAGCGCCTGCGACATGTCGCGGATGCCGTAGAAGCTGCCTTCGAAGAAGGGCACGCCATAAGTCTCTTTCAGCTTGCGCGCGACGTTGAGCAGCGCCTTGGCGCAGACGACCATGGTCGCTTCGGCGCGATGCATGGTCTGCACTTCGCGGAAGCGCGCGTCGCCCGAGAGCGTGGAAAGGACACGCAGGCCGAGTTCGTCGAACAACGGCAGCACGTGGAAGAATTCGCCGGCGATGTTGTATTCGCCGATCAGGTTGATGTCGTGCACCTGGATTCCCTGCCGCTGTGCGGCCAGCGGCACCGGATTGGGCTCGCGCGTGCCGATGACGTACTTGAACATCGCCTCGCCGCCGAGGCGGTTGCCCATGTTCTTGGTGCCGTAGAAGCCGGCCGCATCGACCGGCACCACGGGCACGCCGTAGTGCTCGGTGGCCGCCTTGCACAACGCTTCGAGATCGTCGCCGATCAGCGCGGTGACGCAGGTGGAATAGACGAATACCGCCGCCGGCGCGTGGTCGTCGATGGCCTGTTTGATCGCGTGGTAGAGGCGCTTCTCGCCGCGCCCCATGATCACGTCCTGCTCGGTGAGGTCGGTGGTCATGCCGATCTTGAACAGCGTCGGTCCGGTGGTTTTCGTGCCGCGGTTGTCCCACGAACTGCCGGCGCAGGCGATCGGGCCATGCACGATGTGCGCGACGTCTGCGATCGGCAGCAGCGCGATCTGCGCGCCGTCGAAGGCGCAGCCGCCGGCGGTGGCGCCGGGCTTGGGCTTGGCGCAGCCGGATTTCTCCTTCGCGTTGTGCGCGCAGGCGGGTTCGTTTAGCAGTTCGGCGATCTGGGCTGCTTTAGTTCCGACATAACGCCCGCTCACGCGGGCATTAGTCTTCTCTGAAACTTCGCTTCGCTTCGTTTTCATGGACGGTCCTTTCTACATTCCTAGTGCAAACCGTGTGCCATGACCAACTCGCTGATTCCATGCGGTTTCCCGTTTGCCCGGCTTTGTCGTGTTTGCGACAAAGCCGCTGCCGGCCGGCCGCAATCGCCGGCTGCTGCTTTGTGGCACGCCGTTTGCGAGTTTCCGGATGACACCCGACTGGAGACCACACCATGCGCTCATCCTTCCTGCTTGCACTGCTTACCCTCCTGCCCGCCATCGCCTGCGCCGACGAGGTGCCGGTCGCCGTTGCCGCCAACTTCGCCGCACCGCTGAAACAGCTCGCCACCGACTTCGAGAAGGACACGGGGCACAAGCTGGTGGCGGCGTTCGGCTCGACCGGCAAGTTCTACACACAGATCAAATCCGGCGCTCCGTTCGAGGTACTGCTCGCGGCCGATGACGAGACCCCCGCCCGGCTTGAGAGAGAAGGCGACAGCGTGGCCGGCAGCCGCTTCACCTATGCGGTCGGCAGGTTGGTGTTGTGGAGCAGGCAGGCGGGTTACGTCGATGACCAGGGCGACGTGCTGAAGAAGAACGCGTTCGGGCACCTCGCCCTGCCCAACCCGAAGCTCGCGCCCTATGGCGCCGCCGCGCTCGAACTGCTGAAGGCGCTGGGCGTGCACGATGCCGTGCAGCCGAAACTGGTCGTCGCCGAGAACCTCACGCAGGTGCAGCAGTTCGTCGCCACCGGCAATGCCGAGCTGGGCTTTGTCGCGCTGTCGCAGGTGCTCAAGGAGGGCAAGATCGCCGAGGGTTCCGGCTGGATCGTGCCGCAGAAGTTCTACACGCCGATCCGGCAGGATGCCGTGCTGCTGGCGAAGGGCAAGGGCAAGCCGGCGGCGGAAGCCCTGCTCGCCTACCTCAAGGGTGACAAGGCCCGGGCGGCGATCAAGGCTTTCGGTTACGAACTCCACTAAACTAGCGCGCTCCATGCGCGCACTGTGGCTTCTCTTTGTGACCTCTCTTGCCATGTCGTCATCCGGACCCGCTCAAGCCGACGCGGTGCACGTCGCGGTCGCGGCGAACTTCGCCCAGCCCGCGCGGCTCATCGCCGCAGAATTTGAACGCGACACCGGCCACCAGGCGCAACTGGCGATCGGCGGCACGGGTAAGTTCTACGCCCAGATCCGGAACGGCGCGCCTTTCGAGGTGCTGCTCGCGGCCGATGACACGACATCCGCCAGGCTCGAGGCCGAAGGATTCGGCAGTGGTCGCTTCGTCTATGCCACCGGCCGGCTGGCGCTCTGGTCGGCCAAGCCGGGCTTCGCCGATGCGCAGGGCGAAGTGCTGAAGACGGATGCGTTTCGCCATCTGGCGATCGCCAGCCCCAAGCTGGCGCCTTACGGCGTCGCCGCGATTGAAACCTTGACCGCCCTACAGTTGCACGACCGCCTGCAGACGAAATTCGTGTTTGGCGAAAACATCGGCCAGGCGCACCAGTTCGTCGCCAGCGGCAACGCCGAGCTCGGCTTCGTCGCGCTGTCGCAGGTGGTCGGCAAGGATGGCCGCATGGCCACGGGCTCGGGCTGGATCATCCCTGCCGCGCTGCACACTCCCTTGCGGCAGGAAGCCCTGCTGTTGAACGTAGGCAGGGAGCGTCCGGCAGCGGTCGCCTGGCTGGACTATCTGCGCTCGGACAAGGCGAAGTCCATCATCCGCGCCTTCGGCTACGAGATCTGAGGCGCCCGTGACGCCCGCCGATTTCGACGCCATCTGGCTGACGCTCAAGCTCGCCAGCCTGACTACCGTGCTGCTGCTGCTGATCGGCACGCCGATCGCGTGGTGGCTGGCGCGCACGCGCCACTGGGCGAAAGGTCCGGTCGGGGCCATCGTCACGCTGCCGCTGGTGCTGCCGCCGGCGGTGCTCGGCTTCTATCTGCTGGTGCTGATGGGGCCGGACGGGCCGGTCGGACATTTCACGCAATCGCTCGGCCTCGGCCTGCTGCCCTTCACCTTCGCCGGCCTCGTCGTCGCATCGATCATCTACTCGATGCCCTTCGTCGTCCAGCCGCTGCTGCAGGCCTTCGAGGCGATCGGCGAGCGGCCGCTCGAAGCGGCGGCGACGCTGCGTGCAAGCCCGTGGGATACCTTCTTCTCGGTGGTCGTGCCGCTGGCGCGCCCCGGCTTCATCACCGCCAGCGTGCTCGGCTTCGCCCATACCGTCGGCGAATTCGGCGTGGTGCTGATGATCGGCGGCAACATTCCGGGCAAGACGCAAGTGCTGTCGATGGCGATCTACAACCACGTCGAAGCGCTCGAATACGCGCCGGCGCACTGGCTGGCCGGCGGCATGCTGGTCTTCTCCTTCGTCGTGCTGCTGGTGCTCAACACCTTCAAGCCGGCGCCGCGCAAACCATGAGCATCGCCGCGCGTTTCCGGCACGCCTATCCGGGCTTCGCGCTCGACGTCGATCTCGACTTGCCCGGCCGCGGCGTCACCGCGCTGTTCGGCCATTCCGGCTCGGGCAAGACGACGCTGCTGCGCTGCATCGCCGGCCTCGAACGCGCGCAGGGCCGGTTGGCGATCGACGACGCGGTGTGGCAGGACGACGCCACCTTCGTGCCCACGCACCGCCGGCCGATCGGCTACGTGTTCCAGGAAGCCAGCCTGTTCCCGCATTTGAGCGTGCAGGGCAACCTCGACTACGGGATGAAGCGTTGTGGATGCCGTCCCGCCAGCGCCGACTTTCAACACATCATCGAGCTGCTCGGCATCGGTGCCCTGCTCGACCGCAAGCCCGACCGCCTCTCGGGCGGCGAGCGCCAGCGCGTCGCCATCGCGCGCGCGCTGCTCACCGCGCCGCGCCTGCTGCTGATGGACGAGCCGCTCGCCGCGCTCGACCTGGCGCGCAAAAACGAAATCCTGCCCTATCTCGAACGCCTGCACGACGAACTGGAGATCCCCGTGCTCTACGTCAGCCACGCGCCCGACGAAGTCGCGCGGCTGGCCGACCACATCGTGGTGATGGAAGGTGGCCGCGCCGTAGCGCAGGGGCCGCTCACCGACACGCTCGCGCGCCTCGATTTGCCCATCCTGTCATTGCACCTCGGCGAAGACGCCGGCGTGGTACTCGACGGCACGGTGGTCGAACGCGACGAGAACTGGCAGCTCGCGCGCATCGGTTTCGCGGGCGGATCGGTCTGGGTGCGCGATGGTGGCCATGCGCTCGGCCACCCCGTGCGCGTGCGCATCCTCGCGCGCGACGTCAGCATCGCCCGCGAACAGATCCTCGCGACCAGCATCCTCAACACCCTGCCCGCCAAGGTCGTCGCGCTCGCCGATGAACCACACCCCGCCCAGCAACTGGTGCGCCTGCAGGTCGGCGAGTCGCCCGTGCTCGCCCGCGTCACACGACGCTCGGCCTGTGCCCTCGAACTCAAGCCGGGCCAGGCAGTCTGGGCGCAGGTCAAGAGTGTCGCGCTGATCGGTTAGACGCTTCCCGAAAGTCAGCTTCCGCGAGACGGCATTCGCTATTCGCGAATAGCGAATACCTACGATAAACATTGACACCTCATTGTTATATTGATACTTTCGCATTTCGCGAAACAAGAAAGATTGAGATGCGTCGCCCTGTCAATCGCCAAATCGTTCTCAAGCCACAGGATTTCTACCTGTTGATGGCGCTCGCCACGATCAAGGCCGAAGCCCCCACCTATCCAGAGTTGGCTTCCCTAACAGGATTATCGATGTCCGAGGTTCACGGCGCGCTGAAACGTGCGGAGCTAGCCCGGCTGCTGGCATTTCTCGAGCAGAAACCGCGCGTCCTGATACCTGCCTTCAAAGAGTTTCTGCTCCACGGCGCACGCTATGTCTTTCCGGCCGTGCGCGGCGGCATCGTAGGCGGCGTACCGACGGCCTACGCTACGGCACCGCTTGACAAGCACATTGCGCCTTCCGCCGATCCACCGCCGGTCTGGCCCCACGCCGAAGGCAGTGCACGAGGCATCGGCTTGATGCCGATCTACCCGAGTGCACCAGCTGCCGCACTGCGCAACCCAGCGCTGTACGAGAACCTGGCCCTGTTCGATGCTTTGCGCATGGGCAACGCGCGGGAACGCAAACTGGCCGAGCAACTGTTCGAGGAACGGTTTTGAATCCCAACGATCCCAATCTGATACGGGTGGAACTGGTCGCCTGCGCCTTGGGCGATTTGTGCGAAGAACTTGTGTTCGTGGGTGGCAGCGCCGCTGGCTTGCTCTATACATCGGTGCAGGCCCCACCGCCGCGCGCAACCCTCGACGTCGATCTCGTGGCCGAGGTCACTGCGCTGATCGGCTATCACGCACTGGAGGCCCGTTTCGCCGAACGCGGTTTCAGTCGCGACATGGCGCCGGATGCGCCGATCTGCCGTTGGCGCATCCACGGGGTCGAGGTCGATCTGATGCCGACGGATGAAAAGGTTCTCGGTTTTTCCAATCGCTGGTATCCGCTTGCCACGAGCACGGCCCAAGCGTTGATCCTGCCAAGTGGCGCGCGGATTCGCCTGATCTCCGCACCGGCGTTTCTGGCAACGAAGTTCGAGGCATTCGCGACGCGAGGTGGTGGCGACATCATGGCCAGCCACGATTTCGAGGACATCATCAATGTCCTCGACGGACGTCCTGGCATCGAGAGCGAAATCCTGCAAGCGGATAACGAACTCGCGGCATACCTGTCTGCGTGCTTTGCCGATGTCCTGCGTCATCCGGATTTCGAGAACACCCTGCCTGGGCTCGTGGTGTATGACGACCTTTACGAAAACCGTATCGAAACCGTGCGTCGGCGCATGAAGGCGATTGCGGGTTAGTCCGCAAACTTCCAGTCACGCCCTTCAAGCCGCAGCCGCAGGTTGCCGTTCGCCGTGTCGCGCAAGGCTGTCAGCCCCACCGCGGGCAGGGTGACGACGACGTCAAAGCAGCCGTTGCGCAGATAACCGATTTCGAGCGCATCGGTCGCCGGCCGCACTTCGAAATAGCCCTGGCAGAACGGGCAGTGGCAGTCGAGCACCTGCTCGCCCACCATCTCTTCGCAGGCGTCGAGCACTTGTGCGGCCGACAGCTTCGCCCCGCACAACGGGCAGGTGGCTTCGCGTTTCGCCATGTCAAAAGCTGTAGGGCCGGTGCACCCAGTCGCGCACGACCTGCACGTCGCGGTCGGGCAGGTAGTTGAAGCCGCCCTGCACATCCTCGATCACGACGGTGGCGACGGCATGCGGCACGCTCTTCGTCGTGATCATGTGGAAGAACCACGCCATCGGATAGCCGAGGTGGCGGTCGAAGCCTTGCAGCGCCTCGGCCAAGGCCAGCCCGCGCACACCGAACCCGCCTTCGAAACGCGGCAGTGCGCCGTTCAGGGCCGCCACCGGGGTGGCGCTGCGGATCGGCTGGCGATAGCGGTCGAGGTGTTCGCGCACCGCGAGGACCCAGTGGTTGCTGAAGTCGCTGGCGTGGCTGGCGGTGCTGGCTTCCCAGGCTTCGATGAAGCGATGCACCGGCTGCGGCTCGGGTTTCTGCGCCCGCATGCCGTCGAGGAAATCGGCCACGTGGGTAAGGCGGCGCATGGCGTAGAACGGCACGCCCAGCGCGGATTGATGGCTCGGGCAGGCATCGCGCGGATCGACGAGTTCCTCGAGGCTGGACGGTACTTCGCCGGCGGGAAACAGGGTATGGCAGATGACTTCCTGCAACTCCTCGATGTCGATCTGGATGAAATCGGCCGCGCCCGGGCCGATGCGCGCCACCCAGTAGTGCGTCTTGCCGGTGAGCCGTGTGGCACGCAGGTTGTCGTCGGCATGGGCGCTGGCCACGGCGGCGAGGTCCTCGCCGCAGCGCTCCAATTCTTCCTCGGCCCAGTGCTCGAGATCGTCGGCAATATGCCGGCCCTGCGCATCCACCACGCCGCCGAGGCGATACCAGCCGCCGCGCGCCAGTACTTCGCGAAAGTCCAGTTGCGGCGCCAGGCGCGCGAGCTCGCGGGCCAGGGCAGCCGGCCCCTGCGTCACCGGCACCTGGACGCAGTATTCGGCGACCAGTTGCGACAGGGTGGTCAGGTCGGGCACTTTCTCGGCAATGTTGGCGGACATGGTCAAACTCCAGGTTGAATTCATTCGGCGGCGGCAATGCGTTGCCAGGCGATGCGCCGGACTTCGGATTCGGGATCGTTGACCAGCGCCCGTACGTCTTCCAGCGGCGCCCGCGCGGCCGCGGCATGGCGCACGGTCCAGTCCGGGTCCCCGAGCAGGCGCGCGGCATCGTGGGGGAGGGCGCGCTCGGCGACGATGCGGCGCACTTCCGGTTCCGGGTCGTCGATCAGCTTGGCGAGGGCGAATGCCGGCAGGCGCTGCGCCACCGTCTTGCGCACTTCGCGCTCGGGATCCTTGACCAGTCGTGGCAGGCGGCCATGCGAAAGACGTCGCGCAACGATGACGCGCACCATGTAGTCGGGATCGCCGGACATCACCAGCAGGTCGTCTACCGGAAAGCGCTGCGCCACGGCAATGCGCACCTCGCGGTCGGGGTCGCGGCGCAGCTTGAGGAGTTCTTCGGGCGGCAGGCGCGTCGCGACGACGCGGCGCACCACTTCGTCCGGATCGTTGATGTGCTGGCGACAGGCTTCGAGCGGCGCATGGCGCACGGCGATGGCGCGGCGCTCCCAGTGCGCGTCCGCGACGTAGGCCGTCGCCTGTTCCGGGTTGGCGCGGAAGAACCGGTCCATCTGGCGACCGCTCAGGCTTTTCACGCAGGCATCGCCGGGGCTGCAGCGCCGTTCCGGCAGCAAGTCGGCGGCATGCCGGCAGGTCGCGCAGAGCGCACAGACCGCTTGCGCATCCGTGCCGCCGCTGACGACGGGCGCGAGTTCAGTCTTCGTCGTCACGCAGCGCCACCACGATGCCGGTTGCGGCGGCCACGTCGTTGGTGAGGCTGAGGCAGTGTTCGCCGGTGGCCACATAATAGATCTCGCAGACCGCGTTCCCCGCTGCCGGCGAGAGTCGCGGCGACACATCGTCCCCGCCGCACACCGAGATGTGGTGGCCGGGAAACGTGGTCCGCAAATCCTGCACCAGCGCCTCGTAGGCCTGCGACGGGTTGGCCGCGACGTGCGCGAGCACCGCGTCGAGGTAATCGGGCGTGATGCCGGAATTCATTCTTCCTCGACCTCGGCAAGTTCGCGATAGGCGGCCAGCGAGGCGGCTTCGACCCCCATCACCTTGGCGAGCCAGGGCGGCGGATTGGTCAACGCCTGCTGCAGCTTGGCCAGCATGTCATCGACGCGCGTATTCGGCGCCACCTTGAGCGGATGCGTGCCGGCGCGCACGACCTTGGCGGCGGCCGGACCGCCGATCGACTGGAAACAGGCGATCTGGCAATCGCCGATCAGGGCGGCACGCGCCTTGTTGCGATCCTCGGCCTCGTCGGCCGCGGCGGTGGAGAGCGCGTTGACGAACTCCACCGTCTCCGGCGACACCCGATACACCAGAAAGGCGCGACAGGCGCCGAAGTGCCCGTCGATCAGCTCGCCACTGTCCGTGGCGCAGGCAACGCGTATGGTTCCGCTCATGGCGCGCTCCCGGGGTCAGGCGTAAACGATGCAGGCTTCCCCGGCGGGGCAGGCCGCCACGCACTTCGGCGAATCCTGGTCCTCGCACTCGTTGCAGGTGTCTTTGTTGATCTTGTAGATGCCGCTCTTTTCGATCACGGACTTGGTCGGGCAGACCGGCACGCAGTCGCCGCAGGATGTGCATTCAGCCTGGATGATTTTCATTGCCATGATGTTTCTCCTTAACTTTACTCAACCCCATCGATCCGCTTGGCGCGCAGCGAGTAGGGCAGCCGCTCGGGCGCGCTTTGCGGTTCGATGTAGTAGATGCCGCCGTTCTTCAACCTGATCTCGCCGCCCCACTTTTCCGGGCTATCGAATTCCATCGAGGTGATCTGGTCCTCGATATCGCGCTTGGGCATGTAGAACACGTAACCCTCGTCGCCGCGGCGGATCATGATGTTGGCCATGGTCGATTAACGGACCAAATCGTGGTTGTAGTCGGTGGTGCCCATGCCGCGCGTCTTGTCGTCCAGGCGCTCCAGCACGGCGTTGGTCAGCGTGGTCAGCACCTGCATGGCGCCTTCGTAGCCCAGCGTGGTCTGGCGATGCAGATGGTGCCGGTCGAAGATCGGGAAGCCGATGCGGATCAGCGGTACCTCGAACTCCTCGCCCTTGTGGAAGGTGTCGCGCTGGATGTACTTGCCGTAGCTGTTGCCGATGAGGAAATCCGGCTTGTCGGTGAAGCACAGGCTGCGCAGGTGCCACAAGTCGGCGCCCGGATAGGCCTTGGCATTCGCTCCGTAGGGGCTGGAGGCGAGCAGCTTTTCCATCGTCTTCGCCCACTTCTTGCCGCCGTTGTTGCAGACGACGTGGGTGGGCTCGATGCCGAATTCCATCATCAGCTTGACCAAGCCCAGCGTGAAGTCCGGATCGCCATAGACCGCCATCTTCTTGCCGTGCAGCCAGGCATGCGAGTCGGTCATCATGTCGACCAGGCGGCCGCGCTCGAGCTGGAGGGAAGCGGGAATCGGCTTGCCGGTGACTTCGGAAACCTTCATCAGGAACGCGTCGGTCCATTCCACACCCATCGGGATGTTGAGCTTGGGTACTTCATGGTTCCAGGTGTTCTCGACGAACTTCTTGGTCTTGTCGAGGCCGAGCGGCTGGATCAGGAAGGTGGTGTGGGCGTTCGGGGCATCCTTGACCTCGTCCTGCGTCGTGCCGCCGGCATACATGCGGAATTCGCCGTCGGCCGGGGTGTCGAGCACTTCTTCCGGATCGGAGAGCATCGTGTAATCGACGCCCATTTCCTTCAGGTAGCGCTTGATGACGCGATAGTTGCCGAGGTAGGTCTCGAAGCCCGGCACGATGTTGATCTTGCCGTTCTTGCCCGGTTCCTTGCCCTCCATGGTGTTGAGGGTGAAGTAGCGCAGGATGCCCTCTTCCATGTTGTCCCAGCCGGTGACGTGGCTGCCGACGAAGCTCGGCGTGTGGGCGAAGGGAATCGGGAAGTCCTGCGGGACGTTGCCTTCCTTCTTGGCGTTGTTGATGAACGCGTTGAGGTCGTCGCCGATCACCTCGGCGATGCAGGTGGTCGACATCGCGATCATCTCGGCGCCGTAGAGGGCCTTGGCGTTGGCCAGGCCTTCGTGGATGTTCTTCTGCCCGCCGAACACGGCTGCGTCTTCCGTCATCGAGTCGGCGATGATGGCGATCGGTTCCTTGAAGTGGCGGTTGAAGTAGGTGCGGAAGTAGGCGATGCAGCCCTGCGAGCCGTGGATGTACACCAGCGTCTTGTGGAAGCCGAGCGAGCACAGCGCCGAGCCGAGCGGCTGGCAGGCCTTGGCCGGGTTGATGGTCAGCGCCTCGCGCTTGAAGTTGAGGTCCTGGTACTCCTTGGAGGTCGTCCAGTTGAAAACTTCATCCACCTTCGCCTTGGGTGAAATTTCCTCGAAATGCTCGCGCTTGCGCGTGATCATTCCCTTGTAGTCGTCGTCCCGGAACAGGGGGAAACACGGCTTGATCTTTTCTGCTGCTTGCATCTTCATCTCCTTTGCCCGGCCACCAATTTGTGGACGCGGGCGAAAGTTATCGAAAGGGTGTCGTGTTTCAGGCGGCCTTCAGCTCGGCGGCGGCGTCCTTGTCGAGCCATGGCGCCTTGAGCATCTTCCACACGGGGTTGTTGAGCGTCAGGTCCATGTCCTTGGCGAACACGGCGAAGCCGTCGTAACCGTGGTAGGGGCCCGAGTAGTCCCACGAGTGCATCTGGCGGAAGGGGTAGCCCATCTTGTGGAAGACGTACTTCTCCTTGATGCCGGAACCGATCAGGTCGGGCTTCATCGCCTTGACGAACTCGTCGAGCTCGTGGCCGGTGGCGTCGTCGTAGATCAGCGTCGCGTCGCCCATGTCCTTGATGGTGCGGTCATAGTCGTCGTTGTGGGCGAACTCGTAACCGGTGCCGACCACTTCCATGCCGAGATCTTCGTAGGCGCCGACCACATGGCGCGGACGCAGGCCGCCGACGTAGAGCATCACCTTCTTGCCCTGCAGGCGCGGCTTGTACTTGGCGATCACTTCGTTCATGGCGGGCGTGTATTTCTCGATCACGCGCTCGGCGCCTTCCTTGATGCGATCGTCGAAGAAGCTGGCGATCTTGCGCAGCGATTCGGCGATCTTGGTCGGACCGAAGAAGTTGTACTCGAGCCAGGGAATGCCGTACTTCTCTTCCATGTGGCGGGAGATGTAGTTCATCGAACGGTAGCAGTGCAGGAGATTGAGCTTGACGTTCGGGGTGTTCTCCATTTCGGCCAGGGTGCCGTCGCCGGACCACTGGGCCACGACGCGCAGACCCATCTCTTCGAGCAGGATGCGGGAGGCCCAGGCGTCGCCGCCGATGTTGTAGTCGCCGAGGATCGCCACGTCGTAGGGCGTCTTCTCGAAGGCCTGGCCATCGCGGTTGGAGAGGATCCAGTCCCGGACCGAGTCGTTGGCGATGTGGTGGCCGAGCGACTGCGACACGCCGCGGAAACCCTCGCAGCGCACCGGCACGACCGGCTTGTTGAGTTGCGCGGCAGCCTTCTTCGACACCGCCTCGATGTCGTCGCCGATCAGGCCGATCGGGCATTCGGACTGCACGGAAATGCCCTTGTTGAGCGGGAACAACATTTCGATCTCGTCGATCAGCTTGGCGAGCTTCTTGTCGCCGCCGAAGACGATGTCCTTCTCCTGGAAGTCGGAGGTGAAGTTCATCTCGCAGAAGGTATCCACGCCGGTGGTGCCGACGTAGTAGTTGCGGCGGCCGCCGCGGGCATACTGGCCGCAGCCGATCGGGCCGTGTGAAATGCTGATCATGTCCTTGATCGGGCCCCACACCACGCCCTTCGAGCCAGCGTAGGCGCAGCCGCGCATGGTCATCACGCCGGGCAGCGACTTGCGGTTGGAGGTGATGCACTTCTTGGACGACTCGAGTTCCTTGTCGTTCACCATCAGGTGCTTGGCGCGATCCTTCTTGGCCTTTTCGGGATAGACCTCGAGCACCTCCTGGATGAGGGCCTGGGTTTCTTCGCGGGTTAGCGCAGCCATGTTGCTTCTCCTTGTCGGACGCCGGCAGCTATTTGTGCACGACGCCCCGTTGGATTGAATGGGATGACGATGTTCAGGCGGCAGCAGCTTCGGCAGCGAGTTCGGCGGCGGTCTTGCCGATGATGGAGGTGTCTTCCACTTCCATGATGCCGAACTCCATCAGCAGTTCTTCCAGCGCTTCCATCTCGATCGGGGTCGGGATGACGAACTTCTTGTTCTCGACGATCTTGCGGGCGAGCGTGCGATATTCGTCGGCCTGCGCGTGCGTCGGGTCGTACTCGACCACGGTCATGCGGCGGATCTCGGCGTGCTGGACGACGTTGTGGCGCGGCACGAAATGGATCATCTGGGTGCCGAGGCGCTCGGCCAGCGCCATGATCAGTTCGTCCTCGCGGTCGGTATTGCGCGAGTTGCAGATCAGGCCGGCGAGGCGCACGCCACCGGAGTTGGCGTACTTGACGATGCCTTTGGCGATGTTGTTGGCCGCGTACATGGCCATCATTTCGCCGGAGCAGACGATGTAGATTTCCTGCGCCTTGTTCTCGCGGATCGGCATGGCGAAGCCGCCACAGACCACGTCGCCGAGCACATCGTAGAACACGAAGTCGAGTTCCTCGTCGTAGGCGCCTTCCTCTTCGAGAAAGTTGATCGCGGTGATCACGCCACGGCCGGCACAGCCGACACCGGGCTCGGGACCACCGGACTCGACGCACTTGACGCCGCCGTAACCGATGTTCATGACGTCTTCGAGTTCAAGATCCTCGACGGAACCCGCCTCGGCGGCGAGCTGCATGACGCTGGTTTGCGCCTTGCTGTGCAGGATCAGGCGGGTCGAATCGGCCTTGGGGTCGCAGCCGACGATCATTACCTTCTTGCCCGACTCGGCCAGCGCCGAGACAAGGTTTTGCGTGGTGGTAGACTTACCGATGCCACCTTTGCCGTAAATGGCGCATTGACGCAGTTTTGCCATGATGCAATCTCCTTAGTCTGAAATTCGTTCGGGCGTGGGGCAATTCCCGTGTTCCCGACGTTGTAATGGCAAGGAGCATGCCACCGGCGCAAAAAGCAACTAACCCACTGTTCCTGAAAAGAAAACAACGTGTCACCCCCAAGCGACAGCGCAGCGGGTTTTTGTAGCACTCCCGACAATTCCGCCACGAACCCCACCCTGCCCGCCTGGGCACGACTGCCGATCAACCGCTGCAATCTGCCTGCGGTAATCCTCGGCAGCCTCACCTTCCAGCGCCATCCCACCGCGCTCGTCCTCGACGGCGTCGCCGAGCTGCATGCCGACCTCTTCGCGCTGCTCGACGGCATCGACAGCAGCACCGAACGCGCACAGCTGTTCCGTGACTACGTCGCCGCGCACTTCCGCCTCGATCATCTGGAAGACGCCGGCATCGATGAGCATTCGCAGAAACGCGCCAAGGCCAACTGGCTGCGTGTGCTGCGCGGCTGGAGCTTCGATGCCGACGGCCGCGAGGGCGCGGTGCTCAAGGGCTGGGTGGAATCGCGCTTCGGGCTGATCCCGCGCTTTCACGGCGAGCCGCTGCGCGACTTCACCGGTCCCGCCTGGCTGCATTACGTCGAAATGCGCGCCACCGGCCTCTACGGGACCAATGCGCTCGAAGGGCAACTCGACCTGCTCTATGCCTACTGCCAATATGAATATGCCCGCGCCGATGCCGGCGACCACATCACGCTCTATCGCGGCATCAACCGCATCGTCGAACATGAAGTGCTGTCGGGCGAGGGCAAGTGCCAGGTGGTGCTGTTCAACAACCTCACCTCATTCACCGCGAACCGCGAACGCGCCGGCGAGTTCGGCGACTACATCCTCGCCGCCGAGATCCCCACCGCCAAGATCTTTTTCCACTGCACGCTGCTACCCGGCGTCCTCAAGGGCGAGGACGAACACCTCGTCATCGGCGGCGCGTATGAGGTCACGCTCAGTACGTTGTAAAAGTCGGCGCTGGTAGGACGGCAGGCGGCCATCAAGAGACGGTGGCCTTCGAATTCAGAATGAGTGCTTCAGTCTGATTGCTGACAGTCACAGTCTCGGAAACTGGCGATCGATGCAAAGTGTTAGTCGAATACAGTAAGCAATTCAGTCGGGAGCGGGGTGGAAAAACATTCCGAACCACCTCCAAACTTGAACCCCTTGCGATTGCCTTTCAATGGTCGATATTTGCATTGCTTGCAATGTGTCTTTAGCAGGTGCTGCTCACGTTCAAATGCCTTGACCAACGACAGCTTAACCTCTCGCAAACTCTCTATGCGGTATCCGGCGGCAGCATATCCGGCGAAACGCTTACTGACGGAAGTTGTTGTAATCCCCACCTTATAGAACATCTCTCCGGCTTCGGATTCAAACTTGAGGTAGTACAGCACAGACGGTTTGCTCGCCATGGTCGGATCCCGATGTAAGACCTTCAGCGAATACGCTCCCGGAAGATCCTCGTCAGCGCACTTGCGACATCCCTTGCTAAGGTGTGCATCAGGGGTTTGCTCAAAGACCCCGTGGATTGGGCAACCGATTTTTACCTTCCGTCGCGCACTTACATACTCGACTAGGGTGTAGTCGTATTTGTCGTCATGTACCTCTCTGGCACGTCGGATAAATTCATCTGGCGATTGGCGCTGTTTATCGGCAAATTCCTCTGTCCCACATTTTCTGCAACCCTTGCCGCCTAGATGATCACTTGCTGTTTGTTTGAATGCACCGTGCTTACGGCAACCGATAATCACCTTGCTCTTTGAATCCACGCACTGGACTTTTGAATAATCGTAGCGGTCACCATGCACTTCATGGGCGCGATTAAGGAAATCGTCTGTAGTCAGTCTTCTCCCGTCATTGAGCCTACTATGGGCGCACTTCGAACAACCATGAGTGCCATGAAGGTGACCAACAGGCGTCTGTTGAAACTCACCATGCTCTGGGCAGGTGATCGTTATCGGAACCCAAGAATCAACATAGATGACCTTTGAATAGTCAAAGCGATTTCCGAACTTCTCATGGGCGTGCCGGATGAACTCTTCTGTGTCCCAACCGAATCGCTCACTGGTTAGCTTATCCCTACATTTTGGGCAGCCACGCCCTTGTAGATGACTGTCTGGTGTCTGCCAGAATGATCCATGCACTGGACAGAGAATTTCAACCTTGGCCTTGGTTTGAAGATAGGCAACCTGAGAATAGTCGTAGCGATCACCATGGACGAACCGTGCTTCCTCGATGAATGACGAAACATCCTTGCGTTGAGAATCAGCTTGCTTTTCTCTTCCACATGATGGGCAACCTCTGCCACGCATATGATTGTCAGGAGTTACTTCGAAGGCCCCATGTCTTCCGCAAAGCACAATAACCTTGGTTTTTGTGTTTTTGAAGTCAACCATGGAATAGTCATAGCGACCACGATGAGATTGGCGTGCTCTTGCTATGAATTGGTCTTTATTGATTGGGCTGCCCATCAGGACATTCTAATGACATGTGTCTCGATGCTTGGGTGGCACATCACAGCACACATTTATGGCGGTGTTGAGCGGCAGCAAACGCTGCACTGCCGACATTGGCTGAAAAGAACTGACCGTCTCTTGAGGGTCGATAGCGGATAAAAAACTCGGCGCTGGCGAGACGGCACAGCGCGCTCGGCCAAACTATTGCAAGCATGCAATATATTGCTACAATGCAATACATGAACGCTCGGGCAATAGTTCAAGCCAAGGAAATCCGGGATGACGGCTCCATCGTCGAAATCGTGATCTGGGAATTGGCGACGCCGTTGCCGCCATGTCGCCACCACTACAAGTACCGATTGTTC
This sequence comes from Pseudomonadota bacterium, assembly GCA_040756595.1. Lineage (GTDB taxonomy): Bacteria > Pseudomonadota > Gammaproteobacteria > Burkholderiales > Rhodocyclaceae > Sulfuricystis. The sequence goes on along the minus strand of JBFLYR010000001.1, from coordinate 148,318 downwards.
TTTGGCATGCCCGGCATGTGTTGGGTGCGCTACGACAACGAGCGCGGGAAGGGTGACCACCGGCATGTCGGCGAACGCGAAGAAACTTACGCTTTTACGACACTGGATGCGCTGCTGGCTGATTTCGAACGCGATGTCGAGAACTGGAGAACCACATGAAAGCCATCATCGAACTGGGGCGCAAAGGCAACATCTTCGCCATTGCACGCGAACAACTCACCGCCGGTGAGGCGCAGGACTTTCGGCTTTCCTTCGAGTCGGCACGCATGCTCTTCGCCGAACTCACGCCGGCGCGCATCGACCTGATCGACACGCTACGCCGCGTGGGGCCGTGCAGCGTCTATGCGCTGGCGAAGGCCGCCGGCCGCAACTATTCCAACGTGCATACCGATGTGGCGCGCCTGCTCGAACTCGGCCTGGTCGAGCGTCGCGAAGACGAAACCGTACATGTCCCGTTCGATGAACTCGATATCCGCCTGCCACTGGCAGAGGCAGCCTGAAACGAAAGTCGGCGCTGGCGGGACGGCATCGAATTGAATCGTCCTTGAAGTTTCGGCGAACGTTGCTACGATGAATAGCGTAGTGATTTACTACGGTATTATTTTCAGTGCTGGTGGAGGCAATCATGAACATCCATAGGGAACGGCCCGTGTATTACGTCAGCGCCCGGCCCGAAGCTTACGAATACTGGGGCGAAGTCGATAAAGACAATGCGCATGACATGGCGAAGCTGATCATCGACCATGCCGGCAAGCATTTCCCGCGCATCGAGTTCCGGACTGATGAGGAATGGCATGTCCATCCGTTGGGAATGGAACCGGTCGCGGTCTATATCGACGACCATCTGCAATCCTGGGCCAACAAGGCAGCCCAACGAAAGCAGTCCTGTCGCAAACCCGACAAGCATTCCTGATACCCTGTACTGATGCGGGATTCCGGCCGGGCGCGGGAATTGCATCGAGTCTCCAAACCCCGATGGAGACCCCCATGCTCACCAAAGAACTACGCGATTCCCTGCTCGCCGGCCTGCAGGACGGTAGCATCGTGCCCTACCTCGGCCCCGGTGCGCTTGCCGATGTGCGCAACGCCGCCACCGGCGCGCCGATCCCCGCGACCAGCGACGAGCTGATCCTCGCCATGAACGGCGGCAAGCCGATGTCGCCCAAGCTGATGTACGAGTTTCCGCGCGCGGCGATGAACGTCGAACTGAAGCGCGGGCGCGCGGCGGTGACGAAGTTCCTCGATGCTACCTACGGCACCACGCAATGGACGCGCGGCGCGCTGCACGACTGGATCAAGGCGCTGCAACCGCGCTACGTGATCGACATCAACCGCGACACGCAGTTGCTCGACTCCTACGCCGGCGTGCCGCACCTGCTGGTGCTCGGCTGCGCGCGCATCGGTGGCACCGACTACCGCTTCAAACTGTTCGCCAGCGATGGCAAGGACTACACCGCCATCCAGCCCGAACAGGCGCCGGGCGGCGTGCCGATCCTCTTCAAGCCGATGGGCGCGCCACGCCCGCAGTCGAGCTACATCGCCTCGGACGCCGACTATGTCGACTACATCACCGAACTGATGGGCGGCTTCGCCATCCCGCCCTTCATCAAGCCCATGCGCCAGGGCAAGCGCTATCTCTTCCTCGGCATGCGCTTCAACCGCGACAGCGAGCGCATGGTGATGGCCGACATCATTTACGGCAGCGTCCAGCCGCCGCTAACCGCGGGCTGGGCCTTCATCGAAACGCCGACCGACAAGGAAAAGCGCTACCTCAAGAAGATGGGCATCGCGATCGTCGCGGCCGATTGCACGGAGATGCTGGCGGCCGCGCAACCAGTCTAAGCGGCCTGAGCGAATGCAATCAGCGCACGCCCTTGCGTCGTGCAACGCTCGCGCACGGCTGGATCGAGTTTATCGATCCAGCGGAACGGCAAGCCGGCCGGGCCATGGAGCGCGCCGGCCAGCATGCCGACGATCGCACCGGTCGTATCGGCATCGCCGCCGCGATTGACGACATCGATCAGGCAGGCCTCGAAGCTGCCGTTGTCGAGCAGCGCCTGCAACACCGCCTGCAGCGTCTCGACCACCCAGCCGCTCGGATTCTCGCGCCGGCGCGGCCGGAAGGCGAATTCCGGATGCGCGGTGACGAATGTCCGGATGCGCTGACGATAGAGGTCGCGCAGATTCGCGCCGCGCAAGGCATCCTGCACCATGAAGACGAGGCAATCGCAGGCGGCATCGGACGCCACGTTGTGATGCGTCGTGTGCGCCTGCGCGCGCACGGCCGCGCGCACGGCATCATCGTCCTGCCCCAGCGTGGCCAGCGCGACGGGCAGTACGCGCATCACCGCGCCGTTGCCGGCGTCGTGTTCGGAAGGTGGCGCGACCGGATCGCCTGTCTTGCGAAAAGTGACGAGGTTGCGCCGCACCGTGTTGCCGATATCGATCGGCTTGCCGCGCATCCAGGCGTCGAAGGCCTGCGCACAGGCGAGCGGCTCCACACGCCCGTCGCAGGCGAGGATGGCGTCGCCGAGCGCCAACGCCATGGTGGTGTCGTCGGTGACCTGGCCGGGCTTGAGGCGCAACCAGCCGCCACCGATCATCTCGCGGTGGATGCCGCCGTAACGCGCAAACGCCGCGCGGATCTCGCGCGGCGTCATGAACTCGACCGTGGCGCCAAGCGCGTCGCCCAGCGCGAGGCCGAGATAGGCCGCTTCGGCGCGACCGGTCAGACCATCACTTGCTCGGGTATTCGACAACGATGTCTTCGTTGTCCAGCACCATCTGGCAGGCCAGCCGCCATTCGGTGGGACAGACGTCGGTGACGGCCATTTCCTCAACCTGCGCCTTGGTGATCTTGCCCAGATCGCGCAGCACCGTGACCTCGCGCTCGGTAAGCGGATGGCCGAATTTCTTGAGCTTGTTGGTGTGGATCACGCGCACCAGGCAGGTACCACACTCGCCGTCGCCGCAGGAAAAATCGATGGGTATGTGGTTTTGCTTCGCCAGTTCGAGAATCGTCAGCCTGTGGCTGCCGGCGACGGCGTAGACGGTTTTGTCCTTGTGCAGCGGACTGGAAAAAGTAACGTTCGGCATGGTGAAGCTCCCTGTGTCGTTTGTGTAGAAATCAGTTAGGCCGGCTTGACGACGATGTCGCCGCCGAGCACCTGCGCCTGGCAGGCCAGCCGGTGATGGCGCGGCGCGAGGTTATCTTTCAGCACCTGGTCTTCGAGGACGCTGGGCGGCGCCAGATGCTCATGACCGGAGACGATCTTGGTCAGGCAGGTGCAGCACTCGCCTTCGCGGCAGCCGTAGGTGATGCCGGCGCCGACCTTTTCCGAGATCTCGATCAGGCGCGTGCCGGCGGGAACGGTGACGGTGACGCCGACGTCCTGGAAGGTGACATTCGCTTTGGGCATGATGGTTTCCTTGGGGGGTTTAGGCCAGCGCGGCCATATCGATGATGCGGTTCTCCACGCGGCCAGTGAGGTGCAGGGCGAGGTCGCGGCCCAGCGCGTGGCAGGATGCCAGTTCGGTGACGGTCGGGATCAGCCTCGCCTTGACGCCCTTCACGGGCACGCGCAATTTGAGGCCGCGCAGGCGGTCCTCGACCATCGGCACCGCCTCGCCGCTCCAGCCGTAGGAACCGAAGGCCGCGCCGATCTTGCCGCGCACGTTGACGGCGGTGAGCGATGACAGCAGGTCCCACACCGGCTTGACGGCGTCGCCGTTGATCGTCGGGCTGCCGAAGGCGAGCGCGTCGGCTTCCTCGATCAGGTCGACGAAGGGATTCACCTCGCCCGCCTCGAGATCGTAGAGCGAGACGCGCACGCCGCCCGCGGCTTCGGCGCCGGCGGCTACCGATTCGGCCATCGCGCGCGTGCTGCCGTAGGCCGAGAGGTAGAAGACCAACAGCGTCTTTTCCTCTGCCGCCTCGTTCTTGAGCCCGGAAGCCGACAGTTCGCGGTAGCGCGCGACGTAGCGCTTGGGCGCGTCGCGCAGCAGCGGGCCATGCGCCGGCGCGATCATGCGCAGCGGCAGCGGCTCGATGAGCGCCAGCGCTTCCAGCACGTGCGCGCGGAAGGGCCGCATGATGTGCGCGTAGTAGTACTCGAAGGAGAAACGGAAATCGCCGACCGCGTCGTTGAACATGCGCACGTCGCAGAAATGGCAGCCGAACACGTCGCCGGAAAACAGGATCGCCTCCTCTTCCAGCCAGGTGCATTGCGTGTCGGGCCAGTGCAGATAGGGCGTTTGCAGGAAGTGCAGCGTGCGGTCGCCGAGCGACACGCTGTCGCCGGTCTGTACCGGCGTGAATGCGAGCTGCTCGCCGTGGAGCAGGCCCTTGAGCATCATTGCGGCCTTGGAGGAAATGTACAGCCGCGCCTGCGGCGCGCGGCGCAGCAGTTCGGGCAATGCACCGGAATGGTCGGGCTCGAGGTGGTTGAGCACGATGACGCGAATCTCGCTGTAATCGGCCACCGCTTCGAGCCGGCGAAAGAAGGTGTCGGCGAAGTTCTCCTTCACCGTGTCGATCACCGCCACGCCGGCGCTGCCGCGCACCACGTAGCTGTTGTAGCTGGTGCCGTTGGCGGTTTTGAGGATGATGTCGAAGCTGCGCAGCGTCGGATCGAGCGCACCGACCCAGTGCACGCCGGGCGCGAGTTCGAGGGCACCATCCGGACTGACCGTCGTTGCCATGCTCAAACCGCCAGCGGATCGGGGCAGCGGCGGGCTGGATCCGGATGCGCGCAGGCTTCGAAATTGCCGGCGGGCGGCGCGTCGCCCAGCCCGATCCAGGCATGCACCCGCACCGGGTCGAAGCCGACCATGCGCTGCTCGCCCACTTCCATCAGCGGCCGGCGGATCAGCAGCGGATCGTTCTGCAGCAGCGAGAGCGCCGTCGAGCGGTCGAGCTGCTCGGGCACGATGTCGCCGTTCTTCACGGCGGGCGCGCTGCGGTTGAACCAGTCCGCCACCGGCAGGTCGTGGAAGAAACTCAGCAGGCGCATGCGCGTCCACATCACCCTGCGCAGGTCGCGCGCGTCCACGGTGTGGCCAGCGGCTTCGAGCAGCGCTTTCTGGCGCGCGTTGCCCGTGCAGCCCGACTTTTCGTAGAAGATGACGGTAGTCATGAGGTGTGATGTTTAGCGTGCGGCAATCTCGCGTTGCGCTGCTGCCCAGCGTTCCGGCGGTATGCCGGTGAGCGAACCGGGCGGATTGAGGGCGACGTTGAGTTCGTCGACGATCGCGCCCTCGATCGGGCAAATCGCCGCGCACTGCGGGGTGGCGAAGTCGCCGAGGCACTCGGTGCATTTGTCGGCGTCGATCAGAAAATGCGGTTTCGCATCGACGATCGCCTTGCTCGGACACAGCGGCAGGCAGGCCCAGCAGTTGACGCAGGTTTCGATGATTTCGAGTGCCATCACGCCACCTTTGAAATGGTTTTGTCGTCCAGCTTGCCGGCCTTCAGCATTTCGTTCCAGACTGCGATGCAGGCCGCTTCGATCTCTTCCATCGGGTGCTCGCCGTTGGGCTGGATGCCCGCCGCTTCGAGCTGGCCCCAGGGCTCGAAGCCGATCTTCGAGCACAGCACCACTTCGCAACCTTCGAGCGCGCGGATGGTTTTCGCCAGCACGCTCTCACCATCGCCGCAGGACTCGTCCCCACTGCAGTAGAGATCGGTCTTGCGATGGCCGACCAGCTTGGCACCGGCAACCGTGGCTTCATAGACGAGGAATTCGCGCGCATGGCCGAAGTGTTCGGCGACCAGGCCGCCCTTCGCCGCCACCGCCATCAATACCGGACGCCCTGCGGTAGCGTCGTGCCGTCCCGCCAGCGCCGACTTTTGTGCCGGGCGATGGAAACTGATCACCGCCTGTGTGGGCGCCTGCGGCGCATGGGCTCCGTGTACCTTATTGCGCTTGGCTTCCATCTCGGCGGCCACCTTCTCGCGCAGCGCGGTGCGACGCGCCAGCGCCTCTGCGAGGAAGGCGTCGTCGAGTTCCATCGCCGCCACCTTCTCCATCGTGAATTCCGCACCACGATCCTCGCCGAGCAGGCCGACCGCGTCGGCGCGGCACTGGCGGCAGTGGCGCATCATGTTCATGTCGCCTTCGCAGGCGTCCTGCAGATTCTTGAGTTCGGCCGGACTGGGGCTGCGCTGCCCCATCACGCCGTAGAAGGTACCGTGCTCGGCTTCGGCGATCAGCGGCATGACGTTGTGCAGGAAGGCGCCCTTGGCCTTGACGATCTTCGACACCTCGTGGAGGTGCTCGTCGTTCACGCCGGGGATCATCACCGAATTGACCTTGACGAGGATGCCCTTGGCCACCAGCATCTCGAGGCCCTTCTGCTGCTGGGCGATGAGGATTTCCGCCGCCTGCCGGCCGAAGATGCGCTGGTTCTTCCAGAAGATCCACGGATAGATCTTGGCGCCGACGTCCGGGTCGACGCAGTTGATGGTGATCGTCACGTGGTCGATGTTGTGCTTCGCCAGCTCCTCGACGGCCTCGGGCAGCGCGAGGCCGTTGGTCGACACGCAGAGCTTGATGTCCGGCGCCTTCTCGGCGAGGCCGCGGAAGGTGGCGAAGGTACGCGCCGGGTTGGCGAGGGGATCGCCCGGCCCGGCGATGCCAAGCACCGACATCTGCGGGATCGCCGCTGCCACGGCCAGCGTCTTCTTCACCGCCTGCTCGGGCGTGAGCAGTTCGGAGACCACGCCCGGCCGCGATTCGTTGGCGCAGTCGTACTTGCGGTTGCAATAGTGGCACTGGATGTTGCAGGCCGGCGCCACGGCCGCATGCATGCGCGCGAAGTGGTGGTGTGCCTCCTCCGAGTAGCAGGGATGGTCCTGCACGCGGCGGCGGATGTCTTCCGACAAGCCATCCATCTGAGACGCGGTCGAGCCGCAACTGCCGGAACTGCAGCCGCCGTTCGGCGGTTGGGGTGTGATCACTGGGAGGTCCACGATGTTCTCCACGTGTAGGGTCACCCTCCCTACAGCAACCCGTGTGCCAGCTGCTAAGTCATTGATCTTTCATGCGCGACAAACGGCTTTGTCGCAAAGATCACACAACACCGGAAGGACAATCGCGCTTCCGGATTCAGGCGCTCGCCATGAACCCCGCGTGGAACGTGACGCTGCCCTGCGGCATCCGGTCGTCGAACGCCAGCGCCCTGCGGCGCGCAGCGCGGCGACGATGAACTGCTCGGTGTGGTTGCTGATCTCCAGCGTCTTGAACGCTACGAGCGTTACCGATGCGATGGCATCGATGTCGGCAGGCATCTCGTCACGGATCACAATACCGGGGGTCATGGGCATTACGAATGCACCGGGGACGCTGAGAGCTTCACACCGAGCGCATGAAGCAGCTTGAGCATCGTGTCGTAGCGCGGCTTGGCGCCCGGCGTAAGCGCCTTGTAAAGACTCTCGCGGCCAAGGCCGGCATCCTTGGCGAGTTGCGCCATGCCGCGCGCGCGCGCCACATCGCGTACCGCGGTCAGGAAAACGTCGGGATTCGAATCTTCCAGCGCCGCGGTGATGTACTCCGCAATGGTTTCCTCGTCGTCGAGATAGTCAGCAGCATCGAAGGGGGCAAATTTGGTCATCGTTCACTCCTTATCCAAAGCCCGCGTCATTTCAATGGCGCGCTTGATGTCACGCTTCTGCGAGGACTTGTCGCCGCCCAACAGAAGCAGATAGATCACCTCGCCGCGCCGGGTGAAGTAAACCCGGTAGCCGGGGCCGAAATGGATGCGCATTTCGGAAACCCCCTCGCCCACAGGCTCGCAGTCACCAAAGTTACCGTGCTCGGCTGACCGGATACGATGGGCTATGCGGGCACGACCCACTTTGTCTTTCAGTGCCGCGAGCCAGGAATCGAATTCGTCGGAGCGGTGAAAGGTGTTCATGCGGCCTAGTGTATCCGATCGGATACCATGATGCAATCGCTCAGAACTGCTTGACCTCGATGGCCAGCGTCTGGATGCGGTAGGCGATCTGGCGCGGCGTCATGCCGAGCAGGCGCGCGGCCTTGGCCTGCACCCAGCCGGCCTGTTCGAGCGCGGCGATGACGCGGTCGCGCTCGTTCAGCTCACCCGGCTCGACAGGTTCGCCCTCCTCGTGGTCATCCACGAAACTCGGCGCTGGCTGGACGGCACTGACGGGCGCGCCCCGCCCGGTGGCGGGTGCGGCTTGTCGAAAGCGGTCGATGCGGATCAGATCGGCGTCGATGACGCCGGTCTCGGACATCACCGCCGCGCGTTCGAGGCAGTTTTCCAGCTCGCGCACGTTGCCCGGCCAGGCATATTGCGTCAGGCGGCGCACGGCCGATTCCTGCAGTACGAGCGGGCGCCCCTGCTGCTCGCCGAGGCGGCCGGCGAGGAAGCGCGCGAGGTCGGGAATGTCCTCGGTGCGCTCGCGCAGCGCCGGCAGCGCGATGGGCATGACGTTGAGACGGTAGTAGAGATCCTCGCGGAAGTCGCCGGCATCGACGGCCGCCTCGAGGTCGCGGTGCGTGGCGGCGATGACGCGCACTTCGACCTTGATGGTGCGGCTGCCGCCGACGCGTTCGAACTCGCCTTCCTGCAGCACGCGCAGCATCTTGGCCTGAAAGGCCGGCGAGATCTCGCCGATCTCGTCGAGGAACAGCGTGCCGCCGTCGGCAGCCTCGAAGCGGCCCTTGCGCGCGCCGACCGCGCCGGTGAAGGCACCCTTCTCGTGGCCGAAGAGTTCGGATTCGAGCAGGTTCTCGGGCAGCGTCGCGCAGTTGAGCCGTACATAGGGGCCGCGCGCGCGCGGCGAGTTGTAGTGGATGGCGTTGGCGATCAGTTCCTTGCCGGTGCCAGTCTCGCCGCGAATCAATACGGTGGTGTTCCATTTCGCGACCATGCGTACCTGGTCGAAGACGCGACGCATCTTCGCCGAGTGGCCGACGATGTTGTCGAAGCCATATTTTCCGCGCACCGTGCGGCGCAGGCTGTCGCGCTCTTCGGCGAGGCTTTTCTTTTCCTGTTCGACCTCGAGCGCCAGCCGCACGCTCTGGCCGATCAGGTTGGCGATCATCTCGACGAAACGCGCCTGCGCCTTGAGCACGCCGCCCGGAATATCGGGCTGTACGGCGAGCACGCCGAGCGCGCGGCCGGCGGCGGAAATCGGCGCGGCGATGAACGGCAAGGCATGGTCGTAGATGCCGAGCCGGTTGAGGAAGCGCGGATCGCGGCCGGGATTGTCGATGACCATGGTCTCACCGCTGTCGAACACCTGGCCGAGCACGCCCTCACCAACCTGGTAGCGAACCGGCGTGAAGGCGGCGGCATCCAGCCCGTGGACTGCATTGACCGTCAGGTCGCCACTGTCGGCATCGATCACGCTGACGAGGCCGCGACTCAGCCCGGCCATGGCGAGCACGTCGAGCACATCGCGCAGGGTCTGGCGATAGTCAAGCGAGCGCGACAGCACCTCGCTGACACGGTAGATCGTATCGACCGCGCTGTGCGGGCCGGCCGCGGGGGGGGTCGTGTTCATGCGCCCACCAGCCCCTTGCTGCGCACCGGCAGCACGATGCGCATGCGGCAGCCGCCGGCGTGGCCGGCGCCGATCTCGATGGTACCGCCATGGTCGCTGACCACCTGCTGCGCCATCGCCAGCCCGGTGCCGGCATGCTGCGGTTTCGTGCTGAAGAAGGGCTCGAAGGCCTTGAGGCGCAGGTCCGGCGCAATGCCGGGGCCGCTGTCCTCGACGATGATCTCGACGCTGCCGAGCAGGCTGCGCGTTGTGACCGTCAGTTCGCGCACGCGCCAGCCCTTGGCGTTCATCGCCTCGAGCGCGTTGTCGATCAGCGCCTTGAACAGCGCGCGCAGGCGCACCGGATAAGCCTGCACCGCGGGCAGCACCGCCTGCGGCTTCCAATTGACCGTGATGCCGGCGGCGAGCAGCCGGCCCGTGGTGAGATCGAGCACATCGCGCAGCAGTTCGTTGAGGTTCGCGCTCGTGGCAGTTTCGGCGCCGCGCTCCGGAATCGCGCGACGCAGGGTTTCCAGTGCATCCTGGCCGGCGCGCAGTGCTTCGGCCAGCGCCGCAGACGTCGGGTCGCCCATGTGGTGCTTGCCGCGCCGTTCCTGCATGGCCACCACCGAGGCGAGCACATTGAGTGGGCCTTCCATCTGAAACAGCGTGGCCGAAAGGCTTTCGCGCAGGCTGGCGATGCGGTTCTCCTCGGCCATCATCGCCTGCAGGGCGGCGATGCGCGCCTTTTCCTGCTGCGTGCGCTGCTGGGTGATCTCCTTGGCGACGAGCAGCAGGTAGATGCTGTCGCGGTGGCCGAAGAAGGCGTCGGTGCCTTCATCCACGCTGCGCACCCAGGTGCCGGTGCAGGAGAACCAGCGCGGTGGCTTGCCGCCGGGCCGCTCAATGCGGATCTCGCGGTCGGCGAAGGCCTGCGTGCCGTCGCGCGCCGGGCCGAGACCGTGGCCCATGTCCGCGCGCACGGCGTCGAGGATCATGCTGGACGGTTCGGTCATGCCGAGGTCACCCATCAGCTTCTTGTACTCGTGGTTGTCGAGTACCACGCAATCCTCGCCGTCGAGCAGTGCGATGGCGACCGGCGCCGAGTCGACGACGGATTCGATCAGCGCCTTCTGGTTATTGACCCGGCATTCGAGGCGGTGCAGTGCGGTGATGTCGCGGTGGATGCCGAGGAAGTAACCAACCTTGCCGTCGACGTCGAGCACCGGCGTGATCAGCAGATCGGCGAGATATTCGCTGCCGTCCTTGCGGCGATTGACGAGACTGCCGTTCCACGGTTCGCCAGCGCTGATGGTCTGCCACAGCGCCGTGTAAACCCCCGGCGGCGTCGCCTTGGCGGACAGAATCGACTGGTTCTGGCCAACCGCTTCGGCGGCCGCAAAGCCGGTGACGCGCTCGAAGGCCGGATTGACGTAGAGGATGTTCGCCCGCGTGTCGGTGATCGAGATCGCGATGTCGGCCTGCGCCACCGCCTCGCGGAAGACGCGCGGCAGGATGTCGATGCTGGCGGGTTCGGCTAAGGGTGCGTCGGGTGCGGGTTCGACGGGTAGCGGCTGCTTGCGTTGGCTCATGGCGGGCAATCGAGAGAATGGCTTGTTGATAGTTCTGCACGATCCGTGCCACGAAAGTCGGCGCTAGCGGGACGGCAGCTTGCCAACCTACAATCCCCTGTTTGTCGGGTTTGCGACCTGACTGTCGCACTTGCGACATCTCCGCGCGGGAAGACCGCAAGTCGGAAAAACCCCCGCATCGGTGCGGACTTGGCAAGGACTGCACCAAGCTGGCGCACGAAAAAGACGATGGCACGGAACCTGCGAAGCGTCCGGCAGAGGCCCGACGATGAGCGAATTCCTGATCCTGCTGGTGACCACTGCCCTGGTCAATAACGTGGTGCTGATCAAGTTTCTTGGTCTGTGTCCTTTCATGGGCGTGTCGAAGAGCGTCGACAGCGCGCTGGGCATGGGCATGGCCACGACCTTCGTCATCACACTGGCTTCGGCCGCCACCTGGATGCTCGAACACTGGCTGCTGATCCCGCTCGACCTCGGCTACCTGCGCATCCTCACCTTCATCCTCGTCATCGCCGCGACAGTGCAGTTCGTCGAGCTGGTGGTGAAGAAGACCAGCCCCGACCTCTATCAGGCGCTAGGCATCTACCTGCCGCTGATCACCACCAATTGCGCGGTGCTCGGCATCGCGCTGCTGAACGTGCAGGAGAAGAGCGGCTTCGTCTGGAGCCTGCTGTCCGGCTTCGGTTCGGCGGTCGGCTTCACGCTGGTGCTGCTGATCTTCGCCGGCCTGCGCGAACGCCTCGCGCTGGCGCGCGTGCCTGCGACCTTCGTCGGCGCGCCGATCGGCTTCGTGCTCGCCAGTTTGCTGGCGCTCGCCTTCATGGGTTTTTCGGGGCTCAATTTCAAGTAATCATGATCGCTGCCATCCTTTCCGTCACACTCCTCGGCATCGCGCTCGGCTTCGCGCTGGGCTTCGCGGCGCAGAAGTTCGCCGTCGAGACCGACGCGCGTGTCGCCGAAATCGAAGCGCTGATGCCCGGCACCAACTGCGGCCAGTGCGGTTACCCTGGGTGCCCCGGCGCGGCGGCGGCCATCGCCGCGGGTGAAGCCACCGTCACCGTCTGCCCGCCGGGCGGAAAGGCGCTCGCCACGGCGCTCGCCGCCAAGCTGGGCATCGAAGCCGACCTCTCGGGTGTCAGTGACGAAGGGCCGAAGATCGCGACGATCGCCGAGGAAATCTGCATCGGCTGCTGTCGCTGCATCAAGGAATGCCCGACCGACGCCATCGTCGGCGCGGCCAAGCAGATCCATTCAGTGATGCGCGAGGCCTGCACCGGCTGCGGCAACTGCGTCGACCGCTGCCCGACCGAGGCGGTGAAGATGGAGCCCGTGCCCGTCACCCTGCAGCACTGGGTGTGGCCCAAACCCAAGGTGGAACAGGCATGGGCCTGATCGAGAAAGTTTTCTCCCTGCTGGAACCCGCCCACTGGGGCGTGCACCCGGCCGACCGCAAGCGGCCGGCGGCCGATGTTCCGGTGCGCGGGCTGCCGCTTCCCGAACGTCTCTACGTGCCGCTGCAACAGCACATCGGCGCGGCGGCGCGGCCCATCGTGCTGGTCGGCCAGACGGTGCTCAAGGGCCAGTTGATTGCCGAAGCGCAGGGCGCCACCTCGGCCGCCGTGCATGCGCCGACCTCCGGCATCGTCACCGCGATTGGCGACATCACCGCGCCGCATCCCTCCGGCCTGTCCTTTCCCGCCGTGACCATCGAAGCCGATGGCGACGATCGCTGGGCGGACACGGGAATCTCAGTCGATCCGTTCTCGTTGCCGCCGCAGGAAATCGCCAAGCGCGTCGCCGCCGCCGGCGTCGTCGGACTCGGCGGCGCGACCTTTCCCTCGGCGCTCAAGCTCGGACTCGGCCTGCGCGCAAAGATCCATACGCTGATCCTCAATGGCGGCGAGTGCGAACCCTACCTGTCCTGCGACGACCGCCTGATGCGCGACTGCGCGGCAGAGATCGTCGACGGCATCCGCATCATGCTGCACGCCACCGGCGCCACGACAGCGCTGGTCGGCATCGAGGACAACAAGCCGGAAGCGATCGCCGCGATGACGGCGGCGGCGCGCGATTTTCCCGACATCAAGGTACGCAGCGTGCCGGCGCGTTATCCGATGGGCTCGGAGAAGCATTTGTTCTCGGAACTTACGGGACAGGAGGTGCCGGCTGACGGCCGTACCACCGACCTCGGCGCACTGGTGCACAACGTCGGCACAGCCTGGGCGGTGCATCAAGCCTTGCGCCAGGGCCGGCCGCTGGTCGAGCGCCTCGTCACGCTCAACGGCGGCGCGCTGGATCGCCCCGGCAACCTCCGCGTGCCCATCGGCACGCTGGTCGATGACGTGCTCGCCTTCGTCGGTCTGAAGACGGAACCGGCGCGCCTCGTCATGGGCGGGCCGATGATGGGCAACCGGCTACCGCATGCGCGCGTGCCAGTGGTCAAAGGCACCAGCGGCATCCTCGCGCTGACAGCCACCGAGGCCGCCGCACTCGATCCCGGCCCCTGCATCCGCTGTTCGAGCTGCGTGCGCGCCTGCCCGGTCGGCCTGCTGCCGCTCGAAATGTCGGCGCGCATCGGCGCCGACGACCTCAACGGCGCGGTCGACCTCGGCCTCAAGGACTGCATCGCCTGCGGCTGCTGTTCCTATGTGTGTCCGTCGCGCATCCCGCTGGTGCATTACTTCAATCATGCCAAGGGCGAACTCGCCGCGCAGGGTCGCGCGCAGTTGCGCAACGATGCCGCCAAGCGCCTCGCCACCGCGCGCATCGAACGGCTCGCCCGCGAAGCGCAGGAGAAGGCCGCTGCCGCCGCGCGCCGCAAGGCCGAACGCGCCGCGCAGAAGGCTGCCGAGAAAGCGGCAGCCGAAGCAGCACAGCAAGCATCGGAAGAGGCGACGGCATGAGCGGCGAATCGCTATCGCTGGCCATGCCCACGGCTTCGCCGCACGCCCATGCCGGCGGCAGCGTGACGCGCGTGATGGCGAAGGTGATGCTCGCGCTGCTGCCCGCGACGCTTTACGGCTTCTGGCTCTACGGCTGGCCAGCCTTCCACCTGTTCATGTTCACGATCATGTTCGCGCTGTTCGGCGAGGCCTTCGCGCTGCGCCTGATGCGCCGCCCCGCCGTGCCGGTGCTGCTGGACGGCTCGGCCCTGCTCACCGGCTGGCTGCTGGCGCTCTCGCTACCGCCCTGGGCACCGTGGTGGATCGGCGCGGTCGGCGGGTTGTTCGCCACGCTGGTCGCCAAACAACTGTTCGGCGGCCTCGGCCAGAACCTCTTCAACCCGGCGATGGTTGCGCGCGTCGCGCTGCTGATCTCCTTCCCGGTGCCGATGACGCTGTGGGTCGCGCCGCTGCCGCTCGGATCCGTTGGCGCGCCGGGCTTTGCCGCGGGCCTGCAGATCACGCTGGCGGGCATTCCCCAGCTTGACGCCGTCGCCAGCGCCTCGCTGCTCGGCTTCGCCAAGACCGAACTGTCGCGCGGCATCGACCTGCTGCATGCCGCTGCCAACGCGCCGGCGCTGTCCTGGATCGGCGCGCGCGCCGGCAGTCTCGGCGAAACCGCCGCGCTGCTGATCGCCGGCGGCGGCGTGGCGATGATCTTCATGGGCATCATCTCCTGGCACATCCCCGTGGCGATGCTGGCGGGCATCGCGCTACCGGCATTCATCGGCCATGCCATCGACCCGGCGCGTTATCTCGATGTGGCCGCGCATCTGCTCTCGGGCGCGGCGATGCTCGGCGCCTTCTTCATTGCCACCGATTACGTGACCTCGCCGAACACGCGCGTCGGCCAGCTGATTTTCGGCGTGGGTTGCGGCTTGCTGACCTGGCTGATTCGTACCTATGGCGGCTACCCCGAAGGCGTGGCTTTCGCGGTGCTGCTGATGAACGCGCTGACGCCGGCCATCGACCGGCTCGTCAAGCCGCGCATCTACGGCCGCGACCGTAAGGGGAAACCGCTCGATCCGCCGGAGGCTGCGCCATGAGCGCGACGCTCGCCGCCTTCCGCGACCGGCTCGCCTATCAGGGCGTCTCGCTTGGCATCGTCGCGCTGCTCGCCACCACCGCGCTGGTGGTCGGCAACCGGATGACGCACGAGGCCATCGTGCAGGCCGAGGCGGCCGATCTCGCCAATTCGCTGGCGCAGGTGTTGCCCGACGACACTGCCGATAACGACCTACTGAAGGACACGGTAAAAGTCGGCGCTGGCGAGACGGCAGTGACTGTCCATCGCGCGCGCAAGGCAGGCGTGCCGACGGCTGCCGTGTTCCGCATGGCGGAGCGCGGCTACGCCGCCGACATCGTGGTGCTGATGGGCGTGGCCGCCGACGGCCGCCTGCTCGGCGTGCGCATCGTCAAACATGCCGAGACGCCGGGGCTGGGCGACAAGATCGAGATCGCCAAGGCGAAGTGGGTGCTCGACTTCGACGGCAAGTCGCTCGGCGATCCGCCGACCGAGAAATGGGCGGTTAAGAAGGACGGCGGCGTCTTCGACCAGTTCGCCGGCGCGACCATCACGCCGCGTGCCGTGGTCAAGGCGGTGAAACGCGGCCTCGAATTCTTCACTGCGCACAAGGAGGAGATCCTGTCATGAACGCGCGCGGCATCATCAGGGACGGCCTGTGGGACAACAACGTCGTGTTCGCACAGATGCTCGCGCTCTGCCCGGCCATGGCGGTGACCACCAGCGGCACCAACGGCCTCGGCATGGGGCTGGCATCGACGGCAGTGCTGCTGGTGTCGAACATCCTCGTCGCGCTGATCCGCGACTTCGTCAGCCCGCAGGTGCGTATCCCCGTGTTCGTCGTGCTGATCGCCACGCTGGTGACGCTGGTCGACCTCGCGCTCAACGCCTGGCTGCACGACCTTTACAAGGTGCTCGGCCTGTTCATCGCGCTGATCGTGGTGAATTGCGCGATCCTCGGCCGGGCGGAAGCCTTCGCCTCCAAATCGCCGGTGCTCGACGCCGCACTCGACGGCCTGATGATGGGCATCGGCTTCACCTTTGCCCTGACCATCATCGGTTTGATCCGCGAGCTGCTCGGCAGCGGCACGCTGTTTGCGCAGGCCAGCCTGCTGCTCGGCCCGCAGTTCGCCTTCCTCGAAACGACCGTGATCCCCAACTACGGCGGCGTGCTGATGATGATCCTGCCGCCCGGCGGCTTCCTCGTGCTCGGCGTGCTGCTGGCGTTCAAGCGCGTGCTCGACGCGCGCGTCGCGGCACGCAAGAGCCGTCTCGCCAAGACTGACTTTTCCACGGAGTCTGCCTGATGCAGATCGGCGTCGCCTATTCCGAACCGAGCCAGCAGATCTGGCTGACCATCGAGGTGCCGGACGATGCCACCGTGCGCGACGCCATCGAGCGTTCGGGCATCCTGCGCCAATTTCCGCACATCGACCTCGAGACGCAAAAGGTCGGTGTGTTCGGCAAGCTGGTCAAGCTCGAGGCCGCGCTGCGGCCGGGCGACCGCGTGGAAATCTACCGCCCGATCGTCTGCGATCCGCAGACCGTGCCGCGCAGGGACGGCTTCGGCAGCGAAGAGGAGTAGTCAGGAAACCTCGAAAAGCTGCTTCACCCAGGCTTTCTGAAAAGCCTGGCGCCGTTCCGTCTCCAGCCGCTCGCGGATGCGTGCGCTGGTTTCCTCCAGCGTGACATCGCGCTGCGGTTCGATCCCTTCGCAGAGCAGGACATGTAAACCCAGTTCCGACTCGACGACCGCAGACAGGCCGCCCGCCGGGAGCTCAAAGGCGGCCGCATCGAGTTCCGGATAGAGCTTGCCGCGCGGCACCTCGCCGAGCAGCCCGCCGTTCATCGCCGTCGGGCATTCGGAATGCTTGAGCGCCTGCTCGGCGAAGCGCTCGGGTTCCTTGGCGAGGCGTGTGTGAATCTGTTCGATCTTCATCTGCGCGGCCGCACGTTCGTTGCCGGACAGGGTGTCGTTAATGGTGACGAGGATGTGCCGCAGCCTGCGCGTCTCGGGTTTGACGAAGCGGGCGCGATGCTGCAGGAAGAAGATTTCGATGTCGGTGTCGCTGACGACCGGCGCGCGATGCGCCACCTGCTCGAGCACCGCCTCGACCTTGAGGTCGCGTTCCAGCGCGGCGCGCAGGCTGTCCGGCGTGAGGCCGGCGCGTGCCAGGTCGGCGTGAAATTCGGTGTCGTCGGCGAAGCGCTGGCGAATCTCGTCAAGCGCGCGCTCGACCGAGGCGGGCAGCAGCAGCACACTGGTCGCTTCGAGTGTGGCGAGGATGCGCTGCTCGATTTCCTGTTGGCGGCGCGCCACTTGCTTGACGCGCGTGCGTTCGGCGGGTGCGAGCGTTTCCGGCGCCTTGCCGTAGAGCTCGCGCGCCAGCTTGAGCGTCAGATAGGGGCTGGCCTCAGGCGTGGCTGGATTCATCGCGGGTGGGCGCGCTGCCGGCGAGCGCCGACTCCGGCACCGCGAAGACGCGGCCCGGCTGGCAGTCGAAATGGACGTGATAGACAACATCTCCATCCGCACGCAGTACCTTGAGCACTTCGCCGATAGCGTCGACCGGCACCAGCACTTCGGCATGGGCGCTGAGCGCCATGGCGGCGCGCACGCGCTCGCGCACCTCGTAACGACTGGGCACCCATTCCTCGTCGGCGCCGATCAGTTCCTCGGCGCGACAGCCGACGATGCGGTTGATGTCGAGGAAATGCACCGAGTAGATGATCTGGTCCATCAGGAAGGTGCCGACATCGACAACGTTGCCCACGCTGCCGCGTCGCACCAGCAGGTCGCCGGTGTCGACCCCGGGATAGGTGCCGTCGTTGCGCACGTTGCGCGTCACGCGCACGGCGTCGCCATATTCCCAGGTGGGCTGCATCAGTGTCCCGTCACGCTTGGCCGGCCGATCGACGTGACCGCCACTTTGGCGACGCCGCTGGCTTTCTGCAGCACGCGCATCACCTTCTCGGTGAGGGCGTCGGAATGGACGAAATCCGCGTAGGCCTGCGCGAGCAGCGCGCGATAGTCGTCGTAGGCGGGCTCGCCGCCATTCTGGCGGTGCCCGGCGAGGTAGTCGTGATAGCGCTGCAGGATGTGCAGGCGGTTCACATGCACCACGCTGGGCTCATAGGCAATATCGAAGTAGCCGAGAAAATCCTCGGCCGATTCGAGATCGGCCAGGTCGTCGAGGAAGTCGGCAGGCGTGGTCGTCATGGCAGGTCCTTTCAGGCGGGAACAGGTTCAACGGGGTCGGGGTCGGATTCGGCGAAACGCCGGGAATGTCGAGCAGTGCCGCCGCACCGAGGCGGTCCTGCGGGTCGAGTTCGCTGATCTTGGCGAGGCGGTCGCGTCCTTCTTCCAGCCGGCCCATGCGCAGCAGGATGATCGCGGAGGCCTTGAGCGCCAGCAGGTAGAAGCGCAGCAGGCCGATGGAGCGGTAGGCGGCATCGCCGATGCCGTTGGGACGCAGGCCGCGCCAGTCGTTGACCAGCGCCAGCCGCTCGCCGGCGACATCCATCGCACGCTCGGCCACCAGCAGGGCATCCTCGAGACGGTGCTGATAGTAGTAATAGCGATACAGCGCGACCAGCACGCCCAACTGGCGCGGCGCGAGGAAATAGGCGCGCATCAGGGCATGTTCGGCGGCCGGCCGGCCGTATTCGGCCGCGGCTTCACCCAGCAACGCATCGATGGCGGCGGGCTGTGGCTCGTCGAAGTAGAGCTGCGCATCCTCGAAGGCCAGCAGGTCGGGCGCTTCATCCGCCATGGCGGTGCTCCTCGCAGCAGAGATCCCCGGCGGCGCACACCGCGCAGCTGGCCGGAGCGGGGGCGGGGGCGGGAGCGCCGCGCAACTGGCGCACTTCCTGTTCCAGCACGTCGATGCGGTCGAGCAGGCAGCCGATCGCCTTGCCAACCGGGTCGGGCATGCGGTGATCGAGATCGAGTTCGCCGCCCGGCTCGAGCACGCGCAGCGGCGCGGCGCGCTCCCCGACCACATGCGCCGGAATGCCGACCACCGTGCGGCCGGGTGGCACATCCTTGACCACGACCGAATTCGCGCCGACACGGGCCGCCTGGCCGACGGTAATGGCGCCGAGGATCTTGGCGCCGGCACCGACCACCACGCCATCGTGCAGCGTCGGATGGCGCTTGCCCTTGTTCCAGGTCGTGCCGCCCAATGTCACCCCGTGATACAGCGTGACGTCGTCGCCGACTTCGGCCGTCTCGCCGATGACGACGCCCGCGCCGTGATCGATGAAGAAGCGACGGCCGATGCGCGCGCCGGGATGGATGTCGACATTCGTCAACATGCGGGCGAGAAAGGCCAGCAGCCGCGCAAGGTAGCGCCAACCCGCGCCCCATAACGCATGCGCGAAACGATGCGCCATCACGGCATGCAGGCCCGGATAGGTGTTCAGCACTTCCCAGCGCGTGCGCGCGGCCGGGTCGCGCAGGAAGATGCAGCGGGCATCCTCGCGCAGCATGGCGAAGATGCCGGGCGCCGGTGCGTCATGCACCGCTGCCGCCGTCAGCGTCATGAGGCTATTCATGATCTGCTCCGGCCAATGCCTTCAGTTCTTCATCCGTCGGCGGACGCTTGCTGCGGGCGACGAAGGTGCGGATCGCATCGAGCAGGTGACGCGCCTGGGTTTCGTCCAGTTCGATGCCCAGGCCAGCCATCACTGCGCGTACACCACGCTGGCCGGAATGCTTGCCAAGCACAAGGCGATGGCTGCGGCCGACCAGCGCCGGATCGAAGCCCTGATAGTTGGCCGGGTTCTTCAGCAGGCCATCGACGTGGATGCCGGCTTCATGCGTGAACACGCCGGCGCCGACGATGCTCTTCTGCCAGGGCACCGGGCGGCCCGAGGCGGTCGCGACGCGGTGCGAGAGGGCGAGGAAATCGCGCAGATCGACGCCGGTTTCGATGCCGTGGCAACGCTGCAATGCCAGCACGACTTCTTCGAGCGGCGCGTTGCCGGCGCGCTCGCCAAGGCCGTTGACGGTGGTGTTGAGGTGGGTCGCACCGGCACGCGCAGCTGCCAGCGTGTTGGCCGTGGCGAGGCCGAGGTCGTCGTGTGCGTGCATCTCGATCTCGAGGTCACAGCAGGCGCGCAGGCGGGCGATTTTCTCGAACACGCCGCAGGGCTCGAGGATGCCCAGCGTGTCGGCGAAACGGAAGCGCCGTGCGCCGGCACGTTGCGCCGTCTCGACGATGCGGCAGAGAAAATCGGGGTCGGCGCGCGAGGCGTCCTCGCCGCCGATGCAGATTTCGAGTCCCGCATCGCGCGCATACGCGACATGGGCGGGCAGCTCGGCGAGCAGCCAGGCGCGGTCGCGGCCCAGCTTGTGGCGCAGGTGCTGGTCGGAGGCCGGCACCGAGATGTCCATCCGCTGCGCGCCCAGTCCGGTGCCGGCATCGATGTCGGCACGGCTCATGCGTCCCCAGACCATCAGTTCCGCCTTGAGGCCCAGCGCAGCGACGGCACGAATACTCTCGCGTTCCTCAACGCCCATCGCCGGGATGCCGACTTCCATCTCCGGCACGCCGAGGGCATCGAGCTCGCGCGCGATCGCCAGCTTTTCGTCGAGGCTGAACGCGACGCCCGCCGACTGCTCGCCATCGCGCAGCGTCGTGTCGTTGATCGTGACAAAAGGATGGGGATCGCGTGCCATGCCCGACAGGAATGCAATTCCGATGCCGGGCAACAAATTCTATGTAATCAAATAATTGGCGATATTCGGCAATGTCGTAAACCTTACATCACAAATTGGGTGGCTATACGTGGAGCCCTGCGCTTGCCACTTATCCGCGGCCCCGGCCCGGGCTTCGGCCCGTCAAAGACTTGTGCCGCCCGTTCCAGCAGCTGCGTCTTCCAATCGGTGATCTGATGCCGTACTGCTGGGCCTGTTCAGCCAGCGTCCGGTCTAACAAGCGTTGATTCATAAAGAGTGTTAATGTAGATTGACCATTTGATCAGTGTCCTTATTTCCAATGGCACATCTACAAAAACGCAAGATCAAAGATTTGCTGTACGAACAGGTATCGTTTGTCGGCAAGGCACTTTCCAGTCCCAAGCGTCTGGAACTCATTGAAGTATTGGTGCAAGGCGAAAAGAAGGTCGACACCTTGGCACGCGAGGTCGACATCGACATCAAGCTGGCGAGTTCCCATCTCAAGGTGCTAAAGGAAGCGCGGCTTGTCACTGCCCGCCGCGTAGGCAAGAACACCTATTACAGCCTGAGCGGCGAAGACGTCGCACTGTTATGGGTCTGCATCTACTCCGTGGCAGCGGAACATCGGCTTGAGTTGCAATCGGTCATGGAGAAGATTGTTGCAGCCCCCGAACGACTGACGCCCGAAACGCGTCAGGGGCTCCTTGAGAAAGTTCGCAGTGGCGATGTCCTGGTTCTGGATGTTCGTCCGACTGACGAGTACCAGTCCGGCCATCTTCCCCATGCCCGTTCGATGCCTGTGCAAGAACTTGAGCATCGACTCGATGAATTGCCCAAGGACAAGCTGATCGTAGCGTATTGCCGAGGCCCGTTCTGCCTGTTCTCCAGTGAAGCGGTCGAATTGCTGCGCAAGCACGGTTTTCGGGCGGAAAAAATTGGTGACGGTGTCGCCGAGTGGGCCGCCGCCGGATTACCCTTGGAAGAATCGTCGAGCTAATACTTAAGTCAGATTGCCGATAGCTTCAATATCAGACATTCGTAATATCGTACGAATGTTGACATCGATCAACATGCCGGCCATTTCACGTACCTAGAATCGCCACAACGAAAGCAGGGTTTATCGGCTTTCATTTTTTCTGGCAATTCTTGCGAGGTACGAAATGAAGCAAACAAACGATGGCGAAGGAAACGGCCGGCGCAGATTTCTCCAAAATTCGGGAGCCGTCATGGCGTCAATGAGCATTCCGGGCAGCGTTTGGGCATTCTCGAAGATTCAGCCCAATTACGACCCCCTCAAGGAATATCCCTATCGCGGCTGGGAAGACCTTTACCGCAAGGAGTGGACGTGGGATTCGGTCGGATTCACGACGCATGCCATCGGCTGCGTGGCGGGATGCGCCTGGAAGGTATATGTCAAGAACGGTATGACCATGCGCGACGAGCAGGTCAGCGAGTATCCCCAATTGCCGGGCATCCCGGACATGAACCCGCGCGGCTGCCAGAAGGGCGCGGTCTACTGCTCGTGGTCCAAGCAGCCCGATCACCTCAAGTGGCCATTGAAACGGGTCGGCGAACGCGGATCACGCAAGTGGAAGCGGATCAGCTGGGACGAGGCTTACACCGAGATTGCTGACAAGATCATCGACACCACACTGAAGCGTGGCCCCGGCAACATCTGCATTCCGAAACGTCCGTTCGCGATCATTAGCAACACAGCCTATACCCGCTTGGCCAACCTGCTGGGCGCCATCAAGCCGGATGTATCGTCGATGACCGGCGACCTCTATCCCGGCCTGCATACCGTGCGCATTCCCGCCCGCACCGTATCGACCTTCGACGACTGGTTCACGTCCGACCTGATCCTGATGTGGCACAAGAACCCGATTGTCACGCGCATGCCGGACGCCCACTTCCTGATGGAAGCGCGTTACAACGGCGCGCGCCTGGTCAATATCTCCTGCGACTACAACCCCTCATCGATCCACGCCGACCTGTTCGTGCCGGTGAAGATGGGCACGGACTCCTACCTGGCGGCTGCAATCGTCAATCAGTTGATCGCCGGCAAGCATTTCAAAGCCGATTACTTGAAGGAACAAACCGACCTGCCCTTCCTCGTCCGCGTGGACAACGGCAAATTCCTGCGCGAAAAGGATTTCAACGCGGAAGGCAGCGTCGAGGTCTTCTACGTCTGGGATGTGAAATCCGGCAAGGCGGTACCCGCGCCCGGCAGCATGGGTTCGAAAGAGAAAACCCTGAAGCTCGGTGCTGTCGAGCCTGCACTGGAAGGCACTTTCGACGCCAATGGCATCCAGGTCACAACGGTGTTTGAGCGCCTGAAGAAGGAAATCGCCCCCTTCACACCGGAAGCCACGCAGGCCGAATCGGGCGTGCATCCGACGGTGGTGCGGCAACTGGTCGAGATGATCGCCCAATCCAAGGCGTTGCGCATCCTCGACGGCTACAACAACCAGAAACACTTCGACGGCTTCCAGTGCGGCCGCCTGAAGATGCTCATCATCACGCTGATCGGCCATCACGGCACGACGGGCTCACTCGATACCACCTATGAAGGGTGGGTGCTTGAGGGAGGCAGGAATCTGGGGGCATTCAAAGGCAAGCCTGGGCGCAGTGTGTCGATGGTCCTGGCGCAGTGGGTCTGGGGCGAGCAGCACCGGCGCGCGAAGGCTTACTACGACGACAAGCAACTCAAGGAGCAGATCGGTTTCGGCATCGATGACATGGAAGCCCTGCGCAAGGAATCTGAAGCCAAGGGCTGGATGCCGAAATGGCAATCAATCAAGGATCCGATCGTCTATATCAACGCGGGCATAAACCTCTTCAACACCTCGAACGGTTACCAGCACCTGCGCGACAATTTCCTCAAGCGTTGCGAATTGTTGGTCAACGTCGACTTCCGCATGAACGCCGGCTGCATGTATTCCGATATCGTGCTGCCTTGCGCGGAAAATACCGAAAAGCTCGACATCCGCGAAACCTCGGTGACGCGCTTCGTCCATGCCTTCGGCCAACCGGTCAAGCCGATGTACGAACGCAAGACCGAATGGCAGATTGGCGTCGAACTGGCGAAAAAGATCCAGGAACGCGCCATTGCCCGCGGCGTTACGCGTGTCGATGATCCGGAAATCAAGAGCGCGATCGACTTCAATACCTTCTACGACGATTTCACGATGAACGGCAAGGTCGTCACCGACGAGCAGGCGCTGCGCTTCGTCATGGAAAACTCCAAGGCACTCGGCCCGGGCAGCTACGAAGAAGTGATGAAGAAAGGCTTTGTCGCCGTCGGCCCCACGGCGGGTAAAACTGCACCGATTCCGAAGGACAAACCCTACCGTCCCTTCACGATCAACGTCACGGACAAGATTCCCTACAAGACATTGACCGGCCGCCTGCAGTTCTATGTCGACCACGACTGGTTCCAGCGTTTCGATGCCACGGTACCCAAGCCGCAAATGAAAGGTGGCGGACATCTCGGCCCGAAGCAATATCCATTCAAGTTCAGCTCTCCGCATACGCGTTGGGGTGTGCACTCCTTCGCACGCAGCGAGGAATGGATGCTGCGCCACCAGCGCGGCGAACCGGACATCCGGCTCAGTCCGCAGGCCATGGCGAAAAAAGGCATCAAGGACGGAGACATGGTGCGCATCTTCAATTCATCAGGCGAATTCTTCGCGATGGCCAAGGCCTGGCCATCCCTGCCCGAAGACATATTGTTTACCGAGCATGGCTGGGAACAGTATCTCTACAAAAACATGACGCACTACAACATGGTCAATTGCGAGCTGATCAATCCGCTCGAAATGGTCGGTGGCTATGGCCACATCAAGTTTGCCGCAGCGGCGTTCAACCCGAACCGCATCTTCTACGAGACGACGGTCGACGTCGAGAAAGCCTGAGGAATGAATCATGAGTAAAAGACAGTTGGCCTATGTATTCGACCTGAACAAGTGCATCGGCTGCCACACCTGCACGATGGCGTGCAAGACGCTCTGGACCGATCGTGGCGGGCGTGAGTACATGTACTGGAACAACGTGGAAACCCACCCTGGCAAGGGCTACCCGATGAACTGGCAGCAGAAGGGTGGCGGCTTCAAGAATGGCGCCTTGCAGACTGATGGCAAGATTCCGCCGATGGAAGCCTACGGCGCGGTCTGGAAGTACAACTTCGAGGAGGCGCTGCTGGAAGGTAAGGCCGATCGCGTCGTCGCGCACGAGAAACCGACCTGGGGCCCGAACTGGGACGAGGACGAAGGCGCCGGGACGTTTCCCAACAGCCGCTACTTCTATCTGCCGCGCATCTGCAACCATTGCTCGAACCCGGCCTGCCTCGCCGCCTGCCCGAACAAGGCGATCTACAAGCGCGAGGAAGATGGCCTGGTGGTGATCGACCAGGAGCGTTGCCGCGGCTATCGTTACTGCGTCAAGGCCTGTCCCTATGGCAAGGTCTATTTCAACCTGCAGACGCAGAAATCAGAGAAGTGCATCGGCTGCTATCCGCGTGTCGAGAAAGGCGAGGCGCCGGCCTGCGTCAAACAATGTACCGGCCGCATCCGTTTCTGGGGTTATCGCGATGACCAGGACGGACCGATCCACAAGCTGGTCGACAAGTGGAAAGTGGCCATCCCGCTGCATCCGGAATACGGCACCGAGCCGAATGTTTTCTACGTGCCGCCGCTGAACGTCACCCCGCCGCCATTCGAAGAGGATGGACGCCTGTCCAATGTACCGCGCATTCCCATGGCCGACCTCGAAGCGATGTTCGGCAAGGGCGTGCAACCCGCACTGGAAATCCTGGGGCGCGAAATGCAAAAGCGGCGCGAAGCCAAGCCCTCCGAGCTGACCGACCTGCTGATCGGTTTCACGAACAAGGACAGGTACCGGATATGAGCACAAGCCATTTGAGCATGGGACCCCAGGCCGAGAATTACCTGGCGATGGCCCGGCTGTTCTCCTACCCGACCGCGGAAGCGTGGCAACGCCTCACTGAACACGGGCTCGTCGAACCGACGCTCTCGGCGGAAGAACTGCAAGCAGAGTATCTGGCCGCCTTCGAAGTCGGACGGGACCAGGCTGCGGTGCCGCTCTTCGAAGGCATGCATCGCAATAACGAGGGACGTGCGGGCATTCTCGAGGACCTGCTGCGCTATTACGAGTTCTTCGACATCAAGCTTTCCGATACGGATCGGGACTACCCAGATCATTTGGTGACGGAACTCGAGTTTCTCGCCTGGCTGTGTCATCGCGAAGCAGCCGCCCGTCAAGAGGGCCAGGATATCGAACCGTTTCGGCGGGCGTCACGCGATTTCCTCGACCGTCACTTGGCGGCATGGCTGCCCGAGTTCTGCAGCAAGCTCGAGAGGACGAAAACGGCGTACGAAAAGTATGGCTCGATGCTGCGCAAGCTGGTGGAAGAACACCGCCGCCAGCTCGCCACGGCAAACTGAGAATCTGGAGAAATCGATGAAAACAAGCATGCTGATGAAACAACTTTCAATCGCCGGTCTTGTTGCCGCGATGGCAGCATTGGTGCCGGCAGTGTCGCAGGCGGCGACCGCGGGCAAAACGATTCGCGTCCTGTCCGCGAGCGGCGTAGACGCCTCCACACCCGATGCTGCGGTGTGGCAGAAGGCGCCTGTGACCCAAGTCGCCCTGCAACCCGCCTTCCCGGGCCACCCCTCAATCGTCGGGGTTCCCGCCACGACGCAGATTTCCGCCCAGGCGATCCGTGCCGGCAATCAACTGTTCGTGAAGCTAGCCTGGAGCGACGCGACCGCAAATGCCGCGATCAAGGACATCGGCCAGTTCATGGATGGGGCGGCGGTGCAGTTCCCGGTCAACGGCAAGGCGGCCACAACGCCCTTCATGGGCGATCCGAACAACGCCGTGAATGTCTGGCGCTGGCGCGCCGACGGCCTCACCGAGAACATGATCGCCAAGGGCTTTGGCACCTCGATGCGCGTACCTTTCGACGGGTTGCAGAGCGCCTCGATGCGTACCGATGGCGGCTGGGCGGTCGTGCTCGCACGCCCGCTGAAGGTCAAAGCCGACGAAGGCGCGAGCCTGCTGAACCGCAAGACGATGCCGATCGCCTTCGCGGCCTGGGACGGTGCCAATCAGGAGCGCGACGGCCTCAAGGCCGTGACGCTGGAGTGGTGGCAACTGAAGTTCTGATGCGATGAAGCTTGCGCCCGCCGACGATCAGGCGGGTGCAAGTTGCTTCCACGCGCCGATCAGGGCAGTCGCGGTCTGGAAAAGCATCATGCTGTCTGTCCGCAAAGAACGGGTCATCCGCCGTTCAAATGGTCACCCTCAAGTTTCCGCCTGCCAATTCACCTTACCGGCACCATGCCCCACTCAGCGACACCTTCGGGCAGGTGGATCGCCTCATAACCTTGCTGCTTGAGCAGATCGACGGCATCCTTGGCCATCAGGCAATACGGTCCGCGACAGTAGGCCACGATGGTCTTGTCCTTGGGCAGATCGGATAAGCGCGACTTCAATTCATCGATCGGCAATGACTGCGCATAAGGTAGGTGCGCCGCCTCGAATTCCGGAGTGGGTCGCACATCCAGTACGATCACCTCGCCCTTGCGCGCCGCCTTGACCAGCGCATCGCGATCCTTCGGCGTCAGTTCCTTCGGCGCGCTGGTGATCTGGGCGAGCGCCATTTTCAACTCGACCAGCCGGTCTTCCGCCAGCGAACGGATGGCCACCCAGAACTCCGCCACACCGCGATTGGCGATGCGGTAATAGATGTTCTTCCCGCTGCGCTCGGTCTCAACCAGATGGGCAGCGCGCAACTCGCGTAAATGCGCACTGGCCAGCTTCATGCTGATTGAAGCTTCCTTGGCCAGTGTTTCGACCGTCTTCTCGCCCTGACAGAGCAGTTCGACCAGTTCCAGCCGTTTCGGACTGCTGGTCGCCTTGCCGATGCGTGCAACCTGCTCGTAAAGAATGTCCTTGATGTGGCGCGAATCCTTCATAAGACCGCATGTTAGCGGTGGTGGGTGGGAAGTCAATTTGCGCTTGACACTGCCGCACGCTCTCGGCTAGATTGATCTAACAGTCTTTAGATTGTTATTTCAAGAGGAGGAAGTCATGAATATATTCAAGCCGTTCCTGGGGTTGTTCGTCCTGTCGTTTACTCACATCGTCGCGGCCGATCAGTCGATGGCCGTGCTAGGCGCGACCGACGCCGCCGGCAACAAGGTGCTGACCATCATCAACAAGGACCCCCCCGGCCAGCGCTGCAACAACAATACCCAGGTGGCCGTCGAAGTGGCCAATACCTATCGCGTGCCGATCCGCATCCTGCCCGCGAGCCTCGCCCCCGGGCTGCCCGCTCCCGGCGTGTTCTACGCCAACCAGTTGATCGCGGCGGATGGCAAGGACCACAACGGCATGTCGAGCTTCCAGATGGTGGCCGACGTTCTCGATTTCGAAGGGGCGCCCAAGCAGCCGAAGACCGGTCTGATCTATCAGGAGAAGGTGCGCAAGGACTTCGATTCACTCAAAGCCATCATCAAGAGCGGAGGGAAGTGACATGACCAAATACCTGTTCATTCTCAACGACCCGCCCTACGGAACCGAACGCAGCTACAACGCCCTGCGTCTCGCGCGCAGCATGCTGAAGAAAGCGGAAGGCGGGATCGAGATACGCATCTTCCTGATGGGTGACGCTTCCGCCTGCGCCAAGGCAGGGCAGAAGGTGCCACAGGGTTTCTACAACATCGGCGACATGCTCGGCATGGTGATTAGTGCCGGCGGCGAAGTAGGCGTCTGCGGCAACTGCATGGATACGCGCGGTATCAAGGAACCCGAACTGATCCCCGACGCCTATCGCGGCACGCTCGACGAAATCACCGAGTGGACGCTGTGGGCGGACCGGGTACTGGTGTTCTAGGTGTGTTGATCCTCGCCATTTTCGCCGGTGCCGCGACCGGCATCGTGCTCGGCCTGTTCGGCAGCGGCGGCTCGATCATCGCCATGCCGGCACTAATGATTCTGCTGGATGTCGAAGCCAAGTCGGCCATTGCCATGAGCCTCGGCATCGTTGCCATCACCGCGACAATATCGGCTTGGGACCACTGGCGGCATCGCAATGTCGATGTGCGCGTGGCGTCGGTATTCGGCGTATTCGGTGTGATCGGCACCTTCGCCGGAGCAAAACTCGGTGTACTGACACCGGTTGTGGTGCAGCTCGTGTTGTTCGCATTGGTAATGTATGCAGCGGCCTGGAAGATGTTGAAACCGGCTATCGTGCCGCAGCTCTCGGCCGCGGGCGGACTGCCGCCACCCGAGCGCAACGTCGAGGTCCGTCTGAGCCACATTGCCGCACATGGCATCGGAGTCGGCGTGCTCACCGGCGTGGTCGGGGTCGGTGGCGGTTTTCTGATCGTGCCAGCCTTGGTGCTGCTTTCCGGCTTGCGCATGAAATTCGCCATCGGTACCTCACTGGCCATCGTCGCGGCAAAGTCCTATGCAGGATTCCTCGGCTATCTCGGCGCGGTGAGCATCGACTGGACAACGATGCTCGCATTCACAAGCGTTACCATTGCCGGCAGTTTCGCCGGTACCCGGATGGCGCACCGCTTCTCGCCGGAAACGCTCAAGCGTGGTTTTGGCGGCTTCCTCGTCATCGTCGCCACCTACATCCTGATCAAGAGCGCGCTATAAGTCCGGTTTACGAAATGCAGGAAGGGTTCGTGAGAGTCTGGTCATTTTTCTTGATGGCATTTCTGTTTGCATGGAATGTCGCCGCGCAGGACGGCATGGAGATGCGTTATCTCGTTCGGCAGGGATCCGTCGCACTGGGCGTCAATCCGCTAACGGCCTCGGCGCGCAAAGCGTTTTACGAGGCGCGTGGTTTCACGGCTACTGCGATCCGCCCCTATGCCGAGGCCTGCGGCTTTTCCTTCGGCATGCAAAATGCCACAGACCGCACGATTCGAACCGCGTTATCGGACTGGCATGCCGTCGATGCCGATGGCGCAAGGATCACTCTCACGCTGCCGGAAGCCTGGGATGCACAGTGGGACAAAGCGGGCATGCCGTCGGCAGCCCGGATTGCCTTCAAGTGGGCCCAGTTCCAGACGAGTAATGTTTTCGAGCCGGGCGACTGGATCATGGGCATGGCAACGCTCAAGAGTGTTCCGAAAGCGCCGTTCCGGTTGGTCGCGCGCTATCAGGACAACAAGGGAGATCATGAACTCGTTCTCGACAAACTGGAGTGCGCCTATGACTGACCGCAGAAGATTCCTCATCGGACTTGGTCTGCTGGCCATGCCGCTTGCGGTACGGGCGCAAGGACGGGGCATGTCCCCACTGGCAGCCGTCCCGCCAGCGCCGACTTTGCGTCTCAAGGATGCCGACGACAAAATCGTCGAGCTGGCGCAGTACAAGGGGTGTGTCGTACTCATCAACTTCTGGGCGACCTGGTGTCCGCCGTGTCGAAAGGAGTTTCCGTCACTTGGCCGGGTGCGCAAGCTCTTCAAGCCGGGCGAGTTCGAGGTCATCGCGGTCAATGTCGGCGAGGATCCCGACGCGGTGTTCTCCTTTGCCGGCATCACCGACTTTCCGGTCGTGTTCGACCGCGACTCGAAAACCATGGGTGCATGGTCGGTGCGCGGCCTGCCGACGACCTTCCTCGTGGATCGTCAGGGGCGGTTGGCTTACCGCGCCACCGGCGGACGCGAATTCGACGATCCTGAAATCGTCAACCTGATCAAGGCAATGCTATGAAAATGCCCATCTACCTCGACTACAACGCCACGACACCAATCGCGCCCGAGGTGGCAGCAGCGATCCGGCCATGGCTGGAATCGGATTTCGGCAATCCCTCGTCGAGTCATGCCTATGGTCAGCGTGCACATGCGGCGGTTACGAAGTCACGTGCCGAAGTCGCCGCCCTGATCGGCGCCACTGCCGACGAGATATTTTTCACCGGCAATGCCACGGAAGCGAACAACCTTGCCTTGCTGGGCGTGGCGCGGGCAGTACCGGACAAGCGCCACATCATCGTCAGCGCTGTCGAGCATCTGGCGGTGATGCAGCCGGCCCTGCATCTGCGCCAACTCGGCTGGGATATCTCGGTTGTTCCGGTGGATGAAACCGGACGTGTCGATCTCCAAGCAGTCGCCCAACGCTTGCGCCCAGATACGGCACTGGTGTCGGTGATGCTCGCCAACAACGAAGTCGGCACGCTGCAGCCGATTGCCGAGATCGCCGCGCTGGCACGGGCCAACAGCAGTCTGATGCACACCGATGCAGCGCAGGCTGCAGGCAAGCTGCCGGTGAATGTCGATGCGCTCGGCGTCGACCTGCTGACGCTCGCCTTCCACAAGCTCTACGGCCCGAAAGGGATCGGTGCGCTTTACGTGCGGCAGAGCACGCCGCTCAAATCGGTCCTGTTCGGTGCGGGGCAGGAACATGGGCTGCGTCCGGGTACGGAGAATGTTGCCCTGATAGTCGGCGCTGGCGAGACGGCACGGCTGGCACGCGAACGGCTGCCACAGATCACCCAGCACCTGCACACGATGCGCGAGCGACTCTGGCAGCGTTTGTCGGAGGGCGTCCCCGGTCTGCTGCTCAACGGGCATCCGGAACACCGTTTGCCGAATACGCTGCACGTATCGTTTCCCGGTGTATCCGGGCGGAATTTGTTGGCTGCCGCAGAGGCAAGCGTGGCCGCCTCGGTCGGCTCGGCCTGCCATTCGCATGGCGATGCCGTCAGCGGTGTGCTGGCAGCGATGGGTTGCAGCGCAGAGCGGGCTCTCGGTGCGGTCAGGTTATCGGTCGGCCGGGAAACGACGGGGGATGAAATCGACCGTGCAGCCACGGCCTTGATTGCAGCCTGGCGTGTTCGCGTGGAATAAAGCGGCACCCGTTGAAACATCGTTTTCGATTTGCGGTATTTGTCTCCCTGGCCCTGCACGCCTTGGTAATTACCTTGGCCGGGAGCAATTACCTGACATGGCATTCCAGAAAAGCGGACAGGCCGAAGCCCGAACAACCGGCCATCGTTATGGAGCTTGCGCCACGGGCTCCAGAGAAATACATCGCACAGCCTATCCCTCACCCACCAGCGCCAGCGACGGCCCCAGTCGCTGTCATTGCAACCGAGGCGCGCCAAAACAACCCGGTGACGACACCCGTCACAAAGCGTCCGCTGGCGACCCAACCGGCGCCTGCCGCGCCGACGGCGGAAGAATGGGCGTTTGCGGGCAATTACACATTGAAGAACAGCAAGGGTTACCGCTACTCGTGGGGAAAGCAGGTGCGCAGCATGATGGGGACAGCAGTCGAAGGGCAAAATGCGGGCGAGGTCAGATTCCGGGTGGAAATCGCCCCCGATGGAACATTGGCCAAGCTTGAAACGCTGTGGACCACGTCCAGCGTGGCCGAGCAACTCGCCCGGAAGGCCATCGAAAGCCTGCCCTCCTTGCCACCCACTCCAACTAGCAAGCCGCTGATCTTCGAACGGACGATCTCGTTCACGCCATTCGCGTCGGACTGGCCCCCAATCTACGATGAGGACTGCCTGCCAGACCCACCGGTGTTCACGAACCCCTATGCATGGGACGGGAAATCGCCACAGGTGGCGCGCATTGAACCGAAACCCGTTGAGAAACTTGACCCTCAGGCTTTGGAGGAATGCCTCAAGCAACTACCGCAGAACTCCATCGAAGCCGAAGTCGCTCGTGAGCAGCGACTGCAAGATCAATGGGGGTCAAGCAAGCTCGATGGTGGAAATGTCCGGGTTCCTGGACGCAAAGAAGGCACGGACGGATTCGAGGCTCATGGCAAACGCACGGCTACGGGGCTGCCCCCAACGCCGCCAGCATGGCCTGTTCGCTGACCGGGTATTTCAGCGTGGCATGCACGGGAAACAGTTCCGTGAGCTTTTGCACATGGGGCTCATCGCTGGCCTGCGCGAAAACGATGACCTTCGCATTGGGGGCAAATCTCTGCAGGGTCACCAGGGTGACATCCAGATTCGACAGGTTCGTGCCGGCATAGTTGTTGGCCCAGCCGTAGATGAAATCGCCCACGAAGAAATCCGGTGCCTGCTTCTGCAAGGCCCGGTGCAGGTTGCGGGCAGTGGAAAAGCCCGTTTCCTGGATGCCAAGGCGTTGATACAGCGCCGCGAAGTTGGGGTGGAATGGCGATTCGATCAGGGAGAACAGGGTCTGCATGCTGCTGTAGGCAAAAGAGGGGGTGGATGGATTCTAATCAACAGCACATCCAGTTATGGAACCGGTACGCAAAGCACGCTTTGGGGTAGCATATTCGGACAGGTCTATCGTGACAGCTTGGCGAAGCACTCCGCCGACAGGGAAATGCAGTAGCAGATACTCTTCGATGAGTGTGTCAGGCCCGCCAAATATTGAGGGAATCGCAATGGTTAAGAGTTCTTCACGCATGCTGGCCGTGGCCGGCCTGATCGCCGTCGCCCCAGCCATGGCATTGGCCATGGGCAGTCGCCCGCAAAACGCGGAGGATGAGGCTGTCAATGCCCGCATCCTGCCTCTGGCCAAAGTCAAGCTGGCGCCGCCTGCCGCCACCGGCACTACCGCCGGCAGCCGCAGTGGTGAAGAGCTCTACAAGGCCGTCTGCGGTGCCTGTCACGAAGCCGGCGTCGCCGGCGCACCGAAGACCGGCGACAAGGCCGCCTGGGCACCGCGCATCGGTGTCGGCCTCGATGTCCTGACCAAGACGGCTCTATCCGGCAAGGGCGCCATGCCGCCGAAGGGTGGTTCCGACGCAACGCCGGAAGAGTTGACGCGCGCGATCGTCTTCATGGCCAACCAGTCGGGCGCGAACTTCAAGGAACCCGCCGCGGGCGCGAAACCCGCAGCCAGTGACAGGAACCCCGAGGAAATCGCCCGGGCCACCTGCCACAAGTGCCACGAAACCGGTGACCAGGGTGCGCCGAAGCTGTCCGACAAGGCCGCATGGACGCAGCGTGCGTCCAAGGGCCTCGACGCCGTCACCAAAACCGTCATTCGCGGCCACGGCAACATGCCGGCACGCGGCGGCCTGGCCGACCTGACCGACGACGAGCTCAAGCAGGTCATCGCGTTCCTGCTCAAGGAAGTGGGTGCGGAATCGAAGTAATCCGCCAGGGCGCCGAGGAAAAATTGGTAATCAGAAAGTCCGCCATGGCGCGCACCTTGGGCGAAAGATTGCGGCCGCTCGGATAGGTGGCATAGAGCGGCACCGGCTCGACGTGGCTCCAGTCGGCAAGGAGCGGCACCAGCTGCCCGTTGCGGATCGCCTCGCCGACGATGACGTCGGTCAGGCGCGTAATGCCGACCCCGGCCAGTGCGAGCTGCAGGACGGTTTCGGCATTGTTGGCGACGACATTGCCGCTGACCGGAACGATGCGGAGCCCCTCGTCGGTCTTGAACGGCCAGCGCCGCAGCGCCGGCAGGCTGGTGATCCACAGGCAGTTGTGCTGCTGCAGCTCATCGGGCGTGCGCGGCCTGCCATGCCGGGCCAGATAGCTCGGGGCGGCGCAGATCACGCGTTCAAGATTGCAGATGCGGCGCGCCACCAGCGAGGATTCGTCGAGCGGGCCGTTGCGGATCGATAAATCGAAGTTGCCTTCCTGGCCAACGGGCTGGTCGCTGATGGTGATGTCGAGCTCGATCTTCGGGTAGAGCGCCTGGAACCGCGGGATGGCCGGCGTCAGCTGGTGCATGCCGAAGGCGGAGCGGCAGTGCAGCCGCAACAGGCCGCGCGGGCTGGCCGAGGCTTCGGCCACTTCGGCTTCGGCTTCGTCCATCGCATTCAGGATCGCACGAGCGCGGGTATAGAAAGCCTCGCCCTCGGGGGTGATCTGCAAACGCCGGGTGGTTCGATGCAGCAGCCGGGCACCGAGCCGGTCCTCGAGCCGGGTCACGAGCTTGGACAGGGCCGACGGGGTCAGGCCCAGCTGCCGCGCTGCAGCAGTAAACCCGCCGGTTTCGACGGCGCATACAAAGGCGTTCATTTCGGCAGCACGATCCATGGGCTTATTATTGAATTATTTTCATCAAAGTTGTTACGAATGTTTGTATTGTATTTTTTCGTGGAATTATTAAATTGCTATCAGTGAATGTTGCATTGCATCAGCGCAGTGTCGCATCTCTGGTTTTTCTGGAAACCGCAACCGCCTCACCCGCATTTGCATTGAGCGGTATCCAGGCATCGTCTCCTCCTCCAGTTCGCAACGAACTGTTTAGAGTCCCGGCGCAAGCCGGGATTTTTTTTGCCCCGACCCCGAGCGGACTGCTGGGATAATGGCCACTGATCCTTCTTTGGCATCGCCATGAGCCGCAATTTCCATCTGCGAACGCCCGAACTGCTGGCGCCGGCGGGCAGCCTGCGCATGGCCGAGACCGCGCTCGCCTACGGCGCGACGGCCGTGTATGCCGGCCAGCCGCGCTACAGCCTGCGCGTGCGCAACAACGAATTCGGCCATCTCGACAAGCTCGCCGACGGTATCGCCCGGGTGCATGGCCACGGCGGCAAGTTCTATGTCGTCAGCAACATCTTCCCGCACAACGCGAAGCTGAAGACCTACCTCGCCGACATGGCCCCGGTGATTGCACTGGCGCCCGACGCGCTGATCATGGCCGATCCGGGATTGATGCTGATGGTCCGCGAAACCTGGCCGGACATGCCGATCCACCTCTCGGTACAGGCGAATACGGTGAATCACGCCGCCGTGCGGTTCTGGCGTTCCATCGGTGTTACCCGGGTCATCCTTTCGCGCGAACTCTCGCTGGATGAAATCGCCGAAATCCGCCAGCAATGTCCGGACATCGAGCTCGAGGTCTTCGTCCATGGTGCCCTGTGCGTCGCCTATTCCGGCCGCTGCCTGCTTTCGGGCTATTTCAACCACCGCGATCCGAACCAGGGCACCTGCACGAATTCCTGCCGCTGGAGCTACGATGTAAAACCCGCTGCCGAAAATCCTGCCGGCGATGTCTGGCTGATCGAGGAGGAAACCCGCCCCGGACAGCACATGCCGATCGAGGAAGACGAGCATGGCACCTACATCCTCAATTCGAAAGACCTGCGCGCCATCGAATATGTCGGCCGGCTGACCGAGATCGGTGTCGATTCATTGAAGATCGAGGGCCGCACCAAATCGGCCTACTACGTCGCCCGGACCTGTCAGGCCTACCGGCAGGCCATCGACGACGCGCTGGCCGGACGCAGCTTCGATGCCACGCTGGTCGCCCGCCTCGGCGACCTTGCCAATCGCGGCTACACCGCCGGCTTCTACGAGCGTCATCCCGACAGCGCGCACCAGAACTATCTCACCGGCCTGTCGCAGATGGGGCAGAGCCAGTATGTCGGCGACATCTCGGGCTATGCAGCCAACGGCTGGGCGGAAGTCGAGGTCAAGAACCGCTTCGGCGTCGGTGACACGGTCGAACTGATCCACCCCCGAGGCAACCTCGTGGTCCGGATCGAGCAGATGGAAAAAGTCGGCGCTGACGGGACGGCACAGCCGGTCGATACCGCACCCGGCAGCGGCCACCGGGTGCGCATCCCCTTGCCGGCAGGGCATGAAGGCGCCTTCCTCGCCCGGCAGGAGGCTTGATCAGACGTCGATGTTGCACGCGTACAGAGCGTTGTCTTCGATGAATTTTCTGCGGGGTTCCACCACGTCGCCCATGAGCGTCGTGAAGATCTCGTCGGCGGTGATGGCATCCTCGATCTGCACCTTGAGCAGGCGCCGCACGTTCGGATCCATCGTCGTTTCCCACAGCTGCTCGGGGTTCATTTCGCCCAGACCCTTGTAGCGCTGCTTGCCGAGGTTGCGCTCGACTTCGCCGAGCAGCCAGGACATCGCCGTCGCAAAACTGTTGACCTGCTGTGACTTCTCGCCGCGGCGCACGGTCGCATCGCTGCCGACCAGACCCGCCAGCAGGCCGGCCGTCTTGCGTAGTTGTGCGTAATCGCCGGAGACGAGAAAGTCTTCGTCGAGGGTGCTGACACGCAGATTGCCGTGGCGCATCTTTTCGAGGCGCAGCTGCCAGCTTTCGGTCCGCTCGTCGAATGCGGCACGAACATTGAGCTTGTCATCGAGAACGCGGCCGAGTGCGGCAGCTCCGGCCTGCGCGGCGGCTTCACTCGACAGTTCCAGCGCGATGTCGTGCGCGATCAGCGCATGCAGCGCATCGGCGTCAACGAAATCGGCCAGGCGGCGGATGATGGCTTCAGAGGTCAGATAGCTGCGCGCCAGCTCTTCCAAAGCCGCGCCTTCGATGGCCCGCGCGCCGAGCTTCGGAGTTAATGCCGCGCCGTCGAGCGCCAGCGTCAGCAGGTACTGGTTAAGTTCGCTGTCATCCTTGATGTAGCGCTCGCTCTTGCCATGCTTGATCTTGTAGAGCGGCGGCTGGGCGATGTAGATGTGGCCGCCTTCGACCAGTTCGGGCATCTGGCGGTAGAAGAAGGTCAGCAGCAGGGTGCGGATGTGCGCACCGTCCACGTCCGCGTCGGTCATGATGATGATGCGGTGGTAGCGCAGCTTCTCGGGCTTGTAGTCTTCCTTGCCGAAGCCGCAACCGAGCGCGGTGAGCAGGGTGACGATCTGTTCGGAGGAAATCACCTTGTCCAGCCGCGCCTTTTCGACGTTGAGCACCTTACCGCGCAGCGGCAGGATTGCCTGGAACTTGCGGTCGCGGCCCTGCTTGGCCGAGCCGCCGGCAGAGTCGCCCTCGACGATGTAAAGCTCGCACAGCGCCGGATCCTTTTCCTGACAATCGGCCAGTTTGCCGGGCAGGCCGATATTATCGAGCACACCCTTGCGGCGCGTCATCTCGCGCGCCTTGCGTGCTGCCTCGCGTGCCCGTGCGGCTTCGACAATCTTGCCGGTAATGACCTTGGCATCACCGGGCTTTTCCAGCAGGAACTCGGAGAGCTTCTGCGCCACGACTTCCTGTACCGCGGGCAGGGCTTCGGAAGAGACCAGTTTCATCTTGGTCTGGGAGGCAAACTTCGGGTCGGGCATTTTCACCGAGAGCACACAGGCCAGGCCTTCGCGCATGTCGTCGCCGGCGATGTCGACCTTCGCCTTCTTGGCGATTTCGTTTTCCTCGATGTACTTGTTGATTACGCGCGTCATCGCTTGCCGCAGCCCGGTCAGGTGGGTGCCACCGTCGGCCTGCGGAATGTTGTTGGTAAAGCACAGCACCTGTTCAGCATAGGAGTCGTTCCACTGCATCGCCACTTCGACGTTGATGGTGACGCCCGAATCCCCCACCTTGGATTCGCCACTGGAATAGAACACCGTCGGGTGGAGCACGGTCTTGCTGCGGTTGATGTACTCGACGAAGCCCCTGACGCCGCCGGAAAAAGCGAAGTCCTCTTCCTTGCCGGTACGCTGGTCGACCAGCTTGATCTTCACCCCGTTGTTGAGGAAGGAGAGTTCGCGCAGGCGCTTGGCGAGGATGTCGTAGTGGTATTCGATGGTACCGAAGATCTCGGTGTCGGCGAGGAAATGCACCTCGGTACCGCGATTCTTTGTCTCACCGATCACTTTCAGCGGGGAAACTTCGACTCCATTGTGCGTTTCGATCATGCGGTCGACGGCATGGCCCCGGTTGAACTCCATGAAATGCTTATGGCCATCACGCCGCACCGTCAGGCGCAGCCATTGCGACAGCGCATTGACGCAGGACACACCGACGCCATGCAGGCCGCCGGAAACCTTGTAGGAATTCTGGTTGAACTTGCCGCCGGCATGCAGCACGCACATGACGATCTCGGCAGCGGAACGCTTCGGCTCGTGCTTGTCGTCAAACTTCACACCGACCGGGATACCGCGGCCATTGTCGGCGACGGAAATCGAATTGTCGGTGTGAATCGTGATCAGGATTTCGTCGCAATGACCGGCCAGCGCTTCGTCGATGGCGTTATCGACGACTTCAAACACCATGTGGTGCAGACCGGTGCCATCGGACGTGTCGCCGATATACATCCCCGGACGCTTGCGTACCGCTTCCAGGCCTTCGAGCTGCTGGATCGAATCTTCGTTGTAACCGTCGCTGGTCTGGTCGAGTTCAGTCATTTTTTCCTGTTCAGATGCAATTAAATTCGCATCGGCATTACGACATATTTGAAGCGCTCGTTGTCCGGCAGCATGATCAGGGCACTGGAATTACTGTCGGCAAGGCGCACCTCGATCGATTCCGTGGCGATGTTGTTGAGCACATCGAGCAGATAATTGACGTTGAAGCCGACGTCGAGACCGTCACCGGCATAGTCGATTTCGATTTCTTCCTGAGCTTCCTCGTTTTCCGCGTTGGTCGAGAGGATTTTCAGGCTGCCGGCCGAGAGTACCAAGCGCACGCCGCGGAATTTCTCGTTGGTAAGGATTGCGGCACGCTGCAGGGAATGCTGGAACAGCGCGCGGTCGAGCTTGATGATCTTGCCCTGGTGCTGCGGGATGACACGATCATAGTCAGGAAACTTGCCATCGATCAGCTTGCTGACGAACTCGACATTGCCGAAGCTGAACCGCGCCTGCGTCGGCGTCAGTGCAATTTCCAGCGCTTCATCGTTGTCGGCCAGCTGGCGTGACAATTCGAGCACCGTCTTGCGCGGCAGGATGACCTCGATGCGCTCATCCTGCGCGCTGCCGATATCCTCGCTCGCATAAGCCAAGCGATGACCATCGGTCGCCACCAGCTTCAGTTCGCTGCCCTGCGCCACCAGCAGCAGGCCATTGAGGTAATAGCGGATGTCCTGCTGCGCCATCGCGTACTGCACCAGCGCCAGTTGGCGCTTGAACTGCTTTTGCGTCAGCTTGAGCACGACACTTTTTCCCGAGGCTTCGGCCATGCGTGGAAAATCTTCCGCCGGCAAGGTCTGCAGGTTGAAACGGCTCTTGCCCGCCTTGAGCTGCAAGCGGCGTTCATCCAGATTCAGGCTGACCTCGGCATTGTCGGGCAGGGACCGCAGGATGTCCTGTAGCTTGCGCGCCGCGACGGTGATGGCGACCGCTTCCGTGCCACTGGATACCGTGCTCGTCCGGATCTGCATTTCGATATCGGTCGCCAGCAGCATCAGGCGATCGCCCATCTTTTCGATCAGCACGTTCGACAGGATCGGCAAGGTGTGGCGTTTTTCGACAATGCCGCAAACCGCTTGCAGGGGAATCAGAAACTGGTCGCGTGAGCCTTTATATAGAAGCATCTTAAATAACCCCTAATGATAATGATGAGGGAAGGGAATTTCTGTGGACATTCGCTTTAAAGACTAATGAAACAATCAGTTGTGCTCTTGATAAGGGTTGGGATGAATCAGGGAACATTGTGTGGATAGTTGTGGATATTTGATGTTTTCAATAGCAGGAGAAAATTTATCCACATTGTTTCCAAAGCTTGTTCAGGGGGTTGTTCTGTTTGTGCTTCAGGTTTTGATGGTTTGGGAAAGCACGAGCAAGTCATTGTTTAAATGCATGTCCTTGCTGCGCAGGTCGGTAATGGTGCGACAGGCGTGCAGAACGGTTGTATGGTCTCGGCCACCGAAGGCATCGCCGATTTCGGGCAGGCTGTGCGGCGTCAGATCGCGGGCGAGCCACATGGCAACCTGGCGCGGGCGGGCGATGGCCCGCGTGCGTTTTTGCGAATACATGTCCGCGACCTTGATCTTGAAATAGTCGGCGACGGTCTTCTGGATCAGTTCCAGCGTGATCTGGCGATTGTGGGCACCGATGATGTCCTTGAGCGCTTCCTTTGCGAGGTCAAGATTGATTTCGCGCTGGTGGAAACGTGCAAAGGCGAGGACTTTCTTCAGGGCGCCTTCGAGTTCGCGCACGTTGGAGCGCAGGTTCTTGGCGATCAGGAAAGCCACGTCGTCGCCCAGCGCAATGGATTCGCTGTCGGCCTTCTTCTTGAGGATGGCAACGCGCATTTCAAGTTCGGGCGGCTCGATCTGTACCGTGAGGCCCCAGTCGAATCGGGAAATCAGGCGTTCCTCGAGGCCCTGGATATCCTTGGGATAGGTATCGCAGGTAATGATGATCTGTTTTTTTGCTTCGACCAGTGCGTTGAAGACGTAGAAGAATTCTTCCTGCGTGCGCGCCTTGCCGTTGAAGAACTGGATGTCGTCGATCAGCAGGACGTCGAGCGTCCGGTAGGCGCGCTTGAAGGTATCGAAGGATTTCTGCTGATAGGCACGGATGACGTCGGAGTAATAATCCTCGGCATGGATGTAGCGGATGATCTTGTCCGGTGCCTGCCGCAGCACTTCGTTGCCGAGCGCATGGACCAGATGGGTCTTGCCGAGGCCAACGCCGCCATAGATGAACAACGGATTGTAGGAAGCACCAGGATTCAGGGCGACCTGCTGGGCAGCGGCACGGGCCAGGTCATTCGAACGGCCGGTTACCAGCGTATGGAAGGTGAAATCCGGATTGAGCCGGGTCTTGCCATATTCGGGCAGGTCGATCGGTGAAATCGAACGCGGGTCGAGGCAGAGATCCTCGTCGCTGGGCATGTCCGGCTCCGCAACGCTGGTGACATCCTTGCCTGCGACGTCCGGCAACAATCCCGTCGGCGTCTCGTCGAGAACGAGATCGATGGTGATCGGTTCGGGAAAGAACTGCCGCGACAAGGCTTCCACGCGGTCGAGATAGCGTTCGCGAACCCAGCGGAGGATGAATCCATTCGGCGCGAGCAGGCGCAGGCCACGACCCTCGTCGAGCGTCTCGACACGCAGTGACTTGATCCATGCATTGAACTGTTGCGACGGCAGTTCGCTTTCGAAACGCGTCAGACAGTCGGCCCAGAATTGTTTCATCAACTATATGATTTAATTGTAAGTATTATTACTGACAGGAGTTTTTCCCCTGCCTCCTTCCCTTGTTTTGGCGATAAGCTCGCGATCAACCGGTGTCAGATCAGTTGGCAGATCGGTCGACGAAACGGCGAATTCTAACGAAATCGGAGAAAGTTATCCACAAGCTTGTAGTCGGATGCCCGCCGGCAGCGGCTAAAAACCGCTTGACAAGAATGGGCCTAACAGGTTGTAATCGCGCGCTTTTCTCTCAAGGATTCCAGTCATCATGAAACGTACTTACCAACCGTCAGTCGTGCGCCGCAAGCGCACCCATGGTTTCCTCGTCCGTTCCCGCACCCGCAGTGGCCGTGCCGTCCTGCGCGCCCGCCGTGCCAAGGGACGCCACCGTCTCGCCGTCTGATTTTCTGCTTGCACGCTGACGAAGCTGTCGCGGTTTCAGGTTTCAGGCGTCAGCATCGGTTGCTGAAGCCTGCGGAGTTTGCGAATGTCTTTGCGGCGCGGCGTGTGCTGCGCGGTTCGCAGTTTGCGTTGCACTATCGCGACAGTGACCTGCCGGTCGCCCGGCTTGGCTTGGTCATACCGAAAAAGCAGGCGCATACCGCCGTCTTGCGCAACGCCATCAAACGCCAGGCTAGGGAAATCTTCCGCCTGCGACTGGCCAGCTTGCCGGCACGCGATGTCGTGCTGCGCCTGACCCGCCTGGTCGAAACGCAGGACAAGCCAGCCTGGCGCACTGAAATCACGCAGCTCCTCGAGCGTCTGGTACAGACATGAAAGCGCTGCTGGCCAAACCCTTTATCTGGCTGGTGCGCGCTTACCAACTGCTGGTCAGTCCGTTTATCCCGCCCTCCTGCCGCTTTCATCCGACCTGTTCGCACTATGCGATCGAGGCGCTGCAGAAGCATGGCGCCATCCAGGGCCTGTGGCTCGCGATGCGACGTATTGCGCGCTGTCATCCATGGCATCCGGGCGGACACGATCCGGTGCCGTAGAATGGCGCCTCTTTTCGATTTGCTGCCGACGCAACCACCATGGATACCCAACGCCTGATTCTGCTGCTGGTCTTCTTTTTCTCCTGCATGATGTTGTGGGATGCCTGGCAGCGCAAGGATCTGCCACCGGTTGCGGCCAGCCAGCAGGCAACCGCCACCCAGGCTGCCGGCAGTGTGCCGGGCTCCGCTGCCGGTGCTTCTGCCGTCCCGTCAGCGCCGACTTCTGCGGCGGCATCCCCGAGCGCCGTTCCCATGGCCGGCCAGCCGGTCAGCCAGGCACCGGTGCTGAAGATCAGGACCGACCTCGTCGTCGCCGAGATTTCTGCGCAGGGGGGCGATCTGGTTCAACTGTCCCTGTTGAAGCACCAGGCGCATGACAAGCCGGACGCGCACTTCGTGTTGCTCACGCCGGCACATGCCTACGCTGCCCAGTCAGGGCTGATCGGTGCCGGCCTGCCGAACCACAAGTCCATGTGGACGTTGCCCGCGGCCAATCTTGAGTTCAAGGACGGCGAGAATGAACTGCGCGTACCGCTCGAAGCCGCGGTCGAGGGTGGTGGCAAGGTTGTCAAGACCTACGTCTTCAAGCGCGGCAGCTATCTGGTCGATGTCGAGCATTCATTCGTCGACGCCGCTGCACCGGCTGGCACTTACGCGTATTTCCAGCTGACGCGCGACGACAAGTCGCCCGAAGGTTCGGACAATGCGATGTCGACCGCGACCTTCACAGGTGCGGCAATCTACACCGATGCGGACAAGTTCAAGAAGGTCGATTTCGGTGATTTCGGCGGCAAGAACAAGCACCCCACCACCGCCGACAACGGCTGGGTGGCCCTGGTACAGCACTATTTCTTCTCGGCCTGGATTCCGGCCGCTGGCGAGCGCGAATATTTCACCCGCAAGCTCGACGGCAATCTGTATGCCGCCGGATTGGTTGTGCCCTTCGCCGGTGAATCGCTGAGCATGCCGCTGTACGCCGGTCCGCAGGAGCAGGACAAGCTGGAGAAGATCGCTCCCGGCCTCGAACTCGTGGTCGATTATGGCTGGCTGACCTTCATCGCCGCGCCGCTGTTCTGGATCCTTGAGTGGATTTACAAGCTGGTCGGCAACTGGGGCTGGGCAATCATTGGCCTGACCATCCTGATCAAGGCGGCCTTCTTCCCGCTCTCCGCCGCCAGCTACAAGTCGATGGCGAAGATGCGCGTGCTGACGCCCAAGCTGATGAAGCTGAAGGAAACCTACGCCGACGACAAGCAGCGCATGAACCAGGAGATGATGGAGCTTTACAAGCGCGAGAAGGTCAATCCGCTCGGCGGCTGCCTGCCCATCCTCGTGCAGATTCCCGTCTTCATCGCGCTGTACTGGGTGCTGCTCGGCACCGTCGAGATGCGCGGCGCGCCCTGGCTGGGCTGGATCACCGACCTGTCGGTCAAGGATCCCTTCTACATCCTGCCGCTGATCATGGGTGTGTCGATGTTCGTGCAGACCAAGCTGAATCCCACGCCGCCCGATCCGATCCAGGCCAAGATCGTGTTGTGGATGCCGATCATCTTCACTGGCATGTTCCTGTTCTTCCCGGCCGGTCTGGTGCTCTACTGGACGGTGAACAACGTGCTGTCGATCGCCCAGCAGTGGCAGGTCAACCGCATGATCGAAAGTGCCGGCCTCAAGGCACACTGACACAATCGCTGCCATCGCCACGCCGCCCGGACGGGGAGGCGTGGGCATTGTGCGTGTCTCGGGTAATGATCTGCTGCCGTTTGCGACAGCCCTGACCGGCAAGTACCCGCAACCGCGCCGTGCCACCAGCGCCGAGTTTTACGCGGCTGACCGCCAGCCGCTCGACAGCGGCCTGATCCTTTACTTTCCGGCGCCCCACTCCTTCACCGGCGAGGATGTGCTTGAACTGCATGGCCATGGCGGCCCGGTGGTGATGCATGCCCTGCTGGTTCGCTGCGTCGAATTGGGCGCGCGGCTGGCCGAACCCGGCGAGTTTTCGCG
The DNA here is from genome assembly GCA_040756595.1 of Pseudomonadota bacterium. Taxonomy (GTDB): domain Bacteria; phylum Pseudomonadota; class Gammaproteobacteria; order Burkholderiales; family Rhodocyclaceae; genus Sulfuricystis. The sequence continues at coordinate 103,756 of JBFLYR010000001.1, read as the reverse complement.
CCGTGCCTTCGAGAATGACAAGATCGATCTCGCCCAGGCTGAGGGTATTGCCGACCTGATCGAGGCGGCTTCGGCGCAAGCCGCGCGGGCGGCCCTGCGTTCTTTGTCGGGCGAATTTTCAACTGCCGTGCGAGCGCTCACTGACGGCCTGATCGAGCTGCGCAGTTTGATCGAGGCGACGCTTGATTTTCCGGACGAGGAGATCGATCCGCTCGCCGACACCGACATCGTGCCGCGGCTGGCGCGGCTGCGTGTCGATCTGTCGAACCTGCGCACCCGTGCCCGCGAAGGCAGCGTGCTGCGTTCAGGACTCACGGTGGTGCTGGCCGGCTTGCCCAATGTCGGGAAATCGTCGCTGCTCAACCGGCTGGCGGGCGAGGAGCGCGCCATCGTCACCGAGATCGCCGGAACGACGCGCGATGCCGTGCGCGAGACGATTCAGGTCGAAGGCATTCCGCTGCATATCATCGACACCGCCGGCTTGCGCGATACCGAGGATGTCGTCGAGAAGATCGGCATCGAACGGAGCTGGCAGGAAATCGGCAAGGCCGACGTGATCCTGCAGATCGTCGATGCGCGCAGTGGTATCACGCCAGCCGACCAGGCGATCGCGGCGCGCTTGCCTTCGGGCATCGAGCGCGTCATTATCGAAAACAAATGCGACCTCGCCGGGCGTGCCGCCGGGCGCCATGTTGCCAGGGAAACCGTTCATCTGGTGCTGTCGGCAAAAAGCGGTGCCGGGATGCAGCTGCTGCACGATGAGTTGCTGCGCATCGCCGGCTGGCGTGGTCACGGCGAAGATGCTCTGCTCGCGCGTACACGCCATCTGGAGGCACTGGCCGAGGCGGACATGCGTCTGGCAGCGGCGGACGATCAACTGCAGCAACTCGAACTGGCAGCGGAAGAACTGCGTCTTGCACAGCAGTCGCTTGCGCGCATTACTGGCGAATTCACCGCCGACGATCTGCTCGGCAGCATTTTCGGACGCTTCTGTATTGGCAAATGAGAGTGCCTTGCGAAAGTCAGTCTTTGCGAGACGGCACCCATGATCGAATTTGATCCGGTTTGGATGACCTTGCTGCTGGCAGCAGTCTTCGCCGGCTTCATCGACGCAGTGGCGGGTGGTGGTGGCCTCATCCAGGTGCCGGCATTGTTCGCCGGCCTGCCACGAGAAAGCCCGGCGACGCTGTTCGGCACCAACAAGGTCGCGTCGATCTTCGGCACACTGAATGCCGCGCGCCGTTACGTCCGGGCTGTCGAGATGCCGTGGAAGTTGGTGCTCCCGGCAGCGAGTGCAGCCTTTCTGTTTTCCTTCGTCGGCGCGGCGGTGATCGCCTGGTTGCCCAAGGATGTGGTGCGCCCTCTGGTACTGGTATTGCTCGTGGCGGTTGCGCTCTATACCTGGACAAAACCGGATTTCGGCGTGAGCAAGCGCTCACCCCGGATTGCGGCCGAACATACGTTGTTCGCCGGCCTGCTGGTGGGCGCGGTGATGGGGTTTTATGACGGTTTCTTCGGGCCGGGCGCGGGCAGTTTCATGATTTTTGCCTTCGTGCGATTGTTCGGCATGGATTTCCTGCATGCCTCGGCGAGCGCGAAGATTCTTAACGCGGCGACCAATGCGGGTGCACTGTTTCTCTTCGCGCCCACCGGCCACGTGCTTTGGGCGCTGGGCCTGGGCATGGCGGTATGCAACATCGCCGGCGCGCAACTGGGTAGCAAGCTGGCGATCAAGCACGGTAGCGAATTCGTGCGCCAGGTGTTTTTGGTCATGACCACGCTGCTGATCGCCAAGATCGGCTGGGATGTCGTGTCCGGGCTGCGCGGCTAGAAACCACGTCCCGTGCATGGACGAATGGCCGGAGCAATGATACATTCGGCGCTTCCCCATAATCGTCACCATAATTCCCGGGAGGAGCCCATGAAGTTGCACAGTAAATCTCTGCTTGTCGCCTTGCTGGCGGGTATCGCCGGTCCGGCACTGGCCGACATCAATGTCGGCGTGGTGGTTTCCGCCACCGGCCCGGCCGCGTCGCTCGGCATCCCCGAAAAGAACACGTTTGCCCTGATGCCGGCCAGCATCGGCGGCGAAAAAATCAATTACATCATCCTCGATGACGAGACCAACCCGACCACCGCGGTGAAGAACACCCGCAAGCACCTGACCGAGAACAAGGTCGATGTCATCGTCGGTTCCTCGATCACCCCGAACTCGCTGGCGATGATCGACGTCGTCGCCGAGGCTGAAACGCCGATGATTTCGATGGCCGCCTCGGCCGCCATCGTCGATCCGGTCGATGCCAAGCGCAAGTGGGTGTTCAAGACGCCGCAGAACGATGTCCAGATGTCCACCGCCATCATCGAGCACATGACCAGCGCAGGCATCAAGACCGTGGCCTTCATCGGCTTTGCCGACGCCTATGGCGAGGGCTGGTACAAGGAGTTTTCCAAGATCGCCGAGGCCCGCAAGCTGCAGATCGTCGCCAATGAGCGCTACAACCGTGCCGACACGTCGGTGACCGGCCAGGTCCTGAAGATCATTTCCGCCAAGCCGGATGCCGTGCTGGTCGCCGGCGCGGGTACCCCGGCCGCCCTGCCGCAGAAGACGCTGAAGGAAAAGGGCTACAAGGGCGCCTACTACCAGACCCACGGCGTTGCCAACAAGGACTTCCTGCGCGTCTGTGGCAAGGACTGCGAAGGTACCCTGCTGCCCGCCGGCCCCGTCCTGGTGGCGGCCCAGTTGCCTGATGACAACCCGATCAAGAAGGTCGCCCTTGATTACACCGCCAAGTACGAAGCGGCGCACGGCAAGGGCAATGCCTCGACCTTCGGTGCCCATGCCTGGGACGCCGGCATCCTCCTGCAGAATGCCGTCCCGGCCGCGCTGAAGAAGGCCAAGCCGGGCAGCAAGGAGTTCCGGGCCGCCCTGCGTGATGCGCTGGAGGGGCTCAAGAACGTGACGGTCTCGCACGGCATCGTCAACATGTCGTCCACCGATCACCTCGGTTTCGACCAGCGCGCGCGCGTGATGGTCAAGGTCGAAAAGGGTGACTGGAGACTGATCAAGTAAAATCGCGTCAGCCATGAAGCCAGGGGCGTCGGAGGTTTCCGGCGCCCTTGTCGTTTGAGAAGAATCGATGGATCTGCAAATCGCACTGCTGCTCGGCCAGGACGGTATCGTCAATGGCGCCATCTACGCGCTGCTGGCGCTAGCGCTGGTGCTCGTCTTTGCGGTCACGCGTGTGATCTTCATCCCGCAAGGCGAATTTGTCGCCTATGGCGCGCTGACACTCGCGAGCTTCCAGGCGGGCCAGACGCCGGGTACGCTCTGGCTGCTGCTGGCCTTCGGCATTGCCGTCACCCTCATTGACGCTCCGGCCAGCCTGCGGTTCGGCAAGGGGCGTTTCGCGAAGCTGCTCGGCTGGCAGATCGTTTATCCATTTGTCATCGCGGCGCTGGTGCTTGGTGCGGGCCCCCGGGACTGGCCGATGCTGTTGCAGGTCGTGCTGGCGCTGGCGGTCGTCGTGCCGCTCGGCCCGCAGCTGTATCGTCTCGCCTATCAACCGATCGCCGAGGCACCGGTGCTGGTCCTGTTGATCGTCTCGGTAGCGGTGCATCTGGCGCTGGTCGGCCTCGGCCTGCTGTTTTTCGGTGCCGAGGGTTCGCGCACCCCGGCATTTTCCGATGCCTCTTTCGAGGTGGGCGGCCTGACGATTACCGGACAGAGCCTCTGGGTGGTGGGGGCGAGTGCGGTGCTGATCGTCGCGCTTTACATCTTTTTCGAGAAGAGCCTGTATGGCAAGGCCTTGCGCGCCACGGCGGTGAATCGTGCCGGCGCGCGCTTGATGGGCATCTCGACCACGCTGGCCGGCAAGCTGACCTTCCTGCTGGCGGCCGCGATCGGTACCCTGTCGGGCATTCTCATCGCCCCCATCACCACCATTTACTACGACACCGGCTTCCTGATCGGCCTCAAGGGCTTCGTCGGCGCGATCGTCGGCGGACTGGCGAGCTATCCGGTCGCGGCAGCCGGGGCGGTGCTGGTCGGCCTGCTCGAATCCTTCTCTTCCTTCTGGGCTTCGGCCTTCAAGGAGGTGATCGTATTTACCCTGATCATCCCGGTGCTGGTGTGGCGCTCGCTGACGACCCGCCACGTGGAGGAGGATGAATGAACCGGCAACGCCTGATCGTGGCCGTGTTCGTCGTTCTGCTGGCGCTGGCGCCGCTCGTGCTGCCCGAGTTCTACGTCACTTTGCTGAACTACATCGGTCTCTATGCGTTGGTGGCGCTGGGACTCGTGTTGCTGACTGGGATCGGCGGCCTGACCTCCTTCGGCCAGGCGGCCTTTGTCGGTATGGGCGCCTATGCGACGGCCTGGCTGGCGACGGCAACCGGCCTGCCCGCCTGGCTGGTGCCGCTGGCGAATCCTTGGGGCGGATTGCTGGCGGGGTTGGTGCTCACTGCGCTCGTAGCCCTTGTACTAGGTGGATTGACGCTACGATTGTCGGGACACTATTTGCCACTCGGGACGATTGCCTGGGGGATATCGATCTACTTCCTGTTCGGCAACCTCGAGTTTCTCGGCGGCCATACCGGTATCGGCAGCATTCCGCCGCTGAATGTCGGTGGCCTGGATTTGCGCGACGGACGGCAGTTTTATTTCATGATCTGGATCGTCCTGCTCGCGGCGATCTGGCTGACCAGCAACCTGCTCGATTCGCGTTCCGGTCGCGCGATTCGCGCCCTCAAGGGGGGTGTGGTGATGGCCGAGGCGATGGGCGTCAACACCGGTCGCGCCAAGATCGTGATTTTCGTGATCGCCGCCCTCTTCGCCTGTGTTTCGGGCTGGCTTTACGCCCATCTCCAACGCTTCGTCAATCCAACGCCTTTCGGCCTGCACGTCGGTATCGAATACCTGTTCATGGCGGTGATCGGCGGCGCCGCCCAGGTCTGGGGTGCGCTGGTTGGTGCGACGCTGATCACGGTGCTCAAACAGTGGTTGCAGGACCTGCTGCCCCAGCTGTTCGGCGCGACCGGCAATTTCGAGGTGATCGCCTTCGGTTTGCTGATGATCTTCGTGCTGCATCGGGCGCGTGAGGGTTTGTGGCCCTGGCTGGCGCGATTGGTCCCGGATACGGGAAGCCGTCCCGCCAGCGCCGACTTTCGGGGCGAGCCGCTGCCGCGCCGTGCGGTGCTGGCGGCGGGTACGCCGCTGCTCGAAGTGAAGGACGCGGTGAAGAAGTTCGGCGGACTGGTGGCGAATGACCAGATGAGTCTGGCAGTTTCCGCTGGGGAAATTCTTGCGCTGATCGGCCCCAATGGCGCCGGCAAGTCGACGCTGTTCAATCTGATTACCGGTGTTGATCCGCCGACCAGCGGCGCGGTGCAGTTTCTCGGCCAGCGCGTCGATGGGCAAAGCTCGCGCGCCATCGCGCGCATGGGCATGAGCCGGACCTTCCAGCATGTGCGCCTCCTGCCGACGATGAGTGTCCTCGAAAACGTCGCGCTCGGCGCCCACATGCGGGGTCGGCAGGGCGCAACGGCGGCGATGCTGCATCTTGAGCGCGGGGAGGAAACGCGCCTGCTTGCCGAGGCGGCCCGCCAGTGCGAGCGCGTTGGGCTGGGCGAACACATTCATGATGCCGCTGGCAGCCTGCCGCTCGGCAAGCAGCGCATCGTCGAGATTGCACGCGCGCTGGCGGCGGACCCTGCCTTGCTGTTGCTCGACGAGCCGGCCGCCGGCCTGCGCTTCCTTGAGAAGCAGGCACTGGCCGATTTGCTGCGGCAGTTGCGTGCATCCGGCATGGGCGTCCTGCTGGTCGAGCACGACATGGAGTTCGTCATGGATCTGGCCGACCGCGTCGTGGTGATGGAGTTCGGCAAGAAGATCGCCGAAGGTTTGCCGCGTGATGTCCAAAGCAACCCGGCGGTGATCGAGGCCTATCTGGGCGGAGTGGATTGAAATGACGGACAAGACCACCGAACCGATCCTTGAGGTCAATGACCTGACCGTTTCCTACGGCAAGGTTGAGGCGCTGCACCATGTTTCGCTCAAGGTGCGGCCGGGCGAGATCGTCACCGTGATCGGACCGAATGGCGCAGGAAAGACCACCCTGCTCTCGGCGATAATGGGCGTGCTGCCCTTCAGTGGCGGCGAGGTGCGCTATCAGGGTGAGGCCAGCCGCCATATCGACATCGAGCAAATGGTGGCGCGCGGCATGACTCTGGTGCCTGAAAAACGCGAACTGTTTGGTGATATGAGCGTGGCGGACAACCTGCTGCTGGGTGCCTTCATGCGTCGTCGCCTTGGCTTCCGTGATGAGCGCGAGACGCTCGACAAGGTGTACGGGATTTTCCCCCGCCTCAAGGAGCGCCACCAGCAGACGGCCGGCACACTTTCCGGGGGCGAGCGCCAGATGCTTGCCGTTGGCCGGGCGCTCATGGCGCAGCCCAAGATCCTGATGCTTGACGAGCCGAGCCTTGGCTTGGCACCGCTGATCGTGCGCGAAATCTTTCGCGTGATTGCCGACCTGCGTGATCTTGGCGTCGCGATCCTGTTGGTCGAGCAGAATGCACGCGCTGCGTTGCAGGTTTCCGATTACGGCTATGTCCTCGAAACCGGCGAGATTGCACTTGAGGGTCCTTCGGATCAACTCGAAGACGATCCCAAGGTGGTTGAAAGCTATCTTGGGCTGGGTGGAAAGCACTGACCGCTGACAGGATGTTTCACGTGAAACCGGGCGGTATCCTGTTTCACGTGGAACGTTTTGGTGGGTGATGTCTGGCGGCGTATCATTGCGCCCCTGTCGATTTCTGATTGATGCCGTCCTGCCAGCGCCGATTTTTCCATATGCTTTATCCCCATAGATTTGATGTCATCGTGATTGGTGGCGGCCATGCCGGCACCGAGGCCGCCTTGGCTGCTGCACGCATGGGTGCGCGGACGCTACTGCTGACGCACAACATCGAGACGCTCGGGGCGATGTCCTGTAATCCTTCGATCGGCGGTATCGGTAAGGGGCATCTGGTCAAGGAGATTGATGCCTTGGGCGGTGCCATGGCGGCGGCGGCGGACGAGGCCGGTATCCAGTTCCGCATCCTTAATGCTTCCAAGGGGCCGGCGGTACGGGCAACACGGGCGCAAGCCGATCGTGCGCTCTATCGGCAGGCGATTCGCGGGCGGCTGGAAAACCAGCCGAACCTGACGATCTTCCAGCAGGCAGCGGACGACATCACGGTATCCGGTGAGCGCGTCACTGGGGTGGTTACCCAGCTCGGGGTGCGCTTTGAGACGGCCGGTGTCGTCCTGACGGCAGGTACTTTCCTCAACGGACTGGTGCATGTCGGTCTGGAAAACTACCGTGCCGGGCGCTTTGGAGATCCGCCTTCCCTGTCGTTGGCTGCGCGCCTGCGTGAGTTCCAACTCCCGGTCGGCCGGCTCAAGACGGGCACGCCCCCGCGCCTCGACGGCAAGACCATCGACTTCGGCGTGATGCAGGAGCAGCCGGGAGATACTCCGGTGCCGGTGTTTTCCTATCTCGGCAAGGCCGAACATCATCCGCGCCAGATTCCTTGCTGGATCACCCATACCAACCTGCAGACCCACGACATTATCCGCGGGGGGCTGGACCGTTCGCCGATGTTTACCGGCGTGATCGAGGGGGTCGGGCCGCGCTACTGCCCGTCGATCGAAGACAAGATCCACCGCTTCGCCGGCAAGGATTCACACCAGGTCTTCCTCGAGCCCGAAGGGCTGGATACGCACGAGTATTACCCGCAGGGCATCTCGACCAGCCTTCCCTTCGACGTGCAGCTCGATCTCGTCCATTCGATCCGCGGCCTAGAGAGCTGCCACATCACGCGACCCGGCTACGCGATCGAATATGACTACTTCGATCCGCGCGCCCTCAAGGCGACACTGGAAACACAGGCCATCGGGGGCTTGTTCTTCGCCGGCCAGATTAACGGCACGACGGGCTATGAAGAAGCTGCCGCACAGGGGCTCTTGGCTGGACTGAATGCCGCGCGCCAGGCCCGCGGGCAGGGAGGCTGGTGGCCACGCCGCGATGAAGCTTATCTCGGCGTGCTCGCTGATGACCTGATTACACGCGGCGTCAGCGAGCCCTACCGCATGTTCACGAGTCGGGCCGAATACCGCTTGAGCTTGCGCGAAGACAACGCCGATCTGCGCCTGACCGAAACCGGGCGGCGTCTGGGTCTGGTTGATGACGTGCGCTGGGAGGCGTTTAACCGCAAGCGGGATGCCATCGCGGCGGAGGTCGAGCGGCTGAAGCACTGCTGGATCAATCCGAACGTGGTGGCCAGTCATGAAGTCGAGCGTGTGCTGGGCAAGCCGATCGAGCGCGAGTATTCGCTGTTCGATCTGTTGCGTCGTCCGGAAGTTGACTACACCCACCTGATGACCCTCCCCGGCGCGGGTGTGGCGGTCGAAAGTACGGATGTCGTCGAGCAGGTTGAGATCCAAGCCAAGTATCACGGCTACATCGAGCGCCAGAAAGAAGACGTGGCGAAGATGGCGCAACAGGAAAGCACGCCGATTCCCGCCGACCTTGACTACGCCGCGCTCAATGGCCTGTCGATCGAGGTGCGTCAACGGCTGGCGCAACATCGCCCGCAGACGGTCGGGCAGGCCAGCCGCATTCAGGGCGTCACACCCGCAGCGGTCGCGGTACTCCTCGTTCATCTGAAGCGGTTGCACGGATGAAGCTGGAAGACGGAATCGCCGCGCTGGGCTTGACCTTGCCGTCAGGCGCCGTGGACAAGCTGGTGGCTTACCTGGTGTTGCTGGCGAAATGGAACAAGGTGTACAACCTGACGTCCATCCGCAATCCCGACGAGATGGTCACCCATCACGTGCTTGACTCGCTGGCGGTACTGCCCGTGCTCGAAAAGTCGGCGCTGGCGGGACGGCAGTTCGCGCTTGCCGATGTTGGTAGCGGTGCCGGGCTGCCGGGGCTGGTGCTCGCCATCGCACACCCCGATTGGCAGGTAAGCTCGGTGGAGGCGGTAGAGAAAAAAACCGCCTTCCAGCGCCAGGTAATCATCGAGTTGGGGCTCTCCAATGTGAGCATTCACTCTGTCCGGGTCGAAACGCTGGAGATGACATGCGATGCGGTGATTTCGAGGGCCTTTGCCAGCCTGGCCGATTTCGTCAGGTATGCCGGACATCTCTCGAAATGCCTGTGGGCGATGAAAGGCGGGTATCCTGCGAACGAAATTGCCGACCTTCCTGCCGGCTGGCGGTTGGCGGCAAATCATGAATTGCGCGTTCCCGGCCTGCCGGCCGAGCGTTGTTTGTTGAGGCTGGAGAAAGTTTGAGCATGCATGTTTTCGTGATCGCCAACCAGAAAGGCGGGGTGGGCAAGACCACCACCGCGGTCAATCTGGCCGCCGCGCTGACGCAGGCGGGGCAGCGCACCCTGCTCGTCGACCTTGACCCGCAGGGCAATGCGACCATGGGCAGTGGCATTGAAAAGCGCTCGCTCGCCACGTCCATCTACCAGATGCTGCTGGGCCTGGCGACTCTTGCCGAAGTGCGTGTCACCTCGCCGAGTGGCAATTACGCCGTCCTGCCGGCGAATCGTGAACTCGCGGGTGCGGAAGTCGAAATGGTCGATCTTGAGCGGCGCGAGCAGCGTTTGCGCCAGGCATTGGCACGGCATGCCGACGAATATGATTTTGTCCTGATCGATTGCCCGCCGTCGCTGTCGATGCTGACCCTCAACGGCTTATGCGCTGCGCATGGCGTCATTATTCCCATGCAGTGTGAATACTATGCGCTGGAAGGCTTGTCCGATCTCGTCAACACCATCAAGCAGGTCCATCGCAATCTCAACCGCGACTTGCGCATCATCGGCCTGCTGCGGGTGATGTTCGACCCGCGCTCGACGCTGTCGAATCAGGTTTCGCGCCAGCTCGAAGAGCATTTCGGCGACAAGGTGTTCAAGACCATGGTGCCGCGCAACGTCAGGCTTGCCGAGGCGCCAAGCTACGGCATGCCGGGGGTTCTGTTCGACAAGAATGCCAAGGGTGCGCAGGCCTATCTGGCCTTTGCGCGCGAGATGATCGAGCGTGTCCGCACCTGGGACAAGGAGCAGCAAGCATGATGCAACGCAAGAAGGGACTCGGCCGCGGCCTCGACGCGCTGCTCGCGGGTAATGACGATGTCAATGACGGTGACAAGCAGCGGCAGGCGACATTGGCGATCGGCGATCTGCAGCCGGGCAAGTACCAGCCGCGCACACGCATGGACCCTGGCTCGCTGGAAGACCTCGCGGCGTCGATCAAGGCGCAGGGCCTGATCCAGCCGATTTCGGTGCGTCCCGTTGCCGGCGGCCGCTACGAAATCATCGCCGGGGAGCGCCGCTGGCGTGCCTCGCAGATTGCCGGTCTGACCGAGGTGCCGGTGCTGATTCGCGAGATCCCCGATGATGCCGCGCTGGCGATGTCGCTGATCGAAAATATCCAGCGCGAAGATCTCAATCCGCTCGAGGAGGCCGCCGGCCTGCAACGGCTGATCGATGAATTCAGCATGACGCATCAGCAGGCGGCGGATGCCGTCGGCCGCTCGCGCTCGGCAGCCTCCAATCTGTTGCGCCTGCTGCAATTGGCGAAGCCCGCACAGGATCTGCTGATGGCCGGTGATATCGAGATGGGCCATGCGCGTGCGATTCTCGCGGCACCCAAAAACGAACAAGGCCGGCTGGCGGCGGAAGTGGCCGACAAGGGTTACTCGGTGCGCGAAACGGAAAAGCGCGTGATGCGGGAACTCAATCCGCCGGCACACAAGCCACAGGCGGAAAAGAGCCGCGATTTGCTACGGCTGGAAGAAGAACTCGCAGACAGCCTGGGTGCGGCAGTCAAGCTTTCCGCAAACCGGAAAGGCATCGGCAATATCAGCATTCGCTTCAACAGCCTTGATCAACTTGATGGGTTGCTGGTGCGATTGCGAAGCAAAAGCATGTAGAATGTGATGCATTGCAGCAATCGACTGTTGATATCAAATATTGTAATACTCAAGGCCTTTTATTGACGCTAGGATTCGCGCCATTAAAACGACAGCGCTTTACCGTAACGCACTGGTACGCTGGGTTCTGGGAGGACAGGTCGTTCTGACCGCAGTGTTTGCCGTGGTCGCCGGAGGGTTCGGTGGACTGCTGGCGGCAGTATCGCTGGCGGCAGGTGGAATGATCGGTTTACTCGGCAATCTGGTTTATGTCTGGCGTGCGATGCAACCGGAAAGTGATCCGGCAAAAGCGCTCAAGGGGCAGGTCGTAGCCGAGTTTTACAAGTTTGCGGTGGCAATAGCGTTGTTTGCTGTGGTTTTCACAACGTTCAAGGATGTCGTCGTTGTGATGGTGTTTGTGGGCTTTGGAACAACGTTCGTTATTCACTGGTTCGCCATGTTGCGACGCAACCATTGGATGGGAGAAGTGGGGAGATCATGAGTTCTGCTGAAGGCGCTCTGACTGCAAGTGGCTATATCGGCCACCATCTGACCAATCTCAAAGCCGGTTCCGGCTTCTGGACCTTCCATCTCGACACAATCATCGTTTCCGGTTTGCTGGGTCTGCTGCTGCTGGGTGGCATGGCCATGGTGGCACGCAAGGCGACCAGCGGCGTACCGGCCGGCTGGCAAAACTTCGTCGAGATGATTACCGGTTTCGTCGATCAGCAAGTCAAGAGTTCCTTCCATGGCAAGAGCGAGATGGTCACGCCGATGGCGATCACCATCTTCGTCTGGGTCTTCGCCATGAACTTCATGGACCTGATCCCGATCGATTTCCTGCCAACCGCGGCTGGTGCCGCCGGCGTGCATTACCTCAAGGTCGTGCCGACCACCGACCCGAATCTCACCTTCGCTATGTCGATCACGGTGTTTTTGCTGATGATCTGGATGAACCTCAAGGTCAAGGGTATTGGCGGCTTTGCACACGAGGCACTGACTGCACCCTTTGGTGCGAAGCTTGCGCCGATCAACCTCCTGTTCCGGCTCATCGAAGACATCGCCAAGCCCTTCTCGCTCTCGCTGCGGCTGTTCGGCAACATGTACGCGGGCGAAATGATCTTCATCCTGCTCGCCATCATGGGCGCCTCCTGGGCCGGCTTCGGCATCGGCAGCAGCACGCTGTTCATCACGCAAGTATTGCTTTCCCTCGGCTGGGCGATCTTCCACATCCTGATCATCACCCTGCAGGCCTTCATCTTCATGACCCTGACAATTATCTACATGGCCATGGCGACGGAAAGTCACTGACGAATTACCCGGACCACTCGTTTCAATCTGAACCCCCTCTCAAGGAAAAAGGAGAAAACCATGACTGAAGTACAAGCCTTGCTGTTCATCGCCGGCGCCCTCATGATGGGCCTGGGCGCACTCGGAGCCGCTGTGGGTATCGGCGTCCTGGGTGGCCGTTTCCTCGAAGGTGCCGCGCGTCAGCCTGAGCTGATTCCGATGCTGCGTACCCAGTTCTTCGTCGTGATGGGTCTGGTCGACGCCGTGCCGATGATCGCCGTCGGTCTGGCTATGTACGTCTTCTTCGCGGTAGCCGCCTGATCGTCCACATCAGCCCGGTGACCGGCAAGAAAGGTTTCGCATGAACATCAATGCAACCCTATTCGCGCAAGCGATCATGTTCTGGTTCTTCATCTGGTTCACGATGAAGTTCGTCTGGCCGCCGCTGCAAAAAGCGATGGCCGACCGGCAAACGCAGATCGCCGAAGGTCTGGCTGCTGCGGAGCGCGGCAAGCATGAGTTGGAGCTGGCCGGCAAGCATTCCGCCGACGCCTTGCGCAAGACCAAGGAACAGTCGAACGAACTGATCGCACAGGCCGAGAAGCGTGCCGCCCAGATCGTAGAGGAAGCCAAGACCGCAGCCAAGCTCGAAGCTGACAAGGTGGTTGCCTCTGCGCGGGCCGAAATCGACCAGGAAGTCCAGCGCGCCAAGCAGGCCTTGCGCGAGCGCGTAGCCGAACTGGCCGTGGTTGGTGCCCAGAAGATCCTCAGCAAGGAAATCAACCCCGCTGCCCATGCCGACATGCTGGCTGCGCTGAAACAGGACCTTTAAGCAATGGCCGAGACCGTCACCATCGCCCGTCCCTACGCCGAAGCGGTGTTCCGCCTCGGGCGTGAACAGGGTACGCTGGCCGGCTGGTCAACCACGCTGGATATGCTTGCTGCCGTCGCGGCCAATGAAGAAATTGCCGCGCTCATCAAGCACCCGAACGTGACCGCGGCCCAGTTGGTCGAATTGTTCCGCGCAGCCGTTGGCGCCGCTGCGGGAGATACGACCGACAATTTGATCGGTTTGTTGGCCAGCAATGACCGACTGGCTTCCCTGCCGGAAATCGCCGCGCTCTTCGAAGAGATGAAGCGTGGCGAAGAGGGGGTCAAGGAAGCCGAGATTGTTTCCGCCTTCCCGATGAGCGACGACCAGGTGGCAGCGCTTGCCCGGCAGCTGGAAGATCGCTTCAAGGCTAGGCTAAAGGTTACCGTGACTGTCGATCCTTCTTTGTTGGGTGGGGTTCGGGTCGTCGTCGGTGACAAGGTGCTCGATGCATCCGTGCGCGGCAAGCTCGATGCCATGCGTACGGCGCTGAACAGTTAGGAGAATTTCATGCAGTTGAATCCCTCGGAAATTAGCGAGCTCATCAAGAGCAAGATCCAGAACCTGCAGGCAGCCTCGGAGGTTCGCACGCAAGGCACGGTGGTAACCGCCACCGACGGCATTTGCCGCGTACACGGCCTTGCCGACGTCATGCAGGGCGAGATGCTGGAATTCCCCGGCAACACCATGGGCATGGCTCTGAACCTCGAGCGCGACTCCGTCGGCGCCGTCGTGCTGGGGCGTTACGAGCACATCTCCGAGGGTGACACGGTCAAATGTACCGGCCGCATTCTCGACGTGCCCGTCGGACCGGAACTGATCGGCCGCGTGGTCAACTCTCTGGGCCAGCCGATCGACGGCAAGGGCCCCATCAATGCCAAGGAACGTGACGTTATCGAGAAGGTGGCGCCGGGCGTGATCTGGCGGAAGTCCGTTTCCGAACCGGTGCAGACTGGCCTCAAGTCGATTGACTCCATGGTGCCGGTTGGCCGCGGGCAGCGCGAACTGATCATCGGTGACCGCCAGACCGGCAAGACCGCGGTGGCGATCGACACCATCATTAATCAGAAGGGCAAGGACCTGATCTGTATCTACGTCGCCATCGGCCAGAAGGCGTCGTCGATCATGAACGTGGTGCGCAAGCTTGAGGAATTCGGCGCGATGGAATACACCGTCGTCGTGTCGGCATCCGCTTCCGACTCCGCCGCCATGCAGTTCATCGCCCCCTACTCCGGCTGCACGATCGGCGAGTACTTCCGCGACCGCGGCCAGGACGCTCTGATCATCTATGACGACTTGACCAAGCAGGCTTGGGCGTATCGCCAGATCTCCCTGCTGTTGCGCCGTCCGCCGGGCCGCGAAGCCTATCCGGGTGACGTGTTCTACCTGCACTCCCGCCTGCTTGAGCGCGCCGCACGCGTGAATGAGGAATACGTCGAGCGTTTCACCAAGGGTGCCGTCAAGGGCAAGACCGGTTCACTGACCGCCCTGCCGGTGATTGAAACGCAGGCTGGCGACGTGTCCGCCTTCGTCCCGACCAACGTGATTTCGATTACCGACGGCCAGATTTTCCTTGAGACCGACCTGTTCAACGCCGGCATTCGTCCCGCCATCAACGCGGGTGTCTCCGTCTCGCGCGTCGGTGGTGCGGCCCAGACCAAACTGATCAAGAAGCTCGGTGGTGGTGTACGTCTTGCCCTCGCCCAGTACCGCGAGCTCGCGGCCTTCGCGCAGTTTGCGTCCGACCTCGACGAAGCGACCCGCAAGCAGCTCGAGCGTGGCCGCATGGTGACGGAACTGATGAAGCAGCCCCAGTACTCGCCGATGAGTATCGCCGAGATGGGCGTCACGCTGTTCGCGGTCAACCGTGGCTACTTCGATGACATCGACGTCAAGCGTGCGCTGGATTTCGAGAAGGGCCTGCTCGGCTTCCTCAAGTCCAAGTATGCTGACCTGCTGAACGAGATGCTGACGCAGAAGAACCTGGAAGGCGACAACGAGAAGAAACTCGTTGCGGCCATCGAGGACTTCAAGGCATCCTGGGCCTGAGCGTCATAGGAGAAGCCAATGGCTAGCGGCAAGGAAATCCGCACCAAGATCAAGAGCGTAGAAAATACGCGCAAGATCACTAAGGCCATGGAAATGGTGGCCGCGTCCAAAATGCGCAAGGCGCAAGACCGGATGCGGCAGGCGCGTCCCTACGGCGAGAAAATCCGCCAGGTGGCGGCGCACCTCGCGCACGCCATGACCGAGTACAAACATCCCTTCTTGGTCAAGCGCGAAACCATCAAGCGTCACGGCCTGATCGTCGTGACTTCCGACAAGGGCCTGTGCGGTGCGCTCAATTCGAACGTGTTGCGCATGGTGCTCGCGCGCATGAAGCAGTGGGAAGCCGATGGCATGCCCTGCCAGGTCACGGCGATCGGCAACAAGGGCTATGGCTTCATGCAGCGGCTCGGAGCCAACACGGTATCGCACATCGTCGGCCTCGGCGACAAGCCGCATCTCGACAAGCTGATCGGCCCGGTCAAGGTGCAATTGGATGCCTACATGAATGGCGAAATCGACCAGCTGTCGATTTCCTACACCCGTTTCATCAATACGATGAAGCAGGAAGCGGTGATCGAGCAGCTGTTGCCGCTGTCGGGCGAGTTGGGCGAGACGAAGGCCAAGCAGTGGGATTACATCTACGAGCCGGAGTCGAAGGTCGTCATCGATGGCCTGCTGACCCGCTACGTCGAAGCCCTGATCTACCAGGCGGTGGCGGAGAACATGGCGTCCGAGCAGTCGGCGCGCATGGTGGCGATGAAGTCCGCCTCCGACAATGCGAAGAACGTGATCGGGGAATTGCAGCTGATCTACAACAAGACCCGTCAGGCCGCGATCACCAAGGAGCTTTCCGAGATCGTCGGCGGTGCGGCGGCGGTTTGAATTAACTAGTTGGGGAAAACAAGATGAGCCAAGGTTCTATCGTTCAGTGCATCGGTGCGGTGGTGGATATCCAGTTCCCGCGCGAGGGCATGCCCAAAATCTATGAAGCCCTGAAGCTGGATGCGGCAGAAGAGCATGCGATGGTCGAAAGCGGCCTGACCTTCGAAGTTCAGCAGCAACTCGGCGACGGCATCGTCCGCACAATCGCCATGGGTTCCTCAGACGGCTTGCGCCGCGGCATGAAGGTGAATGGCACCGGTGCGGCGATCTCGATTCCCGTCGGCCCGGGCACGCTGGGCCGCATCATGGATGTGCTGGGGCGCCCGATCGACGAGTGCGGTCCGATCGTGACCGACGAGCTTCGCGCTATCCACCAGGCACCGCCGGCCTTCGACGAACTCTCCCCGTCCGTTGAACTGCTCGAAACCGGCATCAAGGTTATCGACCTGATCTGCCCGTTCGCCAAGGGCGGCAAGATCGGCCTGTTCGGTGGCGCCGGTGTGGGCAAGACGGTGACCATGCTTGAGCTCATCAACAACATCGCAACGCAGCACTCGGGCCTGTCGGTATTCGCCGGCGTGGGTGAGCGCACCCGCGAGGGGAATGACTTCTACCACGAGATGAGTGACGCCAAGGTCATCGTCAAAGAAGATCTGTCGAAGTCGAAGGTATCGATGGTGTTCGGCCAGATGAACGAGCCACCGGGCAACCGCCTGCGCGTGGCGCTGACCGGCCTGACCATGGCCGAGCGCTTCCGCGACGAAGGCCGCGACATCCTGCTCTTCATCGACAACATTTACCGCTTCACGCTGGCTGGTACCGAAGTGTCTGCGCTGCTCGGCCGGATGCCGTCCGCAGTGGGCTACCAGCCGACGCTGGCCGAAGAAATGGGCCGCCTCCAGGAGCGCATCACCTCGACCAAGACCGGTTCGATCACCTCGATCCAGGCGGTGTATGTGCCAGCGGATGACTTGACCGACCCGTCGCCGGCCACCACCTTCGGCCACCTCGACGCCACCGTCGTGCTGTCGCGCGATATCGCCTCGCTGGGTATCTACCCGTCGGTCGACCCGCTCGACTCGACTTCCCGCCAGGTTGACCCGAACGTTATCGGCGAAGAGCACTACCAGACCACCCGCCGCGTGCAGTCGACCCTGCAGCGCTACAAGGAACTGCGCGATATCATCGCGATTCTGGGCATGGACGAACTCTCACCGGAAGACAAGCTCGCCGTGTCGCGCGCCCGCAAGCTGCAGCGCTTCCTGTCGCAACCGTTCTCCGTCGCCGAAGTGTTCACCGGTACGGCCGGCAAGTACGTGGCGCTCAAGGAGTCGATCAAGGGCTTCAAGATGATCGTCGATGGCGAATGCGATGCGCTGCCCGAGCAGGCCTTCTACATGGTCGGCGGCATCGAGGAAGCCTTCGAGAAGGCCAAAACCCTTCAGTGATCCTCCAGTAATCCGACGAACAAGGGGCCGACATGGCAGTCAGTGTTCATATCGATGTCGTCAGCGCGGAAGAGTCGATCTTTTCCGGGCTGACGGAGTTTGCCGTCCTCCCCGGAGAAATGGGCGAGCTCGGCATCATGCCCGGCCATACCGCGCTCATCACGCGCATCAAGCCGGGTGCCGTACGCTTGAAGATCCCGCAACAGGAACAGGAAGAACTGATCTTCGTCGCTGGCGGCATTCTCGAAGTGCAGCCCAACCTGATCACCGTGCTGGCGGATACCGCCATCCGCGGTAAGGATTTGGACGAAGCCAAGGCGCTAGAGGCCAAGAAGAAGGCCGAGGAGGCTATGGCTGACAAGAGTGCCGAGATGGACTATGCGCGTGCCCAGGCCGAACTGGCCGAAGCGATCGCCCAGCTCGCCGCGATCCAGAAGTTGCGCAGGAAGTAACCACTCACTCAGCGACCGACCAGGGCAGCTCAGGCTGCCCTGTTTTTTTTGTATCCGCAAAAGTCGGCGCTGGCGAGACGGCACCGAATAGAATATTTGTATCTTCTAGTTGGACTTGTGCCATGCGTCATAGCAAGGAAGCCAAGGAGCAAGCCACCGCGCGGATGCGGACAGGTGATGTGCCGCTGCTCGATATCGCCCGCGAATTCAATGTTTCCACCAATACCTTGCGGGGGTGGTTGCGTGAAAGCGAGGCGCGCGCCAAGGCCCAGGTCAGCGCCAAGCGTGTCGCGACCGCGCTGACGAGGGAAAAAGCGAGCTCGGTCAGCCAGCGCCAGCGACTGTTGATGCATGCGCTGGAGCAAAGTCCGGCGACCATTATCGTGACCGACGTCGAGGGCAAGATCGTCTACGCGAATCCGAAATTCGTGGCGACAACCGGTTATCAGGCGGATGAAGCACTTGGCCAGACACCGCGCTTGCTCAAGTCGGGAGAAACCTCGACGGAGGAATATCAGCGCCTCTGGAAGACGATCAAGGCAGGCAAGGAATGGCGCGGCGTGTTCCACAACCGCCGCAAGGACGGCTCCCTGTACTGGGAGCGTGCCTCCATCTCGCCGGTGCATGATGCGAAGGGCAAAATCACTCACTTCATGGCAGTGAAGGAGGACATCACCGATTTCATGGAGGCCGACGCTGCGCGCCGGCGTATTGCCGCGGGTTTTACCGCAATCTTTACGGCCTTGCCCTTTGCGATCGTATTGATCGATGCGCAGGGCCACGTGTTGATCGCCAACCACGCCGCCGAAGAACTGTTCGGGGCAATCGTCCCGCGGGGGACACGCTTCGACGAGCTCAATCTGCTTTGGGTGGATGACGAGGAAGCGACCCTGTCCGCATCCGCTCATCCGCTGATGCGCGTATTGTCGGGCATGGCCGAGCCGGATGGGATCAAGCTGCGCCTTGGCGTCGTCCCGCCGACTGGGGGAACGCGCTGGTTGCAGTGTTCCGCGCGTCCCGTTGCGATGCCGGAAACGCATGAAGTCGCAGCCCTGATGGTGCTGACCGAAGACTGCGGTGTGAAATAGACCGTAAAAGTCGGCGCTGGCGAGACGGCATGCACGCCAGAAAAGGCGCGGTCAAATCAGGGCGGCGAGACGCTTTTCGACGCGGGCCAGATCGGCATTCAGCTGGCTGATGTGGTCGCGCAGGGAGAGGAACTCCTCGCGACGAATGAGCATCGGATTTTCCAGGGTCAGGTATTCGCCGAAGTTCTGCGCCAGATGCGTAGCCGCCTGCTTCTGCCATTGGACGAAGCGCGAAGCACCTTGCACGATGCGATGGGCGGCGATGTCGCCGACCAGTTTCGACAGGTCTTCCTCGGCATCCCAGCGCAGGTTGCGAAAGACGAAGGAAAGCTCGGTCGCGAATTCGGCGTTGCCTTCCACGGTCGCCTGTGCCATCACCCGGTCGAGACCCTGCGGCAGGAGGAATGGCGTATCCGCCGGCAGCCGGATGACGACATCGGTGAGTCCAGGATCGGGATTAGCGACAACCATGCCTGCCGATGAGACTTCAAAGCCGAACTCGAATGGTGGCATGGCGAAACGCGCACGGCGTCCGGCGAAGGGGGCGAGGCGCGCACGTGCCCAGTTCGCACTTTCCAGCAGATGATTCAGCCCACCGAGGAAAACCGCGTCAAACATCAGAGCTTGTAACCGCGGTGCAATGCCACAACGCCGGCGGTCAGGTTGAAATAATCGACACGCGCGAGCCCAACGGACTCCATCATGCCTTTCAAGGTTTCCTGATCGGGATGCATGCGGATCGATTCGGCCAGGTAGCGATAGCTGTCGGGGTCGTTGACCACTTTCTGGCCCAACCAGGGTAGCACCTTGAACGAGTAGAAATCATAGGCCGGAGACAGCGGCTCCCAGACCCTCGAGAATTCCAGTACCAGCAACCGGCCGCCAGGCCGCAGCACGCGTCGCATCTCGGCGAGAGCGTGCTCCTTGTGCGTCATGTTGCGCAGGCCAAAGGCGACGGTGACAATGTCGAAATAATTATCCGGAAACGGCAGTTTCTCGGCATCGCACTGGGCAACCGGTCCAAGCCTGCCTTCATCGAGCAAACGATCGCGCCCGTGGGTCAGCATGGCATTGTTGATGTCGGTCAGCCAGACCTCGCCGGTCGGGCCGACGCTCTTGCGGAAGGCCGAGGCGAGGTCACCTGTGCCACCCGCGATATCGAGGACGTGCTCGCCCGTACGCGCGCCCGCGACTTGCAGCGTAAAGATCTTCCACAAGCGGTGCATGCCGGCGGACATCAGGTCGTTCATCAGGTCGTACTTGTCGGCGACCGAGGAAAAAACTCCTTTGACCCGTTGCGCCTTTTCGCTTTCGGGAACGGTTTCAAAGCCGAAGTGAGTGTCCGCCATGCAACTGGTCCTTAATGTTTGCCGCAGCTCCCCCCGGTCTTGGGCGGCAGGGTGGTGGAATCGACGTCCCGGTTAGCGCCGGCGGCGTCGAGGCGGGTCAAGTAGTCGGCCCAGAGTTCATCACAGTTTTTTCCGTAGGTATACAGCAGATCCCAGGAATAGATGCCGGTATCGTGGCCGTCAGAGAAGAAAGGCTGCACGGCGTAGTTGCCGACCGGTTCCAGCGCCTTGATCTCAACATTGCGCTTGCCGCTTTGCAGGGTTTCCTGCCCAGGCCCATGGCCGCGCACTTCCGCCGAAGGCGAATAAACGCGCAGGAATTCATAGGAAAGCCTGAAGTTGCTGCCGTCATCGAAGGAGATTTCCATTTCGCGCGACTTCTGGTGCAGCTTGATTTCAGTGGGGTTGGGAGTTTTGCGGTCGAGTCCGGCCATGATCGTGGAGGTTCTGGTTGGTGGTCACTGCCATATGGGGCCCGACTATCATAGCGCAAGGCATTTGCCGGGGCTTTGCGACCTCAGTTGAATTCGGACTGCTCCAGCGCCCGCTGCTGCCGCTGCAGGAATTCATCCATGCTGTCGATGCCGCGTAGCAGCAGAATTGTCGAGCGCACCGCCGCTTCGAGCAGCACGGCCAAGTTGCGACCGGCCGCGACGGGCAGGACAACCTTGCGGATCGGCACGCCGAGCACGTTTTCGGTGAGGGCATCGAGCGGCAGGCGGGCCATCTCGGCGGCACCGGGATTGGGGCGTTGCAAATGGGCGATCAACTTCAGCCGCATCTTGCGCCGGCAGGCGGTTTCACCGAAGACGGTGCGGATGTTGAGCAGGCCCAGCCCGCGCACCTCGATGAAATCCTTGAGCAGTTCCGGACAGCGCCCTTCGAGCACATCGGGCGCGACACGCGATACCTCGACGACATCGTCAGCCACGAGTCCATGTCCGCGCGTGATGAGTTCCAACCCCAGTTCGCTCTTGCCAACCCCCGAATCGCCGGTGACCATCACCCCAATGCCGAGCACGTCCATGAACACGCCGTGCAGCGTCACGGTTTCGGCAAGCTGACGCGATACGTAGACGCGCAAAGAATCAATGACCTGCGCGGTAGGCAGGGGGGTGGCGAACAGCGGCGTGTCGGTCGCCTCGCAGGCGGCGCGGATCTCATCGAGTACATCGCAGTCGTCCGCGACGATGATGGCCGGCGGATGGGCGTCAATGACCTGCTGGAAGATATGTTCGTGCGGATCGCCCATGTGGCGCTTGTACCAGATGATCTCGGGCGAGCCGAGCACCTGCACGCGGTCCGGGTGGATCAGGTTGAGATGGCCGATCAGGTCGGCCGGCGAAACGTCATCACGATTGACGGCAATCGGACGGTTGAGGGTGCCGCCGATCCAGGAAAGCTTTAGCCGTTCGCGATTCCGCTCGAACAGCTGGGCAACGATCAGCTCGTGGATTGCCATTGCGCGAAGAGCGCATGAGCCGCGGCAGCGTCGGGCGCAGCGGCGAGTTTTTCGCGGAAAGTCTTGTCACTGAACATCTGGGCCAGTTCGGAAAGCATTTGCAGATGGTGCTCGCTGGCGGCTTCCGGTACCAGCAGCACAAACACCAGATTGACCGGCTGACCATCCGGCGCGTCGAACTGGACTGGCGTGGCAAGACGGAAGAAGGCACCGAGGGCCTCCTTGAGGCCCTTGATGCGGCCATGCGGAATGGCGATACCGAGACCCAAGCCGGTGGAACCCATCTTTTCGCGCGCAAAAAGTGCGTCATAGACGTTGCTGCGGGCTATGTCGTGGCGATTTTCGAAAAGCAGGCCAGCCTGCTCGAACACGCGTTTCTTGCTGCTGGCATCGAGTCCGACGACGACATCGTCGCTGGACAGAAGTTTTGCTATCAGATTCATCTCAGGAATGGGGGTCGCCCGTGTACCCTGTCAAACAATGCAAAATCAAGTCGCTTTATGGAGATATCCCGGCGCTTGCTGCGATTAGGGGGCAAAGTATATACCTCACCCCCCTGCCGGGCGAATGATTTTCCTGATTATTCGGTCGTCGGGCGGCTATGGCCGTGGTCATTCTGCTTGCTCTTGTACTTCTGTACCTGGCGATCGAGCTTGTCGGCAAGCAAATCAATGGAGGCGTAGAGATCGGCATCGCTGCTGTCCGCATAAATATCCTTGCCCTTGACGTGCAGGGTGATCTCGGCCTTCTGCACAAGCTTTTCCACCGAGAGGATCACATGGACGCTGGTGACATGGTCGAAATGCCGGATGACCTTTTCCACCTTGCTCGAAACGTAATCGCGCAGGGCCGGGGTGACTTCGATGTGGTGTCCAGTGATATTGAGGTTCATGATGGCTCCTCTAGAGATTTTTACGTAGATTGACCGGCGGAATACTCAGGGATTCGCGGTACTTCGCGACTGTGCGCCGCGCGACGACGATCCCCTGTTCGCCGAGGATTTCCGCGATGCGGGCGTCCGAGAGCGGCTTGTGGCCGTCCTCTGCGCCCACGAGCTGCCTGATCAGCGCCCGGATCGCGGTGGAAGAGGCAGCGCCGCCCGTATCGGTGGCGACGTGGCTGCCGAAAAAATACTTGAGTTCGTAAATGCCGCGCGGGCTGGCGAGGTATTTCTGCGTCGTTACCCGCGAGATGGTGGATTCGTGCAGCTCGACGGTATCGGCAATTTCGCGCAGGGTCAGCGGCCGCATTGCTACCTCCCCATGGTCGAAGAAAGCACGCTGGCGATCGACAATCGCCTGCGAGACGCGCGCGATGGTGTCGAAGCGCTGCTGCACGTTCTTGATCAGCCACTTGGCTTCCTGCAGCTGGCCGGAGAGATTGCCGCCACCGCTGCCGCGCTGCCGGCGCAACAGGTCGGCGTATAGCCGATTGATGCGCAAGCGCGGCATGGCTTCCTGGTTCAGCTGCACGACCCAGTTGCCGCGTGACTTGCGGACGATGACGTCGGGCACGATGTAGCGTGTATCCAGCGGTGCGAACTGGGCGCCAGGACGCGGATTGAGCGAGCGAATCAGTTCCTGGGCTTCACGCAGTTCATCGTCGCTGCAGGCGAGGGCCTTCTTGATGCGTGCGTAATCGCGATTGGCGAGCTGTTCGAGATGGTCGCTGACGATGGTGCGTGCCAGGGCATTGACGGGGCCGCTGGGCAGATTGTCGAGCTGCAGCAGCAGGCATTCGCGCGGATTGCGTGCACCAATGCCCGGTGGATCAAGGCTTTGCAAGTGCTTGAGGGCAATGGCGAGGTCTTCGAGGATCTCGTCCGGCTCGCCGGTCATGTCTTCGGGCAACACCGCCACCAGATCTTCGAGCGACTGGCCGAGATAGCCATCGTCGTCGAGGGCTTCCACGAGGAAGGCGACACGCAACCGGTCACGGCCGGACAGCTGGCTCAGGGCCAGCTGGGTAATCAGGTGATCCTGGAGGCTGGTGATGGCTGCCTGCAGTTCACCGGCATCGACATCGCTCTCGTCATTGGGGTCGCGCGGTCCCTTGGAACTACCGGAAGAACCCGTGGGCCATTCGAGGCCATCCTGGTTCCATTCGGCAGGTTCGTTGTTGCGCTCTTCGCCCCGGGTTGCCGGATCTTCGCTGCGGGTATGGGCAAGCGCGTCACTCGCACCGGAAAATACCGCAGCCTCGCCCGGTTCTTCGCGCTCCAGCAGGGGATTTTCCTGCAGTGCCTGCTCGATTTCCTGGTTGAGCTCCAGCGACGACAGTTGTAACAGGCGAATCGACTGCTGCAACTGTGGTGTCAGGGCGAGGTGCTGCGAGAGCCTGAGCTGGAGGGTTTGCTTCACTTCGCTTACATCCGGAAGTGTTCGCCGAGATACACGCGGCGCACATTTTCATTATCGATGATCTCGGCCGGATGTCCAGCCGCCAGCACTTCACCCTCGTTGATGATGGTTGCGCGATCGCAGATGCCGAGCGTTTCGCGTACGTTGTGGTCAGTGATCAGCACGCCGATATCGCGTTCTTTCAGGAACTTGATGATCTTCTGGATGTCGAGCACCGCGATCGGGTCGACCCCGGCGAAGGGCTCGTCCAGCAGGATGAAGCGCGGCGAGGTTGCCAGCGCGCGGGCGATCTCGACCCGCCGCCGCTCGCCGCCCGAGAGGGCGATGGCCTTCTGGTCGCGCAAATGGCCAATGTGCAACTCATCGAGCAGTTCGTCAAGACGGGTATCGATCGTCGTTTTGTCGAAATCCTGCAGCTCGAGCACGGCACGGATGTTCTCGGCCACGGTCAGCTTGCGGAACACCGAGTTTTCCTGCGGCAGGTAGGACAAGCCCATGCGTGCGCGTTTGTGGATCGGCAAGTGGGTGATCTTGGCTTCCTGGCCGTCCGAATTGATATAGATTTCGCCGCCATCCGAGGCGATCAGGCCAACGATCATGTAGAAACAGGTGGTTTTGCCGGCGCCGTTCGGACCGAGCAGGCCGACAACCTCGCCACCGTCCACATGCAGGCTGACATCCTTGACGACCGTGCGCGCCCTGAATTTCTTGTAGAGATTGTGGACGGCCAGCGTCGTCATTCCTCGACCTCTTTCAGCAACTTGCGGATGATCTCGACGGAAAATCCCCGGCTCTGGAGGAAGCGGGCCTGCCGTGCCCAATCGCTACGGTCGGCCGGTGCTGCTGAAAACTTCTTCTGCCATACCGCGCGGGCACGCTCGAACTCGTCAGGCAGATCCTCAACCTGGTCGGCGATCAGATCGGGCGCCACACCCTTCTGGCGCAGGGTCTGGCGCAGGCGCGCGGCACCCAGCCGCCCTGCCTGGCTGCGCAGATAGCTTTCGGCGAAGCGTGCGTCGGATTGCAAACCCGATCCGGCCAGTTCGTTCAACACGATGTCGATTTCTTCCTGTGTGCCATGGGGCGCCAGTTTGCGCTGCAGCTCGGCCCGCGTGTGTTCGCGCCGGGCCAGGAGCTTAACCGCACGCTGGCGCAGATCCGTCACTCGGCCACGGTACCGGTTCCGAGCGCAGTCACGCCCACGGCCGCACGGACCTTGTTTTCGATTTCAATCGCGATTTCGGGATGCTCGCGCAGATATTCGCGCGCGTTGTCCTTACCCTGGCCGATCTTCTCGCCGTTGTAGGCGTACCAGGCGCCAGACTTGTCGATGAACTTGTGCATCACGCCCAGTTCGATGATCTCGCCCTCGCGGGAAATGCCTTCTCCGTAGAGGATGTCGAAATGGGCCTCGCGGAAGGGGGGCGCGACCTTGTTCTTGACGACCTTGACCTTGGTTTCGTTGCCGATCACCTCGTCGCCCTTCTTGATGGCGCCGGTGCGGCGGATATCCATGCGCACCGAGGCGTAGAACTTGAGCGCGTTGCCGCCGGTTGTGGTTTCCGGGTTGCCGAACATCACGCCGATCTTCATGCGAATCTGGTTGATGAAGATGACCAGCGTATTGGTGCGTTTGATGTTGCTGGTGAGCTTGCGCAGTGCCTGACTCATCAGGCGGGCCTGCAGGCCGGGCAGCTGGTCACCCATTTCGCCCTCGATTTCCGCCTTGGGCGTCAGAGCGGCGACCGAGTCGATGACGATCAGGTCGACGCCGCCCGAACGCACCAGCATATCGGTGATTTCGAGGCCCTGCTCGCCGGTGTCGGGCTGGGAGATCAGCAGGTCCGGCACATTCACGCCCAGCTTGGCCGCATAACTTGGATCGAGCGCGTTTTCCGCGTCGATGTAGGCGGCGGTACCGCCGGCTTTCTGGATTTCCGCGACGACATGGAGACACAGCGTGGTCTTTCCGGAGGATTCCGGGCCGTAAATCTCGACCACCCGGCCGCGCGGCAGGCCGCCGATGCCCAGCGCGATGTCGAGGCCGAGCGAACCGGTGGAAACGGTGGTGATGTCATCGGTGGCAAGGCCCTCGCCCATCTTCATGATGGAGCCTTTGCCGAACTGCTTTTCGATCTGCGCCAGCGCTGCCTGCAGCGCTTTCGCCTTGTTGTCGTCCATTTTGCTTCCTTCCCGAATGTGTCTGGATTATGGCATGTTTCTTGCGCGCTCGATCAAGCCCGAGAGCGCATGAATGACCGACTGCCTGCGGATTGCCTCGCGGTCGCCATCGAAAAGTCGGCGCTCGCAGGACGGCACCTGATTCTTGACGCACCAGCCGAAGCAAACCGTTCCGACCGGCTTCTCTGGTGAGCCGCCCGTCGGCCCGGCAATCCCGGTAATCGCCAATGAAATCATGGCATTGGAGTTTTCGAGCGCGCCGGCAGCCATTTCACCGGCGGTTTCGAGGCTCACTGCACCAAAGTTCTCTATGGTGATCAAACGTACACCAAGCATATCCGCTTTTGCGACGTTTGCATAGGTCACGAAGCCGCGCTCGAACCAGGCCGAGCTCCCCGCGGTGTGCGTGATCACTTGTGCCACCCAACCGCCGGTACAGGATTCGGCGGTGGCGACGACCAGATTGCGGGCGCGGCAGACTTGCCCCAGTTCCTCGGAAAGCTCCAGCAGGTCGCGATCCATTAGAACATCGACTCGACGATCACCTTGAACAGCGCCAGTGTCAGTACGGTGTAAGCGGCGGCGATCAGGTCGTCCATCATTACGCCCAGGCCGTTCTTGACTTGCTCGTCAAAGTATTTGGCTGGGGCTGGCTTGATGATGTCGTAGAAGCGGAACCACAGGAAGGCGGCCAGCTGCCAGACCCAGCCGGCCGGCGTCAGCAGCAGCACGGCCCAGAAAGGCACGATCTCGTCCCAGACGATGCTGCCATGGTCGGTGACGCCGAGTGCCCGGCCCGTGATGTGGCAGGCAGTCACGCCCAGCACGAAGGCCAGCATGAGGAAAACGGCAAAGGCGATGTCGTCAGGAAAAAAACCGCGCAGCAGCGGATAGGTGATCCACGCGAACAATGTGCCCACCGTGCCGGCCGCGAAGGGCGACAGCCCGCTGCCGAAGCCGCAGGCGATCAGATGTGCCGGATGACAAAACAGGAAGGAAAGCGGCGGAGGCGGAGATTTCTTGATCTTCATGAGGCGAAGTGATCAAAGCCGCGCTCCGCGATTTCGACCGGATAGCCTTCGCCGTCGAGGACGGTCAGCTGACCCGCCGGGCCAGCCTCGGTCTTGCCAATGCAGGTCAGTGGCAGTCCCAGTTCTTCCGCAAGCGCGACGATGTTCGCGTGGTTCAGCGCGGGCGCGGTGAAGATCAGTTCGTAATCGTCGCCACCTGACAGGTAGGCATCGCGTTCAATACCCGGTGCCGGCAGCAGGGCAGGTTGCAGGGTCGCAGCGAGGCTGGACGCTTCGAGCAGATGGCCGAGGTCGGCCAGCAGCCCGTCCGATACGTCGATGGCCGCGGACGCCAGGTCGCGCAGGGCAAGGCCCAGCTCCACCCGTGGCTGCGGGCGATGCAAGGCGGCGAGGCAGACCGATAGCGCCGGCTCGGTGAGTTCGAGGCGTCCCTGCAGATGGGCCAGTCCCAGCGCGGCACGGCCCGGCATGCCGGAAACCCAGATTTCTTCGTAAAGGTGGGCACCCGAGCGCAGCAAGGCCTGTCCGGGCAGCACTTCACCGAAGATGGTTACGCACAGGTTGCGCGGGCCCTTGGTCGTGTCGCCGCCGATGATGTCGATGTTGAATTCTTCCGCGCAGGCGAAAAAGCCTTGGGCGAACTTCCCGACCCAGCTTTCGGTGGCGGCCGGCAGGGCAGCAGCAAGCAAGGCCCAGCGCGGCTGGGCGCCCATTGCCGCCATGTCAGAGACATTCACCGCCAGCGCTTTCCAGCCGAGATCCTCGGGGTCGGTGTTGGGCAGGAAATGCGTGCCGGCGACCAGCATGTCGGTTGATACCACCAGTTCGAAACCGGGCGAGGGCTTGATGATGGCAGCATCGTCGCCCACGCCCAGCACGGTGTGGCGCGCCGGGCGGCGGAAGTAGCGGTCGATCAGGGCAAATTCGGATGGCATGTCCTAATGCTACCCCGGTTACTTTGCTGCTGTCTCTTCCGGGCGCAATTCCGGCGCCAGTTTGTCGAGCACGCCATTGACGAACTTGTGGCCATCGGTGCCGCCATAGGATTTCGTCAGCTCGATCGCCTCGTTGATGATGACGCGCCAGGGCGTTTCAAGATGATCGCGCAGTTCGCAGGCGGCGATCAGCAGGATGCCGCGTTCGATCGGCGAGACTTCGGCCCACGGGCGTTCGATGTGCGGTTCGAGCAGTGCCTGCAGGGCCGGCAGGTTGTCCAGCACGCCCGCCAGCAGGCTGTCGTACAGGTCGCGGTTGGCCTTGTCGAAGCCGGCGACCGATTCGGCCTGCACGATGATCGCCGCCGCGTCCTGGCCACCGATCATATGCTGGTAGAGGCCCTGCACGACGAACTCACGCGCGCGGTGACGCGGGCTGGAAGGCTTGTTCGCCTTGGCTGGCTGCTGAGCGGTGCTCACTTCGCCGCTTTCCGCAACACTTGCTGCAGGTTGGCCATTTCGACCGCGCACTGCGCGGCTTCCATGCCTTTTTGGGTCATGCGCACTTCCGCCTGATCGTCGTTCTCGACGGTCAGCACGGCGTTGGCGATCGGGATGCCGGTGGTCAACTGCACGTCGGTGACGCCGCGCGACGATTCGTTCGAGACGATCTCGAAGTGATAGGTCTCGCCACGGATTACGCAGCCGAGCGCGACCAGCGCGTCGTACTTGCCGCTTTGCGCCATGGTCTGCAGCGTCAGAGGAATTTCCAGTGCGCCCGGCACGCTGGCGAGCGTGACGTCAGTGACGCCGAGGCGCTTGAGTTCGTGCGTGCAGCCGGACAGCAGGCCTTCGCCGACATCCTTGTTGAAGCGTGCCATGACGATGCCGATGCGCAGCCCCGTACCGGCAAGGTTGGGCTCGATTTCGGCGAGGTCGGTGCGGCCAACCGGAACCGCGGCAGTGGTGTTGGGCGTAAAGCTCATTTAGCTAATTCCTCCGGGGACAAATAGCCGCAGATTTCCAGTCCGAAGCCGGCCATGCTGGGCATCTTGCGCGGGCTGGCGAGCAGGCGCATCTTGCCGACGCCGACTTCGCGCAGGATTTGCGCGCCGATGCCGTAGAGGCGTGGGTCCCACTTTTGCGCCTGCCGCACGCCGTTGGCGCGCAGGGTGTTGAGCAGATCCTTGCCGGCTTCCTGACGGTGCAGCAGCACGACCACGCCACTGCCGGCCTTGGCGATGGTCCTGAGTGCCTGATCAACGCTGAAGCTGTGGCGGGTGCTGCCGCAGTCGATGAAGTCGAGCACCGATACCGGCTCATGCACGCGCACCAGCGTTTCGGCCTCGGGATGAATCTCACCGCAGGTCAGTGCCAGATGCACTTCGCCGCTGGTCTGGTCGGCGAAGGCGCGCAGGCGGAAGCTGCCCTGCGTGCAGATGACTTCCTTGTCGGCCACGACTTCGATCAGCTTGTCGTTTTCCGCGCGGTAGTGGATCAGGTCGCGGATCGTGCCGATCTTCAACTTGTGTTTCGCGGCGAACTCGATCAGCTGCGGCAGTCGTGCCATCGAGCCGTCCTCGTTCATGATCTCGCAGATCACGGCGGCGGGTTCGCAGCCCGCCATCTGCGCGAGGTCGCAACCCGCTTCCGTGTGGCCGGCACGCACTAGCACGCCGCCCTTTTGCGCCATCAGCGGAAAGATGTGGCCCGGCTGGACGATGTCGGCGGGCTGGGCATGCTTGGCCACGGCGGCGCGCACCGTGCGGGCGCGGTCATGGGCCGAAATGCCGGTGGTGACGCCCTCGGCCGCCTCGATCGAGAGGGTGAAGGCCGTGCCGTGCGGCGTCTTGTTGTCGCGCACCATCAGCGGCAGGTCGAGCTGGCGGCAGCGGTTTTCGGTGAGCGTCAGGCAGATCAGGCCGCGCGCGTGCATGGCCATGAAATTGATCGCTTCCGGGGTCACATAGTCGGCGGCGAGGACGAGGTCGCCTTCGTTCTCGCGGTCTTCCTCATCGACGAGGATGACCATCTTGCCGGCGCGCATGTCGGCAACGATGTCTTGGATGGGGCTGATGCTCACGCTGGGTACGCTCCGTGGGGGAAGGCGCGCATTCTACGCCGCTAGAACTCGAAGCCGAGATTCAGCGAATCGAAGCGCTGCGTGCCACCGCCGCCCGCGGCAGTGCGGAATTCCTCGCTGCGCGCGACGCGCGTCCACGAGAAGCGCAGCTGGTCGACGCGCAAGCTGAAGCCGACCGACAGGTCGCGTACATGCCGGTTGCTCTCGACCGATGGCCCGTCGCGGAATACCGGCCCGTCGAGGAAGATGTTGTGTGCCACCAGCCGGTGATCGACGCCGGCGAAGACCGACCAGGCATTGCCGGAGAAATTCTTCGCACCCTGCGCGCGCGTGCCGTGCAGCATGGCGCCGCCGGGCTCGATGGTGTCGGGCCCGTAACCGGTCAGGCGCCAGCCCAGCCGCAGCATCAGGCCGGCACGCGCGTGCGTCATCACCGTGCCGAGACTGCCGCCACCGTGCAAAATCAAATCGGTGTTCTCGTTGCCGAAACGCCGTTTCTGCAGGTAGGAAATCATGAAGGCCGGCTCGCTCTTGCTCTGGTTGTCCCAGCCGCGCGGCGGGTTCGCGTCGATCAGCCGGTGCCAGGCCTTCTGTACCGGTTCACCCAGCGCGGCGGGACCGACGACGCCCAGATCGAATTCCACTGTGTCGAGCCGGTTGTTGCGGGCGCGCTGCGCCACGCCGCCGAGATAGAGCCACGCCGCCCATGGCCGGTCGTTCGGCTGCGGCGTCGCGATCGTGATGTCGCGCGGCGTGTACATGTTCTGGCCGAGGAAGAGGCCGACCTGCACATCGTCGCCATTGTCGGGATCGAAACTGCGCAGCACATTGGCAGCTGGCGTCTGCAACAACTCGAAGGGCAGGCCGACGCCCAGCTTGATGCCGTTGGTGTAGTAGCGGTCGGTATTCGCCAGCATGTCGTTCTCGACGAACAACTGGATCTCGCTGCCGGCGGGCGGGGCGATGGACGGAGTGGGTTCGGCCGCAAACAACGGTGTTGTGGCCAATAGCAGGACTGAAATGAAGCGGAATCTCATGTGCGGATTATTCCATGCCGAAAGTCGGCGCTGGCGGGACGGCACGACAACTGGATTGCGGCACAATGTCGGCATGATCCGATCCGTCGCCGTCTGGTTCATCGTGCTGTTGCTCGCTGCCTGCGCCAGCGCGAATCCCCATTACAACCCGGCCAAAGCGCACCACCGTCCCAACGGCTTTGCCAACACCGATGCGGTCGTCGTCGCCGGTACGCTCCCATGGTACGAAGTCCTGCTGCGCCGCTGGCGGGGCGACTTTGAACCGCAGCATGAACCGGCAGGTGGCTACGCGGCTTTCGCCACGCAGTGGAGCACGCCGGTCGATCAGGCGCTGCTGGCGCAGCGCCATGAAGCGCCGGTGCTGACCTGGCTTGGCCATGCCGGGATGCTGCTGCAGGTGGGCGGGCGCAACATCCTCATCGATCCGCAACTCAACGACTTCGCCGGTCCGGTGCCCTGGCTGTCGGCGCCGCGTCGCGTGGCGGCGCCGCTGACCGTGGCCGAACTGCCGCCGATCGACCTCGTGCTTATCTCGCACAACCACTACGACC
Organism: Pseudomonadota bacterium; assembly: GCA_040756595.1. Classification (GTDB taxonomy): domain Bacteria; phylum Pseudomonadota; class Gammaproteobacteria; order Burkholderiales; family Rhodocyclaceae; genus Sulfuricystis. The sequence continues at coordinate 71,721 of JBFLYR010000001.1, read as the reverse complement.
ATCTCGACCATGCGACGGTGACGCAGCTCGCCGCTCGCCAGAAGCCGCGCTGGCTGGTGCCGCTGGGCCTCAAGGCCTGGTTCGATGCCGAAGGTGTTAGCCGCGTCGAGGAAATGGACTGGTGGGATATGCAGGCCGACGGCCGCCTCGTCGTGCGTTTCACACCGGTGCAGCACTGGAGCAAGCGCACGCCCTTCGATGCCAACGCGACGCTGTGGGGCGGCTTCGCGATCGAATGGATGCCACCCGGCGCGACCTCGGGCGAGAAGGCACCCTGGCGCTTCCTCTACACCGGCGATACCGGCTATTCGCGCGACTTCGCCGAGATCCGCCGCCGCATCGGCGCAGTCGATTTTCTTGCCGTGCCGATCGGCGCCTACCTGCCGCGCGACTTCATGAAGCCGCAGCATGCCGATCCCGACGATGCCGTGCGCATTCTCCTCGACCTCGAGGCGAAGCAGGCGATCGGCGTGCATTGGGGCACCTTCGAACTGACGCAGGAAGCCTTCGACCAGCCACCGCGTGATCTGGAAGCGTCGTTGCGAAAACGAGGCCTGGCGCCGGAGCGCTTCCTGTTGTTCAAGCACGGCGAGACCCGGGCAATAGGCGTAAAGTAATAGGTTGGCCGGACTGAAAGAAGACATTTTGGCTTTGACGGATAACTCGATCGATATCTTTCCCTGGGACGACAACTTCAATACGGGTCTGCCCAAGGTCGATGAACAGCACCGCAAGCTGGTGCAATTACTCAACGTGCTGGCGAGCCATGTCGCGTTTCAGTCGGAAATCCCCCAGCTGAGCGAGATTTTCGAGGAGCTCGCCAATTACACCGTCTATCACTTCCAGACCGAGGAAGCGATCTGGAATACCTACCTCGGGGACGATCCGGCGGAAGTCGAACACCGTGCCACGCATGCGTGTTTTGTCGACGAGGTGGTGCGCCTCAAGGCGGATCTGGGCACCAAGCCGCTGGCCCAGCTGACGGAAGAAGCGCTGGCCTTTCTGGCGCGCTGGCTGGCATCGCATATTCTCGAAACGGACCGCTATATGGCCTACGCGGTGCTGGCCATGCAGGAAGGCCTGTCGCTCGACGCCGCCAAGCAGCGTGCCAGGGAACAGATGGGCGGCGCCACGCGCGCGCTGATCGACATCATCCTGTCGATTTACTCGACACTATCGACCAACACACTGCGCCTGATGCGCGAACTGGCGGCCCATCGCGTGGCAGAAATTGAACTCAAGCAGACGCGTGACCAGTTGCGATTACGGGAACGCTACCAGCGTGCCGTTCTCGACAACTTCCCATTTCTGGTCTGGTTGAAGGATACAGAGGGCCGCTTCCTCGCGGTCAATCAACCGTTCGCGCTGGCCTGTGGCCAGGCCACGCCCGACACGGTGATAGGAAAGACCGATCTCGACATCTGGCCCGCTGATCTTGCCGAGCGCTATCGTGCCGATGATCAGGAAGTCCTGCGTTCCGGCAAGCCGAAGCATGTGGAAGAGGCCATCGAAGGAGCGGGTGGCAGGGCATGGTTCGAAACCTACAAGTCGTCGGTCGATATCGACGGCAAAGCCATCGGGACAGTGGGTTTCGCGCGGGATGTCTCCGAGCGCAAGAATGCCGAAAGACAAGTGGCCAAGGCCTATGCTCTGCTGAATGAAGCGGTCAGCAATATCGCCAACGGTTTCACCATCTACGACGAGCAGGATCGCCTCGTTATCTGCAACGAGGCCTATCTCGACTTCTATCGCACCAGCCGCGACCTGATCGTTCCCGGCACCACCTTCGAGGAGATCGTGCGTAAAGGGGCGGCACGCGGCCAGTACAAAGAAGCCAGCGGCCGTATCGATGCGTGGGTGCAGGAGCGTGTCAGGAAGCATCAGGAAGCTGATGGCAGCCAGATCGAGCAGCATCTCGACGACGGCCGCTGGCTGCTGATCATCGAGCATCGCACGCCGAGCGGCTTCATCGTCGGTAACCGCATCGACATCACCGCGCGTAAGCAGGCCGAGGCCGAACTCGAACACTACCGGCACAACCTGGAGTCCCTGGTCGAGGAACGCACGATAGCCCTGTCGTCGGCCAAGGAGCTGGCCGAGGCCGCCAACCGGGCGAAGACCACCTTTCTGGCAAACATGTCGCATGAGTTACGCACGCCCCTCAATGCCATCATGGGCATGACGGCGCTTGCCTTGCGCCATGCCGTCGAGCCCAAGCTTCATGCCCAGCTGGGCAAGATCGATCAGGCATCGCGACATCTGCTCACGGTCATCAATGACATTCTCGACATCTCGAAGATCGAGGCCGACCGGATGGAGCTGGAGCAAACCGACTTCCGGCTGGGCGACTTGTTGGAGCATCTCGACACGCTGGTCGGCGACCGCGCCCTCGACGAAGGCCTGAAGTTCGCCATCGACCTGCCGGAGAACCTGGCGGACCTGCAACTCTGCGGCGATGCGCTGCACCTTGGCCAGGTCTTGCTCAATCTCGCCAGTAATGCAATCAAGTTTACCGAGCGGGGAGCGGTCGTCGTGGCGGTCCGCCAGACCGGGGTGTCCGCGTCAGGTCACACCCTGCGCTTCGAGGTCAGGGACACGGGCACCGGCATTGCACCCGAAGATCAATCACGCCTGTTCAAGCCCTTTTCGCAGGCCGACAGTTCGATGACCCGCAAATACGGAGGCACCGGACTCGGACTGGCGATCAGCAAGCGGCTGGTGGAGTTGATGGAGGGTGAAATCGGTGTAAGCAGCCAGCCGGGGGTGGGCAGCACTTTCTGGTTCTCCGTTCGGTTGCGGCCCGGGTCGGGCCACGAAATACCCGCGACAGGTGCCGTCCTGCCAGCGCCGACTTTTGAAAAGCGCTTGCAGCGCGAGTACGGCGGGGCCCACATTCTGCTGGCGGAGGATGAGCCAATCAACCGCGAAGTAGCGCTTTGCCTGCTGGAAGATACCGGCCTGATCGTCGATGTCGCCGTCGATGGACAAGAAGCGCTCGACTTGGCCCGCCATCATCGCTATGCACTCATCCTGATGGACATGCAGATGCCGCGCCTCAATGGTATCGAGGCAACGCGGGCAATTCGTACCGACTCGCTGAACCTTGACACCCCGATCTTGGCGATGACGGCAAACGCATTCGACGACGATCGCCAGGCCTGCCTCTCGGCAGGTATGAACGCTCACCTGCCCAAGCCGGTGGAACCCGAGGTGCTCTTCGAGACCTTGTACACGTGGCTGAACAAGCCACCGCATTGACCCCCCTGCGCACCGCCCGCGTGCATTGAAATGGCGGGGTCGCCCCAAAGCGGGGCGCGTCGTAATGCTCCTGCCACAGTGGTGCGTTACGGATGCAAACGCTGATATAGACAGGGTTTCCGCGAGATAACCAGGTCCCTGAAACAGGGTGGCACGCTATTCGCTGTACATGCTGCAGCGCACCGCGCTCACTCTTTCTCACATCCTCATAAGGGGTACACAAATGCAACGTCGCAACTTCGTCAAAGCCACCGCAGTTACCGTCGCACTCGCCGCCGCCGGCTTCATATCCGCCCCGGTCCTCGCCGCCGACACCATCAAGGTCGGCATCCTCCACTCGCTGTCGGGCACGATGGCGATTTCCGAAACCGCGCTGAAGGAAACGGCGCTGATGACCATCGCCGAGATCAACGCCAAGGGCGGCGTGCTCGGCAAGCAGCTCGAGCCCGTGGTCGTCGATCCGGCCTCGAACTGGCCGCTGTTCGCCGAGAAGGCCCGCCAGTTGCTGACGCAGGACAAGGTTGCCGTCACCTTCGGTTGCTGGACGTCCGTGTCGCGCAAGTCGGTGAACCCGGTGTTCAAGGAACTCAACGGCCTGCTGTTCTATCCCGTCCAATATGAAGGCGAAGAGCTCGAGAAGAACGTCTTCTACACCGGCGCCGCGCCCAACCAGCAGGCGATCCCGGCCGTCGAATACCTGATGAGCAAGGACGGCGGTTCCGCCAAGCGCTTCGTGCTGCTCGGCACCGACTACGTCTATCCGCGCACCACCAACAAGATCCTGCGCGCCTTCCTGAAGTCGAAGGGCGTCGCCGAGGCCGACATCATGGAGGACTACACCCCCTTCGGCCATTCCGACTATCAGACCATCATCGCCAAGATCAAGAAGTTCGCTTCCGAGGGCAAGAAGACCGCAGTCATCTCCACCATCAACGGCGATTCCAACGTGCCCTTCTACAAGGAACTGGGCAATGCCGGCCTGAAGGCCACCGATGTGCCGGTCGTCGCCTTCTCCGTGGGTGAAGAGGAACTGCGCGGCGTCGATACCAAGCCGCTGGTTGGCCACCTGGCTGCCTGGAACTACTTCCAGTCGGTGAAGAACCCGACCAACGATGCGTTCATCAAGATGTACAAGGACTGGGCGGTCAAGCAGAAGCTGCCGAATGCCGCCACCGTCGTCACCAACGATCCGATGGAGGCCACCTATGTCGGCATTCACATGTGGAAGCAGGCAGTCGAGAAGGCCAAGTCCACCGATGTGGACAAGGTCATCGCCGCGATGGGCGGCCAGACCTTCAAGGCCCCGTCGGGCTTCGAGATCAAGATGGACGAGAAGAACCACCACCTGCACAAGCCCGTGCTGATCGGCGAAGTGAAGGCGGACGGCCAGTTCAACGTGGTGTGGAAGACCAAGGGCCCGGTCAAGGCCGCGCCGTGGTCGCCCTACATCGCCGGCAACGACAAGAAAAAAGACGAACCTGAAATGAAGTAAGTCTTTTTGAACAGGCGGGGCGGCCTCATTTTTCATAGGGTGCCGTCCCGTCAGAGCCGACTTTATTCAAAATTCCATGCGTTCTCTTCTCCTTGCACTTTTCTGCTGGCTGAATTTCTTTGCCCATGCGGCGGTCGCCAATGTTGACCCTGCGCTGGTGCAGCAGCTTGCCGCCGAAGAGTCCGACGACAAGATCGCCGCGATCCTGCAGATTGCCCAGACTGCCGAACCGGAAGCGCTGACGATCCTGCAGTCCTTGTCCGAAGGCACGCTCACCGCGCCCGACGGCAGCGAAATCACCCTCAACAACCGTGTGCGTGGCGAACTCGCCAACGCGCTCGCTGGCCTCAAACTGTTCGATCCTGATGCAAACGTGCGCCGCGCCGCCGCACAGGAATTGCAGACCAACGTCGGCCTCGAAATGGCGCCGCTATTGGCACGTGCGCTGGAGAAGGAAAGCGACGCCGGCATCAAGGCGATGCTCGTCACGGCGCATGCGCAGGCCAACCTCACCAGTCCCGAAGCCGGCACGCGCCTCGCCGCCGTCAAGGCGCTTGGCGCCGCGCCCAGCCCGAACGCACGCAACCTGCTGCTGCCGCTGACCAACGAGAGCGGCGAACCGGACATGCAGGTGCGCATCGCCGCGATCCAGTCGCTCAAGGCCGTGGAATCGAGCCTCGCCGTCGGCGAAAACCTCGGCCGCGTGTTCACCGGCTTGAGTCTGGGCAGCATCCTACTGCTCGCCGCGCTGGGCCTCGCCATCACCTACGGCGTGATGGGCGTCATCAACATGGCGCACGGCGAACTGCTGATGATCGGTGCCTACGCCACCTACGCGGTGCAGGGCCTGTTCCGCAATTACCTGCCCGCGTATGTCGATGCCTACGTGATTGCCGCGATCCCGGTCGCCTTCTTCTGTGCCGCCGCCGTCGGCATCCTGCTCGAGCGCGCCGTCATCCGCCACCTCTACGGCCGGCCGCTCGAGACCTTGCTCGCTACCTGGGGTCTGTCGCTGATCCTGATCCAGGCGGCGCGCGTGAGCTTCGGCGCGCAGAACGTCGAACTGGCGAACCCGAACTGGATGTCGGGCGGCGTGACCCTGATGGCCGGCCTCGTGCTGCCGTGGAACCGCATCGCCATCATCGCCTTCTCGCTGTTCGTGCTGCTGCTGGTCTGGCTGCTGATGAACAAGACGCGCCTCGGCATGTTCGTGCGTGCCGTGACGCAGAACCGCCCGATGGCCGGCTGCGTCGGCGTGCCTACGGCGAAGATCGATACGCTCGCCTTCGGCCTCGGCGCCGGCATCGCCGGTCTTGGCGGCGTGGCGCTCTCGCAGATCGCCAACGTCGGGCCGGACATGGGCCAGGGCTATATCGTCGATAGCTTCATGGTCGTGGTGCTCGGCGGCGTGGGCCAGTTGGCGGGTGCGGTGTGGGCGGCGCTGGGGCTGGGCGTCGTCACCAAGTTCCTCGAAGGCTGGAGCGGGGCGGTGATCGCCAAGATCGCCGTGCTGGTGTTCATCATCATCTTCATCCAGAAACGTCCGCAGGGCCTGTTCGCCCTCAAAGGCAGGTTTGTGGAGTCATGAGAACGCCGCTCACCATCCGTTTTCTGCAGGCCACGCCCAAGTCGGGCTGGATCGCGCTGGCCGTCTTCGCCGCGCTGACCTTCGTCGTGTTGCCGGTGCTGCATCTCGCGCTGCCGGAAACGCATCCGCTGCACGTCTCCACTTTCGTCATCACTCTGGCTGGAAAGATCATGTGCTACGCCATCGTCGCGGTGGCGATGGACCTGATCTGGGGCTACGCGGGCATCCTCTCGCTCGGCCACGGCCTGTTCTTCGCGCTCGGCGGCTACGCCTTCGGCATGTACCTGATGCGCCAGATCGGCCGCGATGGTTCCTATCAGTCGGATCTGCCGGACTTCATGGTCTTCCTCGACTGGAAGGAACTGCCCTGGTACTGGATCGGGTCCGACTCCTTCTTATGGGCGCTGTTCCTCGTGCTCGTCGTGCCCGGCCTCGTCGCGTTCATCTTCGGCTTCTTCGCCTTCCGCTCGCGTATCAAGGGCGTGTATTTCTCGATCATCACGCAGGCGCTCACCTTCGCCGCGATGCTGCTGTTCTTCCGCAACGAGACCGGCTTCGGCGGCAACAACGGCTTCACGGATTTCAAGCGCATCCTCGGCTATTCGATCACCTCGCCGGAAATGCGCGTGACCCTCTTCGCGTTGTCGGCGGCGTTGCTGATGTGCACGCTGCTGGTCGGCCGCTACCTCGTCGTCTCCAAGTTCGGCCGCGTGCTCGCGGCGATCCGCGACGCCGAATCGCGCACCATGTTCCTCGGCTACAACCCGCTCTGGTACAAGCTGGCGATCTGGACCTTCTCCGCCATGCTGTGCGGGCTGGCCGGAGCGCTCTACGTGCCGCAGGTGGGCATCATCAACCCGGGCGAGATGTCGCCGGCCAACTCGATCGAGATCGCCATCTGGGCGGCGGTCGGCGGGCGCGGCACCCTGATCGGCCCGGTCATCGGCGCGGCGATCGTCAACCTGTCGAAGAGCTTCTTTACCCAGACCTTCCCGGATTACTGGCTGTTCTTCCTCGGCGCGCTGTTCGTCGCGGTGACGCTGTGGCTGCCCGACGGCGTGGCCGGCCTGTGGAAACGCTGGAAAGCGAGTCGCGCATGAACTCAGTTGCCAATATTGCGGCTGAAAACCGCCATGACCAGGAATGGCTGGGCGGCACCTCGACCGGCCATGTGCTGCAGCCGGGCGAGGTGGACATCTCGCACAAGGTCATCCTCTACCTCGAAGGTATCTCGGTCAGCTTCGACGGCTTCAAGGCGCTCAACAACCTCAACCTCGCCATCGACGCTGGCGAACTGCGTTGCATCATCGGCCCCAACGGCGCCGGCAAGACGACGATGATGGACGTCATCACCGGCAAGACGCGCCCGGACGAAGGCCGCTGCTTCTTCGGCCAGACCGTCGACCTGACGAAATTGCGCGAGGCCGAGATCGCCCACGCCGGCATCGGCCGCAAGTTCCAGAAGCCGACCATCTTCGAGAACCTGAGCGTCTTCGAGAACCTTGAACTCGCGCTGAAGATGGACAAGCGCGCCCGCACCAGCCTGTTCGCCTGGCTGGGCGACGATCAGCGTGACAAGATCAGCGACACGCTGAAGCAGATCCATCTCGACGCGCAGGCGGAACGCCAGGCCGGCCTGCTCTCGCACGGCCAGAAGCAGTGGCTCGAGATTGGCATGCTGCTGGTGCAGGACCCGAAGCTGCTGCTGCTCGACGAACCGGTAGCCGGCATGACCGACGACGAAACCGCGCGCACCGGCGAACTGTTCAAGTCGCTGGCCGGCCAACATTCGCTGGTGGTCGTCGAGCACGACATGGCCTTCATCGAGCAGCTCGGTGGCAAGGTGACGGTGCTGCACGAAGGTTCGGTGCTCGCCGAGGGCGATCTCGCGACCGTGCAGGCCGACGAGCGCGTCATCGAAGTCTATCTGGGCCGCTGATCATGTTGGTCGTGCAAAACCTCAACCAGTATTACGGCGGCAGCCACATCCTGCGCGACCTCTCCTTCGAGGCGCCGGTCGGCAAGGTGACGACCCTGTTGGGCCGCAACGGTGTCGGCAAGACGACGCTGCTCAAATGCCTGATGGGCCTGGTGCCGGCGAAGACCGGCAGCGTTACCTTCGAGGGCAAGGACATCACGACGCTGCCCTCGCATGCGCGCGTGCGCGCCGGCATCGGCTATGTACCACAGGGACGCGAGATCTTCCCGCGCCTGACCGTCGAGGAAAACCTGCTGATGGGCATGGCCAGCCTGAGCGCGAAGGCCAAGCTGCCCGAGCGCATCTTCGAACTGTTCCCCGTGCTCAAGAGCATGCTCAAGCGGCGCGGCGGCGACCTCTCCGGCGGCCAGCAGCAGCAACTCGCCATCGGCCGCGCGCTGGCCCTGAGTCCGCGCCTGCTGATCCTCGACGAGCCGACCGAGGGCATCCAGCCCTCGATCATCAAGGACATCGAACGCGCGATCCGCGTCGTCGCCAGCAGCCAGCCCAGCCTCGACGTGGCGAAGAAGAATGCCGAACGGCAGGAAATCATGGAAGCGATCCAGAAGGTCGCCGCCACCGGCGAGGTCGCCATCCTGCTGGTCGAGCAGTATTACGACTTTGCCCGCGCGCTGGCCGATCAGTACCTGCTCATGGAGCGCGGCGAGTTCATCAAGCGCGGCGCGGGTGCCGACATGGAGAAGGACGGGGTGCGCGAACTGTTGGCCGTATGATTCAGCCATGCGCCCCGCAGAAGATTTTCTCGCTACCGCCTGGCTGGCCCGCCTCGAACTTGGCTTCGAGCGAAGAAACCCGGAAACCATCCTCACCCGCCGCGCACATCATGGCCCGCTGCGCGTGCAGAAGCCGCTCTACCCGGAAGGCCCGGAACTCTGCCACGCCATCGTGTTGCATCCGCCCGCCGGCATCTGTGGGGGGGATCGGTTGCAGATCGATGTCGACATCGGTGAGGGTGCGCAGGCGCTGCTCACCACGCCAGGTGCCGGCAAATGGTATCGCTCGGCGGGCCCTGTTGCGGAGCAAAGTGTGGCATTGAAAGTCGGCGCTGGCGGGACGGCAGAGTGGCTGCCGCAGGAGAGCATCGTCTTCGATGGTGCCAATGCGCGCATGCGCACGACGGTCGATCTGGAAGAGGGCGCACGTTATATCGGCGTCGAGACGTTGTGCTTCGGCCGCCGCGCCAGCGGCGAAAGTTTCGAGCATGGCAGCCTGCGCCTTGCCACCGACATCCGCCACGGCGACAAGTTGCTGTGGCGCGAGCGTGGCATCATCGATGGCGGCTCGTCTTTGATGACCTCGCCCATCGGTCTTGCCGGTTTTTCGGTCTGTTCGACGGTGCTCGCCGCCGGCATGGCGACGCCACCTGAAACGCTGGCCGCCTGCCGCGCCGCAAGCTTGGACGAGACAGGTGCTCAATGGGGCGTCAGCGCCCTGCCGCAAGTATTCGTCGCCCGCTACCTCGGCCATTCGGCCGAGGCGGCGCGGCAATGGTTTATCGAACTCTGGCAACATCTGCGCCCGGTTTTCATCGGGCGCGACATGGCAGTACCGCGCATCTGGAATACGTAAGGAGAACACATGGAACTCACACCGAGAGAGAAGGACAAGCTGCTGATCTTCACCGCCGCGCTGCTCGCCGAGCGCCGCAAGGCGCGCGGCCTCAAGCTCAACTATCCGGAAGCGGTGGCCTTCATCAGCGCCGGCATCCTCGAAGGCGCGCGCGATGGCCAGACGGTCGCCGAACTCATGTCCTACGGCGCGACGCTGCTCAAGCGTGACGAGGTGATGGACGGTGTGCCCGAGATGATTCCTGAAATTCAGGTCGAGGCCACCTTTCCCGACGGCACCAAGCTCGTCACCGTCCACAATCCCATCGTCTAGGAGGCTGAAATGATTCCAGGCGAAATGCGCATCGAAGCCGGCGAGATCGAACTCAACGCCGGCCGCCGCACGATCACGCTCGAAGTGGCGAACACCGGCGACCGGCCGATTCAGGTCGGCTCGCACTACCACTTCTTCGAAACGAATGAAGGTTTGTCGTTCGACCGCGCCGCCGCGCGCGGCATGCGGCTCAACATCGCCGCCGGCACCGCCGTGCGTTTCGAGCCGGGGCAAACACGCACCGTCGAACTGGTCGACTATGCCGGTGAGCGCAAGGTGTATGGCTTCCAAGGCAAGATTCAGGGGGCGCTCAAATGAAGATCACAAAACAGGCTTATGCCGAGATGTTCGGCCCCACGACGGGTGATCGGTTGCGCCTCGCTGACACCGAGTTGTGGATCGAGGTCGAGAAGGACTACACGCTGTACGGAGAGGAAGTGAAGTTCGGCGGCGGCAAGGTGATCCGCGACGGCATGGGCCAGGGCCAGCAATTGTCGAAGGACGTGGCCGATACCGTGATCACCAACGTGCTGATCGTCGATGCGGTGCAGGGCATCGTCAAGGCCGACATCGGCCTGAAGAACGGCCTGATCTGGCGCATCGGCAAGGCCGGCAACCCTGACGTGCAGCCGGGTGTGACGATTCCCATCGGCGCCGGCACCGAAGCCATCGCCGGCGAAGGCATGATCGTCACCGCCGGCGGCATCGATTCGCACATCCATTTCATCTGCCCGCAGCAGATCGAGGAGGCGCTGATGTCGGGCGTCACTACCATGCTCGGCGGCGGTACCGGCCCAGCTACCGGCACCTTCGCGACGACCTGTACGCCGGGCCCGTGGCACATCCATTCGATGCTCGCGGCGGCCGATGCTTTCCCGATGAACCTCGGTTTCCTCGGCAAGGGCAACGTCGCGCTGCCCGGCCCACTCAAGGAGCAGATCGAAGCCGGCGCGATGGGCCTCAAGCTGCACGAGGACTGGGGCACCACGCCCGCCGCGATCGACAACTGCCTGTCGGTCGCCGACAAGATGGACGTGCAGGTGGCGATCCACACCGACACGCTCAACGAATCGGGCTTCGTCGAGGCCACGCTCGCCGCCTTCAAGGGCCGCACCATCCACACTTTCCACACGGAAGGCGCGGGCGGCGGCCACGCGCCGGACATCATCAAGGCGGCGGGCCTGCCCAACGTGCTGCCCTCGTCGACCAACCCGACGATGCCCTACACGCGCAACACCATCGACGAGCACCTCGACATGCTGATGGTCTGCCACCACCTCGACCCGAGCATCGCCGAGGACATCGCTTTCGCCGAAAGTCGCATCCGCCGCGAGACCATCGCCGCCGAGGACATCCTGCACGATCTGGGTGCCTTCTCGATGATGTCGTCGGACTCTCAGGCGATGGGCCGCGTCGGCGAGGTGATCATCCGCACCTGGCAGACGGCGCACAAGATGAAGCTGCAGCGCGGCAGCCTGAAGGAAGACTCATCGCGCAGCGATAACCAGCGCATCAAGCGCTACATCGCTAAATACACCATCAACCCCGCTATCACGCACGGCATCGGCCACATCGTCGGCAGCATCGAACCGGGCAAGCTCGCCGATCTGGTGCTGTGGAAGCCGGCCTTCTTCGGCGTGAAGCCCTCGCTGATCCTCAAGGGCGGCATGATCGCTGCCGCCGCGATGGGCGATCCCAACGCCTCAATCCCGACGCCGCAGCCGGTGCACTACCGGCCGATGTTCGGCAGCTTCGGCGGCGGCCTAAAGACCTCGCTCACCTTCGTCTCGCAGGCCGCCTTGAAGAATCTGGCCGTGCTGTCGCTGGGCCTGCAAACGCGGCTGGAGCCGGTCAAGAACTGCCGCAAGGTGACCAAGGCCGACATGGTGCATAACAGTGCTACGCCGGTGATCGAGGTCGATACCGAGACCTATGCGGTGCGCGCCGATGGCGAACTGCTGGTCTGCGAACCCGCGCAGGTGCTGCCGATGGCGCAACGCTACTTTCTGTTCTGAAGATGCTGGTGATCGAGACATTCGCCGAGCCGAAAGCCGTTGCCAGCGAGAAACTGGAACTGGTTTTCGAGCTGCGCTGCAAGAGCCGGCTGCGCACGCAACTCGCCAGCGGCGAGGATTGCGGCCTCTTCCTCGAACGCGGCACGGTGTTGCGCGGTGGCGACAAGCTGCTCGGCAACGATGGCCGTGTCGTCGAGATCGTTGCCGCGCCGGAGCGGTTGATGGAATGTGTCAGCGGGGATCCACTGCTGATCGCCAAGGCGGCCTATCACCTCGGCAACCGGCACGTGGCCGTGCATCTGATGCCGGGCAAGCTGCGTTTTGTCGCCGACCACGTGCTCGGCGAAATGGTGCGCGGCCTTGGTTTGAAAGTGAGCGAAATCGAGGCGCCGTTCGAACCGGAAAGCGGTGCCTATGGGTCGCATCCCCACGGCCACAGTGCCGATGGCGAGGGTCGCGGACCGAGAATCCACGATCACTTTCAATACAAATGAGCCAGCACAAATGAGCTTGACCCGACTGCTTCAGCTTGCCAGTCCGGCATTGCCGGTCGGTGCCTATACCTACTCGCAGGGACTGGAATGGGCCGTCGAAGCCGGCATGGTGAAGGACGAAGTCACGGCATTGCAATGGATCGGCGACCAGCTCGAATGGAATCTCGGCCGTTTCGAGGCGCCGCTGCTGGACCGCATGATGGCGGCATGGAAACTCGGCGCTGGCGGGACGGCACATGAACTCGACGCGCAGTATCTTGCCAGCCGAGAGAGCGCTGAACTGCGCGCCGAAACTTTGCAGATGGGCCATTCGCTGCGGCGACTGATCGACGACCTTGGCGAGGCGGTCGCCGTGCCGCCGAATTCGACCTTCATGTGCGCCTGGAGCGCTCTCGCCGCGCACTGGCTGATCGAACCCGCCGAAGCGCTGACTGCCTGGCTGTGGAGCTGGGCAGAGAACCAGACCATGGCGGCCCTGAAGGCCGTGCCGCTCGGCCAGGCCGCCGGCCAGCGCATCCTGCTGGAGATCGGCGAGCGCATTCCCGCCGTCGTCGAACGTGCACTTGCTCTTGAAGAGGATGATTACAGCAACTCATTAAGCAATTTTTCGCCGGGTTTTGCCATCGCCTGCGCGTGCCACGAAACGCAATATTCACGACTGTTCAGATCATGAAACAAGCTCTCAGGGTAGGCATCGGCGGGCCAGTGGGCTCGGGGAAAACCGCTTTGACGCTGGCGCTGTGTCAGGCCTTGCGCGACAAGTACAACATCGCCGCCGTCACCAACGACATCTACACCGAGGAGGATGCGCAATTCCTCGTGAAGAACGCCGCGCTGGCGCCCGAGCGCATCATCGGCGTCGAGACCGGCGGCTGCCCGCACACGGCGATCCGCGAGGATGCCTCGATCAACCTCGAAGCGGTGGATCGACTCAACGCGCGCTTTCCGGGCCTGGAAATCGTCTTCATCGAAAGCGGCGGTGACAACCTCGCCGCTACCTTCAGTCCAGAACTTTCCGACCTCACGCTCTACGTGATCGACGTCGCCGCTGGCGACAAGATTCCACGCAAGGGTGGGCCAGGCATCACCAAGTCTGACTTGCTGGTGATCAACAAGATCGACCTCGCGCCCATGGTCGGCGCCTCGCTGGAAGTGATGGACCGCGACGCGAAGATGATGCGCGGCACGCGACCCTTCGTCTTCTCGAACATGAAGACGGGACAGGGTCTCGACGAGATCATTCGCTTCATCATCGACAAGGGCATGTTGCCAGCAAGATAAGCTGTGAGTGTCGTCTGTTGACGACAGCATGATCGTATCAACTTCCCGGGCTAATCTGGTTCTTCAGGGAGCCATGAGTACTTACGGAGGTATCAGACCATGTTCAACAAAGGATCCATCTACGCCAGCCATCGCGCGACGACTTCGCCCACCACGGCCACCACGTCAGCCGCCAACAATGCCACTGCGGACCAGCACAAGTCGTTGAGCGCTGCGGATAAGCCCGTATCCGAAAGCGCACCCGTGCAATCGGCAGCCGATGCGAACACGCTGGTGGCCAAGCTGGTCGTCGGTTCCGGCGTCAAGCTGAAGGGCGCCGAAATCCTGGACTGCGACACGCTGCTGGTCGAAGGCCGCGTCGAGGCGACGATGGATAGCCGCTTCATCCAGATTACCGATCAAGGCGCGTTCGACGGCAAGGTGAATGTCGATGTCGCCGAGATCCACGGCCGCTTCAACGGCGAGCTGACGGCGCGGCAGCAGCTGGTGATCCATGCGACCGGGCGCGTCAGCGGCAAGATCCGTTACGGCAAGATCGTGATTCATGAAGGCGGCGAACTCTCCGGCGACGTCAAGTCCGCCAACGCCGCCGAGACCAAGGACGATGCTGGCGTGAAGTCAGCCATCCCGCTGCCGCTGAGCAAGACGGCATAGTTGCAAATCCTGTAGCGACGAGTAGGAGAACCTGCACATGTATGCACGCATTCACTTCGTCAGTTCGGGTTCGCGCGAAAGATATTCCTGGGTGATCGATACCGAGCGCGAGACCGTCAATCACTGGCATCGGGATCACCCCGAAGCCGAAGAGCTGAGTGTCATGCCGCTCGACGACAGGGCAGGGCTGGAGGCGCTCTACTGGCAGAAATGCCTTTACCACGATGTCTTTTTCGCGCATACCACCTGCCCGGAGGTGCGTGCGAGCGGTTTGTACGAGCTGATGGAAATCCTGGATCTGGCCAGCCGGCTACCCACGGGTCGCGCCAGCGAACTATGGGATCGCTGCATGGCATTCCGCTTCGGCAGCGACCCGATGGCCAACCAGCCGTTGATCTTCGACTCGGCTGTCACCGCGCCGGTTGAGCAGGGCAGCCTGAGAGCCGTCCCGCCAGCGCCGACTTTTGGGTTCTATGCGAGGTCGGCGGCCAACGATTCGCGCGTGACCGGCGTGAGAGTCGTCTCGGCCCGATAGTGCGGATGGTCGATGCCGACGCGGATCGCCGCGCCGGCCTTGACGGCCTGGCACATCTCGGGCGACAACTCGAAGCGCAGGAAATGCACTGACGAGGTCTTGTCCGCGGTTTCGCGGTCGAGATCCTCGTTGGCGATCGGTGTGACGCGCGCGAAGTCGGCGACCTGTACCCAGAGGGCCTTCTCGATGCCAATCAGTTTCGCGAGCTGGATCTTGCGTTCGGCTTCGTCGGAAAACTCGACCATGAAGGTCGCCTTCCAGTTGCTGCCGTTCGGGATCAGCGGGTTGTAGACGTCGAGTTCTTCCTGGATCGCCTCGGGCTCGAACATGCGTTCGAGGCGCAGCATTTCCTGCACCTGGTATTGCATGGTCAGTTTGTCCTCGAAATGCAGCGTGGCGTTCGGTCCGACCGGCACGACGCGGATCTTCTTGTGTGCGATGACCTTGGCGCGGAATTCGGGGCGCGCGCGCGCGTACTGTTCGAGGCTGAAAAGTTGGTCGTGGGTGAGCATGGTCAATTATTCCTTCACAGTCCGTAAGCTTGTCTCAGCAGGGTGATCGGGTGTTCCGGCGCCGTGCCATCGGCGCGTGCGTGAGCGATATGGTGGCCGGCCATCGCGCAGTCCGAGCCGTAGTGGTCGGGCGCGTTCTGATTGACGCGCGCGACGACCGGCTTGACGATCTTCATCGCGTGCTTGTGGAATTCGGCCTTGACGGCATAGGTGCCGTCATGACCCGAACAGCGCTCGATGATGTCGACTTCGGTGTCCGGCACGAGCGACAGGCATTCCTTCGTCTTCGGGCCGATGTTCTGCACGCGCTGGTGACAGGCGGCGTGGTACGACACCTTGCCGAGGCCGGCCTTGAAGTCGGTCTTCAGCTTGCCGTCCTTGTGGCGCAGCATCAGGTACTCGAAGGGATCGTAGAAGGCGTTCTTCACCTTCTGCACATCCAGATCGTCGGGGAACATCAGCGGCAGTTCCTGCTTGAACATCAGCACGCAGGAGGGCACTAGCGCGGTGAGATCCCAGCCGGCATCGACCAGCTTGGCCAGCACCGGGATGTTCTTTTCCTTGGCGATGCGCACCGACTGCAGGTCGCCGAGCTCCAGCTTGGGCATGCCGCAGCACTGCTCCGTCGGCACCATCGAGACGGGGATGCCGTTATGTTCGAACACGGCGACGAGATCTTCGCCGGGACCGGGTTCGTTGCGGTTCATGTAGCAGGTGGCGAACAAGGCGATCTTGCCGGTGGTGCCTGCGGCAGGCTCGGCGGGTGTGTCGTCGGAGAGCACCTTGAAGCGGCTGCGCAGCGACTTGCTATTGAATTCGGGCAACCAGGCTTCGCTGTGGATGCCGGCGACACCTTCGAGCAGTTTGCGCATTGGACCAATCTTGTTCACTGCGTTGATGGTCGGCGCGACGATCGGGATGCCGCAGAACTTGCCGACAAGGTCGGTGCTGGTCAACACCTTGTCGCGCAGTGTGGTGGCGCCGGTGCGGAAATGCACTGCCTTGGCACGCAGCATCAGGTGCGGGAAGTCGAGGTTCCACTCGTGCGGCGGCACATAGGGACACTTCGTCATGTAGCAGAGGTCGCAGAGGTAGCAGTGCTCGACGACCTTCCAGTAGTCCTCCTTTTTGACGCCGTCGACTTCCATCGTCTCGCATTCATCGACGAGGTCGAACAGCGTGGGGAAGGACTGGCACAGACTGACACAGCGGCGACAGCCATGGCAGATATCGAAGACGCGTTCCATCTCGTGAAAGAGCGCCGCCTCGTCGTAGAAGGCGGGGTTCTGCCAGTCGAGCGGATGACGGGTGGGCGCCTCGAGGTTACCTTCGCGTGCCATGCGATCCTCCTTCGCGGTATCTCTGTGTGGGGTCGGGGGTGCGCCGCCCGGCGGCATGCATGGCCGCCGGTGTCAGCAGGATGCGGCCTAGCCCAGTTCGTTCAGGGCTTTTTGATAGCGGTTGGCGTGCGAGCGTTCGGCCTTGGCCAGCGTCTCGAACCAGTCGGCGATTTCGTCGAAACCTTCACCGCGTGCATCCTTGGCCATGCCGGGATACATGTCGGTGTACTCGTGCGTCTCGCCGGCGACGGCGCTCTTCAGATTGTTGGAGGTGCTGCCGAAGGGCAGGCCGGTGGCGGGATCGCCGCAGGTTTCCAGATATTCCAGATGGCCGTGGGCATGGCCGGTTTCGCCTTCCGCGGTGGAGCGGAACAGGGCGGCGACATCGGCATAGCCTTCGACGTCGGCCTTGTTCGCGAAGTACAGGTAGCGGCGATTGGCCTGGGATTCGCCCGCGAAGGCGTCTTTCAGATGCTGTTCGGTTTTCGATCCTTTGAGTTGCATCGTTGTCTCCTCGTTGTGGGTTGCTTGGCAGAACGCAGCAGCGCCCTGACTTTCCGATACTAGAAGGACGAAGCGGGCAACGGAAATTGTTTTTCTCAACGGACCTGATAGTGACTGGCTATTATCAAGACCGACTGATCGATAGTTATCAGCTATATCAAGAATCGCAACAATCAATTGGAATCATGCTGCGTCCGCACATAAAATCCATTTCATCGCGCTGGTTATCGGCGCCAATCATTCACCAGTCATCACACTTAACCAAACCAAGGAGAGTCATCATGTCGTTGATCAACACCACCGTCAAGCCGTTCAAAGCGCAGGCCTACCACAATGGCAAGTTCGTCGAAGTGACCGAAGCCGCCCTCAAGGGCAAGTGGGCCGTCTTCTTCTTCTACCCCGCCGACTTCACCTTCGTCTGCCCGACCGAACTGGGCGACCTGGCCGACCTTTATCCCGAGTTCCAGAAGATCGGCGTCGAGTGCTACGGCGTGTCGACCGACACCCACTTCGTGCACAAGGCCTGGGCCGATGCCTCCGAGACGATCCGCAAGATCAAGTACCCGATGATCGGCGACCCGACCGGCACCATCAGCCGCAACTTCGACGTCATGATCGAGGAAGAAGGCTTGGCGCTGCGCGGCACCTTCGTCATCAACCCCAAGGGCGAAATCAAGGTCTGCGAAATTCATGACCTCGGCATCGGCCGTGATGCCGCCGAACTGCTGCGCAAGGTCAAGGCCGCGCAGTACATCGAGTCGCACCCGGGTGAAGTCTGTCCCGCCAAGTGGAAGGAAGGCGACGCCACGCTGAAGCCCTCCCTCGACCTGGTCGGCAAGATCTAAGCAATACCGTTCCACATCCACCCCGGCTATGCCGGGATGGATGGCAACGGAAAGGCCACCATCAGCAACATAAGCCTTTCCACTGCCATCCCCGCACAAGGAAAACCATCATGCTCGACGACAGCATCAAGGCGCAACTGTCCGCCTATCTCGAACGTCTGATCGATCCCATCGAACTCGTCGCTTCGCCTGACGCGAGCGATGCCTCGCGTCAGATGAGCGAACTGATCAACGAAATTGCCGCGCTGTCGCCCAAGGTCAGTGTGCGCGAGGACGGCAACAATGATCGCCGTCCGTCCTTCTCGATTGGCAAGCCCGGCACTACCCATCGCATCCACTTCGCCGGCCTGCCGATGGGCCACGAATTCACCTCGCTGATCCTCGCGCTATTGCAGTCCAGCGGCTATCCGCCCAAGGTCGATGCCGCACTGATCGAGCAGATCAAGGCCATTCCGGGCCAGTACAAATTCGAGACCTTCATCTCGTTGTCCTGCCACAACTGCCCGGATGTCGTGCAGGCGCTCAACCTGATGGCGGTGCTCAACCCCGGCGTCGCGAGCACGATGATCGACGGCGCGCTGTACCAGAAGGAAGTTGAGGCGCGCCAGATCATGGCGGTGCCGGTGGTCTATCTCAATGGTGAAGTGTTCGGCCAGGGCCGCATGACGATCGAGGAGATCGTCGCCAAACTCGACACCGGTGCGGCAATGCGCGAAGCCGAGAAGATCAATACCAAGGACGCTTTCGACGTGCTCGTCGTCGGCGGTGGTCCGGCCGGCGCGGCGGCGGCGATCTACGCCGCGCGCAAGGGCATCCGCACCGGTGTCGTCGCCGAGCGTTTCGGCGGGCAGGTGCTCGACACGCTGGCGATCGAGAACTTCATTTCGGTGAAGCACACCGAAGGCCCGCAGCTCGCCATGGCGCTCGAGCAGCACGTCAAGGAATACAGCGTCGACATCATGAACCTGCAACGTGCCGAGTCGCTGATTCCCGGTGAGAAGATGACCGAGGTCAAGCTCGCCGGCGGTGCCAGCCTCAAGGCGAAGACCGTGATTCTCGCCACCGGCGCGCGCTGGCGCGAGATGAACGTGCCGGGTGAAAAGGAATACAAAGCCAAGGGTGTCTGCTTCTGCCCGCACTGTGACGGCCCGCTGTTCAAGGGCAAGCGCGTCGCGGTTATTGGCGGCGGCAACTCCGGCGTCGAAGCCGCCATCGACCTCGCCGGCATCGTCGGTCATGTCACGCTGCTCGAGTTCGACAGCAAGCTGCGCGCCGATGCGGTGCTGCAGGACAAGCTGAACAGCCTGCCGAACGTCACCGTGATCAAGAGCGCACTGACCACCGAGGTGGTCGGCGACGGCCACAAGGTCACTGGCCTCGTCTATATGGACCGCACCACGAACGAAAGCCATCGCGTCGAACTCGAAGGCATCTTCGTGCAGATTGGCCTGCTGCCCAACACCGACTTCCTCAAGGGTACGGTCAACCTGTCGAAGTACGGCGAGATCGAGGTCGATGCGCGTGGCCAGACCTCGGTGCCGGGCGTATTCGCCGCCGGCGACTGCACCACCGTGCCCTATAAGCAGATCATCATCGCGATGGGCGAGGGCGCCAAGGCCAGCCTGTCGGCCTTCGATCACCTGATCCGCACTTCCGCATAAACAGCATGCTGGCGGGGCATTGCCCCGCCAAGCCAATGATGTTGAGATCGTTATACCCGGGTTTCAGGGCCGCAGGACGGCCCAGCCCTGTTTCTGCTTCTCGATAATTTCCACGACGCCGGCCTTCACGAAGCCGATGCCGGCATGCATGTCGGCATCGGTCAGCTTGCGGGCTTTCATGGTGTTCTGACACATCACGACCTTGGCTCCACCGGCCATCGTGTCATTGATGCGGTTCGCTAGCTGCGAATCGAATTTGAGCAGACCGGCACCATTGCCGAAGACCACGAGCTCGACATCGACCTTGTCCTTGCCATATTCGGCCTGGATGTTCCTGACGACATTCAGCGCCTGATTCCAGGTGGCAACATTGTCGTCGCTGACCTGCACGACGACCCCCTGCCTCAGTTCCGCCTGTGCGGTGAGGGTGAATCCGAACAACACCAGCGCGATGACCATCATTGCCTTGCGAATCATGACTCTTCTCCTCGGGGTGAATGTGTAATAAGTGTTTGAAGCCTGAGGTAGACGCAACAGCCCTGCGATTTATTCCAGACAAAATCGTTCGGGTTTGAGGTCGTTCCGCTTCCCATAGGACCCGCCAATCGCGGCCATAGCGATAATCCGATTGCCCGAAATCGGGAGTGAACCTATGCTTGGGACAATTCCTTCACCCGCTTTTTGCCAATACCGCATGCACACCGAATCGCTTCATTCATCGCCCATGACCGGTGCAGGCTGGCCGGGCGTCCTGCTCGGCCATGCCCGTGTCCATCCGCTCGTGGCACTGGGTTTCGGCCTCGGCCTGCTGACGGTGATCGCGCTGCTGGTGCAGAGCCTCGTCCTGGTTCTGTCCAGTCAGGCGTCGAGCGGGCTGCGTTATGCCCTGCTTGGTGGTGCCGCCGGTTTCGCTACCACTGCGCTCGGTGCGCTGCCGGCGCTCGTGTTGCGCGGCATTCCACAGCGCATCGAGGACAGCCTGCTCGGCTTCGCCGCCGGCATGATGCTCGCCGCCAGCGCCTTTTCGTTGCTGCTGCCGGGACTGGATGCGGGCGAGGCGATTCTGGGCCACAAGGGTCTCGGTGCCGCCGTCGTGGTGCTCGGCATGGCGCTCGGTGTCTTGTTGATGCTGGGCCTCGACGAATTCACGCCCCACGAACACGACAAGACCGGCCCCTGCGGTCCCGGCCACGAGCGCTGCGGGCGCGTCTGGCTGTTCGTCTTCGCCATCGCACTGCACAACTTGCCGGAAGGCATGGCCATTGGCGTGAGCTTTGCACAGGGCGATATGAGCGTGGGCCTGCCGCTCACCACCGCCATCGCCCTGCAGGACATCCCCGAGGGACTCGCCGTGGCGCTGGCAATGCGTGCGGCCGGTTTTGCTGCGCCGACGGCCGTGCTCGTAGCAATTGGCAGCGGGTTGCTCGAACCGGTCGGTGCGCTGCTCGGTGTCGGTCTCGCCAGCGGCCTTGCAGCCGCCTACCCGATGGGCCTCGGCCTTGCGGCCGGGGCGATGATCTTCGTCGTCTCGCACGAGGTGATTCCCGAAACCCATCGCAACGGTCATCAGACGCCGGCGACACTCGGTCTGATGGCCGGTTTTGCGCTGATGATGGTGCTTGACACGACGCTGGGCTGAAGCCGTCCAGCCAGCGCCGACTTTTGCCTACCCTATAATCACAAATATTAGAAATTACTAATGGAGTTGGCTGTGCTGCGCAGAAATCTGGCTGAAGATTACAACCCCTTGTATTTCCTGGCTTCCCTGGGTGCAGGTGGCTTGGCGGTCTCGTTTTTCATGTACCCGTTCTTCTTCATCAAGCATTCGGACTCACCGATGCTGACCTTCAATCATGTCTGGCCGCTGCTGACGGGCGACAATCCCTGGATCACCGGCGTGCTGGTCCTTGACCTGCTCGCGATCCTGGGGCTCTCCTATTGGCATTTCCGCCTGCTGGCGTGGAATCTGCGCGAGTACGCGCTCTTCAAGCGCAGTTCGGCCTTCGAGATGTTCAGCAAGTCGAATGCCGAGATCAGTCTGATGACGCTGCCGCTCACGCTGGCGATGAGCGTGAATGTGGTCTTCGTCCTCGGCGCACTGTTCGTGCCAAACCTCTGGAGCGTGGTCGAGTGGCTGTTTCCGGGGGCAGTGCTGGCCTTCCTCGCCATCGGCATCCAAGCGATGCGCATCTTGGTCGCATACTTTGCCCGCGTGCTGACCGAAGGCGGTATCGACTTCGCCAGCAACAACAGCCTTGCGCCGATGATCGCGATCTTCGCGCTGGCGATGATCGCGGTCGGCCTCGCGGCCCCGGCGGCGATGAGCCATGTGAAGGCAACTCAGGTGATCAGCATGATGCTGGCACTGTTCTTCTTCACCGCGGCCGTCCTGCTGGCAATGATCAAGCTGGTGCTTGGTTTCCAGGCGATGATGGAACACGGCATCAACGTGCAGGCAAGCCCCAGTCTATGGATCATCATCCCGATCCTCACCCTGCTGGGCATTACCTGGATCCGTCTTTCGCACGGCCTGCATCATGGCTTCACGACGGAGGATTCGCGCGCCACGCTGTTCGTCATCACGGCTGCGCTGATGTCGGTGCAACTGCTTTTCGGGCTGATCGGTTGGGCGGTCATGCGCCGGCTTGGCTACTTCTGCGACTATCTCTACGGAGAGCGCGGCAATGCCGCCACCTTCGCGTTAATCTGCCCGGGCGTCGCGCTGTTCGTCTTCGGCTTCTTTTTCATCACCGTGGGACTGGTGCATACCGGCCTGGTCGCGCATCTGTCGTGGCTTTACTTCCTCCTGCTGGCGCCCTTCGTGGTCGTACAGGGGGTAACCGTGCATGCACTGTTCCGACTCAAGCGCAAGGTGCTCGAACAGCCTGCCTGAGTGGAGGATTCACGGGCGCTATAATCGTCGTCCATGTCCTCCCAAATCACTGATATCAAGGCGCATCTGGTTGATCTGTTGCGCGTGGCGCTGGAAAGCGTCGCGCCCGGTGCGCAGGCCGATATTCGCCTCGAACGTCCGCGCGATGCTTCACATGGTGATTTCTCCAGCAATCTGGCGCTGCAGATCGCCAAGGCGCTGAAGGAGAATCCGCGCAAGATCGCCGAACGCCTCGTCCATGAATTGCCCCAATCCAGCTGGCTGCTCAAGGCCGAGGTGGCGGGGGCGGGCTTCATCAACTTTACGGTGGCATCCGATGCGAAGACCGCCGTGGTGCATGCCGTGCTGGCGCAGGGCGATGAATACGGTCATGGTGCGCGGAAACCGGGCAAGCTGCAGGTCGAGTTCGTCTCGGCCAACCCGACCGGCCCGTTGCACGTCGGCCATGGCCGCGGCGCGGCCTACGGCGCCAGCCTCGCGAGCCTGCTGGCCTTTGCCGGCCACGAAGTCTGCCGCGAATACTATGTGAATGATGCCGGCCGGCAGATGGACATCCTCGCGGTGTCGACCTGGCTGCGCTATCTCGAAATTTTCGGCGAGGTCGTGCCTTTTCCGCCCAACGCCTACCAGGGCGACTATGTGCGCGACATGGCGCGGCAGGTGAAGGAGGCGCACGGCGATCGCTATGTGCATCCGGCCGAAGCGGTGCTGGCTTGCGTGCCACCACCCGAGCCCGATGCCGAAGCGCATCTCGACGGGCTGATCGCCGCCGCGAAGGACATGCTCGGCGAAGAATGGTTCTACATCCACCAGCATGCGCTGTCCGAGCAGCTCGCCGACTGCCGCGAGGACCTTGAACAATATGGCGTGCATTTCGATTGCTGGTTCTCCGAGCGTAGCCTTTACGATACCGGCATGGTGGAGAAAGCCGTCGCCGAGTTGGAGAAGCGCGGCCACCTCTACGAACAGGATGGCGCCAAGTGGTTCCGTTCGACGCATTTCGGCGACGAGAAGGACCGCGTCGTGCAGCGCGAAAACGGGCTCTACACCTACTTCGCCTCCGACATCGCCTATCACTGGAACAAGTTCGAACGCGGCTTCACGCGCATCATCGACATCTGGGGCGCCGACCATCACGGCTACATCCCGCGCGTCAAGGGCGCGCTCAAGGCGCTCGACCTGAACGCCGACGCGCTCGACGTGTCGCTGGTGCAGTTCGTCAGCCTGTTCCGCGGTACGGCCAAGGTTTCGATGTCCACGCGCGCCGGCTCCTACGTCACGCTGCGCGAACTGCGCGAGGAGGTCGGCAACGACGCCTGCCGCTTCTTTTACCTGCTGCGCAAGCAGGACCAGTCGCTCGATTTTGACCTCGATCTGGCCAAGTCGCAGTCGAACGACAACCCGGTTTTTTACGTGCAATACGCGCATGCCCGCGTCTGTTCGGTACTTAACCAGTGGGGCGGCGAGGAACCCACACTGGCCAAGGCCAATCTGGCCCCGCTGACCAGCGAACGCGAACTGGCACTGGCGGCGAAACTGGCCGCCTTCCCGGAGTTGATCGAAAATGCCGCGCGCGACTGCGCGCCGCATGCCGTCGCTTTCTGGCTGCGCGAACTCGCGGCCGAATTCCACGCCTGGTACAACGCCGAGCGGCTGCTGGTCGACGATGAAGCGCAGAAGTGCGCGCGTCTCGCGCTGGCGGTGGCAGTGCGGCAAGTCATCAGGAATGGCCTGCGCATCCTCGGGGTGTCCACCCCGGATGCAATGTAAAAGTCGGCGCTGGCGAGACGGCACATGATCAAGACACAACGTGGCGGTACCCTGATCGGCATCATCCTCGGCGTGGTGGTCGGCGTGCTGCTTTCCTTCGGCGTGGTCTGGTATCTCAACAAGACGCCGCTGCCCTTCGTCGAAAAGGTGACGAAGCCGGAGCAGACCAATGGCAATGGCGCCAAGGCGCCGGTAGCGCTGCCGGGCAAGCCGGGCGACAAGCCGATCGACAAGGGTGGCGAGAAGAAGTTCGAGTTCTACGACATCCTCGAGGGCAAGAAGCAGGCGACGCCGGGTACTACACCTGCGCCGACTACGGCTGCGCCCGCTGCTCCTGCGGCGGCGGGCAATGCGTATCTGCAGGTCGGTGCTTTCCAGAAGAAGGCTGACGCCGACAACCTCAAGGGTCGGCTGGCGATGCTCGGCTTCGAGGCTGGCGTGGTCCCCGGCGAGGTTGCGGGCAAGGGCACGATGCACCGCGTGCGTGTCGGCCCTTTCGCGAATACCGAGGAAATGAACCGCGCACGGTCACAGTTGTCTCAGCAAGGCGTTCCGGCCACGGTGGTCCGGGCCAAGGACTAGAAAGGAAACCCGCATGAAGCTTCTGAAAACTGCGCTCGCCGCCGCCGCAATCTGCGCATTTGCCCTGCAGCCTGTCGTTGCGGCAGATCTCGTCGAAGGCCGGCAATACTCGCGCCTGCAGATGCCGCAGCCCACCGAGGCGAATGGCAAGGTCGAAGTCATCGAGTTCTTCTGGTTCGGTTGCTCGCATTGCGGCAAGCTCGAGCCGATGCTCAAGTCCTGGGTCAAGCAGTTGCCGTCCGACGTGACCTTCAAAAAGGTGCCCGCAATTCTCGGCGACAGCTGGGCGCCCGGTGCGCGCCTTTACTACACGCTCGAAGCAATGAACCTGCTCGACAAGCTGGGTGATGCCACGTTTGACGCCATGCTCAACCAGCGCATCAACCTCGGCAACGAGAACATCCTGCTCGACTGGGTCGCGAAGAAGGGTGTCGATCGCAAGGCCTTCGCCGATACCTACAAGTCGTTCGCGGTCGAGACCAAGGTGCGCAAGGCGGCCGAGATGACCCAGGAGTACGGTTTCAGCGGCGTCCCCGCGCTCGTCGTTGGTGGCAAGTACAGCCCCGGCCCGGAGTTGAGTTCCTATGGGCAGATGCTGGAAGTGACCGACTTCCTGATCGCCAAGAACCGCGCCGAACTGAAGAAGCAAGTTCCAGCGAAAAAGAAGTAATCCCCTGGAAAGGTCGCTGCGCGTATTCATCACCGGCGCTTCGTCGGGCATCGGTGCGGCGCTGGCGCGGCACTATGCCGCGCAGGGCGCAATCCTCGGCCTCGCTGCGCGACGGCTCGATGTGCTGCAAACGCTAGCCGCCGAACTTGGCACGGCTTGTCATCTTTACCCGCTGGATGTCTCCGATGCCGCCGCGCTGCAGGCAGCCGGGGCCGACTTCATCGTCAAAGCCGGCGTGCCGGACATCGTCATCGCCAACGCTGGCGTCTCGGTCGGCACACTGACCGACGAGGCTGACGACTTGCCCGCGTTCCGGCGCGTCTTCGACATCAACGTGATGGGCATGGTGCAGACCTTCCAGCCCTTCGTCGCGGCTATGCGCGCGGCACATCGCGGCCGGCTGGTGGGTGTCGCCTCGGTGGCCGGCATCCGCGGACTGCCCGGAGCAGGTGCCTACTCTGCCTCGAAGGCTGCTGCCATAACGTATCTGGAAAGTCTGCGGGTCGAACTGCGCGGCAGCGGCGTCAAGGTCGTGACGCTCGCGCCGGGTTACATCGCCACGCCGATGACGGCGAAAAACCCCTACCCGATGCCCTTCCTGATGCCGGTCGATAAAGCGGTCACCAGCATGGCGCGGCATATCGAAAAGGGTTCGCGCTTCGCCGTCATGCCCTGGCCGATGGGGGTGGTTGCCGTCGTGATGAAATGGCTGCCGCGCCCGCTGTACGACCTGCTGTTCGCCCGCGCCGGGCGCAAGCCGCGCGGCACCCTGCCCTGATGCCGTCCTACCAGCGCCGACTTTGACCCATGTCAATCACCGGCAAGGCGGGCGCACTTATAGTCCGCCCTCCAACTCATTGAATCGCCATGGCTTCCCCATTCGAACTCGTCTGTCCCGCCGGCGGACTGCCGGCGCTGAAGGTCGCCGTCGATAACGGCGCCGACTGCGTCTACACCGGCTTCCGCGACGCCACCAACGCGCGCAACTTCACCGGCCTCAACTTCGACGACAAAAGCTTGAAAGAAGGCATCGCCTACGCCCACCAGCGCGGCGTCAAGGTGCTGGTCGCGCTCAACACCTTCCCGCTCACCGACAACTGGCCGAGCTGGACGGCCGCCGTCGACAAAGCGGCCGCCTTCGGCGTCGATGCGGTGATTCTCGCCGACCCTGGTCTGATGGACTACGCGCACCGCACGCATCCGCAACTGCGTCTGCATCTCTCGGTACAGGGCTCGGCGACCAACTACGAGGCGATCAACTTCTACCATCAGCGCTTCGGCATCCAGCGCGCGGTACTGCCGCGCGTGCTGTCGCTCGCGCAGGTCGAGCACGTCGCCAAGAACACGCCGGTCGAGATCGAGGTGTTCGGCTTCGGCGGCCTGTGCGTAATGGTCGAAGGCCGCTGCGCGCTGTCGGCCTACACCACCGGTACCTCGCCGAACTGTCAGGGCGCCTGCTCGCCGGGCAAGGCGGTGCGCTACGAGGAAACGCCGCGTGGCATGGAGACGCGGCTGGGCGGCGTGCTCATCGACCGCTTCGGACCCGGCGAGCGCGCCGGCTACCCGACGCTCTGCAAGGGCCGTTTCGAGGTGGACGAGGAAACCTATTACGCGATCGAGGAACCGGCCAGCCTCAACACCATGGAGCTGCTGCCCGACTTGATGAAGGCCGGCGTCAAGGCACTCAAGATCGAGGGCCGCCAGCGCAGCCCGGCCTATGTAGCGCAGGTGACCAAGGTCTGGCGCGCGGCGATCGATGCCTGCAAGCGCGACCTCGAACACTTCAAGCCGACACCCGCGTGGATGGCCGAACTCAACAAAATCTCCGAAGGCCAGTCGGCCACCCTCGGTGCTTATAACAGGCCATGGAAATGAAGCTGGCTCTAGGCCCCCTGCTTTACTACTGGTCGCGCCAGCAGGTGATGGATTTCTATGCCGAGATGGCGGAGCAGCCGGTCGACGTCATCTATCTCGGCGAGGCCGTCTGCTCGCGCCGCCACGAGATGCGCCTCGACGACTACCTCGAAGCAGCGACGGTGCTGGCCGATGCCGGCAAGGAAGTCGCGTTGTCGACGCTGCCGCTGATCGAATCCGAATCCGACCTCAAGGCGGTACGTCGCATGATGGACGCCGCCAAGGACGATCCGCGCCTGACCGTCGAGGCCAACGAGATGGGCGCGGTGCACCAGCTCGCCGAGCGCGGCCAGCGCTTCGTCGCCGGACCGACGCTCAACATTTTCAACAGCCACACGCTGCAGATCCTCGCCGACTGCGGCGCGACGCGCTGGGTGATGCCGCCCGAGAGCGGCCGCGCCATGCTGACCAGCCTGCACCAGGAAATGCCGGCCGGCATGGAAACCGAGGTGTTCGCCCACGGCCGCATCCCGCTCGCCTACTCGGCGCGCTGCTTCACGGCGCGGCGCTACCGGCTGCAAAAGGACACTTGCGAATTTCGCTGCATCGAGTTTGCCGACGGCCTCGAAGTGAAGACGCGCGAAGGCCAGCCCTTTCTTACGCTCAATGGCATCCAGACGCAGTCGGCGAAGCTCTACCACCTCGAGCGCGAATTGCCCGAACTTGCCGCGACGGGCGTCAATCTGCTGCGCCTCTCGCCGCAATCGGAAGGCATGACCGACCTGATTGCCGCCTATCGCTCGCTGCTCGATGGCACGTCCGTATCGATGCCGGCCGGCGACTACTGCAACGGCTTCTGGTACGATCGTCCGGGTCTCGAATGGATCTCGACATGATGATGAACTTCAAGCTACCCGCTCATTTGCCTGATTTCACATTGCCCGCACCGCTGGCACGCCTTGGCGACAAGCTGCCGCAACTGCCGCCGACACTGGCGCTGGTGACCGGCCTCAATCTTGCGCTCGGCCGCCTCATTCCGCGCGAGCCGCTCGAGATGCTGATCGGCAAGCGCTTCACGATCCGTGTGAAGGATGCGGGCATGACCCTGCGCTTCGGCTACAACGGCCGCAGCTTCCATCCGGTCTTCGATCCCGCGCCGGCCGATCTCACCATCTCGGCGAAGGCGCGCGATTTCCTCGTGCTGCTCGCGCGCGAAGAAGATCCCGACACGTTGTTCTTCGACCGCCGCCTGCTGATGGAAGGCGACACCGACCTCGGCCTGCTGGTGAAGAACACGCTCGACGGCGTCGAACTGCCACGCTTCGATCCGGCGCGCCTGTCGCCCCTCGAACTGCTCCACCGCTTGCGCGCCCGCACGGCTACACCGCACGGCGTCTAAGCTTTTCCGCGTGACGGCACGCTCCCGACTGCCGTTCTACCTTGCCAGCGCCTACACGCTGCTGGCGCTCTACGGCAGCCTGTATCCCTTTTCCAGTTGGCGCGATACGGGCGTCGATCCGTTCGCATTTCTTGATGCGGCTTGGCCGCGCTATTTCACGGCCTTTGACCTGACGGCCAACGTGTTGGCCTACCTGCCGCTCGGCTTCCTCTGGGCGACGGTGCTGGCGGCACGCCTGCCGCCAGCGGTGGCGTTGTTGCTCGCTACGCTGGCAGGCGGGCTGCTCTCGTTTGGCATCGAATTCACGCAGAATTACCTGCCCAGTCGCGTGCCCTCGAACCTCGATCTGGCCTGCAACGTCGCCGGCAGCCTGATCGGTGCGCTCGCCGGCTTTCGCTGGGGCCGTCATTTGCTCGACGGTGGCCGTCTGCACCGCTGGCGCGAGCGACGCTTCCTCGGCGGCGTGGCTGGTGACCGCGGCCTGATGCTGCTGGCGCTCTGGCTGCTGGCGCAGCTCAATCCCGAGACTTTCCTGTTCGGCAACGGCAACCTGCGTGGCCTGCTCGGTTTCCCTGCGGCCTTCGATTTCAAGGCCGGGCATTTCATCGAACTGGAGATGGCGACGGTCACCGCGCAAACGCTCGCGATCATGCTGATCGGCAACCGGCTCGCGCGCAACCATCCAGTGCTGCTGCCGCTGGTTTTGCTGGGCCTCGCCCTCGCGATCAAGAGCGTGGCGCTGACGATGCTGATGCAGAATGTCCCGGGATTTGCCTGGCTGTCCCCCGGTACGCTCGGCGGCCTGGCGCTGGGCTTCGTGCTGGCCCTGATGGCCTTCGAGCGCAGTCCGGCCGAACGGCTGGCGTTCGCGGCGATGGCGCTGATGCTGGCGACCGTGCTCGCCAACCTGATGCCCGACAACCCCTACATCGAGGACAGCCTGCGCGTCTGGCAGCAGGGCCACTTCCTCAATTTCAACGGCCTGACGCGACTCGTTTCGGCGCTCTGGCCCTTCCTCGCCCTGCCCTGGCTGATGCTTTCCCGGAGAATCCATGACCGTGACGATTCATGACCTGACGAGTCTGCGCGATGCCCTGCGCGAGTTTTCTGCCGCGCGCGACTGGCGGCAATATCACACGCCCAAGAATCTCGCGATGGCGATGATCGTCGAGGCGGCCGAACTGGTCGAACACTTCCAGTGGGCGACACCGGAAGAAAGCCTAAAACCGGCGCCGGAAAAACTGGCGGAGATCCGCGACGAGGTAGCGGATACGCTGATCTATCTGGTCGAACTGGCCGACGCGCTCGACATCGACCTGATCGTCGCCGCGCGCGACAAGATCGCCAAGAACGCGCTCAAGTATCCTGCGCCGCAGTAATAGTCGGCGCTGGCTGGACGGCACCGTGTAGCTGAATTCTTCCGACCAGCCAGAGCGTCACGAGGGTCGCGCTCATCGCCAGCAGGCCGACGTTGCCGTAGCCGACCATCTTCCCGGCCGCATCCTGCGTCATCATCAGGCCGCCGATGTAAGTGGCGATGCCGCAGCCCAGGTTTTGCACCGTGCCGTTGAGTGCGAGGAAGGTCCCGCGCAGGCGCGGCTCGACCGCCGAGGTCATGATCGCCATCGCCGGCACCATGCGGCCCGGCACGAAGATGAAGAAGACCGTCGCGCAGGCGATCATCGCCCACAGCGGCACCGGCGGCAGGTGGGTCTGTACGAACAGCGGCACCAGTGCACCGAGCGCGACGAAGCGATAGACACGCACCTTGCCGTGCCGGTCCGCCAGCCGGCCGATCCAGCGCGCGGTGAAGAAGGTGGCACAGCCACCGGCGAGGTACATGTAGGGAATGTCTTCCTGGCGGATGCCGACATTGGCCGTCGCGTAGATGGTGATGAAGGGAATCACCGTGAAGCCGCCCAGCATCAGCAACAGCATGAAGGCGAGTGAGCGGAGATGGTTGGCGTTGGCCAGTGTTTCCCGGAGGGCGGCGAGCGGATGTGCACGTTCGGCATCACTGATGACCGCGTTGGGCAGATGGCCGCGCAGCGTCGGCAAGTGCTTCAGGCCGAGCAGGAACAGCGCGACCGCGAGCACGGCGATGATGATGAAGGGCATGCGCCAGCCGAAGGCGTTGGCGAGGAACAGGGAGAGCGGCACACCGGCGATGGTGGATAGTGAAAACGCCATCATCACCGTGCCGCTGGCGCGACCGCGCCGTTCAAAGGGAATCAGGTCGCCGACCATCGTATGCACCATCGCGCCCAGCATGCCGCCGAACACGCCGGCGATGGCGCGCGCGGCGAGCAGCGTCGCGTAGCCGGGCGCGAGGCCGCAGGCCAGCGTCGCCAGCGCGAACAGGACGAACATCGTCAGCAGCAGGCGCTTGCGCTCGAAACGGTCGGCGATGATCGCGATCGGGATGCCGGCGATTGCCGCGGTGAAGGTGTAGGCCGAGACGAGCAGGCCGAACTGGTGCGCGTCGATTGCCAGCTCGGCCATCAGGATCGGCCCGAGCGGCATCATGATCATGAAGTCGAGGATGTGCGCGAACTGGATGCCGGCGAGCGTCAGCAGCAGCAACTTTTCCCGGGCGGGATCGAGGGGAATGGGCGGGGAAGACATTGCCTGCATTATGCCGTCCCGCCAGCGCCGACTTTTGCTAAATTGACGCACCCAACCCCAAACAGCAGGAGACAATAATGAGCTACTACCAGCACCACCTTTTTTTCTGCACCAACCAGCGCGAACCCGGCGAAATGTGCTGCAACAACAACGGCGCGCAGGCGATGCGCGACTACTGCAAGGAGCGTGTCAAGGCCGCGGGCGACCAGATCAAGGGCAACGTGCGCATCAATAGCGCCGGCTGTCTTGACCACTGCGACAAGGGTCCGGTGATCGTCGTCTATCCCGAGGATGTCTGGTACACCTACGTCGATCAGGAAGACATCGACGAGATTGTCGAGTCGCACCTCATCAACGGCAAGATCGTCGAGCGCCTGCTTGTGGACAATCAATGACGCAGAGGGAACGCGTCCTGCTCGACGGGCCGGACGGCAAGATCGAAGTGTTTGTGGAAACGCGCGATGAACCGAAAGGAATCGCGCTGGTCGCGCATCCGCATCCGCTCTACGGCGGCACGGCCGACAACAAGGTGGTGACGACGCTGGCGCGGGCCTTCCGCGAACTTGGCTGCATCACACTGCGGCCGAACTTCCGTGGTGTCGGCGCGTCAGAGGGCGCGCATGACCATGGCGTGGCCGAGACCGAGGACCTGCTGGTGGTGCATTCCTATGCGCGCCAGCACTTCGGTGGCGGGCTGCCTGTATACCTCGCCGGCTTTTCCTTCGGCGCCTATGTGATCACCCGCCTCGCCCAGCGGCTCGCCACGGCGGGCGATGCGGCGCAGCGGCTGGTGCTCGTCGGCACCGCCGCCGGCTTCATCGAGGGACTGCGCACATACGAAACCGGGGCCGTGCCGGCCGACACCATCGTTATCCACGGTGCGCGAGACGAAACCGTGCCACTGCCCAACGTGCTGGCCTGGGCGGAGTCCCTAGAACTGCCGATTACCGTGATCGCCGGTGCCGACCACTTTTTCCATCGCCGGTTGCATCTGATCCGCGACATCATCCACCGCCAGTGGCGGTAGCAAGTCAGTGTGTCGCGGCCGGCACTGCGCCGCAGCTTTTCAGGCAGGCGTCGTAAGCGTTGAGGCAAGCGTCGTTATTGCCGCAATGCCAGAGGCGGTCGCCACAGGCGTGCGTGCAGGCGTTCCAGTGTGCTTGCGCGGCCGAGGGCGAGGTCGCGAGCGGCAAGTGCAGGACATTCCCGCGCGTCGTGCAATCAGCGAAATCGAAGCTGCGTGCGGGGCCAGGTAGTAGTTTCCATTCGTCCGACGTGAACACCAGCTCGCGCACCAAACCGTTCATGCCGATCTGCTGCAACTGGCCGCTCGCCTCCAGCATCCGGTAGGCCGTGCAATCCGCGCGATGAATGTGTGCCGCCGTATCCGGCGCAGCCACGCGCGCGCAGGCATGAGCGACGAAGAACAGGCGGGCCGCATCCGGCAAGTGTGGCAACACGCGCGGGTTGTGGTGGATCTGGCCATTCACGTTGCGCACCAGCTCTTCCTGCGCATAGTCGGCTTCTAGTGTGATGCTGCGCCCGCGACTGTCGATGCAGTTTTCCGGCACGGTCGAGGCTTGCACGGGGAGGGCGATCAGCGCCGTCAGCAGGAGTCCGGATGAAAGCAGATGAGCCATGAAGATTCCTCGCGTGATCGGTGGTGCCGGGAACGGGAATCGAACCCGTACAGCCTTGCGGCCGAGGGATTTTAAGTCCCTTGTGTCTACCAATTTCACCATCCCGGCAAGTCAGGGCATTCTAGCCGCGCAGGCCGACAAAAGTCGGCGCTGGCAGGACGGCACGCGGCCTATTCCTGATTGGCCTTGAGAACGATCTGTGTCAGTTCGGCGGCGGAGTGGATGCCGAGTTTTTCCATCACGTGCAGGCGATGGACCTGCACCGTGCGTTCGCTGATGTCGAGGCGCTGGCCGATCGTCTTGTTTGGCAGGCCAGCGACGATCAGGCGCGCGACTTCGAGTTCGCGCGGCGAGAGCTTGTCGAGCCGGCTGCGCAGCGCCTGGCGGGTCGATGCTTCGTCGCGTCGGGCGAGATCGTTGCGCACCGCCTGGCCGACGGCATCGAGCAGGACCTGATCCTTGAAAGGCTTTTCGATCAGCTCGCAGGCGCCATGCTTCATGGCCTGTACGGCGATCGAAACGTCGGCATGGCCGGTAAGAAAGATCACCGGCAGGTGGATGCCGCGCTCATTGAGGATGCGCTGGAGTTCGAGCCCGCTCATCAGCGGCATGCGGATGTCGAGGATCAGGCAGCCGGGCGCGGCCGGTTCGTACCAGGCGGAAAGAAAAGCTTCGGCGGATTCGTAGGCGGTGACTTGCCAACCGGCCGACTCGAGCAGGAAAACCAGCGCGCGGCGTAGCGAAGCTTCATCGTCGACGACACGAATGAGGGGGGCGGAAGATTTATTCATCGCAGGGTGTATTGGGCAGAACAATGCGGAACACCATGCCGGGCGGCGGCTGGCGGCGCGCGATCTCGAGCCGGCCGCCGTGGGCTTCGGCGATGCTCTTGCAGATCGGCAGGCCGAGGCCGAGGCCATCCGCCTTGGTGGTGAAAAAAGGATCGCCGAGATGGGCGAGCGTTTCGTCGCTCACCGATGGGCCCGAGTCGGCGACGGCGATTACCGTGTTGCCGGCCTCGGCCGCGATGTTGATGCTGATGATGCGCTCCCATGAGGGCAGCGTGCTCATCGCGTCGGCAGCGTTTTTCATCAGGTTGAGCAATACCTCTTGCAACTGCAGGTGATCAGCCTCGATCTGGGAACCCTGCGGCAGTTCGTTGACGACGATGACCTGCGGCAGCTCGGGTAGCAGGTTGGCGAACAGGGCGACGGCTTCGCGCACGGTATTGCCGATGCGCTTGCGTTCACGCACGGCTAGACGTTTCTTGGCAAAGGCACGTACCCGGCGGACGACGTTGCTCGCTCGCTCGGTCTGGTTGACGATCTCGTGGTTGACCTCGGCGACGGCGGCCGGATCGATGGATCCGTTGGCGCAGCGACGCTCCAGTCCCTGCGCGTAGGTGGCGATCGTGGCGAGCGGCTGGTTGAGTTCGTGCGCGAGTGTGCCCGACATCTCGCCAAGAATCGACAAGCGTGCCATATGCGCCGCCTGCTGCTCCAGTTCGCGCGTCTGCGCCTGCGCGGTACGCAATTCGGCGGTACGACGCTTGACCAGCGTTTCGACGCGGATGCTGTGGAAAATCACCCCCAGTAGCAATAGGACCGCGACCAGTACGTGAGGCCGATAGCGCTTCATCAGTCCCTCGAGCGTGGTCTCGCGCAGATAGGCATAAGGACCGGTCATCAGGTCGCGGTAGAGGTCATGCACGCTCTGGTAGTCGGCGGGCACATCCCAGGTTGTACCCGCCGCGCTGGGCGGTTGCAGCAGGAGCGCTACCGCGACAGCCTTGGTCAGCTGTGGGTCGACCCCGGGGGCGACGGCCATTGGCCAATCCGGGTAGAGCGGTGTCGACGAGGCACAGCGAAAACCCGGGATGTTGAGGGGACCGACCACCTTGAATTCATTGATATCAATCTGACCCTTGGCTGCCAGATGTTCCAGGAAGCAGGTGCGCACGATGGCAGCATCCGCCTCGCCGGACTTCAAGGCAGAGAAGGTGCGCTGGACCTGGAAGCCGGTTTTGACCACGTGCGCGTCACCCGCCTCGATGTCTATGCCAGCCTTGTGGATTTCACGCACGGCGGCCAGATAGCTGCCAAAGGCATCCTCTGCGGCGGCGGCGATGCGTTTGCCGCGCAGGTCTGCCAGTGTGACGAGATCGCTGCGGTTGGTCAGGGCTATCACCGCCGAGCCCAGCGACTGATCGGGACTGAGGGTCTCCGGCACCTTCAGGGTTGCGATGCGCCGTACGCCGAAGTCGTGCGACAGTGCTAGATACTGGCTGCTGTTGGTCAGCACGAATTCGAGCTCGCGATTTTTCACGGCTTCGCGCAAGGCATTGCCGTCAAGCGGCAGGATTTCGAAGCGATATCCCGGAACGGATCGCGCCAGGGCCTTGGGCAAATGTCCCCAGCGCGCTTCCACTTCTTCCTGGCCCAGGTACAACAGCACGCCGATGCGCACGGGCGCTGCGGACGATTGCGCCCAAAGCGGGCCCGGCGACAGCCAAAGGGCGAACAAGCTGATCAGGAAGGCGTACATGACTTTCATGGTTGCGCAACGGTACGACGTACTTCGGATTATGCCCATACGCAAAACTGCGTAGGTGCGTAGCGCATATCCATAAACGCTTAGGCCGAAGTCCGGATTTTCACCGGTGGCAATGCGGCCTAGATTGCCGCTGGCTGCGGTCCTCCCCCTGGATCGCGTTTGTGCAACTTCGAAGGAGACATTCAATGCTACGGAAAGGCCTAATCGCTGCAATGGCATTTGCCCTGCAGTTTGGCGCGCCCCAGCTGCTGGCGGCCGATGCTGCCGCACCGGCACCCACCGCCACACCCACGGAGGCGCCTGCCGCCGCACCTGCGGTTGCTGCCCCTGTTGCACCGACGCTCAGCGTCGACAAGACCGCGCTCGACAACGGTGGCGTGATTACCATTACCGGCAAAGCCGAACCGGGCAAGCCGGTCTTCATCGAGGTCTACAACGAGCATCGCGTCAAGGGCAACTATTTCGACAGCAAGCCCGACAAGGAAGGCAAGATTCCCTACAAGCTGTACATCACCGAAGATGTACCAGCCTTCTACCAGATCTTGCTGCCGACTTCCGCCAAGGAAGTCGTCGAGAAGTACAAGAAGGAAGGCAAGGGCTGGTCCTACGGCGGCCTGCTGAAGGATTCTGGTGCCGACGTTGCCTACATCAATCCCAGCAAATCAAAGATCGAAGGTTTCCAGACCTCTTTGATGGCCAGTCTCGCGGGTTCCCGCGGCGATGCGCTACCGGCGCTCGACGACAAGGAGCGCGTCCAGCGTTCCAAGCAGATCATGAAGTCGCGCTACCGCGGCATCGGCAAGTTGTTCGCGACCAGCGTCGAGCAGAAGGAAGACGGCAGCTTCACCGCCAAGGTCAAGATCCCTGAAGGTTCCGCGCCGGACAAGTACGTCATCACCGCGGCGACGGACAAGACCAGCCGCAGTGAACCGGTCACTGTCGAGAACAAGATCGGCTTCCCGGTCATCTACATGGAGAACGCCGGCACCAGCCTGAACCTGTTCATCCCGTTCATCCTGACCCTGCTGATCGCCACGCTTGGCGTGCTCTGCGGCTTCGGCGGCGCCTTCATCCTGAACCCGCTGATGATCATGGGCTTCGGCATGCCGCACCCGGTCGTCGCCGGCACGGTGATGCCCACGGTGCTGTTCTCGCAGGGCAGCGGCATCATGAACTACGCCAAGATCAACTTCATCAGCTGGAAGGTCGGCCTGCTCATGGGCGCGGCGATGCTGGCGGGCGGCTTCATCGGCCCGGCGCTGACGCTGCTGGTCACGCTCGATCAATTCACACTTTATCTCGGCTGGATCCTGATTGTCATCGTCGGCTTGATGTTCTGGCAGACCACGCCGGGCTACATCGCGAAAAACAAGAAAGAGCAGGCCATCCTCAAGGAATTCCAGAAGCGTGCTGCGGAAGCGGCTGCCAAGAAGGCCTGAGCGTCCAACATCTAGTACAGGAGAAATCTTATGTATATCACCGTTACTTTCTGGGGCCAGGAATTCAAGATCAATGTCGTCGTCGGCATGATCGGTGCCTTCCTGATTGCCATCATGGCCTCGATGTTCGGCCTCGGCGGCGGCCCCTTCATCGTCCCGCTGATGACCCTCGTGCTGGGCATGCCCATGTACCTGGTGGTCGGCAGTTCCCTGCTCGCCATCTTCTTCAACACGCTGATGGGCAGCGCGCGCCACTACTCGTTCGGTAACTTCGACCTCGACCTGTTCCTGGTCATGTTCCCGGCCGCGATCATCGCCGGCTATCTCGCGCCGCAGATTGCCAAGCGGATCAACCCGTTGTGGGTCAAGCGCGTGTCGATGGTCGGCCTGTTCATCCTGGCCCTCAAGATGCTCGGCGTGTATTGATTTTCGGTGGAATGTTCATTCAAAACTAAAGGAGAGTCATGATGCAAAAATGTATGGAGAAGTTGAGCGATTACGAATACCCGATCTTCAAGACCGAGATCATGAAGACGGATACCAAGTTCAACACGATGGAAAAGATGTGCGACGAGATCACCCGCATCATCAAGTCCGATCCCAAGCTGACCTGGCTATGCGACTTTGACCACATGAAGCATACGCTCGATGTGGTGAAGGGCCCCGTGCGCGAGGACATCAAGGCAGCACGCTGCCTGGTCTTCTGCTTCGGCATCTCGATCCCGAACCCGCTGGTGCTGGCGGCGCGTCCGCGCTCCTTCGGCGTCGTCGATGTCGGCGACAAGTTCATCATCAGTTTCCTCGCCGCCCCGCGCGAAGGCACCAACGAAACGATGACGGCCTGGATCGACGGTCTGGTCAAGAAATAAGCAGCATCGCTGCTGTTGCGTGGGCCGGTCATGGCCGGCCCACGGTTACGTTCCCCTCGATTAAAGGAAAACATTGTGAATAGCCCCGCCGCCGCTCCGGCCGCCAAGAAGGAAGTGCCCACCCCCGATGCACCGCCCGCCGGTGTAAAGCTTGCCTCGTATCAGGATGTGATCGATGTCTTCCATCAGGGCGGCGTGGTCTATGACTGCCGCTGGCATTACAGCGAATACGAATTCGAAGGCCATATCCCGTTCGCGGTGTTCGTGCCGATGAACGAGTGGTCGAAGCTCGACCCGGACTTCAACATCAACGAAGACATCTGGGATTGGTCCACGCTGCCGGCCGACAAGAATACGCCGATCGCCTTCTATTGCATGGGTGTCGTGTGCTGGAAGTCCTACAAGCTGGCGGGCGAAGCGGTCAAGCGCGGCTACCAGAACGTTTATTGGTACAAGGAAGGCCAGCCCGGCTGGGATGCGCGGAATCTTCCCGTCATCAACCGCAACCCGACCTACAAGCCCAACATCGACCTGCTCAAGAGCGATCGCGCGCCGGCCAGCTGGCTAACCGCGCCGGCCACCGTCAAAGAATGGCTGGATCAGGGTGCCAAGGTCAAGGCCATGGATTTTCGCGACGAAGCCGCGTTCATCGCTGGCCGTTTGCAAACGGCTTCACAGATTCCACTCGGCCAGCTGCTTTCCCGCGATGGCATACAGCTGATGCCCAAGCCGCAAGAGGGATACAAGATTGTGCTGGTCAGTGAGGACGGTCAGGTCGCCATGGCCGCCGGCATGGCTCTGGCCAGCTTGGGTTACGACGTCAAGGTACTGAGCGGCGGCATGAATGCCTGGACCGCAGCATTCGGCAATGCGAACGTTGTGGCTGGACCGCTGGAAACCAACTGGCCGGGCAAGTCGGGCTGGGTCGGCCAGGTCGTCAAGGTCAAGCCATAAGAAAGAGATCCAGCACCATGACCAAGGGACTCGAAGAGTCAGCTACCCCCCAGTTCTCACCTGAATGTGAGCCGGTTTGCCGCCCAATCAAAAATTCGGAACTCGGCAAGCATCTCAAGCAAGGGGACTGCAAGGCCTTGATCACCGTCATGCATGGACGCAACCTGCAGGATGGCGAAGTACTGACGAAAGAGGGCGATCAGGATGACACGCTTTTCATCCTGACCAAGGGCATTATCAATGTCTGTAACAACATCAACGGCCGGAATGAAGTGGTCTATGCCATGAAGGTCGGTGAATGTGCGGGCATACGGGCATTCGTCGAAGGGACGCCTCGCCTCGCCACGCTCATGGCGCAAGGCCCTGCCACGGTCTATACCATCAAGCCTGCCGACTTCGAGAAACTGCTCGAGACCTATCCCAAGCAGGGTTACAACTTCATGCGCGGGATGTTTCGTGTCTTGCACCTTAACCTGATGCGCATGAATGCGGAAACCCGGCAGTTGGTCAGCTACATCAGCAAGACGGGTGGGCGTTACTGAAATGCCAGATTCGCGAATAGAAGTGTTTTAGCGATTGCAAATATAGCCCGCCGGTTACAGGAACCCTTCTCTGCACCGGCACGTGATGACTGGACAGCCGGATTTTTTATTACTGCATAGCAACAAAATGGATTGTTCATGAAAAACCTTGTGTTGCCGAAGGTATAAGTAAGGAGTTGCAGGCCAACTTATAGAGATACCCGAGCTAACTACCTGATCTTTCGATGATCAGAAAGAATCCCTGTTGATATTGTCATCAGCAAGTTAAATTGACTTGCCGATGATGAGTGCCAGTATTGCTGTCCTGCAGCAAAGGGAACTCTGTTTTCTTCAATCAGATGGCACAGACCAGGGGGTTAGCGAAAATGGTACGCAAGCATCTGCTGGCGGCGTTTGCCGCATGTTATTTATTTGGATCACCTTATTCACTAGCGGCTGAGGAACAGCCCGCTGCCGCACCGGTACCTGTTGCCGAGGCGCCTGCCGCTCCCGTGGCACCGACCATAGCGGTCGACAAGACATCGCTCGACAACGGCGGCACGATCACCATCACCGGCAAGGCCGAGCCGGGCAAGCCGGTGGTCATCGAGGTGTACAACGAGCATCGCGTCGGGGGATCGTTCTTCGACAAAAACCCCGACAAGGACGGCAAGATCCCTTACAAGCTCTATTTGAGCCATGAATTGCCGGCCTTCTATCAAATCCTGGTGCCGACCTCGCAGCAGCCGGTACTCGACAAGTTCAAGAAAGAAGGCAAGAAGTGGTCATACTCCGCCGCCCTTAAGGAAACTGGTGCCGATCTGGCTTACCTGAATCCGGGCAAGGGTGCGATGGATGCCTTCCAGGCCTCGCTGATGGCGACCATCGCGGGTTCACGCGGCGACCTGCTGCCGGCTCTCGACGACAAGGAGCGGGTCAAGCGTTCGATGCAGATCATGAAGGGCCGCTACCGCAGTGTCGGCAAGCTGCTTTCAGCCAGTGTCGAACAGAAGGAAGACGGCAGCTTCAGCGCCAAGGTCAAGATTCCCGAAGGTTCTCCGCCTGACAAGTACCTCATCACGGCCGTGGTGGACAAGACGACGCGCAGCGAACCGGCGACGGTCGAGAACAAGGTCGGTTTCCCGGTCATCTATATGGAAAACGCCGGCACCAGCCTGAACGTCTTCGTTCCCTTCCTGCTGGTTTTCGCCATCGCTACCTTCGGCGTGCTGATGGGCGCGGGCGGCGGCTTCATCATCAACCCGGTGATGGTCATGCTGTTCCCGATCCCGCACAACATCGTCGCTGGCACGGTGACGCCGACGGTGCTGTTCTCGCAGGGCAGCGGCATCCTGAACTACTCGAAGATCAAGTTCATCAACTGGAAGGTCGGCATCACGCTCGGCCTCGCCATGCTGGCCGGCGGCTTCATCGGTCCGGCGCTGACGACGATGATCACGCTCGACCAGTTCAAGTCCGCTTTTGGCTGGATTCTCTTTGTCCTTGCCGCGCTGATGTTCTGGCAGACCACGCCGGGTTATCTTGCGAAGAACAAGAAGGAACAGGCCATCATGAAGGAATTCCAGAAGCGTGCCGCCGAGGCCGCGAAAGCCAAGGCCTGAGCCTGATAACCGAATATAGGAGTAAGTCATGATCTACATGCATATCAATTTCTGGGGACAAGAGTTCAAGGTCAACCTGGTCGTCGGCTGTATCGGCGCCTTCCTGATCGCAGTCATGTCGTCGATGTTCGGCTTCGGTGGCGGTCCATTCATGGTGCCGCTGATGACCGTCGCACTCGGTCTGCCCATGTACGTGGTGGTGGGCAGTTCGCTGCTGGCG
The DNA here is from genome assembly GCA_040756595.1 of Pseudomonadota bacterium. Taxonomy (GTDB): domain Bacteria; phylum Pseudomonadota; class Gammaproteobacteria; order Burkholderiales; family Rhodocyclaceae; genus Sulfuricystis. The sequence continues at coordinate 30,051 of JBFLYR010000001.1, read as the reverse complement.
ATCTTCTTCAACACCCTGATGAGCACGACCAAGCACTACGCTTTCGGCAACTTCGACCTCGACCTGTTCCTGGTCATGTTCCCGGCGGCGATCCTGGCGGGCTATGTTGCCCCGATGATCGCCAAGAAGCTCAACCCGCTGTGGGTCAAGCGCGTCGCCGTTCTCGGCCTGACGATACTTGGCCTGTCGCTGGTCGGCGTGTTCTAAGTACCTGAAGTTCAGCCGGTCGGGCAGGCCCCGACCGGTTTTGATGACTACTGATCCAGATCAATCATCCTGATTGAGTGACTTGCCAGAATTCGCAACCTGTACCTCAGGGGGGACAGAAATCGTGGCAGTCGATATCTACCAATTTTCAAGGATAGAAATATGAGCTCCGCAATGGCACCTAACGTGCGCGGTGTCGCCGCACCCGGCCGTCGCACGGTTTTCAGTATTTGCGGCATGTGCGCCGTGCGTTGTCCGATCGAGGTGACGGTCGAGGATGGCCGCGTCGTCTGGATCCAGGGGAATTCCAATGACAAGGCCATGGGTGCCAGCCTGTGCGCGAAAGGTGCCGGGGCCATTCCCTTCGAGTATGACGACGAGCGGCCGCAGACGCCGCTGATCCGCACCGGCCCGCGGGGCAGCGGGCAGTGGCGGCGTGCCTCGTGGGACGAGGCGCTCGACTACATCGCCGACAAGCTGCGCGAGACGATCGAGGAATTTGGCGGTCGGGGCATCGCACTGACCGATCGCGGCGGTCCTTTCGCCGACCTGACCAAGACCTTCATCCAGGCGCTCGGTTCGCCCAACTACGGCGACCACGATTCTTCCTGTGGCCGCAATGCGCACAATGCCGCGCGTTCGCTCTACGGCTGCGGGCGTGCCGCGATCACCTTCGACATCAAGAACTGCAAGCACATGGTGCTGTACGGACGCAACATTACCGAATCGTTCAAGGTCAAGGAAACCAAGGACTTCATGGCCGCCATGGCCAAGGGCATGAAATGCACCTACATCGACCCGCGCGCCAGCCTGACCGCCTGCAAGGCAACCCGCTACTGGCAGACCCGGCCCAATAGTGACTATGCGCTCAACCTCGCGATCATCAATGAGGTGCTGAAAACCGAGGTCTATGACAAGGATTTCGTCGAGAAATTCGTCTCCGGCATGGACTACCTGCGCGAAGCAGTGAAGGACACCACGCCCGAATGGCAGGAGCAGCACACCGGTATTCCTGCCGCCGAGATCCGTGCCTTCGTAGCGGAGATCGCCAAGGATGCGCCGAACGTGATCTTCCATCCGGGCTGGATGGTGGCGCGTCACAGCCAGTCCTTCTACGTCAGCCGCACGACGCTGATCCTGAATGCCCTGTTCGGTGCGGTCGAGATCAAGGGTGGCTGCATTATCGCCAAGACACCCGATGAAGTCGGCGCCAAGGGTCTCAAGAAGCTTGTCGATCGGGCGCCCAAGGTCAAGGAGCCGCGCGCCGATGGTGCCGGTACCACGCATCCGAGTTGGGACCCGGCCGCCGGCATGGTGCACCAGTTGTACAACGCCATCGAAACAGGACAGCCCTATGGTGTGGGCGCCTATTTTGCCTATCGTCACGATCCGCTGACGGCCTTGCCGGATGCCGATGCGATCAAGAAGGCTTGGGATAAGCTCAAGCTGCTGGTGGCGATCGACGTGCGCTATTCGGAAACCTCGTGGTACGCCGACGTCATCCTGCCCGAGTCGACCTACCTCGAACGTGCCAACATCCTGACCCAGAACGCCGGTACACGCCCCAATTTCGGCATGCGCGACCAGGCGATCGCACCCCGCTTCGACAGCAGGCCGGCCTGGTGGATCTTCCGCGAAATCCTGCGCCGCATGGGCAAGGGTGAAGTGCTCGATTTCGAAACCATCGAGGAACTGTGGGACTACCAGCTCGAAGGTACGGGCGTCACCGTGGCGCAAATGCGCGAGCAAGGTATCGTGAGTTTGGCGGCATCCGCCGTGATTACTCCGCGTGACAAGCTCAAGTTCAAAACCCCCTCGGGCAAGATCGAGATCGACAGCGAAAACCTGAAGAAGGCGGGGATCCCCAGCCTGGCACCTTACAAGGTGAGGGAAGCTACCGCAGGCGACCAGTTTTATCTGTTGTTTGGTCGTTCGGGTGTTCAAGCCCACGGCCAGTCATTCAACAATCCATTGATCAACGAAATTGCGCCCGAACAGGTGCTCTGGATTCACCCCAACCGTGCCAAGCCGCTCGGCATCGCCGATGGCGACGAAGTCGAAATCAGTGGTGGTGGTCGTTACCATGCCTTCATCAAGACGAAGGTGACGCCGTGGATTCATCCCGAGGCGGTGTTCATGCTGCATGGTTACGGCGCGACCGTTCCGCTCGCTACACGTGCCTGCGGGCTGGGTGTTGCCGACCAGCGCCTGCAGCACGGCAAGCTCTACGACTTCGACAAGGCGGGTGGTGGCAACAATATGACCGAGACCATCGTGACCATCAAGCGCAAGGGAGCCAAATAACATGAGCAAATACATCCTGCGCCACGACGAGGCGAACTGCATCGGCTGCGAAGCCTGTGAACTGCACTGCAAGACCAACAAGAACCTCGGCCCCGGAGCTCTACCGTGCAAGATCATCTCGATCGGTCCGGTGGCCGTCGATGGCAAGCCGCGCATGCGCTTCGTCTTCATGCCCTGCTTCCACTGCGAAGAGGCCTGGTGTGCCAAGGCCTGCCCGACCGGCGCCATGCAGCGCCGCGAGAAGGACGGCATCGTCTTCGTCCAGGCCAGCCTGTGCGTCGGCTGCAAGAGCTGCATCGCCGCCTGTCCGTGGGGCACGCCGCAATGGGATCCGGCCACGCGCAAGGTGGTCAAGTGCGACTTCTGCATGGATCGCGTCGATGCCGGCCTCGACCCGGCCTGCGTGACCAAGTGCGTCACCGGCTGCCTGTCCTTCGGTGTCGCCAACGAAGCGCCCGATCCGCGCCGCGAACGTTATGCCCGCGAGATCGTTGCCGAGTCGATGAGCCAGTCCTGAGGAGGGATCATGAACGATCTCCAGATACTGCCGGCATGGCTTGACGCCGATGCTGCCGCGCTGGCTGGTGCCGTCCCGCCAGCGCCGACTTTTGCGGGTGCGTTGCCGGGCCTGAACAATGCCCAGCAGCTTAACCCCCTGCAATGCCTGCAGCGCTTGCAGGAATCCGGGCTGACCCGCTGCGGTTTTTCCGGCGAGCCGATCTACTTGGCGTGGCGACAGTTCCTGCGCGGCCATGGTGTCTCGACGCTGGTCATCGATGCCACCAGCCTCGATGCGCGCGCGCGCGCCAACGAAACCGTGCTGGCCAGTGCCCCCTGGCTGCTGGCCGAAGGTTTGCTGATCGCGGCTGGTTTGCGCGATACCCGCAAGGTCGAGCTGCGGCTGCCGCCGGAATTGACCGGTCAGGAAGCCAAGTTCATGAACGCGCTGGATGCCGTTCGCCAGAAAGGCTTTGCCGGCGGGCGGCGCCTGCAGGTCGAAGTCATCCGCAACAGCCATCCGAGTTGCTGGAGCGATGGCCATGCGACCGACAGCGATCGGCTGGTCCATACACCGGAAACCTGGTGCCGGATCGCATTGCTGTTCGCCGGCAAGGACCCTGCCTCTCTCGATGCGGGCTTGCTGACCCTGCGGCGCGGCCTCAAGCAACGCGGCCTCATCGAGGTGAAGCGCAACGATATGCTGCGCCGCCTGATCTACGAATGGGGTGGCGGCGTCGAAGTCGAGGGACGTGATGCGGTGCTGGTTTTCGATAATGGCATGGGCGGCTTCCTGCCGCTCTCCGAGGCTGATCTCTCCTGCCGGCCACTGACGCTGGCGGCCGCCGGCGTCGTACCGGCCCCAGTGAGCCTGATGATGCTGGCGCAGGGTGTCTGCCTCGTCGAACAAACGCGTCGCGCACTCTATCGCTACTGGCAGCTCGCCGACAAGGAGCCTGTGCCGGTGCGTACCCTGCTGGCACGCGTAGCGCGGCTGGTTGCCGAAATCACGGTTGGCCATGGCCAGCCTTCGCACCTGGTCGAACTTGACGAGCTCGCGATCGAACTGGCCACCCAAGGCCTTGCAGCCGCTTGGCCGCTGGGCAGTTCGTTGCGCTATTTCCGCGACCAATGGGAAAGCCACGTACGCCAACCCGCGGACACCCGTTTGTGCCCTGAGGAAATTTGCCTCAAGCGCAACGCAGCACCTTGCCACAGCACCTGTCCGGCCAACATCGACATCCCGAGCTTCATGGCCCATATCGGCTATGGTGACTACCGTTCCGCGATCGAGGTCATCACTCGCGACAACCCCTTCCCGCTGACTTGCGGCCTCGTCTGCCCGGCGCCCTGTGAATCCGCCTGCGTGCGCAATGGCAGTGACGGCGCCGTGTTCATCCGGCCGATGAAGGCCTGGGCGGCGGAGCATTGCCTGGCCGCAGGCGGCTATCCGCAGCCCGAGCTTGCGCCCGCGACCGGCAAGAAGATTGGCATCGTCGGATCCGGCCCGGCCGGCTTGTCCGCCGCCTACTACCTGCGCATTCTCGGCCACGAGCCGGTGGTGTATGAAACACAGGCGGAAGCCGGTGGCATGCTGCGTTATGGCATCCCGGCCTATCGCATGCCGCCCGATCTGCTCGACAAGGAAATCGGTCAGATCGCTTCACTGGGCATCCCGATCCATTGCAGCGCCAAGGTGGACAGTCTTGATGCCTTCCGCAAGGATTACGACGCGGTCTTCCTCGGCCTCGGCACCCAGACGTCTCGTTTCGTGCCGGTCGAGGGCGTGCATCAGCCTTTTGTGCTGGGTGGCATCGACTTCCTGCGCAATGTGCGTAGCGGCATGGAAGTCCAGGTTGGCCCGCGCGTGATCGTCATTGGTGGCGGCAACGTCGCCATCGACGTGGCACTCACGGCAGTCCGGCAGGGCGCAAAGCAGGTCTATATGGTCTGCCTCGAAAAACGTCGCGAAATGCCGGCAAGCCACCATGAGATCGAGCAGTGCGTCGCCGAAGGCGTCCTGCTGCACCCGAGTTGGGGCCCGGTGAGCATCAGCGAGGAAGGCGAAATGGTCCTCCAGCATTGCGATCAGGTGTTCGAGGAAGTGGATGGGCAGCGCCGCTTCAACCCGAAGTTCGATGCCAATCGCAAACTGACGATCGAGGCCGATCACATCATCTTCGCGGTGGGTCAGGGCACCGACCTGACCAGCATCGAGGGCAGCGGACTCGAAGTGACGCGCGGTTTCATCGGTACCGATCCGCGTTCGCTGATGACCAACATGCCGGGTGTCTTCGCCGGCGGCGACGTTGCCCATGGCCCGCGCACGGCGGTCGAGGCGATTCGCTCCGGCAAGATCGCGGCGTATTCGATCCATGCCTGGCTAACCGGAGGAGCGATCGATGCGGCTACCGGCAAACCGGTGCGGCGTGCCGATGTCATCCCGCTGCAGGTTGCGCCGCGTGATCGCAGCTATTTGCACCGCGCCGAGATGCCCGAAGAGGATATCCAGGAACGGCTCGGCGACGGCAATTACGCCAAGGTCGAACTGGGTTTGACCGACAACATGGCACACGGCGAAGCCAGCCGCTGCCTGCGCTGCGATGTCTGCATCGGCTGCGGCCTGTGCCAGCTCGCCTGCAGCGAAATGGGCATCGAGGCATTGCGCATGGCCGATACCTCGGCGGGTCGGCTCGCCTATTTTGATTTCACGCGGCCGGCGGAGTTGTGCATCGGCTGCGGTGCCTGCGCGCAGGTCTGTCCGACGGGTGCCATCCGTATCGAGGATGCCGATGGCAAACGGCGCACGATCATCACCGGCACGGTGGTGCGCGAGCAGCCGCTGGTGACCTGCCAGGGCTGTGGCGCGCAATACCAGACCGTGGCGCATCGCCGCTTCGTTCATGACCGCATGCCCAGCTATCACATGGGACTGCACATGGATCGCGAATTGTGTCCGGCCTGCGCGCGGTTGATGGCGGATCGCCCGCTCTAGGAGAAAATCGCCGAACCTGCTTAGCAGCAAGCAAACCAAAAACCTGCACAACAGGTAATCTGGGAACCTTCATCACACAGGACACAAAGCCTGCCAAAGAGAAGGGGATGAATCTTGCGTAAGTGTGGCTTAGTCGCGCCCATCACTGCGCCCTTGGTGTTGCGGCATATCCGGGAGCATGGCCTTGTCCGCTGACAATCCGCTCACCGGCAATGCGAACCCCGGAACGCGCCATGATTACTACGAGCGCCAGAAATATCTGTTCGCCATGGCGTTCGTGGTGGTTTCCATCGTGCCGCTGCTGGTCCTGAATTACAACGCCTCGCGTTTTTATCAGGACTCATGGATCGACAATACCTCGCGCGAGCTCGCCACCCTGGCGAATGACCGCAAGGAGATCATCGATCGGTTCCTGACCACGCAGGAAAATCTGCTGTCCGGATTTTTGTCGCTCTACACTCCCTTGACACTCGCAGATGACCGGAAACTGGCCGCCCTGTTCAAGGCGGCGAACCATGGCGACGTCATCGCCGATCTCGGCGTCATCGATGCCAAAGGCAACCAGCTTGCTTACCATGGGCCGTTCGCGCAGGATCTCGCCGGAAAGAACTTCGCTGCCACGGAATGGTTTGCCGAGGCCATGAAAAGCGGACGATTTGTCGGTGATGTCGTCGGGGGCCATCGCCAGGAACCCCATCTCGTCGTGGCGGTGGCGAATGTCGGAAGAAGCTGGATGCTGTGGTCGAGCATCGATCTGGACAAGTTCCGCGATCTCCTCAAAACAGCCGGGGTCGGACCGGAGGGCGATGCTTTCATCGTCAATCGCCGCGGCGAGATGCAGACGCCCAGCCGCCTTGCCCGCACCGTCGTGACTCCCGCTGAAATGGCGTTGTTTCAGACGCTGGCGGAAAACAACGGAGCCACCCGGCATGACAAGGACCGGATTTTCTGTGCCACCTACCTGAATGGTGGCCAATGGCTGCTGGTGATGGAAAACAACATGGAAGCCTCGCTTTCCTCCTACTACGAAGCGCGCCGACTGGATACGGTGCGTCTGGGGATTGCAACGGCAGTCATCATCCTGGTCGCGATCATCCTGACGTATTCCATGGTGGGGCGCCTTTCCCGTGCCGAACGCGAGCGTAGCCTGCTGACCCGCCAGGTCGGCGAAGTGGAAAAAATGGCCCTGATCGGCCGACTGGCCGCGAGCGTTGCGCACGAGATCAACAATCCGCTCCAGCTCATTTCCGGGCAGGCCGGGCTTATCAAGGATCTGCTGGAGAAAGAGGAGCCGAACAAGCTGCGCTTTCTCGATGACTATCGCAAGGCCACCGAGAAGATCGGCACCCAGATCGGCCGTGCCGGCACGATCACCCGGCGCCTGCTTGGCTTCTCGCATGCGACCGATGGCAGCCTCGTCGATGTCGACGTGAATCAGGCCGTGGAAGAGACGGTTTCATTGTTCGAACACGAAGCCGGGCGCCATCGCATCGTGCTCGTCAGGCACTATCAGGATGACCTGCCCAAGGTGCCCAATGACCCCGGCCAACTGCAGCAGGTCGTCCTGAACGTGCTGCACAACGCCATGGACGCGATCGGACAGGATGGCACCATCGACATATCCAGCCGCCTGTTGCACGACCGCATTATCGTGGATTTTGCCGACACCGGACCCGGCCTGACACCGGAGGTGATGGCGCATCTGTACGACCCGTTCTTCACGACCAAGCCAAAAGGCAAGGGAACCGGCCTGGGCATGTTTATCTCGCGCGACATCATGATGCGCCTCGGCGGCGAGTTGATCGCGTCGAATCGCATTGGGGGCGGCGCAATTTTTTCCCTTCGCCTGCCCGTTTACAGGGCGGATGATGAAGAATTGGCAAGACTTGCATTCAGTTAATGGAGAATTCAATCATGACCTGGTTCAGGCAGCTCTATGACCTGATGATGGCCGGCGCAAGGAGTTACGCGCAATGGGACATCGACACCTCGCAGCGCATCATTCGCGACCGCCGGCGCATGGCGATTCTGGGCCTGCTCATGCTGCCCATCGCCGTCATCGGCGTCGCCTTCGCCGACCAGGTGGGCAGCGCCCTGCCGGAAGTCATTGGCGGCAAGCAGGCCTATGGTCCCGCCTACTACACTACGACGATCTTCCTGGCCTCGATCGCTGTCGGCGTCGTCGCCGGCCTGATTACCGGCTGCATCGGTGCGGGCGGCGGCTTCATCATCGCGCCGGCCCTGATGAGCGCCGGGGTGAAAGGCATCCTGGCGGTGGGTACGGATTTGTTCCACATCTTCGCCAAGGCCATCATGGGCAGCGTGCTCCACCGCAAGCTCGGCAATATTTCGGTTGCACTGGCCGTCAGCTTCCTGATCGGCTCGATCGCCGGCGCCACCGTGGGCGGCTACATCAACCGGACGCTCTACGAGATCAATCCCGTGCTGTCGGATGCCTTCATCACGACGGTTTATGTTCTCCTGCTGGGATTCCTCGGCTTTTACGGCATGGCCGACTACCTGAAGACACGCAAGGCATTTGCCGCGCCGAGCAAGGCAGCCGAACCCTGCAAGAAAGCCGTGGCCCAGGACATGACCACTCTGGCACGCAAGATACAAGGCGTCAATCTGCCGCCGATGATCCACTTTGACCAAGGCGTGATTCCCGGCGGCCGCAAGGTTTCAGCCCATTTCCTCATCGCCAGCGGCTTTGTCGTCGGCATCGCCGCCGCGATCATGGGCGTAGGGGGCGGTTTCCTGACCTTCCCGATCTTCGTCTATGTGCTTGGCGTGTCGGCTTCCACCACCGTTGGTACCGACATCCTGCAGATCGTGTTTACCGCCGGCTATGCCACCATTACGCAATACGCCATCTACGGTTTCATCTTCTACACGCTGGCGATGGGCATGTTGCTGGGCTCGCTGGTCGGGATCCAGATCGGCACGCTTGTGACCAAGATCGTTTCCGGGGTGACCATCCGCGGTTTCTTCGCCTTGGCCGTGATGTCGGCATTCATCAACCGGCTTTCCGCCCTGCCGGCAAAACTCGCCAGCCTGGAGGTCATCCCGCTGGGCGGGGATGCCGCGCGGCTCATCGAACAGATCGGCATGGGCGTTTTCTTCATCACGCTCGGCAGTTTCGCAGTCTGGGTGTTCTGGGCTTTCTTCTCCAATCTCAAGGCGCTGAAAGGCGACCCGGACAGCTTTCACTAGGGGCATGTCATGATCCAGGATAAAAAGGAATTCGGCCTTGGCCTCGCGTTGCTGGCGGCATTTTTTGTCGTCTTGGCCCTCATCATCAGTCCGCTGCTCGAAGGGGGTCGCAACACGCTCGACTATCTCGACAACACCTTCAATTCGATTTCCAAGAACGCGGCCTATTTCATTCCAGGCATTGCGGACAAGGCCAGGCAATTCGACGGCACGGACGTGAGCGTGAATATCAAGGCTGCCGATGCCGGGCAGGCGGCCCGTCTGGAAAAAATCCTGAACGTGGCTGCCGTGAAGGTCGTGGCGGACGGTAGCCGGCTGGTTGTCTCCGGCAATCTGGGGCGGATGATCGGCAGCGCGCTCGCTGATGCCGACCTGATGTTCAAGAACGACGGTGCGGCGGTTTCCGGCAAGTACGACATCGAGGGCAAGCGCGTGCTGTATGACTGGCATCAGGCTTTTGCGACGATGACCATGGAACTGAACCGGCAGGGCAAGTTTCAGGAAGGCAAGCTGCTGCGCGATGTTCAGACCAAGGCACTGGAGCCAGCCTACAACTATTACGGCGTCGAAGCGATCCCGATGTCCAGCATGTTCTGGGTCGCCATGGCGGCCCTGATCGGTTACGTCATCTACACGGTCTGGTACGGCTTCGCCATCCTGTTCCTGTTCGAGGGATGGGGACTCAAGCTGAATCACTGAGCTCACGGTTTCATGTTCAAGTTTTTCGCCAGGCTGTTCGGTTCCCGCAAGAAACTTGACCCTGAGTCGGCCCGGTCCGTCCTGCGGGAACGCTACCGGAACTTTCGCGCCTTGCTCACGGCCAACAACAACGCGCTGGAGCTGATGTCGGTCGCCGAGGAAATGCTGCACTCGGGGAAACCCTTCGGCATGACTTTCGTCCGCGGCGACATCACGGCGCTGACGGTGAATGTCTACAAAATGATCCAGAACCTGATCGTGCTGTCCGACGGTCGATACAAGGAACTGGAAGCGCGTTTCAGGGCGATCACCGACCACGTCGAAGCCATCCTCTCGCGCCAGCCGGAAGTTTCCGGTACCGCCCTGGTCTTGAGATTGAAGGACATCGACCGCACTGCCGTCGACCAGGTCGGTGCGAAAATGGCGAATCTCGGTGAAATCCGCAACCGGCTCGGACTGCGCGTGCCGGATGGTTTCGCCGTGACGGCCACGGCCGCCCGGCACTTCCGGGAAGCGGGAAAAATTGACGACGAAGTGAATCGTCGTTTGCAGACGCTCGATGTGGACGATCTGGAGGCGCTCTACCGGGTCAGCACCGAGATTCAGGACCTGATTCGTGCTGCGCCGTTGCCCGCGGACCTCGACAAGAAAATCCGCGAGGAATATGCCGCGCTCGCCGCTGAAGCGGGAATACCCGTGGCCGTGGCCATGCGCTCGAGCGCCCGCGGCGAGGACAGCATGCAGGGCTCGTTTGCTGGCCAGTACCGTACCCGCCTGAATGTTGCTCCCGAGGACATCACGGAAACCTACAAGGACATCGTGGCGGGAAAGTTCCGCAGCCAGGCGATCATCTATCGCCAGCAGCGCGGCTATCAGCATCAGGATGTGTTGATGTGCGTCGGTTGCTTGACCATGGTCGACGCAGTCGCGGGGGGCGTGGCCTATTCCCGGCCACCGGACGATCCGCGTGGGGGCTGGGTGGTGATCCATGCCGCGCCAGGATTGGGCAACCAGATCGTCGATGGCACCTCAAAGTACGACGAACTGCATGTGGCCCGCCAGCCACCGCATGACATCAGGCCGGTGCGCCTGTCGACATCCAAGCTCCGCTGCGGTTGCCTGACGGAAAGGCAGGTGCGCGAACTTGCCCTAGCTTCGCTGCAGATCGAGCAGCATTTTGGCGCGCCGCAAGATATCGAATGGGCAATCGATCGTACCGGTGCGCTGGTCATCCTGCAGGCCCGCCCCATCGGTTCGCAGGAAGGTCAGGGCATGGCGGCGGCCAATGATCGCGAGGCCCCGGATGTGCCACCGTTGATGGGCGGCGGCGTCACCGCGAGCCGGGGTGTCGGCGCGGGGCAGGTGTTCAAGGTCGCCAGCAACCAGGACATGGTCGCATTCCCGCAGGATGCCGTGCTGGTGGTTGAAACGCCGTATCCGGAATGGGCCGTGCTGATCAATCGCGCGGCGGCCGTGGTCAGCGAATCCGGCCAGCCGGCCACCCACCTGGCCACCGTGGCACGCGAATTCGGCGTGCCTGCCCTGTTCGACCTGCCGCAGGCCATGAGCAAACTGCAGAATGGCCAGTCGGTGACTGTGGATGCCACGGCCCGGCGGATATACGCGGGGCGCATTGAATCGCTGATCAGGACGGCGCCACGCCGGCCCAGGCTGATGGAGGGCAGCCCGATCCATTTGCTGCTCCAGGAGGCGCTGCCCCACATCACGCCCCTGCACCTGACGGCACCCGACTCGCCTTATTTCCGGCCTTCCTCCTGCCGAACACTGCACGACATTACGCGCTTCTGCCATGAAAAAGCATTGCATGAAATGTTCCGGCTGGGCCACCGTCATGGTTCGCGCGACAAGTCGGCGAAACAGCTGTATGTGGTCGGCATGCCGTCGCAATGGTGGGTCATCAATCTGGATGACGGGTTCCGGGCCGACGCCGACCTGTCGACCCCATTCATCCGTATCGAGGATATCGTCTCCGAGCCCATGCTGGCGATCTGGCATGGCATCAATGCCGTGCCGTGGGAGGGCCCGCCGCCGGTCAGTTTCCGGGGGCTCGGCTCGATCATCGCCCAATCCGCCATGAATCCGCAGCTGGATCCCGCCGTACGCTCAAACCTCTCGAACCGGAATTATTTCCTGCTGTCGCGAAACTACTGCAACCTGAGCGTGCGACTCGGCTACCATTTCGCTTTGGCCGAAGCCAGCTTCTCGGACCTGCTCAGCGAATCCTATGTTAATTTCCAGTTTCAGGGCGGCGCGGCGGATGAGCAGAGGAAGCGTCGGCGGGTGGAGATCATCGGCCGACTGCTGCGCGAGATCGATTTTCGTGTCACGATCAAAGGCGACGCCCTGACGGCGCGCATCGAGAAAAAAACGATACCCTATCTGCGCGAACGCTTGGTCGTGCTTGGCTATTTGCTCATGCACACCCGGCAGGTCGACATGGTTATGGACCAGGAAGGTTTTGTGAATGCCTATATGGACAAGATTCATGCGGACATTCGCATGATCCGCGACAATCTGGCGGCAGAGTCAGGAGAGACACATGAAGCAGCCCCGCAAGATACTGCTGGTTGACGACGAGGAGGATTTTCTCGAAACGACGTCACGCCGGCTCGGCCTGCGTTCTTTCGAGGTCCGGACCGCGACCTGCTGTGCCGAAGCCATGGCGGAGATCGCTGCGGGCTGGCCGGACGTGGTGGTGCTCGATGTCATGTTGCCCGAAATCGATGGCTTCGAATGCCTGCAGCGTTTCAAGCAGGCCGCGCCGCAGGTTCCCGTTATCATGCTGACCGGCCATGCTTCCATGCAGTCGAGCGTTCGGGGACTCCAGTATGGTGCCAGCGACTACTGCCTGAAACCGATCGAACTCAGCGAGCTGGTCGAGAAAATCATCATCGCCTACAAGGATGCCGACGGCTGACCGTCTCAACTCCCCCGGCCGATGCGATAGACGGCCAGACTGCCGAGGAAGTTGTGCTCCTCGGCGACCAGCACGCCACGTTCGTCGAGCACCTGACGCTCGCGGATAGCAACGCCCATGCCCGCGCACAGGCTTTCGAAATCGAGCATCGTGAAGAAGCGCACGTTCGGCGTGTCGTACCACTGGTAGGGCAGGTCTTCCGAAACCGGCATGCGGCCGTTGAGCACGGCCATGCGGTTTTTCCAGTAGGCGAAGTTCGGGAAGGACACGACCGCTTCGCGGCCGACGCGCAGCATTTCGGCGAGGATCTGCTGGGTGTGGCGCACGGTCTGCAGCGTGCGCGAGAGCACGACATGATCGAAGGCATCATCCTCGAAACCCGCCAGTCCGGCTTCAAGGTCGCTCTGGATCACATTCACGCCGTTTTCGACGGCGGCCAGCACATGCCCGGGGTCGCGCTCGATGCCCCAGCCGCGCAGCCCGCGCGTGGCCAGCAGGTGCAGCAGTTCGCCTTCGCCGCAGCCGAGGTCAAGCACGCTCTCGCCGGCCTTCATCCAGCCGGCGATGACCGCGAAGTCGGGGCGCTTGAGGGCGTGGGTCATGAAAGAAACTCGCCGGGCCGCCCCAAGAGTTTCTTGCCCCTTGAGGGGAGAACCGAGCGAAGCGAAGGTTTGCGGGGTGGGCTCATGTTTCGATGTTGCGCATGTAAGCCGCCACGACCGCATGGTAATAGCCGTCTTCCATCAGGAAGCCGTCGTGCCCGTGCGGACTGGTGACTTCTGCATAGGTCACGGCGTGCTTGTTCTTGACCAGCGCATTGACGATCTCGCGGCTGCGGGCCGGCGAGAAGCGCCAGTCGGTACTGAAGGCAATGACGAGAAATTTCGCCCGCGCGCCGGCCAGCGCGGCTGCCAGGTCGCCGCCAAAAGGCTCGGCCGGGTCGAAGTAATCGAGCGCCTTGGTCATCAGCAGGTAGGTGTTGGCGTCGAACCAGCCGGCGAATTTGTCGCCCTGATAGCGCAGGTAGGACTCGATCTCGAACTCGACGCCGAAGCCGTAGCTGCCGGCATCCGGACGGCGCTTGCGGCCGAATTTCTCGGCCATCTGGTCGTCGGAAAGATAGGTGATGTGGCCGAGCATGCGCGCCAGCCGCAGGCCGCGCCGGGGACGTGTGTCATGGCGGTAGAAATGGCCGCCATGAAATTCCGGATCGGTCAGGATCGCCTGCCGGGCGACATCGTTGAAGGCGATGTTCTCGGCGGTGAGCCGGGGTGCCGCGGCGATCACCAGTGCATGGCGCACGCGCTGCGGCAAGTCGATCGCCCATTGCATCGCCTGCATGCCGCCCAGCGAGCCGCCCATGACGGCGGCCCATTGTTCGATGCCCAGCACATCGGCCAGCCGGGCCTGTGCCTTGACCCAGTCATTGACGACCACAACCGGGAAATCGGCGCCCCAGGGCTGGCCGGTGGCCGGATTGAGTGACGACGGGCCGGTCGAGCCATGGCAGCCGCCAAGGTTGTTGACGCCGACGACGAAGAAACGATTGGTATCGATCGGTTTGCCGGGGCCGATCATGTTGTCCCACCAGCCGACATTCTTCGGGCTGTCGGCGTAATAGCCGGCGATGTGATGGTGGCCGGAGAGCGCGTGGCAGACGAGGATCGCGTTCGAGCGTGCCGCGTTCAGCGTGCCGTAGGTTTCATAGACCAGTTCCCACTGCGGCAGGGTGGTGCCTGCAGCCAGCGTGATCGGTTCCGCGAAGGCTTGCCGCCGCGCCTCGACCGGGCCAATGCTGCCGTGCTCGGACATGCGGGAATTACTGCTGGATGCGGCGCGCGCCGTTGTAACGGCGGCTCCAGTAACGATCGGTCATGTCCTCGATGCGCACGCGGGTGCCGCTGCGCGGGGCATGGATGAACTGGTTGTTGCCCAGATAGATGCCGACATGCGAGAACGCGCGCCGCATCGTGTTGAAAAACACCAGATCGCCGGGCTGCAATTCGTTTGATTCGACGCGTTCGCCTTGCTGGGCTATGGCCTTGGCGTTGTGCGGCAGTACCAGTCCGAGCGTTTCGTTGTAGAGGTATTTGACGAAGCCGGAGCAGTCGAAGCCGGTTTCCGGCGAACTGCCACCGCGCTTGTAACGGACGCCGATGAAGTCGAGTGCACGATCAATGGTGTTTTCGACGCCATTGACGGCACGCGACATCAGTGTGTCAGGTATCGGCACCAGGCTTTCTTCGGCATGCACGGGCGCCATGAAAGCGCACGACGCGAGCAGAATGACGGACAGGATTTTTCGCATAAGCGGCGAACTTTAGCAGAAAAATATGGCGAAAGTCGGCGCTGGCGGGACGGCAACGGCTTGCGACTGCGGAGGACTCAGAGACGCTCGACCTGCTCGCGGATGCGCTCCGGCTCGTCGCTGCGCAACAGTTTCGCTACCTTGAGCGAAAGCTGCTCGGTATCGGCCATCACGATCTGCTGCTTCACTTCGAGCAGCTGGGTCGGGTGCATCGAGAACTGGCGCAGACCCATGCCGAGCAGGAGCCGGCTCATCAGCGGATCGCCGGCCAGTTCGCCGCAGATGGCGACCGGCATGTCGGCCTTGCGCGCGGTCAGGATCACCTGCGCCAGCAGCCGCAGCACGGCCGGGTGGAGCGGGTCGTAGAGGTGGGCAACGGCCTCGTCGGTGCGGTCGATGGCCAGCAGGTACTGGATCAGGTCGTTGGTGCCGATCGACAGGAACTGCAGACGCTTGATGAAGGGGCCGAGCGCGATGGCGGCGGCGGGAATCTCGATCATGCCGCCGACGGCGATGCTTTCGTCGAACTTGCAGCGCCGTTCGCGCAGCTGCTGCTTGGCCTGTTCGATCATCGTCAGCGTCTGCGTGATTTCGGTGACATGCGCGAGCATCGGTACGAGAATCTTCACCTTGCCGAAAGTCGAGGCGCGCAGGATCGCACGCAGTTGCGCGAGGAACAGCTGCGGGTCGGCGAGGCAGTAGCGGATGGCGCGCAGGCCCAGCGCCGGGTTGGGCGCCTGCCGCTCGGCGCCCACCAGCGCGCGTGCCGTCTTGTCAGCGCCGATATCCAGCGTGCGGATCGTCACCGGCTTGCCCGCCAGCGCCTTCGCGACGAGGCGATAAGCCTCGAACTGCTCGTCTTCGCTCGGCAGCGTGTCGCGGTTCATGAACAGGAATTCGGTGCGGAACAGGCCGATGCCATCGGCGCCCGCGTCCTTCACCTGCTCGATGTCCTGCGGCAGCTCGATGTTCGCCTGCAGGCTGATATCGACATCGTCGAGCGTGGTGGCGCGCGCGGTCTTGAGGCGCTTGAGCTTGGAGCGCTCGAGTTCGACCTCGCGTTTGCGCAGGCGGTATTCCTCCAGCACGCGTTCGTCCGGGGCGACAATCAATACGCCACGGGTGCCATCGACGATGATCAGGTCGTTCTCTCGCACCAGCGGTCGTGCATGGTGCAGGCCGACCACCGCCGGAATGGCGAGGCTGCGCGCGACGATGGCCGTGTGTGAGGTGGCGCCGCCGAGGTCGGTGACGAAGCCGGCGATCTTGAGGTTCTTGAACTGGATCGTGTCGGCCGGCGACAGGTCGTGCGCGACGATGACGATCTCGCTGTCGATGCCCTTTTTGGTCAGGCGGCGCGGCTTGCCGAGCAGGGCGCGCAACACCCGCTCGACCACCTGCACGATGTCGTGCTTGCGCTCGCGCAGATAGCTGTCGTCGATTTCCTCGAACTGGGAAACCAGCAGCTCCATCTGTTGCACCAGCGCCCATTCGGCATTGCACAGGCGATCGCGGATCAGTTCCCTGGGCACCGCCGCGATCAGCGGGTCGTCGAGGAACATCGCATGCACGCCGACCAGCGCTGACAGCTCGCTCGGGGTTCCCGGTGCGGAGGCTTCGGTATTCAGCACGCCGAGTTCGCTGCGTACCGTCTTCAGCGCCTCCTCGAAACGGGCGATCTCGCGCGGAACATCGCGTTCGCGGATCGCGTAGTGGGCGACTTCGAGGGTGGCGTGGGAGATCAGGTGGGCACGGCCGATGGCGATGCCTTGCGAGACGGCGAGACCGTGCAGGGTGAAGGACATTATTCGTCTTCTCCGAAGCGGTCGGCGATCAGGGCGAGGATGGCGTCCAGCGCAGCATCGGCCTGGTCGCCCTCGGTATCGACGATGACGCTGCTCCCTTTGCCGGCCGCCAGCATCATCACGCCCATGATGCTCTTGGCGTTGATGCGCCGGCCGTTGCGTTCCATCCAGACCTCGCAGGGAAAGCTGCCGGCCAGCTGGGTGAGCTTGGCCGAGGCGCGGGCGTGCAATCCCAGCTTATTGACGATTGGAGCTTCGGCCTTGGGCATGGGCGGGTTTTCAATGCTTCAGCATGTTGAGCACGCCATCCCGCCCGCCGCCAGTGGCGCGGGCCAGCAGCGTTTCCATGCCCTTGTCGCGATAGCTGATGGCGCGCAGTAGCATCGGCAGGTTGATGCCGGCCAGACCCTCGACCTTGCCCGGCTGCAGCAGCTTGCCGGCGAGGTTGGCCGGCGAGGCGCCATAAATGTCGGTCAGCAACAGCACGCCTTCGCCGGTATCGACCAGCTTGAGCATCTGCTTCGCCAGCGGCAGCAGGTCGTTGGGATCGTCACCGGCGGCGACACCCAGTTGCAACAGTTGTTCGGGGCGCTTGTTGAGCACGTGGCAGGCGCATTGCAGCAGGGCTTCGCCAAGCGTGTCGTGGGTGATAAGGAGGATGCCGATCATTGCGCCGGGATTATTGCACCAGTTTGACGTTCAGGCCGTCCTGCTCGAAGCGCAGCCGGGTTTGCATCGCGGCGGTGACGTAAATCCGGCCCTGCGCATCGACGCGCAATGCCTGCGTGACTTCGAGGCGGCGGGCAAGTTCGCGCCAGCGCTCGACGGCGATGAATAGCGGCTTGGTCAGCACGTCTGAACGCATGCCGGCATCCGGCGCAGGCGGGATCAGCACGGTCAGCGCTTGCGTGCCCCGCGCCGGTTCGCCGCTGCGTGGGTCGATCAGGTGACTGTAGCGTCGGCCGTCCAGTTCGAAATAGCGCTGGTAGTCGCCCGAGGTGCCGATGGCTTCCCCGTCGCGCAATTCCAGCGTGGCCAGCACGCCCTCGCCGGCCAATTCGATGCGCGGATGGCGGATACCGACGCGCCATGGAGCCTCGCCCTTGCTGCCCATGGCCAGCACGTTGCCGCCGATATTGATGAGCGCGTTATTGATGCCGCGTGCCTTGAGCAGTGCGGCGGCGCGATCGAGCGCGATGCCTTTCAGGTAGCCGCCGAAATCCAGTGCCACGGCCGGGTTTTTCGAGCTGACGGTATTGCCTGCGATGACGAGATCCGCGCTCGAGGGTTTGGCGGCGATGAGCGTTTTCAATGCATCGGCGTCCGGCAGTACGGGCTTGAATTCGTCGGTATGAAAGCCCCACAGGGCGATCAGCTGGCCGAGTGCGGGGTCGAACAAATAGTCGCTGCGTTGTGCCAGATCCTGTGCGGTACGGATGAGGCTCGCCAACTCGTCGGACACCGTGTGTGACTTTCCCGCGGCCAGTGCCTCGTTTAGCGCCGTCAGCTCGGAAGGCTGCCAGGCATGGTAGATGCGATGCAGACGATCGAATTCGCGCAGTACCTCACCGAGCGCGGCATGTCCTAACGCTTCGGAGACGCCGGCGACCTGCACCTCGACGCGCGTGCCGAAGACATAGGCTTCCTGCGCCACGGGCACGGGGTGGCCGCAAGCGGCCAGGACAGTCGCCAGCAGTGCGACCAGCAGTAATTTCATGTGGCTGCGGATTGTTCGAGTTCGAGGGCCGCAGCCAGCAGCGCGAGGCGCGCGACCACGCCATAGGCATAGAAACGATTGGGCGGCGCGTCGGGGCCCTGCGCGGTATCGGGCAGGGTGCAGCCGGTCTCGAAGGCGAGCGGCTTGAAGTGCATGCCCGGTGCATTGAGGTTCTCGTCGATGCCGCGCTGGGTGTGCACCCGGTAGAAGCCGCCGACGACATGGCGATCGATCATGTAGATCACCGGTTCGGCTACGCCCTCATCCACCGTCTCGAAGGTCGGCACGCCTTCCTGGATGATCACCTCGCTGACCTGCAGGCCTTCCTTGACGACCGCCATCTTGTTGCGCTGGCGACGGTTGAGTTCCTTGACCTCGCTCGCATCCTTCACGGTCATGATGCCCATGCCGTAGGTGCCGGCGTCGGCCTTGACGACGACGAAGGGTGTCGAGTCGATGCCGTATTCCTTGTACTTGGCGCGGATGTGATACAGCAGTTTGTCGATGTTGGCCGCGAGACAATCCGTTCCAGACCGCTCCTGGAAATTGATTTCGCCACATACCGCGAATTCCGGATCGAGCAGCCACGGGTCGATACCGATCAGCTCGGCGAACTCCCGCGCGACGCGCCGGTAGGCGGCGAAGTGCTGCGACTTGCGGCGGACATGCCAGCCGGCATGCAGCGGCGGGATGACGAACTGTTCGTGCAGGTTTTGCAGGATGGCCGGTACGCCGGCGGACAGGTCGTTGTTGAGCAGGACGGCGCAGGGGTCGAAGTCGTCGTCATTGGCCAGCCCGAGGCGACGGCCGAGGCCGTCCGGTCCGATCGAGCCGAAGCGTTTGAGCGGTTCGAGCGTCAGCGTTTGTCCGTCGGCCAACTCAAGCGTGGTCGGCTGGTCGATCTCGGGCAGCAGCGAACCGATGCGCACATTGAGGCCGGTGTGGCGCAGGATCGCTGCCAGCCGTGCGACGTTGGACAGGTAGAACTGGTTGCGCGTGTGGTTTTCGGGCACCAGCAACAGGTTCTTCGCCTCGGGGCAGATCTTCTCGACGGCGGTCATCGTCGCCTGCACGCACAACGGCAACATGTCCGGATTCAGGTTGTTGAAGCCGCCGGGAAACAGGTTGGTGTCGACCGGTGCCAACTTGAAGCCGCTGTTGCGCAGATCGACCGAACAGTAGAACGGCGGCGTGTGTTCGAGCCACTGGCCGCGCAGCCAGCGTTCGATGGTCGTTTCAGCGTCGAGGAAGCGTTTTTCGAGGGCCAGCAGGGGGCCCGTCAGTGCGGTGGCAAGATGGGGAACCATGGCGAACGATGTTACACCAGCCTCCCGACAACCCCCACCGACAGCGCCGGAGCGAGGACGTAGAATCGGCGCAACTGAGAGGAGCTTGCCGCATGGATGCACTGAACCCCCAGACGTTTGAACTTGCGGTTGCCGCTGATGGCGTCACCGGCCCCGGCCTCGGCGTCGTGGTGTCCTTCGTGCCGGCGACCGGCGGCGAACCGCCCGTGGTGGCGCTGGCCTGCGATCCGCGCCACGACCCCGGCCGGACGATCGAGGAACTCGCGCCGCATGTCATCGGCTGGATTCACGCCGAGCTGGAAGACGCCGTGGCCGCTGCAGTCTGGGTGACGATCGACAACTTCGGCCGCTTCAACCGCGCTTTCCCGCACTTCCCCGCCGAAGTCGGCGCTGGCGGGACGGCACCGCACGTCGATTTCGAACGCTTCAGCAACGGTGTGAGCATCGATGCCTTCTACAGCGACGTCGGCGCGGCCGGTGAAGCCTCGATCGAACTGCTCTCGGCGCTGGTCGAGCGGCCGAGCCAGAACCCGATGACGCCGCCGATGGCGGAATTCCTCGATGCGGTCGAGTCGCACGGCAGCCTGCCGGCGCCCGGCCTGATTTTCCGCAAGGTCGCGATGGCCGCGGAAGAGGGCGATGCACGCATGGTGGCGAACGTGATCCAGCCCGATCCGGTGATTTCCGCCTCGCTGATCAACTACGCCAACGCGGCGCGCTTCGCCGCCGGCGGCAAGACCGCTTCGGTGCCGCAGGCCGTCACGCGGCTGGGCACCAGCTTCGTCAAGCGCGTGGTTTTTGTCGCCGAGATGATGGTGCGCTACCAGAAGGGCGCCTGCCCGAGCTTCGACTATCGTGCATTCTGGCTCAATGCCGTCGCCACCGGCGCGGCCATGCGCGCCCTGCTGCCCGAGTACGAGATTCCCGCTTCACGTGCCGACGATGCCTTCACCACCGGGCTCGTTTCCGGCATCGGCTGGCTGGCCGTGGCGGAAACCTATCCTGCCCTGATGGCGCGTTATCTCGAACGTTGCAAGGAGACCGACCCGATTTCCAAGGCGCGGGCGCAGCGTGAAATCTTCCCCTGCGAGATCAGCAAGGTGTCGGAACGCTACCTGCAGCGCTTCGAGTTTCCCGAAGCCGTTTCGGCGGCGGCGGCCGGCCGCAGCGATGTCGACCGGCAGTGGTACGACGTGCTGGCCCGTGCCATCCGCGTGGCGCAGGCGATATCGTCCTTCGAGTGTCTGGCGATTCCCACGACCTTGCCAGTACCTGATGTTTGCCGTGCCGAGTGGGCAAACTGGCAGAGTTTCGTTACTTCCATCAAATAAGTTATTTGTTCTGCGCCTTCTGCCGGCGCCGTTCTTCATCGGCAGCGCGTTTCTCGTTCTTCAGCCGGCGTTTTTCGTCTTCGGCGCGAATTTCTTCCGCACGTTCGGCGGCCTTGATTTCCCGTGCGCGATCCTTCTCGGCGCGTTTTTCAAGCTTGAGTTCGTGCTCATGAATGCGGAGGCGCCGGTCGATGCCGACGGCTTCCAGTTCGACACGCCGGATCGCGCGTTCCGCTTCCTGCCGCGCTTTCCTGGCGTCTTCCAGGCAACCGGCGACCAGCAGTTTTCCCTGGCAATATTTTTCGGCATCGGCCTGCGTCTTGTCGGCCTGCGTGCGCATCAGCTTCGCCCTGCTGCGCAATTCGGTGGACTGGGCACGTAACAACTCCCAGTCTGCATCCGCTGTGGCGGTTTCCTGCGCAATGGCCGGAAACACCAGCAAACCAAGTATTGCGATGAGCTGTTTCATGCCTGCCTCTAGAATGCTCGAGCTTTCATTCTTCCCATTCTAATGATCCTTCTGCGCAAACTTGCCTTTGCCCGTGCCGGCAAGCCACTGGTCACCGACGCATCGCTGCAGCTCCATCCGGGCTGGAAGCTGGGCCTGACGGGTGCCAACGGCTGCGGCAAGTCATCCTTCTTCGCGCTGTTGCGCGGCGAACTGCATGCCGAGGCGGGCGATCTTGAAATTCCGCCCGGCTGGCGCATCGGCCACGTGGCGCAGGACACGCCGGCCTTGCCGACGCCGGCGCTCGAGTTCGTGCTCGACGGAGATACCGAACTGCGCGAGGTCGAGGCGGCCTTGCTGGACGCGGAAGACGCGCACGATGGACATGTGATCGCCGAACTGCACACCCGCCTGCAGGACATCGGCGGCTATGCGGCCCCGGCGCGTGCCGCCGAAATTCTCGACGGACTGGGCTTCACGCAAGCCGATCACGGTCGTCCGGTCGCCGACTTTTCCGGTGGCTGGCGCGTGCGCCTCAACCTCGCGCGCGCGTTGATCGCCCGCGCCGACCTGTTGCTGCTCGACGAGCCAACCAACCACCTGGACCTCGATGCGGTGCTCTGGCTCGAAGGCTGGCTCAAGTCCTTCCCCGGCACGCTGATCATGATCTCGCACGATCGCGATTTCCTCGATGCGGTGGTCGACCAGATCCTGCACATCGAAGCCGGCGGCATGAAGCTCTACGGCGGAAACTATTCGACTTTCGAGCGTACCCGCGCCGAACGCCTCGCCCTGCAACAGGCGATGCACGACAAGCAGCAGCGCGAGGTCGCGCACCTGCATGCCTACGTCGAACGCTTCCGCGCCAAGGCCAGCAAGGCGCGGCAGGCGCAGAGCCGTCTGAAGGCGCTGGCGCGGATGGAAATGATCAGCGCGGCCCACGTCGATGCGCCCTTCACGTTTTCGTTCCGCGAGCCGGAAGGTTTCTCCGATCCCTTGCTGCAGATCGAGAATGCGAAAGTCGGCTATGGCGGGACGGCACTTCTGAGCGACATCCGGCTCATCCTGCGGCCCGGCAGCCGCATCGGCCTGCTCGGTCGGAATGGTGCTGGAAAGTCGACACTAGTGAAGCTGCTGGCGGCCGGAATCGCGCCTATTGCCGGCAAGCGGCTGGAAGGCCGGCATCTGAAAATTGGCTACTTCGCCCAGCATCAGATGGAATTGCTACGGCCGGACGAATCACCGCTGCAGCATCTTGCACGCCAGGAACCGCAGACCCGGGAGCAGGAGCTGCGCGACTACCTTGGTGGTTTCGATTTCCGCGGCGCGATGGCCGACGCGTCCTGTGGCAACTTCTCCGGCGGCGAAAAGGCGCGGCTGGCGCTCGCGCTGATGATCCGCACGCGCCCCAATCTGCTGTTGCTCGATGAGCCGACCAACCACCTCGACCTCGAAATGCGCGAGGCGCTGACGCTCGCGCTGCAGGAAACCGAAGCCGCCGTCGTGCTCGTCTCACATGACCGGCATTTGCTGCGCACCACGGTCGATGAGCTCTGGCTGGTCGCGGACGGGAAGGCACAGCCTTTTGACGGCGACCTCGATGATTACGCCAACTGGCTGGCGCAGCGGCGGGCGGCTGCCAAGCCGGTTGCCGCCGGTCAGAGCGCGCAGCGCGAACAGCGCATCGAAGACCGCGCCGCGAAAAAGTCGGCGCTGGCGGAACGGCGCAAGCTGGAAAAGGAAGCGGAAAAGCTCGATCAGCAGCTCGGCGCGCTGCAGGCCGAAAAGTCGGCGCTGGAAGGACGGCTCGCCGACCCGGCCATCTATGCGGATCATGCCGCCGCCAGTGAACTTGCCCGCCAGGTTGCCGCGCTGGCCGAGCGCATTGAAAGCGCGGAAGCGCGCTGGCTGGAAATCCACGAGCTGCTCGAATTGACACAATAAAGGCATGGTTATTGATTCATGCCAAATGCAATACGGCTGCCACAATCCCGGTGCAGGATTGATGAATTTGCGCATCAGGGGGCAGCATGTTCGGAACATCACGCAGGGAAATCGAATCGCTTCGTCAGGCGCTGGCAGAGGCCGGCAATCGTGAACAAGCTGCCGTCGCACGCATCACCACGCTGGAAGCGGCTCTAAACGATACTGAGGCGCAAAGCAGCAGTTATCGGCAGCGCGTCGAATTCTTCGAGGAGCTGGTCAAGCATCTTTACGAATTCGGCGAGTCCACCAAATCGGTACAGATGAGTCTGGCGGCAATGGCGCAATCGCTGCGCAATGAAACACAGGAATCCATCCGTGCCGCCGGTGAAACGGCGCACAGCCAGCAGTCGGTGCGTCGCCTCACTGAGCATATTGGCGGGCTGACCGAGCGGGCGCAGGCAAGTGCGACGGCCATCGACCAGCTGCATGACCGTACCGGACGCATCAATGGCATCGTCCAGCTGATCAAGGAAATTGCCGACCAGACCAATCTGCTGGCGCTGAACGCCGCCATCGAGGCCGCGCGCGCCGGCGAGCAGGGCCGCGGTTTCGCGGTCGTCGCCGATGAAGTGCGCAAGCTGGCCGAGCGCACGACCGCATCGACGGCGGAGATTTCGCAGCTCGTCGCGCGGGTGCAGGAACAGGCGTCCGAGCTCAAGCAGCAGTCCGAGGTCAATCCGGAGGAAATGGCCCTGATCCGCCGCGATGGCGACGAGGCATTCGCCAGCGTCGACGGCCTGCTGGGCATGTCGCAGAACATGACGCAGACCATCGCGGCGACGGCCTTGCGCAGCTTCATCGAGACGGCCAAGAAGGATCATCTGGTTTTCAAGATGGATATCTATCGTGTCTTTCTCGGCACTTCTGACAAGGGGCCGGAGGACTTTTCCAGCCACACCGGTTGCCGGCTGGGCAAGTGGTACTACGAGGGTGATGGCAAGGCCTGTTTCTCGCGTCTGCCGGGTTACAACGCAGTCGAACAGCCACATGTGCGCGTGCATGCCCATGGACAGGCAGCGGTGCGCGCCTATCGCGCCGGCGATTGGGCGACTGGATTGGCCGAGCTCGGGGAAATGGAACGCTCCAGCATGGATGTGTTGAGCCACCTCGAAACCATGGCAAATTCCGGGGAATCCGACCCCAGCATCCTCTGCACGAGCGACATGTAGGCGGCTATCGTCGCCGTGCCGCGGGTAGAATCGCGCCTTTCTTTTCCGGGAGTCCGCCGTGCAACTCGTCTGTCTCGACCTCGAAGGGGTGCTCGTCCCCGAGATCTGGATCGAATTCGCCGAGCGGACCGGCATTCCCGAACTGCGCCGCACCACGCGCGACGAGCCCGACTACGACGTGCTGATGAAGTACCGGCTCGCTTTGCTGAAGCAGCACAAGCTGGGTCTGCCCGACATCCAGAAGGTGATCGCCAGCATGGGCCCGATGGCTGGTGCGAAGGATTTTCTCGACGGCCTGCGGCGCGATTACCAGGTCGTGATCCTGTCCGATACCTTCTATGAATTCGCGATGCCGCTGATGGCGCAGCTCGGCTTCCCGACGCTGTTCTGCCACAAGATGGAAGCGGATGCCGAGGGCTGGGTGGTCAATTACCACCTGCGTATGCCGAACCAGAAGAAGGAATCGGTCAAACGCTTCAAGGAAATCAACTTCAAGGTCATCGCTGCCGGCGATTCCTACAACGACACGGCGATGCTGAGCGAGGCGCATGCGGGCATCCTGTTCCACCCGCCGCAGAATGTCATCGACGAATTTCCGCAGTTTCCCGTGACAATGAACTACGCTGAACTGCGCTGCGAGATCGACAAGGCTTCGGCGCGCATCTGATGCATCGCGATCGCTTCTACACGCTGGCCGCTTCCTGCCCGGACCGTACCGGCATCATCGCACGCGTCACCGGCTTCATCGCCGAGCACCGGGGCTGGATTCTCGAATCGAGCTTCCATTCCGACGAGGAAGCGCACCGCTACTTCATGCGCATCGAGGTGAAGGCCGACTCGCTGCCCTTCATGCTCAGCGAATTCCGCGACCGTTTCGCGCCGATCGCCGCCGCGCTGGAAATGGATTGGAAGATTACCGACAGCGCGGTGAAGAAGCGTGTCGTCGTGCTGGTCAGCAAGCAGGAACATTGTCTTTACGACCTGCTGGCGCGCTGGCAGTCGAAAGAGCTCGACATCGAGATTCCCTGCGTGATCTCGAACCACGACAGTTTCAAGGGCTTCGTCGAGTGGCACGGCATCCCGTTCCACCACGTACCGGTCACGGCCGAGAACAAGCCGCAGGCCTATGCCGAGGTACAGCGGCTATTCGAGGAATCGCGTGGCGACACGATGGTGCTGGCGCGCTACATGCAGATCCTTTCTCCCGAACTGTGCGCCGCGCATCCGGGCAAGATCCTCAACATCCACCACAGCTTCCTGCCCAGCTTCGTCGGCGCCAAGCCCTACCACCAGGCTTGGCAGCGCGGTGTAAAACTGATCGGCGCGACCTGCCATTACGTGACCTCGGAGCTGGACCAGGGGCCGATCATCGAGCAGGACGTGATCCGCATCGACCATTCCGATTCGCCCGACGACATGGTGCGCTACGGCAAGGACATCGAGAAAACCGTCCTCGCGCGCGGCCTGCGCTATCACCTCGAGGACCGCGTCCTCGTGCACGGCAACAAGACCATCGTCTTCCGCTGATTTTTGCGGTGCGGTGCCGTCCTGCCAGCGCCGACTTTTCCCCCAATAAAAAACGGGCGCCATTTCTGGCGCCCGAACCACTTTGAGAGCGGAGGGAGGAATCAGCTAAATCAGTAGTGGTAAGCCGATTCGCCGTGGGACGCGATGTCGAGGCCTTCGCGCTCTTCATCTTCCGGCACCCGCAGGCCAACCAGGATATCGACGATCTTGTAGCAGATGAAGGCGACGATGCCCGACCAGACCACGGCTACACCAACGCCCCAGATCTGACTCGTGACTTGCGCTGCCATGTCGAAGGCGCCGACGGCGTTGGCGACGTAGTCATACACGCCGGTACCGCCAAGGCTGGGCGCGGCGAACACACCGGTCAGGATCGAGCCGAGGATGCCGCCGACGCCATGCACGCCGAACACGTCGAGCGCGTCGTCCGCGCCGAGCATTTTCTTCAGGCCATTGACACCCCAGAAGCAGACCACGCCGGCAAGCAGGCCGATGATGATCGCGCCCATCGGGCCAACGAAGCCGCAGGCCGGGGTGATGGCGACGAGACCGGCGACGGCACCGGACGCGGCGCCCAGCATCGAGGGCTTGCCCTTGAACAGCCATTCGGCGAGCATCCAGGAGAGGGTCGCGGCGCCCGTTGCGGCCAGCGTGTTGACCATCGCCAGCGCGGCCAGGCCAGTGGCTTCGAGGTTGGAGCCGGCGTTGAAACCGAACCAGCCCACCCACAGCAGTGCGGAACCCACCATCGTCAGCGTCAGCGAGTGCGGTGTCATCGGCTCACGGCCGTACCCGACACGCTTGCCGATCAGGTAGGCACCGACGATGCCGGCCATGGCGGCGTTGATATGCACCACCGTGCCGCCGGCGAAGTCGAGTGCGCCCTTGGCCCACAGGAAGCCGGCACCGGCAACCACCTTCTCGAGCGCGGCCGCGTCGGTGATCGCATCCGGACCATCCCAGTACCAGACCATGTGTGCCATCGGCAGGTAGCTGAACGTGAACCAGAGCACCGAGAACAGCAGCACCGCCGAGAACTTGATGCGCTCGGCGAAAGCACCGACGATCAGGGCCGTGGTGATGGCGGCGAAGGTGGCCTGGAAGACGACGAAGGACAGTTCGGGGATATACACGCCCTTGCTGAACGTCGCGCCGAGGGATTCCACCGTCACGCCCGACAGGAAGAGCTTGTCGAAGCCGCCGATGAATGCCGAGCCGCCGGTGAAGGCTAGGCTGTAGCCATACACCACCCAGAGCACGCTGATTAGCGAGAAGATGACGAACACCTGCATCAGCACCGAGAGCATGTTCTTCGCTCGGACGAGGCCGCCGTAGAACAGCGCGAGGCCGGGGATGGTCATCAGGATGACGAGCACGGTGGCGATCATCATCCAGGCCGTGTCGCCCTTGTCGGGCACGGGTGCGGGTGCAGCTGCAGGGGCTGCTTCCGCGGCAACGGGTGCGGCCTCGGCGACAGCTGCTGCGGGCGCGGCTGCCGGCTCATCAGCCGCCAGCACGACGCCCGACATGCTGAACAGGCTGATGGCCGTCAGCAGGATTGCGAGCAGTTTTTTCATGATGCGTTCTCCTTAGAGGGCGTCCGTGCCGGTCTCGCCGGTGCGGATGCGAACGACCTGTTCGAGGTCGAAGACGAAGATCTTGCCGTCGCCGATCTTTCCTGTGCTGGCGGCCTTTTCGATCGCTTCGATGGTCTGGTCGAGCAGTTCGGACTTGATGGCGGCTTCTACTTTCACCTTGGGCAGGAAGTCGACGACGTATTCGGCGCCGCGATACAACTCCGTGTGCCCCTTCTGCCGGCCGAAGCCCTTGACTTCGGTGACGGTGATGCCCTGCACGCCGACGGCGGCGAGGGCCTCACGCACCTCGTCAAGCTTGAACGGCTTGATGATGGCGGTAACGAGTTTCATGATTTCTCCTTGAAAAGAGGCAGTGGATTAGAAAGTCTTGCCGAAAGTCAGCAATAGGCGGTCCTTGCCTAGATCCTTGTTGTATGCATTGCGATAGGGTTCGCCAGCATCGCCCTTGGCATTGGTGCCGATATAGGCCAGACCAACGACGCCAAACCCGACATCCTTGGTCACGCCGACCTTCCAGTCGGTGTAGGACGCATCGCTGAAATTCTTGATCTTCTGGTGGCCGACGTGGCCGTTGATGCCCCAGCCGTCGCCGAGGTCGTAGGCGGCATTCAGCTCGAGGTAGTCGCTGCCGCGGGTCTTGTCGGTGTTGACGCCAGTCCAGCCAAAGATGTGACTGGAGGTGGTGTAGGAATATTTGGCCGAGAGCCACTTCCAGCCGAGGCCGACATAGACTTCGGTGGTATCGGCATCGGTGAAGCCGCTCGGGTAGGTGCCTGGGTAGTTATAGGTCAGCACGCCGATGTCGTAGCTGAAGTCACCGCCGAAGCTGCCCTTGTAGCCGCCATACACGTCGAGTTCGACGCTGGAGCTGATACCGCCGAGATCGGACAGCCAGGAAACATTCGAGCCCCAGATGCCGGCGTACAGGCCGCTGCTGTGCGCATAGTCGAAACCGCCCTGCAAGGCCGGCTTGCGGTTGGTCTGGCCGATGCCGCGATAGATGTATTCGGAAGCAATCGTGAAGTTGCCGCTGAAGCTGTGCTCCGGCGTGGGTTCGGCAGCGACAGCGATCATCGGGGAAGAAAGGGCACCGGCAACAGCGAGAGCGACGAGTTTTGTATTCATGGTGGTGTCTCCAAAGTGGTTGCAGTAAGGGAAAACTTCGCAGACCTGCTCTGCACTTTGTATGCCAGTTGTAACTAGTTTCGTATAAACAAATGCTTATGTGATTCATGGTTTGCCTTTGGTTGATATGGCCGATCATTGCTCGCACTACTTTGATTCGTCCACAAGTCGGCGATGCACCAAGCGGGTGCGCAGCGTGACGCTCCGCAGCAATTGCGGATGGCATGGGCCGTGGTGCTAGACTGGCCCTACGTCTTTATTGAGGCCATCATGCTCGACCCGAAATTTTTCGAAGAAATCAGCGCCGGTATTTCCCGGGCGCTCGCGGCCACCCCTGCTGCCGATATCGAAAAGAACCTCCGTGCCATGCTGACGGCGCAATTCGCCAAACTGGATTTGGTGACCCGCGTCGACTTCGATATCCAGAAAGAGTTGCTGGCGCGCGCGCAGGCGCGGCTCGCGCAACTCGAAGTGAAAATTGCCGAGCTTGAGGAACAGCGCAAGCCTTGATGCCTTGATCCGGAAGTGAGCGGAATCGAATGGAACAGACCGCCATTTTCTCCAAGACCGCCAAGGGGCTACGCGAAGTCTCGGGCAAAACCAAAGACCTGTCGCGCAACCTGCGCAACCTGCTCAAGGAAGTCGACGGCAAATCACCGTTCAGCGACCTGGTTGGTCGGCTTGCCGACGACTGGTCGGAAAGCCGAGGAACGCACTCGCAAGGAAGCCGAAGAAAAGGCTCGACGCGAAGCGGAAGAACAGGCTCGCAAGGAAGCGGAAGAGAAAGCCCGTCGGGAAGCGGAAGAACGGGCTCGCAAGGAAGCGGAAGAGAAAGCCCGTCGGGAAGCAGAAGAACGGGCTCGCAAGGAAGCGGAA